>CAVXLC010000002.1:0-1245000 GCA_963762545.1 uncultured Gemmatimonadales bacterium | reverse complement strand
AACGGCGGCCGTAACTATAACGGTCCTAAGGTAGCGAAATTCCTTGTCGGGTAAGTTCCGACCTGCACGAATGGAGTAACGACTTGGGAACTGTCTCTTCCGTAAGCTCGGCGAAATAGCAGCATCGGTGAGGATTCCGATTTCCCGCGACAGGACAAAAAGACCCCGTGCACCTTTACTACACCCTGTCATTGATTGTCGGTATAACCTGCGTAGCATAGGTGGGAGCCATTGAGGCCCGGGTTTCGGCTCGGGCGGAGGCACCAGTGAAATACCACCCTTGTTTTACTAACAATCTCACTCCGGCGTTCACAGCGCCGAGGACCGTGGCAGGCGGGTAGTTTGACTGGGGCGGTCGCCTCCTAAAGAGTACCGGAGGCGCGCGATGGTGCCCTCAGTGCGGTCGGTAATCGCACGACGAGTGTATACGCAAAAGGGCGCCTGACTGCGAGCGCGACGGCGCGAGCAGGGACGAAAGTCGGCGTAAGTGATCCGGTGGTCCCGTGTGGACGGGCCATCGCTCATCGGATAAAAGGTACGCTGGGGATAACAGGCTTATCGCGCCCGAGAGTTCACATCGACGGCGCGGTTTGGCACCTCGATGTCGGCTTGTCACATCCTGGGGCTGGAGAAGGTCCCAAGGGTCCGGCTGTTCGCCGGTTAAAGTGGCACATGAGCTGGGTTCAGAACGTCGTGAGACAGTTCGGTCTGTATCCGTCGTGGGCGTAGGAGTGTTGAGGGAACTCGTCCTTAGTACGAGAGGACCGGGACGAAGCGATCTCTCGTGTACGGGCTGTCCCGCCAGGGGCATCGCCCGGTAGCGATATCGCGCGCAGATAACCGCTGAATGCATCTAAGTGGGAAACTGTCCCCAAGATGAACACTCCTGGACCGCAAGGTCCCTAAAGGGCCCTGGGAGACTACCAGGTTGATAGGGCGCAGGTGTACGGTGGGCAACCACTTCAGCCGAGCGCTACTAATCGCCCGTGAAGTTTGATCTCTTCCAATATGTTCCTCGCTTCATCATCCGAACCTTCAGTTGCCATTCTTCGGATTGAGGAATGAGCATTGAGCATCGAGGCATACCCCTCGATCCTCAATCCTGACTCCTGAATCCTCAAGAATTGGCTGTCGACTAGCGCGCGGGGGCCACACCCGTTCCCATTCCGAACACGGTCGTTAAGCCCCGCAGCGCCGATGGTACTACGATTGCGAGATCGTGGGAGAGTAGGCCGTCGCCAGCCATTCCCAATCAAAGGGCCCGAGCTCACCAGAGCTCGGGCTTTTTGTTGCCCGCCCTGCGGTCCTCAGGGTGGCGGCAGCACCATCACCGGACCAACGCTCGGAGTCGTCGTCCCATTCCCGAGCTGGCCCTGCGCATTGGCGCCCCAGCAGTAGACCAAACCACTTGTGGTCAGCGCACAGGTGTGGCTGTCGCCCGGCGCCAGCGCCTCGAATACCTCGTGCCCGATGGCCTTCACCTTGACCGGGATGCCGCTCGCCGGCCCGCTCGCGCCCGCGCCCAGCTCGCCGTGTGCATTCCTGCCCCAGCAATACGCTTCACCGGATCCCAGGGTCATACAGGCGTGCGCCACGCCCAGATAGAGTGCGGTGACCGCCAGATCGCCTCCCACCAACACCGGCGTGGTGCTGCGAAGCCCGGCCTGGGGGTTTCCCAATTGGAGCTCGTCGTTCCGCCCCCAACAGTAGGTGGCCCGCGCCGCGGTCCACCCGCAGGTGAACTCACCCCCCGCGTCGATAGCGAGGAACCGGAGCGAAGTCTGAACCGCCACGGGAACCGACGACGAGACCAGGCTGCCGTTGCCGAGCTGGCCCTCCGCATTGCCGCCCCAGCAGTAAGCTGTGCCGTTTGGGTCGCCCTGCGCACAGCCATGCGCCGCGCCGACGGTGACGTTGAAACCATTGATGTTGCCGGCGACCAGCGCAGGAATGGGTTCCGGCCCTCCCACGGTTCCGTGACCGAGTTGCCCGTCCTGGTTGGCCCCCCAGCACCATACCAGGCCTCCCCCCTCGTATCCGCATGCGTGCGCAGACACCTGGAAGCGGGCGAATAGATGTCCGCCGGGCAGGAGAGCCGGCGACGAATTGCCGAAACCGGCGCCCCAGCAATACATGTCGATGCCGGTCTGTACACAAATATTTCCCTTGCCCATCGCGAGGAACCCGTCCGCGAACGAGGGCGGACTCTCGCGCCGGGTGGGTAGAGTGGTCGACCCGGTCCCAGTGCCGGAGAGGAGTGCGCCGTGCTCGCCCCAGCAGTACAGCGCGCCCGACGCGATTCCACAACTGTCGTTTCCGCCCGAACGCAGCGAGGTGAAATGAAGCGCCGCTACGAACGGATTGGTTTCGCTGGCGGTTAGCCCCGGGGACGTCGCCGTAAGCCGATAGTGCGAGCCAGGCACACTGACGGTGAGTGCCGTAAAGGTGGCCGTCCCGGCAATGGCCGTGGCGGTGGGAGAGCCTCCCAGTACTCCCGGTCCGGTGCCCGGAACGAGACTCACCGTAACCACCCGCGCCGGCTCGGCGACCGGGTTGCCGTGGGCATCCTGGACCGAGACGCGCAGGGGTCGGATCGGGTTACCCGCGGGGACCGAGTCCGGTTGATCCACGAATACGAGACGAACCGCTGGCTGCGGGCCGGACGTCGAAGTGGTCCCGCACGCCGCCGCCAGTGCAGCGACGCCGAGAAGCCTCCACGACAACAACGCGCCCAGCTTGAGAGGCAAGGAAACGCTCCGGAAGGGAGTAGGGTCGAGTCACCGTCTCAACGGTAGGCCACGGTGTGCAAAGCCGGAAGGGGGGACAATGGAAGCCGGCCCGGCTTGTCCTCATCGTCCTCACCGTCCAGCTAGCTTCTTGGTATGACCAAGTCCGGCCACATCGCCCTCGCCGGCAAACCCAACGTCGGCAAATCCTCGCTCCTCAATACCTTGGTCGGCGAGCACCTGGCCCTGGTCAGCGCCAAGGCCCAGGCCACCCGGCTGCCGGTCACCGGACTCCGCACCGAGGGCGAGGTCCAGTTCGTCTTTCACGACCTGCCCGGCCTCCTCGATCCCGAGTACGCTCTCCAGGCCCGGATGCGGGCCCTCGCGCTGGAAGGCGTGCGCCAGGCCGACGTGATCCTCTATCTCCACCCCGCGCCGGACGCGCCCGCGCCCGACTTCACCCGCATGGCGGGACTCGACGCGCCGCCCCGGGCACCGGTCATCGTGGTGTACACCAAGGGCGATCTGCTCGCCCCGCCCCGGCTCGCCCAGCTGGCGAGCGAAGCCATCGTCGTCTCCGCCGGGACCGGGATGGGCATCGACCAGCTCCTCACCGCCATCGTGGCCCACCTGCCGGAGCGGGAATTCGCCTACGCCGCGGACGACCTCGGCACCCAGCCGACCCGATTCTTCGCCACGGAATTCCTGCGGGAAGCCGCGTTCCTCCATCTCGACGACGAGCTGCCGTACGCCTTCGCCGCCGAGATCGAGGAGTTCCGCGAGGCGACCGATCCGGTGTACATTCGTGCGTCGCTCTTCGTCGAGCGCGAGACCCAGAAACGCATTCTGATTGGCGAAGGTGGCCGCACGCTGAAGGCGATCGGCACCCACGCGCGCCGCCGGCTCGAACAGCTGCTGGGCCGGCGCGTGTATCTCGATACCTGGGTGAGCGTGCTTCCGAAATGGCGCCGCGACCCGGCCCAGCTCGCCCGATTCGGATTCCCCGACCTT
The DNA here is from genome assembly GCA_963762545.1 of uncultured Gemmatimonadales bacterium. Taxonomy (GTDB): domain Bacteria; phylum Gemmatimonadota; class Gemmatimonadetes; order Gemmatimonadales; family GWC2-71-9; genus JABFSM01. The sequence goes on along the minus strand of CAVXLC010000002.1, from coordinate 1,241,263 downwards.
CCCGCGGAGCGCCCATGACGCTGGCCCCCGAGCTGCTCGAAATCCTGGTCTGTCCCAAGTGCAAGGGCGATCTCGACTATCGGCCCGCCGAAGGGGTGCTGGTCTGCCCCGCCTGCCGCCTGGCCTATCCCATCGAAGACGACATCCCGATCATGCTGATCGACGAGGCGAAGCCGGTGTGAGCGCACCGGACATCTCGCGAGTCGTCGAGACGGCACGGCGGGCCGCCACCGCGGCCAACCATGCGTTCGTCGGCACCGAGCATCTGCTGGCCGCCGCGCTCACCGAGCCCGAGGGCGTCGCCGCTCGGGCGCTGGCAACCGCCGGTGTGTCGCTGGACGGCCTGGCCGAGGAGCTGTTGAGCGGGCTTCCCGTCGCGGAGGCGGGAGGTTCGGCGCCGCCACCCATGAGCCGGTTTGCCGAGCGCGCCGTGGCCGACGCCGAGCGCGCCGACGGGAACCTGCTCGCCGTGCTGCTGCGCGCGCCGAAGGGCCGGGTGGCCAGCGTCCTGAGCCGCCGGGGCGTAAACCTCCAGGAACTCCGGAAGGCCGCCGAGCCCGGGCGTCCCCCCAGGGCCCCGAAGCCTCACCAGCCGAAGCAGGCCCGCCCGGACCGGCCCGCACCTGTCCCCGATCCGACCCGGGGCAAGCGGGACCGCCGTCCGGCTCCGCTGGAGAGCGCACCCTCCGACGAGGAGCCGCCGCGGAGCGAGCGGCGGTTGCCACCCCACCTGGACCGCTCCCGCCCGAAGCGGCGCGGAGGCAGCCGGAGATTCTCTCCCGTGCTGCTCCTGCTCCTGGCCGTTCCCGCCAGCGTGGTCCTGAACTGGCAGCACGCCTCCCCGCTGCTGCTCTTTGTCACCGCATGCCTCGCGGTGCTGCCGCTGGCCGGGCTGATGGGCGAAGCCACCGAGCAGATCGCCGAGCAAACCGGACCGACGATCGGCGGCCTCCTCAACGCGACGTTCGGCAATGCCGCCGAGCTGATCATCGCGATCGTGGCGCTCCGTGCCGGGCTGGTGGATCTGGTCAAGGCCTCGATCACCGGCAGCATCCTGGGAAACCTGCTCCTGATCCTCGGATTGTCGCTCGTGGTGGGAGGCGTCAAGGCCCCGATCCTGCGCTTCAACCGCACCGCCGCCGGCATGAGCTCCGCCATGCTGGCGCTGGCGGTGGTCGGGCTGATCTTTCCGGCGCTGTTCCACAGCATTCACCCCGGGACCGAAACCAGCCGGCTGGCGTTCACCGAGCTGCAGCTGTCCGAAGCGGTCGCGATCATCCTGGCGGTGACCTACGGCCTCTCGCTCCTGTTCTCGCTCTACACCCACAAGACGGTCTTCGGGGTGGATCCCAACGCGACGCCCCACGGCGCCACCTGGAGCGTGGGTCAGGCCGTGCTGGTGCTTGCGCTGGCGACCGCGGGCGTGGTGGTGGAATCGGAATTGCTGGTTCATGCGATCCAGGGGGTAACCACGACGCTGGGAGTGTCTCAGACCTTCCTCGGCCTGATCGTCATTCCCATCATCGGGAATGCGGCCGAGCACGCCACCGCCGTCGTCATGGCCAGGGCGGGGAAGACCGACCTCGCGCTGCAGATTGCACTCGGGTCGAGTACCCAGGTGGCGCTGCTGGTCGCGCCGTTGCTGGTGCTGGCGGGCCTGGTGTTGCACGTGCCGGTCAATCTGGTGTTCACGCCGCTGGAAGTGGTGGCCCTGGCGGTCTCGACCATCGTGGTGGCCATCATCACCCTGGACGGGGAATCCCACTGGTTTGAGGGCGCTCAGCTGCTGGCGCTCTACGGGATGGTGGGGGCGGCGGCGTTCTTCCTCTGATTGACTCCGGGGCTGCACCGCCCTAAGTTGCTTGGGCATAAACTCTTACGAAAGATCACCGGGTGCGGACTCGTCCGACCATTCTGTTCTTCGGACCGGTCGGGGAGCCTGTCCCGGACCTGGTTCGCGAGTGGGCTCTCGGGCGCAGCTTCCCCCTGGAGGTTCACGCGGACGCTGCCCAGGTCGAGTCCATCGTCCTCCGCGGGCATCCCTGCCTCCTGTTCATCGACGCAGATCGCATGGGGCAGTCGGGCCTTCAGCTGGTTCGCCGGCTCAAGAGCGACCCCTTTACCGCCATCATTCCCTCGCTCATTCTGGCCGGGTCCCACGACGCCGACGAGATTCAGGGCTGGTTTGCCGCGGGGGCCGACGAAATCCTGACCGGCCTGTTCCCGCTCGAGGAGCAGCGGGCCCGTCTCGATGCCCTGCTGGTCCGCACCCAGCGGGACGTGTCGGTGCACCCGAGCACCCGGATGCCGGGCACCACGGAAATCGAGCGGGAAATTCGCCGCCGGTTGGAAGGCGCCCAGGAATTTGCGGTCTGCTACGCCGATCTCGATCACTTCAAGGAATACAACGACCGCTACAGCTACTACGACGGGGACCGGGTGATCTACATCCTGTCGCGCATCCTCCACGACGTCGTCAAGGGGCTGCTGGGGAACCGCGGCTTCGTGGGGCATATCGGGGGCGATGACTTTATTTTCATCATCCCCGCGGCCGACATCAGCCCGGTCTGCGGCGAGATACTCGCGGTGTTCGATTCCCTGGTACCGTTCCAGTACAACGAGCAGGACCGGCGGGCTGGATACTTCTTCGGCAAGGATCGGCGAGGGCAATTGCATCGAGTTCCCCTGATGACGCTTTCGGTGGGCATCGTGACCAACCGTCACCGCACCTTCGCGCATCCGGCCGAAGTGAGCGAGCTGGCCACCGAGATGAAGAGCTACGCCAAGACGCTGCCGGGATCGGTGTATGTCGTGGACCGCCGCCAGGGCCGCACCGACGAAGAGCGGCCCACCGGGTCGCCGTCGCAGCGGGAAGCGGCCGGTGAAAAGCCATGAATGCCACCTGCACCCAGTGCCAGACCGTCTTCCGGGTCGATCCCGCCAAGGTTCCGGCGGACGGGGTCCGGGCCCGCTGCTCGGTGTGTTCCGGGGTCTTCTGGGTCCGCCGGGTTCCCGAGGCCGGGGCGCCTCCAGTGGCGGCTCCGGTCCAGGCGGCGGCTCCGCCCGCCGCGCCGCCTCCGGTGCGTCCCCCCCCGAGGGCCGAGCCGGCGCCGCAGCCCCTGCCGGTAGCGCCGCCGCCGGCGGTACCCCGCGGCCCGGCCATCGCGCGGCCCGCCGTGGTGCCTCCCGCGGCGCCCGGGGGGCCGCCGCCGTCGTACCGGCCCGCCAGTCCCCCGGCCCCGGCCTTCACGGCTCCGATCGCTCGACCGGCCGCACCTCCGGCCCCGGTGCCGCCGCCCGCGCCTCTCCCGGCTGCGGTCCCGGTTCCGCCTCCGGTGGCCGCACCCGTGGCTGTCCCCGCCGCCGCGTCGGCGACGCCCGCGGCGCCCCCCGCGGCGCGTCCCAAGCGGCCCACCAACCCCTTCCTGTCCCAGGATCCTGAGGCGCGGGCCCGTCGCCTGGCCCGGGCCCTGGTCAGCGACATCGTGGTCTACCATCCCGCCAAGCGGCGCGACGGCCTCCGCGACGGGTCGCTCAAGCTCCTGTTCGAGGAGGAGATCCGGAAGAGCTGGGAGGAGTATGTCGAGCAGGTCGGCAAGCAGCTCGCCGAAGCCACCACCTTCTTCACCGATGCCCTCAACGAGATCCTGGCGGACGGCCAGCCCGTCTTCCCGTAGGATTATATTTCCCGGTGGTAGAAGCGAGCCGTCTCTTCGCCGCTGGCGGGGGGCGGCTCGCATCACAAACGGACCCTCAACCTGAGAGATTCCGGCGATGGCCAGTCTGGATGAGCGGTTGGATGAGCTGGAACGGCGGATCCTCGAGCTCTCGGAGTTTCTTTGACCTCCCCGCCAAGGAAGCCCGGCTCAAGGCGCTCGAGGGCGACCAGGCGGACCCCGGGTTCTGGTCGAACCCGGATCGCGCCCGCGCCCTGGTGCAGGAGGTCAAGGCGCTCAAGAGCTGGATAGTGCCCGCGGCCGGTATTCGCGCCCGGCTGGCCGATGCCCGCGGCATGAGCGAGTTGCTGGAGGCCGAGCCGGACGAGGGGCTGGCCACCGAGCTCGCGGCGGAGGTGGAGAGCGTGGCGAACGTGCTCGAATCGTTCGAGCTCAAGATGCTGCTGCGCGGCCCCGACGACCCCGGAGACGCGATCCTGACCATCCACCCCGGCGCCGGGGGGACCGAGTCGCAGGACTGGGCCGAGATGCTCTCCCGGATGTACCGCCGCTGGGCCGAGCGGAAGGGGTACCAGATCGGCGTGCTGGATCTGATTCCCGGCGAGGAGGCCGGCATCAAGTCGATCTCGATGGAGATCAAGGGCGAGTACGCCTACGGGTTCCTCAAGGCCGAGAAGGGCGTGCACCGGCTGGTGCGCATCTCACCCTACGATTCCCAGTCGCGGCGCCACACCTCGTTCGCCTCGGTCTTCGTCTATCCCGACATCGACGACACCATCGAGGTGGATCTCCGCGAGGAGGACATCAAGATGGACGTGTACCGGGCCTCCGGCGCCGGCGGACAGCACGTCAACAAGACGTCCTCGGCGGTGCGCCTGACCCACCTTCCGACCGGGATCGTGGTGGCCTGCCAGCAGGAGCGCAGTCAGGGCAAGAACAAGGCGACCGCCTACAAGATGCTGCGCGCGGCGCTCTACCAGAAGAAGCTGGAGGAGCAGGAGGCGGCCCGGGCCCTGGTCGAGGCCACCAAGACCGACAACTCGTGGGGCAACCAGATCCGCAGCTACGTCTTCCAGCCCTACACGATGGTCAACGACCACCGCACCGAGCTCAAGGTCACCGACGTCCAGCGGGTGATGGACGGCGACATCGACGAGTTCATCCAGGCCTATCTCAAGCGGTTCGCGGGGAGCGCCACGTGAGCGGTGACGGGGAACGGAGCTACGTAGAGGAGGCGCGGCGGACCAGCCGCGCCGCGCTGGCGTCGCTGGGGGTGCGGCCCTACGCCTACCGGTACGAGCGCACCCACACCGCCGCGGAGGCGCTGGCGCTGTACACCGATGCCATGGGAGACCAGGGCCCCATGGTGGCGGTGGCCGGGCGCCTCGCGGCGCTCCGGCTCCAGGGCAAGACGATGTTCGGGCACCTGGAAGACGCGTCCGGCCGCATCCAGGTCTACCTGCGCCAGGATGCCCTCGGCGCGGGCTGGGACACCGCCCGGCTGCTCGATCTCGACGATCATGTCGGGATCACCGGGACGCTGTTTCGCACCCGTACCGGCGAGGTGACGGTGCGCGCGCTCGTCATCGAGCTGCTGGCCAAGAGCGTCCGCCCGCTCCCCCGGGGCAAGACCCAGCAGACCGCATCGGGCGCGGTGACCTTCGGCGGCCTGCTCGACCCGGAGGTGCGCTACCGGCAGCGCTACGCCGATCTGGCGGTGCACCCCGAGGTCCGCCGGGTGTTCGAGACCCGCGCCGAGGCGATCCGCTATCTGCGCCGCTTCCTGGACGAGCGGGGGTTTCTCGAGGTGGAGACGCCGGTGCTCCAGCCGCTGTACGGGGGCGCGATGGCCCGGCCGTTCGTCACCCACCACAACGCCCTCGACATGCCGCTCTACCTCCGGATCGCCGATGAGCTCTACCTCAAGCGGCTGATCGTGGGCGGGTTCGAGAAGGTGTACGAGATCGGGCACGATTTCCGGAACGAGGGGATGGACCGCACCCACAATCCGGAATTCACCATGCTGGAATGCTACCAGGCCTACGCCGACTATCACGACATCATGGCGCTGACCGAGGCGATGGTGTCGGGCGTGGTGCAGCATGCCACCGGCGGTCCCGGCGTGACCTATCAGGGCGCGGCCCTCGACTTCACGCCCCCGTTCCGCCGGCTCGAGTTCGTCGCCGCGATCCGGGAGCAGACCGGCCTGGACATCCGGACGGCGGCCGAGCCCGAGCTGCGGGCCAAACTCACCGGGTCGGGCGTCTCCCGCGAGGACGCCGAGCCGCTCGCCGGCGGCCGCCTGATGGACGAGGTGTTCAAGGTGTTCGTCGAGCCGCGGCTCACCCAGCCGACGTTCGTGGTGGACTATCCCAAGGCCCTGTCCCCGCTCGCGCGGGAGCACCGGGAGGACCCGGCCCTGACCGAACGGTTCGAGCTCTTCGTGGCCGGCAAGGAGATCGCCAACGCCTTCAGCGAGCTCAACGACCCCGACGAGCAGCGGGCCCGCTTTGCCGACCAGGCCCGGCAGCGCGCCGCCGGCGACGAAGAGGCCCAACCCCTCGACGCCGACTACATCCGGGCCCTCGAGTACGGCATGCCCCCCACCGGCGGCATGGGGCTGGGGCTCGATCGTCTGATCATGCTGATCACCGGGCAGGCCTCGATCCGGGATGTGATTCTGTTTCCCGCCCTGCGCCCCGAAGAGGGGGAGTCCGGATGATTCGCATCCCGTCGCCCCTGGAGCGGAACATCGCGCTGCGCTACATGCGGGGGCGCAAGCAGTCGCGCTTCGCCTCGCTCAACACCATCATCGCGATCGGCGGAGTGGCGATCGGGGTGATGGCGCTGGTGGTGGTGCTCGGCGTCATGAACGGGCTGCGGGACGATCTGCGCGACCGCATCCTGGTGGCCAACCCGCACCTCCGGATCCTGACCTACGGGCCCACCCTCCGGATCGACAACTGGCGCGAGGCCCTCGACCAGATTCGCTCCTACCCGGAGGTCGTGGCGGCGGGGCCCGAGGTGCTGACCAAGTCGATCATCGTGAATCAGGCCGACTATCCCGCCGCCGTGGACGTAGTCGGCTTCGATCCCGACACCGGCCGGATCGCGGTGACGACGCTGTCCCAGAAGGTCACCCCGGGAAGCCTCTCGTTCCGCACCCACGTCGACAGCGTGGATGGCGGCATCGTGCTCGGGTACCGGCTCTCCTCCCGGCTGTCGGCGTATCCCGGCGACGTGGTGCGGCTGATTTCCCCCATGTCGGTCAAGCCCAACCGGGCCACCGGAACGATGATGCCCCAGGTCTGGTACTTCGAGGTCACCGGGACGTTCGACACCGGCATGTACCAGTACGACGACGGCTTCGCCGTCATGGACATGACCACGGCGCAGCGGTTCGCGGGCCTGGGCGACGCCGTGACCGGCATTCAGATCCGGGTGAAGGACCCCTGGAAGGCGCCGGAGGTGGGAGACAGTCTCCAGAAGCGGCTCGGCTATCCGTTCCGGTCCTACGACTGGCAGAGCCAGAATGCGAGCCTGTTCAGCGCGCTCCAGCTGGAGAAGCTCGCCATGGGGATCATCATCTGCTTCGTGATGGTGGTGGCGGCCTTCAACATCATCGGCACCCTGACCATGGTGGTGGCGGAAAAGACCAAGGAGATCGGCATCCTCCAGGCGATGGGGATCACGCCCGGCGGGATCGGGCGGATCTTCCTCTCGCAGGGGGCGATCATCGGCGCGGTGGGCACGGTGCTGGGGCTGGCCGGCGGCCTGGCCCTCGCGTTCGCCATCGACCGGTCGGGCCTGATCAAGATCGACCCGGCGGTGTATTTCATCGATCACCTCCCGGTGCACGTCGAGCTGCTGGACGTCGGGGCGGTGGTGGTGTTCACTTTCCTGGTGGCGGTCGTGGCCACGCTGCACCCGTCCCGGGCGGCGGCGCGCCTGACGCCGGTGGAGGCGATCCGGCACGAATGAGCATGGTCCTCGAAGCGCGCGACCTCCGCAAGTCGTTCCGCGGCGGTGACGGCGGGACCATCGAGGTCCTGCGGGGGGTCGACATTGCCGTGGAAACCGGGGAGTTCGTGGCGGTGACCGGGGAGAGCGGATCGGGCAAGAGCACGCTGCTGCATCTGCTGGGCGCGCTGGACCTCCCGACCTCGGGCCAGGTGCGCCTCGGCGGCACCGCCTACGACGAGTTCGACGCCGCGGGGCTGGCGGAGCTCCGGAATCGGCGCATCGGTTTCGTGTTTCAGTTCCACCATCTCCTCCGCGATTTCACCGCCGAGGAGAATGTGGCCCTGCCGCTCCTGATCGGGGGCACGGCCCCCCGCGAGGCCCTGGGCCGGGCCCGGGACCTGCTGAGCTCGGTGGGACTGGGCGCCCGGAGCAGCCATCTCCCGGCGCAGCTGTCCGGCGGCGAGCAGCAGCGGGCCGCCGTGGCCCGCGCCCTGGCGGTGCAGCCGGCCCTCCTCCTGGCGGACGAGCCCTCCGGCAACCTGGACGAGCACAACGCGGAGCACCTGCATGCGCTGTTTTCCGGGCTGGCACGCGAGTTCCGCACCGCCATGGTCATCGTGACCCACAACCGCTCGCTGGCCGGACGGGCCGACCGGGTGCTGACGCTCTCGGAGGGAGTGCTGGCGCCGGCCAGCGGGTTCGGAGCCGAGGTGCTCCCCGGATGAAATGCAGCAACTGCGGGGAGCGCGAGGGGGTCGTGAGCCTCACCCAGGTGAAGGAGGGCGAGGTGCATACCTCGAGTCTCTGCGCCCAGTGCGCCGCGGACAAGGGCATCGAGACCGGGTTCGCGATGGCGGACACCCCGCTGGGCGGATTCCTGGCCAAGCTGGGCGAGGGCGCCGATCCGGACGCGCCCGTGATGGCCGCGCTGGAGGCCCGCTGCCCGGGATGCAACGCCACGCTGCGCGATTTCCGGGAGACCGGGCGCGTGGGATGCGCCGAGTGCTACGTGACCTTCGATGCCACCCTGCGCGAGCTGCTGCGACGGCTCCATGGTTCCACGCATCACACCGGGATGCAGTACGATCGCGGCGAGGCGCCGGGGCCCCGGGCCGAGCCGGGCCAGACCGACCTCGAGCTCCGGGAACAGCTCCGCCGCGCGGTGGAGCGCGAGCAATTCGAGCTGGCCGCCGAGCTCCGCGATCGGCTGCGGGAGCGCGAATGATCGATCTCAGTCTGCTCCCCGACGGGGGCATGGCCTGGCTCGAAGCCAGCGGGCCGGGAAGCCACCTGGTGGTGTCGACCCGGATTCGCCTGGCGCGGAACCTCACGGGCCACCGGTTCGCGACCCGGAGCGACCCCGCCGAGCGGGAGGCCATCCTCGCCGAAGTCGAGGCCGCCGCCGCGCGCACCACCGGCCTCGGGCACGCCGTCCATTTCAGGGTGGATCGGCTGGATCTGCCCGATCGGCAGCTGCTGCACGAGCGGCACCTGGTCAGCCGGGAATTGGCCGGTCCGGACGGAAGCCCCGGGCCCCGGCCGGCCGGCGGTTTGCTGGTCCAGGACCAGGCCAGCGTGATGGTCAACGAGGAGGACCACCTCCGGATCCAGGCGCTCCGTTCCGGGTTCGCTCTGGAGGCCGCCTGGAGCCTGGTCGCAACGCTGGACGCCGAACTGGGGCAACGACTTGCCTTCGCATTTCACCCGGAGTTCGGTTACCTTACGAGTTGCCCGACCAACGTCGGAACCGGGCTCCGGGCCTCGGTTTTGGTGCACCTCCCGGGCCTCGTTTTGACGAAGGAAATCAACAAGATTCTCCAGGCCCTCACCCAGGTCGGCTTGACCTTCCGGGGGCTGTACGGCGAGGGCAGCGAGGTGGTCGGCAACCTGTTCCAGCTGTCGAACCAGACCACCCTCGGCAAGTCGGAGCTGGAGCTGCTGGACCACCTCGGCAAGCTGGTTCGGCAGGTGATGGAGCACGAGGAGCGCGCGCGCCAGATTCTCCTGCGCGACGCGACGGCGATCCTCGAGGACAAGGTGTGGCGGGCGTACGGGCTCCTCCGGTATGCGCGCAGCCTGTCGTTCGAGGAAACGATGAACCTCCTGAGCGGCGTTCGGCTCGGTGTGGGGCTCGGGCTCATTCCGAACGTCGGTATGTATGCGCTGAACAAGCTGCTGGTGTTCACCCAGCCCGCGCATCTCGCCGCCGCCCACGGCCGCACCCTCACGGAAGACGAGGTGCCGGTGCGCCGAGCCGCATATGTCCGCCAGGTGCTGGAGGAGGAAGTGGGGCGTCGCGGGCCTTCCGCACAGGCGCCTCCGACCCAGAGGTGAAACGGCAAGCATGAACGGCTACAACTTCACGGATCGAGTTCGGAAGGTGCTGCAGATGGCTCGCGAAGAGGCGGCCCGCCTCCACCACGAGTATGTCGGCACCGAGCACATTCTCCTGGGGCTCATCCGGGAGGGCGAGGGCGTCGCCGCGGCGGTGCTCACCAATCTCAACGTCGATCTCGACGACATCCAGCAGAAAATCGAGGAGACGGTCAAGAAGGGCAAAGCCGCGGCCGCCCCCGGCCCCGATCTGCCCTACACCTCGCGCGCCAAGAAGGTGCTCGAGCTGGCCATGACCGAGGCCCGCGAGCTCAATCATTCCTACGTCGGCACCGAGCACCTGCTGCTCGGCCTGCTCCGGGAAGAGAAGGGCATCGCGGCCCAGGTGCTCACCGATGCCGGGGTCACGCTGGAGCAGTCCCGCGCCGAAACCCTGCGCCTCCTCGGCAGCGACATGCCGCAGCCCTCGGCCGGGGCCGCCGCACCCACCCCGCCGGCATCCGCTCCCAAGTCGGAAAAGAAGTCCAAGACGCCCGCACTGGATCACTTCTGCCGGGATCTCACCCAGCTCGCCGCCGAAGGCCAGCTCGACCCGACCATCGGACGCCAGAAGGAAATTCAGCGGGTCATGGAAATCCTGGCGCGGCGCAAGAAGAACAACCCGGTGCTCATCGGGGAGCCCGGCGTGGGCAAGACCGCCATCGTCGAGGGGCTGGCCCTGCTGATCGCGAGCGGGCAGTGCCCCGACGTGCTGCGCGACCACCGGGTCCTGTCGCTCGACATGGCGGCGGTCATCGCCGGCACCAAGTACCGGGGCCAGTTCGAGGAGCGGCTCAAGGCCGTGATGAACGAAATCGCCCAGAGCAAGAACGTGGTGCTGTTCATCGACGAGCTGCACACCCTGGTCGGGGCCGGCGCCGCGGAAGGGGCCATCGACGCCTCCAACATGCTGAAGCCGGCGCTGGCGCGCGGCGAGCTGCAGTGCGTCGGCGCGTCGACCCTCAACGAATACCGGAAGTACATCGAGAAGGACGGCGCCCTGGAGCGCCGCTTCCAGGCGGTCATCGTGGACCCGCCGACGGTGGACGAGACCATCGAAATCCTCAAGGGCCTGCGCAAGAAGTACGAAGACCACCACCGCGTGAGCATCCCCGATCCGTCGCTGCGCGCCGCGGCCGAGCTCTCCGACCGATACATCACCGACCGGTTCCTGCCCGACAAGGCCATCGACGTCATCGACGAGGCCGGGGCCCGGGCCCGCCTGGCGTCGCAGGCACCGCCCGCCGAAATCGGGCAGCTCAAGGCGGATCTCGAGAAGGTGAACCAGGAAAAGGAAGCGGCGGTCCGCGACCAGAACTTCGAGCGGGCCGCGGCCTTGCGGGACAGCGAGCGCGATCTCCAGAACCGGATCCGGCTCCGCCAGGAGGAATGGGAGCGGGAGCGGCAGACCAAGCGCCCGATCATCGGCGAGGAGGAAGTCGCCTTCATCGTCTCCCGCTGGACCGGCATTCCGCTCACCCGGCTCCAGGAAGCGGAGACGGCGCGGCTGCTCCGGATGGAAGACGAAATCCACGAGTCCGTCATCGGCCAGGACGAGGCCATCACCGCGGTGGCGCGGGCCATCCGCCGCAGCCGGGCGGGGCTCAAGGACCCCAACCGCCCGATCGGCTCCTTCATCTTCTCCGGGCCCACCGGCGTCGGGAAGACCGAGCTGGCGCGGGCGCTGGCCCGGTTCCTGTTCGCGGACCAGTCCGCCCTGATCCGGGTGGACATGTCGGAATACATGGAAAAGTTCTCGGTGTCCCGGCTCATCGGGGCGCCCCCGGGGTACGTCGGATACGAGGACAGCGGCACGCTGACCAAGGCGGTCCGCCGGAAGCCCTACTCGGTGGTGCTGCTCGACGAAATCGAGAAGGCCCACCCCGACGTCTTCAACATCCTGCTCCAGGTGCTGGACGAGGGCCACCTGACCGACAACTACGGCCGGGTGATCGACTTCAAGAACACGGTGGTGATCATGACCTCGAACGTCGGGGCGCGGGACATCACCCAGTCGAAGGCGCTCGGGTTCCACTCGGGAGACCGGGTCCAGTCGTTCACCCAGATTGCCGAAAAGGTCAAGGAAGAGATCGCCAAGGTCTTCAATCCGGAGTTCCTGAACCGGCTGGACGACGTGATCGTCTTCCACCCGCTGGACCGGCAGCATATCGCGCAGATCGTCGGGGTGCTCCTGAAGGACGTGCAGCGGCGCATCGGCGACGAGGTCAGGCTGACCCAGGCCGCCACCGATTTCCTGGTGAAGCACGGCTACGACCAGACCTACGGCGCCCGGCCGCTGAAGCGGGCCATCCAGCGGTACATCGAGGATCCGCTCAGCGAAAAGATCCTCACCGGTGAATTCACCCGGGGCGACGAAATCGAGGTCGACGTCGCCGCCGAGGGAGACAAGCTGACCTTCCGCGCCCTCACGGGCACTCGGGCCTGATCCCGGCCTCCCGCAGTGCCGGCTCTGGACCCTCGCGGGTCCCGGGCCGCTCCCGGACCCTGATGCGTCGCTGCCTCCGCCCCCTCGCCGCCGGCCTCGCGCTGCTCCTCGGAGCGGGGCGGGCGGCCGCGCAGGACGTGAATGCCCCGCCCACGGTCGACAGCATCGCGGTCGAAGGGGCGGTCCGGAACAGCGCCAGGCAGGTCATCTCCTTCTCGGCGCTGCAGACCAGCCAGCCGGCCACCTACCGCAACGTGCAGCGGGCGATCGAGGGCCTCTTCGCCACCGGCCAGTTCGACGACGTGCGGGTGGAGCTCCGGCAGGTCCGCGGGAAACAGGTGCTGGTGATCGTCGTCAAGGAACGCCCGCTCCTGCAGAAATGGGCCCTCAAGGGGGTCGAGCGGGTCGACGAGGGCACCGTGCGGCGGAAGATCTCGGTGCCGGAGGGCCGGCCCCTGGACCGGGCGGCGGTGGAGAAGTCCCGCCACGCCATCGACTCGCTCTATCGCAAGCGCGGGTACTACGCCGTCCAGGTCAAGACGCTCGAGCTGCCCCAGGAGAACAACCAGGTCCGCCTGGTCTTCGAGGTGAACGAGGGGCCGCGGGTCGTCGTGAGCCAGGTCCAGATCGAGGGCAACCAGGCGTTCAAGGACCAGGACATCGTCAAGGGGATGGTGAGCCGCCCCGAAGGCTTCTGGTGGTTCCGCAAGGGCGAGTACAGCGAGGAAAAGGTGGACGACGACGTCCGCAATTCGATTCCCTCCTGGTACGCCGACCGGGGCCACGTGGACCTCCGGGTGCTGAGCGATACCCTGATCGCGGACAGCGTGCCCGGGAAGGCCATCGTCCGGATCCAGGTGGACGAGGGAAAGGCCTACAAGGTCGGGCGCTTCGAGGTGACCGGGAACCGGCGCTACTCCGCCGAAGAGCTGAGCGCCTACTTCCCCTTCGGCAAGGAAGTCGTGGCGGGAGACGGCAAGACGATCGGCGAGCCGTTCAGCCGCGCCGCCTGGAGCGCGGCCACCGAGAAGGTCACCAATCTCTACGCCAACAGCGGCTACATCTACTCCTCGATCGTTCCCGAAGAGAGCCGCCGTACCGGCCCGGACAGCCTCTCCTACGTCGATCTCAAGTGGGTGATCCGGGAGGGGCAGCCGGCCACCATCAACCGGATCATCATCGTCGGCAACGACGTCACCCACGAGCGGGTCATCCGGGAGGCCATCGTGCTGCTTCCCGGGCAGACCTTCAACAAGGACCTGCTGATCCGCTCCTACGAGAACATCTCGAACCTGAATTTCTTCCAGGCGCCCATGCCGTCGCCCGACGTCAACCCCTCCGACAACGGGGTGGATGTGGACGTGACCTTCCGGGTGACCGAGAAGCGCACCGGCAACGTGAATTTCGGGGCCTCGGTGGGGCAGGGGGTCGGGGTCGGCGGCTTCATCGGGCTGGAGGAGCCCAACCTCTTCGGGAAGGCCAAGCGCGGCAAGCTGCAGTGGCAGTTCGGCCAGAACATCAACGATTTCAACCTGAGCTATACCGACCCCTCGATTCTGGAGAGCCGGACCTCGGGCACGCTGACCCTGTTCAATTCCCGCCGCCACTACACCATCGGCGACCTGGGCCAGCAGCGGCAGCGCGGCGTCCAGGCCCAGTTCGGATTCCCGCTGTTCGGCTCGCGCTACACCCGGGTCTATCTGTCCAGCGGGGTGCAGCAGATCCGGTACAGCGATGCCGCCCCGGACCTGCGGCAACAGTTCGCCTGCGACAACTGCACCCGCTCCTCCCTCGGGCTGAGCGTGGCCCGGGACACCCGGATCGGCCTGCCGTTCGCGGTGGCCGGCTCCTCGACGACGCTCAGTGTCGAGCAGAACGGCGGCGTGTTGGGCGGCACCGGCAACTACCAGAAGATCGATCTGGAAGGGCGCTGGTACACCCCGCTCGGACGGCTGGGCGGCGCCGACCAGTTCGGCGGGGGCGTCCAGTTCACCCTGGGGCTCACGGTCAAATCCGGGTTCATCGTCGGCGACGTGGGGCCGTTCTACCCCGAGCTCTATTCGATGGGCGGCGTCCAGTACGGCATTCCGCTGCGCGGGTACGAGGAATTCGCCATCACCCCCGGCGGGTTCGACGTGAACGCGGGCGGCTCGCAGGCGCAGCCGGGCTCGTTCGGCAAGTCCTACGCCGCCTTCACGGTCGAGGCGGGGGCCCGGATCAGCCAGGCGCTCTACTTCAACGTCTTCACCGACGCCGGCAACGTGTATCGTCGGGTGCGGGAGTACAACCCGACGCGGCTGTTCCGCAGCGTCGGCGCGGGTCTGGCGGTCATCTCCCCGCTCGGCCCCATCGGGCTGGACCTGGGCTACGGCCTCGACAAGACGGACCTGGCCGGCCGGCCCAAGCCGAGCTGGCAGCTTCACTTCCGTCTCGGCAATTTCTTCTGAGCCCCGGAGCTCAGTGCGTGCAGCATACTCTGATGGAGGAATCGGGAATGACCGTCGTCGTTCGGAGGCTGGTGACCGGCCTCGCGCTTGGCCTGCTGGCCGGAGTGAGCACCCTGTCGGCTCAGGGGCCCGCGGGCGGAGCCGCCCCCCAGGCGACCGGGGGGCGCATCGCCTTCGTCAATGCACGGGCCCTGTTGCAGGGCATGACGGGCTATGCCAAGGCCGAGAGCCTGTATACCAAGGACCTGACGGCGGCCCAGGGCGAGGGCCAGAGGCTCCAGGCCGCCTGGGATTCGACCGTGGCGGCCTACCAGCAGACCCAGGCAATGCTCTCGCCGTCGGCGCGCAGCGCGAGGGAAAAGGCGCTGGGCGTCCAGAACGACTCGCTGCAGGCCAAGCTCCAGAGCCTGCAGGACCGGGTCGCCGCGCGGGAGCGGGAGCTCCTGGCCCCGATGCAGCAGCGCCTGTCGGCCATCATCGACGGGGTCCGGGCCGAGGGGAACTACTGGCTGGTGATCGATCTGGGTAACCCGCAGATCGGGGGCTTCATCGTCTCCTACGACAAGTCGCTGGACATCACCGAGCGCGTCGCGCGCAGGCTCCTCCAGAGCAACTGATCGTGCCCCCGGCGACCGTCCCGCTCACCTCGCAGGCGGTCGCCGAGCTGGTGGCGGGTCGCCTGATCGGTGACGGGACCCGCCTGCTGACCGCCGTCGGCCCGCTCGAAGGGGCCGACGGCGGTACCCTTTCCTTCCTCGGCTCGACGCGGTACCTCCCCGAATTCCGGCAGTCCGCCGCCGGCGTGGTGCTCCTCCGCACCGAGCACGAAGCCGAGCCCGACGGTCCCCCGATCAGGATCGTCGTCCCGGATCCCCACGCCGCGATGACCCGGGTCCTGGTGGCCATGTTTCCGGCGGTTCGGGTCCCGCCCGGCATCGACGCCACCGTCCGGATCGGCGCCGGGACCATCCTCGGGATCGACGTCGCCATCGGTCCCCACGTGGTGCTCGGGCGGCACGTGGTGGTGGGAGACCGGGTGTGCCTGGGCGCCGGGGTAGTGCTCGAGGACCGGGTCGTCGTGGGAGACGACACCGAGCTGGGCCCCCATGTCACCTGCTACGCCGGCACGGTCCTGGGCCGTCGCTGTCTGGTGAAGGCGGGCGCGGTGCTCGGCGGAGCCGGGTTCGGCTACATTTCGGGGCGGGACGGCCACACCCGGATTCCCCATGTCGGCGGGTGCGTCCTGGGAGACGAGGTGGAGGTCGGATCCAACAGCTGCGTGGACCGGGGCAGCATCGACGACACGGTCATCGGCCCTGGGACCAAGCTCGACAACCACGTCCATGTCGGGCATAACGCGCGGCTCGGCTCGCGGTGCCTGGTCATGGGTGGCTCGGTCATCGCGGGGAGCGCCGAGATCGGGAACGGCGTCATCCTGGCGGGACACACGGCCGTCGCGGGCCACATCCGGATCGGCAATCGGGTCCGGGTGGGCGCCAAGGCCGGTGTGACCGCCTCGGTGCCCGACGGCACCGATGTGTCGGGATTCCCGGCCCGGCCGCACCGGGAATTTCTCCGGGCCCAGGCGGCCCTGTACCGGCTGGCCAGCATCACCGATCAGCTCGAGGACCTCGTGAAAGCGCGGAGTGGCGATGCCTAGGCGGACGATCGCGGACGAATGCGGAGATCTCGGGCATCGGCCTGCACACCGGGGCCTGCACCCGGCTGACCTGCCAGCCGGGCGCCTCCGGACAGGGCATCGTGTTTCGGCGTGTGGACCTCGAATCGCGTCCGGAAATTCCCGCCCGCGTCAGCGAAGTCGAGGCCACCGAGCGCCGCACCGCCATCGGCCGCGGCGAAACCACCATTCATACCGTCGAGCACCTGCTGGCCGCGGTGGTGGCCCTGGAGCTGGACGACCTGGTCATCGAGCTCGACGGCCCCGAACCCCCGATTCTGGACGGCTCGTTCGCGCCGTACCTGGCCCTCCTCGAGGGCGCCGGCATCGGATCGATCGAAGGCGAGCCCATCTCCTATCGGGTCACCGCCCCGTTCACCGTCAGCGAGGGCGACGCGACCTACGTCGTCTCGCCGGCCAGTGGGCTCCGGCTCACCACCACCATCGAATGGAGCCATCCTCTCATCGGCCGGCAAACCGGCTCCTGGGACATCGACCTCGATACCTTCCGCCGGGACATCGCGGGGGCCCGCACCTTCGGCTTCACCCGCGAGGTGGAGGCGCTGCGCAGCCGCGGCCTGCTCAAGGGCGCTTCGACGGCCTCGGCGGTGGTGCTCTCGGATACCGACGTCGTCGGCAGTCCGCTGCGCTGGCCGGATGAATTCGTGCGGCACAAGGCGGGCGACATCCTGGGCGACCTGGGCCTGGTGGGCGGCCGGGTCAAGGCGCACCTGATCGCCAACCGGCCCAGCCATCAGGGCAACGTGGCGGTGGCCCGGGCCATAACCCGCATGGCGGACCGGACCGGCGGGCAGATCCTCGACATCAACCGGATTCTCGAGATCATCCCGCACCGCTACCCCTTCATCATGGTGGACCGGATCCTCGAGCTCCAGCCCCGCCGCTGGGTGGTCGGAATCAAGAACGTCACCATCAACGAGCCGTTCTTCCAGGGGCATTTCCCCGGCCATCCGGTCATGCCGGGGGTCCTCATCATCGAATCGATGGCCCAGGCGGGCGGGATGCTGCTCATGGACGAGCTGCAGTCCCCCGAGGACAAGGTGGTCTATTTCATGTCGCTCGACAACGTGAAGTTCCGGCGGCCGGTGGTGCCCGGAGACCAGCTTCGCCTGGAAGTCGAGATGATCCAGTTCCGCGGCCGCACCTGCCGGCTCAAGGGCGTGGCGCTGGTCGAGGGCCAGGTGGTGGCGGAGGCCGAGATGCTGGCCCGGGTGATGGACCGGTGACCACCTGCATTCACCCGTCCGCCATCGTGGACCCCGGCGCGGAGCTGGGCCGCGACGTGGACATCGGCCCCTTTGCCATCGTGGGTCCCGGGACCTCGATCGGAGACCGGTGCCGCATCGCCCCGCGCGCCACGCTGGAGCGCAACGTCCGGCTTGCCGCGGACGTCCGGGTGGGGCAGGGCAGCATCCTCGGAGGGGATCCCCAGGATCTCAAGTACCGGGGCGAGGAGAGCTGGGTCGAGATCGGCGAGGGCACCGTCATCCGCGAGTACGCCACCATCAATCGTGGCACCGCCGCGTCGGGCATCACCCGGGTGGGGCGCTCGTGCTTCGTCATGAGCTACGTGCACCTGGCCCATGATTGTCACGTGGGCGACGGGGTCATCATCGCCAACGGCACCCAGCTCGCCGGGCACGTCACCATTCACGACCGGGCCAGCCTGTCCGGACTCGTGGCGGTGCACCAGTTCACCACCATCGGCTCCTTCGCGTTCGTGGGCGGCATGTCCCGGGTCAATCAGGACATCCCGCCCTACGTGAAGGCGGTCGGGAATCCGATCGAGCTGTACGGGCTCAACACCATCGGCCTGCAGCGGGCGGGGTTCTCCGCGGACACCGTGACCGCCCTCAAGCGCCTCTACCGCCTCATTTTCAACTCCGAGCTCAATCTGTCCCAGGCCGTCGACCGCGCCCGGACCGAGCTGCCTCCGCTGCCGGAGGTGGAGCACTTCCTCGAATTCGTTTCGAGCTCACAGCGCGGCGTTCCGGCTTGACCATGGCGGCCCTCCCGATCGGGGTGATCGGCGTCGGCGCGCTGGGGCGCCACCACGCGCGGCACCTCGCGGCCGCGCCGGATGCCCGGCTGGTGGGGGTGCACGATGCCGATGCGGTCCGGGGACGCGAGGTGGCGGAGAGCTGCGGCACCCGCTTCTACGCCGATCTCGACGCGCTGCTGCGTGAGGTCGAGGCCGTCTCGATCGCCGTGCCCACGCCGGCGCACGCCGAGGTCGGGCTCCGGGCGCTGGCGCAGGGCCGCGCGGTGCTCATGGAAAAGCCGCTGGCCGCCACGCTGGACGAGGCGGATGCCCTGCTCGCGGTGGCGGCCCGGCACCGGGTTCCCCTGGTGGTGGGGCATGTGGAGCGCTTCAATCGGGCCATCCGCGCGGCCCGTCCCTACCTCGGGGATCCCCGCTATTTGGAGAGCGACCGGCTGGCCCCCTTTCAGCTCCGCGGGACCGACGTGGCGGTGGTCCTCGATCTCATGATTCACGATCTCGACCTGATTCTCCACCTGACCGGCGGCGCGGCGCCGGTGGAGGTGCGGGCCAGCGGTGTGGCGGTGCTGTCTCCCTACCTCGACATGGCCAACGCCCGGGTCGAGTTCCCGACCGGCGCCGTGGCCAACGTGACCGCGTCACGGATGGCGCGGGAGCGGGTCCGCCGGCTCCGGATCTTCCAGCCCGACGGCTATCTCTCGCTCGATCTGGGCGACGGCACCGGCGAATTCATGCGGCTTCGGGCGGGGTGGCGCGAATCGGGGGGACAGCGGCTCGAGGAAATCGTGGAGCGGGTGGTGCTGACCGCGCCGGAAGCGGACGCGCTCGCGCTGGAGCTGGCCAGCTTCGTCCGGGTTGCCGCTGGAGCGGTCGAATCGGTCGTGACCGGAGCCGAGGGCCGTGCCGCTCTGGCGCTCGCTCTCGAGGTGACCGAGGCGGTCCAGCGGGCCCCGGTGCACGGACTCCACCGGTAGGCGGGCCGGGCCACCGCCGTGTCCCGCCCACCCCGGGTGTTTCTCTCGGCCGGCGAGCCGTCGGGCGACCTCCACGGCGGCGAGGTCGTCCGGGAGCTCAAGACCCGGTTCCCCGGCATTTCCATTGACGCCCTGGGCGGCCCCCGGGTGGCCGCGGCCGGTGCGGCGGTTCGGTATCCGATGGAGCGGTATACCGTGCTGGGCTTCGTGGAGGTGCTGAGCAAGATCCCGGCGCACCTCCGGCTGCTGCGGCTGCTGGAGCGGAAGTTCCGCTCCGGAGCCTACGACCTCGCGCTGTTGATCGACTACCCCGGGTTCAACATCCGGGTCGCGGAGGCGGCGCACCGCCACGGGGTCAAGGTGCTGTACTACATCGCGCCGCAGCTCTGGGCCTGGCGGCCCGAGCGCGCCAGGCGGTTGGCAGGGGCCGTGGACCGGCTCGCGGTGGTGCTGCCGTTCGAGCCTGCGTTCTTCGCCCGGCACGGCATCGGGGCCGAGTACGTCGGCCACCCGCTGCTCGACCGGCCCCCGCCGCCGTCCCGCGAGGCGGCCCGGGCGATGCTGGGCATCGGGCCGGGCGAGCGGGTCCTGGGCCTCTTTCCGGGCAGCCGGCCCCAGGAAATCGCCCGGCTCTGGTCTCCGTTTCGGGACGCGGCACTGCGGCTGCTCGCGGCGGGGGCCGCCGACCGGGTGGTGGTGGCGGGCACCTCCGAGGGACGCTATCCCGGGGCGGAGCGCTTCCTGCTCCACCGTGGAGCGCCGGACAACGTCTTCGCGTCGGCCGATGCGGCCCTGGCCAAGTCGGGCACGACGACGCTCGAGGCGGCGCTCGCGGATGTGCCGATGGTGGTGGCCTACCGGGTGCACGCGACGACATCCTGGCTCGCGCGGCGGCTGATCACGGTGTCCTGGATCAGTCTGGTCAACCTGGTCGCGGAATCCCCGGTGGTGGAGGAGCTGACCCAGGGCTCGGTCACCCCGCGGCGCCTGGCCGACGCGGTGACCCCACTGCTCGATCCGAGCGACCCGAAGACCCGGTCGCAGCGGGAAGGCCTCCGCCTGGTGCGCGAGCGGCTGGGCGGCGGCGGTGCGGCGGCGCGGGTCGCCGCCATCGCCGCGGAGCTGCTCGCTTGAAGCTCGCCATCCCGCCCGGCGTCGCGGCGCGGGTCCTGGGGCCCCTGGTGTCCACGCTCGCCCGCACCTGGCGGGTGGAGACCGTGCACGCCGAACGCTGGAGGGCGGTGGTCGAGGCCGGGCGCCCCCACGTCTTCCTCCTCTGGCACGACGCGCTGCTCCCGCTGCTCTGGTGGCACCGGGGTCGCGGCATCACGATCGTGGTGAGTGAGGCGCAGGATGGCCGGTACCTTGCAGAGTACGCCCGCCGCCTCGGCTATCGCGAGGCCCGCGGCTCGAGCAGCCGAGGGGGCGTGCGGGCCCTGATGGGCGTGGTCAAGGCCCTTCGGGCCGGAGGCGTGGCGGCCTTCACGCCGGACGGGCCTCGCGGCCCGCGGCGGGAATTCAAGGGCGGCACTCTGCTGGCCGCGCAGCGGGGCGGGGCGGTGGTGGTGCCCCTCCATGCCGGCGCCGACCGCGCCTGGCGGCTCGCCTCGTGGGACCGCTTTCTGGTGCCCAAGCCGTTCGCGCGGGTGCGCATCGTGTACGGCCATCCGTTCGAGGTGGGTCCGGGCGAGCAGGGCATGGCGGCCGCGCGCATCCGCGCCGAGGCCGAGCTGGACGGCGCCGTACGGGAGGTGCAATGGGACGACGGGGCGACGCACACCGCCTGATCCGCTGGCTCTGGACCAGCCGCAGGGTGGACGCTCGGCTCGCCCGCCTCGCGCTGCTGCCGTTCTCCGCGGTCTGGCGGGCCGGCATGGCCGCGCGGAATCTCGGGTTCGACCGCGGCTGGAACACCGTGCGCGAGCTGCCCCTGCCGGCGGTCGCGGTGGGGAATCTCACCGTCGGCGGATCGGGCAAGACGCCGATCGCGAGCTGGATCGCGGCCCATTACGCTTCCCGGGGGTTGGTGCCCGGCATCCTGCTGCGCGGCTATGGCCGGGATGAAGTGCTGGTGCATCGGTACCAGGTGCCCGAGGCCAGGGTGATCGCCGATCCCGATCGGTTGGCCGGCGCCGAGCGCGCCCGGGCGGAAGGGGCCGAGGTGCTCGTGCTGGATGACGCATTCCAGCGCCGCGACGTATGGCGGGATTACAATATCGCGGTGATGAGTGCCGATGCGTCGCGGGCGGTGCACTGGTCCCTTCCGGCCGGCCCCTGGCGCGAAGGACTCCATTCGTTGCGCCGCGCCGATGCCCTGATCGTCACCCGGAAGCGGGCCGATGCGGAGGCCGCGCTCGCCCTGGCGAGCGCGCTGGCCCCGCGAATCCGCGGACCGGTCGGCGTGGTCTGCCTCGGCGTGAGCCGGTACGAGGGGCTGGTGTCGCACCGGGTGATGGCCGCCTCGGCGCTCCAGGGCAAGCGCGTCGTGGCGGCCTCCGCCATCGCCGATCCGGACGCATTCGTGGCCCAGACCAAGGCGACCGGGGCGCAGGTCCAGGTGGCCACCTGGAACGACCACCACGAGTTCCGGGATCAGGACCTGGCCTGGCTCGCCAAGGCCGCGCGCAAGGCGGATTTCGTGGTGGTGACCCAGAAGGACGCGGTGAAGCTCCGGGACCGGTGGCCGGCGAGCGTGCCCGAACCGCTGGTGGCGGTGCTGGATTTCACCTGGGAGCATGGCGAAGCCGCCATTACGGCCGGACTGGACGCGATCGTCACTCCGGTGGAGCGACTCTAACTTCAACGACGCAGCACGATCCGAGCGGAGATACCTCATGGCAAATGCGGTGGCAAAGGGCGGCATCCGCCCCGAAAAGGACACGTTTCTCGGGGGCGAGAATCCCCTCGAGTCGATGGTGGCTCGCTTCGACGAAGCGGCCCGCCACCTCAAGCTCGAGCCGGGACTCTCCAAGGTGCTGAAGCACCCGGAAAAGCAGCTCATCGTCGCGGTGCCCGTGCTGATGGACAACGGCGACGTCGAGGTCTTCACCGGATACCGGGTGCTCCACAACACCGCCCGGGGCCCCGGCAAGGGGGGCGTCCGGTTCGACATGCAGGTCACCCTCGACGAGGTGAAGGCGCTGGCCGCCTGGATGACCTGGAAATGCGCCGTGGTGAATCTGCCGTTCGGCGGATCCAAGGGCGGGGTGATCTGCGATCCGTCCACCATGTCCATGGCGGAGCTGGAGCGTTTGACCCGGCGCTATACCGCGGGCATCATCGATTTTCTGGGTCCGGACTCGGACGTCCCGGCGCCCGACGTCAACACCAACGAGCGGATGATGGCGTGGATCATGGATACCTACTCCATGCAGAAACGCCACACCGTCACCGCCGTCGTCACCGGAAAGCCGGTCGCGATGGGCGGATCGCTCGGCCGGCGCGAGGCCACCGGACGCGGCGTCATGATCTCCGCGGTGGAGGCGCTCAAGCTGCGCAATCTGCCGGTGGCCGGCACCCGGGTGGTGGTGCAGGGGTTCGGCAACGTCGGCTCGATCAGCGCGGAGCTGATGGCGGCGCAGGGCATGAAGATCCTGGCCGTGAGCGACAAGGAGGGCGGCATCTACAACAAGAACGGGCTCGACGTCAAGGATGTCATCGCCCACGTCAAGGAGCACAAGTTCCTCAAGTCATACACCAAGGCCGAGCGGGTCAACAACGCCGAGCTGCTCGAGCTCGAGTGTGACGTGCTGGTGCCGGCCGCGCTCGAAAACGTGATCACCGATGACAACGCGGCGCGGATCAAGGCCCGGATCATCTGCGAGGGCGCCAACGGACCGACCAGCGCCGACGCCGACCAGATTCTCCAGGACGCCGGCATCCTGGTGGTGCCGGACATCCTGGCCAACGCCGGCGGCGTGACGGTGAGCTACTTCGAATGGGTCCAGGACCGGGGGGGATACTTCTGGGACGAGGACACCGTCAACAGCCGTCTCGAGAAGATCATGGTGAGCTCCTTTGCCGAATGCGCCGCGATGTCCCAGCGCAGCAAGGTCAGCATGCGGATCGCGGCCTACATGGTGGCGATCGACCGGGTGGCCACGGTGCATCGGCTCCGCGGGATGTACGCGTGAATGGAGACGCTCCTCCTCGCCGTGGGAAGGCTCCGGCCCTGCTACCGCGAGGCGTGCGACGACTATCTCCGGCGGCTCTCGCGCTATGGCCCGGTGACCGAGCGCGAGATCAGGGAGGCGAAGACCGCGACGCCCGCCGCGCGCGTCAAGGAGGAAACGGCCCGCCTCGCCGCCGCGCTGCCCGCCCGGGGCACGGTTGTCCTGCTGGACCGGGCCGGCGCCGGCTGGTCCAGTGAGGACCTGGCCCGCCAGCTCGAGCGCTGGCGGGTGGCGGCGGCGCCGGTCGCACTCGTCCTCGGCGGAGCCCACGGCGTGGCGCCGGAGCTCGGGGCGCGGGCCAGCGTCCGCTGGAGCCTCGGTCCGCTGACGCTGCCCCACGAGCTGGCCCGGGTGATCGTGCTGGAGCAATGGTATCGGGCCTGGACGATTCTCCGCGGAGAGCCGTACCACAAGGGTGAGCGGTGACCTGAGACGTGCCCGACTGGTTCGAGGAGTACTTCGGCGAGGAGTACCTCCTCCTCTATCCCCACCGGGATGAGGAAGATGCCGAGCGGCTGGTGAGCCTCCTCTGCCGTACCGTCGGGCTGCTGCCGGGGTGGAGGGTGCTGGATGTGGCCTGCGGCACCGGACGGCACGCCGCGGCCTTTCGGGTCCGGGCCGCGGGGGTCATGGGTCTCGACCTGTCCCAGCACCTGTTGCAACGGGCCCACGGATCGGCTCGGGTTCCGGTCATCCGGTCCGACCTCCGCCACATTCCGGTCCGCGCCCGAACCATGGATCTTACCGTGAACCTGTTCACCAGCTTCGGTTACTTCGATTCCGACGCGGAGCACGCGGGCGCGATGCGCGAGATGGTCGGTACCGTCAAGCCCTCGGGGTGGTTTGCCATCGATTTCCTCAACGCGCTCCGGGTTCCCTCGGACCTCGTGGCCCGGGAAGACGGCGACCTCGGCGGCGCCCCGGTTCGAATCGACCGCTGGCTCGATCCGGCCGGTGAATACGTGTTCAAGAGCATCACCACCGCGGACGGCCGCCGGTTCGTCGAACGGGTCCGGCTGTTCACCGCAAAGGAGCTGGAGCGTTTGATCTCCCTGGCAGGCTGCGCGATCCGCCACCGGTTTGGCGACTACGACGGGGGCCCCCTCACCGCCGATTCTCCCCGGCTGATCCTGGCAGGGCAGGTGGCATGACGCTGCCGATCCATGACACGCCGCTGGCCCAGTCCCCTGGTGTGCCCGAGCCGCGCAAAGGCGGCTGGAACGAGGCGCTGACCGCGGCATTGATTCCCGCGTCCGGCGCAGCGGAGATCCTGAGCCGTCTCCGGCAGCCGGGCGCGCTCGTGGTCACGACGGGACAGCAGCCCGGCTTGTTCACCGGGCCCGCGTACACCGTGTCCAAGGCGCTGTCGGCCCGGGCACTGGCCCTGGTGCTTGAGCGGCGCTGGGGACGGCCGGTCATTCCGCTGTACTGGATTCCCGGAGACGATCACGATTTCGAGGAGGCGGCGTCGGCCGCCTGGCTGGCCGGGGACGGGGGCCTCATGCGCGCGACGCTGGAAGCCCGGCCGGCGGATGCGCCGCTCACCCCCATGTCGCGGCAGCCGCTCGGGAGCAGCGTCCTGACCGCGCTCGAAGCCTTCGAGCAGTCGCTGCCGGCGTCCGAAGGGCGGGACCGGACCGTGGACTGGCTCCGGCGCCACTACACCCCCGAGCACACCGTGGCGGGAGCGTTCGGCGCGGCAATGGCCGAGCTGCTCGCGCCCCTGGGGGTCGCCTGCTTCGATTCGACCCACGCTGTCGTAAAGGCCGCCGCCGCCCCGCTGCTGCTCGGCTCCCTGCGCGATGCCGGCGCCATCGACCGGGAGCTCGCGTCCCGCGCGGACCGGCTCCAGGCGGAAGGCACCGATCCGGGCGTGCCGGTGGGAGAAGGGGCGGCGCTGGTCTTCCTCGAGGACGCCGAGGGACGGGACCGGCTGGTCCTGGAGGGGGGCGGGCTCCAGACCCGCCGGGGCCGGCGCGCCGTGTCCCCGGCGGAGCTCGACGCCATCGCGCGGGAGCAGCCGGAACGCCTGTCCGCCAACGTGCTGCTCCGCCCGGTGCTGGAGAGCTTCCTCCTCCCGACCGCGGCCTACGTCGCCGGCCCGGGCGAGCTCCGCTATCTCGCGCTCGCGGCGCCGCTGTACCAGCGCCTCGGGGTCCCGCGCCAGCGCCCGGTACCACGATGGTCCGGTCTGCTGATCGAGCCCCGGGTGACCCGGGTGCTCGCCAAGTTCTCCGCCACGATCGACGAGCTGATGGAGGAAGCGGGGGGGCTGGAGGCCCGGCTGGCCCGTCAGGCGCTGCCCCCGGGAACCGAGGACGCCTTCCGTGAGCTCCGCGCCGCGATCGAGGCGGGATTCGATCCGGTGGTCCGCCTCGCGGCCCAGGTGGATCCAACCCTCGAGCGCCCCGCGGCCTCGGCCCGCGCCCAGGCGCTGTTCGGCATCCAGGAGCTCGAGAAGAAGCTGCTGCAGCACGCCAGAAAGCGGGAAGCCACCGAGCTGCAGCAGGTCGCCAGGGCCCGGGTGTCGGTCCGCCCCGAGGGCAAACCCCAGGAACGGGTGCTTTCCATGGCCGGGTTCCTCGGCCGCTACGGCTGGGATCTGCTGGAGACGCTCTCCCTCCACATCGACACCTGGTATGCCCGGGCTCTTGAAGCCGTCCCACCGAGCGCGTAGACTCGGACCATGGGCGTCCTCGAGATCGTACTCCTGCTCATCCTGCTGATCCCGATCTTCGCCATCCTGACGGACTCGCCGCTGGGACGGGCCCTGGCCCGGCGCCTCGAGGGACGCAACGCGCCGCCCCCGGAGCTGGCCGAGCTGGCCCAGCGGGTGGAGCTTCTCTCCGGGGAGGTGGACGACCTGACCCGCGCCGTGGAGACCCTCAAGGAAGAGAATCAATTCATGCAGCGGCTCCTCGAGGAGGGTGGAGGACGGCCGCCCCGGCAAGCGCCCTGAAAGCCCCCGCGCGCGGTGCCGCCACCCTGGTGGCGGCGGGCATCTTCCTGAGTCGGATCGCGGGGCTGGTTCGGCAGCGGATTCTCTCCCACGTCCTTGGGCTCTCCGGTTCCGCTGACGCATTCAACGCCGCGTTCCGGATTCCGAACTTTCTCCAGAATCTCTTCGGCGAGGGTGTGCTCTCCGCCTCCTTCATACCGGCCTATGCCCAGCTCCGCGCCGAGGGGCGGGAGGAGGAGGCTCGGCGGCTGGCCGGCGCGGTGCTGGGGATTCTCTCCCTCGCCGTTGCCATCGTGGTGGCGCTGGGCGTCACCTTCGCGCCATGGCTGGTGCAGATCCTGGCGCCCGGATTCGCGGGAGACACCCGGGCGCTCACCATCCGGCTGGTACGGATCCTCTTTCCGGGCGTGGGGGTGCTGGTGTTGTCGGCCTGGTGCCTGAGCGTCCTCAACAGCCACCGCAGGTTCTTTCTTTCCTACGCCGCGCCGGTCATCTGGAACATCGCCATCATCGTGGCGACTCTGCTGCCGGGGGGAGACGCCCCCCGCGAAGCCATCACCGTCTGGTCGGCCTGGGGCGCGGTCATCGGCGGCGTGCTGCAATTCCTCATTCAGCTGCCGACGGTGCTCACGCTAACCCGGGGCCTCCGGCTCTCCCTCAACGTCGGGAACCAGAAGGTCCGCCTGGTCTTCGCGAACTTCGCCCCGGCGTTCGTCAGCCGGGGAGTCTCCCAGATCAGCGCGTTTATTGATGGCATCATCGCGAGCCTGCTGCCCTACGGCTCGGTCACCGCGCTCGCCAACGCTCAGACCCTCTACACGCTTCCGGTCAGCCTGTTCGGGATGTCGATCGCGGCGGCGGAGCTGCCCGAGCTGTCCGAAGTCGCCGTGGGGGGAGAGTCCGCCCATGGAGTGCTCCGGGAGCGCCTGGAGAGCGCGATGCGGCGGGTCGCCTTCTTCGTCGTGCCCTGTGTCGTGGCCTTCACGGTGCTCGGCCAGGTCGTGGCGTCGCTCTTTTTCCAGACCGGCCGGTTCAGCTGGAACGACGCCCGGTATGTGTGGGCCATCCTGGCCGGCTCCACGTTCGGCCTCCTGGCCGGCACGCTGGGCCGGCTCTATACGTCCGCGTTCTACGCGCTCAACGATACCCGAACCCCGCTCAAGTATGCCGCGATCCGGGTGGCGCTCACCACGGTGCTGGGCTATGTGGCCGCGGTCAAGCTGCCTCCCCTGGTCGGCCTGGCCCCCCGGTGGGGCGCCGTGGGCCTCACCGCCTCCGCGGGCCTGGCCGGCTGGGTGGAATTCGCGATGCTGCGGAACGGCCTCCACGGACGGATCGGCAAGACCTCGATCCCGTTCGCCTATCTCGCCCGGCTCTGGGGGCCCGCGCTGGCCGCTGGGGCGGTGGGGTACCTCATCCTCCACTTCATCCAGGACCTCTACGGGCCGATCCCGCGGGCCGCCCTGATCCTGACCCCCTTCGCTATTATTTACCTGGTGGGAACCGCGCTGCTGCGGGTGCCGCAGGCCCGCGGGTTGTATGACCGATTTCGTCAGCGAGCATGACCTTTCCCGGAATACCCGACGCCCTCCAGCGAAAACTGGATTCCCTCCCCGACGGCCCCGGCGTGTACCTCTGGAAGGATGCCGCCGGGAAGGTGCTGTACGTGGGGAAGGCGCGAAACCTGCGAAGCCGGGTGCGGAGCTACGTTCTCAACGATCACGCCGGAAGCCCCAAGAACCAGCTCCTGATGCGGCTGGTTGCCGACGTCGAGACGATCGTCGTGGGGAGCGAGACCCAGTCGCTGCTCCTCGAGAACAACCTGATCAAGGAGTACCAGCCGCGGTTCAACGTGTCGCTCAAGGACGACAAGAGCTACCCCTCCATCGTCGTCACGCTCAAGGAGCCGTTCCCCCGGGTGCTGGTCACCCGGCGGCGGGACCTTCCGGGAGCCCGGTACTTCGGCCCCTATACCGACGTGGGGGAAATGCGCCGCACGCTGGCCCTGGTGCGGCGCATCTTCACGGTGCGGAGCTGCGGCGATGACATCCCCCGCGAGCGCCGCGAGCGGCCCTGTCTCGACTTCCACATTGGGCGCTGCCGGGCACCCTGTGTTGGCTGGCAGGATGAAGCGCCCTACCGGGCCATGATCGCCGATGTCGTGGCCTTTCTCGAAGGACGTACGGTGGATGTCCGGACCCGCCTCCGAACCATGATGCAGGACGCCAGCGCCCGGGAGGACTTCGAGCGCGCCAAGGACCTGCGGGATTCCCTCCGCTGGCTCGATCAGGTGGATGCGCCCGCGACCGTCGAGGTGGTGGGCACGGGAGACGCGGACGTCGTCGGCTACGCCCGGGATGGCGACGACGCGGTGGGCGTCCTGTTCCGGGTGCGGGACGGCCGGGTGGTCCATCGCGAACACCGCTTCCTCGAGAACGTGGAGGAAGAGGGAGACGACACCATCCTCGAGGCGTTCCTGGTCCGCTACTACCTCCCCCTCGAGGGCCGCGCCCGCCGCGTGATCCTGCCCTTTGCGCCGGCCGAACCGGAGCAGATCGCCGCGCTGGCGCCCGAGTCCACCTGGGCGATTCCCCAGCGGGGCACCGCGCGGAACTGGCTCGAGCTGGCCGAGCGCAACGCCCGCCACCTCCTCGAAAGCCTGCGCCTCGAATCGTTCGAGTCGGACGAGCGCGCCGACGATCCCGTCTACGCCCTGGGCCGCGACCTCGGCCTCGCCGCCGTGCCCCGCACGCTGGTGTGCGTGGACATCTCGACCAATCAGGGCCGGGACACGGTCGGCTCGCTGGTGACGTTCGAGGGTGGCCGGCCCAAGAAGAACGAATACCGGAAGTTCAAGATCAAGGGGGTCGAGGGGCAGCAGGACGACTACGCCGCCATCCACGAGGTCGTCACCCGCTACCTGACCCGCCGCAGGGACGACGCCAAGCCGCTCCCCGATCTCATGGTGATCGACGGCGGGAAAGGGCAGCTCGGCGCGGCGGTCGAAGCCGCCCGGGCGCTGGGCCTGTCCCAGATCCCGTTCGTCGGTCTGGCCAAGCGGGACGAAGAGATCTTCCTCCCGGGCCGTCCCGATCCGCTGCGACTCTCCCGGCGCAGCCCGTCGCTTCGGCTGCTGCAGCGCGCGCGCGACGAGGCCCACCGATTCGGGGTGGCCTACAACCGGGTGCGCCGGTCGGCGCGTACCATCACCTCGGCCCTGCTGGAAATCCCCGGCGTGGGTGCCGAACGGCGTCGGCGCCTGCTGGAACGGTTCGGCAGCCTGGCCGGTGTCAGGAGCGCCACCGTGGCGGAGCTGGCCGAGCTGCCCGGATTCTCCACCGAGCTCGCGACCCGCGTGCTCGGTCACCTGAAGGGAAGGAGTGACCCGTGATGGACTGGGTGCTGGAATGCTCGCTCTGCGGCAAGGGCGCTTCGACGGACGGGCTTCCGACCGTGTGCGAATGCGGCCAGCCGCTGCTGGTGCGCTACCCGAAACGGCGCCCCGACCCCGCCAACCGCCAGAAAGTCGCGGCCGGCCGCGGAATGTGGCGCTTCCGGGATTTTCTGCCGCTCGGGGACGATGAACTGCCGGTCACCCTGGGCGAAGGCGATACGCCCCTCCTCGCCACGCCGCGAATCGGGGCGCGAATCGGGTTGCCGGGCGTCCTGGTGAAGGATGAGGGAACCAATCCGACCGGCAGCTTCAAGGCCAGGGGTCTCTCGGCGGCCATCACCCGCGCGGTCGCCGGGGGCGCGCAGGCCTTCACCCTCCCCACCGCCGGCAACGCGGGCGTGGCCGCGACGGCCTACGGGGCGAGGGCGGGCATTCCGGTTCGCGTCTACGCGCCCAAGACCACGCCGGCCACGATCCTGAGCCAGATCCTGAGCTACGGGGGCGATCTGCGGCTGCTCGACGGCCACATCGGGGATTGCGGCAAGGCCAGTCGCGCCTATGCCGCCGAGAGCGGTGCCTTCGATCTCTCCACCCTCCGCGAGCCCTATCGCATCGAGGGAAAGAAATCGCTGGGCCTGGAGCTGGCCGAGCAGCTCGGCTGGAGCCTGCCCGACGTCATCATCTACCCGACCGGCGGCGGTACCGGGCTCATCGGCATGTGGAAGGTGTTTCAAGAGCTGGCGGCGGCGGGCTGGACCTCCGGGCCGCTCCCCCGGATGTACACGGTGCAGGCCGAGGGCTGCGCCCCGGTGGTCAAGGCCTTCCTCGATGGGGCGGATCACTGCGAGCCCTGGCCCGACCCCCGGACCATCGCAAGCGGCTTGCGGGTCCCCGGCGCGCTGGGTGACCGCTTGATGCTGCGCGCGCTCCGGGAAAGTCACGGCGGCGCGATCGCGGTGAGTGACGCAGCCCTTGCGTCCGAGGCCGTTGCGGGCAGCCGCCTCGAGGGAGTCGATTTCGCCCCGGAGGGAGGCGCCGCGATTGCCGCCGCCCGGGCCCTCCGGGCGGCGGGTGTGCTGGTTCCCGAGGATCGAGTCGTCCTTTTCAACACCGGAGCCGGATGGCTCTATCGACACCCGTCGGAATTGCCCCGGGGGTAAATCGGAGCGATATTTAACTCTATGGCCGGTCACGAGTTCGCTATTCTGGATCCGGCCGCCGGAATCAGCGGAGACATGGTGCTGGGCGCGTTGCTGGACGCCGGAGCCCCGCTCGAATGGCTCACCGGACTTCCCGCACGCCTGGGTATCCCCGAGGTGACGATCGAGACGGAATCGGTCATGCGCTGCAGCATCCGTTGCCGCAAAGTCGCCGTGAGGCTTCCGGACGGTCGGGTAGAGCAGCCTGGCGATGCCGGCCACGATCATCAGGACGGACACCGGCATCACCAGAGCCACGGCCCTCACCGCCATGTGAAGGCGTTGATCGGGCTGATAGAAAACGCACCCCTGTCCGCTCGCACCCGGGAGCTCGCCGTCCGAGCCTTCCAGCTGGTCGCGGAGGCCGAGGGCAGAGTACACGGGATCGCCCCGGACCGCGTGTCGCTGCACGAAGTCGGCGCCTACGATGCGCTGGTGGACATCGTCGGCGGCATCGAAGGGTTCGAGCAGCTGGGCATCGATCGGGTCTATTCGCTGCCCGCTGCCCTGGGGTCGGGCTGGATCGAGGCGGCGCATGGTCTGCTCCCGGTACCCGCTCCGGCCACCGCCATCCTCGCTGAAGGACTCGCGGTGAGCACCGGCGGCTTCATCACCGGAGAGGCCACGACCCCCACGGGAGCGGTGTTGCTGCGGGTCCTCTCCGGCGGTGCGCCACCGGGCCACTGGCGGCCGGTTCGTACCGCGTGGGGGGCGGGAACCCGGAATCCGGGCGCCTGGCCCAACGCATTGCGGCTGATCCTGGCGAGCGGCGCCGCCGAGGCCGGGCAGGTTGTGCTGCTCGCCACCGACGTGGACGACCTGAGCCCCGAGTACCTGGAGCCGCTGCGCGAGGCGGCCACGATCGCCGGCGCCCTCGACGTGCAGATCTGGCCCACCCAGATGAAGAAGGGCCGGATCGGGTTCAGGGTGGAGGTCATGTGCTCCCCGGATCGCGCTGACGCGGTCGCCGACGCCATGTTCCGCCACAGCACCACCGCGGGAATCCGGCGGTCCATAGCGGAGCGCATTACCTTGTCGCGCCGGCAATGGGACCTGCGCACACCGGGTGGCGGGGCCGTCCGGATGAAGACCGTAGATGCGCCCGGCGGCCCGCGGGCCAAGCCCGAATTCGATGATGTCGTGGCCGAGGCGCGGCGGACCGGCCGTCCCGCGCATGAGCTGGCCCGAGAGTTTCAAGAACTGGCCGGACGGCAGGCTCACGCTCCCGTGGGCGCGCCGGCCGCCCGAACCACCGTCCCCAAGGAGTCGGAATGACGACGCGTATCACGATCCTGGTTGTCGCGACCGCACTGGCGGGAGCTCCGCTCGCGGCGCAACAGGGCGCGATCAACCAGCGCCTCGCCGCAGCGCAGCCGGCCAAGTACACGCCGCCCCTCTGTCCCCTCAAGGCCATCAATGCCAAGGTGAAGAAGGGCGAGGAGACGCTGCGGAAGTCGTACGACGCCAAGACTCCCGACGAGAAGAAGGCGCTGCTCGAGGAGGCTCGCCAGAACCTGGTGACGGCCATTACGCAGGAAGCCCAGGGTACCAATGCGGCCTCCTGGTACTATCTGGCGCGGGTGGCCCTGCTTCGCGGCGACGCGGCCGAGGCCGATTCCGGGTTCACCAAGGCCCAGGAGCTGGTGCCCACCTGCGAAATCGACATCACCCAGTACCGCCAGAACAGCTGGGCGAACCTCGCGAATACTGCCATCGATTTCCAGCGGAAGGGAAACATCGACTCCGCGCTCGCGCTGTTCCGCGACGCCAACCTCCTGTTCCGCCAGCTGCCCCACGTCTATTCCAACATGGGCGTCGTCTTCGCCAACACCCAGCGGGAGGACAGCGCCGCGGTGTATTTCAAGAAGGCGCTGGAAATTGCGGAGAAGGACACCTCCCTGGTGGAGGACCGGAACGGGGCGGCGCTCAACCTCGCGGTGATGTACCAGCGACTCAACCGGAATCCGGAAGCGATCGCGATGTTCCGGAAGTACCTCGCCTGGAAGCCGAATGACACCGACGCACAGCGGTCCCTGGCCGTCGCATTCCGGAACTCCGGCATGGCCGATAGTGCCGACGCGATGGAACACGCCATGGTTGCGCAGTTCGCCAAAACCAACCTCGATTCTCTCGACCTTCAGGACATGATGGCGGTCGGCGTGGCGGCCTTCAATTCCCAGCGCTTTCCCGACGCGGAGGTCGTCTTCGCCAAGGCGGTGACCCGGAATCCCTACGGCCGCGACGCGCATTACAACCTGGCCAATACCTATTTTGCCATGGCCCGCGCGGCGCATGAGAAGGCCGACGGGTTCCGCAAGGCCAAGCAGGCCGACAGCGCCGCGGCCTACGACGCCATCGCCACGACGCAGGACCTCAGCCTGATCGCGGAGGCGCAGAAGCTCCTCGACATGGAGCCCATGAATCAGGACGCGCTCCGCCTCCTGGCCCAGGGCCAGCGGGCCCAGAAGCAGGACGAAGCGGTGCTCAAGACCGCCGAAAAGCTGGTGGCGCTGCCGTTCACGGTGGATGTGAGCACTTTCCAGATGGGGCAGTCGACCGCGCGGCTCAGCGCCGACGCCACCGGCCGGGTTGCGCAGGACGCCGCCGGCAAGCCGCTCAAGACGGCCCCGGTTACCCTGGTCGTCGAATTCGTGGACGTTACCGGAAAGGTCATCGATACCAAGGAAGTGACCATCCCGGTGCTCGCGGATGGCGCCAAGCACAGCTTCCAGGTCGACGCCAAGGGCTCCGGGATCAGTGGATGGCGATACCACGCCAGGTAGGCTGGCCGCTCGGTTGACGGGAGTCGGGCCCCGGGGACATACTCCTCCCCGGTCTGCGGGCGTAATTCAGTGGTAGAATGCCAGCTTCCCAAGCTGGACGTCGCCGGTTCGAATCCGGTCGCCCGCTCTCGAGTCAGGGGCCCTGCAATGCCCAATGGCCACCCGAATCGGGTGGCCTTCTTGTGAGAGGCGCCTGGGACCCTGGGTCGCCAGGCCTCTTCTCGCCGGCGCACTCGACCCTCCCGCTCCGCGACACCGCCTGTTTCCGGCCTCCCAACACACTCTACAGGTGCCCCTGCAACCACATTCGGGGTGCTGTCCGGCCGTTCTTGCCAAATCTGGCTGCCAAATGAGATGATTTGTGAACGCCTAACTCTTGATATTTGAGGCTATTAGAGACATCTTTCCCCCGATGATCAAGGTCACCCAGGTCCAGCCCGGTTCCATCGCCGATGAGCTCGGTCTCAGGCCCGGCACCGAGCTCCTCTCGGTGAACGGGCGCGAGCTCGACGATTTCCTCGATTGGCAGTTCCTCACCGCCGACGAGGAGTTCAGCCTCCACGTCCGTCAGCCGGACGGCGAGGAAATCGAGTTCGACATCGAGCGCCCCCTCACCGAGCCTCTGGGTGCCGCGGTCGAGCCGGCTCGAATCCGGCGCTGCGCCAACCGCTGCGATTTCTGCTTCGTGGACGGCCTGCCGGAGGGGCTCCGGGACGTGCTCTACATCCGGGATGACGACTACCGGCTGTCGTTCCAGTACGGCAACTTCGCCACCCTCACCAACCTCAAGCCCGCCGATGAGGCCCGGATCATCGAGTACCGGCTCTCCCCGCTGTATGTCTCGGTGCATGCCACCGACCCGGTGATCCGGCGCTGGCTGCTGCGCAATCCGACCGCGCCCGACATCCTGAAACAGCTGCGGCGCTTCGCCGATCACGGCATCCGGTTCCAGACTCAGATCGTGATGTCCCCCGGAGTAAACGACGGCGCCGTGCTGGACCGGACGCTCTCCGATCTCTATGCCTTCGGGGCCCCCATCCTCGGGGTCTCGATCGTGCCGGTCGGCCTGACCGAGTTCAGCAAGCACAGCCGGGTGCGGGAACCCACCACCGACGAGTGCCGGACCGCCGTCGCCCAGCTCAACGTCTGGCAGGAGCGGGCGCTGGGGGAGCGCGGGGCGCCCTGGGTCTATGGCGCCGACGAGCTCTACCTCCGCGCCGACCTGCCGCTGCCGCCCGAAGCGTCCTACGGAGATTTCGAGCAGGTCGAGAACGGTGTAGGCTCGGTCCGGTTCCTCCAGCGCCGCATCAGGGAAGAGGCGGGCCGCTTCGGCGACTGGGCCGGCCGGCGCATCGGCGTCGTCACCGGAACGTCCATGGGACGGTTGATGCCCCAGGTGATGGCGCCGCTGGAGGAGGCGTCCGGTGCCCGGCTCGAGCTGATCGTCGTGTCCAACGGGCTGTTCGGGCCCCGGGTGACGACGGCCGGCCTGCTGCCCGGCCAATCGATCGCCGAGGCCCTCGCGGCCCGCAACGACCTCGACCTGATCCTCCTTCCGGGCGAGTCCCTGAACGACGATTTCCTGTTCATCGACAACATGAGCGCCGACGAGCTCGCTGCCGCGGTGCCCGTGCCGCTCCGGTTCAGCAAGGACTTCAGCGACGCGCTGGAAGCCGGAGCCGCCGCGTGAGCAAGCCGACTGTCGCGATCGTGGGCCGTCCCAACGTCGGAAAGTCGACCCTCTTCAACCGGATCCTGGGCGGCCGCGCCGCCATCGTCTCGGAACATGCGGGCACCACCCGGGACCGGCACTTCGGCGAGGCCGAGTGGGCCGGCCGCGCCTTCTGGCTGGTGGATACCGGGGGCCTGGTGCCCGATTCGAACGTGACGATGGACCGGGCCATTCGCCAGCAGGTCGAGCTGGCGCTGGCCGAGGCGGATCTCATCCTCTTCGTGGTGGACGGCAAGGAAGGGCTCAACCCGGTGGATCAGGCGGTGGCGGAGAAGCTGCGCCGCGCCGGGCGTCCCGTCGTCTTGGCCGTGAACAAGCTGGACCAGGGAGGCGATCAGGTCTACGCCCACGAGTTCCATTCGCTGGGCTTCGGCGAGCCTCAGGCCGTTTCCGCCACCGTGGGGACCCGCAGCGGAGATCTGCTCGATGCCATCGTGGCCCGGCTCCCGGCGGCCACCGAGGCCGAGCAGGAGCCGACGGTGGACATCGCCATCGTGGGCCGCCCCAACGCCGGCAAGTCCTCCCTGGCCAACCGGCTGCTCGGGGAGGAGCGCTACGTGGTGGACGCGGTGGCCGGCACCACCCGTGATGCGGTGGACTCGATCCTGCGTTATCAGGGCAAGGTCATCCGCTTCATCGATACCGCCGGCCTCCGCCGCACCGCCAAGGTGGACGACGACGTCGAGTTCTACTCCACACTCCGCACCAAGCGGGCCATGGAGCAGGCCGCGGTCTGCATTCTGGTCGTGGATGCGGCGCTCGGACTCCACAATCAGGATCTCCGCATCGCCACCGAAGCCTGGGAACAGGGCGCCGGACTGGTCATCGCCGTCAACAAATGGGATCTGATCGAGGAGAAGGACGCCAATACCGCCAAGCGCGGCGAGGAGCAGCTGATCGCGAAGGCGCCCTTCCTGCAGTACGTGCCCTTCGTGTACATCTCCGCGCTCAGCGGCCAGCGGACCCGCAAGGTGCTCGACGTGGCGCTCGAAGTGGCCGAGGCCCGGGAGCACCGGATCAATACCGCGGAAGTGAACCAGGTGCTGGAGGCGCTGATTCAGCGGCAGCAGCCGCCCCAGAAGCAGGGCGAGGAGGTGAAGCTGGTGTACGCCTCCCAGATCGGGACGGCGCCACCGGCATTCGCCATCGTGTCGAACCGCCCCGACGACGTGCCGGAGGCGTACCAGCGCTACCTCATGCACGGCTTTCGCAGCGCCTGGGGATTCACCGGCGCGCCGGTCCGGCTCAAGTTCTCGCTGAAGAGCGGCCGCCGGTGAGCCGATTCCTCCCCTGGCTCCTGCTGTCCTATCTGGGCGGGGCCATTCCCACCAGCTACCTGGTCGTACGGATCGTCACGGGGCAGGACCTGCGACTCCTGGGGAGCGGCAATCTCGGCGCCACCAATCTCTTCCGCGTGCTGGGTTGGCGCTACGCGGTACCGGTGGGCCTGTTCGACGTGCTGAAGGGCGCCGTTCCCGTGCTGGTCTACGCTCCGCAGGCAGGCGGCGGAGCCGTGGGAGCCCTGGCGCTCGGGGCAGCCGCGGTGATCGGCCATGTCTTCCCGGTGTTCCTCCGATTTCGTGGCGGCAAGGGCGTCGCCACCGGCGCCGGCGTCGTGCTCGGTCTGGCGCCGCTGGCGTTTCTGGCGGCCCTGACGACCTGGGCGCTGGTGGTGAAGGTGAGCGGCTACGTGTCGCTGGGCAGCGTGATCGCGGCGGCGGTGCTGCCGCCGGCGGTGTACCTGCTGCATCCGGATCGGCGGCCGATGATCGGGCTGTTCATCCTGCTCGCGGCGCTGATCATCGGATTGCACCAGAAGAACATTCGGCGGCTCCTGGCGGGCACGGAAAACCGGTTCGGGCAGCGGCCCACATGATCGCGGTCGGGGTCCTGGGGGCGGGGAGCTGGGGTACCGCGCTCGCGAACCACCTGGCGCGGAGCGGCGCGGATGTGCTGCTCTGGTCGCACGAACCCGAGGTGGCGGATTCGATCAACCGCCGGCACGAGAACCCGCTCTATCTGCCGGGGATCCGGCTCCCCCCGACGCTCCGCGCGACGGCCGATCCGGCGGAGGCGGCCCGCGGGCGGCCGGTGCTGCTGTCGGTGAGTCCCAGTCAGAACGTGCGCGGGGTCCTCTCGCGGCTGGCCCGGGTGGTGCCGCGCGACGCCCTGGTGATCGGGGCCAGCAAGGGGATCGAGACCGACACCCTCAAGCGGATGTCGGAGGTCTGCGCGGAAGAGCTGCCGGGCCGGCCCTACGTGATTCTCTCGGGCCCGAGCTTCGCGGAAGAAGTGGCGCAGGGACAACCCACGGCGGTGGTGGCCGCGTCAGAGAGTGGCGACGCGGCGGAGCGGGCCCAGACCCTGCTCACTACCTCCACCTTCCGGGTGTACACCAGCGGGGACGTGATCGGCACCGAGCTGGCCGGCTCGTTCAAGAACGTGATTGCCATCGCGGCCGGCATGTGCGACGGACTCGGCCTCGGCAACAATCCGCGGGCGGCGCTGATCACCCGCGGGCTGGCGGAGATCACCCGGCTGGGCGTGGCCCTCGGCGCTGACCCCCGGACCTTTTCCGGGCTGGCCGGCGTCGGCGACCTGGTGCTGACCACCTGCGGGGCGCTGTCGCGGAACCGGGCCCTGGGCGTCGCGCTGGCCCGGGGAGCGACGCTGGAGGGCCATTCCGCCGGTCAGCGCTCGGTGGTGGAGGGCGTCTACACCGCCCGGGTGGCCCTCCGGATGGCCGAACAGGCGGGGGTCGAGATGCCGATCGCGCGCAAAGTCGCCCAGTGCCTGTTCGAGGCCAAGCCGCCCCGCCAGGCCATCATGGAGCTCATGGAACGTACTCCCAAGCCGGAGCAGTGGACGTGACTCTGCCGCGGCCCACCCAGGAGTTCTTCTCGATCGGAGAGGTCTGTGCCCTCACCGATCTCAAGCCCCACGTGCTGCGCTATTGGGAAAGCCAGTTCCGGTTTCTCAATCCCGCCAAGAACCGATCCGGCAACCGGGTCTACAAGAGCCGGGAAGTCGAGCTCATCATGCTCGTCAAGCACCTCCTCTACAACGAGAAATACACCATCGAGGGCGCCCGCCTCCGGATCGAGCAATACCGGAAGACCGGTGAGCTCAAGGCGCAGGCCTCGCGGGCGGCGTCGCGGACCACGCTGCGCGAGCTCCGGGATCAGCTCGACGAGGTGCTCGAGCTGCTCGATGGCGCGCGGCCCCCGGAGGCCCTGTGAACATCCTGGTCAGCAACGACGACGGGGTGCTTGCCCCCGGCATCACGCTGCTGTCGGCGGCGTGCCGCGAGGTGGGAGAGGTGACCGTCGTGGCCCCGGACCGGGAACAGAGCGGCACCTCGCACTCGCTCACGCTGCACCGGCCGCTGCGGCCCATCCGGCTCCACGACGGCTCGTACCAGGTGGACGGCACGCCCACCGACTGCGTGCTCCTCGCCGTGGGCGCCCTGATGCCGGAACGGCCCGCCTTCGTGTTCTCTGGCGTGAACCACGGACCCAACATGGGCGAGGATGTCCTCTACTCCGGCACCGTCTCCGCCGCCATGGAGGCGGTGACCCTGGGCATCCCGGGCATCGCCTTCTCGTTTGCCAGCCGGGAGATCGAGGTCCTCGGCTCCTATGCCGATTTGCTGGCCGCGCTGGTGCGCCGGATCGTGGAGGTCCCGACCTTTCCCCGTAACATGATTCTCAACGTGAATTTCCCCGGCATCGACGCGCGGGACGTCCGGGGCGTCCGGGTGACCAAGCTGGGCAGCCGCTTCTTCTCCGAAGGACTCACCCGGATGCGGGACCCCTGGGGAAAGGAAGTCTTCTGGATCGGTGGCGGAGAGATCACCTGGACCGGCGACGCCCAGTCGGACCACCAGGCGGTCCACGACGGGTACATCTCGATCACCCCGCTTCACATGGATCTCACCAGCTACGACCTGGTCGAGACGGTGCGTGAATGGGCGCTCGAAGGGTAGGGGAAGGGGACAGCTACGGGGGATATCGGGCGCTGCTGGTCGAGACGCTCCGCGACAAGGGCATTCGCGACCTGGCGGTGCTCCATGCCGTCTCCATGGTGCCCCGGCACCTCTTCGTGCCGGCGTCCGCGCGGCACCGGGCCTACGAAGACTCCGCGCTCCCGATCGGCGCCGGGCAGACCATTTCCCAGCCATACGTCCAGGCCCGCTCCCTGGAGCTGCTCCGGCTCAAGGGCACCGACCGGGTGCTGGAGGTCGGCGCCGGCTCCGGGTATCAGACCGCGCTGCTCGCGTCGCTGGCCAGCACGGTCCTGGCCGTGGAACGGATACCCGAGCTGGCCCGCGGGGCCCGGGATGCCCTGGCGGCCGCAGGCATCGGAAACGCCAGCGTCGTGGTGGGCGACGGAACCCTGGGATGGCGGGCCTACGCGCCCTACGACGCGATCGTGGTGGCCGCGGCTTCGCCTTCGGTTCCAGCCCCCCTGATCGAGCAGCTCTCCGAGGGGGGGCGGCTGGTCATCCCGCTGGGCGACCAGAGCCATCAGGTGCTGACCCTGGGGGAGAAGCATGGCGGCCAGGTTGAGACCACCACGGTCTCCGACGTGCGATTCGTCCCGCTGCTCGGGGAATTCGGCTTCGACGCCAAAGGGGAACGCTGAGTGGAATTCCTGAAGCACGCGATCGATTTCTTTCTGCACCTGGACCGGCACCTGAGCGAGATCATCGCGCAATACGGCACCTGGACCTATGGCATCCTCGCCGGCGTCGTCTTCTGCGAAACCGGACTGGTGGTGACCCCGCTCCTCCCGGGAGACTCGCTGCTCTTCGCGGCCGGGACGTTCGCGGCCCTCGGGTCGCTCGACCCGAGACTCCTGAACCTGCTCCTCTTTGCCGCCGTGCTGGCCGGCGACAACGTCAACTACTGGGTGGGCCGGTACATCGGGCCCCGGGCGTTCAGCGGGGAAGTGCGCTTCTTCCGGAAGGAATACCTGGATCGGACCCGCGCCTTCTTCGACCGGCACGGCGGCAAGACCGTGGTCATGGCCCGGTTCATCCCGATCGTCAGGACCTTCACGCCGTTCGTGGCCGGTATCGGCGCGATGACCTATCCCCGATTTCTGGCGTACAGTGTCGTCGGCGGCGCCCTCTGGGTGAGCGCCTTCGTCTGGGCCGGCTACTTCTTCGGGAATCTGCCCTTCGTGCGGCAGAACTTCGGACTGGTGGTCCTCGGCATCATCGGTCTGTCGCTGCTCCCGATGATCATCGGTCTCGTCAACGACCGGCGGACCCGGGCCGGATGAGACGGAGCTATCTGGTATCCGGGGCGGTGCAAGGCGTCGGATTCCGGCATTACGCGTGGCGCCAAGGGCAGCGTATCGGCGTGACGGGCTGGGTGAGCAACCTCCCGGATGGGCGAGTGGAGGCCGCGGCCGAGGGCACCGCGGAGCAATTGGAGGAATTCGAGCGGGCCCTCAGGCAGGGACCGCCCAGTGCTTCCGTCACCTATCTACACATCGTTGATAGTCTTGATGAGGCTCAACGGCTCATCACCTTCGAGATCCGGTAGTCCGGACTTCCCTCATTGACCCGACCCACGCAAGTCCGATAGATTCAATGGCTTGGCCCCCGTAGCTCAGGTGGATAGAGCGGCGGTTTCCTAAACCGTAGGCCGGGCGTTCGAGTCGCCCCGGGGGCACTCGACCCCGAAACCCGAACAAGGATCCAGATGGCTTCGACAGTGCAGTCCAGCGTCACCGCGCCAAAGCCCGCGTCCGCCGAAGCGGATCAATCAGCGCTGATGGCCTGGTTCGAGAAGAACCGGAAGATCGTGACCTACACGGCTGTCGCAGTGGCGGTCGTGGCGGTAGGCGCCTGGCTGATCATCGAGACCGGTAGGAGGAAGGAGGCGGCCGGCCTGGAGGCGCTGGATCGGGCACGCTCCGCGTTCGAAGCAGGCAACCTTCCGGTGGCGGCGGGCGAGTTCCAGCGGGTGGCGCAGTCGTTCAGCGGGACCGAAGCCGGGTATGCGGCGGAGCTCGCGCTCAACGAGGTCCGGCTCGCCTCCAGCCAGACCCAGATCGCCGCCGATGAGCTCAAGAAGTTCGCCGAGCGGAACCCTCCGGCGTTCTATGCCTCCGGGGCCTGGAGCATGCGAGGCGGGGCGCTCGAGAACCTCAAGAAGTACGATGACGCCGCGCAGTCCTACGCCAAAGCGGCCGAGCTGGCCCAGGAAAGCTACCGAAAGGTCGATGCCCTCCTTGGCCAGGCCCGGTCGCTCCGGCTGGCCGGAAAGCAAAAGGAAGCCACCGACGTCCTTCGGGGCATCATCGCCAAGTTCGGCCGGGATGTCCCGGGCGAGGCCGAAGCCGAGGTTCGGCTGGCGGAATGGACCAAGGGAGCGCTGTAGGTCGTTCGAGGCGGTAACGACAGGGCCCGGGGTGCGGTCGGCGTCGGGCCCGTTTTCGTGAGCGCATGGAATAGTGCGTATAAGATGTATTATGTTAACTACAATAGTGGATAAATGTGGAAATGGCAGATTCCCTGACGCCTAAACGCTTGATGTGTTTGGTGTTCCGCTGATGTGCGAAACCTGGCCCTGATCGGGCCAGGTGCCTTCGAATACCAGCCTGCCCTCGCCACAGAGCCATGGCTCGCGGGCCATTCTCCCTTCGAGCCGGCCGGCGACTGAATAGACGTTGCCACTCCAGGAGGTGATCCGAGCCGGCAGTCGCTCCAGCCCGCGGTCGGCCAGGGCGAACGCCGCCCCGACGGTCCCGGTGCCGCAAGCCAGCGTCTCAGCCTCGACCCCTCGCTCGTAGGTCCGGACGCCCCACGTCGCGTCCCCGCCCCGGACCGCCGGGCCCACGAAATTCACGTTCAACCCCTTGGGCTGAAATGCGGAGTGGAACCTGAGCTCCCGGCCCCGAGCGACCACGTCCACGGCCGCCAGGTCGTCCACCATCACGATCAGGTGCGTCACCCCGACGGTAGCGAGAACCATCCAGTTCTCGCCGGCCTCGAGCTTGACGTCGACCGGCTCCGGGAGACCGAAATCCGGCAGGAGCAGTTCCGCCCCCCAACCCGGGCCAACGCACCGGGTCCGGAGGATTCCGGTGTCGCTGTGGAGCAGCATGCCGGTCGCCGGGGCCAGTCCCAGCCGGGCCGCCAATCGGGTGGTACACAGCGCCGCGTTGCCGCACATGCCGGCGCGGGAACCGTCGGCATTGAAATAGACCATCCGGACCCCGTCGGGACCCTGAGGAGCCACCACGACCAGGCCGTCGCCGCCTACCCCGGTCCGGCGGTCACAAATGTCCGCGATTTCCGGGGCTGACCACCCCGACGCCGGGAACGAGCGGCCGTCCACGAAGACGAAGTCGTTGCCCGAGCCGGTCATCTTGTAGAAGGAAAGGCTCACAGGCGCCCCACCAGGCTGTTGATCCGGAGCCACCACACGATCCAGACTCCCTCCCGGACGATCGCCTTGCTCATCTTGCTGCTTCCCTCGACCCGATCGGTGAAGACAATGGAGACCTCCGCAAGCCGGAACTTCTTCTTCCACGCCCGGTAGTTCATCTCGATCTGGAA
Organism: uncultured Gemmatimonadales bacterium; assembly: GCA_963762545.1. Taxonomy (GTDB): domain Bacteria; phylum Gemmatimonadota; class Gemmatimonadetes; order Gemmatimonadales; family GWC2-71-9; genus JABFSM01. The sequence goes on along the minus strand of CAVXLC010000002.1, from coordinate 1,197,870 downwards.
CGCATACCCGTTGGAGCGGACCTTCTCGAGCGGGATCGCGGCCAGGACTTCGCGTCGAAAGCACTTGAACCCGGCGGTCGCGTCCGTGAGCGGCAGCCCCGTGATCCAGCGGGCGTACAGGTTGGCCCCGTAGGACAGCAGCAATCGGGACATCGGCCAATTAATGACATTGACGCCCCTCTTGTACCGGGACCCCACAACCAGATCGGCGTCCTGGGCTGCGGCGATGAGATCGACCAGAAACTTCGGGTCGTGGGAAAAGTCCGAGTCCATCTCGAAGATCAGATCAAAGCCGCGTTCGAGCCCCCAGGCGAAGCCCTCGAGGTAGGCCCGGCCCAGCCCCTCCTTCTTGGCCCGGTGCAGGACGTGCACCCGGGGGTTGACTCCCGCGAGGTCGGTCGCGAGCCGGCCGGTCCCGTCGGGCGAATTGTCGTCCACCACCAGAATCTCGAGCCGCGGATCCTGCGCCAGAATCGGGGGGACGATTCTCGGCAGGTTCTGGCTCTCGTTGTAGGTGGGCAGGATGACGAGGAACCGTTCAGGCATCGGCGCGGCTTCCCTTTCGCAGCACCGGCAGCAGGAAGAGGCCGGCCACCAGGACCGCCGACAGGAGGGTGATCAGGCGGCCGCGCTGGTACTCGGGAGACTGGAAGTCGAGCCCGACTTCCTTGGCGCCGGGCGGGACGACCACCGATAACAGCGTGTGCTGGGCCCGCAGTACGGGAACCGCCGCGCCGTCCACGGTGGCCCGCCAGTCCTTGTACCAGTTCTCCGCCACGACCAGGTACAGGGGACGCTCATCACGCCCCTGAATCGCCACCCGCATCCTGCCGGGCTCCCAGGAGGTGATGCTCGCGGTGGCGGTCGCCGGTACCGGAGGCTGGTTCCCGAGCGGCGCCGGGGAGACCTTTTCGCTGTCCGGGTAGATCGCGACCGACAGCAGCGGGAAGCGCGCGTCGGCCACGATTTCCGCCACCTGGCCTTCGGGTGCCTTGACCGCTCCGGGCATCAGCCGGACATAGGGCGGAACGGTATCCGCCGCATAGAGAATCGCGGGGTGCCCGGTGGTCGTGGCGACCGGCCCGAGCACCTCGTGATACCCCGGCAGGCTCTGTTTCTGCTGGAGAACCACATACCGGACACCGAAGAGCTGGAGCATCCCCAGGTTGACCTGATTGGACCAGACGTTCTTGCCGCCCAGCAGCTCGTCGAACCGCAGGAGCTCCTGCCCGTGGTACCCCAGCAGCTGGGGGATGTCCCGCCCCATCAACCATGACCCGGGATAGACGCCGAGCGCCTGATCGAGCCCCCCGCCCTTCGGGTCCCAGACCCGGTACGGCAGCGGCGTCTTCCGGATCGTCGAGGTGATCTCGTCGTCTCCGAACAGCGCCTGGGCGGTTCCTGGAAAGTCGAAGAATTTCCGGTCCAGGCTCCAGAGATCGGCCGTGACCACGATGAAGAGCGCCGCGGCGGCGGACCGTCCCATGAGCCGCGAGGTGCCTATGGCGAACAACACCGCTCCACCGGCCGCGGCCACCAGAAACAGCCGCAAGGCTCCCGCGTGCAACTCGGGAGCCGCCTCGACCGCGCGCTGAACCATCTCGGGCGCGGACAGGGCCATGGCGATGCCGTCCAGTCCACCGACGGCGCCCAGCACTCCGAACACCGCAAAGAACCCCGCCCCGATCAGGATCCGGCGCAGCGGCACCTGACCCGACAGGAGCCGGTCCACCCCGATGCCGGCGAAGACCGACACCGCCATCGCCGGGAGGAAGAACGCCATCCCCGCGGCGCGGACCTTCTTCATCATCGGCATCAGCTCGTACCAGACGCGATAGAACGGCGTGTGTCCCCCGAACGCCACCAGGAGAAAGAGCAGGCCGATGCCACCGAGCGCCAGCCGCTCGCGGCGCCATTTCTGCCCGCCGATGCCGCAGGCGGCCAGGATGATCACCAGTGGGCCGAGGTATTCGGTATGGGTCTTGAGGAAATTGGTGCCGGAATATGAGTCCCGGATCCCGTTGATCTCGGGAAGGAAGGTGGAGAACAGCTCCCGCGGGGGGAACGCGTAGCCGGTGGCATACTCCCATCCCCCGCTGGGCCCTCCTTCCCCACGCGGCGAATAGGGCACGTAGGCATAGAATGGCATCAGCTGGATGGCGTAGAGCCCGAACCCGATCACGACCATCGCCGCGCTCGCGCCCAGGGCCCGCCAGCGGTCGGTGCCTTGGGGGCCGGCGGGGTCGCCGAAGATCAGAAAGAGCGCCCAGACTCCCGCGGCGACCAGCAGGTAGTAGGCCGTCTGCGGGTGACCGTGCAGCGCGAGACCGACGGTGAGGGCGACCGTGGCGTACCCGGTCATCTTCCGGCCGCGAATGGCGCGCAGCAGTCCCAGGAACAGAAACGGGGTCATCGCGGAGACGAACAGCTTCCCGTCGTGCCCCGGGCTGATCTGCGACGCCACGATTCCGGTCAGCTCGTAGGCCAGTCCTCCGGTGACCGCTGCGGTCCAGGTGGTGCCCAGGCCCCGGAGAAACGCATACATGCCGAGACCCGCGATGACGAGGTGCCCGGCGAAGGCCAGGTTGGTCGCCACGTCGAGCGGGAGGACGTAGCGAAGCCACGCCGTGGGGTAGAAGATGTCTCCGGCCATGCCGCCGACATAGGGCACGCCGCCCAGGATGTACGGGTTCCAGAGCGGGATCGCGTGGTGCTGTCGCCAGTATTCCGCGCCGAACCTCCGGAAGGCCCAGCCGGCCAGCTGATAGTCGTCTCCGGCCAGCACATGTCCCTGAAGGGCCGGCCACGCCAGCGTGAGCACGGCGGCAATGAAGATGGCCGCGGCCAGAAGGGCGGCATGCCTCGGCTCGAAGGAGGCGGACGGCTCGTCAGGTGGCGACACAGAGGGTCCCTCTCCCGTGGGTGAAGAACGGCGCTACGAAACGTAACCGAGGATGTCGCTCAGGCATGCGCCCTCTCGGCATGGACCGCGGGGACCGGCCGGCCGTTGGCGTCTTCGATCACGATCGGATAGGCGCTTCCGGCCGTTCCCTCGAGGGTGATGGCCTGATCGTTCACCTGCACGGCGCGCACCGACCGCCGGGCGCGGCGCCAGTCCACCACCTCCGTCAGGGGCGCGAACCAGGCTTGTTGCGGCGAGAGGGCGCGCACCAGCCGTTCGTAGGCGTCCAGCGCCCCGGGAAAGCCGAGCGGGGTCGTGAGGTTGGGATGCCAGAGCCCGACCCAGAGGCCCTCCATCCGGCGGCAGATCGCGGCGCTGGCGAGCGCCTCGTCCACCCACCGGTGGGGATCTTCCACCCGCTGGTACTTGCTGGCGGCGCGGTCCATCCAGACCAGGGGCACTTCCTCCAGCGGCGATTGCCGGCCGTGTTCTTCGTCCCACCCCGGCACGACGTCGGATACGCCCAGACGAAATCCGGTGCGATCCGGGAAGCCATAGGATGCGTCGAACCCGAAGCCCGCCGCGGCCATCTCGCGCTGGGTGCGGCCGGGCCGAAAGCGGAGAAAGTGCTGGCGCACGCCGGTGACCGGAACCTTGGCAAGGGCCGCGATGCCGTCCCGCTGGCTCCCGAACCGCACGTGGTCCACCATGGTGGCAAAGCTGCCGTGCAGCCCCAGCTCGTGTCCGCCCCGGACAATCCGCTCGAGGATGCGCCGTCCGCGCGGCCGGTCGAGGTGATAGGTGAGGTCCCCGGCGAGCAGCGTGCGGATCGATGGCTCTCCGCACATCACGAACCAGGTGCTCCGTATTTTCGCCTCGGCCTCCAGGTGCAGCAGCGCCGCGATACCGGCCTCGACCGGCGCCCGGACCAGGTGGCCCAGCGCGCTTGCGATCACCCGGGCGGCCCGGCCCGGGGCGCCGTGGGCGAGCAACTCGGCCACCCGGCGGGCGGTGAACAGCGGCCACCACTCCACGACGTCCAGATCGTGACTCAGGCCGACGGCCCACCGCTTCCCGGCCGGCCAGGGCGCGAGCAGCCGGATCCCCCGCTTGCCCGCGGCACCCATCACGGACCCCCGCAGCCGGGCCGCGGTCTCCGACACGACCGGCATCGATTCGATGCCCTGCTCGACCAGTGGATTGGCTCCGGCCGGCAGGCGCTCGTGGGAATCCCGCTCCGACCGCCGCTGTTCGGCGGCGGCACCCGCAACCCAGGTGACCTCGTCCAGCAGACCGGCACCCAGCACCACGAACCCGTCGCCACCGTGGAACGATTGGCTCAGCGGCGTTCGCCGATCCGCGGGATCGACCCGGAGCTCCACGACCGGCGCGGTCGCATCGTCGACCCGGAGCAGTCGCGAGGCATCGAGCAACGTCTCGAGCCCGAACCGGGTCCGGGGCGAGAGCGTCCCTTCCGGAACGGCAACCCGAATCACGAGAGTGGCGGATTCGGCTGGAGCACCCGCACCGATCGCGCGGGATGCCCGGCCATGACGTGGTAGGGTTGGACGTCTTCCGTAACGACGGTCAGGGCGCCGATGACGGCCCCGCGTCCGATCCGAACGCCGGGAAGGATCACGGCGCCGGCCCCGATCCAGGCGTCCGCTTCGATCAGGATGTCCCCGCGGCTCACCGGAGCGAAGCTTCGGATCGCGGAGTGGTTGGGATGGGACGAGATCACCAGCGTCACCCGGGGGGCGATGCTCACCCGGTCTCCGATGCGGACCCGCTCATCCCCGTCGAGCTCCTCCACGATCATCAGCCCGTCGGCGATGTAGACTTGCGCCCCGATCTCCGCTCCGCACCAGCGCAGCAGGGTCAGACGCCAGGCGGGGAAAAAGGCGTTTCTCGCCCAGCGCTTGAAGACCTTCCGTCGGACCCGCCGCCAGAGACCCATGGTCTATCCCAGATACCGGTAGAGAAAGGAGCCCGCCCGGGCGAGGGGCGACGGGAGCAGCCGCCACAGCGTTGCGGCGAGGGCGAGTCCGCCATGGGCCCGGGGTTCCGAGTGCAGCCCGCCCGCGCCGGGCCAGCAGTCATAGGCGAGCGGGATCGGCTCGCCGCCCCATCGCCGCTTGAACTCGACCAGTCCCTCCTGGTCCGGCGAGGCCCGGCCGAGGTCGAACACCGGAATCCCCGCGGCAATGGCATCCCGGATCGCGCGCCACAACAACAGATGAGTGGCCCGATACGGAGACGCCGCCGGAGTGCTCGCCCCGAAGGCATGAATCCACTCGGCTGGTCCCTTGTACACCACGATGCCCCCGAGCAGGACGGCGTCCGGCGCGCGGGCCAGGTAGAGATCCGCGCGGCCGGCGCCCTGGAGCTCCCGGCAGGTGCGCACGAAGAACCGGCGGGGCGGCGCGGGTGTCCCATGACGGTGGGCGGTGCGCTCGTTCAGCTCCGCCATGTCGGTCCAGGCCGCCTCGCCCTCGGCACGCTCGACGGTGGCACCTTCCCGCATGCCCTTCTTGATACTCCGGCGCGTGCTCTCGGCGTGCAGATGGCCCCACACCGATTCTTCACCGCCCCCGAGGGAAATCCGGTACGTATTATACCGCAGAACCCGCTCGAATCCCTCAAGCGGTGGCGTGACCGGAGCCCGCATCTTGATTTCGAGTCGATGGACCTTCCGCTCCCGGGCCAGTCCCAGGGCGCGCTCGAACAGGGCCACCGAAACCGCGGCGTCATCGGCCAGCGGACCGGCGGCGTAGCTGAACGGCAGGCTCACGAGGCGAGGCGTTCGGGCGAGCCGGGGGACTTCCATCAGGGCCAGAAGGCCGGCGAGCCCGTCTCCCGCCCGCGCCGAGAGACAATGCAGTCGGAACCCGTAGGTCTCCCGCAGCGCCAGCACCCAGGCCGGATCGTGGTAGAAGCCGCCGGCGCGGCGGGCCAGCTCCGCCCAATCGGCGGGCGGGTCGGCGGCCACGTCAACGGTGATCGGTGCGGGCATACAGCTCGAGGAAGGCGTCCGCGGCGGTATCCGCCCCGTAGATGTCCGTGACGAAGGCCCGCCCCGCGTCGCTGAGCCGATTCCGAAGGGCCGGGTCCTGGAGCAGCTCGCGAAGCGCACCGGCCAGATCGTCGGCGTCTCCGCTCCGGACCAGGAGGCCGGTCACCCGGTCAACGACGACCTCCGGAATACCGCCGACTGCCGACCCCACGACGGCGGATCCGGCCAGCAAGGCTTCGACCAGGGTGAGACCAAGCCCTTCGGAGCGGCCCCGGGAAGGCAGGACGGTGATGGTGCTGGCGCCGTACTCGGCCGGCATTCGATCCTGAGGCAGAAAGGGACTCCACTCCACATCGGTGAGCCCCAGGCGCTGGGCGAGGTCGCGTAACCCGGCTTCGCTCGGCCCCTCCCCGAGGATGCGGAGCCGGCACGAGACGTTCTCGGCGCGCAGCCGGGCCACCGCCTGGAGCAGCACATCCACCCCTTTGGTGGGAACCAGATTGCCGGCGAACAGGAGGACCGGCGGCGTGCGTTTCGGCTGCGATCGTCCGGTGGCGAAGAGCGAGGAGTCCACCGGCATGGGCAGCACCTCGAGGCGGGGCTGAATCCAGGGGAAGCGCGCGGTGACCTCGGCCGCCAGGAAACGGGAGACCGTGGTCACTCCGGCCGCTCGGCGGAAGACCCGGGCGGCCAGCGGCCGGAAGACCGCGTGGGCGAGCAGGGCCACGTCGCTCCCATGACAGGTGACCAGGAGCCGGCGGGCGGCGCCGGAGGCCAGGAGGCCGGAGGGCAGCCACCAGTGGGCGTGGACCACATCGGGGGCGCCGCTCCGGATTTCCTGCCGGATGGCGCGGCGGAACGCCCAGACGAACCCGGGGAACGCCGCGGCCACCAGGGGGGATCGCAGGCTGCCACGGTGGAGATCGCCGGTGTAGGCGACCTTCTCCAGCCGATCGGGCCCATAGCGAAAGCGCCGGATCGACACGCCGCGGATGGCCTCCTCGGGCGCCGCGCCGGCCGTGTGGGGGGCGAGCACCCGAACGGTTCCGCCCTTCGCGGCCGCGCGCTCCGCGATCCGTGCCACGAATGCGCCCGAAGGGTCACCGCCGAATCGAGGATAATTGTGCGTGACGACGAGCAGCTTCACTCCCGCGCTCCGGAGCCGCGCGCCGCGTCGCCGCCCATCATCGCACGAACGTGACGCTGCCGGCTTCGTTGGAGATCACGGCGACATCTCCGGTGGCGGAAAACGCGATTCGGCGCGGCAGGCCGCCGAGGTTGAGCGTCTGCACGAACGTGCGAGTGACCCGATCGATGATGTAGACCTTGCCCGTGACGGTGGCCGCGGCGTAGAGCTGGGTTCCATCCGGCGTCAGGGCGAGACCGAACCCGCCTCCCTGGAATGGGAGGGTCAGGGTCAGGCTGGCCGAGGCCAGATTCCAGACCTCGACGCCGGTGGCGAGGTTGGCGATGTACAGCTCGGTTCCGTCGGGGGACACGACCAGGTCCTGCGGGGTTCCGTTCACGGTAATAGTGCGGATCACGGCGTTGGTGGCCGTATTGAGCTCGGTGACCGTACCGTCCGACTGGTTGCTGATCCAGAGCCGGGTTCCGGCCGCGTTGAAGGCGAAGCCGTTGGGGTCGAGGCCAACCTCGATCCGCGCGGTGACCGCGTTGGTACCGGCGTCCACGACATAGATCGAATCGCTGTTGGACGAGACGTAGATATGCCCGTTCACCGGCTGCAGGGCGACCCGGAACGGCGTGCCGCCGACGGCGGTGGTGAGGCCCTGGGTTCCGGCCGCCACATTGACCACGCCGAGATTGCTGCTGAATTGATTGGTGACGTAGGCGGTGGTGCCGCTCGCGTTGAAGGCGACGTCGGTGGGGACGTTGCCCACCGTCACGGTGCCCGCGATGGCTCCGGTGGCCAGGCTCAGCCGGGTGACGGTTCCCGTGTCGAGCTGGGTGACAAACACCACGCCGTCCTTGGAGACCGCGATGCCATAGGGCCGGCTCCCTACGGCGGTGGAAGTGACCGCCGTTCCCGCCGGATGCGTGGGATTGTTCCCGGGGCCGGGCCCCGGGCCCGGGTCGCTGGTTGAAGAGCACCCGGCCACCGCCAGGATACCCGACGACACGATCAGGGCCAGGCGCGCCCGGGAGCGCTTCCCTCTCCGGACGGAATGCATATGGGTGTCCCTTGCCTTTCCTCGCTTCATGGATGCCGCGGGGCGCCGCCCGCACTGTCGTCCGACTCTTCGGATTCCGGCAGGGCCGGCAGCCGGCGGGCCAGCTGCCGCATTTCCTCGCTGAATCCGGCGATCATCTCGCCGACGAAACCGAACCCGAAGAGTGAGACGCCGCAGATGACCATGGTCTCGATCAGGTTGAGCAACGGACGGAAGCCGAACCCGTAGCCGAACCGGAGGACCAGCGCCACCAGCCCGCCCAGCAGGCCGACGCCGAAGAGCACCGCCCCGAACACGCCGAAGAACAGCATCGGCTTGCGGCCGAACCGGAGCGAGAACCAGACCGACAACAGGTCCAGCACGCCCACCGGAATGCGGCGCCAGCCGAACTTCGACACCCCGGCCCGGCGCGGATAGAGCGGCACCGGACGCGAGGTGACCCTCCAGCCGTCGGCCGCCGCGACCACGACCATGTAGCGGTGCCAGTCGGGACGGAACGGCAGGCTGTGCTGGATGTCCCGCCGCCAGGCCTTGACCGAATTGAGATCTTCCACCTTGACCCCGAAGAGGCGACGGCACAGGGCGTTGTACACGCCGCTCACGAAGGCCTTCTCGTACTTGCCCTGCTTGGTTCCGGTGACGATGTCCGCTTCGCCGGCGAGAATGGGGGTCACCAGGGCGGGAATGTCGGCGGGAAGGTATTGCAGGTCGGCCGGGTAGAACACGAAGATGTCGCCCAGGGCCACCTCGCCGGCGCTCCGCAGCGCGTCGGCGATGCCCCGCTGCCGCCGGTGGGTCACCACGCGCAGGAACGGATGAGTGGACCCGAGGTCGGCCAGGACCTGCGCCGTCGCGTCGCGCGAGCCGTCGTTGACCACCACCACTTCGAACGAGAAGGACGCCGCGGCCGCCAATTCGGCGCAGAGCCGCACGAATTCGGGGAGGTTGTCCGCCTCGTCCTTGGCGGGAACCAGGATGCTCACATCGAGGGGGGCCCGGCTCCGCGCCGGTGGCGCGGCGGTCCGGGCCAGCGGCTCCCGCACCGGCGCGACGGTCATACCCGCTTCCGCATCCGCGCGGGGAGGATGCCGAGCTGGTCCCGGTACTTGGCCACGGTCCGCCGCGCGATCTGGATGCCCTGTTCCTGGAAAAGATGGACGATCTGCTGGTCGGTGAGCGGCTTGGCCGGCTCTTCCTCCTGCACCATCTTCTGGAGTTTGGCGCGAATCGACCGGGCGCTGGCATCCTCTCCCGACGCGGTGGTGAGCGCGCTGGAGAAGAAGAACTTGAGCGGCAGCACGCCGCGGGGAGTCTGCACGTACTTTTCGTTGGTCACCCGGCTCACCGTCGACTCATGCATGCTGATCACCTCCGCCACTTCCCGGAGGGTGAGCGGCTTCAGGTACTCCACGCCCTTCTCGAAAAAGGCCCGCTGCCGGTCCACGATGAAGTTCATGACCTTGAGCATCGTCTGGCGGCGCTGCTCGATGGCCTGAATCATCCAGTTGGCGCTGTTCAGCTTGTTGGCGATGAATTCCCGGTTCTCCTGCGTGAGCTTCTTCTTGTCCCGGGCGATGTCCTGGTAGGAGCGGCTCAGCCGCAGCCGGGGCACCCCGCTGTCGTTCAGGCTCACGTGATACTTGCCGTCCACCTTGTCGACGATCAGATCGGGAATGATGTACCCGTCGCTCCGGATGGTGTGCTTGAGTCCCGGCTTGGGATCGAAGCGGGAGAGCGTATCCCCCGCGGCCTGCACCTTGCCCGGCTCGACCCCGAATCGCTTCGCGAGCTCGTTCCATCGGTGCGCGATCAGGTCGTTGAACGCCTCGGACACCAGGCGGTAGGCCAGCGTGTCCGTCTCGCCCGCCTCGCGCAGCTGGAGAATGAGACACTCCTGCAGCGTACGGGCCCCGACGCCGGGCGGATCCAGCCGCTGGATCATCGCCAGCATCTGCTCCAGCTCGGCCATGGAGAAGTAGGGAATGCCCGGAACGTCACCCCGGGGCTTGGGGACCGGCGCCTCGGCGGCCTTGGTATCGGAGGCCTTGGCCCGGGCGGTCGGGGCCTTGGCGCCGTCGGGGAGCCCGATCCAGGTGGGGCCCGGCGCCAGCGCGTCGACCGCTTCCGGCTCGGATGGGAATTCGTCCGCGTCCGCCTCGTCGGGGGCGGGCGTACCCGCCTGGTCGGCATGGCTCTCCAGCAGCAGATTGACGGAGTCGTGGATCTCCTCGAGCGGTGCGATCAGGTACCCCTCGTCGCTGATATTGCCGAGGAATTCCTCGCTCAGGAGCCGCTGGCGGGGCGAGAGCTCCTGCATCTGGAGCTGCTCCCGCAGATGGTCGATCAGATCCTTGGTCTGCACCGAGACCGGCTCGATGTACTCCTGCTCCTCGTATTGCTGCCGCATCCCGCCGGCGTCGAAGCCGTTGAGCAGGATCTCCTCCCAGTCGATCTCCTCCTCTTTTTCCTGCTTCTCCTTTTCCTTCTCCTTTTCCTTTTCGGCGGACTCCTTTTCCTCTTCTTCCTCCGGCTCGAGGAGCTCGAGGAAGGGGTTGACCAGCAGCTCCTGTTTCAGGTGCTGCTGGAGGTCCATCATGGGCATGTAGAGCATGTCCATGGCCTGGTAGAGCCGCGGATTGATCCGCAGCTCCTGCCGGAGGCCAGTCTGCTGGGACAGCCCGGTCTTCACGTGCCAGTCTCCATGCGGCTCCGCAAGCGTGCCGTCATCGTGGGTCCGAGATACAGCTCGGCGACTTGATCGTTGTAGACCAGTTCCTTCACCGAGCCGGAGGCCCGGACTTCGCCCTCGTACATGATGTACGCCCGGTCGACGATCTCGAACATGTGCTCGACGCTGTGATCGGTGATCAGCACCCCGATGCCGCGGTGGCGCAGGCCGGACACGATGGTCTGGATATCGTGCACCGCGATCGGATCCACCCCGGCGAACGGCTCGTCCAGCAGCATGAACTTCGGCTCGGTGACCAGCGCGCGGGTGATCTCGAGGCGCCGCCGCTCGCCGCCGGAGAGCGAGTAGGCATAGTTGGTGCGCAGGTGCTTGATCGACAGCTCGTCGAGGAGCCGCTCCAGCCGCTCGCGGCGCTGGGCCTTGGTGAGGGGCAGCGTCTCGAGAATCGCCATGACGTTCTGCTCCACCGTCATCCGGCGGAAGACCGTCGGCTCCTGGGCAAGATAGCCGATGCCCGAGCGGGCGCGGCGATACATCGGCATGCCGGTCAGGTCGGTCCCGTCCAGCGTGATCTTGCCGCCGTCGGGCCGGATCAGCCCCGTGATGAGGTAGAACGTCGTGGTCTTGCCCGCCCCATTGGGGCCCAGGAGGCCCACGATTTCCCCCTGGGCGACGTCCAGCGCCACCTCGTTCACGACCATCCGCCGCTTGAACGACTTGCAGAGGCCGGTGGCGGCCAGATGGCTCGCGCCATTGCCGTTGACGGTCATGGCGAGCCCCCGGGCCGGAGCGGCCTGATTTGCGTGGTGTCCCGCTTGACGCTGTCCACCTTGGCCGCCTGCGGCTGGGCCTGGAGCCCGTCGACCTGGCCCACCATCTCCACCCGGTCCACCTTGATCGAATCGCCCAGGAGCATGGTGAGGAGAATCCGGGTCGCCCGGGCGTAATTGATCGACGGCCGTCCCCCCGGATTGCCCTGGCCGCCCATGCGATAGAAGGAGGCGGCGTTGTGGCGCGCCTCGAGCTTCTCTAGGGTCGCCTTGAGCCCCGTCGCAGTGGCCCGCTGCACGAAGCTGCCGATGATGCTGTCGCCGGCCAGCCAGTCGCGCTCGCCCTTGGCGGAGTCCGGCTTGAAGCCCACCCACGCATGGCGGAATGCCCTGAGCTCCTTGAGTTGCTCCTGGGGTGTGTCCACGGCGAGCGAGTCGCCCCGGACCTCGTACTGGTCGGCGAGCGCCTGGGGCCGGGGTGACTTCCCCCAGGCCAGCGTCTGCACCACCTTGCGGGCCTCCAGCCTGAGCCCGATGGCCTCGGCGAAGAGATCGAGATCCTTGCTGGTGAGCTTGGCGCTGTCCCGTCCGACCACGCCGGTCAGCTCGCGGTTCTTGAGTCCCAGATCGATGCGCTTGCCCGAGAGCGCGAAGCTGTCCGCCGCCGCCCGGCGGATCGAGGCGTGCCCGACCAGCGCACCGGCGTTGCCCTTGCCGTTGTCGAGTTGCAGCGAGTCGCCCCGCCCCCGGAGGTCGGACCGATCGATCGTCACCGTGCCGCCGGCCCACATCAGGTCCCGGCCACGGGTCCGGATCCGGTCGGCCACCACGATGTAGGGCTCCTGGGCGCGCCCGGCGGAATCCTTGGCCGCCAGCGTGAGGCGGGGCCGGCGCTCGGCAAAGACCTCCTCGAGCTCGTTGACCCCCTTGATGCGGCGGCGATAGGTCGCCATCGGTCCCTGGAGCTTGGACCCGTCCTGGGTGTTGAGATACACCACCCGGCCGGTGGCATCCCAGCGCTCGGCGTCCTTGTAATACGTGCCGAAATCGGAGGTGACCTTGGCGGTCTCATCCTCGTAGCGAAAGTTCCCGACGAACTGGACCACCTGGCCGGAGTAGGACGCGATGCTGTCGGCCCAGATCCGGACCGGTTGGGAACGGCAGCTGAGCCGGACGTCGCCGCCCGCGAAGTAGTTCTCGGTGGACGAGTTGAGAATCTTGTTCAGCACCCCCTGCCGGGCCACGTTATCGACCTGGAGCTGGCAGCGCTTGTTCTGCGCCGCCAGCGGCCCGGCCACGCACAGGCCGCTCAGCGCGAGGATCCCGGCGGCGGACCGGGTCATTGCCCCGGCAGCAAGAAACCCTTGCCCTTCTGGTGGCCCTTGGGCTGGCAGACGTCGACCATGGTGAAATCGATGTCCGATTTCATGCAGTTCCCGGTGAGGTGTCCCTTCTTCGAATCATAGACGAACGTGGTGTCGATGGTGATCTGATTCTGCTGCTTGTCATAAATCAGGTGCTCGGTCAGGATCTTCTGCCCATCCACCGTGGTGGCCACGACGTGACCCCGGGCATCGAGCTTGTTGGAATAGGTGACGTACAGCCCCCGGTCCGCGGTCAGGGTGCTCTTGAGATTGCCCTTTTCGTCGAGGAGCTGGGCGGTGAAATGCCGCAGGTCCGTGGTTTGGGACCGCTGATAGATGAACGCCGTATCCGCCTCGATGTTGCTGCGCAGGACCCCCTCGTTGGTGATCTTGGTGGACATGCGGAACAGGACCTGATCGGCGCTGTCCGCCGCGGCGGTCTCGGTGACCGGGCGAACGCCCTCGCGGGAGCAGGCGGCGGACGCTACGACGCCAAGACCCAAGCACGCCACGACGGCGCGCCCCAACCACGGCGCACCCGATGCTCTTTGCGGCTGTGGGTCCTTGCGTCCCTGCGTCTTCATATCGCTCCCGCCCGCATCAGGTCGTGCAGATGCACAACGCCCAGGACGCCATTGCCGTCGTCCACCACCGGCATCGCCATGATGCCGTGGTGCTCCATGAGTCCCACCACCGCGGCGGCAAGGTCTCCGGGTTGGCAGGTCTTGGGACTCGAGGTCATGACGCCCTCCACCGCCAGCGTCAGAAAATCCGGGTGCGCTTCGGCCAGCCGGGAGAGATCGCCCGCGGAAATCACCCCGCGGAGCGCGCCTCCCTTCCCTACCATCGCCAGGCCCCGCCGGTGGGCCAGCTCGACGACCGCCTCCCGCATGGTGGCGGTCGGTGGGAGCAGGGTTCCGGGGGCTTGCATCACGTCGCTCACCCGAAGCAGCAGCCGCCGTCCCAGCCGGCCGCCGGGGTGCAGCCGGGCAAAATCGTCCCGGGCGAACCCCTTCTCTTCCAGCAGCGCGACCGCCAGCGCGTCGCCCAGCGCGAGCGCCACGGTGGTGCTCGCGGTGGGGGCGAGGTCGTGGGGACAGGCTTCTTCCTCGACTCCCGCGTTCAGCACCACCGTGGCGGCCCGGGCCAGCGTCGAGTCGAGGCCCCCGGTCAGGGCGATGATCGGCGTCTGCAACCGGGCCAGCTCGCCCAGCAGGGGCACCAGCTCCTCGGTTTCCCCGCTCTTGCTGAGCACGATCGCCACATCGCGCCGGTCCACCAGCCCCAGGTCGCCGTGCAGGCTGTCCACCGGATGCAGCCAGGTGGCCTGGGTGCCGGTGGAGGTGAGCGTCGCGGCGATCTTGCGGGCAATCAGCCCGGATTTCCCCACCCCGGTCACGATGACTCGCCCGGCGCAATTCCGGAGCAGCTCGACCGCACCGGCAAAGCCGCTGTCCAGGGCCCGCTCCGCGGCTCCGAGGGCGTCGGATTCGATCCGGAGCACCCGGCGCCCCGTTGCGACCAGCCGGTCGGGGTTCATACCGCGGTCTCTCCCCCCTCCCGGAGATACGCCGCCACCGCGCCGTCCCATTCGCCGCGCGCCTTGAGCAGCTCCTCGATGACTTCGCGCACCGCGCCATGCCCGCCCGGTGCGCGAGTCACCCACGCGCAGAGCGCCTTGGCCTCGGGGCAGGCGTTGGCGACGGTGATCGCCAGCCCGGCCCGCCGGAGCAGCGGCACATCCGCCAGATCGTCGCCGACGAACGCGAGCTCGGCCCAGGTCAGGCCCCGCGACTTCAGGAGGGCCTCCACCGCCGCCAGCTTGCGGGCCCCGCTGACCTGGATCAGCGTCTCGATCCGGAGCTCCTTGGCGCGCAGCGCGGTGGCCTCCGAATGCCGGCCGCTCACCAGGGCCACCTCGATCCCGGTGCCCCGCAGAATCACGAGACCCAGTCCGTCCGCGATATCGAACCGCTTGAACTCGACCCGCTGATCCTCGATCGGCGCGATCCAGATGCCATTGTCGGTGAGCACCCCGTCCACGTCGAGTCCCAGCAGCTTGACCGCGCGGGCCCGCTCCGGCGTGATCACGTCTCCTCGCGCGCGGCGCGCCAGATCCGGAGGGTGCGCACCAGCAGCGGCTCGAGCTGGTCCAGCGGCCATTGGGTGTCCGCATCGCTGGGCGCGCGGGCCGGATCGGGATGGGTTTCCAGGAAGAACCCGTCGACCCCGGCCGCCGCCGCCGCCGCGAGCAGCGCCGGGATGTGGCGGCGCTCACCCCCGCTCGAACCGCCGGCCCCCTGCCCGGGCCGCTGCACCGAGTGCGTCGCGTCGAAGATCACCGGAGCGCCGGTCGCTTCGCGCAGCCGGCCGATCCCGCGAAAATCCACCACCAGGTCTCCGTAGCCGAAGAAGGTCCCCCGTTCGGTGACCGCGACCTCGGCCGAGCCTGCCTCACGCACCTTCTCGAGAGCGCCCCGCATTCCCTCCGGCGGCATCCACTGGCCTTTCTTCACGTTCACCGGCCGTCCGGTTCGGCCGCAGGCCACCAGCAGATCGGTTTGCCGGCACAGGAACGCCGGGACCTGCAACACGTCGGCCACCTGGGCGGCGACGCCGGCCTGCGCCGCCTCGTGCACATCGGTCAGGACCGGCAGGCCGGACTCGGCGCGCACCCGGGCCAGAATCTCGAGACCGCGCTCGAGTCCGGGCCCCCGCGCGGCCCCCAGACGGGAACGATTGGCCTTGTCGTAGCTCGCCTTGAAGCAGACCCGGATGCCCAGCCGCTCACCGATCTCGGCGAGCCGTTCCGCGACCCGGGATACCAGGCTTCCCTCTTCCACCACGCACGGCCCGGCCACGAGGAACGGCGCGGGGGCGAAGCGCCAGCCGCTCACTTCGAGGATTCGATCAGCTCCTGGACGGCCCTGGTCCGGCCCGCCGCCAGGTCGGCATGCTGCCGCGCCGCGCCGATGAAGGATGCGAAGAGCGGATGGGGGCGCGTCGGGCGCGACTTGAGCTCGGGGTGGAACTGGCAGCCGAGGTACCACGGATGCCGGGGCAGCTCGATGATCTCGACCAGGCCGCCGTCGGGAGACAGCCCCGAGAAGCGCAAGCCGTGCTCGGCCAGGATCTCGCGGTAGTCGTTGCTCACTTCCCAGCGATGCCGGTGCCGCTCCGAAATCTCGGTGGTCCCGTAGGCCCGCGCCGCCAGGCTCCCGGTCGGCAGCCGGGCGGGATAGGCGCCCAGCCGCATGGTGCCGCCCAGTTCCGCCACGTCGCGCTGGGATTCCAGCAGCGAGATGACCGGGGTGGCGCAGTCGGGATCGAACTCGGTGCTGTTGGTGCCTTCGAGATTGCAGACGTTGCGGGCAAACTCGATGATGGCGATCTGGAGGCCGAGGCAGATCCCGAAGAAGGGCAAGCCGGATTCCCGCGCGTAGCGCACCGCTTCCACCATGCCCTCGATGCCCCGAACTCCGAAGCCGCCGGGCACCAGCAAGCCGTGCATCCCGTCCAGCAGCTTGGCGGCGCTGGCCTTGTCGACGAAGTGGTCGCTGCCCAGCCACTCGATGTCCACGCCCACGTCGTTGGGAATGCCGCCGTGCAGCAGGGCCTCCTGCACCGATTTGTAGGCGTCGTGCAGGTCGGTGTATTTCCCGACCACCGCGATCCGGACCCGGTCGGTCGGCCGGAGGATTTTCTCGGTCATGGCCCGCCAGGACGTGAGATCGGGCTCCTTGGTGTCCAGGTTCAGCCGCTCGCAGACCACCCGATCGAATCCCTGCTCCTGGAACCGGAGCGGAATCTCGTAGATCGACTTCACGTCGGGGCTCTCGATCACGCACCCGAAATCGACGTTGCAGAACAACGCGATCTTCCGCTTGATGTCGGCGGTCAGCGAGTGGTCGCTCCGGCAGACCAGCATGTCGGGCTGGATTCCGATTTCCATGAGCTCCCGGACCGAGTGCTGAGTCGGCTTGGTCTTGAGCTCGCCGGCCGCGGCGATGAACGGCACCAGCGTGAGATGAACGAAGATGGCGTTCTCCCGCCCGACCTCCTGACGGAACTGCCGGATGGCCTCGAGGAACGGCAGCGACTCGATATCGCCCACCGTCCCGCCGATTTCGATGATCACCACGTCGTGGTCGGGCACCGATCGGCGGATGGCCTGCTTGATCTCGTCGGTGATGTGGGGAATGACCTGGACGGTGGAGCCGAGGAACCCGCCCCGCCGCTCCTTGCTGATCACGTTCTGGTATACCCGCCCGGTGGTGACGTTGTTTTCCTGGGAGAGCGCCCGGTCGATGAACCGTTCGTAGTGCCCCAGGTCGAGGTCGGTTTCGGCGCCGTCGTCGGTGACGAATACCTCGCCGTGCTGGAACGGCGACATCGTCCCGGGGTCGACGTTGATGTAGGGATCGAATTTCAGCATGGTCACCGAGAGGCCCCGCTCGACCAGCAGGCGCCCGAGCGAGGCGGCCGCGATGCCCTTGCCGAGCGACGAAACCACGCCGCCGGTGACAAAGATGAACTTCGTGTTGCCGGTCGTCGCCGTCATGTGGTTACCCCTTGGGTGTCCCGCCAGTGGGCCAGAGCGCGCTCGAGATCCTCCGGAGTATCGATGCCCGGAAGCACCGGCGCGTCCAGGAGGGCGATTCCAAACGTGATGCCGTGCTGCAGAGCCCGAAGCTGCTCGAGCCGTTCGGCGGTCTCCAGCGGAGTCGGCGCCAGCGCCACCCAGCGCATCAACGCCCCTCGGCGGCAGGCGTACACGCCGAGGTGCTGCCAGTAGAGGCCCCGGTCGATCCCATCCGGGTCCCGGATGAAGGGAATCGCCGCGCGCGAGAAGTACAGCGCCCGGCCCGCGGCATCCATCACCACCTTGACCCGGGCTGGATCGGCGGCGGCCGACGCCGGAAGCGGCGCCGCGGCCGTGCCCACGTCGTCTCCGGCCCTGACCCTTGCAATGGCGCCGGCCACCGCCTCGCGGGGGACGAACGGCTCATCGCCCTGGACGTTGACAATCACATCGAACCCGGCGAATTCGGTCTTCCCCGCCACCTCGGCGACCCGCTCGGTGCCGGTCTCGTGAGCGGTCGAGGTGAGCACGGCACGAAAGCCGGCCCGCTCGACGATTTGCGTGATGATCGGGGAATCCGTGGCGACGACCAGCGCATCCATGCATCCCAGTGCGCCGACCCGCTCCGCCACCCTGACTATGAGGGGTACTCCGCCCAATGGCTGCAGAGGCTTATTGGGCAGCCGCGTCGAACCCAGGCGAGCCGGGATGACACCGAGGACGGGCATAGTCCAAGGTAAAAGCGCGGCCGACCCAAGTCAAAAGTCGTGCCGCGCCGAGACAGACCGCTTGACAATACTCTAAGGATCGTTTTCGCAAGGGCTTAGGGGAGGGCCCGCCGATCGTATTCCCGCTCAGGGCACCGGGGGCTTGGCCGACTTCGGAGCCACCGGCGTGGGAACCGTGGGAGTCACCCGGTGGGCACGCAGCGAGTCGGCCCGCTGCTTGTACCGGGTGGCGGTCTCGTTCGCCTTGGCCGCCCGGTTGTCCAGCTCCGCTGCCTTGACCGAGTCACGGTAGGCCTGGGATTCGGTCCGCACCCGGCTCTGGATCTCCGCTGCCGCCGAGTCGGAGACCGGAAGCCCCGAGCTGGCCCCCTGGTTCTGGATATCGGCCACCGCACCCGGCGGCAACAGGAGCGGCAGCACCAGGGTGCGCATCCCATCGCCGGTACGAAGCTCGGCGCGAACCTCGCCGAACGGCACATACCCGGAGTCGCTGGGAAGGCAGATGAAATGGGTCCGCTCGTCGATACGCTGGACGTCGTTGACCGAGATGTGGCAGTTCTCCATCTGGGCAAACCCGGCGGAATCCGAGAGCCGAGCCCGGATCTCGAACCCGGTGATCATTTTCGGAGAGGTGCGCTGAATCGTCAGCGCTCGAATGGTGCCGAGCTTCGTTCCGTCGAGGTTGAATCCGATGAACGACCCCAGCGGGATCTCGATGTCCTTGCCCGACACGATCCGGTTCTTCACGCTTCGCGCTGCCGAGACGATGCCGAAGCCCACTCCAAAAATGAGCAGCGCGCCCAGGATGATCTTCGCCCAGTACTTCCGCATGTTGCCCTGCCTGCCAAAGGGAGCCATCCAGCCCCACGGGCTGGCGTTACAGGATGTAACGTAATCAGGAGGCATCCGGTTTCACAGGGGGCCCTACCCCCGTGGGTGGTATTGCTTGTGGACGCTGCGCAGATAGTCGCGGTCGACGTGGGTGTAGATCTGGGTGGTGGACAGGTCCGCGTGACCCAGCATCTCCTGAACGGCTCGCAGATCCGCGCCTCCTTCGAGAAGATGAGTGGCAAAGGAGTGCCGGAGCGTATGCGGGGTCACCCGCTTAGTCAGCCCGGCCCGCGCCGCGGTCCGCTTGATGATCCCCCAGGCTCCCACCCGGGAGAGGGGCGTGCCTCGAGCGTTGAGGAGGACCCGCCCCTGGCCTTTGCCTCGATCGAGTGTCGGCCGGGTCTGGTTCAGGTAGATCGACACGGGGCCGATCACCTTTCTTCCGATCGGCACCAATCGTTCCTTCCCGCCTTTCCCGAACACCCGGACCAGTCCCTCCGAGAGAAGCAGGTCCTGCACGCCCAGCGTGCAGAGCTCGCTGACCCGGAGTCCCGCGCCGTAGCCGAGCTCGATCAACGCGCGGTCGCGCCACCCGAGCGGCTGATCCGCCGACGGCGCAGCCAGCATCGCCTCGACCTCGGCCACCGAGAGGACCTCCGGGAGCGTGCGCCATCGCTTCGGCGTCTCCAGCCGGTCGCTCGGGTCGTCCGAGAGGAGTCCCTCCCCGATCAGGAAGCCGAAGTAGGTGTGCAGCGCCGAAATCTGCCGCCGGATCGTGGCCGGGGAGAGTCCGAGGTCCTTGAGCAGGAACACGAAATCCCGAAGCAGCGGGCGGGTGACCGCCTTCGGCTCGCGGGCCTTGCGGGTCTCCGAGAACTGCACGAACCGGCGGAGGTCCCGCAGATAGTTCTCGACGGTGTGGGCGCTGCTCCCCGCCTCCAGGGCCATGTGGTCCCGGAATCCTTCCAGCTGGAAGTTGCGCTCCACCTCGTCGGTCACTGCGGCTCTTCCCGGTCCGACTCGGCCAGCCGGGCCTGTTCCAGGGCGTCAATCGAAATGACCGGCATCCCGTCGATCATCAGGGCCGGCTGCTCCGGATGAGCGGGGTCGAACGGGGTCAGTGCCGCCAGGCGCTCCCGCCGCCGCGCATTGCGTCGGCGCAGAATCCAGAGCACCAGCCCGATCAGGACCAGGCCGGCCAGAATGCCGAGGCCCGCGTTGACCCGCCCCAGCCACTGGCGAATCACGGTCCAGTTGGCGCCGACCGACCTCCCCACCAGCGTGAGTCCGCCATACCAGACCGCGCAGGCCAGGGTGATCGGTGGAAAGGCCCGGCGGGCGGGGAGATTGACGAAGCCGGCAAACGGGGCCACCACGGCGCGGAAGGCGGGCAGCATCCGGAAGATGAATATCCCCGCCATGCCGAAGCGGACATATTCGCGCTCGATCGCCGCGAACGCCCCCGGGGTAATGAGGCGCCGGCCGACCGGCGACGAGAAGAATCGCTTGCCGAAGCGGTGCGAGACCCAGTACACCAGCACGGCTCCGGCGGTGCCGAACCCCCAGGCCACCAGGAAGATGGTGAGCGGATCCATGCTGCCCTGCCGGGTCAGGAATGCGGCCAGCAGCACGAAGACGTCGGAGGGAGAGGGGGGGAAGAAGTTCTCGACCACGACCGAGACGGCAATGACGACGTAGATCAGGAGCGGAGGCCATTCGAGGGCCCGGGCCAGGAGATGTTCGATCAGCGCGCCTCCACCGTGGCCACCGCCATCACGGCCACGCCCTCACCCCGGCCGACAAACCCCATGCCCTCGTTGCTCTTGGCCTTGATCCCCACGGCGTCGGGCGGGACGCCCAGCTCGCCGGCGATGGCCTGCGCCATCGCCTGCTTGTAGACGCCGAGGCGCGGCTTTTCACAGATGATGGTGACGTCGGCGCCAAGCGGATGGAATCCCAGCTGGGCGATGTGCTCACAAGCCATCCGGAGCATCTTGAGGGAATCGGCGTCCTTCCACCGGGGATCCGTGTCGGGAAAGAGGGCCCCCATGTCCCCCGCGCCGGCGGCGCCCAGAATCGCGTCGGTCACGGCATGGGCCACCGCATCGGCATCGGAGTGGCCGAGCAGCCCCTTATCGAACGGGATCCGCTGGCCTCCGAGGATGAAGGGGCGGCCTTCGACGAGGCGGTGGCTGTCGTACCCGATCCCCACCCGGATCATGGCTGGCGGCCAATCACGCCGCCACCGGCTCCGGCTCGATCATCGAATAGTCCTGGCGGCGCCGGCGCACCTGATATCCGGCATCCAGGATCGAGCGCTCCATGTCGGTAATCGTGGCCCGATACGTGGTACCCGCGGAGGACACCACGTTTTCCTCCATCATGAGGCTGCCGAAGTCGTTGGCGCCGAACCGGAGCGCCACCTGCCCCACCTTGAGACCCATGGTGACCCACGACGACTGCAGGTTCGGCACGTTGTCGAGGATGATCCGCGCCATGGCCAGCGTACGCAGGTAGGTGACCGCATCGGTCTTGGGGCTGTCGGCCATCCCCGTCCCTTCGGGCTGCAGCGGCCAGCAGATGAACGCGGTGAACCCGCCGGTGCGCCGCTGGACCTCGCGAACCCGGAAGAGGTGCTCGATCCGGTCGGCAGGGCTTTCACCCAGGCCGTACATCATCGTGACCGAGGTCTTCATACCCTGCCGGTGCGCCTCCTCCTGCACCCCGAGCCATTCGTCGGTCTGGGCCTTCTTCCGGGCGACGCGCTGGCGGACCTCGTCCACCAGGATCTCGCCGCCTCCCCCGGGAATGCTGTCGAGCCCGGCGGTCCGGAGCCGCCGGATCACGTCGGCGACCGGCAGGCCGAAGCGTTCGCTGAAGAAGACGATCTCCGAGGGTGAGAAGCCGTGGATGTGGATCGGATGGTGAGTCTTGATGTACTGCATGAGCTCCAGGTACCACTCGAACGGGATGTAGGGATTGTGCCCGCCCTGCAGCAGGATCTGCACCCCGCCGAGCGCCTTGCACTCGTCGATCTTCTCTCCCAGCTTCTCGAACGGCAACACGTACCCCTCGGTATGGCCGGGCCGGCGATAGAACGCGCAGAACTTGCAGTCGGCCACGCACACGTTGGTGTAGTTGATGTTGCGGTCGATGATGTAGGTCACCACCTCGGCGGGGTGATGGCGATATCGCTCCGCATCGGCCAGCCGGCCGAGCTCGAGGAGGGAGGCGTGCTCATAGAGGTCCAGGTAGTCCCTGAATTCTCCGGAGCTTCGATCGACGAAGTCGCTCATGCTCAATCCTCGATCCTCAATCCTGGATCCCTCTTCTACGCCGCCGTGATGAAGCTCAGGCTTCCGTCCGGCACCAGCCCGTCCTGGGCCAGCCGGCGGAAGAAATCGGTCAGCCCGGCCAGGTGGCGGTAGCTGAGGGCGTAGTCCAGGTCCGCCAGGTAGGCGCGGCAGACCTCGCGGGTGATCCCGGTGCTGCCGGACGCCAGATCGGCCAGCTCGTCGAGGTGTTCGAGGCCCCAGGCCCGGCTGGCGAGCAGCGCCCGGTGGATGCCCTGGACCTCGCGACGATCGGCCTCGCGCCGGGCGGCCCAGACCGCGAAGACGAACGGGAGGCCGGTCCAGTCCTTCCAGGCGCTGCCCAGGTCGGCCACATAGGGATAGCGGGCATCCGCGGCCAGCATGAGGGCCGCGTCGCCGATGACCAGCACCGCTTCGTGGGGGAACCCGCGCAGGGCGTCGAGGTCGCTCGATTCCGCGCGCACCGTCGCGAACTTGGGCCGGACCCGCCATCGGTGCTTCGCGAGCAGCTCGAGCAGCAGCACCGAGGTCCGGGAGGACGAGGTCCGGAGCACCGTCGCGCCGTCCAGCTCGTGCACCGGCCGCTTGCTGAACAGCATCACGCTGTGCACCGGACCGTCGCAGGTGATCGCGAGGTCGGGCAGCAGGTGGTACGCCGCCGCGTTGCGGGCATATTCCACCGCCGACACCACCGACACGTCCAGCTCCCCCGCGGCCAGCAGGTCGTTGAGGTCCGCCGCGGTGCCGCTGATCAGCTCGGCCGACAGGGGCACGATGCCCCGGTCCACCGCGGCGTAGATCGGGTAGCAGTTGATCCAGGGAATCCGGCCCAGGCGCATGGCGCTCACGCGGCGTGGACGCTGGGCGCGGCCGCGCCCATACCCGCGGGCAGATCCACCACATCAAGGAACGACTCCCGGATCGGCTGATAGAGGCTGTCGCGCTCGACCGGGCGTTTGCCCGCCCCCCGGATCAATTTGACCAGCTCGCTGTAGGGCATGTGCATGGCGGTGGTGGCCCCGGCCTGGTGATAGATCCGCTCGTAGACCACGGTCCCCTCGACATCGTCACACCCGAACTCGAGCACCACCTGCGACATGAAGGGCGTCACCATGGGCCAGTGGGTCTTGACGTGCGGAATGTTGTCCAGGTAGAGCCGGGCGACCGCGATGTTCTTGAGGTCCTCGTACCCGGTCGTGGCGGAGCCGACCCGGCCGAGCTCCTCCCCCAATTCGTTGTTCTCGGTGTGATAGGCCAGCGGGATGTAGGTCAGGAACCCGCCGGTCTCATCCTGCAGCGAGCGCAGCATGCCGAGGTGTTCCACCCGGTCCGCCGCGCTTTCGACGTGGCCGTAGAGCATCGTGCAGTTGGTGGGTATCCCCAGCTGATGGGCGGTGCGGTGCACCCGGATCCACTCCTCGCCGGTCAGCTTCCGCTCGGCAATACTCGCCCGCACCGCCGTGCTGAAGACCTCGGCGCCACCGCCGGGCATGCTGGTCAGCCCCGACTCCTTGAGCGCGATCAGCACCTCTCGCTCGGAGGTCCTCTCGATCCTCGCCAGGTGGGCGATCTCGACCGCGGTGAGCGCCTTGATGTGGACATCGGGATGGCGCTCCTTCAGCCCCCGGATCATGTCGGTGTAGTACGAGAGCCTGAGCTTGGGATGTAGTCCACCGACGATGTGAAACTCCCGGGTGGGACCGCCCCGCGCCTGCTCGGCCTCGTGGTACACCTCCTCCAGGGACCGGGTGTAGGCCCCCTCCTCCTTCGGCATCCGGGCGAACGAGCAGAAGGTGCAGGTGTTCCGGAGGATGCAGACGTTGGTGGGGTTGATGTGCTGATTGGCGGAGAAGAAGACCCGGTCGCCGTTGCGGCGCTCGTTGGCGAAGGCCGCCAGTTCGCCCAGGCTCAGGATGTCATCGGTGTCGAAGAGGGCCACGCCATCCTCGGGCGACAGTCGCTGGCCGGCCACAACTTTCTCGGCAATTGGCCGGAGCGTCGGGTCGCGAAAGCGGGAGGGATCGGGCTGGATCGGCATCCTATCTCCAAGGGCGATGGGCACTTGCCTTGCCGATCAATCTAGCGGGTCTGCGTCAGCGGAACAAACGACGGAGGCGGCGCTAGATTGAAATCTCGATCTCGCCTGCCGAACAGGGCGCTGCTGAATCTCAGAGGACCCGACCGAAGGATGCGATGAGGAAGTCCACAGTACACAGCATCGTTCTGGCGGCCATGAGTGTGTGCCTGGCCATGCTGGGGTTGGAGTTGGCGCTTCGAATCCATCATGGAACAGTGCTCCAGTTTGCGTCCTTGACGGCTGAGCCCCTGAATCGAGTTGGACGCCTGGAATACCATCCCCGTCTCGGCTGGATTCCACGCCCCGGTCGATTCGGTGGTGATTGGACCTCCGATGTCGACGCATTCGGCCTGCGGAGCAACGGCAGATCAATCTCGACTACCAGCCGGCCGATTCTCGCGGTCGGCGACTCGTTCACCTTTGGAGACGAGGTGGATGACAGCGAGACGTGGGCGGCACATCTGGAAGCGGCCCTGGACACGCGCGTGCTCAACGCCGGTGTCGGCGCCTATGGAATCGACCAGGCGGTTCTTCGGGCCGAACCGCTTCTGGATGAATATCGACCGGATGTCGTGATCCTGTCTTTTATTTCGGACGACATCAATCGGA
This sequence comes from uncultured Gemmatimonadales bacterium, assembly GCA_963762545.1. Lineage (GTDB taxonomy): Bacteria > Gemmatimonadota > Gemmatimonadetes > Gemmatimonadales > GWC2-71-9 > JABFSM01. Next base: position 1,172,799 of record CAVXLC010000002.1, on the reverse strand, counting down.
CGGAATTCTCCTATTACCCATACGGCCGAGGCTGGAAGCCCTATTTCGAGCTTGCGAATGGTCTACTCAGTCTGCGCAACGTCCCGGTTCCCGAAAGGCCGGCTCCGCGCCGTCTTCAATCCTTGCGTCGTGTTCTGGGGTACAGTGATCTCGCCAATCTCGTCCTCCGTCGAATCGCCCCCCGATGGTGGCAAGGCCTTCCCACTATTGAGCGGATCCACCACGATGGCGACAATGTCAGCGTCGCTCTGTTAGCTCGTTTGGACAGTCTCACCAGAAACCGGGGAGGCCAATTCATCGCTATCGCGTTGGCGACGAATGGCCGCATCGGAAGCAACGCCCGGTTTCCCGGCGTTATCAAACGCGCGAAGGAAAGGGGCATCCAGGTCTTTGACCTGTCCACGGAAACGCTGAAGCTCCAGTCCGACACGTTGCAGAGTCTGTTTCGCCCCGGCGGTCACTACTCCCCAGCAATGAACCGGTGGATCGCCGAGCATATCGCGGCATTCCTGTATGAGCGAGGGTTAGCGAAGCGCCGGAACTGAGCACCCTTGCGTGGGCCAGTGATTCGTCCTGGTTCGCCGCGAGAGCCTCCCATGTGCTGGCAGTCTCACAGGAGGCGTGGCTGCCTCAGCCGCATCCCGCTGCCTGCCACGCGACATTGGCGTCCTGAAGGGGCATGGAAACTGCCCCCTCTCCTCAAACCCCTGACGTTCGGAGACGGGCGGGCTGGGGGGCGGAGATGCGCCGAGACGCCATTTTCCTATCTGCTTGTTATTCAATGGTTTGCCTCGCATCTCAACGGGGTTTGTGCGCGCGCGGTCCCGGACGGGATGCCCCCAATGTGGGTGAAACGGGCCCCACGCCAAGAGTTGTTGCGGTCACTCAACGAAGTGCCTTTGGGAGCGAGCAATTGGATCCTGCCGCCGGACAGCGCCGGAGGATCATGCCCCTTGAGCCAGGGGACCACGCCGTCGTCATCGGCGCGGGCCCGGCGGGTCTCACCGCGGCCTATCTCCTGTCCAAAGCAGGATGCAGGGTCACCGTGCTCGAGGCGGATACGATCGTCGGGGGGATCTCGCGCACCGCACAGTATCGGGGATTCCGATTCGACATCGGCGGTCACCGGTTCTTCACCAAGATCGAGCCGGTTGCCCAGCTCTGGGAGGAGATGCTCGGCCCCGAGTTCATTACCGTCCCCAGGCTCTCCCGGATTCACTACCGGGGCCGGTACTTCGACTACCCCCTGAAGGCCGCCAACGCGCTCCGGGGACTCGGAATCTGGAATGCGATCCGGATCGTGCTGAGCTACCTCCATGCCCGGCTCTACCCGTCGGCGGTGGAGGAGAACTTCGAGCAGTGGGTGACCAACCGTTTCGGGCGCCGGCTCTACGAGATCTTCTTCAAGACCTATACGGAAAAGGTCTGGGGAATTCCCTGCTCCGAGATCCGGGCGGAGTGGGCGGCCCAGCGGATCCAGGGGCTCTCGCTGGAACGGGCGATTCTCAATGCCGCCTCCCTCAACCGCCGCCCCTCGGCGATCAAGTCGCTGATCCACGAATTCCGGTATCCCCGGCTCGGGCCCGGCCAGATGTGGGAGGCGTGCAGCGACCGGATTCAGGCGATGGGCAACCGCGTCCTCCTCCAGCATTTCGTCAAATCGGTCGAAAGTGTTGGGAACCGTATCGTCGCCGTCAGGGCGGAGACTCCAGAGGGTGAGCGCCGCTTCGTCGCGGATCACGTAATTTCGACGACCGATCTCCGCGGGCTGATTCGGGCGCTCGATCCTCCCGCTCCCGCGCCGGTGGCCGCCGCCGCGTCCGGACTCCGCTACCGTGACTTTCTCGTGGTGGCGCTGATTCTCGACCGGGACAACCTCTTCCCGGACAACTGGATCTACGTGCACACCCCGGGGGTGAAGGTCGGCCGGATCCAGAATTTCAACAACTGGAGCCGGGCGATGGTGCCGGAGGCGGGAAAGACCTGTCTCGGGTTTGAGTACTTCTGCTTCGAGGGAGACGGGCTCTGGGAGGCCCACGATGCCGACTTGATCGCGTTGGCCTCCCGGGAACTCGAGCAGCTTGGTCTGGCCCCGGCGGGGCTGGTGCGCGACGGCACGGTCATCCGGATGCCCAAAGCCTATCCGATCTATGACGGAGCCTATCGCCGCCATCTCGATGCGCTGCGGGCCTGGCTTGACCCGATCGACAATCTCCATACCGTCGGCCGCAACGGGATGCACAAGTACAACAACCAGGACCACTCCATGCTGACGGCGATGATGGCCGTCTGGAACATGCAGGGCGCAGCATACGACCTCTGGTCCGTGAACACCGACTACGAGTATCACGAAGAGCAGCGCCGACCGTCCACCCGGCCGGTCCCGGCGGAGGCTGCTGAGTAGGTGCGCTTCCTGATGGTGACCACCTTCTATCCTCCATTCTCGTTCGGGGGGGACGCGATCAGCGTCCAACAGCTCTCGCGGGCACTGGTCCGGCGCGGGCACGACGTCACCGTGGTGCACGATGTGGACGCCTACGGGGCGCTCCACAGTGGGCCCCTCCCACCCCTCCGAGAGGAGGATGATGATCAGGGAGTGCGGGTGCTCAGGCTCAAGAGCCGCTGGGGGGCACTCTCGCCGCTGCTGGTGCATCAGTTCGGCCGGCCGGTGCTCCACAGCCGCCGGCTCCGCGAACTCTTTCGTTCCGGCCGCTTCGACGTCGTCACCTACCACAACCCGTCCCTGATCGGAGGTCCCGGGATCCTTACCTGGGCAGAGGATGCGGTGACGGTGTATATGGCGCGCGAACACTGGCTGGTCTGCCCGACCCACGTACTCTGGCGGCATCGGCGGGAGCGTTGTGACCAGCGTGAGTGCCTCCGTTGCGTCCTCGCGTATCGAAGACCTCCGCAACTCTGGCGGTATACCGGGGCCATCAACCGTGCGCTCCGCCGGATTGACCTCGTGGTGGCGTTGAGCGAGTTCAGCCGGGAAAAACACCGGGAGTTCGGGCTGGAGCGGGAGATGGTGGTCCTGCCAAATTTTGTCCCGGATACTGCTCTGGGGAGTGACCTGGCGGGACGGCCGCAGGAGCAGCCGTATTTCTTCTTCGCCGGCCGGCTCGAACGAATCAAGGGGTTGGACGACCTATTGCCGATCTGGCGGCGCTTAACGGGCGCCGATTTTCTGATCGCCGGCGAGGGCGATCACGGGGCCCACCTCAGGCGGCTCGCCGCCGGCATGACGAACGTCCGATTCCTCGGCCAGATCGCCCCCGAGCAACTGCCTCGCTATTTCCGGCACGCGGTCGCGGTGCTGGTCCCATCGGTGGGCTACGAAGCGTTCGCCCGGGTCCTGATCGAGGCGCTGAGCGCAGGGACTCCCGTCGTCGCGCGGAGGATCGGCCCGGCAGCTGAATTCGTGGCCACTTCAGGGGCGGGCGAGACATTCTCCACTCCGGAAGAGCTTGCCGGGCTGCTGGACCGACTCTTGAAGGACCCCTCGCACCGCGCCCGCCTGGCGGCCAATGCCATGAAGTCGGTCCGCGAACGTTGGACGGAGTCGGTGGTCGTGCCGCAGTTCTTGGCGCTCGTAGACGCGGCCGCTGTCGAGGCACGGAACCGGTCCCGACCGGTCCGATGAACCGGCGATGAGAGGCATCCTGACCTTTCACTCCATCGACGATTCGGGCTCGGCCATCTCGGTGCCCCCGGCGTCGTTTCGGCGGCAGATCGAGTGGCTGGTTGCCGAGGGAGTGCGGGTGGTTCCGCTGGGTGAGCTGCCGACTCTGCCGCAACACGCCAGGGCCATATCCCTGACCTTCGACGACGGGATCGCCAACCTGGCCACGCAGGCCGCGCCGATCCTCGCGGCACATGGGATGACCGCAACGGTCTTCGTGGTCTCGAAGCGGGTCGGGAAGGACAATCGCTGGGAGACGAGATCTCGACCCGGGGTGCCGGACCTGGCGCTGCTCGGTTGGGAAGAACTGGGTCTCCTTGCGTCGCGCGGTTGGACGATCGGCTCCCACTCGCGTCACCACCACCGGCTCCCCGGGTGCAGCGACCAGCAGTTGGACGAGGAATTGGAGGGGGCGGCCGATGATGTGGCGGCGGCCCTGGGCGCTCGACCGCGGTGGTTCGCCTATCCCTACGGCGCGGTGAACCCCCGCGTGGCTGCCCGGACCGCCGCCACATACGATCTGGCCTGCACGACGGATCTCCGGCCCGTCGGCGAATCGGAGAATCCGATGCTGCTTCCCCGAATCGACGCCTGGTACCTCCGGTCCTGGGTTCGCCACCGAGGGTGGGGCAGCCGCGGCTTCCGGGCGGTCCTCGAAGCCCGTCGCCTGTTGCGCGCGGCGCGAGCGGTGATTCTCCCGTGACGCAGCGTCCCGCGCTTTCGGTCATCGTACCGGCCTACCAGGCGGCATCCCTGCTGCCGGACACGCTCCGCGCGATCCGCGCCTGCGCCTCCCCCGGTGTCGAGTGGGAGCTGATCCTCGTGGATGATGGCAGCGACGACGGCACCGCGGAGCTCGCCGCGCCTTTCGCCGACCGGGTTGTTCGCCTCGGCGCTCCCGCCGCCGGTCCCGCCGGCGCGCGCAATGCCGGGGCAAGCGTGGCCCGGGGAGAATGGCTGCTCTTCGTGGATGCCGACGTCCGGGTTCACCCCGACGTGCTGCTCCGCTTCCGGGAGAGCGTAAGCGCCCACCCGGGTGCCTCCGCCATCTTCGGAACCTACGACGCCACCCCCGCGGCACCGGGCCTGGTATCGCGCTACCGCAATCTGCTCCATCGGTACGTGCATCTCCGCGGGGCCGGACCGGCCGAGACATTCTGGGGGGGACTCGGCGGGGTGCGAGCCGATATCTTTCATGCGCTTGGTGGTTTCGACCCCGGCCGATACCCCCGGCCGCAGATCGAGGATATCGAGTTCGGCTACCGCTTACGCGATCACGGTGCGGTGATCATCCTCGATCCGGCCATTCAAGGAACTCACCTTAAGGGGTGGGCGCTGGGCCGGATGATGCTGACCGACTTCCGGGACCGGGCCATTCCGTGGATGCGGCTGTTGCTCGAACGACGCGGACACACTCGGGCCACGCTGAACGTGAGCCCGGGGGAGCGGCTGCGGGTCACGGCGGCCGGTCTGGCCCTCGCCGCCCTGGCCGCCGCCGCGGTGCTTCGCGATCTGCGGCCCGCCTGGCTTGCCCTCGGGCTCCTGCTTGGGGTGGCGGCTTCGAACGCAGCGCTCTATGGCTGGTTCGCCCGGCAGGAAGGGGTGGGATTCGCCATCGCTGCGGTCCCCCTGCATCTCTGCTATTATCTCTCCAACGCCGTGGCCGGAACCCTGGCGTTCCTGGCCCATCTTGGCAGTCCCGGCCAGAGTATCCTTCATCGGTCTCCAGGCTCGAGAGATCCCTCGCCGTGACCGAGTTACCCGAGACGCCGAACCTGCCCGCCATCGGATTCGCCCTGCTGCACAAGCGGGCTTTTGGCGTCGCCACCGGCACGGCGGCCGCCCTGGTGACCTTCCTGGCGACGGCGGTCTACCTGATCCGCGATCCCCATCCCGGCTTCAAGCTCGGCCTCCTGGGCCAGTTCTTCATCGGATATTCGGTGTCCTGGCCGGGAGCATTGATTGGGGCGGGCCAGGCCTGGATCGCCGGGTTCGTCATGGGGTGGTTCCTGGCCTTCACGAGAAACCTGGTTCTCGCCGCGATGCTGTTCGTCGGCCGCTCCCGCGCGGAACTGGAGCAGACGCGAGACTTCCTCGATCACATCTGACTGGAGATGACTCTGACCACCGACCGCGATCAATCGCTCAGTCTGCGAAGCGCCGTGCTGCGGCTCAATGCGAGAGTGTGGGGTATTGCCTTCGGGCTCCTGGCGGGCCTCGGCCTCTTCGGGGCGACCCTCCTCCTGGTCCTCAAGGGCGGGGAAAATGTCGGCCACCACCTCCAGCTGCTCGGGATCTTCTTCCCGGGCTACCGGGTGACCGTGGCCGGCGCATTTGTCGGCTTGGTGTACGGTTTCGTTTTCGGGTACGGGGTCGGGCGGATCATCGGCGAGGTATACAACCGCCTGCTCAGTCGATGACTCGCCTCCGAAGCCGGCTGGCCCAGAACCACCACCAGGCCCTGGTAAGGATTTTCCGGGGTATCGAACGCAGGAGCGCAGCCGTGACGCTCACTCGCGCCCGAGCTTCACTCCCGGCGTCCGGAAGGTACCTCGAGGTCTTCTCCCCCGCCCTCCCGGCTAGATGGTGGCGGCCAGCTCCTCGCCGGGATTGACGTAACGATTCTCCTCCAGCTGGTATTGCCGGTCATAGAGCTGGCGGTACCGCCCCTTCCGCGCCAGCAATTCCGAGTGGATGCCGTGCTCCACGATCCGGCCATTTTCGAGCACCAAGATCTGGTCGGCGCTGACGATGGTCGACAGCCGGTGGGCGATGACGAAGGACGTGCGGCCCTGCCTCAGGGCATGCAAGCCATCGCGGATCAAGGCCTCGCTTTCGCTGTCGAGACTCGAGGTCGCCTCGTCCAGCAAGAGAATTGCCGGGTCGGCCAGGATCGCCCGGGCGATCGCCACCCGCTGACGTTGCCCGCCGGAGAGCTTGACCCCCCGCTCACCGACGATGGTGTCGTAGCCGTCGGGGAACCGGGAAATGAACTCCTCACAGTGGGCGATCCGGCTCACGACCATCGCTTCCTCGCGCGTGGCCGCGGGGCGGGAGAACCGGATGTTCTCGAGAATGGTGCCGTCGAAGAGAAAATTGTCCTGGAGCACCATGCCCAGCCGGGAGCGGTAGTCCCGCAGCCGGAGGGTTGCCAGGTCCATGCCGTCGATCAGGATCCGGCCTTGGGTCGGGCGGCTGAACGCCATCACCAGGCCAAGTAACGTGCTCTTCCCCGAGCCGCTGGGCCCCACCAGCGCTGTGGTCGAGCCCGCCGGCGCCACGAACGACACCTGCCGTAGGACCGGGACTCCGGGCAGGTACTCGAAGTCGACCTTCTCGAACCGGACCTCCCCACGGAGGGGGGGGACGGGACGGCGGGTTCGGTCCTCTTCATCCTCGGTCGGCATGCCCAGGATCTCCCTGATCCGGTCGAGGCCGGCGAAGGCCTCGGCGACCTGGGTGCCCACCTGGGCAATCTGGATCAGCGGGGCGGCCACCATGCCGGTGAAGAGGAGATACATCGCCAGGTCCCCCAGGCTGACCTCCTGGGCCCGGATGGCACTGCCACCCATCAGAATCATGATGATCCCGATGGCGCCGATGACCACGGTGGTCAGAGCGCCTGCCAGGGACCACCCAGTAATCGAGCGTACGATGGTCCGGAAGATCCCGTGCACGCCACGCGTGAAAACCAGATCCTCCCGCCGCTCGGCCACGTACGACTTGACGATCCGGATTCCGCCCAGCGACTCGGCCAACCGGCCGGTAACCGCGGCAGTGAGCCGGTTTCGTTCCCGGAACACCGGACGCAACCGGGTAAACGCCACCGCCATCGCCCCTCCGAACGCCAGCAGGACGAGGACCATGACGACGGTGATCTTCCAATTGATCCAGAACAGCGCCCCCAACGCGGCCATCGCCGTGATCAGGCTGCCGACAAGCTGGACCAGCCCGCTGCCCACCAGGTTTCGGAGACCGTCGGCATCGGCCATGATCCGCGAGATCAGGACTCCTGTCTGGGTGGAGTCGAACCGGCTGACCGGGAGGCGGAGGACGTGAGCCTCGACCCGCCGGCGCATTTCGGTGACGGCGCGCTGGGCCGCCACTCCCAGGACCTGCGACACGGCGAGGCCGCTCCCCGCCTGGACCAACGTGGCAAGACCGACCAGAGCGGCGAGCGGACCCAGAAGCTGGAACTGTTTCGGGACCAGGATGTGGTCGATGAAGTACTTGGAACAAGCCGGGAGCACCAGGCCCGCAAGACGGCTGACCAGCATCAGGATCATGCCGATAGCCAGGCGACCGCGATGCCGGTGGAAGAGTTCACGTGACTCCCGCCAAGCATCGCGAAACTTGACGTTTCGGGGCCCTTCCGCCACCACCGCGCCGGTCATCCGTCCGGGACCCTCCCCTCTCGGATGGAGCTTCATCCGGACCCTTCGGCTGGGGAGCTCAGGAGTCCACCTGATGCTCGGGGAGCCAGGGAGCGCTTCGGCGGGCGATCTCCCGGAGGAGGATGGTGAGACTGACCCCAACGACCGCGATCACGGTCAGGGTCGCGTAGAGCTGCTCGATGCGAAAGGTCTGCCACGAGAGCCAGAGGAGTGAGCCGAGTCCGATCCGGGAGCCCACCATCTCGACACCGATGGTCGCATGGAAGGCGACGTTGGTGGAGAGCCTGAGTCCGGTGAGGATCATCGGCAGACTGCCCGGAAGGAGTACCCGCCTGAACAACTGCCAGGTCGAGGCCCCATAGTTCCTGGCCAGGTCGAGGTGCACCGGACTGATGGTCCGGACGCCGGCCATCGTATTGAGCACCATGGGGAAGAACGCACCGACGGCGACCGCGGCGATCTTGGAGCGCTCCCCGATGCCGAGCACGACGATCAGGAGCGGGAACAGGGCGAGCTTGGGAATCGGGTGGATCGCGGCAATGATCGGATCGATCACCGTGCGGACGCCACGCCAGCTCCCCATCGCCAGTCCGAGCAGGAGTCCGGCCGCGCCCCCGATCACCAGTCCCCCCGCGATGCGGAGCAGGGTCGCGGAGAGGTGCAACCCCAGCTGCCCGCCGGCGAGGGAGTCGCCCAGCGCGCGGGCGATGGCGGTCGGAGCCGGAAAGAAAAGCCCGGAGTACCAGCCCGCCCGGATCGCCAGCCTCCCAGAGGGCGAGCAGCACGATGATGACCCCGAGTGATCCCGGGGACCATCGGGCCGGAAGCGGCGACCGGGCGATCAGCGCACGGAAAGTCCGCTGCGTACTTCCTCCTCGAGTAATCGCCAGATATGCCAGGTGATTTCGCTCACCAGTTTGTGGTCGCTGCGCGGGTCCCGGGGCCGTTCCAGCGGAATCCGGACTTCCTCACGGATTCGCCCCGGCCTGCCCGTCATGACCAGTACCCGATCGGCCAGGAGGACCGCTTCTTCCACGTCGTGGGTCACGAACACCACCAGCTTCCGGTCCGCATTCCAGACCCGGAGCAGTTCGGCTTGGAGCACCCAGCGGGTTTGCGCGTCGAGCGAGCCAAACGGCTCGTCCATAAGGAGCAGCGGTGCGTCGGACACGAAGGCGCGTCCGATGCCAACCCGTTGTCGCATCCCGACCGAGAGCTCGTGGGGGTAGTGACGCGCGAACTGGCCGAGGCCGACCCGATCGAGGAAGTCACTGGCCCGTTGCCGCCGTTCGGTGCGGGCGATGCCGAGCATCTCCAGCCCGAACGCCACGTTGTCCAGCACCGTCATCCAGGGGAAGGTGCCGTTCTCCTGCACCACCAGCCCCCCCCGGAGGTGACCGGCGAGAACTCCGCCGTCGAACATGACCCGGCCGGAGGAAGGTTTGATCAGGCCGGCGATGATTCGAAGCAGCGTGGACTTGCCGCAGCCACTTGGGCCGACTACGCACACAAACTCCGCAGGCCGGACACTGAACGAAACCCCATCGAGGGCGGTGACCACCCCCCGCTCGCTCTCGTAGAAGCGGCAGACGTCCCGACAATAGAATCCGGCCCCCGCGCCGGTGGGGACGGCGCCCGGCGCGCCGGACCGCTGAATCGCCGGCCGGAGCATCACCAGGTGGCCCGGATTCCCGCGAGGACCCACCGCGGCCCGCCGACCTCGACGATGCCCGTGGTGCTCCGGGTGACCTCGTACTGGGTGTTGAACAGGTTGTCGATCTTGAGATAGGCGGACGACTGCCGGGACAGCCGGCGGTTGAGCCGCAAACCCGCCACGGCGAAGCCGCCCAGCCTGAGCGAGTTGAGATCGTCATCGAACCGGGTATCGACGTAGCGTCCTTCGAGGGTTACGCCGAGGAGACGCGGATGGTCCCAGGTGACGAACGCGGTCACCACGTGCTTGGCGGCGCCCCGGGCCGTCTTGCCATCCATGGGCTGCCCGTGGGCGGTCACTCGGGTGGGATTGTAGGTGTAGCTCCCCCAGAGTGACCACTCGGGGCGAGGGTGGTATTCGATCTCGGTCTCGAGGCCGACGGTCCGAAGGGATTCCACGTTGCGCCGCTGGCGGCACACCTGGTCCTTGAGCAGCACGCCGCAGGGATCGATGACCTGGCCATTCTGGTCGGCGACGCCGACCGTGAAGTCCACGATGGGATCGAGGACGCGGTTCCAGAATCCCCCCAGCCGCACTAGCAGTCCCTCGCCGAGCGTCAGGTCGGCGCCAATCTCGGCGCCGGTCAACCGTTCCGGTTGGAGCTCTGGATTCGCTTCCGTGATATTGCCCCGCCCGGTGCCCTTGTTGGGTCGGTACATCTCGCTGAGCGTCGCCGCGCGGAAGGCCTGGTAGACGCTTGCCCTCCAGGCCAGCCAAGGGGTGGCCTCCTGACGGACCCCGGCGTTGAGGCTGACGCGCGTGGCCACCTGTGCTGCATAGGCGGTGTCGAGCAGCACCGTGCCGGATGTGAGGTCCCGCTCCCGCCGGCGGCCATGCTCATTCCGGACGAGATCGACGCGCAGCGCACCAAGTAACCGCCAGCGCGGGCCGGGTCCCCAACCATCCTGGAGGAAGACCCCGCCGAGGATCTGGCGGCCTTCGGAAACTCGCTGTCTGGTCATCACGCCCTGGGACAAGCCGTAGTCCTCCCGTCCGGTGCCCTTGGCCAGGCTCCAATCGGTACCCACGGTGAGCGCGTGGGGGCCGGCGGTCTCAGACCACTGGACTGAGGTCCCGAAGCCGTCCGATGGGCTGCGGTTGTACGAGCGCACCGCCTCCGTGGTCCGGTCGGTGGCGACATTCGTGGCTATGACCAGCGAAGTCCGATGGCTACCATAGCCGGTGAAGTCCAAGACACCACCCTGGCGGGTCACCACCTGGACTCCGCCCCGCACTTCGCCCACCGTGGCTGGCCCGCTGTCGGTAGGGGTCGGACCCTGATGCCTTGCCTGGAGGTAGTTGCCCGCCAGATAGGCCCGGACTGAATGGGCTAGGTCCACGCTCACCTTGCCGAGCACCGTCTGCTGCGAGGTCCGCGTCGCCACGTCGATCGGTCCCGCCTGGTCGGGGCGGATGGTCCGGAATCCGTCGGACTCCCCCACCGAACCGGCGAGGGTGGCGCTGACCGGCCCTCGGCGGGTGGCGACGTCCCCGGAGCCACGGAAGGTGGACCGGTCGCCCCCTTCGAGCTCGAGGTCCAGACGGGTGGACTCCGTCGGCCGGGTCAGGATATTGATGACGCCGCCGAGCGCGCGGCTGCCCCACAGCATCGATCCACCCCCGCGTATCGTTTCCACCCGGTCCACCAGCGCCAGGGGGATCCGCGCCCAATCCACCGCCCCACTGAAGGGTTCGTTGAGGGGGACGCCATCGTAGAGCACCAGGGTCCGTCCGGCGTTGGAACCGCCCAGACCACGAAACGAGGGTGCCGACCGGGACGGCGAAGCGACCAGCGAGCTTTGATAGTCTCTCGCGGCAAACCCGGGGATGCGACTCAGCATCGCGGCGACCGTTTGCGCCGCCGAGGTGCCGAGATCGCGCCGGGTCAGCACGGTGATGTTGGCCGGCACCTCGCCGATCCGCTGGGTGGTCCGGGTCGCGGTGACGACGAGCTCGGAAAGGGCGGTGGCTCGCGGCGCGAGCGGCTTGGTGGCGGAGTCGGCCGCCTGCTGCGCCGTCAACCAGCCAGGGAACAGGCAGAGGGCGAGACCGCTCAGCCACCGGGGCATTGCTCGTGAAGCACGTTGCAGTGACATGCCAGTCCCTAGTTTCTGGTGCGTCGAAGGAGACTGTCGCTGGCCACCGCGAAGCTCGAGTCATAGAGCTGGCCCGGCGCCGCGAGGGTGTCGAGCAAGAGCTGGGCGTGCGCCCAGCTCTGGTAGTCCAGGATGTCCTGGAGCCGGATCCGGCCGTCCGCCCGGAACGTGGGCCAGCACGCGGCGCGGAGTTCATCGAGCGTCATGCCGGTGGCGCGCGAGAGCACCTCGAGATTGTGCGGGGTCTTGCCGAGATTCGCCTGGGCCGCTCCGCGACGGTACGCCGCCAGGAAGCGCACCCCGAGATCGCGCCGCTCGGTGAGGAGACGCGCGCCGTAGCTCAGCACCCCCCACTGGTAGTCGGGCACGACGTCTTGGGCACGAATCCAGAGCGAGCCGGCCTGCGCCGCCCGCGTCAGGTAGGGCTCGGCGGAGCTCGACGCATCCAGGACGCTGTCCGCCAGCGCTTCGGGCACGGCTTCCGCGGGGATGGTGAGCAGCTTCAATCGCTCGATATCCACGCCGCGGGAGGCGAGCAGCAGGCCGGCGAGATATGAACTCGCTCCCTCGCGATTGTGATTGAAGTTTCGGAGGCCGGGCGGCTGGTTCCCCGGCGCCAACCCCTTGCGGAGCACGATCCCGGCGTAGGTGCACCCCTCTCTGGACAGATAGCCCTTGTCGCCAACGATCCGGAGACCGCCGCCGAGGGCGATGGCGCGGAGGAACCCCGGGGTGATCGTTCCGGGCCACACATCCACCTGGCCGGACAGCATGGCCACCAGGGTCTGGTCCGATCGGCCCAGCATGACCAGCCGGACGTCGAGCCCCTCGTCGGTGAAATAGCCTTCCTCGTTGGCCACCAGGACCGGGGCGTAACTCAGGTAGGGATGCATCGCCACCCGAATGGTGCGGTCCTCCCGAGCGCGCGCGGCCCCACTGGCCGGGCCACACGCCGTCAAGACGAGTGCGAGCGCCAGGAAAGGCCGGGTGCAGGGTTTCATCGCTCGCTCCCCGCGGAGGCCGGGCGCGCCGACTTGAGAAGCTGCAGCGGGAGCAGCTTGCCGCGGGCGGTCGGCCGCGGGACCTCGCGCCGGATCGCGATGGTTCCCGCCTGCTTCCACTTCGACGCGGAAGTCGCGCCGCCCGCGCCATCGGCATGCAGCGCCTGGAACACGAGCTCGGCGGGAGCGCCCGCATCGGGTAGATGGATCGAGGGACTGACCCGGAGAATCAGCCGGGTGAACCCCCGCTGATCTTCCTCCTCGACCAGCTGGTAATCCAGGGGCGAGCCGCCGAATCTGGCGGGGAGGATTTCCTCGAGGATCCGCTCCACGTCGCTCCCGACCAGGGTGACGCCCTCTCCGGTGAGTTTACCGTAACTCCGGATGTCGCTGATATGGTCGGTCAGGCCGAGCTCTCCCCAGGGGCATCCGCAGGACCGGGTTTCCACGACGGCATAGTCGTCCGATTCGACGTTGAGGAGCAGCTTGGTCGCGGTGGGAAGCAGGGTGGTGAATGACAGTGCCGGCACCTCGACCTCGAAGCCGGGCACGGTCCTCGGCGTCTGGATCATCGCGAGGTGATCCTTCATGAAATGCTGGTCGTTGGGATCGTCCGAGGTGGTACAGCCGTGTCCGATCGCCCCCGCTTCGGTGAAGTGATAGCTGGAGAGGAAGCGGCCCCCGGTGGAGGTGATGCCCGCCACTTTGGCCGGCGAGGGCGGCTCGCCGCCACCATGCAGCACCGCGCCGGTGAGGTCGATCCCTTCGTGCTTGGACGCGAGTGCGACGCGGAGGAGCCGGCTCACGCCGGCGCGAATCTGGCAGCGGCCGTGGCGGCGGAGGAGCGCCTCCGCGAACCGCGCGATCTCGACCGCTCGGTCGAGCGGCAGGTACTCCGGCCACGGCAGCCTCGCTCCAGAGAGCCTCGCGACCGCGAGGCTGGCGATCGTGGCCGCGCGAAACCGGCGCGAGGTGCCATCGCGGCCGCCCCAGACGGCGGTGAACCATCGCTCGGGGGGCGTTCCACAAACCCAGTCGGTCAGGCTCGCGGTCAGTCCGATGCCCGGGGGGATGTCCGCCCACCGGATCCAGGGCGTTCCCACCAGTCCGTGATAGTGGGCGGCGAGGACCTTGATCGGCAGCCGAGCCGACATTGAGGTCAGATCCATGAGCACCCGCCGAGGGGCGCCGCTGCTTCCGCCAGTCGTGACCGCGAAGTACTTGCGGAAATGCCGATTGTCGAAATCGTCCGCTTCGACGGAATCATGCGTCCGCCTCGCACGATCGGCTTCCTTCCCTTGAACTCCTCGAAGCTCACGTACACACCTGCCTGCGCAAATGTCGAAGGGTGTCCTCGATTCCGTGATCGCGCACCGATCGGACCAGATCCCCGAATTCGCATCCGGCCAGGTCCAGCATGGTGCGGTACGGGCTCCGCTGGTTGGCGAAGACCCCGTGCTCGACGGACGCGAGGAAATTCGCTTCCCGTTCGCGCAGACGCTGCCGGATGATGCCGCGCGCCTCGTCGTAGCTCATTCGATGCCGGAGAAACCGGGGAAGACCCCCGATGAACCGCGCGAATGCGCGGGCCTCCGAACCGATTCTATCCCGACCAATGGGCATCGTATGGTCTGCTCGACGGCTCAAGGAATGAACAACGACAGGCGCAGGTCGTCTGAACGCGAGGAATCCAAGCAGGAGTCAATCCGCGGTTCATCCGTCAGTATGCTACTGGCTAAATGCTTGTGTCGCAACAGGATCGAGATCTCGGAGGGCGACAATCGACCCGCAACGATTCCGGTGGGTAACCGAGAATCGTTGCGTTCACGCAACAGACTGTGCCCACCCGAGGCTGCGCTCAGTCTCCGATCGTGATGAAGATCTTGTCGTCCTGTCGGAATGGATGCGAGTTCGAAGGAGCGCGATTCATACCCCTACCGGTCCAAGCCGGAAATAGAGGCCACCTGCACAGAGGGCCAAATCGACCGAGTTGCGTTCGCGGGCTGACGCCACCTGACTGCGTGCTGGTCTGACGGGCGGTGAGTCTGCGGCGTGGGTCCTCAGCTCTCGCCGCGATGCCCGCAACTCATCGCCCAGGTAGATAGACCGCGAGCGCGCCCTTCTGCCATGTGCGACGGTACTGCACGGCGTTCACGGTCAAGACGTCGATGCCCGCCATGTCTGTTACGATCGCGGTAGGACGGCATTCCTCGGATGACTGGAACCTCTGGCTCCCATTCGACACATTCACGTGACACAGGCGGGTCCGGCCCGCGGCAACTTCGGGGAGAAGGACCCAGTACAGATACTCGGGACTCTCATGTCCCAATTGAAGACCGATCACGGCGTCCTGTCGCGTCTTCAGGTAGTCGATTGTCGCGAGCATGTCGTTCCGCATCTCTCGGTTCAATTCCCCGACATACTGCTCTCGACGACTGACGTGGAAGACACTCTTCGGGCCGAGCACCGGGCGGAGTTGATTCCAGAGGAGCGGATAGACGCTTGCCAGAAGGAGCAGGACAGAAACTCCAACGACGATCCGGGGCCGCTTCATTCGCGAGGCCACCAGCCCAACCAGCGGTGCGCCGAGAAGGAATAGGCTCATGTGGAATCGGACCATATAGACGTTCCATCGGAGAATGCCGGCGAGCACGATGACCCCGACGACCAAGCCGAACCCATGCCACGAGGCCAGCGCGGGTATCCGCCACGCGCGCGCCATGATGCCGAGCGCGCCAAGCACCACGAGGGCGATCAGGAAATGCAGGGGAGCCCCGGCCCGATCCTCGCGTGACATCGTGTATCTCCAATCGGGAGCGCCGAGCGGCTTGACCGACTCCGATGCAAGCATGCGCCGCTCGATGCTTTCGACGAGAGCCGAGGCTCGTTCGGGCAGCCGCAGGCGGTCCGGGGGCGCGCTTGCATGGAGGGCGGCGCCGCGGAGGAGCCTCGAAACCAGGGATGCGAGCCGAATCCTGTTGTGGGTAAGGGATGCCCGATTGTGGGCACTGCCGACAGCCTCCCCATACGTAGTGACGTTGCGAGCGTAGAACGCCGCCGGCACACCAGCGGCCAGGATCAGCCCACCGAGCGTCAGAGGAAGGAACCGGAGTCGATGCCGGCGGAGACCCGCAATCAGGAATCCAATCGCAAACCCGGGAACCAGCAGGTAGGCAGTCGCCTTGGTAAGGAGCGCGAGGCCCAGGGCGCCACTGGCGGCCGCCGCGTCGAATCGGGAGCGGCGACTGACAAATGCGATCGAGAAGTAGGCGAAACAGACGACCCAGAACGAGACCACCAAGTCGTTCTGGGTACTCGACGCCTCGAGGATCGCGATCGGCAGGGTCGCGGCGAAGAGCACCGCCACGATCTGTCCCAGCCGACTCGCGCCGAACTCCGCGGCGACAAGAGAGACGCCCACCAGCGTGCCGATGAAGCTCAGCCATTGCACCAACGCCGCGAATCGATCACCACCGGTCAGTAATTGCAGGTTCAGGATGGCATATTCCGCGAAGGGCGGGAAGGACAGCTGCCGCTCGATCGAGGTCGGGAAGAATGCCACGGAGCCGTTCTGCTTCCAGTGGGCGACCCGGCTCAGGTGGTAGGTGAGGGAATCCCACGAGTTCGGCGCCGAAGCCAGGGCGATCACACCGGTGCAGATGACGATGGCCAGGACTGGAACGATCAGCGCGATCTCGATCCTGCTGAATGGCGCCGAGGGCGCTCGGGAGCCGCGGAGCCTCCCGATGAGGCGTCGCCAGCGCGGGATCTGAATCGTCCCAAGCAGGGCCCACGTGGCGAGCGTCCAGCCGAATTCGAGGCGGCCGAGCGCGCTCAGTACCTCGGCGACCAGAACCAGCAGGAGGCCGTTCACGATGGCCATCGAGAGGGCGAGTCCCCGCCAGCTCGGAGACCTCTGGACCTGCGAGCCTCCCTCCGCCAGGATCAGGATGGAGAGAGCCAGGGTGGCCAGCACCGTGAGCGCCAATGCGATCGTCGTCATCATCTGGTAGAGGAAATGTCCCCTTGGCGTCCTGGCGCGGGCAAGGGCTCGGGCATCCCGCCTCCGTGCCATTCGCTGCACCCGAGGTGTGGCATCCGTGTTCCTCCTAGCGAGGAACGCGCCAGGGCTGGGTCGGCTCGTTCGGGGCCTTGCTGTCCCGGCTGAGCGTTCGAGGGCTCCAGGAGCATAGTATTGAGGAGGTCCCTGACCCGGGGAAGGCGGCGCGGCCCGATGCCTACGCCCAGGCACAGGACCCGCCGCTCCGACAAGGCCCAGTGATGGTCGGACGAATTAGGATGGTTTACGTGCGGGGCTCGCCAGAGGCTTGCGAAGGGAATCATCCCGGCCGGTCGAGCACCTCCCGAACGTGTCGGGCCAGACTGCTCGCGGTAAACGGCTTGGGGAGGAACGCATCTCCTTCCCGGAGCGCCCGTTCGATGGCGTCGGAGTCTTCGGCATAACCCGAGATGAACAGCACCCGGAGGTCGGGCCGGGTGAGCCGCAGCTGCCCCGCAAGCTCTTCGCCGGTGATGCCGGGCATCACCACATCGGTGACGAGGGCGTCGATTCGCTCGGGCGTGCCCTGGGCCAGGGCCAGCGCATCCTCACCGCTCTCGGCCACCAGCACCCGGTATCCGAGACCGCGAAGCAGCCGGAGCGCGAGCTGGCGCACCTGCGGCTCGTCTTCCGCCAGCAGCACCGTCTCGCCGCCGCGCGGCGCCAGCGAGTCGATCCGGGTGCCGTGGGACGGCGTGTGCATCGGCAGCGTCCCTTCCGGAAGCGCCGGGAGCAGGACCCGGAAGCGGGTTCCCGCGCCAGGCTCGCTGCTGACCTCGATCCGGCCTCCGGCCTGCCGCACGATGCCGTAGCAGGTGGCCAGTCCGAGACCGGTACCCTTCCCATGTTCCTTGGTGGTGAAGAACGGCTCGAAGATGGAGGCCTGCTGCTCCGCGGGAATCCCGACGCCGGTGTCGGCCACGTCCAGCACCACGTCGCCCCGGAGCACGCCGGTGGCGATGGTCAGCGAGCCACCCTTGGGCATCGCGTCCCGGGCGTTGACCGCCAGATTCATGAGAACCTGCTCGATCTGCCCCGGGTCGACCTGCACCGGCGGCAGGGGCTGTGACAGCTCGGTGACCAGGACGATGTCCTCCCCCAGCAGGCGCTCCAGCAGTTTGCGGGTTTCCAGCACCAGGGCATTGAGGCTGACCGGCCGGGGCTGGGTCACCTGGCGTCGCGCGAAGGCCAGCAGTTGACGGGTGAGCTCCGAGGCGCGGCCCGCCGCCCGGAGGATCTCCTTGAGGTCCTCCCCGGCCGGAGCGTCCGGCGGCAGCGACTCGGATGCGATCTGGGCGTATCCCATCACCGCGGTCATGATGTTGTTGAAATCGTGCGCCACGCCGCCCGCGAGCCGCCCGATGGCCTCCATCTTCTGCGCATTGGCGAGCTGGCGCTCCAGCGTCCGCTGATCCTCGACGTCGCGAATGATCGACAGCAGGCAGGGCTCGCCTTCGACATCGAAGAGGCGTCCGGTGAATTCGACTTCCCGCTGGCGGCCGTCCTTCCGGCGGATGAGCACCGGAAAATTCCGGCAGACGCCGGCCTGGCGCACGATGGCAAAGACCTCTTCACGCTGTTCCGGGCGGGCCCAGACGCCCAGCTGCAGCATGGACCGCTCCCGCATTTCCTCCCGGGTGTAGCCCAGGATGCTCACGAAGCTGTCGTTGGCCTCGATCAGGGTGCCGGTATCCAGGAGCGTGACCCCGACGCCGTCGGGGCTCAGCTGAAACAGGCTCCGGAACCGCTCTTCCGCGCGGCTGATCTCCTCCTCGATCTTCTTGCGGCGTCGGATTTCCCGGGTGATCGCGAGGAGGGAGGCCACGAGCAACACGCCCAGCCCGAACAGCACGGCGAACCGCATGGCCCGGATCGGCGCTCGAATCGGCGCTTCGACCGAGGCGGCCGGGAGAACGCTCGCGACCAGCCATCCGGTCCTGGGAATCGCCGCCCAGAGCACGTACTCCTGGGACGTCCGGGTGAGTCTCGGCACCGGGGTCCCCTCGCCGGCGGAGCCGTGGGCGAGCAGCCGGGTGAGGGTGTCGCGAAGCTCGAGATCCACGAGGTCCTTGAGCATCCGGCCCTCGGGCCGCGACGGCTTCCGCGCGGTGTTGCTGTCGGCCAGCAGCACCCCGCCATTGCTCCCGATGATGAGGAAGCGTCCGCCCGCCTCGAACGGAGTCCGGGCGCTGTAATCCACCAGCTCCGGCCAGCTCAGGTCCTGCCCGACCGATCCGCCCCAGCGTCCGGCCCGGACGAACGGCGCCACCACGCTCACGAACCACGCGTCGGTCTTGATGCTGTGATACGGGTCGGCCCAGCGCGGCGCACCGGTCGGATTGACCGAGGGGTGCGCCAGCCGCATCCAGTCGGTCTGGTGATAGTCCTCGGTGGCCGAGAGCTCCCAGACGAACGTCGGCTGATCCGGCACGTACATCACCTGGCCGCCCTCGTCGGGGCTGATCCAGGCGTCCGCCAGGGTTGGGTCGAGGGCCCCGGCGCCGAACTGCTCGGTCACCCGCTTGGCACGGAACAGAAACGTCTTGAAGACAGGGTCGAGTGCGGTGGTCTTGGGGAGAAAGATCCCCGCCTGCACGGCGGGATCGAACAACGCCTTCCGGGAGCGCCAGGCGCCGTCGGGGTCTCGCACGACGATTCGGTCGAAATCCCTGGCCCGCGAGGGGTCGCCCCGAGCCCCCTCCGCGGAAACCAGCTTGGAGAACCGGATCACCCGCGCCTCGGCGGCGGCGACCCGGGCGTGGATGCCGGACACCACCCCGCTCATGGCGGATGCCAGCGCCGCCAACCGCTCGGCCTGGAGTCGCTGGCGCAGCGATCGTTCGGCCAGGAGCAGGCCCGGCACGATGAGGACGGCGGCGGCGAGGATGAAATAGGTCCCCACCAGGAACTGCAGGCTGAAGCCGCGCGGGCCGGCCGGCCCGGAGGAACGCGACCCTCCCCCAGGCAGGGGCGAGGAGGGCTGGGATGACATGGGGCGGCGACCGGTCAGGCCACGAAGCGGCGCACTGCCAGCGTGACGTTGTGGCCGCCGAAGCCGAAGGAATTGGAGAGGGCGACGTCCACCTGGCGCTCCACCATGTGGTTCGGCGCGCAGTCGAGGTCGCACTCCGGGTCGGGAGTGAACTGATTGATGGTAGGCGGCACCTTCCCGGTGGTGGCCACCAGGAGCGATACGACGAACTCCAGCGCCCCGGCGCCGCCCAGCAGATGTCCGGTCATCGACTTGGTCGATGCGAAGATCAGCCTCCGGACGTGGCTGCCGAAGACCGCCTTCACCGCCGTGGTCTCGGCGATGTCGCCCAGCTGGGTGGACGTACCGTGTGCGTTGATGTAGCCGATGCTCGTGGGAGCGATGCCCCCGTCCGCGAGACACGCGAGCATGGCGCGCCGGGCGCCGTCGCCATCGGGCGCGGGCGCCGTGATGTGATTGGCGTCGGCGCTCATGCCGTAGCCCATCACCTCGCCCAGGATCGTGGCGCCGCGTGCCATGGCGTGTTCCAGGCTCTCGAGCACGACCACCGCCCCGCCGTCGGCCAGCACGAAGCCGTCCCGGTCCCGGTCGAAGGGCCGGCTCGCGAGCGTCGGCGCGTCATTCCGGGTGGAGAGCGCCTTCATGTTCTGGAACCCGGCGATGGTGATCCCGGTGATAGCCGCCTCGGAGCCGCCGGTGACCATGCAGTCCGCCGTGCCCGATCGGATCAGCTCGTACGATTCACCGATGGCGTGGGCCGAGGAGGAGCAGGCCGACACCGTGCAGAAATTGGGGCCCTTGAGGCCATACCGGATGGAGACGTGCCCCGAGGCGATGTCCGGAATGAACATCGGCACGAAGAAGGGCGACACCCGGTCGGGGCCCTTCTGCAGATAGATGAGGCACTGTTCCTCGAACGTCATCATGCCGCCGATGCCGCTGCCGATGATGACCCCGGTCCGTTCCGGCACCGGAAAGCGTCCCTCCAGCCCGGCGTGGGTCACCGCCTGGTGGGAGGCGGCCATGGCGAACTGGGCGAAGAGATCCATTCGCTTGGCCTCCTTGCGCTCGAGGTAGGCCAGGGGGTCGAAGCCTTTCACCTCGCAGGCGAACCGCACCTGTAGCCGGCTCGGGTCGAACTTGGTGATCGGCGCCGCGCCGGACTTGCCGGCGAGGAGGCTCTCCCAGGTTTCCGAAACCGTCAGGCCCACGGGCGTGACGAGCCCGAGGCCGGTGACGACGACCCGCCGCGGCATGCCTACTTCCCGAGCTTGTCCTGCAGGTACTTGAGCGCATCGCCGACGGTGCGGAGCTTCTCCGCTTCCTCGTCGGGAATGTCGATGTCGAATTCCTTCTCGAACGCCATGACCAGCTCGACCGTGTCGAGCGAATCGGCGCCAAGGTCCTCCATGAAACTGGCGCTGTCGGTGAGCTTCTCGCGCTCGACGCCCAGCTCCTCGACGATGATGTCCTTCACCTTCTCGACCATGTCGCTCATGCGGCCCTCAACGAAAAGAGTGAATGCTGGCGGCGTCAGATGACCATGCCGCCGTCGACGACCAGAACCTGCCCGGTGATGTAGGAAGCCAGCTCCGAGGACAGGAAGAGGACCGCGCCGGCGATGTCCGCCGGCTGTCCCAGGCGTCCCAGGGCGATCTGCCCTAATAACGCGTCCCGGGCCTCGGCGGGCAAGGCGGCGGTCATATCCGTCTCTATGAACCCCGGCGCAATGCAATTGGCGAGCACGTTCCGGCTGGCGTACTCCCGGGCCACCGACTTGGTGAACCCGATCAACCCTGCCTTGCTGGCCGCATAGTTGGCCTGTCCCTTGTTGCCGGTGAGGCCAACCACACTCGTGATGTTGATGATCCGCCCGGCACGCCGCTTCATCATGCCCTTGATCACGGCCCGGGTGGTATGAAACGCGCCGGTCAGGTTGGCCTCCAGCACGGCGTTCCAGTCGTCGTCCGAGAGCCGGAGCAGGATGTTGTCCCGGGTCAGGCCGGCATTGTTGACCAGGATGGAAATGGGGCCCAGTCCCTGTTCCGCCGCGGCCACCGCCGCGGCCACCTGCGCCGCCTGCGCCACGTCACACCCGAACCCCTGGGCGCCCTCGCCCAGGGCCGCGGCCACCTCGGCCGCCGCCTCGGCCTTGCGCCCCACGATCGCCACCTTGGCACCGGCGGCGTGAAGCCTTTCCGCGATGGCGCGGCCGATTCCCCGCGTGCTCCCGGTGACGAAGGCAACCTGGCCGGTCAGGTCGATCCCGGTCATGCGAGGAACTTCTCCACGTCGGCCGCACTCCCGAGCGAGAGGTATGAGGGCTCCGGAAGAATCCGCTTGAGGAGGCCGCCCAGAACGGTCCCCGGTCCGATCTCGATGAACCGCGCGCCGGGTCCCAGCCGGGCCAGCGTCTGCACGCACTCCACCCAGCGCACCGGGGCCGTGAGCTGCTCGCGGAGCAGGCGCCGGGCCTCTGCGGGCTCGGTCACCGGGGTGGCGCTCGCATTGGCCACGACCGGGAACGACGCCCGCGCGAACGGGACGGCCTCCAGCGCTGCGGCCAGGCCCGCCGCCGCGGGAGCCATGAGCGGTGAATGGAACGCCCCGCTCACCTTGAGCGCGATCACCTTCTTGGCTCCTTTGGCCTTGCACCCATCACCCGCCCGCTGCACCGCCGGCGGGTCGCCGGAAAGAACCGTCTGATCGGGCGCGTTCAGGTTCGCGGCGACCGCGACGCTCCCCGGCGCGGACGCCTCCAGACACGCGCGTTCCACCTCGGCCGAGGGGAGGCCCAGGACCGCGGCCATGGCGCCGGGCCGTTGCCGCCCGGCCTCGTTCATGAGCTCGCCGCGAAGCCGCACCAGCCGGGCCGCGTCCACCGGAGTGAGCGAGCCGGCCGACACGTAGGCGCTGTACTCACCCAGACTGTGCCCCGCGGCACCGGCCACCCGGCCGAGTCTCGCGCCGGCCACCGCCAGTACCGCGGCCGAATGGGCGACGATGGCGGGCTGGGTGAACTGGGTCAGCTGGAGCTCCTCCGCGGGTCCCTCCCACATGGTGCGGGAGAGGGGGACGCCGAGCGCCGCATCGATGGCGAGAAAGGTATCCCGGGCTTCCGGAAAAGCCGCCGCGAGATCCTTGCCCATCCCCACCTTCTGCGCACCCTGCCCCGGAAAGAGGAGAATGCTCACCATCTGACGACGACGCTGCCCCAGGTGAAACCGGCGCCGAAGGTGACCAGGAGCAGGAGCGATCCGGGCTTGATCCGCCCCTCCTCCACTCCCTGGGCGATGGCGATGGGAATCGAGGCGGCGGAGGTGTTGCCATACCGGTCCACGTTGACCATCACCTTGCTCATCGGCATGCCGGCGTGCTTCGCGGTGGCCTCGATGATCCGGAGATTGGCCTGGTGCGGCACCAGGAGGTCGATCTCGGCGGCCGTCACCCCCGCCTTGGCCAGCGCCTCGTCACAGGCCCGCGCCATGGCGAGCACCGCCGCCTTGAACACTTCGCGGCCGGCCATCCGGATGTAGTGGGTCCGCTCCTCCACCACCTTGCTGCTGATCGGCTCGGTCGAGCCGCCGGCGGGGATGTACAGCAGGTTGGCGAGCGTGCCGTCGGCCCCCAGCACGATGGACAGGATCCCGCGGCCGTCTCCCGAGGCGGGCTGGACGATGGATGCGCCGGCGCCGTCGCCAAAGAGGACCGCGGTGCTGCGATCGGTCATGTCGGTGACGCTCGAGAGCTTTTCCGCCCCGAGAGTCAGCACCGTCTTGGCCTTGCCGGAGGCGATCAGGCCTTCGGCGAGGGCCAGGCCATAGAGCCACCCCGGGCAGGCCGCGGCGATGTCGAAGGCGGCCGCGTTCCGGGCGCCGAGCAGCGCCTGGAGCTCACAGGCCGAGGCGGGCAGCCGACGGTCGGGACTGATGGTGCCCAGGATGATGAAGTCGAGCTGCTCGGCGGTGACTCCGGCATTGGCCATCGCGCACCGCGAGGCGGTCTGACACAGGCTGGTCAGGGTCTCGCCCGGTGCCGCGATGTGCCGCTCCCGAATGCCGGTGCGCTCCACGATCCACTGATCGGAGGTATCCAGATACGCGGCGAAATCCGCGTTGGTCACGATCCGGTCGGGCACGGCGGTGCCCAGACCGGTGATCGCGGCGATCGGCGCGGTGCTCACGAGCGCGCCGCTGCTTCGCGCTCGGCGAATTCAGCCCCGATGTGCCTGGCCAGTTCCACTTCGACGGATTGGACCGCGACGCGGATGGCGTGGTGGATGGCGTTGGCGTTCGAGGAGCCGTGACAGATGATGGAGACGCCCTTGACGCCGAGCAGCGGCGCCCCGCCGTACTGGGAGTAGTCCAGCATCCGGAAGGCGGCGCGGATCTCCTTGCGCTCCCACATGTCGGGGGCGCCTTCCTCCGCCAGATGCCGCACCAGGAACATCACCGACTCGTAGAACTTGAGGACCACATTGCCGACGAACCCGTCGCACACCACGACGTCGAGACGGCCGTGCTTGGGGTGGCCGCCCAGGATATCGCGGCCTTCGATGTTGCCCACGAAGTTGAGCCGGGGGTCGGCCTTGAGAAGCCGGAAGGCCTCTTTGACGATCGCGGTGCCCTTCTCCTCCTCCTCTCCGACGTTGAGCAATCCCACCTTGGGGGAGGGACGGCCCAGGATGATGCGCATGTACACCGTACCGAGGTGCGCGAAGCCCACCAGCTCGCGCGCCGAACACTCCACGTTGGCTCCCGCGTCGAGCGTGAGGACGGGGCCCTCCACCGTGGGCAACAGCGTGCCGACCGTGGCGCGCTCCACGCCGTCGTGGAGGCCGAGGAGCACCGTGGACGCGGCGAGCATGGCGCCGGTGTTGCCGGCGGAGATGAAGGCGTCGGACTTGCCCTGGGCCTGGAGGCCCAGCCCGACCACCAGGCTGGACTTCCGCTTCTTGCGGACGGCCTGGAGCGGCTTCTCCCCCATCCCGATCACTTCGGGGGCCTCCACGACCGCGATCCGGCTGCGATCGAGGTCGGGATGCCTGGCCAGCTCAGCCTCGATGGCCGCGGTCTGCCCCACCAGCTGCACCGAAAACACCGGGGGAAGCTCGCGCAGGGCCAGAGCCACACCCTCGACCTCGGTGCGGGGAGCCTGGTCGGTCCCCATCGCGTCGAGCGCGACGCGGATCACGCTCAGCTGTCCTCGACCTCGAGGCGCTTCTTGCCGGCGTAGTATCCGCACGACCCGCAGACCCGATGGGGCAGCCGGGCCGATCCGCAGCGGGGGCAGGCCTGAGTGGCCATGCCGGCGCCCGAATGGTTTCCGCGGCGCAGCCGCTTCCTGCGCTTGGACATTTTTCTCTTCGGTACGGCCATGGTGCCCTCGAGTCTAGGCAGAGGGGGCGGTACACTGACACGCCCCACGATTCAAATCGGCCCCGCAACGCGGGCAGAGCCCGCGACAATCTTCCCGGCACAGCGGAAAGTGATCGACCGCCAGTGCCAGCTCTTCCCGCACCGCAGGCCGGACATCGACCCGCGCCGTTGGTTCGGCCAGCGGATAGACGCTGGGGTCGTCCTGGAGGTCGGGATCGGGTGAGAACATCACCTCGACCGACTGCGCCACCGGCATGACGAACTCGGTCAGGCATCGCCGGCATACCGAGCGCACCTGGCCCTCGAACCGGCCGTGCCAGAAAAACCCATTCTGGCCGGCACGCTCCAAGGTTCCCCCGACGGAGAGGGCCCCCTCGAGCGGTACTTCGAGCCCCTCGAACAACGGGTCTGCGGCAGCGAGCTCACCGCTGGTCTCGACGGGACCGTGGCGGAGCTCGCGAATGTCAACCTCTAGCATAGCCCCTAAAGCTACATGGCAAGCGGACTTAGGTCAAACCTGCCCGGGAACGGCTCCTACCAGAGTCCGGCCCGCTCGGCCTCGCTCCAAAAGAAGGCGATTTCCCGAGCCGCATTCTCGTCGCTATCGGACCCATGGACCGCATTCCTGCCCTTTGATTCGGCATAGAGCTTCCGGATCGTTCCGGGCGCCGCCTCCGCGGGATCGGTGGCGCCAATCGCGGCCCGAAAGGCCGCCACGGCCCCGGTTCGCTCCAGCGCCATGGGAAAGCAGGGACCGCTGCTCATGAAGGTGACCAGCTCCTCGTAGAACGGCCGGCCCCGGTGCACCTCGTAGAAGGCCTCGGCTTGCACCCGGGACAGCCGCATCAGCGTTCCGGCCCGGATCCGGAAGCCCTCCCGCTCGATGTGCCCGGCGATGGCCCCGAGCTTGCCTCCCGCGACCGCGTCGGGCTTGATGATCCCCAAAGTCTGGTTGCCTGCCACGTTCATCTCCCTTGAAAGACCCCGCCCCTACCGTGACGTCAGTTTCCCCCGGATTGCCGCAACCACGTCCACCGGGCGCCGCATGATCCCGATGCCGGCCTCCTCGAAGGCGTGGAGCTTTTCCTCGGCGGTGCCCGATGAGCCGGAAATGATCGCCCCGGCGTGTCCCATCCGGCGCCCCTTGGGCGCGGTTTGCCCCGCGATGAAGCCGACCACCGGCTTGGAGACCGAGTCGCGCACGAACGCCGCCGCCTTCTGCTCGTCGGTCCCGCCAATCTCGCCCAACATCACGATCGCGTCGGTACCGGGATCGTCCTGGAAGGCCCGCAGCACGTCGATGAAGTTGGTCCCGATGACCGGGTCACCGCCGATGCCCACGCAGGTGCTCTGCCCGATGTCCTGACGGGTCAAGTGGTACACCACCTCGTAGGTGAGGGTTCCGCTGCGCGAGACGAGCCCGACCCGGCCCGGGGCGCAGATCTGGCCCGGAATGATGCCGACCTTCGCCACCCCCGGCGTGATCAATCCGGGGCAGTTGGGGCCCAGGAGGCGGGCCCCCTTTTCCCGGACGAACGGCATCACCCGGGCCATGTCGAGCACCGGAATGCCTTCGGTGATGCAGACGATGAGCCGGATGCCGGCATCCGCGGCCTCGGCAATGGCCCCCGCGGCCAGCGCGGGAGGCACGTAGATCACCGAGGTATTGGCGCCGGTCTGGCGCACCGACTCGGCGACGGTGTGGAAGATCGGCACCGCGCCGTCGAACCGCTGCCCACCCTTGCCGGGGGTGACGCCGGCCACGACGCCGGTGCCGTACGCCATCATCTGCCGCGTATGGAAGGAGCCGTCTCGCCCGGTGATTCCCTGGACCACCAGGCGAGTGCTCTGGTCGACGAAGATGCTCACGCGGCCCCCTTCGCCAGCTCGACCGCCTGTTGGACCGCCTCGTCCATGTCGGACAGGGCTCGCATCCCGATCCCCTTCAGGATTTCGAACGCCCTGGCTTCGTTGGTGCCGGTCAGCCGGATCACCACCGGCAGGCTCACCGTGAACTGGGACATGGCCGTGACGATGCCGTTGGCCACGTCATCGGTGCGGGTGATTCCGCCGAAGATGTTGAAGAGGATCGACTTCACCGCGGGATCGGAGGTGATGATCCGGAGGGCGGCCACGACCTTGTCGGGATTCGAGCTGCCTCCGATATCCAGGAAATTGGCCGGCTCGCCGCCGTAGTATTTCACCAGGTCCATGGTGGCCATGGCCAGCCCCGCGCCGTTCACCACGCAGCCGACGTTCCCATCGAGCTTGATGAAGGTGAGGCCGGCCTCCCGGGCCGCGACTTCGCTCGGCGCTTCGGCGGATTCGTCCCGCAGCGCGGCAAGATCGGGGCGCCGGTCCAGCTCGTTGTCGTCCACCGAGAGCTTGGCGTCGAGCGCGATCACCTGGCCGGCCGGGGTCGTGACCAGCGGGTTGATTTCCACCAGGGAGGCGCCGTTGCCGGTGAAGACCGCATAGAGCTGCTGCATGATGGCGGCGGCGGCGCGTGCCTGGGCAAAGTCGGCATAGAGCGTGAGCGCCAGTCCCAGGGCCTGGTGCGCGAAGAGGCCGTATCGGGGGTCCACCGCCAGCCGCACGATCTGGTCCGGCGTGGTCGCGGCCACCTCTTCGATGTCCACACCGCCCGCCGCGCTCACCATGAACACCGGGCGCTGGGATTCCCGGTCCATGATGAGCCCGACATAGCTCTCGCTCGCGATGTCCTCCGCGGGAACGACCAGTACCCGCTGGACCACCAGACCCTTGATGGTCATCCCCAGAATGCGGCTGGCGACGTCGCGCGCCTCCGCCGGGGTCTTGGCCACCTTCACACCACCGGCCTTGCCGCGGCCGCCGGCATGCACCTGCGCCTTGACGACCACGGGCTTCTTGAGGCGCGCGGCGATCGCCTCCACCTCGTCGGGGGTCGCGGCCACGTCGCCGTCGGGCATCGGGATGCCTGCGGCCTTGAGCAGCGCCCTGGCCTGGTATTCGTGGAGATTCAATCCAGCCTCATCGGGAAAAGCGTCGGCCAAAGGTAGCCGGAGTGCGCATACTCCTTCAACGCTTCCGGCTGGGTTCCAGCAGCTCGTGCAGGAATTGGAGCGCCCGCCCCATCTCCTGATAGTCGCCCCGCTTGAACGCCGAATCGGCGTGCCGCATCCAGCGCCGGGCTTCCTCGAGCACCGCTTCGGCACCGGCGCCGGGAACCAGGGGCCCGACCTCGCCCCGCAGGTTGCGCCACGCCTCCGCGAAGCTTCGCCCGGTCCCCAGCTTGCGGCCCAGCATGACGTTCACCAGCACCAGCTGGGCCCGCCCCGCCGCCGGCACCGACCAGGCCGGCTGGTAGGCGGCGATTCCGTTCGCGGCGACGATGTGACGAACCCGGCCCGGCTCGAAGCGTCCTCCGGACGCGCGAATCGAATCGTAGAGGGCCTGTTGAAACGGGAAGAGCTTCCACTTCTCGATCAGCGCGGACGCGCTTTCCACCGCGAGGGTGCTGTCGAGCCGGATGAGCCGCACCGAGTCGCCCCAGGCGGTCCGCCGCGCCAGCAGAAAGCCGGTGACCTGGCGGGACACCTCGCGGACCAGCGGCACCAGGGCCTCCGAGCCTCCCGCCGAGGCCGGCGGCTTGAGCTCGCTGCCGTCGGCCGCCCGCTCCAGATGTCCCGCGAGCCAGGCGGGATCCTCGAGCACCCTGCCCTGGGCCAGCAGCAGCTCGTCGGGATAGGGATCTCCGTCGCGCAGCTCCGGCGGGATGGACCCCGGCGACTCGATGAGCGGGGCCGTGATGCGCGCCCATGCCGCCGCGAGCGAATCCGAGACCGCGCGGCGGAAGATCCGCACCGCGCCGGTGGACGCGTCCACCGTCCCGAGGAAGGCGCTGCGAAGCATCGACACCGGGCCGCCGGGCCACTCAATCCTGGCGGAGCTCGGAAAATTGGCTGACTCGAGCAGGCCGTCGCTGGTCCAGATCAGTCGGCCGCTGGCGATCCGCGGACGCGGACGGGTCCATTGCGCGAACGGCGCGGAGGCTTGCAGACGCACCGAAGGGTCCAGGCGCCATCCCAGCCGGGTGCCGGCCGGCGCGGAGAACGCCGCCGGAACCTGGAGCGCCCACGCCAGGACCACGCGCTTGGCCCAGGAGTCGAGCGCGATGCCCCGGGCGCCCATGGATATGTCGATCGCGGGGGCCGTCGGCCCGAGCGTGTGGGTCCCGAGGTCCCGATAGGCGACCGAGCCCGGCGAGGTGGCGCTGTCGCCCTCCCGCCAGGCCAGGATTCCTCCCGACACCGAGACCTGGTCGTCGGCGAGCGCCAGCAGCGCCGGCGCCTGCCCGGCGCCTTCCCGCACGGCAAACCATACCGGACGGGCCCGCCCGGACGCGGAAATCCACCCGCGCCCCACGGAGGTGACGGTGGTGGACTCGGAGGCGGCGGCGAGCGGGATCAGGGCCTCGTCCCAGAGGGTCGGGATGAGCTCCGCCGCCGGGACGCGAGAGGCGGGCGCCGGGCCTTCGGCATCCCCCAGCGCGAAGGCCACCGAGTCGAGGCGCCGCGCGGCGCTGCGCCATCCTTCGTCGGTCGTCGCCGCCACTGTCCCGAGCGGCAGCATACCCCCCGCCACCAGGGAGAGCGCCAGGAGCGACCAGACCACTACCGCGGCCACCGGACGGATCCGAAGCCACCACAGGAGGCAGGTCAACGCCGCCGCGATCCCGATGCCCGCCTGGATCTGGGAGACCAGCGTCCGGAGCATGAACTCCGACGCCACGACGGGGCCGCGAAGGCCGGCGGCGAGACGGAATTCCTCGAGCAGCGAACCCCACGCGATCGTGAGCGCGAGGAGGCCGAGCAGCACGGCGAGATGGCCCCGCACCTTGGGCGAGATCCAGAGCCGCCGGTCCACGATCGCCAGGGCCCCGCCGGCGGCGTGGATCGCCAGGACGGCCGCGAGTCCCGTGGCGGTCAGCGCGAAGACCAGATGCTGCAGGTCGAGCCAGAGCGGAAAGTCCCGGAGGAAGAACGCGACGTCCACCCCGAGCAACGGGTCGGTGATGCCGAAGCGGACGCCATCCAGCGTGAGAAGCAGCTCGTCGAGCCAGCGGCCCGCGCCGGCGCCCAGCATGACGCCGAGGATCACCCCGGTGAGATAGAGCGTCCAGCGGGGCAGCCGGGCGGGCCAGAGCCTGGCCTGGGGCCGCTCGAGGGGCGCCTGATCCGGCAGCGCGGTCCGGGCCGCGAGGGCCAGATGACCGACGAACCAGGCCGACGAGAGGAACAGCACCAGCAGCTCGAGGGTCAGGCTGAGGAGCGCCCGGCGGGCCCCGGCCACCGCGACCGCCTCCGATACGCTGGATTCCCAGAGGCGCTCGGCCAGAAAGACCGAGACCCACCGCCCGGCGGAAAGCACCAGCGCCGCTGCCACCAGGACGATCGCGACGCGCCGAGCCCGGCCGCTCATCGATCAGGCGCTGACGCCCTGGACCGCGAGCCAGTCGGTCACTTCGGCGCGGTTGCGCTCCAGGGCGGCGGGACTCGCGGCTTCGAACCGAAGCACCAGCACCGGCTGGGTGTTGGACGCGCGGAGCAGCCCCCATCCCTCGGGAAAGGTGATGCGTACGCCGTCGATCGTGTCGACCGGATAGCGCGATGCGAAGTGCCGGGCCGCGCGTTCCACCACCCCGAACTTGACGCTGTCGGGACAGTCGACCCGGATCTCGGGGGTCGTGGACGTCCGGGGGAGGTCGGCCAGGAGCCGGCTCATCCCGGGGGATCCGGCGCTCACGATCTCGAGCAGCCGGGCCGCCGCGAACAGGGCGTCGTCGAAGCCGAACCAGTCGCCGCCGAAGAAGAGGTGGCCGCTCATTTCTCCCGCGAGGGGCGCGCCGGCTTCCTTCATCCGCGCCTTGATGAGCGAGTGGCCCGTCTTCCACATCTCCGGGCGCGCGCCCGCCTCGGTCAATGCGCGGGGCAGCAGGTCCGAACACTTTACGTCGAAGATGACCGGGATCCCGGCGCCGAATCGCCGGACCGCGTCGCGGCCGAAGACGATCAGCAGCAGATCCCCGAATACGATGGCGCCGGTTTCGTCCACGGCCCCGAGGCGATCGCCATCGCCGTCGAACGCAATGCCGAGCTCGGCGCCGGTGGTCCGGACCACCCGGCGCAGATCGACGAGATTGGCCGGCACGGTCGG
Organism: uncultured Gemmatimonadales bacterium; assembly: GCA_963762545.1. GTDB lineage: Bacteria > Gemmatimonadota > Gemmatimonadetes > Gemmatimonadales > GWC2-71-9 > JABFSM01. The sequence continues at coordinate 1,141,284 of CAVXLC010000002.1, read as the reverse complement.
GTCGGGATGGTGGTTCGGAAAGGTTCCATCGGACTCGGCGAAGAGCGGAACGACCTCCGCGCCCATGGCCTGCAGCGTGCTCACCGCGATGAGGCTCGAGACACCGTTGCCGCAGTCCACCACCACCTTGACCGGGCGGGCCAGGTGGTTGCGCGACACGATCGCCTCGCGATACGCGGGGAGGACCGAGGCATCGGCGCTCTCCCGGCCGGTGCCGCTGCGCCATTCCTCCTTCAGAATCGCGTCGTAGAGACCGAGAATGGCTTCGCCGTGGACCGAGTCCCCGGCGAGCACCATCTTGAATCCATTGAATTCCGGAGGGTTGTGACTGCCGGTGACCTGCACCCCGCCGTCGGCGTTCAGATGATGGATCGCGAAGTAGAGTGCGGGGGTGGGCAGCTCGCCCACATCGATTACTCGGGCGCCGCAATCCAGGAGGCCGGCCCGGACCCCCTGGCTGAGTCCGGCGCCCGAAGGCCGGTTGTCCCGCCCCACCACCACGGTCGGCATGCCACCCAGCTTGGCCCACGCGATGGATCCGTAGGCTCGGCCCAGCGCCCGGGCGAACGCCGGGGTCAGCTCCCGGTCGATGACGCCGCGGACATCGTACTCCCGGAATACGGATTTCGGGACGTTCACACCCTACCGCCTGAGCCCCACGATCGGAGCGCCCCCGACGGGGCCCAGCGAGCCGGCGGTTTCCATCGCGGAGCTCAGTGCCCGGGCCGGCAGCACGCCGGCGAGGAGGACGATGGCGACCGCCACGGCGACCGCGAGGACGGCGGTACGGGGCAGTCCCGCCCCGGCGTGGGACTCCGCCTCGGCCGGCTCCCGCATGTAGACCGCCATGACCACCGGCAGATAGTAGCCCGCCGAGAGCAGGCTGGTCAGCACCAGGATCACCGCGAGCACCACCTGCTTGGCTTCCACCACGGCGGCGAGGATCGCCCACTTCCCGATGAATCCGAAGGTGCCCGGGAACCCCAGGAGCGACAGCATGCACACCGACAGGGCGAAAGCGAGCCACGGCCGCCGGCGGGCCAGGCCGGCGATCGAGTCGAGGGTGACGTCCCGCTCACCTCCCCGCCCCAGCACCCCGAGAATCCCGAACACCGCCAGCGAGGTGAGGACGTAGGCCGCGAGGTACAGCAGCGTCGCCCCCGAGCCGAGCCGGCTGCCCGGCCAGAGCGCGGTGAGCAGATACCCGGCGTGGGCGATCGAGCTGTAGGCGAGCATGCGCTTGAGCGAACGCTGGCTCAGGGCCACCAGGTTCCCCAGCACCATCGACGCGACGGCGAGCGCGGCGACGACCGGCTGCCAGGTATCGGTGGCGGCGGGAAACGCCTCGTACAGGATCCGCGCCAGGGCCAGGAAGGCCGCGGCCTTGACGCCGGTGGCCATGAATCCCGTCACCGGAGTCGGCGATCCGTCGTAGACGTCCGGCGCCCACATGTGGAACGGAACCGAGGCCACCTTGAATCCCATGCCGATGAGCAGGAGGCCGAGCCCGAGCTTGCCGAGCAGCGGCAATTCCCCGCTCGAGAACCGGGTCCCGATTTCGGCGAGGCCGGTGCTGCCGGTGGCTCCCCACACCAGCGCGATGCCATAGAGCAGGAAGGCCGACGCGAACGCCCCGACCAGGAAGTACTTGAGCGCGGCCTCGGCCGAGAACACACTGCCGCGGTTGAACCCGGCCAGCACGTACACCGACACCGACATGACCTCGAGGCCCAGGAACAGCACCACCAGGTCCTCGGCGCCGGCCATGAACATCATGCCGGAGGCCGCAAACAGGACCAGCGCGTAGTACTCGGGCGCGAGGAGCCCCTCCCGCTCGAGGTAGCCCAAGGAGAGCAGGATGGTGCCGGCGGTCGCCGCGAGAATCAGGGCCAGCGCCGCGAAACGGTAGGGATCCAGCGCCACCATGTAGGCGCCGCCCGCGACGCGTGCCCCGCCCGCCCAGAGGATCCCCAGGGAGATGGCGCTGGGCACCAGGCTCGCCAGGGCCAGGTAGCCGGAGAACCGGCTGTCCCGGGCGGTGCCGTGCCTCCATGCATTCACCAGCAGCACCACCATCGCCCCGAGCGTCAGGGTGATTTCCGGCAGCAAGGCCAGCGTGGCGCCGAGCGGCGTCTTGAGGTCGAGGGGCATCATCGCCGCACCGCCGGCGTCCGCTGTGACACGTCTAGGACTCCGATCGGTCCCCTGACCGTCTCGATATAGCGCACCGCCGCGGGCTCGATCCGGCGGAGGATCGGCGCCGGGTACAGCCCCATCCACAGGATGCCGAGGAGCAGCGGCACCATGACCATGAGCTCACGGGGTGAAAGGTCGGTGAGCGATTCGTTTTCCCGCTTGTCGAGCTTGTTGTAGATGATGCGCTGCAGCGCCCAGAGCAGATAGGCCGCCGCGAAGATGACGCCCGTCGTGGCGACCCCGGTGGCCCACGGGTGCCCCCGGAAGCTGCCCAGCAGGACCAGGAACTCGCCGATGAACCCGTTGAGTCCGGGCAGACCGATCGAGGACAGGGCCACCACCGTGAAGACCAGGCTGAAGACCGGCACCACCCGCGCGATGCCGCCGTAGGCCGAGATGTCCCGGGTGTGGCGGCGCTCGTACAGCATGCCGACCAGGAAGAAGAGGGCGCCGGTGGACAGGCCATGGCCGATCATCACCATGATGGCGCCCTCGATGCTCTGCACCGTCGCGGCCCAGATGCCCAGCATCACAAAGCCCAGGTGGCTCACCGAGGAATAGGCCACCAGCTTCTTGATGTCCGGCTGTACCATGGCCACCAGCGCGCCGTACACGATGCCGATGATCGCGAGCAGCAGGATCAGGTTGGTGACCCAGGGACTCGTGGCCACTTCCGGGAAGAAGGGCACCGCGAAGCGGAGAAAGCCGTAAGTACCGAGCTTGAGCAGGACCCCGGCCAGGAGCACGCTGCCGGCGGTGGGCGCCTCCACGTGCGCGTCGGGCAGCCAGGTATGGAACGGGAAGACCGGGACCTTGATCGCGAAGGCCAGCGCAAAGGCACCGAAGAGCCACGGCGCCAGCCGCCCCACCGCGTGGGAGTTGGCCAGGAGGTGGTCGTAGGCGAACGACAGCGTGCCGGTGCGGCCCGCCACCGCCCAGGCCAGCACCAGGATGGCCACCAGCATGAGGAGCGAGCCGGCCATGGTGAAGACGAAGAACTTGATGGCGGCATAGAGGCGGTTCTTGCCCCCCCACATCCCGATGATGAAATACATCGGGATCAGCATCACTTCCCAGAACACGTAGAACAGGAACAGGTCGGTCGCGAGAAAGACGCCGAGGACGCCGGTGAGCAGCGTCAGCAGCATGGCGTAATAGCCCCGCTCCCGCTCGGTGATGTAGTTCCAGCTCCCCAGCACGCAGAGCGGCATCAGCAGCGTGGTGAGCAGCACCATGGTGAGCGAAATGCCATCGATCCCGACGGCGTAGCTGATGCCCCAGGCGGGGATCCACGGCAGGCTGGTGGTGAGCTGCAGCGTGCCCGGGGTGGTATTGACGGCCCACCAGAGCCCGGCCGACAGGATGAACTCGACCACGGTGATCAGCAGCGCGGTCCGCCGGGCCAGCGCCGCCGGACCCAGGAGCACCGGAATGGCGCCCAGGAGCGGCAGGATCAGCAGGACGTGGAGGATCCAGCGGTCGAATCCGATGGACGCCAGGAATTGGGTCATCGGCGGCTACCGGGCCATGGCGCGGAGAAGCCACACCGCGCCGAGCAGGAAGACCACGACGTAGAACCCGAGCTGCCCCGATTGCAGCCGGCTTCCCACCCATCCGAGTCCCCGGGCCAGCCCCGCCGACCCGTTGGCGCCCAGTCCGTCGATCAGGCCCTGGTCCACGCCCTTCCAGAGGACGTAGCGCGAGATCGCCACCAGCGGGCGCACGATCAGGCGGTTGTAGATCTCGTCGACGTAGTACTTGCGGAACAGCACCAGCGAGAACCCGGTATCGTCCGGCGCCTCGCGGGCCGGCAGGATCGTTCGGGCCAGCGTGAGACGCCACCCCAGCAGCAAGCCGATCACCGCAATGGCCACGGCCCCGCCGATCAGCAGCCATTCGGTCTGCCCGTGCGGCATGGCGAGGGGCATGATCTGGTTTGCCTTGGCCAGGACCGGCTCGAGCCATCGCTCCAGCGGCTCGTGCCCGCCCGCAAACGCGGGGAGATTCAGCAGGCCCCCCGCCACGGTGAGCCCGCCCAGGAGCAGCAGCGGACCGGTCATGCTCCAGGGTGCCTCGTGCACATGCTCGCGCTCGGCGGCGCCGAGGCGGCTCTCACCCAGGAAGGTCATGGCCATCAGGCGCATCATGTAGAAGGCGGTCATGAGCGCCGCCAGCACCCCCATGGCCCAGTACAGATACCAGACCGGTTGGCTCGCCCCCCGTCCGAAGGCCGCGGCCAGGATTTCATCCTTGGAGAAGAACCCGGCGAACGGCGGAATCCCGGCGATCGCCAGGGTGGCGATCAGCATGAGGACGAAGGTCCACGGCATGGCGCGCCGGAGCCCCCCCATGTTTCGCATGTCCTGGGCGTCTTCGGGCGAATGGGTGGCGTGATAGGCGTGGTGCATGGCGTGGATCACGCTGCCCGCCCCGAGGAAGAGAAGCGCCTTGAAGAAGGCGTGGGTCACCAGGTGGAACACCCCGGCGACGTACGCCCCGGTGCCCACCGCCAGAAACATGTAGCCGAGCTGCGAGACGGTGGAATACGCCAGCACCTTCTTGATGTCGTACTGGCGCAGGCCGATCGAGGCCGCGAAGAGCGCGGTAAACGCGCCCACCCCGGCCACGATGGCGCTCGAGACCGGCGCCATCGCAAACAGGGTGCTGGTCCGGGCCACCAGGTAGACGCCGGCGGTGACCATCGTGGCCGCATGGATCAGCGCCGACACCGGCGTCGGACCGGCCATGGCGTCGGGGAGCCAGGTGTAGAGCGGGATCTGCGCCGATTTGCCGGTGCAGCCCAGGAACAGAAAGAGGGTGATCGCCGTGATCCCCGCGCCGCCGGCGGCCAGGCGAACCGGGGCCCGCTCGGCGATGGTGACGAAGTCCAGGCTGCGGAGGGTCCACCAGAGGATGAACATCGCGATCAGCACGCCGAAATCGCCGATCCGGTTCATCAGGAACGCCTTCTTCCCGGCATCGGCGTTGGCCTTGTCCTGGAACCAGAACCCGATCAACAGGTAGGAACAGAGTCCCACCCCTTCCCACCCGACGAACAGCACCGGGAGGCTGGCACCCAGGACCAGCACCAGCATGAAGGCGACGAACAGATTGAGATACGAGAAGTATCGCGCGTACCCGGGGTCGGAGCGCATGTACCCGATGCTGAACAGGTGAATCAGGCTGCCCACCCCCGTCACCACCAGCAGCATGACGGTGGAGAGCTGATCCACCTGAAACGCGAACCGGATATCCAGGCTCCCCGAGGGAATCCAGCGCCAGAGCGACACGATGAGGGGCGACTCGGGCGGGGCGCCCCGGAGCTGGACGAACACCGCGGCCGCCACGGCGAACGCCGCGAGCAGCACGCCGGCCCCCACCGCCGAGACCGCGGTCTTGGCCTCGGGCCGCTTGAGCGCCAGCCAGCCGTTGACCAGGAACCCCACCAGCGGCAGCGCCACGGCGAGCCAGACCCACCCGACCGCGCCGGCAGGCGCGGGGGCTTGGGCGGCCGCTTGAATCAGGGAGAGCGTCATCAGCCCTGGAGCAGGTTGATGTTCTTGAGGTCCACCGACCGCGTGTGGCGGAAGACGGCGAGAATGATGGCCAGCCCCACGGCGGCCTCGGCGGCGGCGACCGTCATGACGAAGAAGACGATGACCTGGCCGCCCAGCCCGAGTACCTGCGAGAAGGCCACGAAGGTGAGATTCACCGCGTTGAGCATCAGCTCGACGCACATGAACAGCACGATGGCGTTGCGCCGGAGCATCACGCCGGCGACGCCGATCGTGAAGAGCAGCGCGGAGAGCAGCAGGGACGGTCCGAGCAGCATGGCTAGAGCTTCCGCTTGGCCAGCACCACGGCGCCGACCGCCGCCGCGAGCAGCAGGATGGACGTGAGTTCGAACGGCACCAGATATTGGCGGAACAGCGGCTCGGCAATCGCGCCGACGACACCCTGGCTGGCCGGCGCCGTGAGGGCCAGCTGCCCCGCCGGGAACGCGGCCATCGGACTCCCCGCCCCGCCGGCCGCGCCGCGCAGCACCGCCATGCCGCCCGGCGTCACCCGCCCCAGCAGGAACAGCTGGGCCAGGAGGGCGCCGCCCACCAGCATGGCCACCAGCCGCACCGGGGCGCCCCGGAGGTCGTTGCCGCCCCGGCCCACGTTGAGGAGCATGATCACGAAGAGAAAGAGCACCATCACCGCGCCGGCGTACACCAGGACCTGAATGGCCGCGATGAACTGCGCGTTCAGCAGCACGTAGATGCCCGACAGGGAGAACATGGTGGAGACCAGCCACATCGCGGAGGCGATGATGTTCCGCTGGGTGACGCACAGGAGCGCGGAGACCACCGCGAAACCCGCCAGCAGGTAGAAGACGACCTCGGCGCTCATCTCACTCGCCCTTGGGGTCGGACGGATCCCACAGGGTCGACACCGGGTGCACCTGCGAGCTCAGCCGCTCCAGGTCGTACACGAACCGGTCGCGGCTGTACTCGGAATTCTCGAAGTGGACGCCGACATGGATGGCCTCTTCCGGGCAGACCTCCTGGCAGTAGCCGCAGAAGACGCAGCGGAATTCGTCGATTTCGTAGATCAGTGGGTAGCGGTTGCCGGCCTCGTCCTCCCCGGGGACCAGCTTGATGCAGTTGGCCGGGCAGATCTGGGGGCACAGCCCGCAGGCCACGCACTTGGTGCGGCCCTGCTCGTCGGAAAGCATCCGGTGGGTGCCGCGCCAGCGGGGAGAGATGGTGTACTGGCCCCGCGCGTCGCCGGTGCTCTTCTCCTCGGGATACTGCATGGTGACCTTGGGCTGGAGCATGTGCTTGAAGGTCAGCGCCATGCCCTTGAGGGCGGCGCGCACATAGCTCACCTGCCGCTCGGGCCGCTGGAGCACCTTGACGCCGATGGCCATCAGGCCGCCGCCCGGGCGCGCCGCGCGCCCGCATCGAGATTGGAGGACGCGCGATACGAGCCGGACATGATATGGCCCCGGTCGAGGAGGAAGAACACCAGGTACCCCAGCACCAGATTGATTCCGAACAGGATCAGCATCGTGATCCGGAGACCGGTGACCCCGGCCAGATGCTCGATGCCCCAGATGGCCAGACAGGTCACCATGATGTACCCGAGCGCCAGCGGTAGCATCACCTTCCACCCCAGGGCCATCAGCTGGTCATAGCGGAATCGGGGCAAGGTCCACCGGATCCACATGAAGAAGAACAGGAAGAACAGCACCTTGAGGAACATGAAGAGCGCGGTGGCCAGCGTGGCCAGCCCGCTGCCGTTCTGATCCCAGGTGAGGAACGGGATGTCCCAGCCGCCGAAGAACAGGGTGACCACCATGGCGGAGACGGTCGCCATGTTGGTGTACTCGGCGATCGGAAACATCGAGAACTTCATGGCGCTGTATTCGGTGTGGTACCCGGCAATGAGCTCGGATTCGGCCTCCGGGAGGTCGAAGGGGAGCCGGTTGGTCTCGGCAAAGCCGGCGACCAGGAAGATGAAGAACGAGAGGAACAGCGGGAGGACGAACCAGAGTCCCTGCTGTTGTTCCTGAATGATTTGTTGAAAAGTGACGTTCCCGGTGAGCAGCAGAACCGGGATCAGACTCATCCCCATCGCCACTTCGTAGGAAATCATCTGCGCGCTGGACCGTAGGCCGCCCAGCAGCGAGTACTTGTTGTTCGACGACCACCCCGCCAGCGCGATGCCGTAGACCCCGAGGGAGCTGATCGCCAGAACGAACAGAAACCCGACCGGCAGGTCGGTCATGGCCATCGAGAGCAATCCGTGGTAGCTCACCGCGCCGATGAGCGGCAGGTGTGCGTCCCAGTTCACCCGCAGCGGGGCGGCCCAGGGAATCACCGCGCCGAGCAACAGGGCAGGAATGAAGGCCAGCGCCGGAGCGAGCATGAAGATGCCCAGGTTCGCCTCGGCGGGGAGCGTCTCTTCCTTGATGATGTTCTTGATTCCGTCCGCGGCCGGCTGAAGAATCCCGGCCCAGCCGACCCGATTGGGGCCGTGCCGGTTCTGCATCCACGCGCTGACCTTCCGCTCCATGAGCGTCAGCAGCGCCACGCCCACCATGGTGATCGTGAAGATCACGATCATCTTGACGATGCTGAGGAGGAGGAAGCCCTTCTCGGCCGCGGTCACCGCGCCGCTCCCTGCCGCGCGCCCGCGGGGGCGGGGGCCGAATCGAGGACCCGTCCGGTAAGCCCGAGGTCTCCGTAGGTCAGGCCGTTGAGCGCGGGGATGGCGCTGCCGAGTCGGGCGAAGGCCTCCGCCGCCGTCATCGGCGCGCCCTGCCCCGGGTTGTTCTCGGCCCATGCCTGGGCGGCGATCCACCAGCCCGGGCGGGCCATGCCGGGAGCGCCCTTGGCCTCGATGAACCGCTGGACCCGCTGGTCCCGGTTCACGTAGGTGCCGTTCTCCTCGGCCATGGTCGACACCGGCAGCAGCATCGCGGCGCCCTTGAGGCGGTCGTCGTCCACGCTCGCGAGACCGACCACGATCCCCGCGCTCGCCAGGCGTGCCGCCTCCGCGTCGTCCAGGTCGGCATCGAGCAGCATCACCAGCGCCGCCCCCTCGACCCGGGCCATGGCGTCTTTCCAGGCCGCGGTGTAGCCGGCCAGGCGGGCGCCGTCCAGATTGGGCACCCGGTCCTTCCGCAGCGCCAGGTTGGGCACGCCGGGCAGCGGGGCTTCGGGGCCCTGCGGGACCTTGATGGCCGCGGTGACATCCTTCCCGTCCACCAGGCGACGGACCCAGCCCAGCGACTCGAGCGACGCGCGGCCCGAGGCGAGCAGCACCACCCGCCCGGTGACGCTCGAGATCAGCGCGGCCAGCCGAGGCACCGCCGTGTCCCAGTCGGTCGGCGAGAGTCGGCTGCCATCGCGAACCAGCGGGACTTCGATCCGGTCACCCCGGTTCATCCAGCGGTAGTCGGCCCGGCCGGTGTCGCAGATGAAGTGGCGATTGACGTCCAGGTTGGCGCGGGGCCGGAGCCGGACCACCACGTCGTCCCGGGTGTCGATCATGATGTTGCAGCCCTGGGTACAGCCGGGGCAGATGCTCGCGGTCTTGTCGAGGTCCCAGGCACGTGCCTTGTGCAGGAAGTCCTTGGAGATCAGCGAGCCGACCGGGCAGAGATCGACCACGTTGCCCGACCAGGGATGATCGAGCGCCTGTCCCGGGTCGATGCCGATATAGGCCCGGTCGCCGCGCTCCGAGACATTGAGCACCGGCGTGTCCGCCACGTCGTCCATGAATCGGACGCACCGGGTGCAGAGGATGCAGCGGTTCGGGACGTAGAGCACGTCGGGGCCGAAGTCTTCCACCGGATTGAAGCGCTTGGCGTAGTCGCTGTACCGGGTCCCGGCCCGGCCTTCCTGGAAGACAAAGTCCTGCAGCTCGCACTCCCCGGCCTGGTCGCAGATCGGGCAGTCCAGCGGGTGGTTGATCAGCAGGAATTCCAGCACGCTCTCGCGGGCCTTGCGGGCCGGCTGGCTCATCACCTTCACCACCTGGCCCTCGGCCACCGTGGTGACGCAGGCCGGCATCAGCTTGGGCGCCTTCTCAACCTCCACCAGGCACATCCGGCAGACGGCGGGAGACGGGAGCGAGGGATGGTAGCAATAGTGCGGTACCAGGACGCCGGCCTGCTTGGCGGCCTCGATGATGGTGGTGCCCTTGGGCACGCTCACCGTGACGCCGTCGATGGTGACATTGACCAGCTCAGCGCTCATGCCGCTAGGCCCCCGCCAGGACGGGCGCCTTGGCCCGGCTCAGGTACGCGTCGAACTCGGAGCGGAATTTCTGGATGCCGCTCACGATGGGCGCGGCGCAGCTGTCGGACAGCACGCAGATGGTCTTGCCGGTCATCTGCTCGGACAGCTCCAGCAGGAGCGCCAGGTCCTCCGGCTTGCCCTGGCCCTTCAGGATTCGCTCCAGGATCTTGGTGGTCCACGCGGTGCCTTCGCGGCACTGGGTGCACTGGGCGCAGCTCTCGTGGGCATAGAACTTGGCCAGCCGGTACACCTCGTACACGATGTCCGCGCTGTCATCCATGACGATGAACCCCGCCGAGCCCAGCATCGATCCCTTCTCGACGATGCCTTCGTAGTCGCACAGCGCGGCCTCGGCCTCCTGCCGGTTCATGATCGGCACCGACGAGCCGCCCGGGATGACCGCCTTCAGGGTCCGGCCCGGCCGCATGCCGCCGGCCAGGTCGTAGATGAGATCCTTCATGGGATAGCCCATGGTGATCTCGAAGTTGCCCGGCTTCATCACGTGGCCGCAGACCGAGAACAGCTTGGTGCCGGTGCTCTTGGGGTTGCCGAGACACAGCGCCTTGTACCAGGCGGCGCCGCGATTCAGGATGTGAGGTACCGCGGCCAGGGTTTCCACGTTGTTGATCGTGGTGGGCATGCCGAACAGGCCGGCGGCGGCGGGAAACGGCGGCTTGATCCGCGGGTTGCCGCGCTTGCCCTCGAGCGAGTTCATCAGCGCGGTCTCTTCGCCGCAGATGTAGGCACCCGCCCCGCGGAACAGCACGATGTCGATCCGCTTGCCGGAGCCCATCGCGTTGGCGCCGATAGTGCCGGCCGCGTAGGCCTCGGCCACGGCGGTGGACATCACCGCCCAGGGATCGGTGAACTCGCCCCGGATGTAGATGTAGCAGGTCTCCGCGCCGATGGCGTGGCAGGCCACCGCGCAGCCTTCGATCAGCGCGTGCGGGGTCCAGCGCATGATCTCGCGGTCCTTGAAGGTGCCCGGCTCCGACTCGTCGGCGTTGCAGCAGAGGTAGTGGGGTTTGCCGTCGCCCTTGGGCATGAAGCTCCACTTGAGCCCGGTGGGGAACCCCGCCCCGCCCCGGCCCCGGAGCCCCGATGCCTTGAGCTCCTCGATGATCGCCTCCGGCGTCATGCCGAGCGCCTTCTTCAGGCCCTCGTATCCGCCCCGCTCGACCCACCCTTGATGGGTGCGCGCCGCGGCGTCGCCGAAATACTTCGAGAGGACGACGGTTTCCTTGGGATGCGAGGGATGCGGATAGCCCATTACCGGTACCCCGCCAGGATCCCGGGCACGCGCTCGGGGCTGGTGCTCTCGATGAAGTCGTTGTCCACCAGGATGGGCGTCGCGAAGCCGCAGGCGCCGAGGCACTCCACCTCGATCACGGTAAACCGGCCGTCTGGGCTGGTGGCGCCCAGCTCGCCGCACCCGGTCTCCTTGAGCAGCGCCTTGACCACGTCGTCGGAGCCGCAGAGGTGGCACGGCGAGGTGGTGCAGACCTGGATGAAGTGCCGGCCCACCGGGTGGGTGTGATACATCGTGTAGAAGGTCACCACGCCCCGCACGTACGCCGGCGTGAGCCCGAGCAGGCTGGCCACTTCGGCCATGGCGCCGGGGGAGATCCAGCCCCGCTCCTCCTGAATGATCCACAGGGCGGGCAGCAGGCAGGCCTGCTTGGTCGGAAACTTGGGGAACAGCGCCTCGAGCCTGTCCCGGGCGCCGCCGACGAACACCGGCTGATGTTCCCCCTCCCCGCCGTGGCCCGCGCCAGCGCCGCCGCTCATCGGTCGATTTCTCCCATGACGATATCCACGCTGGCATTGATGGCGATGACGTCGGACAGCAACGCGCCCTCGCAGAGCTTGGGGAGGCAGGCGAGGTTGATGAAGGACGGCGGCCGGATCCGCCAGCGCACCGGCTTGGCGGTGCCGTCGGCGACGAAATAGTAGCCGAGCTCGCCCTTGGGGTTCTCGATGCCGAGATACGCCTCGCCGGCGGGCGCGGGAACCCCCTCCATGACCTGCTTGAAGTGGAAGATCATCGCCTCCATGTCGCTCATCGCGCGCGACTTGGGCGGCAGAATCACCTTGGGATCCGAGACGTTGACTGGCGCGCCTTTGAGCGTGGCCAGTCGGTCCAGCGCCTGCTCCAGGATCCGGGTGGACTGGTACATCTCCTCGAGCCGTACCCGGTAGCGATCGTAGATGTCGCCGTGCTCGCCAACCGGGACGTCGAAGTTGTAGGTGTCGTAGCCCAGATAGGGTCGGTCCTTCCGCACGTCGTAGTCGACGCCGCTGGCCCGGAGCATGGGGCCGGAGAGCGAATAGTTGATGGCCTCGTCGTGCCCGATGACCCCGACGCCCTGGGTGCGCCCGCACCAGATGGCGTTCCGGGTGAACATCGTGTCCACCTCATCCAGCGTCTTGGGAAAGGTCCGACAGTAGGCGCGCAGATTCTCCTCGAACCCGTCGGGAATGTCCGCCATCATGCCGCCCACCCGCGTCAGGCTGGTCGTGAGCCGCGCCCCGGTCCAGGCTTCCTGGAGGTTGTAGATCCGCTCCCGCTCGTAGAACGACCAGAGGAACGGCGTGAACGCGCCCAGGTCGATGCCGGTGGTGCCGAGCCAGACCAGGTGGGAAATGATCCGGCTCATCTCGCAGGCGATCACCCGCAGCACCGCGCATCGCTCGGTGATCTCGATGCCCATGAGCTTCTCGGCCGCCAGCGCCAGGCAAACGTTGTTGGCCATCGGCGACAGGTAGTCGGTCCGGTCGGTGAGCGGAATGATCTGATTGTAGTGGCGGTACTCGCCCAGTTTCTCGAATCCGGAATGCAGGTACCCGATGTGGGGAATGCAGCGCACCACCGTCTCCCCTTCGAGCTCCAGCACCAGGCGCAGCACGCCGTGGGTCGCGGGGTGCTGGGGACCGATGTTGACCAGCATCGGCTCGGCTCCGAACTCGTCGTTGGGGTCGCCCCGGCCGGACACCCCGAGCGGCACCCGCGAAGGGCGGCCCTGGGCGTCGAGCGACGGGGTGGACAACGCCATTTCCAGCGTGCGCGTGGTCATGGCACCCGCCCCCGGTCTCCGTGGGCCAGCCTCCGCCGCACGTCCTCGGGCAGCTCGTCGTACGCCTCGGCGATGCTCAGCTCCTCGATCGAGTAGTGCGCCTCGGGGTTGGCTGCCAGGGCCTGGCGGGTCTGCTCGGCCCGCGTGAAATGTCCGCGCAGCGGGAAGTCCTTGCGGAGGGGAAAGCCCTCGGCGTAGGTGTCCCACATGAGGATGCGGCGCAGGTCGGGATGTCCCTTGAAGGTCACGCCGAACATGTCGAACACCTCGCGCTCCAGCCAGTCCGCGCCTTTCCAGAGATCGAAGACCGAATCGACCTCCAGCGCCTGGGACTTGTCGAGCGGAATCTTGATCCGGAGGTCGGCCTTCCGGGCGAGCGAGCGGAGCTGGTACACCACCTCGAGGGCCCGTTCGGGGTCCCGGTAATCCACCGCGGTGATGTCGGTCAGATAGTTGAATTCCTGGGCCGGGGTGTCGCGCAGCCAGGCCAGGACGTCGTGCGCGCGGCCCCGATCGACCCACACGATGGAATCGCCGCAGGACACCTGGCTCCGGAGAATGGCCGGGCCGAAGGCGGCCCTGAGCGCCGCGACCGAGGGCGACGCTCCCCTCGCGCCCGGGGCGCCGGCGGGAGAGCTCGGGGCGGGTGCGCTCACGCCGACCTCGTCTGGTGCACCGAATTGCCGAAGGGCTCCGAGATCTCGTCGATCTTTTCGGGCGGAAGAAAGAAGCCTCGGTCGTCCACCAGGTGCTCGACCCGGAGCGTCGGGTCCGAGAGGCTCTCCCCCTTGATCTTCTTCTGCAGCATCGTGATGCCGTAAATCAGGCCTTCCGGGCGGGGCGGGCAGCCGGGCACGTAGACGTCGACCGGGATGATGGTGTCGATGCCCTGCACCATCGTATAGGTATCGAAGATGCCTCCGGTGGAGGCGCAGGCCCCCATGCTGATGGACCACTTCGGCTGGGGCATCTGGTCCCAGATCCGCCGAATGATCGGCGCCAGCTTGAACGGAAGCCGCCCGGCGCAGATCAGCAGATCGGCCTGCCGGGGCGAGAAGCTCATCCGCTCCATGCCGAAGCGGGCCAGATCGAACCGGCCGGCGGCCGAGGCCATGAACTCGATGGCACAGCAGGCGGTGCCGAACGGCATGGGCCAGAGGGAATTCGCCCGGCCCCAGTTGCTCACCGCGGACAGCGTGGTAGTGAGAAAATTGGGAGAGACCCCGGCCAGCTCCGCCTCGGTCGGCTCCCGCTCGGATTCCGGCGTCGTCAATCCCATTGCAGAGCCCCGCGCTTCCAGATGTACACGTACCCGACGCCCAGGACGGCAATGAAGACGAACATCTCGACGATCAGCAGCCCGCTGATGTCGGCGAGCTGGCGGAAGGCCACCGCCCAGGGAATCATGAACACCGTCTCGATGTCGAAGATGATGAAGAGCATCGCGACGAGGTAGAACTTGATCGAAAACCGTTCGCGGGCGTCCCCCAGCACCGGGATGCCGGATTCATAGGGCGCCGATTTGACCGGAGTTCGTCGATAGCTGGACAAGACGTGGGAGAGCGCCAGGATCAAAATGGCGTTCGCCACCACGAATGCGATCAGGACGAGGAGCGGAACGTAGGGTTGGAGCATTCCGAGGGGTTTGGGTTGGCCCAATTGTAACTCGCAGGGGTGTCCAGTTCAACCGGCCGGGTGGGGCAACTTTCTGTGGGGGTTATATTTAGCCTCCCCGATTCCCGACATCCTCAAGCTCCGGGCCCTCATGTCCATCAAATCCGACCGCTGGATCCGCCGGATGGCGCTCGAACACCGGATGATCGACCCGTTTACCGACAGCCAGGTGCGGGAGACCGACCGCCTCGGCAAGAAGGTCATCTCCTATGGCGTGAGCTCCTACGGCTACGATATGCGGGTGGCGCCCGAGTTCAAGATCTTCACCAACGTGCTCTCGGCGATCGTGGATCCCAAGGAGTTCGACCCCAAGAGCTTCGTCGAGTACGAGGGCGAGGTGTGCATCGTCCCGCCCAACAGTTTTGCCCTGGCCAGGTCGGTGGAATACTTCCGCATTCCCCGGAACGTGCTCACGATCTGCGTGGGCAAGTCCACCTACGCCCGCTGCGGCATCATCACCAACGTGACGCCCTTCGAGCCCGAGTGGGAGGGCCACGTCACCCTGGAGATCAGCAACACCACCCCGCTCCCCGCGAAGATCTACGCCAACGAGGGCATCTGCCAGGTGCTCTTCTTCGAGGCCGACGACGACGATGTCTGCGAGACCAGCTACGCCGACAAGAAGGGGAAATACCAGGCGCAGCGGGGGGTCACCCTGCCGCGCCTGTAGGGAGCGTCGGGCGAGTCCTACTTGGCGACCGCAATCAACCTGAACCGTGGCGCCGCGATGTCCCAGTGAGTCCCCCGGACGACCACGAGGACGGAGTGCGGGCCACTGCTCGGGATCGTCACCTGCTTCGACGGGTTGCCCGGGGTGGTGGAGGCGATCGGGGCATTCGCGCAGCTCGTCAGTACCGCCAGGTCGAACTCCGGTCCGGGCGCGGCCGCCGAAAGCGTCAGGCTCAGGCTCGCGGCCTGCCCGAAATTGATGACAAACCAGTCTTGGCCCCCCGCATAGTCCAGCACACCGTCGAACATCAGGCTCATTCCGGACTGGGGCAACTGAAACTGGGTGGCGGCGCCACAGACATCGGCGAAATTGTCGGGCTGGGGTGTGACCGTAAAGCCGCCTGGAAGGGACACGACTTCGGTTCCCGACGTCACGGTCACCGTGTGGGCTCCGGTCGGCGCGCCGAAATCGATGTCGACCGTGGCGGTGGCGCTGGCCGGTGAAGCGACCTGAACCGGCCCTTTCACCGTCACCCCTGGTCCGAAGCTGACCGTGGTGACGCCCGCCGCGAAACTGGTTGATGCCCCGTTCACCGCCACGAGCAGCCCACGTTGTCCCTGCCGTCCACTGTTGGGGCTGGTGCCGGTCAGCAGCGTGGCTCGCAGACGATTCGCGCCGATGGGCACCGCCAGGCGGCCGGAGATCGGGACCGGCTGGCGGGGATGCACGGGGGTAACCTGTGCCTCGCTGCGGAGCGCTCCCGCAACCAGCAGCAGACAGGACGTGGCGAGTATGCGCATGAACCCTGCCTTTCTCATGAATTCATTGAACCGATCGTTCCGAGCGTCACGAAACGGCGATCACCGGATCGGTACATTCGATGTTCATCCTTCCCGTGGTGGCGGCTGATTGACCCTCGCGGCGGCGTCCCGTCCTCGGTGGACCGGCCCGCCCTAGGGCCTCATCACCACGACGGACCAAGTCTCCGTGGTCGCCCCCGCCACCCGCGGACCCTCGCCACGATTGACCGTCATGGCGCACTTCCCTTTTGCCAGGCCGGGCTCCGGCATCTGAATCCGGAGTTCGTTCCGGCCGGTGAGCCCCCGTTCGAATGCCGTCCCGATGTTGGTGAGGTCCGTCGTCGTGAGCCCGGAGACGAACGCCTCCTGAACGGGGCTCAGGGCGAACCGCTTGCGCAGGAAGGCCCGGAGGTCCGAGCGCACCTCCGTGACGAGGCCGTTGACGGCGAGGGTGCCCTGGGACCGCGCGGTCTGGATGTAGCTGCCGAGACTTGCCTCCGACAGCGGGGGCCTGCCCTGTAGCGCCCCGAGGGCCGTCGCCGGAAAGACCTTCACCAGCGGCGCGACCCCCCCGAGCGCGACGGCAGAACGAATCAGAAATGCTCTGCGGGTTAGTTCTTCCAGGTTCAACGGTTTCATTGCATGGCTCCGGAGAGAAGGACGAGCGTCATTGGTCCGGTACCCGGACCAGCATTGGCACCGCCGCGCCGGGCGCGACCACCAGCGGTGAGGTAGGCCAGCCGGGATCCTCGAGCAGGCGGCCCGACGATGCGCCGTAGTGGACCAGCTCGTCTCGCAACCGGGCTCCCCGGCGTCGAGCCTGCAGCGTGTCGGGCTGTCCTCCGGGCGCGGCCTCCGGCGGCACCGCCACCCGATAGGCACCGTGGGCCAGGCCCAGCGCCCGCGCCACCAGCGCGAATTGCGCTGGCGACAGCGACTCGATCGTGTCCTGGCCCGGGCGGAACCGCACATCATCGAGCGCGAGACATCCCCGCTCCAGCTCGCTCACCATCTCGGTGAGCGTGAGCGGCCGAGCCACGAGCCCGAGCAGGACCCGCGGATGGGCGCTCGGGCAGTCCGCCGCCGCGACCGAAGCCGGCCCGCGGCTCGGCGGGACCGTCTGTGCCGGCACCGAGCCGGCGATCAGCAGCGTGAAAACCAGGGCTCCCAGCGGCAATGGTGCCATCCTTCCCGGGTACCGTCGGCCTCGATTCGGTCCGCTTGCCGGGATCGGAGCGGGCCAGCTAGTTTGCGTTGGACGGTGCGACGGCGCCGTCACTCTCGAATCAATCCTGCATCCCTGCCCAGACAGCGCGGAGCCTCGTGTTCCGACTACGGACGTTCGGCGGGCTGTGGTTGGACCGAGACGGCCAGCGGGTCGGCGGGACCAGTCCGCGTCGTCTGGGCCTCCTGGCCGCCGTCGTGGCCGCCGGCGAGCACGGCATCAGCCGGGATCGCCTGCTGTTGCTCCTCTGGCCCGACTCCACCGAGACCAAAGCGCGCCACGCGCTCGCCCAGACCCTCTACAGCTTCCGGCGCGAGCTGGGCGATGACCTGATTCGATCCGCGCCCGCCGAGCTGTTGCTGGACCCCGACCAGCTGGGGAGCGATCTCGCCGAATTCCTCGAGGCCCGGGCCCGGGGGGACCTCGAGGGCGCGGCCCGGCTCTACACCGGGCCGTTTCTCGACGGCTTCTACATCCCGGTCGCCGACGAATTCGAGCGCTGGGCGGAAATCGAGCGGACCCGGCTTCGCGAGCTCGCGATGCAGGTCATGGAGGCCGCGGCGCGCCAGGCGTCCGACACGGGCCGGCTGGAAGACGCGTCGGCGCACTGGCGGCGCCTGACCGTGCTGGCACCGCTCAATTCCCGGATCGCGCTCGGGTACATGACATCGCTCGCCGACGCCGGGGATGTCGCCGGGGCCATCCAGTACGGCCGGTCCCACGAGCTGGCCCGGCGCCAGGAGCTCGGAGCCCAGCCGGACCCGGCGGTCGGCGCGCTGCTGACCCGCCTCGCCGGCGGGGAATGGCGCGGCGCGGCCCCCGGCACTGTCGGCCGATCGCCGCCCCCCCCGCCCCGGCCCCCGCGGCCGCGGCGCCAGCGCCGGCGCCAAGCGAGCGAATGTCGCTCCGCCATCGCTGGTCGCGCACGCGCTGGATCCTGTCGGCGGGCGTTGTCGCGGTCGCGCTGTTCGGCCTCTGGCTGGTGTCCTCGTTGCTCGCCAGGCAAACCGCGTTCCCCGCCGGAAGCGTCGTGGTGATGGCCGATCCGGTGGACCTGACCGGAGATCCTCGCCTGTCGCGCGCGCTCGCCACGGCCGCCAATGTCGGGTTGCAGCAGTCCCGTCACCTGATTCCCCTCTCGCGGACCCGGGTCGCCGAGGCCCTCCGGCGCATGGGCCGTTCCCGAGACACGGTCCTGACCGATTCCCTCGCGGTCGAGGTCGCCGCGCGCGAGAATGCCCGGGCGGCGTTCTCGCTGACCGTGACCAAGGTGGGTGAACGGTACGACCTGACCGGTCGCCTGCTCTCCCCCGCGGACGGGGCGAGCCTCGCGGTGTATCGGGTTTCGGTGTCCGGGCTCGACCAGGTGATCGACGGACTCGACCGGCTGCTCCGGAAGATGCAGGCCGGTGCCGGCGACCTCCGGCGCTACCGGGACAGCCTTCCGCCGCTTCCGCTCGTTACCACGAGCTCCCTCGAGGCGCTCAAGCTGTTCGCCGAGGGGTCGGAATCGTGGCGTCACGCCAAGTACGACCGGGCCCAACACCTGTTCCAGGAGGCGGTGGCGCTCGACTCCGGATTTGCCCTGGCCCATGCCGCACTCGGCTCGCTCTACTATTTCATCAACGACCGGCCTACCGGCGATGCCCATTACGCCATGGCGCTCCGCTTCCGGGACCATCTCACGTTCCGGGAGCAGCTCGTGCTCGACAGCCGGCTGGCCGGCGCCAAGGGAGACCGGGCCGAGGAGAGCCGGATCGACGGTCTCCTGGCGGAGCGGTACCCGTCCAGGGACACCTGGTACAACTACGGCACCGATCTCATGCGGCTGGACCGGTGCCGGGAAGGACTCTCCGCCCTGCAGCGCGCCCTGACGTTCGACTCGAGCGCCGCCAACACCTATGTGAATATCGCGACCTGCTACAAGGCGACCGGTGAGAACCGCCTTGCGCTGGACGCCTACGCAGCCGCGGAACGGGTCGACTCGACCGCCCTGATCACCAACTTCATCAATCATGAATGGGGCGGCGTCTACGTACGGCTGGGGCGGTACGCGGAAGCGGAGGCCGCCTTTCGCCGCATGCTCGCGCTCCCCGAACCGAACGACCAGGCCCGGGGCCATCGCTCCCTGGCGTATCTCGACATGCTGCGCGGCCACTATCGCACCGCCATCGAGCACCTGAGCACGGCGGTGGTGCTCTCCCGCGAATCGGGTGCCGGACTCTCCCAGCTCCGGAACGACGCCCTGCTCGCCGAAGCCTATCTGGTTCGCGGGGTACCCGGACTGGCCGGGCGCCCATTGAACGACGCGCTGCACGTGGCGCGCGGCCAGTACGTCGAGCCGATGTTCCTCGCGCTCCTCGGCCGGGTCCTGGTGCGCGCCAACCGGCTCGGCGACGCGCGAGAGGTGCTCGGGCGGATCCAGGCCGCGCTCAAGCCTGAGAATTCCACGGACCGCAGCGCCCACGCGCTGCTCAGCGCCGAGCTCGACCTGGCGCGGGGCGCGCCGGACGCCGCCTACGATGCGATTCAGAGCGATATCGATCCGCGCCTGTCGGATTGGCGCGCCGGGCTGGTCGGCCGGATCCTCGAGGGCCGCGGTGCCCTCGATTCGGCGCTGACTGCCGCCGCCGCCTTCGCGCGCAGCGACGGATTCGGCCGCGATACCCAGGCAGACTGGGTGCTCGCGCCGCTCGAGGTGGCTCGGCTCGCGGAATCCCTCGGCGATTCCGCGACGGCACGCGCCGCGCTGCAGACCCTCCTGGATCGGTGGAAGGAGGCCGATCCCGACCTGCCCGTGCTGCGCGAGACCCGGCTTCACCTGGCCCGGCTCCAGCAAAACGCGGGGCACTGACGGGCCCGGCATGTTCGCCTCCCTGAATTGGTGCGAAGGACGATCCCGCGGGTCATGTGCCGCCCCGCATCAGGTCGGATTCGGGTTGGGAACCGGTACGACCACCGTAGCCTGGCTGGGCGGTTTGGGATTGGGCTGCCCCACCGGGTAGAGCACCGTCAGCGTGAAGACCTGGGTGCCTGCCGGAACGTTCAGCGCGTTGAGCCCGGCCTGGGAATAATTCGCTGGCTGGGGTACCAGCATGGAGTACCCGTAGCTCGACGTGATCCGGTAGCCTTCCGCGCCGGCGACCCCCCGCCAGGAGAGGTAGACCCGCGACTGACCACTCAACTGCGCCGTCAGGATCGGGGTGTCGGCGGGGAGGTCCGTCTGCAGATTCCACAGCGTCTGTCCCGTGCCCGCCACCGAGCTCACCGAAGTCATCCGATAGGTATAGGAAGTTCCCGGCTGCAGGTTGACGTCATAGGCCAACGTGCCGCCGGGAAGGCATCCCAGGGTCTCCCACGTCTGGCTGCCCCCGAGCGCCCGCTCGTAGAGAATCGAGGCCCCGGAGTTGGCCGGGCCCACCGCGCCCACGCTGATGCTCGTCACTCCCCCACGCTGGCCGGAGCGCATCGGCGCCGGCCCCGGTGACGTGGCCAACGGCCAGCAACTGTTAACCGCTGCGATCGCGATTGTCGTCCCGGGGCCCTGGGTGACGATGCCGCCGGGTTCGAACTTTGCATTGACGGCCACCGTGAGCGACGCTCCCTGGTTTTCCGCCGCGGTGAGCTTCGTCAGCCGATAGCTGGTGAACTGGGGATCCACTTCCACGTAGCGGTTGCCACCGGCGCCCCCAACCGCCGTCACGACGTACTTCGACGCGCCCGGCGCGGGAGTCCAGTAGAGCACGAGGTCCCCGTGATCCTGATGCCAGGCCTGGATCACCGGGGTCTCGATACTGGGGGTGATCCACGGAACGATGGTGACCGCGGGCTCACCCGAGGCGGGGACCGCACTGATCCGATAGTACAGGAGCAGGCCCTGCCCGCCGGCGCTGGGCGGTGCCATGGGGCTTGGGACGGTGAGCTGGGTTCCGTAGGCCGAGTTCCACCCCAGCGGCCCCCAAGGCCCGGTCGGGCTCACTCCGCGTTCCACGGTGTACGTCGTCGCACCGCGGACCGGCTGCCACGCGACAGTCACCTGGGTCGGAGTCGCCTGAAAGGTGATCCCCCCGGGCGCCGTGATCCCGGTCAGCCGCATGATCGGATCGGGCCGCGCCAGCGGAATCCGCTGCCCCGCGAGGCCGCTCACCAGCGTGACCGAGGCGGCCGCGGCCAGAGCACACCGCTGAACCACCAATCCGCTTCCAGCGCGGCGGGCGACCGACGTCAAGCGAATCGGCATGATCCGATCTCCTCGAATGTGGTTCACGGTGGCGGCGGATTCCCCGCCTTCATCCGGACGATGTTGCCTCTCGAGAACCCTTCCCCATCCACGATTCTTGCCGTGCTGAACTTTTCCAGGACCGAGGTGACCACCAGGCTGCCGATCAGCTTGTCCGGCGCGCCGAGGTTCTTGCCGGTCTCCGGGTCCACGAGCGCGGGCTGGACTTCATAGACATCGAGCGCCATGCCCACCCGCATGCCTTGATCGGCGCCCGCGTTCAGGTACACGATCCCCTCGCGCACATCCACGACCCGGCCGCCCCACCTGACCTTCGGCATGCCGATCAGGAGGCCCGCGACCGCATTCTGGAGGGCCTGGCGGGACGCCATGCCGAGCGGCGTCGAGAGCGTCGCACTCCCGCTGTAGTTCTTCTCGTCCTTGATCAGGTCGGCGGCCAGTCCGGTCTGGCTCGCCTTGCCCACGCCCTTGTTGGACATCAGCACCTCTCCGGTGGAGGCGTTGATCAGCCGGAGATCGATGATCACCTCCGCGGTGACCCGTTCGGCTGCCACCGAGAGCCCCTTCACGATGTTGGTGAGCGCACCACCCAGCCCCGACTTCTGATAGGTGAACCCGGTGATATCCCCGGTGATCAGGACTTCGGCGCCGAGCAGCGCGCCGGTCTGTGCCGCGGTTTCCTTGGTGACGGCGCCGGACGCACCGATCTGCTGCTCCTGCTGGACCGACTGCATCGCGGCGCGCTCCAGCACGGTGAAGCGGCCGGTCTTGACCAGGACGGTGGTCAGCGCCTCGGTCAGCCCGCGGGCGAATTCCGCCGGCGGCGGAATGGCCACCGTGACGGTGGTCTGCTGGGTGGTGGGTTGCTGTCCATAGGCGGGCTGGGGCTGGTACTGGGGTCCTGCCCCGGGAGCACCCGGCATCATGGCCGTGGTGCTCTGCATCTTGAGCGCGGAACCGGACAGATCCATGACCGCAACCCGGAGCTTTTGCGTCGGCGTACCGAGCGGCTGCTGGGCGGTACCGGGCGGTGCAGCGAATGCCAGGCCCAGCAAAAGGACGAGGGGCCTCACGGCTGCTCGGGCGCCCGGATGATCTCGACCCTGGCCTCGCCGGCCTTGGGGGGCTTGCGCCCCGCCTGCAGCTGGGACGGGAGCACTGCGAGCGGGATGACACGCTGATCCGAGACGCCATTGACCAGAACGGCGGCCCAGACCTTCTCGATGCGCTTCCGCGCCAGGGCGGTATCGGGTTGAGTCCCCTTGTCCCCCGCCTCGGCCGCGACGTGGAGGATGTAAGTGCCCTCCGCGAGCTGGATCGCCTCGCCCAGGGCCGCGAAACTCGGCTCGAACCCCGGCTCGAGCTCGGCGGTCCCCTCGATGAACCGCACGTCCTTGAGCTCGAGTCTCCCTTTGCCGAGCTCCCGCAGCATGGCGATCTTGTCCTGGGGCTTGCCGCCCAGCATCCCCTTGATCCCCTTGGCCGCCTTGCCCGCCAGCGGCGCGGCAGCCACTGCCATGCCGACCGGCGTCATCGAGGCCATCGCACCCATGCCGGTCATCCCGGCTGGGGTGTTGGGAGAAGGCATCCCTGGGGGTATCGCCGCCGCGACCCCCGCCGGCAGGCCCTGCATCTGCGCTGCCTGCACACAGGGCGCTGCGACAGCCCCCGTGGCGGGAGTGGAGTCCTTGGACTGCTTGACCACGCCCTTGGCCACGCCGACGATCGCCGCCCCGGCCGAGGGAGCCGAACCGGGAGCGCAGGGGTTGACGCCGCTCGCGCCGAGCGCATTCGCGACCCCGTTCGCCTTCTTGCCAAGCAGCGACTGGACTCCGGCCCCGGCGGCGGCGGTGGCCGCGGTATCGGCCAGGCGTTTGGCGGCCGACTTGAGCACGCTGGGGGGCTTCTTGACCTTGGGCTTGGCCGCAGTCGAATCGGCCGCCTGCGCGACCAGGTGGGATGGGACAGTCGCCGACCCTGCAACGAGCAAGACCAGCCCGAAGGAGAGCAATCGCATGGAGGCACCCGCTTCCGCCGAGGGGTGTCCGGGTCAGGGAGACGCGGCAGTATGGCCCGGACGAATTGGAGAACGGTGGGAAACTACGCGGGCCGCATCAGCGCACCTTCAGCCGGCGATCAGTCCGGAATCATCACGGCTAAACCGTTGTGCCAGAGCGAGTTCGCAGCAATTCCGGGAAGCTACCCGGCGCCTCCTCAGGCCGCCTGGACGGCCTTGCTCTGGTACGCAACCAGCCAGGCGGAGAGCTCGGCGCTCATGACGCTCGCCGTCTTCACGGCGATCTCGGCCATCCCGCTGACCGACGGGGCCCTGAGGTCACCCAGCTCCTGTTTCAGCTCCATCAGCCGTTCCTGGATGCGTCTCGAGCGGATCGCGGTCGCCTCATAGTCCCCCTGGCTGCGGAGTCCATGCATCGCGCCGCCGAAGGCGGGAATGACCAGAATGAGCACCAGCAGCACCAGCCCCATCGATTCGGAAACCGGGGATTTCATGCCGAACACCAGCGCGAGGTGGTAGACCGCCAGCACGAGGGCGAGCCCGAAGGCGGCCTTGGTGATCCAGTGCAGGATGGCATCGACCCGTCCGTTGCGTCGGGCCGTGCGCGCGTGATAGTCGATCTGCCCGTCCAGGACCCCGGTCGCGAGAATGCCGCGAGCCCCCGTGAGCTGCCGTGACACGTCCAGCGGCAGGACCCCCGCTTCGCGCACGACCGCCCGGAACATCCAGTCCACCCACGACTCCTGGGACGAGAGCACCGGATTCGATTCGACGCCGAGGACCGGCGTGCGCGAGAGCGGCAGTAGCATCGGCAGCAGCCGAATCCATTCCGCCAGCCGGCGGCAATCGAGCCATTGGGTGTGAAACCGGTGGCGTCCGGTGTACCAGACGATGCCCATGATACACGAGAGAAAGAGCACTTCGACGACCGCCGCGGCCTGGACCAGCGGAGCGCGACCCGCTTGCTCGAACGCGATCCCGGCGGCCGCGGCCCCGACCGCGAGCCAGGACAGCATGTAATTGAGGAGGAAGGCGCTTCGATATCGGCCGCCGTTGTAGTTGGCCAGGTGACTGGCCCAGGCGTAGTGCCGGTAGATGCCGGTGCGGGTCAGCGCGGCGCAGAGCTCGGCGGACGCGCCCTGGGCCGCCCAGTCCCGCTCCCATCGCCGGCGGAGCGCCGCGATATGCTCGAGCTCCGCTGCATCGGCATGCGGGAGACCCGGCGGCGGCGGCTTTGGCGCCCCGGAAGCCGGCACACCCGGCGAAACCGACGTCGGGCCGGGCGGTCCCTTCGGCGCGAGGATGCTGAAGAACAGGTCGTAGATGCGCCCCGAGCTCCGGCTGCGGACCCGCTCGTGAAAGTAGCTCTCGCGGGGGTTGTCCTCTTCCTTCTCGTCTTCCGGCGATGGCTTGGGCGCGACCAGCAGCCGACGAAAATGCTCGGCCAGGGGCCCCAGCCCGAGCCTCCGCCCTCCTTCTTCGGCTCCCGGGTCGTGCAGCCACGGATTGCCCACGCCGTCCATTGGAATGCGCACGACGGGAATACCGTAGTCGCCAGCAAGGCGTACGATGTCGCCGGTCCCGCCCGGCCGGGCCGGCATTTCGTCCCAGATCGCGATGACCACGTCCGAGTTCAGGCAGAGCGCCGACGCAAGTTGGCGGTAGGCCCCATGCTTGCCCGCTTCGCCGTCGAGCTCTTGAACGCCGCCTTCGGCTTCCGCCGCACGGAGGAGCTCCTGAAACTCCTGCACCGAGGCGGGGTCCGGCTTCCCATAGCCGAATTCGCCCTCCTGGCACGGCACCTCGGTGCCGTCGGGGAGCTGCTTCTTCATTTTGAAGTCGAGAACGTACTGATCGCGCTGGAACGGCAGCATCGCGGTGAGCAGCCACGTCCGCTTCCTGGCCTGCGCCACCTGGGCGCCCACCCGATCGGTGCCCTCGGCGAGGCCGGACAGCAGCCGGAGAACGGCGGGATCGGCGGGCTGCCCCGAATCCGGATCGAGATATCCGGCCTCCGGGTCGGCCAGCACCTGGTTCACCACGTCCTCGATCGAATCGAAGACCTGGTTGAGGCGCTCGCGGATCGCCTCGATGTCCTTGTGCTTGAGCTTGTCCCAGCGATGCCCGGCGACGCCGACACGAACGGTGAGCCGCGGGCGCGGTGGGTGCATCCGCCCTCCGTCAGACCGCGAGAGTCGTCTGGATGCTCCGCACCGCTTCCGCGGAGGCGTGCAGGTCCTTCTTCTCCTGCTCGGTGAGCGCCACCTGGATGATCTGCTCCAGCCCGCCCCGGCCGATCTTGCAGGGGACCCCGCAGAACACTGCCGATGAGCCCGAACTCTCCCTGGAGCCACGCGGCGCAGGGAAGCACGCGCTTCTTGTCGAGCACGATCGCTTCCACCATCTGGACCGCGGCCGCGCTCGGGCGCGTAGTACGCCGAGCCGGTCTTGAGATGCGCCACGATCTCGGCCCCGCCATTGCGGGTCCGGGCCACGATCGCGTCGAGCTTCTCCTTGGCGAGGAGCTGGGTCACCGGCATGCCCGAAACCGTGGTGCAGGAAATCAGCGGCACCATGGTATCGCCGTGCCCTCCGAGCACCATGGCCTGGATGTCCTCCACCGATACTTGCATGGCCTCGGCCAGGAAGGTCCGGTACCGCGCGGTGTCCAGCACCCCCGCCATGCCGATCACCCGCTCGCGGGGAAAGCCGCTCGCCTTCATGGCGACGTAACACATGACGTCGAGGGGATTCGAGACGACGATGATGATGGACTTCGGCGCGACCCGGGCGATTTCCTTGGCGACCGATTGCACGATGCCGGCGTTGGTCTTCACCAGATCATCGCGACTCATCCCCGGCTTTCGGGCGATGCCCGCGGTCACCACGAACAGTTCCGAGCCGGCCGCCGCCTCGTAGTCGTTGGCGCCGACCACCCGGGTGTCGTAACCCTCGATCGGGCCGGACTGCCACTGGTCGAGGGCCTTGCCCTGCGGAATGCCTTCCGCCACGTCAACCATCACGACGGTTCCCGCGAGGTTCTTCTCGGCCAGCCGCTGGGCCGCGGTGGCCCCGACGTTCCCGGCGCCGACCACGGTGATCTTGTTCATCATGAAATAGACTCTGGGTTGACGGTCCACGTTGAGGCGCCAAATGTAGCCTCGCGGTGGAGTTGGGCCAACCGCGCTTCCCGGCGCACGAAGGGCCGCCCCGAGGGCGACCCTTGACCGATGCCCGAGCGCGGGCGACACCCGCCAGGATCCCGATGCTGCCGAGCCCTGCGCCAAGCTCGTCATGAAGGTCCATGGCAATCGCGGTCCGCTGCCGCTCGAGGCGGATCAACACGCCGGTCCGCGCCCGATGCCACAGCAGGAAGGTGCCGGCCAGCAGCAGCACCGCCCCCGCCAGCGCCCACGGACGTCGATACCAGGGCTGCAGCACCCGGAACGAAAAACCGGTGGACGGCGCGGACCAGGTGCTGTCGTCCAGTGATCCGCGAACCTGCGCGGCATAGACCCCGGGCCGCAGGCCGGTGAGGCGGTAGACCGGACCTTCCGCGCTGGGCGGAAGCCAGGGCCGGTCCGGAGCGAGGCGAAGCTGGGTGCGCAGCCTGCCCCGGTCCCGGTAGGTGAGCGCGGCGAAACGCAGCTCGACCACCGCGTCCGCGCCAGCCAGGTCGGTGGCCGCCCGTTCGGAAACCGACCTGCCGTTCACCAGCACGTCGGACAGCTCGACTCGCGGAGGTCGCGGCGCGCCTCGGCGGGCCTCCGGGGGCACCCGCACCACCCCGGAAGATCCCGCCAGCCACACCGCGCCGTCCGTCGACTCGGCCAGTCCGCTCGCGTCCTCACCCGGCAGCCCCTGCCACCCGGACAGTCGTTCCAGTTCCTGCCATCGATCGGGCCGGCCCGGGATCGGACGCACTCGGACGATCGCCCCGGCGCTGAGCACCCAGAGCCCGCCCGAGCGGGACGGCTCGAACGCATAAACCGCCCGGGCGGGCAGCCGTTCCGAGTCGGAGACCCGCCACCACGACCCGCCCCGATTGGAGTACACGCCGCCCAGGCCGGTCCCGGCCCATATCGCCCCGTCGACGATAGCGAGCGAGTAGATCTCCCCTGCTCCGGGCAGTGTCGCGCAGCGCCAGTCCTCCCGCATGGCGGCGGCGGAGGACACCGCCGCGTGCACGCAGGCCCGCTCACCCTGAGCTACCCAGACCTGCCCGGTGGAATCTTCGAGGACCGTGCTCAAGTCGCCGTTGTTGAGACCGCTCGATGCCGCCGACGCCGGGGACAGCCGTCCCGCCGAATCCAGCGCCAGGAGGCCGATGGATGAGGCGATCCAGGTGACCCCGGTCCGCGACGCCGCACAACTGGCCAGCACGGCCTTGGGAGTCCAGCCGAGGCGGCGCCAATCGTCGCCGGCGCGCTCATACCAGTCACTAAAGATGTCGGTTGCGATCATGCGCCCATGCCCGGGATGACAGATCTGGTTGACACTGGCCACTCCGGCCGAAGCGACCTTCCAGCCGGCGGGAGTCTCGGTGATACGCCCCAGCCCGCCCCACGTAGCCGCCCACACCACCTGCCCGTCGGCGGTGATGAACCGAGCATGGGACGAGGGCATGCCGTCGTCCTCGTTCCAGTAGATCGTTTCCGGTTCGGGAAACTGCCGGAGACCATGAAAAGTCCCCACCCACAGACTCCCCTCGCTATCCACCAGGAGGGGCCCGCCGTCCGGCATGCCCCGCCGGGCCTCGATGATCTCGGGCTCGCGCCCGGGCCGGAGCGCGGCCAATCCGCGGTCGAAGGAAATCCAGACCGTGCGGCTCCGCTCCGCGATGGCGATGGGCCGTCGCCCCGCGAGCCGGAACACCGTGTCGGCGATGCCGCGTCGGTGACGGATCGCCAGCAAGGTTCCCTCGACCCACGAAACCGAGGTCACGTCGTCCTGACCCCGCACCAGGAGGTCCTGGGTGACATCCACTTGCGCCGCCGAAACGACCGAATCGTTCGCCAGAACACGCCACAGCCGATGCCGGGAGGCGAGGAACGCGGCTCCGCCGTCGACCCGGACCAGTTTGAGCGGGTCACCCGGGAGCAAAGGGACGTGGAGGGTCGACCATGTGCCCGATGGGTTTCGTCGCGCGGCACGGGCCGGCCAGGTGATCCAGAGGGAGCCATCGGCGGACACCCAGCACCCGGTCGCATCCACCACGGGTCCGCCGTCGGGCCCCCGTACCTGGACCAGACCCGGCGCCTCGACCCGGTACACGATGCCCCGGCCGTCCCGGGCCACCACGAGGCCCGGCCCCGCACGGACCTCGAAGATCGGGCCCGCGACCGCCCGGGGATCCCAGAGGCGCATCTCGCCGCCGCCATACCGCACCAGACCGGCCTGCGTGCCGATCCACAGGAAGCCGGCGGAATCCTGGGCGATCGCCTGAATGGTGGGTGCGGCCAGTCCCTGCTCTTGATCGAAGCTGCGGAAAAACCGATGCTGGGCGGATCCAGTGCGGGTGAAGAGGGCAGCCAGGGCGGTTGCCGAAACCGCAACCCTATGCACGCCGGCGGCGACGCGGCCTGGGCGAGCCCTTGGCGGGAGCCTTGGACTCCGGCGCCGACTCGGCCTCCGGTTTCTCCGCCACAAACGCCGACGCGGCGTTCGCGGCCTCGCTGGCGCCGATCTGGCGCAGCCCCTCGTACAGCACGATGCCCGCCGCCGTTGCGAGATTCAGGCTGCGCACCTTGCCGCTCGGCATGGGGATCGCGAAGCACTCGTCCGGATGCTTTTCCAGGATGCGGTCCGGCAGTCCGTCGGTTTCGTTCCCGAATACCAGCACGCTGTTGGAACGGAACTGCGCCTCCGAGAGCGGCCGGGTGGCGCGCGCCGAAAAATAGAGGCAGCGATCCCGTGACATCGCCTCGCGAAACGACCGCCATCCGGGGTGCACCCAGAGGTCCACCGCATCCCAGTAGTCCAGGCCGGCCCGCTTCATGTGGGCGTCGTCCATCGAGAAGCCGAGCGGCTCGATGAGGTGGAGGCTGGTGTCGGTGGCCGCGCAGAGCCGGGCGATGTTCCCGGTGTTGGGCGGAATCCTGGGCTCGATCAGGGCGATATGCAGCGCCATCATCCGCCTCGCGTGTGCATCTCCCGCCGCGGATCGGCGCGGAGTCCCGCAATCTGGTACAGCGCGCCACGGTCCGGCGTGCCGAGCCGCTGTTCCGCTCCGCGATCGCTGCGGCGCCGCCAGGCCTGCCTCAACAGGTCGGCGATCTCCGCATCGGACCGGCCCAGCCGGAGCGGCTCCCGCAGGTCCATGCCCTGCTCGGCGTACAGACAGGAGAACCAGGTCCCGTCCGCCGTCACCCGGCTGCGATCGCAGGAGGAACAGAACGGCGCCGTCACCGATGCGATAATTCCGAAGACGGTACCGTCCGGGAGCCGGAACCGCTCGGCTGGCGCCGATGGCGATCCCGGGTCCGGCAGCGGCTCGACGGGACCGAATCGTGCCGCCACGCGACCGAGCAGTTCGGCTCGCGGCACCACCTCTTCCTTGCGCCACCGCGTCGCGCCGCCCACATCCATGTACTCGATGTATCTGAGCTCGTAACCGTGCTCGCGACCGAAGGTCAGCAGGTCGAGCACCTCATCGTCGTTGAATCCGCGGATGATCACGCTGTTCAGCTTGACGGGGCCGAGCCCCGCACGGCTTGCCGCGGCGATGCCCGTGAGCACGTCTCCATGCCGGTTGCTGCGCGCAAAGGCGAGCATGCGGTCGGGCCGGAGCGTATCGAGGCTCACGGTCACTCGCCGCAGGCCGGCCTCCTTGAGCGCCGAGGCGTGCTGTTCGAGCAGGATGCCATTGGTGGTGAGCGCCAGGTCCCCGAGCGACGGCCGGGCCGCCAGCATGCGCACCAGGGTGGGGAGATCGTGGCGCAGCAGCGGCTCCCCGCCGGTGAGCCGTATCTTGGCCGCGCCCAGGCCGAGGAAGATGCCGGCCAGCCGGTCGAGCTCTTCGAAGCTCAGCAGCGAGGCCTTGGGCAGCCAGGTGTAGCTCTCCTCCGGCATGCAGTAGCCGCAGCGCATGTTGCAGCGGTCGGTGACGGACAGCCGCAGACTGCCGAGGGGACGCCCGAAGACATCGTTCACCACGGTGCCATCCCGGGTCGCTCCTCCCCGGTCGCCACCGACTGCTCCCGCGTGGGATCCACCCACGCCTCGGTGCCGTCGGCGTAGGTCTCCCGTTTCCAGATCGGCACCCGGCGCTTCAGTTCCTCGATCAGATGACGGCACGCGGCGAACGCCTCGTCCCGGTGACGCCCGGCCACCGCGATGGCCACCGCCACCTCTCCGATCTCGAGACGTCCGAGCCGGTGCGAAAGCGCCGCCCGGACCGGCCACATCGACTCGGTCTCGGCGATGAGCTCACGACAAACTGACTCCGCCATCGGTTCATAGGCGCTGTACGCAAGGCCGGTGACGGCGCGTCCCCCGTGGTGATTGCGCACCAGGCCAAGGAACGTGGCTACGCCGCCACGATCCGGCGCCACGACCTGCGCAATCACAGGGTCGAGGCGAATCGACTCGGTCGTGAGAAACCCCATGTCATCCCCCGGCCAGCGGGGGGAGGACCGCAACCTCATCGCCGGGCGCAACCCGCGAATCGAGCGCCGCCTGCTTGAGGTTGACCGCCATCAGAGTGGACTCCCCGAGTCCGGCGCCGCCGGGCAGGGCTCTGATGCGAGCCAGAACATCACCAGCGGTCGTCACACCGGCGGAGGGGAGGTCGATGACCTCGGCCCCCAGGAGCTCCGCATAGCGGGCGAACAGTCGGACCCGAATGGTCGGGGAGGTTGTGCCGGACAGGGCCATGGGAACCGGAGTATGAGGGCTCGGAGGACGTGGGGCAAGCACCATGGCACCGTCAGGAAACAAAACGGCGGGATCGGAATTCCGATCCCGCCGACTGAACCAACCCGATTGGCCCGTTAGCCGATGTCGTCCTCGTCCGGACCGTCCAAACCCTCGTGAGGCTCGTCGGCAACCAGCGCCCGCAACTCCTTGCTGGGCTTGAAGACGGGCACCGGTCGGGCCGCCACCTCCACCGGCTCTCCGGTGCGCGGATTCCGCGCCATTCGAGTCTTCCGTCGTCTGATTTTGAATGTGCCGAAGCCGCGTACTTCGATGTTGTGCTGCTCCTTGAGGGCGCTCTTGATCGCGTCGAGGAAAGCATCGACCACGCGCGCACAGTCCTTCTTGGAGATCAGCGGCCCGGAAGTGCGGGCCATCGCAGCGGTTACCTGCTCAACGAGATCGGCCTTGGTCATGCTCCCCCCAGTAGGGTCAGCGGACTGGCCATCTCCCTAGGGGAGAGCGTCCACACTGCTGATAGTAGGAGCTTAACCGTTGTGTGTCAAGAGGTTGCGGGATTTTGCGGCCTGCAGGACCCAATCAAGGCCAGAAATTCGCCAAAATGTGGGTGCGCGTCGTGAGGGCCAGGAGAGGCTTCTGGGTGGTACTGCACGGCGAAAACCGGAAGTGCTTTGTGCCGAAGGCCTTCCACCGTTCCGTCATTCAAGTTCACGTGGGTGACCTCGAGATCGGGGGCGCCGGGGATCCCTTCTGGGGTGCCGTCCACCGAAAAACCATGATTCTGTGAGGTAATGAGGATCCGCCCAGTGGCCAGTTCCCGAACGGGGTGATTTCCGCCGCGATGACCATAGGGCAGCTTGCTGGTGCTCCCTCCGAATGCCAAGCCGAGGAGTTGATGACCCAGGCAGATCCCGAACGTGGGGACCCCGGAGGAGGCCAGCTCACGGATGTTGTCAACCGCGTATCCGATTGCGGCGGGATCGCCCGGACCGTTTGACAGGAACAGGCCCTCGGGCTTCAGGGCCCTCACCTGCGCCGGAGTGGTGTCCGCCGGCACCACCGTCACCCGGCAGTCGGCTGCCACCAGCATGTTCACGATGTTCCGCTTCATGCCGAAGTCGTACGCGACGATGTGGCGGCCGTGGCCGCCCTCGGTGTGCCGGGTTCTCACCGTGGCTTCGGAGGCCAGGTCCAGGCCTTCCATGCTGGGGGATGCGAGCAGTTGTCCGGTCAGCTCGGGTGTCGGCGCCTCACCCATCGCAATCACGCCCCGCATGGCGCCCTTGGAGCGGATGTGGCGAGTCAGCCGTCGCGTGTCCACGCCCTCGATAATGGGCACGCCGGCGGCGTCGAGCCAGTCGCCGAGGCTGCTCTTCGATTGCCAGTTGGAGGGGACCCGGGTCAGCTCTCGAACCACCACCCCCCGCACCTGCGGCTTGGATGATTCCATGTCGGAAGGATTGACGCCGTAGTTGCCGATCATCGGCGCCGTCATCACCACGATCTGCCCGAGATAGCTCGGGTCGGTGAACGTCTCCTGGTAACCGGACAGGTTGGTGGTGAAGACGACCTCGCCCATGGCCGGATCGGACGACCGCCGGACCAAACCGGCAAACCAGGCGCCGTCTTCGAGCAAAACGAAAGCGGGGCGGTCGGTCACCCGATCGCCCCGCTCGAGAGTGGCGGCCACTATGGCCTGGTCGCCGGCGGTGGAACCGGCGCGGGCGGTGGCGTGGCGGTTGTGGGCGCCGGCGAAGTCTGGAGCGGTGCGGCCGGCACGTTCTGCTGAGCCGGCTGCTGCCGCAGGCGCTGTTGGACTGCGCTCTCCCCGATGGCGCCATTCGAGGCGACGATGGACAGGAGGAGCGCCAGGAACATGAAGACGCTGCCGCTGATCCAGCTTGTCTTGTGGAGGATGGTCACCGCTTGTCGACCACCCATCACCAGGTCGGTGGTGCCGCCGCCCATCGACGCAAGTCCGCCGCCCTGCCCGGCCTGAAGCAGGACGACGGCGGCCAGGATCAGGCCATCCAGGATCAGCATGCTGAGCAAAAAGTTGTAAAGCATTCCCAGTCCAGTAGTTGCTAGCCCTGAAATATAGACGCCGACGCGCCCTCGGTCAAACCGGGATCTGCGTGGAAGCGAGGCTCGCCCACCCCTCGGGATCGAGACTCGCTCCTCCGACCAGGACCCCGTCAACCTCGGGTTGCGCGAGCAGCGCCGCGACGTTCCCTCGATTGACCGACCCACCGTAGAGAATCCGCGCGGTGGTCGCTCCTCGCGCGAGGAGCGCGGCCCGAATGCCGGCGTGAACGGTGGCGGCGTCTTCCGGTGTCGCATTCCGCCCGGTCCCGATGGCCCAGACCGGCTCATAGGCGACGACCAGACGATCGAGATCACCGGATGCGAGACCCTCGGTTCCGGCACCGAGCTGGCGGCTGACCACCGCCGCGGTGCTGGCGGCCTCCCGCTCCTCGAGCGTTTCACCGACGCACAGCACCGGCACCAGGCCGCCCTGGAGCACCGCGCGGACCTTACGCCGGGTCTCCTCGTCCGTCTCGCCGAAGCCGTGCCGGCGTTCCGAGTGACCTACCAGGGCGCAGGTGGCCCCGGCCGACCGGGCCAGGGCCACTGAAGTCGCGCCGGTGAAGGCCCCCTTGGGCTCCCAGTGAACATCCTGCGCCCCAACCCGGACGCCGCTCAAGCCGTCGAATGCCGCTGCCGCGGCCTCGATGCTCACGGCGCTGGGGAAGAACCACGTTTCCCGGTCGGGCGCCGCCGTGAACCGCGCGCGAAAACGCAGCGCGAAGTCTCTCGTCTCGGCCGGCCCGATCTGCATCTTCCAGTTGGCGCAAAAGAGGAGGTGGCGCATCGGACCGCTCATGCTTCGTCCAGCGCGGCCACGCCCGGCAACACCTTCCCTTCGAGAAACTCGAGGGAAGCGCCACCGCCGGTGGACACGTGGGACATCTGGTCCGCCAGCCCCGCCTGGACGACCGCCGCCGCGGAATCGCCGCCACCCACGACGGTTATCGCCCCGTGGCGCGTGGCCTCCGCCATCGCGAGCGCGATCGCGCGGGTTCCTCCGTCGAACGGAGGCGTCTCGAACACGCCCATCGGGCCGTTCCAGAGCACGGTGCCCGCCGCGACGATCTTGTCGCGGAACAGGCGTGCGGTGCCGGGGTCGATGTCGTAGACCCCGAACCCCTTCGGGATCTTGTCCCGGGTGACGGTCAAGGAGGTGGCCCCCTCCTTGAGCTCGGGCGCCACAACGCCGCCGGTGGGAAGCACCAGCGTGCCGCCAGCCTTGGCCATCAGGCTCCGGGCCAGCTCCAGCCGGTCGTCTTCGACCAGCGAGCGGCCCACCTCCAGTCCCATCGCCTTGAAGAACGTGCAGGCCATCGCTCCCCCGATGAGGATCGAGTCCACCTTCGGAAGCAGCGATTCGATCAGGTCCATCTTGCCGCTCACCTTGGCGCCCCCCAGCACAGCCACGAACGGCCGCTTCGGGCTGGAGAGCGCCTGGCCCAGATAGGTCAGCTCCTTGTCCATCAGGAAGCCCGACACGGCTGGTTTGAGCAGATGGGCCACGCCCTCGGTGCTGGCGTGAGCCCGATGGGCCGATCCGAACGCGTCGTTGACGTAGAAATCGCCCAGCGCGGCGAACCGCCGGGCCAGCTCGGGATCGTTCGCCTCTTCCCCGGGATAGAATCGCGTGTTCTCGGCGAGAGCAACGCTGCCCCGGGTCATGCGCCGGGTGAACGTCACCGCGGACTCGGCCGCGGGATCCTCGATGAACCCGACCGGCGAGCCGAGCAGCGTTTCCAGCGGGCGCACCACCGGCCGGAGGGAGTACTTCGGGTCGGGCCCCCCCTTGGGCCGGCCGAAGTGCGAAAGGAGAATGACCCGGGCGCCCTTCTCCCGCAGGTACCGGATCGTCGGCAGTGCGGCCCGCAGCCGGGTGTCGTCGGCCACCGCCCCGTCTTTCACCGGAACGTTGAAATCCACGCGCACCAGCGCCCGCTGGCCGTCGAGGCGGGGGCCTTCGAGCGACGCGAGGCTGCGCTTCATCCGCCCCGGCTTCCCAGGTACCGGAGCAGATCGACGCACCGCGCCGAATACCCCATCTCGTTGTCGTACCAGCTCGAGACATGGACCAGATTGCCTTCGAGGACGGTGGTGAGCTGGGAATCGACCGTGCTCGACAAGAGGTTGCCGGTGAAATCGATGGAGACCAGCGGCTCGTCGGTCACCGCCAGGACGCCCTTGAGCGTTCCCGCCGCCGCCGCCCGGAAGGCCGCGTTCACCTCATCCACCGTGGTGGTCTTCTCCGTGATGCAGGTCAGGTCCACCAGTGAGACGTCGGCGGTCGGTACCCGGAGCGCCACCCCGTCGATCTTGCCCTTGAGCTCCGGAATGACCAGCGCGGTAGCCTTGGCGGCGCCGGTCGTCGTGGGAATGATGGACATCGCCGCCGCCCGGGCGCGGCGCAGATCCTTGTGCGGGAGATCGAGGATGTTCTGATCGTTGGTATAGGCGTGTACCGTGGTCATGAACCCGCGAACGAAGCCGAACCGTTCCCGGATCACCTGAACCACCGGGACCAGACAGTTGGTGGTACAGCTGGCATTGGAAATGACATGGTGAGCCGCGGGATCATACTTCGTGTGATTCACGCCGTACACGATCGTGATGTCTTCCTTTTTCCCGGGCGACGAGATGACCACCTTGCGGGCACCGGCGGCGAGATGCTTCGCCGCCCCGTCCCGGTCGGTGAAATGGCCGGTCGATTCGAGGACGTAGTCGATGCCCAGGTCTTTCCACGGGAGCTTCGAGGGGTCGCGTTCCGAGAGGACCTTGATGGTCCGGCCATTGACGTGCATGCCGTCCGGATGGGGTTCCACCGTTCCCGGAAAACGGCCGTGCACCGAATCGTACTTCAAGAGATGTCCGAGGGTCCTGGTGTCGGTGAGATCGTTCACGGCGACGAAGTCGAGGTCGCTGACCCCGCTCAGGCTGGCGACCCGCAGCACGTTGCGGCCGATGCGCCCGAATCCGTTGATGGCAACCCGCTTGGTCATTCCTGTCTCCGTCAGAGTGGTGGCGGACCCGAGGGGAGCGCGGCCGCGGCATCCGCCAGCGGGCGCTGGGCCCTCGCAAACGTCACGGCGGACACCGCCCCGGCTCCCGCGCCGAGCAACGCCACGGCGGCCTCCGCGAGCGTGGCACCGGTGGTGAACACATCGTCCACCAGGACCGGATTGGCCGGCGGTGCCCCCGCCGGCTCGAACGCACCCGCCAGATTGGCCCGCCGCTCCTCCGGCGTCAGCGCGGTCTGGGTGGTCGTTTCGCGGCGCCGCCGGATCGCGTGGTGGGCCACCGGCAGACCGAGCAGCCTGCCGAGCGCATCCGCGAGGACGCCGCTCTGATTATAACCCCGGGTATGGAGCCGCGTCGCGCCCAGCGGAATGGGCACCAGCGTCGACCCCGCGGGCGGAGGAGCGAAGCGCCGGATGGTCTCGGCCATCACGTCGCTCACTCGCCACCAGCCCTGGTACTTGAGCAGGTGCACCGCCCGCCGGGCCCCCTGATTCAGCCAGACCGCGCTGGCGACTCCGCTGAGCGGCAGGGGCCATCCGATGCACAGCCGGCAATCGATGCCGGGCGTGAGCGGCTGCCCGCAACGATGGCACCGAGGTTCGGGCAGGGGAGACCAGCGATTGGCACACGGCGGGCAGATCAGGGGATCCGACCGCGATGGCGCCAGTCCGGAGTGACAGAGCAGGCACTCGGCGGGGAGGAGCCACTGCTCCACCGCGCCAAACCCGCCGGCCAGCTCAGCCCAGCGCGGCACGAACGGCGGCCCGCATGACCTCGCGCGGGGCTGGGCGCGTCGGATACCAGCGGTGGAACGCCGCGGCCCCTTGCTCGACCAGCACCTCGCGCCCGTCGGCGGCGGTGCAGCCGGCGGCGCGCATGGCGCGGATCCAGTCGGTTTCACCGCGGCGATACACCAGGTCCAGTGCGGTGCGCGCCGCGGGGGTCTGTTCGGGGTAGCTCGGCAGCGGATCGCCGTCGGCGAGTCCGAGCGGGGTGCAGTTGATGATCACCCGGCAGGAACCGGCGTCCGCCTCGGGAACGCCCGCCTCGGACGCCGCGATGCGGAAGCGGGCGGCCCGCTCCGCACTCCGCGAGCGAATCGCCACCCCGACCGCGGCCCGCCCCGCTGCCCGCAGGGCGGCGCGCGCGCTCCCCCCGGTGCCGATCAGGCACCACGGCCCCGTCGGCGGACCCAGCCGGGCCAGGGCCGACAGGATGCCCTCGCTGTCGGTCTCGGCACACCGGGTGACCCCGTTCTCGCTCCAGAACGTGTTGCACACCGGGAGGTCACAATCTCCCCGTGCCGCCAGAACGGCGGCGGCGGCCTCCTTGTGCGGAACCGTCACGTTGCCTCCACCGCCCTGCCGGAGGAGGGCATCCATGATCCCGTCGAGCGCACCCGCATGGCACCGGAGCGCGACGTACACCGCGTCGCAGCCCAGGGCGCGGAACGCCGCGTTGTGCATTGCCGGTGACAGCGAGTGCGCCACCGGGTCTCCCAGCAGCGCGTAGACTCGCGTGGCGCCGCCGATGTCCACTACGCGCCGCTCGACAGACGCGCCACCAGGGCCGGGATCAGCTCCGCGAGCTCGCGTTGCGTGTCCCGGTACTGGTCCAGCTCGGCGCCGTAGGGATCGCGAATCTCGGTGGCCTCCCCGACCCGCCCGGCAAACTCTCCCAGGAGGTGAGCCCGCGCCCCACCTCCCATTTCCCGAACCCGGCCGAGATGGGACCGCGCCATGGTCAGGATGACGTCCGAATTGTCCACCAGCTCCTTGGTGAGCAGGCGGGCCCGGTGATTCGAAAGGTCGAGGCCCTGCTCCAGCAACACGAGATAGGCGCCCTCGGACGCGGCGGCTCCCTCCCATGCGCCGATGCCCGCCGACGACACCTCGAGGTTGCTCAGTCCCGCCGCGTCAGCCGCCTGGCGGAGCATGGCTTCCGCCATCGCGCTGCGGCAGGTGTTGCCGGTGCACACGAACAGCACCTTCACGGGGCCAGCCTCCCGACCGCTCGCCGCAGTTCGGACCTCGGCAGCGCGCCCTCGCGGATCAGCGCCGCCTGGGCCGAGGTGCAGTCGACGATCGTGGACGGCGGGACGTTTCCCAGCGTGCCTCCGTCCAGGACCAGGAGGTCCCCGGCGTCGTAGGCGTCCCGGAAGACCGAGATGACCTGCTCCGCTCCGGCCGCGGGCGCCTGGCCGGGCCGATTGGCTGATGTGGACGTGAGGGGCTGGTCCAGCAGGGCGATCAGACGGGCCACCGCCGGGTGCGATGTGTACCGCACGGCAAATCCGCCCTCCGGACCGCGGAGCAAATCGGGCAGCTTCCCTTCCCCGCCGCGAAGGACCAGCGTCAGCGGGCCGGGCCAGAATGCCTCGGCCAGCGCGTTGGCGGACGGCGTGAAGACCAGCCCGGCCCGGTCCGCCATGTCCCGGCTCGACACCAGGAGCAGGAACGGCTTGCCGGCCTGGCGTCCCTTGAGCGCCGCGAGACGCTTCAGCGAGCGGCCGTCGGCGGCGGAGCCGAGTCCATACACGGTTTCCGTGGGATACCCGAGAAGCCCTCCCTTATCGATGTGATTCCGCACCGGGGCGACGGCGGCCTCCGCATCGGCGCTGGTCTTGAGGGGAAGAATCATGAACGGGACGCCGCGATGGCCTCCGCCAGGCGGAGATCTTCCGGGGTGGTGACCTTCAGATTGGAGCTGACATCGTGGACCAGCACGACCGACCCCCCGGCGCGTTCCACCAGCGCTGCGTCGTCGGTGGCCGAATACCCCGCCGCGCGCGCCGCCTTGAAGGCCTCCACCAGCATGGGTCGCGGGAACCCTTGCGGGGTCTGCGCCCGCCAGAGCCGGTCCCTCGCCACCGTCCGAATGACGTGGCCGAACCTACCCAGCGCCGGCGGCTCCGCCTCCTTGAGCGTATCCGTGACGGGCACCGCGGCGACCGCGCCGGTTCCGTGACGCGCCGCCGCGATCACGTGGTCGATCACGGCGGGCTCCGGAAACGGCCGGGCGCCATCGTGCACCAGGACGATCGTGCACCCCGCGCCGAGCGCGCGAAGTCCGGCCTCGACCGAATCCATGCGGACCGCTCCCCCCGCCACCGCGCGGAGCCGCTCGCCCAGCAATTCGGCGAGCCATGGCGGCGGTGCGAGCACCTGGGCCGAAGGGAGGACCGCGATCACCTCGAGGACGTCGGGATGGGAGAGGAACGGGCGCACCGCGCGGAGCAGGAGCGGGACCCCGGCCACGGAGCGAAACTGCTTGGGAACCTGCCCACCCAGTCGCTCGCTCTTCCCGGCGGCCACGACCACGACGCCCACATCACGCGGCAAGAGATCCCGCCAGCTGGTCGACGTGGGAAATGCCCATGTGCCGGAGTCCCGGCACCTCGGCGCCTTGCCGGGGCGAGGCGAACGCCCGGCGGAAGCCGAGACGGCTCGCCTCCGCGAGACGGCGCTCCAGGCCGCCAATTGGCCGGACCTCTCCTCCGAGACCGATCTCTCCGAGATACAACGCGTCGGCGGGCGTCGGGGTGTTGTGCAGACTCGAGAGCAGGGCGGCCGCCACCGCGAGATCGGCGCCCGGCTCCCGCAGCCGGACGCCCGCGGTGACCTGCACAAAGACGTCGAGTTGCGAGAAGCTCGCGCCCCCGCGGCGCTCGAGCACCGCCAGCAGCACCGCGAGCCGCTTGGGATCGATGCCGGTGGCCACCCGCTGCGGCGTCCCATAGCCGGACGGCGCGGCCAGCGCCTGCACCTCCACCAGCACCGGCCGGGTACCCTCCATCAGGGCGGTCACGGCGCTGCCGCTGGTTTCCTCGGAGCGCGCCGCCAGGAAGACCGCGGACGGATTCGGCACGGCGGCCAGGCCCCGTTCGGTCATCGAGAACACGCCCAGTTCGTCCACCGAGCCGAACCGGTTCTTGGTGGCGCGCAGCAGGCGATAGTCGAGCGAGCCTTCGCCCTCGAAGTAGAGGACGGTGTCCACGATGTGCTCGAGCGTCTTGGGCCCCGCGATGGTGCCGCCCTTGGTGACATGACCGACCACGAACACGGCCGTGCCGCTCTCCTTGGCAAAGCGCATGAGGTGCGCGGCGCATTCGCGGACCTGCCCCACGCTGCCCGGCGCGCTTTCGAGCGCATCGGTGTAGACCGTCTGGATCGAATCCAGCACCAGCAGCTCCGCGCCGGTGGCCCGGGTGGCCTCGAGGATGGTCTCCAGCCGGGTTTCCCCGAGCACCAGCACGGGACCGGCGTCTTCCCGGAGCCGGTCGGCCCGAAGCCGGATCTGCTCCGGTGATTCTTCTCCGCTGGCGTAGAGCACCCGGCGACCCGCCCCCCGCAGCCGGGCCGCGGTCTGGAGCAACAGCGTGGACTTGCCGATGCCCGGCTCTCCGCCGATGAGAGCCATCGAGCCCGGCACGATGCCGCCCCCCATCACGAAATCGAATTCGGGCATGCCGGTCGTCCAGCGGACCAGGCGGGCCTGTTCGACATCCGCCAGGGCCTGAGGAGCCGCGGCGGCGCCCCCTCGGCGTCCTGGCGTCTTGGCGTCCTTGCGACCCACTTCGAGTGGCTCTTCGGCGATCGTATTCCACTCTCCGCACGCTTCGCAGCGCCCCGCCCACTTGGCATGGTCGTGGCCGCACTCGGCGCAGCGGTACACCGACCGGACCCGTGCCACTCAGGAGCCCTCGCGCTCGGCGTGACTGTCGAAGCGGGTGAACTGCTTGTGGAAGTGCAGCTTGATGTTGCCGGTGGGACCATTCCGGTGCTTGGCGAGATGGATGTCCGCGAGGCCTTCGATGTTCTGGCCGGACGTTTCCGCCTTTTCCCGAAGATCCTTGTACATCTCCGGGCGGTGGATGAAGATGACGACATCCGCGTCCTGCTCGATGGCGCCGGAATCCCGCAGATCGGACAGCATGGGGGTCTTGTCTCCACCGCGCTGCTCGGAGGCGCGGGACAGCTGCGACAGCGCAATGACCGGCACCTCGAGCTCGCGCGCCAGCGCCTTGAGGGAGCGGGAAATGTCGGAAATTTCCTGCACCCGGTTGTCCGAGTACTCCGGACTCCGCATCAGCTGCAGGTAGTCCACGATGACCAGCCCCACCTCCACCTCGGCGCGAAGCCGGCGGGCCTTGCCGCGCATTTCGAGCAGGGTGAGGGCCGGGCTGTCGTCGATCCAGATCGGGCACTGCTGCAGAATGCCGGAGGCCCGGGCCAGCTTGGGATAGTCCGAGTCTCTGATCCGGCCCTGTCGCACCGCCTGGCTGTCGATCATGGCTTCCGCGCAGAGCATCCGCTGCACCAGCGAGTCCTTCGACATTTCCAGCGAGAAGACCGCGACGCCGTGGCCCTTATGCGCGGCATTGGTGGCGATGTTGAGACAGAACGCCGTCTTGCCCATGGAGGGGCGCGCCGCCACGATGATCAGCTCCGACCGCTGGAACCCCGACGTCAGTGCGTCCAAATCTGCAAACCCGCTGGGCACGCCGGTAACCGCCGTGCCGCTGCGAT
Source organism: uncultured Gemmatimonadales bacterium (assembly GCA_963762545.1). Taxonomy (GTDB): domain Bacteria; phylum Gemmatimonadota; class Gemmatimonadetes; order Gemmatimonadales; family GWC2-71-9; genus JABFSM01. The sequence continues at coordinate 1,099,092 of CAVXLC010000002.1, read as the reverse complement.
GGAGCGTTTCGATGCGCTCCATCGTCGGCCAGAGCATTTCCTTGATCCGGACGAACCCGTCGGTCCGGCGTTCCTGGGAAATCCGGAAGATCCGGCCCTCGGCCTGGTCCAGCAGCTCGTTGGCACCGAGCCGGCCTTCGTACGCCTGCTGGATGATGCCGGTGGATGCCTCGATGAGACGCCGGAGGATGGACTTTTCCCGCAGAATCCTGGCGTGGTGCTCCAGGTTGGCCGGGGTGGCCACCGAATCGACCAGCTCCGCCAGGTACTCGACCCCGCCGACCGAATCGAGCTCGTTGCGGCGCACCAGCTCGTCCCGGAGTGTGATGTGGTCGATGACCACCCGCTGCTCGGTGAGGGCGATCAGGGCCCGGAACAGCCGGCGGTGGGCCTCCTTGTAGAACATGGAATGGTCGAGCAGCTCGGCCGCGCGGAGCGCCGCGTCCTGGTCGATGAGCATCGCCCCCAGCACCGCCTGCTCCGCGTCCGGGCTCCAGGGCGCGGACCGGAGGCTCTGTTCAACGGTCGAGAAGCTGTCGGGCGATACGGACGTCATCCCAGGTGGGCTTCTTCCAGTTCGGGTTTCGAAGGAGGGCCGCCGGGTGGTACGTCACCACCAGCGGGATGCCACGGAAGGAATGTACTCTCCCGCGCAAATCCGTGAGACTTCGCTTGACACCGAGGAGGGACTCCGCGGCGGTCGCCCCCAGCGCCACCAGAACGCTCGGGGCCACCAGCTCGATTTGCCGCTCCAGGTAGGGCGCGCACGCCGTCAACTCGTCCGGGAGCGGCTTCCGGTTCTGGGGCGGGCGGCATTTGACCGTATTGGCGATGTAGACGTCCTCCCGGCGCAGGCCGATCGCCTCGATCATCTTGGTCAGCAGCTCGCCTGCCTTGCCCACGAACGGCCGCCCGGTCTCGTCTTCGGTCTGGCCCGGCCCTTCGCCGACGAACATCAGCCGCGCGGACCGATTACCCTCGCCCGGCACAGTGTGCTTGCGGCCCTGGCACAGAAAGCATGCGGTACAGCGCGACACCGCCTGGGCCACCTCCTCCAGGCTCCCCCAGACCGGAGTGGCGTCCAGCAGGGCCCGTTGCCGGGGCGGAACGACCAGGCCCGGCTCGGAGGGAATCGGCGGCGCGTCGACGCTCCAATGCTTCTTGGACGGCGCGGGCGCCGCTTCGTCGCTCGGAGCCGCTTCATCGCCGGGCGCCGCCTCCTCCCCCAACCGGCGCGACAGGATGACTTCGTTGCCGCCGAGCTCGCGCTGCATGGCGAGGTACCGCCGCGGATCACGCGCCAAGACGAGCCTCCACCCGGCTGAGAATGTCGCGCGCGACCTGGTCCTTGCCCGCCAGGGGAAGGTCCCATCGGCCGCCTTCCCTGTCCAGAATGGTCACCCGGTTGGTATCCACTGCGAAACCGGCGCCGGGTTCCAGCGCGTCGTTCACCACGATGAAGTCCAGGCCCTTGCGCATCAGCTTGTCCCGGGCCTTGGCTTCCGCATCACCGGTTTCCAGCGCAAACCCCACCATGATGCCCCCGGGCTTGCGCAGCCCCCGGGTAGCGTCAAGGATGTCCTCGGTGGGTTCCAGATGCAGCAGCAGCGGGCCTGCGGAGCGCGGCCGCTTGGCCGCCAGCGACTCGGCCGGCCGGTAGTCGGCCGGGGCCGCGGCCATGATGAGCACGTCGGCGTCGGGGAGCTCGGCGGCAACCGCGTCCCGAAGCTGGGCGGTGGTCTCCACGCGCACCAGGGCCGGCCCCACCGGGGCTGCCAGGGCGGATGGCCCGGTGATCAGTCGTACATCCGCCCCGCGATGCCAGGCGGCCTGCGCCAGGTGAAATCCCATCTTCCCGCTCGAGGGGTTGGTGATGAACCGCACCGGATCGATCGGCTCGCGGGTGGGCCCGGCCGTGACGACGACCCGCTTGCCGGTGAGCGGCCCTCCGCGAAGCAGCAGCCGCGTCGCGTGGTGAAGGATGATATCCGGCTCGCTCATCCGGCCCGGCCGGTCGGTCTGGCCTTCGGCCAGCGGACCGATGTCGGGACCCACCAGGGTGGCGCCGCGCTCGGCCAGCATGGCCAGGTTGCGTTGGGTCGCGGCCGCCGCGTACATCGCATCGTTCATGGCCGGAGCGAACAGGAGCGGCCCGGTGGCGGCCAGCAGAATTGACGTCAGCAGATCGTCGGCCAGGCCGTTGGCGACGCGGGCCAGGAGATTGGCGGTGGCGGGTGCCACGATCAGCAGGTCGGCCCGCTGGCCCAGGCGGATATGATCGAGCGCCCGGCCCGGCTCCCAGAGGGAGGTCAGGACCGGGCGCCCGGAGAGCGCCTCGAACGTCAGGGGCCGTACGAACTCCTGCGCGCCCGGGGTGAGTACCACGTCCACCCGGGCACCGGCTTCGGTCAGGCGCCGGACGAGATAGCAGCTCTTATAGGAGGCGATCCCGCCCGACACGCCGACCACGACGTGCCGGCCGGACCACACCCGCTAGACCTCGGAGCGGCGGCGCCGGAGCTCGCGGAAATTGAGCTCTCCCGAGACGAGCTTCCGCATCGACAAGGTCGTCAGCTTCATGGCGCGCTCGTTCTCCGCCCATTGCACCTGGCGGTCCTTGGGAAATTCGTTCAGATAGCGGGCGAACCGCGCCGCGACCAGGATGGACCGGTACTTGGTGCCGGCGTTTCGCGCGGCGTCCGCGGGCGTGAAGATCTCCATGGTGCGCTCCTTGATGCTACTGCCCGGCGAGGTCCCGCCGGAGGTTTTCGATGACCAGGTCCAGATTGACGAGGCGGCTGACGCGGCGCGATTCGCAATCCAATATGGCCGCTACGTGCGCCACGGCATCCACCACATCGTCGTTCACGACCACGTATTGGTATTCCCGGGCGGCCAGCAGCTCTTCGCTCGCGATGGCCAGCCGCCTGGCGACGGCCGCCGCGTCTTCCGTCTGCCGGCCTCGCAGCCGTTGCACCAGCATCGGCGCGGACGGTGGGAGCACGAACACGTGCACCGAATTGGGAAACTGGGCCCGGACCTGCCGGGCCCCCGCCACTTCGATATCCAGCACGACGTGTTTGCCGGCCGCCAGTCCCTGGTTCACCTCGGCTCGCAGCGTGCCGTAGAGATGCCCGCCATATTCGGCGGATTCCACGAACTCGCCGGCGGCCACCCGTCGCTCGAACTCGGCCCGCTCCAGGAAATGATAGCTCGTCCCGTCCGACTCGCCGGGACGAATCGGGCGCGTCGTGGCCGACACCGAATAGGTCACGTCCTCCCGCGCCTCGAGCAGATGACGCGCGATCGTCGACTTCCCCCCCCCGGAGGGTGAGGAGATCACGAGAAGGAACGGTGCTACTCCAAGTTCTCGAGCTGTTCCCGGAATCGCTCCAGCTCTCCCTTCATCGCCACGACGGCGTGCTGCATGGCGGCATCGTTGGACTTGGACCCGATCGTGTTGACCTCGCGTCCGATTTCCTGCGCCAGAAATCCCAGCTGTTTGCCCACCGGCGCCGACGCGCTCAGGGCGTCCCGGCAGGCATCGAGGTGCGCGTCCAGCCGGACCAGCTCCTCGGTGACGTCGAGCCGCTCGGCGAGAAACGCGATCTCCTGCGCGAGGCGCTGCTCGTCCACCGGCCGACCGTCCAGCAACTGGGCGACCGCCTCGCGCAGGCGGTCCCGCTCCCGCACCAGCCGCTCGGGAGCCCGCGCGGCGAGCCCTTCGGTTTCCCGGCTCAGCAACGCCAGGCGTCCCAGAAGCTCCGCGGCCAGCACGGCGCCTTCACGGAGCCGGGCCGTGCGACACTGCTCTGCCGCCTCGGCGACGATCGGCTCGACCTCCGCCCAGGTGGCCACCGGGATGTCGCTTTCGGTGACCACGAACACGTCCGGTTGCCGCATCACCAGCTCGAGCGGAACCTCGCCGCTCTGGCCGATCGCGGCCTGCAGCTCTCTGAGCCGTTCCGCCGCCTCGCGCGCCCGCTCGACGTTCACGGTGAGTCCGGAGCTGGCGATCGGTGGGGACGCCCACCGCACCTGCACCGTCAGGTGACCCCGTTCGAAATCCCGCCGCAGCCGGTCCCGGAGCTCGGCCTCGAGGGCGGCCAGATCGGAAGGCAGTTTGATGGCGAGATTCAAGTACCGGTGGTTGACGGTCCGGACTTCCACCCGGAGGGTCCCACCGGCAACCGCGCCCTCGGCCGCGCCGAACCCGGTCATGCTGAGCGGCATAGCCTTACAATATAACGCGTTAGGTGGCTCGCGCGGAAGAGAAGCATGCCGTCGAGAGCGAGCTCGCTAGTTGGAGAACTCCCACCGCACCCCGAAGGTGCTGGCAAAGCGGGGAGGCCCGAGCCCGGCGCGGCCCGGCTTGGCATCGGGCACATACGGCAGCCGGGTGCCGGCCACATTGTACCGGTCGTAGTAGGCCTGGAACGCGCCGATCTGGAGTCCGATGTAGTAACGCATCTGGGTCGCGCCCCGCAGCGTGATCGGGACCCCCGCCGTATCGCGGGCCAGGATCCCCGGTCCCCAGTTCTCCACCGTGAACTGGAGCTTCAGATTGAAGATCCCGCTCCGGAAGGTGGGAAGAAACTTGCTCTGAATCGTGCCGTTGATCATCGAATGGGTCGGCGGCTGTCCCTCGGGCTGCGCACCCTGCGGCGTGCTGTACCAGCCGTCGAAGACCAGCCATTGGCGCGGAGCGATCCGCGCATTGACGGTGACCCACTCGGTCCGCCCGCTGGGACCGATCGACGCGAGCTGCGCGTACTGGGCATAGGACGTCGGGTGAAACGCGGCATTCCAGGAATAGGATGCCTCAATTTCTCCAAACCCCCACCGAACACCGGCCGTGAGGGTCCGGTCGTCGAGATTTTGGGCCGAGTCGGCGAGAATGGCCGGGACCGCCACCTCCGAGCCCCGGCGCCATACTCCGCTCGCGGAAAGTCCGTACGGCAGTGTGACGCCCGCGCGCGCCGTGAGCCACTGGCTGCTCCGCCCTCCGTCGTGACGGAGGTAGGCTCCTTCCAGGCTCGCCGTGAGCCAGCGCGACGGCATGACTCCGCCCCGGGCCCGCGCTTCTAGCGGCGTCCAGGTGGACCGGTAGAAGACCGAGCCGTCGAGACCGGCGGCGGGCAAGCGATACGCCAGCACCGCTCCCGCCTGGGTAAAACTGCGCTGGTGGCGGGTCTTGACGAAGATCGTGTCCGCCGCGACGAGCACCCCGTCAACCTCGACCCCATTCACGACGGCCCGGCTGGAGTCCTTCTGAAGCTCGTCGATCCAACCGGTGTGGCTCACCAGCAGATCCAGTCTCGGCCCGAGGCCGTCACCCCGCCGGGTCAGGAAGATCCTCCCCTGCACGTCGTTCCTTGACCCGTGCCGCGCCCGGCTCAGGGTGTCCTTGGTGGACTTCTCGGCCAGCACCGCCTCGCGATCGGGAGAGTTGAGGAAGTACTCGAGCTCCGCCCCGAAGCGCGGCGAGGGAGCGTAGCCCAGCCTGAGCCAGCCCTGGGTGTTGGAGTAGTCTCCGCTCACGCCTTGCTGGGCCGGCACCGAGAAGTGGTCGAATGCCGCGGTGAAATTGACGCCCTTGGCGCTGCTCTTCTGGAGCTCGCCCTGGTACCGGGCAATTTGCAGATCACCGCTGGCGATTCCGATTCTGCTGTACGGGACGCTCCGGTCGTGTCGGTGGGTATACATCAGCACCCGGAGCTGGCCCGGCAGCTTCTCGACCTCGATCCGTTCCAGAAAGCTGAGCGGCAGCACCGTGGGATCCACCATCAGGCTGTCCTGCCCGGTCGGGAAGTAGGGCACGCCGTCGAGCACGTACTCGACCGAGGTGGCGCCATGCGCCTGGTAGGCGGGAAGCTCCGGCCGTCCCGCCCAGCCTCCGCGAAGCAGGAAGACGCCGGGGACCTTGCTGAGCAGGTCGCTCACCGTTTCCGCGTTGTGCCACAGGATGGAGTCGCGGTCGAAGATCACCCGGGTCCGGAACGGCAGCAGCGTCCCCGCCCCGATTCGTGGGAGAACCGGAATCAGGCGCTTCGCGTCCTGCTGGGCCTTGAGGAACAGTCCGGTATAGTCGGTGGTATCCCGGGCCAGGGAATCGGCGCGGGTGGTATCCACGACCTGGGCGCCGAGGAGAGTGGCCCGCGCGGCGAGGAGCAGGCCCGCCGCGAGGAGAGAGCGCCTCACACCCGCGCGAGCAGGAACTCGCTGAAGAGTCGGACGCCCATGGCGGTGGGACCCTTCGCCATGACGGCGTCCTCACGATCGGTGTAGGCCGTGGCGGCGATATCCAGGTGGGCCCAGGGAAACGCCTCGGCGAATTCCCGGAGGAACCAGCCGGCCGATATGCTCCCGGCCGCGCGGCCGCCGCTGTTCTTCACGTCGGCAATGTCCGACTTGTTGAGCTCGCGGTACTCCTCCCAGAGGGGCAGCTCCCAGACCCGCTCGTTGGACCGCTGCCCGGCGGCCACCAGGGCCGCGACCACGGCGGCATCGGTGCCCATCACACCCGCCGCGACGTGCCCGAGCGCGATGGTGATCGCGCCGGTGAGCGTGGCGATGTCGACCACGCAGGCGGGGGTGTAGCGCCGGGCGTACGATAAGGCATCGGCAAGGAGCAGGCGCCCTTCGGCATCGGTGTTCACGATCTCGATGGTCTTGCCGAGATGGCTGGTGATCACGTCTCCGGGCTTGATGGCGGAGGCCGAGGGCATGTTCTCGGCCGAAGGAATCAGCCCCACGACATGGAGCTTGGGACGGAGGCGGCCCAGCATCTCGAAGGTGCCGATCACCGCGGCCGCGCCGGACATGTCGTACTTCATGTCTTCCATGCTCTGCGCCGGCTTGATCGAGATGCCCCCGGTGTCGAAGGTCACCCCCTTTCCGACCAGCACGACCGGCGCCCCCGCGGCACCCTGGTACTCGAGGGCGATGAAGCGCGGCTCTTCGGCGCTGCCCTGGGAGATCGCGAGCAGGGCGCCCATGCCCTCCTTCACGATGGCCGCCTTGTCGAGGATGGTGATGGCGTGGCCGTGCCGGGAAGCCACCTCGGCGGCGGCTTCGGCCACCCGACGGGGCGGGAAGTGATTGCCGGGGAGGACCTGCAGATCTCGACAGAGCAGATGCCCCGCCCCGATGGCCGCACCGATCTGATGTCCCTGGCGTACCGCGTCGGCGCCGGTCGGCGCCAGCAGCGCGACCTTGGCCAGCTCGGGCTTCCGCTCTTCCGGCGGCTGCTTCATCGCGTTGAACTGCCACGCGCCCTGGGCGGCGCCTTCCGCCACCATCTGTCCGACGTCGGCCCCCGACGCGCCGCCCTGCGCCTCGGCGGTGACGAACACCGCCGCCTCCGGGACCCCGATCTGGCGGGCGCGCTTGACTCCGACCGCGGCGGCGCGCCGAAGGGCCCCGCGGACGGCGTCAGCGGGAGTGCCGACACCCACCAGGAGCAGGCGGGGCCGCGCCCCATCGGCGTAGAGCAGCGCCGCCTCATCCTTCTTGCCGCGGAAATCTCCCACGGCGTAGCAGCGCGTCAGGATTCCTCCGCTCGCCTGGTCCAGCGGAGCCAGCGACGCCGGCAGCGCCCCTTGAGGTACTACGAGGATGAGGAGGGGAGTAGCGTGGGCCTCGGGGGAGGCCTGCACGACCTGGGTCTCGAACGTCATGGAGGTCCGAAACGAGGGTTCGGCTGCACGAAACGGGAGCGACCGGTGAACCTAACGCGACCAACGTGAAAAGAGAACGCAAGACTCCGCAGTGCCCGAGGTGGGAGTCGAACCCACACGGGGTTGCCCCCGGCGGATTTTGAGTCCGCTGCGTCTGCCATTCCGCCACTCGGGCCGGCCCCAAGTATAACTCGACCAAACAAACGAGGGACCGCGGGAACGGTCCCTCATCCTGAGGCAGACGGCGGCGGGCCCCCTCAGGGACGCCGCCGCAGCCCGCGAAGTGGCACTGGCGACTGGGCCCTGCCCTGCTGGAGCTCGATGGCTCGCTGCATCAGGCGGTCCCGCAGCAGCAGGTACTGTCCGCGTTGCACCGGAGTCAGGATGGTGTTCAGGTCCCGCATTTCGTCCTTGAACGTTTGAGCATAGGCAACCCGGTGGTTGGTCAACGCATCCACCAGGTGAGCCACACTGTCGACGTTTGCGGCGATGCCGGGCCGCAGCTGGGCCGCCAGGGCCTGACGCATACTGCGTTCCTCCTGCTCCATGCCCCGCCGGCGCGCGGCCATGCCGGCGAGCGCGACGTGGAGCCGGGTCTCCTGGTCCGGCGTCAGGCCGAGCTCCTCCTTGAGACGCTCGCCGAAACGCTCCTCGATCAGCTGGCGGAGACGCTCCGCCCGGGCCGGATCGTTGAGGGTGTCCTGCGCTACCAGGGCCGGAGCCTTGGCGAGCAGCACGACCACCAGCACCCCGATGAGTCGCATCATTCCTCCATGGACCGGAGCATCTGCTCCAGGTCGGTTGTACTGAGCTCGCGAAGGGGCGCCCCCTCCACGTGGCCCAGCGCTTCGGTGGCCGGCGGGATGCTCTGCAGCACGTCTTCAAGCTGGGGCGCGCTCAGTCCGTCCAGCTCGTGGAGGATGCTCTCCGACGCGGGGGAACCCACCGCGGCTTCGTCGGGGCCGGAACGCCCGCGCGGAATGCTCAGGCGCACCGCCAGCACCAGCGCCGCGGCGGCGGCCAGCCCAGCCAGCCACCGCCCCGGGTGGCGAATACTGCGCCCCGGCCCGGCGACTGGCTGGTCACGGAGCCGGCGGCGCACACCGGCCGCGACGCGCTCCGGTTGAAACTCCGTCAATTGCGCCGCGCCGAGCTGACGCGCGGTGGCGAGCAGCTCAAACTCGAAACGGCAGTCCGCGCAGACCAGAAGGTGGCCCGCTTCCGCCGCCGACCAGGCAGCCACCGGGTTGCCGGCTTCCTCGGTCATTCGGTCGGAATCGATATGGGCGGCGCTCATTGCATGAGTTCCTTCAGTCGCTTGACGGCATGATGGTAGTGCACCCGGGCCGCCCCTGGGGTGGTGCCCAGGGCCCGACAGATTTCCTCGTACTCCATGCCCTGCTGCGCCCGCAGAAGAAACACCTCCCGTTGCAGCCTGGGCAGCAGTCGGAGTCCCCTCCGCAGACGCTCTTCCATGTCCGAGGCACCCACCTCACCCAGAGGGTCCGAGTAGTCGGCAACGTCCTGATCCTCGATCGACAAGTACACTCGGCCGGCGTTTTTCCGGTACTGATCCTTTCGGAGGTTCGAGCCGATCCGGAACAGCCACCCCCGAAAGCTGGCGTCTCCCCGCCAACTGTCCAGCGCCCGGAATGCCCGGAAGAACGCCTCCTGAACCAGGTCCTCGACATCCGAGGCGGCCGCACCGGCGGCGTAGAGATATCGACCGAGGGCGCTGCCATGTCGGGTCACCAGCGCCGCCGCCGCCGCCTCGTCTCCCGACCGATAGGCAGCGACGAGCGCGGCGTCTGACCGGGGAGAGTCTTCGCTCAGCGCATGCATCGGTCGATCACAGGACGCAACCGCCAGTCATTCGTTAACTTGGACCGGCGTGATCGCATCGGGTTCGGCCGCTGGCAAACCTCGGTCCTTGTCTCCACAGGCATCGAGCCGGGCCTCAATCTACAGTTTCCAGCATTGTTGATAGACTTTTCAACTCTATAATATGCAGGCCTTTACGTCTCCACATCTGTGGTCATTTCTCAAGATAGTCGGCTGCGGAGGTGAATATTGAGCACCTTCCAGCCCCGCATCCTGGGTCATCGGGGTGCCTCCGGCTATCGCCTGGAAAACTCCCTGGAGGCCTTCCGGGAGGCGCTGCGACGGGGAGCGGACGGCGTCGAGCTGGACGTGCACGCCACCGTCGACGGTGGGCTGGTGGTTCACCACGATCGCGCCATTCCGGGGCTCGGCCCCATCGCGGCGGCTTCTCTGGCTGCCGCCCGGAACATCCGCCTCTCGGATGGAGAGCCTCCCCCGACGCTGGCGGAGGCGCTCGCGGCGGTGGGCCCGGCCGAGGTGTGGATCGAGGTCAAGGCGCTCCCGGCACGGTGGGACATTGCGTTGCTCCACGCCATCGATTCCGCTCCGGCGCCGGACCGCTGCGCCGTGCACGGTTTCGACCACCGGATCATCGCCCGGCTTGGCGCCGAGCGGCCGGGGCTGCGGCGGGGCATCCTCTCCTCTACCTATCCCGTTGATCCGGCCGGTTTGATGCTTGGCGCCGGCGCCAGCGCCCTCTGGCAGGAGGCGAGGCTCATCGATGCGGAACTCGTCGCCGCCATCCATCGTAAAGGGGGCGAGGTCATCGCCTGGACAGTGAACGACTCCGCCACGGCGCGCGCGCTCGCCGGGATGGGAGTCGACGCCCTCTGCGGGAACTACCCGGAGCGGTTGCGAGTCGGCTAGTATTGTCCGCCCCCACGCTGAGGATTTTTCCATGCACTCCCGATTCCGGCACTGTACCCTGGCAGGTCTCGCGCTGTTGGCGGGAAGGCCGGGACTATCGCCGGCGCAGGAACCGGCCCGGATCCCCCTGGACTCCTACACCCTGCCCAACGGGCTCAAGGTGATCCTGGCGCCGGACCGCTCGACGCAGGTGGTGACGGTGGACGTCTGGTACAATGTGGGGTCCCGCAACGAAACCCGGACCCGGACCGGATTTGCCCACCTGTTCGAGCACATGATGTTCCAAGGTTCGGCCCACGTGAAGAAGGCCGAGCATTTCCAGCTGGTCGAGCGGGCCGGCGGCGAGAACAACGGCAGCACCGCCGAGGACCGGACCAACTACTACGAAGTCTTGCCGTCCAACCGGCTCAACCTCGGGCTCTGGCTCGAAGCGGACCGGATGCGCTCGCTTGCGATCACCGATTCGACCTTCGCCAATCAGCGCGAGGCGGTCAAGGAGGAGCGACGCCTCAGGGTCGACAACCAGCCCTATACCGGCGCCATCTTCGAGGGGATGTATGCCCTGGCCGATTCGGCGACCTGCTTTCCCTACTCCCATTCGATTGTCGGCTCGATGGCGGATTTGAACGCCGCGAAGGTATCGGACGTGAAGGCGTTCTTCGACCTCTACTACACGCCCAACAACGCCACCCTCACGGTCGTCGGTGATTTCGATCCGGCAAAGACCAAGGCCCTGATTCAGCAGTACTTCGGCGACATCCCCCGGGGCGCGGCCCCGCCACCGGTGGCGTGTCAGGCCGCCTTCAGCCCAGGCACCATCCGGCGCGTCTGGCCCGACGCCAAGGCCACCCTGCCGGGAGTGCTGGTTGCGTACCGGGTGCCGGAATACAAGAGTGACGACACCCCGGCCCTCGAGCTGCTCACCACCATTCTCGGCCAAGGGGAGAGTTCCCGGATCAACAAGACGGTGGTGCGAGACAAGAAGCTGGCCCAGGGGGCCATCGTCCTCTCCAATCCGGCCGCCCCGCGCCGGGGACCGGGCGTCCTGCTGGCCCTGGGCATCGCCAACCAGGGCGTCACCCCCGACACCCTGGAGCAGGCGCTGAGCGAGGAGTTCGCCCGCATCGTGCAGGAAGGCGTTTCCGAAGCGGAGCTGACCAAGGCCAAGAACGGCTACCGCACCCAGCTGATCACCCAGCAACAGCAAACGCTGGCCAAGGCGGAGGCCGTCCAGACCGCCAGCCTCTTCCTGGGTGACGCCGAGGCCGTGAACACCAACTGGCGCCGCTACATGGCCGTGACCGTAGCCGACATCAAGCGGGTCGCGGGGAGCTACCTCCGCCCCGAAAACGCGCTGGTTCTACTCATTACGCCGGGAGCCGGACAATGACCGCCCTCAGGCGCTCCGGCGTCGCGGTGCTCGCCATGCTGGGCATGACGGCACCGCTGGCCTCGCAGGAATACCCCAAGACACCGCCGCCCCCGGGGCCACTGACTCCGGCGCCCTTTCCGCCGTTCCAGGAAGTCGTACTGCCCAACGGGCTCCGCATTCTCGTGGTCGAGAGCCACAAGCAACCGATCGTGTCGCTTTCCCTCTCCTTCGCCGCCGGCTCGATCTTCGATCCGCCCGGCAAGGAAGGGTTGGCCGAAATGGTCGCGGGTCTGGTGACCAAGGGCGCCGGGGCGCGAACGGCGGAGCAGATCTCCGAGGTCATCGAGGGAGCCGGGGGCGCGTTGAGCGCCGGTGCCGGAGCCGATTTCCTCTCGATCAACTCCACGGTGCTCAAGACCAGTCTGCCCCTGGCGATGGAGCTCATTGGAGATGCGGCCATCCGTCCCACCTTTCCCGAGACCGAAGTGGAGCTGCTCCGGACCCAGACGCTTTCGGGGCTCCAGGTTGCCTTGAGTCAGCCGGAGGCGATCGCCTCCCGAATCTTCGCGCGAACGCTGTACGGCCAGAATCCCTACGGCCGGAGCCCCACGCCGGCCAGCGTGAATGCCGCGACCCGCGCGGACCTGGTCGCGTTTCAGCGGGCACGCCTTCGCCCATCCGGAGCCCTTCTGGTCGTGGCGGGAGACGCGTCGCTCGCCGAGGTCCGGGCCCTGGCCCTCAAGGCGTTCCGGGGGTGGGCCGGCGCTCCCCCCGAGGCGCCGGTGTTCCGGCCCCCCCCGGCCCGGAGCAAGACCGATTTGATCCTGGTCCATCGGCCGGGCTCGGTCCAATCGAACATCCTGGTGGGCAATATCACCTTCCTGCCCAATGATCCACGAACCTACGCCGCCGCGGTCGCCAACCAGGTGGTGGGAGGAGGCGCCTCGTCCCGGCTCTTCCTGATTCTGCGCGAAGCCAAGAGCTGGACCTACGGCGCCTATTCTCGGTACACCCGCCACAAGGGGCTCGGGACCTTTGCCGCGCGAACCGAAGTGCGGACCGAGGTGACCGATTCCGCCCTCCGGGAACTGCTCAGTCAACTCCGGAGAATCGTCGCCGAGCCGGTTCCTGCGGCGGAGCTCGACGCCGCCAAGGGCTCGCTCACCGGGAGCTTCCCCCTTTCGATCGAATCCGCCGATCAGGTCGCCGATGCGGTAGCCAACGCCCGCCTGTACGGACTGGCACCGGATTTCGTGCAGACCTACCGCGTCAGGATCGGTGCCGTCACCGCGGCGCAGGTCCAGTCTACCGCGCAGGCGACCATCCGCCCCAACGCCGCCGCGATCGTGGTGGTCGGGGATGGCTCCAAGATCTACGAGAGCCTGAAGGGCATCGCGCCGATCTCCCTCGTCGATCCGGAGGGAAACCCGCTCACCCCGGCGGATCTGTCGCCCAAGGTCGCGGCGCTGGACCTGGATCTCCCGGCGCTGGTGCCGCGCCGCGACAGCTTCAGCATTAGCCTCCAGGGCAATCCGATCGGATGGCAGCGCGGGCTGCTCGACAAGACGGCGGACGGCTTCCGGTACACCGAGGAGACCCACATCGCCACTTTCGTGAGCCAGACCACCGTGCTCGAGATGGACGCGACCGGCCGGATGAAGAGCGTCAGGCAGAACGGCAAGGTGCAGGGTCAGGATGCGATGGTGGATGTGGCCTATGCCGGCGGGCGGGCCAAGGGCACTGCCGAAACGCCGGACCCCCAGACCCGGCAGGTCAAGAAGGTGACGATCGACACGGTCGTGGCGGATGGCACCCTCGACGATAACGCGGTGCAGGCGCTGCTCCCCGCCCTCAAGTGGCGGCCCGGCGCCAAGTGGACCATCAACGTGCTCAGCGCCGGCCAGGGGGAGATCAAGCCGTGGACGCTCGCGGTGTCCGGGACGGAGTCCGTGACGATCGGGGGCAAGGCGGTCGAGGCGTACCGCACCGAGCTCACGGGTCCGCCCGCCCCTCTGACGTTCTGGGTCAGCACCGCGGCGCCGCACCAGTTGCTCAAGATCGCGATTGCGGGCGCGCCAGTGGAGTTTGTCAGGGTACCATAGCGCACGCCAGTCAACCGGATCAATCCAGTCCTCTCAAAGGAGCTCGCGATGCATCGTAGGCTGGTTCGAGTGGCATCCCTGATCACCCTCAGCGCGTGCGCTCCCGCTGGCGCGCAAACGCCGGCGACCACACCACCGCCCGCGGTCGCGGCGCCCGCCGCGCAGGCCTCGGCGGCCAGCAGCGATACGCTGAGCTTCGACCGGCCGCAGTACCTCTCGACCTACCGCCGTCGCGCCAACCCGCCGGTGCTCATCCGCAACGCCACCGTGATGACCGCCACCGGGCAGGAAATCCCCAACGCCTCCGTCCTGTTTCGGGACGGACGCATCGCGCTGGTGGGTACCGGCGTGCAGGCACCGGCGGATGCGATGGTCGTCGACGGCACCGGCAAATTCGTGACCCCGGGAATCATCGACACCCACAGCCATCTCGGCGTCTACGCGGCTCCCGGGACCCAGGCCGAAAGCGACGGCAACGAGGCCACGAACCCGGTGACCGCGGAAGTGTGGGCCGAGCATTCGATCTGGCCGCAGGACCCGCAGATCCCTCTGGCCATTGCCGGCGGGGTCACCGTCATGCAGGTGCTGCCGGGCTCGGCCAATCTCATCGGCGGGCGCTCCGCCACCGTGCGGCTGGTCCCGGCCCGCACGGTGCAGGAAATGAAGTTCCCCGGCGCGCCCTACGGCCTGAAGATGGCCTGCGGCGAGAACCCCAAGCGGGTCTATCAGAACCGCGGCCCTTCGACCCGAATGGGCAACATGGCGGGTTACCGGGCGGCCTTCATCGCCGCGGAGCAGTACCGCGAGCGCTGGGACAAATGGCTCAAGGACCGGAAGGGAGATCCTCCGGCCCGCGATCTCCGGAACGAGACCCTGGCCGAGGTGCTCCGGGGCAATATCTCGGTGCAGAACCACTGCTACCGCGCCGATGAGATGGCCCAGATGCTCGACCTGGCCAAGGAATTCGGCTTCAAGATCCGGTCATTCCACCACGCGGTTGAAGCCTACAAGATCGCCGACCTGCTTGCGGCGAGCGGCACGGCGGCGTCGGTCTGGTCCGATTGGGGTGGATTCAAGATGGAGGCGTTCGACGAAATCCTGGAAAACGCCGCCCTGGTCACCCAGGCAGGGGCGCGAGCCGTGATCCACACCGATGACCCGAACGGGATCCAGCGGATGAATCAGGACATGGCCAAGGCGTATTTCGCGGGACTCCGGGCCGGCATCGCGCTCACCCGCGATCAGGCGATCCGCTGGATCACCGCCAATCCGGCCTGGGTCCTGGGCATCGACCAATGGACCGGCACGCTGGAGACCGGCAAGATGGCCGACGTGGTGCTCTGGTCCGGCGACCCGTTCTCGGTCTATTCCAAGGCAGAGAAGGTCTGGAACGAAGGATGGCTGGTGTTCGACCGGCTCGACCCCAAGCACCAATACAAGACGGACTTCAACATCGGCCAGACGGCGCCGGGGGTGGGACGATGAAAACGGCACTTGGGCGAATCGGACTGGTGGGCCTCCTGCTGGCCGGCGCAGCGCCTGCGCGGGCCCAGACCATCGCCATCACCGGTGGCACGGTCTATCCGGTCTCCGGCCCGAAGATCTCCAATGCGACCATCCTGATCCAGGACGGCCGGATTGCCGCGGTGGGAGTCAATGTGGCCGTTCCCGCGGGCGCCACCCGCGTCGACGCCACCGGAAAATGGATCACCCCCGGACTGATCCACGCCAATGCCAGCAACGGTCTCGGCGTCGCCGGCCTGAACGGCCAGCAGGAGGGCGGCGTCCAGGGCGAAGTCAATCCTTCGTTCAACCCCGCCGAGGGCGTCGATCCCGCCGCGTTCACAATTCCCATGGCACGAACCGGAGGCGTTACCGGAGGATTGCTGGTACCGGGCGGCCCCTTCCTTCCGGGGCAGATTCCCGCCGTGAACTTCGCCGGCGATCGAGTCGACGACATGATCATCCGGAAGAACGCCGCGCTGGTGCTGGACATGTCGGACAACAGCAAGGGAGCCGGCGGCGGAAGCCGGGCCGGGACCATGGCGCGGATCCGGCGGCTCTTCAACGATGCGCTGGAGTACTCCCGGCGAAAGCCGGACTACCAGAAGGGCAGCATGCAGGCGCTGTCGGCGTCCGCCGGCGAGCTGGAGGCGCTCCTCCCGATGCTTCGGGGCGAAGAGCCCCTGGTGGTCTCGGCCAATCGCAGAATCGACATGGAAAACGCGCTCCGGCTCAAGCAGGAGTTCAAGCTCCGCCTGGTGATCTACGGAGCGGTCGAAGGCTGGCAGATGGCCCAGGAGATCGCCACGGCGGGGGTGCCGGTGGTGATCGAGCCCAATCGCGACATCCCCAGCTTCGATGGGCTGGGCGCCCGGCTGGACAATGGCTCCCTGCTGCGAGAGGGGGGCGTCGAGGTCATCATCGCCCAGGGAGACCCCGGTGGCGAACGCAACCTCAGGTACGCCGCGGGCAACGCGGTCCGGAACGGGATGAGCTGGGATGATGCCCTTCAGGCGATCACGGCGAATCCCGCGTCCGCCTTCGGGCTGACTGATTACGGCACGCTGGCACCCGGCAAGGTCGCCAACCTGGTGGTCTGGTCGGGGGACCCGTTCGAGTTTTCGAGCGCGGCGGAGAAGGTCTACATCAAGGGCCGGGAGACTTCCCTGTGGACCAGGGAGAACGAATTGCGGGACAAGTACAAGAGGCTTCCTCCGCGATAGGCAGGCTTGAGGCTTGAGAATTGAGGATTGAGGATTCCGGGAATGGGTTTCCTCAATCCTCGATCCTCAATCCTCGATCCTCAATCCGGATTCCTATTCCGGCGTCTTGACCTCGGCTTCCGCCGTTTCCGCGGCCGGCGCCGGCTGTTCGTCGACGCTCACCGTTTCGCCGTGGACGTCATCGAGCTCCCGGTCCAGCTTGGCGATCTTCGCCGCGATGTCGTCCAGCTGGGCCATCATCGCGTCGATTTCTCCCTGATTGACGTCCCCGCCTCGCTCCTTCTTGTACACCAGCATGCCGAGCTTGTACGCGGCCTTGCTCCGGAGGCCGACGAGACGGCTCCGGTCGAGATGCAGTTTGCTGGATTCGAAGACGGTGCGCACCCGATCACCGATCTGGTCAATTTCCGCGTTCAGCCGATCGAAGATTCCGCTCATGGTCTGGCTCCTCCGTGTGGTTGCCTGGCACACAACGGGGTGACGAATGTGAATGTTTCAATATGGACAGGCGGCAAAGCAAAAGGGCGCCGAAACCCACCGGCGCCCCGCATCATCGATCTCGAATCCCTGGTTACGAAGCCACCGCCTCGGGGTACACCGAGATCTTCTGGCGCCCCTTGTCCTTCCATTCGAACTTCACGACGCCGTCCGCGGTGGCAAACAGGGTATCGTCGTTGGCGCGCTTCACGTTCGTGCCGGCGTGGAACTTGGTGCCCCGCTGCCGCACGATGATGTTCCCCGCGATGACCCGCTCCCCGCCGAAATGCTTGACGCCGAGGTATTGGGGATTGCTGGTGCGGCCGTTCTTGGAAGAGCCGACGCCCTTTTTGTGTGCCATGGCTTACCCGACCTTTACGCCGGTGATCCGGACGTCAGTGAACTTGGCCCGGTGTCCGGTCTTGCGGCGCACGTTCTTGCGGCGCTTGAAACGGAACACGTAGATCTTCTCACCTTTGGCGTCACCGATGACTTCCGCGGTGACCTTGGCGCCCTTGATCATGGGCGTGCCGGCCGTGATGGTATCTCCGTCGGAGGCGAGCAGCACTTCGTCGAAGGTGATGGTCGAGCCCGCTTCGGCCTCCATGCGGGGCAACCGGACGGTCTTACCCGTCTCGGCGCGAAACTGCTTCCCCTGGGCCCGGAAAATCGCGTACATGTATCGCTAATCCGCTTGAGTCAGAGCCCGTAAGTATAGCTGGGGGGCTCTGTTGAGGCAAGATGACCGGCCTGCTGCCTAGGCGACGGCATACTGCTCCGTCACATCCCGCCCGGCGGGGCGGCTCATCAGGCGGAACTCATCGAGGTGCATCATGGGGTCGTCCCGGATATCCAGCTCGATCCCCGTGCTCCTGGCCAGGCCGGCGAGCAGTTTGGGCTCCTCCTCCAACAAATAGAGCGCCACCTCGGGATGGATGCGCACCGAAAGGGACTTCTCGCGCTTTTCGTGTCCTACCCGCTTGAGGGATCGCTCCAGCCGCCGGGTGACTACCTCGGGCCGGAACACCCTCCCGGACCCGCTGCAGGTCGGGCAGTCGGTCGTCATGGAGGCGTACAGGGAGGCCCGGACTCGCTGGCGGGTCATTTCCACCAGGCCCAGGTCGGAGACCGCGAGGGCCTTGGTCCGGGCCCGGTCCCGGGTGAGGTGAGCCCGGAGCTCCTGGAGCACCCGATCCCGGTTGCCCTTGGTTTCCATATCGATGAAGTCGCAGACGATGATACCGCCCAGGTCGCGCAGCCGAAGCTGCCGGGCCACCTCGCGCGCCGCCTCCAGGTTGGTACGGAGGATGGTCTTCTCCGGGTCTTTCTTGCCGGTGTAACGACCGGTGTTGACGTCGATGGAGACCAGGGCCTCGGTCGGCTGGATCACCAGCGAGCCGCCGGTCGGCAAGTCCACCCTGGCGCGGAACAGGGACTTGATCTCGGTCTCGATGTCGAACTTGTCGAACAGCGGCAGCGGCTCGTCGTAGAAACGCACCCGTCCGATCAGCTCGGGATCCACGCCGTCGAGGTATTGCTCGACCTCGTGATGGATCTCCTTCGAGTCGACATAGAGGGCATCCACCTTGTCGCTGAAGACGTCGCGAATCAGCCCGCGGGTCAGCGAGGCCTCCCGCTGCAACAGCGCGGGTGCCTTGCGCACGTAGAGCTGCTTGCGTTTGATCTTGCGCCACTGGTTGAGCAGCGCATCGATTTCCCGCTTGAAGTGCTCCTCGGTTACCCCCTCGGCGACGGTGCGCACGATCACTCCGCCGGAATCCTCCGGCATGAGCCGAGTGACCATTTCGCGCAGTTTGGCCCGCTGCTCGCGGCTCTCGATCTTGCGACTGACACCCACGCGGGAAGCGTAGGGCATATAGACGAGAAACCGGCCCGGAAGGGAAATCTGTGCGGTGACCCGGCAACCCTTGGTGCTGATGGGCTCCTTGGTGACCTGCACGGGAAGGGTCTGCCCCTTCTTGAGAATCTCGGCGATGTCGGGGATTTGCCGCCGGGGCGACACTTCGCGCTGGCGCACCTCCTGCCGGTGCGCTCCGCTCTTGCGGTTGCGCTCCGGCGCCGCCCCGGCCTCCGACTCCTGGGCCGACTCGACGACCTCCGCTCCTATCGCGGCTGCCTCGTCCGGCTGATCATCGCTCTCGTCGGAATCGGGCTCCTCGTCCTCGTCCGGCTCGAGGAGATCGGAGGCGTGCAGGAAGGCGCTCTTCTCCTGGCCGATATCGACGAACGCGGCCTGGATGCCGGGCAGGACCGCGTCCACGCGGCCCAAATAGATGTCCCCAACCATGCGCCGTTGGTCGGCGCGGTCAACCAGCAGTTCGACGAGCCGATCGTCTTCGAGGATGGCCACCCGCGTCTCGCGCTGGCCTCCATTGATCAAAATCTCGCGCTTCACGCCACCGTTCCCTGACCGGACAGGGGGCCTCCGGGACTCCGCAAGGAAGTCGCCTGCACCCGCCGACCATCATGAGGAGGTTGGGCTGTCCGACGCGCGCCGAATCAACCGGGCGCCGCCTGGGGCGCCGGGTCATCGAAGGTGAACGCCGCGAGGGGTCACCGCGCCGCCAATCCGCTCGGGCAGGTGCCGGCGCGCTCAGGCCGGTTCCTGCCGGAAACGTCGGGCGGCCGCCGGTGGACTCGGGCGGTCGGGAGAACACACTGGCCTTCGAGGCGAACACGGTCCGAAAAAAGCCCAAAAAGAACACCCACAAGGCTGCGGCCAGACCGAGGAGGTTGGACACCCCCGCTGCCTCCGACTGCACCGTGACAACCGGTCGAAGCCGCACGACCTAAGTCTAAGGAGTGGCGCGAAGTACAGCAACCGAGCCCGGACGGATCCCCCCTGATGACGGTCCCGGAAGACCTTCCGGCTGACCCGGAATTTGCCGCCCCGGTGCCCCGATCACCTCGGGTCAGGGACTACCAATCGAGCAGTCCGGGAGCGTCGGAGGGAATGGTGGTGGTGGTAGCCGGGCCGGACCACCGAGGCTCCCCTGACATTGTCTTCGCGAGCCGCGGGGCGGGACGGACACCGGGTCAGCCGTCGACGACATCTCCCAGGATCTGCCGGGCGATGACGATGCGCTGGATTTCACTGGTCCCCTCGCCGATCTCGCAGACTTTGGCGTCCCGCATCATCCGCTCCACCGGATACTCCGCGGTGTAGCCATAGCCGCCGAAGATCTGAACCGCCTTGGTGGTGACCCGCATGGCGAGCTCGGAGCAGTAGAGCTTGGCCATGGCAGCTTCCTTCTTGAACGGGCGGCCCGCCTGCTTGAGCCGCGCGGCCGTGTACAGCAGGTGGGTCCCGGCCTCGATTTCGGTAGCCATGTCGGCGAGCATGAAATGGATGGCCTGGAAGCTCCCGATACGACGGCCGAACTGCTTGCGGGTACCGGCGTATTCGCGCGCCGCGTCGTAGGCCCCTTCGGCGATACCCAGTGACAATGCGGCAATGCCGATGCGTCCCCCGTCCAGGGTCTTGAGAAACTGGACGAACCCCTCACCCCGCTTGCCCAGCAGATTCTCCTTGGGGACGATGGCATCCTGAAAATGAAGCGCGCGGGTGTCGCTGGCTCGCCAGCCCATCTTCTCTTCCTTCTTGCCCGCGGTCACACCCGCGATCTTGGGCAGGTCCGCCGCGTGCCCCACCCCGGCCGCGCGGCAGGCCTCGAGGTCCACCGTGTCTTTCGTGACGATGAGACTGGTGATGCCGCGGTGGCCCTTGCCTGGATCGGTGCGGGCCGTGACCGAGAAGATCTCCCCCACCCCCGCGTGGGTAATGAGGCTCTTGGCTCCATTCAGGACGAAATGGTCGCCCTGGTCCACGGCGGTGGTGGCGGTGCCTCCGGCGTCGCTGCCGGCGCCTGGTTCGGTGAGGCCGAAGCCGCCCATGACCCGGCCCGATGCGAGGAGAGGCACATACTTCTTGCGTTGCTCCGCGGTGCCGAATTCCACCAGGGGCGACGTGCCAAGATTGGTGTGCGCGCTGATGGTGAGCGCGTGCGAGGCATCTACCTTGGCCATTTCGTGGATGGTGACGTAATAGGAGATCTGGTCCATCCCCGCCCCGCCGAGCTCTTCTGGCCAGGGGACGCCGAGCAGCCCGAGCTCGCCCATCTTGAGAATATTGCCCCAGGGAAACTCACAGGTCCGATCCAGCTCGCGGGCCACTGGCGCCACGTTGTCGCGGGCAAACTCCCGCACCATGTCGCGCACCTGGTGGTGTTGCTCGGAGAAATACAGCGAATCATCCATGCGCAAATATAGTGTCCACGTATATGTTTCCTCCATGGCCAGACCTTGGAGCAATGGAGTGGCGCTGTTCGCGCGGCGCGGCGCGGCCGGAGGCCTTGGATTGGCCGCCGGCGTCGCGTCCCTGCTGTCCGCCCAGGTCCCGGTCCGAACCTTCCTGCTCCGATCCGGCGCGGACACCGTCTCGGTGGAACGGGTCACCCGCGCGCCCGGCCGAGTCGAGGGCGAGCTCCTCTTTCGCAGCGGGAACCAGCGGTGGCACTACCTGGCGACGGTGGGACCCGACGAGCGGGTCCTGAGCCTGGAGAGCGAGGTCCGCTTTGCCGCGGACCTCCCCACCGCACCGGCCCGCCAGTCGGCGCATTTCATCTTCGCCGGCGATAGCGTCTTCGTCAGTGTCACCGGTCCGAACGCGCTCCAGCAGCGCCTCGGCAGCCGGGAGGGAGCCATTCCGTACATCAACCCATCGTTCGGGCTGGTGGAGCAAGCCATTCGGCGCGGGCTGGTCGTGAGGGGGGACAGCCTCGCCCTCCCCATGTTCGCGCTGAACGGCGGCGTCACCTTCATGGCGGGCCTGGCCCGCGTGGGGGCCGATTCGCTGGTGTTCACGCTCGGCGGTGTCCCGACCAGGCTCGGTATCGCGGCGGACGGCGCGATCCGCGGTGGCGTGATTCCGGCGCAGTCGCTCAGGCTCGAGGTGGTCGAGGGCTCCATGGCCGGCGCCTTTGTCACGGTCAAGCCGGACTATTCCGCCCCCGCGGACGCACCGTACACCGCCATCCCGGTCCGGGTCCCGACCTCGATGGGACACACGCTCGCCGGAACGCTGACGCTGCCCAAGGGCGCGGCAGGTGCGGTGCCGGCGGTGGTCACCATCACCGGCTCGGGCCCGGAGGACCGCGACGAGGCCATTCCGCCCGTGAAGGGCTACCGCCCCTTCCGGGAAATCGCCGACGCGCTGGGGCGACGCGGCATTGCCGTGCTGCGCATGGACGACCGGGGCTTCGGGGATTCGGAGGGGACCTTCGGGACGGCGACGAGCCGGGACTTTGCCGATGACATTCGGGCCGGCCTGGCGTTTCTCCGGGCCCGGCCCGACATCGACGGCACCCGGCTGGCGCTGGTCGGACACAGCGAAGGCGGGCTGATTGCCCCGCTCATCGCAGCCACGGACCCGAACCTCAAGGGCATGGTGCTGATGGCGGGTCCAGCCTTTGCCGGCCGGAAGATCCTCGAGTATCAAAACCGCTACGCCCTGGACCGAGCGCCCAATCTGTCGCCCGGGGCACGGGATTCCCTGATGAAGGTGGCGCTCCGGATCATGGACTCCACCGCCACCGCTCAGGAGTGGATGCGGTTCTTCCTGGCCTACGACCCCACCGTTACCGCGAGGCAGGTGCATACGCCGGTCTTGATCCTGCAAGGGGAAACCGACCGACAGGTAACGGCGGATCAAGCGCCCACACTGGCGCAGGCGTTTCGGGCCGGGGGGAACCAGGACGTTACCGTGCGCACCTACCCGGCCACCAACCACCTGTTCCTCGCCGACCCCGATGGCAACCCGGCCGGCTATCCCGGATTGCCGACCACGACAATCCGGCCGGAAGTCTTGCGCGACCTCGCGGAGTGGCTGGCTCGTCGGCTGCATTGATCCGACCGGGCTGACTCCCGGCTGCGTCCCGACCCCCGCGCCTCCACCTTGCCCCCAATCGGCCCGCCCGGCACTATGGATCGGACTCGATCAGCGCCATCAGGATGGTGCGGCCGAACCGCCGCGCGATAACCCGGCCGACTCCCTCGACGGCCGCCAGCTCGGATTCCGTCTGAGGGGCGTGGTGGGCCAGGCGCCGCAACGTCTCCGGTTCCAGCGGGCAGCCACCCCATGGCGCATGCAGATGGCCCAGCGCCGCGCGAAGGCGGGCGAGCCGCCGTTCGGCCTCCGGACGGGGAAGCGGCCGCACCGGGGCGCCGGAACAGACGTCGCATCCCGAGCACCGGGCGATGCGTTCCCCGAAGTAGCCGATCAGGGCGGCCCGGCGGCAACGCCGATCCCGGGCATAGCGCTCCATGACTCCGATCCGGGCTTCGGCCTGACGCCGCCGGAGGCGGACCGGCGTCCAGTCGACACCGTGACTCGACGGCCGGAGCTCTCGATGAAGCCGCTCGAGTGACGCACGCAGGTTGGCGGGGAGACGCGACGGGTTCGCGGCTCCGCTCCAGACCTGTTGGGCGAGCCGCTCATCCGGAAAGGTGACGTCGAGCTGGCGCCGCGGGAGTATCGCGTCTCCGGGACGGTAGAGCAGAATGCACCGGGCCAGCCCTCCGTCCCGTCCGGCGCGCCCCGCTTCCTGGTAGTACGCCTCCGGCGTGGGCGGCAGGGTCCAGTGGACCACGAGCCGCACATTGGGCTTGTCGATGCCCATGCCGAAGGCGCAGGTGGCGACGACCACCCCCAACTGATCGGTGAGAAACCGGGTGAGCACCTCGCGCCGAGCCTGGGGTGCGAGGCCCGCATGGTACGGCGCGGCCCGAAACCCGGCGTTGCCGAGCACCCGCGCCAGCTCCTCCGCCAGGTTGCGGGTGGGCGCGTACACGATGGCCAGCGCATCCTGCAGCGCGAGCGCGGCCAGGAGCGCCCGGAGCCGTTCCGGCTCGTTGCGGACCCTGGCAACACCGAACCACAGGTTCCGGCGGTCGAACGAGCCAAGCACCAGACTGGTGCCGCGCCCCCGCCCCAGCCCCAGAGCGCGGGACACATCCTGCCGCACCACCGGCGTGGCACTCCCGGTCAGCGCGATGACCTGCGGCCAGCCGAGCCGGGACCGCAGCTTCCGCAGAGTTCGGTACGCCGGGCGAAAGTCCGGCCCCCATTCGCTGATACAGTGCGCTTCGTCCACGGCCAGGAGTCCGGGCCGGATGTTCCGCTCGGCGAGATCCGCGGCCAGCCGGCCGAGCCGCTCGGGTGACGTGTAGAGGAGGCGGACCTGGCCCTGCACCACCAGGTCCAGGAGCTCGCGCTGGGCCGCCGACGAAAGGGTGCTGTTCATGGCGGCCGCGGGAATGCCTCGCGCCACCGCGGCGGCGACCTGATCCTGCATGAGGGAGATCAGCGGGGATACGACGAGGCTGGGCGCCGGGCGAAGCATGGCCGGCACCTGGAAACAGATCGATTTGCCGGCTCCGGTAGGAAGGACGGCGAGCACATCGCGTCCCTGCTCCAGGGCCTCGAGCACGCGGGACTGGAGCGGCCGGAAGTCGGCATACCCGAAATGGTGGCGGAGCCGGGCCCGCGCCGACGCGAGGGTCGATCGGTGGTGCATGGAGGGAAACTGCCCGCGACGGCCTCGCGAGGATCAACCGGATTCGCGCGGCCGGGATCCTCCTCCCGCCGCTCAGGGCCTGGGTGGGACTCCGGCGGCCTCCAGAGGCAGCTGCCATTGCCAGGAGATCCCGCCACTCTCCACGATGACGATGGTGAGGGGGGCGAAGCCGGTCGGCAGCGCCCAGGGCAGGTCACCCAGGCGGGCCCGTTCCACCCTGCTCCCACGGGGGGGCAGCTTGAATTCGTCGCCCCCATCGGTGACCATCGCGGTCGGGCGATCGGCCTCCATGCGCACCGTCACCCGCCCGGCCCAGCGCTCCCGGCTGCCCGGCTCGGCAAAGGCGGGCGCCAGCACGACCGTCGCATCCTGGTCGGCGGACCCGGCCGGCAGCTCGGCCGTGAACCTCGCATGGGCGTAGTTGGCCGGGCCTTTGCCGAGAATCCTTCCTTCGGCGTCGCGCACCGTGAAACCGAAATCCGTGAAACGGGACCACTGCCCCGGGTCGAGCTCGAGATCGAGCACGAGCCGCCGGGCCCAGCCGGGTAGCCGAAACGGGATCGCGAGGTCGGCGCTCCCGGTAGCCGCAACGTCGAATCGGCGCTCCCCCCCGAGCACCCCGAGGTCGAGCCGGCCCACCACCTCGGAATCGGCGAGTGACGTCATGGTCACCGTGAGCGAATCGTCCCGACCCGGCGCGAGCTGAATGCCGAGCGGGGCGGGATCCACCTGGATCGTGGCGGTCACCGACCGTTCGCTCGAGGCCACCACGTCGGTCTCGTAGTAACCTCGCACCGCATCGCGGCCATCGACGTCGTACACCGCCGCGGCGGTATCGGCGCTCCCCGGGATACCGTTGTCTCCCAGAATCGGGTCGCCGCCCGGCTGGTGCAATGTCGCGATCAGCCGCTCGCGAGCCGACGCGGTGGCGCTGCGAACCCGGAACGGCCGGCCCGAATCCGCGGCGAAGAACACTCGACGGATGTGCCCCGCCTCGATCGGCCCACCGGACCGGAGGGCGGTGACCCGGGTATCGGCTGGAACGATCGTGGTGCTCACCATGGTGAACAGCGGGCCCCGCACCCCCGACGCGGTCGCCCGCACCGCGGCCGAATGGGCGCCGGGCGTGCCCGGCGGATGCTGAATCAGGGTCACCGTGTCCACCGGGCCGCTGAGCCGGACCGTGGGTGGCGCCACGAGCCAGGGCGCGGTGCTGGTCAGCGAGAGCGCCAGGGAACCGCTTCCGGAGAGCCGGGTCACCCTGAAGCGCACGAGGGTGTCCGCCGCGCCGGGATTGAACCGCAACGCGGCGGTCGCTCCCGGAAGACCGAGCCACTCGACGCCGAACTCGGCCGGTGGCGCCGGGGAGCGCAGAATGTCCCAGGCGGTCTCGAGGTTCGGCACGCCCGCGCCGATGTCGACGGGAGACTCACCGGACACCGGGGCGGCGCTGCCGGTCAGCGCGCGGCGCAGGTCGAACGCGGTGACGGCACGGCGCTGCTCCGCGGCGGCCGACACCAGCAGGGCCGCCAGCCCGGCGACATGGGGAGACGCCATGCTGGTGCCCCCCTTGAATTCGTCGCCCATGTTCCAGCGGGGCACCGTGGAATACGCGATGCCCGGCGCCACGAGGTCCGGCTTGGCCAGCTCCCCGCCCCGGGAGCTGAAAAAGAGCATCGCGTCCGGCGCGGGGCGGCCGCCGCTCGCGGCCCCGGCAGACAGCGCCCAGGGCTCGGTGGCGCCCACCGTGATGGCTCGGCGGGCGGACCCGGGAAACCCCATCGTGGAGATCGCGGGGCCATCGTTGCCGGCCGAGGTCACGAAGACCACCTCGGGATGGGCGGCGAGCACTGAGTCAATCAGCTGGTCGAGCCGCGCGGTTCCTTCCCGCTCGTTCCCGACGCCGAAGCTCATGTTGAGCACCAGTGGCAGCGCGCGCCGGGCCGCGAATCCGATCGCGTAATCGAGGGCGGCCAGCACACTGCCGGTCGTGGTGATGCCGCCGAAATCGTCCCGCGCGATCTTGAGCCCGAGCACCTGGGCCCCCGGAGCCACCCCGTCGAAACCGGCGATGCCGCCGATCCGGTGTCCCGCGGCGATGCCGGTGACGTGGGTGCCATGCGCGCTGGTGTCGAAGAACAGGTCCAGCTCCGGGCCGGTGGCGGTGTCGGAGAAATTCGCGGCGACGGTCAGGGGCGTCGGCTCGCCGCCCCGGTGCCACCCGAAGGTCTCGTGGGCCACCAGGTAGTCGTGGATGGGGCGCTCACCCATCAGGGACCCGTTGCCATCGGTGTCGGCGAACAGCACCCAGCCGTCGCTGGCCCGGGCGACCACGACGGCGAGCGAGTCTCCGTCGCTGCTGTTGTCGTTCACGTCGGACGCGGGCGGCTCCCCCAGGACGCGCTCGCGGAGCACGCCGGCGTACCAGGGCCCCGAGGAGGCGAGTGCCCGGACCCGGCCGAATCCGCCCAGCGCTCGCCCGGCGATGGTGACCGAGTCGCCCTGTGGGGTGACGGAATGGAGGGGCAGCCGCCCTTCGCCGGAAAAGTCCCGCAGGTCGACGAGCTTGGGGCGCCCGGTGGAGGTCGAATCCAGCCCCGCGGCGCCGGCGTCGATCCCGCTGTCGAGGATGCCGATCAGGACCCCGCGTCCGTCCCATTCCGGATGCGACTCCAGGAAGAGGGGGACGCCGGTGGCCGCGAGCGGCATCCACCCGCGCAGGAGCGCCAGCTCGGCGGGCGCGGCCGGCTGCCGGAGCGTGGGAGGCGGGTTGACGGTGGGGCCGCCGGAACCCGGGGGCTCGGTCTGGACCGGGGGACGCTGCGGCAGGGGAACCGGACCCCGCGGCGGGGTCGAGGCGCCCCCGGCGCATGCGCCCATCGCGCCGAGAGTCACCAGCAGCGCGCCGAGGCCGCGTCGGTCAGCGCGGCGCGACGGCATCAAGCGGCGGAAGGACGAATGGTCCCAGGTGGGGGCCGGCGTAGCGAGAGGTGGCCCGGAGCAGGAACCCGAGCACAGCCCGGGTCTCGTCGGGGATGACGATGGCGTCCACATGACCGCGCGCCGCCGCATGCCGGGCGTCGAGGTCCCGTTCGTAGTCCGCGCGCATCCGCTCGATGCCCGCCGCGGTCTCCGCGGCGAGGGCGCGCTTTTCCCGCTTGGCCTTGTCGATCTCGGTGCCGTGCACCGCCATGATGGCCGACTCGCCTTCCATGACCCCCATGCGGCCGCTGGGCCAGCTCAGGATGAAATCGGGATCGAAACCCTGCCCGGCCATGGCGTAGTACCCTGCTCCGGACGCGTGGTTGACGGTCAGGACCAGCTTGGGCACCACCGCCGCGGCCATGGCTTCCACGAACCGCGCGCCCGCCCGAATGATGCCGGAGTGTTCCGCCTCGGGACCGACCATGAAGCCGCTCACGTCCTGGACGAAGAGCAGCGGGATCCGCTCGCGGCTCGCGTTCTCGATGAAATAGGCGGCCTTCTCGGCGCTCTCGGTGTAGACGATGCCCCCGAAGTGGGGCCGCTCGCCCGGCCTGGCCTTCATCACCCCGCGTTGATTGGCCAGGACCGCGACCGGCCAGCCCTCGATCCGGCCATGGCCGCAGAGCAGCTCACCCGCCGTGTCCGGCTGGAACTCATCGAGCTTGCCCGCATCGAGCAGGCAGGCGAGCACCTGATGCATGTCGTACGACATGCGGTGGTCCTGGGGGAGGATCTCGTACAGCTCGGTACCGGGACGCGCCGGGGGGAGAGAGGGCGTCACGTGGTGCCGGACCCCGTCGATGGCGGGCAGCCGGCCTACGTAGTCCCGGATGGCCGTGATGCAGGCGGCGTCGGTGGCGGCGCGGTAGTGGGCCACCCCGCTGATTTCGGTGTGGGTGCGCGCGCCGCCGAGCGTTTCCCCGTCGACGGTCTGCCCGGTGGCCCCTTTCACGAGGTTGGGGCCGCCGAGCCCCATGAAGCTGGTGCCCTCCACCATGTAGATCACGTCGGAGAGGGCCGGCAGGTACGCACCTCCCGCCACGCAGCTGCCCATGACCGCGGCGATCTGGGGGACGTTGAGGTAGCGCCGCATGATGACGTTGTAGTAGAACAGGCGGGCGGCGCCGTACTGCCCCGGGAAGACACCGCCCTGGTAGGGGAGGTTCACGCCCGCGCTGTCGACCAGATAGACGATCGGGATCCGCTGCCGCATCGCGATTTCCTGGGCGCGAAGCATCTTGGGGATGGTCTCGGGCCACCACGCGCCGGCCTTCACCGTCGCGTCGTTGGCCACCACCACCACCTCGCGCCCGGCCACCACGCCCAGGCCGGTGATGACGCCGGCACCCGGCGCCTGGCCGTCATACCGGTCGTACGCGACCAGGAGCCCGATCTCGAGCCACGGCGCTCCGGGGTCGAGCAGGGCGGTCACCCGCTCCCGCGGCGAGAGCTTGCCCTGCTCGTGCATCCGGGCGACTCGCGCCGGCCCGCCGCCCTCCCGCAGCTTGGCCGCCAGGGCGCGGTACTCGGCGGTGAGCTCCCGGAGCCGCGAGGGCCGGGGTCCGCCCGCCTCAGCGCTCAAGGTGATCCGCCGCCCAGGTCGTGATGTACTCGATGAGGTCGCTGGTGGGAGTGCCGGGGCCGAAGAGCTTCCCGACGCCGCGCCGGGCCAGCGCCTCGATGTCCTCCCGGGGAATGATGCCGCCGCCGGTGAGCAGGATATCGCCGCGGCCCTGCTCGTCCAGCAGGGCGCGGACCCGCGGGAAGAGCGTCATGTGGGCGCCGGAGAGAATCGACAATCCGACCACGTCCACGTCTTCCTGGACGGCCGCGGTGGCGATCATCTCCGGGGTCTGGTGCAGTCCGGTATAGATGACTTCCATGCCGGCGTCACGCAGCGCCGCAGCCACCACCTTGGCGCCGCGATCGTGTCCGTCGAGTCCGGGCTTGGCTACCAGCACGCGGATCGGTCGTGATTTCGTGGTGCGATGCATGGAGCTCCTTGTCAGGATTGAGGATTGAGGATCGAGGATTGAGGGACACGGCTCTTCTCAATCCTCAATCCTGAATCCTGAATCCTCTATCGAAATCTCAACAGCGCGGCGAGTCCGTTGATCGTGTCGGCCGCATCCGGCTCGAAGACCACATCGAGGTCCACCCGCTGCCGCAGCGCCTCCTCGATGGCGTCGTCGATGATGTCCGGCGCGGGGACCGCGTTGCCCA
Source organism: uncultured Gemmatimonadales bacterium (assembly GCA_963762545.1). Lineage (GTDB taxonomy): Bacteria > Gemmatimonadota > Gemmatimonadetes > Gemmatimonadales > GWC2-71-9 > JABFSM01. The sequence goes on along the minus strand of CAVXLC010000002.1, from coordinate 1,069,185 downwards.
GGCCGCGGCAATCCTTGGCATTCAGGGACAGCCGGCCGGTGGCGGAACAGTGAAAGCCGGGGACGCTCGCGTCGGCGCGGACCAAGAGGGTTCGGACCTGCCCCTTGGAGAGCGCCTCGAGGGTGTCGGAGATTCCGTTGACCGCCCATCCCGATCCCTGCCCCAGCAACATTTCCGCCACCAGGTGCCGCTCCAGCTTCCGCTCGAAGGTCTCCCGCACGTCGAGCACGGCCGCGGCCACCGCCGGCAGCGCGGCTCCCTTCCGGCCCAGCCGCGCGGTGCCCATCACCTTCCCGGCGATATAGGGGTGCAGGAACATGCGGAGCGCATCGGCCTCGGTGCCGGCGGACGCCAGCACGATGCCCCGCACCGGCTCCTTGCGATCGATTTCGAAGAGGCGTCCGGCCACCAGGTCCAGGACCTGCTCGCGCTCGTGGCGGAGCCGGTTGTGGAAGCCGTGCTCTCCGGAGCCCTGGGCCTCGCGATCGGGGTGGTAGCGGCCCGATTTCCGGGATTCGGCCTCGACGTCGGCGATCTTCTTCGTCTGGAACGCGGTGACTTCGTAGATCGACGCGCCGGTCTTGTCCAGCACCGCGGCCAGGAGTCGGCCCACCTCGTCCTCGAGGGCGACCAGCTCCCGGACCAGCGCCGTGCGGTCCACCAGGAGCCTGGAGCGATAGACCCGCGGCAGGGGAACCAGCTCGAACAGCCCGAGCGGCTTGCAGACGAAGATCGCCAATCCCCGCGACGGAGGAAGTGCGTCGGGATTCTGGAGCGTGGCCTGCAAGCGGTTCAGGTCCGCCACCACCTGCTCGGTCTCGGCCCGGGTCAGGCCTTCGGCGGGGAGTGCCTCGACGACTTCCCGGATCCGGTTCTTGAGCTTGATGAGGTACTTCCCCCGGCTGCGATCGCGGGGCTCCACCTTGAGATAGCAGGAGACAATCCAGTGTTTGCCGGCCGGAAGGCGCAGCAGGCGCTGGAGCTGCCGGCGGACGTCGGACAGGGATTGCGAAGCCATACACCTCTCCTAGAAGAACACCGGCTCGCGATAGGCGCCGTAGACCCGTTCCAGCACCTCCCGAATCTCGTACAGCGTGCAGTAGGCGCGGGCGCAATCGAGCATGGCCGGGATGACGTTCTGATCGGCCACCGCGGCACCCCGGAGCGCGTCGAGCGTGCGCTCGACCTGCCCCGGGTCGCGGGTGGCCCGCAGCGCCGACATGCGGGCGCGCTGACTCCGGTCGGCCTCCTCCCCGATGCGGAGGATGTCCGGCGCCGCCGCCTCTTCTTCCACGAAATCATTCACACCGACCACCACCCGGCGGCCCTGCTCCAGCTCGCCCTGGAACCGCGCCGCGCTCCGCGCGATCTGACGCTGGAACCAGCCGGATTCGATGGCCGGGACGACTCCGCCCTGGGCTTCGATGTCCGCGAAGAGGGCTTCGGCCTCCCGTTCCATCTGGTCGGTGAGGGCCTCGACATAGTAGGAACCGCCCAGCGGGTCGGCGACGTTGGGGACCCCGGTTTCGGCGGCCAGGATCTGCTGGGTTCTGAGGGCGATCCGCACCGATTCCTCGGTGGGAAGCGCCAGGGTCTCGTCCAGGGCATTGGTGTGGAGCGACTGGGTGCCGCCCAGAACCGCGGCGAGGGCCTGGTAGGCCACCCGGACGATGTTGTTCATCGGTTGCTGGGCCGTCAGGGTCACGCCCGCGGTCTGGCAGTGGAACCGCATTTTCCAGCTGGCCTCGCCGGTGGCCCCGTAGCGCTGCTTCAGGTGGCGGGCCCAGATCCGGCGCGCCGCGCGCATCTTGGCGATCTCCTCGAAGAAATCGTTGTGGACGTCCCAGAAGAACGAGAGCCGCGGCGCGAAGGAGTCCACCGTGAGCCCCCGCGCCAGCCCATGCTCGACATAGGTGAAGCCGTTGGCGAGCGTGAAGGCAAGCTCCTGGACCGCGGTGGCGCCGGCTTCGCGAATGTGATAGCCGGAGATGGAGATGGTGTTCCAGCGTGGAGTGTGCTGCGCCGCCCACTCGAACATGTCCACGATGATCTTGAGCGCCGGCTCGGGCGGATAGACCCAGGCGTGCTGGGCCATGTACTCCTTCAGGATGTCGTTCTGGACGGTGCCCTGGAGCTTGCGGATGTCCACTCCCTGCTTCTCCGCCGCCGCGACGTAGAAGCAGAAGAGAATGGCCGCGGGACCGTTGATGGTCATGGAGGTGGACACGACGTCGAGCGGTATCCCCGCGAACAGATCCTCCATGTCCTTGAGGCTCGAGATCGCCACGCCACACTTCCCGACCTCGCCCTCGGAGCGCGGGTGGTCGGAGTCGTACCCCATCAGGGTCGGAAAGTCGAAGGCGACCGAGAGCCCGGTCTGGCCCCGCCCCAGCAGAAACTTGTAGCGGCGATTGGTGTCCTCGGCCGTGCCGAACCCGGAGAACTGCCGCATGGTCCACAGCCGGCCCCGGTACATCGTGGGATGGATACCGCGGGTGAAGGGCCACACGCCGGGAAGCTCGTCGGGGGAGCCAAGCCGGTCGGCGAGATCCAGCGGGGTGTAGACCGGCTCCACGGTCCGGCCGGAGACCGAGGTGAAATCGACCCCGTTCCGCTGGGGAAGCCTCCCGTAGGCCGCGCGCCACGCCTCGACTTCCTTCCGAAGGCGCTCCAGTTCCGCGTCGCGTGTGCTCATACCCTCGCTCCCTCCTTGAAGCCCGACACGATTTGGTTCGCCAGCTCATAGGGACTCTGCCGCCCGGCCGCCACATCGTCGAGCCGCTCCCGGATCATCTCTTCGGCCCGGGTCTCGTGCCAGACCCAGTGCCGCATGGCGCGATCCACGACTTCGCGGGTCCGCACCGCGAGCCGGCGACGCCGCCTGCGCTGGAGCTCGCCGGTGGCGCTCATCCACGCATCGTGCGCATCCAGCGCCTCGACCAGGGGCTCGATGCCTTCACCCTTGGTGGCCACGGTCAGGAGCGCCGGCGCCTCCCAGTAGGCCCCCGCGTCCGGAATGAGCGACGCCGGAGCAGGCACGGTGAGCGGCACGCCATGGTGCGCCCGCATGCCGCGGAAGGCGTTGCCCTGGCGGAAGCCCAAGGTCACCTCGATTTCCCGGGCCAGCTTGTCCGCCCCAGGGCGATCGGACTTGTTCACGACGTAGATGTCCGCGACTTCCATGACGCCGGACTTGAGGGTCTGGATGCCGTCCCCCGATTCGGGCACCAGCACCAGCACCGTGCTGTCGGCCATGCCGGTGATGGCCAGCTCCGACTGTCCCACCCCGACGGTTTCCACGAGGATCCGATCGAAGCCGCCGGCGTCGAGGACGTCGCACACCTCGCGGGTGCTGGTGGCCAGCCCGCCCAGCGAGCCCCGTGTGGCCATCGACCGGATGTAGACGCCGCGGTCGAGCGCCACTCCCTCCATGCGAATCCGGTCGCCCAGCAGGGCACCTCCGGAGAACGGGCTGGTGGGATCGACCGCGACGACGGCCACCGTGAGCCCCCGGCGTCTCCAGGCCAGCACCAGCTGCTGCGTCAGCGTGGACTTCCCCGCGCCTGGCGGTCCGGTGATGCCCACTCGGCGCGCCCGGCCCAGCTTCGGGTGCACCGCCGCCAGCATCTGCTCGAAGCCGGGGCGCCCGTTCTCCACCATGGAGATAGCGCGAGCCAGGGCGGCCGTCCGCCCCGCGGCGAGCTCCGCCAGCAGATTCTCCAGGTCCATGAGTGCAAACTCGCACCATCCGAGGCGATAGGCAATCCGAATCGCGGCCCGTAACCCTTTGATCGCGGGACGGTTAGCCGGATGATCCGGGACCGAGTCGGCCTCCCACTTGACGAAAGCCGGATTGATGCTAATTATTTAGCATACTGCTGGTTTCTTAGCATTCACCCGACGGAGTCCGGATGCCCCGCCCCAACTCGGCCGACCTGTCCCGCAGAGAGCGTCAGATCATGAGCATCGTCTACCAGCTCGGCCGGGCGACCGCCGCCGAGGTACTGGGCGAGCTGGACGATCCGCCGAGCTACAGCGCGGTCCGGTCGCATTTGCGGATTCTCGAGGAGAAGGGCCACCTCCGTCACGAGCAGGAGGGGCCACGGTATGTCTTTCTCCCCACCCTGCCCCGCGACCGCGCCCGCCTCGGCGCGCTGCGGCAGGTGCTCCAGACGTTCTTCGACGGCTCCGCCTCGCAGGCGGTGGCCGCGCTGCTGGATTCCAGAGACCGGCCGGTGACGACCCAGGAGCTGGATCAGCTCGCCCGGGTTGTCGAACAGGCTCGCAAGGAGGGCCGATGAGCTCCGTCTCGCTGGAGTTCCTGCTCGCCCTGGCCGCCAAAGGAACCATCCTCCTCGTGGTGACGACGATTGCAGCGGCCCTGGGCCGCCGCGCGCGGGCCAGCGTACGGCATGCGTTGTGGGCGGCCGGCCTCACCGGTCTCCTGCTGGTGCCCGCGCTGTCCCTCGGATTGCCTCGGTGGGAGGTCGTCACCCTTCCCGCGATGATTCCTGTTCCCCCGACGGAGAGAGCGGCGTCGGACCTCCCGACCCGCCCGGCGCCGACGCCAGCGGGCCCCCGATGCACCGGGTGCGGGGGCCGCAACGCCGTTGCCCGCGCCGGACCGTCTTCTCGACGATCAACGGGGCCCCGATCGCCCGGCGCCCCGACTCGATGTGACGCGGGCGGTCATCGCGACCTGGATGGCAGGCGCCGCGCTGCTGGTGGGCTGGCTGCTGTTCGGCCATCTCCGGGTGCTCACCATCGTCCGCGCCGCGAGCCCGGAGCTTTCCGCCGAGTGGCAGGAATCGGTGCATGATGTGCTGGCTGCGTCACCCGCCGGATTCAAGGTGCGGTTCCGGGAGACCATGGCGACGATGCCGATGGCGGCCGGGATACTTCATCCCGTGGTGCTGCTCCCCGCCGCCGGAGCCCGGTGGACTCCGGCGCACCGGCGGGACGTCGTGGTGCACGAACTGGCGCACGTGCGCCGGCGCGATTGTCTGACCCACCTGGTGAGCCGCGCCGCCTGCGCCATCCACTGGTTCAACCCGCTCGCCTGGCTCGCGGCCCGTCAGGCCCGGGTGGAGCGCGAACACGCTTGCGATGATGCGGTGCTGGCGGCAGGCGCCCTTCCCTCGAGCTACGCGCAGGCCTTGCTCGACACGGCGCGCAGCGCGCCGGCCGCATGGGCCACCGCGCCGGCCGGGCTCACGATGGCGCGACCATCCCACCTGGCCGACCGGCTGCTGGCGGTGCTGGACGTGCGGCGCCGGCGGGGGCAACTGGGCCGCGCGGCGTTCGGTGCCGCGTCGTTCGGCACGCTGGCGCTGCTCGCGCCGGTCGCGGCAATGGCCCCGGCGCGGCCCCGTGCGATGACCGCGACTTCGACGATCGATTCGCCCCGCAGCGTGACCGCGGCTGCTGCCGCGCCGGCGCACCTCCACGTCAGCGACCACACTGCCCCATCGGTGTACGCGGCGTCCGGAACCCAGCTCGCCGGCTTCGGCGGCCCCTGTCCCTATGCGAAGAGCGGGCCGCATCGCACGGTTCGGCTCACCAATTCGATCAGCATCACCGGCATGGGCACCGCCGATGACGGAAAGGGCAATGCCTTCGTCGCCTGGACCGGGGCGGACTGCTCGGTGGTGATCCACATCGTGGGCGAGCCGTCCTTCGCCGCCGACGAATCCGACGTCGCCGGGTTCGATGGTCCCGGTTCGTTCACCGCAACCGAGAGCGATGGCCGAACCGAGCGGGTCTACCGGGTAACCGCCGAGGGGGGTCACCTCAACAGGAGCTACACGGTCGATCGCGAAGACCAACCTATTACCGGGGAATCGCAGCGCTGGATCGGGCAGATGGTCGTGGAATACCTGCGGCAGAGCGGCTACCACGCCGAAGCGCGTGCCCAGCGGATCCTCCAATCGCGGGGCGTGGCCGGACTGCTGGAGGAGATCGCCGCGATTCGCTCGGACCATGGGCGGAGCCGCTACTACCTGGCGGGCCTCGCGGCGCGTCAGGACGCCGCGGACGTCCGCCAGTTCCTGGACCATGCCGCGAGCCACCTCGACTCGGACTACGAAAAGGGGCGGGTGCTCGCTGCCGTTCCCGCCACTCTGCTCGGCGAACCCCAGATCCGCACCAGCTTCCTCGGGGTCACGCGCGGCATCGAGTCCGACTACGAGAAGGCGAGGGCACTGGTGGCCGTGAGCGGCGCCGGGCTCGACCCGGCTTCCAGGCAGACCGCGCTGACCGCGGCCACCACGGTGACGTCGGCCTACGAGCGCAGCCGGGTGCTGCAGGCGGTGGCCAAGTCCGCCCCGGCGGGCAGCGATCTGGATCCGCTCTACTTCGAGGCCGTGACCGGCATCGACTCCGACTACGAAAAGGCGCGGGTCCTCGCCGCGTACGCCCAGCACGGCAGCCTGAGCGCGGCGAGTCTGGGCCGCCTGTACGCCGCGGCGACGACGATCACGTCGAGCAACGAGCTGGCCAATCTGCTGATGGCCAGCATCGGGAGCTCCCCATCGGTCGGCGCCCGCTGCGAGGGGTATCTGACGGCGGCTTCCCGGATCGATTCGGATTACGACAAGGCGCGCGCGCTGATCGCTCTGCAGGCCGCCGCCGCGCTGACTCCCACTTGCGCCAACGCCGCGGCCGATGTCGCCGGCGCGATAGAGAGCAGCAACGAACGGGCGCGGGTGCTGATCGACTTTGTCGGACGGGGCTTGCTGACCGAGGCCACCCGCGTCGCCTACTTCCGCGCCGCCCGTGGTACCGACTCGTCCTACGACCTCCGGCGGATCCTGACGGCGGTGCTGGGACAGGGGCATCTCACGGCCCCGGTGCTCACCGACATCCTGGACACCGCCGCGGCAATCGACAGCGATAACGACCTGGCCTCGGTTCTGGTGGCGGCCGCCGGTACCGGACAAGTGGTGGATTCGGTGCGCCCGGCGTATCTCCGGGCGGCGGGGCGGCTGTCGTCCGACTACGAGCGGAAGCGGGCGCTCGCCGCAATCGGGGCGCAGTAACCGGTCAGAGGAGCAGCCAGCCGCTCAACCCGAGCAGAAGCGCAAATCCGCACACGTCGGTGAACGTGGTGACGAACACCGACGACGCGATGGCCGGATCGATCCGGAATCGCTCCAGGACCAGGGGGATGAACGCGCCGGCAAACCCGGCGACGAAGAGATTGCCCACCATCGCGAGACAAATGACCACGCCGAGCATCGGCGGCTGGTGGAATGCCAGCGCCACCAGGGCGGTCACCACGCCGTTGGCCACGCCGCATGCCAGTCCGACCATGACTTCCTTGCCGATGACCCGAACGAATGCGCTGGCCGGAATGAGCCCCAGGGCGAGCCGCCGGACCGTCACCGCGAGCGTTTGGGTCCCGGCATTCCCGCCCATTCCCGAGATGATGGTCATCCACGCCGCCAGCGCGGGGAGGGCCTTGACCACGTTGCTGTAAAAGCCCACCACCGAGGCGGCGACGAATGCGGTGAGGAGATTGACCAGCAACCAGGGCAACCGGGTCTTCACCGCCTCGAACCAGCGGGCCCCCAGATCTTCCTCCGCCGATACGCCGCCGAAACGGAGCAGGTCTTCGGTGGCCTCGCGCTCCACGACGTCCGAGACGTCGTCGAAGGTGATGCGGCCCAGCAGCCGTCCGTCCCGGTCCACCACCGGAATGCTGGGCACGTTGTAGCGCGCCATCAGGCGGGCCACCTCCTCCTGGTCCATGTCGGGGCCCACGGTCACATCGGGCTCCTCCATCAGCTCCCGTACCGCCCGGTCCGGCGCACCCACCACCAGGCGCTTGAATCCCAGAATCCCGGCCAGCCGGCGGTCCGGACCCACGACATAGGTCTCGGTGAAATCCTCCACCTCCTCGGCCTGGCGCCGGATGCTCTCGAGCGCGTCCTTGACGGTAAGGTCCTCGCGCACCGTGACCATCGCGCCGGTCATGAGGCCGCCGGCGCTCTCCTCATCGTACTCGAGGAGCCGCTCGACCTCTTGCCGCTCGGGTGTATCCACCGCGGACAGAATGCGGCGCTGCTGCTCCGGTTCCAGCTCGCCCAGCAGGTCGGCCGCGTCGTCGTCGGGCATTTCGCCCACGATCTCGGCCGCCTGCTCCGACGTCAGCGCGGCGAGGGTCTCCTCGGCGTGCTCGGTGTCGGGCATCTCGGTCAGCGCTTCGCCGGTGAGCTCCGGCGGGAGCAGCTTGGCGATCTCGACCCGCTCGTCCTCATCGGCGAGCGCCAGGACGTCGGCCAGGTCGGCCGGCTCGAGCAGGCGGGCCCGGGCGAAGAATTCGCTGAGGTTTCCGTCCCGGAGGAGGCCGATCATCTGCCCGGGCGTCAGCTTGCGGCGGGGAGTCATGGCGCCGGCCGGCCCAGCGCGGTGGTTGCCGGCGAGCCGCGACGGATCAGCAACCGCTCGACCCGGGTGGGCGATGCGTGCAGGATGTCGACCTCCAGTCCGTGGACCGCGAACCGCTCGCCGGTGGCGGGGAAACGACCCGCCAGCTCCACCAGGCGGCCGCCGATCGTGGAGGCCTGCCCCGGAGGAAGCTGCACGCCGAAGCGCTCTTCGATCTGGGCCACCTGGGCCGAGCCATCCACCTCGAGCAGCCCGGGGTCGCCGGCGGACACCGGCGAGGGTTCATCCTCGTCCACGATTTCACCGACCATCGCCTCCAACAGATCTTCCAGGGTCACGATGCCAAGGGTGCCGCCGAATTCGTCCAGTACGACGGCCAGGTGGCGGCGCTCCCGCTGCATGTCGACCAGCACATCGCCGCACAGCCGGCTCGCGGGCGCCACCGCCAGGGGGCGCACCGGCACCGGGTCGCCCGCCTTCAGCCGGAAGAGATCGAAGGCGTGGACCATCCCCACCATCTCGTCCAGGGTCCCCCGGTAGATCGGGAGCCGGCTGTAGCCGCTCTGCACGAACGCCGCGCGGACCTCCTCCACCGACGATCCTTCCGGAATCGCGACGAGGTCGGTGCGCGGGGTCATGACCTCGCGCACGGAACGCTGCGAGAAGCTGATGACGCCGCCGACCCGCAGCAGCGCGTCGTCCAGACCGGTTCCCCCTTCGGCCCGCTCGCGCCAGAGGGCGGTGATGTGGGCTTCCGGGTGCAGGGGCGGCGCCGGAAGGATCGGCGTCAGGATCGCCGTCCAGGGCCGCAGCACCGGCCTGACCCGGGCCGCCACGCGGGCGGCACGGCGGTGGGTCAGGAACCGCGGCAGGACGTAGCCGCTGAGCAGGATGGCGGGGATCGCGAGCAGGATGAGGAGGAGCAACAGCCGCGGCAGCGTGGCGCCGTTGAACATGCTCGGGAAGAGGGCCCCCAGGAGGGTGATTCCCAGCGTCGTGGTGACGGACGCCGCGGCGAGGTCCCGTTCGAGGGGCGGCAGCCAGGCGAGCGAATCGGACCCGCCCCGGAGGCGCCGGGCCACTACTTCCGCGAGGGTGGCGCGGCTCGAGGTGATGAGGGCCGCGGCGGCGGTCGCACCGAACACCGTGAGCAGCAGACCCAGCATCACCAGGGGCCAGATCATGACGCGGACCGCTCGGCGGCCGCGGGGGCCGGCCCGCCGACCCGAGCCACCGTGACGCGGCTGACCCGCCGGCGCGCCACCTGATCCACGGTAATGCGGAATCCTTCGAGCGAGAGCGTCTCTCCCGCCCGCGGCACCCGTCCAAACGCGGCCAGCACCAGCCCGCCCACCGTGCTCACATCGTCGCGCGCAAAGGTGTGATCGATCTCGGCCTCCAGGTCGGCGAGCGGCACCCCCCCCTGCACGGCCCAGCCGCCATCGGTCAGTCTTTGGACCGGCGCCACCTCGTCGGTGTCGTACTCGTCGCGGATCTCCCCCACGATCTGCTCGAGGACGTCCTCCAGCGTCACGATGCCCGAGGTCCCGCCGAACTCGTCGACCACCACGGCCAGATGACTGGCCCCGCGCTGAAAGTCGCGCAGCTGCCGGCTCAGGCTCTTGGCCTCCGGGACAAATTCGACCGGCCGAATCAGGGGATGCCAGTCCGAGGGACCCGCTGCGGGGCCCAGCCCCGGCAGGAGGTCCTTGGCGTAGATCACCCCGGTGACCGAATCGGGGTCTCCATCGACCACCAGAAGCCGGGAATGTTCGGCGCTCCGGAACATGTCGATGACCTGCTCCCGCGTGGACGAGAAATCCACCGCCATGATGTCGAGCCGCGGCGTGAGCACGTCCGACACCGCCATCTTCGCCAGCCCCAGGATGCCGGTGAGCATGTTGCGTTCGGCCGCTTCATGGGTGTGCTGCACGATCCGGCGGGGGCGGAATCCGCGGTCCACCCAGGCCACCCCGGCCAGGAGCGGGCGAAACACGGCGAGGGTGTGCTGGACGAACCGTCCGTCGAAGCGGACCAGGCCCGGCTCGTTCGCGGCCCAGAGACGGGGCGCGAGATCTCCCAGGATCCACACTAGCAGCACGGCGAGCGCCAGCCGGACGATGGACTGGGGAAACGCCCAGGCCCACCACGAGAGCGCCGTACCGGCCAGCGCCGAGGCGATGGCCAGGAGCGCCAGGTGGAGCACATGCAGGCTCCGGGCCGAGGAGAGCGGCGCGCTGGCGGGGGCTTCTCCGGGCGTCAGCAGGCGGGGCACGCCCGCGTCGTCCTGCTCGGCGAGCGCCACCAGCGCGGACCACAGGGTAAAGAGTCCCGCGAGCAGCGGGGCGACCCAGAGCTGGAGCGCGGCGAGCACGGCCTGAATCATCGGAGTCCCCGGAGATAGCGTTCCTGCCGGCGCCACATCGGGGAGGCGGCGCGGCGGTCGGTCTCGGGATGATCATACCCCAGCACGTGCAACACGCCGTGGATCACCAGGCGGGTGAGCTCCTGCCGCAGGGGAACCGCCAGCGCGCGGGCGTTCCGGGCCGCCATCCAGGGGCAGATGTAGATGTCCCCCGCGAGCGACCCGCCGGGCCCGGCCAGGGCAAAGGCCAGCACGTCGGTCGGCGCCCGAACGCCTTTCCAGGTCCGGTTCAGCTCCCGCATCCGGTCACGCCCCACGAACGCCACCGAGAGCATGGCCGACCGGCGCTCCGCGGCGAGCGTGGCCACCGCCGCGCGGACGACGGCCGCCCGGGACAGCGTGCCGGTGCGGCCGGAAACCGCAATGACGCTCTCGCGTCGTTGCGTCCGCACGCCCCCGCGTCCGCGATCAGCCGTTCTGGTCCTCGGCATACGCCTTGATGATCTCCCGCACCAGCCGGTGCCGGACCACGTCGACGTCGCTGAGATAGCAGAAGGCGATCCCGTCAATGCCCGGGAGGATCCGCTCGATCTGAATCAACCCGGAATCCTCGCGGCGGGGGAGGTCGACCTGGGTCTTGTCCCCGGTGACGACGACCTTGCTGTTCACGCCCAGCCGGGTCAGAAACATCTTCATCTGGGCGCCGGTGGCGTTCTGGGCTTCATCGAGGATGATGAACGCGTCGTTCAGCGTGCGCCCGCGCATGTACGCCAGCGGCGCGATCTCGATGGTGCGCTGCTCCAGCGCCTTCTGCACCCGCTCCGCCGGCATCATGTCCTCGAGCGCGTCGTACAGCGGGCGGAGGTAGGGGTCCACCTTGGCCTGGAGATCCCCGGGGAGGAATCCGAGGGACTCGCCCGCTTCCACCGCCGGCCGGGCCAGGATGATCCGCTTGACCCGCTTCCGGGCCATGGACTCGACGGCCTTCGCGACGGCGAGGTAGGTCTTGCCGGTGCCGGCGGGCCCGATGCCGACCACGATATCGGTGGTGGAAATGGCCTGGACGTAGTCCCGCTGTCCCTGGGTCTTGGGGGCGATGGCCCGGCGGAGGCCGGGCAGGACGATCTTGCCCTCTCCACCGGCCAGCAAGCCATCGGCGGGGACCCCGTCCTGCGCAAAGCGGAAGACGTCCTCCACCGAGACGGCTTCTCCGGTGCGGGCGAGGTCGAGCAGACCCTGCGCCACCCCCAGGGCGCGGTCCACCTGCTCCGTGCTGCCCGCGACGGAGAGCACGTCGCCGCGGAGGGAAATCCGGGCCCCGGTGGCCCGCTCCAGCTCGACCAGGTTGGCCTCGTTGACACCGGCCAGCAGGAGGGGATCCGCTCCCTCGATGCTCAGCCGCTGGATCAGCTCGTCGCCCACGCTCGGCCTCACCGGGTGACCGTCAGGCCGAGCGCGGCGAGGTCGGCGTCGCTCACCGGGGAGGGGGCTCCCTCGAACAGCGCGCGGGCGGCGGTGGTTTTCGGGAAGGCGATCACGTCGCGCAAGGAGCCCGCCCCGGCGAGCAGCATGGCCACCCGGTCGAAGCCCACCGCAAATCCGCCGTGCGGCGGCGCGCCCGAGGCCAGCGCGTCGAGCAGGAACCCGAACCGGCGCCGGACTTCCTCGGGCGGAATACCCAGGAGTCCGAACACCGTCCGCTGCACCGCGGGGTCGGTAATGCGGATCGACCCGCTTCCCAGCTCGGTTCCGTTGTAGACCGCGTCGTAGTGAAGCGCCCGGCAACGGCCCGGGTCGCTCTCGAGAAAGGCGAGGTCCTCGGGGTGGGGCGAGGTGAACGGATGGTGCACGAAGACGTGCGCGCCGGTGTCGGGGTCGGGCTCGAAGAGCGGAAAATCCACCACCCAGAGGAACGCGTGCGCCTGCGAGGGCGCCGGGGCCAGGCGCCTGATCAACGCGGTGCGCACGGCGTGCAGCGCGGGCGACGTGACCGGGTCGGGCCCCGCGGCGGCGAGGAGCACCGTGCCGGGGGTGGGCTGCCAGGCGGCGAGGCCCGCGGCCCCGAGGGCCTTGACGCCCTGCCCTTCCCAGGCCGCGCCGAACCGGGCCCAGATCAGGCCGCCGGCCCCAGCGTCCTTGGCCGCCGCGGCGAAGCCGTCGAAATCCTTGCGCGACAGCGCGCCGGCGTCCGGGACGAGAATCCCGCGGACCCGTCCTCCCTTTGCCACCGCCTCTTGCACGAAGGGAGCGGCATCAGGACCGATGCGCGGGGTCAGATCCTGGATCTCGTAGCCGAACCGCAGGTCGGGCTTGTCGATGCCGAACCGTTCCATGGCCTCGCGCCAGGCGAGCCGGGGGAAAGGCCGGGGAATCGCATGACCCGCCTCGTCCCACGCCGCCAGCAGGACCTCCTCCACTACGAGGAGGATGTCCTCCTGGGTGATGAAGGACGCCTCGAGATCGATCTGGGTGAACTCCGGCTGGCGGTCCGCGCGCAGGTCCTCGTCCCGGAAGCAGCGCGCGATCTGGAAGTAGCGGTCGTAACCCGCCACCATCAGGAGTTGCTTGTAGATCTGGGGCGATTGGGGCAGCGCGTAGAACTCCCCCCGGTGCACCCGCGAGGGGACCAGGTAGTCCCGCGCGCCTTCGGGAGTCGGCTTGGTGAGGATCGGGGTCTCGATCTCCAGAAAACCGAGGTCGCTCAGGGTCCGGCGGGCGCGCTGCAGCAGGCGGTGCCGCAGCACGAGATTGGCCATCAGCTCGGGCCGTCGGAGGTCCAGCACGCGGTACTTGAGCCGGAGCTCTTCGGCCGGCAGCTCCTCGGTTTCCTTCCGGCCCACGGGAATCGCCGGCGTCGTGGCGGGGCCGACCACCTCGAACGAGGTGACCCGCACCTCGACCTCCCGGGAGCCCAGCTCGGCATCCCGGGCCGCGTTGGGACGGAGCGCCACCGTGCCCCCGGCCAGCACGACGGTTTCCACCCCGCATCCGGCGGCGCGTTCCATGACGTCGTTCGGCGAGTAGGCGGGATCGAAGGAGAGCTGCACCAGCCCGTAGCGGTCCCGGAGGTCGATGAAGACGAGGCCTCCCAGATCGCGTCGGCGATGCACCCAGCCGGCCAGGCGGACCTCGAGACCCACGTCGGAGCGGGTCAGCAAACCGCCGGAATGCGTTCGGAGCGAAGTGGCGAGCATTGCCAAACGTAACGGGCGCGGAGAGGGGGATCAAGCAACTTCCGCGAGGCATCCGCGCGCGGATCGGCCCCAATTCCCGGTGGCGGCGGCTAGATTTCGGCATGAGCCAGCGCCTCACCGAATCCGGCACCTTGCTCGACCTCGCCCCCGCGGACGCGACCGCGCGCATCCGGTCGTGGATCGAGGAGCATCGTCTCCCCGCCTATCGGACCGCGCAAATCGCCCGGCGACTCTGGGTGGCTCCGGTCGGGGCGTGGTCGGAGGCGAGCGAGCTGCCGGCCGGGATCCGGGCCGAGCTGGACCGCGATTTTCCACTGGGTCGCCTTCGCCCCGAGACGGTGCAGCAATCGACCGACGGTACCCGCAAGTACCTCTGGCGGCTTCCCGACGGGGAGGCGATCGAATCGGTGCTCATCCCCTCCGGCACCCGGCTCACGCTCTGCATTTCCTCCCAGGCGGGCTGCGCGCTGGGGTGTACCTTTTGCGCCACCGGGCGCATGGGGTTCCGGCGGAACCTGGCCCCGTGGGAAATCGCGGCGCAGGTCCGGGAAATCGTGCTGGCCAACCCGGCCGAAAAGCCGACCAACGTGGTGTTCATGGGGATGGGCGAGCCGCTGCTCAACTGGCCGGCGGTGAGCGTCGCCCTCACGATCCTGAACCACCCCGAGGGGTTCGGCATCGGGGCGCGGCACATCACCGTCTCGACCGTCGGCATCGTGCCGGCCATGCTGGAGCTGGCGCGGCGCCCCGAGCAGTTCCGCCTCGCGATCTCGCTGCATGCGGCGGGGCCGGCCCAGCGGCTCCGCCTGATGCCGATTCAGAAGAAGTATCCGCTGGCGGAGGTGCTTCAGGCGGCGCGGGCGTTCCGGAAGCGGGTCACGTTCGAATACGTGCTGATCGCGGGGAAGAACGACAGCGATGCCGACGCCGACCGACTGGCCAAACTGGCCCATCAACTCGGGGCCCACGTGAACGTCCTTCCGCTCCATCCCGGCGGCGCGCCCGGCCTCACGCCCGCCTCGGGCAACCGGATCCGCGCCTTCACCGACCGGCTCACCAACCAGGGTGTCGAGGCGGTGGTCCGGCGCAGCCGCGGGCTCGACATCGACGCCGCCTGCGGCCAGCTGTTCGTGGAAATGGAGAAGAGACAGCGCGCGGCGGCGGCCGGCTGATGCCGGGTCCGCGCGTCGTGGTGGTGGCCCTGCTCCGCTTCACGCTGCGCATCTTCTTCCGCCGCGTGGAATCGGAGGGACTCGAACGGGTCCCCCGGAACGGGCCGGTGATGTTCGTGCTCAATCATCCCAATTCGCTGGTCGATCCGGTCTTCATCCTCTGCCTCGCGCCCCGCCCGGTTTCCTTCCTCGCCAAGGCGCCCCTCTTCCGCATTCCGGTCGTCGGCTGGCTGGTGCGCGCCGCGGGCTCGATCCCGGTGGAACGGAAGCAGGACCCCGGTGCCGATCTCACCAGGAATCGGGAGATGTTCTCCCGGGTGCGCGCCCACCTCGGGATGGGCGGCGCCGTGGCGCTGTTTCCCGAGGGCACCAGCCACAGCGATCCGCGCATGAAGCCCATGAAGACCGGGGCGGCCCGGATCGCGCTCGGGGTAACGTCGGATCCGCCGCTTTTGATTCAGCCGGTGGGACTCTTCTATACCGACAAGCAGACCTTTCGGAGCGCAGCCCTGGTCTACTACGGCGAGCCGTTCGAGGTCGCTCCCGCGCCGCTCGACCAGGCGGGTGAGCCTCCCGCGGACCAGGTTCGGGTCCTCACCGACCGGATCGGCCAGGCGCTGGGCGAGGTCACCCTGCAGGCCGACGCCTTCGAGGCGCATGATTTCGTGGCACGTACCGAGCGGATCCTCGCCAGTCAGCGGCGCGCCAGCGACGACGCGCCCCGGCCCGAGCTGGCCGAGGAGTTCGTGTTCCGGCGCCGGGTGCTCAAGGGATACGACGCGCTCAAGGCCCGGGACCCGGCCCGGCTGGAAGCCATCCGCCGGCGGGTGCTCCGCTATGAAGACAAGCTCCGCGGGGCCGGGATCGATCCCTGGGACGTGCCGGTCGGACGGATGAAGACCGGAGGCGTCCTGGTGGGCATCGGCCTCTTCCTGCTCCGCTTCGTGCTGCTGGTGCCGCTGGGCGTTCCCGGTCTGGTGCTCCACTACCTGCCCTACCGGCTGGTGGGGCTGCTCTCCACCCGGGCGGTGGGCAAGTACGACGACATCCTGGCCACCGCCAAAGCGGCCTCGGCCTTCGTCGTGTTCCCGCTGACCTGGGTCGTGGTGGCGGGGCTCTGCTGGAAATGGTGGGGTGGCGTGGCAGGCATCGTCGCGCTGGTGCTGACGCCGGTGAGCGGCTACGCGGCCCTGCGGCTGGTCGAGCTGGCCGATCGGGCCCTGGGCGCGCTTCGGGCCCTGGGGCTCTGGATGCTGGGGCGCCGGAGCTTCCTGCACCTGCAGGTCGAGCGACGAATCCTGCGGGAAGACATCCTGGTCATCGCGGAAGAGCTGGGCGTCTGATCAGGGACGCCGCAGCGCCGGAGGATGATAGTCTCCCCCCAGCAGGACCGTCACATCCACCCGGAGCAGCGTGTCGGCTTTGACCCTGGCCCGGCCGGCGCCGAGCGCCCGGGCCACCTTCACGGCGGCCAGCGAATCTCCGCGGCGCGCCAGCACCTGGGTGGCCGCGATCGAGTCGGACACCGTGCCGAAGTAAACCACGTCGAATCCCGCCTGCCGGAGCGCGTGCGTGGCGACGCGGGCGAGCCCCCGTCGTCCCGAACCGTTCAGCACTTCGACCACGATGTGGTCGCCGCCCAGGAGCGGCGGGGCCTCGGCCCGGCGCGTCCCGGTGTCACCCCGACGCAGCGCCCACGCCCCCGCCGCGAGTCCGGCGACGACCAGCGCGCCTAGCGCGACGCCGCGGAATCGGCGAGCGAATTCCAAAATCTGACCGTCGGCTCCGGCAGGGTCCAGCCGGTGCGTATGGCGTAGAGCACGCGGCGGCGGGCCACGTCGAAGACCACGGCCTGGGGATCGTCCGGGAAGCGCCGGGCCAGCTCGGCCCGCTCCGCGCGGTCGAACGAGCGCCCCGGCTCCAGGAAGTCCGCGCAGTAGAGGACCCGCCCGACCATATCCCACTCGGCCAGGCCCATGGAATGGAACCGCACCGCGTCGAGCACGCCGCGGTCGGTCTCGCCCTCTCCCTTGGCCCGGGCGGCCGCGGCCGGGCCGTGGCGCAGCTCGACCGGGCCCTTCACCGATGGGGCCCACTTGGTGAGCTCGGATTCGCTGGCGTCGCGGAGCGCGTCATGGAGCCACACCGCCCGGTACCAGCGGTACAGCTCGGAATCGGGAATGCCCATCCGGGTGCCCCAGGCCGCGACCAGCTCGGCGACCCGCTGGATGTGCTGGAGTCGCTCGGGAGTGACTTGCGCCCAGGTGGGCAGCGTGGGGCGCAGCTCCGAGGGAACCGCCGGGTTCGAAGGGTGGTCTGTCATCGGCTCCCCAATATAGACGAGGCTAGAGGCCCGACCGCGTGAGCTCGTCCAGTTCGCGGCGCCAGAAGTCCCGATCGGGCAACCCGGGGTGCGGCAGCGTGAGACCGGGCTCCTCCAGCGCGAGCTCGCCGAACTGTACGATGTCCAGATCCAGCGTGCGCGATTCCCATCGGGCCCGCCGCTCCCGACCGGCCAGCGCCTCGATCCGGTGACACACATCCAGCAGTTCGCGCGGCGACAGCGTCGTGTCGAGCGCGAGCATCTGGTTCAGATACGCGGGCTGGGACATGCCGTCCAGCGGCGCGGTCTCCTCCACCGAGGACGCGCCCCGCACCAGAATTCCGGGGACCCGGCCCAGGTGCGCCCGCGCCAGCGCCAGGTGTGCCTCACGGGGGCCGAGGTTGCTGCCGAGCGCGAGGTAGACCCGCACCGGTGCCATGGCTAGACGACGAAATGGCGCGCGATCCCCTGGAGCTCGCCGGCCACCCGCTGCAGCTCCGCGATCGCGCTCTCCAAATCCGCCTGTCCCCGCGTGGCCTCGCCGGCTTCGCGGGCCAGCGTCTCGGTCTGCCCGCGGGCGCGCTGGGCGCCTTCCGCGAGCTGGCGGATCTGCGACGAGAGGCGCCGCCCGGCGGCCTCGTGGGCGGTCTGCGAATCGGCGATGGCGCGGGAGTGCTCGCCGGCCTCCTGGGTGGCCCGGACGATGGCGTCCAGGGCGCGGGCCGTGTCCGCCGAGAGCTCGCCGACATCCGCCACGAGCTGTTCCCCCCGCTCCATCTGCGTGGCCATGCCGGTGACCTCCCGCGAGATGTCGCTGGTCAGCCGGGTCGCGTCGGCACCGGCCTCGGCGCTCTGCATGGCGAGCTGCCGGATTTCCTCGGCCACCACGGCAAAGCCCCGCCCCGACGCGCCGGCCCGGTGGGCCTCGATGGCGGCGTTCAGCGCGATCACATTGGTCAGCTCGGCGATTTCCTGAATCGACGCGAGGAAGTTCCGGATCCGCACCGTGGTGGCCCCCAGCGCCGCCACCGAGCGCGAGCTCGCCGCCACGAACGCCTGCACGTGAATCAGCCGGTCGACCGCCTCCTCGATCTCCTGGCGATGCTTGGCCGCGGCGCCCGCCGCCCCTTCGCTGACGCTCGAGGCCCGGGAGCCCGCGATCGCCGCCGATTCCACCAGCCGGCCGAGCTCCGCAGTGGCCTCGAGCCCGGTGCGCGCGAAGGTCTCCTGACCGGAGGCCTCGCGCCGCATGTTCTCCGAGGCGAGCTGGAGCGCCAGCGCGGAGGAGCGCAGCGAGTTGGCGGCGCGGGCCAGGGCCTGAATCTGCCCGCCGATCTGCTCCACGGTTTCCAGCAGCGGGCGGCGCAATTCCGCGATGTGAATGGCGGTGGAGATCTGGCTCGAGATCGCCGCCATCGCCGACCGATCCCGGGCGCGGTAGTGATAGCGCTTGTGGTGCTCCAGCTCCAGCGTTCCCACCACCCGGTCGGCGTGGCGCAGCGGGTAGAGCAGCACGGTGCGAACCGCCGGGTCGGGTCGTTCCATACCGGCGTCGCGCCAGGTATCCTCGATCGAGATCGGCTCCCCTTCGGCCAGCACCCGGGTGCGGAACGCGTTCAGCCCCGGATCGGGCTCTCCTCGCCTCGGCCGCCCCTGGTGGGAGCGATAGGCCATGACCGGTCCTTCCGGCGCGGCGCGATAGATCCGGAAGTCGCCCCAATCCAGCAGCCGGTAGGCGAGCTGCTCGATCTGCTCGAAGGTGACCTTGAGGCTGGAATCGCTGGCGAGGTTGGCCTGCATGGTGTGGACCTTGTTCAGGTCCTCGGCGGAGATGGCCTCTTCCAGCAGCGCCCGGGACACCAGGCCGGCCACCGTCAGGGCCAGCAGCACCACCACCCACCCCGGCGGGCTCAACTGGGTCACCGCCCAGACCAGGATGCCGGCGCCCAGCAGCGTCATCAGAAAGGCGATGATTTCCCAGCGCAGGATGAACAGCCGGTCTTCCACCTCGAGCTTGCCCCGCATGATCAGGGAGAGGTAGAACAGCACGCGGGTGATGGCGAAGTAGATCCCCGACAGCACCACGAACGGGGCGAGGAAATCGAGACTGAGGGTCCGGGTGCCCCCGAGCTTCACCGCGAGCCCGTAGAACCCGAAGGCCACGGCGAAGGAGAGCGCCTCGCGGCCGGCGTTCACCGCCCCCGCGCGCGACGTCTTCCGGAGCCAGGCCACGTCGGCCACGAAGACTCCGGCGGCCAGGCCGATCACGGCCACCGAGGCCGGCGCGGCCAGCGCGGCCAGCAGCGCCGGAATGCCGATCTGGGTGAGGTAGGAGTACTTGCTGAGCCGCACCGGGGCGGTGCGCAGCAGCGCCACGCTCACGATCATCGCCAGGGTCTGGACGGGATGGCGCATCCAGCGGGGGTCCCAGACCGCCGTCACCAGGACCAGCAGCGGACCCGCCATGGCCAGCCCATGGGAATACCCATCCATCAACTTGCCGGAGAAGTCCGGCCGGGACTCAGAGGAAATAGTCGCCTACCGTCAGGTTGTAGCGGTCCGGATTCGTCACCTTGACGATCGACCGCAGATAGTCTCCATCGGGACCGCGTTCCGAGAGGTCCACCGCGATGCCTGGCGGCGCCAGCAGACTCCCCGCGGGATCGATGACGATCCGCACCACCGGCCGGTTGAGCAGCTCGCGGTCGGGGTTGGCCTGGGCCACGATCCCGACCTCGAAAGTATCGAGGATCACGCAGGTCCCGATGGGGTAGACGCCGATCAGATTGATGAGCGCCTTGACCACGATCTGGTCGTACCCCCGCCGCGGATTGGTCCACATCTCCCGGAGCACCTGGTCGGGTTCGATGGGCACCGTCTGGTACGCCCGCCGGGTGGTCGCCGCGTCGAACCCGTCCGCGACGGCGACGAGTCGCGAGAACACCCCCAGGGTGCGCGGTCGAATGGCGCGGGGATACCCGGTCAAGTCGGTCTTCATGTGATGCTCGTGGGCCACCAGAATTGACTTGTAGGGAATCTCCTCGTAGGCCCGCAGGCCGAACAGCGTCATGGCCCCGCGCCAGGGATGGGCCTGGATCACCCGCCACTCGTCCTCGGACAGGCCGTTGACCTTGTTCAGCACCTCGATCGGAATCTTGGCCTTGCCGATATCGTGCAGCAGCGCCGTCATGCCGAGGTCGTAGAGCTGCAGCTTGGTGAGGCCGATCTTCCGGCCCAGGGCCACCGCGAAGATGCAGACGTTCACCGAGTGGGTGAAGGTATACTCGTCGTAGTCCCGGAGCGTCGTGAGTCCCATGATGGACGTCTCGTTGGTCAGCACCTGGTCCACGATCATCTGCACCGCCCGCTTGACCTTCTTCACGCTGCTGGTGCGGCCGAGCCGAATGCTGTTGACGACGTCCTTGGTCACCGCCACGCCCTGGGCGTAGGTGCGCCGGGCCAGCTCGCGCGCCTCCTGGGCGCTGAGCTCCTCGTTGACGTCGGTCGCCGGCTCGAAGTCGATATGGGGCGTGTTGGCCTGCCCCAGCCGTTCGACCAGGGCCGCATACCGGTCCTCGACGCCGGATTCCGACAGCAGGCTCAGCATGATGCTGAGCAAGGCCTGCCATTCCCTCCGCTCCACGCCGGACCTGGTATGAAAGACCCCGATGTCGAACGCGCCCAGGGTCGTGAGCAGATTGCTCAGGGCAGCAAAGTTGTCCAGCTCGAGTCGCAGGCGGGTGCCGTTGATGAAGAGAAAATCGCCGGCCAACCGGAGCTCGAGCTCCGATTCCCGGGTGAGGAGCGCGGTCGAGGACGCCTGCAGCTCGTCGAGCGCCTTCTGGACCGTGGCGTTCTCCACCGGATACAGCTTCAGCGCGCGGAGCGCGGCGTAGAAGGTGAGGAGGAAGCCCCGCCCGGCATGGCGGATGAAGCCCTCGTCGCCACTCCCGGGCCGGCTACCGTGGAGGTCGTCGGTCATTCCGGCCAGTCTCGCAGAGCGCGAAGGGCCGCGTTCCGCACCGGGAGGTCCTTGTCCTGCTGGATCCGCTCGAGGACCGCGCGCGCGGCAGGGCTCTGGAGCCGGCCGATCGCGTAGGCGGCGCAGGTCCGGGTTTCCGACGATTCCTTCCGTCGCAGGAATCCCCTCGGCTCGAGAATGTTGGAGAGCACCGGAAGCGCCGCCGCGCCCGCCACCACCGCGTAGGCTTCGAAGAACTGGCGCTTCTCGGCGCGCTCCAGCTCGCGGGGCCCCTTGCCGAGCACCGCGGCCTCCAAGCGGCGGAGCGCGGCGCGATAACCCTTGGCCGAAATCGTGGTGATCGCGGCCAGCCGAATCGTGCGATCGGCATCGTCGAGCGCACGCTCCAGCGCGGTCAGCGCGCCGGCCGACCCGATCTGGGAGAGCGCCTCCACCGTCGCGAGCCGGACCGCGGCGTCGCGGTGCGTGACCAGCCGGTCCAGGAGGGGAACCGCCACCTGGAGCTCGAGCCGGCCGCATAGTCCCGCGGCGCCGACCAGCGCCGGAGACTCGCTCCGGCCCAGAATGGAAAGCACCATGTCCGTGTGGGCCGTCGCCAGACGATCGACCGAAGATTCCAGAATGCCGCGGATAGCCGGGCGCGTGAGGCTGGGAAGGAAGGTGAGCATCGTTTCCAGCCCCTCGGCGTGCAGCTCACCCAGGACCTCGCCGACGTCCTCGTCGGTCGGCATGGCCTCGGCCTCCTCCAGCGACTGCAACAATTGCGAGAGAATGTCCGGCTCGCTCAGGCGGGCCTGGAACGACTGCAGTCGATCCTGCAGCTGCGAGTCGAGCGCCGTGACCCGCTGCGCCACGGTGCGGAATTCGCGCAGGAGCCCCGCCACCGTGCGGAATTCTCCCCGGTTGAGCAGGTTGGGGAAGAGCGTCTCGAAGATCGCCAGGATCTCCTCGCGCACCACCGTGGCGGGCTGCAGCTCGAAGATGTCGAGCAAGGCCTCCAGGGCGGCGCGGCGCTCGTCCCGGGTGTACTCCAAGTCCACTTCCCGCTTGAGCTGCGCGATTTCCTTCTCATCGAGGAAGTAAAGCGTGGAGTCAAAATCGTCGAGGTCCAACCCGGCCGAGAGCTTGTCCGCGGCATCGGTCTGAATCTCCTCTTTCACCGCGGCCAGGGCCGCCGGATCCTGGCGCATGGCCATGTCCGTTGCCTGCGGGTCGAGCACGGTGAGGGAGTCGACAATGATCTCGGCAAACTGGTAGTCGATGGCGTGGAAATCCTGCTCCCAGAGCAGGGTGAGCAGGTCGTCGGCGGCGTCGCTGGGGAGCAGCCTCGCCCGGGTCACCAGCTGGAGAAACCGGACCATTTCCTCGTCTTCCACGCCCGGCCTCAAGGTCAGGAACCGCATCCCGTCCTTGTACAGCATCCAGGCGAGGCTCTCACCCTTGTTGGGCTGGTGATAGACCACCTGCTCTTCCCACACCAGATCGGTCTCCACCACCGAGAGCCCGATCTGTCGGGTGGACGACCAGATGGGAAGGAACGCCTGCTGGATCGCCTGCTCGGCGCGCTGGTAGATCGGATTGTTGGGCAGGTACATCTGGAACGCCCGGAGCCCTTTGGACATGGTCCGGACCAGCTCCTCCACCTGCGTGACAGGGAGCGCGAGATCGGATCCGGCAGGCATCGTCACGGGCGCACCTCAGCGTCTGGGAGGGCCGAGGAATGGTCAGGGCCATTGCAAGATAGCAGGGGACTGCGAGTTAAAGGACTGGGACGAGGAAGGATACGCACTGATTGACTTTCGGCAATTGTTCGGTTAACCTATGGTATCCATTTGGGTATCGGATTCCGCCCCTCGGCGCAGGATGGACGCTCATGCATCTCACCAAGCGGCAGAAGGAAATTCTGACGTACCTCGAGGGTCATATCCAGTCCCGGGGGTATGCGCCGAGCATGGAGGAAATCGCGGAGCACTTTTCCTACCAGTCCCTCGCCACGGTACACGAGCATCTGACCAATCTGGAGCGCAAGGGATACATCCGGCGCTCTCCCCACGAGAGCCGGTCGGTCCGGGTGCTGCCACCCAAGAGCATCAGCGGTGCCACCGAGATCCCGCTGCTCGGCGTCGTGGCCGCGGGATACCCGATCGAAGCCGTCCTGCATCAGGAAACCCTCGCGGTGCCGGACGTCATGCTG
This sequence comes from uncultured Gemmatimonadales bacterium, assembly GCA_963762545.1. Classification (GTDB taxonomy): domain Bacteria; phylum Gemmatimonadota; class Gemmatimonadetes; order Gemmatimonadales; family GWC2-71-9; genus JABFSM01. The sequence continues at coordinate 1,045,567 of CAVXLC010000002.1, read as the reverse complement.
CCCGCCCGGGGGCCGAATTACGCCCTCAAGGTGCGGGGCGACTCGATGGTGGACGAGCACATCGTGGACGGAGACTACGTCGTCGTCCATGGCCGGCAGAGCGCCGACAACGGAGAAATGGTCATCGCGCTGGTGAACGGCTCCGAGGCCACCGTCAAGAAATTCTACCGGGAGCCGGGGGGCTGGGTCCGGCTCCAGCCGGCCAATCCCAGCATGCAGCCGCTCCGTTTCCCCGAGGGAGACATCATGATCCAGGGCGTGGTCGTGGGAGTCATCCGCAGGTACTAGTCCCCGTGGTTTCTGGTTTGCTGTAACCTCCGCTCCCGACTAAATTTGCCGCGCAATGGCGCGCACCTTTCTGGTCACGCTGCACTATGACGGCGGGCGCTTCGCCGGATGGCAGCGACAGGCAGAGGGTCGCACCGTGCAGGCCGAAGTGGAGGCGGTCCTCGGGCAGCTCTGCGCCGGCCCGATCCGGGTGCACGCCGCCGGGCGAACCGATGCGGGAGTCCATGCAATCGGCATGGCCACCAGTTGCACCGTGCCCGATCGATGGACCGGATTTCGACTGGCCCAGTCGATGAACTCGCTCCTCCCGGAGGACTGCTGGGTGGAGTCGGTGCGGGAGATGCGGCCGGGGTTTCATGCCCGGACCCGCGCCAAGAGCAGGAAATACCGGTACGTCATCGGCACCGACCCGGGGGCGGCATCTCCGTTCCGGCGCCGGTACGAATGGGCCCTGGGCAAGTCGCTGGACCTGGCGTCGGTCGAAGCCGCCTCGGCCCGGTTGCCGGGCGAGCACGATTTTGCGGCGTTCAGCGTGCGGCGATCCCCGGTGGCCCACCGGCGCAGCCGGATCCGCCTGGCGCAATGGACGGAGCGTCCGGCGGGCACCGGCCTGGTCTTCGAGATCGCCGCGGACCGGTTTCTCCACCACATGGTCCGCATGCTCGTGGGCACCATGGTGGACATCGGGCTCGGACGACGCGCGCTGGGCGACATGACTCGACTTCTGGAACTCGACCCGGGCGTGCGTACCAGCCCTCCCGCCCCAGCCGAGGGACTCTTCTTCGTGGCTGCTGAATACCCGCAGGAATGGTTCGCCTGATGCACCGGGTCCTGGTGCTCGCTCTCCTCGCCGGGGTTGGGGCGTGCCGCGGCGCGGAGGACAGCATCGTGCCGCCGGCGCGCGCGCAGAGCGGCGCGCTGGCTACTTCCCGGCGCACCGCGGTCGTGGACGCGGCCACCCGGGTATCGCCCGCCGTGGTCTCGGTCACCGTGACTTCGCGCCGCCGGGTGACCGAGCAAGGGCCCTGGGACTTCTTCCTCCTGCCGCCCCGGGAAACCGACCAGGTGGTGCAATCGTCCGGCACCGGATTCATCGTCCGCGCCGACGGCGTGATCGTCACCAACCAGCATGTCGTGGCCGGGGCGGAATCGATCACCATTACCCTGCCCGATGGCACCGACCTGCCCGGGAAGCTCGTCGGCGAGGATCCCACCACCGACATCGCCGTCGTCAAGATCGAGCGCCAGGGCCTCCCGGTGGTGCCGCTGGGCAGGAGCACCGATCTGATGATCGGCGAGTGGGTGGTGGCGCTGGGCAATCCCTACGCGTTCCTCCTCGGAAACAACGAGCCCACGGTCACCGCCGGCGTGGTGAGCGCCACGCATCGAAACATCCTCCCCAACGGCGACCAGCCCGGCCTCTACCTGGACATGATCCAGACCGATGCCGCCATCAACCCGGGCAACTCGGGGGGCCCGCTGGCCAATGCGCTGGGCGAGGTGGTGGCGGTCAACTCCTCGATCTTCACCGGCGGCGGCGGGAGCACCGGGTCCATCGGCCTCGGGTTCGCGATACCGATCGAGCGGGCGCTCCGGGTGGAAGAGGAGATTCTGCGCACGGGCACGGTGCGGCGGGCCTGGACCAGCCTCGAAGTCGCCGGGCCGGAGTCCATGCAGGACTGGAAGACCCAGGGCGGCGTGACGGTCACCCGGGTGGCGCCCGACGGCCCGGCGGCCCGGGCCGGCATCGCGCAGGGGACGGTCCTGGTGGAAGCCAACGGCCGGCGGCTTCACAACTATCTCGATTGGGAAGCGGTGAAGCTGGACCTGCACGTCGGCGATGCGATCAAGGTGCGGGTCAAGCGCGGCTCCGGCGAGGACACCCGCAGCTTCGCCACCGGCGATCTCCCCACCAGCACCGCCACCAAGGTCAAGGTGCTGAGCGGCATGGACGTCGTGTCGGTGACTCCGGCCATCCAGACCGAACGGGGCCTCCGGAGCAGCAAGGGGGCGCTGATCCTCAAGGTGAGCGATGAATCGGCCCGCGCCACCGGACTCAAGGAGGGCGATGTGATCCTGGCGATCAACCGGACCCTGATCACGTCGGCCAAGCAGGTGGCCGACGTGATCGAGTCGCTGGGATCGCGCCAGCCGTTCCGCATCTATTTCGAGCGGGGCGGGCAGATGATCTTCACGGACCTGGAGTTCCGTTGACCGGGGCGTCCTACCAGTCTCCCCTCGGTACCCGTTACGCCTCTCCGGCGATGCAACACCTCTGGGGCGAAGCCAACCGGATCGGACTGTGGCGCCGCCTCTGGCTCGCGCTGATGGAATCCGAGCGCGACCTCGGCCTCGACATCCCGGCGGAGGCCGTCGACCAGCTCCGCGCCCACCTCGACGACATCGACCTGGCCGCCGCGGCCCAGTACGAGCGGCGGTTCCGGCACGACGTGATGGCGCACGTGCACGCCCTGGGCGACCTGACCCCCGCCGCGCGGCGCTTCATTCACCTCGGCGCCACCAGCGCGTTCGTGACCGACAACGCCGATCTCATCATGATGCGGGACGGCCTGCGACTCCTGCTGGGCCGGGTGGTGGCCCTGCTGAACCTGCTCGCGGCATTCGCCCGCAAACGGGCCGCCCTGCCCTGCCTCGCCTACACCCACTTTCAGCCGGCCCAGCTCACCACGGTGGGCAAGCGGGCAACCCTCTGGGCCCAGGATTTCGCGCTGGACGCCGAGGAGCTGTGCCATCGGATCGAGTCGCTGCGGCTGCTCGGCTGCAAGGGGACCACCGGGACGCAGGCCTCGTTTCACGAGCTGTTCAAGGGGGACGACGCGAAAGTCCGCGAGCTGGACCGGCGCATCGCCGAGCGCATGGGCTTCGACCAGGCGTTCCCGGTCTCCGGACAGACCTATCCGAGAAAGACCGACAGCGCGGTGCTCGACGGGCTGTCCGGCCTCGCCCAGTCCGCGGCCAAGATGGCCGGGGACCTGCGGCTGCTCCAGCACGAGGGGGAGCTGTTCGAGCCGTTCGAATCCGAGCAGATCGGCTCGAGCGCGATGGCCTACAAGCGGAACCCGATGCGGGCCGAGCGGATCAGCAGCCTGGCGCGGCTCGTCATCTCCCTGCAACAGAATCCGGCCCAGACCGCGGCCGCCCAGTGGCTGGAGCGGACGCTGGACGACAGCGCCAATCGCCGCATCGTGCTTCCCGAAGCGTTCCTCGCCACCGACGCCATCCTCGTGCTGGCCACCAACATCGTCACCGGCCTCGAAGTCCGGGAGCCGGTCATCGCCCGGCACGTCGCGGAACAGATGCCCTTCATGGCCACGGAGCGCTGGATGATGCTGGGTGTCGAATCGGGCGGCGATCGCCAGGCCCTGCACGAGGTGATCCGGTCGGCGAGCATGGCCGTCGCGGCGCAGGTGAGCGCCGGGGGCGAGAACGACCTGATGACACGACTGGCCGGCCATCCGGCCTTCGCGTCGGTGCCCGCGGGTGCCTTCGCCGCGGAGCTCGACCCGGCGCGCTACACCGGTCGCTCCGAGTCGCAGGTGGAGGAGTTTCTCGAGGAATACCTCACGCCCCTGCTCCGGCGGGCGGCCGCGCTGGCCGCGCCGGTGGCGGTCGAGGAGGTGCGGGTATGACCGTGCTCGCCGCCAGCCGGCTCCCGCTGCCGTTGTGGCGCCGGGGTAAGGTCCGCGAGGTCTATGAAGTGGACCCGGCCCGCCTGCTGCTGGTGGCGAGCGACCGGGTCAGCGCGTTCGACGTCGTCATGGCCGAACCGGTCCCCCGCAAAGGCAGCGTGCTCACGCAGCTGTCCGCATTCTGGTTCAGGAAGCTCGGACCTCTGGGGGCGCACCATTTCCTCACCGCGGACGCCGATGAGATCATCGGCGCGGTGCCGGCGCTGGCCGGGCATCGCGAGGAGATCGCGGGGCGTGCCATGCTGGTGCGGCGGGCGGAGCCGGTCGCCTTCGAGTGCGTCATCCGCGGCTTCATCTCGGGCTCGGCCTGGAAGGAATATCTGGAGCACGGCACGCTCGCGGGCGAACCGCTTCCCACCGGGCTGGTGGAGAGCGCCCGCTTCCCGGCGCCGGTCTTTTCTCCCGCCACCAAGGCGGAGAGCGGCCACGACGCCAACGTCACCGAGAGCATGATGGCGGCCACTCTGGGCGCCCAGCGCACCGCGGAGCTCAAGGCGAGGAGTCTGGCGCTGTTCCAGGCGGGCAGCGCCCACGCCGAAACGCGGGGCATCATCATCGCGGACACCAAATTCGAGTTCGGTGTGGCACCGGACGGGACCCTGCTGCTGATCGACGAGGTCATGACCCCGGATTCCTCGCGCTTCTGGCCCGCGGATCGCTACGCGCCGGGCCGGACCCAGCCCAGCTTCGACAAACAGCCCTTGCGCGACTACCTCACCGGCCTCCGCACCCGGGGCGGCTGGAACGGCGAAGCCCCGCCGCCGCCGCTGCCGCCCGACGTGGTGGCCGCCACCAGCGAGCGCTACCTCGAGGCGTATCGCCTGATCACCGGCACGCCGCTCCCGGAGCGGCTCTGATGCGCGTGGCGCCGGAGGGCTGGCCTTTCATCGCGATCGCGTGGGTCGTGCTCGCGGTACTGGGCTGGTTCCACATCTGGATCGCCGTGGCGCTGGGGCTGCCGATCGCGTTGTGGGTGGTCGCCTTCTTCCGCGATCCGCTGCGCGACGGCCCCCGGGGAGACGAGCTGGTGCTCGCGCCGGCCGACGGCAAGGTGGTGAGCGTGATCCCGATCGACGAGCCGGTGTTCCTCCGCGGCCCCGCGGTCCGGGTGTCGATCTTCATGAACGTCTTCAACGTGCATGTGAACCGCTATCCGACCCGGGGGCGGGTGGGGTTCCGCGCCTACGTCAAGGGCAAGTTCGGGCACGCCGGCCCGGAAAAGGCGTCGACCGACAACGAGCAATCCAGCGTCGGGCTCGACACCCCGCGGGGCAAACTGCTCATCAAGCAAATCGCCGGGTCGATCGCGCGGCGGATCGTGACGGACCACGCGGAGGGGGCCGAGGTCGGACAGGCCGAGCGGATGGGCCTGATTCGGTTCGGTTCCCGGGTGGATCTCTTCGTGCCGCCCGGCGCCGACGTCCTGGTCAAGGTGGGCGAGCATACCAAAGCGGCCCAAACCGTGGTGGCCCGATGGAAATGACGACTCCGCCGCCCCGCGAGGGAATCCGCCGGGTCGTGGTGGTGATTCCCAGCGCGTTCACGATCGGCAACCTGTTCTTCGGGTTCTGGTCCATCATCTCGGCCTTCAACGGAAATTTCCGCCAGGCCGGCTGGTTCATCGTGTACGCCGGCATTCTCGATTCGCTCGACGGGCGGGTCGCCCGGCGCATGGGCACCGGCAGCCGGTTCGGGGCCGAGCTCGACTCCCTGGTGGACATCGTCTCGTTCGGGGTGGCGCCGGCCCTGCTGATCTACTTCCTGGAGTTCTCGACCGCCGGCCGGTTCGGCTGGGTGGTCTGTTTCCTCTACGTGGTGGCGGCGGCGCTCCGGCTGGCCCGGTTCAACGTGCTCTCCCACGGCAAGCCGACGCCCGGCTGGTTCACCGGGCTTCCGTCGCCCGCCGCGGGCATGACGATGGCCACCTACTACGCCTTCAGCCAGACCCAGTGGTATCGGGCCTCGGTGGCCTACATGGACCTTCAGCATGAGGGCCTGGTGGTGCTCCTGCTGCTGACCGCGGCCCTCATGGTGAGCAAGGTGCAGTATCCCCGGGGCGGGCCGATCAGCCTCCGGAAGCCGGCGGGCCTCCTGGTCCTCACGGTGCTGGTGGGATTCGTGGTCGGCTCGATCGTCGCACCGTCGTCCTTCCTGTTCCCCTTCTTTCTGACCTACCTGACCTTCGGCGTGCTGCGGCACGTCGTGCTCAGGCTCACCGAAAACGGAGTCGACGAATGACCTGGAGGGTTCACGTCCGCATTCTGCCCCGCAAGGGCCTGCTCGACCCCCAGGGGCAGGCGGTGGAGCACGCCCTCGCCGCCCTCCGCTTTCCGGAGGCGAGCAACGTCCACGTCGGCAAAGCCATCGCCCTCGACGTGACCGCGGGCTCCGCGGCGGAAGCCGAGGCCCGGGTGCGCACCATGTGCGATCAGCTGCTGGCCAATCCGGTGACCGAGGACTACGAGATCGAAGTCGACGCCGGAGCGCCGGCGTGATGCGGGTTGCGGTGGTGCGCTTTCCCGGCAGCAATTGCGAGCCCGAAGCCTGCCGCGCGGTGGCGCGAGCCGGCGGCGAGGCCTTCTACGTCTGGCATCGGGACACCGCCCTGTCGGGCGCCGACGCGGTGATCCTGCCGGGCGGGTTCAGCTACGGCGACTACCTCCGGAGCGGCGCGATCGCCCGGTTCAGCCCCGTCATGGACGCGATCCGCCGCCACGCGGCCGCCGGAGCGCCGGTCCTCGGCATCTGCAACGGATTCCAGATCCTCTGCGAGGCGGGGCTGCTGCCCGGCGCCCTGGTCCGGAACGCGGGGCTCAAGTACCTCTCCCGACCGGTGGACGTCCGGATCGAGCGGGTGGATACGCCATTCACCAACGCGTACCGGGCCGGGCAGATCATCCGGATTCCTATCGGGCACGGGGACGGACGCTTCGTGGCGCCCGCTTCCCTGCTGGACCAGCTCGAGGCCGAGGGCCGCGTGGTGCTCCGCTATGCCGGCGCGCCGGACGCGGACTTCCCGTCCAACCCGAACGGATCGGCCCGGGACATCGCCGCGATCTGCAGCGCCGGCGGGAACGTCGTCGGCATGATGCCCCATCCCGAACGGCTGGCCGAGCGCGTGCTGGGCTCGGACGCCGGCCAGGGCGTGTTCGAATCGTTGATGCGGTTTTCAGCCGCCCCTGTACCCTGACCCGTCACCCGGTTTTCTTGAGCCCTATGTCTACCGATAAGCCCAGCCGGAACGAAGACGAATACTTCGCCAAGGAGGAGCACGACCGCCTGGCCAAGCTTCGCGCCAAGGGTGCCGAAGAGCGGGCGGCGGCCGAGCGGAAGTCCCATCTCTTCAAGTGTCCCAAGTGCGGGGCCGGTTTGACGCAGGAGCGCTTGCACGGCGTCGCGATCGAACGCTGTCCCGAGGACGGCGGCATCTGGCTGGACGCGGGGGAAATCGACGTGCTGCTGAAGCACGAGGATCGGGGCGTGCTCCGGCGGGTCTTCACCGACGTGGCCGGCTCCCTCCGGAAGAACACGTGACCCACGCCGCCATTGCCGCCGAGGCGCATCCCTTCCCGGGCGAACGGTCCGTCACCGCCGAGGTCGTGCGGGAGCACAACCTGACCGAGGCGGAATACGGCGAGATCACCGCCATGCTGGGGCGGACCCCGACGCTCACCGAGCTGGGCATCTTCTCGGCCCTCTGGTCGGAGCACTGTTCCTACAAGCACACCAGGCCGGTGCTCCGGACCTTCCCCACCGAAGGACCGCAGGTGGTCCAGGGTCCCGGTGAGAACGCCGGGGTGCTCCGCCTGCCGGACGGATGGGCGGTGGCCTTCAAGATCGAATCCCACAATCATCCCAGCGCGGTGGAGCCCTACCAGGGAGCCGCCACCGGTGTCGGGGGCATTCTCCGCGACGTGTTCACCATGGGGGCCCGTCCGGTGGCGCTGCTCAATTCGCTCCGGTTGGGGCCGCTCGACGATCCGAGAAACCGCTATCTCTTTTCCGGGATCGTGAAGGGCGTCGGCGACTACGGCAATTGCGTCGGCGTCCCGACCCTGGGCGGCGAGGTGGCGTTTGCGCCGGGCTACAGCGGGAACCCGCTGGTCAACGCGATGTGCGTCGGCCTGCTCCGGGAAACCGATCTCATGCGGGCCCGGGCCCACGGCGTGGGCAACGTCCTGCTCGCCATGGGATCGCGCACCGGCCGGGACGGCATCCACGGCGCCAGCTTTGCCTCCGAGGAGCTGTCGGAGCAGAGCGAGGCCCGCCGCCCCCAGGTGCAGGTGGGCGACCCGTTCACCGAGAAGCTCCTGCTGGAGGCGACCCTCGAGCTGATCGAGGCCGGCCTGACCGTGGCCATCCAGGACATGGGCGCCGCCGGGCTCACCAGCTCCTCCGCCGAAATGGCGGCGCGCGGCGGCGTGGGCGTCGAGCTGGACACCAGCCTGGTGCCCACCCGCGAGCCGGGCATGACGCCGTACGAGATCATGCTCTCCGAGACCCAGGAGCGCATGCTCGTCGTGGCCGAACCGCACCGCGTGGCGGACATCCAGGCCGTGTGTGCCAAGTGGGAGCTGACGGCGGTGCCGGTGGGACGCGTGACCGACGATGGGCTCTTCCGCATCGTCCACGACGGGGTGACCGTCGCCGCGATTCCGGGTGAGCGCCTGGTGGACGGCTGTCCCATGCATCACCCCGCGGCCCAGGAGGCTCCCGCCGCCGTGGCGCGCCGCGCGGCATCGCCCCGGTCCGCCGCCCGAACCGACCCGCTGGGCGCCCTCCCGCTGCTGCTGGACGATCCCACCATCGCCAGCAAGCGCTGGGTGTTCGAGCAGTACGATTCCACCGTCCAGGCGGAGACCGTCCTGGCCCCCGGCGGCGACGCCGGCGTGCTCCGGGTGCCGGGCACCGGATTCGGCCTCGCGGTCTCGGTGGATTGCAACCAGCGCTACGTGACCCTGGACCCGTACCAGGGCGGCGTGGCCGCGGTGGCCGAGGCGGCTCGCAACGTGGCGTGCACCGGCGCGGTGCCGCTCGGCATCACCGACTGCCTCAACTTCGGCAACCCCGACAAGCCGGACGTCTTCTTCCAGTTTCGAGAGGCCTGCCGCGGCATCGCCGACGCCTGCCGGGCCTTCGGGACGCCGGTCACCGGCGGCAATGTCTCGCTCTACAATGAGAGCCCCACCGGCGCCATCGATCCGACCCCCACCATCGGCATGGTGGGTCTGCTGCGGGATGTGACCCGGCGGGTCTCCAGCCACTTCGCCGTTCCCGGAGATTCCATCCTCCTGCTCGGCTCCTCGCACGGCCACCTCGGCGGATCCAGCTATTGGGAAGTCGTGCACGGATTCGTGGGTGGTGCGCCGCCGCCGGTGGATCTCGACCGGGAGCATCGCCTGCAGCGCCTCCTGGCCGCGGCCGCCGAACGCGGGCTCCTGCATTCCGCGCACGACTGTGCGGACGGCGGCCTGGCCGTGGCACTGGCGGAGGCCTGCATCGGCGAGCCGTACGCCGGCACTCCGCTGGGCGCCCGGGTGAACCTGGCCAATCCGGACGGCCTCGCGGCGCCGGCCCTGCTCTACGGGGAGGACGCCGGCCGGGTCGTCGTCTCGTGCGGAACCCGGGAGGCCGCCCAGCTCCGCGCGCTGGCCGAGGAGCACGGCGTGCCCGCCGAGTCCATCGGCATGGTGTCCGGTGCGTCGGAGCCCCTGGACGTCCATATTCGGGACGGACACGCCACCTTGCGCTGGGCCACGACCGAGCTCCGGCGCACCTACATCGACGCGATCCCCCGCCGCATGCGGGCGGAACCCGCCCGGGAAGAGGGTCGCTGACATGTGCGGAATCATTGGAGTCTCCGGAGTACCCGACGCCGCACGAGTCGCCTACCTCGGACTCTACGCCTTGCAGCACCGTGGCCAGGAGAGCGCCGGCATCGTCACCATCGATGCCCAGACCCGGGCCCATTCCCGCCGGGGCATGGGGCTGGTGGGAGAGATCTTCAACGGAGCCGACCTGAGCGAGATGCCGGGAGACGTGGCGGTGGGCCACACCCGGTATTCCACCACCGGCAGCTCGGTGATCGCCAACGCGCAGCCCTGCGCCGCCAACTACCGCTGCGGCCCGCTGGCGCTGGCGCACAACGGCAATCTCACCAACGCGGCGGCCCTCAAGCAGGAGCTGGTGGCCCAGGGCGCCATCTTCCAGTCCTCCTCGGACTCCGAGGTCATCGTCCACCTCATCGCCCGCTCGCCCGCGGCCGAGCCCGAGGCCCAGATCCGCGACGCGCTCTCCCGCCTCGAGGGCGCCTTCAGCCTGGTGATCTCGGTGGGCCGCTCCATCTACGCCATCATCGATCCGCGCGGGTTCCGTCCCCTGGTGCTCGGCCGGCTCGGCGACGGCATCATCGTCGCCTCGGAGACCTGCGCCCTCGATCTGGTCGGGGCGACGCTGCTCCGCGAGCTGGTTCCCGGCGACTTCGTGCGGATCACCAACGGTGTCGTGAAGAGCCTGGCGTCGCTCGCCCCCAAGCCGGTCAGCCGCTGCGTGTTCGAGCTGGTCTACTTTGCCCGGCCCGACAGCACCGTCTTCGGCGAGTCGGTGGACCGGGTCCGGCGCGAGCTCGGCCGACAGCTCGCGGCGGAGCACCCCGCCCCCGGAGCCGACGTGGTGTTCAGCGTGCCGGACTCCAGCAACGCGATGGCCCTCGGCTTCGCCGAGACCAGCGGCCTCAAGCTCGAGCACGGTCTGATCCGGAACCACTACGTGGGCCGGACCTTCATCAATCCCACGCAGGCGCTTCGGGTGGCCAAGGTGAAAATCAAGTTCAATCCGGTGAAGGACGTGATCGCGGGGCGGTCGGTGGTCGTGGTGGACGACAGCCTGGTGCGCGGCACGACCAGCAAGGGCCTGGTGCAGATGATCCGCGCCGCGGGCGCCCGCGAGGTGCACCTCCGCCTCGCCTCCCCGCCGATCACCGGGCCGTGCCACTACGGCATCGACACGCCGACCGAGGAGGAGCTCATCGCGGCCACCCATTCCGCGGACGAGATCCGCGACTTCCTCGGCGTCGACACCCTCGGATATCTGTCCCTCGAGGGCATGCTGCGGGCGGCCGGGAGCCGCAATGAATTCTGCCACGCCTGCTTCTCGGGTCGGTACCCGATCCCGGTCGGCCACCAGGATGACCGGGCTGCCCGGCCGGTCCAGCTCGCCGGGGCCACGCCATGAGCGGCGCCGCGCCTCAACCTCTGGTGTACTTCTTCGGGCAGGGCCGCGCCGACGGCACCGCCGGGATGAAGGACGTGCTGGGCGGCAAGGGCGCCGGTCTGGCGGAGATGACCAATCTGGGCATTCCGGTTCCGCCGGGATTCACCCTGGCCGCCACCCTCTGCGGCATCTACCTCGAAACCGGCGGGTTCCCGCCCCGGCTCCGGCCCCAGCTCGAGGCGGCGCTGGGGCACCTCGAGGCCGCGACCGGGCAGCAGCTGGGCGGCACCGAGGAGCCCCTGCTGGTGTCGGTGCGTTCCGGCGCGGCGGTCTCGATGCCCGGCATGATGGAGACCATCCTCAACCTGGGCCTCAACGACACCACCGTCGAAGGCCTCCGGCGCCGGACCGGCAACGCCAGCTTCGCGTTCGATTCGTATCGCCGGTTCGTGCAGATGTACGGGGGCGTGGTGTACGAAGTGTCCAAGAAGGTGTTCGACGAGGCGCTGGACCGGCGAAAGAAGGCCGGCGGCGTCGCCCGGGACATCGACCTGCCCTGGGAGGCGCTCCGGGACCTGGTGGGAGAGTACAAGGCCCTGATCAAACGGGAATCCGGCAAGGACTTTCCCGAGGACCCGATGGAGCAGCTCTGGGGCGCGGTGGCCGCCGTGTTCGAGAGCTGGAATACCCGCCGGGCGATCGACTACCGCAAGCATCACGACATCGACGACGCCATGGGCACCGCCGTGAATGTCATGGCGATGGTCTTCGGCAACATGGGCGAGGACTCGGGCACCGGGGTCGCGTTTACCCGGGATCCCTCCACCGGCCAGGGCGTCCTCTACGGCGAGTATCTCCTCAACGCCCAGGGAGAAGATGTGGTCTCGGGAATCCGGACGCCCGAGCCGATCGCGACGCTCCGGGAGCGGATGCCCGAGGCCTACGCGGACCTGGAACGGGTGTCCCGCACCCTGGAACGGCACTTCCGGGACCTCCAGGATCTCGAATTCACCATCGAGCGCGGCCGGCTCTACATGCTGCAAACCCGCCGGGCTCAGCGCAGCGGGCAGGCGGCGGTCCGCTCGGCGGTGGAGATGGTCGACGAAGGGCTGATCTCCGAGGATGAGGCAATCGCCCGGGTGCCGCCCAACGATCTGAACCAGCTGCTCCATCCCACCATCGATCCGAAGGCGGCCCTGGACCTGCTCACCACGGGTCTGCCGGCGTCGCCGGGCGCGGCCAGTGGAGCGGCGGTCTTCGACGCCGATCAGGCCGAGCTCCGGGGCCGCAGGGGCGAGCCGGTGATCCTGGTGCGCCGGGAAACCAGCCCGGAGGATTTTCACGGGATGGTGGCCGCCAAGGCCATTCTCACCGCCCGAGGGGGCATGACCTCCCACGCGGCGGTGGTGGCGCGCGGCATGGGCAAGCCCTGCGTGGCGGGCGCCCACGACATCGAGGTGGATGAGCAGGCGCACGCGTTCGCGGTGGATGGCCGTCGGATCAGCGATGGCGAGTGGATCACCGTGGACGGCAGCACCGGGCGGGTCTATGCCGGCCGCACCAGCCTGATGCCCCCGGAGCTCTCGGGCCACTACGCCCGGCTGATGGGTTGGGCCGACGAGCGGCGGCATCTCCGGGTGCGGGTCAACGCCGACACTCCGGCCGATGCCCACCGGGGCCGCGATTTCGGCGCCGAAGGCATCGGCCTCTGCCGCACCGAGCACATGTTCTTCGAAGGCGAGCGGATCGGGGCGATGCGGGAGATGATCCTGGCCTCCGACGCAGCCGGCCGGAAGCGGGCCCTCGACAAGCTGCTGCCGATGCAGCGAACCGATTTCGAGGGCATTTTCCGCGCGATGGAGGGCTATCCGGTTACCATCCGGCTGCTCGATCCGCCGCTCCACGAGTTCCTGCCGAAGGAACCTGCCGAGATCGCGGCCCTGGCCAAGGACATGAACAAGACGGTGGCGGAGGTGGAACGGACCATTGCCTCCCTGTCGGAGGTGAACCCGATGCTCGGCCTCCGCGGGTGCCGGCTGGGCATCATGTATCCGGAAATCACCGCCATGCAGGTCCGCGCCATCTTCGAGGCCGCCTGCACCATCGCCACCCGCAAGGGCCGGGTCCAGCCCGAGGTCATGATTCCCCTGGTGGCGCACGTCGTCGAGTTCCGGAAGCAGGCGCTCATCGTGCGGCAGATCGCAGAGGAGGTGTTCCGGGAGCGCCAGATCACGGTGCCGTTCCTGCTGGGCACCATGATCGAGCTGCCCCGCGCCGCGCTGACCGCCGACGAAATCGCCCGGGAAGCCCAGTTCTTTTCGTTCGGGACCAACGATCTGACCCAGACCACGTGGGGCCTCTCGCGGGACGACGCGGGGGTCTTCCTCCCCGCCTATCTGGATCGGAACATCATCGAGTTCGACCCCTTCATCCAGCTCGATATCGAAGGCGTCGGCAAGCTCATCTCGATGGCGGTGCACCTGGGGCGCGAAGCCCGCGCGGATCTCAAGGTGGGTATCTGCGGCGAGCACGGCGGCGAACCGGGGGCCGTGGCCTTCTGCGAAGGGCAGAAAATGAATTACGTGTCCTGCTCGCCCTACCGGGTGCCGATCGCCCGGCTCGCCGCGGCCCAGGCCGCCCTGGCGGAGCGGGGCACCATGAACCGGACCCGCGCCACCGTCTGACTCGAGGTCAGGCGGGCACGGCCACGCTGAGCGCCGGATCGCCGGCCTCGATGGGTCGGTCTCCCCGCAGGTAGTTCTCGAACGCGGGCACCGGCAGCGGCTTGCCGAACAGGTAGCCCTGACCCCGGTGGCAGCCGCGCTCCCGCAGGAAATCCGCCTGCGACGCGGTCTCGACCCCCTCCGCGACGACCTCCAGCCCCATGGCCCCCGCGAGCGCGATGATCGCGGTGGTGATCGCCGCGTTGCCGGCGTCGGTGCTGAGGTTCATGATGAACGAGCGGTCGACCTTGAGGGTCTTGACCGGGAAATTCTTGAGGTAGCTGAGCGACGAGTACCCGGTCCCGAAGTCGTCGATGGCGAGGTTCACGCCCAGCTCAGCCACCTCGCGGATGGTCCGGCCCACGATCCCGGCGGGCTCCATCAGGATCGATTCGGTGAGCTCGAGCTCCAGGCACTCGGGCCGCAGCCCGGTTTCGCGGAGGATATTGCGCACCGTGTCCACGATGCCATCGTGCCGCAGCTGCCGGGCCGACAGGTTGACGCACATGCGCAGCGGGCCCAGGCCGACGTCTTCCCAGGCCTTGGCCTGGGTGCAGACGGTCCGCAGAATCCACTCTCCCAGCGGCACGATGAGACCGCACTCCTCGCAGAGCGTGATGAACTCGCCCGGCGAGACCAGGCCGCGCTCCGGATGAGCCCAGCGAACCAGGGCCTCCGCGCCGGTAGGCTTGCCGGTACTGAGATCGATGATCGGCTGATACCAGATGGTGAACTCGCCCGACTCCACCGCCTTGCGGAGCTGGCCCTCCAGCTGCATCCGGGCCATGGCCTCGGCGTTCATCGAGGCAGAGTAGAGCTGATAGGTGTTGCGGCCCTGTTCCTTGGCATGGTACATGGCCACGTCGGCGCACTTGAGCAGCTCCTCGGTGTCGGCGCCGTCGAAGGGGTAGATCGCGACTCCGACCGACGTGGTGACGAACACCTCCTGGCTGCCCAGCCGGAGCGGCTGCCGGAACGCCTCGAGGAGCCGGCGGGCCACCCGCACCGCGTCCTGCGGATCGGAAATGTCGGGCAGAATGACGGTAAACTCGTCGCCGCCCAGCCGGGACACCTCCGCCACACTCTCCTCCCCGCCGATTCGCGAGACGCTGTCGCCGGGGCGCGAGCAGGCCACCAGGCGCGCCGCGACCTCCTTGAGCAGCACATCGCCCAGATCATGCCCGAGGGTGTCATTGATCCGGCTGAAGTGGTCCAGATCCAGGAAGCAGACGGCCACGAGCTTGTGGGTGCGCTCCGCGCGGACCAGCGCCTGGGCCAGCCGCTCCTTGTAGAGCACCCGGTTGGGCAGGCGGGTCAGGCTGTCGTAGAACGCCAGGAAGCGAACCTGGTCCACCATGCGCGCGTTGGAGAGCGCCACCGCCACCTGGTCGGCGAGCCGGCGCACCTGCACCGTCTCTTCTTCGGAGATGACGCCGGGCTTGCAGCGAACCGCCAGAACTCCCAGCAGCTCCCCGCCGTAGCACAGGGGATAGGCGTCCACGATGACGTCCTCGTCGGCCCGGCGAAAGTGGGCCAGGAATTCGGGGATCGGGATCTCCCTCCCGTACGTGAGATGCTCGGGCTGGCGCCGGGTTTCCTTGATGTCGTCCGGGGTGAGCACCGAGGCTACCTTGGTCTGCTTTCCCGCAGCGCACAGACCGGTCCAGGTGGTGCCCACCGAGCTGCTCCCGGCCTCGAGCAGCGTCATGCTGATGCCCTCGCACGGGGCGATCTCCGGGACCCGGTCGAGCACCGTCTGCACGATGGCCGCGGAATCCACCGACGACAACACCGCGCGATCGATCTCCGCGGCGGTCTTGAGAGCGCGGAACTGGCGGCCGAGCTGGAGCGTCATGGCATTGAACGCGCCGGCGAGCTCCTGCAGCTCATCCCCGCTGGTGACCCGAACCGGTGTTTCGAAATCGCGGTCCGCGATGCGCCGGGTGCCCCGGCTCAACTCCCCGAGCGGGATCAGACTGCGCCGGATCTGGCTGATGCCGAGCACCAGCACCATCAAGAGCGCGAACGTCAGGAAGAGTGGAAAGCTCCGGGAAAAGGCGGCCATCGGCGCCAGCACATCCGACTGGGGCTCGCTCAGCAGCACCCGCCAGGCCGGAAACCGGAACCGACGGGTCTCGGGTAGCGACCACCACGTGGCAACCGACGCACCGGCCTGGCCGGGCCACTCGACGGAGCCCCGGGCCGTGGAGGCGATCTGCTTCGCGATGGTCGGAGAGATATCCGCGATGCTGGAGGAACCCACCAGCAAGCCGAGCCCGGGGTCCCAGAGCGACAGGTCCACGCTGCCGGGCAGGGCCTCCTCGTCGGCCGGGCTCCAGAGGTAGGAGAGATCAATGCGCGCGACGTAGAGGACCGAGCTCCCGGCCGGATCGGTCGGCCGATGGATCAGGTATACGCCGGCCGCGGCGCCGGACGCACCCTGCGCCGTGACGAGGCTCTGTCCGGGAGCCAGCGCGGGGATGGCCCTGGGATCAAGCGACGCCATGCGGTCGTACTCCCCCACCAGGAGCGAGATGCTGTCCGAAGACACCCGGGCCAGCGCCTCCACCGCATAGAGGAGTCCTTCACCGCAATCGCGACTCACCGAGTCGGCCCCGTTGTCCCGGCACTGCGCGAGCCGCGGAACCACTTTCCGGAGGTCGTTTTCGAGGAAGGTCAGCCGATCGTAGAGCGTCTTACCGGCCGCGCTGGCAAGCGCGGCCAGTCGCTCGCGGCTCTGCTCGGTGAGCTGTTCCGACACGCTCTTGAAGGACAGGAAGGCGACTGCACAGGTCGGCACCAACGCGCAAATGATGAACAGGAACAGCAGACGGCGACCGAACCGGCTGCGGAGGAGCAGTCGCTCGACAAACGGCAAGCCGACCTGGTCGGGCCGAGGGGTATCGCTCATGGCTTCCGTATTGGGGTGGCCCGCCAGCCAAAAACGTTCCGTGCGTCACATATAGAGCATGGCCCGGGCCATCCGGCGACTCGGGGCCAAGCAGCAATGGGGGCAAGGAGTTGCAGCAGAACATGATGAAGTGACAACTTATTGATCTGTGGTATCCCCCACACTGGTTTGCAGTTGCTTGATCCCGCGGGTGGCTCTGGTGATTATCCCGGCTCGGCACTCCCACCCTGAAGACGAGGACCGCATGGCGAACCCTCTGGTCGGCGTGGTGATGGGCTCGAGCTCGGACTGGGAGGTGATGCAGCATGCGGCCCGGCGCCTGGCCGAGTTCGGAGTGGCGTATGAGACGCGAGTCGTCTCGGCCCACCGCACCCCGGACCTGCTGTTCGAGTACGCCTCGACAGCGGCTGGCCGGGGCCTGGTGTGCCTGATTGCCGGTGCCGGTGGCGCGGCGCATCTGCCCGGCATGCTCGCCTCCAAGACGGTGCTGCCCGTGCTGGGCGTGCCGGTGCCCACCAAACATCTTCGGGGACTCGACTCCCTGCTCTCCATCGTGCAGATGCCGGCCGGCGTTCCGGTGGCCACGTTCGCCATCGGCGAGGCGGGCGCCCAGAACGCCGCGCTGCACGCCATCGCCATGCTTGCCGTGACCAACCCCGGCCTGCGGGCGCAGCTGGAACGCTTCCGGTCCACGCAGGACGCGCAGGTGCGGTCCATCACGCTGCCTGCGCCAACTACCGGATGATCCTGCCCGGCGCGACCCTCGGCCTCCTCGGCGGCGGACAGCTCGGACGGATGTTCACGGCGCGGGCCCGGACCATGGGCTACGAGGTCGTTGTCCTCGATCCCGATCCACACTCTCCGGCCGGCGGTATCGCCAACCGGCATTTGTGCGCACCCTACACCGACCCCGGCGCGCTGGACGAACTGGCCACCTCGGCTTCCGCGGTCACCACCGAGTTCGAGAATGTTCCCGCCGCCGCCCTGGAGTTTCTGAGTCAGAGGGTCCTGGTGCGTCCGGATCCCGCTTCCCTTTCCATCGCGCAGGACCGGATCCAGGAGAAGACCTTTTTTCGCGAGTCGGAGATCCCGACGGCCGCGTTCCACTCGGTGCCCGACGCCGACGGACTCGAGGCCGCCTGGGAGGCGATCGGGGCCCCGGCCCTCCTCAAGACCAGCCGGCTCGGCTATGACGGAAAGGGACAGGCGCCGGTGGCGACCCGGGAAGAGGCCCGCCGCGCCTTCGCGTCGTTCGGAGGCGTCGCCTGCATACTCGAGCGCCGGCTTTCGCTTGAGGCGGAGCTTTCGGTGGTATTGGCCCGCGGCGCGGACGGTACCGTCGCCGCCTTTCCTCCCGGCGAGAACGTCCATGCCCACGGCATCCTCGAAACGACGACCGTGCCGTCCCATTTCTCCCGCGAGGTCACCGATCAGGCCCTCGACCTGGCGGCCCGGGTGGCAGGGCGGCTGGAGTACGTAGGAGTGCTGGGCGTGGAGCTCTTCCTGGCGAACGGCGGGAGGCTGTATGCCAACGAGATGGCGCCCCGCCCGCACAACAGCGGCCACTTCACCCAGGACGCGTGCGACGTGTGCCAGTTCGAACAGCAGGTGCGCTCGCTCTGCGGGCTGCCGCTCACGATCCCCCGGCTCCTCACGCCG
The DNA here is from genome assembly GCA_963762545.1 of uncultured Gemmatimonadales bacterium. Taxonomy (GTDB): domain Bacteria; phylum Gemmatimonadota; class Gemmatimonadetes; order Gemmatimonadales; family GWC2-71-9; genus JABFSM01. The sequence goes on along the minus strand of CAVXLC010000002.1, from coordinate 1,027,064 downwards.
GTCTGCATGATCAATCTGCTGGGAGATCTGTGGCAGCAGGGCGAGCCGAACTGGGCCGCCGCGCTCGCCCTGCCGGGTGTCAAACTGCATCTGTACGGGAAGAAGGAGCCGCGCCCGCGGCGGAAGATGGGTCACCTCAACTGCATGGCGCCCACCGCGGCCGGGGCGCACGCCCTGGCCCGGCAGGCCTTCGAGCGGCTGTCGCGCTAGGGCATCCGGCTCACCACCCGGGACAGCGAGGCAAGCTCCGCCCGGGTGTCGGGATCGGCCGAGCGCCAGTTGGCGTTCACCTGGGCTACGGCCCGGACTGCGGTGGGCTTGTCGCCGGTGGCCACGGCCGCGCGAGCCAGGCCGATCAAGGCGCGGGACCGCCCCGGCGCAAGCCGCAGCGCCTGCGCGAACTCGAGCTGGGCCGCACGCGGATCCATCTCCAGGAGCATGGTGCCGAGCACCTCGTGCGACGGGTCGATGATGACCGGGGGACCGAACTCCATCGGCATGGAGTCCTCGATCGCCGTGGCCTCGCGGAGCACCTTCACCGCCTGGTCCCGCGAATCCCCCAGGAAAAGCCGCATGCCCCCCAGCTCGCGCGCCATCACCCGCCCCGCCATCGCGTTGGGATCGGCGGGGCCCAGGTCTACCTGCAGCGCGTCCGCCAGGCGCCCCAGTTCCGCCGTGGCCGTGGCCAGCGCGTCCTCGTCCCGGCGCCGAAAGGCGATGACCCCGTCGGTGTACACATCGATGACGTTTCCGAACGTCGTCATCTGGTTGTAGTTGATTCGATAGTTGAAGACCGAGCTGCGCCAATCCTCGGAATGGAGCAGGTAGTGGGCCCGCATCTCGACCAGCGCGGTATACCCATTCCGCAGAGCGCCGCCCGCCACGCTCTTCCGCAGCGTCTCGATGAGCTCCCGCGCCGCGTCGTAATGACCCTGCTGCACCAGGCCGTAGACCAGCCAGCTCGAGTAGTGACCCGGCACTGTGGCGGTAAGCGCGACGGCGATACGATTCTGGGACACCACCTCGTCCCACATGCCCATCGCCAGGAAGATGTGGGTGGTCATGTGCTGAGCGTGGGCGGCGTCCGGTGCAATGTGTGAGTAGGCCCTGGCCGCCTCGAGCCCGCGGGAAGCGTGGATCGGGTCGTCGTACGAGTGGATCAGATAGTGGGCCGCGCCGGGGTGCGTCGGATTGGCCCGGAAGACCGTATCCGCGTAGTGCGCCGCCCGGAGATAGGTAACGGTGTCCCGTACCCCCTGATTCAGCGAGAGCAGCGCCAGCGCGTAGAACGCCTTGGCCTCCATATCGAGCGGCTCTTGCCGGACCAGCCGCTCCATCACCATGGCATAGGCCGTATCGCGCTTCGCCTTGGAGCCGGCGCCATAGAGCGCCTCGACCGCTTCCAGATAGCCCTGCTCCCGCGCGGTCGGCGCCTTGGCGCGCCGGGCCTCCGGCGTCGCACCCAGCCGCTCGAGCGTCCCCCGAGCCGAGGCGGAATCCTGCTCGTTCCAGACCCCATGGTTGTAGGTCATGGCCTCGCCCCAATACGCCATCGCGAAATCCGGCTCCAGCGCCTCGGCCCGGCGGAACTCCTTCTCGGCGCTCTCATACTGAAAGCTGTGCAGGTAGAGAACGCCGGTCACGAACGCGGCCTGCGCGGCCGGTGTACCGGACGTCGGGAAGGAAATCGTGCCGAGACGGGGCCCGGGCGGGGCCTGCGCAGCCAGGTGCGCGACGGTGCACAGGAGGACGGCGGGCGCGGTGGCGAGGCTGCGAAGAGTGGTGGCCATGTGGGTGACCAAAGATGCTGCCGGATCGGGGCGCTGCCTAGGGGAGAACGGAAAGAGGGGTCGGCGAACCCGCCCGACCCCTCTTTCGGTACCTACCGGTCCCCCGGATGACAGTGGAGGCGCAGGGAATCGAACCCTGGTCCGAACCAGCTTCCAGTGCAGCGTCTACGTGCGTAGGCCGATGTCTTCGCGTGGCCCCGGGCCGGTCCTCGGCCAACCTTCCCGGAACGAACCTCCGAGTGATCTCGTCCGCCGCGTCGGAGGGCCGCGGCAGACCAGCCCGGCTTTGCTATTCGACGCCGACGCCCCGGACGGGCTTCGTCGCCGAAGGTGCGTAGAGCGAGCTTAGCTCAGCTTACGCAGCCAGCGCCAAATCAGAGTTGGCAGTTGAACGTTTCCAAGCGGTTTTACCAGGGACCTGGACCTGGGCACGCTGCCATACCTTCTACTGACCCGTCGAAACCAGTCGCCCCCGTGTTGGGTGATGAGTGCATCGTAATGGAAGAGACAGCCTGCGGCAAGGTTTCCGCAACCGGGGTCCGGGGTCTCTCCGGACAAAGAAAGTAGCTTCTAAGCCGTATCCTTGAAGCAGTATACGGGACTTAGCTAAAGTCTTTTCACATCTTCACCTTGATAAGTGACTCTCGAAATCACCGTCCGCGCTTCCCTGCCGACTGCCTCACCCTCCTCACCTCCCTGGCCCTTCCCTGGGGCGGCACCGCGGAGGAGCCGATCCTGAAGCCGGCGCCCTAGGCGGCCGGCTCTCGGCCCGCCACGGCTACTCGGTCCCGGCCGGCCCGCTTGGCGGCATAGAGCGCCGCGTCCGCCTGGGCCGGGAGGGCATCTCGGGTGCTGGCGGTTTCGGGGCACGCCGCCACGCCGAACGAGGCGCTGAGCCGCCATTTCTCGCCTCGCCAGCGCCAATCGGAGAAGACCAGCGCCTGCCGGATGCGCTCCGCCACTTCGCGGCCCCGCTCCAGCGAGGCCGCCGGCAGCCAGATGGCAAACTCTTCTCCGCCGATTCGGGCGACCATATCATCGTCGCGCACCGCCTGGATCAGGATCCGGGACAGATGCACCAGCGCCTCGTCGCCGGCGGGATGTCCCAGCTTGTCGTTGACCAGCTTGAAATGATCGATGTCGGCATAGATGAGCGCGCCCGAGGGATCGCCCGCCGAGCTCATGACTTCGTCGAACCCGCGGCGGTTTCGGAGCCCGGTGAGAGGATCCCGCGCCGCCACCTCCTCGAGGGCCCGCCGTTCCAGCGCGGCCAGCAGCCGGGGTCCGGCGGCCTCGATGGCGGCGCGGAAGGCGGCCAGCGCCATGACAGGCTCGGCGCCGTCCGGAGTCCACGCCGCGATCGCACCCGCCGGCCCCTTGTCGCCCGGGATCGGGCAGACGTAGGCGGGGTCGGTGCGGCGGCGCCGGTCCGCGCGGACCAGGCCGAACGGCTGCACGACGCCGGGGAGCGGACCGGCCTTCCCCAGGGTCACCTGGTCCAACGCGCTTCCCTGCTCCACCAGGGCGCGGAGGAGACGCTTGTCGGACCGCAACGATACGCCGGCGATTTCCACGCCCGCCAGGCGGGGGAGCGCCACGCACGTTTCCACGCCGAGCATGCGCTCGAGCTGGATGGCCAGCCGGAGCGCCACGCTCTCCACCGACTCCCCGCGGGTGTCCTGATCCTTCGCGACCGCGGCCAGCACCGGACGCCAGCGATCGTAGTCGAGCAGGCGCGCCAGATCCCGCTGGGCCGTGGCCCGCACGCCGGTCGAGCTGCCGATCGGAAGCTGTAATCCCGCGGCGCGTCCATCGAGGCTCGCGAAGACCAGGGTGCCGGAGCCCAGCCGTTCGACCCCTTGCCCGTCTCCCAGGCGCTGTTGTTCCAGCCGGGCCCGAACGATCCGGTCGAGGTCTTCGGGGATCCCCTGCTTGGGAACCGCCACCTCGCGCGTCCCCGGCCCGATCAGCCATGCGCCGGTGGCCCCATTCGCTCGAAGGATCCACTCGAGGAGCGGGGGGCCCTCCGCGGCGGGCGCGGCGGCCGGCGCTTCGGCCAGCCGGCGCTTCTGGAGCCACAGGGACGCGGCCGCGCCGACGATGGCGCCGATCACCCCGCCCACCAGGCCGCTGGTCATCGGCCGCTCCGTCGCAGCCAGCCGCGGCGGCGGAACCAGAGGTAGATCGCCGCGCTGATCAGGGCCATGAGGGCGAGAATCCCGGGATAGCCCCACCTCCGATGGAGCTCGGGCATGAACTCGAAATTCATTCCGTAGACACCCACGATGAAGGTGAGCGGAAGAAAAAAGGCGGAAAAGATCGTCAGCACCCGCATGACTTCGTTGGTCCGGTGGGATGAAAGGGCGACGTGCATCGAGAGAAGATTCTGAATCTCCTCGTGCAGCTGGTCAGCCCAGAAGTGGTAGCTCTCGGCGTTTTCCTTGAGATCCTGGTACACCGATTGGGACCGCTCGCCGATGGGCGTGAGCCGCTGGATGACGCCATGACTCTGCCACAGCATGCGTTTGATCAGGCTCACCCGCCGCTTGAGCAGGTGGATCCGCTGCAAGGACGGGTTCTTGAGCCTGGGACTGAACAGGCCTTCCTCGTAGTGATCGAGCACATCCTCGGCCTGTTGGAGGGGCTTCTCGTAGGTATCGAGCACGCCGTTGCCGAGCGCGGCCAGCAGCGCCAGGGGTCCGCAGCCGGCGCCCGGCGTGCCGAACCGCTCCCGTAACCCGGCGAGGAGCGGCAGATCGACCCGGTGAATGGTCAGCGCCACGTCGTCACGGAAGAAGATCGCGATCTTCCGGGTCAGTTCCTGGACCGTGCTGGCGCCCTCGGGGGCGGCCTGGTCATAGACCCGAAGGATCAGAAACGTCGTGTCGCCGAACCGTTCGTGCTTGGGAAGATGCTCGGGATCGAGGCAATCCTGCACGATCGAGGCGGGGATCCCGTATTCCCCGGCGATGCCCTGCAGCTCCTCGAGGCTCGGGGCGGTCACGTCCTTCCAGGTGAACGCCGGGTCGCCGGTCTGACACACGGTCCGCAGCATCAGCGCCCGCTCGCAGCGCGGCGCGCGAGGAAGCGGACCGCCGCCATCGCTCCGCCGAATCCATTGTCGATGTTCACGACGGTGACGCCCGCCGCGCAGGAATTCAGCATGCCGAGCAGCGCCGCCACACCTCCGAAGGATGCTCCGTAGCCAACGCTGGTGGGCACCGCGATGACGGGGGCGCCGACCAGCCCGCCAACCACGCTCGGGAGCGCGCCTTCCATCCCCGCGACCACCACCACCACGTCGGCGCGGCGGAGCTGCTCCGAGGCCGCGAGCAGCCGGTGAATCCCCGCCACGCCGACATCGGTGAGACGGCTGACCCGGGCGCCCATCGCCACCGCGACCGACACCGCCTCTTCGGAGACCGGGAGGTCGCTGGTGCCCGCGGTTACGACCAGGAGCTCTCCCGGCAGCGGCTCCTCCCGGGTGGTGCCCGGCAGCCAGGCGGTGCGCCCCACGGCGTTCCACTCGATCGCGGGAAACCTGGTGCGCAGCGCGCCCGCCTGCTCCTCGCTGGCCCGGGTACACAGAAAGGTGCCGTGGGCCGCGGCGAGCCGCTCGCAGATCGTGACCGTCTGATCGACCGCTTTGCCGGCTGCGAAGACCACTTCCGGCTGGCCCTGACGAAGCGCCCGGTGATGGTCGAGGCGGGCGAATTCGAGATCTTCGGTGGGGAAATGCGTGAGGCGGTCGAGCGCCCCGGCGGGGGTGAGGGTGCCGCCGGCGACTTCGGAAAGCAGCGTTTCCAGACGGGCCCGGTTCACGCAGCCTGGAAGGCCGGCTCGAGGTAGCTGCGGAAAATCGCCTCGGCCTCGACCATCGACTCGACCTGGAAGAGCCGCTCCCGCAGGTGGGCCGACCCGGGCAGCCCCTTGGTGTACCAGCCCAGGTGCTTGCGGAACTCGATGACGGTGTGCCGGGAGTCTCCCTGCAACCGGAGCGCGAGCCGGGCATGCATGAGCGCCACCTCGAACCGTTCGGCCGGATCCGGCGCCGGTGGCAACGGCTCACCCCGGAGCAGGGCGCGGCCGTCCCGGAAGATCCACGGATTGCCGAACGAGCCCCGGCCCACCATGATCGCGGCGCAGCCAGTGTGCCGCTGCATCCGGAAGATATCGGCCGCGCTCGTGATGTCGCCGTTGCCGATGACCGGGATGGACAGCGCCTCCACCACCCGGGCGATTTCGTCCCAGTTGGCCTTGCCCTGGAACATCTGGGTGCGGGTACGGGCATGCAGCGTAAAGGCGCGCGCGCCGGCGTCCTGCATCCGGAGCGCAATGCCCACCGGATCGCGGGTTTCGTCGTTCCAGCCGCTCCGCGTCTTGACGGTGACCGGAACATGGGTTGCGCCGGTGACCGCCCGGATGATGCGGCTCACCAGGTCCAGGTCCCGAAGGCAGCCGGAACCACCGTTCCGCTGTACCACCTTCTTCACCGGGCACCCGAAATTGATATCGATGAAATCGGGCTGGTACGCTTCGCTGACAATGGCCGCCGCGCGGGCCATTCCGTCCGGGTCGGCCCCGTAGATCTGGACTCCGACCGGACGCTCGACGGGCTCGAATTCCGCTCCTTCGAGTGTCTTCCGGATTCCCCTCCGGATGGCCTCCGCCGAGAGGAACTCCGTCATCAGGATGTCGGCGCCGAAACGGCGACAAATCTGACGGAACGGTGCCTCCGACACCCCGGCCATCGGGGCGAGGATCAGCGGAATGCCATCGGCGGCGTAGTACGGTAAGCGCATAGGAGAAACGTACTTGGCGGGGGTACCTGCGGCAATCCGGGACCCGGATCGGGGCTTCCGCTCGTTTGGGTGAAGGCCTAAGTTTCCCGCCGATGGTTCTCCAAGACTTCCTCGATCCCCGCGCGATCAAACTCGACCTCACCTCCTCGACCAAAGACGAGGTGCTGGATGAGATGGTGGCGTTGCTGGGTCTCGACGAGCGCTCGACTCATCAGCTCGGCCGGTTGCTCAAGCGCCGCGAGCTGCTGGGCTCGACCGGTGTGGGTCACGGCATCGCCATCCCCCATTGCCGTTCGCTGGCGCTGAACCGGCTGCGGCTCGCGTTCGGGATCCATCGCGCCGGGGTCGACTACGATGCCGTGGATCACAAACCGGCGCACATTTTCTTTCTCATCGTGGCACCGCCCAACGAGGTCTCCAATCAGTATTTGCCGGTGCTGGGCCGAATTGCCCAGTTCGCGCAGATGGCGGACGTCCCGGACCAGCTCCAAGCCCTTGCCTCCCCCGACCAGCTCTTTCAGCTCCTGGCGCAGAAAGGAGTCTGACCCTTCCTTCAGACCAATTTGAACTCGGGGTCGAGCCGCTCCCTCGCATCCCGCGCTTCCCCGGACCTTCTCCCGCCCTGGCACCTTGCGGGAGGCCTAACCCGCTTACTCTAACCCATTGCAGTCATTGATGTTGTAAACCTGCTCCGGCACGGTCACGCCCGGCGCCGGAATTGCTATATGCACGGCCATGCATCCCGAGCCTCCCGCCAGAAACGATCCCCGTACGCCCGACCCCCGGAGCCGAGCACGAGGGTTCACCCTCATCGAGCTGCTGGCGGTGCTGGTCATCATCGGGATCCTGGCGGGCCTGGCCATTCCCAAGCTGCGCACCGTCATCAATCAGGCCAAGACCGCCAGGGCGATCGGGGATATCAAGGCGATTCAAACCGACTTGATGTCCATCGAAGCAGGGGGACAGCCGCTTCCAGCCGATCTGGTCGCCATTGGTCGGGCCGGGATGCTCGACCCGTGGGGAAATCCCTACGTCTACTTTTCGTTCCCACCCGGATCCGGCAATCCGGGCGGAGCGCGCAAGGACCGGTTCCTGGTCCCGGGGGCGACAGCACCTTCCTGATGGCCCGGTGGAGTCTCTTCCTCGCCAGCGAATTTTCCGCCTCCCCGTGGACCATCGCCCTCAGCACGCCGCAATCCCGCGTCCTGGTACCCCTGGGCTCGTTCCGACGCACGTTCCTGCTCGGGGTGGCGCTCGCCGCCGTGCTGGTCTTCGTGCTGAGCCACGTGCAGCTCCGCAAGCGGATGACCCCGCTCGCCGAGCTCCAGGCGGGAGTCCATCGGCTGAGCGCGGGGGATTTCACCAGCCCGGTGATGGTCCGCTCGGATGATGAATTCGAGATGCTGGCGACATCCTTCAACGGCATGGCGGCCGAACTCCGCGATCAGTTCATGACCCTGAATGCCTTGAGCAGCGTGGATGTGACCGCGCTGGAGACCCGCTCGGCCTCCGCGATAGCGACCGCCGCCCTGCGCTGCGCTCCGGGCCTGCTCGGGGCGAGCCGGGCGGCGGTGGCCTTCGGCGGCGGGGACGCACCCGGCGTCTGGACGGTGCTCTCCGCCGGCCCCGATGGCCGGGAGCCCCGCGAGGAGCGCATCCGGCCGGCCGTCGGCGAAGTCCTCCACCTCGAAGCAGGGGCTGACCTGCTGTACTTCGACCCCGACGTTCCGGGGCACAGCTATTTCGGCCCGGTGCATTTTCCTGCCACCTCGCGGCGGGTGGTGTTTCCCCTCCGTGAGAACGGCAGGATCCTGGCCGCTCTGGTCATTTCCCGGGAAGGGCCTCCCTTCCCCGCGGCGGTCCTCGCCCGGGGGAGGCAGCTCGCCGATCAGCTCGCGGTCGGGCTGTCCAACGTGGCACTCCTGGGAGAGCTGGACGCGTTGAGTCACGGCTCGCTGCTCGCCCTCGCCCGCACCATCGACGCGGCCTCGCCGTGGACGGCCGGCCATTCCGAACGAGTCACGCAAGGCGCCCTGGAAATCGCCCGCCGGCTGGAGCTCGATCGGCCGGCACTCGACCAGCTGCGCCGCGGCGGCCTGCTGCACGACATCGGCAAGATCGGAGTCCCGGCCTCGATTCTGGACAAGCCGGGCCGGTTGACCCCGGAGGAGCGGACCATCATCGAGATGCATCCCGTCATCGGCGCCGAGATCCTGAAACCGATCAGCGCGTTCGACGAGTTGCAGCCCCTGGTGCTCTATCACCATGAGGTGCTCGACGGATCCGGCTATCCGGACGGCTTGACCGGCGATGCCATTCCTGCCCTGGTCCGCATTCTGACTGTTGCGGACGTCTTCGATGCGCTGGTGTCCGATCGCCCCTATCGGGCGGGGCTCAGCGCGGAGGCTGCCCTGGCGGTCCTTCGAAACGGTGCCGGAATCAAGTATGAGGAACGGTGCGTCCGCTGCCTGGAGGACGCGGTGCGAGCGGGGTGGTCGCCTGCCGTCATCGCGGCACCGGCAATAGAGCGGGCCCGGAAGCGGAACCCCATTGGCGAGCCCATCGGTGCACCCTTGCACGAAGAAGTCTTTTCCTGATTCATCCGGATTCACCCTGCCGCAATGCGCCCCTTTCCCAAAGCTCGGTCCCGCCTGACGCGGGGGTCCTTCGGGAATCGTTGCATCCCCACAACCTGTTGAATTGCAACGTCTTATGTCCTGGACTCCGGAACAGCCCTCATCCGGCGCCGGATTTGCTACAACCTCATACTCATGCGCAGAATCCTTGGGGGCCGGTTCGGCCAGGAAACCCACCCGCGTTCGCGAGCTCGGGGGTTTACCATCATCGAGCTGCTCTCGGTCATGGTCATCATGGGAGTGCTGGCCGGGCTTGCCCTGCCCAAGCTCTTCTCGGTGATCAACCAGGCCCGGGTGGCCAAGGCCATTGGCGACATCAAGGCGATTCAGACCGACCTGATGTCCATCGAGGCCGGCGGTCAGCCGCTCCCCGCCAGCCTTGCCGCCATTGGACGCGGCGGCATGCTGGATCCGTGGGGCAACCCGTACATCTACAACCCGTTTCCGCCGGGCCCTCCTCCGGGCGGCGCCCGCACCGACCGCTTCGGAGTGCCGACCAATTCGTCGTTCGACCTCTACAGCATGGGGGTCGACGGCGGCACTGCGGCGCCGCTCCCGTCCGGGACCGGGCAGGATGACATCGTGCGCGCGGGCGACGGCGGGTTCGTCGGCCTGGGCAGAAACTACTGATTGAGGGAATTGACATGACCGCGCCCCGGATCCCCGGCGACCAGCAGCCCATGGCCGTCGCTCCCACCAGCAACAAGCCGACGGGAACCGCCGGAGACGGCAACCTCGCCGAGCCGATGCCGCTGGACCAGTTTCTCGAGGGCGTGGCCAACATCTACGATCTGGCGCCCAAGGAAGTCGCGCCCGACGTCAAGCCGCCGGTCATCAAGCGTTCCCGCCCCACGTCGAAGCGGGTTCAGCAGGGGCTCGCCGCCGGAGTCGCCCTCTCCCTCATTGCCTTCTTCGCGGTCCGGCTGGCCCATACCGAGGTGCAGGGCGCCCTCCCCGCTCCCCTGCGCGGCGAGTGGGTGACCGATCACCCCGGATATGAGCACCGGGTCATGCGGATCTCAGCGAGCGAGCTGGCCTTTCAGGTGGGACGGGACGCGGATTCGGTGACCATCCACAAGATCCAGCACGTCACCCAGGCGTCCCAGGGACAGGATACCACCAACTTCTCGGTCGACTACGAGTCGGACGGCGGGAGCATGACCTGGCAATTCCAGTACATTCAGCGGCCCAAGCCGACGATTCGCTTCCAGCACCAGAAGGATCTGATCTGGAACCTCAAGCCGGCCCCGGGGGCCCAGACGCTGGGACGGGGCCGCTAGCGCGGCCCGCCCTCACTCCCACTCGATGGTCGCGGGGGGCTTGCTGCTCACGTCGTAGACCACCCGATTCACACCCTTCACCTCGTTGGCGATCCGGCTGGAGATGTGCGCCAGCACGTCCGGCGGGAACGGGAACCAGTCCGCGGTCATCCCGTCGCGGCTGGTGACCGCCCGCAGCGCCACCGCCTGGTCGTAGGTCCGGAAGTCCCCCTGGACTCCGACCGACCGGATCGGCAGCAGCACCGAGAAGGCCTGCCAGATCTCGTCGTAGAGGCCGGCCGCGCGAATTTCTTCGATGTAGATGGCATCCACGTGCCGCAGCGTATCGAGCATGGGACGGGTGACCTCGCCCAGGATCCGGATCGCGAGGCCGGGGCCGGGAAACGGATGCCGGCCCACCATCTCCTCCGGCAGGCCCAGCTCCCGCCCTACCTGGCGCACTTCGTCCTTGAACAGCTCCCGCAGCGGCTCGATCAGCTTGAAGGGCAACCGCTCGGGAAGACCGCCCACATTGTGGTGCGTCTTGATGGTGACCGAGGGACCGCCCCGGGGCGAAGACGGACTCGATCACGTCGGGGTAGAGGGTGCCCTGCACCAGGAATCCGACCTCGCCGTCCACCGTCAGGGCTTCTTCGGCGAACACCTCGATGAACTCGTGACCGATGATCCGGCGCTTCAGTTCCGGGTCGGCCACGCCGTCCAGCCGGGCCAGGAAACGCTCGCTCGCGTCGATCACCCGGAGATCGATGCCCAAATGCCTCCGAAAGGTCTGCTCCACCTGCTCGCGCTCATGCAGCCGGAGTAGTCCGTGGTCGACGAAGATGCAGGTGAGCCGGTTCCCCACCGCGCGGTGGACCAGCGCGGCGGCCACCGAAGAATCGACCCCGCCCGACAGGCCGCAGATCACCCGCGCGGTGGGGCCGACCTCGCGCATGATCCGCGCGGTCTCGCTCTCGATGAAATGGCCTGCGGTCCAGTCCGCCGAGCAGCGACAGATCTCGAACAGGAAGTTGGCGATGATCTCGCCGCCGCGGGGCGTGTGGGCCACCTCGGGATGGAATTGTACCGCATGAATCGGCTTGGTCTGATGCTCGAAGCCCGCCACCGGCGAATTGGCGCTGGACGCCGTGGCCACATAGCCCGGCGGCGGCGCATCCACGTGATCGCCGTGGCTCATCCAGCACTGGATGTCTTCGCCCGGCGCAAACCCCTGGAACAGCCGCCCGCCCAGCACCTTCACCTGGGAGCGGCCGTATTCCTTCCGGTGGGCGTTCACCACCTTCGCTCCGGTCAGATGGGCGATCATCTGCATGCCGTAGCAGAGGCCCAGCACCGGGATACCCAGATCGAGCAAGCCCTTCGGCGCGAGCGGAGCGCCCTCGTCATACACCGAGTTGGGGCCGCCCGAGAGGATAATCCCCTTGGGCTCCCAGGCGCGAATCCACTCGAGCGAGCGGGTGGGCGGATGGATTTCCGAATACACGTGGGCCTCGCGGACCCGGCGCGCGATGAGCTGGGTGAACTGGGACCCGTAGTCGAGAATGAGTATCCGGTCGTGGTGAATCACGTGGCTTCCTTTGCGTCGAAACAGTCCGCCCGTTCGCCCCGCATCAACTCGTCCAGTGTGTCCCGCCGGCGTGCCACCGCCCAGCGCCCCCGGTCCACCAGGATTTCCGGAGCGCGGGGCCTCGCGTTGTAGGTCGAGCTCATGACGAAACCGTAGGCTCCCGCGCCAAGAATGGCGATGACGTCACCCCGGTCCAGGGACGGCAGCCGGCGCTCCAGTGCCAGGAAATCTCCCGATTCGCAAATCGGTCCCACGACATCGACCGGCGTGGCCGCCCGTCCGCGATCGGTCGCCACCACCACCTCGTGGTGCGCGTTGTAGTGGCTGGGCCGAACCAGGTCGTTCATGCCGGCATCGACGACGACGAAGTCCTTCCCACCCGCGTGCTTCCGGTAGAGCACGGTAGCCAGGAGGATTCCGGCGCTTCCCACCAGATAGCGCCCCGGCTCCAGGTGGAGCTCCAGACCCAGCGACGCCACGATCGGACGGATCGCCTCGGCCAGCGTCGCGGGCTGGAGTGGAATCTCGTCGTCGTACTGGATGCCCAGCCCGCCGCCCAGGCCGATCGAGCGCAACGTGAGGATGCCGACGCTGCGGATGGACCGGACCAGGTCGGCCAGGGTCCGGGCGCCTTTCACGTAGGGAGCCGGGTCCAGCAGCTGGCTGCCCACGTGCATCGCGATGCCGGAGAGTTCCATCCGGGGGTGGGCCGCGATCCGCCGCGCCACCTCCACGACCTGGTCGGCGGGAATCCCGAACTTGGCCGCGGCCGTGCCGGTGGTGATGAACGGATGCGTATCCACCGTCACATCGGGATTGACCCTGATGCCGGCCCTGATGCGGTGCTCCCCCCGCGCGGCGACATGGACCAGCGCCTCCAGCTCTTCCAGCGATTCGACGTTGATCTGGCCGATGCCGGTGGCGCAGGCTTCCGCCAGCTCCTCGTTGGTCTTCCCGACCCCGCTGAACACGATCCCCTCGGGCGCAAACCCCGCCGCCAGGGCCCGCCGGAGCTCGCCCGCGGACACGATATCGCAGCCCGCCCCCAGGTCCCGCAGCACCCGAAGCACCGCCAGGCAGGCGTTGGCCTTGACGGCATACTGGATCCGGTGCGGCAAAGACGCCAGCGCCTGGGTGAGCGCAGAGTAGCGGACCCGAATCGCGGCGGCGTTATAGACGTACGCGGGCGTGCCGGCGCCCCGCGCGATGTCGTCCACCGGCACCCCTCCGAACCGCAGCGCGCCATCGTCGTCCCGGGTGAGGCCCGCATCGGCGAAGAGCCGCGCCTGCCGGCCTTCGGCGCCGGCCCGGGGTCCGATGTGCCCCGCGATCGTCATCAGTAGGCCTTGGCCCAGACCACTTCCGCCACGGAGGGCCGCCCGGTCCAGATACAGGTCGAGGGAGGGGTCGGGGAGCGGAATTCCTCGTCCGGGATCACCCGGATCGTCGCCTTGGTCTGCTCCTTGATTTCCGCCTCCACCGCCGGGTCGCCGCACCATCCCGCATAGACGAATCCGCCGGGGCCCTCGATGAAATCAATGAACTCCTGCTTGGACTTCGGGCCGCGGAGTGACGCCGCCTCGCGTCGCGCCAGCGCGGCGTCGAAGAGCGCGGTCTGCATCCGGTCCATCTCGCCCAGGAGGCGCTCGGCCAGCCCACCGGCGGGCATCGACTCCTTGGGGCCGCCGGTGCGGCGGGCCAGCATCACGGTCTGATTGGCGAGGTCCCGCGGCCCCAGCTCGAGCCGGAGCGGGACCCCGCGTCCCTCCCATTCGTAGTACTTGGCCCCCGGCTTCATGCCCTGGCGCCGGTCCACGTGGGCGCGGATGCCGGCGGCCTTGAGATCGCGGCAGATGAGATCCGCCGCCCCCAGCACCCTCGCCAGCTCCTCGTCGGTCTTCCAGATCGGGACGATCACCACCTGCCACTGCGCCAGGCGGGGCGGGCAGATCAGCCCGTTGTCGTCGCCGTGCGTCATGATCAGCCCCCCGACCAGCCGGGTGGACACACCCCACGAGGTACTCCAGACGTGGTCCAGACCGCCCTCGGCGGTCTGGAAGGTCACGTCGAACGCCTTGGCGAAATTCTGGCCGAGGTGATGGCTGGTCCCGGCCTGCAGCGCCTTGTTGTCCTGCATCAGCGCCTCGCAGCCATAGGTCCGGAGCGCCCCCGCGAATTTCTCACTGTCGGTCTTCCGGCCCGTCAGGACCGGCATGGCCATCCACTGTTCCATGAAGGTGCGGTAGACGCCGAGCATCCGGAGCGCCTCCTCCTGCGCTTCGTGCTCGGTGGCATGGGCGGTATGCCCTTCCTGCCAGAGGAATTCGGTGGTCCGCAGGAACAGCCGGGTCCGGAGCTCCCAGCGGACCACGTTGGCCCACTGGTTGATCAGGAGCGGCAGGTCCCGCCAGCTCTGGATCCACTTGGAAAACATGGCATAGATGATCGTCTCCGACGTGGGACGGATCACCAGCGGCTCCTCCAGCTCCTTGCCGCCGCCATGCGTCACCACCGCCGTCTCGGGCGCGAACCCCTCGACGTGCTCCGCCTCCTTGTTCATGAAGCTCTGGGGAATCAGCAGCGGGAAGTAGGCGTTCTCGTGCCCCGTCTCCTTGAACATCCGGTCCAGGGCCCGCTGCATCTCTTCCCAGATGGCATAGCCGTTGGGCCGGATGACCATGCAGCCGCGGACCGGACTGTAGTCCGCCAGCTCGGCCTTCATGATCAACTCGTTGTACCACGCGCTGAAGTCCTGGGCCCGGGTGGTCAGAGCCTTGTTGTCAGCCATCGGTGACGCCCGCGGTGAGCGGTAGGGAGTGAGCGGTGAGCGATGCGCTCAACGCGCGAGCTCCTGCAAGAGGATCGCGGAAAGCTCGGAGATCGGTACTTCACGCTGGGTCCCCGCGCCGAGGGTCTTGAGCACCGCGGCGTTGCGGGATCGTTCCTCCGGCCCGAGGACCACGGCAAAGCGGGCCCGCCGGGCATCGGCCAGCTTGAGCTGCTTGCCCATCTTGTCGTCGCCCAGGGAATACTCCACCCGGATGCCGGCGTCCCGGAGCTGATGCGACAGGTGCAGCACCGCGGGGCGGTCCTCGGGGGTGACCGACACCACGAATACCTGCGCCCCGGTGGGAGCGTCCGGCGCCAGGCCGCGCTCCTTGAGCAGCTCGCCCAGCACCACGTCTCCCATGCCGAATCCCAGCGCCGGCAGGTCCACTCCGCCGATCTGGTCCAGAAGCTTGTCGTAGCGACCGCCGCCGCAGATGGCGCGGAGGGACCGCTGGGCGTCGAACAGCTCGAACACGGTTCCGGTGTAGTAGGCCAGCCCGCGCACGATGGTGAGATCGAGGTCGATGAAATCACCCAGGCCCATGGCATCGAGCGCGACCAGCGATTCGTGCAGCGGCTGCCCCGCCTGGGCCGCCTCGGGAAACCGTTGCTCCAGATCGGCCCAGGCGCGAACCTCCACCAGGGACTCGAGCGCGGCGATCGCATCTTCGGCCACACCCGCGTCGACCAGCGCCTTCCGGCGGTGTCCGTACTCCGAGCGGCCCAGCTTGTCGAGCGCATCGAATGCCAGATCCTGTCGCGCGGCGCCCACCGCGATTTCCTCCAGGAGCACGGCCAGCAGCCGGCGGTCGGAGACCCGCACCCTCACGTCGGCCGCGGTGAGCCCGAGGGCTCGCATCACGTCGATTGCCAGCGCGATGATCTCGGCGTCGCCGAGCGGACCCGGCTCACCCACCAGATCGCAGTTCAGCTGGAAGTGCTCCCGCAGCCGGCCGCGCTGCTGGCGCTCGTACCGGAACAGCTGGGGAATCGAGAACCAGCGAATCGGCTTCCGGAGCCCGTTGGCCCGCTCGGCCACCATCCGGGCCAGGGTCGGGGTCATCTCGGGGCGGAGCGCCACCTCGCGTCCGCCCTTGTCGGTGAAGTGATACAGCTGGGCCAGGATCTCCTGACCGCTCTTGCCGGTGTAGAGATCGGTCGACTCGAGCGGCGGCCCGTCGTATTCCTCGAACCCGTAGCGACGGGAGACCCCTCGCATGGCTTCGAAGATGTGGGCCCGAAGGGCGAACTCCTCCGGGAAGAAGTCCCGGAATCCGGGCAGGGCCTTGTGTTCCATCGGCATAAGATAATCGGCTTAAGCCCTGGCCGATAATGACTTAAGCCTAGTTGACGGGCCCCTTTCGAAGCGGGTAAGCGCGGACATGCTCCACGTCGTCAGGATCCTTCCAGACCCCGTACACCGCGTCGCTGCCGATGGCGGTGGCTCTGAAACTCTTCGGGAGGGTCACTCGGCCCAGGAATCGCCCCGCCGAATCAATCACCGCGTACCGAAGGCCCTGCAGGACCGAAGACGTGACCTCCTGGGCCCAGAGATTACCCTCCGGGTCCGCCAGAAATCCGCCGAAGAAGGCGAAGGCCGCGGGATATTTTGCCTGATCGACCCGGGCGGTCAGCTGTTTCTTGATCGGCTCGGGCACGCTCTTCATCATCGGCTGCGCCTCGAGCTGATCGCGCAGCTCCTTCCGGCTCGCCGCGATGTCGGCCGGCGTGATCTTCGGCGGGTCGACTGCGGCGCGGATCAGCCGTGTGAGCCTGCCGTCGACGCCGCGGACCTGAATCTCCCAGGCGTTGTTGACGCCGGCGTAGAAGCGATCGCCGTGGGCCGCGGCGACGAACTGCCTGCCGAGGGGAACCGGTGTCGGCGCGCTCATGGATTGGGCACCGACGGCGATGGTCATCTGCTCCATCTCCGGCCCCGGGAACCGCCCCACCGTGTCGCGCGCGGTCCCATCGGGGCCGTACCGAATCACCGTGATCGTGTCCCGGAAGATCCCCTGGCGAGCGGCATTGATGGCGAAGGTCTGGGACAGTCCCACGATTGACCCGTCCCCCATCCACCCCAGCGGAACCGCGAAGTCGACCGAGCCGTTGATCGACACGAACCCCCCCGCCGTACCGCCGAGCGAAAACGACCGGCCGAAGGTGCCTTCGCGGTCCAGCACCGAGAGCCGGCGCACCAGGATGTCGGAGACCATCACCGAATCGGCCGGACCGGCCCAGATTCCGACCAGGTTCTGATACTCGCCCGGGCCGCTTCCGGCCCGCCCGGAGGACGTGAGGCGGGCGCCCTTGGCGTCGTAGATCCGCACCTCGTTGGTCCCCGCGTTGGCGATGGCGAGCCGACCGTCGCTCAACCGCACCGGACCCACGACGCGATCCACATCGCCGATATCGACCAGCGGGCTGTCAACCACCGTCCAGCCGCGATTGGCCGGCCAGGCGGGACCGGTGTTCTCGACGATCGAAACGCCCGCGCTGTCCCGGGTGGACGCCTTCCCTCCCCCGGCGGCCTCGCCGGCACAGCCGATGACGAGGACGCTGAATCCAGCCGCAGCGGTCACGACGAGCCGAAGACTCCGCATAACATCTCCTCCGGTCAGACTGGTGAAAATCCCAGCACCCCCATCACGTCGCCCACGGTGTGGAACGAGCCGGTGATGAGCACCGTTCCGGCCCCCGTTTGCACGTCCGCCAGGGCCCGCCGAAAATCCGGCTCCAGCCGCCACGCGGCCCGCGCCGGCGGACGGGTGGGATCCTGGAGCCAGCGGCGGAGCCACTCCAGGTCCCACCGCCGCCCTTCCGCGCTCGGGGTGACCGTCAGAATCCCCCGATCCACGACGCGATCGAGCTGCACCAGCATCTCGGGCCAGGCCTTGTCCCCCAGAATCGAGACCATCGCGTGCACCGGCCTGGGCAGGTCGAGCTCGGAGACCGCCTGGCAGAGCGCGGCCACTCCATCCGGATTGTGCGCGACGTCGAAGAGCCACTTTCCCCGCCGCTCCAGGCGTCCGGGAACGGTTGCCCCGGCGAATCCTCGCCGGATGGCATCGGCATCGGGCCGGTACCCGGCCGGAAGCGACTCGAGCACCGCGCGGGCCACCGCGGCGTTGCGCCGCTGGTGGCGGCCCAGCAGCGCGAGGTCCTGCCGGTAGAGCTGGCCGGGAGGAACTTCGCGGACGTCGGCCGCGGCCCCGGGATCCAGCGACCGCACCGCGAGGTCCGCCTCGGCGCGGAGCACCGCGAGAATGGCCGGCCGGGTTTCCCCGACCACGAACGGCGCGCCCGGTTTGGCGATCCAGGCCTTTTCGCGGGCGATCGCCTCGAGGGTTTCACCCAGGTACTTCTGGTGATCCATCTCGATCTTGGTGACCACGCTGGCCATCGGCCGCACCACGTTGGTGCTGTCGAGCCGGCCGCCCAGCCCGACCTCGATCACTCCGATCTCGGCGCCGCGCGCCGCGAGGTCGGCGAAGGCCATCGCGGTCGTGGTCTCGAAGAAGGTCGCGCCGAGCGAGTCGGCGAGCGGCCTGAGCCGGGTCGTCCAGCTCGCCACCGCAGCCTCGCTGATCGGAACCTGGTCCACCATGACCCGCTCGCGAAACGAGACCAGGTGAGGCGAGGTGTAGGTGCCGACCCGGAAGCCCGCGGCTCTGAGGCCGGCGGCCACCAGCGCGGTCACGCTCCCTTTTCCGTTGGTACCGCCCACGTGCACCGTGGGGATCAGGGTATGGGGATCTCCGATTTCGCTGAGGAGGGCGCGGGTCGTGTCCAGCCCGAACTTGATCTGGGTGATGCGCGGGTAGAGATACGCCAGCGCGTCGGAGTAGGAGAGGACCATGAAGGAGGCGAGCCCGCCGGACGGCGGACCGGGATCGAGCTACTGCTCGGCCCCGACGCCCTTGGCCGCGGCGACCGGGGCGGCACCCTGGCCCAGCATATGGCGAAGCAGCCGGGCCGTCGTCTCCCGAAGCGAGCCCCGCGGCACCACTTCATCGATCTGACCGTGCTCCAGCAGGAACTCGGCGGTCTGGAATCCCTCGGGCAGATCCTGGCCGATGGTCTGCTTGATGACCCGTTGACCGGCAAAGCCGATCACCGCGCCGGGCTCGGCGAGGATCGCATCGCCCTGCATGGCGAACGAGGCCGACACGCCGCCGTGCGTGGGATTGGTGAGAATGGTGACGAACGGAATGGACTCGTACTTGAGCTGGCCGATGGCGGCGGAGGTCTTGGCCATCTGCATCAGCGACAACACGCCTTCCTGCATTCGGGCGCCCCCGGAGGTGCACACCAGCACCAGCGGCAGCCGCTTGTCGGCCGATCGGCGGGCCAGCCGCGCGACCTTTTCTCCCACCACCGAACCCATGGACCCGCCCATGAAGCTGAAATTCATGGCCCCGAGGTGGAACGGCAGGCCGTCCAGCCGCCCGAGTCCGGTGTAGATCGCGTCCGAGCTCCCGGCCTTCTTTTCGGCGGCGACCAGACGGTCGGCGTAGTTCTCGAATTTGAGGGGGTCCAGGGAGCGCAGGCCGGCAAACAGCTCACGCCAGGTGCCGGGGTCGGTCATCAGCTCGACGTATTCCTCGGCCGTAAAGCGGCGGTGATGGCCGCACTCGGCGCACACGTTGAGCGCCCGGTCGAAGCGCTCCCGAATGTCCACGTGGCCGCAATTCTCGCAGCGCTCCCAGGCATCCTTCGGAATCTCCAGCTTGGTCCGCTGCGAGATGCGAGGTTTGCGCTCCTTCTTGAACCACGCCATCACGGCCATAGGTCTAGGGTTGGGGGTGCGGGACCGATCAATCTGGCGCAATCCCTCGCACACCGCCAGTCCTTGACACGTAAGTCGTTGTCACGTATCGGTATAGCCACTTAACCTGGAGTCCCAGGCCACCCGGAGGACCAAGCCGACCGCCAAAGCACAAGACAGCAGGAACGACCCGCCATACGAGAAGAACGGCAGCGGAATCCCGGTAATCGGCATGACGTTGATGGTCATTCCCACGTTTTCGAAGAGGTGGGTGAAGAACAGTCCCAGGATGCCGAAGACGACCAGGCTGGAGAACGGATCGGTGGCCCGGCGCGCGATCCGGAGCAGGATCAGGAAGAACCAGAGGAACAATCCCAGCGCGGCCACCACCCCCACGAAGCCCAATTCCTCGCCCAGCACGGCAAAGATGAAATCGGTGTATTGCTCGGGCAGATAGGCCAGCCGCTTCTGGGGCCCGTTCAGGAATCCGGTGCCGAGCAACCCGCCCGACCCGATGGCGACCTTGGACTGGATGGCCTGATACCCGGCGTGGATCGGATCGGTTTCCGGGTTGAGGAACGTGATCAGCCGGTTCTGCTGGTAGGGCTTGAGCCGGTTCCAGATCAGAATGGCCATGACACCCATGGCCGAGTTCACCAGGTAGATCAAGACCCCCTCGCTGACGTAGGCGCGCCACAGCACGAGCAACAGGAACAGCAGCAGCATCCAGGCGCCCCACCAGCGGGTGTCGGCCGCGAGCAGCAGGCTCACCGCGGGCGACGCGAGCAGCAACAGGAGCCGGGGGGACACCCCGCTCCAGAACAGCATGGCGAAGAGGATCCCGATGAACACGATGGCGCTGCCCAGGTCGGGCTGAGCCATGACGAGCAGTAGCGGCGCCCCGGCGATCAGCACCGGGGTGATCAGGCCGCGGAGGGCGCGGGGCGGTTCCCGAAGGGAGGAGAGGTACCGGGCCAGCAGGAAGATCGTGGCGAGTTTGGCCACCTCGACCGGCTGCCCAATCCGGTGCGTGCCGATCGCCAGCCAGCTCTTGCTTCCGGCCGCCGTGCCGGCGCCGGTGCCGACCACCAGGGTGAGCGCCAGCAGAAACAGGCCCAGGGCGTACAGTCCGGGCGCGGCCCATTCCAGAATCCGGAAATTCACCCGGAAGACCACCCCGGCCGCGATCACTCCCACGACCAGCCAGACCAGCTGACGGAGCCAGGCGCCCCGCGCGGCCACCGACGGAACGTCGGTTTGCCCCGCCGAATACACCATGAGCACGCCGAACGCGGCCAGCGCCAGCACGACCAGCAGGAGCGGCCGGTCGAGCCCGTCCCGTCTCATTGGCGCGCGGTGTCGGGCGGGGTGACGGTGCCGGTCACCGAATCCTCCAGCACCGGCACCCGGACCTTGGCGCGCAGGAGGGTCGAATCTCGGGAAACCAGGTAGTGCCTGATCACCTGGACCACGTACGGGGCGACCGAGGCTCCGCCGTGCCCGCCCAATGACTCCATGATGCTCCCCACGATGATCTGGGGCTTGTTGGCGGGGGCATAGCCCAGGAACCAGCCGTGATCGTCGCCCTTCCTCGAGCTCTGGGCCGTCCCGGTCTTGCCGCAGACCTGGAGCTCGCGTCCGCCGCTCGCGGCCGCGGTGCCGCTCTGAACCACTCGGCAAAGCGCGGCTCGAAGGCCCAGGAGCTGCGCCGGGGTAAGGCCCAGGTTGCGGACCGCTGCCCCCTTCGCACGCTGGACCAGGTAGGGCGGCGCCGAGGTGCCGTCACCGGCCAGGGCCGCGTAGAACCGCATCATGTTGATGAGGGTCTGGGTGTTCTCCCCCTGGCCGATGGCCAGGTTGAGAGTGACCGCGTTGCTCCAATTCCGTGGGCCGTAGCGCTGATTGTAGTACTCGACGTTGGCGGGCAGCATCGGCTTGGACTCGCTTCCCAGATCGATGCCGCTCCGGTCGCTGAATCCGAGGAGGTTGCCGTCTTCCAGGAGGTGATCCAGTCCCAGCTTCAGGCCCAGCTGATAGAAGTAGACATCGCAGCTCGCCGCGATGGCGCCGGTCAGGTCGAGTGAGCCGTGCCCTTCCCTCCTCCAGCAGTGGATGAACCGGTTGCCGTACTGCATACCTCCCCGGCACGGTATCGGCATGTGGGTGTCGAAGTCCACGATGCCGCGCCGCAGCGCCATCACGGCGGTGGCGAGCTTGAAGGGCGAGGCGGGGGGATAGGTGCCCCGGATGGCCCGGTTGATCAGCGGCTTGGCCGGATCGGTGTTGAGCGCGTTCCACCGCTCGCCGGTGATGCCGCCGATGAAATCGTTGGGATCGAAGGTGGGGGCGGAATAGAGCGCCAGGATCTGCCCGTCGGGAGTCATGGCCACCATGGCGCCCTTGATGCCGGCCCGGCCGGCGACCCACATGCTGTCGACGAACCGCTGGAGGGAAAGATCGATCGTGGTGACGATGGGCGAGCCCGCGATCGGCGCCAGCGAAGGCGACGCGAGCTGCTCCCGGACCATGCGGCCCCGCGCGTCGACCTCGGTGTACTGCACCCCGTCCACGCCGCGCAGGATCGAGTCATACTGCTGTTCCAGCCCGTCCCGCCCGACGATCGACCCCATCCGCGAGCCGGGAAACCGGCCCCGGTCCAGCTCGTCCTCCGACACCTCACCGACGTAGCCCACCAGGTGCGCCACCGCGGTGCCGCTCCCGTACACCCGGCGCGGCTCGGTCTGCACCACCAGCCCGGGCAGCAGGAACCGGTGCTCTTCCAGCTTGGAGACGGTGGCGAAGTTGGCGCCGGTGAATACCAGCGCGGGCTGATACTGCGCCGCGCGGAACCGGCGCACGATGAGGTCGGCCGTGCCGCTGTCGAGCGGCACGACGCCGCGCAGCCGGCTCAGCACGGCGCGCATGGTGTCCAGCGACGACGCGAACAGCTTGACGGTGTATCCCGGAACGTTGTCCGCGATGACCAGCTTGTTCCGGTCGAGGATTGCCCCCCGCGGCGCCAGCAGCGGCACCTGCCGGAGCCGGTTCTTTTGGGACTGCATCCGGTAGTCCTCATACCCGACCACCTGGGCTCGGAAGAACGCGCCCGCCAGCAGCAGAAACGACACCGCCAGGACCGCCTGGGTCACCGCCGAGCGGCGCCGCAGCCGTTCGCCGGGGGTGCTCATGCCTCGAGCCGGATGGCGAACCAGTCGCCGAGCACCACCAGCAGCAGCATGCCCGCGACGGCGCTGGAAACGGCCTGCAGCGGCGCCCAGACCAGCAGATCGCTGGACAACTGCGCCGAGGGAGTCCCGCTGGCGATGAGGATGATGGCATTGCGGACCCAGACGCCGGCGGCGAAGAGGCCCGCGTTGACCAGCACGTTGTCGGGGAAGAACACCGCCCGGCCCCACGCCGCGAGGTAGCCCACCAGCGTGTTCGCCAGCGCCCCCGCACCCAGGGACGCGGGCGTGAGCGCGTCACTGGCCATGCCGAACAGGAACCCGGCCACGGCCGCGTATCCGGGGCGCGCCCGGATGGCGATGAGCATGAGCGCCAGAAAGAGGAAGTCGGGAGCCGCGCGGCCGTCGAAGACCCGGGGCCGCACGTAGAAATGGAGAGCCAGCAGCACGGCAAAGCCGAGGTAGAGCCGGAGGTCTCCGCGGCGCGCGCTCATGGGGCCCTCTCCGGCACCGCGGGAGTCCGGACGATCAGCACATGCGCCACATGCCCGGGGTTGGCCATCGGCGCCAGCCGGTAGACCCGCTCGTACCCCAGCTCCTCGCGCCGCACCCCCGCCACCCGCCCGATCGGCACGCCCTTGGGGTACACTCCGCCGAGCCCCGAGGTCATGACCAGGGTGCCGGCGGCCACGGTGTCGCGATACGCCACCCCGCGAAACTCGAGAAACGCCTCGCTCGCGTCGGTGTTGGCCGACGGCGCCACGATACCGAGCGCGGCCCCGTCGTCCGTCACCGCGCTCACCCGGAAATCCGGGTGGGCCCAGGTCATGGCCACGGCGGTCCGCGCGCCGACGCTCACCAGGACTCCGACCAGGCCTTCCGGGGACACGACCGGATCGCCGACCCGGATGCCGGTGCCGGCGCCGACTCCCAGCAGCAGCGTGCGCCCATCGGTCGGAGCGGTCTGGTGCAGCACTTCGGCGGGGACCGAGCTCGAGGTAGTG
This sequence comes from uncultured Gemmatimonadales bacterium, assembly GCA_963762545.1. GTDB lineage: Bacteria > Gemmatimonadota > Gemmatimonadetes > Gemmatimonadales > GWC2-71-9 > JABFSM01. Next base: position 1,003,203 of record CAVXLC010000002.1, on the reverse strand, counting down.
CGAGCCCGAAGGTCGAGCAGGGCCCGCAGCCGCGCATTCTCCGCCGTGAGCGCTGCGAGCGATTGCGAGGCCAGCGCGACGGAATCCCGCTCGGCCTGAATCGCCTGGAACCGGCGCCGGCTGGTGCGGCCCTCGGCGGCCTGGCGCTGGATCCAGAGAAGCGGGGAAAGCACCGTGTCCCGGAGGCCGGCGGCAAGGCGCTGGCTCAGCTGGTCGGGCAACGCGATCATCACCGCCGACAGCAGCACACAGGCCAGTAGCAGGAGGGTGTCGCTCCGTGAGGTGGCGCGGCCCGGAGCCCGGATCATGTCAGGAGGTGAGAACGCTCCGATACTTTTCGTAGTCGTCGAGGATGCGGCCGGTGCCGCGCACCACGCAGGTCAGCGGATCTTCGTCGACGTGGATCGGGAGTCCGGTCTCCTGCTGGAGCAGCAGATCCAGCCCCCGGATCAACGCGCCCCCGCCGGTCATAATGATGCCCCGGTCCACGATGTCGCTGGCCAGCTCCGGCGGCGTGATTTCCAGGGCCCGGCGCACCGCGTCCACCACCTGCTGGATCGGCTCCTGGATGGCTTCGCGGATCTCGCTCGAGTGCACCCGCACCGTCTTGGGAATACCGGAGACCAGGTCGCGGCCCTTCACTTCCATCTCCCGCTCCTCGCCGGTGGGATAGGCGGAGCCGATCTTGATCTTGATGGCTTCGGCGGTGGGCTCGCCCACGAGGAGGTTGTAGTTCTTGCGCATGAACTGCACGATGGCCTGGTCGAGCTCGTCTCCGCCGGTGCGGATCGAGGTATCCGACACGATGCCCGACAGCGCGATCACCGCGATCTCGGTGGTGCCGCCGCCGATGTCGATGACCATGTTGCCGGTGGGCGTTTCCACCGGAAGGCCCACACCGATGGCCGCGGCCATCGGCTCCGCCACCATGAGCACCTGCTTGGCGCCCGCGGTCTCCGCGGAATCCCGAACCGCGCGCCGCTCGACCTCGGTGATTCCCGAGGGAACGCACACGATGACCCGCGGCTTTACCCGGAAGAGATGCTTGTCGATGATGGTCTTGAGGAAGTAGCGGAGCATCTTTTCGGTGACGTCGAAGTCGGCGATCACGCCATCCTTGAGCGGCCGTATGGCAATAATGCCTTCCGGCGTGCGGCCGAGCATGCGCTTCGCTTCGAGTCCGATGCCTTTGATTTTTCCGGTGGATCGTTCCAGCGCAACAACGGAGGGCTCATTCAGCACGATGCCTTCACCCTTGACGTAAATGAGGGTGTTGGCCGTGCCAAGATCGACAGCGATCTCGTTCGCGGGCAGGAGATTGAGAAATTTCCAGGACGAGAACAAGGACACGAAGGCAACCGGGGTGAACTTGATGCTAACCTAATGGCAGGATTGGACTTCTACAAGCGGGCAAAAGTACTGCCTTAGCCTCCCAGGCCGGTGCTCCCGAACCCTCCGGCTCCCCGGCCGGTCTCGGGAAGGGACTCTACCGTTCGGAATTCAGCCGGTTCAACCCGGGCCACCACCAGCTGGGCGATCCGCATGCCCCGGGTGACCTCGAACGCTTCCTGGCCAAGATTCACCATCGCGACCATCAGCTCCCCCCGATAGTCGCTGTCGATCGTGGCCGGCGTGTTGGGGAGGGTGACCCCGTGCTTGAGGGCGAGCCCGGAGCGGGGCCGAATCTGGACCTCGTATCCCGCCGGAATCGCCACCCGGAATCCGGTGGCAAACAGCCGCCGGGCCCCCGGAGCCAGGGTCCCGGACTCGGCGCTGGCGAGGTCGAACCCGGCGGAGCCGTGGGTCGCGCGGGCCGGCAGCGGGAGGCCCTCGCCGTGGGGGAGGCGCTGGATGAGGATTTCTATCATAGGATCGAGGATTGAGGATCGAGGAGCGAGGATCGAGGATTGAGAATTGAGGATTGAGGATTGAGGGAGGAGTGAGGCCCCTCGATCCTCAATCCTCGATCCTCAATCCCTCCTACAACACCGTCTCCACCGGCACCAGCGGCAGCCCGAACGCCTCCGCCACCCCCGGATAGACCACCTTCCCCTCGACCACGTTGAGCCCCAGCGCCAGCGCCCGGTCGTCCCGGCAGGCCTGCTTCCAGCCCTTCTTGGCCAGCCGCTGGGCGTACGGAAGCGTGGCGTTGGTGAGGGCCAGGGTCGACGTGCGGGGGACGCCCCCGGGCATGTTGGCCACGGCGTAGTGGAGAATGCCGTCCACGAAATAGGTGGGATTCTCGTGGGTGGTCGGGTGAATGGTCTCGACGCAGCCGCCCTGGTCCACCGCCACATCCACGATCACCGCGCCCTGCTGCATCCGCTTGAGGTCGGCCCGGGTGATCAGGTGCGGGGCCTTGGCGCCTGGCAGGAGCACCGCGCCGATCACCAGGTCGGCCCGCTCGATGGCCTCGAGGATATTGAAGCGGTTGGAGTAGATGGTCCGCACGTTGGCCGCCAGCACGTCGTCGAGATAGCGGAGCCGGTCGAGCGAGATATCCAGGATGATGACGTTGGCGCCGAGCCCGGCCGCCATCTTGGCGGCGTTGATACCCACCACCCCGCCGCCGATGATGGCGACCTTGGCCGGAGCCACCCCCGGCACGCCCCCGAGCAACACGCCGCGCCCGCCGTACACCTTCTCCAGGTACTTGGCTCCCTCCTGCACCGCCATCCGCCCGGCCACCTCGGACATCGGGGTGAGCAGCGGCAGCTCGCCGTTGGGAAGCTGCACCGTCTCGTACGCCACCGCGATGCAGCCGGAGGCGATCACCGCCCGGGTGAGCTCCTCGGCCGCGGCGAAGTGGAAGTAGGTGTAGATCACCTGGCCCTTCCGCATTCTGGGCCATTCGACCGCGATCGGTTCCTTCACCTTCATGATCATCTCGGCTTTGGCCCAGACCTCGTCCGCGGTGCCCAGGATCTTCGCGCCGGCCGAGACGTACTGCTCGTCGCTGAATCCGCTGCCCAGGCCGGCGCCCTGCTCGACGAACACGGTGTGGCCGCCGCCCACCAGGAGCTGGGTGCCCGCCGGCACCAGGGCCACCCGGTTCTCGTTGGTCTTGATTTCCTTCGGAACGCCGATGTTCATGACGGAATCTCTGTGTTGGATTGTTCCCCTGGCCCCAGCCGGACGACACTCCACCGCTCCGGCGTGAAGAATTCGCCGGCCATCACGGCCACTTCCGCCGCCGTCACCGCGTCGATCTCGGCCAGCACCTCGTCGAGCCGCCGGTAGCGATCGCGGTGCAGCACCATCCCGGCCAGCCGATGCATCCGGCTGCTGGGACTCTCCAGCGAGAGCATGACCTGCCCCTTGAGCTGCTGCCGTCCCCCGGCGAGCTCCTCCTCCGGGAGCCCTTCCCGGGCCAGCCGGGCCAGCTCCTCCCGAATGGCGGCTTCGGCGGCCGCTGCGGTGCCGGGCTGGGTGCCGACGTACACGCCGACCATCCCGGCGCTCTGGAAGAGCTGCTGGAAGGCGTAGATCGCGTAGGCCAGCCCCAGCTGTTCGCGCACCCGCTGGAACAGCCGGCTGGACATCCCGCCGCCCAGCACGTTGGCCAGGATGGCGAGCGCGTAGCGGCGCGGGTCCCGGGCCCCGAAGGTATCGGTGCCCAGGACGATGTGGGTCTGGGCCGAGTCACGCGCTTCCTGGCGCACCACCCCGCGCGCGGCAGGGGTAGCGGCCACCGGAGCGCGGGACGGCTCCAGATCTCCCTCGAACCACCCTTCCCGCTCCAGCACCGTGAGGAGCTGGGCATGGTCCACGTGGCCGGCCGCCGCGATCACGCAGTTCCCGCGATAGTAGCCCGCCCCGTGCACTGCCGCGAGGTCCGTCGTGGTGAGGCCGGCCACGCTCTCCGGGGTACCCAGAATCGAGTAGCCGTAGGGGTGCTCGGGCCAGAGGGTCCTGGCGTGCAGCTCGAACACCAGATCGTCCGGGGTGTCTTCGACGCCGCTGATTTCCTCGAGCACCACCTTCCGCTCCAGGTCCAGGTCTTCGGCGCGGAGCAGCGGGTGCCGCACCAGGTCGGTGAGGATCTCCACCGCCAGGGGGACGTCGGCGTCGAGGATGTGGGCCTGATAGCTGGTGTGATCGCGCGAGGTGTACGCGTCGAGCGAGCCGCCCCGGACCTCGAGCTCCTGGGCGAGCTGTTTGGCGCTCCGGCGCACCGTCCCCTTGAACACCAGGTGCTCCAGCAGGTGCGCCACGCCCATCTTCTCGGGGGTCTCGTGCACGCTGGCGGAGCGGACCCAGATACCAACAGCGGCCGACCGTACCCCCGGAAGCTTTTCCGAGAGCACGGTCAGGCCGTTGGCGGCAACGGACCGGAACAGTCCGTCGTCGAGGAGTTCCAGCTCCACGAAGGTTCTACTCCTTCGGGATCAGCGCCTTCCGGGACAGCTTCATCCGGCCGCGCTCGTCGACCTCCAGAAGCTGGACCTTCACGATGTCGCCCTTCTTGACGACGTCTTCGGTCTTCTCGGTGCGGCCATGCTGGAGCTCGCTGATGTGCAGCAGCCCTTCGACGCCGGGGATGATCTCCACGAACGCGCCGAACGGCGTGGTGCTCTTGACCGGTCCCTCGTAGATCTTGCCCACTTCCGGCTCGGCCACGATGGCCATGACCATGTCGCGCGCCTTGTTGCCGGCTTCTCCGCCCACGGCGGCGATCGTCACCACGCCGGAATCCTCGATGCTGATCTTGGCGCCGGTGGCGTCCTGGATGCCGCGAATGGTCTTGCCCTTCGGTCCGATGACATCGCCGATCTTGTCCGGCTTGATCTGGATGGTGAAGATCCGCGGCGCATGGGGAGAGAGGTCCGGCCGCGCGGTCGCCAGCGCCTTCTTCATTTCTCCGAGGATGTGGAGGCGGCCCTTCCTGGCCCGGGCCAGCGCCTCTTCCATGATCTTGAGGTCGAGGCCCTCGATCTTGATGTCCATCTGGATCGAGGTGATGCCCTGCTCGGTGCCGGCCACCTTGAAGTCCATGTCGCCCAGGTGATCCTCGGAGCCCAGGATGTCGGTCAGGATGGCGAGCTTGTCGCCTTCCTTGATCAGGCCCATCGCCACGCCGGCGCAGGCCGCCTTGATCGGCACCCCGGCATCCATGAGCGCCAGCGAGCCGCCGCACACCGTCGCCATCGAGGACGAGCCGTTGGACTCGAGGATCTCGGAAACGATGCGCAGGGTGTAGGGGAATCCGTCGAAGTCGGGCAGCAGCGGCTGCAGGGCCCGCTCGGCCAGCGCCCCGTGCCCGATCTCGCGGCGGCTGGTGCCGCGGATCATCTTCACCTCGCCGGTGCAGTAGGGCGGGAAATTGTAGTGCAGCATGAACGACTTGGTGGTCTCGCCGGGCACGTCGATCGAGTCGATCCGCTGCTCGTCGTCGCTGGTGCCCAGCGTCACCGCCACGAGCGCCTGGGTCTGCCCGCGGGTAAAGAGGGTCGAGCCATGGGCCCGCGGCAGGTAGCTGGTTTCGATGGTGATGGGGCGGACGGTGTCGGTGTCACGGCCGTCGACCCGCTCACCCTTGTCCAGCACCTGGGCGCGCATGACCCGGTACTCGATCTCCTCGATCTCGGCGGCGATTTCCTTGCCCCGCTCGGGGAACTCGAGGACCAGCTTGCCCACGACGTCCTTCTTGACCTGGGACAGACCGGCCGCGCGGGCCGCCTTGTCCTTGGCGTTGATGGCCTTGGCCATGTCTTTCTCGATCAGGTCCCGCACCCGCTTGACCAGCGCCTCGTCCACCGGCGCCCTGGTCCACTCCATCTTGGGCTTGCCGGACTTCTTCACCATCTCCTTGAGGTGCCCGATCAATTCCTTGATGCCCTTATGCGCGACTTTGAGGCCGTCCAGGATGTCGGACTCGGACACCTCGAGCGCGCCCCCTTCCACCATCACGATCGAGTCGGGGCTGCCGCTCACCGTGAGGTCGATGCTCGAGAGGTCGAGCTGTTGGAAGGTGGGGTTGAGGATCCAGTTGCCTTCCAGGCGGCCCACCCGCACGGTGGCCAGCGGTCCGTTCCAGGGAATGGACGACACGGCCAGCGCCAGTGAGGCGGCAAAGGCGCCGACCACGTCGGCGTCGTTCTCCTGGTCCGCGGAGACGACGGTGACGAAGACCTGGACCTCGTTCTTGAAGCCCTCGGGGAAATGGGGCCGGATCGAGCGGTCGATGATCCGGCAGGCCAGGATTTCCTTGTCGGAAGGCCGGCCCTCACGCTTGATGAAGCCGCCCGGGATCTTGCCGGCCGCGTAGGTCTTTTCCTTGTACTCGACCGTGAGCGGGAAGAACGGGAGGGTGGAGACGTTGGGAGAGACGGTGACGGCGGCGATGACCATGGTGTCGCCGAAGCGGACCGACACGGAGCCGGCGGCCTGGCGGGCCAGCTTGCCCGACTCGATGACGAGAGGGCGGCCGGCGAATGTGGTTTCGATCTTGTGCACGGTAGTGGTGCTTTCTATTGAGCTGTTCGCTCGAATGCCAAAGCGGGCGCCCCGCATCCATGGCGGGGCGCCCGAAGCATTCGGGGCCGGCTAGTGCCGGAGTCCGAGTTCCTGGATCAGTGCCCGGTATGTGGGAAGATCGGTGCTTCGGAGATACTTCAGCAGCCGCTTCCGGGTTTCGACCATCTTGAGCAGCCCGCGGCGCCCGTGATGATCCTTGGCGTGGGTGCGGAAGTGATCGGTGAGCGAGTTGATCCGCTCGGTGAGAAGGGCCACCTGGAGCCGGGAAGAGCCGGTGTCCTCGTCATGCTGGCGATACTTCGTCAAAACGCTCTGTTTGTCGTACGGCATGCGCTTCTGGCCTCTTTACATTCGTCTTTGTGAATATGACAACCGTAATTAGCACAACAAGATAAGGCCTCCGACCGGGATAAGGCAAGCCGAAGGCCACGAAGGGCCGGACTCAGGGCAGCGCGCTCACCCCGAACGACAGGGCCACCGCCGAGCGACTTCCCGCGGGGGAAAAGCCGGAGAGCGGCGCCCCGCTCGGACCCAGGTGCTCCGCCCGCGCGGCCACCCACAGCGATCCCGACCCGCTGGTCCGGTACCGGGCCAGGATCGAGACCGCGGTCGGATGCGCCGACCGTCCATATATGTCGATTTCCGGTGCCAGGTAGGCCTGGTACACCGGCCCCAGCCCGGCCGGATCGGGCAACGCCGAGGTCGGACCGTAGGCCGTGATCGAACCACCCACCGAGAGAGACAACCGGCCCGACACCGGCCGTCCGATCTCCAGACCGACCCACGGAGAGGCGCTCGACATCCGGGTTTCCAGGACGGCGGCCAGATCGGTGCGGTTCCGGCTCTGGTGGTCGAATCCCAGGGTAATGGCGCCGGCCCAGCCACTCGGCGCCGGAACCCGGCGGAGCTCGACCTCCGCTTCGAGCAGGCTCTCATCGGCGGTGAAGAACAGGCCCAGCGTGTCCTGCGCCAGGTCCCCCTTGCCGGTGAGCGACACCGCGCGGGCCATACGCACTCGGAAAACGACGGCACGAACCTGCTCAGCAGTCCAACCGACGCGGAAAACGCCCACTCGCAGTCTCCCAGGGGCCGGGCAACAACCCTCCGGCCCCCAAGCACCTGCTCCCGGTCCCGCAGGACCTCCTCCCTCCTCCCTCCTCCCTCCTCCCTCAAACGTTGCAACCTTTTCGGACCCACCCTCGTCTATATCTCTGACCTTGTCTACTAAATGAGGCCCATGCCCGCCAATCTCGGTGAATTCGAGCAGCTCGTCCTCCTGGCCCTCCTCCGCCTCAAGGCCGACGGGTACGGGGTGACCGTGCAGGAGGAGCTGGGACGCCAGGCCGGCCGAACCGTCAGCCTGGGCAGCGTCTACAAGACCCTCCTCCGCATGGAGGCCAAGGGGCTGGTCTCGGTCCACCTGGGCGAGCCAACCCCCGAGCGGGGCGGCCGTCGGAAGAAGCACTACGCCGTGACGGCCGCCGGCCGGAAGGCCCTGGGCCGGTCGCTCTCGGCGCTCCGCAAGCTGAGCCACGGACTCGACGGCGTCCTGGAGCTGCCGTGAGGCTCGCCCGCTGGCTCGGCTGGCTGATCCCCGCGTCCGACCGGGAGTTCATCCTGGGGGATCTGGAGGAGGCCCACGGCGCCGGCCCCGCGCCCCGCTACGGCTGGGAGCTCTTCAAAGCGGCCTGGGCCTGCCGCCGCCACCGCCCCCGCCACACCTGGTACTCACTCATCACACCCAGTCGGGGAGACCCCCTCGTGACCACCCTGCTCAGCGACCTGCGCTTCGCGCTCCGACAGCTCGCCGTGCGTCCCGGCTTCACCGCGCTCGCCGTACTGACCCTCGCCCTGGGCATCGGCGCCACCACCGCGATCTTCTCGGTGGTGAACCCGATCCTGTTTCAGCCGCTTCCCTACCCCGAGCCGGAGCGCATCGTCCGAGTGACCGAGCGCGCCAAGGACGGCACCGCGAACGGTACCGGGTACGCCACCTTCCTGGACCTGCACACCATGTCCACCTCGTTCGAGGCCCTGGCGGTCAACAGCCAGTGGCAGCCCACCCTCCAGGGCGGCGGCGACCCGGAGCGGCTCAACGGCCAGCGGGTTACCAGGGATTTCTTCTCGGTGTTTGGAGTGAAACCCTTCCTCGGCCGGGACTTCACCGCCGAAGAGAACATCCGGGACAAGCGCTTCGTCGTCATTCTCTCCTACGGGCTCTGGCAGCGGCGTTTCGGGGGAGATCCCTCGCTGGTGGGCAAGCCGGTGACGCTCAACGAGACTCAGTACCTCGTGGTGGGCGTGATGCCCAAGAGTTTCGAAAACCTGATTTCGCCCACGGCCGAGCTCTGGGCCCCGCTGGGATACGACCTCTCGCTCCCCTACGCCTGCCGGACCTGCCATCACCTGGGAGAGTATGGACGCCTCAAGCCCGGCGTCACCGCCGAGGCGGCCCTGCGCGAGCTCGATGTGATCTCGGGACGCCTGGTGGCGCAGTACCCCACCGAGTATGCCGCGCCTGGGATGCTGGTCACCCCGTTGCAGGACCTGCTGACCCGGAACGTCAAGCCGGCGCTGCTCGCGGTCCTGGGCGCGGTAGGACTCGTACTCCTGATCGCCTGTGCCAACGTCTCGAGCCTGTTGCTGGGCCGAGCCATGCAGCGCGAGAGCGAGTTCGCGATCCGGGGCGCCCTGGGCGCCAGGCGGGGCCGAGTGGTCCGGCAGCTGCTCACCGAGAGCGTCGTCCTGTCGCTGGTGGGTGGCGGGGCCGGTGTCGGTCTGGCCTGGGCCGGACTCCAGGGGCTCAAGTCGATCGCTCCTCCGAATCTTCCGCGCCTCGGGGCCATCGGCATCGATACTGGAGTGCTGGGATTCACCGCAGGCGTCTCAGTCCTCACCGGGCTGCTGTTCGGCCTCATCCCCGCCTTCGCGAGCGCGCGGCCGGACCTGTTCGCGGCGCTGCGTCCTGGCGGACGACATACCGGACAACGCTCCAAGCGAAACGCGCGGGCCATTCTGGTGGGTGCTGAGGTGGCGCTTGCGGTCATGCTGCTGACCGGCGCGGGGCTTTTGCTGCGGAGCCTGGAGCGGATGCTGTCGGTGGACCCCGGATTCGACCCCAGGAACCTGCTCGCGATGACGGTGTCGACGACCGGGGCGCGGTACAACGACAACGACGCCACCTGGGCCTTCTGGGAACGAACCCTCGACGCGGTGCGGGCAGTGCCCGGCGTGGAGATGGCGGCGTGGACCAGCATGCTGCCGCTGAACGGCAACTTCGATCGGTACGGCGTCCAGATCCAGGGCAAGCTGCTGGCCAATCCCGAGGAGGCGCCCTCGGCGGACCGGTTCTCGGTGACGCCCGACTATCTGCAAACGATGCGGATCCCGCTGAAGCGCGGGCGCGGGTTTACCTCGGCCGATGTGCGGAACAGTCCGCTGGTGGTGGTGATCGACGAGAACCTGGCGCGGATCGGGTGGGGCGGCGCCGATCCCATTGGGCAGAAGATCCAGTACGGCGGGCCCGATCAACCCTGGCGAACGGTGGTCGGCATCGTGCGGAACGTCCAACATACCGCGCTCGACCTGGACCAGGCGGGGCAGCTCTACATCCCGGAATCCCAGAGTCAGTTTGCCGACGGCGGGATGGACCTGGCCGTGCGGACCCGGGGCGATCCCGGGGCCCTGGCGGCCGCAGTGCGCGCGGCCATCAAGTCGGTGGACCCGACCCAGCCGATCCTCGGCGTAGCCACCATGGAATCGGTCGTGTCGGCGACGGCGCAGCAGCGCCGGTTCACCTTCGTGCTGTTCCAGGTCTTCGCCGGTGTGGCGCTGGTCCTGGCCGCCGCGGGGATCTACGGGGTGCTGACCGGCAGCGTCACCGAACGCACCCAGGAAATCGGGATTCGCTCGGCGCTGGGCGCTCCCCGGACCGGGCTGCTGGGGATGGTGGTGCGCCAGGGACTCTCCCTCACGGCGGCCGGCATGGCGGTGGGAACCGCCGCCGCGCTGGGACTCACGCAATTCCTGCAGAAGATGCTGTTCGGGGTCGGGGCGCGGGACCCGCTCACCTTCGGAGCGGTGATGGTGGTGCTGTTCGCCGTGTCCCTCGGGGCCTGCCTGGCGCCGGCGCTCCGGGCCACCAGGGTGAGCCCGCTGGAGGCGCTCCGGAGCGAATAGCCCGGCCGGGTTACGTGAACAAGATCTAGAGCAGACCCAGCCAGCGGCGAATGTCGTTGGAGATGGCCAGGACCATCAGGAGGAACAGGAGCACCAGCCCGAGCATCGTGAGCCGCTCCCTGAGCTTGGCCGAGAGCGGACGCCGGAGGATGCCCTCCCCGATGAGAAAGAGGCACTGTCCGCCGTCGAGCACCGGAATCGGAAGGAGATTGAGCACCGCGAGGTTGACCGAGATGGTGGCCATGAAGGCGAAGAACGCCACCACGCCGAGCTGCGCCGCTTGTCCCGCCGCGATCCCAATGGCGATCGGGCTGCCCACCTCGTTGGTGGACACCCGGCCGCTGAACATCCCTCGCACCACGCGCACCACCGTCGTGGAGGCGCTGAGCGTCTGCTTGGCCCCCTGCCCCAGCGCCTTGCCCAGCGACAGTGGCTCGTGGCGGTCCGGCAGGTGCGGACCCAGCCGCAGCTTGCCGACCTTCCGCTCGCCGGTGCTGTCCTTGGTCGTCTCCGACAGGGTATGGGCGGTCAGGTCGGTTCGCCCGCCGGCGCGGCCCACCGTGATGGTCAGATCCTGGTCGGGGTGCGCCTCGATCGCATCCACCGCGTCGCGCCACTGCACGATGGGCGTACCGCCCACCACGATGAGCGTATCGCCCTGCTTGACGCCGGCCCTGGCGCCCGGCCCGCCGGCCACGACCTGATCGATGACCGGAGGCACCAGGGGCCCGATGGCCTGCGATGCCCGGACCCGCGCTTCCAGGGCATCGGGATGAATGCGGAGGGTGACGGGCGGCTTGCCTTCGAGCTCGATCGCGAACGAATCCGCCGAGGTGGAGACGATCGCGTCCTGGATCTCTTCCCAGGCCGTCACCGGCTGTCCGGCCACGCGAACGATCCGGTCTCCCGGCCGTCAGCCGGGCCAGCTCCTCGGCGCCCTGGGGGAGCCCGGCGGTGGTGACCGTGCCCACGGTGGTGATCGCGATGACGTTGATGCCGTTCTTGAAGTAGAGTCCCGAGAACACCAGCCAGGCGAACAGCACGTTCATCGTGACGCCGGCCAGCATGATGATCATCCGCTTCCAGACCGGCTTGGACTCGAACACCCGATCGGGCGGCACGTTGGCGCTCGCCGGCCCGCCCTCCAGCGCGGCCGAGGTCGCGTCTTCCTCCCGGCTGGCCATCTTCACGTAGCCGCCCAGGGGCAGCCAGCAGATGGCGTATTCCGTCTCGCCGCGGTGGAACGACAGCCCCGGAATCGGCTTCCCGATCCCCAGCGCGAACCGGTGGACCCAGACTCCGAAGGACTTGGCGGCAAGGAAGTGTCCCAGCTCGTGCACGAACACCAGCACGCCGAGCACGACGATCAGGGACAGCAGGTTGGTCAGGATGGTGCTCATGCCAGCAGCCTTTCAGCCTGCGCGCGCGCCTCGGCGTCCGCCGCGCGGACCGCCTCCAGGGACATGGCCGGCACCGGCCGGTGTCGTTCCAGGACCCCTTCGATCACTTCGGCAATCCGGCCGAAAGAGATTCGCCCCCCCAGGAACGCCTCCACCGCTACCTCGTTGGCGGCGTTGAAGGCCGCCGGAGCGGTGCCGCCGGCCCGTCCCGCGTCCACCCCGGCCTGAAAGGCCCGGAACACCTCGCGGTGCACCGGCTCGAAGGTCAGGGTGCCGATCTCCGCCGGGTCGAACGGCCGGACGCCCTGGTCCACGGCCCGGTTCGGATGGGTCAGGGCGTACAGGATCGGCAGCTCCATCGACGGAAAGCCGAGCTGGCCCAGCACGCTCCCGTCGGCGAATTCGACAAAGGCGTGGACGATGCTCTGGGGGTGCACCACCACATCCACGCGGTCGTACGGCAGGCCGAAGAGATGGTGCGCCTCGATCACCTCCATGGCCTTGTTGGCCAGCGTGGCCGAGTCCACGGTGATCTTGCTCCCCATCCGCCAGGTGGGATGGTTGAGCGCCTCCGCCACGGTGGCCGCCGCCACCCGGTCCGGGCTCCAGCCGCGGAAGGGGCCGCCGCTGGCCGTCAGGATGAGCCGCTTGAGCGAGCCCTCGCGGCCGGTGACGCACTGGAGCACCCCGCTGTGCTCGGAATCCACCGGCACCAGCTCACCCCCGCCCCGCCGCGCCGCCTCGGCGACCAGGTCTCCCGCCGCCACCAGCGATTCCTTGTTGGCGAGCGCCACCCGCTTGCCCGCTTCGAGGGCGGCCAGGGTGGCCTCGAGCCCGGCAAAGCCGACCACGGCATTGACGATGATGTCGGCATCGGGCCGGGTGGCCGCGTCGATCAGGCAGGAGGGACCGGCCCCGCTGGCGAGGCCCGAGAACGCCGGCTGCCACTCGGCCACCTGCTCGGCGAGGAGGGACGCGTTGGATCCCGCGGTCAGCGCCACCAGGCGGAATCGGTCGCGATGGCGCCGGAGCACGTTGAGCGTGCTCGTGCCGATCGACCCGGTCGAGCCGAGTATCGCGACGCCGCGCATGGGCTAGAGGACTCCGAAGACCCGGAAGAGCAGCGTCGCGACCGGCAGCACGAAGTAGAGTGAGTCGAGACGGTCGAGGACACCGCCATGCCCCGGGATGAGGGTCCCCGAGTCCTTCACGCCGGCCTCCCGCTTGAACAGCGATTCGGCCAGGTCTCCCACCTGGGCGGTGGCGGCGAGCAGCAGCCCCATCAGGGCGGCGACGGCGAGCGGGAATCCGCGGCCCACCGGGGTGAGCGCCAGGGGCACGAACACCACCGCGGTGACCACCCCGCCGACCAGTCCGGCGATGCCACCCGCCTTGGTCTTTCCCGGGCTGACCGTGGGCGCCATCCTGGCCCCCCCGATCAGCATGCCGCCCCACATGGCGAAGGTGTCGCAGAGCCAGGTGACCGCGAGCGGGAAGAACACCAGCCAGGTGGCGGGCCACGAACCGCCCGGCCCGGCGGAATACCGGATGACCAGCAGCGTCGAGGGAAGCACGCCGCAGTAGAGCGGGCCGAGCACCGTCACCGCCGCCGCCTCGAGTGGCCGGTCCGCCGGCGAGCGCTTCCACAGCACCCCGGCCAGAATCAGCAGGGGGATCAACGCCGCGGCCAGGGGCCACTGGGACAGCAGCCAGATCGGAATCAGGCTCAGCGCCTGGAGCGGACCCGCCATCGGGCCCGAGACGGCCGTCCCGAACTCACTGGGCGCCGCCGCGATGAGCCAGGTGGCCAGCGGCGCCAGCGCCGCGAGGAACAGCCCGAGCCCGCGCAGCGGGCGAACCCCGCTCTTGCCGGCCAGCGCGAACAGCTCCCGGGTGCCCAGCACCGCGGCGACCGCCACCAGCAGGGCCAGGGCGAGCCCGCCGTACCACACGATCCCCAGCGCGAGCGGTATGGCGACGGCGGCGACCAGAACCCGCTGGGCGAGATTGCTCACGAGGACGCCGGCAGCCGCCCGAAACGGCGGTCGCGGCGCTGAAAATCGAGAATGGCCTCGAACAGGTTGCGGCGGGTGAAGTCGGGCCAGAGGACCGAGGTCACGTGGAACTCGGCGTACGCCACCTGCCAGAGCAGGAAGTTGGAGAGCCGGTGCTCGCCGGAGGTCCGGATGAGCAGGTCGGGGTCGGGCCACGCGGCGGTGTAGAGCCGGCGGGCCAGCGCGGCCTCATCCACCTCGGCAGGCGTCATCCGGCCGGCCTGGACCTCTTCGGCCAGCAGGCGGGCGGCGCGAGTGATCTCGGCGCGGGAGCCGTACGACAGGCAGATGTTGAGCGCCAGGGCGGTCCCGGCGGAGGTCTGGGACTCGATCGTATCGACCGCGGCGCGGGCGGCGGGAGTCAGCCGTTCCAGGTTGCCCAGCATCCGGACCGCCACCCCGCGCTCCCGGAGCTCGGACCCTTCCTTGGAGACGTACTCCTGGAGCAGGGTCATCAGCGCTTCGATCTCCTCGGGCGGGCGCTGCCAGTTCTCCTGGCTGAAGGCGAACAGCGTCAGCACCTCCACCCCGGCCTGGAGGCAGCCTTCGACGCATTCCCGTACGCCGGCCATCCCGGCCTGGTGGCCCGCCGGGCGGGGCAGATCGCGCTTCTGGGCCCAGCGACCGTTCCCATCCATGATCACGGCGACGTGCTGAGGCACGTCGCCGTTGACCTTGATGCGGCCGAGCAGTTCTTCCGCCGAGGTGGTCACACCTCCATGATCTCCGCTTCTTTGGTGTGGATCATCGCGTCGATCTGCTTGATGTGCTCGTCGTGGGCCTTCTGGATGTCCTTCTCGGCGCGGGTCTTCTCGTCGTCGGAGACGTGCTCGACCTTCTTGACCTTCTGCATGGCCTCGGTGCGGGCGTGCCGCACCCCGACCCGCCCCTCCTCCGCGAGCTTGTGCACCACCTTCACCAGCTCCTTGCGGCGCTCCTCCGAGAGCGGCGGCAGCGGGATCCTGATGAGGTTGCCCTGGGTGGAGGGGTTGAGCCCGAGGTCGGATTCGCGAATGGATTTCTCGATGGCGTGGGTCAGGCCCTTGTCGAACGGCTGAATGGTGAAGAGCCGCGGCTCCGGCGCCGACACCAGACCCACCTGGTTGAGGGGCACGTGGGTGCCGTAGGCATCCACCCGGATGGTGTCGAGCAGCGAGGTGGTGGCCTTGTTGCCCCGGAGACCGCTGAACTCCCGCTTGGTGTTCTCCACCGCCTTGTGCATCTGGTCGCGGGCCTGCTTGACGGTGTCGGGAATGCTGGTGGCAGCGCTCATCGAACGATCGTCCCCACCCGGTCGCCAGCGAGCACCCGCCCGATGGCTCCCGGCTGATTGATGTTGAAGACCACGATCGGCAAATTGTTTTCCTTGCAGAGTCCGAACGCATTGGCGTCCATGACCGCGTAGCCGTTCACCAGGGCATCCTGGAAGGAGAGCTCGGGAATGAACTTGGCGTTCTTGTCCTTCTTCGGATCGCCGGTGTAGATCCCGTCCACACCGGTGGCCTTGAGGATCACGTCCGCCTCGATTTCGAGGGCCCGGAGCACGGCGGCGGTGTCGGTCGAGAAGAACGGATTGCCGGTCCCTCCCGCAAAGATCACCAGCCGTCCCTTCTCGAGGTGCCGCACCGCGCGGCGCCGGATGTACGGCTCGGCGAGCGATTCCATCCGGATGGCCGTGAGCACCCGGGTCTGCACCCCGGTGCGCTCCAGAACATCCTGGAGCGCCAGCGCGTTGATGACCGTGGCGAGCATCCCCATGTAGTCGGCCGAGACCCGGTCCATCCCCTGGGCGCTGGCGGCGGTGCCCCGCACGATGTTGCCGCCCCCGACCACCAGCCCCAGGTGAATGCCCTGGTCGTGCACCTGCTTGATTTCCCGCGCCAGGGCGTCGACCACCCCGTAGTCGAGGCCGACGCCCTTGGTGCCGGCGAGCGCCTCGCCCGAGATCTTGAGCAGGGCTCGGCGGTAGGCCAGCGCCATCAGTCCTGCCCCACCTTGAACCGGGCGAAGCGCTTTACGGTCACGGGACCGCCCAGCGCCTTGGCCGCGTCTTCGACCAGCCTGGCCACGGTCCTGGTTTCGTCCTTGACGAACGCCTGGCCGAGCAGGGTGCGCTCCGCGACGAACTTCCGGATCTTGCCGTCGACGATCTTGGCCCGGATGTTCTCCGGCTTGCCCTCCGCCGCGACCTTTTCCTCTTCGATGCGGCGCTCCCGCTGCAGCACGTCGGCGGGGATGTCCGCGTCGCTCACCACCATCGGGTCCGCCGAGGCGACGTGCAGCGCGAGGTCCCGGCCCAGCGCGCCGAGCCCGTCGCCGGCGGGGCCGGCGACATCCAGCAGCACGCCCACCTGGCCGTTGTGATGGAGATAATGCTGCACCGTCCCGCTGGGCTCCTGGAAGCGGGCCACCCGCTTGAGCGTCATGGCCTCTCCGGTGGTGCCGGACATTTCCTTGATGACGACGGCGACGGTCTTGTCGCGGAACGGCACCGCGTCGAGCACGCTGCCGGGGTGCACGCCGA
Source organism: uncultured Gemmatimonadales bacterium (assembly GCA_963762545.1). Classification (GTDB taxonomy): domain Bacteria; phylum Gemmatimonadota; class Gemmatimonadetes; order Gemmatimonadales; family GWC2-71-9; genus JABFSM01. The sequence continues at coordinate 986,569 of CAVXLC010000002.1, read as the reverse complement.
TCGGGGCGTGCTGCTCGGCCACCACGGCCAGCTCCCGGGCCAGGTGAATGAACTCCTCGGTCCGGGCCACGAAGTCGGTCTCGCAGTTGAGCTCGATCATGGCGACGTCGACACCGGCCACATGGGACGCGACCACCACCAGCCCCTGCGACGCGGTGCGCCCGCCGCGGGTCTCGGCCTTGGCGATCCCCTTCTTGCGGAGGATCTCCACCGCCTTGTCCATGTCGCCGTTGGCCTCTTCCAGCGCCGCCTTGCAGTCGGAGATGCCGGCGCTGGTGCGGGTGCGCAGCTCGCTGATGTCCTTCGCGGAAATTGCCACCTTGCTCATTTCGGTTTCATCCAGTCGTGTATAGTAAACCGCCGCGCACAGCCGGTGGGGCCAGGGCGCGGCGGAGGCGTCGGGGTCGGGGGTATGCCCGGCTCAGGCGCTCGCCTCGCCCGCCCCCGTGGAGGCGGGCTCGCTCGCATCACCCTCGGTCTTGAGCCGCGCCGCGATGGCCTCGGGCTTGGGCCGCCGCTTCCGGGCGCCGGTCCGGCGGCGCCGGCGATCGGCCTCGGGATCTCCCTCGGAGCCGCCGTCGGTGCTGTAGGTTTCCGCGTCGTCGTGCTCGGCCGCTTCCCGGGCCGGCACCTGCTGGCGGGCCTCGTTGATCACGTCGCACAGCGCCTTGGTGATCAGGGACACCGAACGGATCGCGTCGTCGTTCCCGGGAATCGGCACGGTAATGACGTCGGGATCGGCGTTGGTGTCCACGATGGCCACCACCGGGATGCCCAGCTTGTTGGCTTCCTGGATGGCGATCTTTTCCTTCTTGGCGTCCACGATGAACAGGGCGCCGGGCAGCCGGCTCATGTGCTTGAGCCCCTCGAGGTTCCGGGACAACTTGACCCGCTCCCGCTCGAACAGGAGCTTTTCCTTCTTGGTGTAGTTGTCGAAGTCTCCCTCGGTGCTGCCCTGCTCCAGCTCGCGGAGCCGCCGGATCTGCTTCTTGATCGTGGCGAAGTTGGTCAGGGTGCCGCCCAGCCAGCGCTCGGTGACGTACATGCAGCCGGCGGCTTGCGCGTCGCCCTGCACCAGCGCCTTGAGCTGCTTCTTGGTGCAGACGAAGAGGACGTTCTCGCCCTTGAGGACGACGTTCTTCAGGAGCTCCTGAGCCTTGTGGATCTGGCCCAGCGTCTTCTGGAGATCGATGATGTAGATCCCGGAGCGTTCGGCGAAGATGAACCGGCGCATCTTGGGGTTCCAGCGCCGGGTCTGGTGCCCGAAATGTACGCCTGCCTCGAGGAGGTCCTGCACCTGGGGTTGTGCCATTCGACTGCTGGTGTCCTTCCTAGAAAGGTTGGGTTGTGTCTTCCATCGCGTTCATTCCCGGGTCCGACCCTTACTGGGCACCCAGATCCGAGTCCCGCGATGTGTGTGATCGGGAGGACGGGAGGGCGGGACGACGGGAAATTGTCCCGTCCTCCCGTCGTCCCGTCGTCCCGTCTGCTATCTCTTACTGAACTGGAACCGCTTCCGCGCGCCCGGCCGGCCCGGCTTCTTCCGCTCGACCGCCCGCGGATCCCGGGTCAGCAGTCCACCGGTCCGCAGCTTGGGCCGGTGCAGCGCATCCGCCAGCACCAGGGTGCGGGCGATGGCCATGCGCATGGCGCCGGCCTGGCCCGACTGGCCGCCGCCGTCCACGTGCGCCCGCACGTCGAAGGCACCCAGCGTGTCGGTGGCCGTGAAGGGCTGCTGGATGTGCTGCACCAGGGACGGCCGGGGGAAGTAGTCACCCAGGGTGCGGCCGTTGATTTCCCATTTGCCGGTACCGGGCGTCAGATAGACCCGGGCGACGCTGGTCTTGCGGCGGCCCACGGCGTGCCAGCGGAACTGATCCTCGCTCATGCGTTCACCTTTGCGTTCACCTTGACGACATAGGGCCTGGCCTGCTGCGCCTCGTGCGGATGCTCGGCACCGGCGTAGACCTTGAGCTTGAGCCGCAAACGCTGCTTCGACAGGGAATTCTTGGGCAGCATCCCGAAGACGGCCTTCTCGATGACCTGCTCGGGGTTCGTGTCGAGGAGGTTCTTCACCGGGGTGAAGCTCTCGTGGCCCATGTAGCCCGAATGCGAGAAGTACTTCTTCTGGTCGAGCTTCTTGCCGGTGAGCTTGACCTTGCCGGCATTGAGCACGATCACGAAGTCGCCACCGTCCATGTGCGGTGTGAACGTGGGCTTGTGCTTGCCGCGAATGAGCTGCGCGACGGCGCTGGCGAGACGGCCGAGGGGAACCCCGGCAGCATCTACCACGTGCCAATCGTGCCGGATGTCGGCCGGCGTAGCGGTGTACGTCTTCATCGGCTCACTATTCCTTGTATCTGCGTTTCCTACAGAGCTTCGCAAGATAACCCAGCACAACAGGTTAGGTCAAGGGCGGAAGGTCACCAGGACGGCGCCCTTTTCGACCGTCTGTCCTGCGGCCACCAGGATCTGCTCGACCACGGCGGCACCGGATGCCTTGAGGTCGTTTTCCATCTTCATCGCCTCGAGCACCACCAGGCTGGCCCCGGCCCCGACCTCCTGGCCCGCCTCGACCACCACCCGGACGACCATCCCCGGCATGGGAGCCTTGAGGGCCCTGGGTCCCGCAGTCGTGGCGACGGCACCGGCGAGGCTTCGGATATGGGCGGTCCGCTCGTCCACCACCTCCACCTCATGGTGATCCCCGGCCATCTGGACCAGCCAGACCCCGGGACCGGCGTTGGTCACCGGCATGGTCCAGGTGCTTCCGTCCAGCTCCAGGATGCGGAGCGGTGTCCCGGGCACCGCCCGGGATTCGGCCCGGTGGGTCTTCCCCTCGACGGTCACCACGCCCGATTCGCGGGCGACCTCGACCTCGTAGGTGCGTCCGTCCACGGTCACCCGGTATTTCATCGTCGGCTGGCCTCGACCAGGGTCTCCACGTGGGCGGTCTGGGGAAAGAGGTCGAAGGCGCGAACCCCGGTGACGCGGTACACCGGCTCCAGTCGGGCGAGGTCGCGCGCCAGGGTGGCGGGGTCGCAGCTCACATACACCAGGCGGTCGGGCGGACGCGCGGACAGTCGGTCGGTGACGGCCTCTCCCAACCCGGTCCGGGGAGGGTTGACGATGGCCGAGTCGGCCCGGTCGAGCGAATCCAGCTCCTGCTCCACCCGGCCCGCGATCCGTCGTACCCCCTTGGTCGGCCCCCGCGCGTCGGCCAGCGCCACCGCGCGGCGGTCCACCTCCACGCTGGTCACGGCGGCCCCCCGATCCGCCAGGGCGCGCGTGGTCTCTCCGATGCCGGCATAGAGATCCCAGACGTGGCGGCCGGCCACGTCTCCCAGAGCGGTCACCGCCGCGTCCCGCACCCGGTCCCCCATCTCGGGATGAACCTGCTCGAAGACCATCGCGGGATAGGCCTCGGCGGCACCGGCCACGGCCCGGGCCGCTCCACCCTCGGGCTGCCACCACAGCACGGCGGGCGTGCCGGCCGCCGAAAGCGCCCGTCCCAGCTCCCGGGCCCGGTCCCATGGCCGGGTGCCCGCGACCTGGACGATGGCGTGCAGTCCACCGGAGCGATCCACCCGGAGGGTGACCCGCTCCGCCTCCGGAGGCAGGAGCCTTCGATGAGCGCGAAGCGCGGTCCAGAGCCGGCTGAGCTCGGGCCGGGCGATGTGGCACCGGACCAGGTCGAACACCTGATTCGGCCGGCCGACCCGGTGATATCCGATCTGCCGGCCCTTCACGGCGAGCGAGACCTTGGCGCGGTACTCCCATTCGCGATCGCTGGGCGCCACCGCGACGGCCGCGGCGTCGAGGCCGCCGATCCGGGTGAGCGCGTCGGCGACGATCCGGCCCTTGGCGTCGCGCTGCGCGGCGGCGGTCAGATGCTGGACCTGGCAGCTCCCGCAATCGTCGCGGTCATAGTGCGGGCAGCGCGGCGTGGTGCGATCGGGGGAGGCCTCGAGCAGACGGCCGATCCGGGCCCGGGCGAAGCGCCTGGACAAGGTGATGGCGGCGGGCTCGAGCAGATCGCCCGGCGCGCTCCTCGGCACGAACACAGTCCGTCCATCCGCCAGTGTGCCGACCCCGTCGCCTCCCGCGGCGATCGCGCGAATCCGGACCGCCTCGCTCACCGGAGGGCGTCGAGCCGGGCCTGGAGGGCCCAGGCGCTGCCCGACTCCTCGGAACCGGCCACCGACGGCTTGCGGGCGGCGCGTCGCTCCTCCTCGGCCAGGGCGGCGGCCACCGCCATGCGCAGATCCCGATCCGGGTCCACGGACGGCGCCAGCAGGTCCTGGCGGCGTTCCAGAAACTGGATGTCGAAGGCCCCCCGCCGGAACTCCGGATCGGCCAAGAGGCGCAAGTGCAGCCCCTGGTTGGTGGCCACGCCGACGATGACCAGCTCGGAGAGGGCGCGCTCCATCCGCTTCATCGCGACCGCTCGATCGTTGCCGTGCACGATCAGCTTGGCGAGCAGCGAGTCGTAGTAGAGCGTGACTTCATCCCCGCTCTCGATGCCCGCGTCCCAGCGCACCCCGGGACCACCGGGGATCTGCAGGTAGGTGATGCGACCGGTCGAGGGAAGGAAGGCGTTGCCGGGATCTTCGCTGGTGATCCGGCACTCGATGGCATGGCCCCGCGGCGCCAGCGGCCATTCCGAGACCGACATTGGCCGCTTCTGCGCGATGCGGAGCTGCTCGCGGACCAGGTCGACCCCGTACACCAGCTCGGTCACCGGGTGCTCGACCTGGATGCGGGTGTTCATTTCGAGGAAATAGAATGAGCCGTCGGCGGCCAGCAGGAACTCGCAGGTCCCCGCTCCCCGATAGCCCACCGCGGTCGCGGCCGCGACCGCGGCCTGCCCCATTTCCCGGCGGAGCTGCGGCGTCACCGCCAGGGAGGGCGACTCCTCGATCAGCTTCTGGTGGCGCCGCTGGATGGAGCACTCCCGCTCCCCCAGATGGATGGTCTTTTCGAAATCGGCCAGAATCTGGATTTCCACGTGGCGGGGCCGCTCGATGAACCTCTCGAGATAGATGCTGGCGTCCCCGAACGCCTTCAGGGCTTCGGCGGCCGCGGTGCGGAGGGCCGCGGAGAGATCGTCCTCCCGGGACACCACCCGCATGCCCTTGCCTCCGCCGCCGGCGGCGGCCTTCACGATCACCGGATATCCGATCGTCCGGGCCAGCGCGAGCGCGTCGGCATCCGACTCCAGCGAGGCCATGCCGCCCGGCACCACCGGCACGCCCGCCGCGTGCATCCGCCGGCGGGCCTCGGTCTTGTCGCCCATGGCGCGGATGGCCGAAGACGGCGGCCCGATGAAGACCAGCCCGGCCTGCTCCACCGCCTCCGCGAAGGCCGCGCGTTCCGAGAGGAAGCCGTAGCCGGGGTGAATGGCCTCCGCCCCGCTCTCCTTGGCCGCGTCGATCAGGCGGTCGATCCGGAGGTAGCTCAGCGCGGGCGGCGCGGGCCCGATCGCCACGACGGCGTCGGCGGCCCGCACGTAGGGACTCGCGCGGTCGGCGTCGGAGCAGACCGCGATCGCGGTCAGCCCTTCTTCGTGGCAGGCGCGGATGATCCGAAGCGCGATCTCCCCGCGATTGGCCACGAGAACACGTCGCATGTTCACAAGGAGTGGCCTTCCTCGCCTCCGGCTCGGTTGGCGATGAGAACGCGATGGATCGCCGACATCAGAGCGGGATATTCCCGTGCTTCTTCCCGGGATTCCGGTCGCGCTTGGTGGCGAGCATCCGCAGCCCGTCGATCAGCCGGGGCCGAGTGTCGCGGGGGTCGATCACGTCGTCGATGAAGCCGCGGGCGGCGGCCTTGTAGGGATTGGCGAACGTCTGGGTGTATTCGTCGATATGCCGGCGCAGGGTGGACTCGGGATCCGGGGATTGGGCGATGTCGTCCTTGTAGAGGATCTCCACGGCCCCCTTGGGCCCCATCACGGCGATCTCGGCGGAGGGCCAGGCGAGGTTGAGGTCTCCCCGGATGTGCTTCGAGCTCATCACGTCGTAGGCCCCGCCATACGCCTTGCGGGTGATCACCGTGAGCTTGGGCACGGTGGCTTCGCAGTAGGCATAGAGCAGCTTGGCGCCGTGCCGGATGATGCCGCCGTGCTCCTGGGCCATGCCCGGCAGGAAACCCGGCACGTCGACGAAGGAGACCAGCGGAATGTTGAAGGCGTCGCAGAACCGGATGAAGCGCGCGGCCTTGACCGAGGCATTGATGTCCAGCACCCCGGCGAGCACCGCGGGCTGGTTGGCCACGACGCCGACGGAGCGGCCCCCCAGCCGGGCAAACCCCACGATCATGTTCTGGGCGAAGGCGGCATGGATCTCGAAGAAGCGACCCTGATCCATGACGGCGCGAATCACCTCGTGCATGTCGTACGGCGTGGAGGGCGCCTCGGGAATGACCGAGAGGAGGGATGCCTCGCGGCGGTCCTCGGGATCGACCGACGGCTGGCCGGGCGCGGGGTCCAGGTTGTTGGACGGGAGCCAGCCGACCAGCTCGCGAATCGCCGCGAGGCACTCCGGCTCCGAGCCGTAGACGGCATGGGCGATGCCCGACACCTCCGCGTGCACGTCGGCCCCGCCCAGCGCCTCGAAGGTCACTTCTTCGTGGGTGACGGTCTTCACCACGTTGGGGCCGGTGACGAACATGTAGCTCACCCCGCGGACCATGAACACGAAATCGGTGATCGCCGGGCTGTAGACCGCGCCGCCGGCGCAGGGCCCCAGGATCGCGGAGATCTGGGGCACCACGCCCGAGGCCAGGGTATTCCGGAGGAAGATGTCGGCGTACCCGCCCAGCGACGCGACCCCCTCCTGGATCCGGGCGCCGCCCGAATCGTTCAGCCCGATCATCGGGGCGCCGTTCCGGACGCTCAGGTCCATCACCTTGCAGATCTTCTGCGCGTGGGTTTCGGAGAGCGACCCTCCGAACACGGTGAAGTCCTGGGAAAAGACGTACACCAGCCGGCCGTCGATCCGGCCGTAGCCGGTGATCACGCCGTCGCCGGGATACTGCTGCTCGGCGAGCCCGAATTCGGTGCTCCGGTGGGTGACGAACCGGTCCAGCTCGACGAAGGTGCCCTCATCGAGGAGGAGGTCCAGCCGTTCCCGCGCGGTCAGTTTGCCCTTCTTGTGCTGCTGGGCAACCCGCTGCGATCCGCCACCCTGCTCCGCTTCGGCCTGGCGGCGGTGGAGGTCTTGTATGAGATCGTGGGGATTGGGCATCGGCTCAAGATACGGCTGGGGGTCGGTGGGCCGGTAGGTCGGGACGTCGAAGAGTCGCACACCGGCTCCCAGGCGAGGATCTCCCCGGATACAGGCCCCTTGACTGCCGCTTGACGGCCGGATGCGATCATCCCGGTGCCAACTCACGGGGACAGTCCATGCGGTGCTCGCGGATCGCCATGCTCATCTGCGCCTTGTTCGCCCAGGTCAACTGCGCTCCTGAAAGCGTCGTCGTCCCGGTGCCTCCTCCCCCACCCCCACCGCCGGCGTGCGACCCCGTCGTCCTGGCAGTGCAGCTGCTACAGGTCTACTCAATGACCCGGGTCGGTGGCCGGGGCATCGCGGTCTTGGGCACCGACGTTGTGCTGCGGGCCGAACCGACGCTTTCCTGCGTCGGAAGCCCACCCCTCACAGCGCCGGTCTGGACGGTGGATGCTTCCAACGTACTCCGCGACCAGAGCGACCAAGGCAATGGTCATGTCTTTGTTGCGATCGCCCCCGGCCAGGCGACCATCACCGTCAGCTGGGGGAGCGCCCGGGATTCGTTCCCGATCGAAGTGCCGCCCGCCCCGCTGATGGGCCCCCTTCGACTCTTGAGTGCAGGCAACCAGGCAACCTGCTCGGTGAACGAGGCCGGAACGACCTTCTGCTGGGGGAGCAACGGGAATCGGATCGTCGATTTGAACGGCGACGGGGTCACCGGGGTCTGCGACGGGGGGGGAGGTTGTCGCCCGATACCGCTGCCCCGGTCGATCCTACCCTCGCTGAATTCTCTCGATGCCCGGAGCGGCCATGCCTGCGGGTTGAGCAGCGGCCAAGCGTGGTGCTGGGGAGACAATGGCGCTCTGCAGACCGGGCATGCGTCAGGGCCGCCTGCGCCGGTCACCGGGCAAATCACCTTCAAAGAGGTAAGCGTCGGGGGAATGCATAGCTGCGGCCTGGATCTGCAGGGGAGCGCGTTTTGCTGGGGATCTGACCTCCTCGGTCAACTGGGCGACAGCGCTCCGGGAATGAGTGCCCGCGAACCGGTTCCCGTGAAAGGCGGTTTCCGATTCAAGACCATCGCCGCGGGGGAGTCCTCGACCTGTGCCCTGACCGAGGAAGGTGCGCTCTTCTGCTGGGGAGAGGTGCTGACCGGCGCCGGCCCCACCGACACCTGCAATCAGGGACCCAAGACCACAAGCGCCCCCTGCTGGCTGGTTCCGACGCCGCTCACGCCGGCGTTTCCGCGAGCTGAAACGGTCTTCCGCTCCCTCAGCCTCGGATCTCATGCCTGCGCGCTTTCGAGCGAGGGGACGGCGTACTGCTGGGGCAGCGGGGATCCCCAGCTCCTGGGCCTTAACTCACTCTCGAGCCGGGCTCCGGTTCCCCAGCCGGTGGAGACCTCCCTGGTATTCGAATCGATCAGCTCCGGAAGGATTCACACCTGCGCGCTCACCTCGAGCGGGGAAGCCTTTTGCTGGGGCGGATCGGCCGGCGGGACCGACGGCCAGCTGGGGGATGGCACCATGGAGAACCGGACTCGCCCGGTACCGGTGCTCGGTGGCCTGCGTTTCCGGTCCATCACCGCGGGCATCGACCATACCTGCGGGATCACCCTCGACGCGCGGGGCTACTGCTGGGGCGGGAACCGGGCCGGCCAATTGGGCACCGGCAGCCGGAGCGGATCGCTGGTTCCGGTTCCGATCCTTGGGCAATAGAACGCGGTCTCCCGTGCCCTCGGCACCGCACGGCCTCACGGATTGGCCCTGGCTGATTGCCGGAATGGTCCTGGCAGCCCTGGCGATGCCGCCGCTCCACCTGCTCCTCCCGGCTTTCATCTACCTGGCTCCGGCGGCGGTCCTCCTGGCGCGGGGACAGGCGGATAGCCGTCCCGGCCAAAGGCACCTTCGCCAGGGCTTCCGGTTCGGGTTCGCCACCAACCTGGTGACCCTGTGGTGGCTTCCGGTTGCGTTGTGGCGGCTTGACCCGGGCATGACGTGGGTTGCCGCCCTGATCCTCCTGTGCCTCAGCCTGGCAACCGGCCTCCTCTTTCTTGTGGCAGGATACCTGGCGCGGCGACTCGCGGTCTCCCTGCTCTGGATCTTTCCGACCCTGTGGCTCTCGCTGGAATGGGTGCTGGCCCACCTCGGGCCATTCGCATTCCCACGGCTCGGACCGGCCGCAATGCTCTCGGATTTTCCGGTCTTCCTCCAGCTCGCCGACATCGCCGGATCCCGCGGGCTCGACTGGCTCCTCGTGGTGGTGAACGCCGGGGTGGGCCTTGCCTGGCTTGACCGACGCAGCGCCACGGGAAGGAGGCTGGGATGGGCCCTGGCCGGCATGATGACGGCGCTCTGGAGCTACGGGCTGGTTCGGATGCGAACCCTGCCCCAACGTGTGACGGGAACCGCCGGGGTGCTCCAGCCCAACACCGGATTCCTGAGCAAATGGGACCGAGTATCCCAGGATTCGGCGGTCGCCGGAATGATCGTGAATTCGCGGGAACTGATCGCGCGGGACCATCCGGACGTGGTGATCTGGCCGGAGACCGCTGTTCCCGATTTCTTCCAGCAACGGCCCGACTGGCGAGACTGGATCCGTCGGCTCGCCGCCGAGACCGGAACCCCGGTCGTCATCGGCGGACTCGATCTGGGGGCGGACCCGGGAGACGACCGTCACTACAATGCCGCGTTTCTCGTTGGAGCCTCCGGAACTGGAGCGACGCCGGTGTATCACAAACGCCATCTGGTGCCATGGGTTGAATGGGTGCCGCGGGGACGGTCGCGAAGCCTCCCATTCGGCGCCTACTCTGCGGGAGACACCGGCGTGGTGTTCCTGGTCGGCCGGATACGCGCCAGCGTCATCATCTGCTTCGAGGCCGCGTTCGCGGGAGCGGTCCGGGATGACCGGCGCCGGGGGGCGGACCTGGTGTTGAATCTCAGCAATGATGCGTGGGTCTCGGGGACCCCGGCGCCCTGGCAGGGACCGGCCCACCTGGTGCTTAGGGCTATCGAGAATCGGGTCGGCATCGTCAGGGCGGCCAACACCGGCCCCTCGCAGTTCATTCGCCCTGATGGCGTGGTCGAACGCTTTACCGCCTACGGCAGCTCGGCGATGCTGGCGGGCCCGGTGTGGATCTCGCCGGTTCATACGCTGTTCACCCGAACCGGCGATTGGGTCGGACCGCTCGCGGCGCTATGCTCGGTGCTGATGCTCGTCACCGCCGGCGTTCGTTCGCCTGCAATCGAGACTCGCCCCAGTCACGCGAAGTCCCAACCAGTGTCGATCGTCGCGCGCCTACGATAGCGAAACGCCAGGTGGCCGCCGAGCCCGTGCTCGGCGGCCACCTGAGATCTACGGATGTACCGACCTACCGACTTACTCCGCCACCTCGTCATCCGGCGGCGGCAGCGGCTTGGGCGGCGGCGGCTCGAACGGCTCGTCCGGATAGGCGGTGATGGCCACCACGATCCGGTGGTGGATCGGATCCACCTCGATGACCTCCACCTCCAGCGGCTGCCCTTCCTTGACGATATCGGCGGGATTCTCGACCTCGGTACCGGTACCCATGTGGGACATCGGCACGAACCCTTCGAGATCGTTGCCCAGGTCCACCACCACGCCCTTGTCCATCAGGCGCACCACCTTGGCCCGCATCTTGGTGCCGACCGGGTAGCTCTCGCCGATGTTGAGCCAGGGATCCTCCTCGGCCTGCTTGAGCCCCAGCGAGATCCGCTTGTTCTCGGCGTCGATGTTGAGGACCACCACGTCCACCGTGTCGCCCTTCTTGACCACTTCCGAGGGGTGCTGCACCCGCTTGGTCCAGGACATGTCCGAGATGTGGATCAGGCCGTCGATGCCCGGCTCCAGCTCCACGAAGGCGCCGAAGCTGGTCAGATTGCGAACCTTGCCCTGGATCCGGGTACCCACCGGGTACTTCTGGGGCAGCACCATCCAGGGATCCTGCTCGGTCTGCTTCATGCCCAGGGAGATCTTCTCTTCGGTCTCGTCGACCTTGAGCACCACCGCCTCGATGGTCTCGCCGATGGACACGATCTTGGACGGATGGCGGACATTCCGGGTCCAGCTCATTTCGGAGATGTGGACCAGGCCCTCGATGCCGGGCTCCAGCTCCACGAACGCGCCATAGTTGGTGATCGAGACCACCTTGCCCTGCACCCGGGTGCCCACCGGATACTTCTCGGCGACGTCCTTCCACGGGTAGTTCTGGAGCTGCTTCATGCCGAGCGAGATGCGCTCCCGCTGCCAGTCGATATCCAGCACCTTGACCTCGACTTCGGTGCCGATCTGGACCAGCTCGGTCGGGTGCGACACCCGGCCGTACGACATGTCGGTGATGTGGAGCAGGCCGTCCACGCCGCCCAGGTCGATGAACGCCCCGAAATCGGTGATGTTCTTGACGATGCCCTTCCGCACCTGGCCGACCTCGAGCTCCTTCATCAGGTGCTCGCGCTTGGAGGCCCGCTCGGTTTCCAGGATGACCCGGCGACTCACCACGATGTTGCGGCGGCGCTTGTTGAGCTTGATGATCTTGAAGTCGTAGGTCTGGCCCAGCAGCTCGTCGATGTTGGGGACCCGGCGGAGCGCAATCTGCGATCCGGGCAGGAAGGCGTCGACCCCCATCACGTTCACCACCACGCCGCCCTTGATCTTCTTCATGAGGGTGCCTTCGACCGGCTGGTCCGATTCGTAGGCGATCCGGATCTTTTCCCAGACCCGCATGAAATCGGCCTTCTTCTTGGAGAGCACCACCGCGCCCTCCTGGTCTTCCAGGTGCTCGAGGAAGACCTCGACCTCATCCCCTTCCTTGGGAATGTCCTTGAACTCGTCGAGCGGAACGGAGCCCTCCGACTTGAAGCCCACATCCAGAATGACGGCGTTGTCGGTGATCCGGAGGACCTTCGACTTGACGATTTCACCCTCGGCAATCGACGCCATGGTGCCCTCGTACATCGAGAGCATCTGCTCGTATTCCTCGGAGGTGTAGTTCTCGTCGATCAGGTCTTCGCGAACTCGGAGGCCGGTGGGCGTGGAGAGCGCGGTCGGGAGGGAATCGGTCGGGGCGGTGGTGTTGGCGGCCATGGGGTAACGCTTCGCTTTCGGACCGGGGCCAACCGCGCCACCGGGCTAAAGGGTTGAACGACCCGAGCGCCGGAGTGCGCCGGGGAGCCATGAAAACTAGGCGCGAAGCGGCCCGGACGCTAGGAGTCTATGTCGCGGAGGTTCAGGCGGTCCTTGATGAGCCGGACGATGGTTCCCACCTGCTCCTCGAACGCCAGGCCGGTGGAATCGATCAGGACGGCGTCCTCGGCCTGGCGGAGGGGGGCCACGGCCCGGTGGCTGTCGAGACGATCCCGTTCCGCCAGCCGGGCGGTCTCGCCGGCCAGTCGGGACGGGTCCGGCACTTCGCCGCGCTGGATCAGCCGGCGCCGGGCCCGGGTCTCCGGGCTCGCCGTGAGGAACACCTTGACCGGAGCGTCGGGGAACACCGCGGTGCCGATGTCCCGGCCGTCCATCACCACCGGCCGGAGGCCGTGGACCGCGCGGCGGAGGTGGGCATTGACCCAGTCCCGGAGCGGCGCCACGGCGCTCACGTCCGACACCATGGCCGTCACGTCCGGGGCACGGATTCTCGGCTCGGCGTCGCGCCCATCCAGGAAGGGCACCAGCTCACCCGCCACCTGCCGCAGCTCGAGTCCGCGCCGATCGGCGGCGCGGATGATCGACGCCGGGGACCGGTCGGCGAGGTCGAGCGCCACCGCGGTCAGTCCCCGATACAGCGCCCCGGAATCCAGGTGCACCGCCCCGATGGCCCGGGCCACTGCGGCCGCCGTACTGGACTTGCCCGAGGCCGAGGGGCCGTCGATGGCGATGACGGGCGGATGCGCCGCGCTCACCGGCCCCCGCCCCGCCGGCGATCGGCAATGCTCCTCAACAGGTCGGTGAACCCGGGAAAGCTCACCGCGGCGCAGGCCAGGTTGTCGATCCGGATCCTGGCGCCCTCGACCGTCCCGAGCACCGCAAAGGCCATCGCGATGCGATGATCCCCCTCGGTCACCACCCGTCCGGCGGGCGGCCGGCTGCTTCCCCGCACGACGAGCACGTCACCCTCCACCGAAGCGTTCCCTCCCACCGCGCGCAGATTGGAGGCGAGCAGGCCGAGCCGGTCGCTCTCCTTCACGCGAAGCTCACCCACTTCGTGGAACCGGGTTTCGCCGCGGGCCCGCGAGGCGAGCACCGCGAGCAGCGGAATCTCATCGATCAATCCGGGAATTTCGTCCGCGGTGAGGACGGTACCCGTGAGCGCGGCCGGCGCGACGATCAGATCTCCCACCGGCTCCCCGCAGCGCTCGCCAAGGCCTTCCACCGTGACCTGCGCGCCCATTCGTTCCAGCACCCGGAGAAATCCGGTTCGGGTGGGATTGATGCCCACGCCCGCGATGTGCAGCATGCCGCCTTCCGCGAGCAGGGCCGCGCCCACCAGGAAGGCCGCCGAGGAGGGATCGCCGGGCACGTCGAGATCGAAGGGGGTCAGGGTGCCGGTAGGGTGAAACCGGATCCAGCCCTCGGCGTCCTCCACCACCGAGTACCCGAACGACCGAAGCAGCCGTTCGGTGTGATCCCGGGACCGGCCCATGGGTTCGTGCACCGATACCGGTTGACCCGATGCCATGCCCGCGAGCAGCAGACACCCCTTGATCTGGGCGCTCGAGACCGGGAGACGCCACTCCAGGGGACTCAGCCGGCCCCCCCGCACCAGGAGGGGGAGCCGATCCGGGTCTTTTGCCTCGAATCGGGCGCCCATGACGGTCAGCGGCTCGGTCACCCGGCGCATGGGGCGGCGCCGAAGGGACGCATCTCCGGACACCCGAGCCGAGAACGCATGCGCCGACAGCAGGCCAAGCGCCAGCCTCGCGGTGGTCCCGGAATTGCCGCAATCGAGCAGGACCGTGGGGCGGCGAAACCGGGGCCGGCCGACCAGCGTGAGCTCGCTCCCCGGCCGGAGCGGTGACACGCCGACCCCGAGCGCGCGGAGCACCCGCGCGGTGGAGCGGGCGTCGAGCGACGTCAGCGCCCCCCGAAGCCGGGAGCGTCCCGGCGCCAGGCCGGCGAGCAGCAGGAGCCGATGCGTCAGGCTCTTGTCGCCCGGAACGCGGACGCTTCCCCGCACGATCATCTCGGTGTCTCCCGGGGGTGGTTGGGGTTGCTACTTGCTTGCGGTAATTGTAGTTATAAACGTTTGGAGGACCAATCCCGCCACCGGCAACCCGAGGTGCCCTGATTTCGTCTACAGCCGCGAATCGGCCGCCTTCCGATCTCTGGCTGGCCAAGGTCCTGGTGGACGAAGGGGTGCTTCTTGGCGTGCAGGCCGAGGAGCTGAAGCTCGGCGTGGGAGACTCGGTGTGGAGCCGAGCGGTCACGCGCGGCTACACCACCGACGCCATCATCGTCAAGACGCTGAGCGCGCGGTTCAAGGTGCCGGCGGCCGAAATGCCGGCCGCCGATCCCCGCGCCGCCGCGCTGCTTCCCGAATCGGTCGCGCGAAAACATCACGTCGTGCCGATCTACGCGGACGACCGGGTCATCACGCTCGCCACGTCGGACCCGCACGATTTCGAGGTCGAGGAAACCCTCCGCTTTGTCACCGGCCGCCGCGTCGCGCTGCAGGTGGCCGCGCCCGACGTGATCGCGAAGAAGATCGACGAGGTGTACCGGCCCGAGAAGGCCATCAACCGCCTCCTCGCCGGCCTCGATCCCGCCAACGTGGAATCGATCGAGGAGGTCCAGGTCGGTACCGAGCGGGATCCCGCGCTCGAGGCACCGATGACCAAGCTGGTCGACGCGATGATCGCCGACGGGGTGCGCGACGGCGCGAGCGATATCCACGCCGAGCCGCTTTCGGACGGCATGTCGGTGCGCTATCGGATCGACGGGGTGCTCAAGGAGGTCATGCGGCTTCCCGGCAGCGCGGGGCCCGCCCTGGTGCGCCGGGTGAAGATTCTGGCCAAGCTCGACGTGACCGACCCGTTGCACCCCCATGACGGACGCGCCGGGGTGCGGGTGGACGGCAAAGTCGTGGACCTGCGCATTGCCACGGTGCCGGTGGCGCGCCGGGGCGAGAAGGTCGTCATCCGGATTCTCGACAAGTCGAACCTCCGCGCCAGCATCCCCGATCTCCAGCTCCCGGCGCAGGAAGAGGAAATCTTCCGGGGCCTGCTGAAGAATCGCGAAGGCATGATCCTGGTGACCGGACCCACCGGGAGCGGCAAGACCACCACGCTGTACGCGGTGGTCAACGAGCTGCGGACCGGCAAGGTGAACATCGTGACGGTGGAAGACCCGGTCGAGTACGATATCCCCGGGATCTCGCAGCTCCAGGTCAATGAGGCGCAGGGATTCACCTTCGCCACCGCGCTGCGCTCGGTCCTGCGCCAGGACCCGGACATTCTGCTGGTGGGCGAGATCCGGGACAATGAAACGGCGGGGATCGCCATTCAGGCGGGACTCTCCGGTCACCTGGTCCTTTCCACGCTGCACACCAACGACGCCCCGGCGGCCGTGGTCCGGCTCCGGGACCTGGGTTCGGACAGTTTCAAGCTCGCCGCGGTCCTCAAAGGGGTCGTGGCGCAGCGTCTGGTCCGGAAGCTCTGCGCCAAGTGCTCCGAGCCGGTCAGGACCGAGACCCTGCCCAAGGAGGCATGGCCCCCGGCGGGCCGGGTCGCCACGCCGCGCAAGGCGGTGGGCTGCAAGGCGTGCGGCGGGAGCGGATTCCGGGGACGGGTCGCCATCATCGAGATCATGCCGGTGGACGACCGGGTGGCCCACAAGATCGAGGCCGGAGCCCTTTCCGACGGCCTGATGGCCACCGCGCGGCCGCTGGGCATGCGCACCCTCTGGGAAAGCGGCCTCGAGCGGGTCTGGCAGGGGGTGACCTCGCTGGACGAAGTCGTGCGCGTCCTGGGCGAGCGCTCCCACGAGGACGAGGAAGAGTCGACGGCGGCGGCCGCGGCCCGGCGACCTGCCCCGCCGCCCCAGCCGAGCTCCGTGCCCCAGGCGATCCGGGCGGCCGTGGTCGAGAAGGCCGGCAAGATCAAGATTCTCGTGGCGGACGACGATCCCCAAATGCGGCGGCTCATCCGCTCCATTCTCGAGCGGGATGGCTTCGAGGTCACCGAGGCCGCCGATGGCCTCGACGCGCTGGAATCGGTGGAGGCGCACCCGGTGGATCTCATGGTGCTGGACATCGACATGCCGCGGCTCGATGGTCTGGGCGTGCTGGAGGAGCTTCGGGCCCGGGTGAGCACGTCCAGCATTCCGGTCATCGTGCTCACCGCCCGGGCCGATGACACCGAGGCGCGGGTGCTGGACCTGGGCGCGCAGGACTTCCTGTCCAAACCGGTGCAGCCGCAGTCCCTCCAGGCGAGGGTCAAGGCGGTGCTCCGGCGGACCAAGCTGGCCTGAGGATCCATGGCGCGGATACTCATCGTCGAGGACAATCCCGACAACATGAAGCTGTTCCGTGCCATCCTGACGATGAAGGGTCACGAGGTGACGGCCCTGCCGTCCGGCGAAGGCCTGCTCGACGCGATGGCCGCGAGCCGGCCGGACCTGGTGCTCATGGACATCCAGCTCCCCGGCCGGGACGGGTTCGAGCTGCTGTCCGAGATTCGCGCCTCGCCGCTTGGCGCGGTCAGGGTGGTCGCCCTCACGGCCCATGCGATGTCCGGCGACCGTGAAAAAGCGCGGGACTCGGGCTTCGACGAGTACATTACCAAACCGATCGACATCATGACCTTCCCGGATCTGGTGGCGCGAGCGCTCGCGAAGCCTCCGGGGGATCGCCCGGAGCACCGATGACGAACGGCCCGTTGCGAGACAGCAAGAGCGACCTGCTCGAGGCAGCCCGAGCGGCCGTCAAGGACAGCGAAGCGAAGGCCGCCGAGCTTGCGGTGGCCGCCCGCTCGGTGCCCCGCCGCCGGTGGCCCCTCGGCGCGCTGGTGGTCCTCGGGGTGGTCGGCCTCATGCTGCTGATCCTCAAGCCCGACTGGCTGGTGGGCCCCGCCATCGTACCGCCGGACCCGCCCCCGGTGGCAACCGCAGGGCTGCGCGTGGTCCTGCTCCGGCAACGGCAGCTGGTCCTCGACTACGCCAGACGAAACGGCCGACTGCCCCAATCGCTGGCGGACGCGGGGGACACCGTTCCGGGAGTCCGGTACAGCCGCCGCGGCGACAGCGCATTCACCCTGACCGGCCGCGCCGGGGACTCGGTGGTGGTCCTGCAATCCGGCGACTCCCAGTCGGTGTTTCTGGGCAACAGCCTCAAGGTGCTCAGGAATCGAGGCGCGCGATGAAACGCAGGGGCTTCACCCTGGTCGAGCTGCTGGTCGTGATCATCGTGCTCGGCATCCTCGCGGGCGTTGCCGTGATGAAGTACATCGACATGCGCAACGCGGCCCTGGCCGCGCAAATGGCCCAGGAGGTGCGCGCCATCCAGCTCGCGGCGTTCAACTACTACGCCGACAAGGAGGACTGGCCACCGAGCGCGAGCCCGGGCGCCGTGCCGGCAGGGCTGGGCCCGCTGCTTCCGGGCCAGCTGGCCGGGTCGTTCGATCGGGGCAACTATCAGTTGGAGTTCGAGAATTTCGGCGGCGACGGCGACAACAAGGACATGATCGTCGGCGTAGGCATCACCACCGCCGACCAGAAGCTGTTCGCCAAGTTCGTACGGTACCTCGGCACCCAGTCGCCCTTCTTCGTGACCGGCAGCAAGATCACCTACCTGATCGCGGGGCCGGGGGAGGCTTCTAGGTGGACGACTCCGGACCGAATCCCGCCGACGAGGACGCGCCCGCCGCGTCGGACAAGAGCCAGCTGCTCGAGGCCTTCGACGGAGTCGTCAATCGGGAGCGGGAAAAGGCGGTCCAGAGCCGGTCGCTTCCGATGGCGCGGCGGACCCATTCCGCGATACTGGTGCTCTGCATCGTGGCCTGGGCGGCGCTGGCGTATGTCTGGCTCGCCAAGCCCGATTGGCTCTTCCCGCCCGATCCGGCCAGCCGGCTGTCACCCGCGGAACGGGAGTCCCGGCTGCGGTTCGGGATGTACCTGGAGCGGGAGCGGGTGCTGGACTTCCGGGCCACCCACGGCCGCCTTCCCGCGAACCTGGCCGAAGCGGGCGATGTCGAGGAGGGAATCGACTATACGGCGACCGGAGAGTCCACCTTCGTGGTGAGTGCCACGGTGAGGGATTCCGTGCTCACCCTCAACGAGTCGCAGCGCGCCGACGAGCTGCTCAAGCCGGCCGGAGTCGCGCCCACCCGGCCACGCTGACTAATAGCAGACCGGGACGCCTTCCTGCTTCACGGCGGCGTTCGGCGAATAGCCGATCGGCCCGATGAACACCCCGCAGGTCTTCGGCTTGCCGGTGAGCCGGGTGTTGGTGGCCCGGGCGCTCCAACCGTTGGGGCCCCGATATCGGACGGTAATGGCGTTGCCGTTCGAGGCGCCGAGCGCCGCCCGGCCCTTCCCCTTGGTCCCCACGACCTCTCTCCCCGCGATCCCGCCGGCGTAGTCCTTGTTGGCGGAGAAGAATCCCTCCTGGGCGCTGACGAGGGTCTTCAGATCCACCAGCATCGAGGCCCGGATCGCCTTGTCCTGGCTCTGCCGGGTCTTGAGGATGGCGATGCTGGCGAGCAGCCCGATGATGGCCACCGTGGCAATGAGCTCGATGATCGTGAACCCCCTCCGGCCGGGCGGCGTCGTCATGAAAAGGTTCCTCGGAGCGCGAGTACCGCGGGCTGGGCGGGCGGATACCTGGGGTCCATGTCCTGAAGCGTTTCGGCCACCACCTGGGCCACCAGGAGGTCCCGGGCCCGGTTCTTGTCGGACGGAACAATGTACCACGGGTTGCGGGCCGTGCTGGTCTTTTCCAGGATGTCCTCATAGGCCTCGGTGTACTTATCCCACAAGGCGCGCTCGGCCAGGTCACCGGGTTGGAATTTCCAGTTCTTGGTGGGATCGTCGAGCCGCTCCTCCAGCCGCTTCCGTTGCTCTTCCCGGGAGATATGGAGGAAGAACTTCCGGATCACCACACCCTCGTCCGCCAGCATCGCCTCGAAATCGTTGATCTGCCCGAAGCGCTTCCGCCACACCGCCTCGGGCACCAGGCTGTGCACCCGGACCGGCAGCACGTCCTCGTAGTGGGAGCGGTTGAAGATCCCGATCATGCCACGCGGGGGGATGGCCTGGTGCACCCGCCAGAGGTAGTCGTGGCTCAGCTCGAGCCCGCTGGGCCGCTTGAAATTGGTGACGGTGCAGAGCGCCGGATTGACCTTGCGGAACACCTTGCGGGTGGTGCCGTCCTTCCCGCAGGCATCCCGGCCCTGCAACACCACCAGGAGCGAGCGCCGCCCTTCGGCCCCGAGGGCCGCCTGGAGCGCCGCGGTGTGGTCCGCCAGCCCGTCGAGCTCGTCGTCGGTGGCCTTCTTGCCGGACAGCGCCTCGGGCGGTTCGGCGAGCGCGTCGGTGAGTCGGGGGCGGACCCCCTCGGGGTGCGGCGTGAGCCGTGGGCCGGCCATTGGGCTATCGCTCCATCAGGAGACGGATCCGGTGCGGGCGGGCCGCGATGGCGCTCTGGTTCGCGGCCAGGGCCCGCCGGACGATGCCCTCGACTTCGTCGGGGGAATCGGTCGGGGTCATGAGATCGGCGTCGGATTGGGAGATGGTGCCGGCACCGACCAGCCGCTGGCGAACGAAATCGAGCATGGGGGCCCAGTAGTCCAGGCCCATCAGGATCACCGGGAACGAGTCGATCTTCCGGGTCTGCACCAGGGTCACGGCCTCGAAGAGCTCGTCGAGGGTGCCGAATCCTCCCGGCATCACGACGAACGCGTAGCTGTACTTCACCAGCATGACCTTCCGGACAAAGAAGTAGCGGAAGGTGATCCATCGGTCGAGATACGGGTTGGGGGTCTGCTCGACCGGGAGCCGGATGTTGCACCCGATCGAATAGCCGCCGGCCTCGCGGGCGCCGCGATTGGCCGCCTCCATGATGCCGGGCCCGCCCCCGGTCATCACCGTCGCGCCGCACCGGGCCAGCCGCCGGCCCACCTCGCGGGCCAGGGTGTAGTAGTGATGATCCTCACCGAAGCGAGCCGAGCCGAAGACCGTGACGCAGGGACCCACAAAGTGCAGCCCGCGGAAGCCGCGGAGGAATTCTGCCGCAATGCGGAAGATGCGGGCCAGCTCGGAGAGCCGGGACTTCGGCCCTTCGAGGAACTCGAGGTGGCGGCGATCGGTCCGGGGAGGAAGCTCCGTGTCGTCGGGCCGGGGCGGTGTCGTCACCGGGGGATTCTAAGCACTTCGCCTCCTGGGCGACAATTGCGTGGCGGGTGCAGTGCTGGGGGCGGGGATCGAACCCGCAAGGGATTGCTCCCAAGGGATTTTAAGTCCCTTGCGTTTGCCAGTTTCGCCACCCCAGCCGGACGTCTCCCGAAAAGATAGCCGGGCCCCGAGGATCCGTCAGACTGGCATTAGGCACCCCGATCCGCGAATTTCCCGCTCCCATGACTCTGCCCCGCCCGCTCCGCGCCGTTGCCCTGCTGACCGGACTCCTGGCCGCCCCGGTCGCGGCCCAGCTCGCGCCGCTCACGGTGCCCAAGGGGCTGCTCCGGCTCGATTTCGGCGGCCGCTTCGACAACTG
The DNA here is from genome assembly GCA_963762545.1 of uncultured Gemmatimonadales bacterium. Lineage (GTDB taxonomy): Bacteria > Gemmatimonadota > Gemmatimonadetes > Gemmatimonadales > GWC2-71-9 > JABFSM01. The sequence goes on along the minus strand of CAVXLC010000002.1, from coordinate 965,617 downwards.
GGACCAGCGCTATCTCAACGGGGCGAAGCAGGACGCCGGCTCCGATTTCCGGTTCACGCCGTTCGACGGGCGGTTTCTCGCCCCGCTCGACTCCGCCGAAGTGGCGCTCCGGCGAATCACCGGCGTCCCGGGCGTCAGCCTGTCGCTGGGCCGGACCTCGTCCTCGATGCTGGTCAATGTCGGCACCGGGAGCATCGGCGCCGCGTACGGCCTTACCTCTCGGCTGACCGTCTTCGGCACCATTCCGATCGTGCGGGTCCGGGTGCAGAACCGGTTCGACATCGATACGGTGGGCGCCACGGCCGGCTTCAATCCCGCCAACCCGGTGCTCGGCTCGCCGGCCGGCGCCGGCCAGACCGGGGGCTTCCTGGCCGAGCTCCAGGCCGCGCTCACCACGCTCTCGACCAAGCTCAGCGGCGGCGCCTTCGACGACAATCCGGCCCGGAAGGCGCTGGCCCAGCAGATCCTCTCGAGCGGAACGCCGCTCAGCCTCGCGCTGCGGGACTTTCTGCCCGCGGCGGAGTTTCTTCCGCTGGCGGGCTCTCCCGCCGCCGGTGCCCTCACCGCGCCGATCGAATCGCTGCGCACCTCGATCCAGACCCTGGCCGAGCAGGGCGTCACGCTGAGCTCGTTACCCGCCCTGCCGGTCAAGGCCCCGACCAGCACCGAGTTCCAGGACTTCGCGACCGATCCCGACGGTTCGCTGCGGGCGCGGGCATTCTCGCCTCCGGTGCTTCAGTATATCGGAGACATCGAGGTGGGGACGGCGTTCACCTGGCTGGACCATCGGCCCAAATTGGGCGGCTTCGCGCTGCGATCCGTGCTGGTCGGGACGGTCCGTCTCCGCACCGGACAACTGGACCGCCCGGACAGTTTCTTCGATATCGGGACCGGCGACCGCCAGCCCGACGTCCAGGGCGATCTGGTCACCGACATCGCGCGGGGGGGTCTGGGCGCCCGGCTCTCCGCGCGCTACGTGCTCCAGTTGTCGGGGCGCCAGGAGCGACGGCTCTCCCCGCCGGACCAGCCCTTCCCGGTGGCGGGCACCCTCGCCGCGGTGGTGTGGAACCCGGGAGAAATCATGGAGGGCGCGGTGGAGCCGTTCCTGCGCATCGCGCCGACGCTCATGCTCTCGGCCGGGGTGCGTTATTGGTCCAAGGGCGCCGACACCTACTCCTACGTGACCAACCAGGCGCCGATCGCGGGCACCAGTCCCGACGTGCTCGCGATCGGCTCCAAGCAGAACGTCACCGCCCTCTACGGTGGGCTCACGTTTTCGCACGACGGGGTCCGGAGCGACGGGACCCGTGGCCTCCCGATGGACGCCTGGCTGCGGTGGGAGATGGTCGCCGCGTCCTCGGCGGGGAGGGTACCGGCGACCCAGTCGGTGAGTCTCATGCTCCGGTTCTACCGGAAGGCGTTCTAGGGAAACGATCGCGGGCCGCTACTGCTCCCGGATCGCCACCAGCGGATCCACTCGCATGGCCCGCCGGGCCGGCAGCCAGCACGCCACCAGCGCCATGATCCCGAGCACCAGCGGTACCAGCGCGAAGGTCGGCAGGTCGAAGGCGCTCACCTGGAACAGCAGCGTTCCCAGCAACCGCCCGGCGGCCGCGGCCGCGAGCAGGCCGATGCCGGTGCCAAGCAGCGCAAGCCGGGCGCCCTGCCCCAGGACCAGGCTTCGGATGGCGGATGGGGCGGCGCCGAGGGCCAGCCGCACCCCGATTTCCCGCTGACGCTGGGCCACGGCGTAGGCCATGACGCCATACACCCCCAATACGGCGAGCAGCACCGCGGCGCTCGCGAAGATGCCGATGAGCAGGGCGTACAGCCGCGGGAGCGCCAGGGCGTCACCCACCAGCTTTTCCATCGGGTCCACTCCGGCGACCGGCACGAGGGGGTCGACCTCCTTGAGCGCCTGGCGGAACCCGGCCACCGCTGACTCCGCGTCGCGGGCCGGCTCCAGGACGAACACCGGGCCGCGCGAGGGGAATTGCTCGAACGGCATGAACAGCTCGGTCTTGAGCGGCTGGTTGGGCCCGTCGTGCCGGGCCGACGCGACCACGCCGACGATGGTGAGCCGTGGCGCCGTCGAGTCTTCTCCCTGAGCCAGGATGCGCCCGATGGGATTTTTTCCGGGCCAGAAGCGCCGCGCGGCCTCTTCGTTCACGATACCAACGGAGCTCGAGCCCTGCCGGTCCTCCGGCGTGAAGTAGCGGCCGGACACCAGGCGCATACCCATTGTCTGCAGATACCCCGCGCTGACCGACCGGTACCAGATGGCCTCGGGCGCATCGGCCCGTTGGGGTTCGCCGACCGGGATCGCCGTGACATCCTGGTCGCCGCCACCGTTGAGGGGCGGGAGATCGGTGACCTCGGCGCGCTTGATGGCCGGGTTGGCCCGCAGCCGCGCGAGAATGGCGTCCACCGCGCCGAGGCCGGCATTGCCGTCGGGGTAGCGCACCCGGGGAAATCCCACCGGGACCATCACCAGTCCACTGCTGCGGAATCCGAGATCCACGCGCTGCATCAGGAGAAAGCTGCGCAACAGCAGCCCGGCGCCCACCAGCAGCACCACGGCGAACGCCAGCTCGGCCACGACGAGTCCGTTTCGCACCGTGCCTCCCCGCCGTCCGGTCTCCCGCCCCCCACTGCGCAGCGCCCCCATGAGGTCCGATCTCGCGGCGCTGAACGAGGGCAGCAGCCCGAACAGCATGCCCGACAACACCGCGAGTCCCGCGGTGAACCCGACGACCGCGCCATCCACGTGAATGCCCTGGATCCGGCGAACTCCGTCCGGCACCAGCGTGGATAGCACGCCACTCCCGGCCACTCCGAGCGCGAGGCCCAGCGCGCCACCGACCAGGGCGAGCAGGCTGCTTTCAGTCAGGAGCTGGCGAACCAGCCGGCCTCGGCCCGCTCCGAGCGCCGCGCGGACGCCCAGCTCGCGGGCCCGCCCGGCGCCGCGCACCAGAAGCAGGTTGGCGAGGTTGACGCAGGCGATGAGGAGCACGAACCCGACCGCCGCGCCCAGCGCCAGGAGCGGCCGGCGGGTGGGCCCGGTAATCTGCTCGTGCAACGGAATCAGCCACGCGCCCACTTTCTCGTTGGTGCCGGGGAACGTCTGGGCCAGGCGAGCCGCGATCGCTCCCACGTCGGCCTGCGCCTGGCGAATCGTGACCCCCGGCTTCATTCTCCCGATCACCCGGAGCACCACGCACCCGCGCCCGCAGCCACTGTTGGCGGGACGCCGAATCGGCCGGTACACGTCGGGCATGGCCTGAAGCGGAGGCCGAAAGTCGGGAGGGAGCACGCCGACCACGGTCCACGGCTCCGCATTCAGCGTGATCGCCTTGCCCAGGATGCCGGGATCCGACCCGAAGCGACGGCGCCAGACGGCGTCGGAGAGCACCACCACTCGCTCGGCCCCGGCGTCGTCATCCGCCATGGTGAACAGACGGCCCCGCGCGGGCGAGACACCCAGCACGGTGAAGTAGTTCCCGCTGGTCACGAGGCCGCCCAGGGCTTCCGGCTCGCCGTTACCGGTCAGGTCCGGAGCCCAGCCCTGATAGGCCGCCATGCCGCTGAAGGTCCGATTGCCGTCGCGCCAGTCGACGAAGTCGGGCGGAGTCATCCACTCGGGCTCCGCCCGCCCCTTCTGGCGGTGATCGCTCCACACCTGGACCAGCTGGCCCGCATCGGGATAGGGCAGCGGCCGCAGCAGCACCGAGCGGAGGACGCTGAACAGGGCGCTGTTGGCGCCGATGCCCAAGGTGAGCGTGAGGACGGCGACGATGGTGAAGCCCGGAGTGCGCCGAAGGCCGCGCAGCGCCACGCGCAGGTCCTGGCCCAGCTCGCGCAGCCACTCCCGGCGGCTCCGGGCCCGCACGGTGGTTCCCCGCAGGGTGCGGACCTCGGATTCGATGGCCCGCCGGTCGCCGAAGGCCTCGAGTGCCGCCCGCCGGGCCGCCTCCGGCGTCATGCCCTGGGCCTCGAACTCCCGGGCGCGAAGCTCCAGATGCAGCTCGATCTCGCGGCGGACATCCTCCGAGGCACCCTCACCGCCGGTGCTCAGGTGGAAGGTCTTCTTCATGGGGCGTTCCTCACGGGCGGGCCGCGTCCAGCGCGGCGGTCATGAGCCGGGCGTAGCGGCGCCAGCGGACCAGCTCGGTCTGGAGCTGCTTCCGCCCGGTGCGGGTGAGCCGGTAGAACTTGGCCTCGCGGTTGGTGTCGGTGAGCCCCCACTCCTCGTCCAGGAAGCCCTGCCGCTCCAGCCGGTGCAGCGCGGGATAGAGCGCGCCTTCCTGCACCGCGAGCGCTTCGTCGGTGGACTGCCGGATCCAGCGGCCAATCGCGTAGCCGTGGAGCGGACCCCAGCTGACCGCCTTGAGGATCAGCAGATCGAGACTGCCGGTGTAGAGATCCGAGCCGGCCATGCCTGCCGCCGAGGTGAGAGGGGGCGCGCGCGGGGGGCCAGGGGCGCCCCCGACGCCAACCTAGCGCCACATACCTATGTCAACAAGGGGTAGTACGGACAGGGGTCCAGCGGGGTTTCGGTCGCTACGGCTTGAGCAGGCTCAGGGCATGGCGCCGCGCCGTGTCGCCGTCGGGATCGCCCAGCATCCGGGCCAGCTCGGCCACCCGGTCCTCGCCGTGGATCCACTCCACCGCGCTGGTGGCCACGCCGCCCCGGGCCCGCTTCGACACCACCAGGTGACGATCGGCCCGCGCGGCGATCTGGGGGAGATGGGTGATGACCAGCACCTGGTGGCGAGCCGCCACCTCGGCGAGCGCCGCCGCCACCTGACCGCCGACTTCCCCGCCGATCCCCTGATCCACTTCGTCGAACACCAGGCTGGGCACCGCGTCATGGCGCGCCAGCACCACCTTGAGCGCCAGCGTCAGGCGCGACAGCTCTCCGCCCGACGCGACCCTGGCCAGGGGGCGCTCGTCCATGCCGGTATTGAGCTGCACCACGAACTGCACCGCCTCGGCGCCCTGGCGGACCGGCTCCGCGAGGGGCTTCAACTCGACCCCCAGGCGGCCGCCCGGCAAGCCGAGCTTGGGCAGCAGCCTGCTCACTCCCCGGGAGAGCCGTTCGGCGGCGGCCGAGCGTTTGGCCGTGAGCGACGCGGCGGCCGCCGCCACCGCCTGGCCGAGCCCGGCGCGTCGCGCGGCCAGGACGCGCAGATCGAGGTCCGCGGTATCGAGGAGATCCAGCTCCTCGCCGGCCGCACGGCGGGTTTCCAGCACCGCCGGGAGCGTGTCGCCGTATTTCTGGCGCAGCTTGAACAACAGATCGCGGCGGGCGTCGATCTCGGCCAGGCGGGCCGGATCGTCCTCCAGCGTTTCGGCATACTCCCGCGCCAGCCGCGCCAGCTCGCTCAGGTTGGCGTAGGCGGCATCGAGCAGCTCCCGCCAGGGCTGGGTGGACGGGTCGGTCCGCTCGAGGGGCGTGAGCGCGCGGGCCGCCTGGCCCAGGGCCCCGAGCGCCGACCCCGCTTCGCCGTCGAGCGCCTCGGCGACCCGCGCGGCCCCCGCCGAGAGCTGTTCGACCGAGCGCAGCCGGCGCGCGCCGGTGTCGAGATCGTCTTCCTCGCCGGGCACCAGGCGGGCCGCGTCGATTTCTCCCACCACATGACGCAGGTAGTCGGCCCGGCGGGACACGGCCTCGCGGCGATCGCGGAGGGCCCGCTCGCTCGCGTCGGCCTGCTGCATCTCCTCGACCAGCGCGGCGACCGCGGCGCGCTCGGGCCCGGCCTCGCCGAACGCGTCGAGCAGCTCGCGCTGGATGTCGCCGCGGAGCAACGACTGGCTGTCGTGCTGGCCGTGCAGGTCCACCAGCAGGGCGCCGAGGTCGGCCAGCACCCCCGCGGTGGTGGGACTGCCGTTGACCCAGGCGCGGGAGCGGCCCTCCGCGGCGATCTCCCGGCGCACCACCAGGCGCTGGTCCTCGAGGTCCAGACCCATCGCCTCGATCGCGGGGCGAAGCGCCGGGGGAATGTCCTCGAACACGCCCTCGACCACGGCGCGGCCCTTGCCCGGCCGGATGGCCCCACTGTCGGCGCGGCCGCCCAGCAGCAGGCCGAGCGCGTCCACCAGCATCGACTTCCCCGCCCCGGTCTCGCCGGTGAGGACGTTGAGCCCGGGTCCCAGCTGCAGCGTCACATCCGCGATGGTGGCGAGGTCGCGGATGCGGAGCTCGGCGATCACGGGGGGGCTTCGCGCTCGGCGAGGTCGCCCCAGCGCAGGCTGGCGCGCATCCGGGCGAAGTAGTCGGTCTGGAACCGGACCAGCAGCACGGCGTGCTCGCCCTTGCGGAGCTCGACCGTGTCGTCGGGTCCGAGCATCATCGCCTGCTGTCCGTCCACCGAGACCATGAGGTCCGCCGACCAGGGCCGGATCGGGCGGATGCTGATGTGGGCGTCGGACGGGATCACCAGCGGCCGCACCGCCAGGGTATGGGCGGCCACCGGCGTGATCACCAGCGCCTGCACGTCGGGCACGATGATAGGACCACCGGCGGACAGGGAGTAGGCGGTGGACCCGGTGGGCGTCGCGATGATCAGCCCGTCGGCGCTGTAGTTGCCGACATCCTGCCCGTTGATCTGCACGTTGAGCTGGATCAGGCGGGCCACGCCACCCTTGTGGATGGTCACGTCGTTGAGGCAGATCGGCAGCGGGGACGACTCGCCGCGGGCCGCGACGATCGTGGCCTGCAGGGTGAGCCGCTCCTCGGTGACGAAATCCCCGGAGGCGAGGCGTTCGAGCGCCACCTCCCCCTCGTCCTTGTTCGCGGCGGTGAGGAACCCGACCCGTCCGAGATTCACCCCGAGGACCGGCACCGCGGCCCCCTTGAGCAGCCGGGCGCCCCGCAGCAGCGTCCCGTCGCCGCCCAGGGTGACCAGGGCCTCGAGCGGGGACGCCGAGGCCAGGTCGGGGAGATGGCGGGGCCAGTATGGCTCCATGGCCGGCTCGGAGAAGAGCTCGATGCCGAGCCCGGCTGCGCGTGCGGCCATCCCCGGGAGGATGGCCGCGAGCCCGGCATAGCGGGGATTGCCGACGACTCCGACGTTCATCGCGCTTCGAAGCTCTCCTCGTGATGGAGCGCGGTGATGCGCGCCGCGATCCCGGCGCCGGTGAGCCCCAGGCGCTCGAGCTGCTCGGCGCGGGGGGCCTGCTCGATGAGCCGGTCCGGCACGCCGACGCAGGCCACCCGCACCTCGGGGTGCGACGCCTGCAGCTCCCGGGCGAGCATGGCGCCGAAGCCGTTCACCACGGTGCCCTCTTCCACCGTGACGATCAGCCGGCAGTCGTGGGCGATCGACTCGAGCATGATGTCGTCGTAGGGCTTCAGGAAGCGGCAGTTGATCACCGCGGCGTCGATGCCCTCGGGCGCCAGCCGCTCGGCCGCGTCCAGCGCCGGCTGCACCATGGTACCGACCGCGAGGATGGCCACGTCCTTGCCCAGCCGGAGCGATTCCCAGGTCCCGAGCGGCACCGCGGGAACCTGGGTGGCCGGGCGCGGCTCGGCGGGCGCCTTGTCGCGCGGGTAGCGGGTGCAGAAGGGGCCCGGGTGGGCCAGTCCGGTCCGGAGCAGGCCGATCAGCTCGTCGCCATCCTTGGGAGCGGTCACGGTCATGCCGGGGATCGCCAGCATGTAGGCGATGTCGTAGAGACCCATGTGGGTCTGGCCGTCTTCGCCCACCAGCCCGGCGCGGTCCATGCAAAACAGCACCGGCAGCTGCTGCACCGCGACGTCGTGGATGATGTTGTCGTAGGCGCGCTGGAGGAACGTGCTGTAGATGGCGCAGATGGGCCGGACGCCCTGCGTAGCCAGGCCGCCCGCGAACGTCACCGCGTGGCCCTCCGCGATCCCCACGTCGAAGAACCGCTCGGGCCACCGCTTCTGGAAGATGCTGGTGCCGGTGCCCGACGGCATCGCGGCGGTGATCACCGCGAATCCGGGAATCTCCCCGGCCAGGGCCGTGATGGCGTCGCCGAAGACCTGGGTCCAGGTGGGCGGACCGCTGGCCTTCTTGCGCGCTTCACCGGTCACCGGATCGTAGGCCGCCAGTCCGTGCCACTTTTCCTTGTTGGCCTCGGCGAGCGCGAATCCCTTGCCCTTCTCGGTGAGCACGTGCACCACCCGTGGCCCCGTCAGGCGGCGGACGAAGTGCATCGTGTCGCAGAGCTTCTGGACGTCGTGGCCGTCGATCGGGCCGAAATAGCGGAATCCCAGCTCCTCGAAGAACATGCCCTGGGAAAAGAGATTCTTGGCGCTCTCCTCCACGTTCTTGGCGAATTCCACGACGCCGTCGCCGAACACACCGCCCGCCTTGAGGGTGAGGTGCTTGACGATGTCCCGCACCTTGTTGGTGAAGGGGCTGGCCACCACCCGGCCCAGCGTCTTGCTGATGGCGCCGACGTTGGGCGAGATCGACATACCGTTGTCGTTCACCACGAGCAGGATGTCGCGGTCGGAATGGCCGGCGTTGTTCATGCCCTCGTACGAGAGGCCGCAGGTGAGGGCGCCGTCGCCCACCACGGCCACCACCTTGTAGCTCTGGCCGGTGAGGTCCCGCGCGGTGGCCATACCCAGCGCCGCGGACATGGCGGTGCCGGCGTGACCGGCGCCGAACTGGTCGTGGGGGCTCTCGCTGCGCCGCAGGAATCCGGAGATGCCGCCGGTCTGGCGCAGCGTCTCGAACGCCTCGTTGCGGCCGGTCAGGAGCTTCCAGGCGTAGGCCTGATGCCCGACGTCCCAGACGATCTTGTCCAGGGGCGAATCGAATTCGTAGAGGAGCGCGATGGTCAGCTCCACCACTCCGAGGCTGGCCCCGATGTGGCCCCCGGTGACCGAGCAGGCGTCGATCAGGCGCTCGCGGATTTCCTGGGCCAGGACCGGCAACTGGTCCCGCCGCAGGCGTTTGAGATCCTGGGGGCTCTTGATCCCGGCGAGGAGCGACATGAATTCCCGGTCGAGTGGGCTCACGAACGACGTTGCACAATATAACCAGCGAGGGTCCGGAGAGCGGTTCCCGCCGGTCCGAGGCGGGCCAGCGCCGCAGCGGCCAGATCGGCGTGGCGGTACGCCTCGCCGCGGGCGCCGTCCAGTCCGAGAACGCTCACGTAGGTGGCCTTGGCGAGGGTCGCGTCGCGCCCGGCGGTCTTGCCGAGCTCCTCGCTGGTGGCCGTAGCGTCCAGCAGATCATCGGCGATCTGGAACGCGAGGCCCACCGAGCGTCCGTACTCGGTGAGCGCGGCCACCATCGCGTCATCGGCGCCCGCAGCGAGCCCGCCAAGGGTGCAGGCGGCGGTGATCAGCTCGCCGGTCTTCCGCCGGTGGATGTCCACCAGGTCGGCGAGGCGGAGGCGGCTCCCCTCGGCCTCGAGATCCAGCCATTGTCCGCCCACCATGCCGCGGATCCCGCTGGCCTCGAGCAGGATCTCTCCCATCCGGCCCAGCCGGTCGGCGGGCAGCCCCAGCTCGCCGGCGGCCGCGACCAGCTCTTCCACGGCCACCGGCACCAGCACGAACCCGGCGCGGGTGGCGGTGGGAACGTCGAAGGCGATATGCGTAGTGGGGCGGCCCCGGCGCTGGGCGTCGTCGTCCATGCAGGGGAGGTCGTCGTGAACGAGCGAGTAGGTGTGCACGATCTCCACGGCCGCCGCGATCCCGGCAATGCCGGGAGCGGTGCCGCCGGCCGCGCGGTAGCTGGCCAGGACCAGGGCGGGCCGGACCCGTTTGCCGGAAGTGCCCAGCGCGTAGGCCAGGGCCTCGCCGTCGGTGCCTCCAGGGTCGCGCCGCAGGCGCTCCGCGCGGCCCGCGAGTCGGGCGTCGGTGAGGGACTTGGCCTCCGTCAGCAGGAGCTCAGCCGACGGGGGCACTTCGGGGGTCATTCGTCGAAATCGGTGACGGAGAGCTGTCCGGCGGCGTCCTCGAGCACCTTCTGGACCCGGGCCTCGGCCTCGCCCAGACGGTCGCGGGCGGCGCGGAGACGGGCCACGCCCTCCTCGAACAGGGCGAGCGCCTTGTCGAGGTCGGTGTCTTCCGACTCGAGGGAGCGGACGATCTCCTCGAGGCGGCGGAGGTCGGCGCTCAGGGTATCCTTTGTGTCGGCCATGGCCTGAATGATAAGCCGGCCCCCCGGCCCCGGTGAGCCTTGACGGCCCGATTATGTTTCCGGCGTACCCCTTTGACTCACCCTGCAACCGAGGAGGTGATCCAGTGTCTCATGACCATACGAAGGCGCGGATTGCCGGTAGCCGGTAAGACGAGCATGACCTGCTGACCGACGCAACTCCGCGCCGATCGGTCATGTAGTACCGAGGTCCAGCGTGCCAAGGGGCGCGCTGGACCTCGCTCGTTTCAGGATGAGCCGGCGGGTCAGTCGGAATGCGAGGCGACGTCCCCGTCGCTCACGCGAAGGGTGAATTCAGTTCCCGAAGGTAAATCGGCGCGCCGGCGGGCAACTCGACCGTCGGCGAGCCGAGCCACTGTATACCCCCGGCCCAGCACCTTGAGGGGGCTCAGGGCCTCGAGCTGGCCGGCGTAGCGATCGAGGAGGGATCGCGGCTCCGCGAGCCGCCGGGTCATCGCCACCTGGATCCGGTCTCCGCTGCGCGCCAGGCGCTGGGCCACCAGCGCGGTGCGGCGCCGGAGGCCGTGGGCCAGGCGCGAGGAGAGCGAGGCCACGTGCCGCAGGCAGTCGGCGCGATCGGGCACCGCGCGCTCGGCGGCGGCCGACGGCGTGGCGGCGCGGAGATCGGCCACCAGGTCGGTCAAGGAGGCGTCGGTCTCATGCCCGACCGCGGAGATGACCGGCATGCGAAGCGCCGCCACGGCCCGGCAGACTTTTTCGTCGTCGAAGGCGTGGAGATCATCCTTCGAGCCGCCGCCGCGGCCCACGATGCAGATATCCACCTGGAGCCGGTTCACCAGCGCGAGCGCGCGGCAGAGGTCGCGGGCCGCCCCATCTCCCTGGACCGTGGCCCCCACCACCAGGAGGCGGACCGAATTCCACCGGGCCCGGACGACCGTGATGATATCCCGAAGCGCGGCACCATCCGCGCTGGTGACGATGGCGATGGACGTCGGAAAGGGGGGGAGGGCTCGTTTCCGGGCCGGATCCAGCAACCCGTCCTTTTCCAGGGCCGCCCGGATCTTCTCCCGGTTGAGCTGCTGCATCCCGATCCCGGCGGTAGGCAGCATCACCTGGACGACGGCCTTGAGCTCGCCCTTGTCGGCCCAGACGGTCGGAGTGACGAGGGCGTAGACCTCAGTGCCGTCCGCCGGCTTGGCCCCGACTTTCATTGTGTTATTTTTCCACATTACACAGCGAACCGAGCTCTCGGCGTCGCGCAAACTGAAGTACCACTGGCCACTTCCGTACGCCTTGAACGAAGCGATCTCTCCCTTGATCCAGACCGTGCCGGTACCCCCCTCCACTGCCCGGCGGAGCGCCGAAACCAGCTGGGTGACCGAGAGGGCGGTGGGGCCCGACGAAAGGGCGGGAGGCCGGGAAGACGGGAGGCTTCCTGAGAACAGGTCGTGGTTTCGGGGGCCCTTCATCCTGCCCTCCCGTCTTCCCGGCTTCCCGTCCGTGCCGCCTGAAGCGTATTTGCCAGCAGCATGGCGATCGTCATCTTCCCGACCCCGCCCGGCACCGGCGTGATCGCGGAGGCCACTTCGGCGACCGGGGCGTAGTCCACGTCTCCCTCGATCCGGTAGCCCTTGGGGTGACCCGGGTCCGCGACCCTGTTGATCCCCACATCCACCACGACCGCCCCCGGCTTCACCATGTCGGCCGTCACGAACCGGGGCTTTCCTATGGCCACGACCAGGATATCGGCGAGGCGGGTGATGCCGGGAAGGTCCTTCGAGCGGGAGTGGCAGACCGTCACCGTCGCGTTCCCGCCCGGCCCGTCCTGCAGGAGCAGGCTCGCCATCGGCTTGCCGACGATGTTGGACCGCCCCACGATGACCGCATGGGCCCCCTTGGTCTCGATCCCGGACCGGATCAGCATCTGCTGGACGCCGTAGGGGGTGGCCGGACGGAACGCGGTGGGATCGCCGACCGAGAGTTTGCCGACGTTGACGGGGTGAAAGCCGTCCACATCCTTGGCCGGCGAGATGCGATTCAGCACCCGCTCGCTGTCCACGTGGCGCGGCAGGGGAAGCTGGACCAGGAAACCATGGATGGCGGGATTGGCGTTGAGCTGGTCCACCACCGAGAGGACGTCCGGCTCCGAGGCGGTGGCGGGGAGCACGATCGTCTCGGAATGCATGCCCGCTTCGCGGCAGGCCTGGCCCTTGGCCTTCACGTACACCTGGCTCGCGGGGTCTTCTCCGACAATGACCACGGCGAGACCGGGGGTGATGCCCTTCCCGGCGAGCCGGGCCACCTCACCGGCGATCTCGTCGCGGATCTCCTTCGCGATGGCGGCGCCATCGAGGATCCGCGCGGTCACCTGGCCAGACCGACGGCGCGGGTCTCCCGAATGACGGTGACCTTGATCTGGCCCGGGTACTGGAGCTCGCTCTCGATCCGGCGCGCGATGGTCTCCGCCAGCTCGGCGGCCTTGGCGTCGTCGATGCGCTCCGGCACCACGATGACCCGCACTTCGCGGCCGGCCTGGATCACGTTGGTCTTTTCGACGCCATCGAAGCCGGCGGCGATCTCCTCGAGCTTGGTGAGCCGCTTGACGTAGGTCTCGAACGCCTCGCGCCGGGCGCCGGGGCGGGAGCCGCTGATCGCGTCGGCCGCCTGCACCAGGACCGATTCGATGGTCTCGTGGGGCACGTCGTCGTGGTGCGCGGCAATGCACCCGATGACCGCGACGCTTTCCCGGTACTTGCGCGCCATCTCGACGCCCAGCTCGACGTGGGTGCCTTCGCTCTCGTGGGTGAGCACCTTGCCGACGTCGTGCAGCAGGCCGCCCCGCTTGGCCAGGGCCACGTCCAGCCCCAGCTCCGAGGCCATCATGCCGGCCAGCCAGGCCACCTCCTTGGAATGGTCGTAGATGTTCTGGCCATAGCTGGTCCGGTACCGCATCCGGCCGATCAGTTTGATCATCTCGGGATGGAGGCCGTGGATCCCGGTCTCGAAGGCGGCCTGCTCGCCCAGCTCGACCAGCTGTCCCTCGAGCTCGGTGCGGATCTTCTTGACGATTTCTTCGATCCGGCCGGGATGGATCCGGCCGTCCACGATGAGGGCCTCGAGCGCGCGGCGCCCCACCTCGCGGCGGATCGGATCGAAGCAGGACACGATGACGGTATCGGGGGTGTCGTCGATGATGAGGTCGACGCCGGTGACCTGCTCGAAAGCGCGGATGTTCCGGCCCTCGCGGCCGATGATGCGGCCCTTCATCTCGTCGCTGGGGAGCGCCACCGCGGAGACCGTGGTCTCGGCGGTGTGTTCGGCGGCCAGCCGCTGGACCGCCAGGGCGATGATCTTCTTGGCGTCCTTCTCGGCTTCCTTCTTGGCCTGCTCCCGGATGTCGCGGCCCAGGGCCGCTGCCTGCGCCCGGGCCTCGTCTTCCACCTTCTGGAGCAGCTCCCGCTTGGCCTCCTCGGCGGTGAGCCCGGCCACCCGCTCGAGCTTGGCGTGCTGTTCGCGGACCAGGACCTCGACCTCGGCCTCCCGGACCTTGATCGCCAGCTCCTGGCGCTCGATGCCCGACAGCCGTCCCGCGACGGATTTCTCCTGCTGCTCCAGCTGCTCGCCGCGCTTGGCGAACCCCCGCTCCCGCTCCTCGGCGCGCCGCTCGGCGCGGTCGGCCTCCTCGCGGCGGCGCGAGAGGTCGCGGTCGCCCTCTTCCCGGAGGCGAAGGACCTCCATCTTTCCCTCGAGCACCGCGGCGGACTTGGCCTGATCGGCGTCCTGACCGGCCCGCTTCAGGGTGACCGCGGCCTTCGATTCGGCCTCGGCCAGGATCTGCGCCGCCGTGCGACGGCGGGCGCGGAGATAGAGCGAGGTGCCGACGGTGGAAAGCAGCACTCCAGCGACGAGCCCCCCCAGCCAGGGGAGCAGTTCGGACGGGGTCATCGAGGTATCTCCGCACGCGGCCCGGAGGCCGCGGGTGAGTCAGTCAGCCGGAAGCGAAGCTCCCTTGGCGACTCCGCCCCGGCGAGTCGGGGGCAGGAGACGAGCCAGCCGGTCGCGCATGGCGGTCAAACGGGCGGCGTGCTCGCCGTCGCCCTGCCGGCCCTGGAACAGTTCATCCGTGATCGCGAGGCCGGCCAGCAGCGCCGCCTTGTGCGCATCCAGCGAGGGCGCGGACGCCCGGATCCGGGCCAGGGCCGCGTCGAAGTAGGCGGCGACTTCCCGGGTGTACTCCGGCGGGTGTTCCGAGTTCACCGTGAACTCCGCGCCGCCGAGCTGGATCTTGACCGAATGGCGCGCGGCGCTCATGCCGCGTCTCCCGCGCCGTGATCCTCGACGAATCGAAGCCGGGTCCGGAGCCGCTCCACGTGTTCCCGGGCGGCAGCGATCCGGCGCTTCAGGTCGTCGTTCTCTCCTTCGAGCGCGCCGATCCGGAGCCGGGCCTGGGAGAGCTCCGGGCCGGCATGGCCGCCCTTGCCCTTCCCGCCGCTCGGCGCCAGCTCGGCCTCGGCGCGCTGACAGCGCGCCCGCCACGATGCCAGCTCGCCCTCGACCGCCGCGAGGAGCTGCTCCAGCTCCTCCAGCACGACGCGATCAGTTCGTTCGTAGGGTGACGTCAAGCGACTGTCCCAGCTTCGAGAGTATCCGCTGCACCACCGCGTCCACATCGGCGTCGCGAAGGGTCCGCTCGCGCCCCCGCAGCACCAGGTGGAGCGTGACGCTGCGGCGGTCCTTGGGCAGCTCCGGGCCGCGATATTCGTCGGTGACTCCCGCGCGCTCCAGCAGACTGCCGGCCGACTCCCGCACCGTCGTCAGGAGCGCCTCGACCGGCGCCGCATCGGGCACCAGGAGGGCCAGATCGCGAGTGGCCGCGGGAGTCGTCGGCATCGGCCGGAACCGCCGGCCGGCGCGGGGCGCGGGATCCACCTCCACCTCGAACCCGAACAGGGGCGCCGCCCACGGGGGCGCGTCGGCCACCAGGGGGCCGGCCCGGCCCACCTCCCGGCCGGCGGCATTCCTCGCGGTCCATCCGTTCCCTTCAACTTGCACCGACGATCCGGGAATCGCCAGAGATACCGCGCGCTCGAACAGGCCCTTGAGATCCCAGAGGTCGCACTCGGGCGCGCGTCCACCGGTGGTCCAGTGCGGCGGCACCCGGGCGCCGGTGACGACGGCCGCGGCATGGGTGGTCTCGCCGGGACGCTCTCCGGGCCCGCCGGGAGAAAAGACGGTGCCGATCTCGAACAACCGGATGTCCCGCACCTGGTTGGCCCAGTTGGCTTCGACCTGCCGTACCAGGCCGGGGATCAGCCGGGCGCGGAGAAACCCGTGCTCCGCGGAGAGCGGGTTAAGCACCGGCACTTCGGCCTCGCCGGTGGCGGGGCCCAGCGGGAGGAGCACCGCCTCGAGCAGGCCTTCCTCGGCCAGTCCCCGGCGCACCAGGTCGGACGCGACGTGGATCGGCGCGTCGGTCTGGTTTCCGGCGCGAAAGGGCCGGAGCTCGTCGGGGAAGGCGTTGTACCCGTAGACCCGGGCGACCTCTTCGACCAGATCGATTTCCTCGCGCAAGTCGGGCCGCCATCCCGGCACCTCCACCGCCAGGCGCTGTTCCGCCGGCTTGTTGACCAGCGTCGCCCCGATGGCCACCAGGCACTGCTCCAGCACGTGCACCGGCAGCGCCACGCCGAGCACCTGGGCCACCCGCGCGGTCCGGAGGAAGATCCGGGGCGGGCCGGCCGGCTCGGGCCAGCAGTCGACGCCCGTGCCGTCGAGCCGTCCGCCCGCCGAGGCCAGCAGCACCTGAATACAGCGCCGCAGCGCGTCCGGCACGGCCTGGAGATCGGCGCCGCGCTCGAACCGGAGGCTCGCCTCGGTGGAGATGCCGAGCGCCTTGCGGGTGGCCCGGGTGGGCCCGGGGGCAAACCAGGCGCATTCCAGGAAGAGATCCTTGGTGCCGGCCGAGACCTCGGACCCCTGCCCGCCCATCACGCCCGCGATCCCGACCGGACCGGCGGCATCGGCGATGACGGTCATCCCGTCATGGAGGGCATGGTCCACGCCGTCGAGGGTCACCAGCCGCTCGCCGGGGAGCGCCATGCGGGCCGCGATGGACGGGCCGGCGAGCCGGTCCAGGTCGTACGCATGGAGCGGCTGTCCCAGCTCGAGCATGACGTAGTTGGTGGCGTCCACCACGTTGTTGATGCTCCGCTGCCCGACGGCCTCGAGCCGCCGGCGGAGCCACGCGGGCGAGGGCCCGACGGTCACCCCGCGAATGACCGCCGCGGTGAACCGGGCGCAGGAACACCCCGGCTCGATGGAGACCAGCACGCTGCAGCAGTCGGCCTGGCCCGCGGCGCGGAGCGGGCGGGGCACGTCGGCCGGGGCGCCCTCGATGTCCGGCAGGCGGAACGCCGTCTGGTAGGCCGCGGCCAGCTCGCGGGCCACCCCCTTGTGCCCGAGCAGGTCGGGCCGGACCGGCGCGGTGTCGAGCTCGAGCCGCTCGTCCTCCAGGGCCAGCACCTCGAGGAACCGGGCGCCGGGGGCGGCGTCGGTGGTGAGGGTCATCAGGCCGTCATGGTCGGCGCCGAGTCCCAGCTCCCGGGGAGAACAGAGCATTCCCTCCGAAGGCTCGCCGCGGATCTTCCGCTTTTCGATCACCAGGCCGCCGGGCAGCGAGGCGCCCACGCGGGCGAACGGGTACTTCCCTCCCGCCACGACGTTGGGCGCGCCGCACACCACGGTGCGCCGCTCCGGTGAGCCATCGTTCACGGTACAGACCCGGAGCCGGTCCGCGTTGGGATGGGGACGCACCTCGTCCACCAGGGCCACGACGATGGCGCCGAGGTCCTGGTGCAGCGGGACGATCGCGTCCGCGGGGGCGCCGAGCAGCGCGAGCTTGTCGGCCAGGTCCCGGGCGTCGAGCGGGCGACGCAGAAAGGCCTCGAGCCACCGGCGGGAGACGTTCATGCGTCCTCCTGCCCCGCCAGCTGGCGGAGGAAGCGCATGTCCCCCCCGCTCATCAAGCGGAGGTCCGGCACATCGTAGCGCTGCATGGCGGTGCGTCCCGGCCCCAGGCCGAACGCCCATCCGGTGAACCGCTCGGCGTCCACGCCGCAATTGGTGAGGACCGTGGGATGCACCATGCCGCAGCCCAGCAGCTCCATCCATCCGGTCTGCTTGCAGGCGGCGCATCCCTTGCCGTGGCAGATCTGGCACTCGACATCCAGCTCGGCCGACGGCTCGGTGAACGGGAAATACGACGGCCGGAACCGCACCTTGGTCGTGGGCGAAAAGAACCGCCGCGCGAAGTGGGTGAGCGTGGCTTTGAGATCCACGAAGCCGATGCCTTCGTCCACCGCCAGGCCCTCGATCTGGAGGAAGCCCGGGGTATGGGAGGCGTCGGCGGTGTCGTTGCGGTACGCCATCCCGGGCACCAGCACGCGATAGGGCGGCGGTCCCGCCTGCATCACCCGCACCTGGACCGGCGAGGTATGGGTGCGCAACAGCAGCCGCTCGCCCGGTCCCTGGGACAGGTAGAGCGTGTCGTGCATGTCCATCGCGGGGTGGTCGGGCGGAAAATTGAGGGCGCCGAAGTTGAACCACTCGGTTTCGGCCTCGGGCCCCACGGCCACCGCAAAGCCGAGCTCCCGGAAGATGGCGATGATTTCATCGACCACGCGGGTGATGGGGTGGAGCGCGCCGATCCACCGGGCCCGCCCCGGCATGGTGAGGTCGAGCGTCGAGCCCGGCGCGTCGAGCCGCTCGGCGGCCAGCTCGGCCTCGCGGGTGGCAAAGGCGGTTTCGAACGCCTCCTTGAGCCCGTTGGACTCCGTGCCGAAGGCCTTGCGCTCCTCCGGGGCGAGTCGGGCGACGGCGCGGAGCGCCGCGGTGAGGGCCCCCTGCTTCCGGCCCAGGACCGCGATGCGCTCCGCGTCCAGCGCCCCGCGATCCAGGGACGGGATCGCGGCGAGCCGCGGCAGGAGGGCATCGAGCTCCGGATAACCGGTATGGTCCATTCAGCCTCTGCTCAGGTTGCCAGAACCCCCGCGTCCGCCGGCGTGGCGACCGCGGGGGTCGAGGCGACAGCCGACGGCCGGCGGTCCGCGGTGGCGCTACGCCGCCTTCTTGGCGATCTCCGCGATCTTCGCGAACGCATCGGCGTCGTGGACCGCGAGATCCGCGAGCACTTTCCGGTTGATCTCGACACCGGCCTTCTTGAGCCCCGCCATCAGCCGGCTGTAGCTGATGTCGTGGATCCGCGCGGCGGCGTTGATGCGCTGGATCCAGAGGGTCCGGAAGTCGCCCTTCTTCTTGCGGCGGTCCCGGTAGGCATAGGCCAGACCGCGCTCGACGTTTTCCTTGGCGGCCTTGTACAGCTTGCTCCGGGCCTGGAAGCCGCCTTTGGCCGCCTCCATGATCTTCTTCTTGCGCGCGTGATGCGCGACACCACTCTTTACGCGAGGCATGGGATCGGTCTCCTAGGCCTGAAGCAGACGGGACACGCGCGGAAAATCGGCGGAGCTCACCAGGGCGGACTTGCCGAGCTGGTTCTTCCGCTTGCGGGTCTTCTTGGTCAGGATGTGGCGCTTGTTGGCCCGGCCCCGCTTGAGCTTGCCGGTGCCGGTCCGCGTGAAGCGCTTCATCGCGGCGCGCTTGGTCTTCATTTTGGGCATTGCAGTCTCCTGAGTGCGGCGCCGGCTATTTGGGCGCGATTACCATGGTCATGTTGCGCCCCTCGAGCCGGGCGTCGAACTCGATCTTGCCGATGTCGGCCAGCGCGGCGGCCACCCGATCCAGCACCGCCTTGCCCAGATCGATCCGGGCCATCTGCCGGCCGCGGAACATCATCGTCACTTTCACCTTGTCGCCTTCGCCCAGGAACTCGCGCATGTGGCGGGTTTTGAAGTCGAAGTCGTGATCGTCGATCCCGGGGCGGAACTTCACCTCCTTGATGTCGATCACGTGCTGCTTCTTCTTGGCCGCGCGGGCCGCCTTGGCCTCTTCGAACTTGTACTTCCCGTAGTCCATGATCTTGACCACGGGGGGCCGGGCCGTCGGCGCGACCTCCACCAGATCGAGGCCGCGCTCTTCGGCGGCCGCGAGGGCTTCTTCGATTGTCAGGACACCCAACTGTTCGCCGGAATCGGAAATGACTCGAACCGGGCTGATCCGGATCATCCGGTTGACACGGGTCCGGCGTTCGCGCTCGTTAGTGCTCAGTGGCCGACCTCCAGTCTTGGCGAAACAAAAAACCCCGCGTAGCGGGGTGTTCCGGAGCGCTGCCGTGCCGGGCCTCAGGCACCAGAGAAGCGAGTCAGGAACCCGTTCGCCGCGCTTCTGGCTCAGGGTGGAGAGCCGTGAGGCCCTCGCTTTCAAGTGGTGCAATCCTAACAGGTTAAGGCGGCGGGGTCAACCGCTACCACTTCTCCCAGAGAATCACGTAGCCGTCCTCGTGAATCGGGCCGGTCCGGGTGTACCGTGTGGTTCCGGGCACCAACTGGATCATCGCGACCTCGTCCATTCGCCAGGTGCAGAGCTCCCCGACCGGGATGTCCTTCTCTCCGTTGAGCACGCCTCGCGGATAGGACCCCGCCACGATCCGGATCCGCGGCACGTCACAGACCGACATCGATCCATAGCGGGCCACGTCCTGCCCCATCATCCGGGAGCGGGAGAAGCCGGTGGCGAGGCTCTGGCGGAGGTCGAAGAGCGCCGCCGCTTCCCGGTTGCCGACCGCCCGGCTCTCCCCCGGGACGAGCTGGACCGTCACGTCGCGGCCCTTGCCGTTCTGGACCTCGACGGTGAGGCGACGCTCGACGTAACCGTCGCCGGTGGCCCGAATCAGGTAGCCGCCCTTGCGGGCGTCCGGGAGGGAGAACCGTCCCAGGCTGTCGGTGATCACCATCTTGCCATTGAACCCGATGATCTCGACGCGGGCCGTCTTGATGGGCCGATCCGCCGGGTCGCGCACCATTCCGTATATCCCGACCCGGCGGGATTCGACCACCAGGTCGGGCAGCAGGTAGGGGGAGAACTTCATGAAGTACTCGAGGGTGGTAGGCTCGGAGGCCGAGACGACGATCCTCGAGCGAAGCGGCCGGTAGCCGATGTGCCGGATGATGATGTCATACGCGCCAACGGGCAGGGTGTCGATGCGGAACTGCCCCCGGGCATCGGTGACCGTCGTGCGGCTTCCGACCATCACCTCCGCGCCCGCCAGCGGGGGGCTGCTGTCTCCCGACGTATGGACCAGGCCGAGAATCGTCTGGACCCGCGCCTGCGCAGCGGCCCGAGGCGCAACGCCGAGGAGCACCCCCAAGACGAGGCCGAGCCGACCGATCATTCTCGGGGCTTTCCCGCGTCCCTGAGCGCGGCGGCGATCAGCGGGGCGATGTCCTCCGGGTCTTCCATCCGATGTCCCTGGCGACGAGCCACAACCTGGACCAGCGCGGAGTGCATGTCGGGGCAGAGCGCTTCGGGATCGCTGGTTCCATAGACGCACAGAATGGGGAGGCCGCGGAGCTTCTCCAGCTCCGGCAGGAGCGGAATATCGGTGGGCCGCCGCTTGTCCGAGAACAAGTCTGAAAGGTGAAATTCGAAACTCGCGAAGCGGCTGGGCGACAGCAGCACCAGCAGTGGCATCAATTTCCGCCAGGTCCCGTCCAGGCGGTTGACCATGAATGGAGCGAGGTCGGCGCCACGGGAATATCCAATCACCACCACCGTATCGGCGCGCCAAGCCGGAACATATGCTGCGAGAATCCGCGCGAGATCGGCCGCAGCCCGGTCGGGAGTCTTCGTCGGGGCCGCGTTGAGCCAGGACCGTGATTTGAGTCCCACGACGGAGATGCCGAGGGCATTGAGCTCCCGGGCGAGGCCCTTGTCGAAGCCGGCCCAGTTCCCGTCCCCGCTGAGGAGTATCGCCATGGTGTGGCCACCGCCGGACGCTCGCGCCTCGACCAGGGGGAGGCCCTCGACAACCGGGGTGCCGCCCTGAACCAGCACCATTATGAAGAAACCCATACTGAACCGCACCGCGCCACCGCCGATTGCGAGGTCCGGGTAAGTTAGCAGCATGCGGATGCGCTTCCTCACGACGTTGTCGCGTGCCGCCCCATTTGTGGCCCTCGGCGTCTTCACGATTGCCGTACTCATTCTCCGCCGCGAGCTGGCCCAGCATCACTACGCGGAAATCGTCGGACATCTGCACTCGTTGTCCCGCGGCGCTCTGCTCCGGGCGCTGGGCTTCACGGTATTGGCCTATGCGGTGCTGACCCGGTACGACGCCCTCGCCATGCGATATGTTGATCACCGGATATCCCGCCTCCAGGTAGCCGTCGCCTCCTTCATCGCCTATTCCCTCAGCCAGACCCTCGGGTTCGCGGTATTTACCGGCGGCGCGGTGCGATACCGGTTCTGGTCGGCCTGGGGTCTCTCCGCGCCAGAAATTGCCCGGGCAGTCGGATTCGCGGGCATCACGCTTTGGCTCGGCGTGGTCGCGCTCACCGGCGGGGTCCTCCTGTTCGAGCCTTCGGTGGTGGCCGGCATCACCGGCAACCACCCGGTGCTGTTTGCCGTGACCGGGACGGCATTCCTCCTGGCGGCCGTGAGCTACCTGCTGCTGTCGCTGCTCCAGCAGAGACCGCTCGAGGTATTCGGTCTCACCTTCACCGTGCCCCGTCCGACTCTCGCGGTCGAGCAGTTGGTCGTGTCCTGCCTCGACTGGTGCCTGGCTGCCGCCGTGCTGTTCAGCGTGCTCCCCCCAATCCCCGGTCTTGGTTTTGCCGGGTTCGTCGGCCTCTTCGTTGCCGCCCAGGTTGCCGGCCTCGTCAGCCACGTCCCGGGCGGACTCGGGGTGTTCGACACGTTGATCGTCCTCGGTCTCGGCCAGGCTGCGGGGGCGGGTGCGGTATTGGGCGCGCTGGTGGCGTACCGGGCGATTTACTACCTCGTCCCCTTTGCCCTGGGTATGCTCCTCCTGATCGCCACCGAGGCGGTGCGCCAGCGGGCGCATCTCGACCGGGCAACCCGGTGGGCGGCGCGGTGGCTGCCCGGCGTGACGCCCTACGCGCTCTCGATCCTGATCCTGGGCGCCGGAGTGCTGCTGCTGGTATCGGGCGTGACACCTGCGGTCCCTTCCCGGATGCGCTGGCTCGGCGAGCTGCTGCCGCTGCCGGTGATCGAGCTGTCGCATTTCATCGGAAGCGTGGCAGGAATGGGACTTGTGATCCTGGCCTGGGGGCTGTCCCGCCGGCTGGACATCGCCTACTACTTGGCGATGGTGCTGCTCACGGTGGGAGCAGTCGCATCGCTGCTCAAGGGCGCGGACTACGAGGAAGCCATCTTCCTCGCGGGGAGCGCGGTCCTGCTCTTTCCTACCCGACGGCGGTTCTTTCGGCGAACCCGACTCACGGCCGAGCCATGGTCGACCGAGTGGATCGTGACCGTGTTGCTGGTCCTCGTCGCGGTGATCGCGCTCGGAGAGTTCCGGTACCGCCATGTCGTCTATGCCGACGAACTCTGGTGGCAGTTCGCCCTTCACGCCGACGCCTCCCGATTCCTCCGGGCCACCGTCGGGGCCTTCGCCGTCGCGGCCGGATTCGGCGTGGTGCGCCTCCTGGGTCCGGCCCGAGCCACCCCCGTCCTGCCCGAGGCCGCCGAGCTCGACCGCGCGCTCGCGGCGGTGCTGGAGGGGAATTCCGCGATCGCCAATGTCGCCCTCACCGGCGACAAGACCCTGCTCTGGAGCGAGAGTGGGAAGTCCCTGCTCGCCTATGCCGTCTCCGGAAAGTCCTGGGTGGCCATGGGCGATCCGATCGGACGATCAGAGGACTTTTCGGAGCTTGCCTGGGCCTTCCGCGCGCTGGCCCACCAGCATGGCGCCTGGACCGTCTTCTATGAGGTGCGGAAAGAGCACCTGCCCCTGTACATCGATCTTGGCCTCACGCTGACCCGCATCGGGGAGGCGGCCCGCGTCTCCCTCTCGGGGTATTCATTGGAGGGGAGCCACCGCCGGAACCTTCGCCGCGATTTTCGCAGGCTCGAACGGGAAGGCGCCTCCTTCGAGATCGTCCCCACGGATGGCGTCGAGGCGATCCTGCCGCAGCTGGCGGTGGTGTCGGCGGACTGGCTGGAATCCAAGCGGACCCGCGAAAAGGGTTTTTCGCTTGGCGGGTTCGATCCGGCCTACCTGCGGCGATTCCGTCACGCGATCGTCCGGCACCAGGGACGGATCGTGGCGTTCGCCAACCTCTGGGAGACCGGGTCCCGGGAAGAGCTGTCCATGGACCTGATGCGCTACACCCGGGACGCTCCTCCGGGCGTGATGGACTTCCTGTTCGTGCACACGTTTCTCTGGGGCGCCGCGGAGCGGTACCGCTGGTTCAACCTGGGAATGGCCCCGCTGTCGGGATTCGAACGCCGGAGCCTGGCCCCGTTCCGGCACCGGGTCGGCGCGCTGGTCTTCGAGCATGGCGAGCGGTTCTACAACTTCCAGGGCCTGCGACAGTTCAAGGACAAATTCGATCCTATTTGGGAGGCGCGGTACCTCGCCTCGCCGGGCGGGCTGGCGCTGCCACGCATCCTCGCGGGGATCGCCTCGATGATTTCCAGCGGCTGGAAAGGGGTGCTGGGGAAGTAGCCTGCCCGGCGCACCGGCGCCCGGCTGGGCCGCCAGCCGGCCACGTCAAGGCGGGCCAGTCGGGGTCCTCGCAGGAGTCATCATTGGCCGATCCGCCAGGTGGCGCACCTCTCCATATACCCCGACCCGGCGGGACTCGACCACCAGCTCGGGCAGCAGGCAGGGCGAGAACTTCATGAAGCATTCGAGTGTGGTGGGCTCGGCGGGCGAGACGACGACCCTGGACCGCAGGAAACGGTAGCCGATTGTCGGATGGTGATGTCATACTCGCCCACCGGAATGCTGTCGTCGCTACGCGTCCCGGCCACGGGCCTCCACCTCGGCCACGGCCTCGAACAGCTGTTGGAAGCTTTCCACCACGAAGAGCACCGGCTGCAGGTCATCGATCCGGAACGACTGGCTCAGCACCTGTTCCAGATCGAAGGGGCGGTGCTCGCAATGGGGTCCGAGGGCATTGGCCGCGTCGGCGTGCGAGGAAATCAGTCCGCTTCCGTAGACCCGGACGCCGTCCCTTTCCAGAATCAGACCGAATTCCACCGTGAACCAGAACAGCCGGGCCATGCGTTCGGTCGCTTCCGCGCTCCTGGCGGACGCGGCCAGGGCCCCGAACCGCTGGAGAAAATCGGCGAACACCGGGTCCGCATGGAGGGGGACGTGCCCGAACACGTCGTGGAAGATGTCCGGCTCCGGCACGTAGTCGAGCCGGTCGGCGGAACGGATCGTCACCGTGGTCGGGAATTCGCGCCGGGCCAGCGACTGGAAGAACTCGCCGGCCGGCAGAAAGCCGGCCACCGGCACCGCCCGCCAGCCGGTGCGGCGGGCGAGCCTCCGGTTGAGTGCGGCGAGGTCGGGGATGCACTCCGACTCGAGGCCGATGTCGTTCACACCGCGGAGGAACACCCGGCTGGCCGTGGCGCGGAGCGCCGGCATGCGGCGGCCGTAGAGCGTGGCCCACGCCAGGTGCTCCTCGTCGGTGTATCCCGCCCAATCCTGCACCACCGGGGCGGTGGGGGAATCCTGGTGGCTCAGCACGTCCGGCATGATGGCTCCTGGTTCGAGAGAACAACAAAAAGCGGCCCGTGATTTCACGGGCCGCTCGGAAGGTCAGGATTCGACGTGGTGCTAGGTGCTCGAATGCCTCCGGCCGCGGCCCATGGATGGGGTCGCGTAGTAATAGCTGGAGGCCATCGGGCGGCGGATCATGGGCAGAATGGTATTGAGGAGACGCCGCTTGCACCAGGGGGGATGGTCACCGCGGGGTAATCGCGCCAGGCACAAAGCGCACCGGAATGCGGCTCAGCCGATCGTGCAGGCGGCGCTCGCCCACGATCGGCCACCAGTCGTAGAGAAAGATCTCCAGGGGCCGCCACATCGCGACCCACCCCACGATCAGGAGGCCCTGTTCGAAGACCCGCAACCAGCCGGCCTCGCCCAGTACGCGACGGACCCCCTGCGTGATGGCGAACGCGGCAACGAGAAACCCCAGGCCGATGCCCAGGCTGAGGATCCCGCGGCGGATGAGCACTCGGAGCTGGCGCCGGAGCCGCAGCGATTCGCGGGCGAAATGATCGCGGATGGCGTCACCGACGAGCCGTTCCTGATCGGGCGGCGGGGCCGGCCCGTCGAAGTGGATGACCAGCCCGGATGCCGCTTCCGGGGCAAGCTCCCGGAGGCTTTCGACGATGTACTCGGCAGCCTTGGAGTCGAGATCCTTTTCCACGAACGGAGAGGGGTCGAGCGACTCGAAGAGCTGACTCAGCTCCCGAACCCGGACCTCGATGACCGTCGGCGCCGGCGTGGCCATGCCACCGGTCATCCCGGGGCGGCCGGCTCGAGCATCACCCGCGCATCGACGGCTACCGCGCCCGACGGCGTGGCCATCAGCGGGTTCACGTCGAGCTCGGCGATCTCGGGGCAATCGGTCACCAGCCGGGCCACCCGCAACAGCACATCCTCCAGGGCGGTCCGGTCGGCGGGCGGCATGCCGCGCACCGCATCGAGCAGCCGCGCCCCGCGAATCTCTCCCATCATGCGGCTGGCTTCTTCGCGGCCGAACGGGGCGATCCGGAAGGACACGTCGCGCAGGACTTCCACGAGAATCCCGCCCAGTCCGAACATCACCAGCGGCCCGAACACCGGGTCCCGGGTCATCCCCACGATCAGCTCGCGTCCGCTCTGCAGCATCGGCTGCACCATGACGCCGGTGATGGCCGCTTCGGGGTGGGCCGTGCGCGCGCCCGCCAGGATCTGGTCATAGGCGCGCCGGACCTCCGCGGCGTCGTCCAGGTTGACCCGGACACCCCCGACCTCGGTCTTATGAATGATGGCCGGCGCGACGATCTTGAGCACCACCGGATAGCCCATCCGCCCGGCGAGCGACACCGCCGCGTCGGCGCTCGCGGCCAGCTCTCCCCGCGCGATCGGAATTCCATAGGCCGCGAGCAGCTCCAGCGCCTCATCCTCCGCCAGGCGGGCCTGGCCCGCCGCGCGCGCCGCGCCGATCAGCCGGTCCGCCGTCGCGCGATCGACCGTGAACGCTTCCGGCGCCGAGGCCGGGCGGTCACGCCATTCCCTCCAGCGGCACATCGCGGCGAGGGCCCGCGCCGCCGACTCGGGGAAGATGTACGCGGGAATGCCGGCCTCGTGCAGCGTCGCCCTGCCCTGCGGCAATCCCTGGTGACCCATCAGGACGCCGAACACGGTCTGGGCGGGGTGTTCCTGGGCCACCGAGGCGATCGCCAGGCTCACGTCCCCCTGGGTGACGCCGAGCGGCGGGACGAAGATGGCCAGCGCGGCATCGACGCTCGGATCGTCGAGGAGCGCGCCGAGCGCCGCGCGGTACCCCTGCGGCGTGGCCGAGGCGATCATATCCAGCGGATTGCGGATCGACGCCTCGGCGGGAAAGAGCGGAGCCAGGCGTGCGACCGTCTGAGGCGCGAGATCGGGGAGCTCGAGGCCGTTGGCTTCACAGGCGTCGGCGGCGAGGATGCCCGGCCCTCCCGCATTGGTGAGCACGACGGTGCGGCGGGACGCCGGCGGTT
The DNA here is from genome assembly GCA_963762545.1 of uncultured Gemmatimonadales bacterium. GTDB lineage: Bacteria > Gemmatimonadota > Gemmatimonadetes > Gemmatimonadales > GWC2-71-9 > JABFSM01. The sequence continues at coordinate 938,828 of CAVXLC010000002.1, read as the reverse complement.
TCTGGACCGAGAAGCCCATCGCGAGGTCGAACAGCTCTTCGATGGTACCGGCCCGCAGCACGCCGGCCTGGGCCAGGAGGGCGTCCACCGCGGCGTCGCTCGCGGCCAGCGCGCCGGTGTGCGACGAGGCCGCCCGGGCTCCCGCCCGCGAGCGGCCCGACTTGACCACGATGATCGGCTTGCGGCGGGTAATGCGCGAGGCGATCTGCAGGAACTTGGCCGGATTCCCGAAATTCTCGGCGTACATGAGGATCGCCTCGACATCGGGCTCGTCCTCCCAGGCCAGCAGCAGGTCGTTGCCGCTGACGTCGGCCTTGTTGCCCACCGAGACAAACTGGGAGATCCCGATGCCGTACTCCCTGGCGTAGTCGAGCACCGACAGGCCCATCGCTCCCGATTGCGACACGAATCCGACCTTGCCATAGGGAGGGAGCGCCGGCGCGAAGGTGCCGTTCATCGAGACCGCGGGGTTGGCGTTGAGCACGCCCATGCAGTTGGGGCCCACCATCCGCATCCCGCTGGCCCGGACGAACTCGGTCAGGCGGCGTTCCCGCTCGATGCCCTCGCCTCCGATCTCCTTGAATCCCGAGGAGATCACCACCAGGCCGGGAATGCCCTTGCGCGCGCAGCCCTCGACCACGCCCTGCACCAGCTCCTTCGGCACGACGATGATGGCCTGGTCGATCGCGGCGGGAATGGCTTCGATGTCGGGAAACGCGGGCACCGAGCAGATGGCGGCGGCCCGGGGATTGACCGGGTAGACCGCGCCGGTATAGCCGCAACGCACCAGGCTCGCCACGATCTCGTGGCCGATGGTCCCGGGCGTGCGCGAGGCGCCGACCACCGCCACGCTGGAGGGGGCCAGAATCGGGCGGAGACTGCCGTTCACGAGACAGCGCTCGGCATTACGGACCCTCGGCTCCCGGGTTGGATTGCCTCTCGCAAGCGAGGCAATGTAATCGAGCCCGGTAGTCAGGCGCGGGCGCTCACGGGGGCATCCTCCGGCCGCCGTGCATCGCCACCATGCCGCGCCGCACCAGATCGCTGACCTCGGCGGCGTGTTGCTGCAACGCGGTGACCGTCTTCGCGTCGTTGGAGACCTGCGTGACGGCCACGCCCTTCTCGGTCGAGTCGACCGTGGTCCGGACCCTGGCATAGTCCACGAAGATCGAGCGCAGCGCCGGACTCTCCATGGGCACCCCCAGGTCGCGCCCGTCCGCGAGCCGCTGTTCCATGCTCCGCGCGTGCAGCCGGATGAGCGGCGCGATCGAGGAATCGTCGGACTCCGTGACGGTGCGGATGCCGTCGGGAAGGTTCGTGACCGTGCGGGTGATGCGCTCGTGGTTCATGACCAGCTGGTGGATCACCCGCATATCGGCCATCGTGGCGGAGTCGTGACCCATCCCCATCATCCCCTGCCCGGGGCCATGACCGCCCATTTGCGCGGCGGCCGGCGCACCGGCAAGCACGGCGCCCAGGATCAGCGCCAGACTGACAACACGATTTGTTCGCATGGCGTCCTCCAATTCGGTGATACGCTCCGCCGCGCTCCAGCCGACCCGGCCGTGCGGCGGGGCTCGTTTCGGTCCGTCTCAGCCCCGTCGGGGCTCGCACCCGAACAGCCGTGCCCAACCCAGTATCCGCTCCAGCGGGCAGAACCCGGTGAGGCTCGACTGGAAGAGATTGAACCCCACGAACGCGGTGAAGATGAACCACGCGGGGTGCACCCAGTACCCCAGCGCCACCGAGGCCATCACGAAGAGCCCGGCGATTCGGCGAATCAGGGCGTCCTTGCACATGCTCAACCTCCGTTGCTAGAAGAACGATTCGACGGGCAGAACGGCCAGATGCAGCCGCTCACCCGGGGGGAATTGCGCGGCGCGGCAGCGCGAGGCGACGAGGCCGGCCAGCCCGTCGTCCACCACGGAAAAGCACACCGTGACTTCTCCCGGCCACGCCCGGGTGCCGGCGCGCGGGCCGGTAAGCCCGTGGCCTCGGCCTTCCTCGAGGCAGGTGTGCCCCGGGACCCCGGCCTCGTCGAGCAGGGCGCTGACCCGCCCCGGGTCCGAGCCGGAGTAGGTCAGCACGAGCATCTTCACGTCGTCCCTCCTTCTCTCCGCCTGATTTCCCAGTAGAGCAGCGGCACGACCACCATCGTCAGTACCGTCGCCACGATCGCGCCGCTCATCAGGGCCACCGCCAGCCCCTGGAAGATCGGATCGAGCACCATCACGAGCCCACCGATGACCACCGCGGCGGCCGTGAGCGCGATCGGCCGGAATCGCACCGCCCCGGCTTCGAGTACCGCCTCGCGGAGCGGCCGGCCACGCGCCTCGGCGAGCTGGATGAAATCCACCAGCAGGATGGAATTCCGCACGATGATGCCCGCCAGGGCGATCATGCCGATCATCGAGGTCGCGGTGAAGAAGGCTCCGGTCAGGGCATGCCCCGGCAGGATGCCGATCAGCGTCAGCGGAATCGGCGCCATGATGACCAACGGCACCTTGAACGACTGGAACCATCCGACCACCAGCACGTAGATCAGCACCAGCACGCCGGCGAAGGCGATGCCCAGATCCCGAAACACCTCGATGGTGACCTGCCACTCCCCGTCCCACTTGAGCGCCGTTTCGTCCAACCGGGCCGGCGCAACCGCGTTGTAACGGGCGATGGGCGTCCCCGCGACCCGCACCGTGTCGAGGGCGCGGTTCATGGCCAGGATGGCGTACACCGGCGACTCGATCGTCCCGGCGACGTCGCCGGTGACGTAGATGACCGGACGGAGGTTCTTGCGCATGCGAACCGGTGCCCGGGTGGTGGACTCCACGGTGACGAATCGCGCCAGCGGGGTGGGACCCCGCGCCGAAGCCACCGGCACCGCGAGCAGCGCCTCTACCCCGCTCCGAGCCGCCAGGCCGAGCCGCGGCACGATGACGACGCCCTCGCGCGCGGTCGGCGCGCCGGCGAGCCCCGCGTTCGCCCCGGAGAGCGCCATGGTCAGCACCTCCGCCGCCTGCGCGACGCTGACCCCTGCCTGAGCCGCCCGCACCCGGTCCACCCGGAACACCAGCCGGGCCTCGGGCGCTTCCACCGACCAGTCGACGTCCACCACCCCCGGCGTGGCATCCATGACGGCTTTGACCCGTGTCGCGGCGGCGAGCCGGGTGCTGTCGTCGGGGCCGTACACTTCCGCCACCAGGGTCGCGAGCACTGGCGGCCCGGGGGGAATTTCCGCGACCTTGGCACTGGCGCCGAAGCCGCGCGCGATCGAATCCACCGCCGGCCGAACCGCCACGGCGATCGCGTGGCTCTGGCGATGCCGCTCTCCCTTGGGGAGCAGGTTCACCTGGACATCGGCGACATTGGCTCCGCGGCGGAGGAAGTAGTGCCGCACCAATCCGTTGAAGTTGAACGGCGCGGAGGTCCCGGCGTAGGTCTCCGTGCCGACGACCTCCGGCACGGTTCGGAGGTAGGCGGCCACCGCCTCTGCCGCGGCATTGGACGTCTCGAGAGTCGCGCCTTCGGGCAGGTCGAGGATGACCTGGAACTCCGACTTGTTGTCGAACGGAAGCATCTTCACCTCGACCAGCTTCACGGCCAGCAGTCCCACCGAGAGGAGCAGCAGTCCCGCGATGCCCCCGTAAAAGGCCAACCGTCGCCCGGGCCGATCCATCAGGGGGGTCATCACTCCCGTGTAGAACCGGGCGAAGCGCGTGGCCTCCTCCGGCTCATGGGCGCGATCGGGCGCTCGCGGCCCGGCCGCCACGTGCCCCTGGAGCAGCCGGAGCGCGAGGTACGGCGTGATGATGAACGCCACCGCGAGCGAGGCCAGCATGGCCGCGGAGGCGCCGATCGGGATGGGGCGCATGTAGGGACCCATGAGCCCGGAGACGAACGCCATCGGCAGGATGGCGGCGATGACCGTGAACGTGGCCAGAATGGTCGGGTTACCGACCTCGTCCACGCCTTCCACCGCGGCCGCGTCGGGCGTACGATCGCCCATCTGCATGTGACGGTAGATGTTCTCGACCACCACGATGGCATCGTCCACCAGGATACCGATCGAGAAAATCAGCGCGAAGAGCGTGATCCGGTTGAGCGAATACCCCAGTCCGTAGTACACGAACAGGGTCAGCGCCAGCGTCACCGGCACCGCGACCAGGACGACCACCGCCTCGCGCCAGCCGAGAAAGACGCCGATCAGCACGGTGACGGACAGCGTCGCAATGAGCAGGTGAAGGATCAGCTCGTTGGCCTTCTCGCTGGCGGTTTCGCCGTAGTTGCGGGTGACCGTCGTCTCGACTCCTGCCGGCAGCAGGCGGCCGCTCGCCTCGTCCACGCGCCCCAGCACCGCGCGCGCGATGTCGGTGGCGTTGACGCCCGGCCGCTTGGCGACCGCCAGGGTGACGGCCGCCTCACCGGCCCCGCCCCGGCCGGCATGGGTCACATAGTCGGTGGCTTCGGCCGGGGCCTCGGTGACGGTGGCCACGTTGCGGAGATACACCGGCCCGCCGCGATCCGCGATCACCACGTCGCCCGCGTCGCCCACGGTGCGGATGGGGGCGCCGACCGAGACGAGGAACACCTGGTTGGCCGCCGCGAATTCCCCCGCGGGAAGCCGGACATTGGCGGCGCGAAGGGCCTGCATCACCTCGCCGGGGGTGACCCCGCTCGCGGCCAGCCGGGCCGGATCCAGCGTCACCCGGAGCTGCGTGGGCTCGCCGCCGATGAGATCGATGCGCGCGACATCGGGAATCGTGGCCAGCTCGTCCGCCAGGTGGGTGGCGACCGCCCGGAGGGCGTTGGAGCCGTACCCGCCGCCGTGCAGAGTCAGCGCCAGGATCGGGACGTCGTCGATCGAATGCGGCTTGACGAGCGGGGGCATCGCGCCGGGCGGCGCGCGGTCCGCCGCCGATTCCAGCTTGGCAAAGACCCGGCTCACCGCGCGGTCCTGGTTCTCTCCCACCGTGAACCGCACCGTGACCAGCGTCATGCCCTCGGCCGCCATCGCGTAGACATACTCGACGCCGGGGATCTCCCACATCAACTTCTCGACCGGACGGGTCAGGAGGTTCTCCACCTCGGTGGGGGAAGCGCCCGGCAGCGCCGCGATCACGTCGATCATCGGCACCGAGATCTGGGGCTCCTCCTCGCGCGGCGTGGCGAGGATGGCGAGGGTACCCACCGCGAGCGAGGCGATGGTCACCAGCGGGGTCAGTTTCGAGCGCAGGAATGCCTGCGCCACCCGCCCGGCGATGCCCATGATCAGCGCCCCCCGCCCGCCATCAGGACCGTGTCGCCCGGCGCCAGACCCGACAGGACCTCCACGCCGCCTCCCAGCGCGCGCCCGAGCTTGACCCAGCGGAGCCCTGCCCGCCCGGCCGTCACGGTGCGAACCCCGGTGAGATCCCCCTGGCGCACCACCGCTCCCGCGGGCACCACGAGGGCGCGACGAGTGCCCTGCGGAAGAGCCAGGGTCGCGGCGCTGCCGCTCAGGAAGCGCCCCCCGGCGTTCGGTACCAGGGCATTGACGGTGTAGAGATTGTCTCCCGCCGGTACCACGCCCTCGATGATGGCCCGGACCGCGGTATCACCGATGATCGCGGGTACCGCCCTCCCGCGACGAAGTCCGCGGACCGCGTCGGGCGCGGCGCTCACCGACACACGCAGCACCTCGGTATCCTCCACGGTGATCAGCGGGGCACCCGGCGCGGCGAACGATCCCGGATCCACCAGCCGGTGCGTTACCGTTCCCGCGAACGAGGCGCGTATCTCGGCGTAGGCCGCCGTGGCCGCAAGCTCCGCCGCTGCGCCGCGAGCCGAAGCCACCCCCGCTTCCGCTCGGGCGAGTCCCGTCTCCGCCTGATCGAGCTGCGCCTTGGTGGCGGCGCTGTCGGCGTAGAGCGCGCGAATCCGTCCCGCATGCACCGCGGCGTCCTGTCGCAGCGCGTCCGCCTCGGCAAGGCCGGCTTCCACCTGGGAGCGCCTGGCGTCGAGATCCCGGGCATCGAGCCGCACCAGCACCTGGCCGGCCGCGACACGATCCCCCTCCTGCACCGTGACCGCGGTCACGGTGCCCATCAGCTTGGTGCTCAGCGTCGCGACCCGAACCGGCCGGGCGATACCGGCAGCCTCGAAGGCATCGTCGATGATGGTGTCGGTCACCGCGACCCGGACACCCGTCGCTGGAGGCGCCTCTGCCGGGGCCGGCGCCTCGGCCCGGCCGCAGCCGCCGAGCAGGGTGGCCGCCAGGAACCAGCCGGCGAGAGCGATCGACGTCCGCATATCAACGCTCCAGGATAGTGATGGCCATCAGGTCGCCTCCGGCGGCCTGGCGGGCGGCCGCAGCGGCCACGATAGTCTGATAGCGAGCGGCGGACAGTCCGAGACGAGTCCGGGTCTCAATCGCCGCGGCGTCGAGCAGCTCGGCGATCGTGGCCAGGCCACCGGCATACTTCCGGGCCACGATGCGATGGGCTTCGGCGCCTTGAGCGAGGGAAGCTTCCGCGATGTCGAGCTGAGCGGCGGCCACCGCGAGCCGGGTCCGGGTGGCGCCCTGCTCCAGTGCCGCACCGGCCACCGCCGCGTCGGCCATGGCGCGCGCGGCATCGGCTCGGCTCCGCGCCGCGCGCCGGTCGGCGAGCTGGGCTCCGCCCGCAAACGGAGACCACGATGCCATGAGGCCGACGGTATAGCTGCCGGTCCCGCCGAACGGCCGCGCGGCGCTGTTCCAGTCGTAGCGCCCAAAACCGTTCAATCGCGGGAGAAATGCTGCGCCGGCCCGGCGCGCGTCGCCTTCGGCCGCCGCGAGCCCCAGGCGGGCCGAGACCAGGTCCTGCCGAATACCGGCCGAATCCGCTCCGGACGAACTGACCAGATTCCGGATCCGCGCCGCGGCCGGCAGTGAATCCGGCAGCGCGAAGGCGGTGTCGCCGGGCTGGCCGAGCAGGAGGGCCAGGCTCGCGCGAGCGATGCCGGCCTCACCGCGCGATTCGAGCAACTGCGCTTCGAGCCGGCCCAGTTCTACCGAGGCGAGCAAGGCGTCCGATCGGGTTGCGAGCCCGTTGGCCACCATGGATTCCGCCTCACGCACATGGGCCCGACCCGCCGAGACGGCGGCCTCGATCGTGTGGACCTGCTCACGGGCCAGCACCGCACCGAAATAGGCGCGGGTGACCTCGACCCGAATGGTCCGACGGGTCCAGCCGGCGCTCGCCCTCCCGGCCGCGGCCGCGTCGGAGGCCGCGGCCCGGCCCAGCCAGGCGTCGAGGTTGACCAGAGGGAGCTCGGCCACCATCCCCCCGCTCCAGTTGGTCACCGGCGCGGGACGATTGAGGCTCTCGGGATTGAACGACGAAGAGGTGACTCCGCGCTGCTGAAGCGTGTATCCGAAGGCGGCGAGCGGATTGTCGGTCCGCACGTATCCGCCCTCGGCCCGCACGGTGGGGAGTATCCCTCGCAGGGCCGCAGCAGCCTGGGCGCTCTGCGCCTCGGCGTTACCCGCCGCGATCCGGTTGGCATAGGCGGCAGAATCGGCGCGACGAAACGCTTCCGCCAGGGTCAACGGCGCCTGTGCGCGGAGCGTTCCGGCGGTCGTCAAGACCAGAATCGTCGCCAGGGTTCGTCGCATTCTGCGTTGATCAGCTCCGCCAGTGTGTCCCGCGGTTCGTGAATTCCACCACACCACGGCGGGCCCGGGAGCCCAGCGTGCGCCGAATCTCAACGCAACCTGATCTGGAATGGATGAAGCTGGGATGAAGACGGGGTGAGCGCTTTCTACCTACCCGGACGCTGTCCCGGAGGCTCCGCAGGTGTCCGGAGTCAGGACCGCGTCTCGACGCCCGAGTCTCAGCCGGCCGGCCGGCCCAGCAGGAACGAGAGGATCAGGAGCGCGAGCACCGTGGAGGTGATCAGCACGTAGGTACGGTCATGCTGGGCCCGAAACGCCAGAATCGATACCGCCACGCGCACCACCGGCGTGAGGATCAGGAGCAGCAGCCCCGCTTCGACGATCGCCTGGCCCTGCAGATGCCGGATTCCCGCCGCGACACCGCGCAGGGTATGCGGGGGAGCAAGGTCCGGCTCGGTGAGCGGAGCCAGGGTTCCCGGCAGGGAGAGATACCCGGGATGGTGCAGAAAGGTCAGCACACTCCCCACCGTGATGATCACGACGCTCGCCACCACGCCAGCGCGCAGCACGGTGCTGATGATCAGCTCCGCCTGGTGGACCCGCGCATCCTGCTCGGGCGTCGTCATCCCCGCACACCCCGCAGCACCATCTGTCCCGCCACCCACAGCAGCACCACGATGAAGACGATCCGGATGGTCGAGCTCTTGAGGCGCCCCAGCCAGTGCGCGCCAAGCATCGCCCCGGCCAGCACGCCGATGGCCACCGGAGCCGCCACGAAGGGATTGAGATCTCCCCGCGAAAAGTAGATGCCCGCGCTGGCCGCGGCGGTGACCCCGATCATGAAGTTGCTGGTCGCGGTGGAGACTTTGAAGGGAAGCCCCATCGCCAGGTCCATGGCCGGCACCTTGAGCGCCCCGGACCCGATGCCCAGCAGTCCGCTGACGATCCCGGCCAGGTACATCAGCGCCAGCCCGAGCCGGGTGCTCGCCACCCGGTAATGAACCTGCTCGCCGAGGGCGTGGTCGAAATAACTGCTGTGCAGCCGGAGACGGTCGGCCCAGGAGCCCGGCCGGGCCGGCGGCAACGACGGCCGCTGCAGCTTCCGGAGCATCATGACGGAGGAATACGCCATGACAACCCCGAAAATGAGGTAGAGCCACCGAGTCGCGATCCGCCCGGCCAGGAACGCGCCGCTGATGGCTCCGGTGGTGGTGGCCAGCTCGAGCACCATGGCCACCCGGAGGTTGGCCATGTGATCGCGCACGAATCTCGCGGCCGCTCCGCTGGACGTGGCGATGACCGACACGATCGACGCACCGATGGCGTAGCGGATGTCCACGTGGAGCCAGAGCGTGAGAACCGGAATGACGATGATGCCCCCGCCGAGGCCGAGCAGCGACCCGAGCAGCCCGGCGCAGACCGACGCGGCCAGCGCCCAGAGCACGAAGAGAAGGGGGGTCATGTCGGCGTTGAACACATTCTCATGTAGGTTTGCGGTGATCCGGCGCCGCAATCTAATCGCGAAACCGGACCTCGGAGGCGGCCGTAGGTTACTGCGGCCCTCCTGTCACATCCAGCTGACCAAGGAGCGATCGTGACTGCCACGGTTCGGGGTCGGGTCGCGGTATGCACCGTTCTCGTTTCGGCGGTCTCGGTCGCGTCGGCCCATCGACCCTTCGTGGACTTCGCGAAGCACGACCCCAAGGCGCCCTGCGTGCAGTAGGCCTTCCCGGCGGCCCCGGCATCGCTCCCCGATCCGGGCCCGCCAATGAGGAAGACTTCACGCGGGATTCATCGTTGCTTGCGTGGCCTCGCTTGCGATGGGCGCGCCGCCACACTAGCGTCCGGCAGGGATCGCAGCGCGCAAGCCATTGCTCGGGAAGGAGCACGATCATGCCCGTCCGGCAGGTTACCGTATCGCGGTTGTCGCTTCTCGCTTCCGCGCTTGTTCTGTTCGGGTCGGCCTGCCGCAGCGAGGCCAGCGTTCCCCAGCCCCCCGCCGCGCCCCCGGCATCCGCAGACACTCGCGCCGACGCCCTCCTGCTGGCCGCCGCAAAGATCGCCCTCCCGCCGCCCGGCATCGATTCCGGCGATCTGGCGGAGCCGGAGTCCCCGGGGGCGCACCTGGTGGACCACTTCTGCAATCAATGCCACCCGCTGCCTTCTCCGGCCATGCACAGCGCCACGGATTGGCCGCGGGTGCTCCGGCGGATGTGGCTGCGGATGGACCGGCTGCCGGATTCGCTGGGGATTCGCACGGCCAATGAAGGAGAGCGCGGCACGGTGCTGAAGTATCTCATGGCCAACGCGCTGCAGGTGAGCGGCGCCGACCTGCCCAAGGGACCGGGGCGGGAGGAGTTTGCCGCCATCTGCAGCCGCTGCCATGCCCTGCCAGACGTCAAGATCCACGCCTCGGGGGATTGGCCATCGGTGTTCATGCGCATGGAGCGGAACATGGAACGCATGAATGTGTCGCTGCCGAGCGGCGAGCAGACCAGCAAGATCCTGCTCTACCTCCAGGACGTCTCCAAGAACCGGTAGCGCCGGCGCTCGAATACCGCGGCGATCATCCCGCCCGGGCCCGACCGGGCTCCGGCTCCGGCTCGAAACCGAAGTACCGGCGACCGGCCCACAGGGATACGTACACCAGACCGACGAGGACCGGGACCTCGATGAGGGGCCCCACTACACCGGCCAGCGCTTCGCCGGAGCCGATGCCGAAGGTCGTCACCGCCACGGCGATGGCCAGCTCGAAGTTGTTCCCGGCCGCCGTGAACGAGAGCGAGGCCGTTTCCGCATAGCCAAAACCGAGCCGTTTCGAGACGGTAAAGGCCAGCCCGAACATCACGAAGAAGTACAGCACGAGCGGCGCCGCGATGCGCAGGACGTCCAGCGGGAGCTGAACGATCCGGCTGCCCTGCATGGCGAACATCAGCACGATCGTGTAGAGCAGCCCCACCAGCGCCGTGGGCCCGAACTTCGGCATGAAGACGCCGGTGTACCACGCCTCGCCGTGGCGGGCGACGAGGGTCCGGCGGGTGAGGTAGCCGGCGAGCAGCGGTACGCCCAGGAAGATCAGCACGCTCTTGGCGATGAGCCACATGGACACCTGCACCACCGCCGTGCCGCCGCCCAGCCATCCCGGGACCACGTCGAGGAAGAGCCAGCCGAGCACGCTGTACATGAGGATCTGGAACACCGAATTGAGCGCGACCAGAACCGCGGCCAGCTCGTTGGAGCCGCAGGCCAGCGAGTTCCAGACCAGCACCATCGCGATGCACCGGGCCAGCCCGATGAGAATGAGCCCGTTGCGGTAGGCCGGCAGGTCCGGAAGCAGGGCCCACGCGAGCGCGAACATCACGATCGGACCCAGCACCCAGTTGAAGAAGAGCGAGGTCCCCAGCAGCCGGCGATTCGTGACGTGCCGGCCGATGCTCTCGTAGCGGACCTTGGCCAGCACCGGATACATCATCCACAGAAGGCCGATGCCGATCGGGACCGACACGCCGGCCACCTGCACGCGGTCCAGCAGCGCACCCAGCCCGGGAAACCCGCGGCCGAGCAGGATCCCCGCCGCCATGGCGAGGAAGATCCACAGCGGCAGGAACCGGTCGAGCCGGGACAGGCGGCCCGGCGCCGGGGCGGGTGGATCAGCCGCCATGCCGCAGCTGTTCCGCGAACTCGTCCGGCAGCTCGCTCGCGATGATGGCCCGGGCCGCGGCCTCGATGTCGTACTCCACGCGGACCAGCTCCACGGATACCTGGTTCTGGTCCGCGCCAAGCAGCACATAGCCCGCCCGCCAATCTCCGTCCTTGGGGCGGCCCACGCTGCCGGTGTTCACGAAGTGAATGCCCTGGACCACCCGATGCCACGGCTTGTGGGTGTGGCCGAAACAAACCACGTCCCCTGGCTTCGCCCCGGTGCCGTCGGCCATCTTGATCAGGAACTCGTCGCTCCGGTCTTCGGTGACGTACACCGTGTTGAGCACCGGGTTGCCGTGGATGAGTGTCACCGTCGGCCCACCGGTATGCCCTCCGAGCGGGCGGAGGTCAAGGCGGAATGGCAGCCCGCCCAGATAGCGCTTCGACTCCGCCGAGGTATGGGCCAGCGTCCAGGCGTAGGACTGGTGAGACAGCTCCTCCTGGTGCCGGTCCTCGTAGCGGCAGCCGCAGTGCTTGTACCCCGTGGCCACCGTCGTGTCGTAGTTTCCCGCCACGCCGGCGATGCGCTCTTGCCGCAGCGCGGCCACGACCTGGTTGGGCCAGGGGCCGTATCCAACCAGGTCACCCAGATGATAGGTGGCGTCGGGATGGGTCCGGCCCGACGCATCCTCCAGCACCGCCTCGAGCGCCGGGAGGTTGGCGTGGATATCGGAGAGGAGCGCGTACCGCATCAGGGCTTGCTGGCGCGCACGAACGCGGCCATGAAGCGACCGTCGATCTGGTCGAGGTTGGCATCTACGTCGATGCCCGCTTCGGTCAGGAACCCCCGCGCATCCTCGCTCTGGTAGATCCGGGTCGGCTCGATGGTCGGGTTCCGGAAGCCCACGTCAGTCAACAGGCGCTTGAATTCGGCTTCCTCCAGCGCGCCGGCCACGCACCCGACCCAGAGCTCCATGCTGCGCCGGACTTCGGCGGGCACCACACCCCGCACCACCACGTCGCTCACGGCGAACCGCCCACCCGGCTTGAGCACCCGGAACGCCTCCGCCAGCACGCGACGCTTGTCGCCGGAGAGGTTGATCACGCAGTTGGAGATGATGACGTCCACCGACGCATCGGGAAGCGGAATCTGCTCGATCTGACCTTTGAGGAAGGTGACGTTGGTCACGCCCGCCTCCTCGGCATTCCGGCGCGCCAGCGCCAGCATGTCGTCGGTCATGTCGAGGCCGTACGCCTTGCCGGTCGGCCCGACCCGCCGGGCCGAGAGCAGTACGTCGATCCCGCCGCCGGAACCCAGGTCCAGGACCACCTCGCCCGGCTTGAGCTCGGCCAGCGCCGTGGGATTGCCGCACCCGAGCGACGCCAGCACCGCCGAGGAGGGGAGCACGCTGGTTTCCCCGCTGACGTAGAGGTTGCTGGTGATCGGGTCGGCCGTGGCTCCCGCTCCGCCGCCGCAGCAGGTGGGGCCGCAGCAGGAGGTGGTGCCCTTGGCCTGGTCGTTCAGGACCCGGCGGGCCAGCTCGCCATACTTCTCGCGGACGATCTCGGTGACTTCGGGGGCTTTCGTCATGGTTCCTCTTATCAAAGAATATTGATAGATCAATCAAAAAAAAGGGCGCGAGCGCTCAGCTGCAGCATTTGCCCAGCACCTTGAGCTCCTGATGGCCGCGGCGGTGGTCCGTGGCCAGCGTGCGCACCGCGTCATGCGCCTCGGCCAGCGCGTCCGGGACGGCCGAGTAGTAGGACCAGCGTCCCTCCTGCCGGTCGGTCACGAGGCCGGCGGCCTTGAGAACCTTCAGGTGATAGGAGAGCCGAGACTGGGCCGCGTCGAAGGCGGTCTGGAGGTCGCAGACGCAGTGTTCCCCACCCCGGAGCATGCCCAGGATGCCGAGGCGGGTCTCGTCGGACAGGGCGTCGAAGAGGCGCGCAGCGCGGGCCAGGTCGAGTGAGGTGGTGGACGGCATGCCAGTCAACGTAACAAGTCTTTTTGATATGTCAAGACCCGCCCTGCAGCCCTCGGAGACCGTTGCGCCTGCGCGCGATCGCGGCCGAACTCTTCCGGTGGGGCCATCCCCTCGTCCATCAGGAGGCTGCCGCGGTGCACCGACCGAGACAGCCTCCCCCGCTCAGTAGTGCCCGGCGAAGATGATGACTCCGGAGCCGATCACCATCGCCAGGAGGAACAAGAGCGCGAGCAGAAACAGCATTCCGAAAATGATGCGGGGCAGCAGGGTGGAGACGTTCATGCCAGCCTCCTTTCCCGGTTCGGCGGCGCACCGCCGGCCGGGTCACTCTTACATCGTTGACCGGCTGCGTTTCAGCAGCCCCGGCCGGTAGCTCAACGCGACGGTCAGATACCGCGCGCCGTAGTTCCGGAGGTCGTTGCCGAGGAACACATGGTTCCCCGTGGCCGGCTGCAGGCCGGTCGTCCGGAAATCGAATGCGTTGTAGAAGTCGCTCTGATACTGGAGGGTCATTGCCCATTCACGCAGGACCAGGTAGCGGACGTACACCGTGAGCGGCTGCAACTTCTGCGTCATCTTGGGGAAATCCATCGCGGTCGCGGCGGCGTTCTGCGCCGCGGTTCCCCCGCTCGGGGTCGCCAGATTGGCTGCCGCCATGAGGAAGTGCGCCTTCGAGTATTCCCAGAGCCCGCCCGCCTCCAGCCGGTCCGGGATGAGGACCGCCCGGACATTGGCGGAGACCACGTTGCTCACGTCGGTGTTGATGGCCAGCCAGGTCCAGGTGGGATTCGCCAGTGTCGCGGGGGTACTCCCGGTGCGGTAGCGGCTCATGAACTCATTGCGGTACGACTCGCGGACGTAGCCGCCGCCGATCGAGAACCGGGGCGACGGGCTCCAGTCGACTTCCCCGCCGACCGCGGTGCTGTTGTCCTTCTGGACCCCGAAGGCGGAGTGGATGTACTTGGCGGTCCCCACGTCCAGGGTTCCCATCACATCGATCTGGTCGATGGGAGTGGCCAGCGCCAGGAAGCTCACCCGGGTCAGATTGCGATCGGCCTCGTCGAAGCGCCGGGAATCGGGGTTCTCTGACGCGTCGACCTGGTGGTAGACGTCCCCGCGGCGGGTGGCGTAGCTCACGGAGCCGCGGAGGGTGAGCCATTCGATCCCGCTGTAGTCGAGGCTGACCCGGCGAGTCTTCTCGGTATCCCGATTCACGTTGCGCACCGCCGTGTCGCGGTCCATCCGATCCCAGGCGTATCCAGCCGTGAGCCCCAGCGAGGGTATCGGCCGCCAGCCGGCGCTGACGTCCGCGTTGTCCTGGGTGAAGGGGAACCCTTCCCGGGTCTCGCCGGCGGCCGTAGTCCGGTCGCTGATGACCAGGATGGGCATCGAGATGTCGGCGGTCTTGTCCTGGAAATCGTAGCGGCGGTATCGCGCGTTGACGGTCACGGTGCGAAGCGGCCGGCTGTTGAGCGACAGATTCGCACTGGTGGTGTGAACGCTGCCGTGCAGGCTGGTGGGGAAGACGTAGCCGGCACGCGCCAGGCTATCGAGGTTTTTCGAGTTGATCGTGGCGGGAATGAAGGCCTGGTTCTGCGTCCGCCACCCGTACGAGAACGTGCCGGTGATCCGGGTTCGCCGGGGGAGATTGACCCCGGCCGTCGCGGTCAGGCTCTGCGCGAGGTTATTCGGGGCCAGGGCGGTGCGGCCCCGGGACGTGCCGGCCCGCAGGGTGTCCACCGTGACGATCGGATTGTCCGACGTCACCGACTGCAGCGCATTGGTGAACTGGGACAGGCCGTACGCCACCATCACCTGGTAACGAGGCCGGGCGTACGACTGCGAGATCCGGAAATCGTGCATGGTCTGATCGATCGGCTCGAGGATCTCCCGGGTGTTGTTGCCCGGGCCGCCCATCGCCATGCCCATCGGCCGGTCACCGTTCTTGCCGGTGTGGGTGTATTCCGCCTTGAAGTCCCATTCCGGTTTGGGGGTCACCGCGAGCGAGAGCTTGATCGGGTCCCACCGGGTGCGCACCGGCGCCAGGTAGGCCGAGGAGTTGAGCGTGGCGGTGTCGGGACGAGGCACCGGCAGGGTATACACCCCTCGAAGGGTCTGGGTGCCCAGGGCGCGGGCGGTGGTCGAGAAGGTATGGGGAATCCGGTCCCACCGAACCTGGAAGTTGAGCTGGCCGGGCTGCTGGGCGCGGAACCAGAGACTCTGGTCCAGCTCGCCCAGCCGATGCCCGGAGAGCTGCAGGGTCGGGAGGCTGTCGGCCGGCGTGAATCGCAGGAAGAACTGCTGGAACAGCGGTCCCGCGGGCACCGCCCGATACTGCTCGAACTTGCCCCGGTCCTGGGGAGCGACGCCCCGCAGATACTCCCGGTTTGCGATTTCGGCCGCCCAGATGATCGCGGTCTTCGCCGAGTCCTGCGCCTCGGCCCGGCGCGGCAATCCGGGCGCCAGCGCTCCGGTGGCGAGCAGCGCGACGGCGAGGGTCTGGATTCGCATTGGTCGGTCTCCTGTCCCGCGGCCGATTACCGGGTGAACGCCTGACCCGAAGGATGGTTCGAGCCGTGAATGTTGAAATGACAGTTGGAGCACTGCCGGTTCATCAGGAACTGGATGTCGGCCGGCAGCGCCGAGACGACGCCCGTGGACGACGTGACCGTCACTCGGGGTTGCTGCGGATGCCCGGTGCCTTGATGGCACTGCTGGCACAGGCGCGGCCGCGACAGCTTCAGCATCTTCTCGTGGTTGCTGCCGTGCGGATCGTGGCAATTGGCGCAGTTCTCCACCACCGGAGCGTGCTCCCAGAGGAACGGGCCGCGCTTCTCGGAATGGCAGGTGTAACAGGCCTCGTTGGTCGAGCTGGCGAGCAGCAGCTTGGGGTTGGCCGAGCCGTGGGGATTGTGGCAGCTGGTGCACTCGAGCTTGACCTCGCCCAGCGGCATGTGGGTGGAGCGCAAGGCCGCCGCCTTCTGCTTGGCATGGCACTGCCCGCAGGTCTGCAACACGGTCGGCTTGGCCAGGCTGCCGGTCTCCGACGCGTTCTGCATGACGCTGTGACAGCTGGTGCACGCCACGTCGCGTGACTCGTGCGAGCTGCCCTGCCACAGCATCCGGGCCGTCTTTTCGTGGCACTGGAGACAGAACGCGTTCCGCTCCGCGACCGGGGTCTTCGATTTCTTGCCGAAGGTCGTCATCCCCGACAGGTCGTCGCCGCCGGACTCGATGTGCTTCGCGCCGGGGCCGTGACAGCCTTCACAGCCCTTTCGCTCGAGGTCGGTGCGCGGGTGTTCGAGGAAGAGCTTCCCCTTGGAGGTCTCGGCGAACGCCCGGCCCTCCTTGATGTGGCACTCCGTCATGCACGCCTTGCTGCCGGCGTATCCCTGGCCCGTCTGGGCCGGCCCGGGGCCCTGGCCGGCGAGGGCAAGCAGCGCCGGCGCGACGAACGCGAAGCCTACCGAGAATGCCATGACCGACCTCCCCTTCCCGCTGGAGACCGCCGCGCTGCGTATTACGGCGTGGCGCCCGGAGCCGCCTTGGGCCGGGTGGCGAGCTGGCGCACGTACTTCGCCACCGCCACCATTTCCTCGTGAGACAGCTTGTCCTTGAACGACTTCATGTCCTCGCTCTTGCCGCCCTTCACCAGAATCTTGACGATGGAGTCCTCGGAGAACTTCGTCGCGAACGTCGAGTCGAAGGTGACCACCTTCTCCATCTTCTTCTGGATGGCCTTGGGAGGAACACCCAGGACCCCGTGACACTTCTTGCAACTGAGCTGATAGAGATCCTGGCCATTGGGAGCCTGCGCGGCCGCGGCCGTGGCCGCGCCGGACAGGCAGAGGAGGCCGAGGAGACAACACCGCGTGATCATGGCTTCTCCTTGGGGGTCGACACCGCGGGGAAGGTGTCGTGGTACTCGGGTACCCGCGGCGGAGTGGCGGCGACCGGTCCACCGCGCAACGAGCTGAGGTATTGCGCGATCTCCTCGATCTCCTGGTGGGTAAGCGTCGGCGGCCCGTAGGGCGGCATCTTGGACGTGAGGTGAAAGCGGCTGGGATCCTCCACGAAGCTGTGCAACCAGGCCGGCGAATGCCGCAGACCGATCTCGGTCAGGTCGGGGGCGTCCTCTTCCACCCGGCCGCCGCCCAAACCGCTCACCGCGTGACAGGTGTTGCACTGCTGGCGCAGGAAGAGCGCCCGGCCGGCCCGCTCCTGCGAGCTCAGCACCCGGCCGACTTCCGGCGCCTTCTTGGGCGCGTCCTGCACCGCCGCTCCAAAGAGCATCGCGGAGGCCGCGAGGAGGGCGACCAGCAAGAGCCGGGCGACCGGGCGGCGTTGAAGCGACCGGGTGCTGCGCCGGTCCACGAAGGGCAGCGCGAGCAGCACCACCATCAGGAGCGCCGGCACGCCGGTGGCGATGGCGCTCTCCCAGGTCCCGGGGACCAGCTTGAGCAGCTGGTAGAACGGCAGGAAATACCACTCGGGCTGGGGGATGTAGGCGCGATCGGTGGGATCGGCGGGCGCCTCGAGCCCGGCGCCGAAGCGCAGCGCCAGGAGGACGATGATCCCGATCACCACGAGCGATACCCCGACATCCTTGACGATGATATCGGGCCAGAAACGGACCCCGCCCTTCTTCTCCGCGTCGTAGGCGGCGTGATAGAACTTCCGGTAGGCCCCGGCGCTGGTGTGCGTGGGCGCGTCCTCGACCTCCCCGGTGACCGGGTTCTTCATGGCCTCGAGCGCCCAGGGCCGTGCCGCGATGCCCTGCCGGATGACCAGCGCGACGTGCAGGAAGATCAGCGCCACGAGCAGGATCGGGAACAGCAGCACGTGGAGGGCGAAGAACCGCGTCAGGGTCGCCGCCCCGAGCTGGCTTCCGCCCCGCAGCAGCCGCACCAGGGCGTTCCCCACCACCGGGGTGACGCCGGCGATATTGGTCCCCACCTCGGTGGCCCAGTAGGCCTTCTGGTCCCACGGGAGCAGATAGCCGGTGAAGCCGAAGGCCAGCACCAGGGCGAGGAGACCCACGCCCAGGGTCCAGTTGATCTCCCGGGGGTACTTGTACGCTCCCCAGGTGAAGACGCGAACCAGGTGGGCCAGGACCAGCACCACCATGGCCGAGGCACCCCAGTGGTGGATCCCCCGGAGCATCGCCCCACTGGCCACGTGGCTGTCGATGTACCGGATGCTGTCGTAGGCGTGATCGGGAGAGGGGGAGTAGTAGGTCGCCAGCACGACCCCGGTGACGACCTGCACCAGAAAGACCGCCAGAGTGGCGCTGCCCAGCGTGTGCCACCAGGTGAGTCCGCTCGGCACCGGGCGGTCGAGGAGCACGCGACGCAGCCCGGCAAGATCCACACGCTCATCGAGCCAGCGGGTGACGGGGTTCATGCGCTAGCTCTCGACCCGTTCCGCGATGCCGAGCCGGAAGTCCTGGTACTTGACGTGCACTTCGCCGTCGCGCACCTGGACCTGGAGCTCGTCGAGCGGGCGGGGCGGCGGACCGCCCAGGACCGCCCCGGTCTTCACATCGAAGGCCCCGTGGTGGCAGGGGCAGCTGAAGTGCTTCTTGTCCTTGTCGTAGAAGAACCCGCACCCCAGATGCGTGCAGTGCCCGTTGTAGGCCTTGAAATGTTCGCCGTCTTCGGTGTACACCCAGACGCTGTTGAGCACCCGGGTCTCTACCCAGGCATCGTTGGCCAGCTCGACGAAGTCGATGCGGACCGGGGTGCCGATGTCGACCAGGGCGACATCATCCACCACCTTGACCCAGTGGTCGGTGCTGGGAGGGGCACGGGTCGGCCAGAAGAAGGCCCGAATGGTGGGATAGCCGACCAGGACCGCCGACATCGCGGCGCCCAGCCCGCTCAGCCACCGCAGGAACCGGCGGCGGGGAGTAGGTAATGGTTCGGGTTCTGCAACTGGATTTCCCGTGGAACTAGCCGACATGGCTTCTCCGGGTAACCAGAGCGACGTCTGGTCCACGAGTCCAAGTAACACGAGTATCGTGAAGCCAGCAGCAAGTCTTGATGAAAGTTTCTTCCGGAACCCCGGCCGGGGCGGTATACTCGCCCGGGAGACCTCCATGACTGGCATCCCTGGCACCGCCCTCGACCTCACCCGCGAGCTGGTGCGTTTCGACACCGTCAATCCGCCGGGCAACGAGCGCGGTTGCGCGGAACGGCTGGGCGGACTGCTCGAGGGCGCCGGCTTTATGGTGAAGTCCTTCGAGTTCGCCCCGGGCCGCACCGGCCTGGTGGCCCGCATCGGTGGCTCGCCCACCCGTCCCGCGCTCTGCTTCTCCGGTCACATCGACGTGGTGCCGCTCGGCGCGACGCCCTGGACCCGCGACCCGTTCGGCGCCGAAGTGGATGGCGGCCGGCTGTACGGACGGGGGTCCAGCGACATGAAGGGCGGCGTGGCGGCCTTCGTGATCGCGGCGTGCCGTCTGGCCGATCGGCTGGCGTCCACGCCCGGACTCGTCCTGGTGATTTCGGCGGGGGAAGAGAACGGCTGCGAAGGCGCGCGCTACCTGGCCCGGGTTCCCGGCGCGCTCGGGGAAGCCGGGGCCGTGGTGATCGCCGAGCCGACCGGGAATTATCCGCTGGTCGGACACAAGGGCGCCCTCTGGCTCACGGCCGAGTCACGCGGGGTGACCGCGCATGGCTCGATGCCGGAGCGCGGCGTCAACGCCATCTACAAGGCGGCCCGCGCGGTCACCCGGCTGGAGCAGTTTGCCTTTGACACTTCGCCCCATCCGGTCCTGGGCGCTCCGACGCTCAACGTCGGCACAATCACCGGCGGAATGAACATCAACTCGGTGCCCGACCGCTCCCGGTTTACCATCGACATCCGGAGTATCCCCGGCCAGGCGCATCGCGCGGTGGTCGAGCGGCTCGCCCACTACCTCGGCCAGGACATCGCCCTCATGCGGCTCGTGGACGTCGAAGGCGTCTGGACCGACCCCGCGCACCCGTGGGTGCAGGAGGTGTTCGACCTGGCCACGCCCGCGGTCGGAAGCCGGCCGGTGGTGCGCGCCGCCCCCTACTTCACCGATGCCTCCGAACTCACCCCCGCGTTCGGGGGCGCACCGACCCTCATCCTGGGCCCCGGCGAACTGGAGCTCGCCCACCAGACCGACGAGTACATTCGCGTGGACCGGCTGGAGGCTGCGGTGGAGCTCTACGGAACGATCGCCCGGCGGTGGTGCGGGGTGTGAGGCGGGCCCGCCGAAGCACCTCAGCCGGCGCCCGGGTTGGTGCGGGACGGGTTCCGCGCTAAGCTTGGAACCTCACCTCATGCCTGCCCGGAGGATGGATTGCATTCCCTCTCCCGCCTGGTGCGCGCCGGCCTCCTGACCGGCGTCGTGGATGGACTCTTCTCCAGCGTTCTGAGTGTCGGCTTCTATCACTCCACCGCGGCGAGCGTGTTTCGCCGCGTGGCCAGTACGCTGCTCGGCCCCGAGGCGGTGACCGGCGGCAGCTCTCCGGTGCTGATCGGCGTGCTCATGCACTTCGGCGTGGCCTTCGGCTGGTCCGCGGTGTTCCTTCTCGTCGTCACGCGGCTGCCGGGGATCCCCAGGCTCCTGGCCTCGCCGATGGGAACGGTCAAGGTAGCCGCGCTGTACGGTCCGTTCATCTGGCTGGTGATGTCCCTGGCGGTCATTCCGCTGCTGCTGCACCGCCCGCCGACGATCACCATTCGCTGGTGGGTCCAGCTCATCGGACACATTCCCTTCGTCGCCATCCCGATCGTCGCATCGCTCAAGCCGGACCTGCGCTGACCTGCGCTGCCACCGTCGCGCCGTGCCCTCGCCGATCGCCGACCTGACCGCCCGACAGCGGCGCGAGTGGCTGAGCGACCTCAATTACCTCAACCTGGGCGAGCTCAAGTCCTGGTGCCGGACCCGGTCCATCCCATACGCCATCCGGATCGAGACGCCGCACGGGGAACGCCGCCGGACCGGACCGTACGATCGGAAAGGCGTAATCCTCGAGCGAGTGCGCCACTACCTGAACACCGGGGAGGTTGGTGAGCCGACCTGTTTCCCGGCCCGCGTCGTCCGCCACGGTCGGCCGCCCGCCAGGCTCCGGCCGAGCGATCGGATGTTCTATGGACAGTACCACAAGGCGGGCGGTGCGATGGTCGGCCTGCTCCAACGCCTGACCGGCGGACGCTTCAGGAACGGCGCCGTCGCGCGGATCCTGGCCCGAGAGTTCTGGAGCACGGGGGTGGCCCCGACCCACCGGGAGTTTGCGGCGGCCTGGCTCGAGGCCAGCGCCGGTCACATCCGCCCGAACCCTGAATGGGCCTTCCTCTCGGACCGGGCCGATGGCCGGCAGACCGCCGATTGGAAGGCGCTCCGCGCCCGGAAGGCCAAGCGGGTTCTGGAGCTCCTGGATCGCCTGGCCCCGGTTGAACGGGCGGGCGCCGCATTTCGGTGATATTCTATCGGGGCGCACCCACCCACACCCAACGCAACGTCGGAGGTCCCATGCTCGCTGCAGGCCGTTCTGCGATCTTCGTTGGTAGCGTCGTCCTTCTCGGCGGCTGCCAGCCGTCCGCCCCCGCCGATCAGAGCGCCGCCGCGGTCGAGGCCGTGCGCGCCGCGGATCAGGCATGGGCCAAGGCGTTTTCCGCCCACGATACCACCGCGGCCGTCGCGGCCGTGGAGGCCAACGGCTCGGTCCTCGCGCCCAATGCGCCGATCGCCACGGGACCAGAGGCGATTCGCGCCCTCTTCGCGGGCTTCTATGCCATGCCGGCGATGACGCTCCAGTGGTCGCCGGTCGACGTGGAGGCCGCCCGGTCCGGCGACCTGGCCTATTCGCGCGGATCGTACGAGCTCCACTTCAACGACCCCAAGGGCACCCCGGTCGTGGACCATGGCAAGTACGCCACGATCTGGCGCAAGCAGGCGGATGGGTCGTGGAAGGTGGCGGTGGACGTCTTCAATTCGGATCTGCCGGTACCGGGAATGTAGACCGGCATCTCTCAGGCGCTCGCGGTGGACGCTCCATTTCGGGGCCCGTCCGGGACGCTGGCTCCCGGACGGCGATCGGAGCGGCCGATCCGCATCATTCCCGACTGGAGGATTCGGATTGCGCGGCGCAAGCTGGGATGGTTGGGTCGTCGCGTCCTCCCGCCCTGTCACCAACGTGTCATCTCCCCTGGCTAGCATTGCTCCAACCGAACAGCCTTGACGTTCGCGATGTGCTGCCCGGAGCGCCGGATGTCGTCCCCGCCTTCGGGTCCAGCGCCGGGAATGGAATCGTCCGAGCTTTCTGACTCTTTGCGAGGATGCGAGTCGCCGATGCAATCCAGTCTCCTCTTGATCGCCGCCAGTGGTCTGTTCCAGCAGCCAGCCGCGCCGGTGACGCCGGATACTTCGATCACCCGCGTGGCCGAGTACGCCAGCCTCGGAGGAGCCCCGGCCTGGGGGTGGAACGCCCGCCTCGGTCCGTCGCCGCGCGGCGAGGTGCCGCTCCGGCTCCCGGCAAGCGCCTTCGGTTTCCCGGTCGCCGACAGCGCGCAGGGCCAGCGACCGAAGGCGCGTGAGTACAGCAGCGCGTACTACACCCGGCTCGCCATCCACCGCTATGCCAGCTATGCCACGCTTCCGCTGTTCGCCGCGGAGTACTACGTGGGGCAGAAGCTCTTCACTGACACCTCGACGTTCCGCAGCGGCAGCACCCGCTCCGTGCACAGCATCCTCGCCTTCGGCATCGGCGCCCTGTTCGCGGTCAATACGGTGACCGGCGTGTGGAACCTCTGGGAGGAGCGCAAGGAGGCGCCCGGCCGGGCCCGGCGCTACATCCACGCGGCCCTGATGCTCGCCTCGGATGCCGGGCTCCTGTGGACCGCCGCGAGCGCGCCGGGCGGCCGGGAGCGCTTCAACGGGACCCTGGAGGGCAACGCGAGCCACCACCGCACACTCGCCATCGCCTCGTTCAGCACGGCGACCGTGGGCTACCTCATGATGCTGATCTGGAAATGACGGTCCTCGGGGGAGTTCCCGCGCTGGTCGAGCGCTGGGCGCACTTCTACGGCGACCGGAAGCTGGTGAGCGCCGCGGTGACCTACGTGCATCTGGCCGGCATCCTGCTCGGCGGCGGCCTGTCGGTGGCCTCCGACCGGACCTCGTTCCAGCTGGGGCCGGATTGGCCCGACGTCCAGCGCGAGCTGGCGCGGCTCTACGCCGTCCATCGCTGGGTGATTCTCGGCCTCACGCTCACGGTTGCCAGCGGCGTGCTGATGCTGTTCGCCGACCTGCACACCTACATCACGTCGCCGCTCTACTGGACCAAAATGGGCCTGCTGGCGCTGCTGCTCTCCAACGGATACCTGCGGATGCGCGCCGAAGTGGCGCTCCGGAAGGGCGGCACCGGGTGGCGCGCCTTGCACCGGACATCCGGCGCCAGCATGGCGTTGTGGTTCCTCGTCCTGATGGCCGGCGCCTTCCTCTCCACCATCGCGTGACCATGAGCCGTCCTACCCAGCCCGATCCGGCCGCACCCGGCACCTGCCACGACTGCCCGCTCATCCAACGGCGCTCCTTCCTGCGGGACGGTACCCTGATCCTGGCCGGCATCCTGGCCGCGCTGGGTGCGTCCCCGGCGCTGGCGGAAAGCCGGAGGATCACCCTGGTGCGGGCGCTCGCTCGGACCGGAGAAGAGCACACCTATCCGGTCCCCGCCGCGGACGGCGCCAGCATCGACCACGACGCGCAGATCATTCTGGTGCGGTTTCAGCAGAAGGTGTACGCCTTCAATCTCTCCTGCCCTCACCAGAACACGGCGCTCAAATGGCAGCCGGAGGACACCCAGTTCCAGTGCCCCAAGCACCACTCGCGCTACCGGCCCGACGGCACGTTCATCTCGGGCCGGGCCACCCGGGGCATGGACCGGTTCGGCCTGCGACATGAAGGCGGGAACATCGTGGTGGACGTCGCCAAGTTCTATCGGCAGGACCAGAACCTGGCGGAATGGAATGACGCGTTCGTGACGCTGTAGTCCCCGCTAGGCCCGGCGCGGCCGCCGCGACCGGATCATCGCCGCGATGCGCGGCAATCGTTCCGCCGTGGCCTTGGCCGACTCCGCCATCATCCGGGACTCCGGCCTGGGCGGACCCCGCAGAATCCAGTGATGCATGCGGAAGAGGCGGGCCGACTGGGTCTCGAGAAACTGGGCGTCGGTATCGAGGAATTCCACGCCCGGGTCGTTCCTCCCCGCTCGCCGGATTCGGGCGGCCAGATCCCGCAGGCGGTGCTGAATCTCCCGCCAGCGCGGCGAGTCCACCGCGGGGTGATGGGGCTCCGCCCGCGGCGGCCGGAGAGCATAGTCCTCGAGAAACGCCGCCGCCATTTCGAGCTCTTCGGCTGTCATTCGGCTTTCCGGTTCAGGTGAACAGACTCGCGATCGGCTTCCGCAACAGCCCCAGCGTGGGAATCACCGCGCCCATCACCGCGGCGCCAAGCAAGAGGCCTGCCAGCGCCCCGAAGAGCGCCGGATCCCAGGCCGGGACCGGCCCCACCAGGCTGGTGAGCGATACCCGAAGGACCGAGAGGTACACAAACATCCCCACCAGAACGCCCTTGATGCCGGTGCCCGCGGTGTGGGAGAGCACCCAGCCGACGATCCGGATTCGCGTGGCGCCCACCGCGCGGCGCGCGGCCACCTCGGCGGCGCAGGATGCGACCCACATCTGCATGGTGCCGAACGTGCCGGCCAGCGCCGCGACCAGCACCACCAGCCCCACCATCGTGAACCAGGCCCCGAACCACCGCACCGGACGGACCGCGCCGGAGAGCGCCTCGGTGGGAGAGCCCAGGGGTCGGGCGGTCCACTCCGGGCCGACCCGGCCTGGGACCAGCGCCGCGAGGCTCGAGTCGCTGAGTCCCGCCTGGCCGGCTCGCACCAGCAGCTCGGCGCGTTTGGGCGGGTGCTGGAGGACGCTGAGATAGATGGTGTCGAGGGGCTCCAGCGCCCCGCCCACGCCGGCGGGCCGGGTGTCTTCCACCACGCCGATCACCTGGTAGGGGCGCTCGGGCCAATCGTCCCCCAGGTAGACATCTCGCCCCACCGCACCGGCCGCCTCGAAGCCGGATACCGCGAGGTGCCGGCTCACCACCGCCACCCGCCGGCCCTCCCAGCGGTCGGCGGTGGTGAACCCGCGTCCGCTGATCAGACGAATGCCCTGCTGCGCGAATGTGTCGGGGCTCACGAGATAGTGCGCGGCGGTGTGCAGGTCGAATCGCTGGTAGATGCCACCCCGCATGCAGGCACCGCAGTCGGTGGTGAGGTTGTCCACCCGGCCGAGTCCGAGCAGCGTGCCCGGGCTGGTCAGGCTGGCCCCGGCAACACCGGGAATCCGGCCCACACCGTCGAGCAGCGCGGCGATGCTGCGGGATCGGCGCTCCGGCGAAGCCCCGGTGGTCTCGAGCGAAAGCAGGATCGCGGGCCCGTCGGGGCCGGCGGCCGGCGCCGCGGATGACGGGGGCGCGCGCCGCAGCAGCGCCGCGCTTCCCATCAGGATGGCAAGGCTCATCGCGAGCTGGAACGCCGGCACGGCCAGCATCACCCGGCCGTCCGTGCCGCCTCGCATGAAGCGCATGCCGCCGTATCGGAGCGGGGCCAGTGCGCCGAAGGCGATCACCGATCCGAGCAGCAACGCCGCGGCCCGCGGCAGCAGTCCGGCGCCGGGCACCACACCGGGCCAGGCGGCCACCGAGAGCCTCACGATGAGCGCCGAGGCGGGGAGGCCGAGCGCCAGAACGGCGAAGAGGAGAACGCCTCCCTCCCCCAGCAGCGACAGCAGCAGGTCGCGCCGCGACGCACCCGCGGCCCGCCGGACGCCCATCTCCGGCCCCCGTCCTTCCGCCTGCGCCGCAAACCGGGTCAGCATCGTGATCCCGGCGATGAGCAGCGCACCCCAGCCCAGGATCGCCAGCAGCTGGTAGAGCTGCCGCACCGCGGCCGCCTGCACCGAGGCGGGCTCCTGCGATGCGGCCGTGACCGTGATCCCGGCATCGGCCGCGGGAATTTCCGCCAGCCTGAGCAGGGGCTCGGCTTGCTGCGAGGGTTTCCCCAGCGACCGGATGGGGGTCTGTACCGAGAGTCCGAGAAATCCGAGCGCCACGACCACCAGTGCTCCGGCCCAGTAGAGCCGGAGCGATGCCGCGGCCACCGTGCCGGCGGCGCGCAGGCGGACCAAGAGCGGGAGCCGGCCCCCGGCGGCGGTCATTCTGTTACCAGGAGATGCCGTAGTCCTCTCCATGATTGCTGGAGCCTCCCCACATGGTGCCGTGCTTCCGGTCGAACAGGATCGCGTTGATCGGCCCGGAGGTCCGGTCCTCGAAGTCCAGCGTGTACCCCATGCGCCGGAGATCCGCCCGCACCCACTCGGGCATCGCCGTCGCGATCAGCATCCGCCCCGGCCGTGACTCGTGGGCGCCGAACGACGAGCGCATCTGATATGAATTCATGTTGGGTGCCTCCACCGCCTGCTGCGGCGTCATGCCGAATTCCACCACGTCGAGGAAGAACTGCAGCAGGTTCTGGTCCTGGCTGTCTCCTCCCTGCACCGCAAACGCCAGATAGGGCACGCCCTCCTTCAGCGCCAGCGTCGGGGTCAGTGTCACCCGCGGGCGCTTGCCCGGCTCGACCACGTTGTTGGGCCCGTCGGCCGAATCGGTGACGAAGCTCTGCATCCGCTGGCTCAATCCCACGCCGGTGCGCCCCGCGATGACCGCCGGCACCCACCCTCCGCTCGGCGTCACCGACACGACCCATCCCTCCTGGTCCGCGGCCTCGATCGACGTCGTCCCGGAGTTGAACGTGGCCTTGTACGCCTCGAGCTGAGCCTGGGATTCCGAATGGGGAATCGGCTTGTCCTGCTGGCCGCTCATCGGCGCGTTGGCCGGGGCGCCGGTCACCGTCCACTGCGCCAGCAGCCCGGCAAACGGGTTGCTGCCGCCCTGGAACGGGAAGGGATCGCCCGGCTTGATGCCCGGATCGTTGCGCTCCCAGTTGATCGAGGCGTAGCGCTGCCGGGCGTAGTCCTTCGAGAGCAGGCCCTTGATCGGCACGTTGGTCGAGAACGCCGGATCTCCGTAGTAGAAGTCGCGATCCGCGAAGGCCAGGCTCATGGCCTGGTAGAGGGTGTGGAGGTACCGGGTGCTGTTGTAGCCCATGGACTTGAGATCGGCATTCTCCAGGAGGTTGAGCGCCTGGAGCATGGCCGGACCCTGCTGCCAGGGCTGCAACTTGTAGACCTCGATGCCGCGATAGCTGGTGGAGACCGGCTCTTCGATCTTCACCCTCCAGTTGGCCAGATCGGCCATGGTGAAGAGCCCGCCCTCCTCCCGCACGCCGCGCACCAGCTCGGCGGCGATGTCTCCCTTGTAGAATCGGTCATACGCGGCGTAGATCGCCTCCTTCCGGCTCTTCCCCGCCTTGAGCGCCTGCTGCTCGGCCTCGACCAGCTTCCGGAGCGTGCCCGCGAGATCGGCCTGGCGGAAGACCTCTCCCGCGCTGGGCGCCTCGCGCGTCTCGCCGGCGTGGGGCAGGAACACCGCCCGCGAATACTTCCACTGCTTGATCTGGTCCTTGTTGCTCTCGATCGAATTGGCGGTCTGCGCCTCGATGGGATAACCGTCCGCCATTTCGATGGCGGGGGCCAAGACCTCCTTGAGCGACAGCCTGCCGAACTCGGCCAGCATGGTCAGCAGACCGCCCGGAGTGCCGGGCGTCACGGCCGCGAGCGGCCCGAACTCCGGGGGATACCGCATCCCCTTGGATTTGTAGAAGGCCGCCGTGGCGCCGGTGGGCGCGACCCCCAGGGCGTTGATGCCGATCACCTTCTTGAGACCCGGGTGGTAGATCAGCGCCTGCGTCTCACCGCCCCAGGAAAGCACATCCCACATGGTGGTCACCGCGGCGAGCATGGCGCACGCGGCGTCCACCGCATTGCCGCCCCTGGCAAAGATCATCGCCCCGGCGGTGGCGCCGAGCGGCTTGCCGGTGATGGCCATCCAGTGGCGGCCGTGGAGCGGGGGCTTGGCGGTGCGCTGGGCGTCGAGGTCGGGTGGCGTCATCAGGAACCCCAGGGCAACGAGGGCGAGGAGCGGACGGCGCATGGTTCCTCCCGGGACTACGGTGTCGACGTGGGCGCGGGTACCCGCGCGACGACCTCGGGCCCCTTCTCGCCTTCACTGAGTCGAGCCATCACCACGTCGGGGTCGTGCTCGAAGAAGAGCCACCAGCCCCGGTCCAGCGCAGCGCGGATCACCCTGCGCTTCGATTCGAGGGTGCGCAACGGCTCCACATCGTAGCCCATGATCCAGGGAAGCGGGAGGTGGTGCCGGGTGGGTATCAGATCGGCCAGATAGAACAGGGTTTCCCCGTCACTCTCCACCACCACGCCTTGGAGAAACGGCACGTGGCCCGGGATCAGCCGAACCGAGATCCCTGGCAGCACCTCCACATCTCCATTCAGCAGCTCCCACCGCCCCGCCTGGGCCACCGGCTCGTAATTGTGGGGAAGGTAGGAGGCCCGGGTCCGCTCGTTGGAGTGCCGGGCGAAGTCGAGGTCGCCGGCCTGGACGTGGTACGTGGCATTGGGGAAGGTCAGACGGACGGAAGGACGGGAGGACGGTCTGACGGGAGCTGAGGACGTCCCGTCTTCCAGGCTTCCCGTCTCCCCGTCCAGCCAGGTATTCCCCCCCGCATGGTCGAAATGAAGGTGGGTGTTGACCACCCAGCGCACGTCGTCGGTGGCGTAGCCCGCTTCGGCGAGGGCCGCCTCGAGCTGAGTCCGTCCATCCGGTCCGGCGTTGCTGATCCCGTAGATCTCCCGGAACTTCGCGTCCTCCTTGTTGCCGAGGCCGGAGTCGATGAGCACCAAGCCATCGGGATGCTCGACCAGCAGGCATCGCATGGCCAGGGGGATGCGATTCCGGTCGTCCGGCATGACCCGCTTGGACCAGAGTGGCTTGGGCACGACGCCGAACATGGCGCCACCGTCAAGTCGTTGTATACCAGCCTCGAGAGCGTGACAGCGAAAGGTCCCGAGCTGAAAAGTGTGGATAAGAGACATGATGACTTGGGCTATTCCGCAGGCTTGGGCTTCTTCTTGGACTTCTTGGCGCGGCGCTGCGGCCCTTGGAGCACCTCGAGGTCGGACAGGGTTCGAGCCCCGGTTTCCCGGGCCAGCCCGACCAGCCGGTGGAGCAGCTGCGCGGTGACCAGCGCATCGCCGGCGGCGCGGTGCCGGGCGGGGTTCTGGAAGTCGAAATGATAGGAGAGCGCACCCAGCGAGCACGACTGGGCCGAGGGAACCAGGCGCCGGGCGAGCCTGACGGTGCAGAGCCGCGGGCCGTCCAGCCGCATGTCCCGAGCCCGCCGAAGCTCCGACGAGACGAACCCCCAGTCGAACCGGACATTGTGCCCCACGAAGATCCGGCCGGAGAGGGCGTCGAGCACCCGGTCGCATACCTCCTCGAACCGGGGGGCGGCGCGCACCATGTGGTCCGTAATGCCGGTGACGGAGCTGATGAACCCCGGAATCGGCCGCCCCGGATTGATGAGCGACTCGAAGACCAGCTCGCGCCGCTCCCCGCAGACCAGCACCACCGCGATCTCGGTGATCCGGTCGTCCAGTCTCGAGCTCATGCCGGTGGTCTCGACGTCCACCACCGCAAAGGCGCATTCCTCGAGCAGGGGAACGCCGCGGGCCGCCGCGACCAGGCTCCAGGAGCCGTCGGCCAGCCGGTGGACCCGCGGGTCCGCCCCCAGGAGCGCCGCCGAGAGGCGCTCGGCGACGACGCTGGGCGCGTGGCGGAGTCCCATCACATGGGTGGCGAGCCATTCGGCCTGGCGTGCCCCATCGGCCATCGCGAGCAGCGCCCGCTCCACCAGGGTCGACGCGGGGAGGGCGGCGAGGCCGGTCACGCCTCGCCCCGGCGGACGGGAAGGGTCATGCAGCGGGGGCCGCCCCCGCCGCGCACCAGCTCGCCGCCTTCGATGGTGATGGCGGTGCGCCCGCTGGGGAGGTTGCGCTCGGCCAGAAACTCGGCGCTCGGCGTGATGCCGAACCCGGCGAGCTCGAGCTGGCGCAGGGTCTCTTCGTTGCGCGCGTAGCTCACGATCACCCCGGGCGCGGTCGCGAGGAAATTGCAGCCCGAGGCCCACTGCTCCCGCTCCTGGGAGAGCCGGCGGGTCCCGCCCGCGAGCACCGGCTCCATCGGCAGCGCCACCTGGGCCAGCGCGGAGAAGATATCCGGCAGCTCCCGCACGCCGGTCTCGCCGTGGCGGCGGTGCAGGATGGTCAGGCGCTCCGGCCCCACGAAGGCCGGCGGATAGACCGCGCACAGGCCGCGGTCGAGGTGGGTGAAGAGCATATCGAGGTGGATGGCCGTGGGGTTGGACGGCATCACCACCACGATCACGTCCTTGATCCCGGCCTTCTCGAACACCGAGTCGGAGAGCTGGTCCAGCGCGCCGGGCGAGGAGCGTTCGCTGAAGCCGACCAGCAGCAGGTCGTCGCGGAGGACGTGAACGTCCCCGCCCTCCAGGGTGTAGTTGCTGCGCCGCTCCTCGGAGCCGTCATAGAGGATTCCGGCATTGGCGAGCGCGGGGTGAAAGGCGAAGAGCGTTTTGATCAGCAGCTCTTCGGTCCACCGGATCCCGTAGCGCATCGAGCCCACCACCGCGTGGCTGCCCACCACCATCCCGATGTCGCGGGGAAAGAAGAGATTGGGCAGCGGCGGAAGCACGAACCCGGTTTCATTGAGCGCGGTCGCGATGGGCCCCGGCACTTCCTCGGTGCCCTCGATCAGCATCTTGACGATGGCGCGGGGGGGCAGCCGGGAAAGCTGCTGGGCCAGCGGCTCGGAGGGCACCACGTCCATGGTACGGGAGATCAGGTATTCCCGGGCCTCGGGACGCGCCAGGACCTCGGTCAGCAGATCGCTGATCTCGTGCACCGCGGCAAAGCGTTCCAGCACCGCCGTGAGGCGGGCATGCTCGCGCGCGGAGACCTCGAGACCGATCAGGTCGTCGTAGAGATAGTCCTCGCGGTTGCCCGGCGTGACCGCCTCGAGCTCGAGCCCCGGCGTATGCACCAGCACCGCCTCGAGCGGGCCGATTTCGGACGTGATGTTGACGGGGGGCATGAACAGGGAAACTAACGGGGGACCTGCGGCATCACCTAGCGGGGAACCGCCTTCACCGCTTCGCCTCCTCGCCCGCTAGCGATTCGCCAGGATGTACGACAGCGCCTCCAGCTCCAGCACCAGGTTCACCGTCTTCACCGTCACGTGGTCCGGCACCTGCAATTGCGCCGGGGCGAAATTGAGGATCGCGGTGACCCCGCACTTGACCAGCCGGTCGGCCACCTGCTGCGCCGAGTCGGCCGGCGTGACCACCGCGGCGATGTCGGCGCGGTGCTGGTGCAGGTCCTTCTCGAGCTGGGCCACATCGCGCACCACCAGCGCGTCCCACTGCTTGCCGATCTTCTTGGGGTCGTTGTCGTAGATGGACACCAGATCGAACCCCCGAGCCCGGAACCCGCCGTATTGCACCAGCGCGCTCCCGATCTTCCCCGCCCCGACCACGATCACCCGGTAGCGGCGGGTCAGGCCGAGGATTTCGCTGAGCCGGGTCTTGAGCGCCGGCACCAGATAGCCCAGCCCGCGTTTCCCGAAGGAGCCGAAGAACGACAAATCCTTCCGGACCTGCGCGGAGGTCGTCCCGCCCCGGGCGGCCAGCGCCTCGGAACTGACGGTCTTCGCCCCCTGCTCCTCGAACTCTTCGAGGAATCGCAGGTAGAGCGACAGACGGCGGACGGTTGACTCGGCGATCTTGCGCATGATATGTGAAAGTTTTCACAAAGCTATCCACCTCTCCAGCCCCGGTCAATGAGGGCCCGGAGCAGCCGCTCGAACCCCTCCGGGGGAATCGTTTCCGCGCGGCGGTCGGGGATCAGCCCTGCGGCCTGGATCGCGCGCTCCACCGGCTCCACCGGCCACCCGGTCAGCTCACGGAGTCCCCGGGTCAGCTGCTTGCGCCGGAACCCGAACAACCCTACCACCAGCCGCCGGAAGCGGGGCAGATCGTCATCGCGCACCAGCGGCTCGGCGAGCGGCGTGAGCCGGATGACGGCCGAGTCCACGCTGGGGGGCGGATGAAAGGCGCCGGCCGGCACGGAGAACAGCTTCTCGATCCGTGCCACCGCCTGCACGCCGACACTCAGGGCGCCGTAGGTCTTGCTGCCGGGTCGGGCGGCGATGCGCTCGGCGACTTCCTTCTGGACCAGGAAGACGATGCGGGTGGGCCGCGGCGGCGCCAGGGCCCGGTCGAGCAGCGGCGTCGTGATGTTATAGGGAATGTTGCCGGTGACCAGCAGGTCGTCGGTGGGCCCGATCCCGGCCGCACTGCGCCAGTCGAGCTCGAGCGCGTCGCCTTCGACGACCGTGACCTCCGGCAGGCGGGCCCGCACCACCGGCACCAGATCGCGGTCCTTCTCGATCGCCACGACGCGGGCGCCGCGCGCCACCAATGCCTCGGTGAGGGCGCCCTGCCCCGGGCCGATCTCCAGAACCAGCTGGCCTGGCTCGGGTCCCAGGGCCTCCGCGATGTGCGCGAGAATGGCGCGATGATGGAGGAAGTGCTGGCCGAACCGTTTCCGGGGGCGCACGGCCCTAGAGCCGGAGCACGAGCAACGTGCGGTCGTCCCCGGGGTGGGGGGCAAAGGCGTCGGCGTCGGCCAGGACCTCGGCCACGATGCGCTCCGGCTCGAGGCCCCGCCGCTCCGACAGCGCCGCCAGGAGCCGCGCCTCGCCGTAGCGCTCGCCGGCCTCGTTGCCCGCATCCACCAGGCCGTCGGTCCAGAGACAGAGCAGGTCGGTGGCCGTCTCCCAGGGCAGCGAGCGCATGCCGATTCCGGTCGAGCCGGCGAGGCCGAGCGGGGGCGCGGTCGCGTCCAGCCGCTCGGGGGGGCCGCTGGCGGGAATGCGGAACGCGTAGGGATGGCCGGCGCTGGCCCAGGTCACCCGCCGGTGAACCGGATCGAGAATGCCGTAGAACACGGTGAGGTACGTGTCGGCCGACGCGAGCTTGCCGGCGATGCTGTCCCGCAGCTCGGACAGGGTGATGTCCGGGGTGGTGGCGCCGGAGGCATGGATGCCGGCGGCCGACATCACCGCGGCCATCACCAGCGAGGCGGCAAATCCGTGGGAGGAGACGTCGCCCACCATCACGCCGACCAGCCCCAGGCCCAGGCGGTTGAAGGTGTAGAAGTCTCCGCCCACCTGCTCGGCGGGAAGACAGCGCACCGCGACCACCGCGTCTCCCTGGAGCACCGAGGGGGCGGGCAACAGCGAGAGCTGGAGGTGGTGGGCCAGCTCCAGCTCATCGTGCAGCCGCTGCTGCTCCCGCTCCTTGGCCACCAGCCGGGCCAGCTCGATGGCCGCGCCGATCTGATTGGCGGCGGCGGACACCAGCTTGAGGTCGGTGGCGCTGAAGCGGCCGCCATGCAGGCGATCGGTGAGGTTGATGACCCCGATGCAGCGGGACACTCCCCCGGGCGGCTGATAGGAAATCGGCACGCTCATGTAGGCGCCGCCCCGATAGCCCCGGGCCTCGGGCGCGGTGGAGCCCCGCTCGGCCACGCCGACGAGGGCGCGCGCCTCGCGCACCACGCGGGCCGCGATGGAGCCGGGATGGTCGAGCGGAATGTCGGCGGCCTTGTGCGGGTCGAAGCCCTGCGCGGCGACGGTGTGCAGCACCCGGGTATCCTCATCGAGCACCGCGATCGAGGCGCGGCTCGCGCCGACCACGTCGCTCACCGCGCGCACGATGGTCTCGGCCGCCTCGGTGAGCTGCACCGTGTGGCCCAGCACCTCGCTGATGGTGTACAGGAGATCCAGCTCCTCGTACCGGGTGGCCAGCTCGAGGGAGAGCTGGCTGGATTCCCGGTCGGCCTGGACGAACAGGCCCAGCAGCCGCAGCACCGCCTCGCCGCCCTGGCCGGGAAGGGTCTCCAGCCAGAACTCGGTTTCCGGCTCGACCCGGGCCAGCCACCGCGCGCCGTCGGGGGTCTGGATCACGCCGGCCTGGGCGGGTAGGTCGAGGGCCCAGCCCGGGTCGTCGCCGAGGACCACGCGCAGCCGCCCCGAGAGCGCGCGCCAGAGGCGCGGGCGCACCTCGGATGCGCCTCCGATGGCCTCGAGGACGGGATGCAGCCGCTTCAGGAGCGCGGCAGCGTCATCCAGATCGAGTTTCCTTGTTCGTTGAATTCGACCCGGTCTGCCAGGTTCCGGATCAGGAAGAGCCCGCGCCCGATCGGCCGGCCGAGCCCGTCGGGCACGGTGGGATCGGGCACTTCGCGCGGGTCGAAGCCGGGGCCGTCGTCGGTGACCTGCAGCCGGATGGTGGCGTCGGTGACTTCCGCGGCGAGCCGCACCGAACGCGACGGGTTCCCGCCCGCCCCGAACAGAATGCTGTTGGTGAGCGCTTCCGCGAGGAGGACCCGGAGCCGGAAGCTGGTGCGCCGGCACGGCGTGCCTCCGGCGAAGCAATGCCGCGCCATCAATTCGATGGCGTCCTCCACGAACCGCACGTCGGCCGGGACCTCGATGACCACCGACACGGTGTGGTCGGCATCCCGATCCACGGAGCGCCGGACCCGGAGCCGAAGCGGTGAGGCGGCGGTTTCGTCCACGTCAGAATCCGGCGAGCGCTTCTTCGGCCGACGGCGCGATGTGGAACAGGGTGTCGAGCTTGGTGAGCTCGAAGAGGGCGCGGAGATCCTCGTTGAGTCCCGCGATGCGGAGGTCGCCGTTGGCCTCGCGCACTTTCTTGGAGAGCGTGACCAGCGCGCCGAGCCCGGAGGAATCGATGTACCCGGTCCGGCTGCAGTCGATCAGGAATTTGCGCTCGCCGCGGTCGAGGCCTTCCTGCACCAGGGTCTTGAGCTCCTGGCGATTGCCGACGATGAGCTGGCCGTCGATTTCCAGGATGGCTACCCCGGCCGCGTTGGTGCGTTTGGTGAGTCCCATGCCATCTCCTCCCTCAGGTCGCCACCGCGCCGGCTGCGAGGACGGCCAGGGCGGCCGTCCCGACCAGCTCGTCTACCACGGAATCTTCCGCCACACCGGCCACGGTGCCGGGCGGGCCCAGGAGGAGCGGCCCGAGGAGGAGCGCACCGGCCAGCGTGCGAACGGCCCGCGCCGCCAGGTGCCCCGCCGTCCCACTGGGAAATATGAGAACGTCGGCCCCGCCGCGAAACCTCGCCCCCGGATCCGCCTCGGCCATGATGCCGGGGGCGATGCCCTTGAGCCGGTCTACCGCTTCCGCCGCCGCGCGGTTCGGCTCGCGCCGGGGCGGCCCGACCAGAAACGCGACCCGCGGGGGCCCTTCGGTCAGGCGCGCATGGGCATGGGCCACCGCGCGCGCCAGCCGGGCCTGCTCGGCGGGAGGCTGCTCACCGGGAACCGCGCAGTCGGCAAACCCGACCAGGCTGCCGTCGGCCCGCAGCAGCCAGGAAGCGCCGTGCACCGCTCCACCGTCGAGCGGCGCGCCGAGGGTCCAGTCCACCGCCTCGGTGATCTCCTCGAAGCAGACACCGGGGCCCGTGACCACGGCGTCCACGTCTCCCAGGGCGAGCAGCCCGCACGCGAACCGCACCGGATCCCCGGCCAGATCGAGGGCGTGGATCCCGTCGTGCACCCGGTCCGGCTCGCGGGATCGCAGCAACAGCGCGACCGAGTTGAGGCGGGAGTGGCCCTCGGGCTGCACGGCGCCGGTCCCCACCACGTCCACCCAGGGGACCCCCGACGCCACCAGGCGGGCCGCCGCGGCCCGGAGCATCGACACCTCGCCGCCCGCCAGAAGAAGCCGCGCGGGTCGCTGCGCGGCGCGCTGGAGCAGGGCGGCGAGGCTCACGGTCGAAAGCGGCGTTTGAGCGCGTCGACCACACCGGGGTGAACCAGCGCGCTCACGTCTCCTCCATACCGGGCCACCTCGCGCACCAGGCTCGAGCTGATGTAGGAGAGCCCTTGCGCCGGCACCAGGAATACCGTCTCGAGGCCGGGATTGAGCTGCCGGTTCATCAGCGCCATCTGGAATTCGTATTCGAAGTCGCCGACCGCGCGGAGCCCGCGCACCAGGACGCCGGCGCCGACCGCGCGGGCAAAGTCGGCCACCAGACCCTGAAAGGACTCGAACCCGATGCGGGGATCCTGGCCCACGGTGAGCCGGAGCATGTCCAGCCGCTCCTCCGGCGTGAACAGCGGCTGCTTGGCGGCGTTCACCGCCACGGCCACGATGACCCGGTCGGCGAGGAACAGGCTCCGCCGGATCAGGTCCTCGTGCCCGCGGGTGGGCGGATCGAAGGAGCCGGGGTAGAGGGCGATGCGGGTCATGGGGCGTGACAGAAGGTAAGGGCGATGTCGCCGTAGCGCCGGGTTTCGTCGCCGCCGACCGTCATCTGCACCGGGTGCTCGACGGTCAGGAGCCGGGTGAACGGCCGGGCGCGGAACGCCTCCACCAGGCGCTCGGCGAAGGGGATGCTGTAGGGCGGGTCGGCGATGACGATATCGAAGGCATCGGGCGCCAGGCGCTCGACGAAGCGCATCGCATCGCCCCGGTGCAGCGTGACCCGGTCGGCGACGCCCAGGGCGTCCACGTTGGTCCGGATGGCAGCGAGCGACGGCGCGGCGAGCTCGACGAACGCGGCGTGGACCGCTCCCCGCGAGAGGGCTTCCAGCCCCAGCGCCCCGCTGCCGGCAAAGAGGTCCAGCACCCGGGCGCCGGCCAGGCGTTCACCCAGAATGCTCATCCAGGCCTCCCGCACCCGGTCCGCGGTGGGCCGCACCCGTGAATCGGCGGGCACCTGAAGCCGGCGGCCCCGGAATTCCCCGGCGATGATCCGGGTCACCGCGCACCGCCCGCTCCTGCGCCCACGGCGTGCGGCGTCAGCGAGAGCACCCGGGCCTGGAGTGAGCTCTGGCCGCGGAATTCGTTCAACTCGAGCCGGAAGGTGGCGTCCACCGGGCCCTCGCCGAGCTCCTCGACCCGGTCCGCCATGCGGAAGGCGATGGCGCCCAGCGAGCCGTCGGGACCCAGGAGCGTGCCCCGGAGATGGTTGGCGCCGACCCGCTGCCGGGCGGTGAGGCCCACGCCGCGCACGCCGAAGACCGGGGCCGGATTGCCCATGCCGCACGGCTCGAGGTGGCGGATCAACCGCTCCAGCTGGTCGGTGGCCACGGCGAGAGGAATTTCGATATCCACTCGCTGTTCGGGTCCCAGGTCTTCCGGCGCCAGCTGCTCGGCCGCGACGCTTTCGAACCGGGCCCGGAATTCCTCGAAGCGCTCGCGGCGCACCGTGATGCCGGCGGCCATGCGATGGCCGCCGTAGCGCTCCAGCAGGTCGCCGCAGTGCCCCAACGCGCCGTGCAGGTCGAACCGGGAGATGCTCCGTCCGGAGCCCTTGCCCATCGCACCGTCGAAGCCCACCAGAAACGCCGGGCGCCCGTAGCGTTCGACGACCCGCGACGCCACGATCCCGACGACGCCGGGGTGCCAGTCTTCCGAGCCCAGCACGATGCCGCAGCGGCGCTCCAGGCCGCCGGCCGCTTCCACCTGGGCGATGGCCTCGTCGAGAATCCGCTGATCGAGCCCCTGACGCTCGGTGTTGAGGCGCTCGAGCCGCTGGGCCAGCGCACGGGCCTCGTCGGGATCGTCGGTGAGGAGGAGCCGAAGGCCGTCGGAGGACTCCCCGATGCGGCCGGCGGCGTTGAGGCGCGGCGCGAGAATGAATCCGACCTGCCCGGCGCGCAGCTCTCCCCCGGCGAGCCCGCTCGATTCGATCAAGGCGCGCAACCCGGCCCAGCGGGTGGTCCGGAGCAGGCGGAGACCGTGCCGGACCAGGATTCGATTCTCGCCGACGAGCGGCACCACGTCCGCGACGGTGGCCAGTGCCACGTAGTCGAGCAGGTGAAACGGCAGGGACGGGGGCAGTCCCAGGGCCCCGACCAGAGCCTGCACCAGCTTGAAGGCGATGCCGGTGCCGCACAACGTACCCAGGCCGGACTCGTCTCCGGGCTGCTGCGGATCCACCACGGCCGTGGCGGGGGGGAGTGCCGGCCCGGGAAGGTGGTGATCGGTCACCACCACGCGGATGCCGCTCGCCTCGGCCTCGGCCACGGTATCCACGGCGGTGATGCCGCAGTCGCAGGTCAGGATCAGACCGGCGCCGATGGAGCGGGCGTAGGCCAGCCCCGCGGGGCCGAAATCGTATCCGTCGCGCAGGCGGTGGGGAACGAAGGCCTCGGCACGGGCGCCGCCGATCCGGAGCGCGCGGGTGAGGAGGGCCGAGGCGCACTGGCCGTCGACATCGTAGTCGCCGTGGACCAGGATGAGCTCTCCCCGCGCCTTCGCCGCCGCGATGGCGTCGACGGCCTGGCGCATTCCCCTGAGGGAAAAGGGATCGCCCAGCCGGTCGAGCGCGGGCCGGAGGAAAGCGCGGGCGTCCTCAACCCGGGTATAGCCCCGCTGGAGCAGCAGCGCGGCCAGCGGTTCCGGCACACCCAGCTCCGTCGCGAGCGCGCGAACCGTCCCCTCGTCGGGGGCCGGTTCCAGCACCCAGCGCGGCAGCGGAACCGTCATCACTCGCTTTCGGCCGGGTAGAGAATCACGCCGCAGCCTTCGCACGCATCGATGTGGGTGCCGGCGCGGATCTGACTCCGCCGGTTGCGGGGCACCGCCGTATGGCAGGCACCGCACGCATCGCCGCGGAGCGGCACCACCACGGTGGTGGTGCGGGAGGTCCAGAGCCGGTCGTAGCGCATGCGCAGCGTTCGCTCGACCCCGGCGGCGCTGGCGTCGCGCGCCTGGCGGGCTTCCTCGCGCTCGGCTTCGGCCTCGTGCCGGGCCTGGTCGAGCCGGCCGCGCTCGCCACCCTGGTCGGTTTCGAGCGCCAGGAGCCGCTGCTCGGCTTCCGCGACGGCGGTGTCCTGCGCCTGGCTGGCCTCGGCGGCCTTGACCCAGTCGCTCTCCTGGCGGGCCAGGGTCTGGCGCGCCGCGTCGAGCTCGGTCATCAGCGCCTGCACCTCGCGGGCGGTCTTGACCTGCTCGATACGGGTCCGGCGTTTTTCCTGGAGGACGCGCTGCGACTCGATCACCTTCTCCAGCTCCTCGCGTCGCGTGGTGCCCTCCGCCAGGCGGCGCCGGGCCGCGTCCACCTCGGTCCGGGCCCGCTCCAGCGCGGCGTCGAGGCCGGCGATCTCGTCCGCGATCCCCTTGAGCCGGACATCGGTGGCGAGAAGAATCAGGTCCTTCGCCTGCAGATCGAGCAGCTTTTCCAAATCCGGATGCATTGATACCTCAAGGATGCTGGGAGTGATCGGGGCCGGGGCGACCTTGAGCGCCGCGGCGCGCTTTTTCGGCTTGGTTTCGGAAGACAATGCGGGTCCTCTCTTCGGGTGGAAGCTGTTTCAATTGAGTTTGCCGTTCGGTCACCGCCGACACCGGCGCGAGCGTGCGTGCGAGCGAGCGCGACCGGAGCCCGGTGAGGGCGCCGACGTACTCGTCGTCGAAATTCATTTCCGCGGCGATGGCATCCGCGGCCTGCTGCAGGAGCCGCTGCATCGCTTCCTGCGCCCGGGGCGACAGCCGTTCGGCCGCCGCGCCCGGCCCGGCGCCCTCGGGAAGCGCCAGGAGGGCGTCGAAGATCTCCCGGTAGGTCGGGACTTCGAAGGTGTCGGGCGGGACTTCCTGGCGGGCCCGGTCCAGCCAGGCGGGCGACGCGAGCAGGGTGCGCAGCAGCTGCTCCTCGAGCGGGGCGCCCGGAATCCGGGGCCTCGCGGCGCCGGCGGGACGCACCGACGGGCCGGCGGAGGAGGCCGGTGGCTCCGCCGGGCCGGCCGGCCTCGGGTCGGGGCGGCTGGCGAGCTCCTGCTCCAGCACCGCCCGGGAGACGCCGGTGCGCTCGGAGATCCGCGCGAGGTACAGATCGCGCGCGATGGGATCGGCGGCCGCCCGGGCGGTGGGGAGCAG
This sequence comes from uncultured Gemmatimonadales bacterium, assembly GCA_963762545.1. Lineage (GTDB taxonomy): Bacteria > Gemmatimonadota > Gemmatimonadetes > Gemmatimonadales > GWC2-71-9 > JABFSM01. The sequence continues at coordinate 898,503 of CAVXLC010000002.1, read as the reverse complement.
CTTGTCGAGCGCTTCCCGGCGGTGCTCCAGTCCTTCGAACCATCCCTTGCGTTCCAGGAGCTGGATCTTGCGGTCCAGCACGTCCACCGCGTCCCGGAGGATCACCGCCAGCGCCGCCGCCCCGCCCTTCCGGACCAGGGTGTCGGGATCCTCGCCTTCGGGCATGGTGGCCACCTTGACACGCACCTTGTGGCGGAGGAGCTCGTCGGCCGCGCGGAAGGTGGCCACCAGTCCCGGCCCGTCGCTGTCGTAGAGCAGCAGGGCCACCGGCGCGAAGCGCCGGAGCAGCGTCGCCTGATCGGCGGTGAGCCCGGTGCCCAGCGGCGCCACCACGTGATCGATGCCGGCCATCACCAGTCGGAGCACGTCGAAGTAGCCCTCCACCAGGATCACCGCCTCCTCCCGGCGGATGGCCTGCTTGGCGTCGTGGAGGTTGTACAGCATGGAGCCCTTGTGAAAGATCGGGCTCTCGGGCGAGTTGAGATACTTGGGCTCGCCGGGTCCGAGGATGCGCCCGCCGAACGCGACCACTCGTCCGCGCAGATCCCGGATCGGGAAGAGCAGCCGGCCGCGAAACCGGGGGCTCACGGTACCGTCGTCGCGGCGCATCAGGAGACCCGCTTCCAGCAGGATCTTCTCCTCGATGCCGAGCTGCTTCATGGCGTCGGAAAAAGCCGAGCCGCGCGGCGCGTAGCCCAGGCCGTGCTCCCCCGCGATCTCCGGCGGGATTTCACGGTCGGCCAGGTAGGCGCGGGCCGGGGCGGCTTCGGCGTCCTCCCGGAGCCGCGCGGCAAACCACTCCTGGGCGACCGCCGCCGCCGCGTAGAGACTCTCGCGATGCCGGTCTTCCGGCGTGTCCCGCCCGCCGCCGCGCTCCGGCACCACGATCCCGACCCGCCGGGCGATCTCCCGCACCGCGGTGGGGTAATCCATGCCCTGACGCTTCATCAGGTAGGTGAAGACGTCACCCGCCTCGTGGCACACGTAGCAGTAGTACATCCCCTTCTTGGGGATCACGGCGAAGTTGCGGTGGGTCCCGCCGTGGAACGGACAGCAGCCCCGGTAGTCGGCGCCGGTGCGTTTGAGCTGCACCGCTTCGCCGATGATTTCGACCAGGTCCGCGCTCTCGCGGATCTGCTCGATCAGCTCGTCGGGGATCATGCTCACGTGCCCAGCTCCGCGATGGTCACGCCGGTGCCGCCCTGATTGCGCGGCGCGAAGTCGAACTTGTGCACCCGGCGGTCGGCGGCCAGCACCCGTCGCACCGTCTCGCGCACCACGCCGGTACCCATGCCGTGGATAATCCGGAGATAGGGGTGGTCGGCCAGGATCGCCGCGTCGAGCGCGGCGATGGTGACGGCCTCGGCCTCGTCGCCGCGGAGGCCGCGGAGGTCGATTTCGCTGGGGCTGTCGGCAGGTCGGTACGTCGGTAGGTCGGTACGCCTGGTTGCCGGGTCGGTGCCAGCGTGCCCGGCACCCCCTTGCACCAGGGTCAGTCCATCCGCCGGCACCACCAGACGCATCGCGCCCGCCATGACGACCGCCTTGCCGTCCCCGCGCAGCTCCAGCAGCTCGCCGGTGCCGCCGGTCCCCAGCCGGACCCGCTGCCCCACCCGCGGCGCGGCGCCGCCGGCCCCGGCGGGCTCCGGCTCCACCGCTTCGAGGGCCAGCCCCTCGGCCCTGATCGCATCCTCGAGTGAGCGGCGGGCGTCGCGGGCCGCCAGCTCGTCGGCGGCGGTGGCGGCCGCCCGGATCGCGGCCTCCACCTTTTCGCGGGCTTCGAGCAGGAACCGGCGCGCCTCGCCGCGGGCCTTCCGCTCCGCGTCCTTCTCGCGCGCCCGGAGCGCCGCCTCGCGGGCTCGCTGTTGCTCCGCTTCCGCGCCGAGGCGCGCCTGCTCCCGTTCGGCGTCGGCCAGACGATCGGCGAGCAGGACCTGGTCCGCCGCGAGCCGGCGTTCCCGTGCCTCGGCCGCTTCGAGCAGCGCGTCGAGGGAGCGCTCGGCGTCGGACACGCGGCTCTCCGCGTCCGCGAGCACCGGCGCCGGAATCCCCAGCCGCCGCGCGATGGCCAATCCGTAGGAGCGTCCCGGCATCCCCTTCTGGAAGCGATAGGTCGGAGCCAGCTCCTGCGCGTCGAACTGCAGCGAGCCGTTCACGATGCCCGGGGTTTGGGCCGCGAGCGCCTTGAGCGCGCCGAGATGCGTCGTGGCGATGGTGCGCGCGCCGCGGCGGGTGAGGTCACGCAGCGCGGCGGCGGCGAGCGCCGCCCCTTCGGCGGGATCGGTGCCGCTCCCGATCTCGTCGATCAGGATCAGCGTGGCTTCGTCGGCCTGCTCCAGCACGCCGCGCAGGGTGGCCAGGTGGGCGCTGAAGGTCGAGAGATCGGCGGCGATGGACTGGTGGTCTCCGATGTCCGCCGCGAACCGGCCGAACACCGGCAGCGCGCTTCCGTCCGAGAGCGGCGGCGCGATGCCGCTCTGCACCAGGGCGGCCGCGAGGCCCACCGTCTTGAGGAGCACGGTCTTTCCGCCGGTGTTGGGGCCGCTGATGAGCAGGGTGCGCTCCGCGTCCGAGAGCGACAGGTCGAACGGCACCACCGAGACGCCCCGGCCCAGCAGCAGCGGATGGCGGGCGCCCTTCAAGTCCAGGCCCTGCCCGGCCGCACGCACCGCGGGCACCACCGCCTGGACCGAGCGGGCGTAGCGGGTCCGCGCGAGCAGGTCGTCGAGCGCGACGCACATCTCGTGGGCGTCCCGGAGCATCTCGGTGTGGGGACGGAGCAGATCGGTGAGGTCGCGCATCACCCGGAGCGCTTCGCGGTCCGCGTCGGCCACCGCGGCGCGCAGCGCGTTGCCCAGCTCGATGGCGGCGGTCGGCTCGACGAACAGGGTGCCGGCGCTGGCGGATTCGTCGTGGACGATGCCCTCGGGGCGGTTCCGCGCGTCGCGGCGCACCGGAATCACGTACCGCCCGTTGCGCACCGTCACCGCCGCGCCGGACGCGGCATCGCCGTGGTGGAGCACCGCCTCCAGCTTCTTGACCAGCCGCTCCCGCGCGGCGTGGACCTCGCGCCGGGCCCGCATCAGCGCGGGGCTCGCGCTGTCCAGCAGCTCACCCTCATCGTCCACCGAACGGTCGAGCCGCCGCTCGATGGCGGGCTCGGGTACCGCGGCGCGGAGGATCGCGGCGCGTGGGGCGGCCGGCTCGATGCGGCGGAGCTCGGCCGCGGCGGGCCGCGCCGCCGCGAGGGTCTTCCGCACCGCCGCGAGCTCGCGGCCCTCGAGCACGCTGCCCTCGAGCCGGAGCCTTCCTAACACGCCCGCCAGCGGGGGCACCGGCGCGACGTCGATCCCGCCGCCTTCGGCACCGAGCCCCAGCAGCTCGGCCACCGGCGCCAGCTCGCCCGCGATCCACGCCGCGTCGTCCGCGGGGCGGCGCGCCCGGACCCGGTCCGCGCCCAGCGGACCCGCGGCAAACCCGGCGACCAGCTCGAGGGCCGCGCTGAATTCCAGGACGCCCAGCGCGGCGGCGGATGCCCCGGGGGGTAATGGGAACGGGGTGCCGGCGCTCCGATGCGCCGACACCCCGTTGGATTCTGCGACCGCATCAGGGGACGTCATCCCGGCTGATGGCCCTTCCATTGCAACTCAATCACCGCGACCCCTCCCCCACCGGTACACGACCTAAGTACTTGACGTGCTGCAACATAGCCGATGCCATTCCCCGGGGCAAGGGCGGTCATCCCGGAGGCCATTTCAACCCCCGGCCACCCAGTACATGGACATGGAGATGGCCGACCGACTGGCCACCGTCGGGACCGCTGTTCATCACCAGCCGGAAGCCGCGGTCGCTCACACCGAGCTGCCGGGCCACCTGGACCGCAAGCCGCATGGTGCGGCCCATGATCCGTTCACCTTCCTCGGTGTCGGTGCCGGCTGCGTTGGTCACGTGGGTGGTCGGCACCACCAGGACGTGCACCGGCGCCTGCGGGCTCAGGTCGTGAAAGGCCACCGCATCCGCGCTGCGGGCGACTTCCCGCGCGGGGATCTCGCCGGACACGATGCGACAGAAGATGCAATCACTCATGCGGCCTCCGGGGTCGCTGGCTGGCCACTACCGCCGCGGCGGCGAGGGCTGCGGTTTCGAAGCGGAGCAGATCGGGCGCCAGCCGCACCCGACGGAACTTGGCCTCGAGAAACACTTCCCGCTCGGCTGGCACCAGGCCGCCCTCCGGACCGACCACGACGACGAGCGGCACCTCCGGCGGCAGTTGCGGCGGGGGTTCGCCGGTGGCGTCGGCCAACCAGCGGTAGTCGGGCTCGCCCTGGGTGCCGGCGAACTTCACATCCACCGGGGCGATCACCATCGGCTCCCATGCCGCGCCGGATTGCTTGATGGCCTGCCGGGCCCGCCGCTGAAGGGCCGCCACGTGGCCTTCACGAATGCCGGCGGCGACGCTCCGGGTCCGTTCGGTCTTGAGCGGCGCCAGCACGGTCACGCCCAGCTCGGCCGCCTTTTCCGCCAGCCAGCCGAAGCGCTCCTTGTCCCCTGCCCCGACGATGAGCATGAAGCCGGGCGGCAGGGGGACCTCGCGCACGCTCACGATGTCCACGCCCAGCTCGCCGCCCAGCGTGACCAGGCGCCCCTCGCCCACGGACCCGGCTCCGTCCAGCAGGCGCACCCGCTCCCCGGCGGCGGCGCGCCGAACCCGCAAGTGATGCCGCTCCTCCTCGTCCAGCGGCACGGTCGAGCCCGGCACCATGGAGCCCGGCGCGAGGAGCACGGAGTGCATGTTCACGCCCTCCGCACGGCCACGCCCCACCAGTCGCCGTCAAGGGCCTCGTCGATCGGGGCCAGGCCGGCGCCGTCCAGCGCCGCCAGGAAGAGCGGCCGCTCCGGCCGTTCCATTCCGGCGAAGATGGCGGTCCCGCCCGGCGCGAGCGAGCCACGGATCAGCGGCAGCAGCGCTTCGTTGACCGACCGGAGGATGTTGGAGAGGATGAGGTCCGCGGGCGCGAGCAGCGGCACCAGCAGGGCCGCGTCTCCGGTCAGACAGGTGACCTGGGCTTCGACGCCGTTCCGCGCCACGTTGGCGGCCGCGATGGGCTCCGCCTCGGGATCGACCTCGATGCCGGTGGCGCGCGCCGCGCCGAGCTTGGCCGCCGCGATCGCGAGGATGCCGCTGCCGCTGCCCAGGTCGAGCACCCGGCTGCCCGGCGTCAGATAGCGGTCAAGGAGGGTGAGCGCGATGCGGGTCGAGCCGTGTTCGCCGGTGCCGAAGGCCGTCTCCGGATCGATGACCACGGTGGCGGCGCCGGCGTCGCCCGGCACCGCCCAGCTCGGCGTGACGGTGAGGCGCCCGATGACACGCGGCCCCAGCCCGTCGCGCCAACGGCGGCTCCAATCCACGTCGGGCAGCGGCCGGGAGGAGCCGGCGACAGCGGCCCCGAACCGCGAGCGGAGCTCGCCCAGGAGCGACCCGGCTGCTGCCTCGCTCTCGGCGAAGCTCACCAGGAGGCCGTCGGCGCGTTCCTCGACCGCCTGCCCGGTGCGCGACACCAGCCAGGTGGCCACCGCATCGCGGGATTCGGGCGGGCTCAGGACATCGAGCGCGCACCAGGTCATGCCCCGAGCGCCTCCTTGAGGCGGGTCCAGAAGCTGCTCCCCTCCTTGGGCGGCGCGCCCTCGATCGTGGAGAGCTCCTCGAGCAGCCGCCGCTGCTCGGCGTTCAGGTTCTGCGGCGTCCAGACGTGCACCCGGACGTTCAGGTCTCCGGCGCCGTTCTGCCCCAGCCGTGGCAGCCCCTTGCCCTTGACCCGGAGCACGGTGCCCGACTGGATGCCGGCCGGCACCGTCAGCCGCTCCTCCCCGCCGTACGGGGTCGGCACGGTGACGCTGACGCCCAGCGCCGCCTGGCAAAAGGACAGCGGCAGATCGAGGGAGAGATCGTCGCCGTGGCGCTCGAAGCGCTCGTCGTCCTTGACCTCGATGGTGATGAGCAGATCGCCACTCGGGCCGTTGCGCGGCCCGGCGGCGCCCTGACCGCGCAGCGTGATGTAATTGTTGTTCGACACGCCGGCCGGAATGTCCACCGGGACGGTGCGGTCGCCGCGGACCCGCCCGTCTCCCCGGCAGGCCTCGCAGGGATCGGTGATGATCACACCCTCGCCGCCGCAGCCGGGACAAGGCGACACCGAGACGAACTGGCCGAAGACGCTCCGGGTCGCGCGCCGCACCTCGCCGCTGCCCCCGCAGGTGGAGCAGCCGCCGGGCCGCTTGCCCTTCGCGCCGCCGCTCCCGCCGCAGGCCTCGCACTTCAGCATGGTCTTGAGCTTGATCGTGCGCTTGGTGCCGGTGGCCACTTCCTGCAGGGTGAGCTTGACCGATACCCGGATGTCCTGCCCGCGGCGCGAGTCGGCCTGGGGCCGGCCGCCGCCGAAGAGCGACTCGAACCCGCCCAGCGAGCCGAAGTCCCGCATGAAGATGTTGAGCGCCTCGCTCAGATCCACATGGTGGAATCCGCCGCTGCCGCCCTTGAGCCCCGCCTCTCCGTAGCGATCGTAGGCGGCGCGTTTCTGGGAATCGATCAGGACCTCGTAGGCCTCGGCGATTTCCTTGAACCGTGCCTCGGCGTCGTGCGACGGGTTCCGGTCGGGATGGTATTCCATCGCCATCTTCCGGTAGGCCCGCTTGATCTCGTCCTCGGTGGCGTCGCGGTGCACGCCCAGCAGCGCGTAGAAGTCGCTCACTCCATCAATCCTTCCACCATGCGGCTGGTGTGCTCCACCAGCCCGATGATCTTGTCGTAGGGCATCCGGGTGGGCCCGAGCACTCCGAGCACTCCGGAGAGACCGCCGCTCTGATACGAGGAGGTCACCAGCGTGAAGTCGCTCAGCGTGGGATCGGTATTCTCGGTGCCGATGGTAATGGTGAGCCCGCGCCGATGATGGTCCTCGAACGCCTGGCGCAGCAGATCCCGGCGTTCGGTGAGGTGCAGCAGGTCCCGCATCCGCTCGTTCGAGGCGAATTCGGGCTGGTCCGCGAGCGGCTGCGCGCTGCTCAGCACCACGGACCCCTCGCCCGCGGACAAATCGAAGAGGTCCTCTCCTTGCGCCACGAAGATGTTGATCAGCTCGCCGTTCCGGGACGCGTCGCCGAGGTCGCGAAGCCGCACCGGCAGGGTGCTGCGGATCTCGCCCAGCGGGAGGCCGGCCAGCCGCTCGTTCAGGATCCGGGACACGTGTTCCACCGCGTCGGCCGCCACCGAGGCCGGGACTTCGACGAAGATCGTGCGCACCAGGCCGCTCTGGAGCGTCAGCACCGCGAGCAGCCGCTCGCTGGAAACGCGCACCAGCTCCACGCGCTCGAGCACCAGGCCATCGAGCGTCGGCGCGATGGCCACACCCAGCTCCTGGGTCAGCACGCCGAGGACCTGGGCGGCGCGGCGCAGGATTTCGTCGATGGCGTTGCGCGAGCCGGGAACGATTTCACTCTCGATCTTGGCGCGCGCGCTCTCTGAGACCACCGCGGGACGCATGAGCCGGTTGACGTACAGACGGTACCCGCGATCGGTGGGAATTCGCCCGCCGGAGGTGTGGGCGTGGAAGAGATATCCCTTGGTCTCCAGCTCCCCCATGGCGGCGCGCACCGAAGCCGGAGAAATACCGAGGCGCGACCGGCGCGCGGCCGCCTGGCTTCCCGCCGGCTGGGCGGTTTCGACGTAGATCTGGATGACTGCCTCGAGGATCCGAAACTGACGCTCGGTGAGGCCCCCGTCACTCTGCATAACAGGAAATCTAGCAATGACTTAGGCTTGCCACCAGCGCATCGAGCCGAAGCCACCCCTCGGGACGCAGTACCAGCCTGCCCTGCATGGACTTCGCCCACCCCGCGTCGATCCAACGCCGGGCCGCCGAGTCGGGCAGCCGCTCGAGCGGCACCCCGTCGGTGGTCCGGAGCCCGAGATACGTTTCCTCCAGGTGGATCTGCTCCTCGGTCAGCAGTTCCGAATCGGCCTGGACCGGAACGCCCGCCTCGCCTCGCCGGCGATACTCCTCCCAATCGCGAACATTCCAGGAGCGCTCGGCCCCGAACCCGCTGTGCGCGGAAGGACCGAGGCCGATGTACGGCGCGCGGCTCCAGTAGGCGGAGTTGTGCCGGGACCGGAAACCGATTCGGCCGGCGCTGGACACCTCATAGTGATCGAATCCCGCGGCCATGAGGCGATGATCGGCCATCAGGTATTCCTCGGCGGCGCGATCATCCGCCGCCGGAACCGACTCGCCGCGCGCCGTCCATTTGCCGAGCGGCGTGCGCGGCTCGACCGTGAGACCGTAGAGCGAGAGGTGATCCGGCTGGGCGGCCAGGGCGCGATCCAGATCCGCCGGCCAATCGCGGCGCAGCGCCGACGGCACGGCGTAGATCAGATCGAGCGAGATATTGGCGAACCCGGCGGCGCGGAGGGTGGCTATCGCGGCCTCGACCTGCCCGGCATCGTGGGTCCGGTGCATCCAGCGCAGCACGTCCGGCTCGAACGACTGCGCGCCCAGGGAAATCCGGTTGACGCCGGCGGCGCGCCACGCGCCGGCGCGGGCGGCGTCGACGTCTTCGGGGTTGGCCTCAAGCGTGATTTCGGCGTCGCCGGAGCGGGGTCGGTCACGCCCGAACGTCCCGATAAGATGCGCGATGGCCGCGGGATCGAGCCGGGACGGTGTCCCTCCCCCGAAGTAGATGGTGTCCAACACCGGCGCCTCGGCCCAGGCGCGATGGGACTGCCAGCCGGCCCATTCGCGCTCGACGGCACCCACAAACGCCTGCGACGGGACGTCCCGCCGTACCGCGATGGAGAAATCGCAGTAGCTGCAGCGCCGGGCGCAGAAGGGGACGTGGATGTAAAGGTGCACGGGGGAATACTAAGGATGGCGGGCTACTTGAACAGCGACGGCGTGACGAGCCGGTAGAGCCCGCCCGGCTCCTGGCGAATCCGGCCGCCCAGCTCCAGCACCGAGAGCGCGTCGAGCGCGGCCCAGACCGGAGCCCCCGACGCCTCGACCAGCTCCTCGACCCGCCGAGGGCCGGCCCAGAGGGCATTGACGATCCGGCCCTCGACCGGCGCCAGCGTGCCGGGCTCCGCGCAGGCGTTCGAAGTGAGCGTCCGCCGGGCCTCGGGGTAATGGGCCAGGAGATCGTCCAGCTCGAGGAGCGGTGCGGCGCCATCCCGGATGAGCCGATTGGTGCCCGCCGACACGGGGCTCGTGATGGGACCCGGTACCGCCATGACCTCCCGTCCCTGTTCCAGCGCGCAGGCCACGGTCTGCAGGGCACCGGAGCTGATGGCGGCCTCGACCACGACGGTGACCCGGGCCAGGCCGCTGATGAGCCGGTTCCGGCGCGGGAAGCTCCCGGCGTTGGGCCGCTCGCCCGGCGGAAACTCGGAGAGCAACAGACCCTGCTCCGCCACCCGCTGGTAGAGCTCGCGGTTGGCGCTGGGGTAGGTGACACCGAGCCCGTTGCCGAGCACGCCGATCGTGAGCCCGGAGGCTTCCAGGGTGCCGGCGTGCGCCACTGCGTCCAGTCCGCGGGCCATGCCGCTGACCACCACCATGCCGGCCTGGGCCGCGGCCCGGGCCACGCCTCGGCACACTTCCGCGCCATAGGCCGAATGGTCCCGGCTCCCCACCACGGCCACGGCGGGGCGCTCCAGCGCGTGGAGGCGGCCCTGGGCAAAGAGACAGGTCGGGGGATCGGGGATGTGCCGGAGCACCGTGGGGAAGCCCGGGTCCGTCGGCAACAGCAGGTGCCCGCCAATCTCTTCCAGCGCCGCGATGGCCCGGCGGCCGCTGGCCCGGCTCGCCAGGGTGATGGCGGTGGCCGCCGGCTTGTTCAAACCCGGCACGGCGCGCAATAACTCGAACGGCGCCGCGAGGGCGCCGTTGGCAGTTTCGAACCGGTCCAGCAGGGCCTTGAAGCGGGCGGCCCCTATGCCCGGAACCAGCGCGAGGGTGACCCAGGCCTCGCGCTCCGCGTCATTCCCTGCCGTCATGTCCGAGGTCCGCGAATTCATCCACCGGCACCTCATCCCGGGCCCGCGCGGCGGCCACCGCGCTCCAGAGCACGGACTTCAGCTCGTCAATGCCGATTCGTGCCACGCTCGAGACGGCCGCGGTGGCGCTGGCCGCCGGAGCGATGACGACGGGGAGCGGGTCTTCCGCGGGGATCAGGTCCCGCTTGGAGAGCACCACGAGGTGTGGCTTGTCGAACAGCAGGGGACTGTAGGAGCCAACCTCCTTTCGGAGCCTCTCATAGACGGCCTGGGGGTCATCGCTGTCCAACGGGACGAGGTATGCCAGCACCCGGGTGCGCTCCACGTGCTGGAGAAACTTGAGGCCGAGCCCCTTCCCTTCGTGGGCGCCCTCGATGATGCCCGGGATATCGGCGACCACAAAGGTGCGCGAGTCGCTCATGCCGACCACCCCGAGGTTGGGCTCGAGCGTGGTGAAGGGATAGGCCGCCACTTTGGGCCGGGCCGCCGAAATGACCGCCAGCAGGCTGCTCTTCCCGGCATTCGGTTCTCCCACCAGGCCGACGTCCGCGATGAGCTTGAGGACCAGCTCGATCTGGCGGTCCTCTCCCTCTTCACCCGCCTCCCACTCCCGGGGGGCCTGGTGCGTGGGCGTGGTGAACCGCGCGTTGCCCCGGCCACCGCGGCCGCCTTTGGCCACGAGCAGCTCCTGTCCGGCGTGGAGCACTTCTCCGATCAGCTCCCCGGTGCCGGCGACTCGAACTTCGGTTCCGGGGGGGACCGGCAGGTAGAGATCGTCTCCCGAGGGCCCGGTCATGGTCTTGCCTTTGCCGTGCTGGCCCCGCTCCGCCTTCCACTCCGGGCGATACCGGTAATCCAGCAGGGTGGAGAGATTGGCGTCTCCCCGCAGGTAGATCGAGCCGCCGTGGCCGCCGTCTCCGCCGTCGGGGCCACCCTTGGGCACGTACTTGTAGCGCGCGAAGGAGCTTGCGCCCGAGCCGCCGGTACCTGCAATCAGCCTGACCACGGCCCGATCGATGAAACTCATTCGCGTATCCGATTCCAGAGAGAATGCGCCAGCTCCGCTTCCGCCGCACCGAGCAGGGGCCGCACTGCGTCGAGCGCTTCGGTGACGGCCCGGGACGACGCGCCCGCATTGCGCGCCCCCTTGAGATGGGAGTGGAGCTGCCGCTCCGCACCCTGCACTGCCGTCTGGGCCATGACGCAGAGCTCGCGGCGGGCAAAGTCCAGCCCCGGCCGGCCCAGCGTGCGCCCGTAGCCCTCGGTGATCATCCAGGCCTCCAGCGCGGGGTGCAGGGCGCGGACGTTGGCCCGGAGCCGCTCGTAATTGGCGCCGTACACCGTGCGGCAGTGCGCCGCTCCCCGCGCCCGCCACTCGGCCGCCCGGGAATAGTCGGTGCCGTCTTCTCCCGGCGCCGGACCGGGCGGCCCGATCCGGCGCCAGATGGCGGCCGCCACGAACATCCTGGGCCACCCCACCATGAGCAGGGACTGGAGCAGCAGCTCGTCCATCCAGAGCGCGGGCACCGCCGCCGCGAGGCAGGCCCGGCACTGCTCCTCCACGAGGGGCTCCTGCCCGGTGGCGATGGCCGCGGCGAGCACGATCAGCGCGCGGGTTGGCGGGTCGAGCCGCTCCAATCTCTCACCCGGCTCGGTCACGGGGCCAACCGCTCCCGTGCGCTACGCATCGAAGAAGCGCAGCGCTCCGGCGACGCGCAGCTCGCCCGTGACCGCCTTCCGGGTGTTCCGGATCGGCTGCGGGCCGTGCGATGCCAGCACTGGCGCGGGCACCGCGAATCGGCCGTCCGCCGCCATGCGGCTCGCCACCTGGCGCAGCACCTCGAGCAGCGCGACACCGGAGGCGCGCGAATCTCCGTCGTGCACCTTGAGCGCCACGCCGAGGCCGAAGTCGAGGACCGCGGCGCAGTAGACGCCATCGGCCCCGACCTTGGCCACGATCCGGCCGGGCAGCGCGGTCATCAGGTCGGTGCAGAGGCGACCGGTGCCGGCCACCAGGAATGGATGCCCCATCATGGCACCGGCGATCCTCCCGAGCGCCGCATCCCGCGATGTGGCAAGGCCCGCATAGGCCCGGGCCATGGCGATCACCGGCAGGCCGAAGCAGGCGACGGTACATCCGTCGACCGCGAGCCGGATGTCGCCGATCGCCACGCCGGTCCACCGGGAGACCTCGGCCAGGATGCGTTGCTGCACCGGGTGGCCGGCGGCCTGGTATCCCTCGAGCGGCCAGCCGTGATGCCGCGCCAGTGCCAGCATCCCGATGTGCTTGCCCGCGCAATTGCTCCACGACGGCGTCATGATGGCGGTGCCGCAGGCCACCTCGCGCGCCACCGCCGGCGAGAGCGGGGTGTGCAGTCCGCAGGAGAGCTGCGCCTCGGTCACACCCACCTTGCGCATGAACGCGTGCGCCAGGGCCACGTGGGCCGCCTCGCTGGAATTGGACCCGCAGGCGAACGCCAGCTCCTCGTCCCCCAGGCCGAACCGCACGGCGACGCCATCCTGCACCAGCGGCAGCGACTGAAACGGCTTGGCCGCCGACCGCCACCAGGTGGCCAGGGCCGGATCGCCCGACCCGGCCAGGAGCCGCCCGTCGGCGTCGACCACCGCCACCGTGACCGGGTGCACGGTCTCGACCAGGTCGCCGCGAGTGGCTTCGACGCGGAGCTTGGGGATGTCCATGGAGCTCAAAGATAGCGGCGCGGGCCCGGCCCCAAGCATTACCTTTCCCGCCTCGCCACCCTGTGGAAGGCGGATCGATGAGACCCACCCCCCAACCGCCGCCGATCCTGCGCGACCGGCTGATCCAGCTCCTGGAGCGGATGAAGAGCCGGCGCATCGTCGTGATCGGCGACGTCATGCTGGACCGCTACCTGATCGGCGATACCGAGCGGCTCTCGCCCGAAGCGCCGGTGCCGGTCGTGGCGATCCGGGAAACCCGAAGCGCCCTGGGCGGCGCCGCGAACGTGGCCGCGAACGTCGCGGCCATCGGCGCCGCGTGTCGCCTGGTCGGCGCGGTGGGTGACGACAACCACGCCGGCGCGATCCGCGCGGAGCTCGCGGCCGCGCGGCTGGAGGATCGGCATCTCGTGCAGATTCCCGGCCGCCCCACCACCACCAAGACCCGGGTTCTGGCGCGAAGCCAGCAGGTGGTCCGGATCGACGAGGAAGTGGACACGCCGGTCGAGGGGCAGGATCAGGAGCGGCTCATTTCGACGGCGCTGGCGGCGCTGGTCGACGCGGACGCGCTGGTGTTCGAGGACTACAACAAGGGGACGCTCACCGAAGCGCTCATCCTCGCGGCCATGAGCGCCGCCAAACGGCGAGGCATTCCGGTGGTGGTGGATCCCAAGTTCCGGAATTTCTTCAGCTTTGGCGGCGCCACCGTCTTCAAACCCAACCGGCGGGAGCTCGAGGCGGCCATGGGCGCCACCCTCGACCTCTCGAGGCAGGACGCGCTGCAGCAGGCGCTCGCCAAGCTCGAGGTGGACAACCTCCTGCTCACGCTGGGTCGCCGATGGCATGGTGCTGGTCACCAAGGATCAGGCCATCACCCACATCGCGAGCCTGGCGCGCGAGGTGTTCGATGTCTCGGGCGCGGGCGATACCGTGACGGCGTGGGTGGCCACCGCGCTGGCGGCCGGCGCCACCATGCGGGAGGCCGCGGACCTGGCCAATTACGCGGCGGGGCTCGAGGTAGCCAAATCGGGCGTGGCGACGGTGGCGCCGGCCGAAGTGCTGGCGGTGCACGAGGAAACCCACGACGCGCTGGGACGGTTGCGGCGGGGCGGCGTGATCTAGTAGCTTCCCCCTCCCGAAACACGGGCGATTAGCTCAGCTGGTTAGAGCGCGCGCCTCACATGCGCGAGGTCGGGGGTTCGAGCCCCTCATCGCCCATTGCAGCACAGCACGCCCGGCGAGTCCACCGACTCGCCGGGCGTTTGGTTGGCGAAGGTGTACTATTCGAGCATGGCGGCTCGAGCCCGCAGGTTCGGATGCTGGGCGATGCTGGTCGCGGGCTCGGCGGGGTGCCAGAGCACGCCACAAGACATCGTCCCACCACCACCACCGCCGCCGCCCGCCCCGACATTTCATATCGAGCCCAGGGAGCACTTCCTGTCCGTCGGGGACACGGCGCGGTTCCATGCCGTATCGACGGACGGGACACCCGTCGCGGTGACGTGGCGGGTGGACCAGCCGTACCTGGGCCGCATCTCGTCCGATGGTCTCTTCACGGCGGACAGCTGCGCGGACGGAACCACCGCGATCATCTTTGCCAAGCCGGCCGCCGGCGCCGGCGACAGTGCCATTGCCAGGGCGACGACGAACCGGACCGGGCCAGCAGCGAGCTGGATTCAGTCGTTGAATTCCATCCCGGTCGGATTCCCCGTCGTTTTCGATTCGATGGCCGGGACGGTTTCGGTGCGAGCCCAGCTGAATTTCAAGTGGCGAGCGTGTTATGGACTCTCCGCCCTTCGCCTCGAGGTCCGGGCGGGCACGGCGGTGACTCCCGTGGACTCGCTGATCCTGGCCCCGAACACCTGGGGACCGGAGTTCCCGACCTTCACGTGGAACACCGCCGCCTTCCCGAATGGGACCTATACCGTGCGGGTGGCATCCCGGTTCACCATCCCGCTCTGGAACGACTACTCCACCACTGGGCCAGTGACGGTCACCGTTAAGAACCCCTAGCCGCCCGCGGAGGCCCCATGCGCGTTCGACTCCTCGCAGCCGCTTTGCTGGCTGGATTGATCCGGACCGCACCGGCCCAGACCTCCGCCGATACCGCCTCCGTCATCCTTCAGGTGGCGCGGGACCTCCAGAAGGAGGGAAAGCCCGACGCCGCGCGCGACCTGTTCCGCTACCTCCATGCCCGTTTCGGCACGACTCCCGCCGGCCGCACCGCCGACTCGCTCATGCGCACGATGCCCGGGGCGGGGCCGATCGGGAATGGCCGCACCGGGTTCGTCACGTTCAATACCGCCTACGGCGCCTTTCTGGGCACGGCAATTCCGGCCGCCTTCAACGCCCATGGCAGCGGCGAATACGGCGCGGGACTCCTCGTCGGAGCACCGCTGGGGTTCCTCGCGTCGCGGGCCTTCGCCAGGGCACATTTTCGATCGGCCGGTCAGGCCAGCATCGCCAGCTTCGCGACCGCCTGGGGCACCTGGCAGGGACTCGGGATCCAGCAGGCGTTCAACATCGGCGACCGGACATCCTGCGGCGAATTCGGGTGCTTCACCGACCAGTCGGACACGGCGCCGTGGGCCGCGATGTCCCTGGGCGGGATCGCCGGCATCGGGGTCGGGTGGGCCCTGGCCAGCGCCAAGGAGATCCGCCCCGGCAGCGCCACGATGATCTCGCACGCGGCGCTCTGGGGGACCTGGTTCGGCGTCTCGCTCGGGAGGGCGGCCGGCCTGCACGACGACGGGCTGTGGACTTCGATGCTGATCGCGGGCGACGCGGCCTTGCTGGCCTCGATCCCGGCCGCCAGAGTGTGGCAGCCCACATCCTCCCGGGTGCGGCTGATCAGCGCGGCGGGACTCGCCGGCGGACTGGCCGGCTTCGGCATTGACCTGCTGGCCAATCCCCACGATGACAAGGTCACCTTTGCCGTCCCCGCCGCCACCTCGGCGGTAGGGCTTCTCATCGGCGCACTGGCCACCAGGCATCAAAGCGACCTGGACAGCGGCCCGGACGGCTTCGGCCAGGCCAACGCGCTCCTCCAATGGAATGACGGCCTGCGCCTGCGGCTTGCGCTCCCGGAACCGGCGACCTTCGACATCATGAATCGCGACGGGAGGCCCCGCACGGTGCGGGGCGCGCGGCTCCGTTTCTTCGACGCGAAGTTCTAGAGACCTCAGGGCGTGGGCATTACCAAGTCGACGTTTACCGGAACTCCATAGGGCGGCGTCTTGATACTGCTGGGCTTGCCGGGACCGTCCTTCGGGCCGGCCCAGAGCCTGAACTCCAGCCGTCGGTCCGCGCAGGCCTTCGACATCTCGACCGGGATCAAATACCACCCCAGCGCCCCGATCGTCCTGGCGCCGGCGGTCTTGGGCTCCCAGAAGAGATCCTGGGTCTTGCCGGTGCCCTTGCAATCTCCGCCGGCATCAGCCGTCACGATCGTGCTGTCGGGCGGAGGCCGGCCGAGTTTGTCTCGCACCTTCCCGTAGAACCAGACCAGCCGGACCCCACCCTGCTCGGGATCGGTCCGGAGCGCCGCCTCGGTCACAGTCAGGTTCACATAGGTGAGCTTGGTGCCGGGAAGCGCACTGCCGGATTGCTGCGGCGCGTGCACGCCGTTGACGTAGAAATGGTAGACATTGTCGGGATTGAGACAGACCGGGGTCGGATCCAGTGGCGCCAGAAACGCCGGCACGGATGACTCGTTGGGACCGATGGGCCGCACGTCGACCGTCCCATGGGCGCACGGGATCGGGGTCTGTCCCGACCGGAAGATGACGACATCGACCACGGTCCCCGGATCGGCGAATTGGCTGGCAATCCGTACCGTCCCGATGAAGGTGGGCTTTCCCGAGGGATTGGCCTTGGGATCCGGAGTCGGACGCGCGCCCACGGCCTGCCCCCCCAACGGCCCCGCGCTCACCGCGAGACCGACCAGCCCGGTCACCAGCGATAGCGTCCTCATGGAATGAGCCCCGGCTTGGCTGGCGGCGCCGTGACCCCGGGCACCTTGAGCTCGGTGAGGAGCGCGTTGAAGGCGCCGAGGTCCTTCGCTTCGAGATCGGCCAACCTGGAAGTCTGGACTCGCACCTGCCGCATCAAGTCGTCGTACGAGGCCGTCATGCCCGTGGTGGGCGCATCGTCGGAGCCCTGCGCCATGGCATTGAGGGTGAGGAACTGGTTGTACAGCTTGACCGGGTAATGCAGCGTGATCTCGTAGGCATGCGAATGCACCTCGGCCAGCTCGGCGCGCACCGTCTCCAGCTTGGCGCGGAGCGGCTTCGCGGCATCGGCCACCTTCGACGCGTAGGCCGCCGCGGACGTCTGATCCACCCGCTGGTCGAGCTGGCGCTGAATGGTTTCGATCTCCTCCACCGAGTGGCTGATGGTATCGATCGCGTCATGCACCTGGCTCACGAAGGCGAACTGCGCGGCGTAATCCGCGGGGGTCGTCGTGAGCCGCGGGTCGCCCACCACCGCGAACGCGCGGGTCAGCGTGTCGTGTCCCACCACCAGCCGGGCGGTGTATCGGCCGGGCGGCGCGATGGGGCCGTCGGGAAATCCCTCATCCAGGACAATGCCCTTGAGCGCCTTGGCCCCGGGGTAGCGGAGGTCCCAGGTGAACCGGTTGGCGCCGGCTCGCGCCGCGACCACCGAATCGGCGGGGTCGTAGAACGCGCTGTCGTTCTGCTCCCGCTCCCGCAGCGACAGGCGCGCCTTGACCACGCTGTCGGTGACGGTGCTGTCGGGCTTGGTCCCGGCGCTGGTAAAGGAGCGGATCTCCTTCCCTGCCGGATCGATGAACGTGAGCTTGACCGGATCGGCGGGTTTGGCGCCCAGCCAGTAGTCGAGCACCAGCCCGGCCGGCGGATTGGGCGCCGCATTGGCCTGCCGGTACCGCCCGCCGGCAAAGCGCAGCGCCGGCGAAGGGACCAGCAGAACAGCGGGTGCCTTGCGCACCGAGTCGGTGATCTGGCGGAGCGGCGCGATGTCGTCGAGGGTCCAGAAGGAGCGGCCGTGGGTGGCGGCGATCAGGTCGGACCCGTGGATGGTCAGGTCGCGCACCGACACACGCGGCAGATTGAGCTGCAGGGATTGCCAGTGCCCCCCGTCGTCGAACGACACCCAGGCGCCGGCCTCGGTGCCCGCGAAGAGCAGCCCCCGCCGCACCGGGTCCTCCCGGATCGTGCGGGTGAAGTCGTTTTCCGGGATACCGGCCGTGATCGCCTTCCAGGTCTTGCCGTAGTCCGCGGTCTTGAAGAGGTAGGGCCGGAAGTCGTCCTGCTGGTAGCGGTTCGCGGCCAGGTAAGCCACCGCCGGATCGTAGTGCGACGGCTCCACGATGCTCATCTTGGTGAACTTGCCGAGCCCCGGCGGCGTCACGTTCTGCCAGGTGGCCCCCGCGTCCCGGGAGACGTGCAGGAGCCCGTCATCGGAGCCGGCCCACAACACTCCCGCCGTGACCGGCGATTCCGCGAACGTGAACACCGTGGCGTACCACTCGGTGCCGGTCATGTCGTAGGTGATGGGGCCGCCGGACGGTCCCATCGTGGCCGGATCGTGCACCGTGAGGTCCGGACTGATCGGCTTCCACGACTTCCCCTCGTCGGTGGTGAGGAACACCTTCTGCCCGGTGACGTAGAGCCGCCGGGAATCGTGCGGCGAGTAGATGATCGGGAAGGTCCAGGCAAACCGGTAGGGCACGTCCTTCACCGCGTACCCGTCCCAGTTGTTCATGCCCAGCGAGATGTCCTGGGTCTGCTTGGTGCGGTCGTTGTAGCGGGTGACCGTGCCCATGTAGCTGGAGCCGATCACGATGTCCGGATCATCGGCCTTGACCGCGATGTAGCCGCTCTCCCCGCCTCCCACGGCCCAGAAATCCCGCAACCCGATCGCGCCGTTGTCGGAGCGGCTGGCGATCGATACCGAGGAGTTGTCCTGCTGGGAGCCGTAGATGCGATAGGGGAACCGGGTGTCAGCGACCACGTGATAGAATTGCGCGGTGGGCTGGGTGTAGACGCTGGACCAGGTGGCGCCGCCGTCGAAACTGATCTGGGCCCCGCCGTCGTTCCCGTTGATCATCCGCCGGGGGTCCTTCGGATCGATCCACATGATGTGGGTGTCGCCGTGCGGGACGCCGACATACTGGAAGGAGCGGCCCCCGTCGATCGAGCGCATGACGCCCAGGTTCATCACGTACACGGTGTTGGGATCCACGGGGTCGGCGGTGAGCAGCGAGTAGTACCACGCCCGGACCCGGAACTCCTGATCGCCGTTGGTGCGGCTCCAGCTGCGGCCCCCGTCGTCGGAGCGGAAGATGCCGCCGGCGCTGTCGGGCGCCTCGACGCTCGCATACAGACGCTGGGTTTCCGCCGGCGACACCGCGATCCCGATCCGGCCCAGCGGGGTGGCCGGCAGGCCGGCATTGCCCGAGAGCTCGGTCCAGGTGTCGCCGCCGTCGACCGACTTCCAGAGCCCGCTCTTGCCGCCGCCGGCGTCGAGTCCCCACGGGGAGCGGCGGGCCCGCCACATGGCGGCGTAGAGGATGCGGGGGTTGGACGGATCCATCGCGAGATCGGCGGCGCCGGTGTTCTCGTCCAGGTAGAGCACCTTCTTCCAGCTCTTGCCGCCGTCGGTCGTGCGGAAGACACCCCGCATCGGATTGGGCCCGAAGGCGTGTCCCATGGCCGCGACGTACGCGATGTCCGGGTTGCCGGGGTCGACCCGGATCACCCCGATGTGACGGGTGTCCTCCAGGCCCAGGTGCTGCCAGCTCGCACCGCCGTCGGTGGACCGCCAGACGCCGTCCCCATGGGTGAGATCCTCGCGCCAATCGGTTTCGCCGGTCCCGACCCAGATCACGTTCGGATCGCTGGGGGCCAGGGCGATCGCGCCGACCGAGGCGATGGTCGAACGGCCGTCGGTGATGTTGGCCCAGGTCTGGCCCCCGTTGACGGTCTTCCAGACGCCGCCGTCCACCCCACCGAAGAAGAACACGTCGCGATGGATCGGGTCTCCCGCCACCGCGACGGCGCGGCCGCCCCGGAAGGGACCGGCCAGCCGCCAGGTCAGCCCCCGGAGCGCGGGATCGTAGCCGACCCGCGCGCTGTCGCCCGGCGCGGACGCGAGGGCGCTCGGCGGAGCCGGCCGCTTCGATTGGCCCGTGACGAACGACGGCGCGAGCGCGAGCAGGGCCAGCGTCGGGCCGACCCGTCGGAAGAAAGTCTGAGGCATGCGGAACTCCAGGGGAAGGAACCGGGATGATGGGCCCTGCTGGATTTGAACCAGCGACCGACGGATTATGAGTCCGCTGCTCTAACCAGCCTGAGCTAAGGGCCCGAATCGCCTTTAACCTATCACCGCGCCCCGGCATTCGCAGCCCGGCCGCGGGCTGATTTCACTCGGCCGGTCCGTTAAGATTCCCGTCGTGCGGGCCCTCATCGTCTCCCATTTCTATTCCGATCCCGAGCATCGCGGCAAGCTCCGCGCGCTCGCCGGGCAGGGCGTCGACGTGATGGCCGCGTTGCCCGGCGGCTCCGCCGGACTCGACAGCGGCGTCCGGCTGACACCGGTTCCCGTGTCGGGCGACCCGGAGGTTCCCGGCATGCTCAAGTGGAACAGCCGAGACCTGCGCCGGGTCATCTCCGACTTCCATCCCGACCTGATCCAGGTCGAAGAATCCCCCGGCGCCCCGGTGGCGGCGGTCGTGGCTGCGGCGGCCCGCCGGATGCGCATTCCGTACGTGATCTTCAGCTGGGAGAGCCTCGAGCGCCGGCGCGGATTCCTGGAGCAGCGCCGCCTGCGCTCGGTGGCGCGACACGCGGCGGGGATCGTCGGCGGCAATCAGCTGGCGCTGGCCCTGCTCCGGGAGCACGCTCCCGACGCGGTGGGCGCGGTGCTCCCCCAGGCCGGGATGTCGCTCTCGGCGCCGGTGGATCGGGACGCGAGCCGGCGCGGGCTCGGCATCGGGTTCGTGGGCCGGCTGGTGCCGGAGCGCGGCGGGGAGACCCTGCTCCGTGCCTGTGGACAGCTCCTCGGCCCCTGGACCCTTACCGTCGCCGGTACCGGGCCGGAGCAGGAAGCGCTCGAGGCCCTGGCCCAGAAACTGGGGCTCGCCTCCCGCATCCGCTGGCTGGGCGGCATTGCCCGGCGGGAGCTGGAGGAGATCTGGAACGATCTCGACTGCCTGGTGGTGCCATCGCGCGACACGCCGACCTGGGTGGAACGGAGCTCCCCGGTCCTGCTCGAGGCCATGGTGCGCGGCGTGGTACCGGTCGTCACCCGCGCCGGGGCGTTGCCCGAGTTGGTGGGAGACGCCGGGATCGTGGTGGAGGACGCCGAATCCCTGGCGCTCGCGCTCCAGGAGCTGCTCGCCGAACCGGAACGCCTGCGGCTGCTGGGCCAGCGGGCCCGCCAGCGGGTGCTGGAGGAATACGTCGACTCCGCGGTCGCCCAGCGGACGCTTGCCTTCTGGGGCCAGGTTCTGGCCCGCCACACGAGTCACGAGACCCACCTGACCGAGGCCCGATGACCGGCCGAGGCCCGGTGCGCTCACGCCTCCGGAACCAGTGGGGATTCGCTGTCGGGGTGCGATGCAATCATGGCCAAGCCGGCGGCCGGTTTGGCCACGTAGACCACCCACGGGAGCGCCGCGAGGGGCGCCACGACCACGAAGCTCAGGATGCCAACCGCCAACCCGGCGATTAGCTCGAGACCCGCCATCCGCTTCACCAGCCCGATCGGCTGGGCCGACGTGTTGAGCGACTGGTAGCGGACCCGAAGCGCCAGGACGAGATAGGCGCCGACGAGGAGCATCGCCGACGCCGGCGAGAGCCACCGTCCGGACCCGGACCAGGCCAGCGCGAGCAGCAAGGCCCCACCAGTGACGCCGACGAGCGCACGCGGCGTAAGCCATCGGCCGTCGATCGCGGGACTGGTGCTGCGCTCGCCCGCGGCCCAGCGCCGGACTCGCGAGGCGATGTACGTGTCGACGAAGATCGCCCGGATCGTCTCGGTCACCCGGAGCGTCATGGTGAATGCCGTGAGCGTCCCCGTTGGCGCGGCGGCGAGCGCGGTCCGGAGGAAGAGCTGGGAGCCTTGTCCACCGGCCGCGCCCGCCGTGTGCCACACCATGGGACGAAGCCCATCCGCCACCGAAGGCGACGGGCCCAGCGCGGAGCGATCGCCGAACCGCGTCAGGAAGGCGAGCGCCGCAAGCTGGAGCACCGGTGCGAGCAGGAAGAGACCGACCACGCGCCCAGCGAAGGCCTGGTCCGACGCGGCGGGGATCAACAGCCCCGCCACCATGAAGATGTTCGGCATCACGGTCACGAAATGCACCACCAAGAACGGACCGGAACGCTGCCGACGCGGCAAGACCCACGCCAAGAAGAGATTCGCCGCGCCCGCCGCGCCGGCGACCAGCAGCCATCGGCCCGGTAGAACGGACGTGCCGGCCCGATAGAGCATCGTCATGATGAGGGCGGCGGCCAGTATGCCGCCGCCAATGACGCTCCAGATGGGACCACCGAGGCGCCGTTGGAGGAGATTGAGTGCCGCCAGGCGGAGCGGATCTCCCAGCAGCGCGATCGTGTAGGTGATCGAGAGAGCCAGCTGCAAGGCGTCGTTGGCGGCCGAGAGCCCCAGCCGGTGCAGCACCAATGCCTCGCGGCCCAGCCCCAGAATCGCGCTGGTTCCCGACAACACAACGGCCGCCTGATAGGCGCTCGGCTTCCAGTCCCGTGCGGGAGGAGGTCCGGCGGGTCCGGTCATCCGCTGTCCGCCGGCCTTCCTACCGGGTGAGGAACCGAGCGTCGACTCGTACGGCCAGTACCGGAGGGCCCGGCGCCACGTGGCAACGCTTGGATTCGGGCTTCCCGATGGCGAGGATCGCTGGACCTCGCGGGGCCGGGGTATCCGCGACCGCGACGAGGACCACGGCCCTGACGGCTGCGGACGTCACGCCGATCAGCAAAGGGCCCGCCTGCCGCGCGACCGCCGCGAGAATCCGCACCTCGAAACGCTGTTCAGCGCGACGGGTCATCCGTTCGCCTGGCGTGGGAACGGCGGGAATGATACAGCGTCGCCCCGGTATCGCACAGGGCGGGACGCCGTTTTACATGGGGAGCGCGCGCCCCACGCGGAGGTACAGCGCCAGCACCAGCAGCAGCGCGGCGCCATAGGCCGCCACCGCCCAGTGGGGACGCGCCACGGCCCACCAGACCAGCAGCGCCAGCAGGCCGTTTACCGCCATCACGGTACCGCTCACTTGCGCGTGGGTGAGTCCCGCCTGGACCGCGCGCTGGCAGGCGTGGTTCCGGTGCGCCTCGAGCCCGCGCTCTCCCCGCGCCCAGCGTCGGAACAGCGTGAACGTCGCATCCAGCACGAACACAGCCAGCAGCACCAGCCAACCGGCGGCCGGGATGTCGCCGCGCTGGCCGGTCAGCACGGCCAGCGACGCGAGGATGAACCCCAGGAAGACCGAGCCGACGTCGCCGAGAAAGATCCGGGCCGGATGCCAGTTCCACGGCAGGAATCCCGCGGTGGCAACCACCACCAGCGCCGCGAGCCAGGTGGGCTCCAGATCGTCGACCCGCCAGCAGAGCAGCAGCGCCGCCAGGCCGACGGTAAGCGCCTCGCCCGCGACGAGTCCGTCGATGCCGTCCATGAAATTGAAGAGATTGGTGATCCACGCGATGCCCAGCACCGAGAGGACGGCACCGAGGCCGCCCAGCCACGGCGGCCCGGGGAGGACCAGCGCCTCCACCGGGCCAAAGCAGTACACCACCCACGCGGCCGCCGCGAGATGCCCCAGCAGCCGGACCCGGCGCGGCATCCCCCGGCGGCGATCGTCGAGCCAGCTCACCAGCGCCACCGCCGCGCCCGAGGGCACCAGGGCCACCGCGGTGCTGTCGCGCACCCAACCGCCCGCGGCGCCCGCCAGGATTCCCGCCAGCACCACCACGACGATGGCCAC
This sequence comes from uncultured Gemmatimonadales bacterium, assembly GCA_963762545.1. Lineage (GTDB taxonomy): Bacteria > Gemmatimonadota > Gemmatimonadetes > Gemmatimonadales > GWC2-71-9 > JABFSM01. The sequence continues at coordinate 874,780 of CAVXLC010000002.1, read as the reverse complement.
GCCGCCCCCGCGCGGCGGGCTGGAGTGCGCGCTGGGCTCGTTGGGAATGTCGAGCCGCGCCCGCGCCATGGGGAAGCGGCGCAGCCGGCCAGTCCCCCACCAGCTTGCGAGGAGCGCCAGCACCAGCGTGACCAGCGCGAACCCGATCATCGAGGCCGCTCCAGGAACCACCGCGCCACCGCGCGCCAGCCGGCCTCGGGTGTTTCCGGCGGATGGAATCCGGTCCATTCGACCAGCTTGGCGATGGAGACGACGAGGGATCCGGTCAGCCGCTGGACTTCCGCGCTGGTCACCGGGCACCGGACCACGCGGCTGATCCCGTCGCCGATCTTTCCGCCGGCCCGGAAGAGTCGGGGCGATATCCGGAAGAGACGCGCCCGGCGGCCCAGACCGGCGGCGATGGTGCGGATCAGCTCGGGCGTCGAGAGATCTATGCCATCGGCCACAAAGAATACCTCACCGTCGAGTCCGTGCGTCCCGGCGAGGGCGCGCACCGCGGCCACCAGGTTGCCGGTCGACAGCATGCTGCGGCGATTATCGATCCCAGCGAAGGGGAGCGGCAGTCCCCGATTCACCAGCGCCACCAGCCGGAGCACGTTGGCGGGCGCGCCCGGACCATAGACCACGGGGAGTCGCATCACCACGGTCTCGACGCCCCGTTCGGCGCCGGTGGCAAACGCCGCCCGCTCCGACTCCAGCTTGCTCACGCCGTAGGGGCAAAGCGGCGCCGGCGGGGTCGATTCGGTCCAGGGAACCTGAGTGGCCTCGCCCACCGCCTTGACCGAGCTCGCCACCAGGACCCGCCGCACGCCGACATCGGCCGCCGCTTCGACGACGGCCCGAGTGCCTTCGACGTTCGCCCGGCGGAAGGCGGCGAGCGGATCGCCCCGATCTTCACGAAGCCGGTGCGCGCATCCAGCCAGGTGCACCACGACATCGGCTCCGGCAAAAGCCCGGGCCAGCGCACCGCGCTCCAGATCGGGGATTTCGGCCCGTTCAAGACCGTCCACCGGCGGTGGCGCACCGGCGCGCCGCACCTCCCTGACCGGGGCGCCGGCGCTCACCAGCGCCTGGCACAGAACCGTGCCGACGAATCCGCCGGCGCCAGTGACCACGATCATTCGGGCCACCCCACCGCGATCCGAAGCACCGGAAGGTACCAGTGCCACTGCTGTGTCAGATGTCCACTCCGGAAGCGGATGCGGCCGGTCATCGCACCGGCCCCCGGAACATCCGCCGCGGCGCCGGGCTCAATACTCCAGCGGCAGGGCGACCCGCCGGCCGTCGCGCGCGGAGAGGTAGGTGGCAATCAGGAGTTCCAGCGAGTGCAGCCCCTCCCGGCCGTCGGTGTCGGGCGCGGCCGCGCCCCGCAGGGTCTGGATCACGTTCTGGTAGTAGCGGGGGTGCCCGTGGCCGTACACCGACATCGTGTCGTAGCTGGCCTGCTCCACCTCGTCGTCCATCGGGTCCCGGCCCTCGAACTCCCAGTGCTCGATCTGGTTCACCGCCATGCCACCGACCCGGACAGTGCCCTTCTCGCCCAGGACAGTGATCGATCCCTCGAGGTTCTTGGGGTAGGTCAACATCGTCACGTTGAGCGAGCCCAGGGTGCCGGCGCGCCACCGCAGCGCCAGCACTCCGGTGTCCTCGACCTCGATGTTGCGGAGCAGCGTGGCGGTATACGCCTGCACGCTCTCCACCGGCCCGATGAGCCAGTCGAGCATGTCCACGTAGTGGCTGGCCTGGTTCATGAACGCGCCGCCGTCGAATTCCCAGGTGCCCCGCCACGCCGCGCTGTCGTAGTAGGACTGGGGCCGGCTCCAGAAGACGTTGACGGTCACCATGCAGATCTTGCCGAAGCGCCTGGCCTCCACGGCCCGCTTCAGCAGCTGAAGCGTCGGATTGCGCCGGTTCTGCTTGACGACGAAAAGATGCACCCCGGCCTCGTCGCAGGCCTGGACCATTGCCTTGCCGTCCTGCCAGCGAGTGGCCATCGGCTTCTCGGTCATGACGTGCCGGCCCGCGTCCGCGACCCGGATGGCCTGCTGGGCGTGCAGCCCGCTCGGCGTGGCCAGGATCACGAGGTCCGGATCCGCGCCCGCGAGCAGCGCCTCGAGCGAGGGGAAGCCCGGCGCGCCGGTCCGGGTCCGGGCGCGCTCCAGTGCCGCGGGATCCAGGTCGGCCACGCCCACCAGCTCCGCCTCCTCGGCGTGCGCCGCGATGGCCTCGAAGTGATTGGCCGAGATGCGCCCGCAGCCCACCAGGGCAAACCGGATCTTGCGTCCGGTAATGCCCGGCTTCCGCACGAACAGGTCGGTGGGTTCTCTCACGCGGCCCCGTTGGTGCTGCTGAGCTGCCGGGCCCGCCAGCCTTCCATCCGCACGGTGAGCACCACGCCCTCGTCGGTGTGCTCGCGGGCCAGCACCTCACCGGCCCGGTAGACCGCCGCGAGCCGCGCGCCGTCTCCCTCCGGGATCACCACCCGCATCGTGGGCCGGCCTTCGCGGGCCCGTTCCCGGAGCGCGGCCTTGAGTGCCTCCACCCCGTCGGTCCGCATCGTCGTCGCGAACACCGCGCCCGGGTAGATCTGGCTGATCCGCTGGGCGAAGCCGGTCGGATCGGGCAGCAGGTCGATCTTGTTGAACACCATGACGACCGGCCGGTCGGCCAGGTCCAGCTCCGCCAGCACCTCCTCGACGACGGCCACCTGCTCCTCCCACTCCGGGTGGCTGGCATCGATGATGTGGAGCAGGACGTCGGCCTCGCGGGCTTCCTCGAGGGTGGCCCGGAAGCTCGCCACCAGATGGTGGGGCAGTTTGCGGATGAATCCCACCGTGTCGGTGACCCGTCCGCGCACCCCGTCGCCCACGTCCACCTCGCGGGTGAGCGTATCCAGCGTGGCGAACAGCCGGTCTTCCACGAAGATGTCGTGATCCCCCGTGAGGGCCCGCAGCACGCTCGACTTGCCGGCGTTGGTGTAGCCGACCAGGGACGCGTGGAGCAGCCTCTGGCGCCCGCCCCGGAGGGTTTCCCGGTGCCGGGCCACGTCCTGCAGTTTCCCGCGATGGTGCTGGATCTTCTGGCGGATCATCCGACGGTCGGTTTCCAGCTGAGTTTCGCCGGGGCCCCGCAACCCGATGCCGCCGCGGATTCGGGACAAGTGGGTCCACATGCGGGTCAGCCGGGGCAGCAGATATTCGAGCTGGGCCAGCTCTACCTGCAGTTTGGCCTCCGCGGTGCGCGCCCGGGTGGAGAAGATGTCCAGGATGACCTCGGCCCGGTCCATCACCCGGATTCCCAGCTCGCGCTCCAGGTTGGCGCCCTGCACCGGCGTCAGCTCTTCATCGAACACGGCCAGGGTGGCGCTGGTGTCCTGCACCAACGCCTTGAGCTCCTCGACCTTGCCCTCACCCAGCAGCGTGGCGGGACTCGGCGCCGCCACCTGCTGGGTCAGCCGCCCCACCACCGAGGCGCCCGCCGTATCCACCAGGCGCGCCAGCTCGTCGAGATGCTCCTGGACCTGTGAGACCGCGCGGGATCCCTTGCGTGACACCGCCACCAGCAATGCCTTCTCGGTGGGCGGCTGGACCGTGATCAATTCTCGGATGGTCGGCCTCGTGGTTCAGGGTGTGCGTCGCTCCCTGCAAAGATAATCACTCCTTCTCGCCTTCCCCGAGCTTGCGCCACCAGGCCATGCGCTCCGCCACCTTCCGTTCGTAGCCCAGGATGCCCGGGGCATAGAGCTCCCGATCGGCGAGCGGTGCGGGAAGGTACTCCTGCTTCACGAAGTGCCCGGGGTAGTCGTGGGCGTAGCGATATTCCGCCCCGTACCCCAGCTGCTTCATCAACGCAGTCGGTGCGTTGCGCAGGTGGACCGGCACCGGTTCGGCCGGCGTCTCCCGCGCCAGCTCCAGGGCGGCGCCGAGCGCCTTGACGACGCTGTTCGATTTGGGCGCGGTGGCGAGGTAGATGGTCATCTCCGCCAGCGGCAGGTAGCCCTCCGGGGGGCCCAGCTGGCGAAACGCCTCTCGCGCCGCGACCGCCAGCGGGAGCGCCTGCGGATCCGCCAGGCCGATGTCCTCCGCGGCCATCGCGATGGCGCGGCGGAACAGGACCAGCGGATCCTCTCCGCCTTCGAGCATCCGGGCCATCCAGTACAAGGCGCCCTGCGGATCGCTGCCCCGAAGCGACTTGTGATACGCCGAGAGGAGATTGAAGTGCTCCTCGCCCGACTGGTCGTATTTGGGAACCCGCCGGGCGAATGCCTCGGCCATCACGGCGAGGCTGATGGCGCCGCCCTGCCCGACCTGGAGCGCCGCCGCTTCCAGCGCGTTGAGCGCCCGCCGGGCGTCGCCGTCCGCCTGGACCGCCAGCCACCCGATGGCCTCGGGCTCGACCGCGAGCCCGAGGGCGCCGAGTCCGCGGTCCGGCTGGGTGAGCGCGGCACGGACCACTTTTTCGATGTCGGCGGGGGTGAGGGGCTGCAGCACGAACACCTGGCAGCGGCTGAGCAGGGCCGCGTTCAGGCTGAAGCTGGGATTCTCCGTGGTGGCGCCGATGAGCGTGACGGTGCCGCGCTCCACGTGCGGCAGGAAGGCGTCCTGCTGCGCCCGGTTGAAGCGGTGGATCTCGTCGCAGAAGAGAATCGTCCCGCGGCCCAGCCGGCGGCGCTCCTCCGCCTCCTTGATGATCTCGCGAACCCGCTGCACGCCCTCGGTCACGGCGCTGAACCCGACGAAGGCGCGCCCGGTGTGCTGGGCGATCAAGTGGGCCAGCGAGGTCTTGCCGGTACCGGGAGGTCCCCAGAGGATCGCGCTGCCGAGATCACCCCGGCGGAGCGCATCGCCGAGCGCGCGGCCCGGCGCCAGCAGGTGCTCCTGCCCCGCGAACTCGGGGAGGCTCCCCGGCCGCATCCGGGCCGCCAGCGGCGCGGGGGTGGAGAAGAGTTCGGGCTCGTCCACCGCGGATCAGCTCCCGTTGCCGGCCAGGGACCGGAGGAGCACCAGGGCCGCCGCGCCGCCCAGGAACGCCAGCGTGGTCACGGCGCGCCGGCCCCGCTGGATCTCGGGGACCAGGTTGGACGCGGCCACGTACAGCGTGACCCCCGCGGCCAGCGCCAGGCCGTACTGCACCAGCGGCGCCACCATCTCGGTGACCACCACGCCGAGGATGGTCGCGACGCCCAGGGTCACGCCCGCGGCGACGGCGCGGGCGCGCCCCAGCCCGCTCGCCAGCATGATGCTCGACACCGTGACTCCCTCCGGCAGCTTGTGGAGCATCACGCCCAGGAAGAATGCGACGCCCAGGCCCCAGGACACCAGGAATCCGCTCGCGATCGCGACGCCGTCGAAGAAGGCGTGCAGCGTGAGCCCGAACAGGGCGCTGTATCCCGCCTCCGGACCCACGTGATGGGTTTCCACGCCGAAGTGGAAATGGGGCGTGATCACGTGCTGCGCCACATGCACCAGGACGTACCCCAGCAGCACAACCAGCCCGGCGGCGGCCCGCGATCCGCCCTGCGGGGCAAAGACGACCGGCAACACCCCGATGAACACCAGGGCCAGCATGAAGCCCGCGCCGAACGAGAGGCAGGTCTCGATGAAGGCCAGGCTCCGCCGTTCCTGGCGCACCACGGCCAGCGCCCCGACGATGTTTCCGGCGGCGGCGCCCAGGGCGAACATCAGCGGGCTCACCGCCATGACTGGACCAGCGCCAGCAGGGCTTCCCGGGTGTTGCGAGCCGGATCCTCGAGGACCGCCTCGAGCATCCGCTCGAGCAACCGCCCCATCTCCGGGCCGGCCGGCACTCCCGCGGCGCGGAGATCGTCGCCGGTCAGCGCCAAGTGTCCGCGCGAGGTCGGCTCCCCGCGCGCGCGGCTCTGCTCCGCGGCCCGGGCCCAGGCCGGCCGGCTGCCGAGGCGAACCCCGGCGAGCTGCATCAGATCATCGGCCGCGGCGCCCACCGTCGCGAGCCAGCGGCGCACCGCGAGCGGCTCGGCAGAATCGGGCTCCGGCGGCCCGCGGTGCATCGCCTCTGCGCGTCCGATCTCGGCGTTGGATGCCTTGAGGCGAGCCAGCACCTCCGGCGCCGCGCGGCAGAGCGCGGCGGTCAGCACCACCGGGTCCCGAACCGTTACCGGTTCCACGACCGGCGCCGCGGCGTCGAGCTCGGGCATCCAGACCCGGGCCGCCCCCACCTCCTGCCAGGCGCGCGCCAGCCCGATCACCGATCGCGCCGTCTCGAGCCCCTTGAACCACTCGTCGCGCACCCGCTCGGCCGAGAGGCCCCGCAGCTCGGGCGCCGCCGCGCGGGCCGCCTCCCAGGTGGGCGGATCGATCGAAAATCCGAAGCGCGCCGCGAACCGCAGCATCCGGAGAATCCGCAGGTAGTCCTCGGCGAATCGCCGGGACGGCTCCCCGACCGCGCGCACCACACCCGCGGCGAGGTCCGCGGCGCCGCCGAAGGGATCGCGCAGCTCGTGCCGGAAGGGATGCCACGCCAGCGCGTTGATGGTGAAATCGCGCCGGGCCAGGTCGTCGTCGATCGAGACGCCGTACTCCACCACCGCGTGGCGTCCGTCGGTCGAGACGTCGCGCCGGAACGTGGTGACCTCGTGGAGCCGCCGCTGCCGGTCGAGCACCCCCACGGTACCGTACTTCACCCCCACCGCCACCGTCCTCGGAAACAGGGCCATCACCTGCTCCGGTGTCGCCCCGGTGGCCAGATCCACGTCCTGATCCGACAGCCCCAGCCGCCAATCGCGCACCGCGCCGCCGACGCACCAGGTGTCGAACCCGGCATCCACCAGCGCCCGGGCGATCTCGAGCACCGCCTCCGGCAGCGGCATGGCGGGATTGGGAGCCGGCGGCGTCACGACGGCCCTCCGCCGTAGGGCACACCCGCCGCCAGGCACAGCGCCAGCTCGAGCCGTGCCAGCGGCGTGGGCCGCTGGCCGGCCGGAATCACGCCGAGGCGAATCAATTGGCCCCCGCCCCCCTCGAAGGCGTACTCGCCGCCGACTTCTCCACGGGGACATCGGGTCGCCAGCACGACGGGCTTGCCGGCGTCGAGCCACCGGCGAATCGCCGGCACCGCGCCGGGCGGCACGTTGCCCCGGCCGAATCCCTGGATGACCAGTCCGTCGAACCGGGTGCGCGCGCAGTCCACCAGCGTCCCGTCGTCGCCCAGGATCAGGGGGACGACCGCGACCCGGGGGCTCAGGTCTCCGGCGGAAAGCAGGCTGCGGCGGGGATCTGCGGGCCGGGCAAACCGCGGCTCGCCCGCGTCGACCGATCCGAGGGCCGACTGGTGCGGCGAGCCGAAGGCATCGTCGTCGAACGCATCGACCTTGGTGACGTCCCGTCCGTCATGGATATGGCCGGCAAAGACCACCATGGCGCCGCGGCCCCGGGCCTCCGGGTGTCCCGCGACCGCCACGGCGTCGCGCAGATTCCGGGGTCCGTCCCAGCCCGGATCGCTCGAGGTGCGCATCGAGCCGGTGACCACGATGGGAACGTCGGGCGGGACGGTACGCGCCAGCAGGTAGGCCGTCTCTTCCAGCGTATCGGTGCCGTGGGTGATCACCACGCCGTCCGGCGCCCCGGGACCGCTCACGATCGCGCGGACCCGCTCGCGCATCGCCCAGAGTTCCACCGGGCCCCGGTGGACGCCGGGCAGGCGCTCCCAGTCTTCCACCCGGATTTCGTGGGTGGTGCCCAGGCTCCCCACCATCGCGAGCAGCTCCCGGCCGCCCAGCGCGGGGATGTTCCCCCCGGCGGTGGCGTTGCGCTGCATGGCGATGGTGCCGCCGGTGGCGAGCAGGTGGATCATGGAGGTGAGAGCTCGTCGCTCACCCGCACAGCACGCTGCCCCCGTTGACGTTCAGGATTTCACCGGTGACGTGCCGGGCCAGCGGACTGCAGAGGAACAGGATGGGGCCCGCGATGTCCTCGGCGGGAGGAATCCGCTTGAGGGGAATCGTGGCCGCGATGCGCTCGCGGCCTCCGCCCGCGTAGGGCCCCGCGCTCATCTCGGTATCCACCCAGCCCGGCGCCACGCAGTTGACCGTGATGTCGGGCGCGCACTCGACCGCGAGCGACTTGGTCATCGCGATCAGCGCGCCCTTGGTGGCGGCGTAGTCGGCATGGAACGCCTCGCCCCGCTGTCCCGCCGTGCTCGAGACCAGCACCACCCGGCCGCCCTTGCCCATCAGGCCGAGCGCCGCCCGGGTGGTGAGAAACACGGCATCGAGGTTCTGGGCCATGGTGGAGCGCCAGCGCGCGTCGCTCAGGGCCCCGAGCGGGGTCTCCTCGGCCGGCCAGACTCCGGCGTTGGCCACGAAGCAATCGAGGCCTCCGAGCGCGGCCTTGCACTCCCGGAAGACCTTGTCAACCACCCGCGGATCGGCCAGATCGCCCCCCGAGAAGAACGCCTTGCGACCCAGGCCGCGGATCTCCTTGGCGACCGCCTCCGCGTCCGCGATCCGGGTGTGATAGGTGATGCCGACATCGGCGCCGGCCCGGGCGAACAGCAGGGCCGCCGCCCGGCCGATGCCCCGCGACCCGCCGGTGATGAGTACCCGCTGTCCCGACAAGGAAATCATTGTCCGAGCTCCTCCTCGACCGCTTCCACGATCAGATGCTCCAGGGCCAGGTGCAGCTCCTGGATCCGGCTGGTGTCGTCCGACGGCACCACGATGGCGACGTCCACCAGCGCCCGGAGCGGCCCGCCATCGCGGCCCAGAAAGGCGGCGACCGCCACGCCGTTGGCCCGCGCCGCGCGGGCCGCGGCCAGCAGGTTGTCGCTGGCGCCGCTGGTGCTGTGAAGGATCAGCAGGTCGCCGGGCCGGCAGAACGCGTCCACCTGCCGGGCGAAGATCTGCTCGAACCCCATGTCGTTGGCGGCGGCGGTAAGCAGCGAGCTGTCGGTAGTGAGGGCCACCGCCCGGAAGGGGCGTCGGGTCCGCCGGAACCGGATCACGTACTCGGTGGCCAGATGCTGGGCATCGGCGGCGCTGCCGCCGTTCCCCGCAAAGAAGAGCGTGCCGCCCCCCGTGAGCACCGCCACATAGCGCGCGGCCAGCGCGGCGACGTCGGGCGCGAGGGCGGTGGTGGCTTCCGCCGTGCGGGCCAGCGACAGGAGCCCGTCGCGGATGCGGTCGCCGACGCTCATTCGACCGGCCCGAGCAGCTGCTTCAGTTTGTCCATGAGTCCCGTCTTGATGGGCAGGGGAGGCACCGGCTCGACGGCCGCGTCGGCCAGGATCGCGCCGGGATTCTTGACGGCGAGCAGGTCGGCCTGGAACGCGCCCCCCGCCTCGCAGAGAAACTTGTAGCCCGCACCGATGGTGCGGTCGTCGCCATGATTGTCCGCGGCGATGATGTCCGCCAGGCCGTGCGCCAGGATTTCGCGGGCCCGCTGCCCGCGCCCGCGCCCGGACAGCAGCGTGGTGGCGTCCACCTGCATCAGCGCCCCCACGGCCTTCCAGTGGGCAACCGCCGCCGGCGTGCACGCCCGGTAACGCTCCGGATGGGCCAGCACCGGCACCAGCCCCGTCTGCACGATCTGGTGGAGCGCGTTGGCCACGGCCGGGACCGCCGCGCCCGCGGTGAACTCCACCAGAATGTGTCGGGTGCCTCCGAGCGTGAGCCCCGGGTGCTCGCGGATATCCGCGGGGATCGGCCGGTCCAGCATCAGCTCGACCCCGCGATAGAGCGTGAGGCCCGCCGGGACCACGGCCGAGAGCGCGGCGTACGCGCGGTCGTGCGATTGCGGCAGGCCGCGGGAAATCCGGCCGACGGTGTGATGCGGGGTGAGGCAGACGGCGGTGACGCCGGCTTCGCGCATCGCGTGGAGGACGCCCACCGACTGCTCGATGGTTCGCGAGCCGTCGTCCACACCCGGCAGGAGATGGCAGTGGAGATCGATCACCGGGTGTCCGCTCCAAGGCGGGCCAGCTCCCGCGCAAAGCCGCCCAATCCCGCCGGACTGGTGGCGGCGCATGCCTTGAGCGCCAGGGTCAGCAGCGCGTCGGCCGCGAGCAGGTCGAGCGCCACCGCCCGGCCGCCCGGACTCGCGAGCGTCGCGGCGAGGGCTTCCCGGGCGGCGCCGGCGAGTACCGCCGCCCGCTCCGGCCCCGCCGGTTGCCTCTCGGAGATACGCCTCCGCCCGGGCCCGGAGTGCGGCCGGCGCCCCCGCACTTTGCTCCCGGAACCACCGCACCGCGTCGGTCACGCGCCGGCCAGCCATTCCTCGAGGAGCCGCGGCACCGCCTCGCGGGCCGCGGGGAGCCGGGCCGCGTCGCCGGCGCTCGCGGAGGCGAAGGCGGGACGGCCCCCGCCCTTGCCGCCGCTCACTGCGGCAATCCGGTTTGCCAGGTCTCCCGCCTTGAGGCCGCGCTGCACCAGGTCATCGGTGAGTGCGACATGGATCGCGCCGCGTCCGGTCGTGCCGAACAGCACCAGCGCGGCGCTCGCCTTGCCGGCCCGGAACTTGTCCGCCACGCGGCCCACCTCGTCGCGGTCTTCGGCGGTCGTATCGGTGACGGTCACGTGCACGCCGCGTACCTCGAGCTCCTGGCCCGCCGCGTTGCCCCCGCCCCGTTCCACCATGTCCCGCACCCGCCCCTCCAGCTTCTCCCGGTCCAGGAGGAGCTGTTCGATGCGCCGGGCCAGGTGCTCCGGCTGGGTCTTCAGCAGATCGCCCGCCTGCCGCAGCCGGGATTCGATCCGGTCGAGCTCGGCGTAGGCCCCCGGACCGGTCACCGCCTCGATCCGGCGCACGCCCGCGGCAATGCCGCCCTGGGAGGTGAACCGGAACAAGCCAAGGGCACCGGTGCTGCCGACGTGGGTGCCTCCGCACAGCTCGATCGAGTCGCCCATTTGAACCACCCGGACCATGTCGCCGTATTTGTCGGCGAAGAACGCCATGGCGCCCAGGGCCAGCGCGTCGGGGTAGGCCATCTCCCTCGTGGTCACGGCGTAATTGGCCCAAATGGCCTCGTTGACGTCGCGCTCGATCAGATCGAGCGTGGCCGGGTCGATCGGGCCGTGGTGGGAAAAGTCGAAGCGCAGCCGCTCGTCGTCCACCAGCGACCCCTGCTGGCGAACGTGGACGCCCAGGTGCCGCCGCAGCGCGGCGTGCACCAGGTGGGTGGCGCTGTGATTCCGCTCGATGTTCCGGCGGCGGTGACCCTCGACCTGCGCCAGCAGCGGCGTGGGCTCGAACCCCGGACCGAAATCCCCGCCGACCACCACGCCCCGCTCGTCCTTGCGCACCGCGTCGACCCGGAGCGTCCAGCCCTCGCCGGTGAGCGTCCCGGTGTCGCTGACCTGTCCGCCCGACTCGGCGTAAAACGGGTTTTGATGCAGCACGAGCTCCACCCGGTCTCCGTCCTGCCGGAAGGCGAGGGGGTCGGTTTCGGCGGCGATGCTGTCGTAACCGATGAACTTCTGACGGCCGCGGCGCAGGACGCTCCACTTGGGCTTCTTCTCCCGGCGGGCCTTGCCGGCGGGGGTGCGGGCGCCGCCCCGGGCGGCCCGGGACCGCTCGCGTTGCCCGGCCAGGGCCCGCTCAAATCCCTCGAGATCCACCGCCACCCCCCGCTCCGCGGCGATCAGCTCGGTCAGGTCCACCGGGAAGCCGTAGGTATCGTAGAGCTTGAACACGTCCTCCCCGGAGATCCGTTTAGTGCCCGCGGCGATCAGCTCATCGAGGCGCTCGAGACCACCCTCGATCGTCGCCAGGAACCGCACTTCTTCCGCCTCGGTCCAGCGGTAGATGTCGGCGCGACTGGCGGCGAGCTCGGGGTAGATCCCCTCCATGAGATCCACCACCACGCCGGTGAGCGGCGCCAGCGTCGGCTCGCGGCGGCCGAGCAGCCAGGCGTGACGCACCGCCCGCCGAAGGATGCGGCGCACCACGTAGCCGCGCCCCTCGTTGCTGGGGTACACCCCGTCCGCCAGCAGGAACGCCACGGCGCGGGCGTGATCGGCGAGCACACGATAGGAGGCGCCGGCGCCGGTCATGGAGCGCGGATATGGCGCGCCGACCAGGTCCCCGACCTTGTCGAGCAGGGGCAGGAAGAGGTCGGTGTGGAAGTTGTCGTCCTGACCCTGCATCACCGCGGCGATCCGTTCCAGTCCGGCACCGGTGTCCACCGAGGGCGTGGGCAACGGCGTCAGGGTTCCGTCGGGGCCGCGGTCGAACTGCATGAACACGAGGTTCCAGATTTCCAGAAACCGCCCCGATTCCGCCAGCTCCTCGAATTCCGCCTGGGTATAGACCCGCGACGGCGCGCCCGGGGTCCAGTCGAGATCGACGTAGATCTCCGAGCAGGGGCCGCAGGGACCGGTATCGCCCATCTGCCAGAAATTGTCCTTCTCGGACAGCCCGTACACCGACGACGGGGGCAGGCTGGTCAGCTCGGTCCAGAGCCGTCGCGAATCGTCATCGCTGTGAAGTACTGTGACGCGGAGCCGTTCGGGAGGAATCCCGAGGAACTCCTTCGAGGTGACGAACTCCCACGCATAGGCAATCGCCTCGCGCTTGAAGTAGTCCCCGAACGAGAAGTTGCCCAGCATTTCGAAGAACGTCTGGTGGCGGAGGGTCAGCCCCACCTGCTCCAGGTCGTTGTGCTTGCCTCCAGCCCGCACGCACTTCTGGCAGCTCACCGCACGGGCGTAGTCCCGCGGCTCCTGCCCCAGAAAGGTGCGCTTGAATTGCACCATCCCGGCGTTGACGAAGAGGAGGGTGGGATCGTCCTTCGGCTCCAGGCCGGACGAAGGCACCAGATGGTGCCCCCGGGCCTGGAAGAACTCGAGGAAGAGGCGGCGAATACGACTGGATTCCATGGGGGGAATATATCCTCCGCACCCCCCGGAACGGCGGCGGGACCGCCGCCTAAGTCGTTCCCGCGTACGGCGTACTAATCACCCATCGGGGATCAGGGGGCGCGGCTTCCGCTCAACAGCTCGGTGACCAGGCGATTGACCGTCTGGCCGGCAAAGCCTCGGCGGGCCAGGAAGGCCAGCAGGCGGCGCCGCTGCACCGGACGGGGCAGCCCGCGGAGCTGCCCCAGCCGACGCCGGGCCACCGCGTCGGCCTGGGGGGCCTCGCTCCCATCGGCGCCGAACGCCTCCGCCAGGGCCCGATCCACCACCCCGCGCTCGACCCCCAGCAAAGCGAGATCCCGGCGAAGCCTGAGCGGGCCGCGCCCGCGGGCGGCGCGGGTCTGCACGTAGTGCAGGGTGAAGCGGCCATCGTCCAGAAGGCCCATCCGCTCCGCGCGGGCCCGCGCCGCCTCCGCCGCCGCGGGAGGATGCCCCTTGAGCACCAGGCGCCGAGCCAGGTCCTTGGCCGCAAAGGGGCGCCGCTCGAGGTACCGCAGCGCGGTCCGGAAGGCCGCCTCTTCGTCTGCCGCACCGCCCAGACGGGCCAGGAGCGCCGCGTCCAGCACCACGCCCGGCTCCAGCCGCTCCTGCTCCACGACCTCCCGCGGGATGGTGAGGAGCGGACGCCCCTCCACCATGAGCCGGACACTGCCGGCCCGGCGAGGATCGGGAACGACCGCGCCGACGACCCGGCGCGTGCCGGGCTCAGTCAGCGTCGCCGTCATCACCGTCGGCCGTTGCGACGGCCCCCGCCTTCATGCCGAGGAATTCCTTGACCCGCCCCTCGACCTCGGCCATCAGCGTCGGGTTGTCCTTGAGGAAGAGCTTGGCGTTTTCACGGCCCTGGCCGATGCGCTGCTCGCCATAGGAGTACCACGCCCCCGACTTCTGGATGATGTTGGCTTCGGCCGCCAGATCCACGACCAGGCCGCAGTGGCTGATGCCCTCGTCGAACATCACATCGAACTCGGCCTGCTTGAACGGCGGGGCGACCTTGTTCTTGACCACCTTGACGCGGACGTGATTGCCGATGATGGCCTCCCGCTCCTTGACCGGTCCGATGCGGCGGATGTCGAGCCGCACCGAAGCGTAGAACTTGAGCGCCTTGCCGCCGGTGGTGGTTTCCGGGTTGCCGAACATCACCCCGATCTTTTCGCGGAGCTGGTTGATGAAAACCACCGCGCAGTTGGAGCGGTTGATGGCGCCGGCCAGCTTCCGGAGCGCCTGGCTCATGAGCCGCGCCTGGAGGCCCATATGGCTGTCGCCCATTTCTCCTTCGATTTCCGCCTTGGGCACCAGCGCGGCCACCGAATCGATGACCACGATGTCCACCGCGCCCGAGCGCACCAGGATCTCGACGATTTCGAGCGCCTGCTCGCCGGTGTCGGGCTGGGACACCAGGAGATTGTCCACGTCCACGCCGAGCTTGCGGGCGTACTCGACATCGAGCGCATGCTCCGCGTCCACATACGCCGCCACCCCGCCCGCGCGCTGGACATTGGCCGCCAGATGCAGGGTGAGGGTGGTCTTGCCGGAGGATTCGGGGCCGTAGATCTCGGTGATCCGGCCGCGGGGCACCCCGCCAATGCCAATAGCCGCATCGAGGTTGATGGCGCCGGTGGGAATGGCATGGATCCGTTCCCGCGGGCTCTCGGAGCCCATTCGCATGATCGAACCCTTGCCCAGCTGCTTCTCGATCTGGGAGATGGCGAGGTTGAGCGCCTTGCGACGCTCCCCGTCGAGTTTGGCGTCCTTGACGTCCGGTGCGGCCATCGGAATCCTCGCTGGTAATATTGTGACCGATTTTGCTACACAGAAGTACTTTAAACAAGCTAATGCCGAATATTAGCCGAAACAAGTAGGCACTTCTTCACTTTCCAACACCACGCCACGCATCTTCGATGTGGGCGACCTGTGGAGAGGTGGATGACTCCCCCTCCCGGACCGTGATGACGTCGAACCGGTAGCGATCCCCTGGGAGACCGAAACGAACCCGCCAGAGCTCGGCCAGGCGGCCCAGGACGGCCTGTTGCCGACGGGTGACGGCTTCCACCGGTTGCCCGAACCGGACCGAGCGGCGAGTCTTGACCTCCACAAACGCCACCAGGCTCCCCAGCCGAGCCACCAGATCGAGATCGTGGTGCCCGAGCCGGAAGCGATGGGCCTCGATGCGCCACCCCTGCCGGAGCAGGTAGGCGATGGCCGCCTTCTCCCCGGCGTAACCCCGCCGGTGGCGGGCGTCGGTCCATTCGCGGACGGGTTTGGGTGCGCGTGCGGTGGGCATGGCCGACGATAACGCGGCGGGTGCTCCTTGATACAACCAATCCGTCGCAGCTGCGTCACAAACTCACGCAGGCACTCCCTATTCCCTCCTCCCTCCTCCCTCCTCCCTCCTCCCTCCTCCCTCCTCCCTGCTCCTAACTGCAATACTCGTCCAGTTGCGACAGCCCGATCAGGACCTCCCGCGGCTTGCTCCCGTCGGGCGGGCCCAGGATCCCCGCCGCGTGCAGTTGGTCGATGACGCGTGCCGCGCGGCCATAGCCGATCCGAAGCCGGCGCTGCAGCAGCGAGGTCGAGCCGCCCTGATTCTGAATGCAGGCCTCGGCTGCCTCGCGGAACAGCGCGTCGCGCTCGCCCTCCTCGCCCCCCTCGGCCCCGCCCTCCTCGTCGGTCTCCTGCGCCCGCATGAACGCGAGAATGTCCTCCTCGGCGCGCTTCTGGGCCATCGCCTCGCGGCGATCGGCAAACCACTGCATCAGCGCTTCGGTTTCCTCGGTGCCGATGAACGCGCCCTGGAGGCGCATCGGCTCGCTCTTGCCCGGCGGCAGGAACAGCATGTCGCCGTTGCCCAGCAGCGCCTCGGCACCGTTGCCGTCGAGAATGGTGCGGCTGTCGACCTTCGACGCGACCCGGAACGCAATCCGGCTCGGGAAGTTCGCCTTGATGAGTCCGGTGATGACGTTCACCGAGGGCCGCTGCGTGGCCAGCACCAGGTGAATGCCGATGGCCCGCGCCTTCTGGGCCAGCATCGCGAGCGGGGTCTCGACCTCCCCCTGGACCGTCATCATCAGGTCGGCCAGCTCATCCACGATGATCACGAGATAGGGCAGCCGCCCCTCGGTATAGCTCTCGTCCTGCGGAGGCTCCGGCGCGCCAGGCGCCGCTTCCGCGCTGATGCTGGCGAGCGTCGGCTTCGGCCGCACCGGCATCCGGAGCGACTTGCCGTCGTCCACCTTGCGATTGAAGTCCGCCAGGTTGCGGGCGCCGTTGGCGTGCAGCAGCTCGTAGCGGCGGTTCATCTCGTGCACCGCCCACTTGAGTACCCGCGCGGCGTCGTGGTTGTTGGTGACGACCGGATGGCGGAGGTGGGGCAGCGCATTGTACATCGACAGCTCGACCATCTTGGGATCGATCATCAGCATCCGAAGATCGGTTGAGGTATAGCGGTAGACCAGCGCGGTGATGATGGTGTTGATCGCCACGGACTTGCCGGAACCGGTGGCGCCGGCGATCAGCAGGTGAGGCATTTTGGCGAGATCGGTCACCACCGGCTTGCCCTCCAGGTCGCGGCCCAGGGCGATGGGCAGCACCGACCGGACCCGCCATTCCGGCGTTTCGAGCAATTCCCGCAGCGTCACCATGCGCGCGGTCGGATTGGGCACTTCGACCCCCACCGCGCCCCGGCCCGGGATCGGGGCCACCCGAATGCTCATGGCGCGCATGGTGATCGCGAGATCGTCCGCCAGCGCCACCAGGCGCCCCGCCTTGACCCCCGGCGCCGGAACGATCTCGAACTGGGTCACCACCGGGCCGCTGGTCCGCCCGGCCAGGGTTCCCTCCACCTTGAAGGTGCGCAGGGTGTCGAGCAGCGCCTGTCCCAGCCGATCCAGCTGCGCCGCATCCGCCGCGGTGTCCTGGGGTGGCGGGGACTTGAGCAGCGTGATCGGGGGGAGGAGATCGTCGTGCGCGTCCGGCGGACGGGCCGACGGCCGGACCGGGGCACGCTCGGTGGGGAGCTTGGCCTCCCGCTTCCGCGCCATCTTCGCCTTGACGACGGCGATCACCCCGCCCTCCTCGTCCTCCTCCTCCTCGGGATCCGGGGACGCCGAGGCCGGTCCGACGGCCCGGCCGGACGCAGCGTCCCCGCCGTTCGCCTTCTTCTCCAGGCGGTGTAGCGGATGCCACGCCAGGGTGGCGAGCGTCAGCGCCGACAACGCCAGAAACGCCAGCAGGAATCCGCCCGGCTGGCCGATGGTCTGGATCACCCCGCGCGCCGCGAATCCCGGCAGCAGCCCGGTCGCGCGCGCGCTGAAGTGCCATTCCTGCAGCGTGCCCAGAAAATCGTCGGCCGTGAGGTTGGTGGCGATGCCGATGGTGAAGGGAATCAGCAGGGTGAGGCCGCCCAGGAGCGCCCCCATTCGCTTCATGTCCAGCCGGGCCACCCAGTCGAAACCCGCCAGCGCGAGGCCGAGCCCCAGCAGCGGCAGGCCCACCGCACCGGCGCCCAGGGTCCACCACAGGAACGTGCCCAGGCCATGTCCGAGCGGACCGGTGGGCACGGAGGGGATCAGGGTCAGCCCCAGGAATACGCCCAGCACCAGCGCGGCAACCGCCGAAAAGCGGCGACGGTCTTCCGGTCTCACGCCACCGCTGTCGTGGTGATCCGCCGGTCATGGAAGACCGGCAGCACCGGATAGGCGTTCTCCCGCGCGGCGTCAGCCACATCGGCGCCCATGCCCAGCCTGGCGAGCTGACGCCCGGCGGCCGAAAGCGTGAGCGGGCGTTCCCACGTCTTGAACCGGCGCGCCAGGTCCACCGCGACCAGGGCGGCATCGTTCAGGCCCTTGCGGCGGCGCCGGCCTTCGATCGCCGCGAGGGCCACCCGGCCCGCGGCGTAGGCGTCGTCGAGGCCGAACCGTCCTTCCTTGCCGGCGCACAGGATGACCAGATCCTTGCCGGTTTGCAGCAGCTGGCGCGCGCGCCCGCCCGCCAGGGCGAGGTTGGCCGCGGCCGCGACGTAGACCTCGGAGGCACCCTGGGTCGCGAGCAGCGCGCGGGTGCCGTTGGTGGTGGACATGACCAGCGTCTTTCCGCGCACCGCCGGCTCGGTCATCTCCAGCGGGGAGTTGCCCAGCGCAAACCCCTCGATCGGTTGGGAATTCCGTTCCCCCATGAGGATCACGTCCTCGGGCCCCAGGGTCTGCGCCATCCGGCTGGCCTCGTCCACGCTGGCCACCGGCACGATGCCCTTGGCCCCGTGGTACAGCGCGGCGCAGATGACGGTCGTGGCCCGGAGCACGTCCACCACGAAGACCGGACGCCCCGCCACCTCGTGTGGCGCGAGGCCGGCGGTCGAGAAGAACACGTCGAGCTTCATGCGTCGCGGTGGAAGAGGTGGCTCTCGCGTTCCAGGAACCGGGTGTCCACCTGACCCGAGACGAACACCGGAGAGCGGATGACCCGGGCCAGGAAGGGAATCGTCGTGGTCACGCCTTCGAGAATGAAGCTGTCGAGCGCCTGTCCCATCCGGGCCAGGGCCTCGGGCCGATCCCGTCCGTGGACGATCACCTTGGCGAGCAGCGAATCATAGTACGGCGGCACGTTGTAGCCGGCATAGACGTGGGTGTCGACCCGCACGCCGGGGCCGCCCGGAGGATGATACGCGGTGATGTGGCCCGGGCAGGGCTGGAAGTTCCGGTAGGGGTCCTCCGCGTTGACCCGGCACTCGATCGCATGGCCGCGCAGCCCGTTGAGCTCCGCCGGGAAGCTGAGGGGTTCTCCGGCCGCGACGCGGATCTGCTCCTTGACCAGATCGAATCCGGTCACCATTTCGGTGACGGGGTGCTCGACCTGAATCCGGGTGTTCATTTCCATGAAGTAGAACTTGCCGTCGGTGTCGAGCAGAAACTCGATGGTCCCGGCGCCGACGTAGCCGATGGCCGCGGAGAGCGCCACGGCCGATTCTCCCATCGTGGAGCGGAGCGCCGGCGTGAGCCCCGGGCTCGGACTCTCTTCGATCAGCTTCTGGTGGCGCCGCTGCACCGAGCAATCCCGCTCGCCCAGGTGTACCACCCGCCCGTAGCGGTCTCCCATGACCTGGATCTCGACGTGACGCGGATGCTCCAGGTACTTCTCCACGTAGACATCGCCGTTCCCGAACGCCGCCAGCGCCTCGTTCTGCGCCAGGGTAAAGAGCTGTCCGAATTGCTCGATGTCGTGCGCGATCCGCATCCCCTTGCCGCCGCCGCCCGCCGTGGCCTTGATGATGACCGGAAATTCGAGGCCCTCGGCCACCTCGAGTCCGGCCTCCGGGTGTTCCAGCACCCCTTCGGAGCCGGGCACCGTGGGCACCCCGGCCTCCATCGCCAGGCGCCGCGCCGAGGCCTTGTCGCCCATGGCCATGATCTGCTCGGCGCTGGGCCCGATGAAGGTGATGTTGGAGGCCTTGCAGATCTGAGCGAACTCGGCGTTCTCGGCCAGGAACCCGTAGCCGGGATGGATCGCGTCCGCGCCGGTGATTTCGGCGGCGGCGATGATCCGGGGAATGTTGAGGTAGGACTGCCGGCTGGGCGCCGGCCCGATGCAGACGTCGTCGTCGGCAAACCGCACGTGCAGGGACTCCCGGTCCGCCTCGCTGTACACCGCGACGGTCTGAACGCCGAGCTCCCGGCAGGCCCGAATGACCCGCAGCGCGATTTCGCCGCGATTGGCGATGAGCACCTTGTTGAACATCAGCGGAATCGCCTGCCTCGGGCGCGCCCCGCGCGCCCGCGGATCGCCATCTGAACTTTCTTGGACATCTAGGGCATCACGTCCCGCATCATGCCCTGCGGCGACCCGGCGGATTCCTCGTCCGGCTCCGTGAAGGTGCGGTCGGAGGCCGCCGTGACGCCGGCCGCGCGGAGCGCGAACTCGCTCGGGTTGGTGGCGTAGTGCAGCGCCGCGTCGTAACTGATCACGCCGGACTTGAACCAGGTCATCAGCGACTGGTCGAACGACTGCATCCCGTAGGAGATCGATCCGTCGGCGATCAGGTCGGGGATGTTGAGCGACTTGTCGATGCTTCGGATGTTCTCGGCCACCGCCGCGGTATTGATGAGCACTTCGCACGCCGGCACCCGGCCGCGGCCGTCGGCCCGTGGCACCAGCCGAAGGCTCACGATGGCCGCCAGCGCGGTCGAGAGCAGTGAGCGGATCTCGGCCTGCTGGTGCGGCGGGTAGAACGAGAGAATGCGGCTGATCGACTGAGTCGAATCGGTGGTGTGGAGCGTGGAGAACACCAGGTGCCCGGTGTCCGCGGCCTTGAGCGCCGTGTCCAGCGTCTCGGAATCCCGGATCTCGCCCAGCAGCAGCACGTCGGGATCCTGGCGGAGCACGTGACGGAGCGCCGCCGCGAAGGACAGGGTGTCGCTCCCCACTTCGCGCTGCGCGATGTTGGCCATCGAGTCCCGGTGCAGAAACTCGATCGGGTCCTCGATGGTGATGATGTTCACCCGGCGGTGCCGGTTGATATGATGGATCATCGCCGCCAGCGCGGTGGACTTGCCCGAGCCGGTGATCCCGGTGACCAGCACCAGCCCGCGGGGCTTGAGCGAGATCGTCTCCAGCACCTCGGGGAGATTGAGCTCCCGGATGTTGTGGACCTCGTAGGGAATGGCCCGGAGGGCAAAGGCCAGGGTGCCGCGCTGCTGGTAGATGTTGGTCCGGAAGCGCCCCACCCCGGGCACCCCGATCGCGAAATCCGCCTCCTTCTTTTCGGCGAATTCCTTCACCTGGCGCGGCGTCATGATCTGCTCGGCCAGATGCTTGAGCTCCTCCGGCTTGATGGCGAGCATCGGCAGCGCCAGCAGCTCGCCGTTGACCCGCACCGTGGGGGGACGGCCGACCTTGAGGTGCAGGTCCGACCCGCCGCGCTGCACCATCTGAGAGATGGCCTGTTTGAAATTGAAGGGGGCGGCGACGGGCGCGCCCTCGGGGCCTTGAAGATCAGCCATTGGGATCCACCCGGAAGAGGACCTGGCCGAACTCGACCGGCTGCGCGTCTTCCACGCAGACTTCCCGGATCACTCCGCCGAATTCCGCCTCGATCTCGTTCATGATCTTCATCGCCTCGATGATGCAGACCGTCTGCCCCGGCGCTACCCGCGCGCCCACCTTGAGATACGGGTCGGCGCCCGGCTCGGGCGAGGCGTAGAATGTTCCGACCATCGGAGACTTGATCTCTTTGAGCGATGCTGCCGCCGCGGGCCGTGGAGCCTCCGCCGCCGGCCCGGCCGCCGGCGTCACGGCGTGCGTCTGGGCCTCGACGGCCCGGGCCGCCGGAGCCGGCGCCGGCAGGTAGGACGCCGCCCCGGTCCGCGTGATGACCACGCCGGTACCGAAGAAGCCCTTGAGCTCGATCGAGCCGATCTCCGGCGATTCGGTGAGCAGTTCCACCAGGCGCTTCACGTCCTTGAACTCGATCCCCTTCAGGCCGGGGACCTTCTGCATCAGCTGCGCGACCTCTTTCATCTCATCCGGTTTCATTGGGTGCGTGAGCTCCCGGCCGGGCCGGTGAGACGTGAACGTTATGAATCAATGAAGTTCCAGCAGCTCGGTGCGACAGTCGGACAGGCACCGTGCACCCGTGGCGGTGAGGTGGATGTCGTCCTCCAGCCGGACGCCGCCCCAACCTTGAAGATAGATGCCCGGCTCCACCGTGACTACCGCTCCGGCCGGGAGCGGCTCGGAGGCCGTCCGGGAGAGCCGGGGGCCCTCGTGCACCTCCAGGCCCAGGCCGTGGCCCAGGGAGTGTCCAAAAGCATCCCCGTGCCCGGCCGCTTCGATGACGTCTCGAGCCAGCGCATCCCCCTCCCGGCCCGACAGGCCGGGGGCGAGACCGGCGATGGCCGTGCGCTGAGCCAGCGCCACGATATCGTAGATCTCCCGCTGGCGCTGGTCCACCCGTCCCCCGACCAGCACCGTCCGGGTCAGATCCGAGCAGTAGCCGGAGAGCCTGGCGCCGAAGTCAATCAGCAGCCATTCGCCTCGGCCCACCGGCCGGTCGGACGCGCGGGCATGGGGCAGCGCGCTCCGGGGTCCGGAGGCCACGATCGTCTCGAACGGATGCCACTCGCTGCCCCGGACCCGGAGCGCGAGCTCGAGCCGCGCGGCGATATCCAGCTCGGTCTGCCCCGGCTTGACCGTCGGCAGGATCTCGGCAAGGGCCTCCTGGGCCAGGGTCGCGGCGGCGGCGATGGCCTCGACCTCGCCCGCGTCCTTGACCGCGCGCAGTCCTTCCACCACCTCGCTGGTCGGCACCGCCTCGACCACCTCGAGTTTCATCAGCCGGTCGGCGTCCCGCACCGTCAGGCGATCGCGCTCGATGCCGATGCGCAGCGCGGGCCCCGGCTCCAGCAGCCGCCGGAGCCGCTCCCACAGGTTGCTCCGTTCGACCACCACGTCCGCAGCGTCACCCGCTTCCGCGGGCGCCTGTTCCGCGTAGCGGAAGTCGGTGAGGAGGGTGGTGCGCTGGCCGGTAAGGAGGAGAATGCCCGCGGAGCCGCTGAAGCCGGTGAGATACCGGATGTTCGGTCCGTGGGTGACCAGGAGTCCCTCGAGCCCCAGCTCGACCAGGGCACGGCGGAGGGCGGTTTGGCGGTCGCCCCGGTGGTCAGCCCCCACGGAGGCGCTCCGAGAGCACCCGAAGCGCGCGGCGGTATCCCTCGGGACCCTCACCGGTGATGAGCTGGACGGCCAGATCGGCGAAGACCAGCCGGCGCCGGGCTTCTTCCCGGGCCGCGATATCCGTCAGATGCACCTCGACGAACGGCACCCTGACGGCGAGCAGCGCATCGCGGATGGCCAGGCTGGTGTGAGAGTACGCGGCGGCGTTCAGGATCAACCCGTCGGCCGTGGCCGGGAGCTTCTGGATTTCGTCCACCAGGGTGCCTTCGTGGTTGGTCTGGACGAAACGGATCGAGGCGCCGAGCCGGTGGGCCTCCTCCCGGACGAGCGCCTCGAGCTGAACCAGCGTGGTGGTGCCGTAGATATGCGGCTCGCGAGTACCCAGCAGGTTCAGGTTCGGACCGTTGAGAACCGTGACCCGCATTCAGCGCTTGAGGCCGCGCAGCCAGGCGTTGAACTGCTCGAGATCCTCCGGAACCTGCGCCGGCATGCCGGCCGCATCGGATTCCGGCGACCGGGGCAACTCCAGGTCCGCGGCGGGTCCGGTGGCCGGGGCGAAGAACTCGTCGAAGCTGGGTTCCCCCGGCGAGGAATCCGCCGCGGCATTCGCGGGACCGGACGGCGCCGACTCCTCGCCGAACACCGAGCTCAGGCTGAGTGACTCCTGGGCGGGCCGGGTCGGCTCACCCGAGCCCCGCTTGGGCTGCTCGAATGCCGGCGGATGAATCGTCGGCGCGACGGCGGGCCGCGAGGCGGCGAGCAGCGAGCCGAACAGTCTCGCCACCGAGCGCCCGCCGGTGTCCGAGGCGGCGTACCGGGGCGCGGGCTCGGGCGCCGGAGCCGGGGCGGCCGGGGCCTCGGGTGTGAGGCGGGCCAGCGCCTCGCTGATCCGCTGGTTCTCCGGCTCTCGCTGGGCCAGCTGGGCATACACCGCCAGCGCCAGCTCGCGATGTCCCTGCCGAAGGAAGATCTCCGCCATGGTCTCGGTGACGACGAGCTCGGGCTCGTCGGCGGGCGCCGGCTCCGCTTCTTCGGCCTGCGGTGCCGCGGGCTGGTACCGGGTCGGCTCGCCAAGATCTCCCAGCGGCACGTACTCGTCCACCATGCCGGCCGGCGCGGGCTCCGGGTGCCGCACGGACAGCGGCTCGGCCGGCTCCGGCGAGACAACCGGCTCGGCGGCCG
Organism: uncultured Gemmatimonadales bacterium; assembly: GCA_963762545.1. Lineage (GTDB taxonomy): Bacteria > Gemmatimonadota > Gemmatimonadetes > Gemmatimonadales > GWC2-71-9 > JABFSM01. The sequence goes on along the minus strand of CAVXLC010000002.1, from coordinate 851,043 downwards.
CCGCGGGCGGAGCAACCGGCTCCGCTGCCGCCTCGGGCACCGGCACCGGGATCGGCTGCGGCTCGGGAGGCTCGGGTGCCGCCCACTCCGACGCCGGGGGGGTCTCGGCCGCGATGTCGGTATCCGGGACCGGCTCCGATTCCAGCATCGGCAGCGGTTCCGACGCGCCGGGCTCCGGAGGCATGAAGCTCTCCTGCGCGAACGGAGCCGCCGGCGGCGGCGGGATCACATCGGGCGCGGGCACCGGCATCTGCGCCATGAGCGCCATCTGGCCGAACACCGTCTCTTCGACCGTGGGAGGCTCGACCTCCGGAACGCTCGACGGATCCCGGTACGACATCAGGGATGCGTAGTCTTCACCGAGCAGAACGTCGACGCTGTCGATGCCCGCCAGGCCTGGAGGAGTCGGAGCGCCCGACCCGGCACTTCCATATGCCCCCTGGTCGATCGGGAAGTCGTCCGGAGACTCGGTGCCAAGGACGATGTCGGCGATGCGATCGCCCGAAGGCTGCAGGGCCTCCGAGTCGTTGGGAATCTGGAACTCGTCCGAGGTTTCCGCGCTCAGCTGCGACGCGACCTCGAGCTCGAGGTCGTCGAGGGAGCTCTCGCTCCGGGTCCGGGCCGGCTCGGGTGCGGGCGAAGTGGCGTCCGCATCCGATGCCGCGGTGGCAGCCGCCTCCAGGGGAGCAGCCGGGACCGGGGCCTGCGGCGGCGCCTCCTGGGACTCCGGCGCCGGTGGTTCGTGGGAGACGGTGGCGACGGCCGGGGCCGGAGCCGCGGCCGCGGCGAGCAGCTCCTTCACGCGGTCCAGCTGGCCCCGGGCTTCTTCGTTGTTGCGATCGACGTCGAGCAAGAGCTCGAGCCGGTGGACCGCCTCCGGAATCCTGCCGGCGCGCTCGGACAGCTCCGCCAGCCCCTTCAGGGCAATGACGTTCTCGGGATCGAGCTCGGTAACCCGCAGAAACGCCGACTCCGCCTGGGGATCGGATTGGGCGTCGAGGTAACAGCGGCCCCGGACGATATGGGCCGGCACATAATTGGGGTGCTGGGTGAGGCCCTGCTCGATCAGCTCGAGGGCTCGCGCCGTCTCGCCGGCCTTGCGGTAGGCCTCCGCCAGCGGGGCGAAGGTGAGCCCCAAGGGGTTCTCTTGCCAGCGCCGTTCGAGCTTTTCAATTTCGCTGGAGAAAGCCATGTCCCGCCCGTCCGATTGAGTCCGCCAGGCCCGCCTGGGCCTCCGCCGGTCCCCAAAGGTCGCCTCAGGGGGTGCGGAATACCATCCTTGAGATGCCCTGCCCTGTCCGTTAAGCTTTAGGGCTTCATACCCTTAGGCCGACCGGACTGGTTCCCTCTCATGATGCAATTTTTTCGCAGCGCCGCCAAGCCAATCATCCTGGTGACGACGATTGCATTCTTCGTCTGGCTGGTCTATGACCTGAGCGGCCTCGGCAACGGAGGTGGCTTGCTGACAAAGACTTCCGTCGGCAAGGTCAACGGCACCACCGTGGACGCCAGGACCTTCCAAGCCTCGGTGCAACAGGCGATCGAGGGCAGACAGCGCCAAACGGGTGCCTCGCTGTCCCTTGAGGAAGTCGCCCAGCTTCGTGACCAGGTCTGGGAACAGGCCATTCAGGATATCATTTTCCGTGCCGAATACGACCGCCACGGAATCAGGGTCTCCCCGGAAGAGGTCGCCGAGGCCATTCGCACTTCCCCGCCCCGGGAGCTGACCCAGAGTCCCGAATTCCAGACCGACGGCAAGTTCGATCTCACCAAGTATCAGCGCTGGCTGACCTCGACATCCGGTCAGGCCGCGATCCCCTACCTCGAGTCGCGGTATCAGGACGAGCTGCTTCGCGGCAAGCTGATTCGGGGCGTCATCGAGGACGTGTACGTGTCGGACGCCGCCCTGTGGGAACGCTACCGGGACGAGAAGGAACAGGTGAAGGTGGGCTCCCTTCGGGTGGATCCCGCCGTCGCGATTTCCAACCAGGCGGTGCCGGTCTCTCCGCAGGAAATCGACGAGTACTATCGCGCGCACAAGGACGAGTTCAAACGACCCCGTGCCGCCTATTTGAGCTTCCTGGCCGTGCCCCGTTTGCCCGATGCCTCCGATACCGCGGCGGCCCTCGCCCACGCGAAGAGCCTTCGGGACGAAATCCAGAACGGCACTCCGTTTGCGGAAGTCGCCAAGCGCGAGTCCGCCGATACCGTGTCGGGCAAGCAGGGCGGCGACCTGGGCGTCATGAACAAGTCGCAGGTGGACCCGGCGTTCGCCGCCGCAGTCGCCACCCTCCCGCTCAAGACCCTCTCGGATCCGGTGGCCAGCTCGTTCGGATACCACCTCATCGAGGTCGAGAGCCGCACCGGGGACACCTTCAAGGCCCGTCACATCCTCGTTCCGATCGAGGTGACCGGATCCCACCGGGACCTGCTGGATCGGCGGGCAGATTCGCTGGAGCAGCTTTCGGCCGAGCGGCTCGAGTCCTCGGCGCTGGACACCGCCGCCTCGGCGCTCAAGATCCCCACCCACAAGCTGGGGCCGCTGGTCGAGGGGGGACGGGTATCCGCCCCTGAAACCGGGAACGTGCCTGACGTGGGCGTCTGGGCCTTCGAGGCCAAGCCCGGCGAACACAGCCAGGTCATCGAGGCGGAACGATCCTACGTCGTGTTCCGGCTGGACAGCCTGCAGCCGGAAGGGGTACCACCGCTGGAATCGATTCGGGGCACGGTGCAGGCCAAGGTGCAGCTGGCCAAGAAGCGGGTGGCCGCCAAGGAGCTGGGCACTCGATTGGCGGCGCAGGCGAGGCAGAGCGGTTCGCTCAAGCAGCTCGCCGGCCCCGGATTGGAATACAAAGAAATGGGTCCGTTTGCGCGGCTTTCGGCGCCGCTTCCCGACCCCAAGCTGATCGGTGCGGCATTCGGTGCGGGGAAGGACGAGATCACGGGCCCGGTGTCCACCGACGACGGGGTCTACCTGTTCCAGGGCATCGAGCGGACTCCCGCGGACTCCGCCGAGTTCGTGAAGAACCTGAGCACGATCAGAGACGAGGCGCTCCAGTCCGCAAGGCAGAGCCGGGTGCGGGCCTACGTGTCGGCGCTACGAAGCTCGGCCAAAATCGTCGACCGGCGCGCGGACATCTTCAACAAGACCAATGCCCAGGCCGCCGCGACCGGCGGCACGCCGGTGCGCTGAGACCCACCTGCGTCGGGGGGTCCAGGAAGGCCAGAGGGGTCCGGCGGAAGCCGGACCCCTCTCGTTTCGATCGCGCGGATGGCTATTGGGAGAGGCGCTTCGGCTCGCCGCTGGTCGGGGCGGGCTGGGACGCCGCATCGATATGGCGGGGTGGCGTGCTCCGGTCCTCGGGGAGTTGGGTCACCGCCTCGCCGGCATCGGAGATGCTTCGCTTGAATTCGCGGATTCCCTTGCCCATGGAGGCACCGATCTCGGGGAGGCGCTTGGCTCCGAAGACGAGGAGCACCACCACCAAGATGATCATGATTTCAGAAAAGCCCAGATTGCCCATATATCCCCCGCGTTGGCCCTAAAAGAGCGACTTTGCGACCAGGTACGCCAGCGCCACGCCAATAATGCTCATGAGCGACAGCTCGAGCCCCACCGGCCCGATGGTGAAGTGTACAACCAGCAGATTGATCGGAACAGGCCCAAACTCCGGCGACACCGAGTAGGTGAAGAAGGTCTTGGTCGGGCTGTCCGGCAGCACCGCCTTGAGGAAGGCGTTCAGGAATCCGCCGACCAGAAATCCAGCCAGGAGCACACCGAGATAGAAGCGGGGACGCCTTGGGCCTTGGGCCATCACCGTCTCCGTTCGAGGACGTACGTCAGGCTCGCACGAAGGGTTTCCCGTGCCGCCGAAGGACGAATCGCCTCCAGCGCGGTCTCGGCCCTCTCGCAGAAGGCCTGGGCCCGTCCCCGGGCGTACTCCAGGCCGCCCCGCTGGGCCACCGAGTCGACCACCCGGCTGATCTCGAGCTCGTTCGGCTGCGGGTTGCCCATGAGCACCTCGACCTGGGAGCGCTGCTCGACCGACATCTTCGGCAAGGCGTGAATGAGCGGCAGCGTGACCTTGTGCTCCCGCAGGTCGAGGCCGGCCGGCTTGCCGGTGGCCTCTTCGTCGCCGGTGAAATCCAGCAGGTCGTCGACGATCTGAAAGGCCATGCCCAGACATTCCCCGAACTGCCGCATGGCCTCGCGCTCGGCCGGCGTCCCGGACAGGGCGCCGACTTCGCAGGCGCCCGAAATGAGCGACGCGGTCTTGGCCCGGATCAGCAGATCGTAGTCCGCCTCGGAGAAGGCCAGCGGGTCGTGGCCCAGAAGCTGGCGCATCTCTCCCACCGTCATCTCGTTGGTGACCCGGGACAGCACCTTGAGCGGCTCCAGGTCGGCCAGCCGCACCAGCTCGATCACCGCGCGCGAGTAGAGGTAGTCGCCCATGATCACGGCCACCTGGTGGCTGAACAGGGCGTTGATGGTGGGCATGCCGCGCCGGAGGACCGAATGATCCACCGCGTCGTCGTGCACCAGCGTGGCCAGGTGGATCAGCTCCACGACGGCCGCGAGCGGGACCGAGCGGGCGTCGGGAACCGGCGCGGTGGCGGCGTCGGCGAGCAGCAACAGGGTCGGGCGGAACATCTTGCCCTGCATCCGGGTCAGGTGCGAGTTGACCCGGGCGATCAGCGGAAAGTCGGCCTCGATGAGCCGGCGAATCTCCTCCCGCACGCCACCCAGGCGGGGCTTGATCTCGGCCTGCAGGGCGTCGAGGGTGACCGGGGCCGTTTCCGAAATCACCGGGGCGACTCCGCCAACACTTTCACCCGTTCCCCGAGATCGAGAAACCGGATGTCCACCGCCAGGGCCCGCTCGTAGAGCGGCAGCGCTTCCCGCCCGCGATGCTGGGCCTCGAGGGAGCGGCCCAGCCAGTAGAGCAATCCGATCTTGTCGTCGTCGGTGCCGGGAACACCCTCGAGGGCCCGGCGGAGGACCGCCTCCGCGATGGCGTACTGCCCCTTCTCGAAGAACGCGGCGCCGAGTTGCTCGGAGGTCCGGAGCCGTCCATCGGGGGAGCGCAGCGCCTTCTGGAACTGCGCGATGGCCTCGTCGACCAGCCCCATTTCCTTGAACGCGATGCCGAGATCGTAATGGGCCTGGAAGTCGTTGGCGTCGAGGTTGGCCTCGATGCCCCGCTTGAAATCGGAGAGCGCCTCGTGGAAGGCCTGATCCTCGTCCTCGATCGGATGTTTCTGCCCGACCCGCATCCGGGTGTCGCGGGTGCGCTCCTCGTCCATGATGAGCGCGCCCAGATCGACGAAGTCGGTCGCGGGGGCGGCCGCCGGCGGCTGCGCCTCAACCGGCGGTGCGACGGGTAGAACAGCCGGCGCGACCGGCTCCGGCGTCCGGACCGGGGCCTCCGCGGGCGGCATCATGGTCTCCAGCAGCTCGAGCGCGGAGGAGGCCTGCTCGTTGTGGGGATCGTGTTCCAGGACCCGGCGATAGACGTGAACGGCGTGGTCCGCGGCGTCCATCCGGACCAGAGCGTCGGCCAGCTCGAGGTAGGCGTTCACCAGGTGGATTCGCTGCCCCGCCCGGTAGGCGACTTCGACCTGCTTCTGGTAGCGCGCGATGTTCTCGGGGTCGGCCCGAAGGAGATCGCTGCAGACCGTGAGCGCCTCGTCCCAGCGCCCCTCGGTCTCGAACAGGCGGAGCGCCTCCTCCATGACGTGGATGCCGGTGTCCCGCTCCCCGGCATCGAGCGCCTCGCGGGCGCGTCCCAGCAGCGCGGCGCCCGGCTCCATGCCGAGGGAAGGATCGGCGCCCACCATCGCGTCTTCCAGCTGGAGGTACATCAGGTCGGCCGGGGTGGGCAGGGGCGGCGCCGCCGGCGCCGCCGCCTCGACCGAATCAATGTCATCGAATTCGGCCGCCTCGAGAATGGAGAGGGAATCCCCTTCCAGGGAGGCTTCGCCGGGGCCTTCCTCCACCAGCCACGCGTCGACGGCTTCGCTCTCCAGCGGCAGCCCCAGGTCGACCGCCGCCTCGGTGAGATCGAGCAGGGGCAGCGACTCGTCGCGTGGGGCACCTTCCTCGGGAACCGAGTTTGCCGAGGTGATGAGATCGAGCCCGTCGAGCGGTGCGATGGTGTCCGCCCAACCCTGCTCGGAGCCGCTGATGGCGGTAGCGTCGGCCCCGAGGCCCTGACCGGCGGCGGCATCCGCGTCGAGGGAGGCGGCCCCATGCTCGCTGGTCACTGCCAGGATGGCCGGTCCCGAGTCGAGCTCCTCGGCGGCGCTTCCGACCAGGCCTTCCATCGTGGCGACCCCCTCCGCGGGGGGCGTGGCCTCTTCGCTGGTATCGAGAAAGATCAGGTCGTTGCCCGAGCGAGCGGTGCCGAGCGATCCGGACTTTTCCGCCGAGATGGCATGGAGCCGTTCGCGGGTCTTGCGCGCGCCGGTCGCGTCGCCGCGAGCCTCGAGCTCGCTGGCGAGCTTTTCGAGCTGCTCCTGGGCGTCCTCGTTCCGGGACGACGCGCGCAGCAGCTCCACCAGCATCAGGCGAATATCGGGATTGGCGTGGAACTGATCGGCGAAGAGCTTCACCGCGGAAAAGGCCTCTTCGAGCTGGCCGACGCCATTCATGCGCTCGAGGTACTCCAGCAGGTTCTTCTTCGCTTCGCCAACAAAGTTCTTGCGCGCGTGCAGCTGGGCCAGGCGCAGGTAGGTGGCGGTGCGGCTGGGATTGACGCGCAGGATCTTCCCGCAGAGGGCAATCGCGTTGTTGAAGAATCCCTGGTCGGCATACAGTTCGGCAGCCTGCTCGTAGGCGCGCAATGAGGCCATGGTGTCGCCGGCCTTCATCTCGAGATCGCCGACCCGGTTGTACAGCGCCGGATCCTGGGTGCCTTCCCCGCCCGCTTCCTCCGCCTCGCGGATAGCCTGGAGGTAGACGTCGATGGCGCGACGCCACTCCTCCCGCTGCTCGAACTTTCGAGCCGCTTCCTTCAGCTTATCCAGATTCATGCGGCTCGCGAGCAAAAGGGCCGGGTGCCAAGAGCTTGCAGCTTCGTAAGATAGGAAGGCGATGCGGCGGGGGGCAAGGAACCGCGGGAAGACCGGCCCGGCGGAGGGCCGGGCGCTAGGCCATCTGCTCTTCCGGGTCCAGGAGCCCCGCCGACACCGCGCGGGCCAGCCGCTCGAGATCGGGGGCCGGGGGCCGGTCGTCGGCCAGAGGCAGCACCGGGTCCGGCATCTCCCGGATCCGGCGATAGAGCCGCTCCACGCCCCGCCCCGGCCGCCGGGGCAACTGGAATTCGAGACCCTGGGCCGCGCAGAGAAACTCCGCCCCCACCACCCGCTGGGCATTGGCGAGAATCCGGCGCGCCTTGTAGGCGGCCGCCATCCCCATCGGCACGAAGTCTTCCTGGTTGGCGTCGGTCGGAATGGACCCGATGCTGGCCGGATAGGCCAGCGTGCGCGATTCGGCGACCAGCGAGGCCGCGGTGATCTGGACCATCATGTGCCCCGACGAGAGCCCCGGATCCGACGTCAGGAAGGCCGGGAGGCCCTGCGACAGATCGGGGTTCACGAGGCGCTCGACCCGCCGCTCCGCCAGGGCCTGGAGCGTGGTGAGCGCGATCGCCAGGAAATCGAGGGCCTGGGCCACCGGCTGACCATGAAAATTCCCTCCGGACAGCACTTCGCCGCTGGGAAAGACCAGCGGGTTGTCCGTCGAGGAGTTGAGCTCGATGTCGGCCACCCGCGCCGCAAAGGCGATCGCGTCGCCCACGGCCCCCAGCACCTGCGGAGTGCAGCGAAGGCTGTAGGCGTCCTGGACCCGGGGGTCGTTCTCCCGATGGGACTCGCGAATCTCGCTGTCGGCCAGCAGGGCCCGCATCAGGGCCGCCGCGCGACGCTGCCCGTCATGCGGGCGGTTGTCGTGAATGCGCGGATCCAGCGGCGTGGGTGTCCCGCGCAGCGCCTCGAGGCTCATGGCCGCGGCCCCGATGGCCGAACGCCAGAGCGTCTGCGCATCGTGCACCAGCAGAGACAGGAGCGCGGTCTGCGCCTGGGTGCCATTGATGAAGGCCAGACCCTCCTTGGGTCCGAGGCGGAAGGGGGCGAGCCCCGCGGACTGGAGCACCGCGGCCGCCGGCCGGCGTTCGCGGGCCGCCGTCAGCACCTCTCCCTCCCCCATGAGCACCAGCGCCAGGTGGGCCAGCGGAGCGAGGTCGCCACTGGCCCCCACACTCCCCTGCTCCGGCACCCAGGGGACGATGCCGGCATTCAACAGGGCCACCAGCGCCTCCGCGAGCTCGGGGCGCACGCCGCTGGTGGGGCGCAGCAGCACGTTGGCCCGCAGCAGCATGATGGCCCGTACCACGCCGGGGTCGAGCGGCTCCCCGACGCCGGCGGCATGACTGCGGATCAGATTCAGCTGGAGGCGATCGAGCTGCTCGGGAGCGATGGGGACGTTGGCGAGCTTGCCGAACCCGGTATTGATGCCATACATGGTGTCACCCCGGGCCACCGCGCGGTCGATGATGGCCCGCGACGCGGCGACTCCGGCAAGGGCGCTCCGATCGGCCTGCACCACCGTCCCGGGAATCCGGGCGACCCGGACGACGTCCGGGATGGTGAGCGAGCGGCCGTCGATGAGCAGCGTCGGGGTCGGCGTCGGCATGGCCCCAAACTAAGGGCACGAGGCGGCCGAGTACACTCAGGGACGGATGGTGGTCTGGTTGTAGTCGAACTTGATGTCCGTGAAGTCGGTGAGGAATACCGAAAAGAAGAACGCGAAATTGCCGTTGGGGCTCTTCACGAAATTGAACGCCGCGCGCCACTCGTGGAGATCCCGGCTGAGCTGGATCTGCTGCGATTCGAACTTTCCGTCGGTGGCGTTGTACTGGGTGGCCCACGTCACGCCCCAGAACCGGGTCGGGCTGAACGTCGTGTTGAGGCCCACGCTGCTCCGGTTGTTCGACTTCAGGGGAACGCCGGTCGGACCCAGCGCCGGCCGGGTCCGCGAGATGTTGATCGTCACATTGGACTGGAACGGCCGCCCGCCCCGCGAGAACATCTGATTGGGATTGAGGATGGCGGTGCGCCGCAGGTCGCCGGGCAGCGCGACCCCCGCCCCGCCGGGCAGCGGCTGCTGCTGGGCCCCGGTTTCCGGGGGGGGACGCTTCACCAGACCGAGGAGCGATCCGATCTGCTGAAAAGTGTGCCCGGTGATGCCGAACCCGGCGTTCACGCTCTCCAGAAACGGCTTGAACTTCGAGGTCTTGAACCCCACCGGGCCGTCCCACAGGTTGTGCGACACGGAAAAGCTGAATCCCGGCAGCAGGTCGCTGGCCAGCGTGTTCTGGACGTTGGGTGTCGTCCACCCGGTCCGGCCGGGCTGCTTGGCCTGCTCGATATCGAAGGCCAGCGTGCTGGTGCTGATGCTCAACAGCCGGAACTTCCTCACATTGGTGCCCGCGGTATCACCGGGCGACGGCCGGCCCTTGGCCTCGAAGTTCTGGTTCAGGGTGAGCTGCACGCTCTGAGAGGCGATGGTCTTCCGGAGGTTGGGCTGGCCGATGGCGCGGGCGTAGTCGGCCGGGATGGTTCCGGGCGGAGAATAGCTCCAGGAAAGACTGGGCGAAATGCTGTGGCGGATCCGGGAGATCCCGCCGATGCCGCCGAAGAACGCGAAGAACGTGGGCGAGATCGAGGCGCCGAACGACAGCCGCTTGCCCTGATACACGAAGTTGCCGCCGGTCAACGCGTTGCGGACCGCGAAGGTGCCCGGCCCCGAGTTCACGATGCTGATGTTGGGCGAGAATTTCCAGGTCGGGGCGAAGAGAATCGGGAGATTGATGCCGGTCTGCCAATCCACCGTCGTGGAAAAGCCGCCGGTCCGGAACCGGCTCACCGTGATCGAGTCGTTGGGATCCGGCGTATCGAGATTCGGAATCCGCACGTTGGGCGTCGAGTAGCGGCCGGTGGAGTCGTTGTCGATTACGAGAATCGAATTGGACCAGTTGAACGAGCCGATGCGGAGCGGGGTCTGCATCGACATGGTCGAGACCCGGGTGTGGCCCAGCAGCTTGATGCTGTCGAGCTGTCCGGCCGCGCCGGGGACCAGCAGCACGCCGTTGGGGCTCTTGTAGTCGTTCTGATTGGTGAACGAGAGCCCGGGAGACCAGGTGAGGCTCCGCCCGATGTCGATCGACTTGGGAGTGATCGTGAGGGTCGGCGCGATCAGCTGCGCGCTGCCATCGTTGATGTTCTGGTGCCCGGTCAGCCCCAGATCCAGGTTGCCCCAGGGAAACCGCTTGGTGAAACTGGCCCCGCTGGTGATCTGCTGCGTGGTCTGGCGGGGGTCGATCGAATTCCGGGACAGGATGGAGGTGTTGGTCGCGTAGTTGGCGTTGACCCGGAGACTGGTGGAGACATTGAAGCTCTGACTGTGGGCCCACGCGATCTGTTTGCCGGTTCCGCCACCGCTCTGCTGCTGCACCGAGTAGGACAGGTTGCCGCTCACGAACCGGTTCAGAATCCGGTACTGGGTGATGATGCCCCACTGCAGGTACCGGTTGTTGAACCAGTCCAGCTGCAGCTGGGCGTCGAAATAATCGTTGGGGGCCCAGTAATATCCGATGTTGGTGACTTGCCGGTTGTACCCTTCGGTGGGTCGCACGATGTCGTTGAAGCCGAATTGCGGAATCAGGATCCCCGAGTGCCGGCCGGTCTTGGTGTCTTGAAAAATGAAGGGGATCCAGGCCACCGGAACGTCCCGGATGTAGAGCACCGCCGGCCGGGCCACCATCACCGATTTGGACACCCACTTCATCTCCTTGGCCGAAAAATGATAGTGGGGAATCGGCAGGTCGCAGCTGGTCAGCTCGGCGTTGCCGCCGTAGAGCCGGGTCTGGTTCTGGTCGATCGCCAGATTGCCCCGGATGAACCAGTTCCCGCCCCCCTCCGTGAGCTGCGTCAGGGCGTCGCGAATCACCCCACGCTCCTTGCAGGTGTCGAACCGGGCCGACTCGCCGATCAGCACCTGTCCGTTCTGGAACATGTGCGGCTCGCCGGTGGCTTCGACGGCGCAGTCGCCCTCGCGGTAGCGGATTGATGCCGCTTCCACCACCGCTCCGGAACGGTCGGTCATCGCATTGCCGTGCAGGTACACCGATTTTTCCGCGGCCTGCACGGTGGCCGAATCGGCGCGATACCGGGTGACCTCGTAACCCTCGAGGTCCATGAGCTGGGACATGATCGAATCGGGTGCCAGGAACTGCTGCTTGGGAGCCGACGGAAGCCCCAGCCGCCGCGCACTGGCGGAGTCGAGCCGTCGCCCGCCGGCCGCCCCGGCCTGCGGCACGGTATCCCGCCCCGTCATACCGGGGAGGAGTCCCGGCTGGCCGGGGCGGAGCGGAGGACGGGGAACCGGCTGCTGGGCATGCCCGGTGACCGGAAGGAGGCAGCACAGCAGCACCAGCAGGCCGGCCGCGGCCTCGGCCTTTTTTCTCCGTTTCTGCACCATCCAGACCCCCGCCACCCCGATTTCATAGAGGAGCAGCAGCGGGATCGTGAGCATGAACATCGACAGCACGTCGGCCCCGGGCGAGAGCACTGCGCCCAGAATGAAGCTGCCGACGATGGCGTAGGGCCGGATCCGGTTGAGCAGCGGGGTGGCCACGATGCCCAGCCCCGCGAGGATGATCATCAGCAGCGGCAGCTCGCAGGAGAGCCCCAGCGCCAGCACGATCTGCATCACGAACGAGAAATAGGCCTCGTACGTGATCATGGGGTTGAAGCTGCCCGACTGCACCCCCATGAGCACCCGCAGCGCCTGGGGGACGATGAACAGGAAGGCCAGCGAGCCGCCGGTCAGAAACAGCACCAGCCCGACGAACAGCGCCGGCACCAGGGTCTTCTTTTCCTTCTCGTAGAGGGCGGGCGAGAGAAAGGCCCAGAGCTGCCAGAGCAGGATTGGCGACGCGAGCACCAGGCCGACGATCAGCGCCAGCTTGAGGACGATCATCAACGGCTCGGTGGGCGACAGCACCGTGAGCTGGCCGTTGGGAAGATACGCGGCGATCGGCCGCTTGAGCAGATCGATCAGACGGAACCGGTTGACCAGGAACAACCCCACCACGAAACACGCCACGATCGCGAGCAGGCTGCGCAAAATGCGCGAGCGGAGCTCCTCGAGATGGTCGAGGAACGGCATTTCGCCGGCGGTACGTGGCATGGAGGGTCCGCGGCCGCCGCTAAGGGCGGAGGTTCTTCAATTGCTCGCGAGCGAGGTCGGCTTCGTCGGAGCGGGGATACTCCTTGAGGAGACGATCGTAATAGCCTCTGGCCGCGGTTCGGTTGTTCCGGACCTCCTCGATCCGGCCCATCTTGTAGAGCGCGGTCGATGCCTTGCCGGCCTTGGGATACTGGCCCACCACCCGGGTCCAGTAGGCCACGGCCGAATCGGCATTCTCGACCGCGAAGCTCTCTCCGATATAGAAGAGGGCGTCGGGCACCAGCTCGTGGCTGGGGTAGCTGGTCAGGAATTCCTGGAACCCGCGGCGCGCCGTTCCCACCGCCCCGCGATTGAGCTGCTGCCGGGCCCCCTGGTACATCTGATCGGCGGAGACCGTGGGCGCCGGTCCGGGCGAGGCCGCCATGCGGCTCGTCGTGTCGGCGGCCGGCGCCGGCGGAGGGGCAACCACCCCGGAGGCCTGGCTCTGCTCGGCGCGGGCGTCCACCTGGGCCTTGAGCTCGGACAAGCGCCGCTGGCTCTGGCCGGTGAGCTCCTGGATCTGGAGCAGCTGGCGCTGCACATCGGTCATGTCCGCCTGGACCCTGACGTCGAGGTTCCGCAGGGCCTCGCGCCCCGCTACCAGCGAGTCCAGGATTCGCTGCTGCAGCGCGATCACCGAGGCGAGGTTGGCCGCCCGGACCGAATCACGGCGGCCGGTCTCGATGCGCATGGAGCGCACCTCGGTCTCGAGGAGGCGCACCTGCCCCTTGGTCGCGCAGGCGGGAAGCGCCGCCGACGCAACGACGCACAGACCCAGAGAGGCAAGGCGAAGGCCTTTCGCCCGAGCCTTCGTGGGTCCGTGCGTCCGTGCGTCGTTGCGTCTCATCGCGGCGCCACCAGCCGATCGCCGCCGCCGATGATCTCGAATTCATCGCGCCGGTTCTTGGCCCACGCGGTTTCATTGCTGGCCGGGTCGATCGGCCGTTCCTCGCCAAGGCTGGTCACGTCGATCCGCGAGGCATCGATGCCCTTGCCGATCAGGTACTCCTTGGCCGCCACCGCCCGCCGGTTGCCCAGCACCAGGTTGTACTCGTCGGAGCCGCGTTCATCGGCATGCCCGCTGATGCGGACCCGCAGGGCCGGATTGGCCCGCAGGATGTCGGCCTTGCGGTCCAGGATCGGCCGGTCTTCCGGCTTGATGGCGTCTTGGTCGTAGTCGAAGTGGATCATGTTGCCCAGCTCGGTCGTCAGGGCGCGGGTGACGGCCGCCGCGTCCGTGCCGGCCATGCTGGGGCCCGGATTGGTCGCCGGGGGGGGCGCGGGAGGCGGGGTGGCCGTCCCGGTGCCCGTCTCGGTCGGCGGTGCCACCACCGGGCTCTTATGGCTGCACGCTGCCACCGCGCAGAGTGCCAGCAGGGCGAGCGGCACCACACCGTGTCGTCTACGCATTGTTCGACTCCGCGAGGTTGAGGTTTCCTACTGCGGGCGGCCCAGCGACCGTGACCACGCCGGAAGCCGCGCGCTGCCCGCTGTCATGATCTGCCGGGTCCGCGCCGTTTCCGTGTCCAGTACGAACAACTGCCGCCGCCCGGTCCGGTTGGACACGAACACCAGATGACGGCCATCGGGCGCCCAGCTCGGGTCTTCGTTCCGGCCCGAGGACGTCCACTGCTTGGGGCGGCGACCCGCGAGATCGAAGGTGTAGATCTGCGGCGCGCCTCCGACCTCGCGATGGAACGCGATCGTCGCGCCGTCGGGCGACCAATCGGGCGCGTTGGAATTGCCCGTGTCCCCGTAATCGAACGGCACCAGCAGCTCCTGGTCGGTGCCGTCGGCGGCCATGGCGTAGATCTGCTGGCCCCCCGCGCGCGTCGAGACGAAAACGACCCGGCGTCCGTCCGGAGAATAGGCGGGCGAGAAGTTTTCTGCAAACCTTCCGCCGGTCAATCTTTCCACGCAACACAGGTCGCGAACGTTTGCCCCGTAAAGGCTTACGCCCTGATCGCTCATCCGGGCGAACAGCAGGCCGGATCCGTCGGGCGCGAAGACCGGCGTGATGTTCTGCGTCCCGCTGGTGGTGGGGACGACGGTCCGGGTGCCGGTCCCCAGCACCTGCAGGACGATCGGCTTCGACCCGTCGCCGGCGAACTGCATATAGGCGATCCGGGTCCCGTCGGGAGACCAGGCCGGTGACGCCGCCGACACCCCCGCCGGGGACACCGCCACCGCGCCGGCCCCGTCGCTGTCGACCCGCCAGATGCGCCGGTCATCGTTGAGGAAGAGCATCCGGGTGGTCGCGATACCGGGCTGGCGGGTGCTCAACCGGACGATCTCGTCGGACAGCCGGTGCACGGTCATGCGGCCTTCCCCCGCCCCGCTCCGCTCCACCGGCATGGTGGTCTCGGCCTGGGGACGCTCGGCGGCCAGATCGTAGAGCCGGGCCGTGACGCCGCCGTTGTCCGAGGGAAGCAGCTCCAGCGCCAGCGCCGCGCCGAGCGTGCGGTAGAAGGCGAAATTGATCGGGCCGCGCGGACCCGCCTCCGTCGGCGGCGTCTGGGTGAGCTCGATCAGCTCGAACCGATCGCTGTAGTCGAGATCCCGCGCCACGATGGCGCGGACCGAGTCCAGCCCCGGCGCGGGCAGCACCACCAGGCCGGGACGGACCCCGGGCCGATAGGTGATCCCGACCCGCACCGTGTCCTGGGCCGCGACGGTGAGCGGCCAGGCTCCCAGCACTGCCAGCGCGACGACCGTCGGAATCGCCCTCACGGAACCTGCCTCGGCGTGAACAGGAAACTGATCGGCAGGTAGTCCGCCGGGTATCCGGCGGGGAGCGGGCCGAATGCCTTCACCGCGCCCGCCGCATCGATCGCCCCCTGCGCCTCCTGATCGAAGGAATAGCTGTGTGAGGAACGCAGGATCTTGATCTCCTTGACGGTGCCGTCGCGCAGGATCACGAAGGTCACCTCCGCCTCCAGGGCGACATTGCCGCTGGGGCGGTTCCAGCGCCGGTAGATCTGGGTGACGAGGTTGCGCAGGTATTCGGGATAGGGAAACTCCTTGCCCTGGGTCTTCACGTTGGCGATATCGGTGCCGCCCTTGGGCGTCTCTCCCGGAAGCGGCGTCACGGCACCGGCCGCCTTGGCCGGCGCGGTCTTGGCCGGCGGCTTGGCCGCCGGCTTCACGGCTTTCACCGGTTTGGGCACGGCCTTCGGCGGCTTCTTGGGAATCGCCGGCGCCGGCGGCGTCACCACCTCCGGGGTCGGCCGCGCGGTACCGGCCGCGGGCGCCGCGGCCACCAGCTCCACCGCGTAGCTCGGCTGATTCGAGATCGCCTCCGGCCGGATGGCGAGAATCAGCGCCGCCACCGCGCCGGCGTGGATCGCCACCGTCCCCACGAGCCCGGTCCAGACTGCGCCCCGCGGAAGCCGCGCAGCCTTCGCGATCAGGGGACGATCTCCTCGTCTTCGGTGGTCATCTGGACGTTGGTCACACCGGCCGCGATCATCGCCGCCATGACGCGAACCACTTCTCCATAGGGCACCCGCCGGTCACCACGGAGGTAGACGTTCGACGTGCCCCGCTTGGCCACAAGCGCGCGGAACGCCGCCCGGAATTCGTCGTAGCTCACCCGGGTCTGGTCCACGTAGATCCGCCCGGTCCGGTCCACCGTGATGATCACCCCTTCCTTCGGGGCCAGCGGCCGGCCTTCGGCCTTGGGCAGCTCGACCGCCACGCCGCCCTGCATCATCGGGGCGGTGATCATGAAGATGATCAGCAGGACGAAGGCGACGTCCACCAGCGAGGTGACGTTGATGTCCGCCGTCGGCAGCAGCCGTCGCCGCCGCCCGAACCCGCCTCCCGAGAGGGACATCTAGAGCAGCCCTTCCCGCGCCATCCAGCCCACCAGCAGGTTGCCGAACCCTTCCAGCTCCGACTCGAACTCCGACACCTTGTTCGCGAAGTAGTTGTAGGCCATCAGCGCCGGGATGGCGGCGGCCAGGCCCGCCACCGTGGTGACCAGCGCCTCCGCCACCCCGGGAGCCACCGCCGCCAGGTTGCCCGACCCCTTGCTGGAGATGCCGATGAACGCGTCCATGACACCCAGTACGGTGCCCAGAAGCCCCATCAGCGGGCTCACCGCCCCGATGGTGGCCAGCCAGGTCACGTAGTGCGCCGCTTCGTCCCGTCCGGCCGCCACTTCCTTCCCCAGCACCATTTTCAGCGCCTCCAGCTGCGTGGGCGACAGCGCGCCGTGGCCGGTGCCCTCCTCGCGAATCACCCCGGGCTGCAGCTGGGAGTAGAAGGTGAGCCCTTCCCGGAAGAGCCGGTTGAAGGGCGACGACGGGAGCTTCATCGCTCCCCGGTAGGCCTCCTGCAGCCGGGGGGAGCGCTCGACCTCGTGAAAGAACCGGGCGGACTGTTTGCGGAGGCGCCGGAACTGCCAGCCCTTGATTCCGATCAGGAACCAGGATGCCAGCGAGAAGAGGATGATGACGGCGAGGACGATCTGGGTCTCGACGCTCGACACCATCACGAGCTGGAGCGGATTCGTCGGCACCTGTGCTACGGTCTGGAGGATCAGCATGCCGGTAAGATAGAAGCCTGACCCCTCGCCAAAAACGGCTCGCCCCGCACCATCATGCCGGGAGGGTGCGGGGCGAGTCGAATCACGGAGCCGGCTGGGTCAGCTCGGAAGCTTGGCGACCTGGACGACCCGGGTTCCCGGCTTGATGTCTGGTGACACCACGTTGAGCACCTTGACCGTGGCGGTGCGTCCCCGCACGTGGATGACCTGCAGGACGGCCATGACTTCGTCCACCGCGTTG
The DNA here is from genome assembly GCA_963762545.1 of uncultured Gemmatimonadales bacterium. Lineage (GTDB taxonomy): Bacteria > Gemmatimonadota > Gemmatimonadetes > Gemmatimonadales > GWC2-71-9 > JABFSM01. The sequence goes on along the minus strand of CAVXLC010000002.1, from coordinate 833,964 downwards.
GCTTCGGTCTTGTCCTGGGGCCCGGGAGTGCGGCGGGCCTGGAAGAGATCGCCGAGGGCGACACCCTGGGACCGTCCGACATCGATGAACAGCACTTCCTGGGGGTGGCGCAGCTCGCGGCGGTCGCGGGAGAGCAGCACCCGGCCTTCGATGCCACCCGTGATCGGCTGATAGACGCTGGAGCCCGGGTCGGTGAACTTCTCCGCGGGCATGAGCGATTGGCCGTCCCGGATGGGGCCGTACACCGCAATCACTTCGCCGAGGGTCTGGTCTCCGTTCTGCCCGGTGACCCGGATCATGCCGGTGGGGACGACGATTTGTCCATATCCGATCGGGCCCTCCCGCCGATCCATCACGATCAGCGTATCTCCGACGGAGTAGGTGGCGCCGGCCGGCGGCCGCATCCCGACACCGGTGAACGCCTGGACCGCGGCGCGGGTCCGCCCGCTCTCGATTTGCTCCGGCGTGGTCGGGCCCAGCAGCTCGCCCCAGGGAAGGCTGTCGCCCTCGGTCAGGAACCCGGAGGAATAGAACTCACCGGCGCGGAGCGGATGGAACCTGACTGAACGGTAGGTCTTGAACGCGCTCTGGACGTCGGCAACCCGCTTGCGCCGAAACAGGCCCAGGCCGTCGTCATCATTGCCCTGGCTGGCCTGCTGCACCTCGGGCTGAACCGAGCCGGCCGGCACGGGCGCGGGCGGCGGCGGCGGCGGGGCCGGCTCGGCGCGCGGGGGCGGCGGTGGAGTGTCGGTGGTCGGCACGGCGGTCTGGCCCGCGACGCCTTGCAGCTGGAGGACCTCACCAGGATAGATCCAATGGGGATTTTCCACGACCGCGGTGTTGAGCTTGTAGATCTGCGGCCAGAGAAACGGATCGCCCAGGTAGGCTCGGGCGATGTCCCAGAGGGTATCGCCCTTCTGCACGGTGTGGGAAGTAGCCTTGGCGCCCTGCGCCGACGCCGGGGCACCGAGCCCCAGCGTCAGCAGGAACAGGAATGAGAGCCTAGAACGGGAGATCGTCATCCTCGGCATCGAGAGCCTCCGGAAAGTCGCTGAACGACTCGTCCTTGGCACCGGGCTTGGCGGACGCCGCCCCAGCCGCCGCCTTGGGAGCGGAGTAGGACTCGCCACCTTCACCCTTGCCGGACAAGAGAATCAGTTCGCGAGCGTTGATCTCCGTCGTGTAGCGGGTCTGGCCATCCTTGTCCTGCCAGCTCCGATACTCGATGCTGCCTTCGACGTAGACCTTGTCGCCCTTCTTGCAATAGCGCTCCGCGATGTCCGCAAGATTTGAGCCCTTGTTGTTCCACAGCACGATCTTATGCCACTCGGTCTTTTCCTGCTTGTCTCCCGATGCCCCTTTCCACTGCCGGCTGGTGGCCAGAGAGAGATTGGCCACCCGGCCACCGTTGGACGTGCTGCGCACCTCCGGGTCCGCCCCGAGGTTGCCGATCAGCTGAGCGCGATTGAGACTGCGAGCCATGGAATCCTCCTCACACGAGAAAATCTGCGGGCCAAATCGGTGGACCCGTCCATCCTACAAGCTGGCTAAGTGCTTTCCGTAACCAAACATACGCTGCCGGTTCCCGATTACCGCACCGACTGGAGTGGCGCCCGAAGCACCAGCGCGTCTTCCCGCGGGTCCCGATAATAATCGGGTCGAACCCCGACCGGCCTGAATCCCTGAGACTGGTAGAGCGTGATTGCCTCGCCGTTCGACTGTCGGACCTCGAGGTAGGCCTCGGTGACGCCAGCCGCCGCGATCGAGCCCAGTGCCTCATCCAGGAGACACCGCGCAATTCCCTTCCTCCGCCACTTCGGGAGGACGGCAAGATTCAGGATTTCCCCTTCCTCGCCAGATATTCGCGCCATCACGTACCCCACTGCCTCTCCCTCGGCTTCCGCCACGAACGCCCGAGCCGTTTCATATTGAATCGTTTCACGAATCCCCGACGCGGTCCAGGGATCGCTGAAGCACGCCCGCTCGATCGCCACCAGCGCGGGAACGTCAGCCAGCATCGCGCGTCGAATCAGGTACGGTTCGGCCATGGACCGCTTCCCATTTGACCTGGGCCTCCGCGGGTCGACCATAGGTCGGCTCCCAATTATCGAGTGCCTGGATGCGTTCCGCGCCACCGGCGCGCCCGACCAACGTCAGGAGCGCCGCGGCCGAAGGCAGGCTCGCCTCGCCCCGCACCACTGGCACTCCGAATCGGATCGTGAGTCGTTCCACCAGTTCCTCCGGCGCGTCGGCAATCAGCAGGTCCGGCGCGGGAACGGAAAGCGACTCGGGCGTGGCGACTCCCGGCGGGCTGAGCGTTTCCACCGGTCCGGAGGGATCGAACCGGAAGCACGCGGCGTACAGCTCGCCCCGGAGCGCGGACGTCACCACCAGCAATCGATCCCCTCGCGGCGCCGCGACGCCGGCCGCCCGGACCATGAGGCTCGAGGCGGTCCAGACCTCGATGGCGGGATGGGTCCGGGCCAGCGCCTTGACCGCCGCCGCGCCCACCCGGAGCCCGGTGAAGCTACCCGGACCGTCCGCGATCGCGAGAGTGCCGACCTCCCCGAGTCGGGTGCCTCCGGCATCGAGCAGCCCGGCGACCAGGGGCAGCAGCGCGGCCGCGTGTTGGCGCGCCCCATCGAGGTGACGCTCGAGGACCGGGACGCCGGGTCGGCGGAGCGCCACGCTGAGCCGGTCGGTGGCGGTTTCGATGCCCAGGGCGATCACGAAATGTCCACCTGGCGCACGCCGGGATCCGGGGTGTGCGCCAGCCGCACTCGGCGCGTGGCGGGTGGTGCCCATGGGCCGGCGCGCTCCGGCCATTCGATGAGCAGCGCGGCTCCCTGCTGAAGCGCGTCCCAGTCCAGGTCGCGGGCCTCGTCGGGGCGAGCCAGCCGATAGCAGTCCACATGGTAGACCGGACCGTCCCGGCCCTCATAGTGATGCACCAGCGCGTAGGTCGGGCTGGTGGCGGTGGTGGTGACGCCGAGCCCGGGTACCAGCGCCTGGACGAACGTCGTCTTGCCGCTCCCCAGATCTCCCTCCAGCCAGACCACTTCCCGGGGCGAGAGCCGGGAGCCCAGGTCGAGGGCCAGGGCCCGGAGTGCCGGCTCGTCGAGGAGCGCGGTCACGCCCGGCGACGACTCCCCCACGATCCGGCCCGGCGCACCTCCGGCGCCGACACCGCACGCAGATCGTTGAGCTGGTCCCGGAGCATGGCGGCCATTTCGAACTCGAGATTGGCGGCGGCCTGCTTCATCTGTCTCTCCAGGGCCGCCATGGCCGCCGCGCGCTGCTTGGGATCGTGCAGATCGGGCGGGGCCGGCGTCTTGCGCGACCCGGCCGCCGCGGTTCTCGCGTCCGCGACGTGGGTCGAGAGCCGCACCTGGTCGGTGGATTTCACGATCGACACCGGCGTGGTGCCGTGCTCGATGTTGTAGGCCTGCTGGATGGCGCGGCGGCGGTCCATTTCGGCAAGCGCCCGCTCCATCGAGCCGGTCATCCGGTCGGCGTAGAGAATCGCCACCCCGTGAAGATTCCGGGCCGCGCGGCCCACCGTCTGGATCAGCGAGCGGTCGGAGCGGAGAAACCCTTCCTGATCCGCGTCCAGGATGGCCACCAGCGAGACCTCCGGAAGGTCGAGGCCCTCCCGGAGCAGGTTGATGCCGACCAGGACGTCGAATTCGCCCAGTCGAAGCCCCCGCAGGATTTCCACCCGCTCGATCGCGTCGATGTCGGAGTGGAGATAGCGCACCCGCACCCCGTGCTGCTGCAGGTAGTCGGTCAGGTCTTCCGCCATGCGCTTGGTGAGCGTGGTGACCAGCACCCGTTCCTTGCGCGCCTCCCGCAGGCGGATTTCGTTGAGCAGGTCGTCCACCTGGCCCTTGACCGGACGCACCGAGACCTCCGGGTCCACCAGGAACGTGGGCCGGATGATCTGCTCGACCACCGAGCCCTGCGAGAGACCCAGCTCGTAGTCGCCCGGCGTGGCCGACACGGTGATCATGCGCGGCACCAGCTCCATGAACTCCTCGAACCGGAGCGGGCGGTTGTCCAGCGCCGAAGGCAACCGGAATCCGTATTCCACCAGCGTGGTCTTGCGGGCCCGGTCGCCGTTGAACATCCCCCCGATCTGGGGGAGCGAGACGTGCGATTCGTCCACCACGGCCAGGTAGTCGGCCGGGAAATAGTCGAGCAGGCAGGCCGGACGCTCACCGGCGGCACGGGCCGTCAGATGCCGCGAATAGTTCTCGATGCCGGGACAGGTTCCGATTTCCAGCAGCATTTCGACATCGAACTGGGTGCGCGACTCCAGCCGTTGCGCCTCCAGGAGCTTGCCCGCGGTCTTGAGCTCGGCGAGCCGGACCGCCAGCTCGTCCCGGATCAGCCGCACGGCGCGCTCGATGGCCGGCCGCTCGGTGACGAAATGCTTCGCGGGGTAAATGGCGCACTGGCCGAGCCGGGCGATGGTGCTCCCGGTGAGCGGCTCGATTTTGGAGATCCGCTCGATCCGGTCTCCCCAGAGCTCCACCCGGACCGCCTGCTCTTCATAGGCCGGGTAGATCTCGATGGTGTCTCCTCGGACCCGGAAGGTGCCCGGCTCGAAGGATACGTCGTTGCGCTGGTACTGGATCGCGACCAGGTCCTCGAGGATCGCGTCCCGCCCCTTCTCCTCCCCGGTGGCCAGCGTGAACATCATGCTCCGGTAGGTGGCGGGATCTCCCAGGCCGTAGATGGCGCTGACCGTGGCCACGATCACCACGTCTTCCCGCTCCATCAGGCTGGAGGTCGCCCGCAGCCTGAGCGCCTCGATGTCTTCGTTGATCGAGGCGTCCTTCTCGATGTACACGTCCGTGGCGGGAACGTACGCTTCCGGCTGGTAGTAGTCGTAGTAAGAGACGAAGTACTCCACCGCATTGTTGGGCAGGAACTGCTTGAGCTCCCCATACAGCTGCGCCGCGAGCGTCTTGTTGTGCGAGAGCACCAGCGTCGGGCGCCCATACTGCGCGATCACGTGCGCCAGCGTCATGGTCTTGCCCGAGCCCGTCACCCCCAGCAGGGTCTGGTAGCGGTCTCCCTCGGCCAGGCCTCGAGCCAGCTCGGCGATGGCTCGGGGCTGGTCGCCGGCCGGCTCGAAGGGAGCGACCACTTTGAACGGCGAGGTCACCCGAGGCCGCCGGCTTTCAGGATGATGTTCCAGTGCGCAGTCGAGACCGGCATCACCGACAGCCGGGAGATCCGCACCAGGTCCATCGTCAGCAGGCGCGGATCGGCCTTGATGGTGGCGAGCAAAACGGGGCGCGGAAGCGGGCGCACGGGCACGAGGTCCACGACGACGAACTTCGGATCGCCGGCCTTGGGGTCGGGATACGCGGCCTTGGTGACCCGGGCGAGACCGATCACGCTGGGATCCTTTCCCGAGTGATAGATCATCAGCGCATCCCCCGCGCTCATGCTTCGCAGATGACGCAGCGCGGTAGGATTGCGCACCCCGTCCCAGGTGGCGCGCCCGTCCTTGACGAGCTGCTCGAACGAGTAGGTCGTCGGCTCGGTCTTCAACAACCAGTGCTCTGCCATGCCCGAAAATAACCCGAAGTCGGACTTTTTTCACCTCATATTCCGAGGATCCGGCGGGACCGAGTCGACGAAGACACGACGCGATACCGTCCCAGCGGCCACTCGGCATCCCGCCAGATGCGGAACTCGGTACGGCCGGGCCTAATCGCCATGACCGGCGGGCTCGATTGGAGGACCCACTGCCGGTTTGTACCGAGGTACCGAATCCCCACCTGGTTCCCGCGGGAAATCTCCGGGGTCAGGCAGCGGGCGGCGCCTCCCTCCGGTCCACGCTCGCCACGCCCTTCACCCGCCGCACCGCCTTGAGCACCTTGGCCAGATGCGGGAGGTTGTCCACCTCGACGAAGACGGTGCCGAAGGCGCCGCCGTCCTTGGTATGCAGATCAGCCCCGCGAATGTTGGTGCCGGTCTGGCTGATGGCCTGCATGATGTCGGCGTAGAGCCCGCGGCGGTCTTCCGCGTTCACCACCAGCCGGACCGCGAACGACTCGCCCTCCTGCTCCTGCCAGTCGATCTCGACCCGCCGGTCGTCGGCCGACAGGGTGAGGAGGTTGGGACAGTCCGCCCGGTGGATCGAGATGCCCCTTCCCTGCGTGACGTATCCTACGACCGAATCGCCCGGGACCGGCTGGCAGCACTGGGCGTAGCGCACCAGCAGGCCGTCCACGCCCTGGATCTTGATGCCCCGCCCCAGCCGGATCCGGTTCAGCATCCGGCCGAACACCGTCGGCTTGGGCTCGGCCACGCCGTCTTCCGCGGCGTCGGGATACAGGGCCCGCACCACCTGGCCGATGGGGAGGTCTCCCCGGCCAATGGCCGCTTCCAGCGCCGTGCCGTCTTCCAGGTTGAGGACCGCCCCGGCGCGGTTGAGCGCGGCCGGATCGGGCATCGTCAGCCGCCGCTTCCTGAGCTCGCGCTGGAGGATTTCCCGGCCCAGCGCGCTCGACACCGTTTCCTCTTCGTGGCGAACCCATTGCTTGATCTTGTGGCGGGCCCGGCCGGTGCGGACATGCTGGAGCCAGTCCCGGCTGGGGCGGGCCTGCGGCGAGGTGAGAATCTCGATGGTGTCGCCGTTCTTGAGCTCCCGGTGCAGCGGCGCGATCCGGCCGTTGATCTTGGCGCCCTGGCAATGGACGCCGACCTCGGTGTGCACGTGGAAGGCGAAGTCGATCGCGGTGGCACCCTTGGGCAGGCGCTTCACGTCCCCCTGGGGCGTGAAGACGAAGATCTCGTCCTGGTACAGATCGACCTTCAGGAACTCGAGAAACTCTTCCGGCGAGTGCGTGTCCTGCTGCAGTTCCAGGAGCTGGCGGAACCAGCCGAAGTGCTGGTCCAGCTCGTCGGGCCGGTCCCGTTCCGACTTGTAGAGCCAGTGCGCCGCGATGCCGTACTCGGCGGTCCGGTGCATTTCGTGGGTCCGGATCTGGATTTCGTAGAGCTGCCCGTTCGGCCCGAAAATGGTGGTGTGGAGCGACTGGTACCCGTTGGACTTCGGGCTCGCGATATAGTCCTTGAACCGCTCCTGCAGCGGGGTCCACTTGTGGTGGATCACGCCCAGCACGTGGTAACAGTCGGGAACCGTCGGCACGATGACCCGGAGGGCCATCATGTCGTAGATGGCCTCGAACGGGGTGTTCCGCTTCCGCATCTTCTGCCAGATGGACCAGAGGTGCTTGGGCCGGCCGCTCACATCGGCGTCGGCGATGCCGGCCCGCCGGAGCTCCTGCTCCAGCGGCCCCTGCAGCGCCGCCACCATCTCCTCGCGCTCGGCGCGCTTGGACGCCACCTGGCGGGCCAGCGCGGCGTACTCCTCCGGCTCCAGGAACTTGAACGCCAGATCCTCCAGCTCGGCCTTGACCCCGGCCATGCCGAAGCGGTGGGCCAGGGGGGCGTAGATCTCGCGGGTTTCCGTGGCGATGCGGGCACGCTTGTCGGGCGGAAGGTGCTCGAGCGTCCGCATGTTGTGCAGGCGGTCCGCCAGCTTGATGATGATGACCCGCGCGTCCTTGGCGATCGAGAGCAGCAGCTTGCGGTAGTTCTCGACCTGCTCCTCCGCGGTGGAGCGGAAGGTCAGGTGGGCGATCTTGGTGAGGCCGTCCACCAGGCCGGCGACCTCCGGGCCGAACTCCTGGGCGATGTCCTCGCTGCGGACGTCGGCGTCTTCCACCACGTCGTGGAGCAGGGCCGCCACGATCGAGGTGGAATCGAGGAACTGGCCGATCAGGATGGTGGCCACGGCGATGCTGTGGGAGACGAATTCCTCGCCGCTCATCCGCTTCTGGCCCCGGTGCGCGCTCGCGCTGAACCGGAGGGCGCGGTCGATCAGCTCGAGATCGAGCCGGTCGGCGTGCCGCTCCAGCGCGGCCCGGAAGTCGGGAGCCAGGTCGAGCAGTGTTTCGTTCACAGCAATCCCCGCGTGGCAAAACTCGTGAAGCGGTCTCCCGCCACGATCACATGGTCGTACACCGGCATGTCCAGCAACTCGCCCGCCGCCACCAGCTGGCGGGTCACGGCCTGGTCGTCCGCCGAGGGCGTCGGATCTCCGCTCGGATGGTTGTGCACCAGGATGATACCCGCGGCCGCTTCCGCGATGGCGGCCCGAAATACCTCGCGGGGGTGCACCAGCGAGCTGTTGAGCAGGCCCCGGGTGATGAGCACGTCCCGCGTGACCTGGCTCTGGCTGTCCAGCGCGAGGAGGTGAAACTCCTCCACCGCCAGATCCCGAAGCCGGGGGCCGGCGATCCGCATCACGTCCTCCGGGGAGCGGATCCGGGGCAGCGCCGGACGAGCTTCGCGCGACAACCGGGCCCCCAGCTCGAGCGCGGCCAGGAGCCGGGCTCCCTTCGCCGGGCCCACCCCGCGGGTCTGCAACACCTCGCCGGCGGGTCGGGCCGCCAGCCGCCGGAGCGATCCCTCCGCCGGTGTCAGAAGATGGGTTGCGACCTCGAGTGCCGTCCGCCCGCCTCCCCCCGTCCCTAACAGAATGGCCAATAGCTCGGAAGCGGTCAATGCTTGTGCCCCGTGGGTCCAAAGGCGCTCTCGGGGCATTTCGGCGATCGAAACCAGAGTAGGCAGAACTGAGGGTTCGGTGGCGTGTGCATCCATGTGCACACAATAGAGGGTGGGGCTGTCGACGAGTGGGTCAAAAACCCGCGCTGGATGGCCCTCGCCGCGCCGCGGGCGCGGGAGGCTAGGAGCCGAGCTTGACCCGCGCGAGCAGCGCGATGAAGCGCGGATCCGTCCGGTACGTTTCGAACACCGGATCGAGTTTGAGGGTGAACACCCCCCACGACCGGTCAGCGATGGCCCGCTCCAGTTCGGCCAGCGCCTGCTCACGATTCCCCAGTCCGGCCTGAATCATCGCGAATCCGTAGTGCGAAACGTAGTGCCCTGCCCGCTGGTCGGCGGCGAGTCGCTGCAGCTCGGCCCGGGCCACCGCGCGCCGGCCGCAGCGGGCGGCGATGTATCCGGAGAGTCCCACGTTGATCGAGACCATGATCGGCGTGTGAGTCCCCTGAACGGCCCGGGTCGCTTCATCACAGCGGTCCTGGAACACATAGGCCCGCCCTGCCTCGACCGCCCCGTTGAAATTCAGGGAATCCATCTCGAGAACGTGCCGGCTCTGCCTCTGCGCTTCGTCGTACCGGCGTGCATAGGTGAGCATGGACGCCAGCCGGCCATTTGCCACCAGAGAAAACGGGTCCAGGTCCACCGCCAGACGGGCCTCAGCCACCGCGTCCTCCACCCGATCGAGCGCCACGAAATACCAGGCACGGAAGAGGTGGGCCGGCGAATAGCGGGGGTCGAGCGCCAAGGCGCGATCGAAATGGCGCCCCGCTTCCTCCCAATTCCAGTCGTAGAACAACGAGATGAATGCCAGCGAGGTGTGAGCCTCGACCGAGGCACTGTCGAGGGCCAGCGCCCGGGCGGCCGCGGCCTTGGCCCGGGGAAACACCTGATCCGGCGCGATGTAGCCGAACACCGAACTGTGGCTGTAGGCATCGCTCAGACCGGCGTATGCCTTGGCGTACCCCGTATCGAGAGCGATGGCCCGCTCGAAGAACTCCTGCGCCTTGCGGAGGCTCGCCGCATCGCGCTTCTCGAAGAAGTACCTGCCCTGCTGGTACAGGCTGTACGCCTCGGCATTCTCGGTCGGCCGCCTGCCGGGGGCGCCCCCCGGTGCACCGGGCAGCTTGAGCCGGAGCTCCCGGATGATCGAGTGCGCGATGGAGTCCTGCACGACGAACACGTTTCCGTCGAACACGTCGTGTTCGAAGCGCCCGGACCAGAGCTCCCTGCCGGTTTCGACATCGGTCAGCTGGACGTTGACCCGCCGCCGCCGGTCGGCGCGCTGCACTCCACCGCCGACCACGTATTCGACCCGCAGCTTTCGGCCGATCTCAGGGACGGGCAGTGCCGTCCCTTTGAAGCTGAAGGCCGACGTCCGGGCCGCCACGCTCAACCCTTCGACTTGACCGAGCGCGGTGGTGAGCTCCTCGGCCACGCCATCGCTGAAAGCCTCGTTGGTCGGGTCGTCGCCGACATTCCGGAAGGGCAGCACCGCAATGGAGCGCTCGGCGTTGCTCCGGAAGGCGGCCCCGTCGGCCCGCCGGCCGGCCTTGGTCAGGAAATATCCTGCGGCCAGGACGAGCGCGGCTGCCAGTCCACCCAGGAACCAGCGGGGGCCACGGCGAGCTCGGGAGGAGGACGAAGCAACGCTGAGCGCGGCGCTGAAGCCGGATACGGCGGGAAACCTGTCCGCGGGCGCCTTCGCGAGCGCCCGGAGGATGGCGCGCTCGATCGCCTCGGGCAGCTCCCGGCGCGTGGTGCGGAGCGGCGGTACCGGATCGCGGTAATGGCGGGCAAGGACCTCCTGCGCCGTGGATCCAAGAAACGGGGGATGCCCCGCGAGCATCTCGTACAGCACGCACCCCAGGGCGTAGGTGTCGGCCCGCCCGTCGATGGTGCGGTCTGCCGCCGATTGTTCCGGGCTCATGTAGGCCGGCGTCCCCACTGCGAGACCGGCCTGGGTCAGCGTGTCGCCATCGGCGGTGGCGACCGTCCGCGCGATGCCGAAATCCGCCACCAGCACAGGACCGCCGTCGGTCCCGGCGCCCGGCGCCCGGGACATCAGGATGTTTTCCGGCTTGATGTCGCGATGGACCACGCCGCGATGGTGGGCGTAGGCCAGCGCGCCGGCGATCTCGCGGGTGATTCGGAGCGCTTCGTCGAGGGGGAGTTGCGAGTCGCGAAGCAGCCGGTCCCTCAGCGATTCGCCCTCGACGAACGGCATGACGTAATACAGTCTCCCCGCCGCCTCGCCCGAATCGTGCAGCGGCAGAATATGGGGATGCTGGAGCTGGGCGAGAATGCGGATTTCACGCAGGAAGCGCTCGGTGCCGATGGCGGCCCCCAACCAGGCGTGCATGACCTTGACGGCGACCGGCCGATCGTGCCGAAGATCGGAGGCCAGGTACACCGTGGCCATGCCTCCCGAACCCAGCTCGCGCTCGAACCGGTAGCGCTCGGCGACGGCGCTCAGGAATTCCGGCGGGAGGTCGGCCATTTGTGCTCGGTCAGCTCGTTCGGGAGCGAATCTCCACCGCGCTACGCCCCCACCCCGTGGCATTTCTTGTACTTCTTCCCTGACCCGCAGGGGCAGGGATCGTTCCGCCCCACGGTCGGCAGCCCGCCCGACGACGGTCCCAGCCGCCCTAGCGAGGTGTCCACCCGCGGGGTGGGCGGTGGCGCCCCCATCGGTCCGGTGCTGGTGCGCGCCGGACCGGAGAACAGCTCGTCGGCGCCCTTCCGGGGCGTCGGAATCGGCGGAGGTGGCGGGGCCTGGCGGGGAGGCTCTGCGCTCACCTGGATCTTGAGGTAGCGCTCGGTGAACGTGGCCTGGATGTCCCGCATCAGGTCCTCGAACATCTCGTACGCTTCCTTCTTGTACTCCACCAGCGGGTCCTTCTGGCCATACGCCCGATACTGAATGGCGTTGCGCAGCAGATCGAGATCGTAGAGGTGGTCCTTCCACTTCTCGTCGATGACCGCGAGCGTCACCTGGGACAGGACCTGCTGGTCCACATCGGCAATGCCGATGCCTGTGCCGAATTCCTGGAGGTATTCCACCTTCCGGTGGAAGGCGGCCTCGCCCTCCGCCACCGCCGCCTTGATCACCGCGGCCAGGTCCTTGGTCTCGGCCGGGTTGGCGATGGCCTCCGGCGTGACCAGGAACTGAAGGGTCAGTGCGTCGATCAGGCCCTTGCGATCCCAGTCCTCGGGCCGTTCCGCGTCCTCCAGGAACTTCCGCACCGCGTGGTCCAGCGCGGCCGAGATCATCTGCCGCGCCTCGGCCTTGAGCTCCTCGCCCCGCTCCAGGGCGAAGAGCCGGAGCGAGTAGGCCACCTCGCGCTGCTGGTTCATGACGTCGTCGTATTCGAGCAGCCGCTTCCGGGACTGGAAGTTCTGCAGCTCGACCCGCTTCTGCGCCGACTCGATCGCGACCATCACCAGCTTGCCGGTGATGACCTCCCCCTCCTCCGCGCCGGTCCGGTCCATGTAGCGCGCGATCCGGTCCGACCCGAACAGCCGCATCAAGTCGTCTTCCAGCGACAGAAAGAACAGGGACGCGCCCGGGTCGCCCTGGCGGCCGGCACGACCCCGCAGCTGCCGGTCGATCCGGCGGGACTCGTGCCGTTCGGTTCCCAGGATCTGGAGGCCGGCTTCCTCGGTGCCCAGATCGAGGTCCTTGCCCAGCTTGATGTCGGTACCGCGGCCGGCCATGTTGGTCGCTATCGTCACCGCGGCCTTCTGCCCCGCCCCCGCCACGATTTCCGCCTCCCGCTCGTGATACTTGGCGTTCAGCACCTCGTGGGTGATGCCCCGGCGCTTGAGCATCTTGGAGAGCGTTTCCGAGACGTCCACCGTCGTCGTGCCGATGAGAATCGGCAGTCCCAGGGCATGGAGCCGCTCCACCTCGTCCAGCACCGCGTTGAACTTTTCCCGGCGGGTCTTGTAGATCCGGTCGGTATGGTCCCGTCGCCGAATCGGCTTGTTGGTGGGAATCACGGCCACCTCGAGCCCGTAAATCGAATAGAACTCCGACTCTTCGGTCTCGGCGGTGCCGGTCATGCCGGCCAGCTTGTCGAACATCCGGAAGTAGTTCTGGATGGTGATCGTGGCGAGCGTCTGGGTTTCGCCCTTGATCTGCACCGCTTCCTTGGCCTCGACCGCCTGGTGCAGGCCGTCGGACCAGCGGCGCCCGTCCAGCACCCGGCCGGTAAACTCGTCCACGATCTTCACCTGGTTGTCCTGTACCAGGTAATCCACGTCCTTCTCATAGAGCGAATGCGCCTGCAGCAGCTTGTGGATGATGTGCAGCTTCTCGCTCTTGACCGCGTATTCCGCCTCGACCCGCTGGCGCTCCGCCCGCTTTTCCGGCGCGCCCAGGTTGGGATCCTTGTCGATCCGGTGCACCACTTCCGAGATGTCCGGAACCAGGAACATTTCCGGATCGTCGGGGGAAAGCGCCGCCGCGCCGCGATCGGTGAGGTGGACCGAGTGGCCCTTCTCGTCCAGCACGTAGTAGAGGGATTCCTCGAGCCCGCGCATCCGCTGCTGGCGGGTGGGCAGTTTCCGGTCGGCGATGTAGTCCAGCTCGGCCCGCTGGACCAGCTGCTTCACCCCGGTTTCGTTCAGGAGCTTGAGCAGCTTCTTGTTCTTCGGCATGCCCAGCTGGGCCTGGAACAGCTTGGCCCCGGCCTCTTCCTTGGTCTTCTCGCCGGACAGGAGCGGCTCCGCTTCGGCCATCAGCTGGTTGACGACGGCCGTCTGCCGCCGGACCAGGTCCGCCACCGGGCGGTTGAAGATGGTGTACTTCTCGTCGCCCTCGTTGCCCACCGGACCGCTGATGATGAGCGGCGTGCGGGCCTCGTCGACGAGGATGGAGTCGACCTCGTCCACGATGGCGTAGGCGTACTCGCGCTGGACCCGCTGATCCAGCGAGAACACCATGTTGTCGCGGAGGTAGTCGAAGCCGAACTCGTTGTTGGTGCCGTAGGTGATGTCGGCGTTGTACGCCTCGCGCCGGGCCGGCGACGACGGCTCGGTATCGTCGATACAGCCCACCGTGAGGCCGAGGTACCGGTAGACGTGCCCCATCCACTGGGAGTCGCGGCGCGCCAGATAGTTGTTGACGGTGACCAGATGCGCGCCCCGTCCGGCCAGCGCGTTGAGATAGAGCGGCAGCGTGGCGACCAGGGTCTTGCCCTCCCCGGTGGCCATTTCCGCGATCCGGCCCCGGTGGAGCTCGATGCCGCCGATCAGCTGCACATCGTAGGGCACCATGTCCCAGGTCAGCTCGTGCCCGGTGACCATGACCGGCGTGCCCAGGAGCCGGCGGGTCGCCTCGCGCACCGTGGCAAAGGCCTCGGGCATGAGCTCGTCCAGCACCCCCTTGAGGGCTTCCTTGTATTGGGTCTCCACCGCGTGGGCCCGGCCCTCGAGCGCCATCCGCTCGGTGGGGTCCTCGCAGTCGTGCTTGGCGCGACGAACCTCGGCCAGCTCCTCCTTGAGGGCGCCGGTCTTCTCGGCGATCCGGGCCCGGAAGCTGGCGGTCTGCCCCTTGAGCTCGGCTTCGCTCAGCTCGGACAGGCGCTTCTCGTGCTCGTGGATCTGGAGCACGACCGGCATCAGGCGCTTGACCTCGCGCGCCTGCCGGGTTCCGAAGACCTTCTCCACCATCGTCTTGATCATGCGATCCTATTCTTCCCGGTACAGCCGGTGCGCGGCGATGTAGTCCGCCACCGCATCCGGCACCCAGTAACGAATTGACCGTCCCAGGCGAACCCGGGCCCGGATGTCCGTGGACGAGATGTCGATCCGCGGCACCCGATGGGCCCCGCCCTCATCGCCCCGGGCGAAGATCTCGATCCGGGCCAGTCCCCGAATCGCGTCGGGCTCGCGCCAGCTCGGCAGGTCCCTGGCGGCATCCGCTCCCAGCAGGAGCACCAGTTCGGCATCGTCCCGCTCGGCCCGGAAGGCCCGGAGGGTATCCACCGTATAGGACGGCCCGGTCCGCCCCAGCTCGACTCGGCTCACGACGAGGCGCTCCGCGCCCCGAACCGCCAGCTCCGTCATGGCGGCGCGGTCCTGGGCTGCGGCGCCGTGACCGTCTCGCTTGAGCGGCTGGCGGGCGGCCACCACCAGCCTCACCTCGTCCAACCCGAGCGTCTCCCCGAGCGAAGCGGCCGCCAGCAGATGGCCGTGGTGAATCGGATCGAAGGAGCCTCCGAAGATTCCAATCCGCACGCTACGGCCGCTCCGGCACTCCGGTACCGCCGGGCGCGCTTCCCGGAACCGCGGGGCAGAGCCGGATCGGACCGCCAGGATCGGGGTGGTACTGCGCGATGTAGGCGCAGGTCTCCTTGACGTCTTCGGCGTAGCCCAGGCGCTGATACGACCGGACCAGGTGCTCCAGCGCGCCCGGCACCACGGCCGAGCGGGGATAATTCGCGATCAGGCTCCGGAACATCAGGATCGCCGAATCGTCCGCCTTGAACTTGAAGTAGAAGAGCGCGCTCTGGTACTCCTTCTTCGCGAACTTCTCGGTCAGCTCGGTGAGCCGGAGTCCGGCGCGCAGGGCCGCCGGCGTGTTCGGGTACCGGGTGACGACCTCCTGGTACACCGTCCGGGCGGTTTCCCCGTAGGTCGGGTCGAGCTCGGCCCGGCGCCAGAGGTCGCCGTAGGCGTCTCCGGCCCGAAGCAGGGCCTCGGGGGCAAGCGGGTCGTCGGGGCGCTCGTCCGCCACCCGCCGGAACTCCCGCACCGCCTGGAGCTGGCTTCCCTGGGCGAAGAGGATCTCGCCCAGGAAGAAATGCAGCCGCAGATAGCGTGGATCGGTAGTGGTGAGCAGGGGCGCCAGCAGATCGAACTCCTTCTGGGCATCGCTCCACTTGCCATGGTCGAAGGCCCGCTCCGCCACATTCCACAAGGAATCAGGCGCCAGCGGCGCCAGGGCGACCGGCGCGGGCTTGCTTTCCACCCGGTGTCGTCCGCACCCCATGAGACCGGCGAGTCCGAACAGCAGCAGTATGGCGCGGGACCGGTTGTTCAACGCAACTCCTCCGGCGTCGGCGGCGTGGCGCTGCCGAGCCCATTGAGCTTTCCGGTGGCCAGTTTGGCCAGGGAATCCGGCACACCGACCGCGGACACCACGATCTGATACGCGATCGCCGCGCCCAGCACATCGCCCTGGCCCAGACGGGCATCGCCCAGGCCGATCTGGGCGCGCCATCCGGTCGGCGTGCCGGGCGTCGCCGCGATCGCCGTCTCGAACCATCGTTCCGCCGCTGCCGCCTGCTCCCCCGCGAGCGCATCGAGGCCGAGCCGGAGCGCGCAGGCGCCCACTCCCTCGGACGCGGCGGTGCGGAGACCGGGATCCCGGGTTCGCCGCAGCACGGTCTGCATGGTCCGGGTGGCCGTTTCGCAGGCGGTGGTGACGCGCTGGGCGGTCCCCAGCGCCACGAGCAGCGAATCGACGCTCCGCCCGTCCGACGCCGACGCCAGCGCGGCGGGCAGGGCGCCCAGGGCCTCCTGGGCCGGCAGCCCGCTGGCGGGGGCCAGGGCGAAGCGCCCCAGCGGCCGTCCTGGCGCCACCGTACGAATCGCCCGCACCGCTCCGGCCAGATTCAGCAGGTCTCCTGGCCCACCCCGCTCGGCCAGATGGGCCACCCGCTCCAGCCCCGCGGCGGCCTCGGCGGACCGCGAGGGGTCGGCGGTCTCGAGGGCCGAAAACGCCTGGATGGCCACCGCGAGCGCGTGATCGTGCAGGGCCGCGCCGCCCAGCTTGGCCCAGACCCGGGTCTGCGCGCCGCTCTTCTGGGAGGCCTTGTACTCCGCCACCGCATCGGAATACCGGCCTTCCCGATAGGCGCGGTCACCCAGCCGCTCATGGTCCGCGGCGGCGGTGTTGCACGCGCCGCTCACCAGCGCCGCCAGGACAACGGATCGCATCATCCGGGCAGCCGTCCCGCCATGGCGAGATATGCCTCGACCCGCGCGTTGGTGGGCCGGCCCACCTGACAGCGGGACCAGACCTCGCGCGCGGCGGACGCATCTCCGGCCAGGTAGTGCGCCAGGCCGAGCGACGCCATGGCGTCGACGAAGTCGCCGTGCTCGGCCAGGATCCGCTCCAGCTCTTCCCGGGCTTCGAGCGGGCGGCCCGCCTCCAGCAGCAGCCGAGCCAGCCGGTAGCGCAGATCGTGAAAGGCCGGCCCGAGAATCACGGCGCGCCGGAATTCATCGATGGCCTCGGTCATGGCCCCCGCCTCCGCGTACGCCATGCCCAACTCGGCGTGCTGATTGGCCAGCCGCGCCGCGACCGGCCGGGAGAATCCTCCCGCCGGCGGTTCGCCGTGCACCGCCGCGGTGCGGAACGCCTGCTCGGCCTCTTCGGTCCGTCCCAGCTCGTTGAGCAGGATGCCTCGATGGATGTTGGCCTCGATGTAACGCGGATTGAGCGCGAGCGCCCGCTCGAATTCGGCCAGGGCCTGTTCCTTGTGGCCGAGCAGGGCGTGCGACAGCCCTAAGAGATGATGCGCATCGGCGAAGCTTCGACCCGACGCGATGACTTCCTCCAGCAAATGCACCGCCCCGTAATAGTCCTGAACGGCAAAGCGCTCACGCGCCTGGGTCAGCAGATGGTCCGCACTGATCTGCATTCCACTCCGTCCTGGCAGGGGTCGGTGGCGTCCCGCGCGGAATCGAGGGCAGGCACGGCCCCCCCGGGTTCCGCCCGGGATGAACCGTTAAAGATAATGGAGGGATCAGCTTAAGACGATCTTGCGGAAATGCCGGATCGTGGAGGAAAGGCCTTCCTCGAGCGCCACCTTGGGGGACCACCCCAGCCGGGCGCGGGCCTCGGAAATGTCGGGCTGGCGGACCTTGGGATCGTCCGCGGGAAGGGGCTCGTAGATGATGGGCGCCCTGCTTCCGGTCATTGCCTTTACGATCTCGGCCAGTTGCTTCACGGTGAACTCGGCGGCATTGCCAAGGTTCACCGGCTCAGAATAGCCGCTTTGGAACAGGCGGTAAATGCCGTCGATCAGATCCGAGACATAGCAGAAGCTCCGGCTCTGGCTCCCGTCGCCGTAGATAGTGAGCGGCTGCCCCCGGAGCGCCTGCACGATAAAGTTGGAGACCACCCGTCCGTCCTGGGGGCGCATCCGGGGGCCATAGGTGTTGAAGATCCGGACGATTCGGGTATCGGTGCCGTAGGTCCGGTGAAACGACGAAGTGATGGCCTCGGCGAAGCGCTTCGCTTCGTCGTACATGGCACGAGGCCCTACCGGATTCACGTTCCCCCGATAGCTCTCGGTCTGCGGGTGCTGGACCGGATCGCCGTAGATCTCGGAGGTGGATGCCAGGAAGAAGCGGGCCCCCTTGGCGGTCGCGAGCGACAGGCACCGGTGCGTGCCGTAACTCCCGACCATCAGGGTCTCAATGGGCCAGCGCTGATAGTCGGGGGGGCTCGCCGGCGAGGCAAGGTGAAAGATTCCGCCGAGCGGGCCCTTGACCTCGAAGGGTTGCGAGACGTCCTGCCGGACGAACCTGAACCGGCGGTTGCCCGCCAGGTGGGCCAGATTGCCGGCGTCTCCGGTGATCAGGTTGTCGTACCCCAGGACGTCGTGTCCTTCGGCAAGCAGCCGGTCCGTCAGGTGGGATCCCAGGAACCCGGCCGCGCCGGTGACCAACAGCCTCATGCGCGCCTCCGTCCGATCCCGTGGTATTCGAATCCGAGCCGGACCATGCGGTCGGGATCGTAGAGATTGCGCCCATCGAAGACGAGCGGCGCGGTGAGCAGGGAGCGCATCCGGTCGAAGTCAGGAGTACGGTACACCAGCCACTCGGTCACGATCACCAGCGCGTCGGCGCCGGCGAGGGCGTCGTACGGATCGCGGGCGTAGTACAGCCGCTCGCCGTAGAGCTCCCGGGCGGCCTCCATGGCCTTGGGATCGTGCGCGCGAACCGAACCGCCTGCTTCCAGGATCCCGTCCAGGAGGGGCAATGCCGGACTCTCCCGCATGTCGTCGGTTTCCGCCTTGAACGACAGCCCCCACACCGCCACCTGGCGGCCGGACAGCCGGGGTCCCAGCCGGTGCACCAGTTTCCGCAGCAGCACCAGCTTCTGCCGGTCGTTCACGGCTTCCACCGCCTCGAGGAGGCTCGGCTCCATGCCCATTTCCCGCGCGGTGTGCGACAGCGCACGGACATCCTTGGGAAAGCAGGACCCGCCGTACCCGGGGCCCGGAAAGAGGAACGCACTCCCGATCCGCCGGTCGGTTCCGATGCCCTTCCTGACCATCGAGACATCGGCGCCCACCCGCTCACACAAGTCGGCGATCTGGTTCATGAACGAGATCCGGGTCGCCAGCATGGCGTTGGCCGCGTACTTGGTCACTTCCGCGGAGGGGATGTCCATGAACAGCACGGGATTGCCGGTGCGGACGAACGGCGCATAGAGATCCGTCATGATGTCGCGGGCCTCGTCGCTATCAACGCCGAGGATCACCCGATCCGGCTTCATGAAGTCCTCGATCGCCGCGCCTTCCTTCAGGAACTCCGGATTGGAGCAGACCTGGAAGGGGACCCGCGTCTCTCCCCGAATGGCGCCGCGGACCCGTTCCGCGGTCCCCACCGGCACCGTGGACTTGGTCACCACGACCTTGGACTCGTTCATGTGCTGACCGATGGTCCGCGCTACGGACAGGACATGCCGCAGGTCGGCCGAGCCGTCTTCTCCCGGCGGCGTGCCCACCGCGATGAACACGACCTTGCCGTGCTCCACCGCGGCACCGACATCGGTGGTGAAGCTGAGGCGTCCTTCGACCTGGTTCCGCCGGATCAGCGACTCCAGGCCGGGCTCGTAGATCGGAATGTCGCTCTCGAGCAGGCGGGCGATCTTGCGGGGATCCACATCCGCGCACACGACGTCGTTGCCCGTTTCGGCAAGACAGGCGCCGGCCACCAGGCCGACGTACCCGCTTCCCACGATCGTGACCTTCATCGAGCCCGGCTCCGGGCCAGGGCGTTGCGGGTATCCACGATGCAGCGCGCGTGGGTGCGGATGAGATCGTAGTCGAGCGAGCTGTGGTCGGTCACCACCATGACGCAGTCGGCGGCCTTGATGGTATCCGCGGTGAGGGGCACCGAAGCATATTCGTGGCCGTTTTCCTTGAACGACGGGACGTAGGGATCATGGTAGGACACGGTGGCGCCTTGCTGCTCGAGCAGCCGGATGATGTCGAGCGCCGGACTCTCGCGCAGATCCTCGATGTCTTTCTTGTAGGCGACGCCCAGGATCAGCATCGAGGAGCCGCGGACCGCCTTGCCGAGCTGGTTCAGCGCGTCGCCGACCTTCCGGACCCAGAACACCGGCATCTCGGTGTTGAGCTCGCCGGCCAGGTCGATGAAGCGGGTCTTGTAGTTGAGCCCGCGCATTTTCCAGGCGAGGTAGTGCGGGTCGATCGGAATGCAGTGCCCCCCGAGCCCGGGCCCGGGAGTGAACTTCATGAATCCGAACGGCTTGGTGGCCGCGGCGTCGATCACCTCCCACACGTCGACGCCGAGCTTGTCGCAGACGATGGCCATTTCGTTGGCGAGCCCGATGTTCACGCTGCGGAAGGTGTTCTCGAGGAGCTTCACCAGCTCGGCCGCTTCGGTCGTGGACACCGGCACCAGCGTGTCGATGGCCGGCTGGTAGAGCGCGCACACCACGCGCAGGCAGTCGGCGGTGATGCCGCCCACGACCTTCGGCGTGTTCTTGGTCTGGTACACCGCGTTGCCGGGATCGACCCGCTCGGGACTGAACGAGAGGAAGAAATCCACGCCCACCTTGAGGCCGGTGGCCTCCAGCAGCGGGAGCATGATCTCGCGGGTGGTTCCGGGATAGGTGGTGCTCTCGAGGATGATGGCCTGCCCCGGCCGCAGCACCTTCTTCACGGTTTCGGTGGCGGCCACGATGTAGCTGACGTCGGGGTCCTTGAACTTCGACAGCGGGGTCGGCACGCAGATGGAAATCGCATCGGCCTCGCGCAGCCGGCTGCCGTCGGTGGTCGCGCTGAAGCGGCCGGTCTTCAGGATGTCCCGCAGCTGAGTGTCGGAGATATCCTTCACATGGGAGACACCCTTGTTGAGCCCCTCCACCACGCGCTGGCTCACATCGAAGCCCAGCACGCGGTACCCCGCCTTGGCCAGCTCGACCGCGAGGGGCAACCCCACGTAGCCGAGACCGATGATGCCGAAGAGCACATCACGGGACTCGGCTTTCTTCACCAGATCGTCCGCCAACGACATCGGCAATCTCTCCAGGTCAATCGTAGAATTCGTGAACCGCTGCCGCGACCGCGTCCATCTGGGCTTCGGTCATTTCCGGATAGACCGGCAGCGAGATCACCTCTGCCGTGGCTGCCTCGGTGACTGGAAGGCTGCCGCGCCGGTACCCCAGGTCGGCAAAGCAGGGCTGGAGGTGCAGCGCAAGCGGGTAGTACACTGCACATCCGATGCCGCGGGCCTTCAGGTGGACCATGAGGGCGTCCCGGCGGGCGGCCCGGACGGTATACTGATGAAAGATGTGCTCGTTGGCGGGGTCGATCGCGGGCGGCGTGATGCCGGGGCAGCCCGCCAGCCGATCGGCATAGGCGAGCGCATGGTTCCGCCGCGCGGCGCTCCACCCGGCCAGGAACGGCAGCTTGGCCAGCAGCACCGCGGCCTGAATCGTGTCCAGCCGGCTGTTGGTGCCGACGAAATCGTGGAAGTACTGCTTGCTGCCGCCATGCAGCCGTCGCTTCCGCATCCGGTCGGCCAGGCCATCCTCCTGGGTCAGGATCATGCCCGCGTCGCCCCAGGCGCCCAGGTTCTTGCTCGGGAAAAACGACAAGGTGCCGGCCCAACCGCTTTCTCCGGCGAGGCGCCAGGTGCCGCCCATGAGCCGGCGGGCCCCGATGGCCTGGGCCGCGTCTTCGATCACCGGAATGCCCCGCTTGCCCGCGATGGCGAGAATCTCCACCATGCGCGCCATCTGCCCGAACAGATGCACCACGATGATGGCGCGAGTCCGCGGTGTGATGGCGGCCTCGATCGCGGCCGGCGAGACGTTGAACGAGTCCGCTTCGATGTCCACGAACACCGGTGTGCCCCCGGCGTTGTGAACGGTCCCCGCGGTCGCAAAGAAGGTGAACGAGGGCGCGATGACCTCATCGCCCGGCCTGAGGTTCAGGTCCAGGAGCGGCAGCAGGAGCGCGTCGGTTCCGCTGGCGCATCCGATCGCATGACGGACTCCCGAAAGCGTCGCGATCGCGGCCTCGAGTTGCTCCACCTCCGGGCCCATGATGAATTGCTGCCGCTCGATGACCGACAGCACCGCCGGCAGGACGGCATCCCGGATGGCGGCATGCTGGGCCTTGAGATCGAGGAGAGGGACGTTCACGCGCCTGCCTCCGACGTTGGTCGCAAGTCGATGTAAAGTAGCAACTTAGCCGGCTCTATCGTGGTGGGTCAACCGGACTCAGCCGGCCCGATTGCTCCCGGTACCGCGTCCCGCAGGCACCGCAGGTGGCCGCTCCCCCCGACACCGCGAGCCGATTGCCGCAGGCGCACATCCAGCCCGCCCGGCGCGCCGGTACCCCGAGCATCAATGCATAGGGGGGTACGGTCCCCCGGACCACCGCTCCCGCCCCGATGAAGGCGTATTCGCCGATGGTGGCCCCGCAGATGATGGTAGCATTGGCGCCGATGGAGGCTCCCCGCTTCACCAGGGTGGCCAGGTACTCGTGCTTCCGGCTGACGTGACTCCTCGGGTTGATCACGTTGGTGAACACGCAGCTCGGCCCGCAGAACACGTCGTCCTCCAGGGTCACCCCTTCGTAGATCGAGACGTTGTTCTGGATCTTGACGTTGTCGCCGATGACCGTCCCCGGCATCACGACGACGTTCTGCCCGAGATTGCAGCGCTCGCCGATCACCGCGCCGGGCATGACGTGGGAAAAATGCCAGATCTTGGTTCCCGCCCCGATCCGGGCACCGGCGTCGACATAGCTCGACTCGTGCACGAAGTAGTCAGACATCGAGATACTCCCCCAGGGGACCGATGATCTTCACTTCCGTCTCCAGCGCGGCGCCGAACCGCTCCCGCACCGCGCCGCGCGCCTTCGCGATCAGCTCCCGGACGTCGCGCGCCGTGGCGTCCCCGGTGTTGACGAAGTAGTTGGCGTGCAGGGGTGAAATCTGGGCCTGGCCGACCCGGAGGCCCTTGAGCCCCGCGGCGTCCAGCAGGCTGCCGGCGGTCCACGGGCGACTCCAGCCGGCTGGCGCCGGCGGCGCGGGGTTCTTGAACACGCTGCCGCAGCAGGGCTGGTTGAACGGGGTGCCTTGCTGACGCCATTCGAACAGCCGCTCGACCTCTCGGTCCAGCTCGTCCTGGTGGCCGGGTCTGAGGCGCACCTCCACCTCCAGCACCAGCGAGGCGTCGAGTCCGCTCCGGCGGTAGGTGAACGGGATCTGGGCCGCGGGGATGACCCGGGATTCCCCGGTCGGGGTGACGACGGTAACCCGCTCGGTGACGTCGGACCATTGGGCGCCGTGACAGCCCGCGTTCATGAACACCCCGCCCCCCACGGTCCCCGGGACACCCACCATCACGTGCAGCCCGGCCCACCCCTGGCCCGCCGTCTTTCGCGCGGCCAGCGGGGCGGGCAGCCCCGCGCCGAACCACCAGCGCTCGCCCTCCGACCGGACCGCATCGAGGCCCTTCCCCATGCGGATGACCAGCGCGTCGAGACCCTCGTCGGGGAGCAGCACATTGGAGCCGAGACCGAGCGGAAATACTGACACCCCGGCGCGCACGGCATGCCGGAATCCGGCCGCGGCGTCCTCGGGGGAGGCCGGCAGGAACACGGTCGCGGGCCCGCCGATGCGATACGTGGAAAATCGCGACAGCGGCGCGCCCTGGCGGACCTCCCCGGCCACCACCCGGGCCAGACCTGCCACGAACCGGAGATCCCGCGCGCTCATTCTCCGGCCGCGACCATCAGGCTTCGGGCCAGGGCGTGCCACTCCTGAAGCGACTTCACCTCGCCCACCCGGCTCTTGAGCGCAATGACCGCATCGCAGGCGGCGTTGGCCGCCGACATCGTGGTGGTATAGGGTACCCGATGCTGCAGCGCCGCCTGGCGCAGCACGTAGTCGTCGTGCTGGGTCAGCTTGCCCAGCGGCGTGTTGATGAGGAGCTGCACCTGGCCGGATACCACCAGGTCCACCACGTTGGGCCGTCCTTCGTACACCTTGAGGACCGTCTCGGAGGGAATGCCCCGTTGTTTCAGATAGGTGGCGGTACCGTGGGTGGCCAGCACCCGGAATCCGAGTTCGTGGAACCGTCGCACGATCGGCGTGACCGTCGGCTTGTCGTGATCGTTGACCGTCACGAAGACCGCCCCGCTTTCCGGCAGGGAGCCGTCGGCGCTGGCCTGGGCCTTGGCAAAAGCCATCCCGAACGATTCGGAAATCCCCATCACCTCTCCGGTGGAGCGCATCTCGGGGCCCAGGATGAGATCCACGCCCGGCAGCTTGTTGAAGGGGAAGACGGCCTCCTTGACGGCCACATACGGCTGGGCCGTATCGTCGGCCAGGTCGAGCTCGTCCAGCGTTCTGCCGACCATCACCGCGGCGGCCAGGGACGCGAGCGGCACCCCGGTCGACTTGCTGACGAAGGGCACCGTCCGCGACGCCCGCGGGTTGACCTCGAGCACGTAGACCACGCCGTGCTTGATGGCGTACTGGACGTTGAGCAGCCCGACGACCCCGATGCGCCGCGCAAACGCGCGGGTGTAGCCCCGCATCTCTTCGACCTGTTCCTCGGTGATCAGGTAGGGCGGCAGCACGCAGGCCGAGTCTCCCGAATGGATCCCGGCGTCCTCGATGTGCTGCATCACTCCGCCGATGACGCAGCGCCGGCCGTCCGAGATCGCGTCCACGTCGGCCTCGAAGGCATCCTCCAGGAAATGATCGATCAGCACCGGATGTCCCGGCGCGACCCGCTCCGCCTTGGCGAAGAACTCCTTCATCGATTCGGCGTCATACACGATCTGCATGGCGCGGCCGCCCAGGACGTACGAGGGCCGGATCAGGACCGGCCACCCGATCTTCTCCGCCTCGCGGACCGCGTCCTCGTAGGTCATGGCGGTGCCGTTGGGCGGCTGGGCGATGCCCAGCTCCCGCACGATGGCCTCGAACCGGCCCCGGTCCTCGGCGGCGTCGATCGCGTCGGGAGGAGTGCCCAGAATCGGCACGCCCTCCGCTTCGAGGCCCCGGGCCAGCCGGAGCGGGGTCTGCCCGCCGAACTGCACCACGACCCCCATGGGTTGTTCGAGATGGACGATCTCCAGCACGTCTTCCAGCGTGAGCGGCTCGAAGTAGAGCGCGTCACTGATGTCGAAGTCGGTGGACACCGTTTCCGGATTGGAGTTCACCATGACGGTCCGGTACCCCATCTTCCGGAACGCCAGCGCCGCGCGGACGCAGCAGTAGTCGAACTCGACGCCCTGCCCGATCCGGTTCGGCCCGCTGCCCAGGATGATCACCGTGTTGTCGCCCGCGGCGGCCACCTCGTTCTCCTCGTCGTAGGAGGAGTAGAGGTAGGGCGTGGCGGAGGGGAACTCGCCGGCGCAGGTGTCCACCATCTTGTAGGCCGGACGGACACCGAGGGCATGGCGACGGTCGCGCATGTCCTTCTCGGAAATCCCCGACAGATCGGCGAGCTGGCGGTCGCTGAACCCCATGCGCTTCATGCGGCGCAGGGCGGCGGCCTGGTCGGGAGGACGGGAGGACGGGAGGACGGGAGTCTTGGGCGCGGTTTCTCCCGTCTGCCCGTCTTCCCGTCTTCCCGCCCACTCCCGCTCGGCCTCCACCAGCTCCCGCATCTGCTGCAGGAACCAGGGATCGATCCGGCTGCTCTCGGCGATGGCATCGACCGGGAGACCGGCTTCCAGCGCCCGCTTGACCTGGAACAGCCGCTCCGGAGTCGGGGTGCGGATGGCGGCGAGAAGCCCCTGGCGGGTCGTGTCGGAGAGGCGATCGTCCGCCGCAGTTTCGCCGGTGGTCCAGCCGGGACGGCCGATCTCCAGGCCGCGAAAGCCTTTCTGGAGCGCCTCCTTGAAGGTCCGGCCGATGGCCATCACCTCGCCCACCGACTTCATCTGGGTGGTGAGCCGGGGATCCGCGGTCGGAAACTTCTCGAACGCGAACCGGGGGATCTTGACCACGACGTAGTCGAGGACCGGCTCGAAGGAGGCCGGCGTGGTCCGCGTGATGTCGTTGGGGAGCTCGTCCAGGCGGTAGCCCACCGCCAGCTTGGTGCCGATCCGGGCGATCGGAAAGCCGGTGGCCTTGGAGGCGAGCGCCGAAGACCGCGACACCCGGGGATTCATCTCGATGACGAGCTGCTCGCCGGTCGCCGGATTCACCGCGAACTGGACGTTGCATCCGCCCGCCGCGACCCCGACCTCCCGGATGATCTTGCAGGCGCCGTCGCGCATCAGCTGGTACTCGCGGTCCGAGAGGGTCATGGCCGGCGCGACCGTGATCGAGTCTCCGGTGTGAACGCCCATCGGATCGAGGTTCTCGATGGAGCAGACGATCACCACGTTGTCCGCCGAGTCCCGCATCACCTCGAGCTCGAATTCCTTCCACCCGATGATGCTCCGTTCCACCAGCACCGAGCCGACCGGAGAGAGCTCGAGTCCGCGGCGCAGCATGGTCTCGAACTCTTCGCGGTTGTACGCGATGCCCCCGCCGGTGCCGCCGAGGGTGTAGGAGGGCCGCAGGATCGCGGGATAGCCGGTGGCGCGCGAGACCGCCGCGAGCCCCTCCTCCACCGACTTGACCGTGATACCCGGCGGAGTGGCCAGACCGATCCGGCGCATCGCCTGGGCGAACTCGTCCCGATCCTCCGCGATGCGGATGGCCCGCTCGTTCGCCCCGATCAGCTCGACGCCGTACTTCTCGAGCACGCCGCTCCGCTGCAGCGCCATCGCGACGTTGAGCGCCGTCTGCCCGCCCATGGTGGGCAGGAGGGCGTCGGGCCGCTCCCGCGCGATGATCTTCTCGACCCACAGCGGCGTGATGGGCTCGATGTAGGTCCGGTCCGCGATCTCCGGGTCGGTCATGATGGTCGCGGGATTCGAGTTGACCAGGATGACCCGATAGCCTTCTTCGCGAAGCGCGCGAGCCGCCTGGGTTCCGGAATAGTCGAACTCTGCTCCCTGACCGATGACGATCGGGCCCGAGCCGATCAGCAGGATGGAGGAGAGGTCAGTCCGTTTGGGCATCGAGAAGATCCTGGAGCGTTCGGTCAAGAGAGTAGCGCGGCGCCCAGCCGGTGGTCGAGCGGAGCAGCGAGGCATCGCCGACCAGGTGCATGATATCGGAAGGGCGCCCGAGCGAGGCATCGAACTCGGCGGTGACCCGCCAGCCGGCCAGCTGCTGCAACCGCTCGAACACGTCGCGCAGGGAATATCCGGTGCCGCCCGCCACGTTGTACACCCCGCCGTCAGCCCCGGACTCCAGCAGGGCCAGGTAGGCGGTGGCGACGTCGCGGACATCGAGGAGGTCCCGGACCGGCGCGAGATTGCCGGTGGTGATCGTGGTGTGCCCCGCGCGCCGGGCGGCCCGGAGCCGTCCTGCCAGCGCGGGGATCACGAACCGCGGGTCCTGCCCGGGTCCGGTGTGCGGAAAGGCGCGCGCCACGATCACCTTGAGATGCCTCCGCCGTGCCGCCTCCAGGGCCGCCAGCTCGGCGCCGGCCTTGCTGGCCGCATAGGGCGACACCGGTTCGACCGGATCCAATTCGCCGCGGGCGACCCCGGTTCCCATGCCGTACACCTCCCCGGTGGACACCAGCAGGACGAACGTCCCCGCGCCGACCGATTCCACCACGCGGGCCGTTCCCGCGGCGTTGACTTCCCACGCGAGGCCGGGGTCGCGCTGGGCCTCCGCCCCGGAAGCCATCGCGGCCAGATGCACGACCGCGTCCCAGCGCCCCGCCACCCCCCCGGCCACCGACGCGGAATCGCGGAGCTCCATGGACCGCCATGCGACCCCGGCCCGCTCGTCCGACGTCAGCAGCGGAGCGGCGTGTCCGCCGGTTCGGTATACGCCGGTGACGGAGTGGCCCCGACCCAGCAGCTCCCGGACCAGCCAGCCCCCGACGAATCCGTCCGCGCCCGTGACGAGAACCTTCACCGCGGGCGTTTCAGCCGATCGAGGTCGGCATCGACCATCATCTTTACCAACGCCGTGAAATCCACCGTCGGCGTCCAGCCGAGCTCTGCCGCCGCCTTGGTCGGGTCCGCCAGGAGCACGTCCACTTCGGCCGGACGCATGAACGCCGGATCGCTCACCACGTACTTGCGCCAGTCGAGCCCGACGTGGGTGAAGGCGGTCTCCACCAGCTCCCGGACGCTATGCGCCGTACCGGTCCCGATGACGTAGTCCGTCGGCGTGTCGCGCTGCAGCATCCGCCACATCGCCTCGACGTAATCGCCGGCATATCCCCAATCCCGCCACGCGTCGAGGTTGCCCATCTTGAGCTGGCCGGACAACCCGAGCCGGATCCGCGCGGCGCCGTCGGTCACCTTGCGGGAAACGAATTCCATGCCGCGGCGGGGCGATTCGTGGTTGAACAGGATGCCGCTCACCGCGTACAGGCCGTACGACTCCCGATAGTTGACCGTGATCCAGTGGCCGTACACCTTGGCCACGCCGTAGGGCGAGCGCGGGTAAAACGGCGTCGTCTCGCGCTGGGGCGTCTGCTGTACCTTGCCGAACATCTCGGAGGAGCTGGCCTGATAGAACCGCGCCGCCGGGTGCACCAGCCGAATGGCCTCGAGAATCCGGGTCACGCCGAGGGCGGTGAACTCCCCGGTGAGCACCGGCTGGGTCCATGACGTGGGCACGTAGGACTGGGCCGCCAGGTTGTAGACCTCGTCGGGCCGGACATCCTGGAGAATGACCGTGAGGGAGTGCTGGTCCAGCAGGTCCGCGGTGACGATCTGGACCCGGTCAACCAGGTGCTCGATCCGCTCGAAACTGTGGTGGCTGGTGCGCCGGACCATGCCGTAGACTTCGTAGCCCTTGGCCAGAAGCAATTCGGCCAGGTAGGAGCCATCCTGTCCGGTGATGCCGGTGATGAGGGCCTTGGGCATGCGTCAGTCTCCGTGCCAGGACGGGAGGACGGGAGGACGGGAGGATGGGAGGGCGTCCTGATACTCCCGTCGTCCTGTCGTCCCGTCCTCCCGTCTGACCCATTGAGCCAAACCCCGCATGGAGTTACCTTTCCGGGCTTGGAACGAAGCCTCTTTCAGGAGCTGGGCATCATGGCGCGGGTGTGCACCGTCTGTGGCAAGGGGCCGACCACCGGCAACCACGTGAGCCACGCGAACAACCGGGTCAAGCGGCGTTGGTACCCCAACCTGCAGACCGTGCGGACCACCGTGGCCGGCGAGGTCCGCCGGGTCCGGGTGTGCACCCAGTGCATCAAGAGCAACAAGGTCCAGAAAGCGAGCTGACCGGCGCGCCGGAGCCGCTGCGGGGTGAAAAAAAGGGGGCCTTGGGTAGGCCCCCTTTGTCGTACCCAGCGGGACTCGAGCCGTCACTCGGACAGCAGCTCGATGCGCGCGATGTCCGCACCATCTCCCACCCGGTGCCCCAGCTTGAGGATCCGCGTGTATCCGCCCGGACGCGCCGCGAAGCGCGGGCCGATTTCCTTGAACAGCCGGCCCAGGATCTCGCGATCGGGAATCTTGCGCTCCGCCTGACGGCGGGCGTGGAGATCGCCCCGGCGCGCGAGGGTGATGAGCCGCTCGGCAAACGGCCGGAGCTCCTTGGCCTTGGCCTCGGTGGTGACGATGGCGTCGTGCTGGAACAGGCTCGCCGCCAGGTTCCGGAGCAACGCCTTCCGATGGGTGGAGGTGCGGGAGAGCTGCCGCCCCTTGGCGCGATGCCGCATTACACCATCTCCCCGGGCGCGGCGGAGCCATCGACCGCCATGCCGCCGCTCCGGGCCACCCGGAGGTCGCCGTCGACGTCCTCGAACGCCATGCCGAACTTGAGCCCTTCACGCTGCAGCAACTCGGCGATTTCGGCGACGGCCTTTTCTCCGACGTTCTTGACCTTGAGCAGCTCTTCCTCGCTGAACTCCACCAGGTCCCGAAGGGTCCGGATGTTGGAGTTCTTGAGTGAGTTGAGCGAGCGGACCGACAGGCCGAGATCGTCGATGAGGCGCTCGAGCTTCATCCGGAGTCCGCCGGTGATGCTCACCCCCTCGGCCGGCAGCGCACGCTGCTGGGGGACCCGGCCGAAGTCGATGAAGAACCGGAAGTGCTCCGTGGCGAGGGCCGCCGCGTAGGCGATGGCGTCCTCGGGGCTGATGGTACCGTTGGTTTCCACCATGACGGCCAGCCGGTCGTAGTCGGTGCGCTGACCGACGCGGGTTTCACTGACGGTGAAATTGGCGCGCCGTACCGGATTGTAGATGGCGTCGATGCGCACCGCATCGACCGGCATGGAGCGGTCGACGTGATGCACTTCGGACTCGACATAGCCGCGGCCCTTGTTGACGTACAGGTCGCAGCTGATGTCCTTGTCGTCCTGGAGCGTGAACAGCAGGTGATCCGGATTGACGATCCGGACCCCGGCCGACTCCTGGATGTCGCGAGCGTAGACCGGACCCTTGCCCTCGCGGCGGATCCGGAGGATGGCTTCGTCCTTGTCTTCATCCAGGACCAGCGTCAGCGCCTTGAGCCGCTGAATGATCTGGTGGATGTCCTCCAGGACGCCCGCCACCGTCTGGTGCTCGTGCACGACGCCGTCCATGCGGAACGCCCACACGGCGGAGCCGCGCAGCGAAGAAAGGAGCAGGCGGCGGAGCGAATTGCCCAGCGTGTAGCCGAATCCGCGCTCCAGCGGCTGCAGCCGGAACTCGGCGATGTTGGGATTGTCCTCCCGCTTGGTCATTTCGACCATGTAGGGGCGGACCAGACCGGTCATGTCGATCGTCATGCGTGCGCTATCCCCCGCTTACTTCGAGTAAAGCTCGACGATGAGCTGTTCCTGGGCATTGAGCGGAATTCCATCGCGCGTCGGCAGCATGGTGACCCGTCCGGAGGCCTTGGCCGAGTCCACCGAGAGCCAGGTCATCGGCGCGCCGCGCGTCGCGCCCTCGAGGGCAACCTTGACCGGCACGAGCTCGCGGCTGTCCGGTGCCACGCGCACCTCCTCGCCGGGCACCACGCGGTAGGAGGGGATGTCCACCCGCTCCCCGTTGACCTGCACGTGCCCGTGCCGCACCAGCTGGCGGGCGCCCCGCCGGTTGGTGGCGAAGCCCATCCGGTAGACGATGTTGTCGAGCCGGGTTTCCAGCGCCACCAACAGATTGGTGCCCTTGACGCCACTTTCCCTACTCGCGCGGTCGAAGGTGTTGCGGAACTGGGTTTCGGAGAGCCCGTAGATCCGCTTGACCTTCTGCTTTTCCCGCAGCTGCTTGGCGTACTCCGACATCTTGCGTCCGCCGCGGCCGCTGTTGGCCTGGCCGTGCTGGCCGGGCGGATAGCCGCGGCGCTCGACCGCACACTTTTCGGTGAGGCAGCGCGAGCCCTTGAGGAAGAGCTTGGTGCCTTCGCGTCTGCACAGCCGGCACGCCGGTCCCGTGTATCGCGACATGGCCTAAACCCGCCGCTTCTTGGGCGGACGGCACCCGTTATGGGGAATCGGGGTGACATCCTTGATCGAAACGACCCGGAGGCCCACCGAGGCCAGCGCCTGAATGGCGGATTCGCGCCCGCTGCCGGGGCCCTGAACCAGCACATGAAGCTTCCGAACGCCCATGTTCATCACCTCGCGACCGACATTCTCGGCTGCGACCGTGGCCGCGAAGGGCGTGCTCTTCTTGGAGCCCTTGAACCCCGCCTTGCCGGCGGTACCCCATGCGATGGTGTTCCCTCGCATGTCGGTAATGGTGATCAGCACGTTGTTGAACGTGGCCGAAATGTGGGCGATACCCTCGGACTCGACGGTCCGCTTGCCCTTCTTGACGACTGGCGCCTTGACCGGCGCGGCGGCCGGAGCCGCGGGAGTTTCGGGAGATGTCATAGGTTACTTCTTCGTCGCCTTCTTCTTGCCCGCGATAGCGCGGCGCGGCCCCTTCTTGGTGCGCGCGTTGGTATGGGTACGCTGGCCTCGGACCGGCAGCCCCTTCCGGTGGCGCGAGCCACGATAGGAACCGATGTCCATCAGCCGCTTGATGTTCATGGCGACCTCGGTACGAAGCGCGCCCTCGACCTTGACGCTCCGCTCGATTAGCTGACGAAGCCGGGCCACTTCCGCGTCGGACAGATCCCGAACCCGGGTGTCCGGACCGATGCCCGAGTTGGCGAGCAGCTTGTTGCTGGTAGGACGCCCGATGCCGAAGATGTACGTGAGGGCCACCTCGACCCGCTTTTCGCGGGGAAGGTCTACGCCTGCGATGCGCGCCATATCAGCCCTGCCGTTGCTTGTGCTTCGGGTTGCGTTTGCAAATGACCCGGATCACGCCTTGGCGCTTGACCACCTTGCAGTGCTCGCAGATCGGTTTGACGCTCGAACGTACCTTCACAAGTTTTCTCCAAACGGCGTTTGAAGGGGAGCTTTGCAATATAGATTCTGCCAAACCGCCACGCAAGCCTAGCTCAAAGCACCGCAGTACTTTCCGCGCTCAGCGGGCCAGCCGGCCAACCCCAGGAACCGAGGTGAAATGTCCGTCCGACCCGAACGGAAACCGAAAACAAAAATGTCCGCCGCCGGCCGGGGGGTGCGGATCTTGCCCTTCAGGCCCTCATGTCAGACGACTCCAAGTTGCCGTCCACGCGACAGATGCTGGCGCACGACGCCGCCTCGGCCCGGTCTCGGGGCGAGGCCACGAATTCGACGGCGGAGACTCCGGATGATGAGGATTTTCGGCGCGTGATGTCTGCCCTGCGAGTCGTGCTCCAGATGAGCGGGTCCTAAGCCAGCGACATCGCCAGCTCCTCGAATGCGGCCGCCGGGTCGGAAGCCAGCAGCACCGGGCGTCCGATGACCAGGTGGGTTGCGCCTTGTCGAACCGCTTCCGAGGGTGTCGCCGTTCGGCTCTGATCACCGGAAACATCCGACGGCCGCCTGATGCCCGGCACCACGATCAGCGGGGCGGGACCGAGCCCGGAGCGCAGCCGGTCCACCTCGAGCGGACTCGACACCACTCCGGCCAGTCCAGCTGCCATGCCGATGCGCGCCAGCCGCGCCGCCTCATCAAGGAGCCGGACCGACGGCCTCCCGGTGGCGAACGCGTACTCCGCCTCGTCATGCGACGTGAGGACGGTAACTCCCACGACCGCCAGGTCGTCGCCGGCCGCTTCGGCCGCGGCCCGGAGCATGACCGGTCCGCCCAGGAGGTGCACGGTGGTCATTTGGACCCCCAGCCCCCTGGCCACGGCCACCGCGCCCCGGACCGTGTTCGGGATATCGTGCCACTTGAGATCGAGAAAGACCGAGAGTCGTCGTGCCCTGATTTCGCGCACCAGACCGGGGCCCTCCGCGGTCATGAGAATCGACCCGATCTTGACCCAGCGAAGCGCCGGAAGCCGATCCAGCATGCGGAGCGCGGAGGCGCGGTCGGGAAGGTCGAGGGCGAGGATCAACTCAGCCATGCTGCGTCTCCAGGTCGCGGACGATCCGGTCCGGCAGATGGGGATCCGCCAGGTGTCCGGTCCCGATGGCGACCAGGGATGCACCCGCGCGAAGATACTGGCGAACATCCCGCGTACAACGCACCCCACCGACGCCAATCACCGGCAGGTCCGGCATCCGGTCCTTGACCTTCCGAACCGCAAGCAGACCGACCGGCAACAGCGCCGGGCCACTGACTCCCCCATTCCCGTTTCCGAGCTTCGGAAGCGCTCCTTCATACAGGTACCCCGGCATCGTGTTGACCACCGAGACTCCGTCGGCGCCGGCATCCACAGCGGCCTGGGCGATCGCGGCGATGTCCGGCAACGCCGGGGAGAGCTTGGCGATGAGGGCGCGCCGGGTGGCCCGGCGGCATCCCGCCACGACCCGGGAGACCGACGCGCTCTCGGCCCCGAACTCCACACCGCCGGCCGATGTGTTGGGACAGGACAGATTGATTTCGTATCCGGTGATCACGTCCAGATCGTCCAGCCCCTCAACCACGTCGGCGTACTCCGATTCGGTAAAGCCGACCACGTTGACCAGGACTCGCGCGCGGGTGAGCCGCTGGGTCAACCAGGGCAGGTCCCGGGTCCGCACGACGTCGAGACCCGGATTGGCGAGCCCCACGGAGTTGATCATGCCGCCGAGGAATTCGGCGACTCGGGGCGGCGGGTTGCCGGCGCGAGGGGCGCGGGAGACCGCCTTGGTGACGATGCCGCCCAGGCGGTCGAGATCCATCACACCGTCGAGCTCGCGGCCGAACCCGGCGGTTCCGGCGGCAAGGAGAATAGGATTCTGAAAGGAATGACCGAAAACGGTGAACGGACGCAGGCTCGAGGTCACCGTTGCCCCGAACGACTCCCGGTGCCGGCGGACACCGGCCCCTGCCCCGACTTCCGCTCGTACTCGAGGAGATAGGCGACGACGGCATCGGCGATCGACGAGGCGAGGTTCTTCTGGCTCACCCGGGCGGTGAGGAGTCTGGCGTCGTCCGGATTGGTGCTGAAGCCCACTTCCACCAGAATCGCCGGGCGCCGCGCGGTGTTGAGCACCATGAGGCCGGCCTGCTTGACGCCCAGATCGGGGCCGGTGTGGGATTCCTGGAGGTAGGATTGCACCAGCTCCGCGGCCCGGGCCGACTCGCGCAGGTGCTCGTTCAGCTGGAGGTCCTTCAGGATGAAGTCCAGGCCCACGCCCTGATCGGCGCCGCTGGCGGGGCTGTCGAACCGAACCGCCTCGTTCTCCATCTGCGCCACCCGTCTGGCATCTTCGGTCTTGGCCTCCGCCAGGAAGTAGGTCTCGAACCCGCGCACTCTGGAGTACCCGGGCCGCCGGGCCAGCGAGTTGATGTGGATGCTCACAAAGAGATCGCACTCGTCATTGCAGTAGGTACTTCGGCTCCGGAGATCGATCAGGGTATCCCGGGTCCGGGTCAGCACGGTCTTGACCCCGCGCTCCTTGAGCTCGTCGCGAAGCAGGAGCGCCAGCTGGAGGGTGACGTGCTTTTCCTTGAGGCCGTCGGGAAAGAAGATGCCGGGATTGCCGGGGTCCACTCCGCCGTGGCCCGCATCGATCGTGACGACGTGGCCCCGTTTGAGACCGTTGGGAAGGCGGTTGGGATCCCGGGGCACTGCCTTGACGGCCACGACCGCGGGGGCGTTGTCCACCAGCCGGGCCAGGCGTCCGTCATACCGGAAACGCTGCGAGAAGTTCCGCGGGAGAATTTCGGAGACGAATTGTATCGGCAGGAGCAGGGTGTCCCGGCGAATCGACGCGGCGCCCACGAGGGGACGCAGCTTTCCGTCGACCGAATAGAGCTGGGCGTCCAGAATGAAGCGGAAGGTGCGCGAACTGACCGTCACGTCGGCCCAGCCGGCGCCCAGAACGGCACGGGCGTCGATCGCGGCCAGCAGCGCCGGGGCGGGCAGCACCGGCCCGCCCGAGGGATCGATCCGGACGGGCACCCGCGCTTCTCCACTCGCGGTCTGCACCACAACCGAAAGCGGCGCCGCAGGCGGGCGGGCGCCCGCCAGTATCCCAAGCCCGAGCAGGAGGGCGCCGATCATCGATGACTCTTCAGCGCCCGGGCCACTTCGCGGTCGGCGATGCGGCGCTTGATATCTTCTCTGCGGTCATGACGCTTCTTTCCCTTCGCCAGGGCGATGGCCACCTTGGCCTTGCCCTTATTGAAATAGATCTCCAGGGGAACCAGCGTGAACCCTTTTTGCTCCACGCCCCCAATCAAACGCTCGATTTCCCGTTTGTGCATGAGCAGTTTTCGAGCGCGAACCGGGGCCGGATTCCACCGGTTGCCCTGCTCGTAGGGAGTGATGTGCATCCCCTCGAGCCAGACCTCGCCATTCCGGAGGAGCGCGAAGGCCTCCTTGATCGAGGCCTTTCCGTTCCGGAGGCTCTTGACCTCCGTCCCGGTCAGGACAATCCCGGCCTCCCACTGCTCCAGCAGATGGTAGTCGTAGGTTGCCCGCGGATTCCGTGCCACGGAGATCCTGGCGTTGGCAGTCTCCGGACGGCCTTTTTCGCTCATAAGTGCCTCTAGGAGCGTAAGATAGACCACCTGGACCGGCCAGGCAACGCGCCGCTTGACCGGGGGGGAGGGGTGTCCTAGGTTTGGCGGCTCGCCGAAGTGGTGGAACTGGTAGACGCGCTGCGTTCAGGGCGCAGTGGGCGCAAGCCCGTGGGGGTTCGAGTCCCCCCTTCGGCATGACGGCAGGTCGGTAGGCCTAGTACCGCGCCATCCCTTCATCCACTTCGGTCGCCCACGCATCGATTCCGCCCGCGAGGCTGCGGGCCCGGAACCCCGCGCCTTGCAGGAGCTCTTGCGCCATGAGGGAGCGGGTTCCCTTGTGGCAGACGGTGACAAGGTCTGCGCGGGGGTCCAGCTCCCCCAGGCGCGCAGCCAGCTGACCCAGGGGCACCAACCGGCTTCCGCTGATCCGCGCAATCTCCCATTCCCAGGGCTCCCGTACGTCCACGACCAGCGGCGGCGGTTCGCCGTCGAGCATCCTGACGAGCTCCCGCGCCTCGACCTCGCGAGCAGGGGAGCCGGTGCCGCTGGAGGCCATGCAGTAGGCGTCGTAGTCGATCAATCCCGTGACGGTGGGGTGTTCCCCGCAGACGGCGCACCCGGGATCGCGACGGACCTGGATTTCCCGAAATTGCAGCTTCAGCGCGTCCACCAGGACGAGTCTCCCGACCAGTGGGTCCCCGGCGGCAAGGATCCACTTGATGGCTTCGAGGGCCTGGAGGCTGCCAATCAGACCAGGAAGGACGCCGAGGACTCCGGCTTCCGCGCAATTGGGCACGAGGTCGGGGGGGGGCGGCTCGGAGAAGAGGCACCGATAGCAGGGCCCATCGGGTGCCGCGAAGATCGAGACCTGCCCGTCGAAACGGAAGATGCTGCCGTAGATGTACGGCTTGCCGAGCAGCACCGATGCGTCGTTGACCAGGTAGCGGGTCGGAAAGTTGTCGCTCCCGTCGAGACAGAGGTCGTAGCGACCCAGGATATCGAATGCGTTGTCCGAGGCGAGTCGCACCGGGTGGACGATCACCTCGACATGGGGATTCAGATCGGCGAGCCGCGTCCGCGCCGAGTCGGTCTTGAGTCGGCCCACCGAATCGGTGCCGTGGAGAATCTGGCGCTGCAGGTTGGTGAGCTCCACCACGTCGGCATCGACGATCCCGATCGTCCCGACTCCCGCGGCGGCCAGATAGAGCGCGGCCGGCGAGCCGAGTCCCCCGGCCCCGACCAGGAGAATCCGGGCTCCCCGAAGACGCTCCTGTCCGGCCAGTCCGACCTCCGGCAGCGTCAGGTGCCGGGCATAGCGGATGAGCTCAGACGGGGAGAGCGGCACGACGGCAACCGGTGGGGAGCGAATGGAGCGCGCGGTCCGGCGGGATCAACCCGGCGAACTCGTGAGGGTCACCAGCTCGGCCGCCGGCTGCTCCTTGAGGAGATCGGCGAGGGTGATGCCCGAGAGCAGGTCGTCCACCCTCCGCTGCAGCGCATGCCAGACCGGCCGGATGGAGCAGGCGGTGGCGGGGTTGCACCGGTCCGCGTCGACCGGGTGCGTGGTGCAGTTGATCTCGAAGGTCTGGTGCTCGGAGGCGGTCATCACGTCTCGCACGGTGATGCTGTCCGGCTCCCGGGCCAGGTAGTAGCCGCCCCGGGCGCCGCGAATGCTTTCCACCAGACCGGCTCGTCGGAGCCGGAGGAGAATCTGCTCCACGTAGTCGGCGGGCAACCGTTCCAGCTCCGCAAGCTCCCGGGCCGCGACCGGTTCGCTGCCGTGGCGCCCCCGCTTGGCGAGGTGCAGGGCGATCAGGAGACTGTATTCCGTCCAGGTAGTGACGCGCATGGCTGGAATATCCCCTCTCCGGGTGGAGGGGACAAGTTGAGTCCCTCCCAATACTATTCCGAGTATGCTGCGCCGGCTTTATCTCCCGTTCCTGCTGTTCCCTATCCCCCTCGCGGGGGTATCGGCACAAACGGTGGTTCAAGCGCCTTCAGGCGTACTCCGGGGCATGGTACAGGATAGCGCCACCGGGGAACCGGTGAGGTATGCCCTGGTGGTCCTCCTGGGGAAGGAGCAGCAGGTCTTCACCAGCGAGGGAGGGCGCTTCACGCTGACCAATGTGCCGGGCGGGAAGGCGCGCCTGCGGGTCCAGCAGATTGGATTCCGAGCCCAGATGGTGACGCTCACGGTCGATACCCGCTCCAGCCTGGGCTCCCCCGGCATCGTGGTGCACCTGGTCCGGCAGGCCATGGTGCTCCCGGAGCTCTCCGTCGAGGCAAACCGTTGCCTCGACCTGCACGGGGTGGGTTCCACCGCGTCGGAAGCCGGAACCCTGCTCACCGAGGCCTTTCAGAACGCCGAGCGGATTCAGATGCTGGAGCGGAAGTTTCCGTTCGTCCTGCAATTCCAGCGGATGGTGACGCTCTTCGACTCGGGGTACAACCGCATCGACGGGCGAGTGGATACCCTGGAGAAAGACAGCCGCGCCTATGTGCCCTACCGGGCCGGCCGGGTGCTGGAGCGCAGGCTCCGGGAGGAGCGGATCGCGGCGTTTACGTCCTCGGACTTCGCCGGGGAGGAATTCCAGCGAACCCACTGCTTCTGGTATGCGGGACGGGACAGCCTGGAAGGCTTTCCGGGCTATCGTATCGAATTCGCCCCGAGGCCCGACGTCACGAGTCCGGACTGGGCCGGCTCCATGCTGGTGGATTCGGCCTCCCTGGGTCTGCTCCGCACCGAGACCCGGCTGGTCAACCTGCCAGCGAGCGGCACCAGCATCCTCGCGGCCACCTGCACCATCTTCTACCAACCCATCGTTCCGAGCCTGCCCCAGGAATTCCAGACCCGCTGCGTATCGTCTCAACGAGGCGGCTCGCCCCACACCCGGGTGGAGCGATGGCTGCTGGTGAGCCACCGGTTCATCGGCAAGACGCCGCTCGAGCCGGAGACGCCCCATTGAGAAACGGCCTGCGCCGTTCCCTGGTGCCGGTGCTGGCCGCACTCGCCACCGCTGGAGGCCTTGCGGCCCAGACCGCGGTCCACGCTCCTGGCGGCACCCTGAACGGAGTCGTGCGGGACAGCGCGACCGGGCTTCCGATCGGATATGCCCTCGTCCAGGTGGTGGGGACGGACCAGCGGGTGTTCGCCTCCGAGTCGGGGCGGTTCACTCTCACGGCGCTCGGCTCGGGGGGGCTGATCCTGCGGGTTCAGCAGATCGGATTCCGCGCGGTCACCCTGGCGCTGACGCTGGACCGCTCGACGGAATCGGGCGGCGGAGCGCCGGGACTCGAAGTCCGGCTCACCCGGCGCCCGATGGTCCTGCCCGAAATCGTCGTCCACGGGGACGTCTGCGCCGGCACCGAGGCGCTGGGGGCCAGCGCGGCCGAAGAGTCGATCCTGGACGAGGCGTTCAAGAACGCCGAACGCATCCTGGCGATGGAGAAATCCTATCCCTTCCGGGGCACCTTCGAGGAGACCCTGCTGCTGCTCGACAATGCCCACCGGGAAACCAGCCGCCAGGTGAATACCATCCGATTCGACACCCGCGACCTGGCCGGATACCGCCGGGGCCGGGTCCTGCTGGGCCGGCGGGACCGCGGCCAGGTCGCGAATTACTTCGTGGCCTCGGATCTGGCCCGGACCGAGTTCCGGAAGTCCCACTGTTTCTGGTATGCGGGTCCGGACAGCTCGGTGGATGGCTTTCCCGGGCACCGGATCGAGTTTGCGCCTCTGGCCAAGATCAAGACGACCGACTGGGCGGGGTCGTTCGTGATCGATTCCGCCACGATGATACTGATCCGCTCGGAGGCCCATCTGGTCAATCTGAAGCAGAAGGAGACGACGTTCACGGCGGCTCAGTGCGTGGTGCTCTACCGGGAAATCGTTCCGACCCTCGCGCTGGAGGCGCAGGCCGACTGCACGACGTCGGGATCTTCGGCGGCCGCACCCAACACCCTGGCCCGCTGGAAGCTGGTCAACTTCACATTCGTGGGCCGGAGCCCGGTGAAGCCGGACTCCACCTGAGGCCGGTCAACCGCCGCCCGGCAGTCCCTTCCCTCCCGGGACGCCCAGCTCGGTCATGGCCCGCAGGTTCAGGACTTCCTCCAGCTCGGCACCCTTGAGCAGTTGCTTCTTGACCACCAGCTCCTTGACCGTGAGTCCAGTGGCAATGGCCTCCTTGGCCAGAGCGGCGGAGTCGGCATAACCCAGCTTGGGAGCCAGCGCGGTCACCAGCGCCGGGCTCCGCTCCAGCCAGTGGGCCGCCTGGACGGCGTCCGCTTCGATCCCCCGGATGCATCGTTCGTCGAAGATCCGCACCGCGTTTCCCAGGATGATCAGCGCAAACACGATGTTGTGGGTGATCACCGGCATCATCACGTTCAGCTCGAGCTGCCCGGCCTCCGACGCCATGGCCACGGTCGTATCGAGTCCGAGGACCTGGTAGCAGACCTGATTGACCATTTCCGCAATGGAGGGGTTCACCTTGCCGGGCATGATGCTCGAGCCGGGCTGCACCGCCGGGAGCAGGATCTCGGCCAGCCCGGTGCGCGGGCCCGACGCCAGCAGGCGGATGTCATTGGCGATCTTGTTCAGGTCGAGCGTCCACCCCCGCACCGCCCCGCTCATGGTGGCGATGTCGCCCATCGACTGCATGAGCTGGATCCGGTCCTTCCCTTCCCGCACGTCCATGCCGGTGATGGCCCGGAGATGCTTCACCATCAGGCCGGGGTATTCCCGCTCGGCATTGAGGCCGGTGCCGACCGCGGTGCCCCCGATGTTCATCTCGCGGAGCCACTCGGCGGCCTCGATGAGCTTGGCGCGGTGCCGGCCGGTGGTGTGGCCCCACGCCGAGAACTCCTGGCCCAGCCGGATCGGGGTGGCGTCCTGGAGGTGGGTGCGCCCCGACTTGATGACGTCGTCGAATTGCCGTCCCTTGGC
Organism: uncultured Gemmatimonadales bacterium; assembly: GCA_963762545.1. Lineage (GTDB taxonomy): Bacteria > Gemmatimonadota > Gemmatimonadetes > Gemmatimonadales > GWC2-71-9 > JABFSM01. Next base: position 793,120 of record CAVXLC010000002.1, on the reverse strand, counting down.
CAGAAAGGTCTTTTCCAATCCTTCCATCGCGTCGAGCAGGAGCGGCAGGGTCGCAAGGGTCGCAAGGCGCATGGCGGTGGGAATCACGTCATTGGTGCTCTGCGCCATGTTCACGTGATCGTTCGGATGCACCGGTGCATAGGCGCCCCGCGGCGCGCCGAGGATCTCGTTGGCCCGGTTGGCAAGCACCTCGTTGGCGTTCATGTTGTGGCTGGTGCCGGCGCCGGCCTGGTAGACATCGACCACAAACTGGTCCCGGTGCTGCCCGGCCAGGATCTCGTCGGCGGCGCGCACGATCGCGTCCGCCAGGCGGGGCTCGAGGCGGCCGGTGTCCCGATGGGTGAGCGCGGCGGCCTTCTTGATCCAGACGACGGCGTCGACGAAGCCCGGAAGGGGCCGCAGCCCGGAGATTGGGAAGTTCTCGACGGCGCGGAGTGTCTGGATGCCGTAGAGGGCATCCGCGGAGACTTGCTTCTCGCCGAGCGGGTCTTTTTCGATGCGAAAAGTCATAGGGGCGGCAGGTGAGGAGTGAGACGTCGCAGGGCGGAGGTCAACCGTGATCCGGAGCGTTCAACATGCCAGACTATTTCCTCTCGCCCGCCGATCGAGCGTCTTTCCACGCCGAGAAGGCGGTCAAGGCCGATCTGTTCCGCGGCAACCGCATGCTGGTCGGCCTCAACTGCTTCGAGCCGGGTCAGTCGCAGGCGCTTCATTCCCACGCCGGCGCGGACAAATTCTACCTGATCCTCTCGGGGAACGCGAGCATGACGGTGGGCGAACACACGCGCGACGCGGGCCCCGGCACGCTGATCTGGGCTCCTGCGGACGTGCCGCACGGCGTGAGCCGGGCGCACCAGCGCACCGTCATGCTGGTCGGGATCGCACCGCCGCCGTGAGCCCCCGCAGCTCCATGGCGGCCGCGTGCGCCAGGCCGCGCGCCACCGCAAGCGCCAGCGAGCCCCGGGTGAAGGCCGCGAGCAAGGCATGGAGCATCCCCGGGCTGAAACGCGGCGTCCGCGCAATGGCAAACACCGGATCCCACCGCACCGGCCGGAATTTGGCCTTGAAGGCGTCGAGACCATCGAAATTGTAGAAGCGCCGCCCATGGGCCCGGGCCCAGCCGAGCAGCGTACGGAGCCAGACGGGGTTGTCGAACGGCGGCACGTTGGCCCGGCGGGACAGCGGAACCATCCCGAGGGTGGCGTAGTCGCTCCCGTCGTCGGCTGCGGCGCGCATGGCGGCGTCCACCATCAGCTCGACGGTGCCGTTGGGCGCCTCGCCGCCGCGCACGATCTGCTCGATCAGCCAGCCGTTGCGGGCCGGAATGGGCGACGCCACCAGAAAAGCCACGACGCGCCCCCGGCGCTCGGCGACGAACACCCGGCGGTCGTCGAGGAGGGCGAGGGTGGCTGGCTCGACCAGAAAATGGAGCGGCGGGAGGCCGCGGGTCGCGAGCCACTCTCTGAGGCAGCGGACCAGATCGGGATGCCCGGTGGCCCGCTCCGAGGGCCAGCGCGACACCCCGACGCCCTTGTTGCGGGCCCGGTTGAACTGGGCCCGGATCGGAGCGCGCCCGGCCACGAGGTCGGTCCAGCCGCCGGGTTCCCACATCGGCTGAGCGCCGAGCAGCACCCGGGAGTACCTCGCATCATCCCGACAGACATTGTCGAGCCTGGTCTCCGCCCCGAAGTAACACACCCGCTCTCCCGCCCGCCTCGCGTCGGCGGCAAACTCCTCGGCGATGTCCGGCAGGCGCGACTCGAGGCACACCGGCGCACCCGCAACGATGCGCACCCCCCGACGGAGGACGAATCCGACCACGGCGTCCCCCGCCGCGGCGAACCAGTGATTGATACCAGGATTCAGGATCTGGTACGAGGTGGCGTTCCAGCCGAACGCCAGGACCAGGGCCCGCGCGCTCGAGGCTTCCGGGGAGTTCAGGCGACGCCGGTCAGGAAGGGGTTGGCGGCCCGTTCACGACCGATGGTCGTGGGAGGGCCGTGGCCGGGCCACACCACGGTTTCATCGGGCAGTGTGAAGAGCTGCTCCCGGATGCCGGCCAGCAGGGCCCGCAGATCTCCACCGAGCAGGTCGGTGCGCCCGATCGATCCCTGGAAGAGCACATCACCGCCGAGCACCAGTCCCTGACCGACGAAGCAGACGTGCCCGGGCGAATGGCCGGCCAGGTGCCGCACCTCGAATTCGGAGCGCCCCACGCGAAGACGCTGGCCCTGGAACAGCTCGACATTCGGCGGCGGCGCGGGGGTCAGGTCCAGGCCGAACAGGCTGCCCTGGGCCACCAGGTTCTCGTAAATCGGCCGCTCGTCCGGGTGGAGATGGATCGGCGCGCCGGTCGCCTGCTGCACCGCGCCGACGCCGATGATGTGGTCGATGTGGCCGTGGGTGAGCCAGATCGCGGAGATGGTCCATCCCCGGCGGCGGGCTTCCGCCAGGAATCGGTCCGACTCTTCCCCGGGATCGACGATGACCGCCTCGGCGCCGCCGGTTTCCCCCAGGAGATAGCAGTTCTCCTCGAACCGGCCGTTCGTGATCGGGACGACCTCGAGCGACGCCATGGCTACCCGAGGCCGGCGAGCCGGCTGCGCCGCTCGGTGAGATACTTCTCGGCCGCGATCGCCGCCGTGGTCGCGTCTCCCACCGCCGTGGTGACTTGCCGGGTAAGCTGGACCCGAAGATCGCCGGCGGCAAAGAGGCCGGGAATGGAGGTCATCATCCGGTCGTCGGTGCGGAGATACCCGGCTGGATCGTGATCCACGTGCTCCATGACGAGGCCGCTGTTCGGCTTGAATCCGATGAACACGAAGCAACCGGTGACCTCCAGCTTCGAATGCGCGCCGGTGACGTGGTTGGACAGATCGAGATGGGTCAGGCCCCGGGGGCCCCCGACCATCTCGAGCACCTGCGTGTTCCAGATCACCTCGATCTTGGGATTGGCAAACGCGCGTTCCTGGACCAGCCGGGAGGCCCGGAATTCATCGCGACGATGGATGATGTAGACCTTGCTGGCGTACCGGGTGAGGTAGTCGGCCTCTTCGACGGCGGCATCGCCGCCGCCCACGACGGCGATCGTCTCTCCCTTGAAGAAAGCGCCGTCGCAGACCGCGCAGTAGGACACCCCGCGGCCGGCATATTCGAGTTCTCCGGGAACCCCGAGCTTGGTGGGGGTCCCTCCGGCGGTCAGGATCACCACCGGGGCGAAGAACTCCGCGCCGGAGCTGGTCGCCACCCGGAACGTCCCGTCCGGAAGCCGGTAGATGCCCTCGACATTCTCCTGCTGAATGTCGGCCCCGAAGGCCTGGGCGTGCTCGGTCATCCGGAGGGCCAGGTCCGGACCCAGGATCGTGGTGAACCCGGGATAGTCGTCGACCTTTTCGGTGTTGAGCAGCTCGCCGCCGGGAATGCCGCGCTCCAGCAGGACGGCCTTCAACATGCCCCGGCCGGCGTACATCGCCGCGCAGAGACCGGCGGGGCCGCCGCCGACGATAATGATGTCCAGATCGCTGTGGCTCATAGGTGGGCGAATACTAATCGGCTCACCGCTCCCCGAGGCGCAGGACGCTGACCGCCCCATGGCAGGCGGACACGGTTCCCACCACGACATCGACCGCGGCCCCCGACCGTCCCGCCTCCTCCATGACCAGGCGGCTGGCGCGAATTTCGGCGGCACCGAACATCCCGACGCCGAAGGCATGATGGCGGGTGGTGAACAAGGCCGGACCCCGGGTGGGCCGGCGGAGGTTCAGCCGCTCGGTGTAGCCGGCCAGCGCGTCGCCCATTTCCCAGGTGCGCGGGGCGCGGATCATGGGACACGTCAGCGGCTCCACGCAGTGGGTGGGACAGATCCAGTCGGCGAAGGAGACGTACCGGGTGCCATCCGGACCGAGGGCATCGTATGGGGTGCCGAGGGAAAGGTCCGGCGGGGTGAGGGCGACGTCCCGTCCGGGCCAGCATGCCCGCGCCAGATCCATCAGCCAGCCGGCCATCAGGTGCGGCATGAGCGGCGAGGGTACCACTGCGTCGTCAGGCAGGCCGGGCCCGGGTGGATCGGCCGTCAGAAACGTGCGGAGGAATTCGGCCCAGTCCGCCACGACCAGCTTCCGGTTCGGGAGCGGCGCCAGATCCCGAGCAGCCTGGCAGGCGGGGTCGTGGTCCACCAGGAGCACCCGGCGAAGCTGAAGCTTTTCCCTGCTACAGGCGGCTTCGAGCTGGCTGGCGTAGAAGGTCCCGTAGCACCCGCCGCCGATGATGGCGACATCGCGAAGCGGGGCGGCCTGCTCGATCATCCGCTGGCCCTGCGCTCCAGGACGCTCTGATCCATCAGCTCCAGCCACTCGGCCGGCACCGACTGCGACCCGAGCATTGCGTGGGTTCCCTCGCCCACCGCCTCGCCGTGCCAGTCGCTGCCACCGGTACGGAGCAGGCCGAGCGCGGCAGCCAGGGTGGTGAGGCGGGCCCGCACCTCGCCGCTGTGGCCCGGGTGGCGGGTCTCCACCGCATCGAGACCCTCGTCGCGCAGCGCGGTGAGCGTGGCGCGGGTGCCCCGTTCCTTCAGGTGCGCCGCCGACACGATTCCTCCCACCGAATGCACCAGCTCGGCCACCGCGCGAAAGGTCGGCAGCACCTTGTCCACGTAGGCCGGCCGGCCGCGGCCCAGCCACTCGCGGAAGGCATCTTCCACCGAGGCGACCTTCCCGAGCCGCATCAGCACCCGGGCCAGATGGGGACGCCCGATCGCGGCTCCATTGGCCTCTGCCACGACGTCGTCGAACGACACGTCGACGCCCCAGGCCTGGAGGCCCTGGACCATTTCCCGGGCGCGGCGTACCCGGTCGCCCCGGCAGCGCTCGAGGAAATCGTTGAGCGATTGCTCGTGAATGGGCAGGAAATACCCCAGGACGTGCATCTCGCCCCAGGGAGCGGCGGCGGAGAACTCGCAGCCGCTCACCACCCGAACGCCGGACCGCTCACCCTCGGCCACCGCGTCCGCCACGCCGGCGACGGTATCGTGATCGGTGAGGGCGATGGCGCTCAGGCCCAACTCGGCCGCCCGGCGCAGCACGCCGGCGGGCGGCAGGACACCGTCCGAGGCGGTGGAGTGCATGTGGAGGTCCACCGTCAGGGGAGCGCTCAGCTGCGGTACCCCGAGTCGGGAGTGGTCCAGGACGGCTGGGACACCTTCAGCAGCGCGGCCAGCTCGGCATCACCGAGCTGAGCCAGCGCCGACTCGCGGCTCTTGGAGAGTTGGGGCGAATAGCGCACTACCCGCTCCTCGCGCGGAAGCGGCGCTACCCGAGTGAAGCGCAGCCCGAATTCGTCCTTGCCGTACTGGGTAAGGCGGCCGGTGGACGACACCATCCACCGCTCCCCATTCGACTCAAAGGTGCGTCCCGACATGGCTCAGCATTCCTCCAATGAGACTTCTTCCCACCGCCGCCGGCTCTCCGGCGCGTAGGCGGCGATGGTCTCCAGCCGGCGCCCGAGCGCCGATTCCTCGGTGTCCGGGGCGCGGCGGGTCCGTCCTGGCGCGGCGCCGGAGCTCTCCCGGAACTCCAGAAACTCTCCCGGCGCGCCGGGATCACGGAAGAGCCAGAGATGCTCGCCCCGGACCTTGAGCCGCGCAGCCAGCTGCGCGAGCGTGGCGAGGTAGTCGGCCTCCCGCGCGCGCGGCACCGTGACCCGGGCGGCGACCAGGACGCGGGGCATGACCGTCAGACCGCGTCGTCCGGGAAGGCTTCGAGCGCCGCCTTGAGGTCGGCGAGGAAGCGATCGGCGTCGGCGCCATCCACGATGCGATGGTCGAACGACATGGCGAGGATGCCCATGGTGCGGATCCCGATGGTGTCGCTCCCGTCGGCCGCGGTGATCACGGCGGGGCGCTTGACGATGGCGCCGACCGCCAGGATGCCTGACTGGGGCTGGTTCAGAATCGGGAGTCCCACCAGGGTGCCGAAGACGCCGGGGTTCGTGATTGTGAAGGTGCCCTTCTGTACCTCGTCCGGCGAGAGCTTCTTGGAGCGCGCCCGATCGGCCAGATCGTTGATGGCCCGGGCGGTTCCCAGCAGGTTCAACTCGTCGGCCCGGCGCACCACCGGCACGATGAGCCCCCACTCCAGCGCCACGGCGATGCCCAGATTGATGTCGCGGCGGTACAAGGTGCTTTCGCCCATGACCGAGGCGTTGAGCACCGGGTGCTTCCGGAGGGTTTGGGCCACCGCCGACGCGATGAAGCCGAGGTAGGTGAGGCTCACGCCCCGCTCGGCGTAGGCCGCCTTGTGCCTGGCCCGAAGACCGGCGATCCGGGTGTAGTCGATTTCGATGAGGCTGTGCACGTGCGCCGACACGCGGCGCGACATGATCATGTGATCGGCGGTGAGCTTTCGGATCCGGGACCACGGCTCCACCCGGTCTCCTTCCCACGGCTCCACCACGGGGCCCGGCACGACCCGGACCCCGTCGCCCGACACCGGCTCGGCGGCCGCGCGAGCGGCGGGCGGCGCCGCCGACGGCGCGACGGCCCGTCCCGGCGCCGGGGCGGCCTCGGCGGCATGGGCTCCCGACTCGAGGAACGACAGGACATCGTTCCGGGTGACCCGGCCGGCGAGTCCGCTGCCGGGGATGCCCGTGATGTCGAGGTTGTGCTCCGCCGCCATCTTGCGCACCAGCGGGGTGGACTTGGTGCGCAGCCGCTCCTCGAGCGTCAGTTCCCCGCTTCCCATGGGGGGGCGGCTCGCCGCCTGGGCCGCGACCGGTTGAACCGGCGGCGGGGCCACGGGACGGCTCGGCGGGGGAGGCGGGGCCGGGGCGGCCGCGGCGCGAGAGGGGGCGGGGGCGGCCGGCGGGGGAGCGGCGGGTGGTGCGGCCGGCGCGGCCGCCGGGGGTGCCGCGGCACTCTGCGCGGCGTCGGTCTCCAACCGTGCCACCACGGTTTGCACCGGCACGGTCTGGCCTTCCTGAACCAGAATTTCGGCCAGTACGCCCGCGGCGGGAGCGGGGATCTCCGCATCCACCTTGTCGGTGGAGATCTCGAAGAGGGGCTCGTCGCGCTTGATGGCGTCGCCGGCCTTCTTGAGCCACTTGCTGAGCGTGCCCTCCGCGATGGACTCGCCCATCTGGGGCATGATCACGTCGATCTTTGCCATGCGTCAATCTCCGATCAAAGACGGACAGTGTCCGTCTAGTATTTCGCCACCCACCTCGCCGCACGCACCACATCCTCGGTCTGCGGCAGCACAAAATCTTCCAGCGTCGGCGCGTAGGGCAGCGGCACGTCGTGCGCACAGACCCGTTTGACCGGCGCGTCCAGCCACTCGAACGCCAGGTCGTTGATCCGGGCGGTGATCTCGCCCGCCACACCGCCGGTTCGGGTGTCCTCGTGCACGATCAGCACCCGGCTGGTCTTCTTGACGGTGGCCACGATCGCCGCGTCATCCAGCGGAAGGAGGGTGCGCAGGTCCACCACCTCGACCGACAATCCGTCTTCCTGTTCCAGTCTCTCGGCGGCTTCGAGGGATTTCCAGACCATGGCCGACCAGGTAATGATGGAGAGGTCCCGGCCCGAACGCACCACCCGGGCCTGACCGATCGGGGTCAGGATCTCCTCGCCGTCGGGGATCTCCTCCTTGATCCGGCGGTAGAGGTACTTGTGCTCGAAATAAAGCACCGGATCCTCGTCCCGGATGGCCGCCTTGATCAATCCCTTCGCGTCCCGCGCGGTGGCGGGCGCCACCATCTTGAGCCCCGGGGTGTGCAGATACGCCGCCTCGGGGTTCTGGGAATGGAACGGGCCGCCGCGCACGAAGCCGCCCGACGGGCCCCGGATCACCATCGGCGTGGAGAGTCCGGCGCGGTAGCGCGCCGTGGCCACGTAGTTGGTCAGGATCGAGTACGCGCAGGAGAGGAAGTCGATGAACTGCATTTCGCACACCGGCCGGAGCCCCATGTGCGCGGCGCCCGCCGCGGCACCCACAATGGCGGTCTCGGCGATCGGGGTATCGATGACCCGGGCCTCACCGAAGCGCTGCTGCAGTCCCTCGGTCACCTTGAAGGCGCCACCGAACGCTCCCACGTCTTCGCCCAGCACGAAGACGTTTTCGTCCCGGGCCATTTCTTCGGTGAGCCCCGCGCGGATGGCCTCGAGATAGGTGACTTCAGCCATTCAGCCTCCGGTACCACTCGAGCTCGGCTCGGGGCGGGCTCGACAGGACGTCGTCCAGCGCCGTCAGGGGCTCGGGGAGCGGCTCATTCTCGCAGAGGGCCACGGCGGCGTCGATCTCATCGGTAATCCGCCGGTCGAGGGCCTGAAGCTCGGCGGGGCTGGCCCACCCGGATTCGGTGAGCCTCCGGACGTAACGGTCGATGGGGTCCTTGGCCTCCCAGGCCTCGATCTCGGCCCGGGTGACATAGGACTGGTTGTCGTGCTCGGCGTGCCCCTTCCGGCGGAAGGTGATCAGCTCGATCAGCGTCACTCCGCCGCCGGCCCGCGCGTGCTCCACCGCCTCCCGCGTGGTTTGATAGACGGCCAGCACGTCGTTGCCGTCGGCCTGGGCGCCGCGCACGCCGTACCCCGCGGCCTTCTCGACCAGGTGGGCCACGGCGGTCTGCTTGCGAAGCGGCGTGGAGTACGCGTACCCGTTGTTCTCCGCCACGATCACGAGTGGAAGCCGCTGCACCGCGGCGAAGTTGATCCCCTCATGAAAGGAGCCGGTGCTCATGGCGCCGTCTCCGACGTACACCAGCCCCACCCTCGGCTCCTTGCGCATGCGGAAGGAGAGGGTGATGCCGGCCATGACGGGCACCATATCTCCCAGATGGGAAATCTGGCCCAGGAAGCCGCGCTTGAGATCGTTGAAATGGATATTGAGCTCACGGCCCCGGGTCGGGCTGTCGGCCTTGGCCATGTACTGGCGCAGCACCTCCAACGGCGTGGCACCCTGCACCAGCATCGAGCCCAGATTCCGGATCAGCGGAGAGAGAATGTCTCCCTTGGAGCGGTCGAGCGCATAGGCGCTGCCGACCGCATCGGCCTCCTGTCCCAGGGAACGGAACAGCCCACCGACCACCTTGGTCTGGCGATAGAGATTGACCAGCTTCTCTTCGAGGGACCGGGTGAGCCGCATCCAGTAGTACAGCTCGTGCAACTGGACCCGGGTGAGCCCGGCGTGGAGCGGAGTGGCGGCTGGGGCTGCGGTCGTGGTCATGGGCTCGAAGTAGGGGCGTAAATTGCGAGGCGGTAAAGATTTACCGCCCGTGCCCGCTAGTCAAGCGTACCCGGCCCGGCCGCCGGACCGGATCGCGGCGATCGCCACCGCGACCCGGCCCCGCCGAGCCAGCTCAGTTGGTAGGCATTTTGTTCAGAACCGCCTTCAAGTCCCCACAGGCAACCACCTGCATGGCGGGCTTGCCGGGTGCCGCGGTCCCGCGGTGCACCTGCACCGCATAGAAGCCGGTTTTCGAAGGGCGCATCGGAAGAGTGACCGACGCCTCCGCCGAACCCGCAGCCGAGGTGATGAGTCGGGGATAGGCGGATTCCGCGCCGAGCACCGCCTTGGTCGCCCCACACTTACCGGCGTGAATGTGCCACGGCAGCGTGGCGTTTGGCGTGGCACCCTGGATGGAAATCTTCACCAGGGTGGAGTCCGCGCTCCCGACACCTTCCGCGGTGGCCGTACCGGAAATCGTACTGCCGTTGGACGGGCGCAGCGTGGCCGACCATTGGTCGGAGGAGGACGAGTTCCAGAATGCGTTCAGGGCCACCAGCACGATCGCAGTGAGTTTGATCATGGTTCAATCCTCGACCAGCGGGTGAATCGAGCCAGACCCGCGCGCGGGGTCCGGCCGAAACGAAAAGGCGCCATCCGGCTCCCGGCTTAGGAGACGAATCGCGCCTTCGAAAGACGGAGCCCCTGCTCCGCCCGACAAGGCCGCCCGGTCCGACTACCGGGCCAGGATGTACCGGACCGAATTCAGACGGTCAATGCCCGAGTCCGTCCAGTTGCACGGTAGCCATCGGCAGGGACCACTGCAAGAGGGGACTGCTAATAAGCCCCACGCAAAGCATGGTCCGGCTCGGCCAGCGTATGGACCACCGCGAGGAAACGCTTGGCCAGCTTATCGAGCTCGCTCTCGCCGGGCTGATTGGTCTCCGCCGTGACCAGCGTGTAGTGTCCGCCCTCGGCCTGGGCAGTAATGGTGAGCTGACCGATGGTCCCCGCAAAGCGGCGGCGGCGGGGACCTTCTTCCACGGGCGCCACGCGCCGGGAGAAGAACTCCGCCGCCCGCGCGATGACCTGGTCGGGAGCGACCGGGGTGCGATGAAAGTATTGCATGCGATGACGGATTACTCCTTGTCGTATTCGTAGTACTCGACGCCGAGGTGCGTGATCTGCTCCTCGCCCATCAGGAAGCGCAGGGTGTTCTTGAGCTTGGTGTGCTGAATGAACAGGTCGTGCTCCGGGTAGAGGCCCGGCGCGACCTGAGGACTCTTGAAGTAGAACGAGAGCCACTCCTGCACCCCGAACAAGCCGGCCCGCTGGGCCAGGTCGAAGAACAGCGCCAGGTCCAGGACCAGCGGCGCGGCGAGAATCGAATCGCGGCAGAGAAAATCCACCTTGATCTGCATCGGGTAGCCGCACCACCCGAAGATGTCGATGTTGTCCCACCCCTCCTTGTTGTCGCCGCGGGGCGGATAGTAGTTGATGCGCACCTTGTGGTAGAGATTGCCGTAGAGCTCGGGATACATCTTGGGCTGCAGGATGTACTCGAGGACGCCCAGTTTCGATTCTTCCTTGGTCTTGAAGCTCTCCGGATCGTCCAGGACCTCGCCGTCCCGGTTGCCCAGGATGTTGGTGGAGTACCACCCGGAGACGCCGAGCATCCTCGCCTTGAACATGGGCGACAGCACGGTCTTGAGCATGGTCTGGCCGGTCTTGAAGTCCTTCCCGCCGATGGCCACCTTCCGGTCCCGCGACAGCTTTTCCATGACGGGAAGATCCACCGTCAGGTTGGGCGCGCCGTTGGCGAACGGCACACCCTCCATCAGGGCGGCCCAGGCGTAGAGCATCGAGGGCGCGATGCTCACGTCGTTGGCGTCCATCGCCTTCTCGAACGTCTCGAGGGTCTGGTGGGTGGGCCCGGGCTGAATGAAGATCTCGGTCGAGGCGCACCACACCACGACGAGTCGGTCGCAGCCATGCCTGGCCTTGAACTCGCGAAGATCCTTGCGGATCCCCTCGGCCCACTCCCGCTTCGACTTGCCGGGCTTCACGTTGACGCCCTGGAGGCGCTTGACGTAGTACTGATCGAACACCGCGGGCATGGGCTGGATGGTCTGCAGGAACGCCTTGATCGGCTCGACATGCTCGTGCTTGTCGAAGACCCCGCACTTGAGGCACGACTGGTAGCAGTCGTCCGGAATCGGATCCCAGGCGCCGAACACCAGGTCGTCGAGGGAAGCGAGCGGGACGAAATCCTTGATCAGCGGTGAGCGACTCTCGGTCCGCTTGCCGAGGCGGATCGTGGCCAGCTGGGTGAGCGAGCCGATCGGCCGCGCCTTGCCCCGCCGCGCCAGCTCCACGCCGGCAATGAAAGTGGACGCCACCGCGCCCAGGCCCACGCAGAGCACCCCGAGCTTTCCCTTGGCGGGAGCGATGGTGCGGACGGTCGTTTCGGCCATGCGTTCGAGTCCTTTCGATCCAAAGGCGTATTGGGAATTCAGCCGGGGCTGCCGGGCTCCCGGGTCACCTGGTAGATGTACACGAAGCGCTGCACCACCGTCACGGTCGAGAGCACCGCCAGCAGGGCCACGATGACCTGCAGCACGACGCCGTTCGGTCCGGCTCCGACCAGCACCGAGGGTACTCCGATCGCCAGCAGCCGCTCCGCCCGCTGCACGATGCCGACCTTGCAATCGATGCCCAGCCCCTCGGCGCGGGCCCGGGCGTAGGACACCAGCAGGGAGCTCAGGATGGCCACCATGCAGAGCACGGCGGTCTCGATGCGCCAGACCACGCCGGGCGCGTGGAGCAGGTACGCGGCGATCCCGATGAAGGTGGCGCCGTCTCCCACCCGGTCCAGCGTGGAGTCGTAGAACGCGCCGAATTTCGACACCATGCCGCCGCGCCGAGCCACCTGCCCGTCGAACGTGTCCACCACGCCGCTCGACAACAGCAGCGCTCCGCCCACACGAATCCAGCCGAAGGCGAAGAACCCGGCCGAGACGACCACCAGAAGCGCGCCCAGGGTGGTCAGGGTGTTGGGCCGAACGTGCGCCTTGAGCAGCCATTCCGCGACCGGGTTCGTCGCGGCGTAGAACGCCTGCTCCAGCGACTTTGTGACCAGCTTCATCGGGCTCCTGGGCCCATCCCGGAGAGGGCGAAGCGTGAAGTGCTGCAATGAGTTAAGCGCGGCAAAGATAGCGGCGCCCGCGCCGCACTGCAAAGGAGGGCCGGAGCCGCTAGGGATAGAGCAGCACCGATTCCCGATGGAGGCTCCACGCCGATTGATCCGATGTCCAGCCGGCGGCGATCGCGAAGGGGTCCTGTCCGGCCAGCAGCGCCTCGCGCAGCGAGGAGCCTCCGGCGAGCCGGTCGAATCCGGCGGGCCGTATGCCCAGGCTGTCGGGATGGACCTGATGAATCGCGGCGAGCAGTGCGACGGCGGTCACGGTCGGATCGTAGACCGTGGGGTCGGTCAGCACCAACCGGATCCCGGGCACCGACGTACCGGGGAACTTTCCATCCGCCGGGCGTTCCGGAGTAAACCGGACTCCGAGGAACTGAACCCCCCGGAGGCGAGTCACCGGCAGCAGTGCCAGCACGGCGTGGACATCGAGCCACGGCGCTCCGATCTGATGAAACGGGAGGTCGGTTCCCCGCCCGACCGAGAGCGCGGTCCCCTCGAAGAGACAGGTGCCCGGGTAGTGAAACAGCGATTCCAGGTCTTTGAGGTTGGGGCTCGGGGGCACGAAACGGAGTCCAGTACGGTCGAGCGTCAGCTCCCGCCGCCAGTTTCTGACCGGGATGACCCGGAGATCCGCCCCCAGCTTGAGATCGAGGTTGGCCAGCCGCGCCAGTTCGCCCAGGGTGAGCCCGGGCCGCATCGGCATGGCGAGGGCGCCCACGAACGAGTGATACTTCCAGTCCAGCACATTCCCCTGCACCGCGCCGCCGATCGGATTGGGACGATCGAGCACCACCACCGTCTTGCCGAGCCGCGCCGCGGCGCGCATGACCTCGATGGTGGTGCCGAGGTAGGTGAAGTAGCGGGCCCCGACATCGGGCAGATCGACCAGCATCACGTCGATGCCGGCGAGCATCGAGTCCGTCGGAGCGGACGTACGGCCATAGAGACTGTAGATTGGTAGTCCGGTCGTACTGTCCCTGGTGGACGGAACCGATTCTCCCGGATCCGCGGCGCCCCGGAACCCGTGCTCGGGGCTGAACAGGGCGACCAGCCGGACCCTGGCGCGCAACAGGCGCTCCACGTCGCTCAGGCCGGACGCATCGACTCCGGCCTGATTCGACACCAGTCCGACGGCTCGTCCCTGGAGCAGGTGCCCGCTGTCTGACAGGATGCCGTCGATGCCGGGAAGCACCGGCGCCGACACCCGGGCGGGCGCCGCACCGTGCAGCGGCGCCGGGAGCCGTTCCGGAGTCGGTCGCGCAGCCGGCCCCGGCGCGCCGGCGCAGCCGGTGAGCAGGACCCCGAGGGCCACCACACCCACTTTCGCCACGAGCCTGCCGTGTCCGTTCGCCGTCACGTCGTATCGAGCCTCTTCCTGGTGTGCTTGGCCGGTCCCGGAGGCTTGATGGCCCAGGCCGCCCACCCGCGGCCCAGTCCCCGGGTCGCGCGCTTGCTGCGGAAGCTCACCCTACGGCAGCAGATCGCGCAGCTCATCATGCCCTGGATTCCGGGTACCTACGCGGCCTTCGACGACCGCGCGCTCGACACGGTCCGGGCCTGGGTCGATACGCTGCAGGTGGGCGGCATCATCGTCTCGGTCGGCTCGCCCATGGACATTGCCGCCAAGCTGAACTTCCTGCAGCGGCGGTCCCGGCTGCCGCTGCTGGTCGGCGCGGACCTCGAGGGCGGCACCGCGTTCCGGTTCAATCCGGGCGGCACGCCTTTCCCCACCAATATGGGCGTGGGAGCGGCGGGGAGCGAGCGGGACGCGTACCTGATGGGCAAGGTGACCGCGCTGGAGGGGCGCGCCGCCGGAATCCATATGACGTTTTCGCCGGTGGCCGACGTCAACAACAACGCCGCCAACCCCATCATCAACACCCGGTCGTTCGGCAGCGATGCGCGGGCGGTGGCGCGCTTCGTGGCCGCGGCGGTCCACGGCACCCAGGATGCCGGCATGCTCGCGACGGCCAAGCACTTCCCGGGGCACGGCGATACCGACACCGACTCCCATATCTCGCTCCCCGTCATCCGGGCCGATTGGGGCCGCCTGGACACGCTGGAGCTGGTCCCGTTCCGGGCCGCGATCAAGGCGGGCGTCGACGTGGTGATGTCGGCCCACATCGCGATGCCCGGCCTCGAGCACGGCGCCATGGAACCGGCCACGCTCTCACCGGACATTCTGACCGGCGTGCTGCGGGATTCCCTGCATTTCAAGGGGATCGTGGTGACCGATGCGCTCGATATGGGCGCCCTGGTGTCCACCTACGGGCCCGGCGAAGCCGCCGTCAAGGCGTTTCTGGCCGGCACCGACTTGCTGCTCATGCCGGCCGATCCGTACGCGGCGATGGACGCGATGATCGAGGCCATCCGAACCAAGCGAATTCCGCGCGCCCGGCTTACGGCGTCGGTCCGGCGGGTGCTCGAGACCAAGGAGCGGCTGGGGCTCTTCACCCGCCGCACCGTGAACCTCGACCGGCTCGGGGAAATCGTGGGTCGCCGGGCCCATCGGGACAGCGCCTACTCGGTCTCGGCCCGCTCGCTGGTGCTGGTGCGCGACAGCCTCGGACTGGTGGACAGCCTTCGCGCCGGGCCGCGCCACATCGCGCTGGTCAGCTATGCCGACGGGAACACGCCCCAGGTGGTGGGAACCATGCTCCAGGCCGAGCTGGTCAAACGGGGATACCAGGTGAGCGTCTTTCACCTCACCATGGGCAGCGGCCCGGCGAGCTACGATTCGGCGGCCGCGGTGCTGCAGGGCGCGCCGGTCGCGCTCTTCGCGACCTCGGTGCGATTCGGGTCCGGCCGGGGAGCCATCGGCATGGCCGATCCGATGGCGCGACTCATCACGACGTCCGCCGAGGTCCGACCCACGGCGCTGGTCTCCTTCGGTACGCCGTACCTCCTCTCGCAGGCGCCCAATGTGGCGGCATACCTCCTCGCGTGGACCGATAACCCGCTCACCGAAGAGGCCGTCGCGGCCGCCCTGGCCGGCGCCGCGATCACCGGGCATCTCCCGATCGATCTGCCACAGGGATATCCGCTGGGATTCGCGGTCCTGAAACCGGCCAAGTGACGCCGGGACGGATGCTCGTCCCCCTCCTGGCCGCGGCGGCGTGCGCCCGCGCGCCGGTGGCGATGCCGCGGCCGCTGTGTGCCGGTCCACCCTGCGCCCTCGACCGCCTGGCCCCGCTGCTGGATTCGGCCATTGCCGCCGGGGCGACGCCCGGCGCGGTCGTGGCCGTGTCCTCTCACGGCGCGCGCTACATCTACGGCGCGGGCCGGCTGGCGCTGGACGATCCCCGCCGGCCGGATGGACATGCGCTCTACGATCTGGCCTCGCTCACCAAGGTGATTGCCACCACGACCCTGGCGATGCAGGCGGTGAGCGAAGGGCGGCTCGATCTCGATGCGCCGGTGCAGCGGTACTTGCCGGAGTTTGTCGGCGCCGGCAAGGAGCGGGTCACCATTCGGCACCTGCTGACCCACTCGAGCGGGTTACCCGCCGACGCACCGCTCTGGCGGCTCACGCCGAACGCCGACTCGGCGCTGCGCCGCGTCAACGCGATGCCGCTCGATACCGCGCCCGGGGTCCGAATGGTGTATTCCGACATCGGCGCCATCGTGTTGGGTGAGGTGATTCAGCGGGTCCTGGGCGGCCGACTGGACCGCCTCGCGGCGCACCGGATCTTCGGGCCGCTGGGCATGGCCTCCACCCGGTTCCGGCCGCCGGAGTCCTGGCTCTGGCGGGTGGCCGCCACCGAGTACGATACGGTCTGGAGGAGGCGCATCGTCCGGGGAGAAGTCCACGACGAGAAGGCGGCGTGGCTGGGCGGCGTGGCGGGACACGCGGGGCTCTTCGGGAGCGCGGTGGACCTGCTCACCTTCGGCGAGTGGCTCCTCGGTGGCGGCACCGACGGGCGACCGACCGTCCGTCCTCCCGTCCGGGCTCCGGTTCGAGCGGAGTTCACCCGCCGGCAGAACCTGGTTGCCGGCTCTTCGCGCGCCCTGGGATGGGACACGCCGTCCACCGGCAGCAGCGCCGGAACCCGACTCGGCCCGGGAAGCTTCGGCCACACCGGCTTCACCGGGACCTCGATCTGGATCGATCCCTCCCGGGAGCTGGTCATCGTCCTGCTCAGCAACCGGGTCCATCCGACCCGGGACAACCCCAGGCTGGGGCCGCTTCGGATCGCCGTGGCCGACGCGGTGGTGAGCGCGCTGGAGAAACGCCCTGCGCCCTGAGGCTACTTCCCGCCCAGGTTGACGCTGCCCCGGACGATGAAGGAGACGTCGCGGCCTCCCCCGTACCGGATCGGGATTCGTACCTGAGGCACCACCGAGAATCGCCGGTCGAAGAGCAGGCCGACGCCCAGGTCGAGGTTGCCGTACCACTCTTCCGCGTTACCCACCGTGATGCTGTACCGCTCGTAGATGCCCTGGTAGCCTCCCACCAGCATCAGGCGCGTCTGGGCCGATGGGGAGCCGAGCGGATAGGCCGCGGATGCCGCCGCGATGAAGTCGGTGAAGCCCATGTCCCCGAATTGGTGGTGGATGCCCACCATCGGGCAGACCTCGAGCTGGTCCACAAGGGGCTTCTTGAGCTCCAGTCCGCCCATGCCCGCCAGCCCGAAGCTCGATTGCCCACTGCCGGAGATGATGCCGGCGGACCCGCCGGCAAACCAGCTCCGGGGCCGTCCGATGCCGGCGCCACCCCAGAATCCGGTCTCCTGGTTTCCTCCGAATTCGACCCCCGCCGCGGCCTTGATGGATCCCGCGGCGTACGACGTCTGGCCCATGCAGGTCTGGCCCCGGGCGATGGCCGGCAAGGAACCCAAGACGAGCAGGACAGTGGCACTCCGCATGAAACCCCCTCTGGCGTGATGGACGCTTCGGGATTTACATCTTTGGCTTTTGGAAGGGAAGCCCCGTGCAGACGACCCGAATCCCCAATACGCTGAGCCTGTCGCGTCTGGTCGCGGCGCCGCTCCTCGTGCCGGCCGCGTGGATCGGGCCGGCGGAATTCCTGCTTCTGCTCGCGCTCCTCCTCCTGACCGACGCGCTCGATGGCTACCTCGCGCGGCGGCTCGGGGCATTCACGTCCCGCGGAGCCCTGCTGGACAGCATCGCCGACCACGCGACGTCGATCTGCGCCTTTGCCGGCATCTGGCATCTCTGGCCGGTGCCCCTCAGGCGGGACGCGCCGTACGTCGTCCTCCTCACCGTCGCCTATATCCTGCCCGTCATCTACTCGGTGGCGCGCCGGGGACAGCTGTTCGCCTACCATACCCTGCTCTCCCGTCTCGCCGGCGCCCTCACGGCATCGGCGATCCTGCCCTTCCTCCTGGGATGGACCAGCCTGCCGTTCCGGCTGGCCGCCTGCGCCGAAGGCCTTGTCGCCCTCGAGTACCTCACCATCTCCGTCCTCCTGCCCGACCATCGCGGACCCATCCGGTCGGTTCTGAAGGCGCGGCGGAGCGCCGGTGAATCCAGGGCCTCTGTTGACCCTGCGAGCCACCCGTCCTAGCTTGCGGTAGCGCGGTGCCGAGCCCCGACGGGGCATTTCGGGACGGTTCTGATAGCGAGGGACGCGATGAGCACGGTCGAGCAACAGACGAACGCCAGTGGCATCCAGATCACCCTGACCTCCCGGGCGGTCGACGAGGTGCTGAAGTTCATGGACGCCGAAAAGGTGACGCCGGAAGCAGGCGGCCTTCGCGTCAGCGTGTTGCCGGGCGGCTGCTCCGGGTTCAAGTACAGCCTCAACATCGAGGAGCGGCCGCTCGATGACGATCATGTGCTTCAGGCCGACCGGGTCCGGGTGTTCGTCGATGGATTCAGTCTGCAGTATCTGAACGGGGTCACGGTGGACTACGTCACCTCGATGCAGGGGTCCGGCTTCACCTTCAACAACCCGAATGCGACCGGCGGGTGCGGGTGCGGAACCAGCTTCACCGCCTAGGTCGCCGCCGCCGACACCTTCTCAGGGCCCGCCGGATTCGCTCCCGCGGGCCCTTGTTGTAGGCCCCGATCGATCCGTCCCTGAACCCGCACCCCCAGGGGTCCCCCCATTTCCGGCATCGACCTCGCCGTCATCATCGTCTACTTCGTGCTCACGCTGGGCGTGGGGCTGTGGGTCACGCGCTCGCAGCGGACTCCGGGGGACTATTTCCTGGGCGCGCGGAACCTGCCCGCCTGGGCGGTCCTCCTGTCGGTCGTGGCGACCGAGACCTCCGCGCTCACCGTCATCTCGATTCCCGGCGTCGGAGCCCGCGGCGATCTCACCTTTCTCCAGCTTCCCTTCGGATACCTGATCGGCCGGCTGTTCGTGGCCCGCTGGCTGCTGCCCGGTTATTTCAAGGGCGATCAGGAAACCGCCTACGCCCGCCTGGAGACCCGGTTCGGCTCGACCACCCGCCGCTGGCTCTCCAGCTGTTTTCTGGTCACCCGGTTCATGGGAGACGCGGTGCGGGTCTTCGCGGGATCCATCCCGCTGGCGCTGGTGACCGGATGGAGCGTGCCCGGGGCGATCGTGGCGATGGGCATCGTCACGCTCGTCTACACCTACCTGGGTGGCCTCAAGGCGGTCGTCTGGGCCGACGTGATTCAGCTCTGCGTCTACGTGGCCGGCGGACTCGGCGCCCTCATCATCGCGATGAAACTGGCCGGGGGGCCGGGGGCGGCGCTGGCCCTGGCCGCTCAGGCGGGCAAGCTCAGAATCATCAACCCCGCGATCAGCTTCACGGTCACCTACACGCTCCTGGGCGGCGTACTGGGCGGCGCGCTGCTCTCCGCGGCGTCGCACGGGACCGATCACCTCATCGTGCAGCGGCTGCTGGCCACCCGGTCGCTACGGGATGCGCAGCATGCCTTGATCGGGTCCGGGGTCCTGGTCATTCTGCAATTCGCCCTGTTTCTGATGGTGGGCGTGGCCATCTGGGCCGCCGGGCTGGCGCCGGCCTCGTTGCCCGGAGATCAGGTGTTCCCGCGCTTCATCGTGGAGCATCTCCCGATGGGCCTGGCGGGTCTCGTGATCGCGGGCATTCTCGCCGCCGCGATGAGCACCCACAGCTCGGCGATCAACGCGATGGCCTCCTCCCTCACCCACGATCTGTACGCCAACATCACGGGCCGCCGCGATCCGGCGCACCTGCTCAGGGTAGGGAGGCTGTTTTCCGCCCTCTGGGGCATCGGGCTGGTGGCCGGCGCGCTCGGCTTCCACGCCTACGCGACCGGCACCGACACCCCGGTCGTGGTGCTCGCGCTCTCCATCGCGTCCGTCACCTATGGCGCGCTCCTCGGCACCTACATCCTGGCCGGGCGATGGCCCCGCGCCCGCGGCCGGGACATCATCACGGCGACCGTCGCGACCATCGCCGTCATGCTGGTCGTCGTCTTCGCCGCGCGGCTGGCAACCCTGCCCTCGCTGCGCTGGCTCGCTCCGGTGGGTCGCCTGGCCTGGCCATGGTACGTCCCGCTTGGCACCGCGCTGACGCTGGGCGTGGGAATGTCGTCCAGTCTGCTGGGCCCACGGGAGGCATTGTCATGAGCATCTGCATCGGCGTCGACGCAGGCGGAACCAAGACCGCAGTGCTGGTCGCGGACGGCGAGCGCATCATCGCGCGGGCCACCGGCGCCCCCGGTGCGGTGCGCCCCGGGCGCGCCCTCCAGGCGGCCAGCCGGATTACCGTCGCCATCCGGAAGGCCCTCACTGACGCCCGACTGCTCCACGGCGACGTCCTGGTCGTCGGCGCAGCGGGAGTAGGGCGCGATCCGGAGCGGACCGAGCTCCGGGAGTCGCTCCGGGGAGAGCGGCTGGCCGAGCGGGTCATCGTTACCGGCGACCTGGATATCGCCCTGGAGGCGGCGTTCGGAACCGAGCCCGGCATCGTGCTGGTGTCGGGAACCGGAAGCGTGGCGGTGGGCCGCACATCGGACGGGGCGCTGCATCGCCGGGGCGGATACGGGTGGCAGATGGGCGACGAAGGCAGCGGCTACGCCATCGGGCGCGCGGCGCTGCTGGCCGCGGGACAGGCCCGGGACGGTCGCGCCGACACCACGCTCCTCACCGAGCTGCTGCTCACCAGGGGACCGGCCCGGGAGTTCGACGAGCTGGTCCGCTGGAGCACCACCGCCGAGCCGGGAGAAGTCGCAGCGCTGACGCCTCTGGTCTTCGAGGCGGCGCAACAGAACGACTCGGTCGCGGGCGGCATTCTCACCGCAGCGGCGTCCAGTCTGGCGGCATTGGCGGGATCGCTGGCGGGCTACTACGGCAAGAGTGGGAAGATTCCCGTCGCGCTGGCCGGCGGAAACCTCGCCGACGGCCGGTCCCTGCGGGCCCCCGTGATGGAACTCCTCAAGAAGACGGCGCGCCTCGCGCCCAGGGACAAGCCGCTCGATCCCGCCGAGGGGGCCCTGGCGCTGGCGCGCCGGGCCGGCTCGTGATCTAGAGCTTCCGGAGGATCTGTTTCACGATAGATGACCGGGCCCGGCAGGAGCCACCCACCGGACTACTTGGCGGCCGCCTTGTCCCGAAGCCCCAGCCTGCTGTGCGCCATGCCGTAGGCGAAGTAGATGAGCAGGCCCAGCACCAGCCACAGACCGAACCGGATCCAGGTGATTCTCGGCAACTGGATCATCAGGTAGATGCAGGCGGCCACCGAGATCAGCGGCGTGAACGGCACGCCCGGCACCCGGAACGGCCGCGGCCGGGTGGGTTCCTGCCTCCGCAGCAGAATCACGCCGATCGACACCAGGACGAACGCGAACAGGGTCCCGATGTTGGTCAGATCCACGACCTCCGCGATGTTGGCGAACGCCGAGAACGTAGCGACGAAGATGCCGGTCAGAATGGTGCCGATGTAGGGCGTCTTGAACCGGGGGTGCACCTTCGAGAACACCGGCGGCAGCAGGCCGTCCCGCGCCATCGAGAAGAAGATGCGGGGCTGCCCCAGCTGGAACACCAGCAGCACACTGCCCATCGCAATCACGGCGCCCAGCGCCACGATGAAGCGCGACGCGTTGATCAGGCCCGGCGGCCCGTGGGCCTGGGCCAGCGCCGTGATCATCGGCTCCGGCGTCCCCAGGGTGTTCCACGGCGCGATGCCGGTCATCACCAGCGACAGCGCGATATAGAGCACGGTGCACACCACCAGGCTCATGATGATCCCGAACGGCATGTCCTTGCCGGGATTCTTGGCTTCCTCGGAAGCGGTGGATACCGCGTCGAACCCGATGTAGCTGAAGAAAATGATCGCCGCGCCGGCGCTGATCCCGGCAAAGCCGTTGGGCGCAAACCCTCCCAGCGCCGGGTTGGTCCAGTTCGACGGCCTGATCAGGAAGATGCCGACCGCGATGAAGAACAGGATGATCCCGATCTTGAGCAGCACCATCGTGTTGTTGGCATTGGCCGACTCTTTGATGCCGATGACCAGCACCACGGTGATGACCGCCACCGCCAGGAAGGCCGGGAGGTTGGCGATGATGGGAATGCCCAGCACGTGGGGCGCGGTGGTCAGGGCCGAGGCGAAGTAGAGGCTGGCGGAATCGCTGGCGCCACCGGCCACGGCGGTCGCGGCCATCGAGGCCGAGCGCGGGTCGGTGGCCAGCCAGGCGGGGATCTCGATGCCGAAATGGCTCACCAGCTCCCGGAAATAGCCCGACCACCCGATGGCCACGCCGATATTGCCGACGGCATATTCGACGATCAGGTCCCATCCGATGATCCAGGCGACGAATTCCCCAAGCGAGGCATAGGCATAGGTGTACGCCGATCCGGAAATCGGAACCATCGCCGCGAACTCGGCGTAACACAGCGCCGCGAAGCCGCAGGCCACCGCCGTAAGGATGAACGAGAGCACGATCGCGGGACCGGCACCGGGGCGAGCCGGATCGCCGACGATGGCGGTGCCGGTCGTCGCGAAGATGCCCGCGCCGATGGTGGCGCCGACCCCCAGCGCGGTGAGGTGCCACTTGTTGAGGGTGCGCTTGAGGCCGCCGCGCTCGGCAATGTCGTTGTCGCAATCCGCGACGGACTTCCGTCGGAAGAGCTGGCTCATCGGCCGGACCCCGGGAACTCGAGGAGACTCAGAAGGTGACGCTGACGATGGTATGACCCGGAACGGGCTGCCCCGCGGCGGAGCGCGCGGGACGAAAGCGATAGGCACGCATGACGGTCTCGAGCCGCTTGGCGTAGCCCCGATCCGGAATGTCTTCCGAAAAGAGGACGTGGTCCACCTGGCCGTCGGCGAGCACGAAAAAGGTAACTTGAATCGTACGCCCGCGCATACTCGGTGGATAGTCGAACGGGATCAGGATGAGCTGGCGCGGCTCGGGGTCTCGAGCGGCGGTGCGGGTCGAATCCGCCGGCGCCGTGCCGGGCCCGCCGGTACCAGGCCCGGTCCCCGGTCCCGAGCCCGGGCCCTTGCCGGTTCCGCTGCCGCCCCCGCTGCCGCCTTCGCTCCCGGTGGTGGTGGCGCCGCCGGTCGCCTTGGGCATCGTATCGATGGGAGGCGTGGGCACCGGCGGCGGCACCGGTACCGGCGTCACCACCGGGACCGGGACCGGCGGCGGCGGGGGCACCACCTTCACCGGCTCCGGCGTTCGGGCCGCATCCGGCAGGGCGATCATATCCACCTGTCGCCCCCCGCCTCCGCCGCCGACCCGGTCCTGCCGGGTATCGGAGTCCGGCGGATTCCACCACACGTTGTTGCGGGTGGCCTCGACCAGCACGAGCAGCAGGATCAGGTGGATGACGAGCGAAAACCAGCCCCCCGACCGGCGGGATTTCCGCAGCGGGAGCCGGGCTTCCGGTGCGGGAAGCGGGGGGAGTGGCGGGAGCGGCTCGGGCACGATTCTAGTGTAACCGCGGGCGATTCCGAAAACGAACGCGGGAGCCTCCGGGCTCCCGCGTTCGGACTGGCTCCGGCCCCACGACCGGATCAGCCGGTCTTCGGGGTGAACCCGATGACCAGCACACCCGCCCCGCGGGCCACGTCCATCGCCTCGATCACTTCCTGATACTTCCGGTTCGGCGCCGGCTTCATGAACAGCAGCTTGGCCGGCCGCTGGTCGAAGATGGCGTGCACCTGGGTGGCCAGCTGCTCCTTGGGAAACGCCTGGCCGTTGATGTTATAGGTCCCGTCCTGCGCGATTTCCAGCACGATCTGGGTCGAAGGCCCCGTGGTCGGATTGGTGACCGGCGGCGGGACCTGCACGTCGATCGCCATGCGCGTGAGGGGCTGCGAGATCATGAAGATGATCAGCAGCACGAGCATGATGTCGATCATCGGGATCACGTTGGGCTCGGCGCTGACGCTGCCGGGCGCTGCTCCTCCTCCTCCAGCCATGATGCGACTCCTTTGCGGTCTACTGGTCGAAGAGACCCTTGCCGCTCGGCTTGACCTCGGTGATCGCCGCCATGACCCGGACCCCGGCATGGCGGGCGGTCTCCACGGCTTCCTGGATCTTGGCGTAGTCCAGATCCTTGTCGGCCCGGAAGTACAGGATCTTGTCCTCGGTATGGGCCGCAAACATCGCCTTGAGCTGGTCCTCGAGGGCCGCCGCGGGAATCGACACGCCGTTGATGAAGTAGCCGCCGGCGGCGTCGATGCCGAGCACGATTTCCCCGTCTCCCTCAGGCCGCTTTTCCAGATTGATGCCCTGGGGCATCGTGGCCTTGAAGCCGTTGGCGATCAGCGGCGTCACGATCATGAAGATGATCAGGAGCACCAGCATGATGTCGATCATCGGAATCACGTTGGGTTCCGATTTGATCGCGGTGGTACCGGCTGAATTAACTGATGTGCCCACTGCCGCTCACCGCCTTCTGGGTCTGGAATTCCTTGGTGAAGATCGAGCGGCCGAACTCGCTGCCGACGCTCTTGATGAGGTAGTCGATCAGCTCCTTCGACGTGTAGGTCATCTCGACCGTCAGGTTTTCGACCTTGGTCGTGAAGTAGTTGTAGAACCACACGGCCGGAATCGCGACCATGAGACCGAGGGCGGTGGTGATCAGCGCCTCGGCGATACCGCCGGCGATGCCCGCCAGACCGCCCGCATTCCCGCCGGCGGTCATCGCGTTGAACGCGGTGACGATACCCATCGTGGTGCCCAGGAGCCCGACGAACGGCGAGGTCGAGCCGACCGTGGCCAGCACCCCCAGCCCGCGCTTGAACTCGGAGAGCACGATGAGCATCTGCCGCTCGACCGCGCGCTCGGCGGAGTTGATGTCCGCCGCGGTGATGGTGGCCCGGTCCCGCAGGAGGGGCTTCACTTCCTGGAGCGCGCCGCCCAGCACCCGGGCCACGTGGCTGCCCTGGTTCTTCTCGGCCAGCGCGATCGCCTGGTCGAGCTGCTCTTCCTGGATCGAGCGGGAGAACTGGGACGCGAACTTGCGCGTCGCCTTGGCGCTCTTGTGGATCTGCCACAGCTTGTTCAGCGCGATGGTCAGCGAGAAGAACGACATGCCGAGCAGGACGAACACGATCCCCCGTGCGAAGGCATGTGCGTGGTGCCATAGAGCCAGAATATCTACACCCATGAGACCGCTCCTTTAACGGTGAGAAATGCTCACTGACCGATGTTGAACGAGATCTTCTGCTGCACCAGCTGGCGCACCGCCGCGCCCTTGATCCGGGCCGGCTTGAAGACGCCCTTCATGATGGCCTCGCGGGCCGGCGCCTCGAACTGCTGGTTCGAGCTCTTCTGCACCTTCCACGACGCGGGCTCCGCGTGCCCCAGCGTGTCGACCACGTACGTGGCGTCCACGTAACCGGACACGCCAGCCTGCTGCAGGACCGGGGGGTATCGAGGGTGCGGAATATTGATCTGCTGAACCGGATCGTCCACCTCGGTCTGGAGGAAGGTCTCGCCGGTGACCGGGCCGGTCCCGCCCGCCACGCCCGCGGCGACACCGCCCTCGACGCCCTTGCCGCTGAAGTCGGCGGCGTTGAACTTCTCGTTCAGGTTGACCGGGGGAATGTCCCTGGGGATTTCCGTCGGCGGCATCACGGTCTGGAACCCGAGCGGCGGCGGATTGGCGGTGACCACCGCATCCGGCGGCGGCTGCTCCGGCGGCGGCGGCGGCGGCTCGGGCGCCTTCAGCACGAACGCCGTCGTGTCCTGCAGCACCTTGTGGAGCTCCTCCGCCGCGCCGGCCGTCGCCTTGATGGCGGCATAGCCGATCGTGAGGTGCAGCACCAGCGACAGCGCTGATTGCTTGAAGGTCCGGACCTTCTTGGGCTTCGATTCGATCAAATTCTCGAACATGCGTTGCCTCCACGGGAGGAAACCCTGCCGGAGGAAAGGAACCACGGCAGGGTGGCGCTCCCCTGACCGCGACATGACAAATCAATGACAAGACGATTAGCTGATGGAACGCTGGGGCGGTTCGCTCCGCGGCAAGCCCACTGTGAACAACGTGCCCCGCCCCGGCCGACTCTGGACCGAAATGCTGCCGCCGTGCGCCTCCGCGACCCACTTGGTGATCGCGAGTCCCAGTCCGGTCCCGGGGCTCTCACCCTCGCGGGACCGCGCCGGGTCCGCCCGCCAGAAGCGGTCGAATATATGCGGCAGGTCACCCGCCGCAATACCGATCCCGGTGTCGCCCACCGTCAGGGTCACGGCGTCGCCCTGATCGGAGAGGCCCAGCGAGACCGTCCCGCCCGCGGGCGTGTACTTGACCGCGTTGGTGACCAGGTTGAGCAGCAGCTGACGGATCCGGTTGCGGTCCACCCCCAGCATCACCGGGACCGCCGGCATCGAGGTCGTGACGGTGAGCGCGGCTTCTTCGGCCAGGATGTTCGCCGTCTCCGCCGCCTCCGCCACCAGATCGCGGAGGTCGCATGGCTCCACCGCCAGGGGAATCTGTCCCTCGTCGGCACGCGCCAGGGTGAGCAGGCTGTCCACCAGCTCGGCCATCCGCCCGATGTGCATGAGCGACTCGTCGAGGGCCTGGAGGCTCTCCGGCGGCGTGGCCGGGTTGCGGAGCGCGCGCTCCACGCCGGCCCGCAGCACCATCAGCGGCGTCTTGAGCTCGTGGCTCGCCTCCGCGGTGAACCGGTGCAGCGCCGCGAAGCTGCGCTCCAGGCGGTCGAACATGTGATTGACCGCGTTCCCCAGGCGGGCCACTTCGTCGCCGGTGCGCTCCACCGCCAGCCGCCGGTGCAGGCTCCGGCTGTCGGTGATCGCTTCCAGCTCGTTCACCATGGCGCCCAGCGGCTTGAGGCTGCGCCCCGCCACCCAGTAGCCGACCAGCAGCGCGGCCACCAGGATGAGCGGGGCGATCAGCAGCATGCTGGAGAGGAGCTCGTTGGCCTCGACCAGCGTCGTGGTGCTCGGCGCCGCCACCAGGACCGCGGCGACCTCGGGGCCGGCGCCGGCGATGGGATACGCGAGATAGCGCACCGGGCCGATCGCGGGGTCGAAGGTGTAGATGCCGCTGACCGGTTTCGCCGGCGGGGGGTGCAACAGCGCCCGCAGCTGCTCCAGCGACGCGAACGGGAGGGCCGTGGCGGACGGGGAGAAGTACAGCACCCGGCCGCCGGCATCGGCCAGGAGCAGATAGTCGCCGATGGCCTCGAAATAGGGTGCGATCGTGGGCTCCAGCGTCGGGGCGGGGTCGATGGTGACGATGCGTCCCATCACCTGGTGCGCGCTGGTGAGGTAGCCGGCGGACAGCTCGGCCTCGCGCTCCAGCCGCTGCTGGAGCGCCTGATCGAAGTCCTTGAGACTGGTTTGCTTGCGGGTGATATAGAGCGTCGCGCCGAACGCGACGATGGTGGCCACCAGCGCGAGCCCGTAGGCCAGGGTGAGGCGCCAGCGGATCGAGCGCACGTCAGGCCCGGATCACGTACCCGACGCCGCGCACGGTGTGCAGGAGCTTCCTTTCGGTTCCGACATCCACCTTCTTGCGGAGCCGGTTGATCACGACGTCCACGATGTTGGTGCCGGGATCGAAGTGATAGTCCCAGGCGTACTCCGTGATCAGGGTCCGGGACATGACCCGCCCGGGGTGGCGCATGAGGTATTCCAGCACCGCGTACTCCTTGGGCGTCAGCTCGATGACCCGGTCGCCCCGCCGCACGTCCCGGCTGCCCAGGTCCAGCTCCAGGCCACCGACCGAGAGTTTGGCGGAGGAGAGCTGCTTGGGCCGCCGGGACAGCGCCTCGACCCGGGCCAGCACCTCCTCGAACGCGAACGGCTTGGTGACGTAGTCGTCGGCGCCGGCCCGGAGCGCCTCCACCTTGTGGCCCACCGCGTCCTGCGCGGTGAGCACCAGGATCGGCGTGGTGATACCGCGGTCCCGTAGGGTGCGAAGCACCTCGAGGCCGGTCATGCCGGGCAGCCGGAGGTCCAGCACCACCAGGTCGTACAGGCCGCCCGAGATCAGGCGCAGCGCCTCGAGGCCGTCATCCACCAGGTCGGCGTGGTACTGCGCCTCCTCCAGACCGCGCTTGATGTACTGGCCGACGACCCGGTCGTCCTCGACGACGAGAATCTTCACGCCTGGCCCCCGGTCGCGATGGGAAGGAACACCCGGAAGGTACTGCCGAGCCCGGGCTCGGAGCTCACCTCGATCCGGCCCCGGTGCTGCTCCAGGATGCCATAGCAGATCGAGAGGCCGAGCCCGGTGCCCCGCCCGGGCGGCTTGGTGGTGTAGAACGGCTCGAAGATCTTGGGCAGGTCGACCGCCGAGATGCCGTGGCCGCTGTCGGACACCTCGACCTTTACTTCGTCGTTCCGCTCCGGGTTGCGCATGGTGCGCACCGTGAGCACACCACCGTCGTCCATCGCGTCGACACCGTTCAGCATCAGCGCCATGAACACCTGGATCATCTGCTCGTCGTTCACCAGGACCGGGGGCAGATGGTCCTCCAGCTCGCGGGTGACCGTGATGCGCTTGAACCGCTGGTGGTGCTTGAGCAGGAACAGCGTCTGTTCCAGGAGGGAGTTGACCGATGCCGGCAGCGTGGGCCCCGCGTCGCGGGGGCGGCTGAAGTCGAGCAGCCCGTCCACGATATGAGTGCAGCGGAGCACTTCCTTGTCGATGATCTCCAGGTACTCGCGCACCGTGCCGTCGACCCCGTCTCCCAGGCGCGCCTCGATCGCCACCACGCAGGCCCCGATGGTCGCCAGCGGATTGTTGATCTCGTGCATGACGCCGGCGGCCAGCTGGCCCACCGCGGCCAGCTTCTCGCTCTGGAGAATGCGGAGCTGGACCTCGCGCGACTCGGTCACGTCCTCGCCGATCGTGATGACGTGGGTGATCGCGTCGCCGTCGAGGCGCATGGGGATCCGGCTGATGCGGTAATAGCGGGTCTCCCGGCCGGCCTCGACCTCGAGGTCCATCTGCTGGATCTCCCCCGCGCGAAACACCCGGTCGAACTCGGCCCGGAGCTGCGCGGCGGGCTGTCGGGTCAGCACCTCGAAGATCGGCCGGCCCACCACGTCGGCGCGGCGCAGGCCCTGGGTGCCGGTTTCCCGCTTGCGGTTCCAGACCTTGATGCGGTAGTCACGGTCGACCACGTAGATACCCACCGGCAGGCTGTCGATCACCAGGCCGGTGAAGCGCCGCTGCTCCTCGATTTCCCGGGAGCGGCTGGCGACTTCCAGGGCCAGGTCCTCCGACAGCGTCATCGCGTCGAGAAACGGGGCCAGCAGATCGGAGAGAATCTGGATGAGGCCGGCGTCGGGGTGGGGGTCCGGCCTGGCGAAGTCGATCTGGAGCACGCCGAGCCGGGCGCCGCCGTGCACCAGCGGGAACCGGCGCACCGCGGACCCGGGGGCCGGCAGGTCGTCGAGCGATGCCGCCGCGTGGTCGCCGGTATTCGGCGAGATCCCCGCGAAGGTCGAGGCGTTGGCTTCCCGGCGCCACACGATCACCGGCCCGGAACCGATGCCGCGCTGGATGGCGGCGGCGGCCAGCCGGAGCGTCTCGTCCGGCGCCAGTCCGCTGTTCAGGATCCGGGCGATCTGCGCCACCAGCGAGAGGGCGGATCCGCCGCTCGGGACGTCCGTCATGGTTGGATCATGGATGGACTGTAAGTTTAACCTCCCGAGACAGGAGACCCGATGCCGGTCCGAATCGTGACCCCCTACGTGAACGGCGGCTGGCTGCCCCGGCGGCGGCGCCCCGCCGAGCCGGTGACGGCACCGTTCGACGGCCGCGTCCTGGCCCGGGTGGTGGCGGGAGACGCCCGGGACCTCGACCGGGCCATCGCGGGGGCCCGGGCGGCCCAGCTGGCCGTCGCCGCCATGGCCCGGCACCGCCGGGCGGCGATTCTCGAGGAAACCGCCCGTCTCCTGCTCGACGAGCGCGCGGCGCTGGCCCGGCTCATCTGCCGGGATGCCGGCAAGCCCCTGACGACTTCCGCGGCGGAAGTAGACCGCGCCGTCATCGTCTTCCGCCAGGCCGCCGAAGGCGCGCGCCGGTTCGGCCTGTCGGCCCTCCCGGCCGATGCCGACCCGCGGGGCGAGGGGATGACCGCCCTGGTCGAGCGGTTCCCGCTGGGCGTCATCTCGGCGATATCGCCGTTCAACTTTCCGCTCAACCTGGTGGCCCACAAGGTCGCGCCGGCCATCGCCGCGGGAAACGCCGTGGTCCTGAAGCCGCCGCCCCAGGCGCCCCTGGCCGCGTTCCGCTTGGCGGAGCTGATGACCCGGGCCGGACTGCCCGCCGGCGCCCTGCAGGTCCTGCATCTACCGGTGCCGATCGCCGAACGGCTGGCCACCGATCCCGCGTTCGCCATGCTGAGCTTCACCGGGAGCGCCGGCGTGGGCTGGCATCTCAAGGCCGTGGCGGGACGAAAGCGCGTCGTGCTCGAGCTGGGCGGCAACGCGGCGGTGCTGGTCCACTCCGACGCCGGCGACCTGGACGCGATCGCGGCACGAATCGCCTGGGGCGCCTTTGCCTACGCCGGCCAGGTGTGCATCAAGGTCCAGCGGCTCTACGTGCACGCCCCGCTCTACCGGCGGCTCCTCCGCCGGGTGATCGCCGCCACCCGGCGGCTGCCCCGCGGCAACCCGACCCGGCCCGAGACGGTGATCGGTCCGTTGATCGACGCCGGCGCCGTCACCCGGGTCCAGGCCTGGGTGGATGAGGCCGTGTCCGGTGGCGCCAACGCGGTGCTGCGCGGAGCTCGCCGGGGCATGGTGCTCGGACCGACCATCCTCACCAACGTGAGCCGGGAGATGAAGGTGAGCGGTGAGGAGGTGTTCGGACCGGTCCTCGTGGTGGCCCCGTACCGGACCTGGCGCGAAGGAATCCGCCTCGCCAACGATTCGCCGTACGGGCTCCAGGCCGGTGTCTTCACCCACGACGCCCGCCGGATCCGCGAGGCGTTCCGCCATCTCGAGGTGGGCGGCCTGGTCGTGAACGACATCCCGACGCTTCGGCTGGACCACCTGCCCTACGGCGGCGTCAAGTCCTCGGGATTCGGACGGGAAGGCGTGGACGAGGCGATGCTGGAAATGAGCGAGCCCCGGCTGCTCCTCGCGCGCAGTTAGGGAGCGCGCGGGTCGCCCAGCAGGTACAGGGCGGTCTCGGGGTGATAGGTCTTCCAATCGAACCAGTAGTCCTTGAGCACATATACCGGCGCGAGCCGGCGTCCCTTGAGGGGGCCGGCGAGCGCCTCGCCGGTAAAGCTCCACCGGCTTCCGGTGCCCAGGTCCACCACCTCGCCCGCGGCCCCATCGGTGGGACGGACCAGTTCGAGCGCCGCGGTGTCCAGCCGGGCCTCGAAGGCTCGCACCGATGCGCCATCCGGTCCGACCAGGAATACCAGGGGAACTCCACCCAGCCGGTCGTGCAGCGGCGCCTGCGCCAGCACCCGGTCCTGCGGGTACGCCTTCGCGGAGCCGCCCAGCTCGACTCCGAACACGACGGCGCGCGCCGGGAGCCGGGCGTCCAGCGCCGCATGCACGTTGACCGGCGCGCGCGCGGTGTGCTCTTCCCATCCCTGCGAGAAGTGCTGCCAGGCGGTATCGGCGGCGGGCTTGAGCACCCGGCCACCGGAAACTTCCCGGGTCCATTCGGCAAAGGTCAGCTCATCGTGGAACACCCGCGCCAGCTTCTTCCCGGCGAGCGGTCCCAGAATCGCCGCGCCACTCACCTGCTGCCACCACGAGCCGGTTTCCCGGTCCTGCATGATGAAGTTCTGGTTGTTGATTCCGGCGAGCCGGAAATTCAGCACCCGACCGTCGACCGTCCGCTCCCACACCAGACCGGTGTGGCAGAGCGTTCAATAGGTGGCGACGATGGGCACGCCACCGACCGAGTCCTGGACCAGGTGGTGATAGGCGAGCTGCCGGACCGGGAATGCGACCAGGTCGCCGTTGAGCGCGACGGTCATGACCATGTCGCCGGGCGCGACAAAACCCGCCTCCGCGGCCCGGACGAACCCGGGCCCCGGAAGCGGCGCGAACATCCACTCGAAATAGTCCTGACGAGCTCCCCAGGCGGCGGCGCCGACCAGGAGCACGAGCAGCACCGCGGCGCTGCGCGCCAGGATGCGGCGCCCCGGATTCCACAACCCCGCCGCGAGCAGGAGCGCGGCCACCAGCGCGACGGCGGTCGCCAGCGGAGACCAGCGGCGGAGCCCAAAGGCCAGCGCCATCGAGGAGGGGGTCTGGGGCGAGAAGGGCCGGATCAGGAACACCGGAATGGCGACGATCGCCAGCGCGATCAGGGCCACGGCCAGCAGCGCGGCCCACCTGCCCCTCGTGGGACTCATCGGGAAGCTCCTTCGAAGAAGAACATGGCCTCGTGCTCTCCGGCCAGGGTAAAGACGGCGCGGTTTCCCTGCAGGGGAATCTCGTCCACGGTCACCCGCCCGACCGGTCCGGCATTGCGAACCGACAAGGCCAGCGGAATCGGCGGGCCGAACGTCAGCTTGAGGCGCACCGAAGCCCACTCGGCCCGGGGGCGCACTTCGACATCGACCAGGGAACGGTGCAGCCGGAGCCGCCGGAGGGCCATGCTGCGCCAGGCGTCCGGCAGCCATGGGGCCATGATGAAACGCCCGCCCTCGGCGTCGGCGCGTACCCCGAACAGACCGGCCACCACCTCACGGAGAAACCCCTCCGCGTCGGCCAGGCCGTGGGGACCCACCCGGCGAACGGTCCGGGCCTCCTCGATCAACAGGGCGAAATCCGACGCGTCCCACCCGGACAGCGCGGAACCCGGATCGGCCCGCACCGCTCCCGTGGCCCGCCCGGCGGCCCACGCGAACGCCTGGTTGAGCCCCGGCTCGGGTGTATCGAGGAGCGGAGCCCGGGTCAGCGCTCAGCCCAGCTTGGCCAGCTCCGCGAGGAGCTCGCTGTTCTCGCGGCGCTCGCCGTTGTTGGCCTCCTGGTGGCTCCAGCGAACCACGCCGTTCCGGTCGATCAGGATGTAGGCGCGGTTGCTGTAGAACTTGTCCTCGTTCAGGACACCGTAGCGCCGGGACACGTCGCGCTTGAAATCGCTCAGCAGGTCGACGGTGATCCGCTCCTTGGCCTTGAATTCCTTGAGGGTCGGGACCGAGTCGACGCTGATCGGCAGCACGGCGGTGTTGCCGCTCTGGAACTTGCCGTATTCCTCCGACATGGCACAGAGCTCGGCGGTACAGGTACTGGTGAAGGCCAGCGGGAAGAACGCCAGGAGCACATTCTTCCCGCGGAGCCCCGACAGCGTCACCATCTGACCGGCCGTGGACGGCAGGGTAAAGTCGGGGGCCGACGAACCCACGGATGGCAACGGCATCAGCCGTTGAACCGCTTCCCGGCCACCGACCAGTTCAGGACATTCCACCACGCGGCCAGGTAGTCGGCCCGGCGATTCTGGTACTTGAGATAGTAGGCGTGCTCCCAGACATCACAGCCGAACACGGCGTGCTTTCCGTCCATGATGGGGCTGTCCTGATTCGGCGTGCTCTCGATGGCGAGCTTGCCGGCCTTGTCCCGCACCAGCCAGGCCCACCCGCTGCCGAACCGGCCCAAACCGGCCTTCTGAAACTGTTCCTTGAACGGCGCCAGCCCGCCGAAGGTGGCATCGATCGCCTTGGCCAGCGCCCCGTCCGGCGCCTTCGCACCACCGGGCGTCATGAGCTCCCAGAAGAGGGTGTGATTGTAGTGGCCGCCACCGTTGTTGCGCACCGCGGTGCGCTGGGCGTCGGGAACTTTGGACAGATCGGCGCAGAGCGCCTCGATGGACAGGCTGGCGAGGGCCGGCTGTCCCTCCAGCGCCGCGTTGAGATTGGTGACGTAGGCCTGGTGGTGCTTCCCGTGGTGTATCTGCATCGTCTGCGCGTCGATGTGGGGCTCGAGCGCGGCGGCATCGTAAGGAAGCGGAGGAAGCGTGAAAGGCATGGCACACTCCGGGTCGGTGAGGCTGGGGATTCAGTCACGACAGGATCGACACTAACGCGCGGGAATATAAGGCCCTGCATCGGCCCCGGCACGACGGCGAGACTCGAGTCCCAGCGCGATAACCGCGGCAGCGAGCGCGAGGACGGATATCAGCACCTGGACCCGGAGCGTGGCGCCAAGCACCAGGGGAATGCCGGCTGCCGGCACCGCGAACCAGACGCCCGACCATCGTTCCCGTCCCAATGCAAAGCTCCGCGGCGGGGGAAGGAGGCCGGCGTCCGCCAGCCAGCCGAAGAGCAGCAGAATGCCCGCCGAGTCTACCCCCTCAGGGCGACCGGACCAGAGGCCCAGCAGTCCACCCGCGACCATCGCCGCGGCCCACCGTCCCGAGAGCGCGGAGACGGCAACGGCCACTGCGAGCCAGAGCATGGCGGGTGCCTGCCAATCCCCGACTCCTTCGGGCAACGCCGGCAGCAGCACCCGGGCCAGCAGCAGCGCCGCGAGCGGAGATAACGACTGGCGCCAGGGTGCCCGGTGAAAGGGAAACACCCCGGCGATCGCGAGCGAGCCCACCCCGAACAGGATGGTCAGG
This sequence comes from uncultured Gemmatimonadales bacterium, assembly GCA_963762545.1. Lineage (GTDB taxonomy): Bacteria > Gemmatimonadota > Gemmatimonadetes > Gemmatimonadales > GWC2-71-9 > JABFSM01. The sequence continues at coordinate 758,760 of CAVXLC010000002.1, read as the reverse complement.
AGCCGCTCGGCCGGTGGGCTGAAGGGACCCGCCGCGATGTCCATCATCCTCCCGCCGAGCGGGCCCAGGATGGTCAACAGCAGGAAGCATCCGCCGCTGAGCAGAATCCCGCTGAACCCAATCAAGCCGATCCACCAGACCCGGCGGGATCGAAGGGTGGCAGCAGCGGCGGAGAGCAGTGTCAGGAATATCCCGGCGGCAACGAGGATCAGGTGGGGGCCATACGCAGTGAACAACAGGCCGGCGAGGAGCAGCGGATCGGGAACGGCAAAGGGAATCGGCGCTGCAGTGCCCTCGGCTGCGGAGCTCCGCTCGCGCCAGGCCCTGATCGCCGAGAACCCGACGATCGCGGCGCCCGCGACTAGCAGGCTCCGGTTGACGGTCGAGAACGCGCCACCGGGATCACCGGCACCTGCGGCCTCCGCGGCGATCCCGAGGGCCACCAGGCCAAGTCCGGCCGCGGCCAGAGCCCGGGAACGAAAGGTGGGGAGCAGCACCGTCACCACCAACAGCCCGGCATACAGCAGGAGGAGCCGATTCGCGAGCGGGTTCACGCGCGTCAGGTGACCGGGCGGTGACCATCCAGCTCGCGAATGGTCCGGCTGCTCGGACTGCGCGTCTTGCGGAGGCGCGCGGCAACCCGCTCGGCCTGCGCCAGCACCCGGAGGACGTTCTCGCCCGCCAGCTTGCGCAGCTCGGCTTCCTTCCAGCCCCGGCGCGCCAGCTCGGCGAAGAGCGCCGGGAAGGTGCTCACGTCCTCCAGCCCCTCGACCGTCTCGGTGATACCGTCGAAGTCCGAGCCGATGCCGACGTGGTCGACGCCGGCGATCTGCCGCACGTGATCGATATGATCGGCCACGTCCTTGATGGTCACCCGCGGTTTGGGCCCCTTGCGGAGCGCGGCGCCGGAATCCTCCCACGCCTTGAGCGCGGCGGAGACGAACGAGGTGACGAACGGCACCATCACGACGCCGCCGTTCTTGGGGAGCCGGGCCAGAATCGAATCGGGCACGTTGCGCGGATGATCCACCAGGGCGCGGGAGCCGGAATGCGAGAAGATGACCGGCGCCTCGGTGACGTTGAGGGCATCGCTCATCGTGCCGGGCGAGACGTGCGACAGGTCCACCAGCATGCCCAGCCGGTTCATCTCCCGGACGACCTCCTCGCCGAACGGCGTGAGCCCGCCGTGTTTCGCCGAATCGAGAGCCGCGTCGGCCCAATCGAGGGTCACATTGTGGGTGAGCGTCATGTACCGCGCGCCCATCTCGTAGTACATCCGCAGCGCGCCGAGCGAGTTCTCGATGGCGTGACCGCCCTCGAGCCCCAGCAGTGAGCCCACTTTGCCGGCGGCAAAGGCCCGCCGGACCGCCGCCACATTCGGCGCCCATTGCAGCGCTTCCGGGTATTTCGCGATGACCCGCCGGGCGATATCGAACTCCTCGAGCTGGACCCGGGCGTACCCGGAATCGCGGATCTCGCCCGGGATGTAGATCGACCAGAACTGGGCCCCGACCATTCCCTGCTTGAGCCGGGCCAGGTCGGTGTGTCCGGGGGTGTGCGTGCGGAGGTCGTACCGCTCCACGTCGCCCCGGGCGACGCTGTCCTCGCGAATGCGCCAGGGCAGGTCGTTGTGCCCGTCCACCAGCGGGGTCGTGCGCAAGACCCGCCGGGCCAGCGCCAGATTGGGATCGACGGCCTGCCCCGCGAGCGGAGCCACCGCACCGGCGAGCAGGAGCAAAGGGACGAATCGGGTCACGGAACCTCCGGCCAGGGATAGTCCTTGAAACGGTCGCGCAGCACCTTCTTGTCGAACTTGCCGACACTGGTCTTGGGGATCACCTCGACCACCGCCACGTCGTCGGGCAGCCACCAATCCGCCACCTTGCCCCTGAGATAGCTGCGGATCCCTTCCCGGGTGACGCCCACCGCGCCGGGCTTGGGGACCACGCACGCCAGGGGCCGCTCGGTCCACTTGGGGTGCGCGATGGCCACGACGGCGGCCTCCGCCACCTCCGGGTGCCCCATGATGGCATTCTCGAGGTCCACGCTCGAGATCCATTCACCGCCGCTCTTGACCATGTCCTTGGTCCGGTCCACCAGGCGCACCGCCCCGCGCTCGTCGATGCAGGCCACGTCGCCGGTCCGGAACCAGGTGCCGTCGAACCGGGCGCTGCAGTCCTCCTCGCCGAAATACTTGCGGACCACCCAGGGTCCCCGCGCCTGGAGCTCCCCGGCCGTGACGCCGTCCCACGGCGCCACGATCCCTTCCTCCGTCACCACCCGGAGCTCGACCAGCGGAAACGGGGTCCCCTGAAGCAGCCGGAACCTGGTCGCCTCCTCCTCCGGCCAGTCCTCCATTTCGGCGCGGAGCCGTGCGACCGACCCGGCGGGCGAGAGCTCCGTCATGCCCCAGGCATGCACCACCTCGATGCCCAGGTCCCGCTCGAAGCCCTCCAGGAGCATCCGGGGCAGCGCCGAGCCTCCGACGATGATCTGGCGAAGCGAGGGCAGCCGGCGTCCCTCCTGCTTGAGGTAATGATACAACGCGGCCACGATGGTCGGCACGCCGCCGACGAACGTCACCTGATTCTCGTCGATCATGTCGGCCAGGTCCTTGGGCGCAAGGTGCGGACCGGGCATCACCACACTCGCACCGAGCATCGCGGCCGCGAACGGAAGGCCCCAGGCGTTGGCGTGGAACATCGGCACGATCGACAGCAGCACGTCCCGCTCCCGGATCTGGAACGAGTCGGTCAGGGAGATGCCGAGCGTGTGCAGCACCAGCGACCGGTGGGAATAGAGCACGCCCTTGGGGTGGCCCGTGGTGCCCGAGGTGTAACACAGCGCCGCCGCGGCCTGTTCGTCGAGCTCGGGCCAGACGAACCCCTCCGGCGCATCCGCCAGGAGCTGCTCGTAGTCCAGCAGCCCCTGGCCGGCCGGGACCGGACCGTCGCTCATGACGATGATGTGCTTCACCCCGGTGAGCTCCGCGCGCACCTTCATGAGGACCGGCAGCAGCGAGGCGTCCACCAGGATCACGCTGTCGCCGGCGTGGTTGATGACGTACGCCAGCTGCTCGGGGAAGAGCCGCACGTTGATGGTGTGCAGCACCGCCCCCATGCAGGGAATGGCGAAATACGCCTCGAAGTGGCGATGGGTGTTCCAGGCGAAGGTGCCGACCCGGTCTCCCTGGCGCACCCCGAGCGCGGTGAGCGCCGCGGCAAGCCGGTCGACCCGGCGGGCCCAGTCGCCATAGGTATACCGGAACGTCCCGCCGGCATGGCGGCTCGCCAGGACCCGCCGGTGATGCAGCCGGCGGGCCCGATCGAGAAAGTGCGCCAGCGTGAGAGGCCAGTCCATCATGAGCCCGTTCATCGCATCACTCCACGGCGGAAGTCAGGGATCGGCGCCATACCCGGGTCAGGCGCACCATGCTCGGGCGGTTTCCACCAGCACGTCCGCGGTCCGTACCACGCTGTCCACGTCCACCCATTCCTCGGCGGCGTGCGCTCCGGCGCCGTGGGGGCCGAACACGACGGTCTCGATGCCCGCCGCGGCCAGCAGCGCCGAGTCCATCCAGGGCGTATCCCCAATGTGCTCGGGTGGGTGCCCCAGCACTCCGGTGGCCGCCTGGTGAAGCGTCCGGACGATGCCGGCCTCCGGGGCCACCTCGAACGGCTCTCGAACGAAGAAGGCTCGCGCCGTCGCCGCGAACTGCGGGTCCTCCCGGCGGAGTGCGTCGAGCATGGATTCGATTTCCTTCATGACGCCGGCCTCGGTCTCGCCGGGAACCGTGCGCCGTTCGATCTTGAGCAGGCTTCTCGCCGCGTAGGTGCTGAGCCCGCTGCCGCCCTCCAGCAGCGCCGCGTGCAGCGACGGTGGCCCGACCAGGGGGTGCGGTGCCCGGGTGCGGAGCTCGCGTTCCAGCCGCTCCAGACCGCCGAGCACGCGGCCCATCCGCAAGTTGGCGTCGACTCCCTGGTCGAAACGGCTGCCGTGCGCCGCCCGACCCAGCACCTCCACCGCCACCCAGAGGTAGCCCTTGTGGGCGCGGCACACCCGGAGCGAGGTCGGCTCGGTGACGATGGCGGCATCGGTGCGAACCCGGGTGACCAGCTCCGCGGTGCCCAGGCTGCCGTACTCCTCGTCCGCGACGGCCGCCACCACGACGTCTCCCCGGAGCCGGCCCGAGCCGGCGAGCACCTTGGCAGCCGCCATGCAGGCCGCCAGACTTCCCTTCATGTCGTACGCACCGCGGCCGTAGAGTCGGCCGTTCCGCACCGCGCCGGAGAACGGCTCGGCCATGCCGGCGACATCGACCGTATCGATGTGCGCGTTGAGCATGAGGCTTCGTCCCCCCCCCAGACCGGCCAGTCGTGCGACTACGCTTGGGCGGCCCGGCTCGGATTCAAGGGTTCGGACTTCGAGGCCGGCGGCCCCGAGCCATCGCTCGACGTACGCGGCAAGCTCTCGCTCGCCCGGGGCGCCGGGAACGAGAGTTGGATTGATGGAATTGATCCGGACGAGCCCGGCGAGATTGGCCACCAGGTCGTCTCGATCCACGGTCATGCCGGTTCCCTGCGGGGCTCGAGGTGCGCTGCCCGCGGGCCGAACCACGCGGGTGTGAGGCTGGAGGCGCGTATATAGATAGATACGAATACGGCTTGTCCGCGTGTGACACAAGGTGGCCGGTCCGGTACGCGCTTTGCAAGACGACTGGGGAGCCGGTCGCCACGATCCTCCAAAGGAGGAGTCATCGACGTGATCACCGCCGACGCCAGAAGCCGCATCACCCCGAACGACATGGCCCTCCTGGGCTCCTGCCTGGGATCCCCCTCGCGGGCGGTCCCGCTGGACGCGGTGCTCGACCGCCGCGAGATGGCGCCGTTCCTTCTGAATGCCGGCATGCCCGGTCCCTCGACCTCCCTGCTCTTCTACGTCCTGGTCCGCCACTCGCTGCTCGACGTCGGGGTGGAGGACCCCACGGTCGCGGACTACTTCGCGGCCATGCTCCGCGAGTTCGGCCAGCGGGGGCGCGCCACCCGAGTGGACGAGGTGGACGACCAGGACCACCAGTACCTGGTGGACATCCTGGCCGATCTCTCCGGGTCGTCCGGCGCCCGGCAGTTCAAGGTGTCGGTCCACCTCGGCAACTACGCGCTCTGGATGGCGGGGATCTTTCCGGAACGGGTGGCGGCCCGGCGCATCCGGCGCGGCGGCCCGGACCTGTCCTACTATGAGAACCTGGGCGGCCGGGGCTACGCGGAGGCGTCCGAGCACCAGCTGGCCGAGCGAACCGGACTGGAAGACGTGCTGCGGACCGCGGCCGATCGGATTCACGACCTGCGGGTCGCGCTCAACCGGGTGAGCGCCCAGCTCGATCTTCGCGGCAGGCTCGCCGCCTAGCGGCCGCGCCACTCCCGCCCATGCGGCGGCAGGAGTAGCTTGGTCGCCATGCTCCCCCTGCAAGGTCGCCGCGCGCTGGTCTGCGGCAGCACGCAAGGCATCGGCAAGGCCAGCGCCGTCGCCATCGCCGAGGCCGGCGCCACCGTGGTGCTCTTCGCGCGCAATCCCGATCAGCTCCGCAAGGTCCGCGACGAGCTGCCCGCTCCGGGCGGCGCCTCCCACGAGTTTCTGAGCGCCGACTTCTCCGATCCCGAGGCCGTCCGCGCCACGGTCCGGAACTACCTGACCACTCATCCTCCCTTCCACATCCTGGTCAACAACACCGGCGGGCCGCCCCCCGGCCCGGTGCTCGACGCGACCAGCGACGCCTTCCGCGCCGCGTTCGGCATGCACCTGCTCACCAACCACGCGCTGGTCCAGCTCCTGGTTCCGGGGATGCGGGCCGAGAAGTACGGACGGATCGTCAATATCATCTCCACCTCGGTACGGGAGCCGATCCGGGGGCTCGGCGTGTCCAACACCATCCGGGCCGCCGTCGCGGGGTGGGCCAAGACGTTGTCCAGGGAAGTCGCGGCGGACGGGATCACCGTCAACAACGTCCTGCCCGGCTCCACCAAGACCGCCCGGCTGGAATCGCTGGTGAGCTCCCGGATCAAGGCCAGCGGCGCCCCCCGCTCGACGATCGAGGAGGCGATGATGGGGGACATTCCGATGGGCCGCTTTGCCGACGCGTCGGAGCTCGCCGCCGTGGTCGCGTTCCTCGTCTCTCCCGGCGCGAGCTACGTGACCGGCGTGAGTCTGCCGGTAGACGGCGGCCGCCTGGCCTCGATCTGATCCGGTGCGCACCCTCACGCACTACATCGCGGGCCAGCAGGTTCCTCCCGCCGCGGGGCGTTACCTCGACGTGCTGGAGCCGGCCACCGGTGCGGCCTTCGCCCGGGTGCCCGCCGGCGACGCCTCGGACGTGGACCGGGCGGTGGCCGCGGCCGCCGCCGCCTTTCCGGCCTGGTCGGACGCGCCGGCGGCATTCCGTTCCGGCGTGCTGCTGCGGATCGCCGATCTGATCGATGCCGCTCTCGAGGAGCTGGCCCAAGCGGAATCCCTCGACACCGGCAAGCCGGTCGCCCTGGCCCGATCCCTCGACATCCCTCGCGCCTCGGCCAATTTCCGATTCTTTGCCACCGCGGTACTTCACGACGCCTCCGAAGCCCACCTGACCGACCGGGCCGCGCTCAACTACACGATCCGGCGGCCCCGCGGAGTGGCCGGGCTCATCTCACCCTGGAATCTTCCCCTCTACCTGTTGTCCTGGAAGATTGCGCCCGCGCTCGCCACCGGGAACACCGCGGTCGCCAAGCCATCGGAGCTCACTCCGTTGACCGCCGCCATGCTCGGCGAGCTGTGCGCCCGGGCGGGACTGCCCCCGGGCGTCCTGAACATCGTGCATGGCGCGGGCGCCGAGGCGGGGGCGGCACTGGTCGGCCACCCGGACGTCTCGACCGTCTCCTTCACCGGGGGCACCGCGACCGGCCGGAGCATCGCGGCCGCGGCCGCCCCCGCCTTCAAGAAGCTGACGCTCGAAATGGGCGGAAAAAATCCTACCCTCCTATTCGCGGACGCCGACTTCGACGAGGCGCTGCCCGGCATCCTGCGCTCGGCGTTCACCAACCAGGGCCAGATCTGCCTCTGCGGCTCCCGGATTCTGGTCGAGGCGTCGGTCCTGGACCGGTTCCTGGACCGCTTCGTCGAGGGTGCCCGCTCCCTCATGATCGGCGACCCCAAGGACGAATGGACCGATGTCGGCGCGGTCATCTCGGCGGGCCATCGCGCCAAGATCGAGGCGTACATCGAGCTGGCGCGGGCCGAGGGAGGCACTATCCTCACCGGCGGCACCCGGCCGGCCGAGCTGCCCGCCCGATGCCGCGACGGATTCTTCGTGGCGCCAACGGTCATCACCGGGCTGCCGATGGATTGCCGGGTCAACCAGGAGGAGATCTTCGGCCCCGTGGTGACCGTCACCCCGTTCCGCGACGAGGAGGAGGCGCTGCGCCTGGCCAACGACAGTCCCTATGGCCTGGCCGCATCGCTGTGGACCGGGGACGTCACCCGGGCCCACCGGATGGCGGATCGAATCGCCTGCGGCACGGTGTGGATCAACACCTGGCTGTTCCGGGACCTCCGGGTTCCCTTCGGCGGGATGCGGCAGAGCGGGATGGGCCGGGAAGGCGGCGACGAAGCGCTCCGGTTTTTCACCGAGGCCAAGAACGTGTGCGTCAAGCTGTGAGCAGCCGAGCGCCGGAACCGGTCGGGCCCTATCCGCCGTTCCGCCGGGTCGGCAACCTGCTGTTTCTCTCCGGACTGGGCCCCCGGGTGCGCGGCGTCCCCGGAGTGCCCGGAGTGACCCTGAACGCCGACGGCGACGTGGCCTCCTACGATTTCGAGCGGCAGTGCCGTCAGGTGTTCGCAAATCTGCGGATCGTGCTGGAGGAGGCGGGATCGTCGTGGGACCGGATCGTCGACGTGACCGTGTTTCTCACCGACATGAAGCGGGATTTCTCGACGCTGAACCGGCTGTACGCGGAGGCCTTTCCCGACCATCAGCCCGCGCGCACCACCGTGGAGGTGGGCCGGCTGCCCACGCCGATCGCCATCGAGCTCAAGGTCATCGCAACGGTCTGAGGACCGCGCGCACCGGGCTCGCGTCGAAGCCGGTGAGCCGAAGCGGCAGCGCGATCAGCTCGTACAGCCCCTCCGGAACGTGCTCCAGGACCAGCCCTTCGAGAATCGCCATGTCGTGCGCGAGGATCCGCCGGTGTGCCGGAAGATCCTTCGACGCGAAGGGATCCACGCTGGGGGTGTCGATGCCCACCAGGCGCACGCCCGACGCATGGAGAAGGTCCACCAGCCCGGGCGACAACGCCGCGAAGTCCTCGTTGAAGCGCTGCGGGTCGGGATAGGTGCCCGTGGCAAAAAGAATCCGCGGGGCCAGGGACGGTCCGGCCAGCAGATCCGGTGTGATACACCCACCCCGGGGCACCGCGACCCGCCGGACCTCGCAGGGCCCCAGGTACAGCTCCAGCGCGCGCCCGGAAATATCGGCTGCACCCGGGCCGTAGTGGCTCGGTGCATCCGCGTGGGCGCCGAGGTGGACCGTGGCCCGAAGGGTGGACAGGGTGACGCTGTCCCCGCGCGCGAGGTCCTGGAGCACCTCGCGAGTCAGCGGCGAATCGCCCGGCCACACCGCAAGGGAGGGCCCGAGCGGCGGGGAGATATCAATCAGCATCGGCTATCACGCACGGCGTCGCTCCGTTTCCGCGCCGGTCGCCGGACCGGCGCTACATCCGATGCCGGATGGCCCACAGGTCCGGAAACAGCGGCTTCCACAACGACTGCTTCAGGAACTCGACCCCGAGGGAGCCGCCGGTACCCTGCTTCGCGCCGATGGTGCGTTCCACCAGCTTGATGTGGCGGTAGCGCCATTCCTGAAGACCCTCGTCGAAATCGGTCATCAACTCGAAGAGAATGACCAGCTCCGGCTGCTGGTGATAGATCCGCAGCAGCTCCTCCTGGAGCGCTTCGCTGGCGCGGGTGGGCTCGCTGACCGGTTTGGCCCGGAGGTCAGCCGGGATGCGGACCCCCCGCTGCGCCAGGAAGTCGTAGAAGGCGTCCACCACGGTGGGCTCGAGCAGGCGCTGTTCGGCCCGGGCCCGCTGGGTGGCCCGCTCGGGAATGGCGCCGGCCACCTCGGCCCGCTTGTAGCCGTAGAGGAACTCCATCTCCCGGAACTGGTACGACTGGAAGCCCGAGGCCGTATCGAGGCGGCTCCGGAACGAGGAGAAGGAGAGCGGGGTCATCGTCTCCAGGATGTCGACCTGCGCCACCAGGGTCTTGAGAATCGTGCGGAGCCGCTTCCAGGTGGCGACGGCGCCGTACAGATCGTTGGCGGAGAAATCCCGTGTGACCTTTTCGGTCTCATGCAGGATCAGCTTGAACCAGAGCTCGTACACCTGGTGGATCACGATGAACAGCATCTCGTCGTGTTCCGGCGGTGTGGAGCGAGGTTCCTGGAGCTCGAGCAGCTCGGGAAGATGGAGGTAGCCTGCGTAGGTCAGCGCCATGGCACTTCACGGTGAGGGTATGCGGGCATTCAGCGCAGGAGCAGCCACCCGGCGATCAGCGCGCCCGCCAGCACCAGCCCAAGAACGCCCCGAACCACCCGCGCCTGCAAGCGGGCCCGGCGGCGGGCCCGGGCGTAGGGAATTCGGGTGAAGGAGATCATGGTGTAGAGCGGGATGAACCAGCGGGGAAATAGCCGGTGCACCAGCGCCTGGACCCGCTTCTCGAACCGGAACAGGGGCGAGGCCACCCGGTCCCGCATTTCCTGGAAATTGGCCAGCGCGAGATCCGCGATCGCGTCGGCGTTGGGGCGACGCTCGACTTCGTACTCGTCGAAGGCGCGGGCGAGGTCCGCCGGATGCCGCCCGAGCGCCGCATCGAGGGCCAGACAGTCCTCGAAGGCGGCATTGGCCCCCTGCCCGAAGAACGGCACGATCGCGTGGCAGGCGTCACCCAGCAGTGCCACCCGGCCCCCGATGTGCCAGGGCCGGCTGCGAATGGTCACCAGCGAGCCGGTGGGGTTTGCCAGGAACGCCTGCGCCAGGCCGGGAATCAGGGGGCCCGCGTCGGGAAACTCCCGGCCGAAGAATCGCTCGACCGCCTCCGGCGTGCCGAGCTCCGCAAAGCTGTCGGGGCCGTCGAACCCGAGGTACAGGGTCACGGTGAACGAACCGTCGACGTTGGCCATCGCCATCATCATGTACCCGCCCCGCGGCCAGATATGGAGCGCGTTGGGATCGAGGCGGTGCGCGCCCCCCGGCCCCGGCGGAATGGACAGCTCCTTGTAGCCGTGCTCCAGGTAATCCTGGCTGAAATCGTAGCGCTCCCGGCGCTGCAGCTGCCCCCGCACCGCCGAATACGCGCCGTCGGCCCCGAGGATCACCCCGGTGTGGCGATCGGGATCGAGCCCGCTGGAAGCATCCACGCTCACGATGACTCCCCCGTCGAGGTCGAGCTCGCTGCAGCGCCGCCCGAACCGGACCCGGACCGCGCCGGAGCCCTCCGCCGCGTCCAGCAGCACCTGGTTGAGGGCGGCGCGGGAGATGGAGTTGATGGACTGGCCCTTCCGGCCATAGCGCTGAAAGGCGAGCGGCCCCTGCACCGGATGGATCATGCGGCCGTGCAGCGGTGTGGCGATCCGGAGGATCGTGTCGCTGAGACCCAGGCGGGAGAGGGCGTACAATCCCCGCTCCGAAATGGCCAGGTTGATCGAGCGCCCCGCCTCGACGGTACCGGTCCGCGGATCGGCCCGGCGCTCCAGGACCAGGACCCGGTGTCCCGCCCGCCCCAGCAGCGCCGCCATGAGCGACCCGCCCAGCCCCGCCCCGGCAACGATGAAGTCGGTCATGCTCGCGGGGTGAGGCCGGCCAGCGCCCGCCCCACCCGCCACACCTCGTGAAAGGTGTTGTAGGACGGCACCGGCGCCAGCCGGATCACGTCCGGGGCGCGGTAGTCTCCCACGATGCCGTGGGTCCGTCGAAGAATGGCAACCAGCTCCTCCGCGCCGGGATTGCGGATCGAAAGCTGGCAGCCGCGCGCGCCAGGGTCGCTCGGTGTGACGAGATCGAACGGCGCATGTGGAATCCCGCGGAGGAGAAACTCCAGATACCCGGTCAGCCGCTCCGACTTGGCGCGGAGCGACGCCATCCCGGCCTGGTCGAAGATCTCGAGGGCGGCCCGCAGCGGCGCCATCGCGAGGATGGGCGGGTTGCTGAGCTGCCAGCCCTCCGCGCCCTCGACCGGGACGAAGGTGGAATTGAGATGCATGCGGAACCGCGTGGCCGGGTCGTTGCCCCACCAGCCGGCAAACCGCGGCAGGCCCGATCCGCCATGGCGCTGGTGCACGAAGCAGCCGGCCACCGCGCCGGGACCGGCGTTGAGGTACTTGTAGGAGCACCAGACCGCGAAGTCGACCTTCCAGTCATGCAGCCGCAGCTCGGCATTGCCTGCGGCGTGGGCCAGGTCGAAGCCCACGGTACAGCCGGCCCGGTGGGCGGCGGCCGTGATCCTGGCCAGGTCGAGCAGCTGGCCGGTGTGATACTGGACCCCGGGGAGCAGCACCAGGGCGATCTCGTGTCCCTGCTCCGCCAGCAGCGCCTCGAGGTCCTCGGTGCGCAACACGGCTTCCCCGGGGCGGGGCCGGGCCAGCAGCAGGGCGCGGGCCGGATCCTGGCCACGGGTTTCCAAATGCGATGTCACCGCGTAGGTGTCCGACGGGAAGGCCGCATCCTCGATCAGGATCTTGAACCGGGTCCGGGTGGGCCGGTAGAACGAGGCCAGCATCAGGTGCAGGTTCACCGTGAGCGAATTCATCGCCACCACTTCGCCCGGGCGGGCGCCGACCACCCGGGCCAGGGGCTCGCGGAACCATTCATGGTAGGAATACCAGGGCGCGCTTCGCGTCCAGGTGGGCGTCCACGCCCAGGCGACTCCAGTCGTCCAGCACCGATTGAACCGCGTCGCGCACCGAGCCCGGCATCAATCCCAGCGAGTTACCGCAGAAGTAGGCCAGCGGATGTCCCGTGAGACCGGATGGAAGCTCGAACCGCTCCCGGCACCAGGCCAGCGGATCGGCCCGGTCCTGCTCCAGCGCCCAGCCCGCTTCGGCCGAGTAGCCCCCGGCACCGGCGCTCACGCGAAGTCCCCCCAGGTCCGGTTCAGGAATTCCAGCGCGGTGCCATGCAGGAGCCGAGCGCGGGTCGTGGCATCGAGGTCCGTCATTCCGGCGATCAGCGCGCCGGGCGGAGACTCGCCCAGGGGAAACGGATAGTCCGATCCGAGCGCGACCCGCGACGGGCCGTGAAGCCGCAACAGAAGACGAAGCGCGTCGGCGTCGTGGGTGAGCGAATCCACGTAGAGGCGGTGGAGATACGCGCTGGGAGGATGGGGATTGTCCACCGCGACCAGATCGGGGCGGGCGTCAAAGCCGTGCTGAATCCGGCCGAATCCGCCCGGAAAGGCCCCGCCGCCATGGGCAAAGCCGATGCGGAGCCGCGGCAGCCGCTCCAGCACGCCGCCGAAGATCACCGAGCAGATCGCCAGGGACGTTTCGGTCGGCATCCCTACCAGCCACGGCAGCCAGTACTTGGCCATCCGCTCCGGCGCGAGCATGTCCCAGGGATGGACGAAGACCGCCGCCCCGAGGCGCTCGGCGGCCTCGAAGAGCGGGAACAGCAGCGGGTGATCGAGGTTCCACTCGCCCACATGGGTCCCGATCTGGATTCCCGGCATCCCGAGGTCGCGGACACACCGGGTGAGCTCCGCCACGGCCAGCTCGGGTGCCTGGAGCGGAACCGTGCCGAGGCCGATGAACCGCCGGGGATAGCGGGCCACCGTTTCGGCCAGGTGGTCGTTGAGCAGCCGGGCCAGGTCGAGCGCGTCCGCCGGGCGGGCCCAGTAGCTGAACATCACCGGCACGGTGGACAGCACCTGGACGTGCACCCCGTCGCGATCGCACTCCGCCAGGCGTTGCGGCGCCGACCAGCAGTTGTCGCCGATCTCCCGGAAGACCTTGCCGTCGACCAGCATCCTGGCACGGCAGGGCATGTGGTGGTCCAGCGAGACCCACCCGCCGTAGCCGTAGCGGGACGCGAGGTCCGGCCACGACTCGGGCAGGATGTGGGTATGGAGATCGATCGTGAGCACTACTTGGCGGCAGGGGCGGCCGGCGCGGGGACCGGCATGACGTGCCCGCACTTCTTGCAGGTCCGGAGCGAGACGTCGCCGTAGAACTGCTCGATGATCGGCTTGAGCTGCTTGCCCAGATCCACCAGCTGGAAGTTCGCGTCGTAGAGCATCTCGCCGCACTGCTCGCAGAACCAGCGCAGGTGGTCTTTCTCGGACTCGGCCCGGCGCCGCTCGATCACCAGCCCCACGGTGTTGGCCGGACGCTGGGGCGAGTGGGGAATGTTGGGCGGGAGGAGGAACATCTCGCCCTGACGAATGGGAATGTCGCGCACCGCGCCGTTCTCGATGATCCGCAGGGTGATGTCTCCCTCCACCTGATAGAAGAATTCCTCGCCGTCCTCGACGTGGAAGTCCTTGCGCTGGTTGGGGCCGCCCACGGCCATCACCATGAACTCCGAATCCTGCCAGATCATCTTGTTTCCGACCGGCGGCTTGAGCAGCGCGCGGTGCTCGTCGATCCACTGCTTGAGATTGATGGGAGGCATGAGCGACATGGGGGACTCCTGAGGGAAACGGGCGACGGTATCCCGGGGAACGGTTAACCTAGTCCTGAATCGTCTGCTTCAACAACCCGGCGGTATCCCTCCGGGTCGGTCGCCCCCTCGGTGTTGATGACCAGCAGCCGGGTGGCCCGCCCCAGCCGGAGAAACTCCAGCGCAAAGCGGAGCTCGGACGCCTCCCGCAATGCCAGCAGGCCGGCCAGGCCCGCCGCCCCCGATTCGCCGGCCACCACCGGAGGGTCCCCGCCCACGGGACGGGCCAGCCGGCGCATCGCCTCGGCGGCGAAGCGGTCGGAGACCGTCATGAACAGCTCGACTCCGCGCCGGACGGCCGGCCAGGCGGCCAGCGACACGCTCCCGCAGTTGAGGCCGGCCATGATGGAGTCCTGGCGACCCCGGGAGGGCGCCGGCCGGCCGTCGTCGGTGTTGATCGAGGCCAGCAGCGGGTCCGCCTGCACCGGCTCGACCGCCACCATGATGGGCTGGTCGGTGCGGGCCCGATAGTGATTCACGGCGGCGTGCAGCAGGGAGCCCACCCCGGCCTGTACCATGACCAGATTGGGCGCGGGCAGCCCGGCCGCCTCGAGCTGCTCGTCGATTTCCTGGAACAGCGTCGCGTACCCCTCCACGATCTGGTTCGGAATATCGAGGTATCCCTGGTACCCCACGTCCGCCACGACCTGCCACCCGTTCCGGTCGCTCTCCAGCGCGCAGCGGCGCACCGCGTCGTCATAGGTGCCAAGGACCAGCTCCACCCGGGCGCCCTCGCGCCGGATCCTGGCGACCCGCGCGGGCGCCGCGTGCGCCGGAATGAAGATCACCGCCGGCAACCCGAGCTGGCGGGCCGCCCAGGCCACCGCCCGCCCATGGTTCCCGTCCGTGGCGGTGGAAACCGTCATGGGACCGGAGCGGCGCTGGCGAATCCGGTGCAGCGCCCACGACGCGCCCAGCGCCTTGAATGCCTCGAGTCCGAACCGGCGGCCCTCGTCCTTGAGGTAGAGCGCGCCGAGGCCCAGGGCCGCGGCGAGACCCGGCAGCTCGATCAGAGGGGTCGCGGCGTAACCGGGAAGCGAGCGATGAAAGGCCCGCACCTCCTCGAGCGGAGCGGCGGGAAAGACGCCGGGCGTGAAGAACGGATTGACCCGGGCCGACAGGTGCGCCGCAGCGGTCAAGCCCCGCCCCCGGAGTGCCGCAGGCCGCCGAGCTCGGTCACCAGGCCGATGCCCCGGGCCTCCGCCTTGCCGAGCACGTGGTGCGCCGAGGCCAGGTCCTCGACCGCGATCCCCAGCGACTTGAACAGCGTCACGTCGTCCCGGCCGGTACGCCCGGGCACCTTGCCCAGCAGCACGTCTCCCAGCTCGCCCAAGAGGTGGCCCTCGGTGATGGCTCCCTCGCGGAGCGGGATCAGGAAGTCTCCCGCCTCGTGCACCGCCGATTCCCTGCGATCCACGAACAACCGGCTCCGCACCACGGCCGCGGTGTCCAGCTCCCGGGTGGTCGGAATGCTCGACCCCACCGCGTTGATGTGAGCCCCGGGCGTGATCCAGTCTCCCTGCAGGACCGGCACGGGCGAGGAGGTGGCGGTGCAGATGAGGTCCGCGCCGGCCACGGCGTCCCGGGCTCCCCGGGCCGGTTCCGCCACGACGCCCAGCCGCTCCCCCGCCCAGCGAACGAATGCCGCCAGCCGGTCCGCGCTGGGGCTGAAGACCCGGACTCGCCGGAGCCGGCGCACGGTGCCCATCGCCTCCAGGTGACTCCGGGCCTGCACCCCACTGCCCAGGATGGCGAGATCGGATGCGTCCTCCCGCGCGAGCGCCCGGGTCGCCACCCCCGAGACGGCCGCGGTCCGGATGGCGGTGATGCTGCTCGCGTCCATGATCGCGCGCGGCGCGCCGGTGTCGGGATCCAGCAGGAGCACCACGCCCTGGTGGGAATCGAGCGGGGTGCCCTCATTGCCGGGAAATACCGCGATGGCCTTGAGGCCCAAGGCCTTCGGATGGGAGAGCTGGGCCGGCATCACGCCGAAGATGCCCCCGGACTCGGGCAGCCGGAGCACCGTGCGGAGCGGCAGCTGGGCACCACCCGACGCCAGGGTGCGCAGCACGGCGTCCATCAGGCCGACGCACTCGTCCATGGGGAGCAGCTCGGTGACCTGGGCCTGGTTGAGGATCCTGACCGGCATCGTCGTTACGGCTCCGCAATCTGGAGCACCTGCCCCGACTTGAGGGGCCCCGACACTTTCTGCACGGCGCCATCGGGCCAGCGTACCTCGACGCTCGCCGCCTCGGGGGCGTCGCCCAGGCCGAAGTAGAGCGGCAGGTCGCTCTGCGACAGATAGCCCGATTTCCCGTCCATCACCTTGCGGATCCGGCGCCCGTCCGCGAGCACCACGCTGACCGCCGCGCCGATCCCCTCGCGATTGGACCGCTTCCCCTGGAGCGTGATCGCGAGCCAGTGCACCGGATGCCGGGCGGCGAGATCGCTGATCAGCACCTGGGGCCGGGAATTGAATTCATTGGTGACGATGTCGAGGTCTCCGTCGCCGTCGAGGTCCACCATCGCCGCCGAGCGCGTGCCGAGGCTGCCCATCAGCACCAGGTGGCCCTGCGCATCGTGATGGGTGCATTCGGGCCGCGAGGCGCCCACCGTCGGACAGGCCTGGCAGTACAGGTTGGCGGAGTCGGCGCCGGCGCAATCGAGGGTAAACCAGACCTTGTCGGTCGCGCCGCCGGCCCGGGGCTCGACGCCGAGCACGAATTCACTGCGCAGGAAGTGCCTGCCCGCCTCGTTCAGCAGCACCGAGTTGACCCCGTAGCGGTGCGGGAAGTTCATGCTCGAGGCGAGAAAGATGTCGTCCCATCCGTCGGCATTCAGGTCGTCCACGCTCGGCCCCCAGGGCCAGTAGTTCTCGACGCCCGCCGTGTCGGACTGTTCGTCGAATCGTCCCCCGCCCCGGCTGGAATAGAGCGCGTTGCCGAAGATGAACGGCGCCTTCCCGTGGGGAAAGAGGTCCTCGGGCATCGCGGCCGGATCCGATTTCCGGTTCTCGGCCGCGGCGGATTCCGGCGCGATGAGGGTGAACATGTCGGAGTGCATGTCGGTGACATAGAGGTCGGTCCGCCCGTCGCCATTCCAGTCGAACGCCTTGACCCCCATGGCGCCCCAGGGCGTCTTGGGAAAGAACCGCGCCGTGGCATCCCGGAAACGCTTGCCATTCTCGTTGATCCAGAGGTGATTCTGGCCCTGCATGTTGAGGACGTACAGGTCGGGGCGGCCGTCCTGGTTCGCATCCAGGATGGTCGCGTCTCCGCTCCAGCCGGTATCCACGAGGCCGGTCTCCCTCGACACGTCGCGGAACCGGTTGCCGCCGAGGTTGCGGTAGAGAATGCTGGCCTCGGTGCGCTCGGCGTGGGTATGGCCGTGGAAGGCGTCGGTCAGTCCCACGTAGTAGCCGCCCGGACCGCGCTCGTCGCTGGTGTAGACGCCGACGTTGGTCACGAACAGGTCGAGCAACCCGTCCCCGTCGTAGTCGAAGAAGACCGCCCCGGACGAATGTCCCACGTAGCCCACGCCCGCGGCCGCGGTGATGTCCCGGAATTTTCCGCCGCCCAGGTTCTCGAACAGCCGGTTCCCGTGCCGGACCGTCGTGACGAAGAGGTCGGGATCGCCGTCGTTGTCGATGTCGGCGAAGGAGGCCGCCACCGCGACGAGGTCCGGCAGGTTGAGCCCCGCGGCCGCGGTGATGTCCTCGAACCGGCCGGCGCCCAGGTTCCGCCAGAGGGCGCTGGTGCCGAGCTGCGAGACGAAATACAGATCCGGGCGCCCGTCGCCGTCGACGTCCGCCACCGCGAGGCCGTTCCCGTGATCGTAGTGCACCTTCTTGTACGCCTTGCCGGCGTCGTCCACGATCCGGTTCTCGAAGGTGATCCCGCTGGAGTCCACCCGGTCCGCCAGCGTGAAGTCGTGAAAGGCCGCCGACCCCGCCGCCGCCGCCTGCTGTGCGGTCTGTCGGACCAGGAGCCACGGGGGAGCCGCGGACACCGCCGCCGAGGGCACACCGACCTTCGACCGGTCACCGCAGCCGGACAGGAGGGCGGGAGCGGCCAGGAGGAGCCGGGGCCACCAGGAGGGCAGGGACATTGTCGCGGTTCCTCTCGATCAGGGTGCGGGCTGCCGGGCCCCAATTAATACAATCAACCCCGCCCGATTGCGCGCCGTGGGCGTCGATCGGGGGCGCGATTATCTTGGAGCGATACCGGGGCGGTAGCTCAGTTGGGAGAGCACCTGCTTTGCAAGCAGGGGGTCAGGGGTTCGATTCCCCTCCGCTCCATGCGGACTAAGTCTAACTCTCGCACCATGTTCTGAAAGTGACGAGGCCGCCGGGGTGGGCGGCCTCGCGTGCTTTGGTGCCCCAGTGGTGCCCCAACACGAGAACGGCTGCGTATGATGCCTCTGGTACAGATGGCGGAGGTGCTCGAAGCGTACGTGGGACGGTTCGAGCGCGACGGCCGCGAACAGTGGAAAGGGGTGTTCGAGCCGGGGGCAGAAGATGCCAGGCACCTCCGCGAGCTTGCGGCTCGGCTTCGTGAAGGTCGTTCTCGCGCCGCCACCCCGTTTACCAGCGCGGACGCAAGCCTCTTGGAGCGGCATGCAACCCAGCTCCGCGCAACGAACGAGCCGCTGTTGGCAGACGCCGAGGTCTCGCCCGAGTGGCGTCGGAACGCCGAACTGTCGAAGGGCTTCGCGTTCCAGATGGCCGCGTTCGCGGAGTGGATTCGGGACGGGATTGCAGGCCGGTGATGGTCCGCCTCGACGAGTCCGACCGATCCCGGGTTGGCAGCCGGTGGCGAGCCCGGAACCGTCCGGGCGCCAAGTCGCGTCAGCGAGGGCGAGCTCAAGCGAGTGGGAGAGGGTGGAATCTCGTGAGAGTGAGTCTCACCCATTCGAATGGCGCGGCCTAAAGCTGGTGGCGATCCGGGCTGACCAGACCTGGGTGATCAACCGCGGTGGAACCGGACTCATGGGACCGCCCCTCGTAGACGGAGAGCCATGGCGTGCGACCATCTCGCGGCTCCAGGAATTGCTCGACGAACATGCCGACAATCTGTAGGCTTGGCCTCAGGAGGAACCGGTGACCACACCACGACCAGAGATGCCGAAGGAACGCCAGGATCGGATCTTGAAGCTGATTCAATCCGCATCGCCGATCCGGTCATCCAGCACACCGATACCGACTGGCCGATGCTGCTCCAACTGGTGCGCATCGTGATGGATCAGGACGAGTTCCGCCATTCAGGCAATTTCGTCATCAACGTCAGGCCGGCGATCCCAACGTCTGTCGCAGTGCCCGGCGCCAAGCTTGGTGCTGGCTCCGCAGATTGCGCATGAACTCATAGGTACGCCTCCCGTCTGTCCAGATGACCGTCACGACTGCGCGTGAGGTGGTCTCTTTAGCTTTGTGGTGTCGCAAGCTTCAGGGGCTTCTGTCCTGTAGTTGCTGCCTAACTTGCATTGATGACCCAGCGACCCGTCCTTATGCGAGCGGCACTGCGCCGTCGACGCTGCCCTCCATTGTCTGCGCTGGATCTACCACCAAGCCCTGCACTCAGCCACCGCCACTGCCAGTTCGGGCTCTCTATCTCATATCCCCCCAATCGTGTGAAGGGATCGAGACGGGGTGTCCAATCTGGAAGGGATGATGGGTCGCCTCAAGGGAGCTGCTGGTTAGGCGGGAAGGAGGAGAACGAGTTGAGCGGATGTGAGGGGTTCCATCCGCTCAACTCCGGGGAGGCCATTTGTGGCACGTCTAGGCGGCTAGGCCTACCCGATCGGCCCGATTGGCGACCCCCTCAGCCATTGCTCCAACAGCGTAGATAGCGACAAGGGTTGTAGTCAGGCTGGGGAATGATCCGAGTTCATACTGGTACAGCATGAAGGCGATGGCTAGCCAAGAGCTTCCTTGGACAAGCCGGCCCCATAGAGCTCGCGGAGACTTTCGTTCTGCCTTCCCCACGAAAAGGGTCACGATTCTTAGTGCTCCGATCGTGAAGAAGAGGAGTGCGATCGGCAACTGGATGCGCCCTGCCGTTGCGGGAGACCGTGCGGCGAGAACGGCGAATACGACTACGGTCGCCAGCGGTACTCCGATCAGGAACATCAACCAGATGTTGCGACGCAAGGTTGCCATAGTTGGGCTCACTTCTTAGAGATGGTGACCTTCTGGCTGCCACCGGAAGCACCGAAACAATCTCTCCCGGCATCCACAATCGTGATGGATAGTGCACCGACCGCGCCAAAGTACGAGTAGAGCGCGCCTGCAACCGTCGGGGCGGCGGCTCCGCCAGTGGCTGCGGTTGCAGCTCCGGCTTGGATGAGTTGATAGCTCCGATACACCAGGTTGATCAATGCCCCGAGTGCAAGAGCGCCGGATTTCACACAGTCCCAGCCATCCCGCGCATAGGCAACACCAGGTAACACTACCGCGAGACCTGCCTGAGTTGCAGCCTTGAGGCCGTTTCCCATGCGGCCGACCCACGTTAACTCAATGACTTTGGCCCTGTTAATGTCGATATTGGTACGGATGAGAATGTTCGGATCATTGTAGTCATTGATAATAATGCGGCTCAGGGTGATTCCCCCTGAAACTGTATTCCACTGCCTATTTTCGGTCAAGAGAACCTGCCCAGCCCGCGAGTAGGTTCGGTTGATCGGTTGCCCGTACGTACCCTTCTCATCTAGCGACTGCCAAGTCACTGGTGAAGTCTGCGTGCTGTCGATGATGACGAGCGTATCGGTGCCAGATCCGCCTGCCACCAAGTTGGAGAACCTGCCATTCGCGGTGGACGGGGAGGTGAAGCCAAGCTGCGGGAGGAGGGTGGCGACGACTGAGTCATTGTTCGGCAGATCGGCCATGGTATTGGAGGTGGTCATTGGCCCCGACCCACGCCTATCAGCCACTACGACCGCACGCCCATTCCGCACAACGGCCGACACCGTCCCCTTCAAGACGGCACCCTGCCGAGGGGCGCCGGTACGCCGGTCGATGAAGGTTGGTGTGATCACAACCTCGGCGGTGATTGTACTCCCTTCCTTTAGGACCGGTCCAGCCCCCGTCACGGATCCAGTCTCGCACGCGCACACCAACACCACCCCGGCTGCCAGAACTCACATTCTTTCCCCCTTGGTTTGTTGTCGTGAGCTGGAGCGAAGTCCCCCTCGGCTCATGGAACACCGGCGCAACACACGAGATCCGCATGCCGTCAGCGCCCAGCAATCGCATTGGTACAACCAAGGTCTCAAACCAAGTCTCAAATGGCTGCACCGGCCGAGACCAAGAGGGCAGGCGGGCGACCCGCTTCAAACGGACTACGCAAAGGATTGCGCTGGCACGGAATACTGATGGCTTGTCCCTGGGGGGCGGTACTAGCAGATCTACTAGTGTACGCGGCTGTGGATGGGACTATTAGATCTATTAGGTCATGACTTGGAGTAGCCGGGCTACCTGGAGTTGACCCGCTCTCGCCGAGAGGTAGCGTCTGGGGTGTTCACGCTGCCACTCGTCGGTAAGGGATTGGCGACCGGTTGCCGAGCGCGGAATGCCGCCGGTGCGGATTGTACCACCCTTCTAGACTGAAACAGGTCCTCCGAGCTTCGGCGTGGGAGCGATAGATGCGCCGGCCGCTGCGCTTGGTGCGCACCCCGCGCCGCCGATGGACGCCGACCAGTCCGCCCAGGCGCATGACGCGCGCGACCCGCTTCTGCCCGACGTGAATGGCGATGTTGCGCAGGTCGTCGATCAGGCGGGGCGCCCCGTACGTCCCGTCCGACCGGGCGTGAAAGGCACACAGGTGCGTGAGGATATCGGCATCGCGCCGGGCGCGGGTCGAGGGCGGGCGATCGCGCCAGGCATAGAACCCGCTGAGGGGATCGTGCCGGTCTCCTTGGCGAACCAGGCCGCGGCTCTTGCTAGGATGTCCCGCTCGCGCTTCAACCGCCGATTCTCCCGGCGGAGCTTCGTGACCTCCCCGCGCTCCGCCATCGTCGGGCCGTCGTGCCGGGCCCCCGTATCCCGGGCGGCCTGTACCGCCCAATGCCGGATCGTTTGGGCGGAGGGCTCAAACTCCTTCGCCAAAGCCTCCGGCGAGCGCCCGGCCTGGACCAGCTCGATCAGATGCTGCCGGAACTCTGGTGCGTGCCTGCGTCGTGCCATCGTGGATTCCTCCCACCCCAACGGTGAGGGCTCCACGAAACCGGGCCAACTCCAGTCGGCGGCGATCACTCTCTCGGCGCCGTAGAGTAGCAGGACTTCACGCACGGTTTGCAGAATGCCCGCCGACGAACTAATGCGCTCTGGTCTGGGAGGGAGCCTCGAACGAAAAGGCGTATCACCGGATGGTGACCATGGTGTGAGTTCTGTTGTGAGTTTCTCGCCATTTCCAGCCCGTTTCAGGGCTCGAACCACCACGCCGATGCCCAGAACAGCGCGTAGGTTCTACAACTTGTAGAAATCGCGTACCTTCCGTTCGTGCTTTGCAAGCAGGGGGTCAGGGGTTCGATTCCCCTCCGCTCCATCCGGATCAAGTCTAAACTCAACTCCCTAGCGCGCCCCCACCAGTTGAAATGCGGCCCAGTAGCGGGGTGCCTCGAACCCCGGCGTCTTGCGGACCGCCGCTTCGGCTCGCCGCAATGATTCGGCCTTCGACGGTTCATCCGGATCGTGGAGCCAGTGACGGTAGAAGTTCTTCATCAGCAGCGCCGTGGCCTCATCCGATACACTCCAAAGCGAGACCAGCACGCTCCGGGCGCCCTTGGCGAGGAAGGCGCGCTGCAGCCCGACGGTTCCCTCGGCCTGCTTCAGGTCGCCCAATCCGGTTTGACAGGCCGAGAGGACGATCAGGTCGGCGCGGAGGGTGAAGGCCGGATCGTCGAGCACCTCGCCCACCGTGAGAAACCCGTCGTCCTGCGGGTCTGGCGCCAGGGCGATGAAGGATTGCCGCGCTCGAGCCTCCGTGGCATACGCGTAGCCGTGCGTGGCGAGATGGACCACCGGTGCGTCGGCGATTCGCCGGCGCACTTCGGCCTCGGTCGCCTGCACCCCGGTCAACGCGGCACCGCCCAGCTGCTCCGCGACATTTGCGGCCTCCGCTTCCGCTCCGGGAAGACGGGGCAGCTCGAACGTCTCCCCGAGACTCGAACGGCTCGGCATCACCGGATTACCCACGATCAGCGCTTGCCCAAGCGCCCCGGCCCGCCCGGGCCCGGAGGAGATGCCCGGCCGCCCTTCGGCCTCGCGCAAGACAGCGAGCGAGGGCGCATACCGTAACGCATACCTCGAGGCCAGGGGCGTGCCGCTCGAATCGATCGGTAACACGCCAAACGGAACCAGGCCGAGCACCCCTTGCGGGACAATGACCAGCTCCGCGACGCCGCCGGCTTGGCGGTCCAGCTCGCGCGGCAGGAGCAGATCGGCGAGCAGCCGACTGACGCTGTCGAAGGAGATCCGGCTCACCGGAAGCGCGCTGACGACTCCTCGAGCGGAGGGGGGGTCGTCCGCGTCGGGCGAGCCGCCGCCGTCGAGTGCCACCCGACCTCGGGCCACGCCGCTCACCCCGAGGGCCCCTCGGAGCGCGCCGACCCACTCGGCCAGGGCGGCTTGCGAGACGGCGCGACGCCGCACTTCCACCTCGTGACCCGGAACGGCGAACCACAGCACCAGCGTATCGGCAGTCACCAGATAGGACAGCACGGCCGAGCCGCTCTTCGAAGCGGACTCGAGGAGCCCGGTCCCCTCGGCGACAAGATCGCGACCGGGCGCGGCATCGACGGAGGTGCGCCGCATCAGCTCGAGCAGGGCCTGGGACCGCCCCCGCTCCGACGCGGCCAGCGCCGCCAGCGCGCTGGGGCCCCGGCCGACCTCGGGCTCCCGGGCCAGCCACGCCAGCGTCCACCGGGTGTAGAGCTCCACCTGCATCTCGGCGAAGCTCACCCGGTTGGATTCACCCCCCGTATGGGCGGCGATGCCGGCGAGATTCGCCGCGCTCGAATCGAAATAGGCGATGGCCGGAACCGGCGACCCGGACCGGTAGTAGGTCGAGCCGATCGCCTCCAGCATCATCCCCACGTTGTCCGGTTGCACCTCACGCGCGCTGGCCAGCGCCGCGCGATAGTACACCCGGGCCGAGTCCGGGCGACCGAGCCGCTCCTGCTGCACGCCAAGGGCCCAGACGGTTCCCGACTCGTCGCGGCGGTCTCCGATCGCGCGTTGAACCGTCAGCGCTTGACCGTAGTACGCTTCCGCCGAATCGGGGCTGCCTAACACGCCGTACTCAAGTCCGATGGAGGCCAGGGCTCGTCCTTCGCCCTCGCGATTCTGTACCTCTCGGGCGATCGCCAATGCCTGCCGGTGGTAGGCCAGCGCGGAATCCGACCGGCCCAGGATACTCTCGGCCTGGCCGATCTGGGTCAGGGCCAGCCCCTCGGACCGTCGATCCCCCAGCTCCCGCTGGATGGCCAGGGACCGCTGATAGTATTCCAACGCCGAGTCCGGGCGGCCCACCGTCACCTGCACGGCGCCGATGTTGAGCAGCGCCATCGCCGCGACCGACGGAAATCCCGATTCCCCGGCCAGGGCCAGGGT
Organism: uncultured Gemmatimonadales bacterium; assembly: GCA_963762545.1. Classification (GTDB taxonomy): domain Bacteria; phylum Gemmatimonadota; class Gemmatimonadetes; order Gemmatimonadales; family GWC2-71-9; genus JABFSM01. The sequence goes on along the minus strand of CAVXLC010000002.1, from coordinate 734,415 downwards.
CAGGTGATAGTCGGCCAGGGCCGAGTCCGCGCGGCCCGCCACCTGGTACTCGACCCCCATGTTCTGGAGCGTCGCGGCTTCCCCCTCCCGGTCGCCGAGCTCCAGTTCGACCGACAGCGCCAGACGGTAATAGGCCAGCGAGGAGTCGGGCCGGGCGAGGGAGGAATAGGCGCGCCCGATGTCATGCAGCGCCGTCCCCTCGTCGAAGCGGGCCCCGACGTCGCGCGCGATCGCCAGCGACCGGAAGTGATAGGCCAGCGCAGAGTCCGGATGACCGGTATCGGTGTACACATGGCCGATGTTGTTGAGCACGACGCCTTCACCTCGCCGGTCGCCGGCTTCACGCCGAACCGGCAGCGCCTGGAAGTAGTAGGCCAGCGCCGAATCGGGGTGATCCAGCTGACGATGCATGAGGCCGATGTAGGCGAGCGTCAAGCCCTCGCCCTTCCGGTCGCCGATCTCGCGCCGGATCGGCAGCACCAGATGGGCGTAGACCAGCGCCGAGTCGGGCCGGCCCACTTGATCCTGCATCTCGGCGATACGGAGAAGGATGGCGGCCTCGGCGGCCCGGTCACCCACTGCCCGCTCGATCGGCAGCGCCGAGTCGAAATAGGCGAGCGCCGAGTCAGGATGGCCGCTCTCGGCGTGGACCCGTCCTATGGAGAAGAGCGCGACCCATTCACCGGCGCGGTCGCCCAGCCGGTGGAGAATCGGGACGGCCTGAATCCATCGCTCGAGTGCTCGACTCACCCCCGCGGGCGTTCCCAGCTGATAGTCCCGCTGGGCCTCCGACATGAGTTGCCCGGCCCGGTCGGCGGCTGATTGAGCGGAGCAGGGGCGCGGAGCGCCCAGCACCAGGGCGGCCCCCCCCAGCCCGATGGCCCATCGCCGCAGCCTCACGGTCTCGAGGATCAGATGTAGGCCTGCTCCCCATGCAAGGTCTGGTCGAGACCCAGCTCTTCCTCGGCCGCCGTCACCTTCACGGCGCTGACCTGGTCGATCACCTTCAGCATGACGTAGGTGAACACGAACGCATAGGCTGCCGCGCCCGCCACCGCTCCGACTTCCACCAGGAAGAACCTCGTCCCCCCGCGCAGCAGCCCGTCGGCCCCGCCATCCGGATTGACCAGTTTGGTCGCGAAGAGCGCGAGCGAGACCACTCCCACCACCCCGCCCACGCCGTGCACGCCCCAGACATCGAGCGCGTCGTCCCACTGCAACCGGTTCTTGAGCCAGATCGCGAAATAGCAGATCACACTGGCAACCACACCGATGAGCACCGCAGTCCCCGTCGTCACGAAGCCGGCGGCCGGCGTGACCGCGGCCAGCCCCGCGATCGATCCGGTCAGCAACCCGACGAACTTCGGCTTCTTCTCGATGGTCCAGGCCAGGACCAGCCAGGTCATTGCCGCGAACGACGCGGCGACGTCGGTATTGAGAAACGCGAGCGAGGTGACCGGATCGACCTTGAGCTCGCTGCCGGCATTGAAGCCGTACCAGCCGAACCACAACAAGCCGGTGCCGAGGGCCACCAGCGGGATGCTGTGCAACCCCGCGTCGGCCACCCGCCGCTTGCCCACGTAAAAGACGGCGGCCAGTGCGGCGAATCCGGCGGTCGCGTGCACCACGATACCGCCGGCAAAATCGAGCACACCCTGGTGCTGCAGGATTCCGCCGCCCCACACCATGTGCGCCACCGGGAAGTAGACCAGCAGCAGCCAGGCCACCAGGAACAGCAGGTACGCCTTGAAGGTGACCCGGTTCGCGAAGGCACCGGTGATCAGCGCGGGAGTGATCTGGGCGAACATCATCTGGTAGGCGATGAACACGACCAGCGGAATGGTGGGCGACGCCGGGAATGGCGTCGTCGCGGTGACGCCGTGGAGGAACGCCATGTGGAAATTACCGATCACTCCGGCGATGTCGGGATTCGCCGCATCGCCGTAGCTCCCGCTGAACGCCATCGAGTACCCGCACACCACCCAGAGCACGGTCGTCACGCCCATCGAGACGAAGCTCTGGATCATGATCGTGAGCACGTTCTTCCGGCCCACCAGGCCACCGTAGAAGAAGGCCAGCCCGGGCGTCATCAGCATCACCAGGCTGGTGGAAACGAGCATGAACGCGATGTTGCCGGTATCCCAGTGCATCGGTTCCTCGTGCCCGGAACGGGCAGGCGGTCAGGGGAGACTGCGGAGGCGCTAGAGGTTGCGGCGGAGTCTCGGCGCTGTCAAGGCGACTGGTTCGCGGTCTGTCGCGTCACGATCGCCGCGGCGGCGAGATCCCCCGTCACGTTGAGCACCGTCGAGAACAGATCGGGAATCGCGTCCACCGCGATCAGGATCCCGATCCCCTCCGCCGGCAGGCCGATGGCCTGGAACATCGGCGTCAGCATCAGGAACGCCCCGCGTGGGACCCCGGGGCCGGCCACCGCCAGAAAGATCGCCGTGAACGCCACGATCGCGAGCTGCGGCGCGTGCAGCGGGATTCCATAGAACCACCCCACGAACAGGGCACCGATCGTCCAGGAGACCGGCGCGGCGATCTTGAAGGTCGAGACCGCGAGCGGCAGCACGAACCCGCTCACCCGGTCGGGGAGCCCGAGCCCCCGTTCGGCCGATTCCACCAGGGCCGGGAGCGAGGCGAGCGACGAGGAGGAGGCGAAGGCCACCAGCTGGGGCGGGAGCACCGCGCGGGCGAACGCCCGCATCGGAATCCGCGCGGCCGCCGCGGTGACCGGGTACAGGAGCCCGGTGATGAGCAGACAGCCGGCGCTGTACGCCACGACGTAGAACCCGAGCCCGCCGGCCACGGTGCCGCCGCCCCGGGCGGCGAGGGGCAGCACCAGCGCGAAGACGCCGATCGGGGCGAGCGCCACCACCCAGCGGACCATCACCAGCATCGCGTCGCTCAGGGCGCGAAAGAAGCCGAGCAGGGTGTCGCGGGCGCTGCCGCCGCTCCGGGCGATCGCCAGGGCGAGCAACAGGGTGAACACCACCAGCGGCAGCATCGCCCCGTTGGCCGCCGCCGCGATCGGATTGGTCGGGATCAGCGAGACCAGCCAGTCGCCGAATCCCGGGACCGGCGCGCTGGCCGCCAGCTGGCCCGCGGCCTCCGCCGCGCCGGGCGGCAGCGGGCGGGCGGCGGCGCCCGTCGGGAGCAGCGAGAACGCGAACGTGGCCAGCGGCATGATCACGATGGCCGTGCCGAGCAGGAGCAGGAAGAATGTGAGGAGCGTGCGCCCGCCGATGCGGCCGATGGCGCGAATGTCGCTGGCCCCGGCCACCCCGGTGATGAGCAGGGAGATCACCAGCGGGATGATCGTCATCCGGATCGCGTTGATCCAGAGCGTGCCCAGCGGCGCGATCCGGTCCGCGGCGTGCAGGAGGCGCGGGTCGCCCGACGCCGCGATGGCCGCTCCGCCCGCGAGCCCCGCGCCCAGTGCCACCAGTACCCGGGTGCCTTCCTTCATCCCGTCCTCACATCATGAGGTCGCCGCCGTTGATGTCGAAGACCGCTCCGGTGATGTACCCGGCGGCCTCCGAGGCGGCAAAGCAGATCGTGTCGGCCACTTCCCGCGCGGTGCCGAGCCTCGGGATGGGATAGCTCCGGGCATGCCGCTCCAGCGCTTCGGTGGTGGCGCTCTCCCGGGTCAGCTCGGTGTCGATCATGCCCGGGCACACCGCATTGACCGTGATGCCGTGCACCCCGAGCTCCTTGGCGGCCGCCCGGGTGAGTCCGAGGAGACCGGTCTTGGTGGCGGTGTAGTGGGCACCACCCAGCGTGCTCACCATGCGGCCCGCGGTGGACGAGATGTTCACCACCCGCCCGTAGTGCCGGGCCTTCATCGCCGGCAGCACCGCCCGGATGAGCAGAAACGGCGCGGTCAGGTTGATCTCCACCGCGCGGCGCCATTCGTCCGGCGTGATGGCCTCGAACCGGGTGGTGAAGGGCAACGCCGCATTGTTGATCAGGATGTCCACCCGGCCGAAGCGCTCGAGGGTACGGCGCGCCAGGTCGTCCGGCATGCCGGCGGCCCCCACGTCACCGGGCAGCGCGAAGCTCCGTCCGCCCAGCTCCCGCACCACCGCCTCGGCGCGCGCCGGATCGCGCACGTTGACCGCCACGGATGCGCCCCGTTCGAGCAGCCGCTCGGCCGCGGCACGGCCCAACCCCCTGGCCGCCCCGGTGACGATCGCGACGCGGCCCAGGAAGTCCGGTGCGGCTTCGGTCATGAAACGCTGGACTCCGGTGAGTGGGTTCTGGTGCTTCGAATCTACTGTCGTATATGTTCAGCCGCGTGAGCCAGCCTCCTCGCCCCCCCGACCCGATCCCCCCGGCCCTGCGGGTCCGGCTCGATACCGCCCGGGAGGCCCTGCTGTCGGTCCACAAGGAGCTGCTGGAGTTCGAGCGGGCCCGCTATGAACGGACCATCGCACCGATCCCGACCTCCGGCCGGCTGCTCCAACTGGTCATTCACGACCCCTGGTTCGCCTGGCTGCATCCCATGACGGAGCTGGTCGTGCAGATCGACGAGCTGGTCACCGCCAAGGATCCGGCGCCGGCGGGGGCCGCGGAGGCGCTGCTGGAACAGGCCCGGAGCCTGTTCAACCCTTCCGAAGAGGGAGACGAGTTCCAGCGCCACTACTTCGAAGCCATGCAGCAGACCCCCGCCGTCGTGCTGGCCCACGCGGACGCGGTGAGGCGGATCAGCGCGGGGTGAGCACCATTCTGAGCCAGGGTGCCGCGTCGCGCACGTAGTTCTCCAACACCAATACGTCCCGCTCGAGCCGCTGCTCGTAGCGGCCGCGCTTGCCCAGGAAGACCTGGTACCCGGGGGAGGGGCCCTTGGGCAGGGTGACGTCGATGGTCCGGGCGCTGATCACCGGGACCGTTCCTTCGCGGGGAAACTCGATCTCGTTGGCCAGGTCGGCCAGCACCGCCGCGTCGGGCGCGTCGACGGCGTCCCGCAGCAGACTCTTGGCGATGTCCCGGGCAAAGAGCCCGTCGCGGGGGTGATCGATGAAGGCGCGCGCCAGCCGCAGCTCCAGGCTCTGGAGCGTATCGTCTTCCGCCTCGACCACGATGAACTCGGTCAGATCGTGAAAGGCGGGGCCATTGGGCCGATAGTGGGCGGCAAATCGGTCCGGAGCGGGTTTGTCGGCGGCGACCGGATCCAGCATGAACCACTTGAAGAAGCCGCTCTGCTCGGCGGTGTGGCGCGAATCGCCGAAGAGATGGAATCGGGGCATGGCCAAAACAAACAGCGGGGACCGACCCCCGCCAGTCATCCGGCCCGACGGGTCACCTCGAAGCAGCAGCGCGGGGAGCCCGTCCGGTCGCACCGCTCGACCACCCGGGCGCCGAGCGCGCCTTCCAGCAGGGCAGTCACCGCGCCGCAGGTGGCGGGGGTGATCCGGACCGCCTCGCCCACCGGGCACCCGTGGCCCCGAACCGAGAGCCGCCCCCGGCCCGACTCCACCACCTCCACCTCGCCGCCCAAAGCGCCGAGGATCGCCGCCACCCGGTCGGCCGGCGACTGGGCCGGGTCGCTCGATCGGGCCAGCTCGGCACCCAGGCGGCGGCCGGTCTCGCGCATCAGGGCCCGGACCTTGGCCGGCTTCTCCCGGTCGTACAGCACGCCGACCAGGGCGAGCAGCATCGGCCGGTAGGCGCTGGACAGCAGCGGTTCCGCCTCCGGCGCGAGCCCGTAGACGGTGGCCGGCTTGCCGGGGCCCTCCCCGCGGCGCACCCCTTCCGCACGAATCCACCCGTCGCGCTCGAGCGTAGCCAGATGCACCCGGATGCCGTTCTCGGTCAGCCCCACCGACCGAGCCAGCTCTTCGATGGTGGCCGGCCCGCGGCGGAGCCGGCTCACCAGCCGGCCGCGGGTGGATGCGCGGAAGCGTTGGGACCATTCGAGGGGCGCCATGGCTCCAATCTAGGGGTGGGGGTTGATTTTGCCAATATTTGTAGTAAATAGTGTACTTATTGTCGGTTTGCTCACTCTCCCGAAAGGCAGGCGTTCCCATGTGGTTCCCGATCCTCGCCGGGCTCCTCCTCGTCGCCCCTCCCGGCCCGGTGGCCCCCCGGACTCCCCAGGCGCTCAACGACGCCACCATCGTGGCCATCTTCGACGCCGCCAACACCTACGACATCGAAACCGGCACCCTGGCCACCCAGAAGGGGGCGTCCAAGGAAGTGAAGGCGGTCGGGGCGTCCCTGGTGCGTGACCATAAGTCGGTCCGCCAGCAGGGCCGCGACCTGGCCAAGAAGTTGGGCGTGACGCCCACGCCCCCCACGGTCAATCCGTTCGCGGCCCAGCACGCCGCGGCGCTGACCGCGCTCAAGGCCGCGAGGGGCGCGGGGTTCGACAAGGCGTTCCTCGATCACGAGATTGCCTACCACCAGGCGGTGATCGATGCGGTCACCAAGACGCTGCTGCCCGCGATTCAGAACGCCGAGCTCAAGGCCTTCGTGGAGAAGGTCGCCCCGGCGTTCCAGGCCCACCTCGACATGTGCAAGGCGGCCCGGGCCCAACTGAGGATGTAGGAGACCGGGACGGCACCACGCCAGGCAGCGGCCTCCGAGCAGCCCGGCCGTTGCCTGGCGTCGTGGCGTCTTCAGGCCGTGGCATCCTGGCGGTCCGGCGTTGCGGAGCTACAATAGGAGTTCCCTTCCGCCCCACCCGCACCAGGACTTCGGCCATGGCTCAGCCGCTCCGGCGATTCGCGCCGTTTGCTTCCCCGTTGTTCGCGCTCCTGCTCCTGGCGGCGCCGGCGTCCGGGCAGGCCGGCAACGCCCCTGCCCCTGCCCCGACACCGCCGATCAACCTCTCCTCCGATCCGTGGCTGGCTCCATTCCGGTTCCGTTCGATCGGCCCCGCCAGCATGGGCGGTCGGATCGACGACATCGCGGTCTCGGAAAGCGATCCCGGCATCATCTATATCGGCTACGCCGTGGGCGGCGTCTACCGGTCCCTCAACAACGGCACCACCTTCGAGCCGGTCTTCCAGACCTACGGCAGTGCCTCGATCGGCGACATCGCGATTCATCCGCGCAATCCCGACATCGTCTACGTCGGCACCGGCGAGCCCAACAACCGCCAGACCACCTCGTTCGGGGACGGCATCTACAAGACCGTGGATGGCGGCAAGACCTTTGCCCAGATCGGCCTGCGGGAAACCCAGTCGATCGCGCGAATCGTCATCGATCCGCGCAATCCGGAGATCGTGTACGTCGCGTCGCCCGGCCACCTCTTCGGACCCAGTCCGGATCGGGGCATCTACAAGACCACCGACGGCGGGAAGACCTGGAACAAGATCAAGTACGTGGACGACTACACCGGGTTCACCGACCTCGCGCTGGACCCCGGGAACAGCAGCGTCCTGTACGCGGCCAGTTACCAGCGGCTCCGGAGCGGGTGCTGCTTCAACGGCGGCGGCCCCGGCAGCGCGCTGTGGAAGAGCGAGGATGCCGGCAGAACCTGGCGCAAGCTCGAGGGCCACGGGCTGCCGCCGGGGACTTATGGCCGGATCGCCCTGGATGTGTCCCGCTCGAATCCGAGCGTGGTCTATGCCCAGATCGAAGCCGGCCCGTCGGGTACCGCCGCCCAGGCCGGGCCGGCCGGGGCCGCGGGAGCCGGTGCGGAAGCCACGCCGGCGGGTCCGGCCGGCGCGGGCGGAGGCGCCGGAGCCGCCTTCAATTGGTGCAACAACGGCGGGCCCGGTGGCGGATTCGGCGGCGGTGGCGGTGGAGGTGGCGGAGCCGCCGCTCGAGCCGCCCAGGCCGCGGCCCAGCAGCCTCGCAAGCCGCCGGAGCTCAATCCGGCGCTCGGCGGGGTGTTCCGGTCCGATGATCGGGGCCGCACCTGGAGGCTCACCAGCAACTGCAACGCCCGACCGATGTACTTCAGCCAGCTCCGGGTCGATCCGGGCAATCCCGACGTGCTGTATGTCGCCGGTCTGCCGGTGGCCAAGTCGCTCGATGGGGGAAAGACCTTCGCCACCCTCGATGCCGCGGGCGGGAACGCCGCGCCGGCCCACGTGGACCAGCACGCCATCTGGGTCGATCCCCGAAATCCCAGGCACCTCATGATCGGGAACGACGGCGGACTGGACGTGAGCTGGGACCAGGGCAAGACCTGGGACTTCATCGGCACCATGGCCACCGGGCTCGCCTACGTGGTCACCGCCGACATGCGGCGTCCCTACTACGTGTACATCGGCCTGCAGGACAACGGGAGCTGGGGCGGGCCCAGCGGCATCCGGGGCCGCAACGCCATCCTGAACTCGGACTGGTTCGGCATCGGCGGGGGCGACGGCTTCTATACCGCGGTCGATCCCAGCGACCACAACATCGTCTACACCGAATCGCAGAACGGGGCGACCAACCGCTACGACCTCCGCATCGGACGCGCCCAGAGCATTCGTCCCCGGAGCGCGGGAGGCCGGGGCCCTGGGGGCGGCGGAGGAGGCGGCGGCGGCGGATTCGGCGGTGGCCCGCCCAATGTGGTCAACGCCGCGGCCGGTGATCAGTACCGGTTCAACTGGAACACCCCCTTCGTGCTCTCGCCCCACAACCCGAGCATCATCTGGCTGGGCGGCAACCGGCTCTTCAAGTCGTACAATCGGGGCGACACCTGGGTGGCCAGCCCGGACCTGACCCGCCAGATCGACCGCGCCAAGGTCGAGATGATGGGAGTGCCGGGAGACCGCACCATGCTCTCCAAGAACGACGGGGTGACGTTCTACGGCACCATTGTCTCGATCTCCGAATCCCCGGTCATGCCGGGTGTGGTCTGGGCCGGCACCGATGACGGGAACCTCCAGGTGAGCCAGGACGGCGGACAGACGTTCACCGAGGTCGGGCGGAACCTGCCCGGCCTCCCGGCCGGTCACCAGCACTGGATCGCGCGGATCGACGCCTCGCACTTCGACCCGGCCACGGCGTACGTCGCGGTGGACGGCCACCGGAGCGACGACCTGAAGCCCTATCTCTTCGTCACCCGGGACTACGGCAGGACCTGGCAGAGCCTGGCGAACAATCTGCCCCCATTCGGCAACCTGCAGGTCGTCCGGGAAGATCCCCGGAACAAGGATCTCCTCTACGTCGGCACGGAATTCGGTCTCTACATCTCCACCAACGGCGGCGCGGAGTGGAAGCGCTTCATGAACGGGCTCCCCACCGTGCGGGTCGACGACATCCTGGTCCATCCTCGCGACGGCGATCTCATTGTCGCGACCCACGGGCGGAGCGTCTGGATTGCCGACGACATCACGCCGCTGCAACAGCGGACCGCCGCGGTCGGCGCCGAGGACGCGGTGCTATTCGATATTCGCCCGGCGGTGGCCTGGCTCAACGATCAGCAGGCCGGCGACCGAATCGCCGGGCAGCGGGTCTTCGTGGGCGAGAACGCGCCCCGGGGCACCGCGATCAGCTACTACCTGAAAGCGGCCGCGACCGGAGACGTGAAGCTCACCATCACCGACCCGAGCGGGAAGGTGATCCGGACTCTCGACGGCACCCGGGAAGCCGGCCTCAACCGGGTGCAGTGGAATCTGTCCCCCACCCCGGCGCAGGGCGGGGGCGGCGGAGGTGGCGGCGGAGGTGGATTCGGATTCGGGGGCCCGCCGGCGGTCGAGCCGGGCACCTACCTGGTGACCCTGAGCGTCGGGGGCCGCACCTGGACCAAGCCGGTGACCGTGCTCCAGGACCAGTGGCTGGGCGAGCGATGAAGCGCGCCCGCTTGACGGAACCGGGCCAGGCGGAGATACTTGTCGAGCCTATGCGACCCCTGACCCGGACGACCTGGTGGCCCTGGCGCGGTTCCTCCCGCGGTGGGCCGGCGTGCGCATAGTCTAGTCTTCCAGACTCGCGATCTCACGGAGCCCACCGCACCCAGCGGTGGGCTCCTTCGTTTTTCACCCGGTTTGGGATGGGCGCATGATCATCGTCTTGAAGCCGCACGCCACCACGGAACACGCCGAGGAGTTGATGGCCCGGATCTCCGCCCTGGGCCTTCGGCCACTCTACATGCCGGGTCAGGAGCGGGTGGTCCTGGGCGCCCTGGGCGACGAGCGCGCCATCGAGAGTCTGCACCTCGACAGCGACCCGATGGTCGAGAGCGTCAAGCCCATCCTGGCGCCCTACAAGCTGGTGGGGCGGGAGATCCATCCCCACGACACCCTCGTGGATCTGGGCGGCGCCCAGGTCGGGGGCGGGCGGTTCACCGTCATCGCGGGGCCGTGCGCGGTGGAGACCCGGGAGCAGCTCCTCGCCACCGCGCGGGCGGTGAAGTCCGGCGGGGGACACGCGCTGCGGGGCGGTGCCTACAAGCCCCGGACCAGCCCCTACTCGTTTCAGGGCCTGGGCGCCGAGGGCCTCGCGATCCTCAAGGACGTCTCCCTGAGCATCGGCCTTCCCGTGGTCACCGAGGTCGTGGATGCGGGGGACGTGCCCCTGGTGGAGGAGTGCGCCGCGGCCTTCCAGGTGGGCGCCCGCAACATGCAGAACTACCGGTTGCTCCAGGCGCTGGGCCGATCCACCAAGCCGGTGATTCTCAAGCGGGGGATGGCGGCCAAAGTGGACGACCTGCTGCTGGCCGCGGAATACATCCTGGCGGAAGGAAATCCCAACGTCATTCTGTGCGAGCGGGGCATCACCACCTTCGAGACCGCCACCCGCAATACCCTCGACCTCAACGCGATCCCGGTGATCAAGCAGCGGAGCCACCTTCCGGTGCTGGTGGACCCCTCGCACGGGACCGGTTTCCGCGAGCTGGTGACCCCGATGGCCAAGGCGGCGCTCGCCTGCGGCGCCGACGGACTCCTGGTCGAGGTGCACAACGATCCGCCGAACGCGCTCTCCGACGGACGCCAGAGTCTCTTCCCCGAACAGTTCGCCGCGATGATGCGCGAGCTCCGGCCCATCGCCGACGCGGTCGGCAAGGTGATGTGATGGGTCCCCCGTCGATGCCCGAAGGCGCGGTGTTGCCGCTGGTGCGCGAGGTCACCGGCAGCCCCGACCCCCTGGCGCTCTACGCCGCCCTGTCCGACGGCGGCCGGAAGCGCGGCACCTTCCTGCTCGAATCGGGGGAGACCGGGGCCGGCACCGGCGAGCGGAGTCTGCTCGGGGTGTCGCCCGCGCTCCGCGTCACCTGCGTCGGCCGCACCGCCACCATCACCGGCCTCTCTCCCAACGGGCGATCGCTGCTCGGCTGGACCGCCCGGCGCCTTGAGCCGCTGGCCGACGTCGCGCGGGACGGCGACACGGTCCGGGCGGTGTTTCCCGAGCCGCCGCCCGGCCCGCGGGACGAGGCCTCGCGCGGTCGGCTCCCCTCGCCGCTGGACGCGCTCAGGACGGTGGTGATGGGTCCCATGCTGCTGGCCCAGCCGACCGATGCCTGCCACCTGGCGGCTGGGGTGTTCTCCTACGACCTGGTGGAGTTGTTCGAGCGGATGCCGCAGGGAGGCGCCGAGCCCGCCGCAACACCCCACTTCGAATTCGTGGTGCCCGACCGGCTGATCATCGTGGACCACCTGCGCCACCGCACGCTGGTCGTTGCCACGGCGGTGGGCGGGCCGGCCGGCGAAGCCAACTACCACGACGCGGTCCAGGCGATCGGAATGCTGCTGCAGGCGGTCGCGGGCGCGACCACCCGCCCACCCGTCCTCCCGTCCTCCCGTCTTCCCGGAATCGAAGCGTCCGTCGACCTGACCGACGCGGAATACGCCGAGCTCGTCGTCCGCCTCAAGGGCCACATCGTGGCGGGGGATGTGTTCCAGATCGTGGCCTCGCGCACCTTCTCGCTGCCCTGCCCCGATCCGCTGGCGGCGTATGGCCGGCTTCGGGCCGAAAACCCGAGTCCCTATCTGTTCTACGTCGTGGGGGCGGACTCGATCGTCTTCGGCGCATCCCCCGAGACGGCGGTCAAGGTGGCGGGCACGCCCCGCCGGGTGACGATCCGTCCGATCGCGGGCACCGCCGCGCGGGGCCGGACCGGGGCGGGCGCCATCGATGCCGACCTCGACACCCGGCGCGAGGCGGCGCTCCGGCTCGACGAGAAGGAAACCGCCGAACACATGATGCTGGTGGATTTGGCCCGGAACGACGTGGCCCGGGTGAGCCGGCCCGGCACCCGCCAGGTCACCCGGCTGCTCACGGTGGACCGTTACGCCCACGTCATGCATCTGGTCTCCGAAGTCCAGGGCGAGCTCGCCGAGGGGCTCGATGCGCTGCACGCCTATGCGGCGGCGATGAACATGGGCACCCTGGTCGGCGCGCCCAAGATCCGCGCGGCGGAAATCCTCCGCGACGTCGAGTCGTCGCGGCGGGGCGCCTATGGCGGCGCCGCGGGTTACCTGACCCAGGGCGGCGAGATGGACACGGCGATCGTGATCCGCGCGGCGGTGGTGCGGGACGGCGTCGCGCGGGTGCGGGCCGGCGCCGGCATCGTGTTCGACTCCGATCCGGCGTCCGAGGCGCTGGAAACCCGCCGCAAGGCCGAAGCCGTGCTCCGCGCCATCGCCGGGCCGGGAGCCACCGATGGCTGACCCGCTCCGGATCGTCTTCGTCGACAACTTCGACTCGTTCACCTGGAACCTGGTGGATGAATTCGCCCGCCGGGGCGCCCAGGTCGAGGTCTGGCGCAACACCGTGCCGGCGGCACACGCGCTGGCGCGAGCGGCCGCCGGGGGGCCGAGCCTGCTGGTGCTCTCGCCCGGGCCGGGCACGCCCGCCGACGCCGGATGCTGCATCGAGGTCGTGCGCCTCGCGGCCGAGCAGGGATTGCCGTTGCTCGGTGTCTGCCTTGGCCACCAGGCCATGGTCGAGGCGTTCGGCGGCGTGGTCGGCCCCGCCGGCGAAGTGGTGCACGGGAAGACCTCGGCGGTGCGGCATCAGGGCGGCCCGCTCTTCGAGGGAGTGCCGTCTCCCTTTCCGGCAGGCCGCTACCACTCGCTCGCCGCCGCCGTCATGCCCGAGGCCCTGGTGCCGATCGCCGGCACCGACCGCCTGGTGATGGCGGCGGCGCACCGGACCGCACCACAATTCGGCGTGCAGTTTCATCCCGAGTCGATCCTCACCCCCGAAGGAGGCCGGATCATCGAGAACGTGATCCGGTGGGCCGGCCATGCACGCCAGTGAGGTGCTCGAGGCGCTGGGTCTCCGCTCGCTGACCCGCGAAGAGAGCGCCGCCACGTTCGGGCGCTTTGTCGCCGGCGAATACTCCGACCTCGAGATGGCCGCGGTCCTCTCCGCCATCCGGACCCGGGGCGAAACCCCCGAGCTGATGGCCGGAGCGGTCGAGGCGCTGCTGGCCTCGGCGGTGCCCTTCCCGCGCCCCGACTACCCATACGCCGACTGCTGCGGAACCGGTGGCGACGGCACCGGCACCCTCAACATCTCGACGGCCGCGGCGTTCGTGGCGGCGGAGCTCGGCATTCCCATCGCCAAGACCGGCAATCGCTCGGTCTCCTCGCGCTGCGGCTCGGCCGACGTCCTCGAGCGCCTCGGCGTGCGGCTCGATCCCACGCCGGAGGTGGGCCGGAAATGCCTCGACGGCGCGGGCGTCTGCTTCGTCTTCGCCCCGCACTACCATCCCGGCGTCCGCCACGCCGCCCCGGTGCGCCGCGCGCTCAAGGTGCGCACCGTGTTCAACCTGGTCGGCCCGATCGCGAACGCCGCGCGGCCCCCGTGGCAGATGATGGGCATCTACGATCCCTCCCTCTGCGAGCCCGCCGCGCGCACCCTTCAGCTCCTGGGACGCGAGGTGGCGCTCGTGGTCCACGGCAGCGGGCTGGACGAGGTGGCCCTCCACGGTCCGACGACGGGCGTCCTGCTCCGGGACGGCGAGCTCCGTCACGTCACCCTCACCGCCGCGGAGGCCGGGCTGCGGCCGGCGCCGCTCCAGGCCCTCACCGGGGCCGGCCCCGAGGAGAACGCCGATCGGCTGGGGACTCTGCTCGAAGGAAAAACTCCCGGAGCCCACGCGGATGCGGTGGCGCTGAACGCCGGCACCCTGGCCTGGATGCTCGGCGTGCGTCCCACGATCCGCGAGGCGGTGAGCCTGGCGCGGGACGCCCTGGCCGGCGGGGGCGCGGCCCGGCGGCTCTCCCGCCTGGCGGAGCTCTCCCATGGCGCTTGACGCGATCCTCTCCCACAAGCGGGCCGAGGTGGCCGGGCGGAAACAGGGTGCCTCACTCGAGTCGCTGCTGGCCCGGTGCACCCCGAGCGACCGGGACTTCGCGGCCGCGCTCGCCGGCGCTCGCCCCGGGTTCATTCTCGAGATCAAATTCGCATCCCCATCGGGGGGGGTGATCCGCGCCGGGTCGGACCTGTCGCCGGTCCTCTCGAGCTACGGCCGGCACGCCGACGCCGTCTCGGTGCTCACCGACGAGCGGTTCTTCGGCGGATCCCTGGCGCGCCTGGCGGAGGTGCGCGGCCGGCTGGCCCAGCCGCTCCTCTGCAAGGACTTCATCCTGGAGCCGTTCCAGGTGGCCGAGGCGAGGGTCCACGGCGCCGACGCGATCCTGCTGATTCTGGCGGCGGTGGACGACACCGCCTGGCGGGCCTGCGCCGCGCTGGCCGAGCGGCTGGGCATGGCGATCCTCACCGAAGTGCACGACGAGGCCGAGGCGCGGCGCGCGGTGGCCCTGGGCGCCCGGATCGTCGGCATCAACAACCGGAACCTCCGGACCCTGACGATCGACCTGGAGTCCACCCCGCGGCTGGCGCCGCTGATCCCGCGCGAGCGGCTGGTGGTCTCCGAATCGGGGTTCACCAATCGCGCGGACATCGCGGCGCTCCGGCCCCATGCCGACGCCTTCCTGGTCGGCAGCGCCCTGATGGGGGCGCCGGACCTGGACCGCGCCACGCGAAGCCTGGTCTATGGCCGGACCAAGATCTGCGGACTGACGCGGGCGGAGGATGCCGCCGCCGCCGCGAACGCGGGGGCCACCCACGGAGGGCTGATGTTCGTCCCCGGTTCCCCCCGGCGGATCGACGCGGCGGCGGCCCGCGCGGTGAGGAACGGCGCCCCGCTGGAATGGGTCGGCGTCTTTGCCGATCAGTCCGCCGGGGAGATCGCGGAACTCGCCCTGGGGCTCGACCTCGCCGCGGTCCAGCTCCATGGGGCCGAGACTCCGGCCGAGGTGGAACGGATCCGCGCGCTGGTGCCGGAACGGTGCGAGGTCTGGAAGGCGGTGCGGATTCGCGAGAAGATTCCCCTCCGGCAGGAAACCGGTGCCGACCGGGTGCTCCTCGACGGCTGGACACCCGGAAAGCTGGGCGGCTCCGGCACACGGTTCGACTGGTCGCTCCTGACCGACTACCCGGAACGCCGCCGCGTCGTGCTGGCCGGAGGACTCGGCGCCGGCAACGTGGAGCTCGCGGCGCGGCTCGAGCCCTGGGCGCTCGACCTGAGCTCGGGCGTGGAGTCCGCTCCTGGTCGCAAGGACCCGGCGCGACTGCGCGATTTCTTTACCGCCCGCCGACGATTGCCGGGCCGAGGAGACGAGACCCGATGAGACTGCCCGGCCGCTTCGGCCGCTTCGGCGGGACCTATGTCCCCGAGATCCTGGTGCCCGCGCTCGAACAGCTCGAGGCGGCGTTCCTCGACGCCCAGGAGGATCCCGCCTTCCGGCGCGAGCTCGACGACCTGCTCACCCACTACGCCGGCCGGCCGACTCCCTTGTACCGCTGCCGGAATCTGCCCGCCTCCGGCGGCGCCGAGCTCTATCTCAAGCGGGAGGATCTCCTGCACGGCGGAGCCCACAAGACCAATCAGGCGCTGGGCCAGGGACTGCTCGCGAGGAGGATGGGCAAGCGCCGTCTCATCGCCGAAACCGGCGCCGGCCAGCACGGGGTCGCCACCGCGCTGACCGGAGCGGTCCTCGGCCTCACGACCCGGGTCTACATGGGCGCGGTGGACATGGAGCGCCAGAAGCAGAACGTGTTTCGCATGCGCCTCATGGGCGCGGAGGTGGTCCCGGTCACCACCGGCTCGCAGACGCTCAAGGACGCGATCAACGAAGCGCTTCGGGACTGGTCGGCGAGCTACGAAGACACCCACTACCTCCTGGGCACGGTGGCGGGGCCGCACCCCTTCCCCACCATGGTACGGGACTTTCAGCGGATCATCGGCGATGAGGCCCGGGAGCAGATCCTTCTCGCCACCGGCGAGCTGCCCGACGTTGTGATCGCCTCGGTGGGCGGCGGGTCCAATGCGATGGGCATCTTCACCGCCTTCGTCGACGACCCGTCGGTCCGGCTCCTCGGCGTCGAGGCGGCGGGCGAGGGACTCGAGACCGGCCGGCATTGTGCCACCCTCAACGCCGGACGCCCCGGCGTGCTCCACGGGGCATACAGCGTGACCCTGCAGGACGACGAGGGACAGATCGGGGAAAGTCATTCGATTTCGGCGGGACTCGACTACCCGGGCGTGGGGCCCGAACACGCCTGGCTCCAGGAGAGCGGCCGCGCAACCTACACCACCTGCACCGACACCCAGGCGCTGTCCGCATTCGGCCTGCTGGCTCGCGCGGAGGGCATCATACCGGCGCTCGAATCGGCCCACGCGCTCGCGATGGCGCTGAAGGAGGCGGCCCGCCGCGACGGGCCGCGCAGCATCCTGGTCAATCTGTCGGGCCGGGGCGACAAGGACCTCGAAACGGTCATCCGGGCCCTGGGAACCGCGGGAGGTGCCCCGTGAATCCTCCCGAGCGGGGCGCCCGCTACGCCGCCATGTTCGAGCGCCTCCGCAAGGCCGGAGAGGGAGCCTTCATCCCCTTCGCCATGCTGGGAGACCCCGACCCGGCGCGGAGCCTGCAGCTGGTGCGGGCGCTGGCCCAGTCCGGCGCCGACGCCCTGGAGCTCGGGCTCCCCTTTTCCGATCCGGTCGCGGACGGCCCGATCATCCAGGCTGCCGCGAGCCGCGCGCTCACCGCCGGCGTCCGCCGCGCCGATTGCTGGAGCATCGTCCGCGCCGTGCGCGCCGAGTTCCCCGGCATCCCGATCGGGCTCCTGGTCTATGCCAACCTGGTGTGTCATCGGGATGCCGCGGAATTCTATGGGCAGGCGGCGGCCGCCGGCGTGGACTCGGTGCTGGTTGCGGATCTGCCGGTTCTCGAGTCGGCGCCGGTGGCAGAGGCGGCGCGTGGGGCGGGCATCGCGCCGGTGTTCATCGCGCCGCCCAACGCGGACGACGCCCGCCTCGCGGCCATCGCCGCGGCGGGCGAAGCCTACACCTACGTCACCTCGCGCCAGGGCGTCACCGGCACCGATGAGCGACTGCAGCGCGGCCAGGCGGGCCTGATCACGAGGCTCGTGGCGCTGGGAGCACCGCCGCCGGTGCTGGGCTTCGGCATCGCCACGCCGGAGCACGTGCGGACCGCGCTGTCCATGGGCGCGGCGGGCGCGATCAGCGGATCGGCGGTCGTGCGGCTGGCGGCCGACGGTGGTGACGTGTCGAGGTTCGTGCGGGAGATGAAAGCCGCAACCCGAGCCTAGCGGGGCCACCCCTCCGGGCGACACTCCATCAGGAGCACCATCGGCGCGCACAGATCGCCGGAAAAGATCGTGGTCTCGAGCGGCATGGTGCGGTCGTGGTCGTCGGGCGTCAGGCCGATGGAACACGTGAACGATACGTGGAGCACCGGTTGATCCAGCAGCGCCGGGGGCGGTGTGCGCGGCGGACCGAACGCCATGCCGTCTCGCACCCACGCCGTCACCCGGCCCGAGACGTACACCGGATGCTCACGCAGATTTTGCAGCATTCGGTACGTGAGGGTTGTGGACTCGCCGCCACGGGTGACCACACCGAAAACCGGTGCTTCGAAGCGTCCGGAGCGGGGAAAGAGGGCCACCCCGTAGCCCAGAGTACGCTCGCTATCGTTCGTCGTAGCAAGCGCTTCCGTCAACAGGTCATGGACGGCGATCAGGTTTTTCGGAATCGGGTCGACGTTCATTGCTCCGCCTGTGCTGAATTCCGGGTACCCTTTCAGGCAGGTCCCGGGCCAGCCCCCCCGGCGGGCAGCAGGATCAGCCGTACCACGGTGCCCCGTCCTACCGCGCTCTCGACCTCCACTCGTCCGCCCCACCCCTCCACCAATCGCTTCACGATCGGCAGCCCCAATCCGGAGCCACTGGTCGACGTGGACCAGCGCGGCTCGAAGATCATCGGGAGCAGCTCCGGCGGAATGCCGCAGCCGTCGTCCGAGACTTCGATGGCGGTGCCGACGATACGGATGCGGATCCGGGACGCCTGCGCGTTCCGGGCGTTCTCCAGCAGGTTCACCAGCGTCTCCTTCACCTCGTCCGCCCGAGCCCGCGCGATGCCGCCCTGCTCGGCGTCGACCACGATTTCCGCGCCTTCGTCGCCCATCCGGTAGAGATCGGCGACATCGCGGGCCATCCGCGGAAGCGCGACGTCCTCCAGCGGACCACGGTCCGACGCGGGCGCACCGAACCGGCTGAACGAGCGCGCGATCCGATCGAGCCGGTCGATCTCGGACAGGATCCGCTGGGTCGTGTCTTCCAGCACCGGGCCGATCGGCGTCCGGCCATCGTGATAGACCCGCCGGAGGTGCTGCACCCCGAGTCGCATGGGCGTGAGCGGGTTCTTGATCTCGTGGGCCACCTGATTGGCCATCTGTCCCCAGGCCACGATGCGCGCCACCCGTTCCTGCGCATCGCGCGCCCGGCGCACATCCTCGGTCATCTTCTCGAAGGCCGCGAATACCGGCGCGAATTCGACCGGCGGCTTGAGCTCCGGCGCCGCGGCGGCTTCGCCCCGGCCGAAGGCCAGCGCAGCCTGCCGCAGGTCGGCCACCGGACGCGCCAGTACCCGCGCGGCCACCCGCGCCGCCAGCAGGGATGCCGCGACGCCACCCAGCGTGGCGAGTATGAGGAGCAGCGCCAGGTCGCGCTGGCGGTCGAACAGCACCGGGTCGGCCGCGACCTGCGACATGGCCAGCGCGCCGGCGCTCAGGTCGGACAGGCGGACCGCCCGGTAGCCGATCCGGCTCGCGACCGCGCGCGACGGCCCGGCCGCCGCGGCGGACGCCTCGCCGTGGATGGCGATCCGGTGATACGCCTCGGGATCCATGAGCGGACCGACCAGACCGAGCGCCTCGATGAGCCCGCCGGTGGATCCGGCGACCTGCTCCCCGTTTCGGTAGAGCATGAACGCCGCGTCGATGCGCTCGCCCAGGTCGTGGAGCTCGCCGGCCAGGGAATCGGCGTTGGCCGGCAGGGATCCGCCCGGCGGCACCACATCCCGCAGCGACTGCTCGATCATGCGGTCCCGGCTCTCCTGCACCTCGCCCCGCAGCCGGCTGACGCCCCACGCGGCAAAGCCCACGGTGGGCGCCAGGAAGAACACCGCCAGCGCCAGCCCGAGGCGCGCCTCGTAGGATCGGAGTCTCGGGATCCACCGGATGCTGGGAGGCCCAAGTCCGCCCAGCAGCGCCGCGAGCCACCAGAGACAGGTCAGGACGGCGACGTCGAGCACGATGACCAGCGTGCCCCGCACCGCGAGCCGGGCCGGCGAGCCCAGCTCGACGGTACCGAACACGTCCCGGGCGATGCTGCCGATCGTGACGGTCCGCCGGCCCATCGCCTGCCAGCCTTCCCGGCGCCAGAGCGCCGCGCCGTCATCGGGAGTCCGGGGCGAGGGCGCGGGCGCGAGCGTCAGGCGATAGAGCGGTCGTCCGGCGGGATCCGCCGCCAGCAGCCTCCCCAGGCGGGAAGGCGGGACCAGCGCCGAGCGGGGCCCGAGACCCACCGACACCACGACGTCCTCCCGGCGCACCAGCAACAGCTGGTGCATGGCCGGCTCCCGCGGCAGCGAGGAGACGCGCAGGGAGTCTCCCGGTGGGAGGCTTCGTACCATCGCGGCCACCAGATCCGCGGGCAGGTCGAGCTCGTTCAGCTCCAGCTCGACCTCGGGGGTCCCGTCGGGACGCCAGACCCCGAGCGCCACCGGCCGGCCCTCCCGGCTCAGCGCCGTGGCCCGCCACAGCGCGTAGAGCTCCGGCGACGAGTGCGGCGCCGGGAGTCCCGCCAGCGTGTCCCCCAGCGCCCGGAGCGCCGCATCGGCGGCCGGATCGGCATGGTCGCCCAGCGCGGCCATGTCCGCCCGGGCCGCGCGCAGCCGGCCTTCGATCTCCGCGCCCCAGGCCAGCAGCGCCGCGGCGCTTCCCGCCACGATGGCGATGCCGAGGATGGTGGCGCGTCGGTTCGCCGGGCGGGTGACCAGCACCAGCGGCGGGAGCCAGAGCAGCGTGAACCAGTCGGGCCACCCGTACCGGGCGTTCCACACCATCACGCCCACCGCGGCGGCCCCCAGCGCCAGTCCCGCGCCCAGCAACGGCGGCCACCAGCCCCGCTCGGGCCGCGCCGCTCCCCGGAGCAGCGCGGCGCCGAGCGTCATCAACCCGGCGGAAAACACGAACACGGTGAGGTGCCACACCAGCCACAGTCCCATCGACACGCCGGAGGCGGGAGGGATGATGCCGCGGCTGAGCCCGCTCATCAGGTAGGGGGCGCCAGCCAGGAGGATGACGCCCACCAGCACTCCCGGCCACCGCCGGGGCGGTCCCCGCTCCCAGAGGAGGGCACCGATGAGGAGCAGCACGACCCCGAGCAGCGCCAGCGGCCCCGCCGAGGCCGAGACCGGCCCGAGCAGGCCGCTGGAAAAGAACGAGGTGTCGAAGGGCCGGGCGATGCCCAGATCCGCGCCGAGGGGCGATCGGAGGGCGAGCAACACCGGGAGCAGGGCCAGCACGATGCGAAGCACCCCGGGCGGGACCAGCCACAGCGCCACGACCAGCGTGAGCACCAGCGACCACGAGACCCATTGAGCGGCCGCGGCCCGGGCGCGGGCCAGGGCCCGGGGCTGTTCCGGGGTCAGCAGTTGGGCGCTGAAGAGCACCCGGGTGCCACCCGTGGTGGGCTGCTCGTAGTCGAAGACGTCCGAGGTGTTGGGCGCCACGTGGGGTGGAAGGATCCGGAGGCCCACCTCGGTGCGATCCTGGAATCGGGCCGCCAGGCTCCGGTCCTGGTCCAGCACCGCCGGATGGGCGGAGAGCAGCACCGCTCCGAGGCCGGCCCGGCCCGACGCATCATGGCGCCGCACCTCGAGCACCGCGTAGTATGGAGTGAGGCGAACGTTGACCGAATCGCCGGCGGCGGATGGGAGCAGGCGGAATCGGCCTCCCCAGACCCGGGGCACGCCGTCCGCTTCGAACAGCACCACGCCGGACTCGAGCGGCGCGCCGCGAACCAGGCCAGCCACCGACCCGAAGCCGGCCTCGCGGGGCAGCGACGCCGCGTCGAGCGCGTGGCGTGCCAGCGTGTCGGCCAGCAGCCGGGCATCGCGCAGGTCGTTGGCCAACCGGCCCGACGCGGCTTGAATGCGAGCCTCGCGCTCCTCGGGCCAATGCCCGACCAGACGTTCGAGGCGGCGCTCCCCGACGGCCAGCGCGATGGCGAGCAGCGCCAGCGGAAGTACCAGATAGCCCCGGCGCTTGAGGACCAGCGTCACCAGCGCCAGCCCGATTGCGACGAGCGCCAGGCCACGCGAAGGCGCCCGAAGCCATTCGCCGGCGGCCACCGCCAGGCCGGCGAGGCTCAGTACCCACCAGGCAAAGGGAGCGGTCAGATGGCGCGTCCGCTGCGGTTGAAGGAGATGACGCCGGCCCAGGCCGCGGAAGCACTCAAGTCCACCTCGCGGCTGCTGGTGCCCGCCGGAACCGTGGAGGCGAGGGGCCCCCACCTTCCGCTGGGATGCGATACGGTCATCCTCGAGCGGCTCGCCGACGATCTGTCGGCGTCGACCGGCATTCCCCGGGCCCCGGCCATCGAATACGGGGTCCACGCCACCAAGGACGACCCGGTGCCCGGGACCGCCGCGCTGTCGCGAAAGACCCTCCACCGCGCCGTGAACGAACTTATCGCGCTGTGGGAAGAGGTGGGAGGCGTCCGGGACACCCTGATCCTGACGGCCCATGCCGCGGACCAGCACCTCGAGGCGCTCTCCACCATCCGGACCGTCGGCCGGGTGCGGGTGGCCGACATCCTGGCGCTGGAGAGCATCCCGCCGTTGCTCGAATCGCGGTTCGGCCCCTGGCATGGCGGCGAGGTGGACACCTCATTGATGCTGTACCTCGCGCCGGACCTGGTCGATCTCTCTCTCACCCCGCCGACGCTGCTCGCAACCGCCGAAAAAGGCGCCCGGTTCTACGCCGCGATCCTCGCCAGCCTCACCCAGCACCTCGCGAACATTCAATTTTCGTAACTCATGCCATTACATTATTTTAGATAGTGCTCGTCGCAAGCTGAAACCTTTTGCGGCGCTGCCACGTCATTAGCGGAGTTCATTGACCGTTTGCCAAGGAAGAAACACATGACACGCTGGGCCCGTGCCCTACTCGGTCTTTGTCTGGCGCTGCCGGCGGGAGCGGCCGCGCAGCAGCCGCTTGCCCCGGCCAATACCCCGGTGCCCCCGACGCCGGTGCGGCGGCCGGCCACCGTCAGCCTGACCCTCGCGGACGCGCTGGAACAGGCCCGCCGGAACAGCCCGGCGTACCGGCAGGTACTCAACGACATGTCTCCGGCCGGCTGGGGGGTCCGCAACGCCTACGCGAATCTGCTCCCGACGTTCGACGTCTCGAGCAGCATGAGCTACACCGGATCGGGGTCCTCCACCTTCGGCGGCTCGACCTTCAATCAGTCCTCGCCATCGCTCTCCTCCGGCTACGCGCTGAGCTTCAACTGGCAGCTCTCGGGTCAGCTGCTGGCCGCCACCGGTCAGCAGCGCGCCACCCGCAAGGCCGTCGATGCCGATATCACCAACGCCGGGGAGCAGCTCCGGAACGACATCGCGGTCCAGTATCTGACCGCGCTGCAGGCGGTGGCCACGACGGAGGTCAGCCGGCAGAGCGTCCAGCGCAACGCCGACTTCCTCGGCCTGGCCCGGGCCCGCTATACGGTGGGGCAGAATACCATGCTCGACGTGCGCCAGGCCGAAGTAACCAAGGGCCAGGCCGACGTCGCGCTGCTCAAGGCCCAACAGGCGGAAAACGAGGCCAAGCTCGAGCTGTTCCGCCGGATGGGCGTGCCCATTCCCGCCGAGCCCGAGCTGGTCGCGCTGCCGGACAGCTTCCCGGTGACCCCCGTCGTCCTCGATGAGAAGCAGCTCCTGGACATGGCGCGCGAAGAGAATCCGACGATCAAGGCGTTCGTGGCCCGCGACAACGCCGCGAACTGGACCACCCGGTCGGCCAAGTCGCGCTTCCTGCCGACCATCAACGTCAACGCGGGATTGCAGGGATTTACCCAGCAGTTCACCAATCAGAACCTGCTCCTCAGCCAGCGGCTCAATTCGGCGCTCGGGACCGCGGACAACTGCCGGTTCCAGAACGCGATCATCAGCGGGCTCCCGTCCGGCGGGCTCGCCGGGTTCCCGAACGGCGGCATCATCGCCGACTGCAACGCGTTCTCCAATCTGGACGCGACCGGCCTGGCCCTCGATCCGGCGTTCCAGAACCAGATTCTCACGAGCAACAGCGTCTTCCCGTTCAGCTTCACCAAGCAGCCGTTCCGGGCCAGCATTCAGATCTCGCTGCCGATCTTCGACGGCTTCACGCGGAACCTGCAGGTAGCGCAGGCCAGGGCCCAGGAGGAGGATCTGGACGAGAGTGTCCGGGCCCAGCAGCTCCTGGTGGCGACCAACGTCTCCAGCCGCTACCTCGGGGTGCAGAGCGCCTGGCAGACGATCCAGGTGCAGGAGCAGAACCGCCAGTCGGCCCGGGAACAGATGCGGCTGGCGCAGGACCGCTACCGGCTCGGCGCCGGCTCGTCGCTCGAAGTGTCCGACGCGACCAACAACCTGGCGCGCGCCGAGGGTGACTACGTGAACGCCGTCTACGAATACCACAAGGCCATCGCGGCGCTCGAGTTCGCGGTCGGCCGCCCACTGCGCTAACCGAGGATCGATCATGTCACGTCGTGCGAAGTGGACGCTGGGGCTCGCAATCGTCGTCGTCGTCGGCGGCGGGCTCTTCGCCCTGACGGCCGCCAAGAAGAGCGGTCGTGCCACCGAGGTCCGGATCGAAGCGGTTGGTAACCGCGATCTGATCGCGGCCGTCACGGCAAGCGGCAAGATCGAGGCGGAAACCAAGGTCGATGTGAGCGCCGACATCACCGGCCGCATCACCGCGATCGGCGTCAAGGAGGGCGATCTGGTGAAGAAGGGGCAGTTCCTGCTCCAGATCGACCCGGCTCAGTACCTCTCGGTGGTGAGCCGGCTCGAGGGACAGGTGGCCCAGATGGAAGCGTCGCTGGCCCAGGCCCGCACCAATCGCGACCAGGCCAAGCGCCAGGCGGACCGTTCCCTGAGCATCCAGAAGGCCAACGCCGAGCTGATCGCGCGGGAAGTGGTGGAGCAGGCCGTGCAGGCGTCCGACGTGGCCGAGGCCAATCTCGTCGCGGCGCAGGCCGGGGTGGACCAGGCCCGTGCCGCGCTGGCGGAGGCGCGCTCCAACCTGGCCAAGACCCGTCTCACCGCCCCGATCGAGGGCCGGGTGGTCCGGCTCGCGGTCGAGGAGGGCGAAGTGGCCGTGCCGGGGACCTTCTCCCGCGAGACCGGCCTCCTCATGACGATTGCCGACCTGTCCGTGGTGCTGGCCAAGGTGCAGGTCGACGAGACCGACGTGGTCCGCCTGCACCTGGGCGACTCCGTGTCCGTCACCATCGACGCCTTCCCCGACACCTCGTTCGTCGGGCGGGTCACCAAGATCAGCAACAGCGCCCAGTTGTCCCAGACCGGCGGGGCCAGCGGCAGCTCGACCGACCGGGCCGTGGACTTCGACGTCGAGGTCACCCTCGATCATCCCCCCGCGGGCATCCGGCCCGACCTGTCGTCCACGGCGCGCATCGTGACCGATACCCGGAAGCAGTCGCTGGCGATTCCCATCATCGCGCTCACCGTGCGGCAGCACCAGGACGTGCCCAACGAGGTCAAGGAGGGCAAGGGCACCGCGGTCGGCGCGACCGGTACCGACAAGAAGCAGAAGGAGCGGGAAGGCGTGTTCGTCGTGCGGAACGGCGTCGCCTCGTTCCGCCCCGTCAAGGTGGGCATCGCGGGCGACGAATACTTCGAGGTGATCGACGGGCTCAAGGCCGGTGACAGCGTGGTCGCCGGGCCGTACCAGTCGGTGCGGGACATGAAGGACAGCACCAAGGTGAAGCCGCAGCGCGATCTCAAGACCGGCGACGTCGCCAAGAAGACGCCATGAGCGACCTCGTCATCCAGATCCGGGACCTGACCCGCAGCTACGTGATGGGCGCGGAGACGGTCAACGCGCTGCGCGGCGTGTCGCTCGAAATCCGGCGCAACGAGTACGTGGCCATCATGGGCCCGTCCGGCTCGGGCAAATCGACCCTGATGAACCTGGTCGGCTGCCTCGACACGCCGAGCACCGGCGAGTACTGGCTCAACGGACAGGAAGTGTCCCGCATGCCGGACGACGCGCTGGCGCGGGTGCGGAACCGGGAGATCGGGTTCGTGTTCCAGACCTTCAACCTGCTCCCCCGGGCCTCCGCGTTGCAGAACGTCGAGCTGCCGCTGGTCTACGCCGGCGTCGCGGCCCGCGAGCGGCGGGAGCGCTCCCGCGCCGCGCTGACCCGCGTGGGACTGGGCGACCGGATGGGCCACCGCCCCAACGAGCTCTCCGGCGGGCAGCGCCAGCGGGTGGCCATCGCCCGAGCGCTGGTCAACGACCCGGCCATCCTCCTGGCCGACGAGCCGACCGGAAACCTCGACAGCACCACCAGCGAGGAAATCATGCGGGTGTTCGAGAGCCTGCATGGCCAGGGGCAGACCATCATCATGGTCACCCACGAGCCCGACATCGCCGCCCATGCGGCCCGGGTCATCGTGCTGCGGGACGGGCACGTCGCCAGCGACACCACCAATCAGCGGAACGCGGCAGCCTGATATGATGATCCGGGACGCGGTCAAGATCGCCCTCAACACCATTCGGACCCAGAAGCTCAAGAGCTTCTTTTCGCTGTTGGGCGTGTTGATCGGCGTGACCTTCCTGATCGCGGTCGTATCAATCGTCCAGGGCATGAACGTGTACATGGAGGACCAGTTCGCCAACAAGCTGGTCGGGCTCAACACCTTCCAGCTCCGCCGGATGCCGAACTTCAACTCGGGCAACGTGACCGAGGATCAGTGGCGCGCCTGGCAGCGGCGGCCCCGGATCAACTACGCCGAGGCCGACTACATCGAATCGCACCTGAAGACCCCGGCGATCTTCTCGCGATTCTGCAGCCAGCGAATGTCCCTGGTCTGGGACGGCAAGACCGCCAAGGACGTGGACGTCTGGACCGCGGACGCCCCCATGTTCGCGATCAAGAGCCTGGATATCGAGTCGGGCCGGACGTTCACGCCCCAGGAGGCCCGGGCCGGGCAGGCGGTGGCGGTCATCGGCTTCGACGTGGCCGACAAGCTCTTCAAGGGCGCCGACCCGCTCGGCAAATCGGTCACGTTGCAGGGTCTGCCGTACCGGGTCGTGGGCATCGTGGCCAAGCAGGGCACCATTTTCGGCATCTCCCTGGACAAGTTCATCGTGGTGCCCTTCGACGCCCCGGTGCACCGGGCCGCCTGCCGGATGGGCTTCATGGACGAGCTCCACGTCAAGGCCGCCAACATCGCCTCGATGCAGACGGCCCTGGGCGAGGTGGAGGAGATGATGCGCATCCAGCGCCGGCTCAAGCCGGGTCAGGAAGACAACTTCGCCATGCAGACGGCGGAGGGGGCGCTGGAAGGCTGGAAGAAGATCTCCGGCTTCCTGATGCTCGCCCTGCCGCTCCTGGTGGGGATCTCGGTCGTGGTCGGCGGCATCGTCATCATGAACATCATGCTCATGGCGGTGGCGGAGCGGACCGTCGAGATCGGCATCCGCAAGGCCCTCGGGGCCAAGCGGAGGGACATCCTGGCGCAGTTCGTGGTGGAGTCCGCCACCATCTCCACGGTCGGAGCCGGCGTGGGGATCGCCACCGGCATCGGCCTCGCGTTCCTGATCCGGGCGGTGACGCCCCTCCCCGCCGCGGTGGCTCCCTGGTCCGTGGCGGTGGGCGTGCTCCTCGGCGTGAGCGTGGGCCTGTTCTTCGGGATTTACCCGGCCAGCCGGGCCGCCAAGCTGGATCCCATCACCGCCCTGAGGGCCGAATGAAACACGCGCGCGGCGGCTCGATCGCCCGGATCTTCGAAGGCATGGGCATGGCCCTGGACTCGGTCCGCGCCAACAAGGTGCGGGCCTCGCTCACCATCCTGGGCGTCGCCATCGGCGTCATGGTGGTGATCACCATGGCCTCGGCCATCACCGGCGTGAACCGCGCGGTGGCCAAGCAGCTGGAGACGCTGGGCCCCAAGACGTTCTTCGTGTTCCGGTTCTTCCAGGGCGGGCTCAACATCTCCGACGGTTCGGACGAGATGTCGCCGTGGCGGCGCAATCCCTGGCTCACCCCCGAGGAGGCCGAGCTGCTGCGGCAACAGCCTTCCATCAAGGACGTGGGGTACCGCGAGGGCGCCAATGGACCGGTGAGCTACGGCGACCAGAAGCTCTCCAGCGTCAGCATCACCGGATTCACCACCAACTGGCCCCTGGTGTCGGGGGGGACCATTACCCAGGGGCGGAACTGGACCGACGTGGAGTTCGCGGCGGGCAGCAACGTGGCGGTGATCAACGACAAGATGGCCGAGACCTTCTTTCCCGGCCTCGACCCGATCGGCAAACGGTTCAAGATCTACGGCGAGCCGTTCACGGTGGTCGGGGTGTATGCCGAAGCGGCCAGCCTGTTCGGGGGATCCTCCTCCCCCATCGTGAACATCCCCCATACCACCTTCACCAAGGTGGCGGACTGGTTCAAGGGGTGGATGGACTTCGTGGTGTTGCCGATGGACTCCGCCACGGTGGCCCAGGCCCAGGACGAGGTCATCGCGGCACTCCGGGTCCGGCGAGGCCTGAAGCCGTCCCAGGAGAACAACTTCTCCGTCGTCACGCAGGACAAGCTGATGGACACCTTCAACAGCGTCACCAGCGGATTCTTCCTGGTGATGCTGGCGTTGTCCAGCGTCGGGCTCCTGGTGGGCGGCGTCGGAGTGGTGGCCATCATGATGATCTCGGTGACCGAGCGCACCCGGGAGATCGGCGTGCGGAAGGCCCTGGGGGCCACCCGGCGCGAAATCCTGTTCCAGTTCCTGGTCGAGGCCTCCTCGCTCACGCTGCTGGGCGGAACGATCGGCCTCATTGTCGGCGCGATGCTGGCCTGGGCCATCGCCAAGTTCACTCCGATTCCCGCGGCGGTCCCCCTCTGGTCGGTGGTCGCGGCACTGGTCATGTCCGCCGTCACGGGGGTGTTCTTCGGCATGTATCCCGCCACCAAGGCGAGCCGGCTCGATCCGGTGGAGGCGCTCCGGTACGAGTAGGCCGGTAGGTCGGTACGTCGGGAGGACGGGAGGACGGGAGGACGGGACCCAGACCGACGGCCTTTCCGGCTACCCGCCTTCCCGCCCTCCCGTCTAGCTTTCCGCATGCCCCTCGTCGAAGCCCTCCTCCTCGCGGTCGCGGCAATCCGGAGCGCCAAGCTCCGGTCGTTCTTCACCCTCCTTGGCATCATCGTCTCCGTGGGGTTCCTGGTGGCCGTGGTGGCCATCATCCAGGGCATGAATTCCTACGTCCGCGACAATCTGCGCGGCGCCATGATCGGCACCAACTCGTTCCAGGTGCGCCGCTGGCCCATCGCGATGGGGATCATCGACGATTCGACGGTTCGGGAGCTCAACAAGCGTCCCATCATCTCGAAGACCGACGCGGCGGTGGTGCGCCAGGCCCTCCCCGATGCGGAAGCGGTCTCGCTCCAGTCCGGCTGGCCCACACCGACCCGCGACGTCACCTACCGCAACCGGACCATCGGCAGCGTCACGATCTTCGGCGTGACCCCGGACTACCAGCTGGTGCAGGACTACAAGTTCACCGACGGCGAGCCCATCACCCAGCCCGACGTCGACGATCGGCGGCTGGTGGCGGTCATCGGCAACGAAGTCGCCGAGAAGCTGTTCGATGATCCGGCACTCGGCGTAGGCAAGAAGGTCCGGATCGGGGCTACCGAGTTCACCGTCAAGGGCGTGATCGCCAAGAAGGGGCGGATACTGGGCCAGTCGTTCGACGGCTTCGCCCTGTTGCCGATCAGCACCTTCGAGTCGATCCACGGCCGCCGCCTCACCACGACCATCTCCGTCAAGATGCACCAGCCGGAGGACCTTCCCGACGCGATGAACCGCGCCGAGGAGGCGATGCGGCTGGCCCACCGGCTCCGGCCCGGCGAAGGCAACGATTTTACCGTCGACAAGGCCGACGCCCTGGTGGCCTTCTGGACCCGGCTCACCGGGGTGCTGTTCACCATCATCCCGGCCGTGGTGGGGATCGGCATCGTGGTGGGCGGCATCGTGATCATGAACATCATGCTGATGTCGGTCAACGAGCGGACCCACGAGATCGGCATCCGGAAATCGCTCGGCGCCCGGCAACGCGACATCCGGCGGCAGTTCCTGGTCGAGGCGGTGCTCCTCTCCATGCTCGGCGGCATGATGGGGATCATCGGCGGGGCCCTGCTGGCCCGGCTCATCTCCGCCATCAGCCCGCTCCCGGCGCGGGTCACCGCCTGGTCGGTGGCGGTGGCGCTGGGACTGGGCGCCGGCTCGGGCATCGTCTTCGGGGTCTACCCCGCGAGCCGCGCCGCGCGGCTCGACCCGATCACCGCGCTCCGGCAGGAGTAGGCGGTGCCGATCCGGAATCTCGAGGAAGGCATCCTGGTGGCCGCGGACAATCTCCGCGCCAACAAGCTGCGCTCGTTTCTGACCATTCTCGGCGTGGTCATCGGGGTCTCCACCGTGATGCTGATGGCCTCCATCGTGGACGGCGTCAAGACCCAGATCTTCAACGCGCTCAACGCCGCCTCGCCCAACGCGTTCTACGTAATGCGGTTCTTTTCCCAGACCCCGCTCAATCCGGACAACCTGCCCTACGAGGTGCGGATCCGGCCGGTGCTGGACGAGGAGGACGCCCGGGCCATCGCGCGCGAGGAGGACATCCGCCACGCCGGCGTCTGGGTGCAGTCGTTCAACCGGGTCGAGTACAACGGGGAGTCGTCCCAGCCCATGCTGATCTACGGCGCCGACGACAGCTTCCTCGAGATCAACGGGGGCAACCTGGCCGCCGGCCGGAATTTCACGCCCGCCGAGCTGAATGGCGCCGAGGTCGCGGTCCTGGAGATCGAGCTGGCCCGTCGCCTGTTCGGCCGGGCCGATCCGCTCGGGCAGACGGTCAAGATCGGCGGCCGGCCCTTCCGGGTCATCGGGATCTGGCAGCCCCCCGACAACGCCTTCCAGCCGCCCGGCTTCAGCATCGGCGGCATGGTGCCGTACCAGGTCGCCAAGCACGCCTTTCACTACAGCGACACCAACGATTTGTTCGTCGTGGTGCTGGGCCGGAGCGGCATCTCGGTCGATCGGGCCAAGGATCAGGCGACCGTGGCGCTGCGGCGGAAGCGCGGGCTCCGGCCCGGCATGCCCAACACCTTCGACTTCATCACCCAGGATCAGATTCTGGACACGATGAACTCGCTCACCTCGATGTTCTTCCTGGTGATGACCGCGATCTCGAGCGTGGCGCTGCTGGTGGGCGGCATCGGCGTCATGGCCATCATGATGGTCTCGGTCACCGATCGCACCCGCGAGATCGGGCTCCGGATGGCCTGCGGCGCCACCCGCCGGGAAATCCTCTGGCAGTTCCTGGTCGAGGCCGCCACCCTCACCCTGATCGGCGGACTGGTCGGCATCCTGTTCGGCCTCACCCTGGGCGAGATCCTGAAGCAGGTGCTGGGGCTCCAGGCCGGCGTGCCGCTCTGGAGCGCGGTGGTGGCGACGATGGTCTCGATCGGAATCGGGCTGATCTTCGGATTGCTGCCGGCCAACCGCGCCGCGCGGATGGACCCGGTGGAGGCGCTGCGGCACGAATAGCGACTGAGCGGCCCGCCTGCTACATGCTCTGTACCTGGAGGGTCACGACGTCCTCCACCTCGACCGTCTCGTGGGTATAGAACGGCTCGCCGTACCGGGTCCGGATGAGCGAACCGTAGTGCCCATTCTGATGCTCCACCCTGCTGTACAGGTCCTGCCCGGTGGGGAAGATCTCCCCGGCGCTGATCGCGGCGTCGAATTGGCTCGCGTAGCAGCGAATCGCGGCCATCTTGCGCTCGAACTGCGCACTGATGTCCACCACGAACGTCGGCTTGAGAGGATCCTCGCGGTAGGAGAGCGCGTAGAGCACCTTGTGGGGCCGGTGGGGCGCGCCGTCGGCGTCGTATTTCGCGAGCCCGGCCAGGAAACAGGCGTCCCGGCCCAGCTCCGACGCGATCCGGTGGTCGGGGTGGCGGCCCACCGGAAACGGAAGGATCACGATGCGGGGCG
Organism: uncultured Gemmatimonadales bacterium; assembly: GCA_963762545.1. GTDB lineage: Bacteria > Gemmatimonadota > Gemmatimonadetes > Gemmatimonadales > GWC2-71-9 > JABFSM01. The sequence goes on along the minus strand of CAVXLC010000002.1, from coordinate 702,875 downwards.
CGAAGTGCCGGATCGCCTCCACCACCACGCGGCGGGTCTGCTCGTTGTTCTCGAGGTGGGCATCGGGAAGGCCGGCATTGCGCCGCTCCGAGACGCCCAGGATCCTGGCGGCCGCCTCGGCCTCCTGGGCCCGGAGCGCGGCACTCCCGCGCGTGCCGGTCTCGCCGGCGGTGAGGTCCAGGATCCCGGTGCGGTGACCCTGATCGAGCGCCTTGAGCAGGGTACCGGCGCAGGTGAGCTCCACGTCGTCCCGGTGGGCCGCGATGGCAAGCAGGTCAATGGACATGCCCCAAAAGTAGAGGGATCAGCGGCTCGGAGCTAAATTCCCCCCATGCCCCGCGACCCCGTCTACCTTGACCACGCCGCCACCTCCCCGGTGCGCCCCGAGGTCCTGGAAGCCATGCTGCCGTTCCTCGGGAGCGCCAGCTTCGGCAATCCGTCGAGCTCCCACCGTTTTGGCCGGGCCGCCCGGGCCGGGTTGGAGCAGGCCCGCCGCGAGGTGGCCGCCGCCCTCGGGGCCGAGCCGGCCCAGGTGGTCTTTACCTCGGGCGGCACCGAGGCAGACAACCTGGCGGTCATCGGAGCCGCCTCCGCGGCCCGGCACCACGGCGGCGCGATGCTGGTGGCGGTGTCGGCGGCGGAGCACAAGGCGGTGCTCGCGGCGGCCCACCAGGTGCATCATGAGGGTGGCGAGGAGATCATCCTGCCGGTGCTGCCCGACGGCCGGCTCGACCTCGAGGCGCTCGACGCCGCCCTCGCCCGCCGGCCCGCGGTGGTATCGGTGATGTGGGTGAACAACGAAACCGGCGTGTGTCAGCCCATCGCCGACATCGCGGAGCGCTGTAGCCGGGCCGGCGTCCTGCTCCACACCGATGCGGTGCAGGCGTTCGGCAAGGTCCCGGTCACCATGAAGAACCTCTCCTGCACCCTCCTTACCATCTCCGGCCACAAGATCGGCGCCCCCAAGGGGATCGGCGCCCTGATCGTGCGGGACCGCAAGGCGGTCGATGCCATCATCCATGGCGGCGGACAGCAGTTCGGCCTCCGGCCCGGCACCGAGAATGTCGCGGGGGCCGTGGCGCTGGGCCGCGCCGCGACGCTGGCCGCCGCGGATCAGGCCGCCCTCGCGGAGCGCCTCGGCGCCCTGCGCGACCGGCTCTGCGCGAGCCTCCGTCAGGCGGTGCCCGGCCTCGTGGTCCACGGCGAGGCCGCGCCAAGAGCCCCTCACATCCTGAACCTGGGCATCCCGGGAACCGACAGCGAGGCGCTGCTGATGCATCTCGACCTGGCCGGTGTGGCGGCCTCGGGCGGCTCCGCCTGCTCCACCGGGGCGATGGACCCGTCCCATGTGCTCACCGCGATGGGCGTTCCGCGCGCGCTCGCGCTGGGCTCGATCCGGATGAGCCTGGGCCATGAGTCCACGCCGGCCGACATCGATCGCGTCGTGGAGGTGTTCCCGGCGGTGGTGACCAAGGTTCGGGAGCTGTCGGTGGTGCTGGGCCGTGCGTAGGGACCCATGACTCCACGCGTGCTCGTCGCCATGTCCGGCGGCGTGGACAGCTCCGTCGCCGCCGCGCGCCTGGTCCAGCAGGGGTACGACGTCGTGGGCGCCACGATGAAGCTCTTCTGCTACGGCGACAGCGTGCCCGATCGGCCCTGCTGCTCGCTCGACTCCATCAACGACGCCCGGGACGTGGCCGCGGCGCTGGGTATACCCCACTTCGTGCTGAATCTGGAAGACCGGTTCTCCCGCCACGTCATCGACAACTTCGTGGAGGAGTACAGCCGCGGGCGGACCCCGATTCCCTGCGTCCGCTGCAATTCCTTCACCAAGTTCCGCGATCTCCTGGCCCACGCCGATTCGCTGGGCTGCGACTTCATCGCCACCGGCCACTATGCGGTCGCGCGGGACGGCGGGCTTTTCCGCGGGCTCGACCGCGCCAAGGACCAGAGCTATTTCCTGTGGGGCATCGACCGGGCCGTCGTGGGCCGCATGCTCACTCCGGTCGGAGCGCTGACCAAGGGCGACACCCGCGCCCTGGCCCGCTCGCTCAGGCTCACCACCGCCGACAAGCCGGAGTCGGTCGAAATCTGCTTCGTGCCCGACGACGACTACGCCGCCGTGCTGGAACAGCGTCTCCCCGCCGATGCGCCGGCGCTCAGCCCCGGCCCGTTCGTCACCAGTGCCGGGGAAGTCCTGGGGCAGCACACCGGGTTTGCCCGCTACACGGTGGGCCAGCGGAAGGGCCTGCCCGGCGGCCGAGCCCTGCCGCTCTACGTCCTGGCCATTCGGCCGGAGGACCGTGCGGTCGTGGTCGGCGAGGCCGATGAGCTGGGCAGCCGCCGGGTCCGGCTCGAGGAGCTCAACTGGCTGGCGGCCCCGCTCGCGGTCGGAAGCCGCTGCGAAATCCAGATCCGCTACCGCGCCCCGTCGGTTCCCGCCACGGTCACCGAGCTGGGCGCCGATACGCTGGTTCTGATCAGCGATACCCCGATGCGGGCGGTGACGCCCGGCCAGTCGGGAGTCCTCTACAGCGCCCGGGGCCAGGTCCTGGGCGGCGGAGTGATCTCATGAAGCGCCGGTTCGTTGCCACGGCAATGCTCGCGGGCGGGATAGGTACCCTCCTCGCTCCTCCCTGCTCGCTCCTCGCGCAGACCAAGCAGCCGATCACCTTCGAGAAGTTCCTCGCCCTGGAGATCAGCGGCGATCCCCGGCTCTCTCCGGATGGGGCGACCGTGGCGTTCACCATCTCCATGCCGTCGCTCCAGGAGAACCGGAATATCTCGCGGGTGTGGATCGCGCCGGTCAGCGGCGGCTCGCCCAGGCAGATCCCCAGCGGGGCGGGCAGCGACATGGCGCCCCGCTGGGCGCCCGACGGCCGCTCGGTGGCCTTCGTCTCCACCCGGAACGGGACCCCCCAGGTCTGGCAGACCGAGGTCGCCTCCGGGGTGACGACCCAGCTCACCAACATCGCCACCGGGGTCAACGACTTCCTCTGGGCCCTCGACGGCCGGTCCCTTTACGTCACCAGCGACGTGACCTGGCCGCCGGAAGGCACCGAAATCGACCGGCGCAACGGCAGCTTCCCCACCCAGGCCAGGATCTGGGACAACCTCTTCTACCGCCACTGGAACGAGTGGCGCGTCGGACTGCGGTCCCACGTGCTGCAGTTCGGCCTGGCCGACAAATCGGTCCGGGACCGGACCCCGCTGGACCGCGACGTGCCCACCCTGGCGCTGGGCGGGAACGATGTGGCGGCCGATTCCTCCGGCGACCTGCTGGTGGTCTTCAACAACGACGCCGACGTCGCGGAGAGCACCAACAACGACGTGTTCCTGCTCCACGCCGACGGCAGGCGTCCCGAGCAGATCACCACGCGGCAGGGCAACGACAACTCGCCGGCCTTTTCCCCCGACGGGCGGCTCATCGCCTACCTGTCGATGGAAACCCCCGGCTTCGAGGCCGACCGCCAGCAGCTGATGCTGTACGAGCGGGCCGGGCGCCAGCACCGCCCGCTCACCGGATCGTGGGATGTCAACGTGCAGAGCTTTGCCTGGGCGCCCAACTCGCGCACCCTGGTGCTCGAGGTGGAGGAGCGGGGCAATCACAACCTCTACACCCTCGACGTCGCGTCCATGCGCCGCACCCGGATCGTGTCCGGAGGACTCAACAGCAATCCGCAGGTGAGTCCCGACGGAAACCGGGTGGTGTTCCTCCGCCAGTCGGCGACGCTGCCGCCCGAGGTGTTCACCGTCGGCATGGACGGCAGCGGGCTCCGCTCGGTGGCGCCGCGCAACGCGAGCCTGCTGGCGGGCCTGGATCTGGCGCCGCTCGAAAGCGTCAGCTTCATCGGCGCGATGGGGGACTCGGTGCAGGCCTGGCTGCTCAAGCCCCCGGCCTTCGATCCGGGCAAGAAGTACCCCCTGCTCTACATCGTCCACGGCGGCCCCCAGGTACCGATGCTCGACTCCTGGAGCGCCCGGTGGAACTACCACATGTTCGCCTCCCGGGGGTACGTGGTGGCCACGGTCAATTTCCACGGGACGCCGGGGTGGGGACAGACGTTCGTCAACAGCATCTCCAGGCACTGGGGCGACTACCCCTACGAAGACCTGATGAAGGGGCTGGACCTGCTGGCGGCGCTGCCCTACGTGGACAGCACCCGGATGGGCGCCGCCGGGGCGTCCTACGGCGGCTACATGATCAACTGGATGCAGGGACACACGGACCGCTTCAAGGTCATGATCTCCCACGACGGGATCTTCAATTTGGCCAGCGCGCAGGGCGCCAGCGAAGAGCTCTGGTTTCCCAACCATGAGTTCGGGCCTGGTGGAGTGACCAACCCCGAGACCCGGGCCATGCTGGACCGCTGGTCGCCCCATATGTTCGCCGACCGCTGGAAGACCCCGATGCTGGTGGTGCACTCGCAACAGGACTTCCGCCTGGAGCTCTCCGAGGGCCTCCAGGCCTTCACGGCGCTCAAGGTGCGGAACGTGCCGGCCAAGATGCTCTATTTCCCCGATGAGGGGCATTGGGTCCTCAAGCCCCGGAACCGCCGGATCTGGTGGAGCACGGTGCTCGACTGGATGGACCAGTATCTCCGGCCCGGGGCGTCGAACAATACCCCATAGGGGTATATACACTCGACGGTGACTCGTTTCTGTAACACTCCCCGGCCGGCCCCGCCGGGGAGCGTATCTTTCCCCCCATGTCCGAAGAGCTGGTCGCACCCGCCGACGTCAGGCCGCCCGGTGAACACCCCATCTCGGCCGCGCCGCCGCCCGACCTCAAGGCGCCCTCGCTCTATATCAACCGGGAGCTATCCTGGCTCGAGTTCAACCGCCGGGTCCTCCATGAAGCGGAGGATCCTCGCACGCCCCTCCTGGAGCGGGTCAAGTTCCTGTCGATCTTCGGCTCCAATCTGGACGAGTTCTTCCAGGTCCGGGTTGCCGGACTCCGGGAGCAGGTCTCCGCCAAGGTCACCGACCTGACCGACGACGGGATGACGCCGGAGGAACAGCTCGCCACCATCGTGCCGCTGGTGCGGGAGCTCCAGCAGGAGCACGGCGCCATCCTGACGCAGGACGTGATTCCGGCGCTCAAAGAGCGCGGCATCACCCTCATCACGGCGCCGGAGGATCTGACGCCGGAAGACGTGCTCCACATCCGCCAGGAGTTCACCGCCAAGGTGTTTCCCGTGCTGACGCCGCTGGCGGTGGACCCGGCGCACCCCTTCCCCTACATCTCGAACCTCTCGCTGTCGCTGGCCGTGATTCTCCGCAGCGAGGGCAGCGAAGAGCGGTTTGCCCGGGTCAAGGTGCCCAAGATCCTGTCGCGATGGGTTCACCTGCCGGGCGTCCATCGCTATGTCCCGCTCGAGCTGGTCATCGCCGCCAATCTCGAGCTGCTCTTTCCCGGCGTCGAGATCCTGGGCTGCTATCCGTTCCGGATCACCCGCAACACCGATCTCGAAATCGATCCCGACGAGGCCGATGATCTCCTGGCGCTGATCCAGGAGGAGGTCCGCAACCGGCGCTTTGCCGAGGTGGTGCGGCTCGAGGTTCACCCGGGGATGCCGGAATCGCTCCGGCAGCTGCTGATCGCCGAGCTCAACGCCGATCAGGATTCGGACGGCCTGCCGCTCGCCGCGCAGGATGTCTTCGAGGTGGCGGGACTGCTCGACGCCACCGACCTCATGACGATCGCCGGGCTCGAAATTCCCGACCTCCGCGATCCCGCCTTCCTTCCGGCCGTGCCGGCCCGGTTGGCCGGCGGCCGCAACATCTTCGACGTGATTCGCGAGGGCGATGTCTTTGTCCATCACCCCTACGAGAGCTTTGCCGCGAGCGTCGAGCGTTTCATCCAGACGGCCACCGAGGACCCCGACGTGCTGGCCATCAAGATGACGCTCTACCGCACCGGGGGCGATTCCCATATCGCCCGCCTGCTGGCCAGCGCCGCCGAGCGGGGCAAGCAGGTGGTGGTGCTGATCGAGCTGCAGGCCCGGTTCGACGAGGAGAACAACATCCGCTGGGCCCAGCGGTTCGAGGACGTGGGGGTCCATGTGAGCTACGGCGTGGCCGGGCTCAAGACCCACGCCAAGGTGATCCTGGTGGTGCGCCGCGAGGGCGACCAGATCCGCCGCTACGTCCACATCGCCACGGGCAACTACGCCCCCAAGACCGCCCGGCTCTATACCGATTTCGGGCTCTTCTCCTGCGACCCCGACCTCGGCGCCGACCTGTCGGATCTCTTCAACGTGCTGACCGGATTTGCGAGTCCCGCCGGCTACCGGAAGCTGGTCGTGGCGCCGTCAGGGATGCGGAAGCGCCTGGTGGAGCTGATCCGACGGGAGATCGAGCACGCCGAAGCGGGGCGGCCGGCCCGGATCTTCGCCAAGATGAATTCGCTGGTGGACCGCGAGATCATCGCGCTGCTCTACGAGGCGTCGCGCGCCGGGGTGGAGGTGGATCTGATCGTACGGGGCATCTGCTGCCTCCGGCCGGGTATTCCGGCCATCAGCCAGCGGATCCGGGTGGTGAGCGTCATCGGGAGGTTCCTGGAACACTCCCGGGCCTGGCTCTTCGGCAATGGGGGGGATGCGGAGGTCTACATCAGCTCGGCGGACTGGATGCCGCGGAACCTCGATCGGCGCATCGAGGCGACGGTGCCGCTCGAATCGGCCGGGCAACGGGAGACGGTGCGCCAGCTGCTCGAGCTCATGTGGAGCGACAACCGCCAGGCCTGGGACCTGGCGGCGGATGGGGCGTGGACCCAGCGGACCCCGGACGAAAAGGAGATCGCGACCCACAAGGCGCTGATCGAGCGGTACAAGTCGGTCAAGAGCGAAGTGAACTAGTTCAGGCGGGACTCAGGGCCTGGTCGGGGCCCTGGTCGTGTCGTTGACCGGGTTGTAGCGGGTCCAGATCACGATGGCGGCGCAGCCGTCCCAGTGGAATTCTCCGGGGATCTGGCCGGGGCCGCGGTAGATCTCCATCATCTCGATGCCTCTCGCCGAGATTCGTGAGAGCATCTCGGCAAGCTTGAGGGCACCTTGTCCGTGCTCCCCGGTGTCATTGCCTCCCTGTTCCTGCAGCATTTGACCATCGATCCAGACCGTCACCTTGCCCAGCATTCGCGGTGTGGCCTCGCATCGGGGCATTTGGATCTCCGCGCTCGCCGGGTTGCCGGGATTTCCGACATTAATATGGAGCCCGGCAACCCCCCGCAGAATCTCCAGCGTGTGGACCGCGTTGGATTTTTCGATGTCCTCGCGTGAGATGAAAGTCCCGCTCCCGATCTTCTTGCGTCGGAAAAACCCATCAAACTTCGTGGTCCCGGCATATTCGGCAGGCTTGGCATACCTTGCGGCAACCTCGACATCCGGGAGCCGGAATGATCCAGGCTCGAGCACAATGTTGCCGCGCCACATACCCTTTGACAGGTCCACCCGCAACACCTGCGCGCTGTAGCCCGGTCTCCGTACCAGGATCACGGTCGGACCGCGCACCGGTACCACCAGGCTGAAGCTCCCATCCGCCCGGCTCATCACCGAGCGCCGGTCGGTCTGCCAGATGATTTCGGTGTCCCCGAGCGGCCCGCCCACCGGATTCAGGACTTTGCCCTCCACCACCGCCCGGACCGAGTCGGTCTGAGCGATCAGTGGAACGGGAAACAGGAGCACCGGTACCGCGAGCCAGCGCCACAGCATGGTATGACCTGTCCTATGGTCTCGATGGGGCCTTGGTCATATCGTTGACGGGATTGTAGCGTGTCCAGATGGCGACCACCGCGCACCCGTCCGAGTGGTATTCCCCAGGAATCTGCGAAGCGCCCCCGATAGACCTCCATCATCTCGATGTTCGCGGGTCCAACTCGCGAGATCATCTCTCCGACGTCCGCCGGGCTGGCGAGCTCGCCGCCTATAGGGTATTGGCGGAAGCCGTCGATCCATACCGTCACGTTGTAGTCAGGGTCCCGTTGAATACACCGGCTGAAGGCGTACCGAGCCGAGCGCCGGGTTCCCCTTGATGTCCACCTTAACGCCAGGAGTCATCCGGAGAATCTCGATCGTGTGCATCGCGTTCGACTTCACGATGTCCTCCCGCGAAATGAACGTTCCCAGCCCAACCCGCTTCCTCCGGAAGAAATCGTCGTACTTGCCGTGCCGGCATACTCGGCGGGCTTGGCGTACCGTGCGGTCACAACCATGTCTGGAAGCCGGAACGATCCCGGCTCGAGCACGATGTTACCCCGCCACATCCCTTTCGACAAATCCACCCGCAGCACCTGCGCGCTGTAGCCCGGCCGCCGCACCAGAATGACGGTGGGCTCCCGCACCGGCACCACCAGGCTGAAGCTCCCGTCGGCCCGGCTCATCACTGAGCGCCGGTCGGTCTGCCAGATGATCTCGGTTTGTGCGAGAGGAGCGCCTACCGGGTCGAGAATCTTGCCCTCGACCACCGCCCGCGCCGAATCGGCCTGGGCGGCCAGAGCAACCGGAAGTGAAAGCGAGAGGACCGCGAGCCGACACCAGCGCATTGCGGAACCGCCCCGAACGGGGATGCCAACAATCTACCCCCGCTGCGGATTCCAGGCATGCCGCTCTCCTCGGACGAATTTCAGCCAGGCATACAGCGCATCGTAAATCACGAATCCGTATCCCAGCATCTCATGGTCATCGGGAAAGTTGTGGGACATGCCAAAGGAGATCGCCAGCAGCCCCGCCGCCTGGGGCGCCAGGTCCAGCCGGTCGGTGTCGGCCCCGCGCACGATCACCGCCAGCTCGGCCACCTCGGGGTCCTCGACGCGGTACTTCTCGACGAAGGCATCAAAGCTGCACTTCGGGCCCACATGGGAGAGCTCCGCCCCGGCCACATCGTAGGGAATCGCGCCGGTCTCCTCTGCCACCCGCTCCACCTGGTCGGTCGGCACGAACAGGAATTCCGCTTCCGCGTCGATGAACCGCTTGATCAGCCAGGGGCAGGCGATCCGGTCGATCTTGGGACGATTCCGGGTTACCCAGCGCACAGCGGCCTCCTCATGCCAGTTGAATCGGGGCACCGCGGCCCGCCGCGAGCGCGCGCTGGTACACCATCGCCGCCGCGGCCACATCCTCGATGGCAGTGCCGGTGCTGTCGAAGATGGTGATCTCGTCCGCCCTGGTCCGGCCCGGCCGCGCGCCCGACACGACGTCCTTGAGCTCGGCGTGGACATCCTCCCGGCGCATCGCGCCGGCTTCGAGGGCGTGGTGCAAGTCCCCGATCGCGGCGCACTGCTCCAGCACATCCACCACTAGCGTCCCGGCAGCCAGGAGGGCCGGCTCCAGCTCCTGTTTGCGGGCGTCGTCGGCGCCCACGGCCGCGATGAACGTGCCGGGCCGCACGTGCTCCAAACCAAGAAACGCCGAGTTCGACGGAGTGCAGGTGACGATGACATCGGAGCGCGCGGTGCAATCCAGCGCCTCGGCCATGCCGACCGGCCGCGCCTCGATTCCGAAGGTCGTGGATGCCCAGGCCGCCACCCGCGCCGCCGCGGCCGCATCGGGATCACCGGCAAAGACCGTCGTGAGAGGAAGCCTGCGGGACAGGCACTCGAGCTGAATGGAGCCCTGTACCCCGCAGCCGAACAGGGTGGCCACACCGGAATCAGCCCGGGCCAGGTACTTGGCGGCCACCGCGGTGGCCGCTCCGGTGCGCTGCCGGGTGATCTCCATCGAATCCATCAGGGCCAGCACCCGACCGTCGGCCGCGTCGGCCAGCACGATCACGCCCTGGATGGTGGGGAGTCCGTGCCGGGCCCGATTGCCCGGAAAATTCCCGTTCACCTTGGCCGCGAACCAGGTCCGCTCGTCTTCCAACACCGCAGCCTTCAGGTGGAAGCCGCCCTCGCGCACCGGAACCCCGAGGGCCGGAGGCGCCGAGCCGCCGCCTTGCGCCAACCGCAGAAATGCCCGCTCGACCGCAACGATGCAGTCCTCCGGCGTGAGCAGGGTTCGAATCTCCTCTCCGGTGAGCAGAATGGTGGGGCCGCTCATGGGGACGCTCCCGTGCGCGCGAGCCCGAGGGCCTGGACCGCCACGCCTACCCCCGCGCCGCTTACGATGAGGAGGCCGGTGGGCAGCCGGGTGCGTGCGACGACCACCACCGCGCCGACCGCCAGAAGAGCGGTGGGGAGGTCCACGATTGCCCCGCGCGCCAGGACCACGCAGGCGCCCGCAATCGCTCCGGCCGCCGCGGCCGTCACCCCCTGCACGAAGGCCTGGATCGAGGTGTTCCGGCCGAACCGGGCCAGCGCCGGCAGCGCGGTCACCGCGATGACGAAGGCGGGCAGGAATACCCCGACCGTGGCCGCCGCCGCTCCAGCCAGCCCCGCCACCAGGAATCCGATGAACGCGGACGTGATCACCACCGGCCCCGGCGTGAGCATGGCCACGGCGATCGCGTCCAGGAACTGTCGCTCGCTGAGCCAGCGGTGCTCCGACACCACGCCGGCATAGAGAAACGGCACGATGGCCAGGCCGCTGCCGAATACGAAGGCCCCGGCCTTGGCAAAGAACCAGAACAGCTGGAGGACAACGCCGACCGACATCACCGTGCCGGGGCGTGCCATCGGCCGCGCCGCGAGAATTCCCACCAGGCCCGCGATCGGAAACAGCCAGACCAGCTCGGCCGCCCGCCACACGGTCACCAGCGCAAGCACCACGACGAGGCCCCACAGCACCGGCCGTCCCGCCGCCGTGCTCCGCGCCAGCCGGAGCGCCGACATCGCGATGATACCGGCCACGACCGCCCCGACCCCATAGAACGCCTCCGCGATCCAGGGCATGCCGCCCGAGCGCTGATAGAGCCCGCCCAGGAGGAGCGTCAGGACGAACGAGGGAGCCACGAACGCGAGCATCACCGACGCGGCACCGGCCAGTCTCGAATGGAGGTAGCCCAGGCATACCGCCACCTGCGCCGCGAGGGGGCCCGGCGCCAACTGCGAGAGCGCCAGGCTCTGGGAAAATTCCTCGGAAGAGAACCAGCCCCGTCGCTCCACCAGCTCCTGCCGCATGGACTCCACCAGGGCGATGGGCCCTCCGAAGCCGGTGGCGCCCAGCCGCAGGAAATAGCCGGCCAACACGCCGAGCCGAGGGGCAGCCGGTACCTCATCCGGCATCAGCGGTGCGGAGTGAAATGCGCATAGAGGCCGTCGAAGAGCGACCCGCCCCGCGCGATTCGCTCCTCGTCCTCCGGCTCGGCCTTCGCGATGCCCTCGACCAGCGCCGCAATTCCCGAGGTTTCCGGGCGGCCGTACTTCACGTCCTTGCAGTCGATATCGCGCACCACTTCACCGATCGCCACGAGGGCCGGATCGGTCAAGCCGAAGCGGTCCAGGAGCACCTGGAAGGTGCAACGGTCTCCGACGTGGGTGTACTCGGCCTCGAACATGTCGAAGCGGAGCTCTCCCCGGTCGGGGCGGTAGCCCCGCGCCGCCACGAACTTGAACCGGGCCTTCGGATCGATGAACCCGCGAATGAGCCACGCACTCGCCATACGGTCCACATGGACCCCGCGCCGCGTGACCCAGACGCGTCCCGGCTCGATCCGGTCCGGGGCCGGCGCGGCCATCGAGGGCAAAGCCTGGTCGGGGTGGGCGTCGAACATGGCCTGGATCTCCTCGTCGCTCACGCCGTCCACGAACGCCGTGTCACAGATGATGGCCTCGCCCCCCTCCGCGCGGATCTCGGCGGCGAGCCACTGGAAGTCCTCCAGATGCTCGTCGGAATGCGGCAGGACGTAGACCGAGTTCTTGAGAGGGGCGGCGCCGAGGCCGTGGAGCCGGCGCCGGACTTTGACGCGGAGGTAGTCCGGCTTGGGAGGGAGGTGGTGAATCAGGAGGAGCCAGCGTCGGCCCGCCGGTGGGGGCCCCGAAGATGACTCAATCGAATCATTCATTGATTCAATTGTATCATCCCAGCTTTAGGACGTCAAGACGCCCGGTGTGTCAGTGCTTGAGCCCGGTCGACTCGGCGAACTTCTTGAGCAGCTCGGCCTGCTCCTCGTTGAGTTGTTCGGGGATCGTCACCTGCACGGTGACAATCATGTCGCCCTTCCGGTCTCCCTTGGCGACTCCCTCCCCTTTGATGCGGAACCGCCGGCCCGGCTGGGTGCCGGCGGGGAGCTTCAGCACCACCTTCTTCCCGTCAATCGTCTTGACCCGGAGCCTGGTGCCCAGGGCCGCCTGCGCCAGGTTGACCGTCACCTCCGCGATGAGGTCGAGCCCATCACGATGGAAGAACTTGTCGGGTTGGACCTGGAAGGTGACCAGCAGGTCGCCGGCGGGGCGTCCGCTCCCTCCCGAGCCACCCTGACCCTTGAGACGGATGCGGGTGCCGGTCTCGGTGCCCGGCGGCACGGTGATCATCATCCGCCTCTCGGCCTGGGTTTCACCCGCGCCGTGGCAGGTGGGACACTTTTCCGAGGGGATCTTTCCCCGTCCCCGGCACATGGGACAGGGACGGTTGACCGCAAAGCCCCCCTGCCCGAATGAAATGGTCCCCCGCCCCTTGCACTCGGGGCACTGCGACATCGTGGCGCCCGGCGCGGCCCCGCTGCCGCCGCAGGTCTCGCAGGGACCATTCATGGAAAGCGTGATCGGGATCTTGCCGCCCATCGCAGCGGTCCGGAACGGGACCTCCATCACGACCTCGACCGTCTCGCCCTTGGGCTCCTCGCGCTTGGCTCCGCGGCCGAAGATCGAGGAGAAGATGTCCCCCAGTCCGCCCATATCGCCGAAGTCGAACACCGCCGAGTCCTCGTCCGGCGGGCCTCCGGGGCGGCCCCCGCCTCTCGGAGGCCGCTGCTGCCCCGGCTCGAACGCACCGAGCCGGCGCATCGTATCGTATTTCTTCCGCTTCTCGGGATCGGACAGCACGCTGTGCGCCTCGGAGATCTGCTTGAAGGTCTCCGCGGCCTCGGGCTTGTTCGGGTTGGCATCCGGGTGATACTGCTTGGCCAGCTTGCGGTAGGCCTTCTTGACCTCGTCGGCGGTGGCCTTCTCGGAGATCCCCAGGATCTGATAGAAGTCCTTGGACGCCACTTACGCGTCGCCTCCGGAGTACACCTGCACCCGGGCCGGGCGCACCAGCGCACCCTTGAACCGATAGCCCACGGCGAACGTGGCCGAGACGATGTGATCCTGGTCGGGAGACGGTGACGACAGGACCGACACCGCTTCATGATAGGCGGGATCGAATGGCTGTCCCACCGGATCGATCCGCTCCAGGCCGGCCGCTTCCAGCTCCTTGCGGAGCTTCTTGTCCACCAGCGAGGTCGCCTCGAGGAGGGCGGCCGGTGGGGTTCCGGGATCGCTGGCCGCCACCCGGTCCAGGTCGTCCAGGATGTCCAGCAGCTTCATGACCAGCGCGGCCTGGGCCCGATCGGTGAGCTCGATCCGCTCCCGGGCAATTCGCTTCCGGAAATTGTCGAACTCGGCGGCCAGCCGGAGGTGGCGGTCCTGCGCCTCGCGGAGTTGATCCTCGAGCCGGCGTACCGCTTCTATGGAGGGCTCGGCGGGCACCCCGGAGGAACCGGGGCCCATCGGGGCCTCGGCACCGGGGGCATCCTGGACGGGAGCGCTCTCCTCAAATTCCTTGCGTGTCATCGTTTCAGGTGCTCTCGATTATGGGACTGATCAGGAGCCTGTAATCTAGCAACCCCCGTTCCTCACGCACCTGCCGATTTGGCGTGGCGGAGAAGCCCGAAGAGGGCGAGTTGAGACGCTCGCGCACGGATCTCGTGCCGGGTTCCTGGAAAGACGTAGCGAACCGCCTCCACCGCCGACTTGCGGGCAAACCCGAACCACACGGTTCCCACCGGCTTGTCGGCCGTCCCACCCTCTGGCCCGGCGATTCCGGACACCGCCACTACCAGGTCTGCCCCGAGCTTTTCCAGGGCTCCTTGTGCCATCGCCTTGACGGTTTCCTCGCTTACGGCCCCGTGTGCCTCGAGGATTCGGTCCGCCACGCCAAACTCCGATTTCAAGCGGTTGGCGTAGGCGATCACCCCTCCGAGAAAGACATCGGAGCTGCCGGGGATGGCCGTGATCCGTTCGCCGATCATCCCGCCGGTACAGGACTCGGCGACCGCGAGCATCAGGCCCCGGCGCCGGCATTCGTCGATCAGCAAGCCCGCCAGGTCGTCCTCGCCGATGCCGTAGGCGTTGTCCCCCAGCTCGGTCCGGAGCCGGTCGGAAGCGGCGTCGAGCAGCGCGTCCGCCGCGGCGGGCTCCAGGTCCCAGGCGGTGAGCCTGAGGTCTACGCCGTCCAGGCCGGGAAGGTACGCGAGCGAGAGTGGCGCGAGGGTGTCCTCGATGGCGGTGACCCGATCGGCGAGCGTGGACTCCGCGATACCGGTGGTCCGTACCGTCCGCGAGCGCACCACCCGGCCCCCGGCCCGGGCCGCCAGGCGGGGCAGCACTTCGTGGCTGAGCAGGCCCCGCATCTCGATCGGCACGCCGGGGAGCATGATGACCTCGCCCAGCGCGCCGGAAATCCAGAGGCCCGGCGCGGTGCCCCAGCGGTTCGGCAGCACGGTGGCGCCCCGGGGAACTTCCGCCTGGCATCGGTTGCGGTCCGAGATCCTGCGTCCCATCCGGGCAAACCGCTCCACCAGCGCGGTCCAGAGGCTCTCCTGGAATTCGAGGGGGAGTCCGAAGAGGTCCGCGACCACCTGCTTGGACACGTCGTCCCGGGTGGGGCCCAGGCCGCCGGTGGTGAGGACCAGTCCGGTCCGGCCCAGCGCCTCGGCGATTCCTTCGCGAAGGAGGGCCGGATCGTCGGACAGCGTGGTGCGGCGCACGATGCGGACGCCCGCACCGGCCAGGGCCTGACCCGCAAACGCCGCGTTGGTGTCGACGGTGAAGCCGAGCAGGAGCTCGGTGCCGATGGTGACGAGCTCGAGGTTCAACGGGGCGGACTGATGAACAACCCGCGATAGCGGTAGAGGTAGATCACGAAGGAGTAGATGGTGAGCACCAGGGCGATCGCCAGGGTCACCGCGACGAAGGCGCCGTGGAACTGGTTCCACCAGAGCGCCGCGCGGTAGCTCTCCCAGCCCAGCGGCTTCATGGCGTCGCGGAACGCGAACCAGGCGATGGTCCCCCCGATGAAGATGTGCTGGAAGACCGTCTTGAGCTTGCCGGGACCCTGGGCCGAGATGATCACGCCGCGCCGCTTGGCCCAGACCCGGAACACGGTCATGGCGATCTCACGGCCCAGCAGCAGCAGGCAGACCCACAGCGGAATGCTGCCCCACAACGGGATATCGTACAGGTCGTGACGTTGCTGGGAAATCCACCAGATGGGAACCAGGGTGGCCAGCAGGAGGAGCTTGTCGGCGATCGGGTCCAGCGCCTTGCCGAAATCGGAGACCTGGTTGTTGCGCCGGGCCAGCCGTCCGTCCAGCACATCGGTAATGCCCGCGGCGATGAACACCACCAGGCAGGCGAGCTTGGGCCAGTACCCCCCGATGAAGGGCAGCGCCGCGATGACCGGCGTGATGGCGATGCGCGCCACCGTGAGGGTGTTGGGGAGGGTCCATTTCATGGCCGGTCAGCGAGAATCCGCTTACCCCAGCGTCTTGAGAACGAGCTTGGAAATGGCGCGAAGGGTGTCGAACACCCCGTCGCCCCGGAGCGCCACGGCTTCGAAGTAGGGCACCCGCTCCACCCAGACTCCGTCGAGCTCCTGGATCAGCATGTCTCCGGGGTGGTTGGGGTCGGCCACCGGCCGCATCCGCGCCGGATCCTCGACCGGCCAGCCCGGGTTGAGCGCGTCCTGGAGCTGAGCCAGGGGCGCGGCGTTGGGCAGGTCGCGCTTGTTGTACTGGATGACGAACGGCAGCCGGGTGAGGTCGAGCCCGTGCTGGGTCATGTTGTCGTACAGATTCTGCATCGATTCGATGTTCGCCTCCATCCGCTCCATCTGGCTGTCGCCGACGAAGACGACCCCGTCCACCCCCTTCAGGATCAGCTTGCGGGAGGCGTTGTAGTAGACCTGGCCCGGCACGGTGTAGAGGTGGAACCGGGTCTTGAACCCGCGAATGGTGCCCAGGTCGACCGGAAGGAAGTCGAAGAAGAGGGTGCGCTCGGTTTCGGTGGCGAGCGAGATCATCTTCCCCTTGCTGGCCGGGGCGACCTTCTCGTAGATGTACTCGAGGTTGGTCGTCTTGCCGCCCAGCCCGGGCCCGTAGTACACGAGTTTGCAGTTGATCTCGCGCGACGCGTAGTTGATGAGCGACATGCGGGCGCGGCCTCAGCTTCCGAAGAGTTTGTCGATTTCGTCCTCGGCTTCTCCCACGAAGCCGGTCTCCATCCCCCGCTCGCCCGCCGACTCGCGGGCGAACATCGCGGTGAAGAGGCCCGAGAGCTCCTCCACCACGTTCCGGACCCGGAGCTTGACCAGCCCGAGCGTCGTCCGGTTGTCGAACAGCACCACCAGAATGACCCGCCGCGCCACATCCGCCAGGTACAGGGAGTCCTTTTCTCCCTGGTGGAACAGCGCGCCGAACTCGCTCTCGCCCAGCATCCGGGCCAGCTGGTCGTTCGCGCTGAAATCCGCGGCGGTGAGCGAGGCGAAGGCCACCGGGTCGAAGCGGGGCTCCTCGCCCACGGTCGCGAGCATCTGGCCGGTGCGGTCCACCAGCAGCGCGGTCTTGGCGTTGGCCTCGCGCAGCAGGCTGTTGAGCAGGCCGCCGATCCGGGAGGCGTCCTCCTCGCGGAACGACCAGCTCGACGCGCCGCTCATGCGAGCGCCGACTCCAGCTCGCGCATGATCCGGGCCCCGCGGCGCTTGAGCCCGGGATGGTGCTCCCAGGCCACGTAGTCGCGCAGCAGCCGGACGGTGTCGGGCGACGGATGGCCCGACAGGTACCCCAGCGCGGCATGCCGCAGCCGCGGCACCCGGCTGAACAGCGCCCGCTTATGCTGCTCGAGATAGTGCTGCGCCAGCAGCCACCCGGCCGCCAGCCCGGCGGCGGCCGCCGCGACGACGAACAGGCCGCGCGGCGCCCTCACGGGACTTCCTGGCGGGCGTCCAGCGCGTGGCTCAAGGTCACTCCGTCGATGTATTCGAGATCGCCGCCGACCGGCATGCCCCGGGCGAGACGGGTAATGCGCACACCGGTGCCGTGCAGCAGCTGGTGAATGTACGTGGCCGTTGCCTCGCCCTCCAGGGAGGGATTGGTGGCGAGGATCACCTCCCGCACCGCGCCCTGCTCCACCCGCTGGCGCAGCAGGTCCAGCCGCAGCTGTTCCGGCCCGATGCCTTCCAGCGGCGACAGCCGGCCTCCCAGGACCAGATAGCGGCCCTTGAACGACGTGGCGCGCTCCACCACCGGAACCGCCGACGGCTCCTCGACGACACAGAGAATCGCGGGATCGCGGCGCGGATCGGCGCAGACCGCGCAGCGCTCCTCCTCGGTGAAGTTGCCGCATTCCACGCATGGATGCACCCGGGTGGCCACGGCGGAAAGCGTCGCGGCCAGCCGGTCGGCTCGCTCCCGGGGTTGCTGGAGCAGGTGAAACGTCAGCCGCTGTGCTGTTTTCTGGCCGATTCCGGGCAGGCGGGCGAACTCACTCACCAGCTCGTCGATGGCGCCCACCGGCCTCAAAGCGCCGCGAGAGGGTTCTGGGGGATCTTCTTCATGTCGGCCTGGACCAGGTCCGCGGCCCGGCGCTGCGCCTCGGCCACCGCGCTCACGATGAGGTCCGCCAGCAGCTCCGCGTCCCGCGCTTCCCACGCCGCGGGATCGATGACCAGGGACTGAAGCAAACCCGCACCATCGACGCGCACCCGAACCAGGCCGGCCCCGGCGGTCGCTTCGATGCTGCGTCCGGCAAGCTCGGACTGGAGCTGCGAGAGCCGCCCCTGGACCTGCGACCCGAGCTGAAAGAGCTGCTGGAGATCGGCCATTCGGAGTTCCTTTACGCTTCGTCTACGATTTCCAAATCTAACTCATTGGCCGCCGTGTCGAGGGCGGGATCGAGCCGCCGCAGCCGCTCCAGCTTCTCGGTCCGCAAGGTCTGATCGGTAATGCGCTTGGGTCGTTCCGGCGGATTGGTTCCGGGGGCCGCCACGACGATCCGGGCCCGCACCCCGAATCGGCTCTGGACGAGCTCCTCCACCACTCCGATCTGGCGCTGGATCCCCTCTACCAGGACCGCCCCGTCCGGGCCGGCCACCAGCCGGATCTCACCGGCAGCCACCGAGCCCGGCGGCGTGGCCTCCAGCGCCTGCCCGAGCAGGATGCTTCGGCCCCGGGCCGCCTCGACGATTTCAGGCCAGGCGGCGGTGAGGGTGGCGAGGGTGAGCTCAGCGGGAGGACGGGACGACGGGACGATGGGAGCGGACGGGAGGACGGGAGGACGAGAAGACTCCACGGGAGGACGGGACGACGGGACGACGGGCGCGGACGCGCGGGCGGGCACGGACCCTCCCGTCTTCCCGCCCTCCCGTCCCCCCGTCTGTCCTCCCCCCATTCCGATGATGACTTCCTCCAGGTCCACCACGCGATCCATCAAGGTCCACCGCAGCAGCAGAGTCTCCACCACCAACCGGACGCTCGCCGAGCGCCGAATCGAGGTCTCGGCCTCGGCCAGAAGGGACAGCATCCGGACCGCGTCGGCAGCCTGGAGGGACTCCCTGGCGCGATCGATGGCCCGGCGGAGCGTCTCGGTGAGTCCGTCGGGCGTCGCGCCGCTCTGCACCATCAGCAGGGCCCGAAGCAGCTCGGCGGTGCCGTTCATGAACTCCGCCAGGTCGGCACCGGCGTTGACCAGCGCGTCCACCAGGGGGAATACGCCGGCGGAGTCCTTGTCCACCACGAGCCGCAGGACCTCCGCGTACTGCTCGTCCCCGATCAGGCCCAATACTTCGCGCACCGCGCCGGCGGTGATGGGCCCCTCGCCGAAGGAGAGGCACTGGTCCAGCACCGAGAGAGCATCGCGCATGCCCCCGTCGGCGTACCGCGCGATCAGCGCGAGGGCATCCTCCTCCGCCGACAGCTTTTCCTCGGTCAGCACCTGCCGGAGCCGGTCGCGGATCGCGGCCGGCCCGATCCGGCGGAAGTCGAACCGCTGCAGCCGGGACAGCACCGGCGCCGCGGTCGAGGCGATCTTCTGCGGCTCGGTGGTCGCGAAAACGAAGACCACACCGGGCGGCGGCTCCTCGAGAATCTTGAGGAGCGCGTTCCAGGCCTCGCGCGTCAGCATGTGGGCCTCGTCCACGATGTAGACCTTGTGGCGGCCCTCCTGGGAGGCGGCGTACATCGCGCGCTCGCGCAGATCGCGGGCGTCGTCCACACCCCGGTTGCTGGCCGCATCGATCTCCACGACGTCCAGATTGGCCGAGCCGCTCCATACCCGCTCGCAGCTGGGGCAGACCCCGCACGGCTCGCCGGTCGGCGCCTTGGGATCCGCCCGCTCGCAGTTGAGGGCCATGGCGAGGATCCGCGCCGCGGTGGTCTTGCCGGTGCCGCGGGGGCCGGTCAGGAGATACCCGTGCCCGACCCGTCCCTTGGCGACGGCTCCCCGCAGTGCCGTGGCGACGTGATCCTGTACCAGCAGATCCGCGAAGCGCTTGGGGCGGTACTTGCGGGCGAGAGCGATCAAGGTCGGCGGGTCGGCAGGTTGGGAGGTTGGCAAGACATCTGGGAAGGAATCTAGCCGGTTGGCGACAGCATCATGCCGGCGCGGGCCGACGTACCGACCTACCTACCTACCGACAGAGAAGTGCCCCAGGCACCCCGAAGCTGTACCGGACATCACTTAGCGCTGCTACCGGCAAGGTCCTGACGCGGTTCGTGCGCCGGCACCCTCCGGACCTGGGGCGACCAAAGATACACCCTGCCCTGGGTGGAGCCAACGGCTACACGATGCCCCGCTGTTCCCGCTGCATGGCCCGGAGCTCCCAGGTTTCGACCACGACACCACCCAGCAGAAACACCAGGGCGGAATAGTAGAGCCAGACGACAAAGAGGGCCGCGGCGCCGAGCGACGCGTCCGCCGCCGCCGTTCCATAGCCGGTGGCACCCCTCAGGTAGAGCCCATAGAGTCGCTTGGCGATCTCGAACGCCACCGACATGAAGATCGCCGCGACCAACGCCCCCTGCCAGCGAACCTTCCGGATCGAGGCGTAGCGATACAGCAGGAAGAACAGCGCGAGCAGGAAGCCGAACGCCAGGATTTCAGCGCCCCAGCGCTCCACCGTGGACAGCATCGGACGCCCGTTCTGCGTGGTGTACGCCTGCAGCAGCGCGAGCCCGGTCGAGAGCGCCGTGTTGGCCAGAAACATCGCGAGGGTCATGATCACCATGCCGAGATCGCGAAGCTTGTTGAGCAGGAATCGGAGGAGGAAGTGCTTCCTGGAGGGGCGGATGGACACATCGTAGATGCTGTTGAGCGCCGTCCGGAGCCCGGCAAAGAGGCGGGTGCTGAACCAGACGAACGCGGGCACCGCCACGACCGAGAGCGACCGGCCGACCTGGGTGAGACGGCCCAGCACCGCCTCGACGGTTTGAAAGGGATCGAGCGCTCCGGACAGGTGCGGCGGGAGGAACCGCTCGAAAAGCTGTTGCGGATCCATCTGGCCGGTTCCGGCTATGCCCTGGAGCAGCTGGGCCAGTCCGGCAAACAGCAGGAGGATGAGCGGCACCGCGGCCAGCATCCCGTCGAATGTCAGCGCGCTGGCGAGAAAAGGAATGTTGTTCTCGTCGGCGGCCTGCAGGGTCCGCCACGCGAATCCGCGCAGCGAGCGATGCCATTCGCGTTGCCGTGCCTCTCTCAGGCGACCGGCTCCTCATCCTCATCGGTCCGCTCGCGCTGCCGGCGGGCCCGCGCCGCAACCAACCGCTTTTCCAGCTCCTCCCGGGCGCTCAGCGCGTGGACCGGGGCGCCTTCGACCGCATCCTCGTCCTCGTCCGCTCCGTCATCGGCATTCTCGTCGGTTTCCTCGTCGGCATCCTCCCCATCATCATCGTCCAGGACGTCCGCGGCCTCCGCCCCGGTTTCGCCTTCGGCCTCCTCGTCTTCTTCCTCCTCCTCAGACGCGGCCGCCTCGCGAAACTCCCCGAGCAAGTCCTCGGCCGAGCTCCGCAGCCGGGCCAGCCGGCGGGCCAGGATCCGGCGGGTCTTTGAGCCGGGCTCCGGGGCAAACAGGAGTGCCAGACCGGCTCCCAGCGCTCCGCCGACGACCAGCCACCAGACTGGCGAGGACGAGTCCCGCTCGACCAATACGATATCGCGTTGCCGTCTGCGTGACACGAGGATCTCCCAGTCAGCGGTTACTGATAGCTACTCACCCGCCTCGGCGTCGTCTAGCTACTCACCCGCCTCGGCGTCGTCCACCGCCCGTTCCCCGGCGCGGTGCAATTGGTCCTCGGTCAAGGCAGGTGCCCGGATCGATTTCCGGACTACGTCGGCCGTCCCGTACACCTTGAGCTGCTCGAAGAGGAAGGTAAAGGTCTTCTCCAGATCGGCGGCAATCGCCGCCCGGACGTCGGCGGGCAGCGACCAGCATTCCCGCTTGAAGGGTCCGATCGCCTTCTTGCGGGCCCGATAGTAGAACTGCTCATCGGTGTCCTTGGGTTTCCGCTCCGATTGGGCGTTCTGGTCCAGCCATTCCTTCATGCGGCGGGCCAGGTCGGCCGGTAGCCTCGGATGGTCGAAGACGATGTTCTGGAAATTGGTGGCCAGATGGATTTCGACCGCGCCCACCCGTGGGAAGTTCCCGAAGGCATTCGCCGGGAGAGTACTGGCGCCGTGCTGGACCGCCCCCCCGAGGCCGTAGCTGGCCCGGGCGGCCCGACTGAGGTTTTCCAACGCGGCCAGGTCGAGCTGCACCTCGGCGATGGAACCGTCGGGCAGTACCACCCCGCCGTGGGAAGTGCCGGTCTGCACCGAGATCTTGCTCAGCCCCTCGAGGCTCCTGCCCTTCCGCGCCAGGGACCGGTTGTACCCGTCCATGAAGGCCACGAGCTCCTCCACGGTGCTGTTCTTCATTCCGACTTCGCCGATCTCGCCGCCGACGGAGACGGTCACCCCTCGAGGCTCGATGCCCCGAATGAAGGCGGTGATCTCGGCCGCCCGCTCGTAATTGGCCTGCTGCTGACGGTCGAGGGTCGGGTGCTCCAGATCCACCAGGGTCGACGTATCCACATCGATATTGAAGAAACCGGCGCCGACCTCTTCACCGATCAGCTTCTTGACCTCCCCGACCTCACCCTCCGGGTCCGCCGCGTACTTCTTGGCGTTTACCTGACAGTGATCCCCCTGGATGAACAGCGGCAGGGCATGGCCCTCGCGGAGGGCCGCACCGATGATCACCGCGACGTATTCAGCGGGACGCTGGTCGGTGTAGGCGATTTCCGACCGGGCAATTTCAAAGATGATGGCGCCGGCGTTTCCCTTGCGGGCGGCCCGGATGGCCGCACGCGCGGTGTCGTAGGCGATCATCCGGACGTTGATCGCCGGCACGGTGAATCCCGGGAACTCCCCTCGGCCAATCGCGAGATAGAGATCGTGGATCGATGCCGGCCGGACCCCGGTGGCCTGACCCAGCTCCCAGAGCAGACTGCGGGCGGCAGTCCGTCCGGCTTCGGCCCCGAAAACAGCCTCCCAGACGAGGCGGTCCATCGCCTCGGATTGGAGCGCCGACGGGTCATGAATCTCGATACCGGCCTTGGAGACAGAGAGGGCATTGCCGAAGAGCGAGGCTGGATGCTGGGCGAGGGAGCCTGTCATGGACCGATTTACCGCCAGTTCGGAAGGAGCTAGGTTCAAGCGATGGCCCAATCTAGATTGGCCCTCAAGGAGCGTCAAACAAGCCTTCGTGAGTGGCTACTCACCCCATGATTTTCCACATGAGAAGAAGATGTGTACGTCATGTGGATCAATGACTTACACGTTACCTTGAATGTTGACAATCAAGCATACAGCAATCCTCTGATCCCGCCGTTACTTGCACTCCATCGCCAGGGTTTCTTCCCATATCCACGTGTGGAAAACTCGGCGAATTCACAGGAATGTGGAGGATCAAATCCCCCTCGGAATTGGTCGGAAAACACAGCTTGCGGCGTGTGGAAAACAGATCCCCTCATGAATCCCAATAACTTGCGCACCCCTACCCACGCAGTGTGAACGCCGTGGACAAGATTTTTCAACAACCAGGCCGCTCAGGATTGGTCATCGCGGACCGAATTATCCCCGGCCCGCCAGTGGCCAACGCGATCCTCTGGGAGGCGGGCGTCATTCGGGCTGTGGGTACCTCGACTGACGTCGCGAGGCAGGCCCGACCGGGCACACCGGTCTACCAGCTGCCGGGCACGATACTGACTCCCGGGTTCATCGACGCTCACACCCACTTTGCACAGTGGGCCATGAAGCGGCGCCAGGTCGACTTGACGGGTGCCGGGACTCTGGGCGAGGCCGTGGGCCGGGTGGCCGAAGGCAACCTCACCCAGGGCTGGATTCGGGGTCAGGGCTGGGACGCCAATGACTGGACCGATCCACCAGCCCGTCAGGCGCTCGACCCTCTGGGAGCCGATCCGATCTTTCTCGACTCCCTGGATGTGCATGCGGCCTGGCTCAACAGCGCGGCACTGACGCGAGCCGGGATCACCCGCGCCACTCCTGATCCGGAGGGCGGGCGGATCGTCCGGGATCCGGATGGCGAGCCGACCGGCGTGCTCCTGGAGCTTGCGGTGGATCTTGCCAGCAGGGTCCTGCCAGAGCCGGAGCCCGCCATGCTCCGTCAGGCGCTCCTCCAGGCGCAGACCGCCGCGCACCACGCCGGCATTACCGGAATTCAGGATATGGAGGATCTCGGAGTGCTCGAGGCGTTTCGCGGACTCGAGCGCGAGGGACTGCTCCGGCTTCGGGTGCTCTTCCACCCTCCAGTGGCCGATTTGCCGAGCCTGATATCCCGGGGCTTTTGTAGCGGAGCGGGATCGCCGTGGATAACCTCCGGCGGCATCAAGCTCTTTCTGGATGGCAGCCTGGGCAGCCGCACCGCCTGGATGCTGCAGCCCTACGAGGGAAGCCGGGACCGCGGCATGCCGCTCGGCACGCTGGAAACGGCCAATGCGGCGGTTCAACTGGCGGCCCGGCACGGCATCTCCTCCACGGTACACGCCATCGGCGACGCGGCGGTGCGCCGGGCCCTCGATCTGCTGGAGCCACTGTCACGAACCGCCCTTCCCCACCGGATCGAGCATTTCCAGTGCGTGGACGACGAGGATCTCGATCGGGCGGCGCGGGCGGGAATTATCCTGTCGATGCAGCCGGCGCACCTGCTGGTAGACATCCCCCTGGCCGAGCGCCATTGGGGGAGGCGGGGCCGCGGCGCCTACGCCTTCCGGACCCTCAGCGGCCGGGGCTCCCGCCTGGCGTTCGGCAGCGACGCCCCGGTGGCGCCGCTCGATCCGCGGCCCGGCGTCTTCGCCGCGATGGACCGGAGGGCGCTGGGCTCGTCGAGAGACGCCACCTGGTACGGGGAGGAGCGCCTGTCCTTCGACGCCGTGGTCAGGGCCTACACGGAGAATCCCGCCGTCGCCGCAGGTTGGACCCCGAGGCTCGGCGTTCTGGCTCCGGGCGCCGCTGCGGACCTGGTGGCCTGGCGGGTCGATCCCGCGGTGTATCAGGGACAGGGAGACGCATTCCTCGATGCCGTGGTCCGGCTCACGGTGGTTGACGGGGAGATCGTGCTGCAGACCTAGCGCGTTCCCGCTTAAATTCTGGCACCTTCAATCAGGCGCTTCCCTCTTTTGGCCAGCCAGACCGCCGCAATCCGCCGGACCAAAATCGTCGCCACCCTGGGCCCGGCCTGGGAGCAGCCCGACCAGATGCGGTCGCTCCTCGATGCCGGCGTCAATGTCGTCCGGATCAATTCGAGCCATGGCACCCCGGAAATCCGGGCACGGTGGATCGGCGACCTCAAGACCGTATTGCGGACCCGTCCCGCGTCCGCGGCCATCCTGGTCGATCTCCAGGGTCCCCGGATCCGGGTCGGCGAACTGACGAGTCCCCGCACCCTCGTGGCCGGCGAGGCGATCGTGTTCGCTCCGGAAGAGGCGGCGGGGCCGGACGAGATTCCAACCACCTACGCGGGCCTCGCGGGTGACGTCGGCGCGGGGAGCCGGATCCTGCTCGATGACGGCCTGATGGCGGTGGACGTGAGCGGCGTGAAGGGCGACCGGGTCCTGGGAAAGGTCCGGCACGGCGGCGTGCTCAAGGCGCACAAGGGGATGAATCTCCCCGGTATCGAGGTCAGCGCCCCATCCATCACCGAGAAGGACCGCGAGGATGCGGCGGCCGCCGCCGAGCTGGGCGTGGACTTCATCGGCATGAGCTTCGTGCGCCGTCCCGAGGATCTCGAGGCGATGCGGAGCCTGCTCCCCCGGACGATCAAGCTGGTCGCCAAGATCGAAAAGGACACCGCGCTCCAGCACCTGGGCGGCATTCTCGAGGTCTCGGACGCGATCATGGTGGCGCGGGGTGATCTGGGGGTCGAATTGCCGTTCGAGCAGGTGCCTCTGGTCCAGAAGCGGCTGATCCGCGAGGCCAACCGGCACGGCAAGCCGGTGATCACCGCCACGCAGATGCTCGAGAGCATGATCAGCGCCCCCCGCCCGACCCGGGCCGAAGCGTCGGACGTGGCCAACGCCATTCTGGACGGCACCGACGCGGTCATGCTCTCCGCGGAGACCGCCATCGGGGCCTATCCCATGGAGGCGGTGCTGGCGATGGACCGGATCGCGCGCGAAGTCGAGGGCCAGCGCCAGGAAGGGGAGCACCAGCAGGCGTGGGAGGCCTCGATGCTCCAGCTCCGCCGGCCCCACGTCACCGCCCGTCCGGAAGACGCCATCGCCCTGGCCGTCTGCGCGGCGGCGGAGCTGCTGCAGGTCCCGCTCATCGTCTGCCTCACCTCGAGCGGGTTCACCGCGCGCACCGTGGCGTCCTACCGTCCCAATGTGCCGATCCTGGCGGTGACGCCGGAGCCGGAGACGTTCCGCCAGCTCGCGCTGGTGTGGGGCGTCATTCCCGCGCTCATCGATCACTATCCCGATTACGACAAGACCTTTCCGGTCGCCCAGACGATCATCCGCAAGATGGGGCTGGCCGGCGTGGGCGAGCGGGTGGTGGTGACGGCGGGGGTGCCGTTCGACGTCGCCGGCACGACGAACCTGCTCAAGATCGAAAACGTCTAGCGCATGCGGCTCACGCTGCTGGGCACCGGCACTTCGTTCGGCGTGCCGCAGATCGGCTGCGACTGCGCGGTGTGCCACTCGTCCGATCCGCGGGACCGGAGATCGCGGACCGCCGCCCTCATCGAGGGGGACGGCAGCACGCTCCTGGTGGACACGCCGCCGGAGCTGCGGCTCCAGCTCCTGGCGGCGGGCACCCGGCGGGTGGACGGCGTGCTGTTTACCCACGAGCACGCCGATCACGTGGCCGGCATCGACGACTTGCGGATGTTTTCGCTGCGGCAGCGCGCGGCGCTCACCTGCTACGGCGCGCGCGAGACGGTGAAGTTCCTGCGCCACTCCTACCGGTACATCTTCGATCAGAGCATCCAGCCGTTCGAGGGCACGTCCAAGCCGCACCTGGCCCTCGAGGTCCTCGAGCCGGGCCGGCTCTGCACCATCGCCGGGCTGCCGGTGCTTCCGATGGCGTTCGAGCACGGCCACATCCGGGTGCTGGGCTTTCGGGTGGGCCCGGTGGCGTATCTTACCGACGTCAAAGCGGTACCCGAGGAGGCCCGGCGCATGCTCTCCGGCCTGGCCGTGCTGGTGCTCAACGCCCTCTGGTGGCGTCCGCACCCGACCCACCTCAGCATTACCGAGGCGATCGAGACGGCGCGGGCCATCGGGGCCCGCCGCACCATCCTGACCCATCTGACCCACGAGACCAGCCATGCGGACCTCCTCGCCCGGCTGCCCGAGGGCATCGAGCCCGGATTCGACGGGCAAACCGTGGAGGTCATCGCATGAAGCTCCACTACGGCCGCATCTTCGCCGACAAGCTGGACGGCGCGCATGGATTGCCGCGGGGCCGGTTGGCGGACCTGGTCCAGCGCTTTCCCGGTGTGCTGGCCGAGGTCCGAGCCCGCCGACGGGAGGGCGAGTACGGCTATTACGACCTGGGCAAGCAGACCGACACCATTGCCGCGATCCGGCGGTTTGCCGAAGGGGTAGGCCAGGCCTACGACCACGTGCTGGTGCTGGGGATCGGCGGCTCGGCCCTGGGCACCAAGGCGCTGGTCAACGCCCTGCGGCCGGCGGCCTGGAACGAGCTGGACGACGAGGCGCGGGAGTTCTTTCCGCGCATCACGGTGCTCGAGAACGTGGACCCCACCTCCATCGCCGCCGCATTGCGCCGGATCGACCCGCGGCGGGTCTTCGTCAACGTCGTCAGCAAATCGGGCGGCACCGCCGAGACGCTGGCGCAGTATCTGGTGGTGCGGGCCTGGCTGGATCAGGCCCTGGGCTCCGACGCGGCGGTCCGTCACCTGGCGTTCACCACGGATCCCGCCAAGGGACCGCTCAAGGAAATCGCCGAGCGGGAGGGCATCGCGACCCTGGCGGTGCCGCCCAACATCGGGGGCCGCTACAGCGTGCTGACCCCGGTGGGACTGCTCCCCGCCGCGCTGGCCGGAATCGACGTGGCCGGCCTGATCCGCGGGGCGGACCGGGCGCTATCCCGGGCGGAATCGGATTCCCTGCCCGACAACCCCGCCGCGCTCCATGCCGCGCTCCACTGGGCGGCCGATGCCTGGCTCGGCGCCCGGATCCACGTGCTGATGCCCTACTCCGACCGGCTGCGGGAGTTCGGGATGTGGTATGCCCAGCTCTGGGCCGAGAGCCTGGGCAAGCGGCTGGATCGCCGGGGCGAGGTGGTGCACGCCGGGCCCACGCCGGTCGCCGCCCTGGGCGCCACCGACCAGCACAGCCAGGTGCAGCTCTTCATGGAAGGCCCGTTCGACAAGGTGGTGAGCTTTCTCCGGGTCGAGCATCCGGGTGAGGACGTCATCATCCCCGGCCGCGCCGGGCTTCCCGAGGAGCTGGCCTACCTGGCCGGGCACACGATGGGTGAGCTGCTTCTGGCCGAGCAGGAGGCGACGTCGGCCGCGCTGGCCCGCATGGGACGGATGAACCTCACGATCTCGCTCCCGGCCTTGTCCGCCGAGACGGTGGGCGAGCTCATCATGTTCTTCCAGCTGGCCGCCGGGTTTGCCGGAGCCTTTTACGGGATCAATCCCTTCGACCAGCCCGGCGTGGAGCTGGGCAAGCGGCTCACCTTTGCCGCGATGGGCCGCCCCGGATTCACCCGGGAGCCGCCGCCGGGCGCCAGCGGACCGCCGGATGTGGCGGGGTAATAGGATTGAGGATTGAGGATTGAGGGGTGAGGAGTAAGGAGTGAGGGTGAGTGATGAGTCACGCGCAAGGGGCCCGAAGGGGCCCCTTTTCTGTCTCGAACCCGCCCGAGAACGCATCGCAGCGGCGTGAGGTTGCCCCAGGAAGCGTCGATCAGAGGAGGTTGACCAAGGGGAGAGGGGCAGGAAAACAAGAAGCCCCGCCTTGCGGCGGGGCTCTTGTTTGTAGGGCTACCCTACCCG
Organism: uncultured Gemmatimonadales bacterium; assembly: GCA_963762545.1. GTDB lineage: Bacteria > Gemmatimonadota > Gemmatimonadetes > Gemmatimonadales > GWC2-71-9 > JABFSM01. The sequence goes on along the minus strand of CAVXLC010000002.1, from coordinate 674,220 downwards.
TGGACTACCGGGTCGGGGTGAACAGACCGGCGCCAACCTTGGTGCCCATCGCGCGGTAACCACCACCGCCGCCGAGAGAGCAAGCACCCGTGGTCGGAACCGTCAACGTGTACGTCCAGAACCGGTGCTGACCGTTGTCGGTGAGCGCCGGCGCCGGGAAGGCGCCACAATTGACCCACTCGGTACCATACAGCCGCCACAGCGATGCGTTGTCGAAGAACGGCACAACGATCGAGGTGCTCGCGACGTGCCGAGCGATGGCGGTGCCGGGGGTGCTCACGAGATCGAGGTCCCAGCTGATGATGTCCGCCCCGGTCCACTGCTCCGAGATACCGGTGTTCGGGCTGAACTGCGTGTTGAGCATCGGCGCCGAGATTGGCGCGCCCGCGACCTGCCAGGCCACGTCGTCCACGTTCGCCGACACACTGGTCGGGAGATGCGCGGCCCCGCTGAGGTACTGCGCCGCATCAACCACCGCCAGCTTCGACGTGGTGATGTAGGGAGCACCGAGCGGATTGTATGCGAGCCCCGTGGGATCCGGGCAGTTTGCGTACGGGGTAGCCGTAGCCGAGCACATCTCGTCAACCCGGAAGATGAAGTACGGGATCGACGCGTTCTGGCCGTTGAGCACGTTGGTCAGAGTCGCATCCCACCGCGTACCCAGCGGGGTCAACGTACCGAGCGGATACCGGAGAGCGGTAGCCCCGCCAGTCGGAATGAGCTGACTGACCGCAAGCGTCCCGTCGATGATCTCGAGGTCGTCGTTCGCGGAGAAGCCGAACGGCGCCGGGTTGCCCGGAGTGTACAGCGCGGTGGCAAAGCCAAGACCCGTGATGTTCGGGCCGGCGACCTGGTCCACCGCGTAGTTCTTGCCGACCGTCGGGCTGGAGTTGCCGGCGCGATCGACCACGTGACCGGTGAAGTTGTAATACCCGGGCTGGTTGGCGACGCCGCAGGTGATGCCCGGCAGCGTGAGGGTCCGGACCCAGGTGTCGCTCAGGATCGTGGAAAGAAGCAGGGACGGAATGGTGCAGGTCGCCCCGGCCGGGTTCAGGATGTCCAGCGACTGAATGGCAGGACCCGGAGGGCCGAGGACCGGTTCGAACTGGTTGAAGCCGGACCGGGTATCCTGACCCTCAAGTCCCCACAGATCCGTGGCGACAGCAGGAGCCGAGACACCGAAGGCCGCCTGGGCTGCGATGCCGAAGATCGTGGTGTTGGCGGTAGCGCTGACGTTTGCCGTCGCCGCCGTCACCAGCGCGGGCGTTGCCGCGGTAGAACCGGCAATGCGCACGGTCGGGTTGCCAGCGTCGGAACCGAAGAAGTTGGACGGGCCCGAGACGCTGCTGTTGCCGATGTTATCGGTTGACGCGCCGCAGATCCGCCAGCCGTCGGTGGCCGTGGAGGTAACCGTTTCCGCCAGGTTCGACGGATTGGGGAGATCGGTAGCGCCACACGAGCTGCCGTAGACGCGGGCAGTGGTGGTGGCGACGCCGGTGCCGCCGTCAACCGAGCTGAGGTTGTCCAGCAGGTTGTAGGTGGTGGCGTTGATCCAGGGCTGATCCCAGTTCTCGTTGAACGCCACGGTGCCGACGATTGAGACCGTCGGAGCCTTGTTGTCGATGAACAGCGACGCGAAGTCCTGCGTCGGCACCGCCGGGGTGATCAGGTTCCAGCGGGTGTCGCCCACGACGGGGAAGCCACCACCGATGTTCGAGAAGAACGTCGGCGGGGTGAGCGCGGTGCCATCGGGCCCATTGAGCGGGGGATCGAAGGTCGGCGCATCAAAGTCCACGAGGGTATTTTCGCCCTCGGAATTGGTGCAGCTCCACACGCCGCTCAGGCCAATGCCGCTGACTGCGTTGCCCGTGACGACCGACGTCGAGGTGCCGCAGACATCGCCCTCGAACGCGAGCGAGGTCGGCGTCTTGGTGCTGAACGAAATGTACTGCGCACCGGCGACGGTCGAACTGCCCTTGTGCCAGACGTTGCCGTCACCATCCGTGAAGGTCGGCAGCGGGGCGTTCGGGGTAATCGTGACGCCGGGAATGGCGCCGTCGCTGCCCAGGGCCACGAGGGCGTCGTCGTTGTTCAGCACCACCTGAATCGCGTTGGAAGCCTGCGGGGTGGAGGCACCCACCACGAACAGCTGCGCGGTGATGGCGCCGTTGCCGTTGGTGACGACCGGGACCAGGAAGCCGTTGGTCCGGCGAACCATGTTGGTGTTGAAGCTCAGCACGATGGTGGTCGAGGTCGGGGCCAGCATGGCGCCCGATGGACCGTGGTGCTGAAGCTCTGCGAGGCCATGATCTGGCCGTCGATCAGCACGTCCACCCGCGACAGCGTCTGGTCGCCCGAGTTGACCTGGACCGCGACCTCGATCTGGCAGCGGACGTTGGTCAGCACGACCGGGACCGACGGGCCAGGGCCCTGGACGCAGGTCGGGGTCAGGTTCCCTTCGCCATCATCGATCGGCACCGTCGGCACGTAGGTGACGCCGGTGATCTGGACGCTGGCCGGTGACGGCGTGGTGACCGTGATGGCGATGCTGCCGCAGACGGCCGTGTTGACCGTCGAGCACGCCTTGGCGACCGCGGTGCCGTTGGCGAGCGCGGTGATCAAGCCGGTGCCGGCGTCGACGCTGATGATGGCGCCCGGGGTCGCGAGGCTCCACGTGACGGTCTGGGCCGGGTTGTTGGTCCCGACGACCGCGGCGGTGGGGGTGATGGTCTGTCCCACCACCAGACCGGCCGAGGGAGGCGTGACGGTGACGCTGGTGACGGTCGGGGTCTGGACGGCGCTCACGGTAAGCGAGGCCGATCCGCAGACGCCAGTCACGACCGTGGAGCACGCCGTGATGGCCACCGTGGTGCCGGGGACCGCGGCCGCGACGGCCGTGGCCAGACCGGTGCCGCTGACGGAGACGACCGCGGCGTTGCTGCTGGTCCAGGCAACCGTCGTGGCAACGCCGGCATCGGCGTTGACCGAGACCACCATCTGAAGCGTGCCGCTCGGGGCGATGTTGCCCGGATTCGGCGCGACGCTGACGCTGTGCACGGTCGCGGCGGGCGGCGGAGGCGGCGGGGTGACGGTCACATTGTCACCGCACGCTGCGACGCCGGCTGCCACGAGCCCGGAGCACAGCAACGAACGATAGAGCTTACTCATGAACGAACTCCCCCTTGAGGTAGAGAACAGACTAACTGCCAACGTTCGCCTTCAGATGGTGAGAACTGTTGCCTGGAACGCGCACAAAATCGCACTGCCCGCTCCCCGGGCGCACCACAGGTGATCATCGAGAGAGCGGAAAAAATTTCCCGCCGCTATCCCGGTGTTACCGGTACACCCTCAAACCGCAGGCGAGGGCTATGTCTTCTTATACGACGGGCCAAGATAACGTTCGCCTGAAACCGGGTCAAGAGAGTGAACTCATGCACCCGACGCAGCTTGGAATACGTTGACCCAGAGACCCAAGACCAAAACCGCGGTCTGACGCCTCAAGGGCCACGTTCCAGCAATCCTTGTGCCCTGGATCACGTGCGGAGTCTTAACCACATGCTCACCCACGTCTTAGGACCGGCGCCGCTGCACAATCCGGCAGCGGTGAGCCCCCGGAACTCTCGCGCTCACTGGGGTTAACCGCGATCCACGGCGGTCCCTAGCCGCCTCCAAACGCCTTCTTGACCGCCTTCACGAGATCCTGATCGGATCCAGAACCCGTATAGACCACCGTTCCCGACCGATCCACCACGACGATATAGGAGGTGGCGGGCACGTCGTAGGCCCGGGCCCCCGCTCCCTTGTCGTCGTAGAGCACCTGGAACGGCGGGTGGTGCTCCTCGAGGTAGCGCTTGATCCGGCCCTTGGAGTCGTTCACCGTGACGTTGATGCCGACGAGTTCGACCTGGCTGCCGTAGGCCTTCTTCACCGCGTCGAGCTGGGGGAGCAGCGCCTTGCAGAGGGCGCACCAGGTCGCCCAGAACTCCAGCATCACCGGCTTCTTGCCGATCACCAGGCCGAGATCCACCGGCTTGCCGTCGAGATCGTTGATCACCAGCGGCGGTGCCTTGGAGCCCACCGGGATCCCGGCGTCGAACTGGGCCGCCACCGGGCCGGCGCCGAGCAGGCACGCGGCCAACAGGAGTACCGTGGCGCGAACCGAGCCGCTGCCGGCTCGCACCCTGCCGCCCGTGTTCACCATACCATGCCCGCTTTGATGAGGTAGAACTCCGCCATACCCAGGATGATCAGCCCGCCCGCCTTCTTGGCCCACACCATCCATCGGCCCGAGCGCGGCAGCGCGGCCAGGGTGCCCGCGAACAGACCGACCACGATCAGCACCGCCGTCATGCCGATCGAGAAGACGAACAGATACAGAAACCCGAGCGCCGCGCTCCGCGTCCCGCTCACAAACGTAAGGACGGCGGCAAAGGCCGGCGCCCCACACGGGGCGGCCACCAGCCCGGAGGTGGCACCCATCAGAAACACCGATCCGGGCGATTGCCCTCCGAACTTCGACGCCCAGGCCACCAGGCGTGCCGGCGCCGACACCGGAAATACGTCCAGCATCGCCAGCGCCGCGAGCAGGAGCAAGTTGCCCATGGCGAAGTAGGCCCACTTGTTGGCGCTCACCGTGCCGAACAGCGTGCCGGTGAGTCCCGCGAGGAGCCCAAGTGACGCGTACACCAGCGCCAGGCCCAGCGCATAGAGCAGCGTATTGACCAGCCGCCGCCGCCGGCTTCGGAGCTCCGCCCCCGCCCCGCCCAGAATCCCCGCGGTGATCGGGACCATCGGCCAGATGCAGGGCGTGACGCTGGTGACCAGTCCGGCTCCGAAAAGCACCGGAATTGCCTTGAGGGGGCTTGCCAAGAGGTCCGAGGCCGCGAGTATCACGCGGCGGGGACTCCCGCCGGGTACTTTCGCGCGACGTAGTCATCCAGAATGGCCAGAAATTCGGGCACGATCTGGTCGCCTTTGAGCGTGGTGAGCAGCCGGCCATCCACAAACACCGGCGCCTTGGGATCCTCGAAGGTACCCGGGAGCGAGATGCCCAGGTCGGCGTGCTTGGACTCTCCCGGGCCGTTCACCACGCAGCCCATGACCGCCACCCGCATCCGCTCGACCCCGGGCCGCCCGGATTTCCATTCGGGCATGCGGCGTTGCAGGTAGTCCTGGATGTCCTGGGCCATCTGCTGGAAGAAGGTGCTGGTGGTGCGCCCGCATCCCGGGCAGCTGGTGACCTGCGGGGTGAAGCTCCGCAGGCCCAGTGACTGGAGGACTTGCTGGGCCACCCGCACTTCCTCGGTCCGGTCGCCACCGGGGGTGGGGGTGAGCGAGACGCGAATCGTGTCGCCGATCCCCTCGCCGAGCAGCAGGGCGAGCGCGGCGGCGCTGGCCACCATGCCCTTCATCCCCATGCCCGCCTCGGTCAATCCCAGGTGGAGCGGATAGTCGCAGCGCGCGGCCAGCCGCCGATACACATCCACCAGGTCCGGCACCAGCGACACCTTCGCCGAGAGCAGGATACGATCGTGCGGGAGCCCCGTGGCTTCGGCGAGCCGGGCCGAGCGCAGCGCGCTCTCAACCATCGCCTCCATGGTGACGTCGAGTGCCTCCCGCGGCATCGGCTGGCGCGCGTTCTCGTCCATCATGGCGGTGAGGAGGTCCTGATCGAGGGAGCCCCAGTTGACCCCGATCCGCACCGGCTTCCCGTTGGCGATCGCGATGTCGATGATGGTGCGGAAGTGCTCGTCGCGGCGCTTGCCGCCGACGTTGCCGGGGTTGATGCGGTACTTGGCCAGCGCGCGGGCGCACTCGGGATGCTTCGCCAGCAACAGATGGCCGTTGTAGTGAAAGTCCCCGACGATCGGCACGGCCGAGCCGGCGCGGGCCAGCCCGGCCACGATCGCGGGGACGGCCGCGGCGGCCTCCTCGGTGTTGACTGTCACCCGCACCAGCTCGCTCCCCGCGTCGGCCAGCGCCCGGGCCTGGGCGATGGTGCCGGCGATGTCCGCGGTGTCGGTGTTGGTCATCGACTGCACGACGACCGGATGACCGCTGCCGATCAGGACGCCGCCGACGTCGACGGTAGGGGTAGGGCGGCGAGAAGCAGGCATGGGGAGGGAAATCTACCTACGAAGCGAAGACCTGCGAACCGCGGAAGGGGTGGCCCAGCGGACCAAGACCTGGATGGCGGAAATCGGCCGCGCGCCGTCCAGGCCCTGCCCCGCCGCAATCCGCTAGACCAGGCCCAGCGACTTGGTGAGGCGTTCCCACGCCCCCGGATCGAGCGTCCCGTCGGCCTTGAGGGGGCTGAGCGCGGCCATGATCTCGGCTCGATTGCCGTCGATGCTGCGGTCCCGGAGTTCTCCGACCATCCGCGCGAACCGGTGCTCGTATTCGTCCGCGTCGTACTTGCCGGTCTTCCTGCCTTCCGCGAGGCGCTTGAGCTCGGTGGCCACGCGAGCCGGCTTGATCGGCTTGAGTTTGTCGGGCATCGGGTCCCTCGAAATCGGTGGAAGTGTGACTCAAGGATACCGCTCCCGCCGGCTATTAGGGAGTAGTCGGCGCGGGGCTCCCCATCTCGGTCATGGGCGTCCGGGAGACATTGGCGCGGCGAATCATCGACACGAACGCCTTCGAAACCGTGGGGTCGAGCTCGGTCCCGGCCTGCTGCTCGATGTACGTCAGCGCCTCCTCCGGACTCCACGGCTTCCGATACGGTCGCTCGGTGCAGAGTGCATCGTACACGTCGCAGACGTGGACGATGCGACTCGCGTAGTGGGCGGCCCGGACCGGCGCGAGCGTGGGGTAACCTCTTCCGTCCAGGAAGATGTGGTGCTCGTAGGCCACCACCGCCGCAAGGTCGGACCCGCCGGGCCGCGCCAGGATGATGCGGGCCCCTTCGACGGGGTGGGCCCGGATCAGGGTCCGCTCCGCGTCGGAATAGCGTCCCGGCTTGACCAGCAGGTCTCGGGGAATGCGCACCTTCCCGATGTCATGCAGCAATCCCGCAATGCCAAAGGCCCGCACGGTGCCGGAATCCAGCTCCAAGTGCTCGCTCAGCCCCATCGCGAGCATCGCGACGTTGCAGGAATGGGTCAGGGTGTATTGATCGAACTCCTTGATGGTGAGCAAGGGCAGGAGGAGATGGCGCTCCGCGTGCATGCTGGCGGAGAGCGAGCCCACCACCGCTTCGGCCTCCAGGAGCGGAATACTCTCCCCCCGTTCCACCTCGGCGTGCATCCAGGCCACCGCGTCCAGCTCTTCCGTCAGCGATACCCCCACCGCGCCGACCACCACGGTCTCCGCGTCGACCTCGGAGAGCGCCGGGCCGCCCGCCGGCCTGTCGAGCCGGAGGGCACCGAACCGGATGGGGGAGCGGACCAGCTGGCGGGCCTCGGATGTGGAGGCGGGCACGCCGGCGAGCCGGGCCCATACTTCGTCCATAAATCGTACGTAGGCGGCCCGGGTCACCTCCGCGTCCACCTCGATCCGTTCGACGCCGGCGGCAGCGAGCCGCGAGGCCCATTCCCAGCCGGCGAGCTCGTTCATCGGCCGCGCACCGATGATCGCCTCGTCGCCGAAGAAGGAGAACTGCACCGACGGGATGTGCTCCAGCAACACGAGCAGGCGCTCGAACGCGGCGTCGATCACCCGTTCGCGCGCGGGGTGGCCCTCGGCGTACAGGCTCATCGTCGCGAGGGCCTGGCCCAGGGTGATGAGGAAGCTGGCCTCATTCGTCATGGGGTCCGTCCTCGCACGGCCTCGAGGAGGTCGGGGTCTCCCGATGCGGTGGCCAGACGATGGACCTCGAGGGTCTGAGGATGAGCGGGGAATGCGCGGGTGAGCACTCCCATCCCCGCCAGGAGATCGGCGGACTTGGGCGCCAGCCTGGTCCGTCGGAAGAAGCCGCGCCGGACCAGAATGCGCTCGATCAACCATTGCCGCACGGTGGGACTCGCGACCTGAGCCAGGAGGGAGATGCCTCGGGCCCGAAGCTCCACCGAGCGGGACGGATCATTCAGCAGCTTCATCAGCCGGGGCAGCGAGGCACGGGAGAGCCCGCGTTCGGCGCCGGATTCGATGCCCAGCCGGACGACCCGGTCGTCCACATCGTTGAGGGTCCGGTGGAGGGCCTCCTCACGTTCCGTGTCCGAGCGGAGCATCAGGCGCAACGCCTCCAGGCGGAGAAGCGGCTCCTCGTCGTCGACGTAGCGCCGAGCCGTGAATCCTTCGGGGACTCCGGGCAGATCGGCCAGAAGGGCGAGGAGGTTGCGCCGGAGATACCAGGGTGCCGAGTCGAGTCGTGCGATCAGGAGCGGGGCGACGCCGGAGCCAAGCTCCCCGAGCCGGTGAAGGATCAAACGACGGGTATCATGCGATTCCGAAATGGTGAGCGAATCGAGCAGCCCTTCCGCGGAGGCCAGCCCCACCCTGGCAAGGAGCCTGGCACAGGCGCCCAGGTCGACCGGTTCCTCGAGCAGAACCCGGCGAAGGCTGGCGGGCTCGAAGAGATGGGACCAGATGTCCGCGGCGGCCGGGTTCCCCTCGGGAACCTCCATCACGCCGAGCAGCGTGCCGAGCTGGGAGGCCTCGAGCATGCCCTCGACCGCCCCGATGACCAGGGGGCCTGCGACCCCCACCTCCAGCCCCATGCGCACGACCCGCTCCGGCTCGGCCAGCGCCGCACCGGCCGGGAGCGCGCTGTCGTGATCCCGGCGGCTCAGCTCCTCCAGCAGGCGGGTGTGGGCCTCGGGGTTCGGGTCGGCGAGTTCCCACCCCTGAAGCAGTGACTGAATCGACTCGCGGGTACCATGGTCCACTTCGCCGTCGCTCTCGGGAACCGCCGGGCCCCGGTTGCCGAGCTTGCGGAGCAGCCGAAGCAGAAAGTGGGAGACCGTCTGCCCCGACGCCGACGCCGCCGACTCCACCAGATCGGTCAGCGCGGAGAGCGGCAGCCACTCGGCGGCCTCCATGAGCTGTCCGATCGCGCCCGGGCGCGCGAGATCGATGTCGAGTAACGACATCAGCTCCGCATGGGGAATCACTTCAAGCATCTCGCGGAGCTGCCGGCGCGCGGCGATCCCCCGCGTGCCGCTCTCCGCCACGGAGGCTCGTCCAAACCGCTCGAGCGTCTCGACCAGGGCGGTCCGGGTGGAAGGATCGCCCTTCACGGACAGCAGCGCCGACGCCATGGCCCGGGCTCCGCCGGTCGCGGCGTCCGGTGCGGCAGTGAGCCGGGCGAGCTCGGCCCAGAGCTCGTCGAGGGAGTCCCCCGAGTGGGGGCCATCCGCCTCTCCTCCCATCACGAGGTGGGAGTAGGACAACGGCAGCAACTCGACATGCTCGCCGATCTGCTCCGGCCGGGGCACGGAATCGGGGGACAGCCGGCGGGGATCGGCGTTCAGGCGCTCGAGCGTGGCTTCGAGGTCCTCCGCGCCAAGGCCCTTCCGCAGCACGATGGTACCGACGTGGCGGCGGTGGAGGCGCTCCGCCAGCTCGCCGAGCACCGGCTGGGACGGATCGCTCCCCAGGTCGTCGATCAGGAGGTGGCGCCGCGCGACGGCAATCCGGAGCGTCGGGCGGGTGTCGAGGGCGGCGGCGAGCTGCTTCAGGATCGCGCCGCGGGCATCGGAGCGCATGGGATGGCCCGCGGGATAGGCGCGGTACTTATGGAGTGCCACCGACAGCTGGGTGAGGAATGCGCTCAGATCGGGCGGGAGAGGGCCGGTCCTCGCGTCAGAGGTCATGTCCTATAACATCCCGCCATGAAGCGTTCCGCGCCAGCACCAGCCCCACCCGAGGGCGATGCGGCCATCCCAGACCGCCCAAGGCGGGCTGGGGAAGGCAGCGCCACCACGCAAACGCGCCCCCGGATGTCGAGTCCGGGGGCGCGGGGAGGTCGCGGTTCCGCTCGGCGGCCGGCGACGACGCGGATTACCGCTGCCTCACCCGCATTCGCTGAACCCGCACACGTGGCATTTGACGCAGCCCTCGGCGTATTCCAGCTGGGAGCCGCAATCGGGGCACGCGCCAGCCAGGGTGCTGTTCATGCCGCTGAGCGTCATCTGCTCGGCACCCCGGGTGACCATTTCGGTGATCGGCGGCTGCTCGGCCCGGGGGGCGCCGGGCAGAAGCTCCTGCTGGATGCCCTGCTTGTCCGCCATGTAGCGTTCGAGGGCGATGCCGACGGCATCGGGCACCGACATGACCTTGGACGGACCGAGGCCGATGACCTTGTCCGAGCTGATGCCGCGGAGCTGGCGGTGGATTTCGCGGATCGGAATCCCGGAGCGGAGCCCGAGGGAGATGAGCCGGCCCATGGCCTCGACGTCCGCCATGATGGCGCCGCCGGCCTTGCCCAGCGACATGAACACCTCGAACGGCTGGCTCTTTTCGTCTTCGGTGATGGTGACGTAGAGGGTGCCGAGCGGCGTCTCGATCCGGCGCACCGTGGCGCGCAGCAGGTCGGGACGGGAGCGTTTCTGGCGGCGCTGGAGATTTTCGGACTCGAGCTCGTGCACCAGCTTGCGGAGCCGCTCGTTTTCGGTGACCAGCACGGCCAGCTCTCCGGCGATGTCCGCGGCGATGGCGCGGCGCTCACTCGTGGTGGCGGTGTCCAGCACCTCGCCCAGGTCGGCGCGGGCTTCGGCCTTGCCGGAGCGGATCGCGTCCTCCTGGACCTTCTTGGCGCTGGGGCCGCTGGAGAGCACCTGCATGTCGCGGCTGCCGTCCCGATAGACCGTGACACCCTTGCACTCGAGCGAATAGGCCAGCCGGTAGATCTCGGCGACGTTCTCCTCGGTGGCGGCGTTGGCGAAGTTGACCGTCTTGGAGATAGCCGAATCGTTGTGCTCCTGGAACGCGGCCTGCATCCGGACGTGCCACTCCGGCGCGATCTCGTTGGCGGTGGTGAATACCTGCTGCCACCGGACCGGCACCTCGTCGAACCGGACATGCCCCGCCTCGGCGATCCGCTTCATCAGGTCGTCGGAATACCAGCCTTCGGCCTTGGCGATCCGGACGAAGTCCTCGTTCACGTCGGGCATCAGCACGCCGGCCTGGTTCCGCATGAAGGCGACGGCGAACAGGGGCTCGATGCCCGAGCTGCAGCCGGCGATGATCGAGATGGTACCAGTCGGGGCGACGGTGGTGACGTTGCAGTTGCGGAGCTTTTGCATGGGGCGGATCCGCTGGCCCGTCGCGTCCCGCGCGCAGGTGGCGTCGGGCCCCCAGATGCTCCGCTCCCATTCGGGGAAGGTGCCGCGGATGCCGGCCAGCCGCTCCGATTCCACCTTGGCTTCGTGGTCGACGAAGCGCTGGATTTTGCGGCCCAGCTCCACCGCCTGCTCCGAGTCGTAGGCGATCCCGAGCCGGACGAAGACGTCGGCGAGCCCCATGACGCCGAGCCCGATCCGGCGGATCCGCTGCGCCAGGTCGGTGATGGCGGGCAGCGGGTAGCTGTTGGCGTCGATGACGTTCTCGAGGAAATGGGTCGAGAGGTGCACCGTGCGCCGGAGCCCGGCCCAGTCGAGATCGTCTCCCGCGACGAAGGCGCCGAGATTGATGGACCCGAGGTTGCACACATCGTAGGGGAGCAGCGGCTGCTCACCGCAGGGATTGGTGGCTTCGTAGGTGCCCAGATGGGGCACCGGATTGAAGTGGTTGGCGCGGTCGATGAAGAAGACCCCCGGCTCGCCGGTCTTCCAGGCCCCGTGGATGATCTTCTGCCAGACGGTCCGCGCCGACATCCGGCCCACCACCTTGCGGGTATTGGGATGCAGCAGGTCGTAGTCGGTGTCCGTGGCGACCGCATCCATGAAGGCATCGGTGACCGCCACCGAGATATTGAAATTGGTGATCTTGCTGGTGTCGTCCTTGCAGGCGATGAAGTCGAGGATATCGGGATGGTCGACCCGGAGAATGCCCATGTTGGCGCCGCGGCGGGTCCCGCCCTGCTTCACCACATCCGTGGAGGCATCGAACAGGGACATGAAGGACACCGGCCCCGACGCCACGCCCATGGTGGAGCGCACGATGTCGTTCCGGGGCCGGAGCTTCGAGAAGCTGAAGCCAGTGCCGCCGCCCGACTGGTGGACCAGCGCCATGGAGGTCAGGGTATCGTAGATGCCGCTCTTGCCGTTGGAGAGCGCGTCGTCCACCGGCAGGACGAAGCAGGCGGAGAGCTGCCCCAGGGGCCGGCCGGCGTTCATGAGCGTGGGGCTGTTCGGCATGAAGAGCCGCTTGGCCATCAGCTCGTAGAAGGCCTCCGCGACGGCCAGGACGGCGCCGTCGGAAGCGCCATAGGCCCGGTCCGGCTCGGCGACGGTGCACCCCACCCGCCAGAACAGGTCCACCGCTGTCTCGACGGGCGCGCCCGTCTCATCGCGCATCAGGTAGCGCTTTTCCAGTACCGTGATGGCGTTCGGCGACAACTGCAGCGGAACCCGGGGGGTGGCAGTTCCCATGGGGACTCCCTCAAAGTATTGCCAGAATTGTAATTGGAAGCAGCGGTTTCGCGCGTCGGCCGCTCGCAGGCTCGCTCCTGCGGGCGACCGACGGGGAGGTTCAAGGTAGGGTGGTGGCAGGTCGCGGACAATACGCGGAGAAGTGTAGCAACGGCGCGGAAAACTGATGTTCACATCACAAATCTGTCACGAAGCGGTCACCCTACGGAACCAGGACCTCCAACGGGGCCTCCCGCCGGACCCCACGACCCGTCGAATCCGTCGCCACCACCGCCAGCGTCCATGAACCAGCCTTGAGCTTCTGCAGCGGCAGCGTCACCCGCCAGCGCGCGATCGCATCCCCGCCGGCCCGGCGGGTGACCCAGGCGACCGCCTTGTCGTCCGGAAACGGGCGCCACTGCCGCAGCTCGCCCTCCGGGACCGCCGCGCCTTCCTGCGGCGCCACGAACAACCGCACCTCGGCCCCCGCGCCCGGTGCCAGGCCGAACACCTCGACCGCCAGATCCAGCCCGTCGCTGCGTCGCACGACGCCGCCGGGCTGGAGCGCGATCTGGGTGCCGTCTCCCAGCGGAACGCTGAGCCGCCCGCGCCGGGTGCCCACCAGCAAGTCGCCCAGGGCCAACACGCCGGACCCGGGGGACGGGACCGTGATGGAATCCACCCCGAACGCCGTTCCGGCCTGATCGCCGTACTGGATGGCGGCCTGGACGGTCAGCCGCCCGGGGCGCAGTGGCACCGCAATGCGCCCCACCAGGCTCCGGTTGGCGGCGATGCGATCGCCGGGCTCGATGCGGGTGAGGGTATCCACCGAGGCCACGATGTTACCCGCCGTATCCAGGGCCACGAACCGGACTCGGACCGGATAGACGAAACCCACGGTCCCGGTGGCCGGCTCGATGGCATAGCCCGGAATCGCGAAGAGCACCTGCACCGCGGGCTCGGAGCCCGAGCCGCCGCCGACGGCGTAGTCGCCCCAGGCGTTGAGCTCGATCGGAAACCGCAGAGTGTAGCTGTCGGTCTGGGTGCCGAGCTGAATGCCTCGGCGACCCAGCGCGCGCTCGCGAGCCAGGAAATCCGCCACCTGCTCGGGCCGGCCGGCCGGCCGCAGCCGATACAGGGGCGCCAGCGCGGAGCGGGAGCGCAGCAGCTGTTCGCTGCTCGCGTCGGCCTGATTGGGACTCGAGCTCGAGCCCGCGCCGAAGCCCACGCTGGAGCGTACGTCGGTGACATCGAGCACGCTCTCGATCAACCGGAAGTCCTTGGGGGCGTGCCGGGCCGAGAAATGCAGCACCATGTCGGTGGCGCCGCGCCGATAGCGCCAGGACTCGTTGGGCTCCACGCCCGGGATGGTGAAGCTCGCGCGATCGTCGGGCTCGCCGTGACGGATGAAGACCCGTCCACGATCGTCCAGCCGCTCGACGCCATCATCGCCGGTGAACACGAATTCCTGCCGTGCGTGGGCCAGCCGGCGAAGGTGCTCCGCCAGGCGGGACCCTTCGGGGCGGAGCTCCACCCGGTCGCGCGTGGTCCAGAACCGCCGCACCATGTCCGCGCGGGCGATGCCGTGCCGGAGGTCGAAGTCGGCCAGCTGCGCATCGCTCGCGATCGGCAGGAAATCGTTCCGGGCCTCCGCCACCGCGCCGGGATCGTCGGACGTGAGGCCCTCGAGGTAGTCGGCCTGGCCACCGAGGTCTCCAGACAGGAGCCGGGTCCGCCCCAGCTCCAGCAGGCCGAGCCCGCGATCTTCGCCGGCCGCGGCATAGGCGGCAAACGTCGACCCCGCCGCCGAGTCGCCCAGCTCCCGCTGCACCCGGCCCAGCGCGAGCACCAACCGGCCTTCCCGCTGTCCGCGGGGTTCGTGGGCCGCGCGGATCAGGGCATCGCGAATCACCGTGGCCCGCACGGTGGAGCGGGCCCGCAGTGCCTGACGGGCCAGCTCTTCGAGCCGCGGCGCGAGACCCGGCTCCAGCGCGGCGGCGTGCGCGAAGGCGTCGCCGGCGCGGGCCCACGCGTCGCGCTCGAGGCCGGCCCCCGCCTCCGGGCCGCCCTGCGCCCGAGCGCCCAGCGCGAGTTCGGCGAGTCCGAGCCCGTACCAGGCGTAGGGCCACTGCGGCGCCAGCTCGGCGCCCCACTTGAACTCCGACGCGGCGTCATCGTAGTGCGACACTCCCCCCACGTCGGCCTGGCGCAAGGCCAGGTTGCCGAGGCGGAGGTGCAGGAAGGCATCGTTGCGGCTCTTCCGCGCCTCGGCCAGGAGACGGGCCTCCTGCGCCGCCAACGTGGCGGAGTCGGTCACCGACGCGAGCGAATCCCGGAACGCGTCGAGCGCCCGGCGCTGGTCCACGCTCTGCGCCTGGACCGAGGACGCCGACCGGCACATCCAGAGGATGGCCACGCCGGCCCTCACGGTACGTTCCAGCGCCTTCGAGCCCTGCTGCACTCGCGACACTCCTATGATGTCGGGGGTTCCAGAGATAGGGGACGCCGTACCCGCCCCGTGGTGCACGGTGTCCAACACCCGGTCACCGATGACCAGTCACCACATCCCCGACGCCCGTCGGGCCAGGAAGCGTTTCAGTCCCTCGAGCACCGCCAGAGCATACAACCGCTGACCGTCGGGATTCCGGAGCGCGGCCTCCTGCTGGGGCAGCATCAGAAACAGTCCTTCGCTGAGGACCGCCGGCATCCAGGTCGGACGAACCAGCGCCAGGTCACCCCGACCCACGCCCAGATCGCGCAGCCCGGTGCGGGCCACCAGCCTCGCCACGATGTCGCGGGCCAGCGGGAGCGATCGGGGATGATTGTAGAAGGCGCTGGCGCCGTTGTTGGTGAAGGGGTTCACGCCGTCAGGCAGCGCATTGTTGTGGATCGAGAGCAGGATTTCGGCGCCGGCGCTGTCGGCGGCGCGCTGCCTGGGCCAGAGATCCACCGGGCGAGCGTCCGCGCGCGTCAGGAACACGCGGGCGCCCTCCGCCTCGAGCAGATCCCGCAGCATGAGTCCGATGGCCAGGTTGGCGTCCGCCTCCTTGAGGCCGGTGGGGCCGGTGGCGCCGACCGGCGGGTGTCCCGGATCCACCGCGATGAGCCGGCCCCGGAGCGGAGCGGCCGGGTCAATCAGGGGCGGACGCCGGATTTCGAAGAGCAGGTCGGTACCGTCCCAGCGAGTCCGGTAGCCCCAGACCGGTTGCGCCAGCGCGAAGGTCAGCTCCAGCTCGTCGGCGCTGACCTGGCGGGTCGTCGCCAGAGCGACCAGTGAATCCTCGCGGCCATAGCGCAGCCAATTCACGTCCGACACCGCGCCATAGAGGACCAGCGTGAGC
Source organism: uncultured Gemmatimonadales bacterium (assembly GCA_963762545.1). Classification (GTDB taxonomy): domain Bacteria; phylum Gemmatimonadota; class Gemmatimonadetes; order Gemmatimonadales; family GWC2-71-9; genus JABFSM01. Next base: position 658,430 of record CAVXLC010000002.1, on the reverse strand, counting down.
TCGCGCTGGCGCTCCAGCACCTGGAACGGCACCCGGCGCCCGACCGGAATCCGCGCCACCACGCGGTCGGCGCGCGGCGAGAGCGTCACCGAGCCGACGACCGCGGGCCCCGCCACGGCGCCGGCCGGCCAGGCGTCCGCCGCGGCCACCCAGGCGTCGCTCCGGGCCGAGAGCCGGAGTCGGACCTCGCCGTTGATGCGACCGGTGACGCGACCCCGTGTGCCGGTGGGGAAGAACCAGGTGTAGGTGCCGACCGGTGTCGCCCGCCCGACCGTGATGGAGTCGGTGTTGCCGCGCGCCGGACGATTGTCGTCCAGCTCGGCCTCGATGGGCAGCGTGTCGAGCGGGGCCATCCGGAGCGGCCAGCGCAGCCGCAGGGTGTCCGGGCCGAGCGCGGCCCAGAGGGTCGCTTCACCCCCGGCGGACCCCGAGCCCGCGCCGAACAGCGGGCCGGGATCGCCCAGGCGGAGGCCGCGCACCGCGGCGCGATAGCGCTCCGCGCGGCCGCTGTTCCTGAGCTTGAGCGTGTCGCGGTCGAAGGCGCGCAACGCCGCCGGCACGTCGTCGTCGACGCGGTCGGGGCTGAGCGCCAGGCGGGTCCCGTCGGGCAGCAGCAGGGCCAGCGCGGCGCCTTCGCTGGCGCGGACCGAGATCGGCAGATCCTCGCCGCCCGGCCACCAGACCCGGCCGGCCGGCGAAAACGAGGTGGTATCGACCCAGAGCGCATTCGGATCGCGCGGCACGAATCGCGGGACCCGCCGGATCCGGTAGTCGAGTCGTGCCGAGTCGGCGCCGCGCGCCGCTTCGAGTCGCAGGGTGACCACGCTGTCCCGGTTCACCGGGATCCAGGCGAGCCAGGCGCCGTTCGGCGCCACCGGCACCTCCGACCCGTTGATCCGGAGCATGGCGGCGCCGTCTCCGACCGATCCGAACACGAAGGTGGAATCGCGGACATCGATTCGCGTCGCGGAGTCGGGGTACACCACCTCGATGCGCAGCGGGCCGTGGACTTCGGGAATCGGCGGGAGCGCGCCACGCACGGTGCCGCTGCTCGGGCGCTCCGATGGAGTGGTGTCGGGGGACGGAGCCGGCGAGGCAGGCCGCGACGATTGGGGCAGCGGCTCCGCTCCCGGCCGATGCCCCGCGCACGACGCGAGCAGCAGAATGAGTCCGGACGTCGAAGCGAGTCGGGGTGCGACAGGAGGCATCGCTGCAAGGTACACAACGACTATGACTTACGGCAACGCGCCGGTTGACGGTCCGGCAGGGCGAGACCTAGATTGCGACGGGCGAATCGCCACCAGCCACTCCCCGAAGCCCGACTCGAGGTTCCCGCGTGAAGGTTTGCCCGGCCTGCGGTACCGAGTACGGCGACGAAGCGGCCTTCTGCTCCCGTGATCGGTCGCCGCTTCGGCCCGGGACGCCGGCGGCTGCGCAGGGACTGCTGGGTCAGCTGGTGGGTGACCGCTATCAGGTGAATTCCCGCCTCGGTGAAGGCGGCATGGGCGAGGTGTACCTCGCCACCCATGTGATGATCGGGCGGCCCTGCGCGCTCAAGGTGATGAGCCCGTCGCTCAGCCACGACCCCGACGCCGTCAGCCGGTTCAACCGCGAAGCCACCAACGCCAGCAGGATCTCCCACCCCAACGTCTGCACGGTTTACGATTTCGGCCTGACGCCGGATGGGCTGGTGTACCTGGCCATGGAGTACGTCGAGGGGCGCACCCTTACGGCGGTGGCCGAGGAGCAGGGCCCGATGCCGGTGGCCGCCGCGACCGAGCTCGTGGCGCAGTGCGCCGCGGGGCTGGAGGCGGCCCATGAGCTGGGCATCGTCCACCGCGATCTCAAGCCCGACAACATCATGGTGGTTTCCCGGGGCGGGCGGGAGACGGTCAAGCTGGTGGACTTCGGCATCGCCAAGGCGATGGAGGCCGACCCGGCCCAGCGGGTTACCAAGACCGGCTTCGTCGTGGGCACGCCGGAGTACATGAGCCCCGAGCAGATCGCCGGCGACCCGCTGGATGGACGATCCGACCAGTACTCGCTCGCGCTGGTACTCTATCGGCTCATCACCGGGCGGCTTCCGTTCGAGGGCGGCTCGATCCAGGAGACCCTGGTCAAGCGGCTCACCGATCCGCCCCGGGCGCTGCTGATCTCGCGTCCGGAGGGTAAGTTTCCCGATGGGCTGCAGGCGGTGATGGATCGCGCGCTGGCCCGCTACCCGGCCGGCCGCTATCGGACCGTCGCGGGGTTCGTGCAGGCGCTGCGTGAGGTGGTGGAGAGGGGGGGTCCCCCAACCCGGCGGCTGGGTGCGCCGGACCCCCGGGCGGGCCGCGACATTCCCGCGACGCGGCGGATACCGGGTGGCGCGCGGCGCCGGCGCTCGAAGGCCGGGCTCGCGGCGTTCGGCCTGGTCGTGGTGGCGCTGGGGACCTGGGGCGTCGTGCGTTTCGCGCACTCCCCTTCCGCGGCCCCGCCCGCGTCATCGCCGGCGCCGGACACCAGCCACCGGGTTGCCGCGGCCGTTCCGGCGTCCGTACCGGTTACCCCACCGGCCCCGGTACCGGTTCCGCCGCCCGCACCACCCACGACGAAAGAGGTCGGTCCTGTCACAGCCACGGCCCCGAGGGTGATCCGGGACACGAGCGCGTCGCCCGACACCAGTACATCTTCGGTCCAGGGCGGCGACAGTCTCGCCCTGCCGGAGCCCGGGCATTTCGACTCGCCGGCGCGGCGGGTCTTTGCGCTCGGCCGGGCCCGGCGAATCATGGACGCGCCGCGACAGCCCCGGCAGAAGCGCGCCATGGCCGCGGCGCTCCTGGCGTACGATGCGCTCCAGCACCAGGACCGGCCGACGGCCCTGCGGCTGTATACCTTCGCCAACCAGCTCTTCCCGAGGCCGAGTTATCAGACGATGATCCGCCAACTCCGCGACTCGACACCCTGATGAGCCACTCCCCCGGTCCCGTCGTCGTCACCGCGCGCGCCCGCACCGATCTGGGGCGCACCCGGGACCACAACGAGGATGCATTCCTGGTGGCCGACCTCACGGCGCGGACCGTGGATCTCACCAACGGCGGCCCCCACCGGGTGGGCGAGCGGGGCATCCTGTTTCTCGTGGCGGACGGCATGGGCGGCGCCGCGGCCGGCGAGCTGGCCAGCTCGATGGCGGCGGACCTCATCTTCCGCCACATGCTGGAGAGCTGGAGCGCCGAGGCCGATGTCTCTCCGGAGCGATTCATCCGGCACCTCCGCACCGCGGTGGAACAGGCCAACGACCGGATTCACCTGTACTCGCGGGAGCACCCCGACGTGCGCGGCATGGGGACCACCGCGACGGTGGCCGGTGTGCTGGACGGCTGCCTCTATCTGGCCCAGGTGGGCGACAGCCGGGCCTACCTGGTGCGCGGCGGCGTGGCGACCCAGCTCACCAAGGACCAGTCGCTGATGCAACGGCTGGTGGATGCCGGGGAGCTCACCGAGGAGGAAGCCGAGCACAGCGAGCGCCGCAACATCATCCTGCAGGCGCTGGGACCCGACGCGCGGATCCGGGTGGACCTCACCTTCCAGCCGCTGCACCGGGGCGACACGCTGGTCATCTGCAGCGACGGCCTGTCGGGACAGGTCAAGCGAGAAGAGATCCCCGCCCTGCTCAAGGACAACGCCGACCTGGACACCGTCTGCTCCCAGCTCATCACCATGGCCAACGAGCGGGGCGGCCCCGACAACATCACCGTGGTGGTGGCGCGCTTCGCCGGCGAAGGCCTGCCGGCGCCCTCCGACACGGGCGAGGTGGGCTACCACGTCTACCCGACCGACGAACCGGACAGCGGCGAGATTCCCGCGCTGATGTCGCCGCAGCCCCCCGTGGTGACGCCGCCCACCGTGGAGACCCCGCTGCCGGCCCGGCGTAACGGCTCGCCGGTCACGATGGCGCTCGTGGGGATCGGCATCCTGGCCTGTCTCTTCGGACTCTACCTGCTGCTGCGGCGCTGACCGCCGTCCCGATGTACGCCGAGCCCCGGCACCGGTTTCCCTGCTGCGCGCCGCTACGCCGGGGTGATCGTCCCGAGCACCCGGTGGGCCCGCGCGCCGGTGGCGCGCGGCAGATTGCCCGGCTGCCCGCGCACCGTGAGGTATCCCAGCAGCGCGAATGCCACCGCCTCCTTCGCGTCTCCCGAAAAGAACAGATCGTCGAACCGGTGGAGCTTCCTGCCCCGCTCCGCGAGGCGAGCCCCCAGCGCCCACCAGAGTCCGGGGTGATGGCAGCCGCCCCCCGACGCGACGACCTCGGTGCCCGCCGGCGTCCAGCGCTCGACCGCGCCCGTGATGCTCCGGGCGGTGAGCTCGACGGCGGTGGCGACGGCGTCGGGCCCGGGGACCCGCGCGTAGAGCTGCCTGGAGTAGATCGCGCCGAAGCGCTCCCGGCCGGTGCTCTTGGGCGGCGGCTTCGCGAAGAACTCATCGGCCAGCAGCGCCGCGAGCACCGCGTCGGCGGGCTGCCCGCGAGCGGCCAGCGCTCCGTCCTTGTCATAGGAGAGCGACGGATCGGCCAGGCGGGCCACCGCGTCGATCACGGCCACACCGGGCCCGGTATCGAAGGCGTAACTGCCTTCTTCCACCGCGCGCCGCGCCACCATGGTGATATTGGCCATCCCGCCGATGTTGAGCAGAATCCTGGGGCCGCCCTCCGCCCCGAACAGCAGCACATCGGCCATCGGGACCAGCGGTGCGCCCTCGCCGCCGGCCGCCACATCCCTGCCCCGAAAGCCGGAGACGACCCGGACCCCGAATCGTTCGGCGAGGAGCGCCGGCTCGCCGAGCTGCCAGGTGACGAGGGGGGGCTCGTGCCAGATGGTCTGGCCATGGAAGGCGATCAGATCCAGCGCGCCCGCCGGCAGATGGGCCCGCGCCAGGACCTGGTCTACCGCCTCCGCCGCCCACTCGGCGATGCGGGCGTGCAAATGCGCCAGGCGGCGGGCCCCGCCGTTCTGCTTCTCGATCGCCTCCTCGATCTCTCTTCGCTCCTCGGGGTGGTAGGGGCGGTGTGCAAAGGCCACCAGCTCGACCTGGGTGGGTCCGTGCAGCCGCACCAGGGCAGCGTCCATTCCGTCGAGCGACGTACCCGACATGAGCCCCACCGCCAGGGTCGCCCGCTCGGTCATGGGCCCGGCACCGCGGGTGGGGGACCCAGGATGGGGCGCAAGTGGTTGTCGTGCCGCGCCAGCAACGATTCGGCCTCGGCCGCGGTGCAGCCTTTGCACGCGATGACGATCGCGGTGCGCACCCGGCCCCGCGCCGCCTCGACGGCCCGGCGCGCCGCGGCGCGATCCGCCCCGGCCACTTCCATCACGATCCGCTCGCCCCGGTCCACCAGCTTGGCGTTGGTGGCCTTGAGATCCACCATCAGATTGCCGTAGGTCTTGCCCAGCCGGATCATGGCGCCGGTGGTCAGCGTGTTGAGGACCAGCTTGGTGGCGGTGCCCGCCTTCAGCCGGGTCGAGCCGGTGACCACCTCGGGCCCGGTGCGCACCACGATCGCGACATCGCAGGTGTCCAGCAGGTCGCGGGGCGGATCGGAGCAGGTGAGCAACACCGTCTTGGCACCCAGGGTCCGGGCCCGGCCCAGGGCGGCCCGCACGAACGGCGTGGTGCCGCTCGCCGCGATGCCGACCACGACATCCGCGGGGCCGATCCGCCGGGAATTCACCTCGGCCATGCCCTGAGCGGGATCGTCCTCGGCGCCTTCGATCGACGTGACGAGGGCGGCGTATCCGCCGGCAATGATCCCCGTCACCATCTCCGGCGGTACCCCGAACGTCGGCGGACACTCGGATGCGTCGAGGACGCCGAGCCGGCCGCTGGTCCCGGCGCCGACGTAGATGAGCCGGCCCCCGGCGCGGAAGGCTGCCTCGATCAGCTCCATGGCGCACGCGATCTCCACCCGCGCCCGGGCCACGGCGGCCGGCACGCCGGCATCCTCCGCCGCGATCCGGTCTACGATCTCCAGTGGGCCCAGGGTATCGATGTCGGCCGTGCGGGGATTCCGGCGCTCGGTCAGGCGAAGCGGTGACGGATCGCTCACGCGATCTCGGGCGGGCGGCTGTACTGTGGCATGGTTCCCGGTAAATTACCCACTTATCCGTTCTCCAGTCGAGGTCTCCGTGCTCCGTCGGCTCCCGACGCTCTGGTCGCTCCTCGTTCTCGGCGCGGCCGCGCCGCTCCTCGCGCAAACCTCCGGCATTCCGGACACCTGGCCCTTGCTGGGCAAGTCCCGCGTCACCGAAGGGAAACGCGCGATGGTGGTGTCGGGCAGCCCGATCGCGAGCGAGGTCGGTCGCGCGGTGCTGCGGCGCGGCGGCAACGCGATCGACGCGGCGGTCGCGGTGGGGTTCGCCCTGGCCGTCGTCCATCCCGAGGCCGGCAACATCGGGGGCGGCGGCTTTCTCCTCTATCGGAGCCGATCGGGAGCGGTGCGCGCGCTGGACTTCCGGGAAGTGGCGCCCCAACGCGCCACCGCGACCATGTACATCGGTCCCGATGGCAAGAGCAACGGAAAGAGCGTCACCGGCGCGCTGTCCGCCGGCGTCCCGGGCAGCGTCGCGGGGCTCGCGGCGATGCATCGCCGCTTCGGGAAGCTGTCCTGGAAGTCCTTGCTCGAGCCGGCGGTCACGCTGGCACGGGACGGATTCCTGGTAGACGAGTATCGCAGCCAATCCATCAGCCGGGACTCCACCCGGTTCGCGGAATTCCCCGTCACCGCGGCGCAGTTCAGACCCGACGGGGTCTCTCCCCCGGTGGGCTCGACCTTCAAGCAGCCCGACCTGGCGCGCACCCTCAGCGCCATCCGCGACCACGGCGCCGCGGGCTTCTATCGCGGCTGGGTGGCGGACTCGCTGGCGGCGGAAGTGGAGCGCGGGGGCGGCCTCATCTCGCGCGCGGACCTTCGCGCCTACCGGCCGGTCTGGCGGGTACCGCTCCGATTCACCTACCGCGGCTACACCCTGTATGGCATGCCTCCCGAGTCGTCGGGCGGCATCGCCGTGGCGATGATCCTGAACCAGATGGAGGGCTACCGGCCGGCGCCGCCGTTCGGCTCGGCGGCCCTGCTGCACCGCGAGGCCGAGTCGATGCGGCGCGCGTTCATCATGCGCAACTCGAAGCTGGGCGACCCGGCCTTCGTCAGCAATCCCGTCGCCCGTCTGGTGAGCAAGCGCTTCGGACGCACCCTGCACTCGCTGATCGACACCACCCGCGCCACCCCCACGCCGGACGCGGTGGCCCAGCTCCACGAGGGACCCTCGACCACCCATTTTTCGATCGTCGACGCGGCCGGCAACGCGGTGAGCCTCACCACCACGCTCAACAACTCCTACGGGAGCGCGGTCACGGTGCGGGGCGCGGGATTCCTGCTCAACGACGAGATGGATGACTTCACGACGGTGCCCGGCTCGCCCAATATGTATGGATCGATCGAGGGCCCGGCCAACGGCATCAGGCCGGGCAAGCGGCCGCTCTCCTCGATGGCCCCGACCATCGTCCTCGATCCGAAGGGCCGCCTGTTCCTGGTGCTGGGCTCGCCCGGAGGGACCACCATCATCACCACGGTGTATCACACCGTGTCCAACGTCATCGACCACGGCATGACGCTGGCCGACGCGGTGGCCGCGCCGCGCATGTTCCACCAGGCCCGCCCCGACTCGATCCAGCTGGAACGGGAATCACCCGATTCCTCGGGGGTACCGGAAGCGACGGTGGCCGAGCTCTTGAGGCTCGGCCACCTGATTCGCTACCGGAGCTATGCCGGTGATGTGGAGGCGATCATCCGCACCGCGTCGGGCTGGCAGGGCGTGAGCGATCCCCGCCGCGGCGGGGGCGGCGCCGGGTACTAGTCCGCCGAGAAGGCGGAGCGGAGCGCGAGCCGGATCTTGGCTCCGACCGCGATGATCACGTCGCGGTCGGCCGTCTCCACCGCCACCGCGGCGCCCGCCGCGCCCCCAACCACGCCGCCCGCCGCCGCGCCGGAGCCGCCGCCGATCACCTTGCCGATGATGGCGCCCGCCACCGCGCCGGCCCCGACCTTGGCCGCTTCGGTGGTGCCCACGCCGCGGCCCTTGAGCGTATGCTCGACGTTGGTCACTTCCGCGTCGATCGGATGGGACTGGCCGTTCACCATCACGCTGGTCGCGCGGATGTTGATGGTCCCGTCCTTGTCGCTCTTGTTGCTCGCCGGCTTGAGGGCCACGACCGTAAAGGTGACCTCCGCGCCGGCGGGAATCACCACCGCGCCGCTGCTGCTGGTGACCGCCGCATCCGCGGTGGCGGTGAAGGTCTCACCGGCCTTGGTGGTTCGGGAGCTCAGCGCCCGGGTGGTCCGGGTCGTGAAGACCGTCCCGGCGTCGAGCCTGGTCACCGCCGGCGGAGGAGCGGGAGCGGGCACCGGAGCGGGTGCCGGGCCCGGAGTAGAAAGAGGCGCGGGGCTCGGAGCCGGCGGAGGCGCCGGATGCGAGGTCTTGGGCGGCGTCTTCTTGGGCTGCGCCTCGGTGGGAGGCGTCGGCTGGGGAACGTAGACCGTGTCCACCTTGGTGCCGGTTTCGGCGCTCGACGCCACGTCGTTCAGCGGCCTCGAACTGTCGGGGGTGGTCAGCGCGATATCACGGTGCGACGTATCGGCGGCAGCCTGAGCGGCCTGCTCGTTCTTCTTCGCGCATGACGCCACCACCGCCATGCCGATCAGTGCAAAATGGAATCGCCTCATGGGACCTCTCCTTGCCGGAATTGACCTTCGCACCGCATCAGTCGAATCCCACCGATGGCACAGGTTTCGCAGACCGCGCCCTTCCGGAAGGGCCGTCACCCACTCTTTGCGGTTTGATTGCTGGCGCCCGCGATTCGCAAGCCGGTGTCACGGGTGGGCGATGAAATCGCCCCACGATGCTCGCGGGTACATTCCGGAGACGGTCTGGGAGCGCCCTCTTGCACACGCGAACCCGCACTATGTTGGCCTGAAACCAAGACTTGCACCCGGGCCGGACTACAGCCATTTCCGCAGGAAATTCGGCGTCAGACTCTGCAGCCACCCGGCCATCCGGGTGAACTCCCCCGTCGCCATCAGCACGCCCACCACGATCAGCAACACCCCACTCACCCGCTGGACCCAGGGCAGGTAGCGCCGGAACCGCTGAAACCACCCCAGGAACGACTCCGCCGCGTACGCGGCGACCAGAAACGGTACCGCGAGCCCGAGCGAGTACGCGCCCAGCAGGACCATGCCCTTCCCCAGGCTCGCTTCGGTCGCCGCCAGCCCGAGGATCGCGCCGAGAATCGGGCCGATGCACGGGGTCCACCCGGCGGCAAACGCCATCCCGACCAGCAGTGAGCCCAGGTAACCCACCGGCTTCCGGTCCAGGTGGAGCCGGGAATCCTGATCGAGAAACGACAGCTTGATGACGCCGAGACAGTAGAGCCCGAACAGGATGATCAGCACCCCGCCGATCCGCTGGAACCAGACGTCGTAGTACTTGAGCAGGCGTCCCAGGGCGGTGGCGCTGGCCCCGAACACCATGAAGATCAGCGTGAATCCGAGGACGAACAGCAGCGCATGGATCATCGCGATCCGGCGCCGGTCGGTCATCTCGTTGAAGGTGAATCCGGTGATGAAGCCCAGGTAGGAGGGCACCAGCGGCAGGACGCAGGGCGAGAGAAAGCTGAGCAGTCCGCCCGCAAAGGCCACCAGGAGGCTCAGGCTCGGTGCATCGCTCATCGGAGGTCCGTTCCCGCTCCCAGCGGTTCGAGGTCCCGGCCGCGGCAGGCGGTGCAGACGCCGTGTACGTCCACCCGGTGGCGGCGATACAGAAACCGGTGCTCGTCGGCCGTCATCCGGAGCAGCCGCTCGAGCCGGTCATTGGCGAATTCCTCCACCCGGCCGCAACGCTCGCAGATCAGGTGATCGTGGGCCGGCCCGGCCGACACCGGTTCGTACCGCTTGAAGCCCTCGCCGAAATCGTGCTCCCGCACCAGGCCGCTCTCCAGCAGCACCTCCAGGGTACGGTAGAGCGTCGCCATGCCGACCGAGGCGCCGGACGCGCGGACCCTTCGTTCCAGGTTTTCGACCGAGGGATGATCCCCCGAGCGGAAGACCGCTTCGGCCACCGCCAGGCGCTGCCGGGTTACCGGCAGGCGACGCTCGCGCAGGTGCCGGCGAAAGCGATCGAGCGACGCCACCGCGTCATGCGGGGATGGCGCCGGCATCGTCCTGGGGCGGGAACCAGGCACCGGTGTCCACCGGCGTGGGCGGCTCCTCCTCGTCGGAGCGCTTGGGAACCAGCGCGAGCAGCTCGTCCAGCGCAGTGAGGGGCCCGCTGCCCACCTCGTCCAGTCCCCACTCGAAGGTGCCGCGCTTCTTGCCCTTGACTGTGAGGGTAAAGCGCGCGGTGTAGATCCGGCGCCGGTCTCCATCCACCCGTGAGAGAATCGCGGTGCCAAAGTCCCGGCCCTCGCGGCGTACCACCCGGAACGCCCAGATCCGGTCGATTTCCTCGGCGGGCACCGCGGCGCGGAGCTCCAGCGCGAGCCTGGTCCATCCCGGGCCGGTTCCCGGCCCGTTGGGCATTTCGGTCATGACTGGCGGCATTGGTCCACGTAGGATCGGAACACGTGCATGAAGTCCTGGGCGTTGGTGACGACGCCGAACGCCTGGTGGGTCCCGCGGTCCTTGAGCTTGCTCACGACGAACTCGGTCTGGTCGACGCAAATGGTCAGCAGCGGCTCCGGCGTTCCTCGGTGGGTGTGAAACGACGGCAGCAGGTTCCCGACCGCGATCGCGTGGAGCGCCGTGGCGATGAACACGGCGCCGGTGGCCCGCACCGTGTGATCCCGCATGGCGCGCTGCGCCTCGAGGGTATCGGACAATACCCCGGGCAGCGGGCCGTCGTCCCGGATCGAGCCGGCCAGCACGTACGGCACCCGCTCGGTGACCAGGGTCCGCATGATCCCGCTCCTGATCAGGCCCGACTCCACCGCCCGCTCGATCGAACCGGCGGCCCGGACCCGGTTGATCGCGCGCATGTGGAGACCGTGCCCCGCCTCGGCGGCCTGCCCCGTGCGGGTGATGCCCAGCGTGGTCCCGAAGATGGCCGCCTCGATGTCGTGAACCGCGACCGCATTGCCGATGAGCACCGCCTGCACGTAGCCGTTCCGGATGAACCACTCGAAGTCGGCGCGGGAGCGCGAGTGCACCAGGGCGGGACCCACCACCCACAGCAGATATCCGCCCGCGCGACGCTCCGCCTCCACCCGATCCGCCATCTCCTCGTAGTTGACCGGACGCTCCCGGCTCACCTCGGTGGACATGAAGCGGAACTCGTTCGGCTTGAAGCCGGTGCCGAGAAAGCCCGCGGCGTGGACGACAATGCCCTCGGAGCCGTCCTCGGCGAGTCCGATCGCCACCGGCTCCCCCCGGTTCACCAGGCGCGGCTCCACCACCTCGAGCCCGGCATCCTTCCGGACGATCGCGCCGTCCATCCGGGGCCGCGCCGGCATCTGCCAGGCGCCGCGCACCCGAACGTAGGTCGGGAGGTTCGAGGTCGAGAAGAATCCCTCCGGCAGCACGCCGTCCGCCGGCGCCGGCTCGAACCGGGCGTCCGGGGCCGCGGCAAACGGGGGCCGCGAGAAATCCGGTGTGAGAGAGGTCCGGGTGGATGTCATGGAAGGGGAGAAAACTAACTATGCTTCATCCCATGCGCCGATTCGCCTTCTGCCTCCTGCTGGTGGGCCGGATCCCCACGCTCGCCGCCCAGGCCCCCGCCCGCCCCGATTCCACCCGCTCCGATACCACCCGGGCCGCAGCCTTGCCCGATCTGGAGGTGCGGGTCACCCGCGCGGGCGAGGACCGTTCCCGCGCGCCCATGGCTGTCGGCGTCCTGGGTGCGAGCGCGCTCCGGCGGGCCCAGCTCACCGGCGGGCTGGACGAGTCCCTGAGCCGGCTCCCCGGCGTCGTGGTGCTCAACCGGTACAACTACTCGCTGGACCAGCGGGTGTCGCTCCGCGGCGCCGGCAGCCGCGCCAACTTCGGGCTCCGCGGCGTCAAGGTGCTGATCGACGGCGTCCCCCAGACCCTGCCCGACGGGCAAAGCCAGCTCACCAACCTCGAGCTGGGCACCATTGACCGGGTAGAGGTCCTCACCGGCTCGGCGGGCGCGCTTTATGGGAATGCGTCGGGCGGGGTGCTGTCATTCACGACCGAGACACCGCTCAAGCCGGTCGCGGCGGACGTCCGGCTGGTGGGCGGCGCGTTCGGCACCAGCAAATGGCAGTCGATGGTCAGCGCGGTGCGCGGCAACGCCGGCGGGGCGCTGTCGGTGTCCCGCCTCACCACCGACGGGTTCCGGCAGCACAGCCGGGCCGAAGTGCTCCAGGTCAATGGCAAGGCGGACGTCACGCTCGGCGGGCACTCGACCCTGGGGGTGCGCTTCGCGATCGCCGATGCGCCCCACGCCGAGAATCCCGGTGCCCTCACCCAGGCCGAGTACGCCCATACGAGGGACAGCGCCGCGTTCACCAACATCGTCCGGGGAGCGGACAAGGCGGTGACCCAGCAGCAGCTCTCGCTCCGGTACCACTGGCTGGATGGCGCCGGCAAGGAGCTCGAGGCCATCGCCTTCGGGTTCCATCGGGATCTCACCAATCCCCTCGCGACGGCGCCGCCACCCCCCACCACCACAACGGCGGGCACCTACAATTCCATCGGCCGCCTGGCGGGAGGAGTTCGGCTGGGCGGATCGCTGCCGCTCCTCACGGGGAGGCGCCCGCTCAGGCTCAGCGCCGGATTCGATCTTCAGACCATGCGGGACAACCGGAGGAACGAGCGCAGCGACGCCGGCAAACCCACCGGCGTGCTCCTGGCGGACCAGCGGGAGACGGTCACCGAGCTCGGGCCCTACGCCCAGCTCCACTGGGAGCCGGTGCCTCGGGTGCTCCTGCTCGGCGCCATCCGGTACGATCGGCTCACCTTCCGGGTCAAGGACCGGTTCCTTACCGACGGCATCGACAACAGCGGCGAGAGGGTGATGGAAAACGCCAGCGGCAGCGTGGGCGTAAGCGTGGCCGTCGGAAACCGGAGCAGGCTCTACTCCAACGTGTCCACCAGCTTCGAGTCGCCCACCACCACCGAGCTGGTGAACCAGGCCAATGGCACCGTCGGGTTCAACACCGGCCTGGGCCCCCAGCGCACCCTGTCGGGCGAACTCGGGCTCAAGGGAAGCCTGGGGCGCCGGGTGGACTACAGCGTCGCGGTGTTCGCCAGCGGTATCCGCGATGCCATCCTCCAGGCCAAGGAGCAGGACGGCCGCGCCTTCTTCGAGAATGCGGGCCGGGTCAGGAATCACGGCGTCGAGCTCGGGCTCGGCGCCGCGCCGTGGCGCTGGCTCACCCTGTCCGGGGCCTATACCTACGCCGGCTACACCTTCAGCGAGTACCGGATTCCCAACGGGGCCACGACCGACACGCTGGACGGGAAGCATCTGGCGGGCGTCCCACGTCACTTCTTCCGGGCCGTGGCCGGCCTCACGGTGAGCCGGGTGCTGGTGGAGATCGACCAGACCACGGCCAGCCAGGTCTTCGGCGACGACCGCAACACCCTTCGGGTTGACGGCTGGGGCGCGGGGGTCACCTCGGTGCGGGTGAGCGGCACGCTGATGACCGGCGCCCTCCGGCTCCAGCCGTTCGGCGCGCTCAACAACGCCTTCGACCGGCGCTACGTCGGATCGGTGAACATCAACGGAGTGGGGGGACGGGTGCTGGAGCCGGCCCCGGGGCGGAATGCGCTGGTGGGGCTCGAGGTGGGCTGGCGCTAGCCGACCCCCTGTGTCCCAAAAGATCGTAGAATATTTCTTTGAGACCTTTCCCGGCCTTCGCCATTTTTCGGCAAGGCCGACGGCTGCGCGCCGATCCCCTGAGCGGCGGTTCCCTCGCCGCCTTCCGGTATGACTCCCGCCGGGCCTACCTTGCAGGCCGTGACTCTCCCGGGAGTGGTACCGTGTTCGATCCTCGAGCCAGCCTGTCGCTCGCGCTTCTCGTTTCCGCCGCCACCGCGCCCTCGGCGCGGACCCAGATCCCTCAAACCGGCGGTGACTGGGCCGCCGTCGAGCAAGCCCTGGGGCGCAAGGGAGCGCCCCAACCCGGCGGGGTGATCAAGTTCGGCTTCCCCCGCGGGGACCTCCAGGTGACCGTCGCCGGGGTCACGCTCAAGCCGGCGTTTGCCCTGGGCTCCTGGGTGGCGTTCAAGCGCACCGGCCAGGACGTGATGGCGATGGGAGACCTGGTGCTGACCGAGACCGAGGTCGGCCCGGTGATGCGGAAGCTGCAGGCGGGCCAGGTGGAGCAGACCGCGCTGCACAACCATGTGCTCGGCGAGCAGCCCCGGGTGATGTATATGCACATCGAGGCGCACGGCGACGCCGCGAAGATCGCGGCCGCCATCCACGACGCCTTGGCCCTGACCGGGACTCCGCTGGGCCCGCCCGCCGCGCCGACCGCCGCCCCGATCGAGCTCGACACGGCGGCGATCGCCAGGGTCCTGGGTACCAAGGGAACGGTCAACGGCGGCGTGTACCAGGTGAGCGTGCCACGCGCCGCACCGATCATGGAGGAGGGTGTGGAGATACCACCGTCCATGGGTGTGGCCACCGCGATCAACTTTCAGCCGACCGGCGGCGGCCGCGCGGCGATCACCGGCGACTTCGTGATGACGGAGGCCCAGGTCAATCCGCTGATCCGGGCGCTCACCGCCCACGGCATCGCGGTCACCGCGATCCACAGCCACATGCTCCACGAGAGCCCGCGCCTCTTCTTCATGCACTTCTGGGCCACCGACGACGCGGTGACCCTGGCCCGCGGTCTCCGGGCGGCGCTCGACGCGAACCGGTAGCCGCCCGGGCCCATCGCGTATCTTCTGAGCCATGCGATTCCTGGTGGCCATACTCGGCCTCGCGCTGCTGCTCATCGTCCTGCGCGACGCCTTCGAGACCGTCATCCTCCCCCGCCGGGTGCAGCGGCCGCTCCGGCTCACCTCGCTCTTCTACCGCACCTCCTGGCACCTGTGGCGCGGTGTCGCGACCCGCTTCCGGGGCGGGGTCCGCGAGGTCCTGCTGGGCTGGTTCGGGCCGCTTTCCCTGCTGGTGCTACTGGCCCTCTGGGCGTTCGGCATCGTCCTCGCCTTTGGTGCGCTGCACTGGGCGGCGGGCTCGGCGCTGGTCCTCACCGGCCATACCCCGGGGTTCCTCGACGACCTGTACCTGAGCGGCACCACCTTCTTTACCCTGGGCCTGGGGGACGTGGTGCCCCGGGTCGCGATCGCCAAGGTCCTCACGGTCATCGAGGGCGGGCTCGGCTTTGCCTTTCTCGCGATCATCATCGGCTACCTGCCGGTCATCTACCAGGCCTTCTCGCGCCGGGAGATCACCATCTCCATGCTGGACGCGCGCGCCGGATCACCGCCCTCGGCGGGCGAGCTGCTGCGGCGGCATCCGGTCGATGCCGATCCGGAGGGCATGGGCAGCCTGCTGGCGGAGTGGGAGCGGTGGTCCGCCGAGATCCTGGAGACCCATCTCTCCTATCAGGTGCTGGCCTACTATCGTTCCCAGCACGGCAATCAATCCTGGCTGGCTGCGCTCACGACGGTGCTCGACACCAGCGCGGTGGTGATGGTCGGCTGCGACGGCCCCTGCGCCCGTCAGGCCCAGCTCACCTTTGCGATGGCGCGCCATGCCGTGGTGGATCTGGCCCAGGTGTTCAGCGCACCCCGGCCCGAGCGGCTCGGCGAGCGCCTCACCGAGGCGGACCTGGCGCAGCTCATTCACCAGCTCGGCCATGCTGGCACCCGCCTGGGTGCCGTGAACGCCCGAGCCCGTTTTGCCGAGCTGCGCCTGATGTACGAGCCGTACGTGACCGCGCTCTCTGACCATCTGGCCCTGCCGGTGCCGGGATGGTCCCGGAGCTCCCAACGTCCCGACAACTGGGAGGCGGCTCCCTGGAAGGACATTTCGGCGGGACCGCTGCCGCCGGACCATTTCTAGCGCCCGAGAACGGTCGCCGGCGTCAGCGCATGAATTTGGCTTCGGTGCCCGCGAAGCACGCCCGGCAGAGCAGGACGAACTTCGCGGCTAGAGCCGAAGCGCGGCCGCCTTCAGCAGCCCGATGACCTGCGGCTTCATGGCGCGACCGTCGGGACCCTCGAGGGCCACCTCGAGGATGCGCCCTTTCACGAGCGCCCTCGCCCTGGAGCGGATCGGGGCGTCGGAGTCGTAGACCGCAGCGTCGCCGACGCCGGGGATGACGGCCGCGTTGGCCGTGCCCGGTTTGGCGGTGCCCAGGAGTCCGTCCTTGATGCTCGCGGCGCTCGTGCCCGGGAAGAGCCTGGATGCGTCGCTCACCCGGACCTGAAGCTGGTAGTTGACCGCCGTGGCTTTGGGCCCGGATTCCCATTTGTACATGCAGGCGAAGGAACCGAGCTCCGCGGACACGGTGCTGGAAACTCCGGCGCCGACGTGGGCGCCGGGGGCGAGGGCCCGGACTTCGGCGGGCTTGAGCAGCGTACAGGGATCCTTGGGCGGTGACTGCCGGTGCAGCGCCGCCATGGCCAGCCCCAGGATGAGCGCGTGCGTGATCATCGGGTACCTCTTCGGCGAAAGGTGGCCTCACCCTTCGATCTTGTAGACCTCCCGGCGGCCGTGGTCCACCAGATCGTGGTAGCCCTCCATCAGGCGCTCCATCTCCTGCATATCGGCCTTGTTCTGGCCGGCGCCCTGCATCATCCGCTCGAATTCGTCCATGCTCGACACTTCCATCTCGGCGATGACGGTCCAGTAGCGCTCCCCGCAGAAATCCGTCATCACCCGCATCTTCGGCATGCCGGACTTGCGGCCCAGCTTGTCCATCGCGACGAATTTCTCGACCATCGGGCGCACCTTGCCGGGCTTGCAGTACATGATCTCGCGGACCAGCAACATGGGACCTCCAGAGCGAGGGGTGGGAGCGATCGGCCTACCCATTCAAGACGTCGAAAGACCCGGCGTCGCCACACCCGGCCCGGGCCGGGTGCTCGACCAGTATAGCACGAGGCAGATCCAGGCGAGCAGCGACGCGGCGAAGAACGCGGCGCCGGGCACGTGGAGCGGCGCCGCCGGGCCAGTGAACCAGCCGAAGAGCTGGGTCATGAGCAGCGGCCCGAGGATCGACGCCAGCGAGAAGAGGCCCGCCACGGCGCCCTGGAGCTCGCCCTGCGCCTCCGGGCCGATCCGGTGCGACATCAGGGCGTTGGTCACCGGAAAGACGATCGCCGGGAAGAGCCACGCCGGAAGCCAGGCCAACAACATCCACCCCGCGCTCGCGGTCCCGAGCCCGGCGTAGGTGATTGCCCCGACCGTGATGCCGAGCAGCGCGGCGCGCCGTTCGCCGAGCCGCGGGACCAGCCAGCGCAGCAGCACGGCCTGGCTCGCCACCATGATCGCCCCCACCAGCGCCAGGGACGCGCCGATCATCGCCTCCGACCAGCCGAACCGGAGCTTGGTGTAGAAGCTCCAGGTGGACGGGAACACCTGGTTGCCGAGGGTCCAGATGAACAGGGCGCCCAGCAGGCCCAGCACGACGGGATGGCGGCGCATCTGCTGAAAGGTCCCGAACGGATTGGCCCGCCTCCATTCGAAGCGGCGGCGGCGTTCGGCCGGCAGCGACTCGGGCAGCACGAACAGGCCGTAGCAGAAGTTGAGCAGGCAGAGCCCCGCCGCCGCGAAGAACGGCGCGCGGGGGCCGAAGTGTCCCAGCAGTCCGCCGATCGCGGGGCCGATCACGAAGCCCAGGCCGAACATGGCGCTGATCACCCCGAAGTTCTGGGCTCGGCGCTCCGGGGTGCTGATGTCGGCCACGTAGGCGTACGCCGGGGTGAAGGACGCGCCCGCCATTCCCGAGATGGCGCGCCCCAGGAACAGCCATCCGAGGGTCGGGGCCGCGCCCATGATCAGGTAGTCCACGCCCAGTGCGCCGATGGCGTAGAGCAGCACCGGCCGGCGCCCGAAGCGGTCGGAGAGGTTTCCGAGCACCGGCGCGCAGAAGAACTGCATGGTGGCGTAGAGGAACGCGAGGTAGCCGCCGTGAATGGCCGCCCGGCTCACGCCTTCGCCGGTGACCTGAACCAGCAAAGCCGGAAGCACCGGCACGATGAGCCCGAAGCCGACGGTATCGAGCAGCAGGGTGATCGCGACGAACACGATCGCCTGGCTGCCGGGTTTCCGGGCTGCGATTCGCGCCATGGCCGCGCCCTTTCGGCAGGAGGTTCGAACGCGCCGAAGAATATACGACGTTCCGAGTTGAACCCCCGCGGCCGCGGAGTATCTTCAGGCGTTTGCCGCACGCCAGGGGAGGGTCGATGGACTGGACCGCAGGGCAAAAGGCGGAACTTGCGCGCGAGTATACCAGAATTGGATACGGTCCCGGTGAGCGGTGGGCCGCTCCGCCGCCAGAGCTCGGCCCCGAACAGCTGCTTGCGCTGATGCACACCATTCCCGACGGTGCCGGTCATGCCGGCTGGATGGCTGCACTGCGCAGCCCAGACCAGTAGGCTGGTCACAGACGTCGAGCGCGCGACCACCCAGCGTTCGTCAGCTCCGAGAATGGCCTTGGTCTTCGGCTTCACCCTCACCACCAGCTTCCTGGTTGCCTGACCGCCGATTGCAGGGTCCTGCCAGATGGGGGAGAGCTTCACACGTCGGAACGGAGTGGCCAGTGAGCTACGAGGCACGGGCGGGCGCAGTGCTCTACGCGAAGGACATCGAACGTGTCGCGGCTTTCTATTCGGCGGTGCTCGGCTTCGAGCCAGCGGGCGGTGACGAAGAGTACCTGCTGCTCGAGTCACCAACATTTCAGCTCGTGGTCCTCCGGATCCCGGGCCGCACTGCCTCGACCATTCGGATTACCGTGCCGCCCGTTCGGCGTGCAGACGCGGCGGTCAAGCTGGTATTCTTTGTTCCCAGCATCGCCAGGGTTCGGGTTCTTGCCGAGACCCAGGGCGGCGTCCTGAATGAGCCCGAGAAGGAGTGGCTGTTCAACGGGGGGAAGGTTTGTGATGGGCTCGATCCGGAGGGGAACGTCATTCAATTTCGCGAAGCCGGCTGACCAGCGCGTACCGGCGCCGGTATTCAGGCCCGGAGACCCATCGTGAAGCTCTACACCTATCTCAACTATGGCGGCAACTGCCGGCAGGCCTTCGAATTCTACGCGAAGCATCTGGGCGGGAAGATCACGATGCTCACGACGCACGGAGAGCAGCCGGAGTCGAGCAAGGTTCCCCTCGACTGGCGGGATGCGGTGCTCCATGCGCGCGTCGAACTGGGCGAGACGGTACTGCTCGGCGCGGACATTCCACCCGGGCGCTTTCAGCCCATCCGCAGCGCCTATCTTTCCCTGATGGTGGACAGCGTCGAGGAGGCGGAGCGGATCTATGCGCTCCTGACCGACGGCGGACAGATCTTCATGCCCATGGCCGAGACCTTCTTTGCCCATCGCTTCGCGATGCTCCGGGATCGGTTCGGGACGTCCTGGATGATCCTGCACCAGCGCACGCCAGCCTAGAGCGGCACGCGACGGCCCTGTGAAGAGGTATGTTTGGTACGGATGGAGCAAAACGTTCTGCCACCCCGGAGCCACCGCCGACCATGCATGAGCCTGTGTTCCTCCTCGCTCTGGCCATCGCCGCTTCCACGGCGGTACTGGTGGTACGGGCAATCACCGGTGCCATCAGCGGGCGTGGCGCATCGCGATCCGAGCTGGCCCAGGTCAAGGATCAATTGGAGCAGCACGCCGCGGCGCTGGACGACACCGAAACCCGCTTGGCGGATCAGTCGACTCAACTCGCCGAGCTTCAGGAACGGCTCGACTTTGCCGAGCGACTCCTGACCCAGGGCCGGGATCGCCCCGGGCTGGGACCCGGGGAACGGGCGAAGGAGGGCCCGGGATCTGTCTGAACCGCCGCCCAGGCGCTAGGATCTCCCGGACGCAGGCGCAGGTTCTCCATCCCGATGAGAAGGACGGGGCCCATGCTCACCCGATCGTCCATGTCCGCCGTCCTGCTGCTGCTGCTGTTGATCACCCCCCGCGCAGTCCACTCCCAGGCCCCGGCTGGCCCGCCGCTCAATGCCAAGGTCCAGGAGACCCTGATGGGCCCCAGGACCCAACGGATCTACTTGAGCGAGGACGGGGATCACATCGCGATCGTCGCGCCCAAGGGCAGCCGGGAAATGATGCTGGTCGACGGCGTCGAAGGGCCGACGTTCGACGAGATCCCGCTGAACTTCATGTGGAGCAGCAATCGGGAGAGCCGCGGGTCGGTCGTGTTCAGCGCTACCGGGGGCCACAGCGCGTATGTCGGGCGGCGCGGCGGGGATTTCATTGCCGTGGTGGATGGCAAGGACGCCGCCACCCTGGTGACCACAGCCGCCATGCAGAGCGGCGTCGGGGCGCTTGCCCCCGGCTGGGGCTTTCTGTTCAACCGTGACGGATCCCGACTGGCCTACGCCACGCTGACCGGGTCGGGAAGCTGGGTGATGGTGGCCGACGGCGTGAAGGGGACTCCGTACAAGAGCCTCGACCTCCGGCAATCCGCGCTCCACGGCAAGCGGCTGGTGTACGTGGCCCAGACCGCGGACGACCAATGGCACGTGGTGGTGGACGGCAAGCCGGGCCCCGGTTACAGCTCGGTATCCGCGCTCCAGGTGACGCCCGATGGGCTCCACTACGTGTATCTCGCCATCAAGGCGGGCGTGGGCACTCGGTCGTCTACGGTGGTGAACGACGGGGTGGAGTCGCCGATGTACTACGGGGTCACCGACCTCGAACAGGCGCCGGACGGCCGGATGGCCTACGTGGGCACCACGAACCCGGGGGACGCGCAGGGGCACGGCGGCGGCGGGTCCCTGTTCGTGGGCGGGCTGACCGCTCCCGTGAGCCGGTCCTTCACCGTCTCCACCTACGACAAGGTCCGGATCGGCTACCGGCTCGGCATCACCTCCCACCGGGTGGCCTGGAGCCCCGACGGCAAGCGGGTCGCCTGGGTTCAGCCGAATACCCCGAACCCGAGCGTGACCGTCATGGTGAACGGGAAGGCGATGGGCCCAACGTACCAGACCGCCGACGAGCTGCTCTGGAGCCCGAACGGCGCCCACCTGACCTATCAGGGCACCAGTCCCGTCGGCACCTTCCCGGTGGTCGACGGTCAGGAGCTGTCGGGCTACACCTGGATCAAGGAGTTCCAGTGGAGCCCCGACGGGAACCGCTACGCGTTCCAGGCATCGTCCAGCACCGGCATCTGGATGGTGGTGGACGGCAAGGAGCAGCAACCCAAGCCGCGCGGCCTCACCGACGGCGCGACGCTGTTCAGTCCCGACGGCAAGCACCTCGCCTATGGCGCGCAGGTCGGCATGAGCGGCGTGTCCCAGCCGGTGGTGGACGGGGTGGCCAGGCCGCACAACCTGCAGAACTTCAATACCACCAACAATCCGCAGATCCTGTTTCCGGTGTTTGCGTGGAGCCCGGACGGCCTCCACCTGGCCTACGTCGGCTTCACGATGGATCAGATCCCCAAGGGCGGCGTGTTCGTGGACGGGACCCTCTACCCGGGGCAGACCGGCTGGTTCCAGTTCCCTTCCTGGAGCCCGAACAGCAAGCACTTCGCCACGGTGATCACCGGGAGGAGCTGGACCGTGATGGTGGACGGGAAGGTGAGCCCACCCTACGACCAGATGCTGGCACTCAGTGCCACCGCCTGTCGTTTCACCGACGACCACACCTTTCGCGTCTATGGGGTCAAGGGCGGCCAGGTGTTCCGGGTCACCCTGGATCTCGGAGCCTGACGGCGGCACCGGTTGCGGCGTTCAGTGTCTCATACTCGAGAAGGCGAGGACAGCATGGAATCGATCACGCGACGCACGGCGCTGGCACTGGTCGGCTCGGGGATGGCAGCCCTGATTCCGATGCGGGGCATGCTCGGTTCGCCGGGCCCCCTGGGCCGCGTCGCCGGGCTCCAATTCGAGGTCTACAAGGATGGCCGGGGGAAGTTCCGCTGGCGACTGAAGTCAGCCAATGGACGGGTCATGGCGACCTCCGGGGAGGGCTATGAGAGCAAGGCCTCCTGCCGAGGCGCGATCGCCGTGATTCAACGCGACGCGGCGGCGGCGACCATCATCGAGCTGCCCTAGGGTCGATAGGAATTCAAGTCCCGATGCCCGCCAACCCATCCAGCGGGCCGGGTATCGCCGCGCTACTGCTCCCGGACGAGTGTCAGGTACCACTTCGCCGGCTCGTCCACGTGGTCACCGTTGAAGTCATAGTCGGTG
The DNA here is from genome assembly GCA_963762545.1 of uncultured Gemmatimonadales bacterium. Taxonomy (GTDB): domain Bacteria; phylum Gemmatimonadota; class Gemmatimonadetes; order Gemmatimonadales; family GWC2-71-9; genus JABFSM01. The sequence continues at coordinate 636,048 of CAVXLC010000002.1, read as the reverse complement.
TCCGCCCCACCCAGGCTGAGCGTGTTTCCCGTCAGCGTCATGTCGCATTCCCACGATCCGTACCCGTAGGCCAATCTCAGCATGTCGATGGATGAGGTCCACGTTCCGGTCGTGACGTCGTCGGCTGCTCCCGACATGGTGGAGGTCAATGTGAACGTCTTGGCGTCGGTCAGCACGAGGCGCACCGTGCCCCCCATTGTGACCAGGTCGACCTTGGTCGACGGGTTCGCGACGCTCACCACCTCCGCCTTGGTTGCCCGCCAGGTTCCCACCAGGCTTGCCACGCTGGGCCCGGACTGGTCGCCGCCACAGGCCAAAGCGCCCACCGCGGCGATCGCCAGCAACCACCCCGATTCCCGATTGTACATGGCCTGACCCTCCCCTTTGGCCGTTCGGCCGCGATCCATACTACACTTGGTATCCCCAGGAGGTCGTGAGGGCTGGATGAATTCCCTCTCATCGCTCAGCGGGTCGGCGTCACGAGCAGCTGCCTCTGACTTCCGGGCGATTCCAATGCCCTCACTGTGCGGGTAACGCATGCGTCGCGAGCCACCCGTGGTCTATGAGATCGATTCCACGGATCACATCATTCACGTCAACCCGGCCTGGTCCGCCGTCGCGGAGGCCGTGGCCGCCCCCGGCCTTCGGGCTCCGTTGATTCTTGGCCAGTTGTTGTGGGACTTCATCGGCGACGCGACAACCCGGCAACTCTACTCCGCCATCCTCGAGCGAGCGCGTACCCGGGCGCGGCCCCTGGCCTTCAGCTTCCGGTGCGACACGCCGACGCAGCGTCGGCTCATGCACATGCGGATCGTGGGCCGGGCCGCCGGCGCGGTCTCGTTCGAGGTCCGCCTTATCGCGACGCAGGTGCGGCCGCCGGTTGCGCTCTTGGAGACCGGCGCCCCCCGAAGCGCCCGCATCGTCCGGATGTGCAGCTGGTGCAAGCGCATGCCGCTTCCGACCGGCCGGTGGGTGGAAGTGGAAGAGGCCATGAAGGTGCTCGACATTCTCGATGCGATCCCGCTCCCCGCGATCAGTCATGGAATGTGCCCGGCGTGCTTTGACGCCATCACGGGCGCCCTGGGCCGAGACCAGACCGAGGACGATGGTGAGGTGACGCTGGGCTCGCTGCCTTGAGCGCGGTCCGCTTACCTTGAGACCCACCGCCGCACCGGCCCGACCGGCCGCCCCTCCCCTCCCTGTCCCAGGCGTATGCCAGACATCCCCCTGACCGGCCTCCTCGTTGGCATCGCGCTCGGGACGCTCCTCGGCATTCTCCTCGCGCTGGCCTACTTCCTCACCTGGCGAGCCAGGTACATTCGGCGGACCCGCCAGGACGCGATCCTGCGCAGTCACGCGACGATCGCGGGCAAGGTCCAGGAACAGCTGGTGCCATTTCTTCCCGGGTTCGGCTTCAACCCCAAGGATGCCCGGTTCCTCGGTTCGCCCGTCGACCTGATCGTGTTCGACGGCCTCGACGAGGGGGCGCTACGGCGGGTCGTGTTCGTGGAGGTGAAGACCGGCCAGTCGGGGCTGTCCGCCCGCGAGCGCCAGGTTCGCGACGCCGTCGTGGACCAGCGGATCGAGTGGCGGGAGTTGCGGCTACCCTCCGGAGGGCGCTCTGGCGGCTGACGCACAGCGCGGTACATTCTCGCCATGCCCGATCGCCGCCAATTCCTGCAATTCCTGGTAAGCAGCCCGATCCTCGCAGCAGCGGGTCTCAGCGCGCACCGGCTGCGCGATCTGACATCGGTGTCACCGCGCCGGGCGGCGAACGCCTTGTCCCTGGCGCAACGGGCCTTGCAGGACCCGCCAGCCATCCGCTCCGCGGCCGCGGCGCTCGATGTGTTCGATTTCGAACCGGTGGCTCGCGCGAACATTCCGGTGGCGCACTGGGCCTATCTCGCCGGCGGGGTCGATGACGACGGCACCCTCAAGGCCAACCGCGAAGGCTTCACCCGCTGGGCATTGCGGCCGCGACGGTTGGTGGACGTCCACGCCGTCGATGGCAGCGTCTCCCTGTTTGGTGCGCGCTACCCCACGCCGATCGTCATCAATCCCGTGGGCAGCCAGAAGGCGTTCCACCCGCTTGGCGAGATCGCCGTGGCGCGCGCGGCCAGGGCCAGGAATCACCTGCAGGTGCTCTCCACGGTTGCGACGACCTCCATCGAAGATGCCATCGCCGCACGGGGCGCCACGGTGTGGTTTCAGCTCTACCACCAGCCCGATTGGGCGAGAACCCGGCAGATGGTCGCCCGCGCCGAACGGGCGGGAAGCGCGGCCGTGGTCTTTACCGTGGACTTGAACAGCGGGAGCAATCGTGAAACGATGATGCGAGGCGCGCGCCTCGACAAGCGGGTGTGCAGCGCGTGCCATCTTGGGGGAGCACCCATTCCCGGCGTGAAGGGCGGGAGCCTCGGCGACAACCGGCGCAAGCCCAATCTGAACGGCTACCCTTCGGTCACGCCAATTCCCGAGGTCGGCACGCCCTCATGGGAGTTCATTGACCGGCTCAAGGCCGCCACGACCATGAAGGTGTTGATCAAGGGGATCGTCACGCGAGAAGATGCGGAGCTCGCCGTTCAGCACGGGGCTGATGGCTTGTTCTGTTCCAACCATGGTGGACGCGCCGATAACTCCATGCGGGCATCGATTGCGTCGCTTCCGGAGGTATTGCAGGGCACGGCCGGCCGCATTCCCGTGATCTGCGACGGCGGTTTCCGGCGCGGGACGGACGTATTCAAGGCGATGGCGCTGGGCGCGTCGTCCATCGGCATCGGGCGCCCCTACATCTGGGGCCTGGGCGCCTTCGGACAGGAGGGTGTCGAGACGGTGCTCGCGCTGCTGCGGAGCGAGTTCGAGCTCGTCATGAAGCAGATGGGAACGACGTCCATCGCGGGGATCACACCGTCCTACCTGGTGGCGGCGTCCGGCCTCTGAACCGAAGGCGCTCGCGGCCCCCCATTCCCGGCATTTGATCCCATCGTCCTCCGGAGGCACCGTGCATTCGCATCCCGACCAGTTCCCCGAAACTCGCGCCGGCGGGATCGACCGCCGGACCTTTCTCCAGGGCGCGGCGACCGGGGCGGCGGCCCTCGCGGTAGGGGGCCGGACCGGCTTCGCGTTCCAGGACCAGGACCAGAGCGCCGTCGTCGCCCAGATCGCCAGGCAACACGGCGCCACGGTCAAGATGCTGCAGGACTGGATCGCGCTCCCCTCGATCGCCGCCGAGAACAAGGGCTATCCCGAGGGGGCGGACTACATGGCGAAGCTGGCGCGGGACGCCGGCTTCCAGCGGGTGGACCTGGTGCCCACGACCGGCAAGCCCGGCGTCTTCGCCACGCTCGATGCCGGGGCCCGCACGTCGCTCGCGATCTACTTCATGTACGACGTCAAACAGTTCGACCCCGCGGAGTGGAGCTCCCCACCGCTCGAGGCGAGGCTGGTGGACAAGCCCGGCTTCGGCACGGTGATCGTCGGCCGCGGGGCGACCAACACCAAGGGGCCGCAGACCGCGTTCCTCGCCGCGCTCAACGCCTTCAAGGCCGCCGGGAAGCGGCTTCCGGTCAACCTGGTGCTGGTGTGCGAGGGCGAGGAGGAGATCGGGTCGCCCAGCTTCCGGCAGATCGTCTTCAAGCCGGAGGTGGAGGCCGCGCTCCGCAAGTGCGTCGGCATCATCATCCCGCTGGGCAGCCAGTCGCCGGACGGCTCGGTCGAGGTCAACCTCGGCGCCAAGGGCGTGGTCGAGCTGGAGCTGGTCTCGACGGGAGAGAAGTGGGGCCACGGCCCCAGGCTCGACGTCCACTCGAGCTACGAGGCCTCGATCGAGAGTCCGGTCTGGCATCTGGTCCAGGCCCTGAACACCCTGGTGAAGCCGGACGGCCACACCCCGGCCGTGGCGGGCTTCTTCGACAAGGTGAGGCCCCTGACCGCCAAGCAACAGCAGATCCTCGAGGCGGCGATCCCCAAGAAGAGCGAAGCGAACACCAAGAAGTCCCTCGGCGTCGAGCGCTGGTTCGGCGACGAATCGTGGCACGACTCGCAGGTCCGGCTGGTGTCCCAGCCGACCATCAACATCGAGGGGCTGGTCGGCGGGTACACCGGCCCGGGCGGCAAGACCATCCTGCCGCATCGCGCCGTGGCCAAGATCGACATGCGGCTGGTACCCGACATGACCGCGAAGGAAACCCTCGAGCTGCTCAAGGCGCACCTGGCGAGCCACGGGTTCGGCGACATCGAGGTGAACATGTCGGGCGGGTACGACCCGACCGAGACCGAGCCCGAGTCGAAGCTGGTCCAGGCGATGGTCGCCACGTACCGCAAATCGGGAGTCGAGCCGCTCCTGTGGCCGCGGCTGGCCGGCTCGTGGCCCGGGGTGACGTTCACCGGCGAGCCGCTCAAGCTGCCGGCCGGTCAGTTCGGGCTCGGCCACGGGAGCGGGGCCCACGCGCCGGATGAGTATTACGTCATCGAGGCGTCCAATCCGAAGGTGGCGGGGATCGACGGCGCGGTGAAGTCGTACGTGGACTTCCTCTATTCCCTCGCCTGAGAAGGACCGGCAGCCTGATGCTTCCCACCATCGCGGGAGAACACTGGACGGTACCGGTCAACACGCTCGCGGGGAGCGACCTCCTGGCCCTCTTCTCGCCCCGCCAGCCTCTTTCCTCGAGCATCACCGCCCGGGCGGATCGAGCCTCGCCGAGAAGGCCCAGCCGCCGGTAAGGTCAATGACCGCAAAGACGACCTGATTGCGGCCTCGTGTGAGCGGCAGGTAAACCGCGTCGCCGGCCTTGGCCATGATGCCGAGGTTGTTGCGCAGCCCACCGGGGTTCATCGCGAACGCGAGCGGCCGGCCGTTCAGGTAGATCACCACGCCGTTGCTGTAGGTGTACTGCATTCGCCGGATCTCATCGTGATCCGCTGCAATGGTGGTCCGGGCATATACGATGCGCGAGCCCGCGATTCTGCCCGTCATGACGCTGTCGACCAGGACAACGCCGGCGCTGTCCCTGGGCACGCCGCCCACCGGTGCCTCCCGATAGCGGTTGATCAGGACGACGCCTTCTGGTTCCGCCTCGACGCGTTGCCAGGTGAGCCGGGCGAGGTCCGGAAGGGAGGCCGGCGAAAAATCAGGGGCCTCGATCGCGCTGGAAACCTCCCAACCTAGGATCGTCCCCGGGGGTGGAGGCGGTGGGGGCGTTCCCGCCGAGGAGCTCGTCGCGCCGACGTAGCGGACGTTGGAGAAGTACGCGCCCCGGCCGAAGGGGCCGACCCAGAGACCGAGGCCCGTGCCACCCGATTCCACCAGCCGCGGGACCACCAGCGTTGGCGCCGTCGCGGTATCGACATACACCCGTGCCGCCGGCCCATCCAGCTCGAGCCGCAGATGCAGCCAGCGGTTGCGCGGGAGCACCGCGACCGCATTGGCGCCCTCACCATGGTAGACCTGCCAGGCGACCCCCTGGGTGTTGAACGCCGGTCCGTACTGGACGGCTTCTTCCGTCCCGCTGGATCCCGGCCGCAGGAACACGACGTTGGAGAACCGGGGCGAGGCAGCGCGGAACACCACGCCCAGAAAGGTCGTGGTGTCGGTGGCGGCCAGATCGAGGTCCAGGGTGCCGTTCCCCATCGCGGCACCGCGCACCAGGGCGATCCCCCGGCGGAGGTATATCGAGGGGCGGCCCAGGTAGGACACGAACCGCAGGCTGTCGGTCCCGATCCAGGCTTCGGGGGAAGGCGGCACACTTCCGGTTTGCGCGGTGGCGACGGACGGCGTGAAGCAGACGAACAGGAGGGCCGCCAGGCGGGCGCTCTGGCGTCGTACGCTGGGCATCATCGTCATCCTTGGTTCGAGGTACGCCCCTGACCGCCGGGGGACCACTCTCCCGACGAATCATCGCTCCCAAAGGTGTCGGGGGCGGTTTCAGGTTGCGACAGAGGACAGCGCGGGAACCGACCGGCCTCGGCCAGCCGAATTCGTCGGGGACCAGGACATTGCTACCTTCCGAGTCGGCACAGTCGCTGCCGAGGAGAGACCGGAGCCTGCCATGACCTTCAAGCCCGCGACGTGGTACCCGATCGCGGTCGTGCTGAGCGTTCTCAACGTGGTTGGAGTCTGGTTCGCGGCCCGGCCCGCCGAGCCGTGGCATGCCGCGACTCACGCCGCGCTCGCCGTGGCGTTCGGACTATGGGCGGGGCGCCTCCGGCGGGTCCCCGGCGGAAGCGAATTCCAGTCCGGACTCGAAGCGCTCGAGCTCGAAGTGAACGCGTTGCGGCAGGAGCTGGGCGAAGCACAGGAGCGCCTGGACTTCGCCGAGCGCCTGCTGGCGCAGGAGCCGGAACTGCGGCGAGTGCACCCGAAGCCCTGACCCACCAGACCTGAGGCGACTCTCGATGGCGAGTCAGGCCGACGTCCGCCGCATTGCCCTGTCACTGCCGGGAACCGAGGAGGCGCCGGGACACTTCGCCTTCTCCGTGCGGAACCACGGGAAGCCGAAGGGCTTGCGAGGGTCCTCGCCGTCCGGGGCGCGAACCTCGTGGACAAGGACTTCATGATCTCCCTCAATCCCGGAAAATTCTCCACCGAGCCCCACTACGACGGGTTCCCCGCGGTCCTGGTCCGCCTGCCCGCGGTCACCGCCCGGGAGCTCAAACCGATTATTGCGGAGGCGTGGCGCTGCCTGGCACCGAAGGAGTCGAACCCGATGGAGCAGGCCGCTCGTCCCGGAAAGACGGCACTGGTCTAGGATGCGTCTGCTCCCCTGGATGGTGGCTACCGTACTGCTCGCCCCCCCGGGGCGAGCCTACCAGAGCGAGCCCCGGCCGGTTGGCACACTGGAGGTGCGCATTGCCGGCATCCGGAAGCAGCAAGGAGGCACCCTGCTGGTCGCCCTCTACGACCGGGAGTCCACCTGGCTCAAGCTCGATGCCGCGCGACTCGTGGCACGAATCATGGTCGCAGCGGACTCCGAAACCGCGGTGTTCGACGGTCTTCCGATTGATTCCAGCTATGCGGTAGCGGTGATCCATGATCGGAACGGCAACGGCAAGCTCGATATGCGCTGGTTTCCCTTCCCCAAGCCCAAAGAAGGAGCGGGAGTGTCCCAGAACCACGTGCGGATGGGGAAACCGAGGTATGAACAGGCGCGATTCGCGCTGCGGAGGGATCTGGGGGCCATTCGCATCGAGATGCGCTACTAGGGCCGCCGAACCGGCCGTTCGCCGCTTGCCGGCCGCGTCCGCCGAGCAGCCGGGCGGTGCCTGACCGGCGCGCACTGCCGACGATTTACAGCAGACTCACCGGATCCCGGTCCAGCACCACCCGCGCCTTCCCCCGTCCGTCCAACCGCGGCGCGGCATAGCGCACCACCCGCCCGATCTCTTCATTCGCGCCCTTGAGGAGCACGTGCCAGCGCCACCGGGCCTTGATCCGGGTCAGCGGGCACGGGGCCGGGCCTAGCAGCATGAGCGGCAATCCCTGCGAGACGATCAGCTTCTCCAGCCAGTCGGCCACGCCCACCGCCTCCTCCATCGCCTTCCCCTCCTGCTCCGCCGAGACCACCACGTTCAGCAGGCTGGTCTCCGGCGGATAGGGCGGGCTCTTCCGTGCCAGCGCCTCGTGCGCCAAGAACCCTTCGGTGTCGTGCCCCGCCGCGAATTCGAGGGCGGGATGGTCCGGGCTCCGGGTCTGCACCAGGACTTTTCCGCCCTTGGGCCCTCGCCCCGCGCGCCCCGCGACCTGCGCCAGCAACTGGTAGGTGCGCTCGGCGGCACGGAAGTCCGGCAGATGGAGCGCGGTGTCCGCGTCCACCACGCCCACCAGCGTGACGTTGGGGAAGTCCATTCCCTTGGCGATCATCTGGGTGCCGAGGAGAATGTCCACTTCTCCCGTCTCGATCCGGTCGAGAATCCGGTGATGGCTGAAGCGGGTGGAGGTGGTATCGAGGTCCATGCGCGCGAGGCGCGCCTTGGGAAACCGCGCCGCCACCAGCTCCTCGAGCTGCTGGGTGCCGATGCCGTGCGCGCGCTGGACCGCGTGGCCGCAGTTGGCGCACTGCGCCGGAACCGGGAAGTGTTTGCCGCAGTAGTGGCACCGGAGCCCGGGCGGCACCCGGTGCAGCGTCAGCGCAATGCTGCAATCGGGGCATTCCGGCACCATCCCGCACTCGGGACACTGCACGAAGGCGGCGTAGCCCCGCCGGTTGAGCAGGAGAATGGCCTGCTCGCCGCGGGAGAGCACGGTGTTGAGCGCGGCGTCCAGCGCTTCCGTCCAGGGTACCGAGGTCCCGGTGACGATCCTCGGCGCGGACCGCAGGTCCACGATCTCGACCGGGGGCATCGGGCGGGAGTCGATCCGGTGGGGAAGCCGCAGAATGACGGGAGGACGGAAGGACGGTAGGACGGGAACGAAGATGGCGGGAGGACGGGGCGGCGGGTGAACCAGGCTGAAGGTCTCCAGCGAGGGCGTGGCGCTGCCCAACACAAAGCGCGCGGCCTCCAGCCTGGCGCGCACTCGGGCCACATCCCTCGCGTGGTACCGCGGCGCCTCGCCGTTCTTGTAGCTCGCCTCGTGCTCCTCGTCCATCACGAGGAGCCCCAGGTCCCGGACCGGGGCGAACACCGCCGACCGCGCCCCGACCGCCACCCGCCGCGCCCCGCGCCGGAGCAGCTTCCAGGCGTCGGCCCGCTCGCCATCCGAGAGGCCGCTGTGGAGCACCGCTACGTCGTCGCCGAACATGCCGCGCACCCGGCTCACCATCTGGGGCGTGAGCCCGATCTCGGGCACCAGCACGATGGCCCCTCGCCCCGCCTCGAGCGCGTGCCGAACCGCGCGGAGATACACCAGGGTCTTGCCACTTCCGGTCACCCCGAACAGGAGCGCACCACCGCCCGGGGCCAGTTCATCGATACGCTCCAGCACCTCGACCTGCTCCGGGGTCAGCGTCTCGGGCGGGGGCGTGCCCGGCTGGCCCTCGAAGGGATCCCGCATCCGCTCCGCCTTGACCACGCGCGCCAAGCCCGAGTCGGCCAGCGCCTTGATCACCCCGTCGCTCATGCCGAGGGTCTCTTTGAGGTGCTTGACGGGAGCGGAGCCGCCCAGCTGCTCCAGCGTCTCGTAGAGCCGGCGCTGCTTGAGCCGTCGCGCGAACCGCGCGTCCCGCTCGATCAGGGTGAGCGGCTCGCCCGCGAGCGTGAGTCGCCGCTCCACCAGACCCGCTGGCTCCGCCTCCGCCGGCTCCACGTGGAGCTCGGCCGCGCCGACCCGCGCCAGGCGATCCGCCACTTCCCAGAGCGGCTTCCGGAAATGGCGGGCGGCGGTGTCCAGGGGAGCCTCTCCGCCCCGCCCGTCGAGCCATTCCATGAGCTGCTCCGCGAGCCCGCCCAGGCGGCCGAGGCCGGCGCCGGTCGTGCGAATCAACACCCGCGAGGCACCCCACATGGGCGCCGGAATCATGGCCTTGAGCGCCAGACCGATCGGCGCGCCGTAGTAACCCGCCATCCACTCGGCGGTCTTGAGCAGGGGCGGGGTGAGCGCCGGCTCGGCGTCGGGTGCGGCCAGGATCGCCTTGGCGGCCATGGCCGGCGGTTCGGCGTCCACCGCCACGACGAGGCCCACCAGCTGGCGCGCGCGCACCGGCACCACCACGCGCGCCCCGGGCGTCACGCGGTCGGCGAGCGTCTCGGGAACCTGGTAGGTATAGGGCTCGAAGAGGGGGAGCGGGAGGGCGACGTGGGCGAAGCGCTCGGTCATCTCACCGAAAGTCCGAGCCCCGGTCCCTCGGGCAGCCGGAGCTGCCCCTGATCGATGGTGGCGCCGACGTAGGGGTCGCTGGCCAGCAGCGCCGCGCCGTCCAGATCGCAGATGTCCACCAGCGGGGTGACCTGCGCCGCCGCGGTGATGCCGATCGAGCTCTCGATCATGCACCCGACCATGACCATCATGTGGTGGGCCCGCGCGATCGCGACCATGCGGAGCGCTTCCCGGAGGCTCCCGGTCTTGGCCAGCTTGATATTGATGCCGTCCACCTTGCCCACCAGCTTGGGAATATCGGTGGCCACGAGGCAGCTCTCGTCGGCGATGACGGGAATGCGGGCGTGGCGGGTGACCTCTCCCAGCCCCTCGAGGTCCGCGGGATCCAACGGCTGCTCCAGCACCGTGACGCCGAACTCCTCCAGCATCGGGAGACTCCGGATGGCCTGCTTCCGGGTCCAGCCCGCGTTGGCGTCCACCCGGATTTCCTTGGGGGTCGTGTCCCGGATGGCGCTCAGGATGGCGCGATCGTCCGCGGTGCCGAGCTTGACCTTGAGCACGGGGTACTGCGCGGCCTCCAGGACCTTCATCCGGATCCGCTCCGGGGTGTCAATCCCGATGGTGAAGGTGGAGCCGGGGCACTTGGCCCCGTCGAGCCCCCAGAGCCGGTGCACCGGGATGCCCAGGCGCTTGGCCACCAGGTCGTGCAAGGCCGTGGAGATGGCCGCGCGCGCCGAGTTGTTGCCCTGGAGCGCCTGGACCAGGCGGGCTTCCGCGTGCTCCAGGTGGAAGGGTTCCGAGGGAAGCACTGTCGCGTAGACATCCAATGCGGCCAGCACGGTTTCCGGCGTCTCGCCATAGTAGCGCTGGGGCGCCGCCTCACCCCAACCCTCGAATCCCTCCTGATCCACCAGGCGCACCAGAACGGTGCGGTAGGTATCCTGGGACCCGCGCGCGATGATGAACGGGTGGCGCGTTTTCAGCTCGAGGATGTCGGCGCTAAGGCGAAGCACGGGATCTCGAAGGAAGGGGGCGGTCAGGAGGACAGGCGGACAAGGCGGACAGAGTATAGGTGGAACCCGGAAATGCGTCAAATCATTCGAGGGCCTTGAGCGTTGCCATGACCCCGTCCGCCACCCGGCCGGGATCATACCCCCCCTCGAGCACCCCCGCGATCGGGGGCGCCGGGGCCCGCTCGCGGATGGCCGTCACCAGCTCGGCGTAGTGCTGCGGCTCCAGGGTGAACCCGCCCAGCGGATCGCCGGCCATGCTGTCGTACCCCGCCGAGATGAGGACCAGGTCGGGCGTCCAGCGATCGGTGGCCTGATGGATCGCCCGCCGGAGGTCGGAGACGTAGCGCTCCGGGAGGAGTCCGGCCGGCCGGGGGACGTTGAATACGTTGCCCACTCCGCGCTCCGACTCCAGGCCGGTACCGGGATAGGCCGGCCACTCGTGCATGGAAACGAAACGAATGGTCGGGTCTGCCTCCACCAGCGCCTGGGTGCCGTTGCCGTGGTGCACGTCCCAGTCGACGATCAGGACCCGCTCCCGGCCCAGCGCCTGGGCGTGCCGCGCGGCAATCACCACGTTGGCCAGGAGACAGAAACCCATGGCCCGGGACCGGAGCGCGTGGTGCCCCGGCGGGCGGATGACCGCGAAGGCCGCGGTGCCGGTCTCGTGGGCATGGGAAGCGGCGGCGAGCGCGGCGCCCGCCGCTCCGAGCGCCGCCTCCCAGCTCGCGGCATTCATCACCGTGTCGGGGTCGAGCGCCCCGCCCCCTCGCTCGGCTACGGAGGCGAGCAGGTCGAGGTAGTCGCGCGGGTGGACCCGGAGGATGGGCTCCAGCGCCGCCAATTCGGCCCACCCGACTGGAACCGACTCCCGGGCCAGCCGATCGAGGAGTACGCGGAGACGCGCCGGACTCTCGGGATGACCACGGCCCGCGTTGTGTTCCAGGCAGCGGGGATGGGAGAAGACCTGGATCAGCGGAGTTACCGGAACAGCGCGCGCCGCCGCCGGAGGACGATGAGCGCGCTATTGGGAATGACGCCGGCGCCGGCCAGCGTATTGCCCGGCTCGTACAGCTCGGCGCCGTTGTACTTCACCATGTATTCGGCGGGAGCCCGGCGAATCCGCGACTGCGCCAGTGCGGCGCGCTTGACCTCGGTGATCGGGGTGTTGCCCGGCAGCGTGAGCGAGACGTCGTCCCAGGTATCGAGCACCGTGACGCGGACCGGCAGAGGAGTGGTCACGAGGCCGCCTCCGCCATGGCAGGCAGCGTGGAAAGGAATCGTTCCAGCGCCTGGTCGAAGAAGAGCGTGGACCCCCGAACCCGGAAGCCGCCCGCCGCCGGCAGCACGGCGAGCGCAATCTCCTCCCCACCCTGTCCCCTCAAGGTCAGATAGGTCGGCCCCTCCTCTTCGGGATAAGCGGCGTTGTTGGGTACCCGCTCGGAAAAGAACGCCTTGGCGCGGGCGATGATCTCCCCGGCCGGGAGTGTGGTGGTGATCTCGTGAATCATCAGTATCCTGAGTGTTGGAGATGGCCCGTCCCCGCCGCATTGGCTCCGAATTCCAAACCTACCCCGACGCCCGCCTCACCTCCACCACCGCTTCGTAGACCTTGGGTTGGCGGAACAGGCGCAGCCAGTCGCCCTTTCTTTGCAGCACCAGCACCAGGTCTCCGGACGGCGCGTTGGTCACGCCCTCCACGGTCAGGAACGCCGGCAGCGTCAGGTCCGCTGGCAGCACCGCCTGATAATCCACCGCCTGCCACCGGAATCGGAGCGAACTCGGCGGCGACGGGAGCCGTCGCTCCAGGAAGACGTCGTCGCCCACCTGGTAGGCGTCCTCGGACAAACGAATGCCGCCCCGATAGAAGGCCGGATCGAAGGCCTGGCCGTCCTGCCGGGCGAAGTTGGCCTCGGCGGCCAGATCGAGCGCCTCGAGGTCGGGAACCCGGGCCTTCCATTCGACGTGGTGCCGGATCTCGTGGGTCAGCGTCTCCCAGGCCTCGAGGGTCCAGTCGAAATCGTTCGTCCCGCGGGCCAGCGCCTGGAACGAGCCGTGATACAGCACGACCCGGCTCTGGAAGTTCCGGGGATTGCCATCATCCACCGGGATAGGGATGCACTCGCCCAGGGTCCAGATGTCATCCCGCCCGGGGTGCGGCACCGTCCGGGGCGACACCACGATCTCGGCGATGCCTTCCAGGAATTCCGCCGGAATCTCGGCGGCCTGCCTTCGGATCAGGGCCTCGAAGTCGGCGAGGCGCAGCTCAGATGAGCCTCTCGCGCAGGTACCCGGCCACCGCATCGAGCGCGATCCGGTCCTGCGCCATGCTGTCGCGGTGCCGCACGGTCACGGTGTGGTCGGTAGCGGTCTGGCCGTCCACCGTGACGCAGAACGGCGTGCCGACTTCGTCCATCCGGCGGTAGCGCCGGCCGATGGCGCCGCCATCGTCGTAGAAACAGGCGAACTTCTTCCGGATGTCGTTGAACAGCTCGGTGGCCATCTCGGGCATCGCGTCCTTGTTGACCAGCGGGAGGACCGCGGCCTTGATCGGCGCCACCGACGGAAGGAAGCCCAGCACGGTGCGGGTCTCTCCCTCGACCTGTTCCTCCCGGAACGCGTCCACCAGGACAGTGAGGGCAATCCGGTCCGCGCCGGCCGACGTCTCCACGACGTTGGGCAGGTAGCGGGTGTTGGAGGCCTGATCGAAGTACTCGAGCTTCTTGCCCGATGCCCGCTGATGATTGGAGAGGTCGAAGTCTCCCCGGTTGTGGATGCCTTCGATCTCGCTCCACCCGAAGGGGAATTCGTACTCGATGTCGTACGCGGCGCGGGCGTAATGGGCCAGCTCGCTCTCGACGTGCGGGTGCCAGCGAAGCTTGTCGGGATGGAGCCCCAGCTCCTGGTGCCAGGCCATGCGCAGCTCGCGCCACCGCTCGAACCACTCGGTGTCGTCGCCCGGCTTCACGAAGAACTGCATTTCCATCTGCTCGAACTCGCGGGTCCGGAAGATGAAGTTGCCCGGCGTGATCTCGTTCCGGAACGCCTTGCCGATCTGCGCGATGCCGAAGGGGATCCTCTGGCGCGAGCTCTGCAGCACGTTCAGGTAGTTGACGTAGATGCCCTGGGCGGTTTCGGGGCGGAGATACACCACGCTGCCCGATTCCTCCACCGGCCCCATGATCGTCTTGAACATCAGGTTGAACATCCGGGGCTCGGTCAGCGCGCAGGTGCTGTGCTCACCCGGGTGCTTCGAGGGCTTCTGGGGACAGGCGGCGTCGGCGAGCTGGTCGGCCCGGAATCGCGCCTTGCAGGTCTTGCAATCGACCAGGGGATCGGTGAACCCGGCCACGTGCCCGGAGGCTTCCCAGACCTTGGGGTGCATCAGGATCGCGGCATCCAGCCCCTCGATATCGTCGCGGGCCCGGACCATCGAATGCCACCACCGATCCTTGATGTTGCGCTTGAGCTCGACTCCCAAGGGGCCGTAGTCCCACACCGATCCCAGGCCGCCGTAGATCTCGGATGACTGGAATACGAAGCCCCGCCTCTTGCAGAGGGAGACCAGCTTGTCCATTACGGGGCTCTGAGCCATGACCACCGAAGTGCAGGAGTGTGCGCGAACATCTTGGGGTTCAGAAACTTAGGTCGCTGCTCGGGGGGGTGCAAGCAATCTCGACACCCGCAATCTGCCGGATGCTCCAACGACATCGGCTGTTGCGGGAATGCGACACCGCAAGCCCAGCCCCTTGTGCCACCAAGCCGTCTTACCGGGAACGCCTACGGCGTGTTCCTTGCTAGCTTTACACCGATCGCGGTACCCCGAAACGGCTGGGCCGTCGAAAGACACGGCGGCCAGCACGCAGATTGCACCCAGGGGATACCGCTCGCTGCAAGGAGACCGGAGATGTATCCAGGTGGACGGAAGGCTCGGGACTGGTCCCGGGCGACGGAACGCGGCTTTACGCTGATCGAGATGCTGATCATCATCGTGATCATCTCGATCCTGGCGGCGCTGGCGCTGCCCAGACTGGACTACATGCGCTACCGCGTCAACGCGGACGCGCGCAATGTCGTGATGACCCTGGCCTACGCCGAGCGGCTGGCGGTGAGCCTCCAGCACAACGTGCAGGTCACCGTCGACCCGGTCAACCGGGAGATCCGGACCCTGGAAGACAAAAACGATGACGGCCTCTACTCCAACGACGAGCGCATTCGCGGATTCACGCTGAACGACGGAGTCGTCTTCGACCAGAACGGCGTGGCCGACCTGCCCGCGCCGGCGGCCACCAATGTCGTCACGCAAATCACCTATGCGCGCGACGGCAGCGCCAATACCTCCGGCGTGATCTTCCTGAATACCACCCGCGGCGTTGCCAACGGCACCAACGAGGACGCCCGGGGCATCGACATCGTCCGCTCGACCGGGCGGGCAACCTGGTATACCTACACCGGCGGAAGCTGGCGGCGGGGGTCCTGATGAACAAGCGTGGCGTCAGCCTGATCGAAATGATGATCGCGATGGTGATGCTGGTGATCATCGTCACCACCTTCGGCCGCTACATGGCCCAGTTCCAGTCCGGCACCACCAAGGCCACCGCCATCACCGTGGCCGCCGCGGTGGCCAAGGAGCGGCTCGAGCTGGTGCGCGCCGATCCGCGCTACTTCACGCTGACGACGCTCTACGGCTCGGGGTCGGGGGCCGATACCACCGGATTCCCGGGGTACTCGTCCATGCGCCGGGTCACCACCACCAGCCGGGACCAGACCGGCTCCCCGGCGCGGGACCGGACCACGATCACCGTGCAGGTGACCTGGCCCGGCATGAAAGACACCGTTCGACTGACCACCGTGAGGGCCAGGCCATGACCGAACAGCGCACCTCCCGCCGGCGCGACGCGGGCTTTACCCTCGTCGAAATGCTGATCACCATGATCATCCTGGTCGGGGTCATGGGCGCCACGGTGAGCTTCTTCCGCTCCCAGAACCAGAGCTTCCTCGACGCCTCGCGCCGGCTCGACGCGCTCCAGAACGCCCGGTTTGCCATCGGCCAGGTGGAGCGCGAGCTGCGCACCCTGGGCGCCGGCGTGGCCGGGCAGCAGCCGATGCTGGTCTACGGCGGCAACAACGTGATCGCGTTCAACACCGATTACGTCGAGAACGACAGCACCACCTTCCGCTGGGCGGTGTACTACAACCCGAACGTCAGCAGCTTCGCGGTGGATGCCTGGCCCCAGAGCTCGGCCGGCACCCTGCCCAACACCAGCTTCACCTATCCACCGGTGACCTATCGCCAGGCCAACGGCGCGCTGAGCCCGGCGGAGACCCACATCTTCTGGCTCGCCTCGGACGCCAGCACCGCACGGACCGACGACTACATCCTGTGGGAGCGGACCAACGATCAGCCCGGCGAGGAAGTGAGCCGGAACATCCTCCCGATGGGCACCAAGCCCTTCTTCGAGTATTTCCTGGCGCGGCGCTTGACCACCGGCGCCGACACCCTGCTGATCACCGATTCGTCGCTGCTGCCGCTGATCCGGGTCCCGCTGACCAGCTCGATGACCGCCGCCGATTCGGCCAACGCCACGCGGCCGGACAGCATCCAGGCGGTCCGGATGAACTTCCGGGTCACCAACGGCCTCTCCGGCACCAGCGAGCGCATCCGCGACGTGTCGACGGTCGTGGCACTGCCCAACAACGGGCTGCCGAGCGCCTCGGTGTGCGGCCGCTCCCCCTTCCCGCCGGGCACCCTCTCCGCGGTGCAGGACACCATTCCCGGCAGCGGACGGGTGGTGCTGTCCTGGGCCGCCTCGCCCGACCAGGAATCCGGCGAGGTGGACGTCTGGCAGTACATCATCTATCGCCGGGTGGTGGGAGCCCCCCTCTGGGAGGATCCCGTCATGAATCTCGGCAAGACGGTGGGCGCCTCGACCTATACCCAAACGCTCGGCGGCAACACGCCCGGCGTCAACTACGAGTTCGCGGTGAGCGCCCAGGATTGTACTCCCGCGGTTTCCACGATGGTGCAGGCCTCGGTCGTCGCGCCATGACGACCCGTTTCCCTTTCCGTGAGCGTCCTATGAGTCGCACGCTGCGCAACGAACGCGGGATGGCCCTGGTGCTGGTTCTGCTCATCGCGATCGCCGTGACGGCGCTGGCGATGGCCGGGATCGTGATGACGAGCGCCGGAACCCTCACCAGCAAGTTCCACTACAAGGAGCTGGCGCTCCAGGCGTCCGCCGACGGCGGTGCCGAGCTGGCGCGCGACTCCCTCAACCGGAACTCGGCCCTGCTCCCCGACTCGGGCTACGTCACGCTGCAGTCCGGCGGTGCGGTGCTCGACGCGAGCGGCGCGGTCATCCCCGGGTTCACCCGATCGGTGTACGCGGGGCGGACCGGCGGCCGGACCGGCGGGGCGGCCACCAGCGGCCAGTACGGCAGCAACTACGCCAGCGCGCTCTCGGTCATTCAGGACACCCGCGGCGCCGTGGCGGTGCGGCGGTTCCTGCTCACCGAGGAGTCGTGGTCCCGCTTTGCCTACGCCATGAACAAGTGGAGCAACTCGGGCATCACCTTCGCCTGCGGCGAAATCGCGGCCGGCCCGGTGCACTCCAATGCCAGCGTCTACATCAGCTGCGGCGGCTCTCCCAAGACCCTGTTCATGGGTCCGGTGACCACCGTGGGCACCATCGGCGGCAAGAGCGGGGCGAACTTCCAGGCGGGGTATTCCGAGGGCGTGCAGCCGGTCAAGTGGCCGGCGGCCTCCGACCTGGCCAAGCTGCAGATCTACGCCCAGGACGCGGGCACCGATTACGACATCGACGGCACGGTCTCCGCCACGACCTCGTTCACGCCCACCACCCGGATCGAGTTCCTGACCATCGATCTCAACGCCAACGGCATCATCGATCCGAACGAAGGGTTCTTCCGGGTGTTCCGGGCCGACTCGAACGGTACCAACACGAGGATCCCGGCGTACGTCACCGCCAAGCGGTGGCCCTACGACGCGACCGGCGCGCTGCACAACGCCAACACCGTCAACGACCCGAACCAGGTCTCGCCCAATTGCGGCGCCGACACCGTCCTGGCGGGCGTGGCGAGCTTCTACACCGCCGCGCAGTTCTACGCTGGTACCGCCGGCACCGCGGCGCAGAAGCTCACGGCGGTGCGAGCCCTGCTCAACAAGGGCGGCCACCGCTGCTACCTGGGCGGCGACCCGCGGCTGTTCCGGGCCCAGACCGGAGACACCCTGACCCCCGACTCGACTCTTACGTATGCCGGTCCGGCGGACTTCGTACCGTCTCCCAACGGCGTCGGGATGCGGGGCAAGTGGCTCAAGCGGGCCGGAGGCACTCCGGTGCCGGCCCAGCTCGCCACGGTCCGCCCGGGCGACCAGCAGTACCTGATTCCGCTCCAGAGCAATGTGAACTTCAAGGGCGTGATCTACGTGCGCGGGCCGGTGGCGGTGAGCGGCCGGCTGCGCGGCCGGGTGACCCTGGCCGCAACCGGGGCCATTTCCCTGGCGGACGACATGCTCTACACCACGACTCCCGGCTCGGACTGCACCGAGACCGGCGACGTGCTGGGCATCACCACGCCCGAGGCGGTGCCGATTGCCGACAATAACGTGCAGAACCCGTTCCGGGTAAACGGCACGGCCGTCGGCCTGTTCGACGACACGCCGGACAACGAGAACTACCACATGTTCATCTTCACCCTGAAGCAGTACTATGGGGAGGATGTGTACAGCAATCCGATCACCTACAACGCGGGCACCAGCATCGCCGGCGAGCGCTGCGCGGCCAACACCACCGCCAAGAGCGGCTGCGTGCGGGTGAGCGGCGGCATCATTCAGGACGACGTCGGCGCGCCGACCTTTTCCGGTTCCTCGGGATGGGCCGAACAGCACACCTACGACAAGTGCGGCATCTCCTCGCCGCCGCCCTACTTCCCGACCACGGGGCGTTACCTGCAGAACCGGGTCTACGAGATCGACCCGGTGTGGCTCAACCGGATCGGCATCGCGCAGTTCTTCCGGACGCTGCAGTCGCAGTAAGTACCGGAACGCGAGGAAGGCCACGAAGGGCGAAGCGGCCAGGAACTCCCGGTTCCTGGCCGCTTCGCCATCGTGGCCTTCTTCGCCGCTCGGCCTCTTCGCTGCTTAGCCTCGGCAGTCGATAATCTGATCCCGCCGCGTCCCCACGCTCACATACCGCACCTCGACTCCCGCCAGGGCCTCCAGCCGGTCCAGGTAGGTCCGGGCGCCCCGGGGCAGATCGGACAGCCTGCGGGCCGCTCCGGTGGGCGTACGCCACCCCGGGAGGGTCTGGTAGACCGGCGTGACCCGATCCAGCACGCTTACCTCCGCCGGCATTTCCTCGCGGCAGTGTCCGTCCACTTCGTAGCCGGTGCCGACCAGGACCTGATCGAACGCGTCCAGCACGTCGAGCTTGGTCACCGCCAGCGCGGTCAGCCCGTTGACCCGGGCCGCGTACCGCACCACCGTCGCGTCGAACCAGCCGCAGCGCCGCGGCCGGCCGGTGACCGAGCCGAACTCCCCGCCCAGCTGCCGGAGCCGCTCTTCGGCCACGGGCTCGGCGAGCGTGGGGAGTGGCCCGTTGCCTACCCGGGTCGTGTAGGCCTTCACCACGCCGAGGACGCCGTCGATCATGGTGGGCCCGATACCGGTTCCGACGCTGGCGCCGCCGGCCGTGGTGTTGGACGAGGTCACGAACGGATAGGTACCGTGATCCACGTCGAGCAGCGCGCCCTGGGCGCCCTCGAGCAGCACCCGCCGGCCGGCCCGGAGCGCCTGGTAGACGTACGCCCCGCTATCGGTGGCGAGCGGCAGCATCCGCGGGGCCATGGCCCGGAGCAGGGCGACGTGCTCCCCGACCGTGGTCCGCTCGGTCATGCCGGCCAGCGCGAGGAGATCATTGACCCGCTTGATGCGGTCGGTCAGCATCGATTCCGCGTCGGCCAGATTCCGCAGGTCGGCCACCCGAATGCCCCGGCGGCCGTACTTGTCCTCGTACGTAGGGCCGATGCCCCGCCCGGTGGTCCCGATCTGCTGGAAGAGCTCGCCCGCCTGATCGAGCAGCTTGTGGTAGGGCAGGACCAGGTGGGCGCGGTCCGAGACGAAGAGCCGGCCCTCGGTGGAAATGCCCCGGCCGGCAAGCCCGTCGAGCTCCTCGAACAGCGCCGTGGGGTCCACCACGACGCCGTTGCCGAGGATGCAGACCGCCTGCGCATTGAGGATGCCGGAGGGAATCAGCCGGAGGATGAAACGAGATTCGCCCACGACCACGGTATGCCCGGCGTTGGCGCCGCCCTGGTAGCGGACCACCACGTCGGCTGCTTCGGCCAGCACGTCCACCAGCTTGCCCTTGCCCTCGTCGCCCCATTGCGCACCGACGACGACGAGGCACGACAGCTCCGGCCCGAACACTATTCGTTGGACCCCTTCCGGCCCTTCCCCTTGCGCTCGCCGCCGCCGCTCACGGCCTTGGCGGTCTCGGCGGAGATGCTCCCCGCCGCCACCAGCTCCTCCAGGTGCTGCTGGAAGGTCTGCATGCCGCTCTTGCCGTGCCCCTCGGCCATGAGCGCCCGGAGCTCCACCACCCGCGCGGGGTCCTTGAGGCACTCGCGGATGGCGGGGTTGGCGATGAGGATCTCGATCGCCGGCACCCGGCCGGCGCCGTCGGCCCGGGGCAGCAGCTGCTGGGAGACGATCGCGAGCAGCGCCTCCGAGAATCGCACCCGGCCGATTTCCCGTTCTTCGTGTGGCAGCATGCCGAAAACCTGCCCGATGGTGGTCATGACATCGGGGGTGGGGATGGCGCTCAGGACCAGGTGGCCGGTTTCGGCGGCCTTCATCGCGGTATCGATGGTGTCCTGATCCCGCACGTCGCCCACCACGATCACGTCGGGATCCTGGCGCAGCGCCGCGCGCAGCCCGACGCCCACCGATTCGGTATCGACGCCCACCTCGCGCTGGGTCATCGAGCAAGACAGGTCCCGGTGGAGGTACTCGATCGGGTTCTCGATGGTGACGATGTGCCGCTGCTGGGATTGATTCATGTGGTGCAGCATGGCGGCAATGGTGGACGTCTTGCCGCTGCCGGTGACGCCGGTGACCAGGATGAGCCCGGCCCGGTGCTCCGTCAGGCGGCCCAGGACGTCGGGCAGGCCGAGCTGTTCCAGGGTCGGGATCGCGAAGGGGATCACCCGCATCACGATCATGAAGGAGGAGCGCTGCCGGAGGATGTTGACCCGGAACCGGCCCACGCCCGGCATGCCCCAGGAGCAGTCGTAGTCCTTGAGGGTGTCGAGGCGGCCCCGGTCTTCGTCCGTGGTCATCAGCTTGAGCGCGATGGCCCGGGTCTGCTCCGGCGTCAGCCGCTGCTTGGTGAGCGGGACCAGCTTGCCGTCGATACGGGCGCGGAACAGGTCGCCGGCCTTGATGTGCAGGTCCGACGCTCCGCGTTCCACGGCCGCCTTGATGATGCGTTCGATCGGGGCGCTTGCCATCAGGACACTCCGAAGAATCCCATCCGCTGCTTGGCCTCCTTGAGCGTGACTCGGGCAATGTCCCGGGCCCGCTCGGCTCCTCCCGCCAGCACCCGATCCACCGCGGCCGGATCCCGCTTCAACTCGACGGCCCGCTCGCGAATCGGCGCCAGGGTCTCGATCATCGCGTCGGCCAGGCGCCGCTTGCAGTCGAGGCAGCCCCAGCCGGCGGTCCGGCACTTCACATTCACCTCGGCCACCGTCTCGGCGGTGGAAAAGTACTTGTGCAGCGAGAAGATGTTGCAGATCTCGGGATTGCCGGGATCTTTCCTGGTGACCCGGGCCGGATCGGTCGGGGCCGGGCGCAGCTTCTGCCAAATCTCATCGGGCGTATCCAGCATGCCGATGGTGTTGCCCAGGCTCTTGGACATCTTGGCCTGGCCGTCGAGGCCGCGAATCCGCTTGGCCTCCGTGATCATACCTTCGGGCTCGGGAAAATACCGGTCCTCGGGGGCATACGCATTGTTCCACCGCCGCGCAATTTCCCGAGTCAGCTCGAGGTGCTGGAGCTGGTCCTCTCCCACCGGAACCCGGTTGGCCCGATAGAGCAGGATGTCCGCGGCTTGCAGAATCGGGTAACACAGGAGGCCGGCTGGAATGCTCTCCAGCTTTTCGGTCTTATCTTTGAACTGCGTCATCCGCTCCAGCTCGCCGAGCGGCGCTACCGTGGTGAACAGCCAGTTCAGCTCGGCATGCTCCGGCACCATGGATTGCACGAACAGAATCGAGCGCGCGGGATCGATTCCGGCCGCGATCAGCCCGATGGCCACGTCCCGGGTCCGGACGCTGAGCTGGGAGACGTCATACGGAAGAGTCACCGCGTGGAGGTCGACCACGCAGTAGATGCAATCGTACTGGGCTTGCAGAGCGACCCAGTTGCGGACCGCGCCGAGCCAGTTGCCGATATGAAGGTCGCCGGTCGGCTGAACCCCAGAGAAGATTCGGTCCATTGCCGCAAGGTAGCCATCTCCATTTCGGCGTGCAAGATGAACTCTTCCTTGGACTTACTGCATTTGGCTGCGCGGGCGGCGGAAGCCGCCGGGGGGTATATCCGGGCGTCGGGGACGCGCTCTCCCGCCTGGATCTCCAAAGGCCACAACGACTGGGTCACCGAGGTGGACCGGGGCGCCGAGTCGCGGATCCGGGAGATCCTGCTCGGGGGCGCACCGGGAACCCGGGTGATGGGTGAGGAGCTCTCGCCCGAGACGGGCCACGAGGGCATGGTGTGGATCGTGGACCCGCTGGACGGCACCACGAATTTTCTTCACGGCTATCCGCAGTACGCGGTATCGATCGCACTGGCCGTGGACGGGGAGCTCGAGGCCGGCGTAATCCTCGACGTGAACCGGGAATGCGTGTACGGCGCGGTGCGGGGCCGGGGCGCCTGGCTGGGCAACACCGCGCTCCGGGTTTCCGAGATCTCCGATCCGGCGCGGGCCCTGCTGGGTACCGGGTACCCGTTCAAGAAGCTGGGCGAGCTGGACACCTACCTGGGGCAGTTCCGCCGCCTTCTTCCCGCCACCAGTGGAGTGCGGCGCGCCGGCTCGGCGGCCATCGATCTGGCGGATGTGGCCGCGGGACGGCTCGACGGCTTCTGGGAGCTGGTGCTGGCGCCCTGGGACGTCGCTGCCGGGATCCTGCTGATTCGCGAGGCTGGGGGAGTCGTGACCGACACCGGGGGACGGCGTGCGGGGCTGGTGCATGGAGCGCTGGTCGCGGGGAATCCGTCGATTCATGCCTGGCTGCTGACCCAATTGAGCCTCACCTGAGGCCTTGCAGCATTAACCATCCGTGACATACTAGCTCCGGGGCCTCTGTCAGCATGCCCCGGTAGTTTCATGGCAGGAAGCGCCCAGACCCTGGGCGGCTCTGGTGGAGTATCTGAAGACCCTCCAGGACCCCAATGCAGGTCCCTCAGCCGGCCCGGGTGATGATACCCGGGCCGGCTTTCGTCACGAGGTTCTGCGCAAGTCGTGCGGCCGCAGTCACCGCGATGACCTGCTCCAGGATCCGGTCCGCCTGTCCGACCCACGCCCGAAATTCACCATTGTCGAGCCGGGGAGGCAGCTCCCGCAGCCGGTCGAGGTTGAAGATTCGATCGGCGATACCAAACCCTGCCCTCGCCACCTCCAGGGCATTGAGCCTCTGCTCCGCATGATTCTCCACCGGCACGACCAGAAGCGGCTTGCCCAGCCACGCCGCCTCGCACACCGATTCGAAACCCGCGGTGCAGACGACCGCCCGGCAACTCGCCATCATGGTCAGGAACTTTGCGCCATCGAGCCGGTGAAAGGTGAGGTTCCGATGCACCTGCTCGGCCTCGAGAGCCCCCGGACGGTCGTAGAAACAGTGCAACTCGGTCCCGGGATTGGCCCGGTGCCAGATCCTGATCTCCTCGGCATACGCGTGATTGAGGATGTAGATCAGGATATGGCCGCCGGAGGACGGCTCCAGGCGAAAGACCTCCTGCCGAAGGAGCGGTGGACTCACGGTGAGGCGCTCCCCGGGGAGATCCGACTCCCGGGTGAGCGAGAGCGCCAGCTTCCGCGAGCGCAGGCCCACGAGGTCGATGAACCTCCGGAGTCCCCACTGTTCCGCCGGTCTCGCCGGTGCCCGGGGGAAGGACGGATGAGGAATCATGAATTGGTGGGCGATGGAGAGTACCGGAGCCGGTAGGGGACGCAGGAGCTGCTGCAGCCCGGTGAGCGGTTCGAAGAAATTGATGATGAGATCGGGCCGAGTCTGCTCGACCAGGCACCGGAGATCGCGAAGGCTCCTCCGGTACTCGCCGAGCTGCGCCACCGACTCCCGGAGCGTCGCGCCCAGGTCTACCGCCCGCCCGTCGCGAAAAACAAACCCGGGGCTCCGGACCGACGTGACCGGAACCGGGAGGCTCCGCTCGAAGAATTCCGGAAGTGCCCGGTTGCTGTTCCGCCCCGCGAGCACTCCTACCAGCTCATGTCCCGACCGCGACAAGCTCTGGTACAGGGCCAGCGCCTGAGTCATGTGGCCCCGACCCTCGCCCTGCACCGTAAACAGAATTCTCATGAAAGTGTATGAGGCTGAAGTGGCCTGAGAAGTCCTCGACCAGCGCGGTACAGCTTTCCACCCAGTCGCCGCAGTTCAGGTATTCCAGCCCGCCGATGTTGCGCATCTCGGCCCGGTGGATGTGGCCGCAGATGATGCCGTCGACCTGGTGGGCCTGGGCCAGGCGCACCATCGCCTCCTCATAGCCGGTGACGTATTGCACCGAGGACTTGGCCTTCGACTTCAGGTAGGCCGCGAGAGACCAGTATCCGAGACCCAGCCGCCGCCGCAGCCGGTTGAACCAGAGGTTGAGATCGAGAATCCAGTTGTAGACTTCGGAGCCGACCCGCTCGAGCAGGCGGTTGAAGTGGGTGAGCCCGTCGAATTGATGACCGTGAATGACCAGGTACCGGCGTCCGTCGGCCGCTTCATGGATCGCCTCACGGACCAGCCGGAGGCCGCCGAAGCGGAGCCCGAGAAACGACTCCAGGAACTCGTCATGGTTGCCGGTGATGTAGACGACCCGGGTTCGCTTGCGGTTCTTGCGGAGGATCTTCTGAATCAGCGTGTTGTAGCTGTCTTCCCAGTACCAGCTCTTCCGGAGCTCCCAGCCATCCACCAGGTCGCCCACGATGTAGAGGTAGTCGGATCTGGTGGTGCGGAGGAATTCGAGGAGCGGGCCGACCTGGGCGTGCCGAGTGCCCAGATGCACGTCCGAGATCCAGATTGATCGCCAGCGGGTGGGTCGTGTCGTTGCGCGCATAGGCTCCCGAGTTGTCCACACTCGGCGCACAACCTATGGCCTAACCCGGGCCCCCGGCAACGGGCAGGTGGAGATGTTGCAGAGTCGGAACCGACTTGCGGTGGAATGAAGACCGGTTCGTGACCGGTCCGTCACATAGCGGGGTCGGGCGTGGCAAACCGGGTGGCGCGGCGCTCCTCGCCGGGTTCGTCAGGGGGTCTTCTCGGTGAGGATCCTGGGTCCCTCCTTGGTGATGGCCACCGTATGCTCGAAGTGCGCCGCCAGCGAGCCGTCGGCGGTGACCACGGTCCACTTGTCGTCCAGGATACGGGTGGCGTAGTCGCCCATGGTGATCATCGGCTCGATGGCCAGCGTCATGCCGGCCTGGAGCCGGGGGCCGCGCTGCGGCTGGCCGTGATTGGGCACCTGGGGATCTTCGTGCATCCGCTGGCCCACCCCGTGACCCACCAGCTCGCGCACCACACCGAACCCCGCCGCTTCGGCCACCGTCTGGACGGCGTGGCCGATGTCTCCGATGTGGTTGCCCACCCGCGCCTGCGCGATCCCCGCGGCAAGCGCCGCCTGGGTGGCGGCCAGCAGGCGGGCGGCCTCGGGAGACACTTCCCCCACCGGGATCGTGGTCGCCGCATCGGCGTGGAACCCGTTCACGCACACGCCCACGTCCACGCTGACGATGCTGCCTTCGCGGAGCACCCGCTTGGGGGAGGGAATGCCGTGCACGATCTCCTCGTTGATCGACACGCAGAGGGTCTTGGGAAAGCCGTACAGCCCCTTGAACGACGGTGTGGCGCCGGGGTGACTCCGGATGAAGGCTTCGGCCTTGGCGTCCAGCTCCTCGGTGGTCACGCCCGGTTTGACCGCGCGGCGCACCAGGTCCAGGGTGTCGCCGACGATGCGGCCCGCCCGGGCCATGGTCTCGATCTCCTTGGGAGACTTGAGCGTGATCATGGCGGTCTAGGCTCCGAGCGCGGCGTTCACCCGGGCGGCGATCGCCTCGACGCTGCCCACCGCCGGGATCTTCACCACGCCGCCGCGGGTCCGGTACCAGTCGAGCACCGGGGCGGTCTGTTCCCGGTAGGCGGTGAGCCGCCGGGCCACGGCCTTGGGGTCGTCGTCGGCGCGCCCCTCGATGCCGCGGCGCTTCTCGAGGCGGCCCAGGATCTCCGCGTCGGTGACGTCGAAGAAGAGCACCTTGTCCATCGTCCGCCCCAGGTCCTTGAGGATGGCCTGAACCCCTTCGGCCTGGGGGATGGTCCGCACCACGCCATCGAACACCACGCCCCGCGCGGCGGACGGCCGGGTGAGCTCCTCCCGGACGATGCGCATGATGAGGTCGTCGCTCACCAGCGCACCGCTCTCCATCACCGCCTTGGCTTCCTTGCCGAGCGGCGTGGCGTTGGCCACCGCTTCCCGGAGCAGGTCGCCGGTGGCGATCTTGGGCAGGCCCAGCCGGGTGGCCAGCAGTGCGCCCTGGGTGCCCTTCCCGGCCCCGGGAGGGCCCAACAGCAGGATATCCATACGTTCCTCCAAAGAGAGGCGGGAAGGCGGACGGGCGGTCAGGCGGTCGGGAGCGTGGTGCGCCGTTCCGCCTGACCGCCCGTCCACCTTCCCGCCCGCTACCTCACATGAACCGCTGCTGCCGCCCCCGGAACTTCACCCGCCCGGTCTTCATGAAGCTGTCGTATTTGCGGAGGGTCCGGTGCTGCTCCACTTGCGCGATAGTATCCAGGAGCACGCCCACGACGATGAGGATCGAGGTGCCGCCGAACACCGCCTGGAACCCGACCTTCTGGGCCACCACGATCGGGATGATCGCGATGGCGGCCAGAAACAGCGCGCCCGGCAGCGTGACCCGGGACAGGACCGAATCGATGTAGTCCGCCGTGGCGGCGCCGGGCTTCACCCCGGGAATGAAACCGCCCTGCTTCTTCAGGTTTTCCGACAGGTCCACCGAATTGAAGATGATGGACGTGTAGAAGTAGCTGAACAGCACCACCATGATCCCGAAGGTGAGGCTGTACCAGAACGTGCCCGGCGCGAACGTCGCCGCGATGTCGGTGAGGATCGGATTCTTGGTGAAATTGGCGATGGTGCCCGGCACGATGATGATGGTCTGGGCAAAGACGATGGGCATCACGCCGGCGGTGATCAGCCGGATCGGGATGAACGTCTTCTGGCCTTCGCGGATCCGCCCCCGGCCCATCACCTTCCGGGGGATCTGGATGGGAATCCGCCGGGCGGCGATGGTCATGGCCACCACCGCGGCGATGGCCGCGATGGCCAGGACCACCAGCAGCAGGGCGCCGCCCCCGCTGATGACGCGGTCCTTGATCGAGCGGATCAGGTTGATCGACGCCGGCCAGAGCCGCTCCATGATCGACACGGCGATGAGCAGGCTCATCCCGTTGCCGATGCCCCGCTCGGTGATCTGCTCGCCCAGCCACATCACGAAGATGGCGCCGGTGGTGAGCGTGAACACCATGGTGAGCCGCGAGGCGAAGCCGGGGTTGGTCATGGCCCCGGGAATCGACTCGGTGAACAGCGTGAAGGTGTAGGCCTGGGACAGGGCGATGAAGATCGTCATGTACCGGGTCCATTGGGTGAGCTTCTTCCGGCCTTCTTCGTCCTTTTGCATCTTGCCGACCGACGGCACGATGCCGCCCGCCAGCTGGAAGATGATCGACGCCGAGATGTACGGCATGATGCCGAGGGCGAAGATGGTGGCCCGGTTGAGGCCGCCGCCCAGGGTGTCGTAGAGCTGGAAGAAGCCCTGGGCCCCGGAATTCTGGATGAAGGCCACCAGCGCTTCGACGTTGACGCCCGGCGCCGCGATGTGGGCGCCGACCCGGTAGATGAACACGGCCAGCAGCGTGAAGAGCAGCTTCCGCTTGAGCTCCTCGTCCATGCCGAGGCTGGGGCCTCGGGGCGCGGTGGCGGTCACTTACGCCTCGACCTTCCCGCCCGCCGCCTCGATCTTGGCCCGGGCGGACGCGGAGATGGCCACGCCGCGCACCGAGTAGGCGCGGTCCGCGTCTCCGGTGGCCAGGAGCTTGATCGGCTGGTTGCGCTTGGTCACCAGCCCGGCGGCGTGCAGCGTCTCGGGGGTGAGCTCGGTGACGCCCAGCTTGGCCAGGTCGCGGAGATTCACCGTCTGGGCGGTCTCCTTGAACGGATTGGTGAATCCGCGCTTGGGCAGCCGCCGGAACATCGGCATCTGGCCGCCTTCGAAGCCGGGATTGGTCGAGCCGCCTGTCCGCGCCTTGTGGCCCTTGTTGCCCTTGGTGGACGTCTTGCCGTGCCCCGACCCCGGCCCGCGACCGATGCGCTTCCGGTTGCGGTGCGAGCCGGCGGCAGGGTGCAAGTTCGACAAGGTGATTTTCTTTTCAGCCATTTCCTAGTCCTCTCAGGTGACAGGATCGAGGATTGAGGATCGAGGATCGAGAGAGTTCCCTCATTCCTCGATCCTCAATCCTCACCCCTACACCGCGGTTACCTCAACGAGATGCCGCACCTTGGTCAGCATGCCGCGCACCGACGCGTTGTTGGGCAGCTCCACCGTCATCTGGTGGTGCTGGAGCCCCAGCGCGCGCAGGGTCCGCCGCATGGTATCCGCGTGTCCGATGCCGGAGCGGATCTGCTTGACCTTGATCCGCTTGGCCTTGGCCTCGGCCGGGATCGTGGCTGCGTACATCTTGGGGCCCTGACGGCCCACCACGGGATTCCGGCCCATGTCAGACCTCCTGCCGCGCGCGGTAGGGAATCAGATCCACCTCGATCTGGCGCTCCCGGGCCGCCTGGCGGACCGACACCAGCGACGTGAGCCCGTCCATCGTGGCCCGCACCATGTTGTGCGGGTTGTTGGAGCCCAGGCTCTTGGTCAGGATGTCGGTGATGCCGCAGCACTCGAGCACCGCGCGCACCGGGCCGCCGGCGATCACCCCGGTACCGGTCGCCGCCGGCTTGAGGAGCACCGCGCCTGCGCCGTGCTTGCCCAGGATTTCGTGCGGAATGGTCGATCCGGTGCGGGGAATCTCCACCATGCTCCGCTTGGCGGCTTCCACCGCCTTGCGGACCGCTTCGGACACCTCGTTGGCCTTGCCGGTGGCCAGGCCGACCCGTCCCTTGCCGTCGCCCACCGCCACCAGGGCGTTGAAG
This sequence comes from uncultured Gemmatimonadales bacterium, assembly GCA_963762545.1. GTDB lineage: Bacteria > Gemmatimonadota > Gemmatimonadetes > Gemmatimonadales > GWC2-71-9 > JABFSM01. The sequence goes on along the minus strand of CAVXLC010000002.1, from coordinate 606,773 downwards.
GAGAACCGCCGGCCACCCTTCACCACCTTGGCCACCCGGTTGATGTCCACCACCTTCTCGACGAACTCGCTCTGCGCCTCGTCGCGTCCGCGATCCCGGCGGGGGCCACCCTGCCCCCGGCCGCCGCCGCGCCCGCCCCGATCGCCGCCGCCGCCGCCACCCCGGCCGCCGCGCCCGCCCCGCGGCCGGCCGCCTTCCGCCGGCGCAGTCGTGGTGGGTTCCGCCGCGCCCTCGGGCGCGGCCGCGTCCGTTCCCGTCTCTCGCTCAGCCATGCTAGAACTCCAATCCGCCTGCGCGGGCGCCGTCGGCGACGGCCTGCACGCGACCATGGTACCGGTAACCGCCCCGGTCGAACACCACTTTGGTGATCCCACCTGCCTTGGCCTTCTCCGCCAGCAGTTTGCCGACGGCCTTGGCCTTGGCCACCTTGCCCTTGCCCTCGAGCGTCAGTCCCTCGCTGTCGTCGCTCACGCCCATGATCGTGGCGCCGCGCCCATCGTCCACCAGCTGGGCGTAGACGTGCTTGATCGAGCGGAACACGACCAGCCTGGGCCGTTCCACCGTTCCCGACACTCGCTTCCGGACCCGGAGGTGGCGGCGATAGCGCCGCTCTTCCCGGGTCTTGGGTGCGTGAATGGCTCGCATTTACTTGGCTCCTGTCTTGCCGGCCTTGCGGCGGACGCGCTCGCCCTGATAGCGGATGCCCTTGCCCTTGTAGGGCTCGGGCGGCCGGATCTGGCGAATCTCCGCGGCCACCTGCCCCACCAGCTCCTTGTTGGGGCCGCTGATCGTCACCACGGTGTTGTTGGCCACCGCGAAGGTGATGCCCTCGGGCGCCTTGTAGCTCACCGGGTGGGAGTAGCCCACCACCACGTTGAGTCCGGTCTTGTTGAGCTCGGCCTTGTAGCCGACCCCCTGGATTTCCAGCACCTTCTGGTACCCCTTCTCGACACCCTCGACCATGTTGGCGATGAGGGTCCGGGTCAGGCCGTGCAGCGCCTTGTGCCGGGTCTCGTCGCTGGGACGCGCCACGGTCAGGTGGCCCTCCTCCATGGCGAGCTTCATTTCCGGGTGCACCGTGCGCGACAGCTCGCCCTTGGGTCCCTTGACCTTGACGGTCTGTCCGTCGATGGCCAGGGTGACACCCTTCGGGATGGGCACGGGCCGCTTGCCGATTCTCGACATGGTTCCCTCCTACCAGACCACGGCGAGGAGCTCGCCGCCGAGGTTCGCCGCCCGGGCGTCCCGGTCGGACATGAGCCCCTTCGGGGTGGACAGGATGGCCATGCCGAGGCCGTTGCGGACCCGCGGGATTTCCCGCGACTTGACGTACTGCCGGAGCCCGGGACTCGACACCCGCCGGAGCTCCCGGATCACCGGGCGCTCGGCGTGGTACTTGAGATAGAGCCGCAGGACGCCGCGTCCCCCGTCGTCGAGGACCTTGAAGTCCGCGATGAAGTGGTTGTCGGTCAGAATCCGCGCCAGCTCCGCCTTCAGCTTGGAACGGGGGATGTCGACCCGCCGGTGGCCCGCGGTGCAGGCATTCCGGATGCGGGTCAGCATATCCGCCACTGGATCAGTCATGCTCATGCTGTGGTCCCTCTCACCAGCTGGCCTTGCGCACGCCGGGGATGTGCCCCTTCAGCGCGAGCTCGCGGAAACAGATCCGGCAGAGTCCGAACTTCCTGAGCACTGCGCGGACCCGGCCGCAGCGCTGGCATCGGCGGACTCGCCGCGTGGAAAACTTTGGAGTGCGCTTGGCGCGCTCGATCCAGCACGTCTTTGCCATAGGTTACGCCACCTTCTGAGGGGGCGTCTCGCCCCGGAACGGCCAGCCGAACTCCTTGAGCAACCCCATGGCGAGGTCGTCCCGGCTCGTGCTGGTGACGATCGTGATGTCCATCCCGTGGATCTTCTCGACCTTGTCGTAGTCGATCTCGGGGAAGATGAGCTGCTCCTTGATCCCGAACGTGTAGTTGCCCGACCCGTCGAAGCTCTTGCTGGGCAGGCCGCGGAAGTCACGGGTCCGGGGCAGCGCCAGCGCGATGAACCGGTCCAGGAACTCGTACATCCGGGGGCCGCGGAGCGTCACCCGCACGCCCACCGGGAGCCCGGCGCGCAGGTTGAAGTTCGCGATGGCCTTCTTGGCCCGGGTGATCACGGCCTTCTGGCCGGTGATCATCGCCATCTCCTCGGCCACCGCGTCGAGCATCTTCGGCGTCTTGGCGCCCTCGCCCATGCCCACGTTGAGCACGATCTTCACCAGCTGCGGGATCTCGTGGGGGTTCGTGAGCCCGAACTGCTTGGCCAGCTTGGGCCGGACCGTCTCGACGTAGAAGGTCTGCAGCCGCGGCGTGCCTTCCCGCACCTTGGGCGCGGGATCGGTGATGCCGGCGCCGGCGCCCTTCCCCTTGTCCTTGTCCTTGCCCTTCCCGGGCGCGCCCTTGGGCGGCCCCTTGGGCGCCGCGGGCTTGGTCTCTTTGGTCTGCTCGGCCATGGTTACCGGTTCCTCGGGATCGGCTGTCCGGACCGGGCGGCGATCCGCTCCACCGTCCCGTCCTTGTCGATGCGGCGGCGGATCCGGGTCGGCGCGCCGCTCTTGGGATCCACCAGCATGACCTTGCTGTGGTGGATCGGCGCCGGAAACTCCAGGATTCCCGCTTCGGTGGTCTGGGTGGCCTTCTTGTGGCGCTTCACGACGTTCACGCCCTCGAGGGTCACCCGGCCCGTCTTGGGATAGACCCGGAGCACCCGGGCCCGCTTGCCCTTGTCCTCGCCCGAGATCACCTGGACGGTATCGCCCTTGGTGACGTGGAGCTTGAACCGCGGGGTGGGCTGGCTGCGCAGCCGCCTCCGCTTCTTGTAGACCAGCGGCTTCATGTCAGATGACCTCCGGCGCCAGCGACACGATCTTCATGTACTTCTTCTCGCGGAGCTCGCGCGCCACGGGACCGAAGATGCGGGTCGCGCGGGGCTCGCCCGCATCGTTGATCAGCACGGCGGCGTTCTCGTCGAAGCGGATGTAGGTCCCGTCCTTGCGGCGGGTTTCCTTGGCGGTCCGCACGATCACCGCCCGGGCCACGTCGCCCTTCTTGACCTGGCCGGTCGGGATCGCGTCCTTGACCGCCACCACCACGACGTCGCCCAGGCCGGCATAGCGCCGCCGGGAGCCGCCGAGGACGCGGATCACCAGCGCCCGCCGGGCGCCGGAGTTGTCCGCGATCTTGAGTATCGTTTCCTGCTGTACCATGGCGCTGCTCCCTTACTTGGCCCGCTCGACGACTTCGACGACCCGCCAGCAGACGGTCTTGGCGATGGGCCGGGTCTCCATGATCCGGACCGTATCGCCCAGGTGCGCGTCCATCTCGTTGCGCGCCTTGACCGACTTGCTGCGGGTGATCTGCTTCCCGTACACCGGGTGGGCGAAGCGCCGCTCCAGCACGACGGTGACGGTCTTCGTCATCTTGTCGCTGGTCACGACTCCCGTCCGGGTCTTTCGCCGGCGGCGCTCGCTGGTTGCCTGTTCGGTCATAGTCCCGTTCTCCGGCGGTTAGCCGTTAGCCTTCTTGTCGCGCAGCACCGTCTGGATCCGCGCGATGTCCCGCCGGAGCACCCGGAACCGCGTGGTGTTGTCGATCGTCTCGGTGGCGCGGCGAAAGGTGAGCCGGAACTCCTCTTCCCGCGCTTCCGCCAGCGACCGCTCCAGCTCCTCGATCGACTGCTCCCGGCGCGCCGACGACGCGTCCTTCCGCTTGATGTCGCCCATCGCCTCAGATCTCCTCGCGGCGTACGACCCGCGTCTTGAGCGGCAGCTTGGCCGACGCCAGCGCGAAGGCCTTCTTCGCGAGCTCGTCGGTGACGCCGTCGACTTCGAAGAGGATCCGGGCCGGCTTGACCACCGCCACCCAGCCCTCGGGGTTTCCCTTGCCCTTGCCCATGCGGGTTTCGGCCGGCTTCTTGGTGATCGGCTTGTCCGGGAAGATCCGGATCCACACCTTGCCGCCCCGCTTCATTTCGCGCGTCATCGCCACCCGGGCCGCCTCGATCTGGCGGTTGGTGATCCAGCCCGGCTCCAGGCACATCAGCCCGTACTCGCCGAACGCGATGGTGTTGCCCCGGGTCGCGATCCCCCGGGTCTTCCCCTTGAACGTCTTGCGGAATTTGATCCGCTTGGGCGCGAGCATGTCAGGTTCCCGTGCTGTAGGTGCGCCCGGTCAGGTCTTCCACCACCTCGCCCTTGAAGATCCACACCTTGATCCCGATGGTGCCGTAGGTGGTCTTGGCCGTGCTGGTGGCGTAGTCGATGTCCGCGCGCAGCGTGTGCAGCGGCACCCGGCCCTCGTGGTACCCCTCGGTCCGGGCGATCTCGGCGCCGCCCAGCCGCCCCGAGGCGCGCACCTTGATGCCCTGGGCGCCCATCCGCATGGCGCTCTGGATGCTGCGCTTCATGGCGCGGCGGAAGGAGATCCGCTGCTGCAGCTGATGCGCGATGTTGTCGGCCACCAGCTGGGCCGAGGTTTCCGGCCGCTTGATTTCCTCGACGTTGATCGCGGCTTCCTTGCCGGTGAGCTGGGCCAGCTCGTCCCGGAGCTTGTCCACCTCGGTGCCCTTCTTGCCGATCACCACGCCGGGCCGCCCGGTGTGAATGGTGACGGTGACCTTGCCGGGGCGCCGCTCGATGTGGATCTCGGCGATCGCGGCGTGGCCCAGCCGGGTGTGGAGGTATTTCCGGACCAGCTCGTCTTCCTTGAGCAGCGCGGGCATGTCCCGGCCGGCGAACCAGCGGGAGACCCACGGCTTGACGATGCCGAGGCGGAAGCCGACCGGATGTGTTTTCTGGCCCATTACTTCTCCTTCCTGCTGGCGACGTGGATTTCCACGTGGCTCGTGCGCTTCATGATCGGGGTGCCCCGACCCTGGGCGGCGGCGTGCATCCGCTTGAGCGGCTGCCCGCCGTTGACGATGGCCTTGCTGACGATCAGCTCGTCGACGTCGAATCGCTCGTTGGCGGCCAGCGCCTTCTGCTCGGCGTTCGCGACGGCGCTCTTGAGCGTCTTGGCGATCTGCTTGGCCGCGTGCTTCTTGTTGAACTTCAGAATGGCGTACGCCTCATTCACGTCCTGGTGACGGATGAGGTCGATCACCAGCCGCATCTTGCGCGGCGACTGGCGGACGCTCCGCTGGATCGCATGTCCCTGGCTCATGGTCACTCCGGCTTCGCCTTCTTGTCGGCGACGAGCTTGCCACTGTGGCCCTTGAAGAGACGGGTCGGCGAGAACTCGCCGAGCTTGTGGCCCACCATGTTCTCGGTGACGTACACCGGGACGAACTTGTTCCCGTTGTGCACCGCGAAGGTATGGCCCACGAACTCGGGGATGATCGTGCTCGCCCGGCTCCAGGTCTTGACCACCCGCTTCTCGTTCTTGGAGTTCAGGATCTGCACCCGGGTGAGCAGCGCCTCCTGAATGAACGGACCCTTCTTGACACTCCGTGCCATTATTGCGTCGCCTTCCCGCGCTTACGGCCGCGCACGATGAGTCGGTTCGATGGCTTCTTGCGCTTGCGGGTCTTCACGCCCTCGGTGTTGCCCCAGGGGTCGGTCGGCGGGCGGCCGCCCGAGCTCTTGCCCTCGCCGCCGCCCAGGGGGTGATCCACCGGGTTCTTGGCCACGCCGCGCACCTTGCCGCGACGCCCCAGCCAGCGGGTCTTGCCCGCCTTGCCGCGGGAGAGGAGCTCGTGCTCACCGTTGCCCACTTCGCCGATCGTGGCCAGGCACTTGGCGTGCACCATCCGCATCTCGCTGGACTTGAGGCGGAGGTGACGTATTCCCCCTCGCGGGCCATCACCTGGGCCTGCTGCCCGGCGCTCCGCGCGAGCTGGCCGCCCCGGCCGAGCCGGATTTCCACGTTGTGCACCGTGGTGCCCAGCGGGATCTCGCCCAGCGGCAGCGCGTTGCCGAGCCGGGCGTCGCTGCCCGGGCCGGACACCACCACGTCGCCCTGCTTGAGCCCGGCCGGGTGGAGGATGTAGCGCTTCTCACCGTCGGCGTACACCAGGAGCGCGATCCGCGCGCTCCGGTTGGGATCGTACTCGATTTCCGTGACCCGGGCCGGAATGCCGAACTTGTTCCGGCGGAAGTCGATCTTCCGGTACTGCTGCTTGTGGCCGCCGCCCAGGGCCCGCATGGTCACATGGCCCTTGTTGTTGCGGCCGCCGGAGCGCCGCTTGGGCTCCAGCAGCGACTTCTCGGGTGTCGCCCGGGTGATCTCGTCGAACCCCGACACCGAGCGGAACCGGGTGCCGGCGGTCATGGGACGGAATTGACGGATGCTCATCCTAGCCCTCGAAGATGGGGAGGGACTCGCCCTCCTTGAGGGTGACGATCGCCTTCTTCCAGCGCGGGGTGGTGCCCCGCACCCGGCCGCGGGTCACTTCGTGCCGGCGCATCTGCATGGTGCGCACGGCGGTGACGTGGACGCCGAACTGCTGCTCCAGCGCCGACGCGATCTGGTGCTTGTTGGCCTCGGGATGCACCTCGAAGGCGTACTCCTTCCGGGTCTGGTACGCGGCGGAGCTCTTCTCGGTGATCAGCGGGCGAACCACGGTTTCCCTGAGCGTGGGCATCAGCTCTCCTTCTTCTTCTTGGCCGCGGGCTTCTTCGCGGCGGGCTTCTTGGCCGGCGGCTTCTTGGCCGCCTTGGGCCGGACCGCGGGCTTCCGGGCCGGCTTGGCCTTCTTGGGGGCCCGGACCCGGGCCGCGCCCTCGGCCTCCTCGGGCTCGGCGGCGCCGAGGGCGGTCTGCTCCACCACCACCGCGTCGGACCAGATCACGTCGTACGCCGAGGCGTTGGAGTAGTTCATGACCCGCGCCGTCGGGATGTTCCGGCCCGACAGGTAGAGGTTCCGATTCTCGCCGTTGGCGAGCACCAGCACCTTCTTTCCTTCCAGGCCCATCTTCTCGAGCATGCCGGCCAGCTTGCTGGTCTTCGGCGCGTCGAACGACATCGGGTCCACGACGAAGAGGGACTCCTCGCGGGCCCGCGCATTGAGCGCCGAGCGGCGGGCCAGCTGCCGCACCTTCTTCGGGATGTCGGCGCGATAGTCGCGCGGGATCGGCCCGAAGACGATGCCGCCGCCCCGCCACACCGGCGAGCGGCTGGAGCCGGAACGGGCCCGGCCGGTGCCCTTCTGCTTCCAGGGCTTCTGGTTGCCGCCGGACACGAAGCTCCGGGTCTTGGTCTTGGCGGTGCCCTGGCGCTGATTGCCCAGGAAGGTCTTGACCGCCTGGTGCAGGACCGGCTCGTTCACGGTCCCGTCGAAATAGTCACCGGGCAGCGCGAACGCCGCCTTGTGGCGGGCTCCGCTGGCCGAATAGTGGGCTGCCTCAATCATGGCGGCTCCGTCCTCCCTGCTTGGCCACGGTCACGATGCCATTCTTCGAACCGGGGACCGCGCCCCCGACGAACAACAGGTTCTTCTCGGCGTCCACCCGCACGACGCGAAGCCCCAGCTCGGTGTGACGCCGGTCGCCCATGTGGCCCGGCATCCGCTTGCCCTTGATGACCCGCGACGGATCGGTGCCGGCGCCCACGGAACCGGGCTTCCGGTGCCGGGTGTTGCCGTGCGAGGCCGGCCCGCCGCCGATGCCGAAGCGATGCACCACGCCCTGGAACCCACGGCCCTTGGAGCGGCCGGTGACCTTCACCAGCTCACCCGGCGCAAACATCCCGACCGTGATCTGGGAGCCCGGCGCCGGGGCCTCGCCGACCAGCTCGAAGCTGCGGACGATGTGGGGCGCGGCGTCGAGACCGGCCTTCTGCGCGTGAGCCAGCTGGGCCTTGTGCACCCGGCTCTTCCGCCGGGCGCCGAAGCCGAGCTGCACCGCCTGGTCGCGCACCTGAACGACCTGGCAGGGACCCGCCTCGATGATCGTCACCGGCACCGCGTTGCCGTCCTCGGTGAACACCCGGGTCATGCCGAGCTTCCGGCCAATGAGTCCGTTGGTCATCGGCTCACCCGACCTTGATCTCGACGTCGACCCCGGCCGGCAGATCCAGCTTGGTCAGCGCGTCCATCGTCTGGGGGCGCGAGTCGTTGATGTCGAGCAGCCGCTTGTGGGTGCGCAGCTCGAACTGCTCGCGGCTCTTCTTGTCCACGTGCGGGCTCCGCAGCACGGTCCACCGCTCGATCTTGACCGGCAGCGGGATGGGCCCGGCCACCTGGGCGCCGGTCTTTTCCACCGTGCGGACGATGTCCGCCGCCGCCTGGTCCAGCACGACGTGGTCGAAGGCCTTGAGGCGAATTCTGATCTTTCCGGCCATCATTAGCTCCTTAGGATTCAGGATTCAGGATCGAGGAGTGAGGGGAAAGCCCCTCGATCCGCAATCCTCGATCCTCGTTCCTACTTCAAGATCTTGGTGACCACGCCGGCGCCCACCGTCCGGCCGCCCTCGCGGATCGCGAAGCGCAGCCCGTCGTCCATCGCGATCGGGATGATCAGCTCGATCGTCATCTGGATGTTGTCCCCCGGCATCACCATCTCCACCCCCGCCGGCAGCTCCACGCTCCCCGTCACGTCCGTCGTGCGGAAGTAGAACTGCGGCCGGTACCCCTTGAAGAACGGCGTATGCCGCCCCCCCTCTTCCTTCGTCAACACATACACTTCCGCTTCGAAGGCGGTGTGCGGCGGGATGCTCCCCGGCTTCGCCAGCACCATCCCCCGCTCGATCTCGTTCTTCTCCACCCCCCGCAGCAGCAGCCCCACGTTGTCCCCCGCCCGCCCCTCGTCCAGCAGCTTCCGGAACGCCTCCACCCCGGTCACCACCGTCTTCTTCTCGGCGTTGAACCCCACCAGCTGCAGCTCCTCGCCCACCTTCACGATCCCCCGCTCGATCCGCCCCGTCGCCACCGTCCCCCGCCCCGTGATGCTGAAGACGTCCTCCACCGGCATCAGGAACGGCTTGTCGATGTCCCGCTTCGGCTCCGGAATGAACGTGTCCAGCGCCGTGAACAGCTCCTCGATCTTCGCGATCCAGGCCGGGTCCCCCTTGATCGCCCCCATCGCGCTGCCCCGGATCACCGGCGCATCGTCCCCCGGAAACTTGTACATGCTCAACAGCTCCCGCACCTCCAGCTCCACCAGGTCCAGCAGCTCCGGGTCGTCCACCAGATCGCACTTGTTCAGGAACACCACCACGCTCGGCACGTTCACCTGCCGCGCCAGCAGGATGTGCTCCCGGGTCTGCGGCATCGGCCCGTCCACCGCGCTCACCACCAGGATGGCCCCGTCCATCTGGGCCGCCCCCGTGATCATGTTCTTCACGTAGTCGGCGTGCCCCGGGCAGTCCACGTGCGCGTAGTGCCGGTTCGGCGTCGAGTACTCCACGTGCGACGTCGCGATCGTCAGGATCTTGGTCGGATCCCGCCGCCCCTGGCTCTCCGACGCCTTGGCCACCTGGTCGTAGGGCACATACGTCGACCCCCACCCCTTGTCCGCGCTCACCTTGGTCAGCGCCGCCGTCAGCGTCGTCTTCCCATGGTCCACGTGCCCGATGGTCCCGACGTTCACGTGCGGCTTGGTCCGATCAAATTTGGCCTTGGCCATGGCATCACTCCGTGTGCGTTGCTGTTCCCTGTTTCCGCCGGGAGGACGGGACCGCGGGAGGACGGGTCACTCACCGTGCATTCTCCCGTCGTCCCGTCGTCCCGCCTACCCCTTCACCTTCGCCACGATCTGCTCCGCGACCGCCTTGGGCACTTCCTCGTAGTGGTCGAACTGCATCGAGTAGACGGCGCGCCCCTGCGTCATGCTGCGGAGCTGGGTCGAGTACCCGAACATCTCGGCCAGCGGCACGTCGGCCGCGACCACCTGCGCATCGCCCCGCTGCGTCATGCCGCCGATCTTGCCCCGGCGGCTGCTCAGGTCGCCGATCACGTCGCCCAGGAAGTCGGCCGGCGTCACCACCTCGACCTCCATGATCGGCTCGAGGATGATCGGGTGCGCCGCCCGGGCCGCCTCCTTGAAGGCCATCGACCCCGCGATCTTGAACGCCATTTCGGAGCTGTCCACGTCGTGGTAGCTGCCGAAGGTGAGCGAGACCTTCACGTCCACCACCGGATAGCCCGCCAGCACGCCGGTCTCGAGCGCTTCCCGGATGCCGGTCTCGACCGGCCGGATGAACTCCCGCGGAATCACGCCGCCGACGATCTTGTCCTCGAAGTGGAACCCGCTGCCCTGGGGGCCCGGCTCCAGGTCGATGACGACGTGGCCGTACTGGCCCTTGCCGCCCGACTGCCGGATGAACTTGCCCTCGACGTCGGTGACCTTCCGGCGGACGGTTTCCCGGTAGGCCACCTGCGGGCGGCCCACGTTGGCCTCGACCTTGAACTCGCGCTTCATCCGGTCGACGATGATTTCCAGGTGCAGCTCGCCCATGCCCGCGATGATCGTCTGGCTGGTTTCCGGGTCGGTGCGGACCCGGAAGGTCGGATCTTCCTCGGCCAGCTTCTGGAGAGCGATGGCCAGCTTGTCCTGGTCGGCCTTGGTCTTGGGCTCGATGGCGACGTCGATGACCGGGTTCGGAAACTTCATCGCTTCCAGGATGACCGGACTGTCCTCGTCGGACAGCGTGTCGCCGGTGCGGGTGTCCTTGAGTCCGATGGCCGCGGCGATGTCGCCCGCGAGCACTTCATCGATCTCGTCGCGCTTGTTGGCGTGCATCTGGAGCAGCCGGGCGATCCGCTCCCGCTTGTCCTTGGTGCTGTTGTAGACGTAGCTGCCCGACTTGATCGAGCCGGAGTAGACCCGGAAGAAGGTCAGCCGCCCCACGAACGGATCGGTGGCGACCTTGAAGGCGAGCGCCGCGAAGGGCTCGTTGTCGCCGGCCTTCCGCTCGACCAGGGTATCGTCGTGCAACGGCAGGTGGCCGGAGACCGGCTTGATGTCCACCGGGCTGGGCAGGTAGTCCACCACGGCGTCCAGCAGCGCCTGCACGCCCTTGTTCTTGAAGGAAGCGCCGCAGAGCACCGGCACGATTGCGCCGGCACAGGTGGCCTTCCGAATGGCCGTGTGGATCTCTTCGAGGGAGAGATCGGCCCCGCCGAGGTACTTGGCCATCAGCTCGTCGTCGTGCTCCACCGCGGCTTCGATCACCTCGTGGCGCGCCTGCTCGACCCGCTCCCGATAGGCCTCGGGCACCGGCATCTCGGTGAACGTCTTGCCCAGGGTCTCTTCATCGAAAATGACCTCGACCCGGCGCAGCACGTCGATGTGCCCGGTGAACAGCTCGCCGGAGCCGACCGGCAGCTGGAGCGGGAAGGCCCGGCGGGTGAGCCGGCCCCGGATCATGTCCAGGCAACGGTCGAAGTCGGCGCCGACCCGGTCCATCTTGTTGGCGAAGATGATCCGGGGCACGCCGTACCGGTCGGCCTGGCGCCAGACCGTCTCGGTTTGCGGCTCCACGCCGGCCACGGAGTCGAGCAGCGTCACAGCGCCGTCGAGCACCCGGAGCGAGCGCTCCACCTCGACGGTGAAATCCACGTGGCCGGGCGTATCGATGATGTTGATGCGGTAGAGGATGTCGTGCCGGCTCCAGAAGCAGGTGGTCGCGGCGGAGGTGATGGTGATTCCCCGCTCCTGCTCCTGCTCCATCCAGTCCATGGTGGCGGCGCCATCGTGGACTTCGCCGATCTTGTAGTTCTTGCCGGTGTAGTACAGGATACGCTCGGTCGTAGTCGTCTTCCCGGCATCGATGTGGGCCATGATGCCGATGTTACGATAGCGACTGAGCGGTGTCTCACGAGCCATTGATGCGGTCCCATTCAACGAAAAAACGGGGCGACCGACCCGGGCATCCCGGTGGTATCGCTCCGCGCGCATCCGGGAGAGATCTCCCAAGGATGGGGATTCTCATGGAGAATCCCACGCGTTGTCTTTGAGGGCCGGAGGTGGCGCGCGGGGGTCCGCGGACACACGGCCTGATTTCTCTGGACGGGAGGACGGGTAGACGGGACGACGGAGGCTGCTAATCCCGGCTTCCCGTCATCCCGTCGTCCCGTCTACCACCGATAGTGCGCAAACGCCCGGTTGGCTTCCGCCATCCGGTGCGTGTCTTCCTTCTTCTTGATGGCGTTCCCCTCGCCCTTGGAGGCGAGGATCAGCTCGGCCGCGAGCCGGTCCGCCATGGTCTTCTCGTTGCGGGCCCGGGCAAAGCTGATCAGCCAGCGCATGGCCAGCGCGGTGCGGCGCTCGGGACGCACCTCGACCGGTACCTGGAGCGAGGCGCCGCCGACCCGCCGGCTCTTCACCTCGAGGGCCGGTTTCACGTTGGCTACCGCCTGCTTGAAGACCGTCACGCCGGGCTGCCCGGTGCGCTCTTCGATCAGGTCCATGGCCCGATAGAAGATGCCTTCCGAAATGCTCTTCTGCCCCTCGTACATCAGGTTGTTGATGAACTTGGAGACGGTCTGGCTGTCGTAGCGCGGATCCGGCGGCACCGGCCGCTTCACGGACTTGCTGCGGCGGCTCACTTCTTACCAGCCTTTCCGGCGGCGGCTTCCTTGGGCGCCTTGGCTCCGTACTTCGAGCGGCTCCGCTTGCGGCCGGTGACGCCGGCGGCGTCCAGCGTGCCGCGCACGATGTGATAGCGCACGCCCGGCAGATCCTTCACGCGGCCGCCCCGAATCAGCACGATCGAGTGCTCCTGCAGATTGTGCCCCTCGCCCGGGATGTACGCAATGACCTCGAACCCATTCGTGAGCCGCACCTTGGCCACCTTGCGAAGCGCCGAGTTGGGCTTCTTGGGCGTCGTGGTGTACACGCGCGTGCAGACGCCGCGGCGAAACGGATTCGCCTTGAGCGCGGGAGACTTGTCCTTGCCGACCGGCGACTTGCGGCCGTGGCGAATGAGCTGGTTGATCGTGGGCATCCGGCGGTGCGTGATACCTTTCGTGTTGAGCCTGCATTTTGGAGCCGTATTTTGCCACAGACTCTTAAGATATCAGCACTTGCGAGCCTGGTCAAGGCAGCCAATCCCTCCCCTGCGCGCGGGCCCCTGATCCGCCGCCGTCTACCCCGCCCGAGCGCTGAATTCATGCACTCCTGTCCAGGACCAATCGCGATGATTATCGCATGTAAACAATCAGCGGATTGGGCCGGCATGGTGAGCCCTCTGCGTGAAAATCGGTCTCAAGCTAAACCCTTTCGTCCCATAGCCGAGCATCCTAGCTTCCGGGACATCCAACCGACGCGTGTATCGATCATGAACCTGGCCTCCCGATCCCTACTGCTCGCGGCGGTCCTGGGGTGCGCCGTTCTGGGTGCCTGCGGCAAGAACACTCCCACCCAACCGCGGGTCGCCACCAAACTCGAAGTCATTGCCGGCGGTGACCAGGTGGGCGGCGTGGGCAGCACGCTCCCGGTCAAGATCGTGGTGCGAACCAGCGACGCCCAGGGAACGCTGGGCGGCGTGGCGGTGGCTGCGACGACGGAGTCGGTGGGCGGCGGATCGGCCGCGCCGACCACCGTGACGACCGGTGCCAACGGCCAGGGAGAATTCCTCTGGACCCTTGGCGCGAAGGTCGGTGCCCAGACCCTCACGCTCACCGCCACCAGCCTTCCCCCGGTCACCATCTCCGCCACCGGCCAGATCGGCGCTGCGGCGTCGATCTTCCCGGTGTCCGATGCGTTTCAGTTCACCGTGGTAAAGCGGCCGGTATCCATCATCCCGTCGGTGAGGGTGACCGACCCGTTCGGCAATCCGGTCCAGGGCACCACGGTCACCTTCGATGCGCCGGTCGCGGGGTCGGTGCTCACCGGCTCCCAGGTCGTCACCGATGCGTCGGGCACCGCAACGCTGGGGTCCTGGACCATCGGGCCCGACGCCATCAGCTATTCGGTCCGGGCGCTCATCCTCTCCGGTCCGGCCGCCGGACAATCCACTGCCTTCGAAGCGCGCGGGGTACCCGCCACGGCCGTGGCCGTCGAAGGAATTGCGCAGAGCGCCAACGCCGGAACCGCCGTGGATGTGCCTCCCGCGGTACGCGCGGCGCGGGACGATGGCAGCCCGCTGCCCGGCGTGGCGGTGACCTTCGCCGTGACCAGTGGCGGCGGGTCGCTCCAGGGTCCCGCGGTCCTGACCGGCGGCGACGGCGTGGCGCGCGCCGGGGCCTGGATTCTGGGGGCGGCTCCCGGAGCCAATCGGGTCGACGCGACCGTCCCCGGCGTCCCCGCAGTGGCGTTCACCGCGACGGGCGTTCCGGCGGTGCCGGCCGCCGTGGCGGCCGTGAGCCCGACGACGCAATCGGGATTCTTCGGAAACTACGTGGCGACGCCGCCGGTGGTCGCGCTCACCGATGCACACGGGAAGCCGGTGTCCGGGGCTCCCGTCACCTTCGAGCTCGAGCAGGCCGACGGGCAGATCGCGGGCACCAGCCAGCCCAGTGATTTCCAGGGCCAGGCCAGGCTGGACGGCTGGCGTCTCGGCACCTTCACGTCGGCAGCGCTCCACGCGGTGGTGGGGAGCCTTCCGCCGGTCACCTTCACCGCCAACGCGAGCCCGCCTCCGGCGAGCACGTTCAAGCTCGAGGTTCGCTTTCGGACCGCCGGGCCCGGCTGCACCAGTTGCGTCGCGCCGACGCCGGCCCAGGTGGCGGCCTTCGATGCGGCGGCGGCCCGGTGGAAGCAGATCATCCTGGCCGGAGAACAGCCCTACCCGGTCAACGAGCCGGCCTCCTCGTGCTTCCCGGCCATGAACGAGACGGTGGATGGGCTGGTGATCTTCGCCAGCATGGTGCCGATCGACGGGGTGAACGGCATCCTGGGGCAGTCGGGTCCCTGCATCGTCCGGGACGATCACGGCTTCCAGCCCGCGGTGGGCCTGATGCAGTTCGACACCGCGGATCTGGCGGCGCTGGAGGCCCGGGGGCAGCTCAATGAGGTGATTCTCCACGAAATGGCCCATGTGCTGGGCTTCGGAACGATGTGGAATTTCGATCCCGGCGCGAGCGCGATCATTCCCATCGGCCCGGGGAACCCGCCCAACGCGCTGCTGGTCGGGGCCGGCACCTCGAATCCGGTGTTCATCGGCACGTCCACGCGCGCCGCGTTCCTCGGAGCGGTGGCCCCCGGTCGCACCTTCACCGGGATTCCGGTGCCGGTGGAGAACCTCGGGGGCGCAGGCACGGCCAATTCCCACTGGCGCGAAGCCACGGTCAACAACGAGCTGATGACCGGATTCCTCAACAACGGGATCAACCCGCTCAGCGCCTTCTCCGCGACCTCGTTCCGGGACCTGGGATACGTCGTCAACGACGCGGTGACCGATGCATTCACGTTTCAGGCGCTCCTCCAGGCGCAGACCCCGGCGGTGCTGCCGTCGTTCGGCGCCGGGATCCTGCTGCTCGAGGGGACCATCCCCGATCCGATCATCGTGATCGACCGGCGGGGGCGGCACGTTGCGACGGTGGCACGGACGTTCAGGTAAGCGGTTGGCCCGGAACCCATCAAGGAAAACGCCCCGGAGTCCGGGGCGTTTTCCTGGCTAGCTGGGAGCTTGGTTCCCTAGAGCGTGAAGCCCAGTCCCCAGGATCCAGCCTCGGATGATGATGTTCTCCCTGAGGCCGCGCAGGTCGTCCTGCGCGCCGGAGGGAGCGTGTCCCGCCGGTGCGAAATGACCGGCGCCGCGTTCATGGACGGACGACAGCGTTGATTCCCGTCGCGATGTACGACTCCTGGAAATACCCGTTCACTGGACCCCGGGAGATGTCCCAGCGCCCCGCGATGTGGGTTTCGCTGAAGTAGATGCTGTTCCCGTCCGGCGCCCACACCGCGCAACAGACGTCATTGCCTCTCGTGAGGAGTCGGCGCCCGGATCCGCCCGCGGAGGCTCCGCCGAGATGTTCTGGGTCGCGACGAATCCCTCGCTGGTCACGGTGAGCACCACGTCACCCGTGCCCCGAGTCGAAACCCAGACTGCCCCTGCTGGGCTCGCATATTCACTGTCACAATCATGTGGTGGTGGTGACAAGAGCGGGCAATTGCTCGACACGGTTGAGTAGTTCCACACAGAGTCGATTGAGATGACCGCAGGATTTGAACTGGTCACCGTGAAGTCGTACCCCCCGAACGGCGTGGGTGGGGAGTCGGTGGATGTGTAGGGAGCATCCCACATCCAGACGGCGATCGCATACCGCAGGCCTGGGGAGGGGCGGTCCGGGTCGCCGGGGAATGGGAAGGTGCAATACACCTGGGTGTCGAAGTCCCCCACGGCCATGAATACCCCACAGCGACTGTCCGTCGACAGGTAGCCGAGGGGCGGCAAGGCGCCTACAGAATACGTGCTGAAGTGGGACACCGACCCGGTTACACGATGAAGGACTTCGGCGGGGGCGGAGGGTGGCCACGGTGCCGCGCACACTGAAGTAGTCGGCCGGGCGATCGGTCGCTTCCCCGCCAGCAGGCAAGAAAAAACGCCCCGGACGTTCCGGGGCGTTTTGCTTAGGGGTCCGGCCGGAGGCTACAGCGCTTCCACTTCCTCCGTCAGCACCACCGGCGCCACCTGCTCCTCCGGCGGCGCGGGCGGCGGCGGCTCGAAGCCGGCCGGCGGCTGGATTTCCAGATCGACATACCGGTAATGGCCGGTACCCGCCGGAATCAGGTGTCCGATGATGATGTTCTCCTTCAAGCCGCGCAGGTCGTCCTTGGCGCCGCGGATGGCCGCGTCGGTGAGCACCCGCGTGGTTTCCTGGAACGACGCCGCCGAGATGAACGACTGGGTCGTGAGACTCGCCTTGGTGATGCCCAGGAGCAGCGGCTCGGCGATGGCCGGCGCCATCTTCTTCTTGAGCATCCGGTCGTTCTCTTCCTTGAAGCTGAGCTTGTCCACCGCCTCGGCCTCGAGGAAGCTGGTGTCGCCCGGATCGGTCACCCGCACCTTCTGCAGCATCTGGCGCACGATGACGCCGATGTGCTTGTCGGCGATCCGGACGCCCTGCAGCCGGTAGACTTCCTGCACCTCGTTGAGCAGGTACTCCTGCACCGCGCGGGGTCCCTTGATGAGCAGGATCTCGTGCGGGTTGACCGGGCCTTCGGTCAGGCGGTCGCCGGCGCGGACCCGGTCGCCCTCGTGCACCCGGAGGTGCTTGCCGGCCGGCACCTCGTACACCTGGGGCGTTTCGCCCTCGACGATGGTGCCGTCCTTGGTCATCGGGTAGACGTAGATCTCGCGCTTGCCGCGCTTGATCTCCCCGAACTTCACGATGCCGTCGATTTCCGACATCGTGGCCGGATCCTTGGGCCGCCGGGCCTCGAACAGCTCCGCGATCCGCGGCAGGCCGCCGGTGATGTCGCGGGTCTTGTACGCCTGCCGCGGCATCTTGGTGACCGAGACGCCCTTGGACACCTTCACCGGCGGCGACAGGTACACGGTCTTGTCGCGGCTCTCCTTCTTCGACTTCGACGGCCACGCCTCGCTGACCGGACGCTCGTCCACGTGATACTTGGACGACCAGGGATTGGCCTCCTCCGGAATGTCCATGGCCCGGCTCAGCTGATCGGTCGGCGAGCCGAAGATGATCCGCGAGCCCTCCGCCAGGGTGTACTCCTGGGGATCCTTGCGGTTGGCCATGTAGACCAGCACCGAGGGGTGGAGCTCCCGGTCGGGGTCGGCGGTGACCACCAGGGAACGGAGGCCGGTGCCTTCGTCGAGCTCCTCGCGGAGCGTGACGTCCTTGACCAGGTCCTTCCAGCGGAGCTCGCCGTCGGACTTGATGATGCTGGGATCGTTGTAGGGATCCCAGGTGTAGAGAATCGTGGCCCGCTTCTCCGAGTCCCCCTTGGTGGCGGGGTCGCCCTCCTTGACGTGCAGGATGGCGCCTTCCGGCACGGGGTACCGGCTCATGACATGTGAGGAGTCCTTGGGATCGACCACCAGGATGCCTTCCTTGTTCTCCTCGCTGGCCGACTCGTCCTCCCGGGTCAGCACCACCCGGATCTCGCCCCGGGTGCCGTCTTCGTACTCGACGGTCTGGTCGGCGTACTCCAGGCCCTTGGTGTACTTGACCACCCCGTCCGAGCGGGCCCGCCGCTCGGCTTCTTCGGCGATGCGGGAGCTGGTGCCGCCGATGTGGAAGGTCCGCAGGGTGAGCTGGGTGCCCGGCTCGCCGATCGACTGGGCCGCCAGAATGCCGACCGCTTCGCCCATGTCCACCATATCCATGGTGGCCAGGTTGCGGCCGTAGCACATCCGGCAGACGCCCCGCCGGGCCTCGCAGGTGAGCACCGAGCGGATCTTGACCTTCTCGATCCCGGCATCCTCGATGGAATCGGCGGTTTCCTCGTCGATCAGCTGGCCGGCCTGCACCAGCAGCCGCGGGTCGCCGTGCTCGTCGAGCTCGTGCGGATCGAAGACATCCTCGCCCGCGACGCTGCCCAGGATGCGCTCCTTGAGCGTCTCGATGACATCCTCGCCCTCCTTGAGCGCCGCGCTCTCCAGGCCCAGGATCGTGCCGCAATCCTCCTCGGTGACCGTGACGTCCTGCGCCACGTCCACCAGCCGCCGGGTCAGGTAGCCGGCGTCCGCCGTCTTGAGCGCGGTGTCGGCCAGACCCTTGCGGGCACCGTGGGTCGAGATGAAGTACTCGAGCACCGAGAGGCCTTCCCGGAAATTCGACTTGATCGGGCTCTCGATGATCTCGCCGATGCCGCCGGTCAGCTTCTTCTGCGGCTTGGCCATCAGGCCGCGCATGCCGGCGAGCTGCCGGATCTGGTCCCGGCTGCCGCGGGAGCCGGAGTCGAACATCATGAACACCGGGTTGAACCCGCCGCGGCTCTGCCGCATGTGGGCCACCATCGCCTCGGCCACGTCGTTGTTGGCGTGGGTCCAGGCATCGATCACCTTGTTGTAGCGCTCGCCGAAGGTGATCTGGCCGGTGTTGTACGCCCGCTGGAACCGCTCCACCCGCTTCTGGGCCTCCTCGAGGATCGAGGCCTTCTCGAGCGGGATTTCGAGGTCCTCGACCCCGATGGAGACGCCGCCCATGGTGGCGAAGTCGAACCCGAACCGCTTGAGGCGGTCCAGGAAGTCGACCGTCTCCTTGAGGCCGGCGCGGCGGTAGCTCTGCAGCACCAGCTCCGAGAGGTTCTTCTTCTTCATCAGGTCGTCGCGGAAGCCGAGCTCCGCCACCACCTTCCGGGGCAGGATGTTGTTGAACAGCACCCGTCCGACCGTGGTCTTGACCCAGCGGGGCTCGCGATCGAGCGCCTCGGCGGGCGGGATGTACCAGAACTGAATCGTGGTGTGGTAGGTCACCTTGCCGGTATGGAGCGCCATCTCGAGCTCGGAGATGCTCCCGTAGAACTTGGCGTTCTTCCACAGCCGGGTCTTCACCTCCTCGACCTTGCCGGCTCCGCGGCGGAGCTCCTCATCCAGGCCCTGGGGCAGCTTGGTGAGCCAGTAGGAGCCCAGCACCATGTCCTGGGACGGCTCGGCCACCGGCCGCCCGTCGGAGGGCTTGAGGATGTTGTTCGAGGACACCATCAGCAGCCGGGCCTCGAGCTGGGCCTCGAACGACAGCGGCACGTGGACCGCCATCTGGTCGCCGTCGAAGTCGGCGTTAAATGCGGCGCAGACCAGCGGGTGAATCCGGATGGCCTTGCCCTCGACCAGCTTGGGCTCGAACGCCTGGATGCCGAGCCGGTGCAGCGTCGGGGCGCGATTGAGCAGCACCGGGTGGTCCTGGATGATCTCTTCCAGGATTTCGTACACCTCGGGGCCCTCCCGCTCCACGATCTTCTTGGCGCGCTTGACCGTCTCCGCGATGCCCTTCTCGACCAGCTTGTGGATGATGAACGGCTTGAAGAGTTCCACCGCCATGGCCTTGGGCAGGCCGCACTGATGCAGCCGGAGCTCCGGACCCACCACGATCACCGAACGGCCCGAATAGTCCACCCGCTTGCCCAGCAGGTTCTGGCGGAACCGGCCCTGCTTGCCCTTGAGCATGTCGGACAGCGACTTGAGCGGGCGCTTGCCGCGGCCCCGGATGGCCTTGGAGCGGCGGCCGTTGTCGAACAGCGCATCCACCGCCTCCTGGAGCATCCGCTTTTCGTTGCGGAGGATCACCTCGGGGGCGCGGTGCTGGATCAGCTTCTGGAGCCGGTTGTTCCGGTTGATCACCCGGCGGTACAGATCGTTGAGGTCCGACGTGGCAAAGCGGCCGCCATCCAGCGGCACCAGGGGGCGCAGGTCCGGCGGCAGCACCGGCACCACGTCCATGATCATCCAGGCCGGGTTGTTGGGCAGATCCTGGTTTTCCCCGGAGTACAGGAAGGCGTCCACGATCTTGAGCCGCTTGAGCATCTGCTTCTTGCGGTGCTGGCTGGTCTCGGTGGCCACCGAGGAGCGGAGCTCGTCGGCCAGCTTCTTCACGTCGATCCGCTCCAGCAGCGCGCGCACCGCCGGCGCGCCGATGTCGGCGCGGAAGCCGGTGTCGCCCTCTTCGCGGGCCTTGGCCCGCAGCGCGAGGTACTCCTCTTCATCGAGCAGCTGCTGGAATTCGACCTCCTGCTTGCCGGTATCGATGACGATGTAGCTCGAGTAGTAGATGACCCGCTCGAGCTCCCGCAGCGTGATGTTGAGCAGGTTGCCCATCGGGCTGGGCAGGGTCTTGAAGAACCAGATGTGCGCCACCGGCACGCTGAGCTCGATGTGGCCCATGCGCTCGCGCCGCACCTTGGACAGCGTGACCTCCACGCCGCAGCGGTCGCAGATCACGCCGCGGTAGCGGATCCGCTTGTACTTGCCGCAATGGCACTCCCAGTCCTTGACCGGACCGAAGATCCGCTCGCAGAAGAGGCCGTCCCGCTCCGGCTTGAAGGAGCGGTAGTTGATGGTCTCCGGCTTGGTGACCTCGCCCCAGGACCACCACGAGCGCATGCCTTGCAGCTCCAGGCGCTCCCGTTCCTTGGGATCCCGGGGACCCCGGATTTCCTCGGGAGCCGCGAGACGGATGGCGATGTAGTCGAAGCTCGAGCTCTTGGGCTCCCGCCCACTGCGAAAATCGATCATTTATTCCTCGCCTTCGGCGGTGGTACCAAGCGTCACCTTGAGCCCCAGCGCCTGAAGTTCCTTGACCAGCACGTTGAAGGACTCCGGAATTCCCGGCTCGGGGAGGTTCTGGCCCTTCACGATTGCCTCGTAGACCTTGCTCCGACCATTGACGTCGTCGGACTTCACGGTCAG
Source organism: uncultured Gemmatimonadales bacterium (assembly GCA_963762545.1). Classification (GTDB taxonomy): domain Bacteria; phylum Gemmatimonadota; class Gemmatimonadetes; order Gemmatimonadales; family GWC2-71-9; genus JABFSM01. Next base: position 585,538 of record CAVXLC010000002.1, on the reverse strand, counting down.
CATTTCCTGGAGGAGATGCGCCGCGCCGTAGGCCTCGAGCGCCCACACTTCCATTTCACCGAACCGCTGGCCGCCGAACTGCGCCTTGCCGGCCAGGGGCTGCTGGGTGACCAGCGAGTACGGCCCGATCGACCGGGCGTGGATCTTGTCGTCCACCAAGTGAGAGAGCTTGAGCATGTAGATCGCTCCCACGGTCACGTCGCTCTCGAACGCCAGCCCGGTCCGCCCGTCCCGCAGGCGAACCTTGCCGGCCGGCGTCAGCCCGGCCGCGCGGATCAGCTCGTCGGAAGCGGCACTGACCTCGGCCGCGCCAGACTTGCCCCGGAGCAGCGCCGCCAGGGCGGGCCGTCCCGAGTCCTCGAGCGTGGCGGGCGCGTCCATCGTGGCCAGCTTCTCCAGCTCCTTGAGCGCCGCCTCGCGCCCCTTGCCCACCGCGCCGGCCTCGGAGCGGTGATACCCCACCTCGTAGCCGCGCTGGGTGATTTGCCGCGTCGCGAGCTCCTTGGCGGCCGCCACCAGATACGTCTTGACCTGCTCGTACAGCTCCTTGGTCCGGGCGCCGCCCTTGGCGAGCAGCTCGATGCCCGAGGCGTCCAGCGTGGCGCCCGCCACCCCGGTCCGCTTCAGGTCCGCCACCACGATGTCGATCAGCGCGGCATCCGGCGCCGGGGCCGGATGGGACAGCCGGAGACCCTCGCCGGCCCAGCGGAGGCCGGAGAGCCGCATCAGCACGCCGATCTCGCCCTCGTCCGCGCCCCGGAACACCGGCGTCTTGGCCTTGAAGCCGAGCATCTGGGCGCACCAGCCGAGGTGAGTCTCGAGGATCTGGCCCACGTTCATGCGGCTCGGAACGCCCAGCGGATTGAGCACGATATCGACCGGGGTGCCGTCGGGGAGGAACGGCATGTCCTCCTCGGGCACGATCCGGGCGACGATACCCTTGTTGCCGTGACGGCCGGCCATCTTGTCGCCGACCGAGATCTTGCGCTTTTCCCCCAGGTAGACCTTGACCAGCTGGATCACGCCGGGGGGCAGCTCGTCGGGCTGGAGGATCTTGTCGATCTGGTCCTCCGCCTTCTCCTCGACCCGGGCCCGCTCCCGCGCCGCGGCGTCGATGGTGGCCCGGATGCGATCGTTGGCACCGCGGTCCTGGACCCGGAGGGTCTTGAGATCCACCTCGGTAAGATCGATGCCGGTGAGCCGGTCCGGGGTGAGCGTGGTGCCCGCGGGGAGGAACTCCTCCACCGTGCCGGCCTTGAGCATGAGCGCCACCGAGTTGCCGGCCAGGAGCGCGGCGAGCTCGTTGAGCATCACCTCGTTGATCCGGTTCTTCTCGTCGTGCTCGATGCGCCGTACCTCGCCGATGCGCTCGCCCCGGTCCTTCTCGACGACCTGGTCTTCGATCCGGCTGAAGATCTTGACGTCAATCACAGTGCCCTTCATGCCGGGTGGAACTTTCAGCGAGCTGTCCTTGACGTCCTTGGCCTTCTCGCCGAAGATCGCGGTCAGCAGCTTCTCTTCGGGTGAGAGCTCGGTCTCCCCCTTCGGAGTGATCTTGCCCACCAGGATGTCGCCCGGCTTGACGTGGGCGCCGATCCGGATGATGCCGCGCTCGTCCAGGTCCACCAGCGCCTCGTCGGAGACGTTGGGGATTTCCCGGGTGATCTCCTCCTGGCCCCGCTTGGTGTCCCGCACGTGCAGCTCGAGTTCCTGGATGTGAATCGACGAGTAGACGTCGTCCTTGACCAGGCGCTCGGAGAGCACGATGGCGTCTTCGAAGTTGTGCCCGTACCACGGCATGAACGCCACGGTCACGTTGCTGCCCAGGGCCAGCTCACCGGCCTCGGTGGCGGCGCCGTCGGCCACGATCTGGCCGTCGGCCACCCGCTCGCCTTCCTGCACCAGGGGCCGCTGGTTGATGGCGGTGTCCTGATTGGTCCGCCAGTACTTCTTGACCCGGTACCGGTCCACCTGGGCCAGCCGGGTGAGGGGCTGATCTCCGATAGGAGACTGGCCCTCGCCGCTGTCGATGATGATCTCGTCCGCGGTCACCCGGGTGACCACCCCGCCCCGCCGCGCGGCGATGACCGCGCCCGAGTCCCGGGCGACCTTTTCCTCCAGCCCGGTGCCCACCAGGGGCGCCTGGGGGAACAGCAGCGGCACCGACTGCCGCTGCATGTTCGAGCCCATGAGGGCGCGGTTGGCGTCGTCGTGCTCCAGGAACGGGATCAGCGCGGCCGCGATGGAGACCAGCTGCTCCGGGCTCACGTCGATGAAGTCGATCCGGGTCGGCGGCAGGAGCGGGTAGTCGTCGCCCTTCCGGCACAGGACCAGGCTGTCCACGAACTTGCCGTTCGCGTCGAGCACCGCGTTGGCCTGGGCGACCGTGTAGCCCTCTTCCTCGCTGGCCGAGAGCCACCGGATATCGTTGGTGACCCGGCCGTCCTTGACGACCCGGTAGGGCGTCTCGATGAAGCCAAGCTCGTTGATCCGGGCAAAGGTCGAGAGGCTGGTGATCAGGCCGATGTTCGGGCCTTCCGGCGTCTCGATCGGGCACATCCGGCCGTACTGGGAGTAGTGCACGTCCCGCACCTCGAAGCCGGCGCGCTCGCGGGTCAGGCCGCCGGGGCCCAGGGCGCTCAATCGCCGCTTGTTGGTCAGCTCCGCCAGCGGGTTGGTCTGATCCATGAACTGGGACAGCTGGGACGATCCGAAGAACGCCTGGATCACCGCGGACACCGTCCGGGCGTTGACCAGGTCGTCGAGCGAGATCTTCTCCGGATCGGAATTGATGCTCATCCGCTCCTTCACCAGCCGCGCCATCCGGGACAGGCCGACCGAGAACTGGTTGGCGATCAGCTCGCCCACCGACCGGATCCGCCGGTTGCCCAGGTGGTCGATGTCGTCGGTGTGGCCGCGGCCGTCGTGCAGGTCGATCAGGTAGCGCACGATGGCGATGAAGTCCTCTTCGGTGAGGACCGCGTGGTTCGGATCGGTCTTGAGGCCGAGCCGCTGGTTGATCTTGTACCGCCCCACCCGGCCCAGGTCGTAGCGCTTCGGGTTGAAGAACAGCCGCTGCAGCTGCTGCCGCGCGGTCTCGAGGTTGGGCGCGTCGCCCGGGCGCAGCAGTCCGTAGATCTGGTGCAGGGCGTCGGACTCGCTCTTGGTCGGGTCCTTGGCCAGGGTGTTCTTGATCAGCGGCGACTCGGCCCGGCCGGGCGGCAGCAGCACGTCCGCCTTGTTCACGCCGGCCGAGATCAGCTTCTGGCGCAGCGGGTCCGACAGCTCCGAGCCCGCCTCGGCGATGACCTCGCCGGTGTCGGGGTCGGCGCAGGCGAAGGCCAGCACCCAGGTGTGCCGGTCCCGGGTGGTGGTGGGCTGCTCGTCTTCCCGGAGGTCCAGTGTCGTGTACCCGGCGAAGACCTGGACCGCCTTGACGCCCACGTGCCGCATGGCGTTGATGCGCTCGGGGGTGAGCTCGTCGCCCACCTGCCCCAGCGGCGCGCCGGCGGTGTCCTCGGGATTGGCCACGTCGGCCGCGAGCAGCGCGCCGATCACCTCGCGGCGCTCCTGCCGGCCTTCGAGCTTGCCGGTGATGTTGAGCGACTTGGTGGCGAAGAAGAGGCGCAGGATGTCCGCGTTGGTCCCGTAGCCGAAGGCCCGGAGCAGCGCCGTGGCCGGGAACTTCTTCTTCTTGTCGATATGGACGTAGATCACGTCGTGAATGTCGATCGTGAACTCCACCCAGGAGCCGCGGAACGGAATGATCCGGGCCGAGAACAGCCGCTGGCCGTTCGGGTGGGTTTCCTCTTCGAACACCACGCCCGGCGAGCGGTGCAGCTGGCTCACCACGACCCGCTCGGCCCCGTTGATGACGAAGGTGCCCAGCGGGGTCATGATGGGCAGCTCGCCCAGGTAGACCTCGCGCTCGATCTGGTTCTTGAGCCGCCGCTGGCCATCCACGTCCTCGAAGACGTTGAGGAGCAGGGTGGCCTTGAGCGGGGCGGCGTAGGTCATGTCCCGCTCGATGCACTCCTCCACGGAGTACTTCGGCTCGCCCAGCGCGTAGCTCTTGAAATCGAGCTCGTACTTGCCGTTGACGTCCGAAATCGGGAACAGGTCGCGGAAGACGCGCTCCAGCGAGACGTCCTGCCGGTCGCCCGCCACGTCGTCCGGAACCAGGAGCGACTGGAAGGCGCGGGTCTGGATGTCCAGCAGATGCGGCATCGGCATGCCGCCTTCGCGCTTCGAGAACGAAATCAGCGGTAGGGTCTCAGGCATCGATTACCCCGAATTCAATACAAATAGAGCCACGCCGGGGCGCCCTTCCGCCGAATGCGGAAGGCCCCCCGGGGCGGTGGTACAGCACGAATTGCGGTGCGCGGGCGAAAGCTCGCATGCCGTCTCACTGATGTAGGTCGAAGGTTGGATCCCGGGCCCGGTGGCTCGGGACGGCCTTCGGCCTACTTCAGCTCGACGACCGCGCCCTGCTCCTCCAGCCGTTTCTTGAGCTCCTCGGCCTCGGCCTTGGTGACCCCTTCCTTCACCGTCTTCGGGGCCCCGTCGACCAGGTCCTTGGCTTCCTTCAGGCCGAGCGAGGTGATTTCGCGAACCACCTTGATGACCTGGATCTTCTTGGGGCCGCCCTCCTTGAGGATGACCGCGAACTCGGTCTGTTCCTCGGCGGCGGGCGCCGCGGCCCCGCCACCCCCGGCCCCGCCCGCGGAGGCCGCGGCGACGACGGTGACGTTGAACTTGGTCTTGAAGGCCTCGATCAGGTCGGCCAGCTCGACCACGGTCTTGGTGCCGATAGCCTCGATGATCTGGTCATTCGTCATGGTAGTCATTGGTCTGTCCTTATCGTCCTGTTAAGAGGCTTCGGCCTGACGCTTTTCGCGTAGCGCCTCGAGGGCGCCAACCATCTGATAGAGCACCCCGTTCAGGGCGCCGGCAAACTGGCCCAGCAGCGCGTCGCGCGAGGGCAGCTCGCCCAGGCGCTTCACGTAGGCCGGATTGACCGCCCGGCCGTCCACCAGGCCGATCCGGACCTGGGGCTTCTGGTGCTCCCTGGCGAACTCGCTGATCACCTTGGCGGCCGCCAAGCGGATCCTTGCCCGCCACCACCAGCCCGGTCGGGCCGGCCAGGTGCTCGTCCAGCACGCTGATCTGGTTGGCAGCCAGCGCCCGCTGGGCCAGGGTGTTCTTGACCACCACGTAGCGGGCGCCCGCCGCGCGGAGGCGGCGGCGCAGCTCGGTGATCTTGCCCACCGAGAGTCCGCTGAAATCGGTGACGTAGATGTCGGGCGAGCCCTTGAAGCGGTCGGTCAACGCCTCGACCTGGCCCTGCCGTTCGGTCTTGCTGCTCATCGGTACACCGCCGTGTCGAGCCGGACGCCGGGGCCCATGGTGCTGGACACCGTCGCCGACTGGAGATAGATGCCCTTGGCCGCCGACGGGCGGGCCTTCACGATCGTGTCCATGAAGGCGGCGAGGTTCTCTTCCAGCTGTTTGGCGCCGAAGGACACCTTGCCGATCGGGGCGTGGACGTTGCCGGTCTTGTCCACCCGGAACTCGATTTTGCCGGCCTTGATTTCCCGCACCGCGCGCCCGACGTCCATGGTGACCGTTCCGGCCTTGGGGTTGGGCATCAGGCCGCGGGGACCCAGGATCTTGCCGAGCTGGCCCAGCTGGCCCATCACGTCGGGCGTCGCGACGATCACGTCGGCGTCGAGCCAGCCTTCCTTGAGCTTCTGGACATACTCGATGCCGGCGTAGTCGGCGCCGGCGGCCTCGGCTTCCTTGACCCGATCGCCCTGGGTGATCACCAGCACCTTGACCGACTTCCCGGTGCCGTGGGGCAGCACGACGGTGCCGCGGACCACCTGGTCGGCGTGCCGCGGGTCCACACCGAGCCGAACCGCCACATCGACGGTCTCGTCGAACTTGGCGAACGAGGCGCCCTTCACCTTGGCCACGGCCTCGGCGAGCGAGTGCGCCCGGGTCCGGTCTACCGTGGCGACGGCGGCGTTGAACTTCTTGCCGTGGGTGCGCATCAGTCGGCCACCTCCAGCCCCATCGAGCGGGCGGTACCGGCCACCATGCGCATGGCGGAGTCGACGTCCGACGCGTTCAGGTCGGCCATCTTGATCTCCGCGATCTTCTTGAGCTGGGCGCGGGTGACCTTTCCGACCTTGGTGCGGTTGGGCTGGGCGCTGCCCTTCTCGATCCCGGCCTCCTTCATGAGGAGGTTGGCGGCGGGTGGCGTCTTGGTGATGAACGTGAAGCTGCGATCGCCGTAGATCGTCACGACGACGGGAATGACCATCCCCGCCTGCGACTGGGTCCGGGCGTTGAACTGCTTGCAAAACTCCATGATGTTCACGCCCTGGGGCCCGAGCGCCGTTCCCACGGGGGGAGCGGGATTCGCGGCTCCAGCGGGACACTGGAGCTTTACCATTGCGACGACCTTTTTTGCCATACGACTCCTCGTTGCGAAAGCGGCGCGCGGTGGTTCGCGGCCGGCATTTCTCCCGCAGTACTCCGTGCGGTGGCGGTGAGGTCGGGACGACGGGAGGGCGGGATGACGGGAGTAGCTTCCCGTCGTCCCAGCGTCCCGGCCTCCCGTCCTGCTAGTGCCCTCGTAACTGCAAGTAGTCCAGCTCCACCGTCGTCGGGCGCCCGAACAGCGACACCGAGACCTTCACCTTGCCCTTGTCGCCGAGCACTTCTTCCACCGTGCCGCTGAAGTCGGCAAAGGGACCCTCGGTGATTTCCACCGCCTGGCCCACCAGGTAAGGGATTTCCTCCTTGGGGCCGCTCTCGGCGGTCTCTTCCGCGATACCGAGCAGCCGGTTGACCTCGTCCTGCCGGAGCGGCTGGGGCAGCTTGCCGGTGCCGACGAACTTGATCACCCCCTGCACGCTGTTGACCAGGTGCTGGGCCTCCTGGCTCATCGTGGTTTCGATCAGCACGTAGCCGGGATAGAGCTTCCGCTCCACCACCAGCTTCTTGCCGTTCTTGATTTCGATGGCCTCCTGGACCGGCACCAGGGCCTGGCGGACCAGCTTCTGCTCCGCCGGACGCGGATCGTCCTCGATCCGCTTCTGCAGCAGGGTCCGGACCTTGTTCTCGTGCCCCGCCGTGGTCTGTACGGCGTACCAGCGATACTCCATGCCGTCCCCCCGCCTTACCGCGACAGCGCGGCGATGCCGTCCACCAGGATCAGCTGCAGCAGCCGGTCGAGGAGGCCCAGGGCAACGCCGATGATGAGGGAGAGCACGACCACCATACGGGTAGCCTTGACCAGCTCGTCCCGAGTGGGCCAGGAGACCTTGCCCATCTCCCCGCGCGCGTTGACGAGAAAGTCCCGGGCGCCGCGGAACCAGCCGCTGATCCGCCCGCCGCCGCTTGGCTCGATCGCGTGGCTCTGCTCGGTCACTTCGACTCTTTGTGCAACAGGTGCTTGCCGCAACGGGGGCAGAATTTCTTCCACTCGACCCGCTCGGGATGCACTCGGCGATTCTTGTCCGTGAAGTAGTTCCGATTCTTGCAATCGGTGCACTCCAGGATGATTTTTTCTCTCGGCATAGTTCCTCGTCAGGATTCAGGATTGAGGATTGAGGATTGAGGGAGTCCCTCACTCCTCGATCCTCACTCCTCGTTCCTACTTCAAGATCTTGGTGACCACGCCGGCGCCCACCGTCCGGCCGCCCTCGCGGATCGCGAAGCGCAGCCCGTCGTCCATCGCGATCGGGATGATCAGCTCGATCGTCATCTGGATGTTGTCCCCCGGCATCACCATCTCCACTCCCGCCGGCAGCTCCACGCTCCCCGTCACGTCCGTCGTGCGGAAGTAGAACTGCGGCCGGTATCCCTTGAAGAACGGCGTATGCCGCCCCCCCTCTTCCTTCGTCAACACATACACTTCCGCTTCGAAGGCGGTGTGCGGCGGGATGCTCCCCGGCTTCGCCAGCACCATCCCCCGCTCGATCTCGTTCTTCTCCACCCCCCGCAGCAGCAGCCCCACGTTGTCCCCCGCCCGCCCCTCGTCCAGCAGCTTCCGGAACGCCTCCACCCCGGTCACCACCGTCTTCTTCTCGGCGTTGAACCCCACCAGCTGCAGCTCCTCGCCCACCTTCACGATCCCCCGCTCGATCCGCCCCGTCGCCACCGTCCCCCGCCCCGTGATGCTGAAGACGTCCTCCACCGGCATCAGGAACGGCTTGTCGATGTCCCGCTTCGGCTCCGGAATGAACGTGTCCAGCGCCGTGAACAGCTCCTCGATCTTCGCGATCCAGGCCGGGTCCCCCTTGATCGCCCCCATCGCGCTGCCCCGGATCACCGGCGCATCGTCCCCCGGGAACTTGTACATGCTCAACAGCTCCCGCACCTCCAGCTCCACCAGGTCCAGCAGCTCCGGGTCGTCCACCAGATCGCACTTGTTCAGAAACACCACCACGCTCGGCACGTTCACCTGCCGCGCCAGCAGGATGTGCTCCCGGGTCTGCGGCATCGGCCCGTCCACCGCGCTCACCACCAGGATGGCCCCGTCCATCTGGGCCGCCCCCGTGATCATGTTCTTCACGTAGTCGGCGTGCCCCGGGCAGTCCACGTGCGCGTAGTGCCGGTTCGGCGTCGAGTACTCCACGTGCGACGTCGCGATCGTCAGGATCTTGGTCGGATCCCGCCGCCCCTGGCTCTCCGACGCCTTGGCCACCTGGTCGTAGGGCACATACGTCGAGCCCCACCCCTTGTCCGCGCTCACCTTGGTCAGCGCCGCCGTCAGCGTCGTCTTCCCATGGTCCACGTGCCCGATGGTCCCGACGTTCACGTGCGGCTTGGTCCGATCAAATTTGGCCTTGGCCATGGCATCACTCCGTGTGCGTTGCTGTTCCCTGTTTCCGCCGGGAGGACGCGACCGCGGGAGGACGGGTCACTCACCGTGCATTCTCCCGTCGTCCCGTCGTCCCGTCTTCCCGTCGTCCCTGCCAGAGCTCGCGAGCGGGATTGAACCGCTGACCTCATCCTTACCAAGGATGCGCTCTACCAACTGAGCTACGCGAGCATTCTCAGTTGCTCGGTCGGTATGTCGGTAAATCACCTACCGCCCTACCGTCCTGCCGACGTGTTCAAGCGGGCGACGGGACTCGAACCCGCGACCCTCAGCTTGGAAGGCTGATGCTCTACCAACTGAGCTACACCCGCAACCGCGCGCGAATGGTGGGGGAAGGATTCGAACCTTCGTAGGGCGTAGCCCGGCAGATTTACAGTCTGCTGCCATTAGCCACTCGGCCACCCCACCGCGCTATCACCAACTGCCGTGGACACGGAACCCCGCTTCCTGGAGCGGGGTTCCGATGACCGAAGCTTTCTCCTGCGACACTGGAGCTGACGGAGGGACTCGAACCCTCAACCTGCGGTTTACAAAACCGCTGCTCTGCCGATTGAGCTACGCCAGCCAAAAGCACGCAGATTGTGACAGACTCGTATTTTAGCTCACTCCCCGTTGTCAGTCAACCGGACCCGGTCGGGGGGTCCGGACCCGTCTGCTCGACCCCGCAGCCCGATCGCAGAAAAAGGCCCCGGAACCACCATTCCGGGGCCCCGAAGACCCGATATTTCACCCCGAAAAAACCCGAAGACCGGTCCCTCAGCCTCCCAGACTCGCGATTGCCGCCCGCGCCCGCGCCACCTGGGGCTGAAGCACCGCGTCCGCTCCCTGCCACAGGTCGACGAACCGGCGGTACGCAGCCACCGCCTCCTTGCCAGCACCGACGCCCGCTTCCAGGTCACCGAGGAGTAGAAAGGTCCGGGCCCAGAGCATGCCCGAGAAGCTGAAACCCGCGCCGAGCTGGTCCAGGATGGGGGTCTTCAACCAGGTCGAATCCCGGAAGACCTTGAGCATCCGGAGCGCGCCAATGGTATCCGCAACCGCCAGGTGCGCATAGGCTCCGGCCAGCGCAAAGCCATTGTCAGCACCATCTTGGACGGTGACAGCGAGGGTATCGAACTGCGCGAGTGCGCGTCGGAATCTGGCGGTGTCTCCGGTCGCCAGGATCGAAAACAATCGAAGCCGGGGATCCGAGCTGGCGGTGTCGCCGAGCGGCCACCGGTTCTTCCGGACGGCGGGGTCCACCCAGACCAGGGTCGGCGCGATCAGCTGTGCCGCCCGGGTGGCACCCTGGACCTGGACCAGGTTCTTCGCAAAGACCGCTTCGGCATCGAACAGGCTGTCGTCCCGGGTCCCCACGACGGCCCGGACGGCCAGGTTCAGGTACCGAATGACCCAGGGTGGCCCCTGAACCGCCTTCTGAACCATGGTGTCCAGCGCATTGGCGTGCCCGAACATGCTCCAGATCAGCACCCCCAGCGTTGAAGCGCCCTGGATCGTGTCGGTCATCACGCGCAGGGAATCGGCCACGCGAACGGCCTCCCCGACACTGTCCACCTTGAGGGCTGCCTCGATGCGGTCGGTCCAGAGACCGGCGACTTCGACCCGCCCGTGAATCCCATTGGGGGCCATCTGGCGGTACAGGGCACGGGCGCCGGCCGGGTTTCCCAACCGGAGCAGGAGCCGGGCAAAGGCAACCTTGGGCCGGACCTCATTGGGACCAGCCTGGAGCCACGACTCCGCGGCCTTCCTGGCCTCCTCGAGGTTGCGGGCTCGGGCGTGCTGGGCGGCCCACCGGGCCCCCTCCGCGGCATAGGCTTCGGGCTCTCTCGCCACATTCACCGGGATGATCACCAGCGAATCGGCGTCCCGGTTCAGAAAGGCCTGGTAAACCTGGTCCTGGGCCGCACACTGGGTCCGATCGCCCTGGAGCACGCATCCGCCCCGGGTCGATACCAGAAGCGCGTCCTGAATGTGCTGGAACGCCAGGTGGTAGGTCGGATCGAGCTCCAGGGTCTTGCGGAAGGCCCGCAGCATGGTGTTCCAGCTGCTCCGGAACACCATGCGGGTGCTGTCGCCGCCCAGCGGGATGACCGCCTGGTCGTGGTAACTGCATTCGCCCAGGTTATACCAGCCTTCGACGTCGGTCGAATCGGCGCGAACCATCTTGGCGAAGACGTCGCACGCCTCGGCGTAGCGGTGACTGGAGAAGGCGGCGTACCCCGAGACCAGCGCGCGCTCGCGAGCGGGCAATCCGCCGCTCAACCGCAGCGCGAGATCGGCGTGACGGGCCCCCTCGGGCAGCCCCGGCGAGTCCCACCCGTACACCAGGGCAAGCTTGTAGTGCGCCAGCGCGAAGGCCGAATCCAGGGCGAGCGCCCGCTCAAACTGGGTCCGGGCTGAGTCGAGGATCCAGCGGTTGAGGAAGCCCACGCCCTCGATGTACGCCTGGTACGCGCCGATCGAGGCGGTGCCGATGCCCCCGCCGCTTCCGCCCGAGGGCGGATCCAGATTGAGCACCCCACGCGCCAGCAAGCCGAAACTGGCCATGATCGAATCGGAATTCACCGCCTCCTGACGTACCGTCCGGAGCCGCTGCCCGGTGCGTACATCGAACACCTTGCCCACGATCTGGGTCCGGGCCCCGACTTTGAGCAGGTCGCCCATCACCAGCTTGCCGGCTCCGGCGCGCTTGGCGACGGCAATTCCCGATTGCAGGGTCAGCTGGGCCCCGCCCCGGGCCTCGGGCACCTCACGGATGAAATCGGCCACCCGCTCGTCGTCGATGACCCGGATATCGCGCCATTTGGACATGTCCAGGTAGAGCAGATTGACGCTGGCGTCCGTGAGCCAGTCGATATCCGCAACCCGGGCGACATTTTCGAAGGGGACGACGATCCAGGTGCGATCATCGAGCGGAGGCAGGGGCCGGCGGGCCGCCGCGGCCGGCGCCTCACCCCGACAGGGGGGCGGCGTGCCGTCAGGGCACTGACCAAAGGCCGCGCCGACCGGCAGACCGGCCAGCAACGCGGCGGAAATCACGGCGCGGACTCTGATTCTGCGCATGAGGGGAAGTCTAGAGGCCGCGCCGGGACCCTACAAGCCGGGCTCAGTTCACGGTCGAGGCCCGAACCGGCATCACGCAGCGGAAGCCGGTCTTGTCGAGCGTGTTCCGAGGGGCAGCCGGCGCCGCGTAGCCCCGCAGCGTCGTGGAGGCGGTGGAGTCCGGGGTGTTGTAGGCTCCGCCCCGGATGACGTAGTACTTGCCGGCGGTGCCTTCCGGCATGGGTGGTCCCCCCTCGTAGGGCGCCATGGGCGTCATGGTCCACTCCCAGACATTGCCCACCATGTCGTGCACGCCTTCCTTGGTCTTTCCGCCGGGAAAGCTCCCGACCCGCGCCGGTGCGCTCAGGTGCTGGGACTGGGTATTGGCCGCCGCCGGATTCCATGCGTTGCCCCATGGGAACGTATTGCCGACCAGCCCCCGGGCGGCCGCTTCCCACTCTTCCTCCTTCGGCAAGCGGCCGTTGGGCGCGTGCCGCCAGGCGCAGTAGCTCATGGCCTCGGCGTAGGTAACGCCGGTGACGGGGAGCAACGTGTCGGGTTCGGCGGTCCACGGAGCGGTGACCCTTCCCGTCGCCGCGAAAGCCGCGTACTCCCCCACCGACACCTCACGCGTGTCGATCCCGAACGGAGCCACCGTGACCGTATGCTCAGGGCGGGAAAGCGGCGATCCGGTATTGCTGCCGATGGGATAGCTGCCACCGGCGATCACGACCATGTCCGGATCGACCGGCGCGACGACCACTTCCGGCTTGCGGGCCAGCAACAGTGCCGCCACGACAAGGCCCGCGAGCGCCAGCCCGGCCGCGGCGATCGTCAGGCCGCGCGCGCGCCGCCGCTGCTTCCCCCGGAGCAGGATCGCCCCGGTGGCCCGGCCGGCCGAGACCGGAGCCAGGCCGTCGAGCGCGCGGACGATGTCCCCACCGCTCTGGAACCGTTGGGCCGGATCGCTGGCGAGCATGCCCTCGATGACGTCCCGGAGCAGCGCCGGCGCTTCGGGACGCACCTTGGCGAGCGCCGGCGGCGGTTCGCCCAGCCGCCTCAACAGGACGGCGGTCGGCGTGGGACCGGTGAAGGGCGGCTGGCCGGTGAGCATTTCGTACGCGACCACCCCCAGGGCGTAGATATCGGCCCGGTGATCTCCGCCCTCGCCCGCCACCTGCTCGGGGCTCAGATAGGCCGGCGTACCCACCAGCATCCCGGTGGCGGTGAGCGAGCTGCCCTCCGCGGTCCGCGCGATGCCGAAGTCGGTGACGAGACTCCGACCGGTCTCGGCCTCCAGCAGTACGTTGTGCGGCTTGATGTCGCGATGAATGACGCCGCGCTTATGGGCGTAATCCAGGGCGCTCGCCACCTCGCGCAGGATCCGGCTCACCTCGGCCGGCGGGAGCCGGCCTTCCTTCGCGATCCGGTCCGCGAGGCTCCCGCCGTCGATGCACTCCATCACCAGGTACAGCAGGTCGTCCTTCTGCCCGATGAAGTGCAGCGGCACGATGTGGGGGTGACTCAGCTGGGCCACCGTCTCGGCTTCGCGACGGAACCGGTCCAACACGGTGCGCGACGTGATCAGATCGGGCGAGAGCACCTTGACGGCCAGCCGCCGCTTGAGGTTGAGGTCGCGGACCAGGAATACGACGGCGAACCCGCCCTCGCCGAGCGGCTTCTCGACCTGGTATGCGTCGCCGAGGGCTGCCTGGAGCTGGGCCGCAAGCTGCTCGTTGCTCACGCGCGGGAAACCTCCGATCCGCCGTCCTTCTTGTCCCGCACCTGCCATCCGTGCCCGGCCAGCAGATCGCGAATCCGGTCGGCCTCGGCAAAGTTGCGCCGGCCTCTCGCCACGAGCCGCCGCCCGGCCCAGGCCTCGGCCCACTGCTGCCGGGCCGCGGTGTCCGCCGGGGGCACCTCCGGCAGCGGATCTCCGCCGGCGACCGCACTGCCGCCGAGGCGAACCTCCCTGGCCTCCGACCGGGTGGCGGCATCGAGCACCCCGTCGACGAAGCGCCATGCCTGGACCGCGCGGGGCCCGGGAAGGCACCCCTGATCGAGCAGCCGGTTTCCCGCCGAGACGAAGTTGAACACCTCGGCGACCGCGCGGGGGGCATTGAGGTCGTCGTCCAGCGCGAGGGTGAACCGGCGCTCCAGCTCTTCCGCCGCCTCGGTGAAGGCCCCATCCTCGGCGATCGTGGCGGCGGCGCCGAGTCGTCGGGCGAATTCGCCCAGGCGCTTGGCGCCCTCACCCGCCGCGGCCAACGCCTCATCGGTCAGGTCGAGCTCCTGCCGGTAGTGGGTCTGGTATACCAGGAGCCGGATGGCGCCGGGATCGACCCCGTCCTGCCGGAGGTCCCGCGCCGTGGTGATGTTGCCGAAGCGCTTCGACATCTTGGTGCCGCGGACCCGGAGGAAGGCGGCGTGCATCCACACCCGCGCGAAGTCCGTCTGCCCCGTGTAGGCGCAGCTCTGGGCGATCTCGTCCTCGTGGTGCGGAAAGATCAGGTCCACGCCGCCGGTGTGGATATCCAGCACCTGCACCCCGTAGCGACTGCCGATGAGCTCCAGGGCCATCGCCGAACATTCGAGGTGCCACCCCGGGCGCCCCCGGCCGAATGGGGCGTCCCATGCGGCGCCAACCGCCTCGTCTTCCGGCTTGGCCGCCTTCCACAGCACGAAATCCCGGGCGTTCTCCTTGTCGTACTCGTCGGTGGAGACCCGCCCCGAGGCGCCCGCCTTGAGCTCCCGCAAGTCGAGACGGGACAGCCTTCCATAGGCAGGAAACCGGTCGATGCCGAAATAGACCGAGCCGTCGTCTCCCTTGTAGGCGGTGCCCTTGGCGAGCAGCCCCTCGACCAGTCGTACCATCGCTTCCACGTGCTCGGTGGCCCGCGGGAACACGTGGGCCGGGACGATACGCAGGTATTCGCGATCCTCCTGAAACGCCGCGATGAAGGGCTCCACCAGTCTGGAGATCGTGATCCCGCGCTTGCCGGCCTCGGCGATGATCCGGTCGTCCACATCGGTGAGATTCATGATGTGGTAGACCTCGTGGCCGCGCGCCGCCAGCCAGCGGCGGAGCAGATCGACGAACAGGAACGTCCGGAAATTGCCGATGTGGGCGTAATTCCAGACCGTCGGGCCGCAGGAATACAGGGTCACCCGGCCGGGAGTCACCGGCTCGAAGTCCTGCACGCTCCGGCTCATCGTGCTGAAGAGCCGGAGCGTCACGATTCCTCCGCGGGGAATGCCGGCGTTGCGGCACCGGGAATCGCGCCGTGGTGCCGGACGTGGACGGTACGCTGGGGAAACGGGATTTCAATATCCTCCGCGTCGAGGCGGTTCTTGATGCGGCGGCGGAACTCCCGCGCCACGTCCCACTGGGCTCCGGGGGCGGTGCGCAGCAGGGTGCGGATCACCACCCCATGCTCCCCCAGCTGTTCCACGCCCTTGACCTCCGAGCTCCCCTCGAGGCGGGTCGACCACGCCGGGTCGGCCTGGAACTTTGCCAGCTCGTCCTGGAACACCGAAAGGGCCCGGTCCAGGTCGGTACCGTACCCGATGCCGACCTCCACCACCGCGCGGGACCAGCTCCGGGTCAGATTACTCAAGGTGGTGATCTGGCCGTTGGGAATCACGTGGAGCACTCCGCGAAGGTCCCGCAGCATGGTGACGCGAAGCGTCATCCGTTCGACGGTGCCGCTCTTCTCCGCGGCCTCGATCACGTCCCCGAGACCGAACTGGTTCTCGAACAGAATGAAAAAACCGGCGATCAGGTCCTTCACCAGGCTCTGGGCCCCGAACGAAAAGGTAAGCCCCAGGATGCCACCGGCCGCCAGGAGCGGCCCGATCGCGATGAACTGCCCCGCGGTCAGCAGCCCGACGATCAGCAGAATGGTCAGCCGCCCCGCGCTCCGGACGATCTGTGCCACCGTGTGGCCGCGCCGCTCCGCGGCGGTGAACGTGGCGTCGTTGCCATCGTCCACGGCGGCGATGATGCGCCGGGAAATACGCCGCACGACCTGGTAGGCGAGCCAGCCGGCAACCCAGATCAGCGCGACGTTGAGCAGTCGCTCGACGACCGCCCCACGGCTGGTGCCGAAGAACTCGGCGATGTTGGTGAAGATGTCCCGGACGGCGGCGGGCTGGAGCACGGCGAGGCTCAGTTCGGGTCGGAGGTGGTCTCCGGCGGAAACTTGGGCCCCGAGCCGAGCGCCGTCAACCGGAAGGAGTCCGCTCCATGATCCGCGTGGCCCGGGCGGTCACCCCGCAGCGAAGCAAGACGGCGAGCAGCTCCTCCGGGGCCCTGCTGTCGAGCGGGATTTCCAGGCCCAGCGGGGTGAGGACGAGTCCGGGCAGCAACTGGCGCAGCCGGGCCAGCGAGACGGAGGTCAGCTCGGGAAGGAACAGCCGGAGGACGGGGGCCGAATGGGGCACCCCATCACGCTACCGCCGGGAGCCGGAACGCCGGAATCCGACTCGTGCGGCGCGGACCGCATTGCCGCAGGCCTACCAGGCGATTCGCCCGCCCCCCGAGATCGAGAACAGGTTCCGGCTGCCGAACAGCTCGTCATCGCCCAGACTTCGGTGCGCCCGCACTTCCAGCACGAGCGCCGTGCGACGGGCCCCGACGATGACACCGCCGCCCGCGTTCCCCGAGAGGTACGACTTGTCGCCCACCCAGCGGGCGCCGGACGAGGGATCGGCCGGCGGTACCTGCTTGCGATCCCAGCTTAGAGCCCCGCGCCGACCAGAACGAAGGGACGAACCCGGCCCGTGGAGAGGTTGACCCGCGCCACGCCGCCCAGCGCATACATCCGTCGATCGCTGCCGCGGAGCACGATCGCCTCGGGGCCCGCGCTCAGGGCGCGGTGGATGAAGCTCAGGCCCGCGGCGATTCCGGCGAGGGCGCGTCCCTCCGGCGGAGGGAAGTCCGGCGGCGCTTTGACACCGCCGGGTGCCGGCGCCACCCCCGCCACAATCTGGAGCCGAATCTCTCCGATGGAGGTCTGCGCCGCGCTCCCGGCCGGCACCCCGAGCACCAGGAGCGCGAGACCACGCCAGACCCGGCTCATGGATAGATCCGTGTCCACTTCGGGAGCGCGGCTCCGATCGTGGCACCGAGCACGGCTCCTCCCCCACCGAACAGCGGGATCGTGATCAGGTACGCTCTGCCACGATCGCACTCAGCGGCATCGCAGATCGCGCCGATGAAGTAGCCGAAGAAGACGCCCGCGGCCAGCCCGCCGATGCCACCCGCGATCGCGCCGGTCCGGGTGTGGCGTCCCCGGATCTCCAGGAGCTGCAGCTCGGCAAGGGCGAGGGTATCGGCCCCGCCCGATTCCCGGCCGATGCCGAGTCGCCCGGCTCCCGCGTCGAGGAACCGGCCGGTGACACGCCGTCCATCGGGAAGGGTGGCTCTCACCACGGCGGTCGGACCCAGCCGGCCGAGTTGGGGAAGGGTCCGCGCCGGTGCCTGGGCCGGCGCGCCGTGCGGCCGGCTCAGCAGCAGAACGATGAGGAAACCGAAGCAGGGGATTGGGCGAAACCGCTGGCGCGACACAGGGCTCTCCGGAGCGTGGACCGGTCTATACCATGACGCATCCACGTGACTTCGGCGTGACCCGGTTGCCGGAGGGACGGCGACCGGTCGCCCCGGGGCGCCCTCAGGTACGGTGCTTCGGAACGGTCGACCAGCCGAACAGGGTGTAGAGCGGGCAATTCCCGGTGAGCGCCGTTCCCAACGGAATCAGCCCAAGGAGGCAGAGGTACTTCCAGGGACCGGGCAGCGCCCCATAGAGTCCCAGGATCAGTATCGCCAGCACCAGGCGAATGATCCGATCGGCCGTTCCCATGTTGCGGGACATCAATCCTCCTTGCGCTGCGGCTAGGCGGCCGGGTGCAGCGCCAGAACCGGCTTGGTGGCACCGCGAATCACCTTCTCGGTGACGCTTCCGAGAATCAGCCGCCGCACGCCGGCGGCTCCATGAGTGGTGAGCGCCACCATCTCGAAGCGCGGTTCCTCGAGCACGGTGAGGATCCCGCCCGCCGCGTGGTCTCCCACGGACACGCGGGTCGAGACCGAGAGGCCCCGCCGGCGCAGCCGAGCCGCCACTCGCCGCAGCCTGCTATGGGCCTCGTCGGAACGGCGTGCCAGGATCGCGGGATGCTGGGGCACGGGATAGGGCATCGAGGTGTCCGCGGCATCGAACATCGGCGCCACCACCGTGAGCAGGGTGACCCGGGCCCCGGTGATCAGGGCGAGGTCCACCACCGGGTCGAGGATGGCATCCGAGTAGGACGTCTGGTCGAGGGCCACCAGAATGGCACCGCCCTCCGGAGCCGGCGACTGCGCCACATCCCGGCCCGGGTGGACCAGCAGGACCGGCTTCGTGGAGTGGCGCACGACGTGGTCGGCGACGCTGCCGAGCCACATCCGCCCCAGCGCGCTGCGGCCGTGGGTGGCCATGACGATCAGGTCGGCTCCGACGCGCCCGGCCTCGCCGCAGACCGCTTCGCCAACCGGTCCCTCGATGAGCCGGAACTGCACCGGCCAGTCGCCGATCTGCCCGCACCGCTTGGCCACGTCGGCCAGGTACCGGGTGCCCTGCCGGCGCAGCTCCTCGTCGGGGCCGGGCTGGAACGCGGCCTGCTCCCCCATCCCCACGAGCGCGGCCGCCGGCTGGTTGGCCATGGCGAGGTAGAGACGAGCCTGGGCCGCGGAGGCGAGTCTCGTGGCCACGGGGAGGGCCGTTTCGGCAAACAGTGAGCCGTCGAGAGGTAACAGAACTGTGCTGAGCATGGCCGCCTCCGGTGGCAGGTACCTATGCGGGAGCCCCGACAAACCTGCCTGAACCCGGATGAAGCGGAGATGAAGCCCGTGCGAATCAAATCGGGAGGTTGATTCGTCCCAGCAGCCAGAAACCGGCCGCCCCGGCCGCGGTGAGGAGTATCAACCGGGGCACCACCGCCTTACGAAATTCGCGGGACCCGGCGACGAAAGCGACCCCGCTCTTGAAGGCCGAATTCACCGTTACGCCGAGGGCGATCGCGCGGGCGGCGATGAGCACCAGATCGGGGGCCTGGCCCACCCGGCTCATGCCGAAGGTCAGCGCGTCCATATCGGTGAGCCCCAGCACCGCGGCCGACGCGAGGACGCCCCGCTCGCCGTAGCGGGCATTCAGCAGCGCCAGCAGGGTGAGGACGACCTGAAAGCCGATCGCCATCTGGATGGCCGACAAGAGCTGCAACGGGTTCTTGCTCCCCGAGGCTACTTCCCGGCCGGTGGTTTCCCCGGACGAGCGCAGATTGAGGAGCACCAGGATACTCCCCACCAGGAGCACGGGCGCCAGTCCCAGGGCAACCGCGGGCACCATGGAGGCGTTGAGCACCAGCAGCACCACCAGCAGCCGGGGAACCAGCACCGTGCTGGCCGCGACGGTACCCGTGGCCAGCGCATTGGTGCTGGCCGGCTGGTGCCGGCTCCCGCGGGCAAAATTGAGGGTGACCGCGGTGGAGGAGACCAGTCCGCCCAGCGCGCCCATGGCCAGGTATCCGCGGGTATCGCCCAGGACTCTCCGGGCCAGGTAGCCGGCAAAATTGAGCCCGGTGAAGAGCAGCACAACGGTCCAGAGTTCGCGCGGCTTGATCCCACCGAATGGCCCGATCGGTCCTTCGGGCAGCAGCGGGAGCACCACCAGCGCCAGCACCGCGAACTGCAGGCCGGCGCGCATCTCCTCCTCGCCGATCCGCTTCAGAAAGCCATGGATGACGGTCTTTTCCCGCAGGACCAGCACGACCACCGCGGCGGCGCCGCTGGCGACGCTCAGGTGGCCGATGCCGGCGAGCACCCCGATGCCCAGGACCAGGAGCGCGGCGGCCTCGGTGGTCCCGTCGATCACCTCCCCACCGCCCCGCGCGGCCGTCAGGTACGCCGCCACCACCAGGGCGCCCGCCGACAGCAGGAGTGCCGCCGCCACCGTCGGTTCGCCCGCCTCGAGCAGCGAGCCGGCCACGCCGCCGAGCCCGCCGATCAGGAAGAAGGTCCGCACGCCGGCAAACCGGGCGTTGGGACCGGTGGCGTGCCCCGACCACTCGCGCTCCACCCCGACCGCGAGCCCCGCCAGCCCGGCGATGGACAACCGGATGGCGGTATCGAAGTCGCTCATCGTCGAAGCCGGCGCCGTTCCAGGTACGACTCGCGTCCCTGGACGACGGCGTCGAGCAGGGGAGCCGGATCGAATCGTACCGGATCGGTACAAGGAAGGCCGGTATGGCGAGTGGCGGCCGCGCAGGCCTCGCGCGCCTGGGCGTCGGTGAGATCGTAGGTATTCATCGATATGGCAATGACCCGGGTCGGGGATACGACCGAGCCGATCATCTCGTAGATCCTGACGTAGTCGGCGAGGGGAGGAATCCGGAGCCACGGCTCGTCCCGATACTCACCGATGAACTCGCGGGTAGCCTGGTGACAGAGGATCAGCCCGTCGGGACAGCTTCCGTGGAGCAGGCCGAGCGTGACACCCGAATACCCCGGATGATTGATGCTCCCCTGCCCCTCCACCAGCACGACGTCGGCATCCTCGGCCGCCCGCAACACCAGCTCCTCCGCGGCGCCGGCGATGAAGTCCGCGACCACCGCGTCGACTCCGATGCCCCAGCCCTCGATGAAGATGCCGGTCTGTCCCGTCGCGGCAAAACGGGTCCGGAGTCCGCGCTGCTCCAGTCCGCGCACCAGCTGGAGCTGCGCCGTCATCTTGCCCACGTTGCAGTCGGTGCCCACCGAGAGCACGACGTACGGCTCGACCAGCCGCGCCAGCCCCATCGCGACCGGAAGATTGGGCGGGGGCCGGCGCACGTCGAGAATGGTGCGACCGCGGGCCTTGGCCTTCGTCGCGAGCACCGGATCGTCGGACAGAAAGGTATGGAGCCCGCTCCAGAGATCGCAGCCGGCATCGAGTGCCTCCGCGAGCCAGCCGCGCCATTCCTCGGGCAAGCGCCCCCCCGCCGGCGCGATGCCGATCAAGACCGCCGTCGGACCGCGCGCCAGGCCCTCGGCCATGGAGGCGACCACCGGGATGTCCCCGCCGAACCCGAGGACCTGCTGCACCGTCTTCCCCGCCGTCACCCGGTCTACCACCGCCACCACCCGGTCCGGCAGGTAGCGAATCACCGAGTTGGCGGTCTTGGACGTCATGGGGGAGAAGTCGCCGTCCGCGATGATCAGGAACTTCGGTTTGTCGGGCATCAGGCTCGAGGATTCAGGATTCAGAATTGAGGGTTCAGGATTGAGGATTGAGGAGCGAGGGTAAAATAGCGCTGCGGCCCGGGTCGCGTTATCTCGCGTCCGGGCCGCGTGATGCCTCAATCCTCGATCCTGAGTCCTACGGCTTGGTATCGTCGTTTTCCAGGAGCTCCGCGTCGTGCACCGGCTCGCCCTTCTTGCCGCCCGCCCCCAGCGCCTTGGTGTCCTTGGCGGCGCCGAGCATGCCCATCTTGGCCTTCAAATCCATGAGCTGCTGGTCGGCGGTGCCCTTGTACTCCAGCTTCTTGAACTGATCCATCAGGTCGTCGGACTGGAACTCCTGCTGGATTTCCGCGGCCGCGAGCGCCTTGCGCTCGATGGCCTCGATTTTTTCGGCCATCCGGTCGAACGACTCGAACGCGCTCTTGTCGTTCATCCCGGACATGGTCTCCTGGATCCGCTGCTGCGCCTCGGCCCGCTTGGCGCGCGCCACCAGGATGTTCTTCTTCCGCTTGGCCTCTTCGATCTTGTCGTTGAGCTGGCGGAGCTGCCCCTTCAGATTCTCGGTGTCGGCCTTGTGCTTGACCCAGGTTTCATGCAGCTGCTGGGCCCCTTGCAGGGCCTCGTTGTAGCGCATGAGCGCCTGGGTGGCCAGGTCGTCGCGGCCCTCCTGCACCGCGAGCATGGCCCGGCGCTCCCAGTCTTCCGCCTGTTTCTTGAGCGCCTCGGCGTCGGCCTGGAGCTTCTTCTCGTCCGCGATGGCGGCGGCCGCTTCCTGCTTGGCCTTGGCCAGGTTGGACTTCATGTCCAGGATCAGCTGGTTCAGCATCTTCTCCGGGTTTTCGGCCCGTGAGATCAGGTCATTGATGTTCGACCTGAGCATCGTCGAGAAGCGATCGAAGATCCCCATCAGCTCTTACCTTTCGCGATACGGCGCGAGCGCGCTCAAATGGGAGGCCAGAGCGAGGGTCAGCGAATCCCAGCTCGCCTCGAACTCCAAGAAGTCCAGATCGGCCAGCTCGAGCGCGTCGGTGAGCACGACGTGCTCACCCTCGAGCCCGTAGGAGCCGTGCACCAGGTCGCGGGCGTTGAGCTCCAGCAGCAGCCGGTACAGCTTGCCCCGCTTGTCCTCCGCGGCCGGAGACTCCATCACCCGCACCCGGAGGATCACCACCGGCGGGGTGTAGTTGACGATGAATTCCGCGCCGGTCTGGGTCCGGGCCCGCCACAAGCCCGCCTCGAGCTCGCTCACTTCGACCGTGCCGCCCTCGACCCGGTCCAGGAACGATTGGATGTCGTCGCGCGTCAGCATCGTTGTTCCCGTCTCCTGGCCGGCAAGGTTGATGCCGCCGGCCCGTGAAATCTACCTACCCGGCGGACCCCGACGCCAAATGGAGTGTTCCGCCTTCCCTAGCCATGCCGCTCTGCCGCCGGGGGTGGCTCTCCACCCGGGCCCCGGGTCAGCACCCGTTCGGCCGTCATCTCGCCGGTGGTGAGACCGGCCGGGGCTCGGTCTTCCTGGTCCCGCCGATGCGCCGTCCAAAGGCCTGCCCGATCGGTCCGAAGAACAGCCCGAGCGAGGCCAGGCCCGCCGCCAGCCACATGGCGAACTCGCCTTCGCCGCTCATCATCATCGCTCCTCTCCCGGCCCGACCACCCGCAACGGGGGAGAGGATTGCGCCAGCAGCCGCTCCGCAAAATCGAGCCGTTCGGCCAGATCGGCGACGTGGGCCTGGCCGGCCTCCAGCTCGGCCACCCGCTGCTCCAGCTCGGCGATGCGCTCGGCCTCCATTTCCCCGGTGGAGAGGCCGGTGCGGGCGCCGGAGCGCAGCGCGATGGCGCGCCGCACCGCGAGCACGATCAGGGACGCGCCGGTGATCACCGGGAACAGCTCGTCGGGCCCATGCGACATCCCGACCCAGGCCATGAGCAGGCAGGTCACGCCGACATGCACCAGCAGGTCGAACCAGTCCAGGCCGAGGTTGCGCTTGAACCAGCTCATGGGGCGCCCTCCTTCAGGCGTTCCGGCGGCGCAGCCAGCATCCGCTCGGCGAAGTCGAGCCGCTCTTCCAGCTCGGCCATCCGGGCCCGGTCCTGCTCCATCTCGGCCAGCCGGTGCTCGAGCTCGTCGATCCGTTCGGTCAGGAGAGGATCGGCGCCGGCCTTGCTCTCGATGCGGCGGGCGAGGGCCTTGCCCACCGGACCACGGAGGATGATCACGGCGCCCACCGTCAGGAAGAGCACGCAGGCAACGAAGAGGGGCGCCACGTCGTTCGGGTTCATTCGCGCGGGCCTCCCCGTTGCAGGAGATCCTGGTCCCGGCGCTGACTCAGCAGCCGCTCGGCGAACTCGAGCCGGTCCTCGAGCTCGCCCATCCTGGCCCGAAGCGAATCCACCTCGCCGAGCTGTTCGCGCATCTGCTCCATGTCCGCGCGGAGCTGGGGATCCCCGCTCCGGCCCTCGAGCCGATGGGCCCAGGCGCGGGTCAGCGGGCCCAGCACCTTGAGGGCCACGATGCCGACCACGATCACGATCAGCACCATCACCCCGGTTTCCAACGCCCGGTTCAAGGCGAACGTCGGATCGATTCCCGGCGCGGGGAGCGACGGAGGCGGGATGGGCGTCTGGACCAGCATCACGACGGTGACCCGTCCTTCAGCTCGCCCGCACCCTGCTTCTGGGCCAGGAGACGCTCGGTGAAATCCACTCGTTCCTGCAGCTCTCCCACGTCGGCCCGGAGCTGCTCGAGCTCGGTGAGCACCTCCGGCTCGGTACCGGCGTTCAGCGGCTGGGCGCCGTGGCGGATGCGATCCGCGAGGGCCTTGCCCACCGGACTCATGGCCAGGAGGAACAGCGTCCCTCCGCCGAAAATGAACGTGATGGCGAGAACGCCTTCGATATCCATGGGTCCCCCCTATCGGGGATCGGCCGGCCGGCCGGAGGACAACCGGTCGGAGTCGTGTTGGCTGACCAGGCGCTCGGCGAAATCGACGCGTTCCTCCAGCTCGGCCACGCGGGCCTCGAGGGCTTCGACGTTGGCCAGGCGGGCGTGAAGCGACTCCAACTCGTCCAGACTCGGCGCCGAGGGGGAAACGTCGAACCGCCGCTTTAGAATCGACACCACGGTCACGCCGACGTATCCCCCGATACCGATGCCAACGAGCGCACCCACAAAGGCGATCACCTTGATGACGTCATCCATGCGTGGCGGCCTCGTCCTTTCCCCGCGCGAGCAGTCGCTCGGCGAAGTCGATCCGCTCCTCGCCCTCCGCCAGGCGCTGCTCCAGGTGGCTCACCAGCTCACGCAGCTCCATGACTTCTTCGCGGAGCTCCTGGTCGCCCGCGCCGGCCCGGCCGCTGATCCGGCGGGCCAGCGCCTGGCCGATCTGACTCTGGGCAACCTTCACCACGCAGAACACCAGCAGGCCGGTGGTGAAGATGCCGGTCACCATCCCCATGATCGGGATCATGTCGGTGGGGAAGTTCGGGGGCATTTGCATTCAGCCCTCCCGCTTTCCGGCCGCAAGCTGCCGCTCGGTAAAATCCAGCCGCTCCTGGGTCTCCATCAACTCGGCGTGAAGGGCGTCGACCTCCGCCCTGAGCTCCCGCAATTCGCCCTCGAGCGCGGCCGGCACCCCTTCTTCGCCGCCGATCCGGCGGGCGAGGGCTTTCCCGATCACAGTGCGCGACAGGGCCACCATCCCGAAGAAGAAGACGGCCATAACCGGGATGAGCACTCCCAACGCCTGCTTGTCCATCATGCCTCCGGGACCACGCGAATCAGACGGACGGCTGCAACGGGTTCTGGGCCCCTGTACGGAACAATGGCTGGGGATGTTTCATCACGCAACGTCAGCTACCCCGCGACCGCAACTGCCCGGATTTCGGTCAATCGCACGGCGATCTCGAGGTCCTCGGCGCCGAGCGGCCGCAGAAAGACCTCGAGCGCTCCGGGATCGGTATCTACCGAGGTCGGAATCCCTACCACCTCGTGATTGTCGGCCGTGGTGATCCGGACCACCTGGTCGTGTCCGCCGGCGTAGTCGAGCAGTTCCACGATGGCCTCGAACGTCATGGGCGCCTCGCGGTCGGGGGGGGATGTCAAATGTACCCCCCGACCGCTCAGGGCGTGAGCGACGGCGCCGTGGTGCCGAGCAGGCTCTCGGTCAGAAAGTCGGTGAGCAGGGTGCGGAGATGCACCGCGGTGTTGCCGCCGGTGATGCTGTGGGTGCGGTTGGGATACTCCATGAACCGGAACTGCTTGTTCGCGGCGACGAGCGCGTTGATCAGGGCCTCGGTATTCTGATAGTGTACGTTGTCGTCGCCCGAGCCATGGACCAGGAGCAGCTTGCCCTTCATTTGCCCGACATAGCTGAGCGGCGAGCCCTCGTTGTAGCCGGCGGCGTTGTCCCTGGGCAGCCCGTTATAGCGTTCGGTGTAGATGTTGTCGTAGAAGGTCCAGTGGGTCACCGGAGCCACCGCCACCGCGGTGCTGTAGACATCGGGCGCCCGGAACAATCCGTTGAGGCTCATGAAGCCGCCGTAGCTCCAGCCCCAGATTCCCATACGCGATGCATCGATGTAGCTCCGCTCCTTCGCGAGGGCGGAGGCCGCGGCCGCCTGGTCGTGCGTCTCGATGACCCCCAGCCTGCGGTAGACGATCTTGCGCCAGGCTCGCCCGCGCGCTCCGGTGCCCCGGTTGTCCACGCTGGCTACGATGATGCCCTGCTGGGCCAGCAACGCGTGCCAGAGATAGGTGGTGCCGCCCCAGGCATCGGTGACGGTCTGGGAGCCGGGGCCGCCATAGACGTGGAACACGATCGGGTACTTCCGGGACGGGTCGAACCCCGGCGGCTTGATCATCCAGCCGTTGAGCGAGACGCCGTCGCCGATATCCACCTGGAAGAACTCCGTGGGGCCGCGACTGAGGGCGGCCACCTGCGCTTTGAGGCGGGCGTTGGCCATCAGCGTGCGCACGACGCTGTGATCGGGGAGCCGTACCAGGTCGGTGACCGGAGGCACGCCGAAGCTCGAGTAGGTATGAAAGGCCCAGCGGGCGCCCGGCGCGATGTCGTAGGCATGGGTGCCCACCGCGCCGGCGGGAGTCACCCGCTCGGGGGCTCCGCTGCCATCGAGACGCGCGCGCCAGAGGTAGCGTCGGGGCGGATCGTTCGGCGCGGCGATGTAGTAGAGCCAGCCGGTCCGCTCGTCGGTGCCCGCGATATCGAGCACGTCGTAGGCGCCCGGGGTGATCAGGCGGGGCGCGCCGCCGCGGCGCGGCACGACATATACCTTGGTCCAGCCGTCCCGCTCGCTGGTCCAGGTCACCGCCTTCCCGCCATCCAGCCACACCGGGTGATCCACCACCTCCACCCAGGCGGAATCACGCTCGGTGAGCACCGGCCGCACCGCGCCGGTTCGGGCATCGCCCAGCACCAGCTCGTTGGTGTTCTGGAGCCGGTTGAGGCGCTCCACCAGGACTTCGTCGCTCGAGGCGGCCCAGTCCATCCGGGCCAGGTAGTGGTTGCGGGGATCGCCGGTGAACGCGAGCCAGCGGGTGGCGCCCCCGGCGGCACTCACGATCCCGATCCGCGCCGCCGAGTTCGCTTCGCCCGCCTTGGGGTACTGGACCGGCACCATCGATGAGTAGAGGGAGTCGGTGGTCCGGTAGAGCATGAAGTCGCGCACCTTGTCGGCGATGAGCTGCCAATAGGCGATGCGGGTGCCGTCCGGGCTCCAGCGCCAGCCGTCGTGGAGGCCGAGCTCCTCCTCATAGACCCAGTCGAAGTTGCCGTTGATCACCGTGCGGCTCCCGTCGCCGGTGAGCCGGGTGATCGTCCGGCCCAGGAGATCCTCCACGTAGAGGTCGTTTTCCCGGACGTACCCGACCCGGGTGCCGGAGGGATCGAACTTCGCGTACATCAGGGTGGACGGCTTCGCGCTCCCGCCCAGCCGGGTCAGCATTCCGGAAGTCCGGTCGAGCACCCAGTAATCGCCGCGCGTGTTGAGCCGCCAGACCGGCCGGGTGTTCGTGAACACGAGCAGCCGCCGCTGATCGGGAGACCAGGCGTAGTCGTCGATCGAGAGCGGGGCGCGCGCCCCCGCCGGGGTCAGCCGGCTCGCGGATACCAGCACCTCCCGGCGACCGCTCTCGGTGTCGTACTTGACGATGTCCTGGCCGGCGCCGCCCGCCGCCGGTTCGAGCGTCGTGTAGCTCGCGCCATCCCCGAGCCACCGTGCGGGGCCGAATCGGTCGGAGAGAAGATCCGTCCCCGCGAAGATGCGCGGGACGGTGAGCTTCGAGGAATCGGCCTGCCGGGCCGACAGCGGCGCGGCCAGCAGGACCAGGGGAAGGAGAGCCAGGGATGAGCGTGACATGACCGGTCGTGGGGCAGGGAGATGATGAATGGCGTCGGGAACAACATACTCGGGCCCGGGGCGCCTCGCCGGTGGCTACGCCGGCCGGCCCGCCTTGAGCGCCCGGGCCAGGAATTCCGCGGTGTGGCTTCCCGTGATCCGCGCGACCTCCTCGGGAGTGCCCTGCGCCACGACCTTGCCGCCCTTGGCGCCACCTTCGGGGCCCAGGTCGATGATCCAATCCGCGGTCTTGATCACGTCGAGGTTGTGCTCGATCACGATCACGCTGTTGCCCTTGTCCACCAGGCGATGGAGCACCTCGAGCAACAGCCGCACGTCCTCGAAGTGAAGGCCCGTGGTCGGCTCGTCCAGGATGTACAGGGTCCGGCCGGTATCTCGCTTGGCGAGCTCGGTGGCCAGCTTGACCCGCTGGGCCTCGCCGCCCGACAGCGTGGTGGCCGACTGGCCCAGGTGCAGATACCCCAGGCCGACGTCGTTCAGCAACTCGAGCTTTTCCCGGATCCGGGTCTGGGCGCTGAAGAACTCCAGCGAATCGGCGACCGTCAGATCCAGCACCTCCGCGATGCTGCGCCCCTTGTAGCGGACCTCCATCGTCTCGCGGTTGTAGCGCCGTCCCTTGCACACCTCGCACGGCACGTACACGTCCGGCAGGAAGTGCATTTCGATCTTCACGAGGCCGTCGCCCTCGCAGGCCTCGCAGCGGCCGCCCTTCACGTTGAAGGAGAATCGCCCCGGCCCGTAGCCCCGCATCTTGGCTTCGGGGAGCTGGGCGAACAGCTCGCGGATCGGGGTGAACAGCCCGGTATACGTCGCCGGATTCGAGCGCGGGGTGCGGCCGATGGGACTCTGATCGATGTCGATCACCTTGTCGATGTGCTCGATGCCCTCGATCCGGTCGTGGGCACCGGGCACGACTCGGGCCCGGTAGAAGTGGCGGGCGAGCGTGGCGTAGAGCAGATCGGTCACCAGCGACGACTTGCCCGATCCCGACACGCCCGTCACGGCGACGAACAGCTTGAGCGGCACGTCGATGGTCAGGTTGCGCAGGTTGTTCGCCCGGGCCCCGACCACCCGAAGGCTCTTCTTCGGGTCCCGGGCGCGGCGCCCGCGGGGCACCGGGATCCGGAGCTCGCCGCGGAGGTAGCGCGCGGTCAGGGAATCGGGGTGGGCCAGGATCTGCTCGACGTTGCCTTCGGCAACCACGTGGCCGCCCTGGTTGCCGGCCCGGGGGCCCAGGTCGATGACATGGTCGGCGGCGCGAATGGTGTCTTCATCGTGCTCCACCACGATGACGGTGTTGCCGAGGTCGCGCAGCTCGCGGAGGGTACGGAGCAGCCGGGCGTTGTCGCGCTGGTGCAGGCCGATGCTGGGCTCGTCCAGCACGTAGAGGACGCCGACCAGGCGCGACCCGATCTGGGTGGCCAGGCGGATCCGCTGCGCCTCCCCCCCGGAAAGCGTTCCGGCGCTCCGGCCCAGGGTCAGGTACTCGAGCCCCACGTCCCGCAGAAACACCAGCCGGTCGCGGATCTCCTTGAGGATCGGCCCGGCGATCTCCGGGTCCACGCCTCCGGCCAGGCCGCGCCCGACCGGGATGCCGTCGAAGAAGCCCAGGGCATCGTCGACCGGCATATCGACGACATCACCGATACTGCGGCCGCCGAGGAGCACCGAGAGGCTCTCCGGCTTGAGCCGGCGCCCGCCGCAGGCGCGGCAGGGCATTTCGACCAGGAATTCCTCGAGCTGCGAGCGCACCGCGTCGCTGCTGGATTCGTGGTAGCGGCGCTGGACGTTGCGAAGGATGCCTTCCCACTCGGTTTCGTACTCCGCGCGACCCCGTGCCCCGTCGCCGCCGAACTTGAACAGCTTGCCCGCCGCGCCGTTGAGCAGTACGTCCCGGGCCGGGGCCGGGAGGGCGCTCCATGGCGCGTTCAGGTCGAACTTGAAGGCCTTGGCCAGCGCGGGAAGCACCGCCTTGCGCAGGTAGCCTGACGGCTCGCCCCACGGCAGCACCACGCCTTCGAGAATCGAAATGCTGGCATCGCCCAGGATGAGATCGGCGTTCACCTCCCGGCGGGTGCCGAGCCCGTGGCACTCGTTGCAGACTCCGAAGGGCGAATTGAAGGAGAACTGGCGCGGCTCGAGCTCGGGCAGCGAGAGCCCGCACTGGGGACAGGCGAACCGCTCGGAAAAGAGGATGGAGGGCGATGGTCCGTCATGGCGCCGGACTTCGACGACCCCGTCGGCCACCTTGAGCGCGGTTTCCACCGAGTCGGTGAGCCGGCTCCGGTCCTCGGGCCGGACCACCAGCCGGTCCACCACGACCGCGACGTCGTGGTTGTGCCGCCGGTGCAGGGCCGGGACCGCGCTCAGGTCGTAGGTCTCTCCATCCACCCGCACCCGCACGAAACCGCGCTTGCGGAGATCCTCGAACACCTCGCGGAATTCGCCCTTCCGGCCCCGGACCAGCGGGCCCAGGATCTCGATCCGGGTGCCGTCGGGCCAGGCCAGGATGGTATCGGTGATCTGGGCCGCGCTCTGGCGGGAGACCGGACTGCCGTCGTTGGGGCAATGCGGCACGCCGGCCCGGGCCCAGAGGAGCCGCATGTAGTCGTAGATCTCGGTGACCGTGCCGACGGTCGAGCGGGGATTGTGCCCGGTCGACTTCTGCTCGATCGAGATGGCCGGCGACAGCCCCTCGATCCCGTCCACATCGGGCTTCTCCATGAGCCCGAGAAACTGACGGGCATACGCCGACAGCGACTCCACGTAGCGGCGCTGTCCTTCGGCGTAGATCGTGTCGAACGCGAGCGAGGATTTGCCCGAACCGGAGAGCCCGGTGATGACGGTCAGCGCGTTGCGCGGCAGCGCGACGGAAATGTTCTTGAGGTTGTGCTCGCGGGCACCGCGAACCCGGAGGAATTCCTGGGGCATAAGAAGCCAAAAATACCGGGAAGCGTGGCGGCATTCAACTCCGCCCTCTCGTTTCTCCCCTCGCACCTCTTACCTTTCATCCATGCGCCGCCTCCGCAACTCCCGGTCACCCGAGCCCGACGAGGCCGCGCTCGAGGGCTTCGATCGCGCCGACCTCGAAGGCGATCCGGTCGGCCCCGTCGTCGACGAGGTGGCGTGGCTGCGCCCCTTCGGCACCGACGTCCCGGGACACTCGCTTTCCGGCGCCCCCGCCACCGATGAGCCCGAGCGCCTGCGGGTTCCCCGCCGGGCCCGCGAGCTGGTCGCGGCGGGCCGGCGCCTCGACGCGCTGCTGTTGCTCCGCCGGTATCTCGACGATGCCGCGAACGACGCGGTGGTGCGGACCCTGCTGGCCGAGCTGCTCGACGAAGGCGACGATCCCGAGGCCGCGCTCGAGGAGCTCTCCCTGGCGCTCACCCACGCCGCCGAGCCGGTCCCGGTGCTGGTGCATCGGGGGGCCATTCTGGCGCGCCGGGGCCGTACCGCCGAGGCGGAACAGGACCTCCGCGACGCGATTCGCCACAACCCGACCCATGCGCCGGCTCATTTTCATCTCGGTCTGGCCCTGCTGCGCCGGGGACGCGGGGGGGACGCCACCCTCGCGCTCCGGGAAGCGCTCCGGCACGCACCGGATGATCCCGACGCGACTTACTACCTGGGCGAAGCGCTTGAGGCCCAGGGCGACCTCGCCGGCGCGCTGGCGGCGCTCGAGCGAGCCGCCGCCCTGGCGCCCGAGCGTCCCCGCACCTACAAGCTGATGGGCCGCCTGCTCGACCGCCTGGGACGCACCGACCAGGCCATGGCCATGCACAAGAAGGCGCGCGAGGCCGGGATTCGCTGATGGAAATCGGATTGAGCCGCAGGAACATCGGTCGGCTGGTGTTGCTGGGCTGGGCGGTGGCGCTGGCCTGGCTGGCCCGCCGCCAGTCGTCCCAGGGTGAGTCCGCCGATACCGCGGTCCGGACCCGGCGGCTCGCGCCGGGCGCGCAGTACTTCGCGGTGTACGCCGGCGCCCGGCAGATCGGCCAGCTCAACCTGTCGGTGGATACGCTCATCGACGGCGTGCGGCTCACCGAGCTCCTGGTGCTCGACCTGCCTCAGGGCGACAGCACCGCGCAGCTGGCCCGCGGTTCGGAATACGCCCTTTCCCGGTCGCTCCGGCTGCGCCAGTTCACCCGGACGGTCTACGGCATCGGCCAACGGGAAAAACTCGAGGGCACCCTGACGGAGGATTCGATCCTGGCGCTCGCCAACAGCGAAGGCCCGGACGGTGCCCGGGCCAGGATGCGGATCCGTGTCCCGACCGACGCGATGCTGGCGGTGATGCTCCCCTATCGCGCGGCCTTCGGCGGTCACCTCCATGCCGGCGGCCGGTTCGAGGCGCCGCTGCTCGATCTGGGCAGCGCCCGGACCCGGTCCGTCACCGTCACCGTCACGGCCGAATCCACCTTCGTCGTGCCCGACAGCGCGGTCTGGGACCGGACCAAGGAGGAATGGGTTCCCGCCACCGCCGACACTGTGCGAGGCTGGCGGCTGGAGCACGATGCGCCGGGTGCCCCGACCGTCTCGTGGGTCGACGAGACCGGCGCGCTGCTCCGTCAGGAAACCGCGGGTGGGTTGACCCTGGTGCGCTCGGCGTTCGAGATCGTCCGCAACAACTACCGGCAGGCCCGGGGCGGCCAACGATCCGACTGGCGCCGGGCGATTCCCGGCATGATCGCCGTGAGCAGCTCCGGGGTCTCGCCCGACACCGCCGCCGCCGCGCGGTCCTTCCTCCTGCTGCGGGACAGCGCCGCCGCGGTACCGGGACAGTCCCGGGCGCTCGCCGGCGGGCGCCAGGTCGTGCAGGGAGACACGGTCACCGTCTACCGCGCCACGCCCCCCGATACGATCCAGCACGACAGCCGCCAAGCGCGCTACGCGCTGGGGCCCGCCTGGGATACGCCGGTGCTCGACCCGGGCATCGCAAGCGCCGCGAGTCGCGCCGTGACCGGCGCCCGGACCGCGCGCGACAGCGCCGAGCGGCTCACCCGGTGGGTCGCGGACCAGGTGGCCACGGACGAGAGCGAGACCGGCGCGGCCACCGCGGGCCAGGCGCTGCGGACCCGGCGCGGCAACGCCGACGGCAAGGCACGGCTCCTGGCGACTTTGGCCCGGGCCGTCGGGATCCCGGCCCGGGTCGTCACCGGGCTCGCCGTACTGCCCAAGGGGAGCTTCGGTCACGCCTGGGCCGAGCTCTGGATCGGCGGATGGGTAGCGGCAGACCCGACTTACGGGCATTTCCCCGCCTCGGCGTCCCTGATCCGCCTCGCGCTAGGAGAACGGAGCGATCCCGTGGATCTGCTCCCGGTCACCGCCTCGGCGCGGTTTTTGCCGGTTCGTCGGCCCCAATGATCGAGCTCAGCAACCTCACCAAGCGATATGGCCGGTTCACCGCCGTCGATGGAATCAATCTCACGATTCCAGCAGGTGAGCTGTACGGCCTGCTCGGCCCCAACGGGGCCGGGAAGACCACCACCATGCGGATGATCGCGGGCATCCTGCAGCCCAGCTCCGGCACCGTGAAGATCGCCGGCATCGATATCCAGCAGAGCCCGCTGGTCGCCAAGAGCCGGCTCGGGTTCATTCCGGATCGCCCGTTCGTCTACGACAAGCTGACCGGCGCGGAGTTCCTTCGCTTCGTCGCGGGGTTGTACGGCCAGGGTGGGATCGAGATCGAGCGCCGGATCGACGAGCTGCTGGAGCTCTTCGAGCTCGCGCCGTGGAAGGACGAGCTCACCGAATCCTACAGCCACGGGATGCGCCAGAAGCTGATCATCTCGAGCGCGCTGGTGCACCGGCCCGAGGTCATCGTCGTGGACGAGCCGATGGTGGGGCTCGATCCCAAGAGCGCCCGGCTGCTCAAGGACCTGCTGCGGGAATTCGTGACCCGCGGCGGCACGGTCCTGATGAGCACCCATACGCTGGAGATCGCGGAAGCGATGTGCGACCGGATCGCGATCGTGCAGGGAGGCCGGGTGGCGGTGTCCGGCACCATGGAGGAGCTGCGGGCCCAGACCTCCTCCGGGAACGCGTCCCTGGAGGATCTCTTCCTCAAGCTGACCGGCGGGCTGTCCGAGCATGAGCTCAGCGATCTCTTCCAACGCTGAGGCGATCCGCCGGTCGCCCGGCGTCCTCGCCATTCTCAAACCCAAATGGCAGAGCTTTCGCGCCCGGGTGACCATCCGCCGGCCAGGCGGGGGCGCCCGGGCGCTGCTGCTCCTGGTGCTCGGCGGGTGTTTCTGGGCCGGCCTGTTCGGCGTATCCTACCGGATTCTCCGCTACATCAAGAACGTGGAGGAGATCGGCCCGCTGATGGCAGGCAAGATGCTGGCGGTGGCGCTGCTCGCCTTCGCGGCCATCCTGCTCCTCTCCAACCTGGTCACCGCCCTCTCGACCTACTTCCTGGCCAAGGACCTCGACATGCTGGTCGCGGCCCCGGTGGACTGGATCTGGCTCTACCTGGCCAAGCTGGGGGAGACGCTGGTCCATTCCTCCTGGATGGTCGTCCTCATGGTGGTGCCGTTCCTTACTGCCTATGGCATCGTATTCAACGGCGGGCCGCTGTTCCCGCTGGTGGCGCTGGCCGTGCTGTTTCCCTTCTTCCTGCTGCCCACCGTCATCGGCTCCGTCGTGACGCTGGTGCTGGTCAACGTCTTCCCGGCCCGCCGGGCCCGTGACCTGCTGAGCCTGCTCGCCCTCGCCGCCGGCGGGGCCATGATGCTGTTTCTCCGGCTGCTCCGGCCCGAGCAGCTGGCCCGGCCGGAGGGATATCAGAACCTGATGCAGTTCATTTCGCTGCTTCGCACCCCCAGCCATCCGCTGCTGCCCAGCGAGTGGGCCTCCAGCGCGCTGATGAACTGGTTGCTCCGCATCGGAGACCCGTTGCCCATCATCCTGCTCTGGACCACCGCGGGCGCCTTCGTCGTGATCGGGGCCTCGCTGCATCGCCGGCTCTACATGCCGGGATTCACCAAGTCGCAGGAGGGGGCCAACTCGGGGACCAGCCGCGCCGGCTGGCAGCGGCTCGGCTCCCGATTGCTGTTCTGGCTGGACGTCACCAAGCGCGAGTTCGTGATGAAGGACGTGCGGGTGTTCTTCCGCGACGCGACCCAGTGGAGCCAGCTCATCCTGCTGGCCGTCCTGCTGATGGTCTACATCTTCAACATCCGCTCGCTCCCGCTCTATACCGGCGAGAAGGTGCCCTATGTCCTGGTCACCCTCGTCGTGTTTCTCAACCAGGGCCTCTCCGGATTCGTCCTGTCGGCCATCGCGGCGCGGTTCGTCTTCCCCTCCATTTCGCTGGAGGGGCGCCAGCTCTGGCTGCTCCGCTCCAGCCCCCTCGATCTCCGGGCGATGCTCTGGAGCAAATACTGGGTGGGGACGGTGCCGCTCCTGGTGCTGGCGCTGGTCATCGGCATCGTAACCAACCAGATCCTCCGGGCGCCGCCGTTCATGATGGCGCTCAGCATCATCACCACGGTGTGCTACACCCTCGCCGTCGGCGCACTGGCGCTCGGTATGGGCGTGCTCTATCCGCAGTTCGACACCGAGAACGCGGCGCAGATCCCGACCAGCTTCGGCGGGCTGGTCTTCATGATGGCGGCGGTGAGCCTGCTCACCGTGATCATCATGGTGGAGTCGGTGCCGGTTGCCCAGCAGCTCCGGACCTGGCAGCTGGGTGAGCCGGCGGCGCCGCCGGGCTCGGTGGTGTTCTCGATGATCGCCGTGGTGGGCATCTGCGCGCTCGCCGTTCTCATCCCTCTCCGGCTGGGCCTCAGGCGACTGGCGTCCCTCGAGGTCTAACTCCGCGTTTCGGTACCGGCGCGCGCGTTGCCGGTCACAACTCCTCGCGTCCCCCGCCCCACCTTGGCGCCACCGCGACCGGTCCACCCCGGCACCGGACGGTCCCACGCCCAAGGAGGGGTTCATGTCTCGGCTCTCCCATCGCGCGGCCTTGCTGGCCGCGCTCCTCGTCACCGCGGCCTGCGCCGACCGGTCCACCCCGGTGGAACCCGCCGGCGCCGATGCCGCCAGCCTCGTCGCGCCCCCGTCGCCGGAGCAGGCCCGCAACGAACGGCTGGCCCGCCGTTTCGCCAAGGCGCTTCGGAACGATGATTTCCGCGCGCTGGTGGCCCGGGCCCTCAAGAGCAGCGCCGAGCCCGAGGGCAAGGTGCACCTGCAACGATTGCTGGATGGAAACCAGGGAGCGGTGCGGCGCCGTCTGGCGGGCCTGGCGGCGGAGCCGCCAGCCGATCTGGATGCCGACCTCGACGGGTCTCCGTCGATCGAGATCTACCTCCCGGTACCGGAGCACCGGGCCCGGTGGCACGGCACCCTGGACGTGCTGGTAGCCACGGCGGAACACGACCAGGACCGTCCGGTGGCGTTCGACCCGGAGGGACGCCGTCACCTCCTCGACGCCAGCCGGCCGCCGAACACGCCGGTCATCGCCCTGGGGCGAGCCGAATCCGGGTTCCATGAAGCGGCCATGGCGTACTTCGACGGGTGTATGACCTGTGACCCGGACGCCGGCGGGTTTACCGGGGGCGGGCCGGCGGGGGGTGGCGGCGGAGCCGGGGGCGGTGGAGCCGGAGGGGGAGCCTCCCTGGTCAGCCCGGGGCTCTACATGACGTACGCGAAGTTCACCCAGACGTTTGAGGGTTGGTTGAAGGGGAGTCCCGAATTTGAGGTGCACCTGCTGGGGCAGGACGGGACCACCAATGCCATGAAGAGCTACCAGTGCGCCGGAGAGAACGCGGGCGCGCCCTATCAGTTCGACCAGAATGACACGGAATGGAGCGGCTCGGTGCTCCTCTTCAGCCAATACCAGCTGGACAGTTACAAGGCCCAGCACCCGGGACAGTCCATGCGGGTGCTGGTCGTGGAAGACGACGACGGGGCCTGCGTCATCAAGACCGACTCGGCCCGCGTGGCCCGGATGTTTCAACAGCTCCTGACGACCTACGGAGATCTGACCGGCGGCAAGGACACCACGCTGCTCTCGGTCAAGTCATTCAAGAAGGCCCAGTCGCTCTTCCAGCTGCTCAAGAGCGTCTGGTCGGTGATCACCACCCAGGATGACCTGGTGGGCAACGCCATCGAAGACGTCGTGGCCCGGGAATATTTTCCGAACGCCAACTGGATCGTGAAAGGCGAGAATACCGTCACCAACGGAGCCATCCGGCTCGAAATGCACTAGGGAGGCCGACCAATGCGTATGCTGCTCGGGTCCGTCCTGTTGAGCCACCTGGCCGGGGTGGTCCCCGCCGGCGCCCAGCCGCTCCCGCCCAAGCGCGGGGGAGCGTGGAGGATGGTGCTCACCGTCGGAACCTCCACGTTCAACGGAGCGGCGGCCGGCACCGACCCCTCCAGTATGGACCTGGTATTCCGGCCCTATCGGCCCACCATGTTGGGACTGGGAGTGACGTACGGACGCGAGCGGGCCCGGCTCGGGCTCTTTGCGAAATACGGCCAGCCCGGCTTGGGGTTCCGCGGGGTGCCGGATGGCGCCGACGGCGGGGGCGCGGGCGTGCTCATCGTCGTGGAGAATGCATTCCATCTCGCCAGCTTCACGGCGTCCGCAAGCACGCAGGTGGCACGGCTCCGGGGCGGCCCGGCGCTACGGTCTTCGCTCGGCATCACGCTGGAGCGCTGGTCAGCGCCGGGCACGCCAATCCGGACCCTGGTCGGTCCGCAAGCCGGCGTGGGCCTCGAGTTCTCGCTCACCGGCTCGCTTGTCGCGACGATCGACGGCGAGCTCGGGTTTACCCCGGGCTCGCCGTTTCAGGTCGAGGATTTGCCGGAGGGGTTCCGATTGCGGAGTACCTGGCGGCGCACCCTCCAGGCGGGACTGAGCCTGCGGTTGTGACCGGGGCGGGCGCCGCCCGCGCCACTCCTCAGGCAGCCACCCGGTTCCCGCATCCGGCGCAGAACCGGCTGTCGGCATCGAGCGCGGAGCCGCAGGACACGCAGAACGCGGGTCGGAGCGATCGGCCGCAGGACGAGCAGAACAGCGCGTCCGGCTCGGGCCGGGGACCGCAGGAAGGGCAAGGCGGTGGCGCCGGAGTTCCGGCGCGCTGGGCACTGCGGAGCTGCTGCACCCGCGCGGCAACCATCGCCTCCGGATCGTCGCTGGCCGGGGCCCTCGGGTCGGGCCGGTCCTGATCCAGCGCGAGCAGCGCCTCCTTGCCGTAGCGCTCCTTCAGGAGTTCATAGTCGCCGTCGGAGAGCTTGCCGGTGGCCCGGTCGAATTCGATTTCCTTGAGCGCCAGGAGCGCAATGCCGCTGCGGGTTTCTTCGTCGGCCACCGGTTCCGGCGGCATCCGGATGTCCGGGCTCGGCGCGAGCATCGGAGAAAAGACCAGCCACAGGACCAGAGCGCCGATGAGGAGCGCCCCAACCACTTCGAGGGCCATCAGTCCTGGACTCGGCTCAGGGCGCGGCGGAGGCGCTCGCGGTCTTCGAGGCTGGGTTCACCGGGCTCCACCGCCTTCCGGGAGGGTGCCGCCTCCGCCAGGGCCGCCGTGTGGCGGCTGCGTCGCACCAGCACCGCGGCCAGTGCGGACCCGGCCAGGGCCACCAGCGTTCCCGGAACCAGATACCCGGCCAGATTGAATCCGCGGGGAGGCGGTGCCATCAGGATCTGCTCCCCGTATTTGGACACGAAGGCCGCCACGACGTCCTCGGGTCCCTTGCCCGCCCCGCGCAGGGCGAGGACTTCCTGGTGCAACGAGGGAGAGTAGGTGCAGGTGAAATCCGTGGTGCGGCAGGTGTAGATGTCGAGGTTGCAGCCACAAGTGCACTTGAGCCGGTGCTCGAGGTCCTTCACCACGGGGTCGTTGTCGGACGCCGTGGCGGCACCGCGCTGCTGTACCAGGTCGGGCCGGTAGAGCGGATCGGCGCTGGCGGAATCCTGGGCCGGAGTCTGTCCCAGACCCCGGCGCACCCCGAGGGCCAGCGCGGCGGCGGCGAGGGCCCCCCGGTGAATCAGCTCACGACGTCTCATGCGCCGGTCCCCACGCCCGCCAGGGGCGCCTGGTAGCCGGCCTGCACGTCGCTCCGCTGCCGCGACGACACCATCGGTCCACCCGGCCACATGGTGATCAGGCCGCCGGTGATCAGGATCCCCGCCCCGATCCACACCCACATGACCAGCGGATTGATGGTGATCGCGTAGGTGGCCCGGTCGGTACCCTGCACCGAGCCGGCGTACACCACATAGAGGTCCTCCTGGAGATTGCTCCAGATACCGACCTCGGTGGAGGGCTCAAACGTGTTGCGATTGAAGCTGTCGACATGCTGGCGCTTTTCCGAGGTGATCCGCCCCATCGACTTCCCGTCCTTCTTCACCTCGAGCGACGCGGCCGAGACGAACCGGTTGAGCTGCGGATACTGCGACACGCCCAGGTGCGTGAGGTGGTAGACGTGCCCGTACGGGCTCCGGATGTCGGCGCTTTCACCAGTGGAGAGGGTGATTTCCCGGGTGACTTTGAAGGCGTTACCCGCAAAGGCGATGATGTACGTCATGATCCCGAGGTGCACGATGTACCCGCCGTAGCGCCGCCGGTTGCGGGATATCAGATGGCTGAGTGCCACCAGCGCCGACTCGCCGTGCATCCGGTGGCGGGCCCGCACCCCGCGCCAGAACTCCTGTCCGACCGTGCCGATCACGAAGCCGGCCAGCGCCCAGGCGGTGAGGGCCCAGCCGTCCCGGATGCCGGCCACGAGGAGCACCGCCAGGACGACGAGACCCGCGGCCCCCGGCACCACGAACTGACGCCGCAGATTCTCGGCGCTGGCCTTCCGCCACGCGATCAGCGGCCCGATGCCGGTCAGCGCCACCAGGAAGAGCCCCAGGGGGATATTGACCCGGTTGAAGAACGGCGGGCCGACGGTAATCTTGGTGCCGCGAACCGCCTCGGAGATGATGGGAAACACGGTTCCCCAGAGCACCGAGAAGGCGATCCCCACGAACGCCAGGTTGTTGAACAGGAATGCCGCCTCGCGGCTTGCCAGCGATTCGAGCCGGGCCTCCGGTTCGAGCAGCGGCCAGCGGGCGTACAGCAGCGCAAACGAGAGAATGGCGGCGACCAGCAGGAAGCCCAGGAAGAAATATCCGACGTTGGACTGGGTGAAGCTGTGCACGCTCGCGATCACTCCGCTGCGGGTGATGAAGGTCCCGAAGATGCTGAGCAGGAACGACGCAACCACCAGTCCGACGTTCCACCGCTTCAGCATGCCCCGTTTTTCCTGGATCATCACCGAGTGCAGGAAGGCCGTCATGGTGAGCCAGGGCAGCAGGCTCGCGTTCTCCACCGGATCCCAGGCCCAGTACCCGCCCCAGCCCAGCTCGACGTAGGCCCACCACATCCCGAGGGTGATGCCCGCCGAGAGAAACAGCCATGACAGGATGGTCCACTTGCGCATGGCGTGGATCCATCCGGTATCGAGCCGTTTGGACAGCAGCGAGGCCACCGCGAAAGCGAACGGAATGGTGATGCTGATGTAGCCCAGGTACAGCATCGGGGGATGAATGGTCATCCCGGGATTCTGCAGCTGGGGATTCAACCCGCGCCCGTCTTCCGGCGTGAAGGCCAGCCGCTCGAACGGATTGGCCGAGAACAGCATGGTGAGCACGAAGAACGCCACCACCACGTTGGTGATGCCCGCGACGTAGGGCAGCAGCTGCTCGTGCCGGCGGCTGGTCACGGTCTGCGCGATGGCGCCGAAGATCGAGAGGATCGTGGCCCAGAACAGCAGGCTGCCCTTCTGGCCGGCCCAGAACGCCGCGAACACGTAGGACAGGGGCAGGTTGCGGGAGGTGTACTGCGCCACGTACTCGATGTTGAAGTCGTGGGCAATCAGCCCCTTCCAGAGGCAGAGCGCCGCGACCAGGAGGGCGGCGCACACGGCGTAGGTGGACCGGGTGATCGTGGCCGTGAGATCGGGCCGGTCCTGCCAGCGACCGGTAAAGGCGACGCCGGCTCCCCAGATTGCGGTGAAGAGAGCCAGCCAGAGACTGAATTGTCCGAGAAGAGTCACGAGCGTCCGGGGAGTGGCAGGGCCTCAGGCCTTCTTCGATTTCTGGATTTCCGCCTCGTAGCGCGAGCCGCACTTGGCCAGCACTTCGGTGGCGTGGAACACGCCGTCGCGTCCGTACTTTCCTTCGACGATCACCTCGATGTTGCTGGCGTCGGTAAAGGTATCCGGGACGAGCCCGGTATAGGTGACCGGGAACTCACTGGTGCCGTCGGTGATCCGGAAGTCGATGGTGCGGGCGTCCCGGTGCACCGATCCCGGCACCACCTTGGCGCCGACCTTGAGGCCCACATCGTGAAATGACGGATCGGAGCGGGTACGGTCCACCAGTTGCGAAGGAGTCAGGAAATACACTCCGGTCTCCTTGACCCCCGTGGCGATCAACCCGCCGACCCCGGCGACGATGACCAGCGCACCGACCAAAAACTTGGATCCTGGGCTCATAGTGCCTCCGCTCCATAATATAGCAATTCACCCGCGCAGAGCATCATGGGGGACTCGCTTTCAGGCCGGGAGTGCGCGCCATATCGCGAAACTGGTCCAGCATGGCCTGGTGGTCCCGGTACTCGGGTCGGGCCGCCTTGATCTCCTGGTCCCAGGCCGCCAGGAAGTCCGCATTGGCCTTGCGGACGAGGGGCTCGTTTCCGGTCAGTCGCCCCGCCGTACCCCGAATCATGAATGCAAAAAGGTGCCGGGGATTCGTCAGCTGAATCGAATCGGCGAGCCGCAACGCGGAGGCGGTGTCGCGCCGCACGTGGAGCTCCATGACCGCGGCGTGGTATCGGGCATCCGCGTCGACCGAATCCAGTTGTCCGTAGGCAAGGAAGGCCATCGGAGAGAACCGGGTGACGGTGGCGGTGTCGCCCTGTTCCGCCGCGCGCATGACGCGGTTGTACAGCCGGTCGAACCGTTCCCGCGGGGTCATCGTGCTGAGGTCCGGGGGAGCCTCCTCGGCAGCGGGGGCCGCGGGGGCCACGGCCGAGAGGGGGGCCGCCGAGGCGCGGCCCCGAATGGCCCAGAAGGCCACGAGGCCCAGCAACCCGACGCTCAACGCGGCCGCGAACACGGCCACGCGATCCCCCGACCCGGTCCGGGCGGGGTGGGCGGGCGCCGCGACCAGCGGGGCCCCGCACTGGCCGCAGAATCTCCCCCGCCCCACGACCCCGCATCGGGGGCATTTGCTGGACGTCACCGGCGCCTCATCCGCATCTGAATAGGGACCTCGACCTTAATTCTGACGGGAATCCTGACCCATATTTGTGAAGCAATTATGAAGCGGCGATGAATATTCGTTTATAACATGTTGGATTATAAGGACTTGCGAAATTGTCCAGGGGCTCATAAAGTAGGTCAGGGTTTCTACGGAGTCCGCCTCACGGGTGGGCTGGCCACCCGGCAGCTGGAGACTTAGCAATGAGATCGTCCCAATCGGTATTCCGCACAGGCGTCTTCGCGCTCCTCCTGGCGCTCGGCTGCACCAAGTCCGAGATCGTCTACCGAGACCGAGCCCCGTTCAATCCGGCCCCCGATCTGGCCAGCGGCCTGCTGGGCTACTACACCATCTCCACCAAACAGACCACCTGCGGCAACTGCCACGCCGGACACCAGGCCGACTGGTCGCAGACCCACCATGCCAACGCCTTCTCGACGCTGGTGAGCGGCGGTCACGCCACCGCCGCGTGTTACGGTTGCCACACGGTGTCCCAGAACGGCAACGGGATCGGGCAGGCGGCGGGGTGGAACGCCAAGGCCGACAGCGCGTATAAGGATGTCCAATGCGAGAGCTGCCACGGACCCGGCGCCGAGCACGTCAAGCTCCCGGATGACAAATCCAAGTGGCC
Organism: uncultured Gemmatimonadales bacterium; assembly: GCA_963762545.1. Taxonomy (GTDB): domain Bacteria; phylum Gemmatimonadota; class Gemmatimonadetes; order Gemmatimonadales; family GWC2-71-9; genus JABFSM01. Next base: position 543,084 of record CAVXLC010000002.1, on the reverse strand, counting down.
GCTGGCCCGCTTGACCCTCACCAAGGCGAGCGCGAGCTGTGCGGCGTGCCACACCGGGGTCCACACCCCGTTTGCGGAAGAGTGGGCCACCAGCGGCCACGCGGTGATCGTCACGGCGGCCGTGAACAACTCCAGTCCCGAATGCAAGAACTGCCACGACGGGAAGACGGTGCTCAAGGCCTGGGGCGTCAGCACGAACTACGTGGAACGGGATTCCGCCGGCTTCTCCGCCGCCACCTGCGCGGTCTGTCATAACCCGCATGGCTCCAACAACACGGCCATGCTCCGGTTCCCCATCAACACGCCGGACCCGGACCAGAATCTCTGTATGAAGTGCCACCTGCGCCGGGGCGAGCCGACCGCGGGCAGCAGCGCCCCGCACGGGGTCCAGGGATTCGTGGTGCTGGGCACCGGCGGCTACCGGCCCCCGGGCGCGAACATCGACACGCTGATCGCCCTCACGACCCATGCCAGCGTCGCCAATCCGCGACTCTGTGCCGGGTGTCACGTCAACGCCTATGATGTCACCGACCCCAACTCCGGGAACTTCGTCTTCCACTCGACGGGACACCTGTTCCGGCCGATTCCCTGTCTCGACGCGCAGGGCAAGCCGACGGCCGATAACACCTGTGCGTACTCGCCGCCGACGCGGCTGTTCAAGTCGTGCACCGGCAGCGGCTGCCACGCCACGGAGGCGATCGCCGCGGGCCGGATGAGCGGCGCCCGCACCGAGATCGCGGCGCTGGCCGATCAGCTCTGGACCGACCTGAATCACAATCAGAAGGTGGATGCCGCACCAACCGACGGCGGCTACCTCGCGATCATCAAGCGCGACCGGCCCGCGGAATTCACGTCGACCTCGGTGACCCCCGCCTCCGGCGCGCTGTTCAACGTCGAGACGTTCGGCGAAGACCGCTATGGGCACGGCGACAAGTCGCACGGAGTGCACAACCCGTTCCTCGCCCGGGCCCTGCTGGCGGCCGACATCGTGGAGGTCAAGGCGGCGTACGGACTCGCGCCACCGCCCGAGGCGGTCGCCGACCTGATGGCCCGCGCGCTGAAGGACGCCCAGCAGCGCCAGCCGCGATTCATCCGGACGCCGCCGACCAGCCGCTAGGTTCGGGCGGGTGACGCTCACCTCTCTCGTCCTCGTCCTTCTACAGGCCCCCCGGAGCGCCGGCAACGGCACTCCGGGGGATGCGCTTGTCCCGGCCCTCGATTCGCTCGGGGCCGCGGCCGGCGCGGTGCGGGATACCCTCTCCCGCGGTCCCCTCCCGGGGGGACTCGCCGCGCTGTTCCGATTCTTTTTCCAGGTACCGCAATGGGTTCAGATCGGCGGCGCCGTGGTGGGATTGGCGGTGGCGGTGGCCCTGCTCGGGTTCCTCTGGGGCCGCCGCCGCGGCATTGCCTCGTGGCTGGTCAGCCGCAGCCGGCAGGTGCAGATGGGTCTGGCGATCGGGGTGCTGGTCGTCCTTGCCGCCGCCGCCGTCACCGGAGTGAAGAGCTGGAACTTCATGCAGCACGACAACGGCTTCTGCACCGGCTGCCATATCATGGAGCGTCCCTTCCGGCGCTTCGAAGCGGGCGCCGGCAAGCACGAGAACCTCAAGTGCCATGATTGCCACCAGCAGTCCCTCTTTGCGAGCGGCCGCCAGCTGGTGCTCTGGGTGGCGCAGCGCCCCGACAAGATCGGCGTGCATGCCAAGGTGCCGAACCTGCGGTGCCGGTCCTGCCACGAGAAGGGCGGCAAGGAGAAGTGGGAGCACGTCCTTCGCCTGGCGGGCCACAAGGTGCATTTCGACTCCGACTCCTCCGCGCTGGCCGGACTCGCCTGCGTCAAGTGCCATGGTGCCGAAGTCCACAAATTCGTCCCGTCGGCCCGGACCTGCGGCCAGAGCGGCTGCCACGAGAAGCAGCCGGTCCGTCTGGCCGGGATGGCCAAGCTCCCCGAAATCAACTGCGTCACCTGTCACGCCTTCACCGCCGAAATGCCGCGTCTGGCCTCGCGGGATTCCGCGGTCCAGGTCATGGTCCCGAGACAGGAACAGTGCCTCAGCTGTCATCAGATGAAGGATCGGCCCAAGGGACTGGATCTGGCCAAGGATCCGCACAAGGGGTCCTGCGGCTTCTGCCACGACGTGCACAAGCACACCACCCCGGCCGACGCGCGAACCAGCTGCAAGACCTGCCATGCCGATGTGCTGACGAAGAGCGCGTTCCACCAGGGAGCCAACCATCGGCCGGTGGTGGACGCCTGCCTCACCTGTCACCAGCCGCATCAGGCCTCGGTGGACCCGGCCGATTGCGTCGGATGTCACAGCTCGGTTCGGAAACGCGGTCTGTTCAAGCCGCCGATGCCGTTCGATACCAATGCGGTTATCCGGAAGCCGGTCACCGCGGCGCCGGCCCCGGCGGCGCCGGCACCCGGTTTCGATGGCCGACGGGGCAAAGGAGACGAGCTCCCCGACGAGCTGCCGCCGCCCCGGGCGTCGCCGACCCTCGCTTCGACCGCCGTGCGCGACTCCTTCCCGCACAACCGCCACACATCGCTCCCCTGCCTGACCTGCCACACCGTGAACCGCTCGGGCCGGGGCCTCGTCTTCGAAGCGCCCCGGGGGTGCGATCTCTGCCACCACCAGAAGGTTTTCGCGGGGACGGTCGCGCCGCAGGATTGCGCCCGGTGCCATGCCGGCGAGCAAGTGGCCGCCCCGCGCTCGATCGAGGTGAGCGTCCAGGTCGGGGCCCGTGCGCCCGCCGCGCGGCCGGTGGCGTTCCGGCACGAGCGGCATCAGCGGCTCGGGTGCAGCGACTGCCATCGCCCGCCCAACGTGGTGCCCCCGGACAGCGTGCGAAGCTGCCGCGCCTGCCATGATCAGCACCACCGGGAAACCAGCGGCTGCACCCAGTGCCACAGCCGGAGCGAGACGCCCGCCGCCCATACCCGAGCCACCCACACCGGCTGCGACGCCTGCCACACGCCGGCGCGTATCGCGGGGCTGGTGCCGGCCCGGAACTTCTGTCTCACCTGCCATGAGGCCCAGCGCGCCCACCAGCCGGCGCGAGAGTGCTCCACCTGTCATTTTCTCGAGACGCCGGAGCAGTTCAAGGCCCGGCTGGTCGGGCGGAGCGGGCGATGAAGCGGGGTGTCGCGCTCCTGCTCGCGGCCATGGCGGCAGCCGGGCGGGCCACACCCGGGTCGGCTCAATCCTGGCGACTCCGGTTCGACGGCTCGGCCCAGCGAGTGGCGTTCCGCGGCGTCACGGCGGACAGCGTTCCGGAGAGCGCCACCAGCGCCGGGCCGACCGGCGGCCCGGTCACGTCCGACGGGTATGCGGCAACCTGCTTTCCCGACGGGTTCTGCCGGTTCTATCGGCCGGGGCCGCTCCTTCGCGGAGTGCCGGCCAGCGCGGGCACCGACCTCACGCTCTGGGGGCTGGGCGTCACCGGCCTCAGCGTGCGAATCAACGCCCGGACCATCACCGATCTCACCGGCGACCGGCTCTGGCCGGGCACCTCGCCGACGTTCCGCCTGGTCGAGGGATATGCCGAGTATGTCCGGGGCGGCCTGACGGCGCGGCTCGGGCGCATGCTCGAAGAGAGCCGGTTGGGCAGCGCCGGAACCGGCGGCCTCGACGGCCTTCGTGCCACCTACCGGTTCGCCGGCTCCGGCCTGGTGCTCGGCGGCTACGCGGGCTGGGGACTGGCGCGCGGGACGACCCTCTCCGTCACGAGCCCGGCGGTGGATCCTCTCGCGGAGTTCCAGCCGGGACACCGCCAGGTCGTCGCCGGCGCCCTGGCGGGCGTCCGCTGGCGGACCATCCAGGCGGATGCCGAATACCGGCGAGAGGTCGACCCCTTCACCGACTACTTCGTGTCGGAGCGCGCGGCGCTGAGCCTCCTGGCCCGTCCGGTGTCCGGCTTCCGCGTGGCCCTGGGCTCCGACTACGATCTGGCTCAGGGGCGCTGGGGCAGCGCCGACGCCACGATCGCCTACACCGGCAAGAGCGTCTGGGCAACCGCCGCGGCGCGGCACTATCGGCCGTTCTTCGACCTCTGGACCGTGTGGGGGGTGTTCAGCCCGGTGCCGTACAACGGCGTGAGCGGCTCACTCACCGTCAATCCGGCCGCTCGGGTCCAGGTTCGGGGCCGCGGCGAATGGTTCCGCTACGACGCTGCCGACGTCAGCGCCCCGGCGGTGACCCTCGAGAACAGCGGGTGGCGCTGGGGGCTCGAGGCCACGGTCACCCCGGCGCTCCGCTGGACGGTCGAGGCCGGAGGCCACGGGGAGTTCCAGCCGGGGGCCTCGAGTCGGGGCATCGACGGGCGGGTGACCTGGCGTCCCCGGGAAACGCTGGACCTCGCGCTCTCGGGCGGCAGCCTCGAGCGACCGCTGGAGCTTCGCTTTCAGGATGCGGGGGTGACCTGGGCGGGCGGGTCGGCCTCCTGGCATGACGGGACCCGCTGGAGCGTCGGGCTGACGCTGGATCGCTACTGGGAGTCGCGCGACCGGCCCGACGCGGCCTCGTTCGATTGGAACCAGTGGCGGATGAGCGCGCGCGTCTCGCTCACGCTCCGCTCCGCCGCGGACCGCTGGGTGCTCCCGCCGGCGCGACCCCGCGAGGCGGTCCCATGATCCGGGCCCTCCTCAGAGGGACCCTGATCCTCGGGGCGACCGGGCTCCTGGCCGCGGCGGGGGCCCGCCTGGCCCAGGCGCCGCCCAGGTTCGACCATGGCCGCCACGCGAAGCTGTTCGTGAATTGCGCCACCTGCCACGCCGGCGTCGAGCAGCCCGGCGGCACGACCATGCCGCCCCCGGCGAGCTGTGCCGCGTGCCACGACGGCGCGGTGGAAAAGCGGGTGAACTGGCAGCCCCGGGTCGGGCCGCGGAGCTCCAACCTCAAGTTCGACCATCTCCGTCACGCCACGCTGCGCCGCGCCAAGGGCGACACCACCGGTACCTGCACCGACTGTCACGCCGACCGTGGCGCCCCCTGGATGCAGGTGCGTCCGCCCAGCGCGCCCCAGTGCGTCGGCTGCCACCTCCCGGCGGCGCGCGACCACCTCTCGGTGCCCGATTCCGCCTGCGCGACCTGCCACCTCCCGCTCGCCGCGGCGACGACCCTTTCGCGGGAGCGCATCGCGAAGTTCCCGGCTCCGAGTTCGCACTCCGCCGCGGGATTCATGCTGCCGGCCGGGCACGGCGCTCAGGCGAGCGCGGCCGGGGGCGGCTCCCGGGTGGCGCAAAGCTGTGCCACCTGTCACGCCCGGGATTTCTGCGCGTCGTGCCATGTCGACGCGCCCGAGGTATCCACCATTCAGGCGCTGGCCGCCGACGCCCGCTCGCTGGAGCTGCCCCATGAGCTCAAGGCACCAGCCTCCCATGCCGCCAAGGACTTCGAGGTCCGGCATGGCGGGATGGCGGGACCGAACGGCGCCACCTGTCGCACCTGTCACACCCAGGAGAGCTGCGCGACCTGTCATCGCGCGGGTCCCCCCGCGCCGAGCCTGGCGCTGTATGCCGCCGGACCCGGTCGCGGCCCGGGAGCCCACACGGTGCGTCGCCCACCGCCCAGCCACGGACCCGGCTGGGAGGCGAACCACGGACCCTTCGCGGCGGCGTCGATGAAGAGCTGTGCCTCGTGTCATGCCCGGTCGTCCTGCCTGTCGTGCCACCGGCCGGATGCCGCACGCCGCGGCAGCTATCACCCCGCGAGCTACCTGACCCGGCATCCGGCCGATGCGTATGCGCGGGCCAGCTCCTGCACCGATTGTCACAACGTCGGCGAGTTCTGCCAGACCTGCCATGCGCAGGCCGGGCTCTCCGCCCGGCGTGCCCTGCTGGGGGCTGGAGGCTATCACGATGGCAACCGCCAGTTTTTCCTGGGGCACGGGCAGGCGGCGCGGCAGTCGCTGGAGACCTGCGTCTCCTGTCACGTGGAGCGGGACTGCCTGACCTGCCATTCGGTGGTGCGCGGGCGAGGATTCAACCCGCACGGTCCGGGCTTCGACTCGGAGCGCATGCTCCGGAAGAACCCGCAGCTCTGTATCGCCTGCCACGGCACGGCCATCCCGCGGCGCTAGCGCGCGCGGGGCGTTCTGGGTGATCCGACGGCTCCGCGCGCGGCTTCCGGCCCAGCCGTCGGCCTCCTAGCGGGGTCGCCCCGCCCGGGCCCAGGAGAGGGCGGCGTCGACGGCCTGGCCCCACCCCCCCCTCAGACGCGCCCGCTCCGCCTCGTCGATCCGGGGAACGAACGAGCGGTGCCGGACGGTGGCCCCGAACGCATCGAGGGACGGCCAGACGCCCAGCGCCAGCCCCGCAAGCGCCGCCGCCCCCAAGGCGGTGGTTTCGACGTTGTCGGGACGCTCGACCGGCACGCCGAGCAGGTCGGCCTGGAACTGCATCAGCCAGTCGTTGGCCGAGGCGCCCCCATCCACCCGGAGGCTGGGCAGAGCGAGACCGGTGGACCGGAGCATGGTGTCGATCAATTCCGCCGAGCCGAACGCCATGGCCTCCAGGGCCGCCCGCACCAGGTGCGCCCGCGTGGTTCCGCGGGTGAGACCGGTGATGGTGCCCCGCGCCTCCGGCTCCCAGTGCGGGCTACCGAGACCGACGAACGCGGGCACGAAGCTGACGCCCCCCGTATCAGGCACCGATGCCGCCAGCGCTGCGGAGTCGGCCGCGTCCCGCAGGATGCCCAGGCCGTCCCGGAGCCACTGGATGGCCGCCCCGGCAATGAACAGGCTCCCTTCCAGCGCAAACCCGAGCCCGCCCCGGGCATCGCAGGCGGCCGTGGCCAGCAGCCCCTCCGGGGGCGAGACCGGCGCGGCGCCGGTATGCAACAGGAGAAAAGCGCCGGTGCCGTAGGTATTCTTCGCCTGACCCGGCGCCGCGCAGCCCTGCCCGAACAGGGCGGCCTGCTGATCACCCGCTAGGCCGGCGATCGGGAGCGGCGCTCCCAGGACCGCCGGGTCGGTTTCGGCGCACACGCCGCTCGACGGAACGATGGCCGGGAGGATCCCCTCGGGGATGTTGAACAGGGTGGACAGATCGCGGTCCCAGGTCCCGGCGCCGAGCGCGTACAGCATGGTCCGCGAGGCGTTAGTGGGATCGGTGACATGCGCGCGCCCGCCGGAAAGCCGGGCGATCAGCCAGGAGTCTACCGTGCCCGCGGCGAGCTGGCCCCGCTCGGCGTGCCGGCGGAGCTCGGCGTCCCGAAGCAGCCATTCGAGCTTCGTGGCGGAGAAGTACGGGTCGAGCAGGAGACCGGTGCGGGAGCGCACCTCCGGCTCGGTCCCGGCGGCGCGGAGCTCCCGGCATCGCGCCGCGGTGCGCCGGTCCTGCCAGACGATGGCCGGGGCGACGGCCCGGAGCGTGGTGCGGTCCCAGAGCACCAGGGTCTCGCGCTGATTGGTGATGCCGATGCCGACCGGGCGTTCTCCCGCGGCCGAGCAGGCGTCCCGGGCCGCGTCCACGATCGTCGCGAAGAGATCCTCCGGGTCGTGCTCCACCCAGCCGGGTTCGGGAAAGTGCTGCGGAAACTCCCGGCGGGCGTGGCCCAGGACGGTGCCGTCCTGATGGAGAACGAGGGCCCGGGAGCTGGTGGTGCCCTGGTCCAGCGCGAGGATGCAGGCCATGGGCGTCGGGGATAAGAGGGACTCAGCCGTGCCGGCCGAAAGCTAGCACCGCATAACCAGCCAGGAAGGATTCACGATGATTCCCAAGGGAATGGCACTGCTCAGGGATCCCGCGCTCAACAAGGGCACCGCGTTCACCCTGGCGGAACGGGACGCGCTGGGGCTCCGCGGGCTGCTGCCGCCGCGGGTGCTGTCGCAGGAGGACCAGGAGGCGCGGGTGCTGGCCAACTTCAGGAGCAAGGCCTCCGACCTCGAGAAGTACGTCAATCTCTCCGCCCTCCACGACCGCAACGAGGCGCTCTTCTTCCGGCTGGTGACCGATCACCCCGACGAAATGATGCCGATCATCTACACGCCGACGGTCGGGCTGGCCTGTGAGCGGTTCGGGCACATCTACCAGCGGCCCCGGGGCATCTTCGTCAGCGCCAACGACCGCGGGCGCATCCGGGAGATCCTCCGCAACTGGCCGGAGACCGACGTCTCGGTCATCGTGGTCACCGACGGCGAGCGCATCCTCGGCCTGGGCGATCTCGGCGCCAACGGGATGGGGATTCCGGTCGGGAAGCTCGCGCTGTACACCGCCTGCGCCGGTATCCCTCCCAGCCGCTGCCTGCCGGTGCTGATCGATGTCGGCACCAACAACGAGTCGCTGCGGCAGGATCCGCTCTACATCGGGCTGCCGCAGCCCCGCATCACGGGTGAGGCGTACGACGCCCTGATCGAGGAGTTCATCACCGCCGCCACCGAGACGTATCCCGACGTGCTGATCCAGTTCGAGGACTTTGCCAGCCACAACGCCTTCCGGCTGCTGGAGCGCTATCGCGACCGGATCTGCACCTTCAACGACGACATCCAGGGCACCGCGGCGGTCGCGCTGGCGGGGCTCCTGTCGGCCCTGCGGGTGACCGGGCTGCCGCTCACCGCCCAGCGGATCCTGTTCCTGGGCGCGGGCGAGGCGGCCACCGGCATCGCCGATCTCACCGTGGCGGCCATGCAGGCGGCCGGGCTCGACGAGCCCGCCGCCCGGGAACGCTGCTGGCTGGTGGATTCGAAGGGACTCGTGGTGCAGTCGCGACCGGCCCTGGTCGAGCACAAGCGCCGCTACGCCCATGTCCATCCGCCGGTCGCGGAATTCCTCGCGGCTGTCGACGCGATCCGTCCCACCGCAATCATCGGCGTGTCCGCGGTCGGGGGCTCCTTCACCGAGCCGGTGGTGCGCCGCATGACGGAGCTCAACGAGCGCCCCATCATCTTCGCCCTGTCGAATCCCACCTCGCGCTCGGAGTGTACCGCCGAACAGGCCTATCGCTGGTCCGGCGGCCGGGTCCTCTTCGCGTCAGGCTCGCCGTTCGATCCGGTGACGCTCGGAGGGCGGACCTACGTGCCGCGGCAGGGGAACAACTCCTACATCTTTCCGGGCGTGGGCCTCGGGGTGACCGCATCCCGGGCGCGTCGGGTGACCCCGGAGATGTTCATGGCGGCCGCGCGGAGTCTGGCGAGCCAGGTCGGCCAGGCGGACCTCGATCAGGGCAGTCTCTATCCGCCGCTGGAGGAGGTGCGCGCGGTTTCCGCGGCCATCGCGACCGCGGTCGCGGAGGTGGCGTTCGCCCAGCGGCTGGCCGGGGTGCCCCGGCCGGACGATCTGCTGGGATTCGTGCGGGCCCAGATGTACCAGCCCAGCTATCCGAACTATGCCGACACCGGAACCCGCGGGTAGCGCGCTTATCTTGGGTCCGACGCCGCAGCCCTCCCTCTTCCCGGGACCTCGCCGATGACGTACTCGACCCTCCTGTTCGAGCCCCGCGACGGCCTCGCGCTCATCACCGTCAACCGGCCGGACAAGCTCAACGCCCTCAACGACACGGTCATCACCGAGCTGGCCGCGGTCACCGACCGGGTGACCGAGGATCCGGCGGTCCGGGGCATCATCCTGACCGGGAGCGGGACCAAGGCCTTCGTGGCGGGAGCGGATATCACCGAGCTCGCCACGGCCACCACGATTTCGGCGCAGGCGCTCTCCCGCAAGGGATCGCAGATCTTCCGCCAGCTGGAGCGCTGTCCCAAGCCGGTCCTCGCCGCGGTCAACGGGTTCGCGCTCGGCGGCGGGTGCGAGCTCGCCATGGCCTGTCACATGCGCCTGGCCTCGGACAACGCCCGCTTCGGCCAGCCGGAGGTCAAGCTGGGCATCACCCCGGGTTACGGCGGGACGGTGCGGTTTCCCCGGCTGGTGGGACGGGGCCGGGCCCTCGAGCTGCTGCTCACCGGCGCGATGATCGACGCGCAGGAGGCCTTCCGGATCGGCCTGGTCAACCGGGTGGTGCCCGCCGAGCAGCTGATTCCGGAGTGCGAAAAGCTGCTGCGCGCCATTCTGGACAACGGTCCGCTGGCGGTGGCGGGCTGCATCCGCATGGTGGACGAGCAGGAGGATCTGGGGCTCGACGACGCATTGACCCTGGAAAGCCGTCGCTTCGGCGAGCTGGCCGGGACGGCCGATTTCCGGGAGGGAACCGCGGCGTTCATCGCGAAGAGGAAGGCGGCATTCACGGGCCATTAGGGGTGTGATTCGGCCCCGGGCCCCGTTATTTTTTTCCCATGCGGGCGGACCGAATCGTGGCTCGGGGGTTCCGCAATCTTGCGGATCTGGACCTCTCTCTTCCCCCGGGCGGTGCCGTCTTTCTCGGCCCCAACGGGCACGGGAAAACCAACCTGCTGGAGCTGCTCTACTATCCGGTGTTGTTCCGCTCGCTTCGCGGCGCGCGAGACATCGACGTCACCCGCCACGGCGAGGCGGGCTTCCAGCTGACGCTGACGCTCGAGGAGGGCCGCCGCCCGCGCGACCTCTCGGCCGGGTTCCGCTGCGCGGGCAAGCGGAAGCGCCTGCTGCTGGACGGCGCCGAGCCGGAGCGGCTGGGCGACGCGCTGGGGCACTGGCTGGCGGTGGCGTTCCTCCCCACCGACCTCCGGCTGGTGCAGGGAGCCGCCGCCGAGCGCCGGCAGTACCTCGACCGGGTGCTCTCGCTGGCGGAGCGGGAGTACCTCCGGGCCCTGTCGCGCTACCGCGCGGCCCTGGCGCAACGCAACGCGGCGCTCCGGCAGCACCGTCCCGATCTGGCCGGCGCGTTCGATACCGCCATCGGGAGCGCCGGGGCGCTGCTCACGCGGCACCGCCTGGCCTGGGTGGCGGACCACGAGGAGCCCCTCACCGCGGTCTGCATCGCCCTGGGGGAAACGTCCCTCGTGACGCTGCGATACCGGGGGGACGAGGCGCTGGCCGATCCGGCGCGCTGGCCCGACGCCTTGGCCCGGGCCGCTCCGCGGGACCTGGCGCATGGCGCCACCACGGTGGGGCCGCACCGCCACGACCTGGAGCTCCGGATCGCCGGGCGCTCCCTGCGGGAGGTCGGGTCCACCGGACAGCAGCGCACCGCCGCGCTGGCGCTCAAGCTGCTCGAGCGGGATACGCTGGCCGCGTCCTCGGGCGCCGAGCCGGTGCTGCTGCTGGACGACGTGTTTGCCGAGCTGGACCGGGGGCGGCAGCAGCGGCTGGCCGCCCGGCTGCTGGCGGGCGGGGCGCGGCAAACCTTCATCACCTCGCCCCGCGAGGATGAGCTTCCCGAGGGCTTCCACCTCGAGACGCTGGCGGTCGAGGACGGCCGGGTGAGCCTGGGGCAGGCGGCATGAAGGCCAAGTCGAAGCTCACCCCGATCGGCCAGATCATCGACGGCTGGCTCGCCAAATCGGGGCTGGGCAAACGGCTGGACGTCTCCCAGGTGGTGGAGCGGTGGGCCGACGCCGTGGGGCCGCAAATCGCCGCGGCCACCCGGGCGGAGGCGGTCAATGCGGACGGCACGCTGTGGGTCCGGGTCGCGTCGAGCGCCTGGGCCAACGAGCTGAGTCTCATGGCCCCGAGGATCCTGGCCAAGCTGAACCAGGACCGGCGCGGGCACATCAAGGAAATACGCTGGCTCACGGGCGGAGTGAAAGCGGAGTGAAACAGGATGGCTAATCCGGCGGGCGACAAGAACGGCAGGGACTACGGCGCCGAATCGATCCAGGTGCTCAAGGGCCTGGATGCGGTCCGCAAGCGGCCCGGCATGTACATCGGGTCCACCTCCGAAACCGGACTGCATCACCTGGTGTACGAGGTGGTGGACAATTCGATCGACGAGGCCCTGGCCGGATTCTGCGATACCATCAACGTCACCATCCACGCCAACAACGCGATCACCGTGGTGGACAACGGCCGCGGCATCCCGGTCGACATGCACGAGACCGAGAAGATGCCCGGCGTCGAGGTCGCGCTGACCATGCTGCACGCCGGCGGCAAGTTCGACAAGTCCACCTACAAGGTGTCGGGCGGGCTGCACGGCGTGGGCGTGTCGGTGGTGAACGCCCTCTCGGAAAAGCTCGACGTGTACGTGGACCGGGACGGCAAGCGCCACCACATGGGCTTCGTGCGCGGGCATACCGTCAAGCAGCTCGAGGTCGTCGGCAAGGCCAAGGGCACCGGCACCACGGTGTCCTTCAAGCCGGATCCCGAGATCTTCACCACGCTGGAATACCACTACCAGACCATCGCGGACCGGCTGCGCCAGCTCGCGTTCCTCAATCGCGGGATCAGCATCACGCTCAAGGACGAGCGGAAGACCCCCGTGCAGGAGGACAAGTTCTTCGCGAAGGGCGGGCTGATCGAGTTCGTGCAGTGGCTCAACCGCAACAAGAAGTCGGTGCACCCGAAGCCGGTGGCGTTCACCGCCACCAAGGACGACGTGGAAGTCGACATCGCCCTCCAGTACGAGGACGGCTACAACGAGAACACGTTCACCTTCGTCAACAACATCAATACCCACGAGGGCGGCACCCACCTCACCGGGTTCAAGTCGGCGCTCACCCGGACCATCAACGAAATCGCCAAGAAGGGGAACTATCTCAAGAAGGAAGACTTTTCCCTCACCGGAGAGGACATCCGCGAGGGCCTGACCTGCGTGCTGCACATCAAGGTGAAGGAGCCCCAGTTCGAGGGGCAGACCAAGACCAAGCTGGGCAACTCGGAGGTCGAGGGCATCGTCAAGACGGTGGTCAACGAGCACCTGGGCAGCTTTCTCGACGAGCACCCCCCGGTGGCGCGGGCCATCATCGAGAAGGCCGTCAGCGCGGCCCGGGCCCGCGAGGCCGCCCGCAAGGCGCGGGACCTGGTCCGCAAGAAGTCCGGGCTGGAGAACGGCGTGCTGCCCGGCAAGCTGGCGGATTGCTCGCTCGACGACCCGGCGCTCTGCGAGATCTATCTGGTCGAGGGCGATTCGGCCGGCGGCAGCGCCAAGATGGGACGGAACCGCTCGTTCCAGGCCATCCTGCCGCTCCGGGGCAAGATCCTCAACGTCGAGCGGGCCCGGATCGACAAGATCCTCTCGAACGAGGAGATCCGGGCGATGGTCACGGCCATCGGCACCGGGGTCAAGGAAGACTTCAAGCTCGAGGACTCGCGCTACCACAAGATCATTCTGATGACCGACGCCGACGTGGACGGCGCGCACATCCGGACGCTGCTGCTGACCTTCTTTTTCCGGCAGATGCCCGAGCTGATCGAAGCCGGGTACATCTTCATCGCCCAGCCGCCGCTCTACCGGGTGGCGCGGGGCAAGGAGGAGTACTATGCCTACGGCGACGCCGAGCGCGACGAATACACCAAGCGGCTCGGCGGAGACGGCAAGGCCAGCGTGAACATCCAGCGCTACAAAGGTCTGGGGGAAATGAATCCCGAGCAGCTCTGGAAGACCACGATGGACCCCGAAAAGCGCACCATCCTCCGGGTCACGCTGGAGGATGCGGTCGAGGCGTCGAACCTGTTCGAGCAGCTGATGGGAGACGAAGTGGAGCCCCGGCGGCTGTTCATCGAGCAGAACGCGAAGTACGTGAACAACCTGGACGTGTAACCCCGGTCATTGCGAGGGGCCGCTGGGCCCCGAAGCAATCTAGGGCACGGCTCCCGGCTATTCGAACCGATTCGAGGCCAATTCGCGAAAAACCGCGAAAATGCGCGAATTTCGGGGGGAGAGCGTCGAACGACCGAGGAACAGGCTGGCTGTCAGGCGCCCTGGAGCTGCTCGACCCCCGCGACGGTAACCCGATGGGAAACCAGCGGCAGCGGGTTGGCACCTTCCCCGATCACGATCGCCTCGTCCAGCGCGGTCCGGGCCCGCTCGGCGTCCGCCTCGGTGCGGGCATGGATTACGGCCAGGACATCCCCGCGGCGCACCCGGTCGCCGGGCTTGGCGGGAATCATCAGCCCCACCCCCGCATCGATGGTATCCTCGGTCTTGGAGCGCCCCCCGCCCAGCGCGATGATGGCATGCCCGATCTTCCGGGGCGGGATGTCCGTCACTACCCCGCCCTTCACAGCGCGGTATTCCATCGTCACCGGCGCCTTGGGAAGCCGTGAATAATCGGACACGACCCGCGGATCCCCGCCCTGCGCTTCGACCATCCGCGCGAACATCTGGAGCGCCCGGCCCGAGGTGATCGTTTCCTCCAGCCGCCGCCGGGCCGAGGCGCGGTCGGCGGCCACGCCCGCCACGAGGAGCATCTCCACCGCCAGCGCGTAGGTCACCTCCATGAGATCCGCCGGGCCGCGGCCCTGGAGCCCCTCCAGCGACTCGATCACCTCGAGCGAGTTGCCGCAGGCGATTCCCAGTGGGCGATCCATGGCCGTGAGCAGAGCCACGGTGCGGCAGCCGTGGGCCTCCCCGATCCCGATCATGGTTCGGGCGAGCACCTGGGACTGGGCCGGATCGGTGATGAACGCGCCGCTTCCCGTCTTGATGTCCAACACCAGGCCGGACAATCCCTCGGCCAGCTTCTTGGACATGATGCTGGCGGAGATGAGCGGAATGGACTCGACCGTGCCGGTGACGTCGCGCAGGGCATAGAGCTTCCGGTCGGCCGGGCAGATTTCGGGGGTCTGTCCCAGCATCACCAGACCCAGCTTCCGGACCTGCGCCACCGCCTCGTCGAGCGAGAGCCGGGTGTTGAACCCGGGAATCGCTTCGAGCTTGTCCAGCGTGCCCCCGGTGTGCCCCAGCCCCCGGCCCGAGATCATCGGCACCGCAACGCCGAGACAGGCGACCATCGGCGCGAGGAGGAGCGAAGTCTTGTCTCCCACCCCGCCGATCGAGTGCTTGTCCACCCGGGGCGTGGCCCAGTCTCCGAAATCGAGGGAGGCGCCGGAGCGGAGCATTGCTTCGGTGAGCGCGGCCAGCTCGCCCGGCTCGAGGCCCCGCCACACCACCGCCATCGCCAGCGCGCTCATCTGGTAGTCGGGCACCTGTCCCGCGACGTATCCGGTCACCAGGGCGCGCCATTCGTCGCCGGTCAGCGGGAGGCCGTCGCGCTTGCGCTCGATTAGTCTTGGGATGAGCATGAGAGCAGGATTGAGGATTGAGGATTGAGGATTGAGGATCGAGGATCGAGGATCGAGGATTGAGGATCGAGGATCGAGGATCGAGAAAGAACCGCCGCTTGATAACATACGCGCTCACCGCCGTCCTCGCGCTGCTCCAGGGCCCCGCGCGGGATTCCCTCCTGGCCGAGGGGGTCCGGCTGGCCCCGATGCAGCCGGCGGCCGCGCTGGTCCGCTTCGAGGCGATTCTGGCGCGCGATTCGCTCGACCTGCCCGCCAACTGGAAGGCCGCGATCGCGCTCAGCGACCTGTCGCTCCCGCTCACCAGCAAGGCCGACCGGGCTCGGCGGGACTCGCTACTCGCCCTGGGAGAGCGGCGCGCCCGCCGGGCCGTGCGCGTGGCCCCGAGCGACGCCAACGCGCTCTTTGCGCTCGGGCTGGTGCTGGGCAACACCGCCCTGACCCGAGGCACCAAGGACAAGGTGCGGATGGCCACCGAGATCCATTCGCTCGCCCTCCGGGCCATCGCGGCGGATTCGAACCACGATGGCGCGCTGCACCTGCTGGGACGATGGAACTACGAGGTCATGAGCCTGTCGGGGCTCGAGCGATTCATCGCCAAGAGCATTCTCGGCGGGGGCGTGTTCGGGCAGGCGAGCTGGGCGGAGGCGCGGAGCGACCTGTCCCGCGCGACCACGATCGATCCGCAACGCATCTATCACCACCTGGACCTGGCCCGGGTCCTGGTGGCCCGGCACGAGACCGCGGCGGCCCGATCCGAGCTCCGGCTCATTGCCGGACTACCGAATCGAGTCGCCGCGGATTCGACGTATCGCCGTCTAGCGGTTGAGCTCCTTGCCAGGATCGAGGATTGAGGATCGAGGGAAAGGCCATTCCCTCGATCCCCAATCCTCAATCCTCACTCCTAGGACACGTGCTTCTTGATCTCCCGCCGGGCCTTCCGGGTCAGCTCATCGATCTGCTCCTCCGCCACTTCCTTCGCGTCGTCGAGGTGCCGCTTCAGCTTCTTGCGGGTGACCTTTCCGGTGGCCGGCGCAAACAGCAGCGCCACGGTGGCGCCGACCAGCGCACCGATGGCCAGACCCGCGGCAAAACTGCCGGCGCCCCGGCCCTGGGGCGCGTCGTCTTCTTCCTCGAATTCCTCTTCATCGTCATCAGCGAGGCGTCGCATCCGGTGCTCCTGTGAACGGTGGATCGGCTCCGGAACGTACCCCGGCGCGCTTCGCTTGACCACCTCCCACCGGCAGCCCAAGTTCCACCCCTTATGACGACCCCCCCGCCCCTCGGTGCCGCCGAACAGATCGCCCGCCTCACCTCCCGGGTCGAGGCGCTGGAGCGGGAACGGAAGCAGCTGCTGGCCCTGCTGGACCTCCTGCGGGAGATCAGCGGGTCGCTCCACTATGTGGACATCGTCCAGACGGTGGCGCGGCGGCTCGGCAACACCTTCGGTCTCGACCGCTGCTCGGTGTTCCTGGCCGAGCGGGGGGGCGGCGCGGTCCACCTGGTGGCGAGCTACGAGGATCCGGGCATCCGGAATCACGTGGTGGACCTGACCCGCTACCCCGAGCTCCGCCGGGCGCTGGAAACGGGGGAAGTGGTCAACATCCCCGACGCCACCCGGGACCCGTCGCTGGCCGGGGTCTTCGCGGTGCTCACCAGTCGGCGGGTGCAGTCGATCACGGTGGTCCCGATCAGCTGGAGGGGCGCCGCCATCGGCGCGATCTTTCTCCGCACCTTCAAGGACGGCGCCGAGCTGGCGGAGCAGGAGGTGGAGTTCTGCCGGGTCGTGGCGGACCTCACCGCCCGGGCGCTGCGGCAGGCGCATCATTTCGAGCGGCTCCGGGCCACCAAGGGCGGCGGCGCCGCGTCGGTCGCCGCCGAACGGGAGCGCGCGGCCATGCTGGGGTTCCTCCGCCGGTTCCTGCTGGCCTTCGGGGATCGCGACGGGGCGTGGGACGAGGGCCTGCTGGCCCGCTCGAGCACCGCCGAGCTGGACCGGCTGGTCGGCGTGGCGTTGACGGTGCTGACCAACGAAGCCCAGGGAAAATGACCACCAAGCCGCCCGCCGCCGCGGTCAAGCGGGCGGAAGAGCTCCGCCGGCGGATCGATCGGGCCAACCACCTCTACTACGTCGTCGACCACCCCGAGATTCCGGACGCGGAGTACGACCTGCTGTTCCGGGAGCTCCAGGCCCTCGAGGCGGAGCACCCCGCCCTGGCGGTTCCCGACAGCCCGACCCAGCGGGTCGGCGCCGCGCCGGCCACGGCACTGGCCAAGCATCCCCACCGCCGACCCATGCTCTCCCTCGCCAACGCATTCGACGCCGCGGAGCTCTCGGCGTGGGAGGAGCGCAACGCTCGGATCAACCCGGACGTCACCGGCGGCGGCTACACCACCGAGATCAAGATCGACGGCGCCGCGGTGAGCCTGACCTACGAGCGGAGCCGCCTGACCGTGGGCACCACCCGGGGCAACGGCATCATCGGCGAGGACATCACCGCCAACCTCCGCACCGTCACCGACATTCCCCTGCACCTGTCCGCCCCGGACGTGCCGCCGGTGGTGGAAATCCGCGGCGAGGTCTATCTGCCGTACCGGAACTTCGAGAAGCTCAACCAGGAGCGCGAGGCTGCGGGCGACCCGCCATTCGCCAACCCGCGCAATGCCGCGGCGGGGGGCCTCCGCCAGCTCGATCCGGCCTCGACCCGGCGCCGGCGGCTCCGGATGTTCGCGTTCAGCATCGAGGTGATCGAGGGAAAGCTCGAGCTCCCCACCCAGCACGACGTGCTGGCCCGGCTCGAGGCCTGGGGATTCCAGGTCGAGCCGCACCACGAGCGGCACCCGACGCTGGAGGCGGTCCAGGCGCGGATGGATCACCTGGAGGCGCTGATCGATACCCTGCCGTTCCAGGCCGACGGGGTCGTCGTGAAGGTGAACCGGCGGGACCTGCACGAGGATCTGGGCGTCATCGGCGGACGGGAGCCCCGCTGGGCGATCGCCCGGAAGTTCGCGCCCGAGATCGGCATCACCCGGATCCGGGACATCAAGATCAACGTCGGCCGGACCGGTGCCCTCAATCCCTGGGCCGAGCTCGAGCCGGTGGAAGTCGGCGGCGTCACCATCGCCAACGCGACGCTGCACAACGCCGAGCTGATCGCGCAGAAGGACATCCGGATCGGCGACTGGGTGGAGGTCATGCGGGCCGGCGAGGTCATTCCCCAGATCGTTGGACCGCTGCGCGAGCGCCGCGACGGCAGCGAGCGGGTGTTCGCGATGCCCGAGGTGTGCCCCGATTGCGGCACCCCGGTGGAGCGCCCCGCCGACGAGGTGATGACCTACTGCCCCAACGCCGCGTGCCCCGGGCGCATCTTCGAGGGGATCGTGCATTTCGCGTCCCGCGAAGCCATGGACATTCGCGGCCTCGGTCCCGAGCGGGTCCTGCAGCTGCTGGCTACACGGCCTCATCCGGGACGTGAGCGATCTCTACCGCCTGACGGTGGAGCAGCTGGTCGAGCTGGACCGATTCGCGGAGCAGAGCGCCGAGCAGTTGGTGCAAGCCATTGCAGCCTCCCGGGTAAAGCCCCTGTCGAACCTGTTGTTCGCCATCGGGATACGCCACGTGGGAAAGAATGTGGCCGCCTTGCTGGCCCGCCGCTTCGGCTCCATGGCGGCCCTCAAGTCCGCCTCGGTGGAGGAGATAAACTCCGTGCCGGGGGTCGGGCCCGCCATCGCCGATGCGGTGGCAAGCTTTTTCCATGACACGTCCAACCGGAAGCTGGTGGACCGCCTGTCCGACGCGGGGCTCACCCTCACCGAGCCGACCGCCATTCAGGGAGACGGGCCGCTGCTCGGGAAGAGCTATGTTCTGACCGGGACCCTGGCGACACTCTCCAGAGGAGACGCCGCCGCGCTGATCGAGGCGGCCGGCGGGCGGGTGACCGGGAGCGTGAGCAAGAAGACCGATGCGGTCGTTGCCGGGGATGACGCCGGCAGCAAGCTCGACAAGGCCAAGACACTCGGGATCGAAGTCATTGACGAGGCCGAACTGCTGCGCCGGGTACGGCGCGGCGGGTAGGCGGCCGGGACCGGAGACGGGACTCACCATGAGCACAGCGACCAGCGGCGCCGCGGGCGTCATCGTCGGCAAGCGCGCCTTGCACCAGATGCGGGCGGTTCTCGAGCGGGAGACCGGCGCGCAGGCGGCGCTGCTCCTGCGGGAGATCGGGTTTGCCACCGGGGCCGCGCTCTGGGAAGCGTTCGAAGCCTGGTGCCGGGAGCACTATCACGTGGACAGCCCGTCCAGTCTGGACAGCAGCTATCTGGCCCGGGCGCTGTCGGGCTTCTTCGAGGACGCCGGCTGGGGCTCGATCACCATGACGGAGCTCTCTCCCGCGGTGCTCGCGCTGGACATGCAGCACTGGGCCGAATGCGAGGCGCACGGCGCGGAGTATCCCTCCTGTCACTTCTCATCGGGCATGCTGGCCGACTTCTTCACCCGGCTGGGCGGCTCCCAGGCGGCGGTGATGGAAGTCGAATGCGCCAGCCGCGGCGAGGCTCGCTGCCGCTTCCTGGTGGGGTCGCCGGACATGCTGACCTACGTGTACGAGCGGATGACGACGGGGATGAGCTATGCAGCGGCGATCGGCTAGGGGTGAGGATTGAGGAGTGAGGATCGAGGAGTGAGGGGCCCCTCAATCCTCAATCCTCGATCCTCGATCCTCAATCCTCGATCCTCGATCCTCGATCCTCAATCCTGAATCCTCGTCACCAGGCCCTCAACCACCACCGACGGAAGCTCCTGGGCGCCGACCCAGGTGGCATCGTTGCCTACCGCAACAATCCGATTGAGCAGCTCGAAGACGTTTCCCGAGACCGAGACGCCCTCGAGGCGTCCCTGCACCGTCCCGCCCTCCACCAGATAGGCCCACGGGGCCCGCAGTACGATGGTGCCTTCCAGGGCATTGGCCCCGGCACCCCACTCGAGATCCTCGATCAGGATGCCGCGACCCATTGCGGCGAGCAGCGCGTCGGGGCCGTCGGGGCCGGGCTGCATCCGGAGATTGGTCAGGCCAACCCTGGGGGCGGCATGGGGCAGCCGCCAGGCGTGGCCGGTCGAGGGCACCTGCGCGCGAGCGCCGACCAGGAGATCGCTGGCCAGACCGGCCAGGCGACCGCGCTCGACGAGCGGCACGGTACGGGAGACCACGCCGTCGTCGTCCACCGGACGCGAGCCCGGCCGCCCCGGGGCGACCGGATCGTCCCATAACGACAGCTTCTGGTCGAACACCTGCTCCCCCAGCCGGCCCCGGAGCGGGGAGCGGCCCAGCAGCGCCTCGAACCCGGTGAGCGCGGCGCGCACCGGCCGCAGCAGCGTGGCCATCGCGCGAGGGGCGAGGCACACCGGAACCCCCGACAGGGACGGGACGCTCGCGACGACCCCCGGCGCGAGCCGGCGGTCCACCTCCTCGACCAGCCGTTCCACGTCGGCCAGCGCGGGCAGCGCGACGGCGGCGGAATGCACCCGGCAGGGGGGCGCCGACACCGCGCCGATCGACTCGACCACCGCGCCAATCCCGGCGAGGCTCACCTCGTAACCGGCCAGCACGGCGCGGGTGTTCGCCACCTGCACCGTGCCGGTTGAGCGTTCCGCCCACGCCTCGACCCGCCGGTGGGTCCGGGTGAGCCGCTCGTAGAGCGCGCGGGCCAGACTGTGGAGCGCCGCCGTGTCGGCGGCGGCGGTCTGTGGCGCCCGGGTCACGACCACCGGGAGCGGCGCCGGCGCCGGGAGAAACAGCTCGAGCTCCTCCCCGGACGCCGCGCCCGCCATCGCCCGGCCGACCAGGTCCGCTCCATCGTCCCCGGTGGTGGAGGCGAAGCCGATGCGACCCTGCCGGGCCACGCGAAGATGGCTGAGCTGGCTCCGCGCGCCGGCCACCCGGGTGTCGCCGTCGGGAGAAATGGACAGCGTGAGCGTGTCGTCGGTCTTCACCACCGCGTCGGCCGACGCCACGCGTCCCGCCAGCGCGTCGAGGAGTCTCCCGATCACGAGTACCCCTCCCCAACCGCGACGTCCACCAGCCGGACATGCGGCGCGCCGGTGGTGATAGGCACCACGCCGGCGCTTCCGTCGCGGCAGACGGCGCTCTGCCCGTCCCAGACAAAATCCGCGGCGACTCGGTCGACCCGGCTGAGCAGCGAGAGAATCCCAGAGCCGATGCACACCCCCTTGATCGGCTCGGCGAGCCGTCCGTGGCGGATCATGCGGGCGGTCCCGGCGCGAAGTCCGACCTGTTCGCCGGTCGCCTCGGCGGCGAGGGTGTCGGCGACGTAGATGCCGACCCCGATGTCCCGGATCAGGTCGTCGAAGCTGCCGGTGCCCTGGGCCAGGTAGGTGTTGGCGGCCCGGGGGTGCGGCGCTCCCCGAAGCCCGCCCGCTCTGGCATGACCGGTCGGGGCCTGCCCCGTGGCGGCGGCGGTCTCGCGATTGTGCAGGTGCCCCACCACCACACCATTCTGGACGATCGGGGTGCGGCGGGTGCCGGTTCCCTCGTCATCGCAGATGCAGGTCGCGCGCAGGCCCTCGGCGGTCGGGTCGTCGCCCACCGAGAGGCACTCCGGGCCGATACGGGTGCCCATCGGCAGGACATCGGGATCGGCCCCGGGCAGCGCGGGCCGGGCGAGGTGGGAAATGGCGCGGTGCACCAGCGCGCCGGCGGCCGCGGGATCCAGGACCACGGTATACCGGCCCGGACGCACCGGGACCGCGTGGAGCCGCTCGACGGCTCGCGCCGCGACCTGGTTCACCAGCCCCTCGGCGACGTCAGCCGAGCGCCAGCCGCCCCGGAGGGCCAGCGAGCCCAGGGCACGCTCGATATTCCCCTCCTCTTCGGCCACCGCGAGCGCCGCGACGCTCACTTCGGACCGGAGATCGTGCACCCAGGTTCCTTCGGAAGTGGCGAGCCAGGTTTCCACGACATCGTCGCGCAGCAGCACCCGGCCCGAGACGATCCGCCGATCCAGCCCGAACAGCGACGCCGCCAGCGATTCACCGCGCTGGCGCTTCTCGGTCAGGGGGATTTCGCGGGGATCGTCCGGCAGGGGCGGCACCGCTTCGAGCTGGCGCACCGCGATCGGTGCCAGGGCCACCGGGATCCGCGACGCGGCGGCGAGGGAAAGCTCGTGGGCGTGCAGGACGGGACTGTCGAGCCGGTCGGGATCGGAGAATCCCATCATCCCCCAGCCGGTACCCGGAGAGCAGCAGCGCGCCATGCCGCCGGTCTCCACGGCCCCCGTCGCCACTTCCACGGACCGGCCCCGGACCAGCACGGTGGTGGACCAGACCCGGCGCAGGCGGACCTCGGTGTAGCCCGCCCGTGACCGGCCCAACGCATCGAGGATCCGCGACTTCACCGCGTGCTCTGGAGATACCTGGCGTAGTCCGGCCGGGTCACCAGCTGGCCGTCCTCCACCACTTCGCGGTCCCATGGAAGAATGATGAACTTGTCGGTCTCGAAGGAGCGGAAGTCCGGCTCGTAGGGACCGGTCTTGAAGGAGACCGCGGTCCGAACTTCGGCGGGCCGGGCGGCCTTCACCTCGTTGAGCGCCAGGCGCAGGGTGTGGCCGGTGTCGCAGGTCTCGTCCACGATCAGGACCCGGAGGCCCTTGACCGAGGGCGGCGGGCCCGCCACCAGGACCGGCAGCTCGTCCGCGGCCTTCCGGGTTACCACCATGGAGAAAAAGTCCCGCTGCAGGATCGAGGCAATGACCACGCCCGGAATGACGCCGGCCTTGGCCACCCCCAGGATGATCTCGGGGTCGTATTCCCGGGCCACCTTGAGGGCCAGGGCCCGGCACAGCTCGCCGAACAGCGGCCAGTCGATTTCGAGCACGCCCCGGGTGGTGGGAGTGATGGTTCGGCGCATGGGGGCCCTCCGGCTCAATCGTCGACGGCGAGGAAATTCCGGCCGAACGTAAACACCGGAAGGTGGTGGGGGCAAATGCGTTGCCTTGCCGGATGGAAGGATATAGTATAGGACAATGAGTTTCTGGCGCCGGCTCCTCAACACGCTTTCGCCGCCCGACACCTCCCGTCCCAAGCGCCTGGACTATCTCAACGAGGCGCTTGCACTCGAGCGGCAGGGCGACTACACCGCCGCCATCACGTCCTATCGGCTCGGTCTGCGCGACAATCCCCGGGACCCGCGCATTCTCCAGAACATGGCCATCGCGTTCACCAAGACCGGGCAGCCGGACGAGGCCATCCGGCACTATCGCCGCGCGCTCGAGCTCGACCCGACGCTGACCGGCGCCCACTACGGCATCGCGTTTCTCCTCATCAAGCGCGGCGAGGCCTCCGCCGCCGCGCAGCACCTCCGCGCGTTCCTGGGGCGCCCGCCCAAGGGCCCCGACGCCGACCGCTGGGTTCGCCACGCCGAAACGACGCTCCGCGACATCGAAGGCGCGGCGTCGGCCGAAGAGGCCGAGGCGGCAGGAACCACGTGACCCGGGTTGGGCCGGCGGTGCTGGTCGCGGCCCTGGCCGGGTGCGGCAGCCTCCAACCCAATGACGCAGGAGTCGCCACGCTCGAGCTCCGCCCGCCGGTCTGCGGGGGAATCGAGATCGGCACCACGGTGGTGCTGGACGCGCGGACCTTCGATCAGCACGGCGACCCGGTGGACGCCCCGATCCGGTGGCGGACACCGGACCCGACGGTGATCGACCTCAACGGCGCCACCGGAGAGACCACCGGGCTGGTGGTGTCCGACACGGCGCGGGTTCAGGCCCTGGTGGGCACCACGGACCCCCTGATTTCCGATCTGATTCCGCTGGTCGTCACGCCGTTCGCGGATACGCTGGCCCAGTCCGGCGCGGCGCGGGTGACGGTGGACACCAACCGCTCCAGCTCGGCCCCCCTCCTCGTCACGATCAGCAAGAAGAGCCCGGTAACCCTCGTCAAGTCATTTCCCCTGACCTACCGGATCGTCGAGCCGGTGATTACCGACGCCGCGAATCGCACCGTCGAGTTTCCCGGTGGGCGGCTCAGCGTCACCGCCTGCTCCAGTCCCTCCGGCACCGCCTCGACCCAGCTCAACCGGCGCGCCAACACGGTCCCGCCCGACAGCGCGATCGTCGAAGTGACGGCGCAACATCCCGACGGCAGCACGGTGCCGGGATCGGGCCGGCGGTTCACCGTCGTCTTCCTGAAGCAGCCGTGACCGCCGGCACGCCCGACACGCTCACCGGAATCTTCTTCACGGCCATGGACCGGTTCCGCGACCGTCCGGTGGCGATCCGGTTCAAGCGCGATCGCCGCTGGATTCCGATCAGTTACGCCGACCTGCTCGCCCGGGTCCATGAGGCCACCGCCGGCCTCAAGGAGCTCGGCATCAGCCCCGGCGATCGGGTGGCCCTTCTCTCCGAGAACCGGCCCGAGTGGGCCATCGTGGACTACGCCTGTCTCGCGGCGCGATGCACCGACGTGCCGGTCTATCCCTCACTCCCGGCCAAGCAGGTGGAGTACATCCTGCGCGATTCGGGCGCGGTGCTCGCGTTCGTATCCACCCGGGTGCAGCGGGACAAGATCGCCGAGATTCGGGCTCGCCTGCCGGCCCTGCGACACGTGGTGGCCCTCGACCAGGGCCTCGCGGGCCCCGGGGTGCTCGGCATGGATGCCTTCATGGACGCCGGGCGCGCAGCCCTGTCCAGGTGGCCGGCCTGGCGCGAGGAGGCCGAGCGCGCCGCCCCCGGCGATCTGGCCACCATCATCTACACCTCGGGCACCACCGGCGAGCCCAAGGGCGTGATGCTCACGCACGGGAACATCGCCTCGAACGTCGGGACCTGTCTGCCGCTGCTCACCGTCAACGACCGGGACGAGTGCCTCTCGCTGCTGCCGCTGTCCCACATCTTCGAGCGGATGGCGGGCCACTATCTGATGTTCAGCGCGGGCGTGGTGATCAACTATGCCGAGAGCTTCGACGCCGTGGCCGCCAATCTGCTGGAGGTGCGCCCGACCATCTGCTGCGCGGTGCCCCGGCTCTACGAGAAGGTCTACGCACGGGCGCTGGAAACCGCCTCGACCGGCTCCCGGATCAAGAAGAAAATCTTCTTCTGGGCCCGGCGGGTCGGGGACGATTGGACCGAGCTCCGGCTCGCGAAGAAGCCGGTGCCCATCGACCTGAAGCTGGCCCACGCGGTGGCCGACCTCCTGGTGTTCCGGACCATTCGCAAGCGGGTGGGCGGCCGGCTCCGCTACTTCGTTTCCGGCGGCGCTCCGCTGGCCCCGGAAATCGGCCGGTTCTTCTATGGGGCGGGGCTGGCGATCCTGGAAGGGTACGGCCTCACCGAGACGTCGCCGGTCATCGCGGTCAACACCCCGGAGCATCTCAAGATCGGGACGGTCGGCCGGCCGATTCCCGGCGTCGAGGTCAAGATCGCCGAGGACGGCGAGGTCCTGACCCGAGGCCCCAACGTCATGACCGGATACTTCAACAAGCCGGACGCCACCCGGGAGGCGCTGGAGCCGGACGGGTGGTTCCACACCGGAGACATCGGGCTCCTGGACCTGGAAGGCTACCTCAGGATCACCGATCGGAAGAAGGACCTCATCGTCACCGCGGGTGGCAAGAAGATCGCGCCGCAGCCGATCGAGAATCTTCTCAAGCTCAACAAGTTCATCTCGAACGTCGTGCTGCTGGGGGACCGGCGCAAGTTCCCGCTGGCCCTGATCGTCCCGAATTTCGACCGGCTGGAGTCCTGGGCCCGCGAGGCGGGGCTGCACTGGGACTCTCGCGAGGAGCTGGCCGCCTTGCCCGAGGTCGAGACCTACCTGGCCGGGGAGGCGCGAAAGAACCTGCGCGACCTGGCCCAGTTCGAGGTGCCCAAGCGCTTCCTGGTGCTGCCCCGGGACTTCTCCATCGAGAGCGGCGAGCTGACGCCCAAGCTCTCGGTCCGCCGCAAGGTGGTGGAAAAGAACTATGCCGACCGGATCGAGGCGGTCTACACCGAGGCGGAAGCGGCCGGGCACACCGCCTAGCACCCGCGCCGTCAACGACCTTGTCACGGGTGCGGTTACAGGTATCTTTGGCTCCGGTTTCCACCCCCCTTCCGGAGTTCCGCCGTGCGCCTGATGCCCCGCGACGAACGGTTTTTTGAACTCTTTACGTCTGTCGCCACGCTGACCGCCGAGGCCGCCAGGACGCTGCTGGAGCTCTTCAAATCACCGCCCGAAAAACGAACCTACCTGGTGGAGGCCGTCAAGAAGCTGGAACATCAGGCGGACGGGATCACGCACGAGCTGGTGACCCGCCTGGACCGCAGCTTCATCACCCCGCTGGACCGCGAAGACATCCACTTCCTGGCCTCCCGTCTCGACGATGTGATCGACCAGATCGACGGGAGCGCCCGGCGCACCGCCATCTTCCGCACCGAGCGGGCCCCGCAAGGCGCCATCATCCTGGCCGACGTGATCGCCCGGGCCACCGAGCAGGTGCTGGCGGCGGTCAAGGTGCTCGAGAAGGGTAAGACCCCGGTGGTGATTCAGGCCTGCATCGAGGTCAAGAAGCTGGAGGAAGAGGGCGATGCGGTGTACACCGAATGGCTGGGGCGCTTGTTCGACGAGGAAAAGGACCCGATCGCCCTGATCAAGTGGAAGGAGATCTACGATACCCTCGAAGCCACGCTCGACCAGGCCGAGGACGTCGCGAATATCCTCGAATCCATCGCGATCAAGCACTCCTGATGTTCTCCAATCCGGTCACGCTCGTCGTCTTCATCATCGTGGTCGCGCTGGTATTCGATTTCATCAACGGATTTCACGACAGCGCCAACTCCATCGCCACGGTCGTCGGCACCCGGGTCCTCACCCCCGGCCTGGCGGTGCTGTGGGCGGCGTTCTTCAACTTCGTCGCCGCCTTCGTCGTGGGCACCGCGGTGGCCAAGACCATCGGCAAGGGGCTGGTGCGGCCCGACGTGGTGGATCCGAACCTGGTGCTCGCGGCGCTGATCGGCGCGATCGTGTGGAACCTGGTCACCTGGTGGCTGGGGCTGCCGAGCTCGAGCTCGCATGCGTTGATCGGGGGGCTGGGCGGCGCGGCCATCGCCAAGGCGGGGTTCGGCGGGCTGATCAGCTCCGGGTGGGTCATGCCGATCCTGTTCATCTTCCTCTCGCCTCTGATCGGGATGGCGGCGGCCATGCTGCTCAGGGTGGGACTCTCGTGGCTGCTGTACCGTCTGCCCGCGGCTCCGATGGAACGGCTGTTCAAGCGGCTGCAGCTGGTCTCGGCGGCGGCGTTTTCGATCAGTCACGGGGCCAACGATGCCCAGAAGACCATGGGCATCGTGGTGGGCTTGCTGGTGTCCACCAAGGCCACCTTTCAGGGCGCCACCGACTGGAGCCGCCACCTCTACGTCGCCAACGCGGACTCGATTCCGTTCTGGGTCGAGATCTCGGCGTACAGCGCCATTGCACTGGGGACCGCGCTGGGTGGCTGGCGCATCGTGAAGACCATGGGTACCCGGATCACCAAGCTCCGGCCCTTCGGCGGCTTCTGCGCCGAGACCGGTGGCGCCGGCTCGATCTTCCTGGCCTCGGCCCTGGGCGTTCCGGTGAGCACCACGCACACGATCTCCGGGGCGATCATCGGCGTCGGCGCCGCCGACCGGCTGTCGGCGGTTCGCTGGGGCGTCGCGGGGCGAATCGTCTGGGCGTGGATTCTGACAATACCCATGGCGGGAAGTATTGCCGCCGTGGTGTGGATCGTGTTGCGGACGCGCTAGGCTACGCCGATCCCGGCCCGCCACGTCCCGGGCTCCGGGCCTTCCCGACCCACACCGCACCTACCCGTCCCAGCTCCTCGATCCGGCCCTCGGGCGGCGCTCCGCCTTCCGCGACCATGCGGAGGCCCGGGAGCACCGTGCGGGCCGCGTCCCCAATCCACTCCGGATCCGCCGCGAGGTCCGCGCCGACCGCGATACCGCGGAGGCTCCCCGTCTTGAGGGGGAGCCGCGCCGAGCGAAGCACGCTGCCTCGTTCGGTGTCCGGCGTCTCGGCGGGCGGGTTGACCAGCACGAGGCGGACACCGGGAACCAGGGCGGCAAGGTCATCGGCCAGCGAGGCGACTCCGCCGGCCAGTGCCAGATAGCCTCCGGGCCCGGAGAGGCCGAAGAAGGCCGCCAGCGCCTCCGCGGTGAGCCCGGTACGGCCGTCCGATGGCGCGGCGCCGCCGAAATCCGCAATGCCCTCGGTGACTCTCACGACCCTGCCGCAGACCGGACACCCCAGATCGCCGCTCACCACCCGGCGGCCCTCCATTCGTTCGGGGAGGAGGACGAGAAACCGCTCCTCGTGCGCGGAGGGACAGGCGAGGTGGTCGGTGAGCTCGATGAACATGCGGAAGGTCCGGAGAGTCGGCGCTCAGGCCGGTCCGAGCCTCACCCAGTCGACATCGACGTGCGCGGGGCGCCCGGCCACCCAGAGCACCGCCTCCGCCACGTCCTCAGGTCGCAGCATGCGGGAACGGGGAATGAATCCCTCGCGGCGGTCGGGATCGACGAAATCCCAGGCGTGGGTGTCGGTGGGGCCGGGGCTCACCAGGGTGCAGAGCACGCCGCTGCCGCGATATTCCTCCCGGAGCACCTCGTGCAGGCCCCGGAGGCCGAACTTCGACGCGGCGTAGGCGGCGTTTTCCGGAAAGGCGCGATGGTCGGCCACGCTGCCCAGGGTGATGAAGCGGCCCCCGCCGGCCTGCCGCATCATCGGCAGGAACACCCGCGCTACCAGGAACGGCCCGGCAAGGTTGGCCGCGAGCTGCGCCGTGAAGTCGGCCGGCTCGGTCCGGTCCAGGGGGGCCAGCATGAACGCGCCGGCGCTCCCGACCACGATGGACGGCACCCCGAACACGCTCCGGGTGCGATGGGCCAGCGCGGCCACCTGATCGGGGTCGGTGACGTCGCAGCGGACATCGAGCCGCGTGGCGGTTTCCTCGGCGGTCAGGCTGCGCGCGGCGCGAACGACCCGGACGCCCACTGCCTCGAGCCCGGTGGCCACCGCCAGGCCGATCCCGCGCGAGGCCCCGGTCACCACCGCGATCCGGCCGGCCAGGTCGCTCACTCCAGCGGACGGCCCGCGCTCACCAGGCGCAGAAACTCCGAGCGGGTCCGGGAATCGCTGCGGAACAGGCCGCGCACCGCGCTGGTGACCGTGCGGGAGTTCTGCTTCTCGACACCTCGCATCATCATGCAGAGGTGGGCCGCTTCGATGACCACGCCGACGCCCTGCGGAGTCAGCACCTCCATCACCGCGTCGGCGATCTGATCGGTGAGCCGTTCCTGGACCTGCAGCCGCCGCGCGAACACCTCGACGATCCGGGGCAGCTTGGACAAGCCGACGATGCGTCCGTCGGGAATGTAGGCTACGTGCACTCGCCCGAAGAACGGCAGCATGTGGTGCTCGCAGAGCGAATAGAGCTCGATGTCCCGCACCAGGATCATCGCCTCGTGCTTTTCCTCGAATACCGCGCGTCCCACCACCTCCGTGACCGACATCTCGTAGCCACGGGTGAGCCACCGCAGCGAGGTTTCCACCCGCTCCGGCGTCCGCTTCAGTCCCTGCCGGTCGGGGTCTTCCCCGAGGCGCTCGAGAATGGTCCGGACCTCGGCGCTGAAGCTATTGCCCTTCATAGTCCACGTAGTTGCGAGGGGTTTCCCAGAGGCGGATGCGGACCAGGCGGCCGCGCGGGATCCGCGGCGCCAACCGTTCCCAGCAGAACACCGCGATGTTCTCGGCCGACGGCAGCCGATCCCGAAACCAGGCGACGTCGAGGTTGAGGTTCTTGTGGTCGAGCTCCGCCACGATCAGCTCTTCGGCCAGCCGCTTGAGAATGGCGACGTCCACCACGTAGCCGGTGTCGGGGTCGATCTCCCCCTCGACCAGCACGTCGAGCTCGTAGTTGTGGCCGTGATAGTTGGGGTTGTTGCAGGGACCGAACGTGGTCCGGTTCCACTCGTCGGAACGCGCCGGATTGTGGAGCCGATGGGCGGCGTTGAAATGCAGACGGCGGGCGACCACACAGCGCGGCATCGGCGACCCTGGTCCAGGAGACAAAGCAGGGCGCCGACCCGGCTCACGCTGGTCGGCGCCCAGGTGTCGAGTGGCGGCCGGGAGGGTAACTGAAGCCCGAAGAGAATGTTCGGCGCCCTCGCCATCGCGTCTGCCTTCCCCCGAGGGGCGTGACATCGGCAACAGTATCTGGGCCCTCTATCGGACCTGTTGGCTCAGTGACGTGTCTCCCAGCCGTCACCCGACATTGCTATAATAGGGAAGCCGACAAATCGCGTCAACAGAGAGAGGCAACTTCGTGGCTCCGAGCCTGATCGCATCGGTGGTGTGCCTGCTGCTGTGGGCGGTGCTGGTTTTCGTCCGGCCCGTCGGACTGGGCGTGGTGCACATCCTGCTCGCGGTGAGCGCGGTGCTGTGGGTGCGGTGGTGGGCGCTCCGACCGTTGAAAGAGGAGCAGTAGCGCCTCAGATCTCCCAATTGGAAAAGAGTACCCCGCCATCCCGCGCCGGCGGCTCGGATTTTCCCGCCAGCGTCATTCTGAGATCGGTCCAGTGCACCAGGTAGCCGGCGTCGAGGAGCACCTGGTACGCCGCGCCGTACGCCGTCTGGCAGCGAACTGAGGTCTGCCGGGCGCCACCGCTCGCCGCGTCCCGCTCGATGGCGGGCACCAGGCGGCGGAAGGTGTCGAGATCCCGCGCCGCGAGCTTGAGCACGCGGGCTTCGTCTCCGGGGCGGCCCTCCGCCAGCGGCGCGGTGTGCCAGAGCGCGAACGCCGAGGCGGCGCCTCCATCGGACAGCAGGGTCACCCCGCCCAACGCCTGCCCGAGCGTGAGCTCGATCTCCCGGGAAAAATCCACACCCGGCGCCAGCGAATCGGTCAGCCCGCGACACCGCGCCACGATCTCCTCCCGGGGTGTCGGTGGCAGCCGCTGGCCCGCCGGACCCGCCGGACCGTTGAGGGCGCGGGTCACGCTCACGGTCAGGTGTCCCGGCCGGAACCCCAGGCGCGAGTAGAAGCCGATGTTGTCCACCGTCCGCGGCATCGTTTCCAGTCCGATGATCCGTGCGCCGCCCGTCTCGAGGCGGCGGATGCCCTCGCGGACGATGGTCTGGCCGAGTCCCCGGCCCTGCCGGTCGGGCCGCACCGCCAGCGGCCCCATCCAGCCCTCGGCGCCCGAGCGATGCACCATGTTGAACGCGGCGATCGTCCCGGAGCCGTCGCGCCAGACCAGCGCCCCGTCACCCGCGGCCGCGATGGCGAACCGCCAGATCGCGGGGTTGAGCAGGGGCACCCGCACCCCGGAGAGCCCGTCGCGCTGGTACCGCTCGGTGAACGCCTCCGCGAAGACCCGGTTGATCCGGTCGATGTCGCCCGGGACCGCCCGTTCCGGTCCGGTCAGCGCGTCACGCGGCATCGCGGGCCTCGATGACCGCGCGCGAAACGCGCTGCTCGACGTCGTAGGTGAGGCGGATGATCCGGTCGAACCCCTCCCGCACCGATTCGACGTGGGTGATCAGGATGACCTGGGGGAAACGATCGGCCAGGTTCCGCAGCAGATCCACCACCGCCCCGCGGCGCTCCTCGTCCAGGGAGCCGAAGATTTCGTCCAGCACCAGCAGGGAGAGCGGCTGCCCGGCGCGCTCGGCGATCATCTGACTGATAGCGAGCCGGAGCGCGAGATTGGCCACGTCCTCCTCCCCCCCGGAAATCACCGGCTTCGGCTCGCCTTCTTCGACCACCGTGGCGATGTAATCCTCATCCAGCTCGAGATCGGTGTACCGCCCGGTGGTCAGATCGCGGAGAAAGCCCGACGCCAGCTCCGAGAGATCGGGGCGCAGCGTGTTGTTGAGATCGGTGCGGAGATCGCCGAGCGCGCGATCCAGCTCGTGCTGCAGCAGGATGTCGTCGCTCAGGCGCTGGACCTCCACGACCCGGCGCTCCCGGTCCTCGCGACGGCGGGCCACCTCGGCGCGGTGGGCCAGCGCGCCGATGAGCTCCCCGGCGGCGTGGGCCTTTTCCACCTCGGCCTGCTGGACCGCGCGCTCCACAGCGCGGCGCCGGGTGCGGATGGCCTCGGCCGCCTCCGCCGACCAGCCCAGCCCGGCCAGTCGCTCGCGGAGGTCCCGCACCGCGGTCTCGAGGCGGGAAAGGTCCTGCTCCGCCAGCGCCGCCCGGCTCACCAGGTCTTCCGCCCGCTCGGCGGAGGCCTTGAGCCGCTCCGCCAGCAGCGCGTCGGACTCCAGCGCCGCGATCTGCTGCTTCAGCACGGCGTGGCGCGCCTCGTCGTAGCTCTCGGGCGCCGCGCTGATCGCGGCGGTCAGCTCGGCGACCTTTGCCGCGAGTCCGACCCGGTCGTGCCCCAACCGGACCCGCTCGGCGGCCTGCTGCTCCAGTCCCGCGGCGGTCCCCGTGAGGGTCCGGGCCTCCTGCTCCAGCAGATCGCGCTGGCGGATCAGGTCGACCAGATCGGACGGCTCCGCCTGGAGCTGCTCGATCCGCTGGCGGTAGAACCGGCCCTGCGCCTCGACCTCCTCGATCTGGCCGATCAGCAGCTCGAGCACGTTCTCGTACCCGTCGCCCAGCGGCCGGCCGCAGGTCGGACATTTTCCGTCGGCCCCCGCCGCCTCGAGCCGGCCGCGCTGCTCTCGGAGCTCCTCGTGCTGCGCCAGCAGGTTCTTGCGCTGGGTCTCGGCGTCCTGCTTTTCCCGGACCCAGGCGGTTCGCCGGACCTCCGCCTCCTGGGTGAGACGGGCATGGGCCATCTGGACCTCGTGGCCGGCCGCCTGGATCCGGGCCAGCTCCTCACCGGGAGGGAGCTCCGCGACCCTGCGGTCCACCCGCTCGATCTGGAGCACCAGCTCGGCCCGGCCCGCTTCCAGGCTGCGACGCCCGCCGGCCGCTTCGCGCGCGGCATCGAGCGCGTCGCGCTCCTCGCGGAGCGCCGGGAGCGGCGCGAGCAGCGGAGCCAACTCGTCGAGCCGCGACTTGGCGCCCAGCGCCTCGGCCAGCTCGCGGTCCAGCCGGCCGTGCTGCTCGCGGGCGGTGACCGCGCCGTGCTCGGCCACCTTGAGGTCGCCCTCGAGGGACAGCACCGTCTGATGCAGCGCTTCCCAGCGCTCCGCCTCCGGCTTGAGCGCCGCAAGCTCCGCGTCTGCGGCGCGATGACTCGCGGCCAGCCGCGCCGAGGCGAGCTCGGCCACCCGGAGCCGGTCGGCCGCGAGCTCCTCCTCCTGCTGCAGCCGCACCGGGTCCGCCACCTCGAGCTTCCTGGCCTCGAGGGTGGCCTGCGCGATGCGCCGCCGCTCCTTGAGGCGGGTCTGCGCCAGCCGCAGCTTCTCGTATCCCAGCACCCGGCTCAGGAACTGGGCCCGCTCCGGCGCGGTCATCTGCGCCATGATGGCCAGCTCCTTCTGCCCGGTGAAGTAGGTGCTGAAGAACTCATCGCGCGTCATCCCCAGGAGCCGGGTGACCCGCTCGGTGACGGAGGCGAGGCTGTTGGCGATGGGGCTCGGCTCGCCGTCCTGATACAGCTCGGCGCTCACGAGGGTGCGGACGATCCGGTAGCGGTGCGGCCCCAGCTCGAACTCCAGCTCGACCTCCACCCGGGACCGGGGCGGCGCGCCCCGGCGGCGCAGGGTTTCCTTCTTGCCGCGGGTCGCCTCGGTGCCGTAGATGGCCCAGGCGATGGCCTCGAGCAGCGTGGTCTTCCCGGCGCCGTTCGGCCCCATGATTCCGGTCAGTCCGCGCTCGAATTCCAGCACGGTATCCGCGTGCTGCCGGAAGTTCACCAGTCGCAGCCGCCGGATCAGCATCAGCCCCCTCCGCCGGAGGAGGGCTCGTCCGGCTCGGCCAGCAGCTCGAGCCCCAGCGCCACGAATTGCTCGCGCGGTACCCGCTCCGGAAGGGGCCGGCGAGCCAGGAAATCCGCCACCAGCTCGGGGAGGGTCTGCCGCCGCCCGGGAGAGCCGACCCCGATGGCGCGGTTCACTTCGGGCCGCCGGAAATCCAGGTGCAGGTGCAGCGCGGCCGTCTTGGCGGCCCGGATGGCGGCGTGGTCCAGCTCGCGCACCACGTGGCGGGGGATCTCGGTGACCACCAGCCGAACGATCGCGTCGGGCAGGCCGCCGGGAATCGCGGCCAGGCGGTCGCCGATGGCGCGGTCCACCTCGGCGGGAGAGAGATCGGCCGCGTTGATCCAGTCGAGATCGTAGACCCGGCGCGCCGGCGGCACCGGCATCCGCTGCACCGTGCCGTTCGACAGGTCGGCCAGCAGCCAACCCTTCCCCTTCACGAACAGCCGGGTTTCGTCCGCGAGCTCGCCCCACGGGTTCGGGCTCACATAATCGAGCGCGCCGGAATACCAGATCCGCGGCTCGACCTCGTGCTGCACGTGATAGTGGCCCAGCGCGACGTAGCTCCAGTTCTCCCGTTTGAGCACCTGCGGATCGATGACCGCTCCGCCGTACTCGACCACCGACCGGTCGTAGGGATACAGCCCCTCGATCTCGCCGTGCAGGACCAGCACCTGGTGCTGCTCGGGCCCGTCGGGGCGGAGCACGGGGCGTTCGGCGGCGAACATGGCCGCGTGGGGCACCGCGAGCACCGACAAGTCGAGCTCGGGAAAGACGAGCCGGCGCGGTTCGTCGGCCGCGACGTAGATGCCCAGCTCCTCGTAGAGCCGGAGAATCGAGCCGGTCTCACTGCTGCGCGGCGTGTCGTGATTCCCCGCGATCACGATGAGCGGGGCGTCGGGCAGCTCCTCGCGGAGCCGCTGGAGCTGGCGAAAGGCGAACACGATCGAATAGTTCGTGGGACGGACGGCGTGGAAGAGATCGCCCGCGATGATCACCGCGTCGGGCGCCGCGGCCAGCACGCCGTCCACCGCGCTGCGGAACGCGTTGGCGACGTCGGCCTCGCGCTGATTGATGCCGGCCGGCGTCTGGCGATGGTACTGCCGGAAGCCGAGATGGATGTCGGCGAGATGGGCGATCTTCACGGCATCGGGATCAGTAGGGGTCCGCGCTGGTCCTCACCGGGCGAATCCCCGGCTTCGGCGCCGCGGACTCGGCCCTGACCTCGCGTCCCAGGCATTTCACGAAGAAGGGGAACGGCTGATCGGGCCGGGCCCGGAGCGTGGCGTTCAGCGCCTTGCGCACATCGGCCTCCCGCCGCCCCGCGACCACGTCCTGGACCTTCGACGCGGCGAGCGACGGGTCCAGCGCCCGGAGCCGGCGGCTCACCGCCTCGATGAACGGAAGCTCGACCGCCGGCGGGAAGCGCTCCACCCCCTCCCGGCCGGAGAGGACCGCCGGCCGGGGAAACCGCACGAAGATCGGCTGGGTGAAGTGCGGATGCCGGACCAGCAGCTCACCCTTGGGCAGCGCGGCGAGCTTGGCCTTGGTGGCGGGACTCATGGTGGAGTAGCCCGGCAACGCCAGCTCGTCGGAGTCCATCCGGCCCATCAGCGTGGTGCCGGCGTTGCCCACGACGCGCCGCTGCACCTGCGACCGGAACTGCTGCGCCGAGAAGAGCACCAGCCCGAGATAGCGGCCCCGCTCCGAGATGTCGAGCAGCATTTTCCGGACGTACGTGTCGGGTCCCTCCGCCGGCGCATACTTGTTGAGCTCGTCCACGAACACCACGACGTGGTCCACGCCCAGGTCGCGGCGCTCGAGGTGCTCCCGGAGCCGCGAGACCAGCCGGGCAAAGACCAGGTCCTGCGCCAGCGGGTCCAGGCCGGCCACGTCGACGACGTAGAGGCCGCGGTCTTCGAACCCGCCCCAGGGCAGGTCGTTCACGTCTCCGTCGTCGGTGACCAGTCCCTTGGACCGGGTGCTGATGTTGCCGAGCCGGTTCCGGATCTTCCGGATCGTGGCGATGTGGTGAGTGCGCCAGACCTCCCCGCCCCGCCCCGCCTCCTCGAGCACCTGGAAGATGGCCCGGAAGAACTCGTCGAGATCGGCAAAGCTCTTGACGTGGAACTTTCGCCCCAGCGTATTGTCGTCGTATTCCCTCCCGACCACCCGCTCGGCCAGGAAATCGATGAAGGCATCGGCCTTGGCGTCCACGTCATCCCGGTTGAGGAGCACCTCGGCGTAGTCGAGCACCTCGCGCAGCCCCCAGAGCAGTGGCTCGGTGTTGCCCTGCAGCGACTCGTGGGTCCGCAGCGTGTTCAGATTGACCCCGTCCGCCTTGTAGGGAGCGTAGTAGTGCACCGGTGCGAACGGCCGCGGCGTGAGGCCGAGCCGGGCATAGAGGCGCTGGTCTTCCTCCCCCAGCAGCGCCGGCTGATCGAGAAAACAGAGATCCGGTCCCTTCACGTTGAAGCAGACCGCGGCGATCCGCCCCTTCTGGGCCGGAAAGGTCTGGAAGATGCTGGTGAGGAGAAATTCCACCGCGCTGGTCTTGGTGGCCAGGCCGGAGACACCCGAGATGTTCAGGTGGGCGGCTTCGGGCCCGAGCAAGAAGTCGGCGTCGACGTAGACCGGGGCTTCCAGTCCACCGGTGGCATAGACCCCGACCGGAATCCCGGTGGGCGTCTCGCCCTCGGTGTAGGCATCCATGCGCAGCGCGGTCACGACGTCGGCATCGCTGGCGAGGTGCACCGCGCCCAGCGGCACCGGTTGCATCGGTTCCTCGGGCACATGTCGGAGCACCGCCGCGGCGAAGAGCCGGATCTCGGCGCGCCGGGTCGGCTCTTCCATGCCGGCGGGATCTCCATCGGCGCCGATGACGGCGTGCATCGGCGTCTGTAGATCGGAGTAGGCAAAGCCGTCGGTCACCACCCCGAACACGGTGCGGCCGTCGGCGTCCACCCGGACGATCGCGCCGATGCCCACCGGAGACTCCCGCGCGGTCCAGAAATAGAACTGGTGCGGCGTGGAGGGCTTGAGCTCCGTGGCCACGACGCGGCCCACCGGAGGCACTCCACCCGGCGCGGGGAACCCCGCGTTACTCACCGCTCACGTCCCGCTCGCTTCGCACCGCGGCCCCCCTCATCATCGTCGCCCCTCACCGCTCCCCGCGCACCGCGCCGAGGTACTCCTCGACGCCGCGGATCCCGTAGAGCAGCCGGTCCCACCGGCCATCGGGCGCGCTGATCGGCGCCCGCTCGGCCAGCAGCCAGCGGCAGATCGTATCCGCGGCCACGAGAGATTCCTTCCGCGCCGCCACTTCGATCCGGACCAGCCCGTACAGCAGGTCCCGACCCTCCCAGGGCCAGAGCCGGAGGCCCCAGGCATAGACCGGCGCGTGGCGCCGCGACGCCGGCTGGAAGATGGACGACCGGTGCGCGGCCGGTAGCTGGAGGTAGGTCACCAGATCGTCGCCGTCGAACGGGAGGGTCGAATGGCTCTTCGAGACCCCCACCATCTTCGGGTCCAGCGCCCAGGCGGTGCTTTCCGACAGCGAGCCGTCCACCACCAGCCAATGGGGGGCGGTCTTGCGGTATCCGTCTCCCACGATCCGCTCCACGTCGCCCCGGGCGCGGTCCACCTCGTGCCTTGCCGCATCCATGTCCCGGAGCGGGTGGCCCGGCTCCTCGTCCGGGAGCGCCACCGACTCGACCCCGGCGAGCGCGGCGCCCGCGGCCCCGAGCACCTGCGGCCGGGCGATGGCAAAGACCCGCCGCTCCGTGGCCACGGTTCGGGCGTCCCGGCCCACCCGCTCCCGAACCGCCGCGGCCACCTCGGCCAGCATCAGCGGGGAGGTGCCGAAGTACCCGGCCACCTCCATGCGCTGGGTTCCATCCAGGAAGGCGACCGGCCCGGGCCAGGCCTCCGGGGCCCCGACCGCGCGGGCCGTCACCGGGCCCGGCTCGATGAGCGTGGCGGGGGTAATGCAGGCCTCGTCCTCGCGGCCGTGGCTCGCCGGGGGAACCAGCGCGGCGGGCACCATGCCGGGTACCGGGGCGAGCAGCCGCCTGAGCTCGCGAATGCTCCGAGGCATCGTAGCGGCGCGGGGGATCAGCCGCCCAGCTTCACGATGAAGCGGATGATCCGGTCGAGCGCCGTCTCCAGCTCCTTGTCGGACACCGAGTAGCTGAGCCGCACCCAGCGGTCGTCTCCGAACGCTCCGCCCGGCACCAGCGCCACGCCGGCCTCGGTGATGAGACGCTCGCAGAAGGTCTGGCCGGTCATCGGCCCGTCCGCGGAAAGCCCGTCGACCCGGAAGAAGAAATAGAACGCCCCGTGCGGCTCGACGAACTCGACTCCCGGCGCGTCGTCACGAAATCGGGCCACCACCTGGTCGCGCCGGCGGCCGAACGCCGCGACCATCTTCTGTACGTCCTTCTCCACCTCGGGATCGTTGAACGCGGTGATCGCGGCCCACTGCGCCGGCTGGTTGGCGCCGCTGGTGGTGTGGGACTGCAGATTGGCCATGGCCTTCGCGAGATGGACCGGCGCCACGGCCGCCCCGATCCGCCAGCCGGTCATGGCGTACGCCTTGCTGGCGCCGGTGATCACCACCAGCCGCTCGGTGTCCTCGGGCGGCAGCTGGAGAAACGACGG
Source organism: uncultured Gemmatimonadales bacterium (assembly GCA_963762545.1). Lineage (GTDB taxonomy): Bacteria > Gemmatimonadota > Gemmatimonadetes > Gemmatimonadales > GWC2-71-9 > JABFSM01. The sequence goes on along the minus strand of CAVXLC010000002.1, from coordinate 504,463 downwards.
CGCGCCCCCTTCGCCGTAGAAGATGCGTCCGTAGATCTCGTCCGCGACGATCCAGATCTCGTGCCGCTTGGCCCACGCCGCGATGGCCTTGAGCTCGGACAGGGTGTACACGGCGCCGGTGGGATTGCAGGGGGAACAGAGGATGAGTCCCCGGACCAGCTTGTCGGTGTGCCGTTCCAGGTCCTGGGCGCTCACCTTGAGCCCCCAGTCCGCTTCCCCCGGAATCATCACCGGCTCGGCGCGGGCGATGTGCACGATCTGGGGATAGGACACCCACGCCGGCGACGGAATCAGCACCTTGTCCTTGGGCCCGAACAGGCTGAAACAGGCGTTGAACAGCGACTGCTTGGCGCCCGAGCTGATCACGATGCCGTCGGGGTCGATGGACCGCCCGCCCGCGTGCTGGGAGAGGTTCTTGGCAATGGCCGCGCGCAGCTCGCTGAGCCCCGCGTTGGGCGGATACCGGGTGTGGCCGTGCTGAATCGCCAGCACTCCCGCCTGGGCCGCGGCGGGCGGCGTGTCGAAATCGGGCTCCCCCACCCCGAGGTCCAGGACGTCCTCCCCGGCCGCTCGGCGCCGCTTGGCCTCGGCGCTGATGGCCAGCGTCTCGGAGGCCTTGAGGTGCGAGAGATTCGAGGAGAGGGGATCGGGCAGCCGGATCACGCGCGTCATGGCGAGAAGATAACCAGGTGGATTAGCTTTCCGCCCCTAAGCCACCCTGCCGCTTTTTGACAATTGAGGCGCCCGTGTCGGATCAGGAACATCCCGCGCTCCGCGAGGCCGCCCCGGTGGCGACTCGAGGTCACAATCTGGTGTTCGTCGCCCCGCCGTCGCCCGGCTGGGCGGCCCCGGTGCTCTCGGGCCTCCTCGCCCGGCTCGGCGCCGAACGGAAGGGACCGGCCCTGGCGCTCTGTCCGCCCGAAGCGGTGGACGAGTGGGCCCGCGTCGCCGCCGGCCTGGCCGCGGGGACCGGACTCCGGGTGGCCGGCGCCCACGCGCCGGGCCGTCTGGCCCGCCTGATCAAGTCCGACGCGGTCGACCTCGCCTTCGCGGCGCCCGAGACGGTGCACGAGCTGGTTCGGCGCGCCACCCTCAAGATGGACCAGGTCTCCGCGATCCTTCTGGTCTGGCCTGAGGCATGGGCCGGCGCCGAGCTGCTCGCCGCGCTCCTCTCGGACCTGCCAAGAGATACCCAGCGGATCGTCGTCACCGCCGACCCGGCCGCGACCGCCGCGTTGGTGGAGCGCCATTGCTGGCGGGCGCCCGTCGTGGACGTGCTGGGTCCGGACTGGACTGGATCGCCCCCCGCGGTTCGCGGCACCCCGGTGTCGTGGAGCACCCGGCTCGCGGTCCTGGGAGACCTGGTGGAGCAGCTCGACCCCGAATCGCTGGCGGTCTGGACCGCCGACGCCGGGGATCACGGCTCCATCGCGGCGGCGCTGGCCTCGTGGGGCGCCGAGGCGACCATCACCACCGAGCTTCCCGGCAAGTCCGCCCTGATCATCGCCTACGATTTCCCGTCGCCGGAGCGGCTGCGCGACCTCGCCGCCCTGGGTGACGTCCTGCTTCTGATCCCGCCCGGCACCGAAGCCTTCGCCGCGCGGCTCGCGCCGAACCGGCGGCCGGTGCACGCCCGCGGACTGCTCGACAAGGCCCAGGGAGAGCTCGACGCGGTCCGCCGGTCCATTGCCGCGGCGCTCCTCAACGGACCGGCCGCGGCGTCCTTTCAGGCACTGGCGCCACTGCTGGAGCGCTACGAGGCAACCGCCGTCGCGGCGGCGCTTCTGGAGCTCTGGACCGCCGCGCGAACCGGCGCGCCGGAGCCGGCCCCGGCGCCGGCGGGGGCGACCGCCGGGCCGGTCAGGATCTGGGTCGGGGTCGGGAAGAAAGACCTGGTGACCCCGCACGATTTGGTCGGGTCCCTGGTCAAGGAGGTCGGCGTGGCGCGCGAGTCGGTCGGGAAGGTGGAGATCCGCGAGACGTTCTCGCTGGTCGAATTGAAGGGCGTGGCCGACCCCGAGCAGGTGGCCGAGCGGATGGCGGGGAAGACGATTCGGAAGCGGCGGGTCGTGGCGCGGGTCGACCGGGGACGTTCGAAGTAGGATTGAGGATTGAGGATTGAGGGGGGCGGTTCCTCAATCCTCGATCCTCAACCCTACTTCTTCTTGTTGAGCAGGTCCCGGAGCGGCTGCCCGGCGCGAAACACCAGCGCGGTGGACGCCTTGATGGCGATGGAACGGCCGGTGCGGGGATCCCGGCCGTTGCGGGGGGCGCGCGTCTTGGTTTCGAACTGACCGAACCCGGTGATCTGCACCCGGCCGCCCTTCCGGAGCTCGCCCGGCACGATGCCGCCCCGGCCGAACAGGACGTCGATGGTCTCCGCCGCCTTGGCGCGCGACACATCAAGCCGTTTGCCCAGCTCGGTCACCAGCTCGTGCTTTGTCATCCGCCGCCTCCGGCCTCGCGCGCGACCCGTTGTCGAGGGGCGGAATATGTGGAGGCGAGTGCAAACCGCAAGAGCGTGACCGGTCGCTTGACCCGGTTCCGGCGCACCGCTATCGTCGGAGGCCCAGCAAGCCCCACCTTCCATCGTCGGGATGGTCGCGATGTTCAACCTGGCCCGCCCGGGGACCATCGAGGTCGTCGCGGGCGTGATGTTCAGCGGCAAGAGCGAAGAGCTGCTTCGCCGGGTGCGCCGCGCCCTGATCGCCCGCCGCAAGGTCCAGGTCTTCAAGTCCCACCTCGACGAGCGCTACGGCGGCGTCTTCCGGGTGTCCAGCCACAGCGGCATCGAATTCGAGGCCATTCCGGTGGACAGCGCCGCCGAAATCATGCGGCAGACCCGGCCCGACACCGAGCTGGTCGCCATCGACGAGGCCCAGTTCCTGGACGGCGACATCGTGGAGGTGGTGACGGCGCTCGCGGCGCGCGGGGTCAGGGTCATCATCGCCGGCACCGATACCGATTTCCGGGGAGAGCCCTTCGGCATGATGGGGCACCTGATGGCCATCGCCGAGCACGTGGACAAACTGTCCGCGATCTGCGTGGTCTGCGGCGACCTGGCCTGCCGCAATCAGCGCCTGGTGGACGGCAAACCCGCCCGCTACGACTCGCCGACCATCCAGGTGGGGGGCAGCGAGGCCTACGAGGCGCGCTGCCGCCGCTGCCACCGAGTGCCCCGGGAGGATGAAGATCAGACGGCGCTGCTGTAGGATTGAGGATCGAGGATTGAGGATCGGAGCTTTCCCCTCGATCCTCAATCCTGAATCCTGAATCCTATGTACAACGTCGCGCTCACCGGCAACGTCGCCTCGGGAAAGTCCTCGGTGGCGGCCCTGTTGCGAGACTGGGGCGCCACGGTCATCGATGCCGACGCCATCGTGCGGGAGCTGCAGCGGCCGGGTACCCCGGTCTTCCGCGAAATCGCGGCGCGCTTCGGTCCCGGCATGGTCGCCCCCGACGGCACCCTCGACCGGGCCGCGCTCCGGGCCCGCATCCTGGCGCGGCCGGAAGAGCGGAAGCTGCTGGAGAGCATCGTGCACCCGGCCGTCGAAGCGGAGCGTCAGCGGCTGCTGGCCGGCGCCGCGGCCGGTGGCATCGTGGTCAACGACATCCCCCTCCTGTTCGAGGCGATGGACCCTTCCCGGTTCGACGCCGTCGTGCTGGTGGACGCGCCGGAAGCCGTGCGGCTCGCCCGCCTGACCGGCGAGCGCGGCTTGCCGCCGGCCGAGGCGGAGGCGCTGATCCGCGCCCAGATGCCCGCCGCGCGCAAACGGGAGCGGGCCGATTTCATCATCGAGAACGACGGCACCCGGGACGCGCTGCGGGAGCGCGCCTGGTTGGTATGGCGAAAGCTGCGCTCCCGCGCGCACGCGCGCGCTTGACCCGGTCTCCCGCCCGGGGTATCCTCTAGCCGGTCTTTCCCCGAGGAATCAGCGGTGGCGAACGTTCCCGACGACCTCCGATACACGCCCGATCACGAATACGTCAAGAAGGGCGCCGATGCGGCGGTGGTCACCGTCGGCATCACCGATTACGCCCAGGGCGAGCTCGGCGACGTCGTGTTCGTGAACCTGCCGAAGGTCGGAGATCACTTCGCGGCGCATCAGGCGTTCGGCACCATCGAGGCGGTCAAGGCCGTATCCGATCTGTACAGCCCCGCCGCCGGCACGGTCACCGAAGTCAACGGCGCGCTCGACGCCGATCCGGCCGTCGTCAACCGAGATCCCTTCGGCGCCGGGTGGATGATCCGGCTCAAGCTGGACAATCCCGCCGACCTCGGCGCGCTGCTCACGTCGGAGCAGTACCGGGCCCAGATCGGCGCCTGAGTACCGCGGCCCGCGTGCTCGTCGTTGTGGATGCCCCGGGCGAGCGTCGCCGGGGCATCAGCGTTTTTCCCGATCTCCCGTTCCGCCGGAGTGTGTGTTCCCAATGACCGTCCCTGCCACGCCCGCCAAGAGTTTCGGCCCGTTCGTCTCCCGCCACCTGGGACCTCGCGAGGCCGATGTCACCGCCATGCTGGCCGTCCTCGGCTACCCCTCGCTCGACGCCCTCATCGATGCGGTGGTGCCCGAGCCGATCCGGCTCCGCCGCCCGCTCGCCCTGCCGCTGGCGCGCACCGAGCACGAGAGCCTGGCCGCGCTGCGCGACATGGCCGACACCAACCAGGTCTTCCGTTCCTACCTCGGCCTGGGCTATCACGACTGCCACGTGCCTCCGGTGGTCCAGCGCAACGTCCTCGAGAATCCCGGCTGGTACACGGCATACACGCCCTACCAGCCCGAGATCGCGCAGGGCCGCCTCGAAGCCCTATTGAATTTCCAGACCGTCGTGGCCGACCTCACCGGCCTCGAGATCGCCAACGCCTCGCTGCTCGACGAAGGCACCGCCGCCGCCGAAGCAATGGCCATGACGCTCGGCGCGGCGCCCCACCACGACGATCCGGTCTACCTGGTGGATGAGTGGTGCCATCCCCAGACCATCGCCGTCGTCAGGACCCGCGCCGAGGCTCGGGGCGTCAAGATCATCGTCGGGCCCGCCGACCGGTTCAGCTTCGGGCCCGGCGTCGTCGGATGCCTCCTCCAGTACCCCAACACCCTGGGCACGCTGCCCGACTACCGCGCCGTTATCGAGCGGGCCCACGCGGTCAAGGGGCTCGTCACCGTGGCCACCGATCTCCTGGCGCTGGCGCTGCTCGCCCCCCCGGGCGAATGGGGCGCCGATATCGCGGTGGGCAACTCCCAGCGGTTCGGCGTCCCGCTCGGGTTCGGTGGGCCCCACGCCGCCTTCTTCGCCACCAGGGACGCCTACAAGCGCCTGATGCCCGGGCGGCTCATCGGTGTCTCCCGGGACCGCGAGGGACGCCCCGCGCTGCGGATGGCATTGCAGACCCGCGAGCAGCACATCCGCCGCGAGAAGGCCACCAGCAACGTGTGCACCGCGCAGGTGCTGCTGGCGGTGATGAGCAGCATGTACGCGGTGTACCACGGACCCGACGGGATCCGCGGCATCGCCGAGCAGGTGCACGGCCGCACGGCGCGTCTGGCCGCGGCGCTCCGGGCCCGCGGCCTCAGGCTGGTCGGCGAGGCCTTCTTCGACACGCTGGTCGTGGAGACCGATGCCGCCACCGCCACGGGCCTGCACGCCGCGGCCCGGAAGCGCCGGATCAACCTCCGCGCCGTGTCGCCGACCCGGGTGGGCGTGTCGCTCGACGAGACGGTGTCCGAGAAGGATCTCCAGGATCTCCTGGAGGTGTTCGGCGCCGCCGAACCGGCCGCCGGTGCGCTCCGTCCCACCGCCATTCCCAAGGCGCAGGCCCGGACGTCTCCCTATCTGACCCATCCGGTGTTCCGGTCTCACCATTCGGAAACCGAGATGCTGCGCTATATCCGGCGGCTCGAGGCGCGTGATCTGTCCCTCACGGCCGCGATGATCCCGCTGGGCTCCTGCACCATGAAGCTCAACGCCACCTCGGAAATGTTCCCGGTGTCGTGGCCGGGCTTCAGCGGCGTGCACCCCTTCGCGCCGTTCGATCAGACCGAAGGCTACCACCGGCTCTTCTCCGACCTGGAGGATTGGCTGGCCGAGATCACCGGCTTCAACCGGGTGTCGCTGCAGCCGAACGCCGGGTCGCAGGGCGAATTCGCGGGCCTCCTGGTGATCCGCGCCTACCACCAGGCCAGGGGCGACGGCCACCGCACGGTGTGCCTGATTCCCCAGTCCGCCCACGGCACCAACCCGGCCAGCGCGGTGATGGCGGGCATGAAGGTCGTCGTGGTCAAGACCGACGCGCAGGGCAACATCGACCTCGCCGATCTGCGGGCCCAGGCGGAAACCAACAGTGCCCAGCTCGCGGCCCTGATGGTGACCTATCCCTCGACCCACGGCGTGTTCGAGGGCGGCATCAAGGAGATGTGCGACATCGTCCACCGGTACGGCGGACAGGTGTACATGGACGGCGCCAACATGAACGCGCAGGTGGGGCTGACGCGGCCCGGGGATATCGGCGCGGACGTCTGCCATCTCAACCTGCACAAGACCTTCTGCATTCCGCATGGTGGCGGCGGGCCGGGCATGGGGCCGATCGGCGTGGCCGCGCATCTCGCGCCCTACCTGCCCGGCCACCCGCTGGCGGAGAGCGCGCCCACCGCGAGCGGCACGGTCTCCTCCGCGCCGTGGGGCAGCGCGTCCATCCTGCCGATTTCCTGGGCCTACATCGCGATGATGGGCCCCGACGGGCTCACCGAAGCCACCCGGTACGCGATCCTCAACGCGAACTACGTGGCCAAGCGCCTCGAGGGTCACTATCGCACCCTGTACAGCGGCAACCGCGGCCTCATCGCCCACGAATGCATCCTCGATTGCCGCCCCTTCAAGGCCTCGGCCAACGTCGAGGTGGAGGATGTGGCCAAGCGGCTCATCGACTACAGCTTTCACCCGCCGACGGTCTCGTTCCCCGTGGCGGGCACGCTCATGGTGGAGCCGACCGAGAGCGAATCGAAGGAAGAGCTGGACCGGTTCTGCGACGCGATGATCGCCATCCGGAAGGAAATCGCGGAGGTGGAATCGGGCGCCGCGTCCCGGGAGGACAACCTGCTGCACCACGCGCCGCATACCATGGCGCTGGTGGCCGCGGACCACTGGGCCCGACCCTATTCCCGGGAACGAGCCGGCTTCCCCTCGGCGGCCACCCGCACCCACAAGGTGTGGCCCACCGTGGCCCGGATCGACGGCGCGTTCGGCGATCGGAATCTGGTCTGCGTGTGCCCGCCGGTGGAGGAGTACGCCTGATGGTGACCGGTGACCACTGAGACCCGGCCGGCCGCCGCCGGCGGATTACCGGCCACCGGGTCCTGGTCCCTGGTCACCGACATTGCCCGCCCCGGCTGGGAGAACATGGCGATCGACTCCGCCCTCCTCGATCTCGCGGACACCGGCGGCTCGGCCGTTCTACGGCTCTATCACTGGGACCCTCATTGCCTGTCGTTCGGCCGGAACGAGCCGGCCCGCCGCCGCTACGACACCGAGCGGATTGGCGCGCTGGGGCTCGACTGCGTGCGCCGGCCCACCGGGGGTCGCGCGGTCTGGCACGCCCGCGAGCTCACCTATGCCGTGGCCGCCCCGCTGGCGGCGTTCGGCGGTCTGCGCCAGGCCTACGAAGCCCTCCATCGGCTTCTCGCTACCGCGCTCGCCACGTTCGGCGTGAGCCCCCGGTTGGCCCCCCGCGCATCACCGGTCGGCGGGGTCGGTACCGGCCCCTGTTTTGCAGCACCGGTGGGCGGCGAGGTCCTGATCGAAGGCTGGAAGGTGGTGGGCAGCGCCCAGTTGCGTCAGGGAGACGCGTTTCTCCAGCACGGCTCGCTGCTCCTCGACGATGACCAGAGCCTGGTCAGGGATCTCGCAGGATTTTCGGAAAACGGGGCGGCCGAAGCGCCGCTGTCGCGGCTGGTCGGGCGCACGGTGCGCTTCGAGGAAGTCGCCGGGGCGATTGCCACCGTCGCCCGGGCGACGTTGCCGAACCTTGAAGAAACGACACGCCTCCCCGATGCGGTCCGGACCGGGGTGTCCCGGCACGCCGAGCGATTCCGCTCCGCCGACTGGACCTGGCAGCGCTGAAGGCCGGATGCCCCGTTCGAAGCACACCGTCGTGACGCGCCCCTGGGAGGTGCCGGTGATCGCTCGCCGACTGCTCGTCCCCGCCCTGCTCCTGGGGCTCGCAACGGCCGCGTCGGCTCGCCAGCGCCCGTCCGATCACGGTTCGATGGTGATCGTCATGGGCGGAGAGCCCTCGACTCCCATTCCCACCCTGCTCGGCCAGAAGGCCAACGACGACGTCTCGGATCTGCTCTTCCTCCGCCTGGCGCGCCCGGGGCCGGGACGGAGCGTGGCCGACGAGCGGGGCTACGAGCCCCAATTGGCCCGCAGCTGGTCCCGCCCCGACTCCCTCACCCTGGTGTTCGAGCTGGACCCGCGCGCCCGGTGGCACGATGGCGTTCCGGTCCTCGCCCGGGACGTCGTCTGGAGCTTCGAGCGGATGCGGGATTCCACGGTCGATCCCGACCGCGCGCTCCTGCTTCGGCACATCACGACCGTCACCGCCGAAAACGAGCATCGCGTGGTGATCCGGTTCCGGCGGGCCTATCCCGAGCAGTTCTACGACGCCACCTACCAGGTGCAGCCGCTGCCGGCCCACCTGGTCGACACGATTCCGCCATCCCGATTCGCCGGGTCGTCCTTCGTCCAGCACCCGATCGGCAACGGCCCCTATCGCTGGGCCCGCCGCGAGCCGGGGCGCCTGCTCGAGCTGGCGGCGGACCCGGCATTCTTCCTCGGCGCCCCGAAGATCGATCGCGTGGTGGTGCTGTTCTCGCGGGACCCCGACGCGCGGATGAACATGCTCCTGGACGGCAGCATCGACGCCTACGAGGGGATTTCTCCGGTGTCGGGACCGCCCCGGCTGGCGGGCAACCCGGCCTATCGCATCGAGACCCAGCCTTCGTTCAATGTGATCTACCTGCTGTTCAATCAGCGCGCCTACGGCGACCGAAGCCGGCCCCATCCGATCCTCTCCGATCCGGACGTGCGGCGGGCGCTGGCCATGGGCATCGATCGCGCCCCGCTGCTCCGCAGCACCTACGGCGCCTACACCCAGCTGGCGGACGCGCCGGTCAGCGGCGCGCACTGGACCAGGCCCCTGGTGCCTCGCGGCATCGGGTACGATCCCTCCGGGGCCCGCGCGCTGCTCGATCGCCGGGGGTGGATCGACCATGACGGCGACGGTATCCGCGACAAGGAGGGCGCCCCCCTGAGCCTCCGGCTCAACCTCTACGCCGGCAGCTCCGAGCGGGCCCTGATGGCCCCGCAGGTGCAGGAGCAGCTCCGGCGGCTCGGCGTGCGCATCGAGATCGCCCGTCTGGAAGGGGCGGTCTGGTACGCCCGGCGCCAGCGGGGCGAGTTCGACATCGACTTCTCGGCCGCCAGCATGGATCCGAGCCCCAACGGCATCGTGCAGAGCTGGAGCTGCGCCGGGCGGAGCGGCACCAACGTGGGCCAGTACTGCGATCCCGCGGTGGACAGTCTGGTGGAGCGCGCGATGGCCTCGACCCGGAACACCGAGGCCAACTGGCGGGCCGCCTACACCGCGCTGCAGCGGGACGTCCCGGCAATCTTCCTCGCCTCGCCGAGCACCCTCTTCGCGGTGCACAGCCGCTATCGAAACGTGACGATTCGCCCCGAGTCGTTCTACAGCACGATCTGGCGCTGGTCGGTGGATCCGGCCCGGCGCATCGCGCGCGACGGCCCCGGCACCCCCCCCAGGTGAGTCGCTGGCTGGTTCGCCGGTTGCTGCAAGCCGCGCTCACGTTCGCGGCCGCCGTGGTCCTCCTCTTCTTTCTGATGCGCCTCGCCCCCGGCGACCCGCTCTCGCGGCTGGCCGGCGATCGCGCCATCTCGGAGCGCGAGCTGGAGTTTCTGCGCCGGCGCTTCGGGCTCAACCAGCCGCTCGGCGCCCAGTTCGTGGCCTTCCTGAGCGGCGCGGTCAAGGGCGACCTCGGGGTCTCGATCGAGCACTACCCCGAAAAGGTCACCTCGCTCCTGGCCTCGCGAACCCCGCCGACCCTCCTCCTGGGCGGCACCGTGCTGCTGCTCAACTTCACCCTGGGCATCTGGCTCGGCGTGGGCCAGGCGGTGCGGCGGGGTAGCCGATTCGACCGGTGGCTGACCCGCCTCACCCTGGCCGGCTACGCGACGCCGAGCTTCTGGCTCGGGCTCGTGCTGGTGGCGTTCGTGAGCCTGCGCTGGCGCCTCCTGCCCGCCGCCCAGATGAGTGATCCGCTCCTGCCGCTCGATGCGGGCCCGTGGACCCGCGGGCTCGACGTGCTCCGGCACCTGATCCTGCCGGCGCTCACGCTCTCGCTCACCAGCATCGCGATCGTGATGCGGCATCAGCGCGCGGCGCTGCTCGCGGTGTTCCGGCTCGATTACGTGAGCGCCGCGCGGGCCCGCGGACTGACCGAGCGGCGGGTGGTCTGGCGCCACGCCTGGCGCAACACGCTGGCGCCGATGATCACCCTGCTGGGACTCTGGCTGCCGATCCTGGTGTCGGGGTCCCTGTTCGTCGAGGCCATCTTCAACTGGCCCGGCCTCGGGTCGCTGGCCAACGACGCGATCTCCGCGCGCGACTATCCCGTGCTGCTCGGCTCCGCGATGCTGGTGTCCGGCGCGGTGGTGCTGGCGGGCCTGCTGGCGGATATCGGCTACACCATCGCCGATCCCCGGGTGCGCCAGGAATGATCGGCTCCCTGGCCGATCTGCTGCGGCGGGCCTGGGTCCATCCGTCGGGCCGCCTGGGCGCCGTGATGCTGATGATCCTCGCGCTCGCCGCGGCGGCGGGCCCGTCGGTGCTCCAGGATCCCTCCGCCATGCCGGACGTGGTGGCCGGTGCCACCCGGCCCACCATGGAGCATCCGTTCGGCACCGACCACTTGAATCGCGACGTGCTGTCCCGGGTGGTGAACGGCGCGCGGGTCTCCCTGACCGTGGCCGCGCTGGCGGTGCTCCTGGCCCTCACGGTGGGTACCGCGGTCGGGCTCATGGCCGGGTTCTTCGGCGGATGGGTGGATTCCCTGCTGATGCGCCTGGTGGACGCGGCCCTGGCCATTCCGCGCCTGTTCGTGCTCCTCCTCCTGCTCGTCGTGTGGGAACGGATCCCGCTCTACGCCCTGGTGCTGGTCCTGGGAACCACCGGATGGTTCGCGACCAGCCGGCTGGTGCGCGGCGAGGTCCTCCGCCTCAAGCAGGAGCCGTACGTCAGCGCCGCCGTGGCGCTGGGCGCCGGCGCCTGGAGGACGATCACCCGCCACCTGCTCCCCAATGCCGCCGGACCGGTCCTGGTCGCCGCCACGCTCGGCGTGGGTGATGTCATCCTGCTCGAATCGGGGCTTTCTTTCCTCGGGCTCGGCATCCAGCCGCCCACCCCGTCCTGGGGCGGGATGGTGCTCGACGCCCGGCCGCTTTTGCTGGACGCGCCCTGGACCGCGATCTTTCCGGGCGCCGCGATCGTCGTGACGGTCCTCGCGGTCAACCTGCTGGGGGATGCCTTGAGCGCAGCCCTGGATCCGCGGAGCGCATGAGCAACCTGCTCGAGGTGGTCGATCTCCGGGTCGAGTTTCCCGCGGCGTCGGGCCGGCGTGCCGTGCCGGTGGACGGTGTGAGCCTGACCGTGGCGCGGGGAGAAACGCTCGCGCTGGTCGGCGAATCGGGCAGCGGCAAGAGCCTCACCGCGCTCGCCCTGCTCCGCCTGGTGCCCCCGCCCGGGCGGATCGATCCCGCCAGCCGGATCCTCCTCGACGGGGAGGATCTGCTCACCCTCGATGCCGCGCGGCTCCGCGCGGTGCGGGGCGGCCGCATCGGCATCGTCTTCCAGGACGCGACCACCAGCCTCAACCCCACCCTGACCATCGGCAGCCAGCTCGACGAGACCATCCGGGCTCACCGGAAGGCGAGCCGGGCCGAGACCCGGGAGCGTGCCGTATCGCTCCTGGAGGAAGTCGGCATCCCGGAGCCGGCGATCCGGTACGGCGCCTACCCCCACGAGCTGTCCGGCGGTCTCCGCCAGCGCGCCCTGATCGCCATCGCGCTGGCCGGCGAGCCCGACCTGCTGATCGCCGACGAGCCGACCACCGCGCTCGACGTCACCATCCAGGCGCAGATCCTGGAGCTGCTCGACCGGCTGCGGGTCTCCCGCGGCATGGCGGTCCTGCTCATCGCCCACGACCTGGGACTGGTCGCCGGCCGCGCCGATCGCGTCGCCGTGATGTACGCCGGACAGATCGTCGAAGAGGCGGCCACCGCCCGGCTGTTCCGCTCCCCGGCGCACCCCTACACGCGGGCCCTGTTCCGTTCGATTCCCCGGATCGACACCCCGGTGGAGCGCCTCTCGCCCATCGCGGGCGGGGTGCCCTCCCCCGACGCCTGGCCCGCGGCCTGCCGTTTCCACCCCCGCTGCGACGAGGTCCTGGCCCGGTGCAGCGTCGAGCCGCCGCCGGTCGTCCCGCTCGCCCCCGGCGAGGCGGTGCGCTGCTGGCTCGCGGTCCGGGAAAAGCGATGACTGCCCCGCTGCTCGAGGTCCGCGACCTGGTCACCCGATACGAGACCGGCGGCCTGCTGCGGGGGCCCCGGCGTCACGTGTATGCGGTGAACGGCGTGAGCTTCGATCTGGCGCCGGGAGAGACCCTTGGCCTGGTCGGCGAGTCCGGTTCCGGCAAGTCCACGGTGGGCCGGACCATCCTCCGGCTGACACCCGCCACCGGGGGCAGCGTGCGGTTCGCGGGCACCGACGTGCTCGCATCGGAAGGCGCGGCCCTCCGCGCGCTGCGCTGCCGGATGCAGATCGTCTTTCAGGATCCCTACAGCTCGCTGGATCCGCGGATGAGCCTCGGACGGGCGGTCGCGGAAGGCCTCGAGATCCACCGGCTGGTCCCGCGGGCGGAGATCGAGACCCGCGTGGCGCGCCTGTTCGAGGAAGTCGGGCTCGACCCGTCGTACATGGCGCGCTATCCCCACCAGTGCAGCGGCGGACAGCGGCAGCGGGTCGGCATCGCGCGGGCCCTCGCGGTGAATCCGGAGTTCCTGATCTGCGACGAGCCGGTCTCGGCGCTCGACGTCTCGGTGCAGGCCCAGGTGCTGAACCTGCTGGCCGACCTGCAGCAGGCCCGCGGGCTCGCCTTCCTGTTCATCGCGCACGACCTCGCGGTCGTGCGGCAGCTGGCGCACCGCATCGCCGTCATGTACTTCGGCCGGGTGGTCGAGCTGGCTGCCGCGGAGACCGTCATCAACCGCCCTCGGCACCCCTACACCCGCGCGCTGCTCTCCGCGGTGCCGGTGCCGGATCCGGGCCGGCAGCGGGTCCGGATCGTGCTCTCCGGCGAGCCACCCAAGCCGAGCGCGCCGCCGGTGGGGTGCCCGTTCTTCTCGCGGTGCTTTCACCCGATGAAAAACCGGCGCTGCGTCGACGAGCTGCCCCCGCTCCGCCGGGTGGACGAAACGATGGTCGCGTGTCACTACGCCGAGCACAGCGGCGCTCCGGCTCCCCAGGCTCCGGTTCCCTAACCCACGGTCCCATGCCCAACGACCTCTGGCTCATCGACGCGTTCACCGACGCCGCCTTTGCCGGCAATCCCGCCGGCGTCTGCTTTCTCAAGGAGGCGATGTCCGAGCAATGGATGCAGTCGGTGGCGAATGAGATGAACCAGGCGGAGACGGCATTCCTGGTGCCGCGCAAGAAGGACGGATTCGACCTGCGCTGGTTCACGCCGACCGAGGAAGTGGACCTCTGCGGTCACGCCACTCTCGCGAGCGCGCATTTTCTCTGGGCCAAGCGCAAGGTCACGCCGACCGGAACCGCCCGGTTCCACACCAGGAGCGGCGTGCTCACCGCCGCCCGGAAGGGCAAGTGGATCGTGCTCGATTTTCCCGCGACGCCGCCCGAGGCCTGCGAGGCCCCGCCCTACCTGCTCGATGCCTTCAAGGCCGCCGGGGCACGGGCCCTCAAGAGCCGCTTCGATTACATGGTCGTGCTGGAGAAGCCCGCCAAGCTCCGCGAGCTGAAGCCGGACTTCCGGCTGCTGAACGCCATCGAGACGCGCGGAGTCATCGTTACCTCCCCCTCCGACGAGCCCGGAGTGGATTTTCTGTCTCGCTTCTTCGCGCCGGGGGTGGGCGTGCCGGAGGATCCGGTCACCGGTTCTGCCCATTGCGCCCTGGCCCCGTACTGGGCCGAGCGGCTGGGCCGGCAGACCCTGGTGGGGCGACAGGTGTCGGCGCGCGGGGGCATGGTGCAGGTCGAGCTCGCCGGGGAGCGCGTGCGCCTCGGCGGCAAGGCGGTGACCGTGCTCAAGGGCACCATCGACGTCTAGTCAGCGCGGGCCGAAGTCCTCACCGATCATATAGACGATGGCCGAACCGAGGACCGTGGCGGCAATGAGCGCCGCATGGGCTCCTCGGGCATCAGGCCCCCGCGGGCGCGGGAAGCGCGAGGCGCCGCTGCCGCTGGACCAGGGGATTCCCGGCTCCGGGAACCAGATAGTCGATTCCTCCATCCCAGGTGACGATGAGCACCGAGCCGGCGGCCTTGGCCGCGGCGGGAAAGCGCAGCTCATAGTCCCACGACGCCCCGGCGCGCAGCGCGGTATCGGGAACGCTGTTGCGCGGGGCATACTCCTGTCCCGAGCCGTCGCGAAGGCGAAAGCGCAGCTCGGCGGGCCATTCGGGCGCCTGCTTCGCGTTGCTCGCGAAGTGCACCGTCACGCCGAGATCGGGCCCGTCCCGCACCTGCTGCACCGAGACGTGAAGGTGGCAATCGAGGCCGCAGAAGCTGATCTCCTGGCCCGGCGGAAGCACCACGCGTGAAGCCAGCACCAGCCCCAGCAGCCAGAACAGGCCGTACACGCCGAGCATGCCCGATCCGGCGATCAGGGCGCGGCGCGCCAGGACCGGCCTGCTGGCGAGACGGCCCCACACCGCCACGCTGAGCGCGACCGCGACGAACAGGACCGTGCCGAGCAGCAGTAACATCCCGAGGAACTGTGGCAGCATGGAACCCTCCGTGGTCAGCGGGAAAGCCTGAGGTGGCGCCGCACCGGCCCGCGCTCCGGCAACGCCCCGAACCGGCGCTCCCGTCCCTTGAATTCGGTGACGATCCGGTCGAGGTCTCCCGGGGTGAAGTCGGGCCACATGCTATCCAGGAAGAAGAGCTCCGCGTAGGCGCACTCCCACAGCATGAAGTCGGACAGGCGCTGCTCCGCCCCGGTGCGCACCAGCAGATCCACCGGCGGCGTACCGGGAGCCGCGTGGTCCACGCTGCCGAGCAGCGCCTCGAACCGCTCCCGGGTGGGCTCGCCGGGGGCCTCCACCATGCGCGCCGCGGCGCGCACGATCGCGTCACGGGCGGAGTAGTCCACCGCGAGGCGAACCCGGAGACGCCGGCCCTCGCGGGTCGCCGATTCGGTCTTGCCGATCTCCGCGAGCACCCCGGCCGGAAGCCGGTCGCGTCGGCCGATCACTTCCACCGCGACACCCTGGGACACGGCGCGGGCTCGCTGGTCGCGCAGGTGCCCCTGAAAGAGCCGCATGAGGGCGGCCACTTCGGGCATGGGCCGCTTCCAGTTGTCGCTGGAAAAAGCATAGAGCGTCAGCACTCCGACACCGGCGTCGGGCGCGGCCTCGATCAGCGCTTCGACGGCGCGCGCCCCGGCCCGGTGCCCCGCGGTTCTCGAGAGCCCGCGTCGCTCGGCCCAGCGTCCATTGCCGTCCATGATGATGGCGGCGTGCAGCGAATTACTTTGTATCACAAAGTTACTCCACAAAAAAAGAGAGACCGCTAGCTCTGCGCGCGGGTGGACCGGATAAGGCCTTCCATATGCGCCAGGTACCGTTCGAGCGCAGCGCGCCCGACCGGGGTGAGACGATATTCGGTCTTGGGGACTCGGCCTTCGAACGACTTGGTACAATCGAGATAGCCGGCCTCCTCGAGCCGTCGGGCGTGCACGCTCAGGTTCCCGTCCGATGTGCCGAGCAGATGCTTGAGCTCGTTGAAGGTGAGCGAAGGATTGACCGCCAGGGCGCTCACGATGGCGAGCCGGACCCGCTCGTGAATGAGCCGGTCGAGATCGAGAGAAGCGCGCGGCGCGTCCCCGGAGACCGCCGCCAGCCGCTCCGGGCGTGTCGCCGGAGCCTCGGCCCGGGCGGCAGAGCGCTTAGCCGCCATACTTCCTCGCGATCAGGAGCCCGAACCCCACTTGGAGCCCGCCGAATCCCACCGCCATGAGCACATTGCCCCACGAGACCGGAACCAGGAAGGCGAGGGAGCCCAGCGCCATGAAGCTGACGCCGAGCAGCGGAACCACCCGGATGGAGGTAGCGCCCGCGACGGTGACGGCCGCCCCGTAGAGCAGCATCCACAGGCCGGGCAGCCACCCGACCAACCCCGCCCGGTAGAACACCGGAGTCAGTACGGCACCAGCCAGGATAGGCGGAGCAAAGGAGCGGACGAACAGCCGGCCGGGACGGGAAAAGAGCGAGGTTCGGGTGGCGTCCGCCTTGCGCACCATGGCCACACCCCCGATGCCGAGGGCGAGGACGGCCTCCGCCAACCAGACCGCCAGCCATTCCGCGCCAGAGCCCTGCCGGGCGGCGATCCAGCTCGCGATGAGGGCTGTGACCCCCATGGCCACCCCGCCCCATCCAGGCACCGATGTGACGGTTCCCGCCCGCTCCATCGTGTCGCGGATGAAGGTAAGATCCTCCAGGGCCCGATGGTGAAGCGGGATGGGGTCGGGCGAGGCACGAACCGGGCGGCCGGCGGAAGGCATCGATCCAAAGGTAAGGGTATCATCGTCGTGTGTCAAGTACTTTGTATTGTAAAGTCTGTTAACGGCTTCCCGGCCGCCGAGTCATCCAGCCCATGACCTTCCGATACCTGCCCGTCGCGATCGCGACCCTGGTGGCGGCTCCGCTCACCGCCCAGCAGGCCCCCATGACCGCGCGCGACAGCGCGCTCCATGTCCTCAACCGGTTGGCCTACGGCGCGACCCCGGGCCTGGTCGATCGCGTCGCGCACGAAGGCGTGATGGCCTGGATCGACCGTCAGCTCGCCGTGCAGCGAATCGACGATCCGTCGCTGGCATCGCTCGAGGATCGGTTCCCGGTGCTCAGCGCCTCACCCCAGGACCTGCTGCGCACCTACACCAGACTCCGTCAGGAGCGCCGAGCCGAACAGCGGGATACCGCCAGCGATGCCGCCATGACACCGCAGGAGCGGTTGCGCCGGATGGATCCCGACGCCCGCGCCCTGCGGCTCTTGGGCGGTGAGCTGCAGCAGCTCGTCGTGGTGCGGGCGGTCGAGTCCGAGCATCAGCTGGCCGAAGTGATGGCGGACTTCTGGGCCAACCACTTCAACGTGTTCTACGGAAAGAATCTCGATCGGGTCTATCTGCCCGACTACATCGAGCGGACCATCCGCCCCAACGCCCTCGGCGGCTTCGAGCGGCTCCTCGAGGCGACGGCCAAGAGTCCGGCGATGCTGGTGTACCTCGACAACGCACAGAGTGTCGCCGCGGGATCCCGGCCACCCCAGCTGGACCGCCTGGAGCGCCTCGGCCGCCTGGGCCGATTCGGCTTCGGCCGCCGGTCCGGCTTGGGCCGGCGGCCGCCCGATTCGCTGCTCAACGCGCTCCGGCAGCGCATGCCGACCGGACTCAACGAGAACTACGCGCGGGAGCTGATGGAGCTCCACACGCTGGGCGTGGACGGCGGATACACCCAGCACGACGTGACCGATGTGGCGCGGGTGTTGACCGGCTGGAGCCTCGATCGCCCCTTGCAGGGGGGCGGATACGCCTTTCACGAATGGGCCCACGACCGCGGCCGGAAGACGGTCCTGGGTGTGGACTTTCCGGCCGGCCGAGGCGAGGACGAGGGCGAGCGCCTGCTGGCCCTGCTGGCGGAGCACCCCAGCACGGCGCACTTCGTCAGCGGCAAGCTATGCGCCCGGTTCGTGAGCGATGATCCGCCGGATGGCTGCATCGATGATGCGGTGCGCGCCTGGAAGCGTTCCAACGGTGATATCCGGGAAGTCCTCCGCGCCATCTTCCACTCGCCCGATTTCTGGGCGGCGCGCAACGTCGGCTCCAAGATCAAGACTCCGCTCGAGTTCGTCACCAGCGCGGTACGCGCCGTCGGGGCGGTGCCCGACTCCACGCTGCGGCTGGCGCAGGCGGTGTCCCGGCTGGGCCAGCCGCTGTATCTCCATACCGCGCCCAACGGCTATCCCGAACGGCAGGACGACTGGGTCAACAGCGGCGCGCTGCTCAGCCGGATGAACCTGGCCGTGGCGCTCGCGGCCAACCGGCTCCCCGGCGTCACCACAAACCTCGACGCGGTCCTGCCTCTGGTTCAGGATCACGCCGCCCTGGTGGACGCGGTGGACCGCCTGATCCTGGGCGGACGAATGTCGCGGGAGACCCGCAGGGTGATTCTCGACCAGCTGGCCGACCTGTCCGATCCGGTCAACGCGCGGGCGCTGGCGGTGGGACTGGCGATCGGCGGGCCGGAATTTCAGAGGCAGTAGGACGCGCGAACGCCGGGAAACTCGAAGACCGGAGCCAGGATGTCCATCACGCGACGTACATTCGTTCGAGGGGGAGCCCTGGGGCTGGTGAGCTTCGGACTCGATCCACTGTTCCTGAGCCGGGCGGCCTACGCGGTGACGCCCGGGAGACCGACGGCCCCGGGGAGCCGCAGAACCCTGGTCTGCCTGTTCCAGCGCGGCGCGGTCGACGGCCTCAGCATGATCGTCCCGCACGGCGACACGCTGTACTACCGGGAACGGCCCCGGATCGCGATTCCGAAATCGTCGGTGGTGGACCTCGACGGCCACTTCGGCCTGCACCCGCAGCTGGCGCCCCTCAAGCCGTGGTGGGACGGCGGGAGCCTCGCCGCCATTCACGCGGTCGGCTCACCCGATGGCAGCCGCTCGCACTTCGACGCCCAGGACTACATGGAGTCCGGCACCCCGGGGGTGAAGTCCACCACCGACGGCTGGGCCAACCGCTATTGCCAGAATGCCCGGGAGCACACCGACACGCCGTTTCGCGCGGTGGCGTTCGGACCCCAGCTTCCCCGGATCATGGCCGGCACGGCCCCGGCGCTGGCCATCGACGACCTTCGCACCTTCGGCGTGGGCGCGCGGGGCGGCGCGGGTGACAAGCTCACCCGGGCGTTCGAGGCGCTCTATCAGGGTGCGGCCACCGGTCTCCTGGCCACCTCGGCGGAAGAGAGCTTCGAGGCAATCCGGATGCTCAAGGCCGCCAATCCGGCCGGCCAGGCTCCCGAGCACGGGGCCGAGTATCCCCGCGGCCGTCTGGGTCAGAGCCTCTCGCAGATCGCTCAGCTCATCAAGGCGGGCCTCGGAGTCGAGATCGCCTTTGCGGACGTGAGTGGGTGGGACACGCACGTCAACCAGGGTAATGATCAGGGCCAGCTGTCCCTCCGGCTGGCGGAATTGGGCCAGTCCCTGGCGGCGTTTGCCACCGACCTGGGCGAGCGGATGAGCGAGGTGTGCGTACTCACCATGTCCGAGTTCGGACGGACCATCAAGGAAAACGGCACCGGCGGCACCGACCACGGGCACGGAACGGCGATGCTGGTGCTGGGCGGCACGGTCAATGGCAGGCGGGTGACCGGTCGCTGGCCCGGCCTGGGGCAGGAGGAACGATACGAGGGACGCGACGTGGCGGTCACCACCGATTTCCGCGATCTCTTCGCCGAAATCCTCACCCGCCACCTGGGGGCCCGGGACCTGAGCTCGGTCTTTCCCGGATATGCCGCGGCCGAGAGTCGGTTTCCCGGCGTCATTCGCGCGTAACGGCCCGGAACGCCGGCGGAGGAAACGGGCCGGCTCTCACCGCTCGCCGACCGGACATCGGGGTACGCTAGGGCCGGGGCTCCTTGTGCAACGTCACCAGAATGGCTCCGCCCGGAGCGTTCGGCCCCAATTCGATCGCCGCCTCCGTGGGACCCTTGAAACGCACCTCTTCCACATTCTCGGCCATGATCGAGTGGAGCACGTCCAGCTCACCCGCGAGGGAGCCGTCGACGTATACGACCGGTCTGGGGAGGGCCCTCGAGGCCTGGGCGCCCTGGGTCCTGGTGGTGAGTGGGTTGATGAAGTTGGGCCGGAGGCTCCGGACGGCATCGTAGAGGTCCTTGGACTTCTGGGCGGACTGGAGCAGCTCCGCCCGGGTGAGGACGTTGGGATCCCTGGATTTCTGGGCCGCCAGGACCCCTGGCAGCACGACGGCACCACCCGTGGCCAGGGAAATCGCAAGCAAGCAGCGTGTGACCACCCGCATGATGTCGTCTCCCGTGCTCGAGCTCTCGATGGCTGCCGGTCAATCAGGGGGACGGTCCGACCGCCCTGCGGCAACACCTCTGGTGGCCGGGAAACGCGGCTCCTAGATTGGCTGGTCGTCACCCGGTTCCGGAAGCTCATGGTCCGTTGCCCGCTCCAAGCTACCTTCGCCGCCCTCTGGCTCCTGCTCCCCGCGACCCAGGGGTCCGCACAGGACGCGGTCCAATCGGTGACCGGAATCGTTCGGGATACCGCCGGCAAGCCCCTGTCCGGTGCGGACGTGTTCCTGGGCGACCGCACGACCACCACCAGCCCCTCCGGCGCATTCCGTATCGACGGCTTGAAGCCCGGCAAGTATCCCATCCAGATCCGTTTGGTGGGTTACACGCCGGTCCATTCGCGGGTCGTGGTCCTCGCGACCGAGCCCACCGAAATGGAATACTTCATGGTCAGCGCGCCGTACCTGCTGGCGCCCCTCGTGGTGGAGAGCCGGCGCACCGGCCTCTACGGCGCGGTGGGAGATACCGGATACAAGGCCGCGGTCGGCGCCCGGGTGCAGGTGCTCGGGTCGATGGGGGGCGAAGCGCTCACCGACAGCATGGGACGCTTTGCCTTTCCCGAGGCGGACCGGGGTCTCTACATGGTGCGGGTCACCTACCCGGGATACACCGAGCGGCGATTTACCGTGGAGGTCAAACACGGGCAGGGACGCGAGCTGGGCGTGTTGTTGACCCGGGAGCCGACCGTGGCGTCCCGGGACGAGGAGGGGGCCGTGGAGGACTTGGGCAAGCGGCTGACGGCCGGCCTCTCCCGGGAGAGGATGACCGCCTCCGACCTGGAGCGGATGGGCTCGGAGGGGCTCTGCGACATCCCTCGCATCAAGGCGGAGGTGGGGCGCGCCGCCACCGCAACGACCACGCTGATCCTGAACGGCGTGACGGTGTTGCGCGAATTCGAGGTGGCCTCGCTCTGCTCCTGGCGGGCCGATGAGGTGGAGCTGGTGGAGTTCAGCAGCGACGTCTGCAAGGATCTCACGCTGTCCATCGCGATGACCCTGGGCACCTGGTGCTCCGGGCGGGCCCGAAACGTCACGCGGAGCATCATGCCGGGAGGCGGCGGCATCCGTACCCAGGGCGCAGGCGGAAGCTATGTGGTCATCTGGGAAAAACGGTAGCCCATCTAGAACGCCAGCCGAACGATCCGCAGCTCGTTGCGCCGGAACTCGGGAACCAGGATACGGTTGCGCCAGATATCGTGACCGAGGTCCCCCGGTGCGTCCAGGTCGCTCTGGAAGGGTGTGAACGGGCCACCGAGCTTCCCCCGCAGCACCGAACGCCCTTCCGAGCTCGAGACGAAGGCATCGCCCTCGAACACCACCAGGCCCTCGAGGCCGGCGCTGGGCAATCGTACCACGTCGAGACGCCGGCCGCCGGCCACCCGGTACATCTCGCCCGCGCGATTCACGACCCAGACGCTGTCTCCGGAGAGGGCGATGCCGGTCGGGTGCCCCAGCTCCGGCCCCCGGGCCAGCGTATCCAGCGTGCCGTCCTGCGACAGCCGATACACCGCCTGCGCCCGGGTCGAATCGCCGCTGTCGGTGAAGTACAGCGTCCCGTCGGCGGCGGACTCCATATCGTCCAGCGACACCGCACCGGGGATCGGGATCTCCCCCCCGGGGCTTCCGGTGCGGCGGTCGAAGCGGCGGATCGTGGTGTTGTCGGCGACGTAGAGGAACTGTCCTGCCACCGCCATACCCTTCGGCGCCTTGAGGCTCACGCCCGTTGCGGCGCCGTCGATCCATTTGAGGGCTACGGTGACTCCGGCGGGAGACACCAGGCTGATGAATCCGCCGTGGTCGGCGGCACCGGACGACGGGTCCGCATTGGAGACGTAATAGCGGTCGAAGTCCGGATCGTGCAGCACGGCTGCGGGACCGGCAAACCCCACCCCACCTATGACGCCGGGCGTCGAAGCGGAGTCGGGAATCTTGTGCCGCGAGGTCTGACGGCAGCCGCCGATGAGGATCAGCACCGCGCCACAGAGAACGAGCGGCAGGAAGACTCCCCCGGCGGAGGAGCCCCGGAGGTCATTCGGGTGAGGTTGGCTTCTTTTCGGGAGGCTTCGGCTTGTACATCTTGATGACAATGGCTCCTCCGGCTCCAAGAGTCAGCCCGAACTCGGCTTCGGCCCTGCTGGGATCGAAGTAGCGGACCTCCTCGACCTCCTCGGCCAGAATGTTCTTGAGGACGTCGATCCCGCCCACGTGATTCAGCTCGACGAATACTTCGACTTGGGGCTGGCTGCTTCCACCCATGCCCACCGCTGGCCGGGGGGTTCCGGGTCCGGCGGGGTCGATCCCGGTCCGCCGCACGCCGCGCGGGGCTTCGAGGAAGTGGGGCCGCGCGCTGCGAATAACGTCGTAAATGTAATCGCTCCGTTTCGGGGAGCTCTCGATTTCCTCGCGGGAGATCAGGTCTTTCTGCCGCTTCTGGCCGTGCGCCTGGGACGGCGCAAGGACCAGCCATGCGCCGGCGGAGACAAGCGCGAGGGTACCCGCACGAAGCGACGGCATCTGTGATCTCCTCGGCGAAGAGGGTGCCACCGGGTTCTACGACAAGAGCCGCCGATCAGCCGGCGGCCCTTGCGCGCTATCTCGTCACGCGACCCTGAGGCGCGGTCAGACTCCGGGCGGCCGCGGCGGCCGGCGATCCCACAGGAAGATGATGCCCGGCGTGGTGAGGTTGACCGCCTTGCTGCCCGCGACCGACCGCGGCACCACGAACCCGCTCACCGCCGACCCGGCCACAGTGGTACCGGGGATCGGATCGAGGTCCACCGTGGCGGCCGCCCCGGCGATGGCCGTCGCATCGGTGAACAGCGCGGTGCCACCTCCCGCCGGCGTCACATTGTACTTGATCGTCCCGGTCGGGGCGGAAACGTAGGCCGAAGCGGAGAGCTCCGCCACGTTCGCCCAAGTGGCGGTGGCGGGTGCCGTGCCGGTGCTCGGATACTGCCGGCCGTCGACGGCGCCGAGTCCGGCGCCGGCATTGACGAGCCGGAGCGCCACCTGGGCACCGGGATCGGCCGGGTTGTCGTCGAACATCGTCAGCCTCATGGCCGGCGCGTTACGCCGGGCATTGCCCCACAAAATGAACGTGTAGCGATGGCCGGCCTCCAGCGTCACAGTGGTGTCCGCGAGCACGGTCGAGGCGATGGCGATCTGCTCCTCCGCCGTCAGGCCACTGGCGAAGGCCGCGACGCTCATGAAGACCCGGAAGTGCCGCTGTCCGGCCCGGGCATTCTTGTAGAAGGCCAGGGTGGTGCTCCGGAAGCCGACAGCGTAGAAGTCGCTGTTCTCGACGATATCCACGGGGCGGAAATCCACGGCGCCGGTGTCGGGCACCACGTTCAGGAACCGAACGCCCGCCGTGGGGATGTCCTCCGTGGTGAACACCTCTTGCGGCTTGCACGCGTTCACGACGCCGGCGGCGAGGCACAACATCGAGAGCTGGTAGATGCGTCGCATCTCGGACTCCATGGAGGTTGAGGTGCAGGGCGGCGGTTACGGCCGCCCAAGCCTTGCAGGTATCGTGTCCTGCTGTCCCGGGTTCTTATCGGTGCCGACACCCAGGAGCGAGGCGGAGGCGACGATTGCGGCGACGCCTCCGATGCCGATCACGCCCAGACCGACCGACCGCCCGAGAGAGAACCGCCGTTCGTAGGCGGGGCCAAGGTACTGGTTGTTCAGCCGGACCTTCTCTCCAGACCAGATCTGCTCGCCACCCCGCAGCAACCGCACGTTCGACACCGCCAGGAGGTAGCCTTGACTGTCCTTTTCGATCAGCAACCCTTCCACCTGGGCGATCTCGGGCCCCATCGTGCCGCCCAGGGCCACCCGCCCCGCATCGTTGACTTCGAACGCGAGCTTGGCGCCCGGCTTGGGCTCGACCTCACCGACGGGCTTGAGCGTGTAGCAGCCCATCAGCACACCAAGTGCTGCGAGCGCGGCCGTGCGCCGCGCCTTCGAATCGCTACCAGCCATAGGTGCTGGGACCGGCGCCTCCCGGGTTACCCGCACCGCCAAGACTGTAGATCTTGGGCCCGATCCGGAACCGGGCCTGCAGCTCTTCGAACGGCGGCGCCCAGTGCAGTGGCGTCGTCTCGGGCAAGTCGCCCCAGCCCCGACTGTCGAGGTACCAGCCGGCGAAGTAGCTGAAGGCCGTCTCGACGCGCTTTTCCCACTTGAGCGCTTCGAACATGTTGCCGCAGGCGACGGTGCCGCCGCCGGCGGAGGAGGCGTTCGAGGGCACCTTCGGCACGCAATCACTCCCACCCGGGACCGGGGTGGTGGCGTCGAACGCGGTGATCGCGGGCAGTCCGCCGCCCGGATCAGTGGCCGCGCCGTTACCCGCGGGCCGAGCGGTGCAGCCGGCCGGGACCCCGCCGGGGCCGCAGGAGGTGCGGGTTCGGTTGATGAGCGCCGCGGCCGCCGCAAAGTTGCCCTTCCGGTACTGTCCCTCGGCCTCGAGCAGGTTGAGCTCCGCCACCAGGAAGAAGGGGAATGGCCCGTTCTGCGCAGTGCCGCTGCCGCTGGTCCGCCAGGAGTACCACCGGGCATGGTCGTACTGCGAGGCGCCCCATGCCGGACTGGCGGCCGGATCCGAGGTGGCCCGGTTCACGAAGTAGCGCTTGCAGATGGTGTTCGCGTTGGTGCACGAGGTGAGCGCGAAATCCGCCTGCTGGGCGGCCCGGTTGGCTCCCTGCGGGAATCGCTGATCCGCCGTGGTCATGAAGAACGGCGTCCCGGCCCCGCGGGTCGTGAGGGGCGCCGCGATCCACGCGGCGTAGGAGCCGGAGTTGTCCGCCATACCGGTGATGAACGGCGTCATCTGGTGCCAGGTGGTGTAGGCATACCACTGGCCGATCCATGAGTTATTGGGACCGGTGGTGGTGCTGGTCGTGATCTTGTGATCCGCCGTAATGCCGGCCTGCGCATCGGCGATCACTTTGTCCCAATCCACCGCGGTGCGCTCGGCCGGCGTCCGCGCGACCTGGGCGCGCAGCCGGGCCGCGTAGCTCCGGACTACCTTGATGAACTCCGGCCCGGTCATCGGGGTCGTGGTGAACATCCAGTCGGGCGGCAGGGGGAAACCGTTGGACCCGGTCGCCGCAATCGAGGCGGTGGCAGCCGTCACGGAATTGCCCAACGCCGACAGCGCCTCCGCCATCACTTCCTTGTACCCGGAGAGCTCGCCGGGCAAGGCGGTGTTCGCCGGGCTGAGCGGATCGTCCGCCTTGATGATGCCCGCGGAGTCATAGACGATGGCCAGGTAGCCGAGGGAGAGACCCCTCAGGAACTCGGCAAAGGCCCGGTTCCGCTGGTCGTTCGCCTCGGAGCCGAAGGTGAGCCCGCCATCCATTGCCCGAAGCACATCCGCCGCACCACGGCCCGACTCGGAGAGGCGCGAATAGATGGTGAGCTGGTCGGGGTCGCAGGTATTGCCCACCTGATTGTTGTTGGAGGGCGCCGGCTTCGGCACCGGGTACCGCGCGTTCTGGCAATCGTTGGCCAGGGTCGAGAAGTTCTCGAAGGACATGATGTTGGCCATGCCCCAGACATTCGTCGTGGTGCCGTACAGCCCCGAGTGCCAGCGCCGGTACTGGGTGCCCAGGAAGTTCTGGAGGTCCGTCGGCGTCGACTTGACCTGCGGGGTGCCGGGGCTGTTCGGATTGTCCACCTTGAGGTCGGTGCACGCCCCGAGGGCAATCACTCCGGCCACCGCCACCCCGCATCGGATCATGGATCGATTCATGTGAGGTCGGCTCCTAGAAGCGGGTGGAGATTGAGAACGTCACGGTCCTGAGCGTCGGGAAGCCGAACGCATCCACCTGATTGATCAGGCCCGAGCCGGTGCCGTTGGTCCCGCTGCCCCCGCCGCCGCAGGCGCCGGCCAGGTCATTGCCGCACCCGACTTCGGGATCATAGCCGGTGTAGTTGGTGAGGGTGAACAGGTTGCGGCCGATGAGGCCGACCGTCCAGTCTCCCACGCCGGCCAGTCGGCCGACCTTGTAGGTCACCGAGACCTCGCGGAGCTTCGCGAAGGAGCCCTTCTCGACCACGTAGTTGTTGACGTTGAGGACGTCGTAGAACCCGCCGGTGCCGGCGCCTTCCGACGGGCCGACCCGCCAGGAGTACCCCACCGGCTTGGCGGTTTCGACCGTCTTGGCGGCCTGGTCGAAATTGGCCGAGCTGATATCCAGCAGGCCCCAGCCCTCGCCCTGGTTGTAGATCGACTGCCCGACCGTGGCGTCCACCAGGGCGTACAGCGTCAGCCGCTTGAACTGGAAGTCGTTGCTGAAGGTAAAGCGATAGTCCGGCAGCGTGTTGCCGATGACCTGATTGATGCCGATCCCCTGGCCCGGCTGACCGGCCAGCGGGCGGTCCACGATCGGATGACCCCAGGCCAGCGCAATGCCCCACGGCGACTGGGCTGCCGGCAGTGAGGTCTGCCACAGGTTGCGGGTGATGCCGTCCTTCGGGCTGTTGCCCGCGCCGACGTACACCAGCCACCCCTCGTCGTTGACCTGGAAATCCTTGCCCGCGCCGCAGCGATCCCGGACCGAGGCGGCCAGCTCGCCGCAGGCCTTCAGGAAGCGCCGCGCGTAGATGTTGCCGTACCGGTTGAGCTGCGGACCGGTGCAGTTGGGACGGGCCTCGCCCGCCGCGTACCCCGCCTCGCCGGGGAGGTGCCCGACCTCACCGGGCAAGCAGGACTTCCGCTTGTCGGCGGTGAAGTAGAACATGCTCGAGGTGCCCTGCAGCGTGCCGCCGTCATACAGGAAGTCCGGCACCAGCAGCTCGGTGATGTAGGTGCGGGTCCGGTCCCATGTGGCCCGGGCCTGCCAGTAGAACTTCTTGTTGTTCATGATCGGCAGGGTCATCGCGGCTTCCCAGGTCTTGTTCTGGAGCGTGCCGGCGTTCTGCCACTGGGACGAATAGCCCACCGACGCCGGGGTGTTGACCGAAAGAATCTGGTCCTTGGTCTTCCCCTGCGCGTAGGTCACCTCGAAGCCGAACCGCTTGAACAGCGTGAAGTCGCTGCCGACTTCGTACTCGGTGGTGGTTTCGGGCTTGAGGCCGGCATTGCCCGCCTGACCGGTGGAGATGCCGGTGGCGCCGACGTTGAAGACTTCGTACTGGGCGCTGAACCGCGGCGTGGTGCCCGCCGTGCCCCGCGACGCCCGGAGCCGGAACTCGTTCACGATGTCGCTCTTCCACCAGGGCTCGTTGGACGCGATCCACACGCCGGCGATCCGGTTGAACGGCGACCAGCGGTTGCCGGGGCCGAAGAGCGAGCTCCCGTCGTACCGCCACGAGGCGTCCATGATGTAGCGGTCTTTGTAGTCGAGATTCAGCGCCGCGGAAATGCCCGCGTTCTTGATCGTGAAGGCCGAGGAGGTCGGATTGTCCTTGTTCGCCGAGGTGTTGCCCAGGGTGTAGATGCCCTTCACCAGGAAGATGTTCCCGGCACCCCGCGAGGTATTGAAGATTTCCTGGTCGTAGTTGCCCGCGACCCGCAGCTTGGCCTGGAGGTCGGTGGCCAGGCTCCGGCGAATCGTGGCGGCCAGCCCGCCGTTGAGCGCCTCATCCCGGTCATTCTGGAGGGACAGGTTGCCGCGGTTGGTGGTGGCCGAAAGCGTATTGGTGCGGTACCCGCTGGTCGTGATGTTATTCTGCTGCGACTGCCGGTTGTCGTAGCCGAAGTTGCCGTCGAACGTGATCCAGCTGGCCGGGAAGTACTTGCCCGAAACACTGCCCAGGAAGCGGTTGGACTTGAGCCCCAACACCGTGTTCTCGGCGTCGTAGAGCGGGTTGGCCCCCCCGTTGCCGGTGGGGCGCCATCCCGACCCGCCGCGACCGATCAGGAGGCGGCCCAGCGTGTCCCGCTGCGAGGTAGTTGAAGCCCGGCATGCCTCCGCGGAGCAGGGTGCCGAAGATGCCGCTGGTGCGCTGATCCCGGTAGAAATTGTCGAACATCGTGCTCACGTTGATCGTGAGGTCCGGGCGGGCGCTGTAGTCCAGGTTGAGCCGGCCCCGGCGCTGATTGGAGCCGTTGAAGAACTTCACCGCGCCGGGATCGTCGGTGTACTCGCCGCTGACGTAGAAGCCGACGCTGCCCACCTTGCCGGTGGCCTCGAGCGAGGACAGCGACGTCGGGTGCCGGTCGGAAATCTGGGCCAGCGAATTGTAGTACTGGTTCGGATAGATCTGCGACTGATAAATGTTCCGGAGGTCGTTCAGGTTCGGCACGTTGTAGACGATGCCCAGCGGCGTGCGTATGGTATCCGCGTTTACGTTGTTGATCCGCAGCATTTCGGTCATCAGATCGACCGACCGGCTGCAGGGCTGGTTGCCCGACACGATCGCGCAGAACCGCTTGCCGGTCTCGTCCAGCTGGAGCGGGTGGTTGATCGGCATCCCGTAGTTGACGCTGTTGAAATCCGAGAAGCCCCACTCGGTCCGGGCGTTGAACTTGACGCCGTCCTGGCCCTTGGAGCCCCGCTTGGTGGTGATGGTGATGACGCCGTTGGCGGCCTGGGTGCCGTAGAGCGAGGCGCCGGCGGCGCCCTTCACGACTTCGACCGACTCGATGTCGAGGCCGCCCAGCTCCTGGTAGCTGCCCACGTGCAGGATCACGCCGTCCACCACGATCAGCGGCTCCTGGGAACGGCCGGTCGCGTTGATCGAGGTGGGCCCGCGCAACATGATTTCCGGCGCGCTCCCCGGCCGGCCCGTGGTGGCACCGATCCGGAGTCCGGCGACCTTGCCGGCCAGCGCCCGGATCGGGTCGACCGCAGGCACCGGAAGATCTTCCGTCGTCAGGCGGCCTACCGCGAAGGGCACCTTGGCCCGCTCGGTGCCTTCCAGCACGCCGGTGACGATGATCTCCTCCAGCTTGTTGATGTCGGCCCCCAGCGGCACGTCCACCGTCCGTTCACCGGCGGTCAACGCCGCGATGATCCGGGACACCGACTTGAAGCCGATGGCGCGTACCGTGAGGGTCACCGACTGCCCGTTGACCCGGGAGGCCGGGACGGTCAGGACATAGGTGCCCTGGGCGGTGGTGAGCACCGAGAGCGACAGCTCGCCGATGCCCACCGACGCGCCGACGATCGGCTCGCCGGATTTTTCCGAGGTGACTTTGCCGCGAAAGGTGGCACTCTGGGCGAGCGCCGGGGCCACCGTCACCGCGCACAGTGCCAGCGCGGCCAGCCCGGTCACACACGTTCGGCGAAACGAGAAGCCGATCATACTCGGATTCCTCGGTGAGGAGGTGGGACCTGCACAAACACCGACGCCGGAGTCTGTTCCGGGTCGGCCCCATGAAACACAAGTTGTAAGGAGAATCGGGTCCTGACGTTGCTCAAGTCGTGCCACGCGGCCAGACGGGTCAACCGCTTGTGCCGCAATACCATCCGGGGGTCGGGGAATCGAAGCGTGTCAGTTCGTCACAGCCCACCCCTCAGGAGTGAGACGAAACGACACGACGAGGCTTGACAGCCTGCTCGAGCCGACCCGGACGCGCGATGTTGAATTGTGTGAGCGAGGTGCTGCCCACAGTATATCACCCGGTGGCCCGATGCGCGAGAGGGACACGGGTTCCATTGCCAATGCCGGCAGGGCCGGGTTTCTTAACTGCCATGAGCGGTCTCCCGACGGAGGTCCTCCGGCCCCGCCCCGCGGCGATCCTCTCCCCCATCATCGACCTGCTCTGCGTGGGCGGGCTCTCCATCATCGTCCTGGTCCCGCTCCTCTTGAGCGGGCGCGACCAGCTCGAGTTCGTCAGCCTGGGGGCGTTGGCCGGGGCCCAGATCCTCTTCAACCTGTCGCACTTCATGGCCTCCTACCGGATCGTCTACCGGAACAAGGCGATGATCCTGCGGCACAAATGGGCCACCCTCGGCGTCCCCCTGCTGCTGGTCCTCTACATCCTGATCGCGATCCGCCAGGCCCAGTCCGGTCCCCCCCTGCTGGTCGGGCTCCTGGTCGGCGTGTCGAGCTGCTACCTCGCCTGGCACTACACCGGCCAGGTCTGGGGGATGATGGCCTCGTACGCCTACGTCGAGGGCGTGAAGTACGAGCCCACCGAG
This sequence comes from uncultured Gemmatimonadales bacterium, assembly GCA_963762545.1. Lineage (GTDB taxonomy): Bacteria > Gemmatimonadota > Gemmatimonadetes > Gemmatimonadales > GWC2-71-9 > JABFSM01. Next base: position 473,904 of record CAVXLC010000002.1, on the reverse strand, counting down.
CGCCGACTCATCCGCGCCAGCCTGCGGTTCCTCCTGGCCTGGCACGTGGTGTGGGCCGTACACATCTGGTTTACCCAGACCACGGCGCCGGAGCCGGCCTGGGTGGAACCGCTCTACCAGCTCGTCAGCATCGGCGGAGTGGTCGCGTTCGGCCTGGGCGGGACCGGCCTGTTCAAGGTCCGGCTCCGCGCCGGTCGATGGCCGCCGGCGCGGGCGATCGTCGCCTGGCTCGCTATCTTCGTCTGGTATGGCGCCATGGCACGCTGGGGCCTGGCCGGGCTCTTCCTGGTCCAGCTGGCCCACGCGCTCCAATACCTGGAGTTCCCGGCCCGGGTCGAATTCAATCGCGCCAACCGAGGGAATGCGGCGCACGCGGTCCGGCACATGGTGGTCTATGCCGTTGCCCTGATCGGGGTGAGTCTGCTGGTGTCCCGTCTGGTTCCCGCCGGCGCCATGAGCAGCCTGGCGACCCTGGTGGGCGGTCAGCACCAGAGCGTGATCCCGGTCCTCTTCCTCACCTTCATCAACATCCACCACTACTTCACCGACGGGGTCATCTGGAAGCTCAGCAATCCGGAGGTGCGCCAGGAGCTCTTCGCGCACCTGGAAGCCGCCGGGCCGGCGGCGACCGTGGTCCGGCCGCCCCCGCGAGCCGCCCCCAAGAAACGGAAGAAGTGAGTCAGGGATTCCTGGGAGGGGTGCCGCCCCGCCTCGACCAGAGCACCAGGGTGCCGCACCCCGCCGCCGCCCCGCCGAACTGGAGCGGCGTATCGGACAGGCTCTGGTACATCTCGATCGACTCCAGCCCCGAGACGTCGAATGTATTGATGTCGAGCGGCGTGGGCCGGGGCGGAGGGCGGGTGGCCCGGGTGAACCGCTCCCCGGGCGTGGGGGCCGCCGGAGCCGGCGGGATGAAGGTGGCGGGGGAATACACCGATTGCCCATCGTAGATGATCTGCATGTAGCAGCCGGCTCGGCTGCTCACCGCAAACCGGTTCTGGGCAATCACGATGCCGTGGTGCCCACGAAGCAGATCGGACAGCCGGCGATCCTCGGAGCGACGAAGCTCCAGGGAGTCGATGAACTGGCCGAATCCCTGGTGCCGGCGCTCCTGGAAGGCCTCCCGGCCCATCCCATGCGGCTGCTTCGTTTCGGCGGCTACCACCACGGGCTCGATCCGGACCGCAAAGGGAACCATGTTCGCGTCCAGCCGGGACACTTCGCCTTGTTCTCCAGGGTGACCGAGATTCGGACCGGACGGAAGCCGACGGCCCGGAACAGGACGATCTGGCGCCCTGTGCAACCGACGTAAGGCGTACTCCCCCGCCTTGTCGGTGACGGTGTTCCGACGCTGCCCTCGATCAGAACTCGACGCCGGCGAGAACCGGCCGGTGGCGTCTTCCCGGACCAGACCGGTGAGCGTGGCCTGGCCGGAAAGCCGGAGTAGGGAACAGTGAGCAAGAGTCCCGGCACCAGCAGAGACTGACGCACTGCGCCTCGCGGCATGCGGGCCCCGGAGGCCGAGGACTCCGATGAATCTGGGGCGTACCGGGCAGGACCGCAAATCAGGCTAGATTGGACTGGGTCACCACGCTCTCTCCCATCGCCGATCTGCATGAAGACTCCGTGGCACTCTCGTACGGCCGGATCCCGCTGGCGGTGGCCCCCTCGCCGGCTGCGCTCGCGCGCCCGCCGACGATCCCCGCATGGTGTCGGAGTGGATGCATACGCTCTATGGCGTGGTCCGTACCGAGCGGCTCTCTCCACCGATCACCTCGCGCTTCATGGGGTACGCCTCAGTGGCGCTCCATGAAGGGCTCGTGGCCGCGGACCCCAGGCTTCCCAGCGCCGCGGGGACCCTCAACGGTCTCGCGGGCCTTCCCCGGGCCGAGACGGGCCAGCGCTACGACGGAACTCTGACGGCCGTCGCGGCGGAGCGGGTCGTGCTCGACTCGCTGCTGGCCGAGGCACTCCCGGCAACCCAGGCCACCCTGAACGGAATCGTGGATTCGCTGCGCCGAACCCGCACGGCGCTCGGCGTGTCGGGCGAGACGCAGGCCCGATCCGAGGACCTGGGACACCGCCTGGGCATTGCCCTGGTGGCCTGGTCCCGCGCCGACGGGTTCGACAGCACCCGGGGCCGTCCCTACACGCCTCCGGTCGGACCGGGTTACTGGATCAACGACACGCCCGCGAGCAACTACACCCCGCAGAACCTGTCCGGGGCCACCGATTTCGTCGGCCTGGACAATCCGGCCAACACCACCCGGGGGGGCGGCGCCAGCGACCGGGCACTGATCATCAGTCGCCCGAAGGGCACCGGCCTCAAGGCGCTCCCGGCGGTCAACATGGCCGGAGCCACCGAGCCGTACTGGGGACAGGTTCGGCCGTTCATCCTCAGGGCCTGGAACGAGTGCCCCATCGTGGATCCACCCGCCTACTCGACCGACACGGCGTCGGCGCGCTACCAGGACGCCAGGCTCGTCTACCAGACCCGACAGTCGCTGACGCCGGCGCAGCGGGCCACGGCGCTCTACTGGGCCGACAACGCCGGCGAGACCGGCACTCCGGTCGGGCACTGGGTCTCGATCGCCAGTGAAATGGTGGGCCGAGGCAGGCTCTCCGCGGAGGCGGCGGCCCGGCTGTTCATGCTCACCGCCGTGGCGCAGGCCGACGCATTTATCGCGGCGTGGGGATACAAGTACCAGTACAGCACCATCCGCCCGCGCACCTACATCCGGCGGGTGATCGATCCCGAATGGGAGCCGCTGATTCCCACGCCGCCGTTTCCGGAGTACCCCTCGGCGCACTCCACCCAGTCGGTGGCCGCCGCTGCCGCCATCATTTCCATGCTCGGCGACCAGCCATTCGAGGACAGCACCGGCATCGCAATCGGACCCGGCGTGCGGCGGTTCACCTCGTTCAGCGAGGCCGCCATGGAGGCGGGTGAGTCCCGGATATATGGAGGGATTCACTTCGAGAGCGGCAATGCCGCCGGCCGATCGGTCGGCGCATGCATCGGCAGGAAGACCGCCGAGCGGCTGGGCGCCGCCCCGGCTCGATGACGCGGCGGGCCGCGGTACGCCTGGGCGCGATGGCAGCCCTGCTGGCGGCAGCCTGTCGCCCCGCCCCCCCCCAATGGCACGACGAGGCCGGCTATCGGTGGCGGGAGCTCCGGGTGGCCGGCGGCCCTCCCGGCTTCACCCGGAGGCCCGGCGCGAAGACCGGCATCACCTTTCAGAACGCCGTCTCCGACTCGGTGCTGCTCTATAACCGCATCCTGGCCCAGGGCGCCGGCGTGGCGCTGGGAGACGTGGATGGCGATGGACTGGTGGACGTATTCCTCGCCAAGACCGAGGGAGCCAGCGCGCTCTACCGGAACCTTGGCGGGTGGCGGTTCGAGGACATCACGGCCGGCGCCGGGATCGCGACCGCGGACCGGTACTCGACCGGTGCCGCCTTCGCGGACGTCGACGGCGACGGCGACCTGGACCTCATTCTGCTCGCCACTACCGGCCCGAATGCGCTCTTCGTCAACGACGGGAAGGGCCACTTCACCGAGCATCGCACCGACCTCGGCCTCGACCCCGCCGGCAAGGGCGGCACCACGCCCACGATGGCCGATGTGGACGGGGACGGAGACCTCGATCTATACGTCGCCAACTACAAGCCCTACAGCCCGGTCGATTCGATCTCGCCGCAGCAGCGGGCCTTCAACCAGATCGTGCGCCAGGTCGCCCCGGGCAAGTTCGAGGTCCGCCCCGAGTACCGGAAGGACTTCCGGATCGTCCTGCGTCCCGACATGGGCGGGCTCAACCTCAGCATGCGGGGCGACCCCGACGACTTCTACCGGAACGACGGCGGGCACTTCACCCGCGAGCCGCTCACCTCGGGCCGCTTTGCCGATGCGGGCGGCCGGCCGCTCGCGGAGGAGGACGAGTCGTTCGGGCTCGACGCCAAGTTCGCCGACCTCAACGGAGACGGGGCTCCGGACCTGTACGTCGCCAACGACTTCGAGGACCCCGACCGGTTCTGGCTCAACGACGGCCGGGGGCACTTCCGGCTCGCCGGCTGGACCACCCAGCGTCAGATGAGCAACTCGGGCATGGGGCTGGATGTCGCCGATGCCAACGGCGATGGCCTGCCCGACCTGTTCGTGGTGGACATGCTGAGCAACGACAGCCATCGGCTCAAGACCCAGATCCCGACCCATACCGCGCTCCCCAAGCGTCCGGGTGATCTCGAGTCCCAGCTGCAAACCCAGCGCAACACGCTCTTTCTCAACCGGGGCGACGGCACCTTCGGAGAGGTGTCCGAGTTCGCCGGGGTCGCGGCCAGCGGCTGGTCGTGGTCGACGATGTTCCTGGACGTGGATCTGGACGGATGGCAGGACATTCTGATCGCCAACGGGCACAGCTGGGACGTCATGGACGCGGACACCCAGGAACGGCTCCAGAATCGGCTGACCGATGTGGCCTGGCAACGGCAGCGCTGGGAGTATCCCAAGCTGGCGCTGCCCAATGTCGCCTACCGGAACCGGGGCGATCTGACCTTCGAGGATGCGAGCACCCGGTGGGGATTCGGCACCGAGGCGGACATCTCCACCGCGATGGCCGCCGCCGACCTCGACGGCGACGGCGACCTCGACCTGGTGGTCAACCGGCTCGGCGCTCCGGCGCTGGTGCTGGAGAACAACGCGGCGGCTCCCCGGATCGCGGTGCGGCTCTCGGGCAACGCGCCCAACACGCGCGCCGTGGGAGCGCGGATCCGGGTCGAAGGCGGCGCCGTCCCGGTCCAGGAGCGGGAGGTGACGGTCGGCGGGCTGTACATGTCCCACAGCGACTATCTGGCCAGCTTCGCCACCGGAAACGCCGCCACGGTGACGCTCATCGTGAATTGGCGGGATGGCCGGCGCACCGAAATCCGGGGCGCCGCGCCGAACCGCCTCTACGAGATCAGCGAGCCTGACACCGGCGCGACCGCTTCCAGCTCCCCCCTCCCACCTCCCTCCTCCCCGCTGTTCGAAGACGCCACCGCGCTCCTGGGCGGCCACACCCACGTCGAGGACACCTGGGACGACTGGAATCGCCAGTTCCTGCTTCCCGACGCGCTGTCGGAGCTGGGCCCGGGAATGGCGTGGTTCGACCTGGACCGCGACGGCGATGAGGATCTGATCGTCGGGACTGGCAAGGGCGGCCGCATCGCGGTGTTCCGGAACGATCACGGCCGGCTGGTGCCGGCGCCGGCAACGGGGCCGGTCGCGAGCGCGGATTACACCACGATCCTGGGCCTGACCGGGGCGGGCGGGTCGCGGCTGCTGGCCGGCGTCTCGACCTGGGAGTCGCGGTCACTCGAGGAGATGACCGGCCAGCCCGCGGCCGTCAGCATCGCGGCCCCCAACGGGCACCTGGCGGGGTCCGCGCTCCCCCTGGTGGGCTCTCACGAATCGGCCACCGGGCCGATGGCGCTCGCGGACTACGACGGAGACGGTGATCTCGATCTCTTCGTGGGCGGCCGGGCCATCCCGATGCGTTACCCGGTCGCGGCCTCGTCCGGCCTGTTCAGGAACGAGGGTGGGACCTTCACGCTGGACCCGGTCAACTCGGAGGCGCTCCGGGGGATCGGGCTGGTGTCCGCGGCGCTCTTCGCGGACATCGACGGCGATGGCGACGACGATCTCCTGCTCGCGCGGGACTGGGCGCCGATCGTCCTCCTGCTCAACCAGGGGGGCAAGTTCACGGTGGCACCGGCGTCATGGGGCCTGGAGCGCTGGACCGGCCGCTGGAACGGGCTCGCCGCGGGCGACCTCGACGGCGACGGCCGGCTCGACCTCGTGGCCACGAGCTGGGGCCGGAACACCGTCGAGAAGGCCGACAGCGTCCACCCGCTCGTCCTCGCGCACGGGCCCTTCGGCGCCGCCAACGAGGAGGAGATGCTGCTGGCCCGTCAGGATCCCCGGCTGGGCGCGCTGGCGCCGCTCAACAGCTATGCGCGCCTGCGGGTGGCCATGCCGGACCTGGTGGGCCGGCTCAGGACCTTCGCCGCCTACGCGGATGCAACACTCGATCAGGTCCTGGGTCCCGCCGCGGGCAGCGTCGAGCGCCTCCAGGCGATCACCCTCGATCAGATGGTGTTCCTGAACCGGGGAGATCACTTCGACGCGGTGCCCCTCCCCACCGAAGCGCAGCTCGCCCCGGCGGCGTACGCGGGCATCGCCGATTTCGACGGGGACGGCAACGAGGATGTGTTCCTGAGCCAGAACTTCTATCCCACGGCGGTCGGAACGCCGAGGTACGACACCGGGCGCGGACTGCTGCTCACCGGAGACGGCAAGGGCGGACTGGCCGCCCTGCCGGGCGCCCGATCCGGGCTGGTGATCTACGGCGACCAGCGGGGGGCCGCCTATGCGGACTACGACGCCGACGGCCGCCTCGACCTGGCGGTGTCGCAGAACGGCGCCGCCACGAGGCTCTTCCACAACCGGGGCGCCAGAGTGGGGCTCCGGGTCCGGGTGACCGGCGCGGCGGGTAACCCGGACGCCATCGGGGCCCAGATCCGGATCGTCTACGGGGACCGCATGGGGCCGGTGCGGGAGATCGAGGCCGGATCGGGATACTGGTCCGAGAACGGCGCGGTCCAGGTCTTCGGCCTGTCGGGCCCGCCGACCGCCGTCTGGGTCCGCTGGCCCGGCGGCGGCGAGACGCGGGTTCCGGTACCGACCGGGGCGCGCGAGGTGGTGGTGAAGCGGTAAGACCGCGGAGTCGGCGACGGATCGGGGGTGACAAAAGACAGAGCGGGGAGGGCTTTCGCCCTCCCCGCTCTGTCTTGCAGCATGGTCAGCTACGGATTGCGATCGATGCACCCGGTGAAGTTCGGGTTGTTGGTCTCATCGAACGGAATCGGCAGATTGACCTCGTTGCCGAAGACGCCGCCCTTGTTGTTTCCATTGATGATGTAGGTCTGCCCGCCGCCGCCGGGGAAGACCGCGTTGGCGGTGCGGCCGTACTGCCGCACCAGTCGGCGCAGGTCTCCGAGCCGGTGAGAGCTCAAGTAGAGCCAGAACGCCCGCTCCCGGAACATCAGGTCTTCCCGGGCGGTCTGATTGCCCGGATCGGCCAGCGGAGTGAGCGGCAGGAACGGGCTGCCTGCGGTTCCCGTCACCGGCGGGAAGCCGGACGGGTACACGGTGGGGATACCCGCGGTCTGGGCCCGGAGCGCATTGAGGGTATTGAGCCAGGTGGTGTTGTCACCGGCCTTGAGCGCCGCCTCGGCCTCGATCAGCCGGGCCTCGACGCCGGTGGCGATGGCCAGTGATGCCGTCTCACTGGCGTACTTGCCCTGGTCGTACTGCGGCGTGGCGTTGTCGAAGCCGACGTCGTTCGCCGGGACACGGCCCCACGGAACCCGCGGGTCGTTGGCGCTCCGGAAGTTGAGGCCGTTGCCGCCGTCCTGGTCCACCACGGTGAACCGCTCGGTCTGGCTCAGGAAGACGAAGACGCCGTTCTGCTGCCGCCCCAGGGCCAGGGTGTGGGTGGTGCTGTAGGCAAAGTTGGTCGGCACCCCCGCCACCGCCGCCGCCGCCGCCGCAAACTGGCCCAGGTTGAGCAGGGCGCGGCCCTTCCCCACTTTGGCGAAGTTGGTGACCGTGGAGTTGGCGGGATACGCCAGCGCCGAATCGAACAGCTTGGCCGCCTGGGTAAACAGCTCGGTGGTGGTGAGGCCGGGGCCGAAGGTCAGGGTCCCGTCGTCGGTCGCGGTGCTGATCGGCACGCCGGAGCAGTAGTTCTCTCCGAAATAGTTGTAGATGGTGCCTTCCAGGTCGAAGGCCTCGCCGATCCGCGAGTCGGTGGCCGGCGTCGTGGCCACCGTCTTGATGACCGACGAGGTCCGGTTGGCCGACCGCCGGGCCCGCTGGATGTTCCGGAAGACCGCCAGCAGGGTGCCGTTGCGCAGGTCGATCGGCCCGCGCTGGTCGTATTCCTTCCGGGTGGGGAAGGTCTCGGAGTTGCCCAGCTCGTCCGAGAACGATCCGCTCACCAGGATCTGTCCCTCGGTACCGCCGTTGTCTCCCACCACCGAAAAGGAGAAATCGCCCAGGGCGCCGGCGTACAGCGCCGCGATGCCCTGCGGGGTGTTGAGACTCGCCGGGTCGATGATGTCCGGGTTGTTCACCTTGAGGATCTCGTTCGGCGTGCAGGCCGCGACGGCCAGCATCCCCGCGAGTCCGATCCCAATCCGCTTCATGCGCGTCATGGTGTGCAAGCTCCGATCAGAAGGTGAGGTTGGCCCGCAGGATGAACGTCCTGACCTGCGGCTGGGTCAGGAAGTCCTGCACGCCGAAGCCGTTGAATGCGGTCTGTCCGGCGCCGTTCACTTCGGGATCAACCCCGGTGTATCCGGTAAAGGTGTGGAGGTTGCGGCCGGCCAGCGAGAGACTCGCGTGCTGCGCGCCCAGCATGCCCGCCCACCGGTTGGGCAGCGAGTAGGTAACCGAGACCTCGCGGATCTTGAGGAACTCGCCGTTCTCCAGGTAGCCGTAGTTGGACGCGAAGCCCTGGAGCCGGCGGACCACCGCGCGCGCCTGGATGTCGAGCGGCGCGTTGGGATCCATGATGCCCTGGCAGTTGTTGCCGGTGGCGGTGCAACGGAACACCTCGGTCAGATTGTACTGCTTGAACCCGCCCTTGTAGTCGAGCAGGCCCTGGAGCCGCAGCGCGCCGCGGAACAGGGACAGGGTCTGGCTGAGCGAGAACTCGCGGGTGGGCGTCGGAGAGCCGACGAAGGCGAAGGCGCTGTCCACGTGCACTTCGGAGAGCTCGACGATGCCGTTCTTGTTGTCGTCGGCGAAGGTGTACGGACGCTCCCAGAACCCGCCCAGCGGATAGCCCGGGGTGTGGCGCTGGATGCCCGAGATCACCGGCGGCAGCGGGTTACCCTTGGAGTCGTTGCCCAGCCTCACCAGCTTGTTCTTGATGGTGCTGCCGGCGAAGGTCAGGTCCCACGCCACGCCCGGGGTGTTGATGACCCGGGTGTTGAGGGTGAGCTCGAAGCCCTTGTTGCTCACCGAGCCGAGATTCTCGAACCGGGTGTTCGAGATGCCAAGGGACGGCGCCAGCACCCGCGCGATGAGCGCGTCCGACGTGCTCTTGTTGAAGTACGTGAACTCGAGGTTGATCCGGTCCTGGAAGAAGCTGGCGTCCAGGCCGGTTTCCACCTCCTTGGACTTCTCGGGCTTGAGGTCCGCCAGGCCGGCGCCACCGAACGTCGCGGCGCTGGTGGAGGCGCCCGCGACCGCGGAGGCCGTCGGGTTCATGTACGTGAGCGCGTCCAGCGCGCCCGGCTGCAGGCCGGAGGCGCCGTACGCGATCCGGAATCGCAACAGCGACATGAAGCTGTGGAAGGGGAAGCCCGGCTCGTCCGAGGCCAGGTACGAGAGGCTCGCCTTCGGGAACGCGATCGCCTTGAAGTTGCGGCCGAAGGAGCTGTTGTCGTCGATCCGGATCGCCCCGGTCAGGAAGAGGCGGTCCTTGAAGGTGGCCTGCTCCTCCACGAACCCGCCGAGCTTGACGACGGTGGTGGTGGTCTGGCTGGCGGTGAGAATCGCGGCGCCGTCGACGTCCTGGCTGCCGAAAGTCAGCCGCTGGCCACCCGCCTGGTTCTGGAAGAACACGTCCCGCGCGAACTCCGCACCGACCGTGGTCCGGCCGGAAATGGACGAGGTCAGCCGGTGGTTCTCGGTGAAGTTAGAGCTCACGGTGTAGGTCTTGAGCTGGGTCCGGGTGTCGAACTTGTTGCCCAGCGGCGTGGTGCCGAAGGCGGGACCCAGTGCGGTCGGGTCGAACTGGTTCTCATTCCGCTGGGCAATGTCGTAACCGACGGTGGTACGGTTCGAGAGCCAGCTGAGCGGGCGCCACTGCATGTTGGCGGCCCCGGTGAACCGCTCGACCGCCTGCTCGCGCACCAGCGAGAAGATTTCGCCCGGCGCGAAGAACCCCCAGCCGGCCACGCCCAGCGTGTCGGTGGAGCCGAAGTATCCCGACGGCAGCATGCCGAGCACGTTGTTGTCGTTCTGGGGCAGCCGGACGTTCGAGGTGACGTACCCGATGTTGGTCTGCACATCCAGGTTGTCCCGGAGGTGCGTGCTCAGATTGGTCCGCAGGCTGATCCGCCGGTCGGTATTCGGCCGGATGGTGGACTTGGGCAGCTCGGTCAGCCCGCGCGCCGTCAGCAGCCGGTCCTGTTCGGAGGTGGGAAGCTTGAAGGTGCCCGCCTCATCCTCGTACTCGCCCGAGATGAAGTACTGGATGGCGTCGCTGCCGCCGGTGACATTGGCGCCGAACTGCGAGCGGTAGCCGCTCTGGATCGGCGACATCGCCTTGTCCTTGAGCGGGTTGCTGGTGAGCAGCTTTTCGTTGGTGCAGACCCCCGCGGCCACCTGGGTCAGCAGGCAGGTACGCAGGGCGCCGCCCGCCACGCCGTTGGTGATGGTGCGGCCCACCAGGCGGTAGTTGTTGAGGTAGTCATTCTTGTCCTGCAGGGTGCCGCCTTCCGCGTAGGTGTTCCAGCGGGGCTTGCCGGCGGTCCCGTGCTTGGTGGTGATGCGGATGACGCCGTTGGCGGCCTGGGTGCCATACAGGGTGGCCGCCGAGGGGCCCTTCACGATTTCGATCGACTCGATCTCGTCGGGATTGATATCGTTGAGCCGGGAGGGCGCCTGGCCACCGGTGCCCAGCGAGCTCGACGCGGCATCGGTGTTCACCTTGATGCCGTCCACCACGATGATCGGCTCGTTGGAGAGCGAGACGCTGTTGGCGCCGCGGATCCGGATCCGGGTGCCCGTGCCCACCGTGCCGGAGCTGGGCAGGACGGTCACGCCCGCCGCGCGAGCCTGCAGCAGGTCGCTCATGCTGGTGATCGACTCGCTGGCGGTCAGCGAATCGGCCCGCACCGTGCTGACCGTGTGCCCCAGCTCCAGCTTGCGCTGCTCGCCGGTGGCCGTGGTGACGATTTCTTCAAGGGTGAAGGCCACCACGTCGAGCGGGAAGTCCAGGGTCGCGGCCTGTCCGGCGCTGACCACGACGGCCTTCTTTTCCGCCGCATAGCCGACCGCGATGACCCGGACGTCGTAGTTGCCGGCGGTCACGTCGACAAAGGTGTACCGACCGTCAGGACGGACGATGACCACCTGCCCCGTCTGGGAGAGCTGGAGCCGGGCGCCCTGAATGGGCTGGCCGGTTGCCTTGTCGGTGACCTTTCCCGAAATGGATCCTGCCTGGGCGGCGAGTGGGGCCGCGGCCAGCAGGAGCATCCAGGTGAGCCCCGCGAGCAGCCGGCGAACACTGGTGAATGGCCTCATGGGTGCGATCCTCGAAGTCTGGTGACGAAGGGACGCTATTCTGAGCATAGATAGCTCAGACCTGAGATTATATCATCTTCCGTGCCGGATGGAAGGGGCAGTTCTACGCGCAGTTAGCCCCCAAATCCAAACCCGTAAAGGACGTTCCGACACGCCCGGAACCCACCCGGCGTGTCGGATGGACACAACGTTCCATCAGCGCGGAACTGTGCCGGATCCGGGACGCGCCGGAAGCGACCGCATCGCGCCGCGATATCTCGCCAGATCGGCCTGATATTCCGGGGCCGCCGCCAGGTTCCGGACCTCCCAGGAATCCTTGCCCAGATGGTAGAGCTCCTCCTGCCCGTCACCGTTCAGGATGTACTGGAGCGAGTCCAGCACGACCGTCCGCATCGAGCCTCGGAGGACGGGAGCCGGCGGAAACTTGGGCAGCAGACGGTTGTAGTCTACCGCCGCAAACAGCGTATCCCCCATCGGGGCGGCGTCCGAACCCGACCAGGCCCGGCTCAGCGAGTGCCCCGGCAGTCCCGGGTTCGGGACGCCGGCCAGCTCCAGCAGGGTGACCGGCAGATCCCTGAGAGAAGCCAGGGAAGGCACCCGGACTCCGCCGGGCACCCGGCCGGGGGCCACCATCAGCAGCGGCACGTGCAGCACCGGCAGGAACAGGCTGTTCCCGTGCGAGATGACCCCATGTTCGCCGAACAGCTCTCCGTGATCGGAAGTGATCACGACGATAGTGTTGTCGAGAAGGCCCCGCCTCCCGAGGTTCCCGATCAGCGAGTCCACCTGAGTATCCAGGTAGGTAATCCCGCCGTCGTAGGCGTCCATGCTGATCGCCAGCTCCTCCAGCGGCACCGGCGGCGAGCCATAGGCACGGTACATCGTCTCGAAGTACTTCTCCGCCACCGGCGCCGGGCGGGCGAAGTACATCGTGTCGTAGGGCGCGGGCGGAAGGTACGGGCCGTGGGCGTCGAAGTAGTTGAGGAAGGCGAACCAGGGATGTCCCTTCTGCCGGTCCAGCCATCCGAGAAACTCGGCGTTGACGGTGGTCCCCAGCTTCCCGTCCACCATCCGCCGCCGCCCGATCATCTGGGCCACCCGGTCCACGGCCATGAGCCGGCGAAGCAGGCCGAGGCGCCGCAGCACCGGAATGGGCGTCGAGGGATAGTCCTCGTAGTGGAGAAAGCCCCGGTCGAGCCCAGTGGGCCGGCCCGCCTGGGTGTAGTTGGCGACGAATCCGCCGGTGGCATATCCCGCCTCGGCGAGTGCCTGGGCCAGGGTTGGAAAGGTGCGGTCCAGGGGACGATCCCAGGTGACCGACAGCTCGGTCGGATAGCGGCCGGTGAACATTACCGCCTGCGACAGCGTGGTCCATGACGCGCCGGCCAGGGCGCGTTCGAACAGCGTTCCCCGCGGCAGCAGGGTCTGCAGATGCGGTGTCGTCGGACGACCGTAGCCGTAGAGGCCCATGCTCCAGGCCCGCGCCGTGTCCAGCACCAGCAGGAGGATATTGGGCCGCGCCGCCGTGCCGGCCGGAAGGGCTGCCAACCGGCGTTGCTCGGTACGGGTGGCCAGGAGCGGCCGGCCCACCGCCGCCCCGGCCAGGAGCAGCAGCGTCGCGGGCACCCCGACGCGGAAGATCCGGCCGAGGCCGTCGCCGCGCGGTGCCGCCGCTCGCGCGAGCCCGATCCCGATCCCGAGACCGAGCACCGCCTCGGCCGCGATGTGAATCTGCTCGAACAGGAAGAGCACCGCGCAGGCGGCCAGGCTGCCGAACACCCCGATCACCGCGCGGGGGGAGCGCAGCGACGGGCGGGCCAGCGCGACGAGCACATAGAGCAGGCCGAAGGCCAGGAAGATCGCCGCGTCGGCCAGGGGAACCTGCCAGGGGTACTCCGGTCCCATGAAGAGGGTCTTGTGCTGGATTCGCTCGCGCACCAGGTGGACCAGCGGCCTCGCCCAGGCCGGCCAGGAGCCCCAATCCGGTGGCCGCGAGCAGCACATCACCGCGCCGCCAACGGGTGGGTGCCCGGGCTGCCGAAGGGTCTGGAACGGCCATGGAATCTCGTTTCGGTGGACGGTTAGCTTCCGGCCTCACCGGAAGCCAAGGAGCCCGCCGTGATCGCTGTCTACGTGGTGCTCGGTCTGCTGGCCGGCATTCTCTCGGGCCTGTTCGGCATCGGCGGAGGCGTCATTATGGTAATCGGGATGGTGAGCCTGATGAAGCTCCCATTCCCCACTGCCACCGGCACCTCGCTCGCCGCCATGCTCCTTCCGGTGGGAGCCCTGGGCGCCCTGGAGTACTACCGCCGGGGCCACGTCGAGGTGCGGGCCGCGCTCCTCCTGGCGGTGGGCTTGACCCTCGGGGCGTGGGTGGGGGCGCGGCTGGCGCAGCAGGCGGCGCCCGCCACCGTGCAGCGCCTCTTTGCCGTGTTTCTGCTGATCATCGCGGTCCGGATGTGGGTCACGGCCCGATAACCCGGGGGATGGAAAGCGGAACGGGCGCCCCACCGGGGCGCCCGTTCGCACGTTCAGCGGGCAACCACCTAGTTACGGTGGTGGTGCCGCGCCTGCAGCAGGTTGGCCTTCATGATCGCCTCGCCGCGTTCGCGGACGCTGACGATCGGATTGCCGTTGTCATCCACTCCGGGTGCCAATCCCGCGGGATTGTCGGGCCCGCCGAAGCTGTAGAACTCCTTCTTGAGAATCGCGAGCTCCTTGGCCGGGATCGGCATCTGCCGCGGCGTCATGGCCAGCAGACCGTCGATGCGGCGCCGGTTGAAGAACGGCTCGCTGCCCAGGCCCAGCAGCTCGGCGTCCTGCTCGTACTGCAACGCCGACGAGCAACGTCGCCGTGCCTTCGCCGCCGGTCAGGTGCGAGAGACCGCCGCGAACCTCACGGGTCTTGTTGATGAGCGCCGCCGCCGTCGCCGCGTTGCCACCACTCCGGATCAGGCCTTCGGCCCAGAGCAGATCGTTGAGCGTGGCGGTGTAGACCGGCGCGAGCCCCTTGCCGTCTTCGGTGGGGAGACCATACCCCGGATACGCCAGGTAGGAATACCGAATCTGGCCCAGGTTGGACTGATGGTACTGGCCGCGGGCCGACGGGAAAATCGGCTTGCCGGCGAAGGCGAAGTCGGTCGCGCCGTGTCCGGAATCGCCGATCGTGCCCACGCCGAGGAAGTCGTCCGTGGGACCCCAGGAGCCGTCGCCCACCCGCTTGTCGAAGGCATCCGGCTGCGGGTTACCGACCGGACTCGGCCACGGGTCCACGTGGACCTTGGCCGGATTGGGGCCGGCAGTGAGATTGTGCGCCAGGCGGGTATCCACCCGCATGGTGGTGATGTCGTTCGACCAGTTCTTTTCTCCATCGATCATGTTGACCTGATCGCTGTAGAACGTAAAGTCGAACGGGGTCCCGCTGCTCATGCCGGCGGCAGCATACGTGGCCACCTGGCCCCAGTTGACCGTCGCGTTCTCCGCCGCATTGCGGGGATACATGGCCAGCACTTCGGCCTGCATGGTCCGCATCAGCTTGACGTACTGGGCGGCACTGTAGGACGGGCCGTTGGTGGCACCCAGCCAGGTGGGCGGGCTGCCGGAGAATCCGGCCGCGTTCATGAGGGCGATGGCCTGGTCGAACTTGGCGATCGCCGAATCCCGCAGAAAGGCGCGGGACACCACCGGCAGGGCCAGCGGGTTGCTGAGGTCGGTGGCCTCGGTGACCACGAAGCCCTGGTCGTAGTGCATCGCGATGTTCGCGAACACCACGCCCTGCACCATGACCGAGGCGGCCTCGAGCATCTTGGTGGTTGGCACGTCGGTGATGGTCACATGGTTGGTCCGGATGGCGGTCAGCACGTCGTTGACCGACGAGAGGAGGCCGTAGAACCCGTACCAGACGGTCTCGATCTCGAACCGGAAGCTCGAGGTGGGCGAGTTATCCCACCCGCACCGTGCCGGGCATTCGTTTCCGAACGAGGTGTAATACCGCAGGTTGAAATTGTTCCACGAGGCGGTATAGCCGTCCGCCATCGCGGAGAGCACCAGCGGGCCGTCATAGGCCTGCCGGGTTTGCACCCAGTTGCGGATGGCGCCCGTCACCAGACCGGCCACCGCGCCGGGATCCGAGAAGGCGCGCGCCGCATCCGGGTTGTTCGGATTCGTCACGGCGAGGCTCTTGCACCCCGCCGTCGCCAGCACCGCGACCGCCGCGAGCCGGGTCCATCGTGTGAACTTGCGCATGAACGAACTCCTCATGAGAGTCGAGTCGGGGCTCAGAACGCGATCTCCACTTGGCCCGTGAAGGTCCGGAAGTGGGGGTACGAGAACCAGTCGATACGGAACTGGAACGGATCGCCGGTGATGCCCGAGACTTCCGGGTCATACCCGGAGTACTTCGTGAAGGTGAAGAGGTTCCGGCCCAGGAGTCCGAGACGGACGTTCTCCAGGCGGCCGAGACCGACCTTCTTGAGCTGATCGCGCACGAGCGTGTAATTGACCGACAGCTCCTTGATCTTCACATACGTGCCCGGCTCGACGAAGAACGCCTGGGCATTCAAACCATTGTAGAAGTAGTTGTAATAGCTCTGCGACTTCTTTTCCGCTTCCGGCTTGCCGCGCTGATCGTACACCCGGTCCCGGTTGTCGAAGAACGGCCACTGCCGGGTGCCGTTGTAGATGTTGCCGCCCTGGCTCCAGTCCACCAGTCCCGTGATGGCAAACCGGCGATAGTTGAAGGTCGAGCTGAAGCTGGCGTTGAAGTCGGGGTTCGCGTCACCGATGCGGACCAGGCTGGTCGTGCCGGTGCAGCTCCCGTCCGTCGCGAAGGTCTTGCAGGTCACATAGGTGATCGGCTTCTCGCCCGCGGCGCACGCGGTGCCGCCGGTGCCGTCCGCGTTCTTGCTGCCGAGCACGATCTTGTCGTCGCCGCAGTGCCAGCTGGCCTTCGACACCACGTAGCCTTCCTCGTTGACCACGAAGTTGGCCGGATCGTACGTCTGCCCGGCGCCGGAGAGCGCCTTCTTGGCCGGGTCGTCGTACAGCTCGCTGATGCTCCGGACCGCCTTGTTCCCGTACATGATGCCGAGCTTGGCACCCTGGCCCAGGAAGAAGGTCTGGGGCTGCTGGCCGAACGCGTTGAGCTTCTCGGGCAGCGGCCAGTCGGTGATGGTCTGGCGGGTACGGTCACCCGTGATGTTCACCACCCACGCCATGTCGCGGTTGTTGATGACCTGGTAGCCGAGGGCCAGCTCGTGGGTCGAGGACTTGAGCGAGCCGACGTTCTGCCACTGATTCTGGAAGCCGACCACCGAGGGCAGGTCCACCAGAATGATCTGATCCTTGGTGGTCTTCTGCGAGTAGGTGTACTCCAGCGTGAACCGCCCGCCGCCCATCTCGATGTTGGTGCCGACTTCGAGCTCCGCCGAGTGGGCCGGCTTCAGGTTCTTGTTGCCGAGGGTCTGCTTGGAGAACGACCCGCCGGCGGTGTTGAGCACCTCATACTGATAATCGAAGTTCGGACGCAGGCCGGCGGTGCCGTAGGAGGCCCGCAGCCGGATCTCGTCGAAGCCCTTGATCTTGAGATCCTCGTTGGCTCGCCAGGCGCCCGACACCCGGCCGTAATAGGACCGGCGGCTGTTGGGACCGAACAGGGAGGACTCGTCGCGCCGGATCAGACCGTCGAGGATGTACTTGTCCTTGATGTCGAAGGTCGTGATCGCGAAGGCGTTCCGGTTCCGGATGATCTGGTTCGTGGAACCGGCCGAGTAGGTGGCCGGATCCGCGGCCGCGAACTCCGGGACCTGCTTGACGAACAGCTTGTCCGCCGAGGCGCTCACGTCGTTCACGGTCTGGTCTTCATAGATGTAACTGACCTTGGACGTGTTGGTGATGCCGTGCCAGGTGGCGACCGACGTCAGGGTGGCGCCCAGGTTGTAGGTCCGCCCCGCGTGCGCCGTCCGATTCAGGAACCCGTCGGTCGGCTGCCCGGTGTTGCTGAGGTAGCCGAACGGCTGCATGTCGCTGAAGTCGTCCCGCTCCTGGTCGAAGTTGTAATTCGTCTCCGCCGTGAGCCAGTCCAGCATCCGCCACCGGAGCCGTCCGCCGCCGGTGAACCGGCTGCGCTCGGTGTCCCGCTTTTCGTTGGCCAGGTTGTAGAGCGGGTTCTGGGCGTTGGAGATCTTGTCCGGAATGAACGCCCGATAGGGGCTGCCGTCCGGATTCTTCGCGAACAGGTTGATGTTCGGCTCGACGAAGGTCAGGGTGAAGAACGGCGCGCCCGGGCCCTGGGCGGTGTTGTTGTTGTTGGAGTGGCCGTAGAACGTCGAGATCTCGAGGTCCACCCGCGGGGTGAGCTGCTGGTCCACATTCAGCCGGAAGTTCTGCCGGCCGAAGCCCTTGAGCCCGAAGATGACACCTTCGGTGTGGGTGTTCTCGAACGAGGCGTTGAAGTTGGTGGCCCCGCGGCGCTGACCGATCGAGAGATAATTCGTGTAGAACACGCCGGGATGGATGATCTCGGCCTGGTGATCGTAGTAGTTCGGATATGCGTTGTCCGCGACGCCGTCCGCGGCGGGAATCCGCGCGCCGCCGGAGGTGCGCAGGAACTGCCCGTCGGCGCCGACCGTGAAATTGGTGGCGTTGGCGTTGGGAATCCGCTTGGTCAGGAACGACGCGCCGACCTCGTTGCGGGTCGTCACCAGCAGCTTGCCATCCGCAAGCGTCTTGCCCCGCTTGGTGAAGATCTGCACCACGCCGTTGGCGGCGTCGGAGCCGTACAGCGAGCTCGCTGCGGCGCCCTTGATGACCTCGATGCGCTCGATGTCTTCCGAGGCGATGTCCGCCAGCGTCGCGCGGCTGATGGTGCCGTCGATGATGATCAACGGCTCCTGGGAGCCCGAGATGCTGGTGGCGCCGCGCAGCCGGATCGACGGGGCCGAGCCCGGCTCGCCGGTGGCCGCCACGACCCGCACGCCCGCCACTTTGCCGGCCAGGCCGGAGAGCGCCGTGACACCCGGCGTTTCCTGAAGCTGCTCGGCCGAGACCTTGCCGACCGCGAAGGTCAGCTTCTTGGTGGAGGTCGCTTCGTTGACGCCGGTCACCACCAGCTCTTCGAGCCGGAGGGGGTCGGCGCGCAGGGAGAAGTTGACCTCCTGGCGGCCCGCGTTGAGCGTGATCGCCTTGATACCCGGCGCCTTGCCCAGGTACCGCGCGACCAGGGTCATCGACTGACCCTTGGCCTTGTCCTCCGGGACCACGATGGTGTAGGTGCCGTTCGACGCCGTGTTCGCGCCGTACGACGCCAACTCCCGGATCGACACCTGGGCGCCGCCGAGCGGTTGCCCGTCCGTGTCGGTGACCCGGCCGGTGATCGTTGCCTGCGCCTGGGCCTTACCGGCAGCCAGGACGAGCAGGGCAGCGATCCCTCCAGTCCGAAGGAGTGTGGTGAACGCCGGACTCCTCTTCATAAGGTTCCTCGGGTAAAAGATTGGGACGATGGGAACCACGGTCCTACGACTTCTGAAACATCCCGCCGGTTCCGCCCCGTACTTGCGGAAGCGCCGGAACGGACCAACCCGCAAATGGCACAAGGACAGGAGACGGGTTTGGCAGGAACCATGCCCCCCGGCTCGGCACGCTAAGTGCTTGTTCTTCAACTGACTAGGGCGCGGTACCTCGCAGGGTCGTGTCAGTCGGACACGGCACCGGAAAGTCGGGTCGTGTCGCTCGGACACACACGGGAGCGTTCCAATTCACCCAGGGGCACTGCGCTATTTGATCGGGATTCTTGGCCAGAGCCAACCCCTATAGTGCGACGCGGAGCGAGTTTCCGCAAGCGGACTTGGGTTGGCTGACTGGCGCGCGCGCCTCGAGCTGTTAGACTCCAAGAGGTTCTCGGAGCTCGCCCATGGGCGTTGGCTCCGGAAAAGGAGGACCCGATGTCCCGCCGTTCCGTGTCCGTAGCCCTCGCATCAGCGCTCTGTGTTGCCCTCCAGACCAGCGCCACCCGGCCGGCCATGGCCCAGACCACGTCCGGCGTCATCGGGCACATTTTCGACGAGCGAACCAACCAGGTCCTGATCGATGTCCTGATCTTCGTGGACTCGGCGCGCCGAGACGTGTCGATCTCGAGCCAGGGGCGCTTCGTCCTGTCCAACCTCAAGGCGGGGCCCCACCGGGTGGAGATCCGCGCCATCGGCTACCGGCCGCAGATCCTCGAGATGATGTTGGTCGAAGGCCAGGTCATGGAGCGGGATTTTGCCATGGTGTTCACCGGAGACCGGCTCCCCGACGTCTCGGTCGAGGCCCGCAACTCCAAGCTGCTGCCCCGCTTCGCCGACTTCGAGCGGCGCCGCGTCAACGGCATGGGAACCTACATCACCCGGGATGAGATCAAGTCGCGCGGCTATACCCGGATGGGCGACGCGCTCCGGGCCGTCAAGGGCGTCCGCGTGGATTGTGGCCCGGTGGATTGCGCCATTCACATGGTGCGCTCGATCGCGGGCTGCGGCCCAAGCTTCTACGTCGACGGGCACCTGGCTCGGAGCTTCGCCGAGAGCACGCCGATCACCGACGTGCAGGGCATCGAGGTGTATCGGGGGGGCGCCGAGGCGCCCGGCGAATTTGCCGGCGACGGCGCCATGTGCGGCGTGATCGTCATCTGGACTCGGGCCGCACCCTAGACGACTACGGCTTGATCACCACTTCCTTCTGACCCGGCACGAGCGGGGTTTCGCTGGTCTTCCCGCCCGGCCATCGCACGAACACCGATTTCGCGGTGCCCGGCCCGCTG
This sequence comes from uncultured Gemmatimonadales bacterium, assembly GCA_963762545.1. Lineage (GTDB taxonomy): Bacteria > Gemmatimonadota > Gemmatimonadetes > Gemmatimonadales > GWC2-71-9 > JABFSM01. The sequence goes on along the minus strand of CAVXLC010000002.1, from coordinate 453,754 downwards.
AACACCTGCACCAATCCGTCTTCGCTCCAGTAGTTGGACCCGGACCGGACTTCCCGAACCGGACTGTCCCGGTCGGCATATCGGACCCGGATCGCCGCACCCACTGCGCTGGGATTGCCGGGCGGGCCCATGAGCCGGACCCGGAGCCCCGGCGCCGCCCCGGTGTTCCGGAACAGCCCGACCTCGGCGCCGTTCTGGGCGACCGCGAGATCCACGCGACCGTCGCCATCGTAGTCGGAGGCGGCGGCACCGCGCTGGTCTCCGTAGAGTTCGATCCCGGACGCCTGACCCGGCATCGCGGAAAAGCCGCCCTTGCCGTTCCCCAGCAGCAGCAGCCCCCGGCCCGCGTCGAAGCGGGGCGAACCGACTTCGGTCTGGGAGAAATTCTCCGCCAGGAACAGGTCCTCGAATCCGTCGCCGTTGAAGTCGGCCGGCACCGCCGCGAAGGCGGGCGCCTCCTGCGCCTCGGCGGGCAGCGGGACGGCCTCGAAGCGGCCCCCCCGATTCAGGAATACCGTGTGGTCCACCGTGGTGAGCTCGATCCGCACCGCGCGCGAGAACGGCTCGCCGATCACCTTGTCGATCGACGCATCCGCGTATTGCGCGAACGACGGAATCCGGGTGCGCAGGTCGGGCATCGCCCAGGCGAGCCGGGAGAACGAGGCGACCGGGGCGATCGCATTGATTCTGGCATCGAACGCCCCGAACAGCAGGCTCACCTCGGACGAGGGTCCGAAATTCCCGACATACATGTAGAGGGGCGCGGCGGAGTCCGCCGCGAACCGCACGTTCCGTCCCCAGTTGGTGGCGACCAGATCCATGCGGCCGTCACCATCGAAATCTCCGGCACTGACGCCCTTCCAGCCACCTTCGAGCCGGGCCAATCCCCAGGCCCCGGTGACCTCGGAGAACCTCCCGGAATCGTTGAGGAACAGCCGTACCGGGCCCCACTCGGTGGCCAGCGCCAGGTCGGGCTGGCCGTCACCATTGATATCAGTGAAGACCGCCGCGGACACCAATCCCACCTGGTGAAAGACACTGTCGCTCCGCTGATCCCGGGTGAAGCGTCCCCCATTGTTCAGATAGAGATGTGAGTTGGGCGGCACGGGATAGGCACCCGGAAGCACTCGCCCACCCACGAAGAGATCGAGATCGCCGTCACCATCCACGTCGGCCAGCGCGATCGGGCCGGTGCTCATCGTGTCGGGTGCGATCATCTCCTCCGCCTTGACCAGCCGGCCGCCGGCTCCCAGATCCAGCCGGAGGACATCCGGAACGGCAAACGCCTCGGCCGGAGACTTGGACCGATACGACGACTGGCCCACCAGGAGGCTCACACCCGTGGGGGTGGGAAACCGGAGCGCCATGGTCAGATCGGGGGCCGAGGTCTTGAGCGGAAGCGGCACCCGGGTGAAGCGCCCCTTGTCGTTCCGGTACCAGGCCAGCTCGCCGCCCGGCCCCCCAAAGGTCACCAGATCGTCGTCGCCATCGCCATCCAGGTCCATCCAGCTGATGCCGGGCCCGAGCTGGCTCAGCTGGAAGCCGAGCAGCGGCTGCCGCAGATAGTCGTTGTAGAAGACTTCGTGGTGGCTGGCGCCGAGCTGCGGCGAGAGATCCTCGAACAAGGGTGAGGGAGGGGGGAGGAGGGAGGGGGAGGAGGCGACGCGTTAGCCGCCTCCGGCTCCTTGATCTCGTAGAGCCGGCCGCCGCGCGCACCGTCCACTTTGCTCACCGCCCCGCTCCGCCAGCGTACCTCGATGGTGAGCGCGGTATCGGTGCCGGCGGCAAAGGCGTACTCCTGATCCGCCCCGGACAGATAGAGACCGCCCGCGGTCACTTCGCGGCTCTGCTCGGGCACCGGGCCGCCGAGCACCCGGATACGAGCGCCGATTCCGGCGGTATTGTGCCCTCGACCGGCCAATCGCACCGCCAGGCGGGGTGCCGTCGCGTCGTTCCGCATCAGCGCCGCGGGCGCTCCCAGGCGATTGATCACCACGTCCAGGTCGCCGTCGCCATCCAGGTCCCCGGCGGCCATGCCGTGGGAGACGTCGTCCTCGAGGCCCCAGCGCCAGGTGGTCCCGGCGTCCTCGAAGGTGCGGTCGCCCTTGTTCCGGAAGGCCACGTTCTTGAGCGCCAGCTTGGGATACAGCTGGCGTTCCCGGCGCCAGTCCAGGCCGGTCACCGTGCTCTTGAGCCGCTCCTGGGTGTCGGCGTCCATCAGGTCCCAGGTGTGGCCGTTGCCGATCAGGATGTCCTCGTAGCCGTCGAGGTCGACGTCGAGAAACATCGTGGACCAGGACCATCCCGAGGCCGACACCCCCGCGGCGTTGGAGATTTCGGCGAAGGTCCCGTCCCCGCGGTTCCGGAGGAGCGCGTTGCGCTGCCATTGGGCCCGCTCGCGGTACTCCCCTATCTGCTTCTGGAGGGCAGTGTGGGTCGGCGTCTGGGTCTTCCGGCGGCGGGAGTCGTTGGCCAGCATGTCCACCTGGAAGATGTCCACCGAGCCGTCCCGGTCGATGTCGGCAAAATCCACCGCCATGTCGGAGTTGGCGGTCTGCCGGATGGCCTGCTTGGGGATCAGCCGGAAATGCCCGGTGCCGTCATTGATCCAGAACTGATCGGGATCCTCGAAATCGTTGGCCACGTACAGATCGGGCGCGCCGTCCCCGTTTACGTCATAGAAGCGGGCCGCCAGGCCGAAGTCCTCCGGCTCGGTGGACAGCGGCTTGCCGTCCTCGTCGAGAAAACGGGGGTTCCCGGCGATCGGCTCCCGTACGAAGGAGCCGTTGCCATCGTTCAGATAGAACCAGTCGGGGTCGGCCCGCTGGATGAGACTCACACCGCGGAGATCGTCGCGAATCTGGACCCGGTAATCCGCCTGCCGCTCCGGAATCACCTCGTAGCGGTCACCCACTTTCTTGACGATCTGGTCGAAGGCGCGCTGCTGGGGCGAAAGCGAGTCCAGCATGTTGCGGGCCTTGTAGTTGGCGACATAGAGATCGAGATCGCCGTCGCCGTCCACATCCGCCAGCGCCACGGTGGTACTGCCGCGGTTCTCGGGCACGAAGCCGGAGTGCGCGGTCGCGTCGGTGAAATGTCCCCGGCCGTCATTCAGGAACAGAGAATTGCGCCCACCCATAGAGGTGACGATCAGGTCGAGATCGTGGTCGCCGTCGACATCGGCAAAGACCGCCCCGGTGGACGGACGATCTCCCAGGGCCACCCCGCGTTCGGCGGCAGCCTCGCGGAACTTCATCGCGCCCTCGTTCAGGTACAGCGCGTTGGGGCCGCCGATATTGCAGAGATACACATCGGGCCGGCCGTCGCCGTCCACGTCGCCGATGGCCACGCCCGAGCCGTTCATCAGATGCCGGTTGGCGTAGGCCGAGTCTTCCGAGACCGTATTGGCGAACGTGATCCCCGACGCACCGGGCTGCACGCGGGTGAAGCCCGGCGTGAGGCTTCCGGGGGCCGCGAGCTCCCGCCATCGGAGCCCGGCTTCTTGATGCCACGGTCCGGGGGGCGCCTCGGACCGGGCGCACCCCGCCACGGCCAGCACCCCGACGAGTGCAGCGCGGAGTCTCACGAGGCCCCTCGGGTGTGGACGTGCGCCAGGACGGCTCGCCCGACGCAGGCGCCGAGCGCCTGGCCGCCCAGGTGGTCGAACCGGAAGTGGATGCCGCCATAAAGACGGGAGAGCCCCGCCTCGTTGGCCGCCCCGAGGAACGAGGTGACGTGCTTTACGGGATGTCCCAGGGTCACGTGGGTCGAGTCGTCATAGGCCCGGTTGCCGCCGAACAGCGCGGTCAGGACGTCCGCCGCGGCGCGGGATTGGGTCGAATGGGCCGAGGTGTAGGTCGGGAACGAGGGGGTCAGCAGGAGCGGCTGCCACGTGGGATCGATGTAGCGCTGGATGTAGGTCACCGGGCGGAGCAGGTTCGAGCGGAACTTTTCGCGCCAGGCCTCGGTAAACGCATCGGCCACCGCAATGGCGGTGAGCGCATAGGCCTCCACCGTCCGGTCGGGCGACAGATGCCACTCCGAGGCGATGGAGGTCAGCGCACTCAACCAATGGCCGGCCGGGGTGCCCGATTCGCCGGGATTGTCGGCCCAGAAGTAGGCGATGGCGCGCTGCTCCGGCGTGAGCGACTTCCCGATATCGTGAATCTCCTTGGCGTAGCCGTAGATCTCGGACGTCTTGGCGGTGGAGAACGCCGGCGGAGGCGGCGCGGCGCAGCTGTCTCCGGGGCGCACCGCCATCAAGCGCATCTCGCCCCAGTGGGGCTCCAGCGCCACCGTCAGATTGATACCCGGGGTCGTCTTGTTTCCCGGCCGCTTGGGCCGGTCCACGGTGATCGAGCGGTCGCTCACCTGGCCCGGCCGCGCCGCGGCGGTCGGGTTGTCGAACCCGACGAAGTCCCGTTCCATCGAGAGCATCTGGGACCGGTACTGGGCCCCGGTAACCGTCGGGACCCAGTACTGCGGTCCCTTCAGCGGCTCGTACGCGAGGGAGCGCCCCTCGAAGCCATCTTTCGCGGCCCAATCCAGTATGGCCTGCCCGAGCTGTTTCCCGTAGTCCAGCGAACGGTCCCGGATCAGGGGTGAGACTCCCTGCGCCACCCGGGCGGCCAGCAGCGAGTCGCGCGCCGTCGTGATGGCCACCTGGGTCGAGGCGAATCCCTCGCGATACAGGTGACGCAGCGTCGTGGTCTGGGCTTCGAGAGCCACCAGCGCCGGATCGTAGCGTTCCTCGCGGCGCGGCTTCGGCAGCGAATCGAGTCCGTTCAGCTGCCCCGCCAGCGTACGGAGGCTGTCGGAGAAGGCCGCATAGCCTTCATAGAGCGCGATCGCGGCATACGCCGTGAGGCGGGAGGCCACGGGAGGAGAGAGCCGCTCGGCACGGGCCAGCGCGTAGTGCGTCTTGGTCCACCGGGTGACGAACCCCAGCTCGACCGGAGGCAGCTTCCGGGCGCAGCCGGCAAGAACGGATCCGAGCAGCGCCAGGAGAATGGCGCCGCGGCGCGACAGGGTCGAACGGCCAGTCATTTCTGATTCCGGGTAGGCGACCGAGGATATGGCTATTATACGCGACGATCCCCCAGGAGCCAACTCGATGCGATTACGTGCGTCCGTGGTGCTTGCGCTCCTGGTGGGGCTGACAACGGTCCTCGAGGCACATGACCTCTTTCTCACCCTGCGCGATTACTTCGTCCCGGCCCAGTCGGACATCCGGGTCATCGGCCTCAACGGCACCTTCACCAAGAGCGAGAACAGTATCGCCCGGGGGCGCATCGCCGACCTCTCCGTGGTGACGCCGGGCGGGCGGAAGCAGCTCGATACCGCCGCGGTCACCGCCGAGGGTCCCCGCACCGTCATCCGGATTCATACCGAGGCGGAGGGCACCTACGCCGCCGGGTTCGCCACCAAGCCGAGTGAGCTGTCCCAGACCGCGGAGAACTTCAACAAGTACCTCGCCGAGGAAGGCATCGGACCGACGCTGGCGGAGCGGAAGCGCACCGGCGAGCTGGGCAAGCCGGCGCGGGAGCGCTACTCCAAGCACGTAAAGATGCTGTTCCAGGTCGGGAAGGCGCGCAGCGATGGCTGGAGCACGGTCCTGGGCTATCCGGTCGAGATCGTGCCGCTGCGGAATCCGTACGAGTCGATCCCCACGGATACGCTGCGATTCCGGATCCTGCTGGAGGGCGCGGCCGCTCCGGCGGGACAGGAAGTGATCGCGGGCGGTCGGACGGCCGCCGGCGTATTACGCAAGGAGCGACTCCTCAAGACCGACGCTCAGGGACAGATCGCGGTACCGCCCGGCCCGGCCGGCGTCTGGTACGTCAAGTTCATCCGGATGACCCGGACCGGCACGCCGGGCATCGACTACATCTCCCAGTGGGCGACGCTCACTTTCGCGGTGGCGCCGTCGTCCGGAAAGGCTCCCTGACCGTGCGATACGCTCTGGTGGGATCGGTGGCGCTGGCGGTGCTGGGTTGCGGGGGCGGCGGGGTACCGGCGCCGGCACCGGTGGAGAGCACGGTCTACAACGACCGGACCCAGGACATCGGCCGCGCCACGCTCAAGCAGAAGGGCGACAAGATCCAGATTCAGGTCCGGGTGACCGGTCTCAAGCCCGGGCGTCATGGGATGCACTTGCACGCCGCCGCGCTCTGCCAGGGCCCGGCGTTCACTTCGGCGGGCGGCCATGTCAACCCGACGGGCAAGAAGCACGGCCGACTCAACCCGCAGGGGGCTCATCTCGGGGATCTGCCCAACCTGGAGATCGGCAAGGATGGGAAGGGAGACGCCAGCGTGGACGTCACCGGCCCCGAGGCCGCCAAGGGGCTCAAGGCGTTCCTGGGGCGCGGCATGGCGCTGGTGATCCATGCCGACCCCGATGACGAGAAGACCGATCCGACCGGTGGGTCGGGCGCGCGGGTGGCCTGCGCGGTCTTCAAGCCCTGAGGGGCCGCCCCGCTATTCGGGGCGGTTCAGCATGTTCTTGATCGGCCGGATCAGCAGCGCCATGATCACGCTGAAGAACAGCGCGGTAACCGTCACCGCCCCGAACAGCGAGGGCAGCGAGAACGATTCGTAGAGCCCGGCCACCGAACCGGCGATCTTGTTGCCCACCGAGGTCGCCAGGAACCAGACCCCCATCATCAGGCCCACCACCCGCGCCGGCGCGAGCCGCGTCATCGCCGAGAGGCCGACCGGGCTCAGACAGAGCTCGCCCACCGTGTGGCACAGGTACGTCAGCACCAGCCAGAGGGGACTCACCTTCTGCCCGTTCGATGCCGCCATCGCCGCCAGGATCATCACGCCGAAGCCGGCGCCGAGGAAGAAGAGGCCCATGGAGAACTTGGCCGGGCTGGACGGATCGCGGGGACCGAGCTTGAGCCAGATCCAGCCGAACACCGGTGCCAGAAGGATGATGAGCAGCGCGTTGACCGATTGGAGCCAGCTGGCGGGATAGCTGATGCCGAAGATGGTGTTCTGGGTCTGCCGCTGGGCGAACAGATTGAGGGTGGAGGCCGCCTGCTCGAACGCCGCCCAGAACACACAGGCCCCCAGGAAGAGCACGGTGATCACCACCAGCCGCTTCCGCTCGTTGGGCGTCCAGTCCCCCGCCATGAACAGCCAGCTGAAGAACCCGACCACGACGGCAATGAGGAGGTAATCCATCCACCGGCCGATCCCGGTGGCGGTAATGACAATCGAGCCGGTCATGGCCAGCGCCGCGATGACGCCGATGGCGGCGAGCACCACACCGAGGCCGAGGAACAACTTGAGCCTGGCCGCGGCCAGCAGCTCGGGCGTCGGCGACCCGTACACCGGAATGCCCGCGTTGCCGAGCCGGTGCCCGGTGAGCACGTACTGGATCAATCCGAGCGCCATGCCCAGCGAGCCGACCGCAAAGCCGAAGTGCCAGGACAACGCCGGGTTGATCCCCATGCTGGTCAGGATGTGCTGAAAGCCCACGCCCTGCGCCAGCCAGCCGCAGATGAGCGGGGAGATGAAGGCGCCGAGGTTGATGCCCATGTAGTAGATCGAGAACCCGGCGTCGCGGCGGGTATCGTCGGCCTTGTAGAGCGTCCCCACCAGCGCGGAGATGTTCGGCTTCAGCATCCCGGTGCCCAGCGCGATCAGTATCAGGCCGGGATAGAGGAAGGTGCCGCTGTTGGGCATGGCGAGCGACGCCTGCCCCAGCATGATGAGCACGCCACCCCAGAACACGGAGCGGCGGAGGCCCAGCACCTTGTCGGCGATCCAGCCTCCGGGCATGGCCATCAGGTACACCGACGCCGCGTAGGTGCCGTAAATGGCGCCGGTGCGCTCCACGTCGAACCCCAGGCCGCCGGATGCCAGGGAAGCAGTCATGAAGAGGACCAGGATGGCCCGCAGACCGTAGAAGCTGAACCGCTCCCACATCTCGGTGAAGAAGAGGGTGGAGAGCCCGGCTGGATGGCCGAAGAAAGCGGTGTCCGGGTTTTTGGCCACTGGAAACTCCCCTTTAGGGTGACTGCTTGCCCAGCTTCTTCTTGAGCATTTCCAGCTGCGCCTTCACCGCCTGTTCACTGGCTTCGCGATCGGCCCTGGCCTTGAGTCCGTCGAACTCGCGATCGGAGAGATCCGCCTCGGGGGCGGGGCCGGCACCCGCCGTCCCCTGTCGGGCAGCCTGGTAGCGGGCCGCCAGCGCGTCGTATTCCCGCTCGGCGTAGGCCAGCTCGTCCCGCACCACGGCCACCTTGCGCTCCAGCAGGCTCACCCGCTCGCGGTGGCGGGCGGTGTATTCGGAGGCGATTCGCGCCGTTTCGGTATCGCCGATATCGGCCGCGAGGCGGCCGCGCCGCTCGGCGTCGGTCTCCTGCTGACGCTCGACCTGCAGCTCGCGCTCCGCCTTGGCGAGCGTGTCCCGGTGCTGACCCACCACCACCTTGAATTCGACCAGCGCGGCATGCAGTCCGGACGCCTCGGCACGGCGATCGGTGGAGAGTCCTTGACTGGCGAGCAGGCGGTCGAGACGGGCGCGCAATTCGTCGAGACCCATCACGTCCATACGGGCAGGTGAAGTTCAATGTTACCTCGCCGATGTATCTTTGGGAATCAGGACGACACCCGAAGCACCTGGAGGCAACCCGGCCATGATCCCGAGAATTCGCGCCCTCGCCGCACTGGCGCTGCTCGCCGGATGTTCCTCGGCCAATTCCGGCAATTTCGGCTGCGGCATGGCCGCCGTGGCCGGTCAGAGCCTCATTCTCGAGGAGTTCACGCGACCGGGGAAGACGCTCTCGTTTCCCCCGAGAGATCTCCCCGCCGCGCTGCCGGTGCGGATCGCGCTGGGTCCGGTGTTCGGCTCGGTCGTGGGCCGGGTGGACAGTCTGATGGTGGTGGGTCTCCAGGGCACGCTCCCTGACACGCCACCGGTCGGATTCGGGGTGCTGATCGTGAACCCGGATGGCAAGGCCGATGGCGTGCTGCTGTACAACGGAGACCCGATCCAGGGCGCGCCCCGGCTCGGCAGCGTCAGCGCGGGAGCCCGGACCCTGCCGCTCATCGGGCTCCAGACCAACATCAAGAACTTCGAGGATGCTTCCTGCCCCGTGTTCCCTGATTCCCTCCGCCGGTGACGGTGCGGCCCCGCCGAATCGTCCACCTCGCGTCGGGGCGGGAGTGGCGCGGCGGTCAGAACCAGGTCCTGCTGCTCGCCACCGCGCTGGCGCGGGATGAGAAAGTCGACCAGGTGGTGGTCACCGGGCGCGGTACGCTGCTGGCCCGGCGGCTCCGCGCCGCGGGCGTCCCGGTGCACGAGGTGGGCTGGCGGATCGGCCTCTCCCCCGGGGCGCTCGTCGGTGCCATCCGGGAAGCCTCGCACCGCCCTTCCCTGCTTCACGCCCACGACGCGCATGCCCTGACGCTGGCCGGCCTGGCGGCCGCGGTCACCCGGTCGCCGTATGTCGTCACGCGCCGGGTCGATTTCCATCTTCGGCGGCTCGGGTTCTGGGCCCGGGCCGACCGGGTCATCGCCATTTCGGATGCGGTGCGGGCGATTCTGGTGGAAGACGGAATTCCCTCCACCCGCATCGTGACGGTCCACTCGGGCATCGATGTTGAAGGCGTGCGCACGGTCGCCGCGGGTCGCATTCGCTCCGAGCTGGGCCTGCCGGACGCCGGACCGCTCGCCGTGACGGTGGGCGCGCTGGTGGGTCACAAGGACCACGCCACCCTGATCGCCGCGGCGGCATGCCTCCGACCGAGGCAACCGGGCCTGCACTGGGCCATTGCGGGGGAAGGTGCGCTCCGCGCCGAGCTCGAGGAGCAAATCCGCCGGCTCGACCTGGGCGACCGAATTCACCTGCTCGGGCACCTCCAGGAGCCGCTGCGATTGATCGCGAGCGCCGATGTCTTCGTCATGAGCTCGAAGGAGGAGGGCCTGGGAACCACCGTGCTGGATGCCATGGCCCTGGGCGTCCCCATTGCGGCCACCAGCGGCGGCGGCATACCCGAAATGCTCTCGGACGGAGCGGGCCTGCTGTCGCCCCCGGGAAATTCGTCGGCCCTGGCCGACTCGGTGGAGCGCCTGCTCGGAGGACGCTCCACTCCGGGAACAAACCCGGCGGAAGGCCAGTGAACGGGTGGAGCGATTCAGTGCAACCGCGATGGCAAACGGGGTGCTTTCGGTGTATCGTTCAGTCACGGAGAACGTTGACCTCAAATGATTTACGTCTGCATCCCGAGCTTCAATGAGGGCCCCACTATCGGGGTCCTGCTCTGGAAGATCCGCAAGGTCTTCGAGGAGTTTCCGCGCGAGTATCAACTGCTCGTGGCGGACGACGGCTCGACCGATCAATCGGCGGACATCCTGGAGCCCTACACCAAGGTGCTGCCGCTCACCGTGGTGCGGCACGCGGTGCGGCAGGGCTATGCCCGCTCGGTCGAAGAGCTCCTCACCCTCGCCCTGGCCCGCAGCGATCGGCCCAAGCGGGACAGCGCCATCGTCATGCAGGGTGACTTTTCAAACGGACCCGAGTTCCTGCCCGATTTCGTGCGCCGGCTCGACAGCGGGGCGGACATGGTGGTGGGCGAGGCGACGCTCTCGGGCGAGCCCTCCCGCGGTCGCCGGATGGTCCGCCGCTGGGCACCGATGCTGCTGCGCCGGGCGGTGCGGGTTCCCGGTGTCAACGATACGGTGAGCGGATTCCTCGCCTTCCGGCTGATGACGCTCAAGAACGCGGTGCGTCAGCCGGGCACCGCGCTGCTCACGTCGGAGGGTTGGGCCGCCAACGCCGAGCTGATCGGGCGCGCCGCGCAGCACGCCCGGCGGATCGAAACCGTGCCGGTGGTCGAGCGGCATGATCTCCGTCCCCGGGAAAGCCGGATCCAGCCCTGGGAGACCGCGCGCCAGGTCTGGAAGGCCGCGGGCCACATCCGCATCGGCCCGCGCCCCGTGGAAGGCGTTGCGCCATGAGCCTGGCACCGGCGCTGGCCGCGTTCCAGTTTGCCGCCGCGGCCGTCTCCCCTCCCGCCGCCGCCTATCCGTTCGGGGTAGGTGAGCGTTTCGACTATTCCGCCAAGCTCGGCATGCTGTCCGTCGGCACGGCATCGATCCAGGTCGCATCGATCGATACGGTCCGGGGCCAGCCCGCGTTCGTGTTCCTGTTCTCCCTGGACGCCAGCGCCCTGATGTTCAGGATCCAGAGCAGCCTGGAATCCTGGACCAGCGTACAGGACTTCCGGTCGCTCCGCTTCCGTCAGGACAGCAAGGAAAACAGCCGGCGGTATTTGCGGGAGTACGAGATCTTCGGCGATTCCGGCTACTACCGGCAGCGCCAGGCGACCGCCACGACGCCCACCAGCGCCGAGCCGCTCGATGACGCGTCGTTCCTGTATTTCGTGCGCACCACCCCGCTCGAGGTGGGGAAGAATTATCGGTTCGAGCGGCATTTCAAGCCGGAGCTCAATCCGATTCTCATCCGGGTGCTGAAACGGGAAATGCTCGAGCTGCCGGACGGGACCAAGGTGCCCTGCCTGGTGCTCAATCCGGTGGTGGGAGACAAGATGTTCTCGGAGCGGGCCGACGCCCGGCTCTGGATCACCGACGACGCCCGGCGGATCCCGGTGCAGATCCGCACCACGCAATACGGCACGATCACCCTCCGGCTCCAGAAGATGACGCCGGCCCCGGTCGGTTCCTGAGTGGGCAAGGGCGAAGCCGACGTCGGACGGCTCCGTACCGTGCCCTTCCGGGGCCGGCAGAACAAAGTGGATCCCTCGGTGATGGCGTCGCCGCCGGGACACGACCGCTCCTTCCACGCCTTCCTCGACAGCCTGCCCGACATCCTGGCCGCGCGGGATCTGCGCGCCATCATCGCGCACGTCGCCGCCGCGGCGGGGAGCGAGAAGGGCGTGGTCCTGCTGCTGGGTGGCCACGTGGTCAAGGTGGGCCTGGGCCCGCTGGTGCTGCAGTGGATCGAGCGGGGCATCGTGACGCATGTGGCCATGAACGGCGCCGCGGCGATTCACGATTTCGAGCTCGCGGCGTTCGGCGGCACCAGTGAGGACGTCGAGGCGGGCCTGGAAGACGGCACCTTCGGCATGGTGGAGGAGACCGGCGCGGCGATGAACGCCGCCACGGTGGCCGCCGCGGCCGACGGCCTGGGGTATGGGGAGGGACTCGCCCGGGCGCTCGCCGCGCGGCCGGCCCTTCCCGGCGCGGCGGTCTCCATCCTGCTCGGCTGCCGGCACCACGACATCCCGGTCACCGTCCACACCACCATCGGCGCGGAGATCAACCACCAGCACCCCAGCGCCGACGGCGCCGCGCTGGGTGATACCTCGCTCCGCGACTTCCGCCGCCTGGCCGGTTCCCTTCCCTCGCTCCATGCCGGAGGCGCGGTGCTCAACTGGGGCAGCGCGGTGGTGATGCCGGAGGTGTTTCTCAAGGCGCTCGCCGTGGCGCGCAACCTGGGCGCGGGGCGGCCCACCGATTTCCTGGCCGCCGATTTCGACATGATCCGCCAGTACCGACCGCGGATGAATGTGGTCGAGCGCCCGACCCGCACCAGCGGAGCGGGTTATCAGCTCACCGGTCATCACGAGCTGTTGCTGCCCCTGCTGGTGTGGGGCGTGCTGGATGCGCTGGACGCGGGTTAACGCGGCGCTGCTGCTCGCGCTGGGGTGCGGGCATCCCGCGACGGTCCCCCCTCCGGTGCTCTCACCGGAAGGGATCGAAGCGCCGGTCACCGCGGTGATCACGGCGGCGCTCGAGGCCGACAGCCGCATGGCCACGGCGGATTCCCTCTGGGATCCCGACGCCACCGTGGTCGCCAACGGCGAGTTGCGTTATGCGCCACCGCGGTTCGCGGGTGTCGAGCCGGGCGGTGAGGTGGCCATCACCTCCAGCCGGCTCGAGGTCCGTCAGAGCCTGGTCTGGGTGTACTTCGAATATCGCTGGCTGTCGGTGAAGGAAGGTCTGGCGCGTGAAGGCAAGGCGACGGTGTTGCTGACGCCCAAAGCCGGCGGGGCCGGCTGGAAGATCGTCCATTTGCACAGCTCGACACCGCAGGATTGAGGATTGGGGATTCCGGACTGAGCGTGCCGGGGAGTGAAGGCCCTCGATCCTCAATCCTCAATCCTCAATCCTCGATCCTTAATCCTCAATCCTCAATCTCAAATCCTGTTCCCTGCTACTCCGCCGCCTTGTTCCCCTTGATCGTATCGCGCACCCGATCCGCCGTCCGTGGGCTGATCACCCGCAGAACCAGGTAGATGATGAAGCCCCAGAAGGCGAGCCACAACAGCATCATGAAAATGCTGATGGCGAAGCCGAACAGGCCGCCGAGAAGCCTCAGTGCGATCATCGCCACAATGGCGACTCCCGCGAACCCGACCACGTTCCGGATCATGGTATCCTTCCTTCAAGCGTTGGCACCGAATCAATCTTGCCGCCTATTGGCAGCGTTGAACAGTACGGGCGACGTTTCAAAAAGTTTCGTCGAGGCCTAAGTGACTGCTGCTCCTGACATTGTCATCGTCGGTGGAGGGGTGGTAGGGGCCGCCTGCGCTCGCCAGCTGGCCCTTGGAGGACACCGGGTACGGCTGTTCGAGCGAGGCGGCCAGGCCGGCGAGGCCTGGCGCGCCTCCGCCGGCATGCTGGCGCCACAGATCGAGGCGCCGGCCGACGGGGTGCTCTTCGAGCTCGGTCTGGCCGGGCGGGAATTCTACCGGGACGTGGCTCCGTCGCTGCTGGAATCTACCGGCATCGACATCGGGCTCTGGGAAGGTGGCATCCTCCAGGCCGCGCATACCGAGACGCAGGTCGAAGCCCTGAAGCAGCGGGTGGCCTGGCAGCGCCAGCATGGCCATCACTGCGAGTGGCTCGACCCGGACGAGGTGCGTCGGGAGTGGCCCTGGCTCGCGCCGACCCTGGGCGCACTGCTCGCGCCGCGCGACGGCTGCCTGGACGCGGCGCGGCTGGTCGAGGCTCTGCGCCAGGACGCGATCCGCCTCGGGGCCGAGCTGGTCACCGATACCATCACCGCGCTCACCCATTCGGCGGGACGGGTGACCGGCGTCGAAGGGGCCGAGTGGCACCCCGCGGACCATGTGGTGCTGGCGGCCGGCGCCTGGAGCGGACGCATCGCCAATCTCCCCCGGCCGCTGTCAGTGGAGCCGGTCCGCGGGCAGCTGGTCGCGTTGCGCTGGCCCGATGGGGCGGAGCCCTCCATCGTGTTCGGACAGGGCGGCTACCTCCTGCATCGCGAGGCCGAGACGATCGCCGGCAGCACGGTGGAGCACGCGGGGTTTGCGCCGCAGGTGACCGAGGCGGGCGTGGCCTCGATCCGGGCCCGCGCCGCCGAGCTGGTCCCCGCATTGGCAAACGCGAAGGTCCTGCGCGCCTGGGCCGGACTCCGGCCCGGCACACCGGATGGGTTGCCCATCGTGGGAGGAGAGCCGAGCCTCAAGGGACTCTGGTACGCTACCGGGCACGGCCGCAACGGGATTCTGCTGGCCGGGATCACCGGCACCATCATCAACCATCTGCTCTCGGGCGAGACGACGGTCGAAGAGATCGACGCGTTGCGCCCGGAGCGATTCTGGAACTGGTAGGCGCCCGGCCCCAATCCAATCCCGCCTGACCGGCGTAGACCTGGGAACAGGACGTTCGGGTACCGGCTATGACGATGGCGGAGGGGTGGACGCCTCTCGCGGTGACCACTAGTATCAGCCTGTCCTCCGCTCTCCCCGCGGAGGCCAGCGCCTTCCGGAGCCATGGCCACGCCGCCTCTCCCCACCCCGCTCGAATCGGATCACAGCCTGCTGGAGGGGGTGGCGCGCGGCGACGAATCCGCGCTGGAACACCTCTACGACAAATACGCGGGCGCCCTGTACGCGGTGGCCTACCGGATCGCGGGTGAGCGGTCCGACGCCGAGGACGTCGTGCTGGACAGCTTCGCGCAGGCCTGGCGCGACGCACCGCGATTTCAGCCGTCCCGCGGGTCGGCCATCGCGTGGCTCACCATGATCTGCCGAAGCCGGGCCCTGGATCTGATCCGGTCACGGGGGCGCCGCGCCAGAGTGGTGACCAAGGCCGCCGCGGCCCAGCCCGATGCGGCCCCCGGCATGGGCACCGCCGACCCGGGCACCGACCGGGACGTGGAGCAGCTGGAGCGGCGCAAGGTGGTGGCCGAGGCGTTGATGGCCCTGTCTCCGCCGCAGCGAGAAGCGGTGCAGCTCGCGTTCTACGAGGGGCTCTCCCACTCCGAGATCGCGGAGCGGCTGGGTGAGCCGCTCGGCACCGTGAAGACGCGGGTGCGCCTGGCCATGCAGCGGCTGCGGGACAGCCTCCGACCCTATTACGCCGGGCAGGCGGTATGAGCGACGCTCCCGAGACGATGCGCGATCTGGTGGCGGGCTATGCGCTCGGCGCGCTCACCGCCGAGGAGACCCGCGCCTTCGAAGCCGCCCTGGCCATCTCCCCGGAGCTGCAGCGGGAGGTGCAGGAGCACCGGGAGCTGAACGCCCTGCTCGCGCTGGCGGACGAGCGCACCCCGCCGGCGGAGCTCAAGGCGCGGCTCGCCGAGCGCATCGGGAAGTCCAAGGCGGCGGCGCTCTCGCCCGGGGCGGGCGCGGGCTCCGAGCCGGGGCGGCGCTCCTTCACCCCGCTGGTGATGGGAGCCGGCCTGGCCGCGGCGCTGCTGGTGTCGGTCGGGCTCTCGCTCGAGGTCCGCTCCCTCACCCGGACGCTCGACGAGAAATACGGGGAGATCGCCCGGTACCAGAAGTGGCTGACCGAGCGCGAGGCCACGCTGAACGCCATCCTCGAGCCGAGCACCCAGCTGGTCACCATGGTGGCGCCCGGCGACCAGCCGCCGATCGCGCAGGTGTTCTACGACCCCCGCAAGCGCTCGGTGATCATCCACACCTTCAACCTGCCGCCCGCGGCGGCGAACCGGACCTATCAGCTCTGGTTCCTCCGGAAGACCGGAACTCCGATTCCCTCCCGGGTCTTCAACACCGAGCCGACCGGTCACAGCCTGGTGCAGGCCATTCAGGTCCCCGCGGGTGAGGACATCTCGGGCTTCGCGCTGACGGTCGAGCCGTCGGGCGGATCTCCGCAGCCCACCACGACTCCGTTCCTGGCCGGATTCCTGGCCGCCAGCAAGTGACCGGTATCCGTCCCGGCCGATGCCTCGGCGCGGTGCTCGTGCTGACGGGCGCCGCGCGGCCGTTTCCGGCCGCGGCGCAAAGCCGGTCCCAGGTGGAGACCGAGCGCCGGGAATTCGCCGAATGGCTGCGGACCGCGCCGGTGTCGCCGCTGCGCGCGGTGGTGGTCCGTCCGATCGGGCCGGGGCTCTCGGTCGGGCCCGACACCGCGGACCTGCCACTGGCCGGGGTACGCCCGGGCCGGCTCGTGGAGCGCGACGGCCGGGTGAGCCTCACGGGAGCGGGAGACGCGCTGAGCCTGGTGCGCGGACGACCCACGATGCTCGGAAGCTGGCGCCTGGTGGCGAGCGGCCCCGCGGGGCGGAGCGCCGTGACCGTCTATCGCGCGGCGCCCGGGAAGGATCACCCGCCGATCTACTTCCCCTACGATCCAGGCGAATGCCTACGTAGTGACGCTCACCCCGGTGCGCGAGGCCAGGAGCCAGCGACTCCTGGCTCCGGACGGCGTGGAGGTCGACGCCGGTGACGTCGGCACCGTGGAGGTGACGATCGCCGGCACGCCGGCCAGGCTTCACGTCATGCGTCTGCCCGGCGCCACCGAAGACGAATCCGAGCTCGAGATCTACTTCCGCGACGCCACCTCCGACCATGGCACCTATCCGGCGGGCCGATTCGTGTCGCTGATCCCGAGATCCGACGGTCGCTACCTGCTGGACTTCAACCGGGCGCGGAACCCGTTCTGCGCCTACAATACCGTCTATCCCTGTCCCGCCCCCTGGCGCGGTAACCAGCTGACCCCGGCAATCCGGGCCGGCGAGCGCTATGCGGGTGGCGACCCCAACACGCCGCACGACTGAGACTCATGCGACTTCCCCTGGCCCTCCCGGCCCTGCTCCTCGCCGGCATCCCCCAGCAGCCCCGGCCGCTCACCGGCGTGTGGCGCTCGGTGCTCGATCTGGCCGGCGGGCCGCTGCCCTTCGAGCTCGCGGTGTCGAAGGCGGGCCCCCGGCTCACCGCGAAGATCTGCAACGGGCCCAAATGCGCGGACCAGGCGACCGTCACGGTCCGCGGCTCGACCGTGGTGTTCGACATTGCCGACTACGCGGCGACCATCACCGCCGAGCGACGCGGCGATTCGCTGGTCGGGGAGTATCACAACGTGGGTCGGAACGGGCCCCGCTCGATTCCGTTCCGGGCCAGCCGCGGATCATGGACCCGGACCAGGGCGCCGGCCCCGCTGCTGGGAAGCTGGGACGCCTGGTACATCACGGATCAGCGCCGCAGCCCCAGGGTGCTGCAATTCGTGGAGGGCTCCCAGGGCCTGGAGGGCGCCGTGCTCTCCAATACCGGGGATCTCGGCATGTTCTGGGGCGGCGGTACCCCCGACAGCTTTGCGGTGGCGCGATTCGACGGCGTATCGGTGTACCTGCTGGCCGGGCGGCTCGACGGCGACACCCTTCGCGGAATCTTTCACGCCGGCCTGCGGACCCAGACCCCCTTCGTCGCGGTGCGCAGCACCGGCGCGCCCCACCTGGCTGCACCGACCTCCCTGACCTCGGCCGATACGCTCACGCCGTTCCAGTTCGGCTTCCTCGATCTCGCCGGGCGCCGGGTGACCCAGGACGACCCGCGGCTCACGGGGAAGGTCGTGCTGGTGGACATCTTCGGCAGCTGGTGCGTCACCTGCCACGAGGCCACGCCCGACCTGCTCGCGCTCTACCGCGAGTATCACTCGCGCGGATTCGAGATCCTGGGCCTCGGGTACGAAGTCACCGGCGACACGACCGCCGACAACCCGCAGATCCGCCGGTTCCGGGACAAGTTTCAGATTCCCTGGATCCTGCTGCACGCCGGGATCAGCGTGGTCGAGGAGACCGCGGCCTCGCTGCCCCAGCTCCATGGCTTCACCGCCTATCCCACCACCCTGTTCCTCGGCAAGGACGGCAGGATCCGCCAGGTGTACGCCGGGTTTCGGGGACCGGCCACCGGGGCCCAGCACACCAAGCAGATCGCGGACTACCGGGACATGATCGAGCGCCTCCTCCGCGAACCCTGATGGCGGGATTCTTCGCGAAGGAGCGGCTGGCGGCCGGGCCGGGCTTCACTCGCTGGCTCATTCCGCCCGCCGCGCTCGCCATCCATCTCTCCATCGGGCAGGCCTACGCCTTCAGCGTCTTCAATCTTCCGCTCAGCAGGGTCCTGGGCGTCTCGGCCTCCGCCCCGGGAGACTGGAAGCTCACCCAGCTGGGCTGGGTGTTCACGCTGGCCATCGTCTTCCTCGGGCTCTCCGCCGCCGCGTTCGGGCGGTGGCTCGAGGACGTGGGTCCCCGCAAGAGCGGCCTCGCGGCCGCCGGCTGCTGGGGCGCCGGGTTCCTGGTGGGCGCGCTCGGCGTGCGGACCCACCAGCTGTGGCTGCTGCTGCTCGGCTACGGGGTCATCGGCGGGTGCGGACTCGGGCTCGGATACATCACGCCGGTCTCCACCCTGATCAAGTGGTTCCCCGACCGCCGCGGCATGGCTACCGGGCTGGCCATCATGGGGTTCGGCGGCGGCGCCATGATCGCCGCCCCGCTGTCCACCGCGCTGATGCGGCGATTCGCGGGTCCCGGCACGGTCGGCGTCGCGGAGACGTTCGTCGTGATGGGCCTGATCTACTTCGCGGCGATGGCCCTCGGGGCGCTGGCCTTCCGGCTTCCGGCCCCAGGGTGGAAACCAGCGGGTTACACGGCGAAGGCCACGCCGAAGGCGCTGGTCTCGCGGCACGACGTGCACCCGACCGAGGCGATCCGGACGCCGCAGTTCTGGCTGCTGTGGGCGGTCCTCTGCCTCAACGTGACCGCCGGGATCGGCGTGCTGGGGCAGGCCAGTCCGATGATCCAGGAGGTCTTCCGGGGGCGGATCGACGTGGCGGCCGCGGCCGGCTTCGTGGGACTGCTCTCGCTGTTCAACATGGCGGGGCGATTCCTCTGGTCCTCCCTCTCGGACCACCTCGGGCGCAAGGCGACCTACTCGATCTTCTTCAGCCTGGGCGCGCTGCTCTACGCCGCCGTCCCGTTCGCGGGCCGGATCGGAAGCGTGGCGCTGTTCGTCGTCTGCTTTGCCGTCATCCTGACGATGTACGGCGGGGGTTTTGCCACGATCCCGGCGTACCTCTCCGACCTATTCGGCACCCGGTTCGTCGGCGCCATCCATGGCCGGCTGCTCACCGCCTGGTCGGCGGCCGGCGTGTTCGGGCCGGTGCTGGTGAACTACATCCGGGAGTACGAGATCGACCGGGGGGTGCCCAACGCGCGGGCCTACAACCACACCCTCTACCTCATGGCGGCGCTCCTGATCGTCGGGCTGTTCTGCAATCTCTCGGTCAAGGCGGTGGCCTCGCGCCACTACCTGACCGAATCGGACGACTCGACGCCCGCCGTCGGCCCGGCCGCGACCGGGACCGCGCCCGATGGGGCCCCGAGTCCGGTCCGGACGGTGCCGGTCCTCGCCGCGGCATGGGCCGCGGTCGGGACGCCTCTCGCGTGGGGAGTCGCGAGCACGATCCAGCGCGCCCTGGCGCTCTTTCGGCGATAGGCGATAACGAGCCCAGCCTCAAGCACCGCAATGCTTTACCTAGGGTGGCGACGGGTGTAAACTTGACGGCTCAGGTTCACCCGGAGACCTCTTGGCGGCACCGGCTCTACCCCGCTCCCTTCCCGTTCTCGACTCGAGCCGCCCCATTCCGGTTCCGTCGGCGCCGGCGCGCAAGCCGTCCTGGATCAAGGTCCAGGCGCCCGGTGGCGAGAATTACATCCGCCTCAAGACGCTGATGCGGGACCTCGGCCTCCATACCGTCTGCGAGGAGGCACGCTGCCCGAACATCGGTGAGTGCTGGGAGCACCAGGCCGCCACGTTCATGATCCTGGGCGATGTGTGCACCCGGAACTGCGCCTACTGCGCCGTCTCGCACGGCACCCCGAAGGCATTCGACCCGCTGGAGCCGCAGCGCCTCGCCGAAGCCGTCCTGGCCATGGGCCTCCAGCATGTCGTGATCACCTCGGTGGACCGGGACGATCTTCCCAACGGAGGCGCCGAAGCCTTTGCCGGGTGCGTGACCGAAATCCGGAAGCGGCTCCCCGACTCGACGGTGGAGGTGCTGATTCCCGACTTCAAGGGATCCGAGGCGGCGCTCCGGGTGGTGATGGAGGCGCGTCCCGCCATCCTCAATCACAACCTCGAGACGGTGGAGCGGCTCTATCGCCTGGCGCGTCCGGGCGGACGCTACGACCGCGCGCTGGAGCTGCTGGCCCGGGCGCGCCGCATGGTGCCGGACGGGCTCACCAAGTCCGGCATCATTCTCGGCATGGGCGAGGAATGGGACGAGCTGCTGGGCGCCATGCGCGACCTCCGCCGGAGCGACGTGAACATCCTGACTCTGGGTCAGTATCTCCGGCCCTCGGAGGCGCATCTTCCGGTGGCCCGGTTCTATACCCCGGACGAATTCGCCGAGCTGGGAACGCTGGGGCGGGCCATGGGCTTCACCCACGTCCAGTCGAGCCCGCTGACCCGCTCGTCCTATCACGCGTGGGAGCAGGCCCGCTCGGCGCGACCGGGTCCGGCCCAGGTTCCCCCGGCGACAAGGAATTCGTAATGGCCGCATCGACCAAGCCCGCGCGCAAGCCGGCCTCCGCCGATACCGCCGCGCAGCACCGGCAGTACCTGCGCCAGATGCTGCTGATCCGGCGCTTCGAGGAGAAGGCCGGCGAGGCATACAGCCTCGGCAAGATCGGCGGATTCTGCCACTTGTATATCGGCCAGGAGGCGGTGGCGGCCGGCAGCATCTCGGCGCTCCGGCCCGACGACTATGTCACCTCGGCCTACCGCGAGCACGGCCAGGCCCTGGCCCGCGGCATCACCGCGCGGGCGGTCATGGCCGAGCTGTTCGGCAAGGCCACCGGCTGCTCCCACGGTAAGGGCGGCAGCATGCACCTGTTCGACGCATCGCTGGGATTCCTGGGCGGCCACGGCATCGTCGGGAGCCACATCCCGATCGCGGCCGGGGCCGCATTCGCCATCAAGTACCGGGGCGGCAACCAGGTGAGCGTCTGTTACTTCGGGGAGGCCGCCGCCAACATCGGGGCGTTCCACGAAGCGCTCAACATGGCCTCGCTCTGGGAGCTGCCGGTCGTCTTCATCTGCGAGAACAACGGCTACGGCATGGGCACGGCGGTGGCCCGGGCCAGCGCGGTGCAGACCCTGTCGATTCGCGGCAACGCGTACGACATGCCCGCCGAAATGGTGGATGGCCAGGACGTGCTGGCGGTTCGCGAGGCGATGGACCGCGCGGTGGCGCGGGCCCGCGAGGAATCGAAGCCGACGCTGCTCGAGGTGCGCACCTACCGCTATGTCGGCCACTCGATGTCGGACGCGGCGCACGGCACCTACCGCACCAAGGAGGAGGTCGAGGAGTACCGCCGCCGGGATCCGATCAAGCTGCTGGCCGACCGCATGCGGGCCGAGGGAACCCTGGACGACGCCGGGTGGGACGCGCTGGAGGCCGACGTGAAGGCCGAAGTGGACGACGCGTACGCCTTCGCCGAGGAGTCTCCCGACCCCGATCCGTCGCAGCTCTACGCCGACGTCTACGCGGAGCCCCGGGCATGAGCGTCATGACCTACCGGGACGCGCTGAACCAGGCGCTCCGCGAAGAGCTGCAGCGGGACGACCGGGTCTTCCTCATGGGCGAGGAAGTGGCCGAGTACGACGGCGCCTACAAGGTGAGCCGCGGGCTGCTCAAGGAATTCGGGCCCAAGCGCATCGTGGACACCCCGATCGCCGAGCTGGGCTTCACCGGCATCGGGGTGGGCGCCGCGATGGTGGGGCTCCGGCCGATCATCGAGATGATGACCTGGAACTTCGCGCTGCTCGCCATCGACGAGATCGTGAACACCGCGGCCAAGATCCGCTACATGTCCGGCGGTCAGATCGGCTGTCCGATCGTCTTCCGGGGGCCCGGCGGGGCGGCGCTGCAGCTGGGCGCCCAGCATTCCCAGTCCTTCGAGAGCTGGTACTCCCATATCCCGGGGCTCACGGTGGTGATGCCGGCTACGCCGGCCGACGCCAAGGGGCTGCTCAAGGCCGCGATTCGGGACGACAATCCGGTGGTGTTCATCGAAGGCGAGATGCTCTACAACAACAAGGGCGAGGTGCCCGAGGGCGAGGTGGTCATTCCGCTGGGCTCGGCCGACATCAAGCGGGCCGGTCACGACCTCACGATCGTGAGCCACGGCAAGACGGTGGCGGTGGCGCTCAAGGCCGCCGAGCAGCTGGCGGAGGCGGGCGTGCAGGCGGAGGTCGTGGATCTCCGCACCGTCCGCCCGCTCGACACCGCCACGATTCTGGGTTCGGTGCGCCGCACCAACCGCTGCGTGGTGGTCGAGGAGGGCTGGCATTTCGCCGGGGTCGGGGCCCAGGTGGTGGACCTGATCCAGCGCGAGGCCTTCGATGCGCTCGACGCGCCGGTCCTGCGGGTCACCGGTGCCGATGTCCCGATGCCGTACAACAAGCATCTCGAGAAGGCCGCGAAGGCGGATCCCGCGAAGGTCGTCGCGGCGGCAAAGCAAGTCCTGTACCTCGCGTAGGGGACGCATGGCAACCAAGATCGTCATGGAGGCGCTCTCGCCCACGATGGAAGAGGGCCGCCTCGTCGAGTGGAAGAAGAACGAGGGCGACCCGGTGGCGGTGGGCGATGTGCTGGCCGAAGTCGAGACCGACAAGGCCGTGATGGAGCTGGTGGCCCGCGCGGCGGGGACCCTGCTCAAGCAGCTGGTGTCGGCGGGGGCTACGGTACCGGTCTCGTCGCCGGTGGGCTGGATCGGCGCCGCGGGAGAGTCGGTGAACGGGGGAGCCGCCCCCGCCCCGACCTCGCCTTCCGCGCCGCCCTCGTCTTCCGCGCCGCCCTCGTCTTCCGCGCCGCCCCCGCCAGCAGCGCCGACCGGTCCGTCCGGCCGCGTCAAGGCCTCTCCGCTGGCCCGCCGCATCGCCGCGGACACCGGCGTGAATCTGCAGGGGATCGCCGGGACCGGTCCGGAAGGACGGATCATCAAACGGGATCTCGAGACGATTGGGCGGGCCGGTGGACCGGCTGTCGCGGGGCCCGGCGTGAGTCCCGCCGCGCGACCGTCCGGCGGTCCGCCCTACACCGACGTCCCGCTCACCCAGATCCGGAAGACCATCGCCAAGCGGTTGGTGCAGTCGCTCGGACCGATCCCCACCTTCTACCTGACCAGCGAAGTCGACATGGAACGGGTGGCGGAGGCCCGGGAGGCGCTCAACGCCGCCGCGGGAGACCAGGGGAAGATCTCCTTCAATGACATCGTGCTTTTGGCCGTGGCTACCGCCCTCACGCAGCACCCGGCCTGCAACGCGTGGTGGCAGGACGATCACGTGCGGGTCTGGAACGAGGTGCATCTCGGCATGGCCGTGGCCGTGGAGGACGGGCTCATCACGCCGGTGATCCGGAACGCGGAAGCCAAGACGCTCCGCGAGATTTCGGCCGAGACGCGGGACCTGGCCGGCCGGGCCCGGGAACGCAAGCTCAAGCCGGAGGAGTACACCGGCAGCACGTTCTCGGTCTCGAATCTGGGCATGCTCGACATCGAGCACTTCACCGCGATCATCAATCCGCCGGAGGCCGGCATCCTGGCGGTGGGACGGATCGCTCCGGTGCCGGCGGTGGTGAACGGAAAGATCGAGGTCCGCCGGCGCATGCATCTCACCATGTCGTGCGACCACCGGGTCATCGACGGCGCGACCGGAGCGCAGTTCATGAAGACCCTGAAGCTGTTGCTGGAGAATCCATTGGCGCTGGTCTGGTAGGATTGGAGGATTCACCTCAATCCTCAATCCTCGATCCTCAATCCTGTTTCCCGGAGTACATCGTGGCACAATTCGACGTCATCATCATCGGCGGCGGACCGGCCGGCTACGTCTCGGCTATTCGCGCGGCCCAGCTCGGGCTCAGCACCGCCGTCGTCGAGAAGGACAAGCTGGGTGGGGTCTGCGTCAACATCGGCTGCATTCCCACCAAGGCCCTGCTGCACAGCGCCTACGCCCTCAACCTGATCGGCCACGACGCCAAGGCCCTGGGCATTGAGGTCGGGAGCGTCAAGGGGGACTACGGCGTGGCGATGAAGCGGTCGCGCCAGGTGTCGGAGCAGAACTCCAAGGGCGTCGAGTTCCTGATGAAGAAGCACAAGATCACGGTCCTCAAGGGCCAGGGCGTCCTGCAGCCGGGCCGCAAGGTGAAGGTCGGCACCGAGGTCCACGAGGCGAAGAAGGCCGTCATCATCGCCACCGGCTCCCGGGTCAAGGGGATTCCCCAGATCGGCCTGGACATCAACAAGACCACCGTGATCAGCTCGGACGAGGCGCTGTTCCTCGAGAAGGCGCCCGCCACGATGGCGATCGTGGGCGCCGGCGCGGTCGGCACCGAATTCGCCGACATCTTCAACGCGTTCGGAACCAAGGTAACGCTCATCGAGGCGCTGCCCCGGATGCTGCCGATCGAAGACGCGGAATCCTCCGACGTGATGACCAAGAGCTTCCGCAAGCGCGGCATCACGGTGCTGGCCGGCGCCAAGGTGCTCAAGGCCACCGTCGCCGCCAACGAGGTGAGCCTGGACGTCGAGGTGGGGGGCAAGACCGAGAAGGTGGTGGCCGAGAAAGTGCTCATGGCCGCCGGCCGCGCGGTGAACACCGAGGGCATGGGCTTCAAGGAAAGCGGCGTCGAGCTCACCGATCGCGGGTTCGTCAAGGTCAACCTCGCCACGCTCGAAACCACCGCGCCGGGCGTCTATTGCATCGGCGATGTCGCCGGGCCGCCGATGCTGGCGCACAAGGGCAGCCGCGAGGGGGTCTTCGTGGCCGAGCTGGTCGCGGGCCACAAGCCCCACCCGATCATGTACGACAACGTGCCCAGCGTGACCTACTGTCATCCCGAGGTGGCCAGCATCGGCCTCACCGAGGATCAATGCAAGGAGAAGAAGCTGGACTACCAGGTCGGCAAGTTCCCCATGTCCGCCAACGGGCGGGCCCGCGCCTCGATGGAAACCGAAGGATTCGTCAAGATCATCCGGGGCAAGAAATACGGGGAGATTCTCGGCGCCCATATCGTGGCCAGCCACGCCTCCGAGATGATCCACGAGCTGGTGGTGGCGCGGGAGAACGAGTACACGGTCGAGGAGGTCGATCTGGCCATCCACGCCCATCCGACGCTGTCGGAGGCCATCGCCGAGGCGTGCCTGGACTCGATGGGAAGGGTGATTCACATCTAGCGGTTAGCTTTCCGGCATGAGTGAACCCTCGGCGCAGGGCGGCCCGCCGGCACCGGATCCGCTGGGTGTGGTGGCCGGGGCCCTCGGGTTCGGCGCGGTGGTCGGCGTCGGACTGCAGGCGCTGGTGAGTTACGGGGTCGACGTCCTCAAGGCGTCGGTTCCGCCCGGGTCAAGGCTCACCCTGAGCTCCCCCCACGCCCTGATGCTGCTGCTCGGCACGCCCGCCGGAATCGTCCTGGCGGGATTCGCCGCCTGGTCCTTCCTCGCTCCGCTCGGCAATCCCTGGCGCCGCTCGATGCTCGCGATCGTGGCGGGGCTCGGCTCGTTCGTCCTGTCGGTCCTGCTGATCTGGCCGGTCTTCGCGTATTCCGGCCGTCCCGGGCTCCTCGGCCTCGTCGCGGTGGCCGCCATCCTGAGCCTGATCATGGGACGGCGGCTCTCGGCGCGGCCCGCCGCGTCATGAGCTCGCCCATCGCGGTGATCGACCTGGGCCGACGGGCCTACGGGCCGGTGCTCGAGCTCCAGCGCGATCTCTGCCGGCGCCGGCTGGCTGGCGAGCTCTCCGAGGACGTTCTCCTGCTGGTCGAGCACGACCCGGTCGTCACCCTGGGGCGCAGCACCAGGGACTCGAGCCTGCCCCTCCCCAGGAAGCTCCTCGAGGCCCGGGGCCTCGACGTCTTCGAGGTCGAGCGGGGCGGCGACGTGACCCTGCACGCCCCGGGGCAGCTGGTGGGCTATCCGATTCTCGACCTGAGCGGCTACCGGCGTGACCTGCACTGGTATCTGAGGCAGCTGGAGGAGGCCCTGATCCGCGGGCTGGCCGACCTGGACGTCGCCGCGGAACGGAATCCGGGGAAGACCGGGGTGTGGACCTCCGGCCGGAAGATCGCGAGCATCGGCATTCACGTGAAGCAGTGGGTGACGCTCCACGGCTTTGCCCTCAACGTGACGACCGACCTCTCGCTGTTCGATCTGATCGTCCCCTGCGGCATCCCGGGAGTCACCATGACCAGCGTGGCGCGGGAAACCGGCGGCGCGCGGGGCGGACTGGGAGGCGCAGCGCGCGCGGCCGTGATCCGGAGGTTCGGCGAGGTGTTCGAGCGGGAGACGGCGACCCGTGCCGCGGCCACAGTGGGCGCCGGCGAGCCCACGGCGCCGGTGGCCGAAACCTGACTTCGGGTTCGGCGGTCCTGTTATCTTTGGGGCCTTATGGCGGAGCCGCTCGATAAGAAGAGGCTGGAGGCACTGGCCGACGGGAAGGCAGAGGATATCCTCCGCGCGGCGGCCAGCTGGGCCAAAGAGGTGCCTCCCGCGCTGACCCCGGCCATTCGGGCGGTCTGCGTCCGGCTGGCGGAAATGGTGGCCGATCAGCGCCACTACCTGGCCCCGCTGCCCGAACCCCAGGAAACCGAGCGGGCCACCGTGCTGACCGCCACCGCGGAGCGGCTGCGGGACAAACGGGTCACCGCGGGCATCGAGCCGCTCTTGCAGGAATTGGCCGATATCGAGCTCCGGGCCACCGGCGCGTGGTCGCTGGTGGAGGGAGCCCAGACTCAATGGATTGCCACCGCCATCCGGTTCCTCGAGGGCAAGGCGGCGGACCTTCCGAAGGATCAGCGACCCGACCCGTACTGGGCCGATGACGTCGTGGCGGGCATCATCGCCTCGGTGCGCGCCCTGATCGGCGTGGACGAGCTGCACGCCCGCACCGAGGCCCGGTACTCCGGCGGCCAGAAGCGGCCCCCGCAGGGCGACGAACCCGGCTAGGCCTTCTCCGCGAACATCTGGAAGAACTTCCCGAACACCTCGATCCCGTCCCAGATCTGCTGGAGATCCACCTTTTCGTTGGGTGAGTGCAGCCCGTCATCGGGAAGTCCGATGCCGGTCAGCAGCACCGGCGCCCCGCCTCGCTGAAGCTCCGGCACCACCGGGATCGAGCCGCCGGCACGCACCGAGACGGTGCGCTGCCCCACGACCGCCTCAAAGGCCTGATCGAGCACCTGGAACGCGGGGTGGCTCACATCGCACTTCACCGGGTCTCCGCCGTGGAGCAGCTTCACTTCCACATCGGCGTAGGATGGCGCGAGCTTCTTCACGGCCCGGGTGAGCCACTTCCCCACCTTCTCGTAGGAATGCCCGGGCACCAGCCGGAGACTCACCTTGGCCATAGCCTGGGCCGGGATCACCGTCTTGGCCCCCTCGCCGGTGAACCCGCCCCGGATGCCGTGAATCTCGAAGGTAGGAAGCGCCCAGACCCGCTCCAGCACGGAGAACTGCTTGAGCCCGGTCAGGGCGCGTCCGGTCACTTCGTCCTTGAGGAACTTCTTTTCGTCGAAGGGCAGGCTCTTCCACGCCTTGCGCTCGACCTTGGTGGGCGGCTCGATGGACTTGTAGAGCTTGGGGACGTTGATCCGCCCGGAGCGGGTCTTGAGGTCGGTGAGAAGGCGGACCAGCGTCTCCATCGCGTTGGGCGCCACGCCGCCGTAGCTGCCCGAATGCAGGTCGCGCTGCAGCGTGCGCACATGAATCTCGGCGTAGCACATGCCCCGCAGCCCGGTGTAGACCGCCGGGAGACCGGGAGCATAGTACCCCATGTCGGCCACCACCACGGCGTCCACCGCGGTCCGTTCCGGCTCGGCGCGGAGCAGGTCGAAAATCACCCGCCCGCCACACTCCTCCTCGCCCTCGATGATGAAATTCACGTTGAGCGGCGGCGTGCCGTCGGCACCCAGCGACGCCTGGTAGGCCTTGAGCAGCGTGAACACCTGGCCCTTGTCGTCCACGGCCCCGCGGGCGTAGAGCTTGCCGTCTCGCACGGTCGGCTGAAACGGCGGGGAGATCCACTCGTCCACCGGATCGACCGGCTGCACGTCGTAGTGGCCGTAACAGAG
Source organism: uncultured Gemmatimonadales bacterium (assembly GCA_963762545.1). GTDB lineage: Bacteria > Gemmatimonadota > Gemmatimonadetes > Gemmatimonadales > GWC2-71-9 > JABFSM01. The sequence continues at coordinate 425,382 of CAVXLC010000002.1, read as the reverse complement.
CACCGTCGGCTTGCCTTCGACCCGGGGGCTCTCGGCCCACACCACCGGATGGCCGGGACCCTCGAGCAGCTCGACCACCGGGAAGCCCAGGGCCCGGAACTCGCTCATGAGCCAGGCGGCGGCGCGGCGGCAGTCCGCCGCATTCGCCGGGAGCGTGCTGATGCTCGGGATGGACAGGAATTCGTTGAGCTCGGAGAGCAGTTTGTCGTGATTCATTGGAAGCGGCGCGCCAGAGAGTCAGGGAATCGGGACACCAAGGGCTCCTAAGATACTCCAGGCGGTGGGACGCCGCCCGCCGACGCCGAATCCGGCAGGCCCGCCTTGAGGCGGACGAACGCGCTGTCTCCGGTGACCCCCTCCATGAGACGCCGCAGCGCCGCGACGCTCTGCTTGACGCTGGCGCCGTTCCCCTCGTACCACCGGTCGAACCAGTCCAGGTGGGTCCGATAGATCCGGACCCCGACCAGGGTCGCGTTGTTGATGGGACGGGCGGCCAGCCGGCCCACTCGGAAGGTGCGGAGCCGCGCGCCCAGCGGACCCTCGAGCTGCTCCCGGGCCCACTGCCCGATGGCCACGCGTCCCGCCTCGAGCGAATCGCCGGCGGGCCTGCCGGCGTAGAACGCCTCCAGGCGGTTCAGCAGTCCGTCGTAGAACTCCCCCAGCACGATCTCGTCGTGCCAGCGGTCCCGGGCGCGGGCCGCCAGGACGGTGTCGCCGCGGCGTCGGAAGAATTCCTCGGTGGCCCGGTATCCCACCAGCTGCGCGAAGCTCTCGTTGAACGGCGTGGCGCTCTTCACGTAGAGCGTGTTGTGGGCGATCTCGTGGAACACCAGCGAGGCCAGCTCGACCGAGTCCTTGACCATCGCAGTCGAGAGCAGCGGGTCCTCGAACCAGCCCAGCGTCGAGTACGCGGCGGCGGGGCGGAGGGAGATGTCGTACCCCTTGGCGGTCATCGCGTCGGCCGCGCGCTGGGCCATCTTCAGGTCGAAGAAGCCCTTGTAGGGAATCCGGCCCACGATCGGATACTTCCACAGGTAGGGGCAGATGCAGTTCTTGGGGGACGCCGACAGGACCAGCAGCAGGGTGTCCCGGCCGATGTCGCTGTACGTGGTGTAGGTCTTGGCCGCCTCCAGGCCGAGATCCGCCGCCTCCTGCCGGACCGCCAGCACCAGCCGCAGGTAGGCGCGGGTGTCGGCGGGGAGCGAGGTATCGGCCACCAGCTTCGCGATGGGTTTGCGCTTCTCGAGAATGGCGGTCTGCTCGATGCCCGCGCGGGTGAGGTAGCGCACGTCCTCGCTGGCGACGTACGCCGTTCCATAGCCCAGAATCAGCGCGAGCGCGGTGACGAGGATTCCCATGAGGAGGCGGCGGCGCGTCACGGCGTCCAGCGGACGCCGGCCAGATGGACGTCCCGCCCCAGCGCGCTGCGGTGCTGGAAGGCGTAGTCCAGCCGGGCCCGCCCCACCAGAATGCTCGCGCCGAACGTGGTGTTGGAGAGCAGCCCTCCGGCCAGGCCGGGCTGGCGGCCGCTGCCCACCCGCGCCACGATGCCGAGGCCGGAGACCACCGCGCCGGCCTCGAGGCCCAGCACGGTGCGCCCATGATCGCCCTCGGACCACACGCTCTCGACCGTGGCGAGCAGCCGCCCGTTGGAAAACGTGTCCAGCAGGTTGAGGCTGAACCCGAGGTGCAGGGCATCGGGCAGCTGGAGGCCGTTGCCGGAGATCTTGGCCTGCCCCACGTTCTGCACCGCGAGCGCCAGCGCGGCGATGTCGAAGAAGGCGACCTGCACCGCCAGGTCGGACGTCACCGAGCGGGTGGTCGGTCCGTGCCGCTCTTCGACCGAGACGTACTTGGTGCTCCCGCCCAGCGCGATGGCGCCGTAGCGGTACACCACCGCGGCCACCGACGACAGGTTGTCGAAGGTGGCCGAGCTTGCCGGAAACAGGAGGTAGCGCGCCCCCACGCCGACGTTGAAGCGGCCCACCCGACTGGCCGCGGCGGCCATGGCGTAGGTGGACTGGTCGCTGGTGCGGGAAAAGCCGGCCTCCACGCTCAGCACCCGGATCGGCGCCAGCCCGGCGGGATTCACGAACAGGGCGCCGGCATAACCCGGAAGCGCCACCCCGGCACCGGCGAGCCCGGCGGCTTGCACACTGGAAGGAAACCCGAGAATGACCGGCACCGGCCGGGCCTGGCCGGCGAGGCCCGGCGGAACGGCGAGCAGGACCAGCAGCGCGCGGAGGCGGCCGGCCGTGATCAATGGATCCGCACGAGGCCGAACCGGCTCAGCAGGGTCGGATCGAGGGGGTCGCCGGCCGCGTTCTTGAGCACCTGGAGATCGACCTCGGCGCCCTGGGCACCCTGCGCGATGAGAAAATGACGGCCCGACCCCGCTCGGAGCGTCCCGGTCCGGGAGTAGCTCCCCCCGATCACGTCGGGCGTGAGCGGGAAGCCGGACGGGAAGAACTGGGCATTGCGGGGATCGGTCCAGATCCCCCGCAACCCCCAGCTCTTGAAGCGGAGCCGGCCGGTCGCCTCGTCGGGAAGATCGGGACCGTCGTCCAGGTAGGTGGCCATCATCCACTCGGGAATCATGGTAGAGAGATTCCCCCCGGTGGCGGCCACCAGGTTCGCGGCACCGGTGAGCTGGGTTCCCACCAGCGCCCGGGTAAGGCTGGTTCCGAGAATCGAGTCCGCCGCGAACTGGTCCAGCGTCCACCGCAGGAACATCCAGACCGCACCCCGCTCCGGAAGGGTGCCGGTGGAGTTGGTGGGGAAGATCACGAAATTGGACTCGGTGTTGGACAGGTAGTCGTAGCCGTTGAAAATATCCCCGCTGGTGTACTGGCTCCGGCAGGAGGGGAAGGTCGGGGTGCATTGGGCGTTGGGAATCAGGCGGCCGCCGAGCTCTTCGGCAAAATGAGACAAGGCCTCGTTCAGCCAGACCTCTTCCGCGTTGCCGCCCCGCACCAGGCCGTGCTGGTTGAAGCTGATCATGTGCTGGAACTCGTGGATCAGCGTCGGCTTGATGTTGTCTACCGCGGTTCGCCGGTCGATGGCGTTGCAGGTGCCCGACAGGGGGGCCGGCACCAGGGTGTAGAAGATCTCGCCGTGGTTCGAGCCGGTGTTGTTGAGCAGGTCACCGCCGAAGAAATAGCCGAGCACTCTGCCGTTGGTGCAGTCGGGCGTCAGGCTGTTGACCGCGTCGGTCATCAGGATGTCCACCACGCCGTTGCCGTCGAGGTCCGATTCCCGCCCGAACGCCGTGGTATCGATGGGGTAGTGGTAGGTGTCGAACGCCACGCCAAGCTCGGCGTAGTCGGCGTCCTTCAGCGTGTCGTTCTGGGGCACCGCGTTATCCATGTACACAGCGACATGGGTGCCCACGTAGCGCGCGGTGGCCTGCACGGTGACGAACGTGCTGCAGGTGAGGTTGCCGCACGAATTGAAGCTCCGGACCTCCCCCACGACGGGCGGGGCGGTGACCGGCGCCGCGGCGGCGGGGGCGATGCGCGCGCCCGGCTGGGCCAGGAGCTCCTGCTCCCGGCTCCGGAGCAGGGCGTCGAATTGCGCACCCGCCGAGGGCCGCGCCGCGGCTATGGCCGCGCCCGGAGCCACCAGGGTCGGTGCCGGGGCCGCCACCACGCCGCCCGGATTGCTGCCCCGCAGCACGTAGGACCCCTGGATTCCGGTCGGGGAACGAACCCCCGAGGTGGCCGCCAGCACCAGGAGGTATTGCGCGCCGGCCGCACCCGCCGGCGGGATCCGGAGACAGCCGCTGGTCGCCGACGGATCGAGCACGAGATGCTGCCCCACGGCCAGCTGGGTCGGGGGGGTCGCGGCACACGCCACGCTCGGGGTGGGGAGGGTATTGGGGTTCGGCTGAGTCGGGGTGCCACCGCAGGCGGAGCCGAGAGCGACCAGCGCGAGCAGTACCGGGCGAAGGGAGGTTTTCATGACGCGAATTCTGGTCCTCGAAGATCTGCGGTTGGTATGACGCAAGTTAAGGCATGACAATGAGTTTTGACAATCGTCCCGACCGCCGGTAGCTTCCCATTTCGATCGCGACGGCCTGCCCGTCAGCGTCACAGATAGACGTTCGCCGGTCCGCTCGGCTGCACGGAGACCCGCCCAGAGAATGGCATTCGTCCACCTCCATACCCACAGCGAATACTCGCTCCTCGACGGGGCCAACCGGATCTCGGATCTGGTCGGGCACGTCCAGAAACTGGGGATGGACAGTCTGGCGGTGACCGACCATGGAAACATGCACGCGGCCTGGAGCTTTCACGCCGAGGCAACGGCCAGAAAGCTCCGCCCCATTCTGGGCTTCGAAGCCTACCTGGCCTATGGCGATCGTCGCTCCTCGCAGAAGCCGCCCGACGCCCCGGCCCACTACAGCCACCTGGTACTGCTGGCCCGGAACAAGGCCGGGTATCGCAATCTGATCCGCCTCTCGTCGATCGGGTACACCGAGGGCTTCTACCGGCGCCCGCGCATCGACAAGGAAGTGCTGGCCCGTCACTCGGAGGGGCTGATCTGTCTGGCGGCCTGCCTCTCGGGCGAGGTGGCCCAGGCGCTCCGGCACGGCAAGTACGAGGAGGCCAAGGCGTCGGCACGCTGGTTTGCCCAGCTGTTCGGCAAGGACGGCTTCTGGCTGGAGATCCAGGACCATGGCATGGCGGAGGAGCGCCTGGTGACCGAGGGCATGCTCCGGCTGGGCCGCGAGCTGGGCCTGGGTGTGGTGGCCACCAATGACGCCCACTACCTGCGCCGCGAAGATGCCGAGGCTCACGACGTCCTGCTGGCCATCGGCACCGGGGCGGACCTCGACGATCCCAAGCGCTTCCGTTTCACCGGGGAGGAGTCCTACGTCAAGAGCGAGCCGGAGATGCGGGCCCTCTTCCCGGAGCACCCCGAGGCGATCGACAACACCGCCCGGGTCGCCGACCTCTGCGAGCTCGACTTCGAGAAGCGGTACTTCGTCCCGAGCTTCCCCCTGCCGGTCGAATACACCGACGAGAACGCGCTGCTCCGGGATCTCGCGACCGCGGGCGCCCGGGCCCGCTTCGGGGACACGCTCTCGAAGGAGGTCAGCGACCGGCTCGAGTACGAGCTCTCCGTCATCACCACGGCGGGCTACGCCGGGTATTTCCTGATCGTCGAGGATTTCATCCGCGCCGCGCGGGATCGGGGGATCCCGGTCGGACCGGGCCGCGGCTCGGCGGCGGGCTCGCTGGTGGCATATGCCCTGCGCATCACCGACGTCGACCCGCTGCGGTTCGACCTCCTGTTCGAGCGATTCCTCAATCCCGAGCGGGTGTCGATGCCCGACATCGACGTCGACTTCTGCTTCGAACGTCGCGGCGAAGTGATCGAATACGTCCGGGAGCGCTATGGCCGGGAGAGCGTCGGGCAGATCATCACCTTCGGGACCATGAAGGCGCGCGCGGCCCTCAAGGACGTGGCTCGCGTGCTGAAAATTCCGCCCGGCGACGCGGACAAGATCACCAAGCTGATTCCGTCGGGCCCCGCCTACAGCCTCACCATTCCCGAGGCCATGAAGAAGGTGGACGAGCTCCGCGACCTGGTGAAGACCGCGCCGGTCTACCGGCGCATGGTGGATCTGAGCGCCCGGATCGAGGGGATCTCGCGCCACGCCTCGGTCCACGCCGCCGGCATCGTGATCGCCCCGGGACCGCTCTCGGAGTACGTCCCGGTGTGCACCGCGCCGACCAAGGGCGCCGGCCAGGCCGCCGACGGCGAGCAGAGCATCATCACCCAGTACGAGATGGGCGCGCTCGAGCAGGTGGGCATGCTCAAGATGGACATGCTCGGCCTCAAGACCCTGACGGTCATCCACGATGCCATCGGCATGATCGAGCAGCGCACCGGCACGGCGCCCGACATGGCCGCGCTGCCGCTGGACGACCCGGACGTCTATGCCACGCTCCGCCAGGGCCGTACCGCCGGCATCTTCCAGTTCGAATCGGCGCTGGCCACCGAGACGCTGCGGGCGATGAAGTGCGACCGGTTCGACGACCTGGTGGCCTGCAACGCGCTGTTGCGTCCCGGCCCGCTCGACGCCGGGATGCACACCGTGTTCATCCGGCGGAAGCTGGGCCAGGAGGCGGTGAGCTATCCGCACCCCTCGCTCCGGGAAATCCTGGAGCCGACCTACGGCGTCATCACCTACCAGGAACAGGTGATGCGCATCGCCAACGTGCTGGCGGGCTTCTCCCTCGCCGAGGCCGATGTCCTTCGCAAGGCGGTGGGCAAGAAGGACGCCGAGCTGATCAGGAAGGAGCTGGGCCGCTTCGTCGAGCGCGCGGTGGCCCTCGGCATCAACCGGAAGCTGGCGAGCGACATCTCCGCCCAGCTCGAGACCTTCGGCCGGTACGGGTTCAACAAGTCGCACTCGGTGGCCTACTCGGTCCTCTCCTATCAGACGGCCTGGCTCAAGACCCATCACCCCGCCGAGTTCATGGCGGCGCTGCTCTCCTCGGAGATCGGGAGCACGGACAAGGTGGTCCAGTACATCAACGAGGCCCGCGAGCTGGGGCTCGAGGTGCTGCCGCCCGACGTCAACGAATCGGGCTTCAAGTTCACCGTGGTGGGAGACCGGCGGATCCGCTTCGGGCTGGGCGCGGTGCGCAACGTGGGCCGCGGGGCGATCGACTCCATCATCGCGGGGCGCACGCCGGACCGATTCGGCAATCTGGGAGACCTGGTGGACCGCATCGATCTCCGGCTCTGCAACAAGCGGGTGCTGGAATCCCTGGTGGCCGCGGGCGCCTGCGACTCCCTGGGCGGGTATCGCAGCCAGCTCACCGCGGCGCTGGACAGCGTGCTGGGCGAGGCGCAGCTCAAGCAGCAGGAACGCGAGGCCGGACAGGAGTCCCTCTTCGGCGCGGAGCTGGCCTCGCGACCCCGGACCGTGACGCTGCCCGACGTGCCCGACTGGCCCGAGGCCGACCGGCTGACCCGGGAAAAGGAAGTGATCGGCTTCTTCATCTCGGGACACCCGCTCGAGCCGTTCCGGCCCGAGGTCGAGCTGTTCGGAACCCGGACCACCGCCACGCTGCACGAGTGGAGCGAGCATCAGGTGACGGTGGCGGCCCTGGTGACCGCCGTGAAGCGCCAGATCTCCAAGAAATCCGGGAAGGAGTACGCCCGGATCGTGCTGGAGGACTTCCACGGGACCGCCGAGGCGATCGTCTTTCCCGAGAGCTGGGCCCGCCTCAATCAGGTGATCGTCGACGACGCCGCCGTCCTGCTGACCGGCGGGTACAGCGCGCGGGACCGGGGCGAGGACCGGGTGCCCTTCGTGGTCGAGACCGCGCGCCCCCTGGCCGAGCTCAGGCGGTCCGGCGCGATGGGCATCGCGCTCCGCTGGGCCGCGTCCGGGGCGCCCGAGCCCGCCCTGCTGCGCTCCGCCGCCGCGCTCTGCGCCGGTCATCCGGGGCCGGCCCCGGTCTATATTGACTGGTCCGACGGCAGCGGCGAGGCGGTTCGGTTGCGAGCCCGGGGCATGAAGGTCGAGCCGGTCGAGGATGTGGTCCGGTCGCTCCGAGGGCTCCTCGGCGCCGACGCCGTTCGCTACGTCAAGGTGGGGTAACCCCATGGGCAATGCGTACACCCTCGACTTCGAGAAACCGCTGCTGGAGCTGGAGCGGCAGATCGACGAGCTCAAGCGGGTGGGCGAAGAACGGGAAATCGACGTGGCCGGCGAGCTCACGACGCTCCAGGCCAAGCTCGACAGCCTCCGCGAGGACATCTATCGCAGCCTCACCCCGATGCAGCGGGTGAGCGTGGCACGGCATCCCAAGCGTCCCTATACCCAGGACTACCTGGGCACCATCTTCACCGACTTCGTCGAGCTCCACGGCGACCGGCTCTACCGCGACGACCTGGCCATCGTGGGAGGCTGGGCCCGCCTCGGCGGCACCTCGGTGATGGTGATCGGCCACCAGAAGGGCCGGGACACCCGGGAAAACATCAAGCGCAACTTCGGCATGCCCCACCCCGAGGGCTACCGCAAGGCGCTCCGCCTGATGCACCTGGCCGCGCGCTTCCACGCGCCGGTCATCACCCTCATCGACACGCCCGGCGCCTATCCCGGCCTCGGCGCGGAAGAACGGGGGCAGTCCGAGGCGCTGGCCACCAGCATCCTGGAGATGGCGATGCTGCCCACCCCGGTCGTGGCGGTGGTGATCGGCGAGGGCGGCTCGGGCGGCGCCCTGGCGCTGGGGGTGGCCGACCGGGTGCTGATGTTCGAGAACTCGGTCTACTCGGTGATCTCCCCCGAGGGATGCGCCGCCATCCTGTGGAAGGACGCCAGCCAGCGGGAGCGCGCCGCGGAGGCGCTCAAGCTCACCGCCACCGACCTGCTGCAGTTCAAGGTCATCGACGAGATCATCCCCGAGCCCCTGGGTGGCGCCCACCAGGACCCCGACGCCGCCGGGGAGGCGCTGCGCGATGCCCTGATCCGGCACGTGACCGAGCTGCGCAAGCTTCGGCCCGAGAAGCTGGTCCGCCGCCGCGCCGAGAAATACGCGGGGATGGGCGTGTTCACGGAAGCCTGATGGCCGCCACCGTCGAAGTCCGGTTCAAGGGCAATCGGAAGGACTATTTCCTCTGGTCGGACGACGCGGAGCCGCTCCGGCTGTCCGAGCCGGTGATCGTGCCCGCCGACCGGGGGCTCGACTTCGGGCGGGTGTCCGCCGTCGGCGAGACCGCCACCAAGAAGTGCGCGAGCGGCTGCAGCGGCTGCGCGGTCGGGGAGACCAAGTCGGCCGAGCTGGCCGTGATCCGGCGGGCCACCCAGGAGGAGATTCGCACCGCCAACGACCTCCGCCGCTCCGAGGAGGAGACCCGGCGCACCGTGCTGGAGCGGGTGCGCGCGCGGCAGCTCGACATGAAGGTGAGCGACGCCGAATGGCAGTTCGACCGGAAGAAGCTCACCGTGTACTTCACCGCCGAGAAGCGGGTGGACTTCCGGGAGCTGGTGCGGGACCTCGCCTCCGTGCTGCATACCCGGATCGACCTCCGGCAGATCGGGGCCCGCGACGAAGCGGCCCGCTTGAGCGGGGTGGGCCGCTGCGGCAAGGAGTACTGCTGCTCGACCTGGCTGACCAGCCTCTCACCGGTGAGCCTGGCGCTCGCCAAGGACCAGCACCTCTCGCTCAACCCGGCGCAGATCTCGGGCGGCTGCGGGCGGCTGCTCTGCTGCCTCAAGTACGAGCATGAGTTCTACGTCGCCGCGCGCAAGCGGTTCCCCAAGGAGGGAAAGGCGCTGCGCACCAGCCGGGGCGCCGAGCGCGTGGTGGCGGTGGACATCTTCCGCGAGCGGGTGTTCCTCCGCAGCGACGAGCAGGGCCCCCGGATCATCTCGCTGATCGATCTCCGGGAAGAGCTCGAGCGACTGGGGGAGCCGCCGCCCGAGGCGCGGGGCCAGCGGCCGGACGCCGCGAGCCCTGCGCGGGTCCCCGGTCGCGCGCCGGCGGAGGCGGCCCAGGGCACACCGCGTCCCCGCGACGCGGCGCCCGCCGAGGCAACCCCGGAAGCCGCGGGGCAGGACGCCGCCGGGGCGCCCCGCAAGCGCCGGCGGCGGCGCAAGCGGAAGGGCCCTCGCCCCGACGGCGGCGCGCCCCCCTCCCCGCCATCGGGCTCCGAGTCCTGAATGACCAAGTTCTATCTCACCACCGCCATCGACTATTCGAACGGCGATCCCCACCTGGGCCATGCGTTGGAAAAGGTCGGCGCCGATTGCGTGTGCCGCTATCGGCGGCTGCGCGGGGACCAGGTGCATTTCCTGATGGGGATGGATGAGCACAGCCAGTCGGTGATCCAGGCCGCGGCTGCGGCCGGGGTCTCCCCTGCGGCATGGGTCGACCGGATGGCGGCGCGATTCGCCGACTTCTGGCGCCGGCTGGAGTGCAGCAACGACGATTGGATTCGCACGACCGAGCCCCGCCACCGGACCGGGGTCACCGCCCTGCTCGAGGCGATTCGGGCCCGCTCGCCCGACGATCTCTTCCAGGGCGAATACGAGGGGCTCTACTGCAACGGGTGCGAGGAGTTCAAGACCGAGGCCCAGATCGTCAATGGCCGCTGCATCGAGCACCCGACGCTCGACCTGGTGCCCACCCGGGAGCGCAACTGGTTCTTTCGACTGAGCCGCTACGCCGAGCCCCTGCTCGATCTGATCCGCTCCGGGCGATTCGCCGTCGAGCCGGAGATCCGGCGCAACGAGGTGCTCCGGCTCCTGGAAGGGGGGCTGCAGGACGTCTCGATCTCCCGCCAGCGGATGGAGTGGGGCGTTCCCTTCCCCGGTGATCCGCAGCAGACCGTCTACGTCTGGTTCGACGCGCTCATCAACTACCTCACCGCGACCGGCTTTCCCGCCGACGGATACCAGCGCCTGTGGCCGGCGGACGTCCACGTCATCGGCAAAGGCATCACCCGGTTCCACTGCGTGATCTGGCCGGCCATGCTGTTGAGCGCCGGGCTTGCCCTGCCGCGCCGGGTCTGGGCCCACGGCTACGTGCAGTGGGAAGGCGTCAAGATGTCGAAGACCGCCGGTACCGCCGTGAGCCTGGAAAGCGCCATCGAGCGGCACGGGCCCGATGCGCTGCGGTATTTCCTCCTCCGCGAAATCGGCCTGGAGAACGACGGAAACTTCACCTGGGACCGCTTCGACGACCGCTATACCTCGGACCTGGCCGACGGCCTGGGTAACCTCGCGTCGCGAAGTCTCGCGATGCTGGCCAAGTACCGCGGCGGCGTGGTCCCCGCCGAGACCACCGTCACGCCGCTGGACGCGGCCGGCACCGCCGTCCTGGCGATCTATGCCGCGGCGATGGATCGGTTCCAGGTCCGGGAAGGGGCGGACGCGGTCTGGTCCCTGGTCACCGAGGCCAACCAGTACATCGTGCGCACCGCGCCGTGGACCCTGGCCAAGGAGGGGAAGGAGGCCGAGCTGGATCGGGCACTCGCCAGCCTGGCCCGATGTCTCTACCGGCTGGCGGTGCTGGCGGCGCCCTTTCTCCCCGAGAAGTGCGCGCTGCTGTACGCGTCTCTCGGAAGGACCGGTCGCCCCGAGGGCCCGCTGTGGGATACCCTCGCGAACCCGTCGGTGGCCGGCGATCGGACCAGCCGCGCCCCGGTCCTGTTCCCCAAGCCGGAGCCCGCGGCCGGGGCCCCGTAGGACCGGCCCCCCGGGCCGTGTCATAACCCGCGACATCACAAATATTTATACAGCGAACTCCCGCTTGACAGCGGCGCAGCCGAGGGGCATACTATCCCCCGGCCCCGCTCGTTCGAGGCCGCGCAGTGCCCGCTGGCCGGCGGCAGGACCGTCACCGACCAATCCGTAGCGATTCAAGCGTTCCGCAGGTGTCCGATGTCCAAGCGCCGCTGGACCATCGTCATCGTGCCACAAGGCTCGAGCGCCTCGAAGATCATCGAGGTATCCCACACCGCGCTCAACCTGGTGGGGAGCCTGGGGGTGGCCGCGATGATGCTCGCGATGCTGCTGGGCTATGCCACGGTCCGGCGAACCCTCAATCTCGCGCGGGCCGAACGACTCGAGCGCGAGAACGCCCGCCTCACCGACGAACTGAATCTCCTCGGAAGCCATGTCGGCGCGCTCACCGACACGATGGCCATGCTCGAGGTCCGGGATGCCCAGCTCCGGCTCCTGGCCAACCTCGATCCGATCGACCAGCAGGTCCATGCCGTCGGCATCGGCGGACCGCTGCCGAAGACGCCGGTCGAGGCCCCGGCCAGCGAGCTGGTGGGCCGGGCCGGCCAGGTCCGGGTGGACCTCAACGCGCTGATCCGCCGGGCCAATCTGCTCTCGGTCTCGTTTCGCGAAGCGGGCGACAGCCTGGCGCTCCACGCCGAGCGGCTCGCCGCCACGCCGTCGATCATGCCGACCGCCGGCTGGCTCACCAGCGCCTTCTCGCGGATGCGGACCCATCCGATTCTCCACGTGGCCCGCGCCCACGAGGGCCTCGACGTGAGCGCGCCGATGGGCACGCCGATCGAAGCCCCGGCAGGGGGCGTGGTGACGTCGGCGGGATGGGAGGCGGGGTATGGCAACACCGTGACGATCGATCACGGCTTCGGCATCGTCACCAAGTTCGCCCACGCCTCACGCCTGCTGGTACGGGTGGGTGAAAAGGTCGAGCGGGGCGATCGCATTGCGCTGGTCGGAGCCACCGGGCTGTCCACCGGCCCGCACCTCCACTACGAGGTGCACGTGAACGGCCGGCCGGTGGATCCGCGGCGGTATATCCTGCCCGGGGTGATTACCGACTAGACCGCTAGAACCTCACTTTCGGCGCTTCCGCCGCCCCCGGCGTCACCAGCTCGAAGTATTCCCTCGGCTTCCCGTGGCCGAAGATCTTGGCCGTCAGGTTGTACGGGAACCGCCTGATATATGCGTTGAAATCCTCGACCGACTTGTTGTAGTCCTGCCGGGCCACCGAGATCCGGTTCTCGGTACCCTCCAGCTGGTTCTGCAGATCCAGGAAGTTCTGGTTCGACTTGAGCTCGGGGTAGGCCTCGGCGACGGCGATGAGCCGTCCCAGGGCCGGCGTGAGCGCCTGATTGGCCTCCGCCATCTGCTGCAGATTGCCGCTCTGCACCGCGCCGTTCAGCCGGCTCCTCGCTTCCGCCACCGAGATGAACACCGTGCTCTCCTGCCGCGCGAAGCCCTTGACCGTCTCGACCAGGTTGGGAATCAGGTCGGACCGCCGCTGCAGCTGCGCTTTGATCTGTGCGGCCGCGGAATTCACCGCCTCGTCCTTGGTCTGAATCGTGTTGTAGCCGCAACCGGCGGCGAGCACCGTTGCCGTGGCCAGCATCGCGAACGAACGCCGAAGCCTGCCCATCACAGACCTCCTCGAGAGAATTGATCGGTCGCGCGAACCGCGGCCGCGACCGCCGAAAGATACTCCTCGAACAGCTCGGGAGTGCATCCGGGCATGCCGCCGCGGCGGCGCTCCCAGAGCCGGGCCACCGGCCCGGCATCGGTGCCGAGCAACCGGCCGGCGGCGGTGAGACAGTCCGGGGTCGCGCCGGGCACCGGCAGGCGGGCCAGGACCAGGCTCACCCGGAAGAGCGTGACGATGGAGCTCACCGTGCTGAAGGCCACCCGGCCCAGGAGCTTCGAATCGCCGTATCCGGCGGCGTAGGCCTGCCGGAGGCGAAGCAGCCTGGCGCGCAGCTCGGCCTCGAGCGCGCGGCGCAGATCGGCCGGGTCCACCTCGAGACCCGCCACCGGGTCGGCCCCGCGCAGCACCGAATGCGCGACCTGGATGTCGGTGATCTCGATGGGGAACACGTCGGTGGCGCGCACCCATTCCTGCCGCTCGATCAGGAGGGGCGGCGGCTGCCGCTCGCGGCGCAGCTGCGCCACGGCACCGGAAATCAGGCGGAGCGACGCCGCATCGAGCGCGTCGCAGACTACCAGCAGATTCACATCCGAGACACCCGCCCGATACTCGCCCCGCGCCGCGGAGCCGTAGAGCACCGCCGAATAGCCGGCTGGCAGCACGGCGTCCAGCCGTTCCAGCGCCGGCATCACGATTCGCTCGATGGCCTGCTGCATCAGAACCTCCCGCCCGCACCGCCGCCGCTGAACCCGCCCCCGCCCCCGAACCCGCCGAAGCCTCCACCCCCGCCGCCGCCGAATCCGCCGAAGCCACCGCCGCCCCAGAAGATCCCGCCGCGGCGCCGGCCGCCTCCCCGGTTGTTGGCGGCGATAATCAGGATGACGATGATCACCACGATGATCTTGAACAGCAGCGGCGGGGCCGGGCTGGGCTCCTCGGGCTGCTCGATCACCTGGTCGCCGGCCAGGAGCGTGGAGTCGCTGATGCCCATGCCCCTGGCGATGCGGGCCGCGAGGGCCCCGACGCCGGCTTCCAGTCCGCCGGCGTAGTCGCCCCGCTGGAAGGCGGGACGCATCAGGTCCCGGATCCGGCCGGCCTCGAGATCGGTGACGATGCCCTCGATGCCCTGCCCGGTCGCGATGAAGATCTGACCCGAGTTGGGGTCGTCGGCGCGACGGGGCACCAGCAGGATCACGATCCCGGCGTTGCGGGTCTGGTCGCCGACGGCGGCGGCCGCTCCGACGCCCCAGGTGCGCCCGATCCGGGTGGCGACATCGACCGCCGCGTAGTCGCCGATGGTCGGCAGCACGGCGACCGCGAGCTCGGCACCGGTCACCTGCTTGAGCCGCTCCGCCAGCGCGTCGATGCGCCGCACCGCCGCCGGATCGAGCGTGCCGGTGACGTCGGTGACGTACCCGGCGGGCGCCGCCGGAAAGAGCTTGGCGATGCCGTCCGTCTGCGCGGCAAGCGGCGGCACGGCGCCTTGGAGCGTCGCCGCCAGCAGGATAGCTTTGACAAATGTCACGCGTCGCCGCACTCGCGCTCCTGGCTCTTGCCGCCTGCAACAGTACGCGCCAGGTCGCGATCCAGGTCCTGGTGCCCGATCTTGCCGGCCTGGAAACCCCGATTCCCGGTGCCATCGTGGCCGCGCTCCCCTACGACCGCGACAGCCTCATCCGGACGATGGAACGCCGCGCCGCTTCCGGACGACCTCATACGCAGGCGCTCGACAGTCTGTTTCAGGCGTTTCATGGTCCGTTTCTCGACATGAGCCGCGCGGCCTGGCTGGTGGAACAGACCGGACGCCGTCTCGATTCGCTCAACGCCGCGCTGACCGGCGCCGCTCCCGGGTCTCCCGCGGCCCTCGAGCTCACCACCCGGCGCAAGACCCTCACCGATTCGCTGGCCCGCCAGAACGCCGGATTGGAGCGGGCCCGGACCGCCCTGGGCGCCGCCCGCGATACGCTGTGGCCCAGAATCGAGCGGCTCCGGCAGGATTCGCGGGCGTGGGAACATACCACCTATGCCGGCTACGACACGCTCTCCCGGAGCCAGACGACCGGTCGGATGCGGATGATCACCTCGGACACGTCCGGGGCGGCCGGCTGGGCCTCCCTCCGGCTCAACCAGGGAACCTGGTGGATCTACGCCCGCTCCCCCGATCCGCAGGACCCCAACTACGAATGGTACTGGAACGTGCCTCTGGTTGGAGACACGATTCGACTCAGTCCGGCCACCGGCCGGCACCGCCCGAGGTACTGATCCGATGCGCGTGAGACTGACCCTGCTCCTGCTGGGTTGTGCCGCGCCCGCCGCGGCCCAGACCCAGCCCGACCCGCTCGCGACCCGCACCAAGGGATCGGCCACGGCCCCCGTGACGGTGTACGAGATGTCGGACTTCCAGTGTCCCTACTGCAAGCGCCATTCGGAGCAGACTTTTCCGGCGCTGGAAAGGGAATACATCGCGACCGGCAAGGTGCGATGGATCTTCATCAACATGCCGCTCAGCCAGCTGCACCCCAACGCCGTCGCGGCGGCCGAATTCGCGATGTGCGCCGCGCGCGAGGGCAAGTTCTGGCCGGCCCATGATCTGCTGTACCGGCGCCAGGACGTCTGGGCGCCGCTCAAGAATCCGGCGGCGTTTCTGATCTCGCTGACCGACTCCCTGAAGCTGCCCAAGGCCAAGGTCTCCGCGTGTCTCGAGAAGGCGGAAACCCGGGAGGAGGTCCGGAAGGACGCGGAGGGCGCGGTCAAGGCCGGCGCGCAGAGCACCCCGACGTTCTACATCGAAGGCGGCATCATGGCGGGCGCCTGGCCTCCCGAGGTCTGGCGGCCGATCCTCGATTCGGTGTACAAGATGAAGACCACGAAGCCCTAGCCGCCCGACCCCATCGACCCGCTTTTCCTGGAGTTCCAGACCGCGCTGGCGGGCCGGTACTCGCTCGAGCGGGAGCTCGGGCGCGGCGGCATGGGGGTCGTCTATCTCGCTCGCGAAGTGGCCCTCGAGCGGCTGGTGGCGATCAAGCTGCTCCCGCCCCACCTCGCCTCGCAGCCGGCGCTGCGCGAACGGTTCATCCGCGAAGCCCGCACCGCGGCCCAGCTCTCCCAGCCGAACATCGTTCCGATCCATGCCGTCGACGAGGCCGGAGGATTCGTCTTCTTCGTCATGGCCTTCATCGACGGCGAAACCCTCGGCGAGCGGGTCCGGGACCGCGGGCCGCTCGCCCCCGCCGAGTGCGCCCGGATCCTCCGGGAGATCGCCTGGGCGCTCGCGTACGCCCACGCCCGGGGGGTGATCCATCGCGACCTCAAGCCCGACAACATCATCATCGAGCGCGCCACCGGCCGGGCGGTGCTCACCGACTTCGGCATCGCGCGACAGGTGACCTCCACCGGACTCACGGTGGGCGGCGAGCTCATCGGGACGCCGGAGTACATGAGTCCCGAGCAGGCGACCGGCGGCGAGCTCGACGGCCGCACCGATCTCTATTCGCTCGGCATCGTGGGGTTCTACGCCCTGGCGGGACGGCTCCCGTTCGAAGGCCGCACCGTCCCGACGATCCTCATCAAGCAGGCCACCGAGGCGGCGCCCTCGGTGGCGCAGTTCGCGCCCGGCACGCCCCGGGCGCTGACCCAGGCGGTGGGGCGCTGCCTTCAGAAGCAGCCCGCCGACCGCTTTCCCGATGCCAAGGGCTTCGCCGACGCGCTCTCGGTGGCGCTGGAGGCGCGCCGGGAGATTCCCGCGCCGGTGCGGGCGTTCGTCAAGAAGAGTCTGGCGATCGAAGGGGGCGGCTGCCTCTATCTCATCGGGGCGGTGTACGTCGGCCCCATGCTCCTCACTTTCATGCTCGGGCCGCTGCTGCGGGCGGGCGTCACCGCGGCCACCGTCTTCTATCTCGGCTATATGGTGATGGCGCTCGGCGTCGTGCCCTTCCTGGCCCACCTCAACCGGGTGCGCCGGCTGGTCCGCGCGGGTTATGGCGTGGAGGACGTCCTGGCCGGGGCCCGCGCGGAAACCGAGCAGCGCAAGGAAGAGCTCGCGGTCACGGTCGGGCGGGAGCCCGGCCGGCTGGAACGGGTGCTCCCGGCGGTGGGGTGGGCCGGTTTTGCCGTGAGCGCCGGGTCCGCGGTGTTCCTGATCGCCGGTCTGATGCCCCGGGCGCTCTACGGGCAGGCGTCGCTCGGCATCATGCTGGGCCTGGTGGTCTGGGTCGTCGGATTGGTGGTCGGGCGCCGGCGCCGGGACTTGCTCGGCGAGCGGAGGATCAAGTACTGGGGGGGGCGGTTCGGACGCTGGCTGTTCAAGATCGCCTCGGCGGGCCTGCCGGCGCGGTCGGCTGGCGCCGGAGCCACCCACCGGCCCACCGAGCTCGCCATCGCGTTCGCGGCGGAAGATCTCTACGCCGGGCTTTCCAAAGAGGTCAGAGCCTCGCTGCCCGAGCTCCCCGACGTGCTGTCGCGCCTGGAAAAGCAGGCGCGCGCGGTTCGGGCCAGGCTCGAGCAGCTCGAGCAATCCCTCGCCGATGCCGGCGCCGATCCGTCCCACGGGGCGGCCCCGGCCCACCGCGCGACGCTCACCGCGGATCTCACGGCGGCCCGCGATGCGGCGCGAGCCCGGCTCAGCGAGACCGTCGCGGCGCTGGAGATCATCCGGCTGGACCTGCTCCGCCTGCGCGCCGGAACCGGCGGGATCGACCGCATCACCGCCGACCTCGCCGCGGCCGGCGATATCGGCGCGGCGGTGGATCGGTTGCTGGCCGCCGGGGAGGAGATCGAGAAGGCGCTCCGGGAAGACGCCAGGACACAAGGACGCACGGACGCAACGTGATCTGCCCTGCCTCTTTGCGTCGTTGCGTCGGTTCCGCCTACTGGCGGCACTCCCCCTCCGGATCCGGCTTCGGCTGATCCACGACCACCCGGTGATCCAGGTTCCCCACGGCGGCGGCCAGATCGGCCACGAACCGGGACACCTGGGCCATCCGGCCGTAGTCGATGTACTGGGGCTCGTCGGTCACCTGGTGATAGTCGGCGTGGCCGCCCGTGGTGAAGAAGACGATGGGAATCCCGTACCTCGCGTATTCGTAGTGATCGCTCCGGCAGTAGATCTCCTGCGGATGGCCGTTCGCGTCCATCGCGTAGTCGAACGTGAGGGGCTGCGCGCTGGCGGCGTTGACCGACTCGGCCAGATTGCCCAGCTCGGTCGACAGCCGCCGCGATCCGACCAGCTGCACGTAGTTGGAATCGCCGCGAATCAGCGCCCCGGCCTTGGTTTCGCCGGTCACGTCCTGGGCCCCGCCCCGGCCGATCATGTCCACGTTCAGCTCGGTCACGATCGAATCCCGCGGAATGGTGGGATGGTCGGTGAAATACGAGGACCCGAACAGCCCCTCCTCTTCCCCCACGTGCCAGATGAAGAGCAGCGACCGCTTGGGCCGGACCGGGGCCCCGACAAACCACTCGGCGATCTCCAGCAGGCTCACGCTGCCGGAACCGTCGTCGTCCGCCCCGTTGTTGATCGAGTCGGGCCGCGCCGATCGGCCTCCGGTCTCCTGGCGGATCTGGGCCAGGATGCGATTGACGGTATCCGACTGGGAGGCCGTGAGCGGAAAGGCGCGGCTGTCGGCACCCTGCGGGCGGTAGAGATGATTCACCACATAGACCGAGTCGTGCGGCAGCGCCTCACGCTCAATGCCGATGTGGTCGTTGTGGGCGCCGATGGCGACATACTCTCCCCGGAGAGCCGGGTCACTTCCCGGAATGATGCCGACCACGTTCCGGGCCGGAAACTCCAGTGGACGGTCCAGGAAGCGGGGACTGCCGGACAGGGCGCGGCCGCTCGCGCCCGGCCCGAGGCTGTCGAGGCTGGCGCCGAACAGCGCCCGGCCCAGGCGTTTCGAGATGTACAGAAAGCTGGGCGCCGAATCGGTCGGATGGAACGAGGCGCCGGTGTTCTGATAGAAGGGAATGATCTGCCTCGGCATGACGTCCAGGCCGGCCACCGCCAGTCCGGCGGCTCCCGGAAACCGGGCCGCGACCTCCGTTCGCGTGGCGGTGCCGGGAATTCCCTGCGAATACCCCGCCGGAACCACCGTGAGGACCACGAGCTTTCCGACCGCGGCCCGGGCGTCGATCAGCGACGCCGGAATACCCCACGTCCCACCGTATACCGAGGGAACGCCGTCGATGGACCGCGCCCCGGAACCCTGATCCCGGGGGATGTACTCCACCCACGGCGTCAGCACCTGGCCGTCGAAGGAAAGCGTTCCGGTGCTGTCGAAGGTCCGATAGGACAGCGGGACGTTCTGAAAGAAGGATCCGCTGTCGCCGGCCGGCAGCAGGCCGATCCGCGCGGCCTCCCGCGCGATGTATTCGACACCCATGACGTTGCCGCGGGTATCGAGCTCCCGGCCGGCCATCGAATCGTCGGCGAAGACGTAGAGCCGCGACATCAGGTCCCCGGGTGTGATGGCGCGGGTGGTGGGTTCTGCCGCGCGGGTCCGGGGCCGCGCCAGCACCGACCAGGGCGAGGGGCTCTGGGCCGCGACCGGAGTGACCAGCAGGCTGAGCCACGCAAGGGAGGTGGCGGAGCGCGTGAGGAAAAGGGACATGTCGCCCGGAGCATCCATGGGTGAAAGGGTGAGTGGCCCGCGTGAACGGCGGAATCTCAGTGGAATACCGAGAGGATCACATCGTACAGGGCGTGGCTCCAGGCGGCGATCCCGAAGCCGCGCAGCAGGTAGAGGGCGCTGAACAACAGGCCCGCCACCGCCCGGAAAGTAAACGAGCCCAGCGTGAACTCGTCTCCATAGGGGCCGACATAGTGAAACAGCGAAAACACCAGGGCGCCCACCACGGCGGCAAACACCCCCGCCGCCGCCGCATGCCACCGGAACACGGTCCGCGCCAGCGCCGCCAGCCCCGACACCAGCACCACCCGGAAGAGCAGCTCTTCGTAGATACCGGCACCCAGCGAGATCATGAGCTGGGTGGGGAGCGCAAAGCTGGTGAGGCCATGCTGCCCGGCATGCTGCCCTGCGACCAGCATCAGCCGGCCGTTGAGCAGGAGCGAGGTGAGCGCGCTGGTGACGCCGCCCAGCAGCACCGCATACAGCAGCGACTCCAGGAACATCCCGGCGAAAAAGCCCGGAACGATCGGGCCACCCCGCCGCCGGTCCCGGATCACCAGCCATATGCCGCCGCCCACCAGCAGCACGCTGAACGCGGTCACTCCGTAACGGCCGCCCAACGCCGTGAACACGCTCTTGAGCAGCACATCCGCCCCGTTGCGAACCTGGCCCAGCTCGGTGCCGGAGAGCGCGAACGCCAGGACCTCGTACACGGCCAGCAGCGGGAGCGCGAACAGCAGGCTGTGCCGCGGGGCGCGGGAGGCCCGCCAGTAGCCGGTCGGATCGCGGAGCATGACCAAAGGTAGTTGACTGCCGGCGGTGGCCCATTGACCTTCGTGCGTGCCCTCCACCTCCCTGGCCTACCGAACCCTGATCCGGCTGGGCGCCGCGCTGGCGCCAGTCGTGGCACGGACCAAGCCGAAAGTGGCCCGCGGCCTCGCCGCCCGAGCCGGCGTGCTCAATCGGCTCCGCGAATGGAGCGCCAGCCACCGGGACGCCCGTCGGCCCCTCCTCTGGATCCATGCCTCGTCGGTCGGAGAGGGCCGCCAGGCCGAGGCGGTCCTCGGCGTCCTCCGCGCCGCCCACCCCGAATGGCAAGTCGCCTATACCCACTTCAGCCCCTCCGCGGAGGCGCTGGCCGCCCAGATCGGCGCCGACGTCGCCGACTATCTCCCCTTCGACCGCCGGGCCGACGTGGACTCGGCGCTCGACGCGCTCCGGCCGGCGGCGCTGGTCTTCTGCAAGCTGGATCTCTGGCCGGAGCTCGCGACCCGGGCAGCCGCGCGCGGCGTTCGGGTGGGCATCATCGCCGCGACGGTACGCTCGGTCTCCGCCCGGTCCGGTCGAATGGCCGGCATGCTGCTCCGGCCGGGTTATCGCGTGGTGGATCTCGCCGGCGCGGTATCGGAGCCGGATGCCGCCCGACTCGCAGCCCTCGGCGTTCCGGCCGCCCGGATCGAGATCACCGGAGATCCCCGCTTCGATAGCGTGCTGGCCCGCGCCCGGGCCATTCAGCCGACCGACCCCCTGGTCGCCCTGGGACGCGGCGCGCCGACCCTGGTCGCCGGTTCCACCTGGACCGAGGACGAACAGGTGCTGCTGCCCGCCTTCGCCGCGGTGCGAGCGGCGCGGCCCGAGGTGCGCCTGATCCTGGTTCCCCACGAGCCGACCCCGGAGCACCTGGCGCGGCTCGACGCGACAGCGGCGCAGTACGGGCTCGAGGCTCCCCGGCGGCTGAGCGCGTCCTCCGAACCGGCTCCCCTGATGGTGGTGGACCAGGTCGGCGGGCTCTCCACCCTCTACGCCGCCGGGGAGATCGCCTATGTCGGCGGCGGGTTCGGCACCGCGGGCCTCCACTCCGTCCTGGAGCCCGCCGCCTGCGCGCGTCCGGTGCTGTTCGGACCCGCCTGGCGATCCAGTCGCGACGCCGGCCTGCTGCTGGCACACCGCGCCGCGGTCGTCGTGTCGCCCGAGTTCTGCGACTGGCTCGATCTCGACGCGATGACCACGCAGGCCGGCGCGAGCCCGCTGGCGGCCATCTGGCTGGCGCTGTTGCGCCACCCGGAACACGCCCGGGCGGCGGGACAGCGGGCCCTCCAATGCGTCGAGGCCGGCGTCGGGGCGGCCGCCCGGAACGCCGGCGTGGTCGAGCGCCTGATGACGCCGTCCCCTCCGGCCTGAAACCACCCGCCCCGGCTCGGCGTCGGGAGAGCAACCATCTCCTCGCGATCGCCATGACGCCGACCTCCATCGAGTCGCTGTTGTTCCAGTCTCCCGACGTGCGGGTCGGCATCTTCCGCTGCCCGGTCCGCCATCCCCAGTTCCGGACCGCCGGGGCCATCGAGGGATACTCCGTGGCGTTTCCCCGAACCGCGGTCTGGATCCAGCACGAGGGGCGCAAGCCGTTCGTGGCCGATCCCCTCGTCACGACCGTCTACAACAAGGCGCAGCCCTACATCAGGCTCCCGCTCGCGCCCGATGGTGATCGGGTGGACTGGTTCAGCGTGAGCCAGCCGCTGGCGGCCGCCATCGCCGCCGCCGTCGATCCGGCCGCGCCGGAGACGCCCCTCGCCCCGTTCCGTACCGAGCGCGCCCCCTGCGCGCCGGCGTTGTACCGCTGGCAGCGCACGCTCCAGTGCCGGATCCAGCGCGGCGAGCTGCCGCCCCTGGTCGTCGAGCAGCAGGTCGTGATACTGATTGGGATGGTGCTCGAGGCCGGCCTGCCCGGGGCGAGACGCCCGGTCGCCCCGGCGCACCGGCGGGCCCAGCTCGAGTTGGCCGAGGCGGCGCGGGCCGAGCTGGCGCGCAACCTGGCGGTGACCCCGAGCCTCGGCGAGCTCGCCGGGCGCCTTCAGGTCTCGCCGTTTCATCTTTGCCGGGTGTTTCGTCGCTGGAACGGGATGACGCTGCACGAGCACCTGCTCGAGCTTCGGGTGCGGGCCGCCCTGGAGGGTCTCGCGGAACGGCCCTCCGACCTGAGCCGGCTGGCCCACCGCCTGGGCTTCTCCAGTCACAGCCACTTCACGGCCGCATTCCGCCGCCGGATGGGTACGCCTCCCTCCCGGCTCCGGAACGACCTGCGGACCACGACGGGGCGGACCCGGGACGTCGCGAGACGGAGGAGCGCCTAGGAGCCTGACCGGCCTGAACGGAGGGGAGAGTGGCGCGAGCGCGGGGGATTACCGCCCGATGACGACGCCTTCGTAGGTCACCGTTCTGGGAATCACCAATCCGAACGTGATTCCGGTGACCACGATGTCGAACCACCGGCTCTTGGTCCTGATCTTCAGGTTCGCGATCTGATCGCCACCGACCAGCTGGGTCGCAAGCCCCTTGCGGAGATTCGCCTGCGAGAACGTGAGGAGGCCGAACAGCCCGTGCACCGTGTGCCCCGTCACCTTGAACGCCTTGCCGGGGGGGAGGTCACCGGGTGCCGCCGCCATGGTGACCGGGACGCCCAGGGTCGTGGCATCGAAGACCTGGGTGCACGCGGCGGCGGCCAGCAGAAGCAGCGGGGCGAGGGCGCGGAAAGGCACCCTCACGTGCCCACCTTGAAGCCCAGGCCGAGGCTCAGGACCGAGGGTGTCACATGGTTCCCCCGGCTCACCCGGTCGTACATCACCCGCACCGCGAGTCCGGACAGGAAGCCCAGATCCACGCCCCCGCTGATCCCGAACTTGGCCTGGGTATCGCTGGTCTGGGAGGCGGTGCCACCGTCGGAGAGGGTGGTCCGGAGCACATCGACGCGGGGAGCCAGCCAGGGCTTGATCGAGAACGCCGGGTTGGGAATCGTGAGCGCGAGGCCCAGGCCGACCGGCACATGCCAGGTCTTCCCGTAAGCCACGTCGCCCTCGATACTGCTGCCGCCGGTCTTGTCGTAGGCCGCGCCCGCCTGCAACGTCACCGACACCGGAATCAGCGGGCCCCCGAAGATCTTGAGGTTACCGGTGACGCCGGCGGAATTGAGCGTGTAGCCAGCGCCCTTGGGATCGTAGTGGGCGACCGTGGCGGTCACGCCGAGCGGACCGAGACCGATGGCCCCCGTTGCACCGAAGGCAATCCCCTTCCCCGCGTCGGCGTTCGGGAAGCCCACATCGGCGGCGATGGCGATGCCGGTGCCGACGCCGGCATTGCGCACCGGAAGGAAGCGCACCTGCGCGGCGAGGCCGCCGGCACTACCGGCGGCCCCGAGCGCGAGCAGCGCGATCAGGCGCGTTCGAAATCTCATAGTGGCTTCCTCAGCGGGCGATCGCAAAGCCGAGCGAGAAGTTCTCGATGTCGCCGATGCCGATGCCCAGGCGCAGCTCGAACCGGCGGTTCACGCGCAGGTCGGCGCCGAGTCCCAGCGCCACGAGCACGTCACTCTTGCCGCTCCCGAAATTGGGAACGATGACCGGCTCGGCGTAGGGCACCACGCTGACCTTGGAGTTCTGGATGTCGATCCGCCGCCCAAGCGAGAGGCCGATCGGGATCAGCAGGCGCGAATTGCCGCTCACCAGGTTGGCGCCGACGCCGGTGACCACCGCGCCATCGAGCGGAAAGTCTTCCGTCTGGGTGATGACGCGGTAGCGGGCGTCCACACCCAGGAGCAGGACCGCCTTCCCGCCGCCGCCGGTGTCCATCACCCCACCCCGCAGCGAGAAGTCCCACTTGGCCGCCTTGTCGCCGCTGAATCCGTAGAACCCCTCAAAGGCGATGTTTCCGGCGTCTGAAACGTTGCCGCCGAGCTCATAGCGGTCGAAGACCCGGTACGGGGCGTGGAAGACGGGGGTGCCAGTGGACTGGGCGGCGAGCGGGACGGACACGAGGAGCAGCAGCGCGGCGGAGCACAGGTTACGGCGCATTCGAGTCTCCCTGAACGTGTTCGGCGACGACGCGGACGGTGTTGGAGACGACCTGCAGGAAGCCCCCCTGCACATGAAAACTGCTGGTGGTGCCCCCGCTCCGGACCGAGAGCGTCCCGTTTCCGAGAATGGTCATGAACGGAGCGTGCCGGGGAAGAATACCCACCTTCCCGTCGTAGGCGGGAGCCACCACGCTCTCCGCCTCGCCGTCGAAGACCGCCCGCTCGGGGCTGATCACCAGGACCCGCATCATGACGCCGCGAGCTCCTTGGCCCGGGCGATCACGTCCTCGATGCCGCCCTGCATGTAAAAGGCCTGCTCGGGGAGGTGGTCGAACTCTCCGGCCAGCACCCGCTCGAAGCTCGCGACGGTATCCTCGAGCTTGACGTACTTGCCTTCGAAGCCGGTGAACTGGGTGGCCACGAAGAACGGCTGCGACAGGAAGCGCTGCAGCCGGCGGGCTCGCCCGACGATCAGCTTGTCCTCCTCCGAGAGCTCGTCCATGCCGAGAATCGCGATGATGTCCTGGAGCGCCTTGTAGCGCTGGAGGGTGCGCTGCAGCCCCACCGCCACGTCGTAATGGCGCTGGCCCACGTACTGGGCGTCCAGGATCCGGCTGGTGCTGTCGAGCGGATCCACCGCCGGGTAGATCCCCAGCTCCGAGATGGCTCGCGAGAGCACCACCGTGGCGTCGAGGTGGGCGAACGCGGTCGCCGGCGCCGGGTCGGTGAGGTCGTCGGCGGGCACGTAGATCGCCTGCACCGAGGTGATCGAGCCCTTCTTGGTCGAGGTGATCCGTTCCTGGAGGTCGCCCATCTCGGTGCCCAGGGTCGGCTGGTACCCCACCGCGCTCGGCATCCGGCCCAGGAGCGCCGAGACCTCGGAGCCGGCCTGGGTGAACCGGAAGATGTTGTCGATGAACAGCAGCACGTCCTGGCCCTCGACGTCACGGAAGTATTCCGCGATGGTCAGCCCGGAGAGCCCCACCCGGAGCCGCGCGCCGGGCGGCTCGTTCATCTGTCCGTAGACCAGCGCCACCGACCCGAGGATGCCCGCCTCCTTGAACTCCAGGTAGAGGTCGTTCCCCTCGCGGGTGCGCTCCCCCACGCCGCAGAACACCGACCGGCCGCCGTGGCCCTTCTGCACATTGTTGATGAGCTCCTGAATCACGACCGTCTTGCCGACGCCGGCGCCCCCGAAGAGGCCGATCTTGCCGCCCTTCACGAACGGCGCGATCAGGTCGATGACCTTGATGCCGGTCTCGAAGATCGTGGTCTTGGGCTCGAGATCGACGAACTTGGGGGTCTCCCGGTGAATGGCCCAGCGCTCGGTCTCCGCGGGGATGTCGGGCCCGCCGTCCACCGGCTCGCCCAGCACGTTGAGGATCCGGCCCAGCGCCGGCTCGCCCACCGGCACCGTGATCGGCCCCCCCAGATCCCGCGCCTCCATGCCGCGCATCACGCCATCGGTGGAGCTCATGGCCACCGCGCGCACCTGGTTCTGGCCGATGTGCTGCTGCACCTCGGCCACCAGGCGGACCTTGAGCGGCCCGCTGGCGTCATCCACCAGCAGCGCGGAGTAGATCTCCGGGAGGTGGTCGGGGGCGAACTCGACGTCGAGCACCGGTCCGATGACCTGGACGATCGAGCCGACGTTCTTTTCTGTAGCGGTTGCCGTTGCCATGTGCGCGGTTCCTTGGTGTCCTTTGGATGCCGTGTGGCCGGGAGGGCGGGACGGGTTCCGTCTTCCCGTCTTCCCGTCTTCCCGCCTTCCCGCCTTCCCGCCTATCCCTGCAGCGCCGCCGCCCCGCCCACGATCTCGGAGATCTCCTGCGTGATCGCCGCCTGGCGCTGGCGGTTGTAGGTGCGCGTCAGATACTGGATGATGTCGCCTGCGTTATCGGTGGCGTTCTTCATCGCGGTCCGCTGGGCCCCATAGAAGCCCGCCACCGTCTCGACCATGCCGCGATACACCATGTTCCGGACGTAGAGCGGAAGCAGCTGCTCGAGAATCGCGGCCGCGTCGGGCTTGAGGAGATAATCCGGGCGGCGGGTCCGGCCGGACGGGGGCTCGATCGGAAGAATGCGCACCGTGGTGGGCGGCGTGCTGAGGGCGCTCTGGAACCTGGCGTACACCAGATCCACGCTGGCCAGCTGCCCGGCCTCGTAGGCCTTGACCAGCGACTCCACCACGCTCGCGGCGGCCTCGGCGGTCGGCTTGTCGCCGATATCCTGCCGGTCCGCGGCCAGCGGGCGCTTGAGATACTTGAAGAAGCCCGCCCCCTTCTTCCCGATGGCATGGAGGTCGATGCGGTAGCCGGCGGCCTCCAGCTGCTCGATCTGGCGGCGGGCTTCCTTGATCAGGTTCGCATTGAACGCGCCGGCCAGCCCCCGATTCGAGGTCACCATGATGATCGCGGCGCGGGTCGGACCGCCCTTGGCGGGCGGCGCGGGACGCCGCAGCAGGGGAAACTCCTGCGCCAGGTCCGGGGTCACCAGGTCCGCGATGACGTCCCGCAGCGCTTCGGCATAGGGACGCGCGGCCACCACCCGGTCCTGGGCGCGCTTCAGCTTGCTGGTGGCCACCAGCTCCATCGTCCGGGTGATCTTCCGGGTATTCTGGACGGTCTTGATCCGTCCCCGGAGCTTCCCGCCCTTGCCCGCCATCTACTCGGCCCGGAACATCGGCTTGAAGGCTTCGATCGCGGCCTTGAGGCTGGCGGTGACCCCGTCGTCCAGGACCTTCTTGGTCCGGATCAGATTCATCACGTCGCCCGGGGCGCTCTCGAGATAGTCGAGGAACCCGCTCTCCCACTGGCGGATGTGCTTGAGATCCACGTCGTCCAGATAACCGTTGGTGACCGCGTAGATGATTGCGACCTGGCGCTCCACCGGCACCGGCCGGTACTGCGGCTGCTTGAGCACCTCCACCAGCCGCGCGCCCCGGGCCAGCTGCTTCTGGGTGGCGGCATCGAGGTCGGAGCCGAACTGGGCAAAGGCCTCGAGCTCGCGGTACTGGGCCAGCGAGAGCCGGAGCGGGCCCGCCACCTGCTTCATCGCCTTGATCTGCGCGTTGCCGCCCACCCGGCTCACGCTGATGCCCGCGTCCACCGCGGGACGCACGTTGGAGAAGAAGAGGTCGGTGGTCAGGAAGATCTGGCCGTCGGTGATCGAGATCACGTTGGTCGGGATGTAGGCCGACACGTCGCCCGCCTGGGTCTCGATGATCGGCAGCGCGGTCAGCGACCCCCCCGGCTTCTTGATGCGCGGGTCGAGCTTGATCACCGAGGGATCCTCGGAGATCTTCGCGGCCCGCTCCAGCAAACGGCTGTGGAGATAGAACACGTCGCCCGGATACGCCTCGCGGCCCGGGGGACGCCGGAGGACCAGCGACATCTGCCGGTACGCCGCCGCCTGCTTGGTCAGGTCGTCGAACACGCAGAGCGTCGGCTGGCCGTCGACGTACATGAAATGCTCGGCGATGGCGCAGCCGGTATACGGGGCGATGAACTGCAGCGGCGCCGGCTCCGACGCGGACGCGATCACCACCACCGTGAACTCCATCGCGCCGGCTTCCTTGAGCCGCTCCACCACCGTCGCCACGGTCGAGCGCTTCTGCCCGATGGCGACGTACACGCACTTCACTCCGGTGCCCCGCTGATTGATGATCGTGTCGATCGCGATGGCGGTCTTGCCGGTGCCCCGGTCCCCGATGATGAGCTCCCGCTGGCCCCGCCCGATCGGAATCATGGCGTCGATCGCCTTGATGCCGGTCTGGAGCGGCTCCTTGACCGGCTGCCGCACGATGATGCCCGGCGCGATCATCTCCACCGGACGGCTGCCCACCGAGTCGATCGGACCCCGCCCGTCCACCGGCTGCCCCAGGGCGTTCACCACCCGGCCCAGCATCCCGGGCCCGATCGGCACTTCGAGCAGGCGGCCGGTGCAGCGCACCTCGTCGCCTTCCTTGAGCTTGAGGTAGTCGCCCATGATCGCGGCGCCCACGTTGTCCTGCTCCAGATTCAGGACCAGCCCGTTGATGATCTCGCCGGTTTCGGACGAGGTGAACTCCAGCATCTCGCCCGCCATCGCGGACTTGAGGCCGTAGATCCGCGCGACCCCGTCGCGCACCTCGAGCGTGGTCCCGACGTCGGCCGTGTCGGCCTGCGCCAGGTTGGCCGCCTCGATTTCCTTGAGGAGGATGCCCTTGATCTCGCCCGGGCGGAGGATCGAATCGGTCGCCATGGTCTAGGTCTCGTGTCGCGGTAAGACAGGGCCGGCCTTCAGCTTGTGAAAAATATCACAAGAACCGGATTGGGGCAATAGCCGGCGCGCCTCCCCCGCGGCCGGCGTCACGTCCGACTCCGCCCGCTCACCCGCAGGAACCGTCGCAGCACGTCCAGGTCCGACAGGCCAAGCGCATCCGACGCCCTGATCCCGGTGATCCGTCCGATCATGGCCCGCAGGTGACTCGGGGTACTCAGACCCAGTTGTTTCGTCGCTTGGACCAGGGGGCACGCCGGATTGCGGAGCAGCGCCAGGGCCGCCAGCACGGTGAGAAGATCGGCCACCCGTTTGAGGTTGGGGGCACCCCCGGCGCCGAACTGGCGGGAGAGGTGCTCGCGCGACAGGCCGAGGGTCCGGGCCAGCTGCGCGGTCCGGGGCGGGCGCCCCGCGGACCCGACCAGCAGATCCCAGGCGCGTCGCTGGAGCGGCTCGGTCAGGCGCAGCATCCGGGGCGCATCGGCCAGCGCGGTGCGGCGCCGCACCAGCACCGACTGCCGGATCACCAGGTCTCCCACCACCGCGTCATCCACGCCCTCGATCGCGACGGCCGCGACCTCGAGCCGCTGCCAGGCCAGCAGGAGCTCCGCGTCGTCGGAGCGGAACACGCCGTACGCAACCACCGGAATGCCGGGATAGCGGGCCCGCAGACCCGCGAAGTCCAGGTCGCGGACCGCGCGGGTGCCCAGCACCACCGCCTCGAGCAGCCGCTCGGTGAGGGCGCTTTCCAGCCCCTTGACCGACCGGCAGGCGAGCACCGGTCCGCTGCCCTGCGGCAGCGATCGCCGCAGCGCACCGAGCGCGGCCCGGCTGTCGAGCAGCGCGGCAACCGGGGGCATGGGTTACTGTGGCGCGATCTGCCGGGGCGTGGGGTGCGGGCGACCGGAACCGGCCGCGACGAGCGTGCGGGCCATGTCTCCACCCCGGCGCAGGACGCCGCGGGCGTTCTCGTAGCTGAGCGACTGGAGCGCGTCCTCCAGCGTGCACCAGCGGCAGGCCGTGATGCCTTCGTCCGCCTGGGGCACCGGCTCGCCGCCCGCCGACTCGAACAGAAAGAAATGGCAGAACTTGTGGATGAACCGCCCCCGAAACCGGAAATGCCAGTCGATCAGCCGGATCGGGCCATGCAGTCTGAGATCGGTCAGGCCGGTTTCCTCGGCGGTTTCCCGGTGCGCGGCCTCGGCCGGCGACTCCTCCTCTTCGAGGTGGCCCTTGGGGAAGCCCCAGTTGTCGTAGGAATCCCGGATCAGGAGAAACCGCACCATGCCGACCTCGTCCCGGCGGAAGACCACCCCGCCGGCCGACACCTCGCGTTCCGGCCGCCGCTTACCCACGGTCCCTCGCATCTCTCACGTCTTGCCTCTCCCGCTAAAAGACGGAGAACCGGAAGTACCGCCGCGGATTGGCCTGGATGTCGGCGAGCAGTTGCCGCAGCTGCTGCACCGTGCGGGTGGCCTCGTGGTAGAGGACCGAATCGCTGGCCAGGAGCGAGAGCGTGCCCCGCCCGCTCTGGATCTTGGTGAGGAGCGAATCGCTGGTCTCCAGCACCCGGACCAGACTGCCGCGATGCTCCTTGACGTCGTTCACGATCGCCTGCATGTCGGCGGTCATCTGGCGGATGGCAACGGTGGTCTGCTGGGTGGACGAGAACAGGCTCTGCAGCTCGCCCTTCATGGTCGCGGAATCCACCCGGCCCATGACCGTATTGAAGCTCCGCGAGGCGGAATCCATCGAGCCCGACGTGCGGGTCAGGTTGTTGGCCATCCGGCTCAGGTTGTCGCTCTGGGAATTGGCGAGCTGGGTGAGCCGGACCACGGTGGCCCGGAGATCCTTGAGGCTGGCCCGCACGTCGGCCACGGCGTTCGAGTCCAGCGCCCCTTCGATCCGGTTGGTGATGACGCCGATGTCGCCCGCGATCCGGCTGGCCTGCTGGGTGATCTCGCCGATGTCCGCGAGCGTGGCACCCGGCCAGATATCGCCGCCCGCGGCCGCGGCCTCGGCGAGCTGGGGCCCGACGCTCTGATCGGCGCCGGTTTCGTCGAGCGACAGGATATTCACCCGCCACTCGCCGAACAGCGTGGCCGGGGCCGCGATCGCGGCGGGCCGGGCCGGGAGCCGCTGGTCGGGCTTGAGGCGGAAGTCCACCTCGACCCAGTCGTCCGCCGCCACCCGGATGGCCGCCACCCGGCCGATCCTGACGCCGCGCAGGGTGACGCTGGCTCCGGGACCGAGCCCGCCCACCGAGCGGAACCGGGCGGTGCGCACGTCGTCCCCGCGCCCGATGCGGAGCTGGCCCAGCAGGATGGCCCCGACCACGACGATCCCGAGCGCCACCAGCGCGATGAGACCCACGGCGAGTTCGTTGGTGCGCTTCACGCGGGTCCTCCCCTGCCGGATCGTGCGTCGATGAACTCGCGGACCAGGGCATCGGCGGTCGCGCGGATCTCCGGCACCGTGCCGACCTGCCGGATCCGGCCCTCGTAGAGGAAGGCAATGCGGTCGGCCACCGTAAAGGCGCTGCCCAGATCGTGGGTGACCACCACGCTGGTGGCGCCGAGCTCCCGGCGGGCGCGGATCATGAGGTCGTCCATGGCCATCGTGGTCACCGGATCGAGGCCCGTCGTGGGCTCGTCGTAGAGAATGTAGCGAGGCCGGAGCGCGATCGCCCGCGCGATTCCCACCCGTTTCCGCATGCCGCCGGACAGCTCGGCGGGGTATCGGTCAGCCACCTCCGGCAGCTCCACCAGCGCGAGGCTCTCGGCCACCCGCTCCGCCACGGTCCGGTCCGGCAGTCCCTGCCGGCGAAGGCCCAGCGAGAGATTGTCCCGCACCGTCAGCGAGTCGAACAGCGCGGCGAACTGGAAAACGTACCCGATGGTCCGGCGCAGCTCCATGAGCGCGTCGTAGTCGAGGTCCGACACGACCTGCCCGTCCACCTCGACGTACCCGCTGTCCGGCTCCAGCAGCCCCACGATGTGCTTGAGCGCCACGCTCTTGCCGGTGCCCGAGTAGCCCATGAGCACCGTGGTCTCGCCTTCGGGAATCGCGAGCGAGAACTCGTTCAGGACGACCTTCTCGCCGAAGCGCTTCGAGAGCGAGTGGAACTGGATCATGCGGCAGACGCCAAGACCCAAAGGCGCAAGGACGCGAGGTATCTCACTGCGCATCCGTGCGTCCGGGCGTCCGAGCGTCCTCTCATAAGAGCACGAGTGCCCAGAATGCGTCAAGCACCAGAATCGCCTGGCACCCCAGGACGACGGCCCGGGTCGTGGCGATGCCGACGCCTTCCGCGCCGCCCCGGGCGTTCAGCCCGGCCGAACATCCCATGGTCGCGATGGCGGCCCCGAAGCTGGCGCTCTTGACCAGGCCGAACCAGATGTCCTTGAAATTGTAGAATTGCCGGGCGCCCCGGATGAACTCCACCGAGGTGAGGTCCAGCAGGTTCACCGCGGTAAACCACCCCGACAGGACGCCCACCGCCATCGCCATGGCCGTGACCACCGGGAACATCAGCGTGGCGGCGAGCACCCGCGGCGTCACCAGATAGGCATGGGGGCTGATGGCGAGCGTCTCGAGGGCATCCACCTGCTCGGTCACCCGCATGGTGCCGAGCTCGGCGGCCACGTTGGCACCCACCCGGCCGGCCAGCGCCATGCCGGTGAGCACCGGGCCCAGCTCCAGCATCACCGCCTTGGTGACCAGGGTCCCGACGAAGTAGAGCGGGATGGCGCGGGTGAACATGTACGAGGAGAGCAGGGCCAGGACGATCCCGGTGAAGACCGCCACAAACAGCGCCACCGGAACCGACTGGACTCCGAGCTTTCGCATCTGGGGAAGGAGCTGGGGCCGCCAGACCGCGCCATCGGCCAGGGCCCGGCGGCCCTCGATGACCCAGCGGCCCGACAGCGTCAGGAAATCCCGGCCCCAGCTCACGCGGCGAAGCTCGCCAGGGCGCGGCCCACTTCCCCTTCGCGGAGTTTCTTGAGGGCGCGGTCGCGCAGCTGGCGCACCCGCTCCCGGGTGATGCCGAAGAGATCGCCGATTTCCTCGAGGGTGTGCTCGGTCCCGCCATCCAGGCCGAAATAGAGCCGGAGCACCCGGGCGTCCCGCGGGGAGAGGGTGGCGAGCGCCGCGTCGATCTCCTCGCGCAGGAACTGCTCCATCACCTGGGTTTCGGTGTCCTGCTGCTCGAGGGCCATGAATCCCTCGAGGGTGGCGCGGTCGGTACCGGCCGCGAGGGGCGCGTCCAGCCGCACTTCCGCGGTGTTGAGCGACCCGAGTGCCTGCACCAGCTCCACCGAGAGGTCCAGGGCGGCGGCGGTTTCTTCCGCCGTGGGCTCGCGGCCCAGCTGCTGCCGCAGGGTCTCGGTGGCGCGGATCACCCGGGAGAGGTCGGCGGTCCGGTTGAGCGGCACCCGGACGGCGCGGCCGTGCCGCGCGATGGCCGAGAGAATGGCCTGACGGATCCACCAGACGGCGTAGGAAATGAACTTGACGCCGTGATCGGGATCGAACTTCCGGGCCGCGGTCAGCAGGCCGAGGTTGCCCTCGCCGATCAGGTCCACCAGCGCGATGCCCCGATTCTGGTACTTCTTGGCCACCGAGATCACGAAACGGAGGTTCTTGGTGACCAGTTCGTGCATCGCCGCCTCATCGCCGGCCTGGACCCGCCGCGCGACGGCGATTTCCTGGACCGGGGTGAGAAGGGGCGACCGGGCCACCTCGTGGAGATAGAGGTCGAGGATGTCGCGTTCCGCGTCATACACGCCGATCGAGGCCGTGCTGTCCCGCTTTCGGCTCCTCGGCTTGGTCATCGTGGGCGCACCCTCGGCAGGCGGGGGTTTCGTGGCGTTGCTGAACAGGGCATAACGCGGTGTGTTTGCTTGACATGCCTTCGGGCGCCCACTACCTTGCCGTGCTGCGGCCGCGCCCCCGGCGGGCAGCAGAATATAGCGGGGGCGTAGCTCAGTTGGGAGAGCGCGTGAATGGCATTCACGAGGTCAGGGGTTCGATCCCCCTCGCCTCCATTCGCGTCGGTGGCGCGACCGCAGGCGCGACGAAATGCCGTTGCGAAGGGCGGGCCGAACACTGTAGGTTGGGGCCCGTTTGGCTTGCGGGAATAGCTCAGTTGGTAGAGCACAACCTTGCCAAGGTTGGGGTCGCGGGTTCGAGTCCCGTTTCCCGCTCTCGAGGGGCGGTCGGGCGGTAGGACGGTAAGACGGTACAACGAATCTTCTACCGGACCTGCCGACGTACCGACCTACCGACTGTAGAACAAACGTCGCGGGGTGGAGCAGTCTGGTAGCTCGCCGGGCTCATAACCCGGAGGTCGTGGGTTCAAATCCCACCCCCGCTATTTGAAGACGGGATGACGGGAAGACGGGAGGACGGGAGGTTGATACCACGACCCCTCCCGTCTTCCCATCCTCCCGTCATCCCGTCTTTAGGGCGGTTAGCTCAGCTGGTTAGAGCGCTACGTTGACATCGTAGAGGTCACAAGTTCGAATCTTGTACCGCCCATAGGTCAGCCGCGCCCTTAGCTCAACTGGATAGAGCATCTGACTACGGATCAGAAGGCTGGGGGTTCGAATCCCTCAGGGCGCATGGGATGAGGGGCGAGGAGTCAGGATCGAGGGGATGATCTGCTTGCGGGAGGCGCCCCTCGATCCTCAATCCTGAATCCTCAATCCCGCAGTTGCGGGGCGTAGCGCAGCCTGGTAGCGCGCCTGCTTCGGGAGCAGGAGGTCCCGGGTTCAAATCCCGGCGCCCCGATTGACGCACAGTGCAGGGCTCGTAGCTCAGCTGGATAGAGCGCTTGCCTCCGGAGCAAGAGGTCGCGCGTTCGAATCGCGCCGAGCCCATTCCGCCGTCCTAACGCGCAGTCCTACGTCGCCCATTTCCGGCACCGCCGGCCCCTCCTATACTTCGGGCGTGGCGATAGACCTCCAAGCCCCGAATTCCACCAGCTCGCTCAGCCGCCGCATCGTCATCTGGATCGGCGTGGCGCTGTTCGTCATCCTGGCCGGCCTGGCCTGGTCCGGCAGCCGCATCATCAAGGGCCGGGTCATGCGCGCCGCCGACGATGCCGTGCTCCAGGCGGCCGAGCAGGCGGCCACGGTCATCGACCTCGCGGTCACCGACCGGGAACGGCAGGTCGAGCTCCTCGCCTCGCTGCCCGCCGTCGTCGACGCCGCGCGCCTGGGCACCGCACGGGCCCAGCAGCTCGGACTCGTGGGGCAGCCGATCGCGATGGCCGAGCAGCGGTTCGACTCCACCCGCACGCTCGACGTCGATGCGCGGGTCCGTCGGTTTCTCCTGGACCACGCCGCGTCCCTGGACCTGGCCGAAGTGCTCATCACCGAGATCGACGGCTTCAACGCCGTCACCACCGAAAAGACGTCCGACTTCGTCCAGAGCGACGAGGCGTGGTGGCAGCAGGCCAAGTCGGCGGGCTTGAGCCCGTCCGAGGCGGCCTACGATGAATCGGCCAAGGAGGTCTCCATCTCGGTGGCCAGCGCGGTGCGCGAGGGCGAGCACGCGCCGGCCGTCGGCGTGATGAAGGTGGTCTATGGACTCGCCTCGCTGCAGAAGGCGGTCCGCGAGGCCGCGACCGCGGGGGTCATCGTCGTCGAGGTCGTCGACACCGCGGGCCGGTTGATCGTCAGCTCCGAGCGGCCGGCCGACCTCAAGCCGATTGCCGGGCACGATGGCCTGCCCCGCGCCGCCGTCGCCGCGGTGGTGCGCTACAACAACGGGACAGTGCAGCGGGCCGCGGTGCGGACCACCAACCGCACTACCTGGCGGGTGGTGTCCCACATGCCCGAAGCGATCCCGTTGGCCCAGGTCCGCACCTCGAATACCGCCCTAGGCACCGCCGGATTGATCGTCTTCCTGGTGCTGCTGGGCGCGCTCGCGGGGGTCAATTCCTTCATGACCCGGCGCATCGCCCTGCCGGCCGCGCACCTCGCGGCCGCGGCGGAATCGGTGGCGGCGGGCAACCTGGCGATCAGCCTGCCGATCTCCACCGCCGACGACGAGATCGGCCGCCTGGGACGGGCCACCAGCGCGATGATCGGCGGCCTCCGGAACCTCACCGTCGCGATCAAGACGACCGCTACCGAGACCGCCGAGATGGCGCTCGACCTCACCGCCAGCTCGGAGGAGATGACCGCCTCCTCCGAACAGATGGCCCAGACCTCCACCGAGCTGAGCCAGCAGTCGGCCGAGATGGCCCAGACCATCCAGGAGATGGCGGTGGACTCCACGCGGATGGTGGAACTCTCGGCGGCGTTGACCTCCGGCGCCGGCGAAGGCATGAAGCGCAATCACCGGCTCCGCGCGCTGTCCGGTGAGAACCGCGAACGGCTCGATGCCAGCGCCCGGGAGCTCGAGGCGCTGGTGGACGAGGTGAAGAACAGCGCCGCGGCCGCCGAAACCCTGGCGGCCGCATCGGAGGAAATTCGCGAATTCGTCGAGCTGGTTCAGCGCATGGCGCGGCAGTCCAAACTGCTGGCCTTCAGCGCGGCCATGGAAGCGTCGCGCGCGGGGCAGGAAGGCGCGGGATTCGCCGTGGTCGCCAAAGAGGTCGAGCGCCTCGCCACCTCCTCCTCGGAGGCCGCCGAGCGGACCGAGCGCGTGGTCACGGCGCTGCTGGTGCGGGTCGAGGAGTCCCGCGCCTCGAGCGCCCGGTCCGCCTCGGCGGTCGAAAGCGTTCGCAACTCGACCCAGCACGGACTCGAATCGTTCGGGCAGGTCGAGGCGGCAGTGGCCGAAACCGAGGCGTGGACCGCAGCCATCCAGCAGGCCGCGCTCACCTCGAACACGGTGGTGGAGCACACCACGCAGCGGCTGGACGCTCTGGCCCGGGGCACCGAAGCCTTTGCCGCCGCCATGCAGGAGGTGGCGGCGTCCGCCCAGGAGCAGAGCGCATCCACCCAGGAGATCGCCGGGACCGCGGCGGCGCTGGCCTCCACCGCGGAAAAGCTCGCGGCCCAGGCCGGCGCCTTCCGGCTGGAGGGCTAGCCTCCGCCCGGGGTCAGGTCGCGCAGCATCTGCCGCATTCGCAGGGCCCCCGATTCCACCGCGCGCAACGACTCCACCACGTCGGCGGGAAGCTCGTCGGTGCGGGTCAGCAGCAGCTGGGTTTCCGCCAGGATGGCGGCCAGTGGATTGGCCAGGTCGTGCTTGAGCCGGGCGTAGCGTGGATCGCTCATGGGCCGCGAGGGGTTCAGGATCCGAAGGGCACCGGCACGAACGTGAGCACGAAGATTATCACGCAAAGCAGCCCGACCCATCGCCGGCTCGGCGGCACCCGGCGCTCGGGGATCAGCACCGAGGGATGGGTCCAGCGCCCGCCGCCGATCAGGAACGTCATGGCCACCCAGACCAGCCAGCTGGGCGACCACCGCGCCAGGGCCAGCAGACCCAGCACCGTGATCCCGGCCACCCAGCGCTGCCGCCGGCCCAGCAGACTATACATCACGTGTCCCCCGTCGAGCTGAGCGAGCGGCAGCAGGTTGAGTCCGGTGATGAACACCCCCACCCATCCGGCAAACGCCGGGAGACTCAAGTGCACGCTGGCCGCGCCGTGAAACGCGTGCTCCCTGAACCAGTGGGTCAGCAGCGAATCACCCAGCGCGATCGACTGGCCGGCGAACGACACCCAGGTAGCGGGAGCGCCGGCGGCGGAATCACCGAGCGACTGGGACGTCGTGTATCCCCAGAACAGCACGGCGAGGGCGACCACGAATCCGGCGATGGGGCCGGCGGCGCCGACGTCCAGGAGCTGGCGCCGGTCGAGCAGCGGGCTCCGGAGCCGGATGAACGCGCCGAGGCTGCCGATCGGAGAGAGGGTCGGGGGAATGGGCAGAAAGAACGGGGGCGTGGTGTCGATCTCGTAGCGGCGCGCGGCAAAGTAGTGACCCGATTCGTGCACCAAGAGGATACCCAGCAGCGGGAGGGCGAAGGTCCAGCCGTCCAGAATGACCCGCCAATCCCCCCTGACCACCCCGACGAAGAACTGTCCCGCGCCCTGCAGGATGCCCAGAAAGCCCGACGGCGAGTAGGGATACCACACCCCGGCGAGAGCGGCGCCGGCGCCGAGGGAGCAGACGACCGTCAGGACGAAGAGCAGTCCGTGCAGAGCCCAGCGCGGTCCCCGGGTTCCCGGGAGGGCCCGAATGAGCACCAGGCGGTCGTGTGCCTCGTCGGCCCAGTACCACCGGCCCGGCCAGCGCTCGAGGACGCCCGCGAGTTGCGGGGAGGGCCCCCGATGCTCCGGCACCACCAGGCCGTCCACCACTTCCCTCGTGCCCAGGCGCATGGTCCGCCAGGCCTCGAGGAGCGGGGTCAGCTCATTCATGGCGCCTCTTGACGGGCAAGTTGTGAATCGGTAAGATTGGCGCATCCCTGACGATCATACAGGCAGGTCCACCAGTTGCGGCGCACTGTGGGCGCCCGGCTGGCACGCCTTCAGAATTCAGATCCCGATACTGACTCGAATTTCGTTCCCTCACTGACGTAGCCGCCGGTGGGTACGAGCCCCCGCCCGACGCAACAAGGTCCCCTCCGTGGATATCTCCGAACTGAAACAGAAGTCTGTCGCCGAGCTGCATGCGCTCGCCCAACAACTGAACATCACCAACTACTCAGGACTGCGCAAGCAGGATCTGATCTTCCGCATCGAGCAATCGCTGCTCGAATCGGACACGGTGATCCGGGGCGAAGGCGTCCTGGAAATCCTGCCGGAAGGCTACGGATTCCTCCGGAGTCAGGACTGGAACTACCTCTACGGTCCCGACGACATCTACGTGAGCCCGAGCCAGATCAAGCGGTTCGATCTCCGGACCGGCGATACCGTCCTGGGCCAGGTGCGGCCGCCCAAGGAGGGCGAGCGGTACCTGGCGCTCCTCAAGGTGGAGAGCGTCAACTACGAGGAGCCCGAAAAGACCAAGCAGCGGATCGCGTTCGACAACCTGCGGCCCCGCTATCCCGACCAGAAGCTCCGGCTCGAAGGCAAGAAGGGCGACCTCTCGATGCGGGTCGTGGACCTGCTCGCCCCGATCGGCAAGGGCCAGCGCGGGCTGATCGTCTCGCCGCCGAAGGCGGGCAAGACCATCCTGATGCAGAAGATCGCCAACGCCATCGCGGAGAACCACCCCGAGGTCATCCTCATCGTGCTGCTGATCGACGAGCGGCCCGAAGAAGTCACCGACATGCAGGAGAACGTGAAGGCGGAGGTCATCTCCTCCACCTTCGATGAGCCGGCCGACCGCCACGTGCAGGTGGCCGACATGGTCATCGAGAAATCCAAGCGGCTGGTGGAGCACGGCCGCGACGTGGTCATCCTGCTCGATTCCATTACCCGGTTGGCCCGGGCCCACAACGTGGTGGTGCCCCACTCCGGCAAGATCCTGTCGGGCGGCGTGGACGCCAACGCGCTGCAGAAGCCCAAGCGCTTCTTCGGCGCGGCCCGCAACATCGAGGGCGGCGGTTCGCTCACCATCATCGCCACCGCCCTGATCGATACCGGCTCCCGCATGGACGAAGTGATCTTCGAGGAGTTCAAGGGCACCGGCAACATGGAGCTGGTCCTGGACCGCCGGCTCGCCGACCGCCGGATCTACCCCGCAATCGACATTCAGCGCAGCAGCACCCGCAAGGAAGAGCTCCTCATGGACAAGGACGAGCTCAACCGGGTGTACCTGCTCCGGAATTTCCTGGCCGACATGCCGCCGGTGGAGGCGCTGGAGTTCCTGATCGAGCGGATGAAGCGCACCAAGACCAACAAGGAATTCTTCGCCACGATGAACCAGTAAGGCCGTGGCCATTCCCAGCACCGGCCGGGTGGTTGCCGTGGACTGGGGCGAGGTGCGGATCGGCCTCGCTCTCTCGGACGAGACCCAGACGATCGCGTCCCCGCTCACGACCCTCTCCCGCCGGGCCGGCAAGCGCTTCCCGATGCCGGCGTTCCTCGACCTGATCGCCACCCACCGCCCGGTCGGCCTGGTGGTGGGGCTACCCCTGACGCCCGACGGCAACGAGGGCCCGGCCGCCGCCGCGGCCCGGGAGCTCTCGGTGCGGCTGGGCGCCCGGACCTATCTCCCGGTAGTGCTGGTGGACGAGCGCATGACCACCGCGCGGGCCCACGCCGCCATCGCCGAGCAGGGCGGATCGGCGCGGGGTCGCAAGGAGGACGTGGACGCCCTCGCCGCGACGATTCTGCTGCAGCACTTCCTCGAGACCCGCCGTAACGCACGGACCTGATGCCGAGCCGCCGCACCCTCTTCGGAGCCCTGCTGGTCCTCGGTGCCGCCTGCGGGCCGGCGGCTGACGGGCCCAAGGAGCGCCTCGTCATTCCCCCGGGCGCGTCGGTGCGCACCATCGCGGACACGTTGCGCGCCCACGGCGTCATCACCTCGGAACGCTGGTTCCGGGTCCTGGCCCGGCTCGGCGGCTATGACCGCCGGCTGCGGAGCGGGCCCTACGAGCTGGTTCGGGGAGAGGGCGCCCGCTCCGCGCTCCGGTCGCTCACCGGCGGACACGCCCTGCTCACCCGGTTCACCGTCCCGGAAGGCTTCACCCTTGGGGACATTGCCCAGGCGGCGGAATCCACGCTCAAGATTCCCCGCGACCGGTTTCTGGAGACGGTGCGGGACACCGCGCTGCTCCGCGAATTCGCGGTGCCCGCGCCCTCGTTCGAGGGATTTCTCAAGCCGGAGACCTATCTCTTTGCCGACGGAGTCGGGCCGGACGTGGTGGTCCGGACCATGGCCCTCGCGGCCCGCGCGGAGTGGGATTCCGCGTTCGCCGCGGTGGCGGCGGCCCAGGGACTCGATCGGCTCACCGCGATGATCCTGGCGAGTCTGGTGGAGGGCGAGGCCAAGGTGGAGGAGGACCGCCCCCTCGTCGCGGCGGTCTACCGGAACCGGCTTCGGCTCGGCATGCCGCTCCAGGCCGACCCCACGGTGCAGTACGCCATCGAGCTCTCCACCGGCAGCCGCAAGCCGCGACTGTACGAGAAGGACTACGGCATCGCGTCGCCCTACAACACGTATCTCAAGGCCGGGCTGCCGCCGGGGCCGGTGGGCGCGCCGGGACGCCGCAGCATTGAAGCGGTCCTCGCCGCGCCTGCCGTGCCGTTTCTCTATTTCGTGGCGGGGCCGAACGGCGCCCACATCTTCACCAAGAGTTACGCCGAGCATCTCCGCGCGGTCAGGAGAGTGCAGCATGGCAACTGACCGGATCCGCATCGTGGAGGTGGGCCCGCGCGACGGGCTCCAGAACGAATCCCGCCAGGTGCCCACCGACGTGAAAGTGCGCTTCGTGGACGGGTTGTCGGCGTGCGGGCTCCAGGAGATCGAGGTGTCGTCGTTCGTCAGCCCGAAATGGATCCCCCAGCTCGCCGACGCCGAAGCGGTGTTTGCCGCGATCCGGCGGACCCCCGGGGTGGTCTATATGGCGCTGGTGCCCAACCTCCAGGGACTGGACCGGGCCGAGCACGCCGGGGCGGACAAGGTGGCGGTCTTCACGGCGGCCAGCGAAACCTTCAGCCGGAAGAACACCAACGCGACCATCGCGGAGACCCTGGTCCGCTTCACCCCGGTCGTCGCCCGGTCCCGGGTTCCGGTGCGGGGATACATCTCGACCGCGTTCCATTGTCCCTTCGAGGGACCGATCGCTCCGGGGAAGGTCCTCGAGGTGGCGCGGGCCCTGCTCGACCTCGGCTGCGCCGAGCTGTCGATCGGGGACACGATCGGCAAGGCGACGCCGGACGAAGTGCGGCGCCTCTTCGACCTCCTCCTGTCCGCCTGGCCGGACGGCCGCCTGGCCGCGCACTTTCACGATACCTTCGGCCAGGCCGTGGCCAACGCCGTCGCCGCGGAAGCGATGGGTATCCGGACCTTCGATTCCAGCGCCGGAGGGATCGGCGGCTGTCCCTACGCCCCGGGCGCGCCGGGCAACGTGTCGACCCAGGCCCTGGTGCGGGCCTTTCCCGGCCGGACCGGCGTGGACCCCGACCGCCTGGAAGCGGCCAGCGCCATCGTGCGTCCCTACCGAACCGGGTGATGCGACCCCGGCGCCTCGGCTATATTCCCCGCCCGCCCGCTACCCGACGGAGAGCGACCCCGTGAACAAGGTTTTCCCCGATGCGAAGTCCGCCTGCGCCGACATTCCCGACGGTGCCCGTCTCTTCGTGGGCGGCTTCGGCCTGGCCGGCGTTCCCGAGGAGTGCATCATCGCGGTGCGCGATCTCGGACCCAGGAACCTGACCATCGTTTCCAACAACGCCGGGACTTCAGAGCACGGTTTGGTGCACCTGCTCAAGAATCGGCAAATCAAGAAAATGATCTCGAGCTATGTCGGAGAGAACCAGACCTTCGAGCAGCAGCTCCTGGCCGGCGAAATCGAGGTCGAGCTGACCCCCCAAGGCACCATGTCGGAGCGGATTCGGGCGGGGGGTGCCGGCATCCCGGCCTTCTTCACCCCTACCGGTGTCGGCACCCTGGTGGCGGAGGGCAAGGAGGTCCGCGAATTCGAGGGACGCCGATACCTGATGGAGCGGGGGCTCACCGGCGACTTCGCCCTCGTCAAGGCGTGGAAGGGGGACCGGTTCGGCAACCTGGTGTATCGCAAGACGGCGCGCAACTTCAACCCGATGATGGCCATGGCGGGCAAGGTCACCATCGCGGAAGTGGAGCATCTGGTCGAGCCGGGGGAGCTGGACCCCGACCTGGTGCATACGCCGGCCATCTTCGTCCAGCGGATCTTCCAGGCCAGGGCGCCGTCGCACCTGATCGAGCGTCGAACCGTGAGGAAGCGCCCATGAGCGGCGACCTGCGGGACGTGATCGTGCGGCGGGCCGCCCGCGAGTTGCTCAGCCTCAACGAGCAGACCGGCTACTACGTCAACCTCGGCATCGGCATGCCGACGATGATCGCCGACTGTATTCCGGAGGGCCTGCACGTCGTGCTGCAATCGGAGAACGGCATGCTGGGCGTGGGGCCGTACCCGTACGAGGGCGAGGAAGACCACGACCTGATCAACGCCGGCAAGGAAACCGTCACCGAGCTCCCCGGGACCAGCTACTTCGACAGCGCCACCTCCTTCGCGATGATCCGGGGCGGCCACGTGCCGCTCACCATCCTGGGCGCGATGCAGGTGTCCGAACGGGGTGATCTCGCCAACTGGATGATCCCGGGCAAGATGGTGAAGGGGATGGGCGGGGCGATGGACCTGGTGGCCGGGGCCCGGCGGGTCATCGTCGTCATGGAGCACTGCTCCAAGGACGGCAAGCCCAAGATTCTCCGACAGTGCACCCTGCCCCTCACCGGCGAACGGTGCGTGCACCGGATCATCACCGAACGCTGCGTCCTCGACGTGGTGCCCGAGGGCCTCAAGGTGGTGGAGCTGCTGCCCGGGTGGACCCGGGAGCAGGTCGCGGCCGCCACCGAGCCGGCGCTCCTATGGTGAGCCGGCGGCGGTGATCGCCGATCGGTAGGCCTGCGCCGCCCGGCGCGGGTCCGCCGCCGCCAGGATGCCGGAGACCACGGCCACCCCGGAGCCCCCGGCGTCCAGCACCGCCGGCACATCCGGGGGCCTGATGCCTCCGATGGCCACGCAGGGAATCCCCCGCCCCAGCACGCACAACTCCTTGAAGCCCGCGGGTCCCAGAGGAACGCCGGCGTCCGCCTTGGTCGTGGTGGTGCGCCAGGGCCCGACGCCCCAGTAGTCGGCGGCCCGGCCCAGGTCGGCCTCGCCGGCAGTGCCGACCGACGCGCCGATCCAGAACCCCGCCGGCACGATCTCCCGCGCCAGCGCCACGGGCAGATCGTCGGGCCCGAGATGCACGCCCGCCGCGCCCGCCGCGAGGGCCACGTCCAGCCGGTCGTTGATCACCACCGGTACCGGCAGGGCCTCGATGAGGCCGCGAGCCGCCTCCACCAGCGCTCGCGGGGTGGCCGCTTTCAGCCGGAGCTGGACACAGGTCACTCCGCCGGCCACCGCGTCGCGGCAGATCGCGAGCAGATCGCGGCCGAGCAGCAACCGGTCGTCGGTCACCAGCATGAGGCGGAGTCGCGCCGCTAGATTGTCGTCCATGGACCCAATCTTATCACCGCCCGCGGTGGTTTCCCGCCGCGGGGCCGATCGCTGGGTCCGCGGCCATCCCTGGATTTTCGCGAGCGACGTCTCCAGCGCTCCCGAGGCACCCGGGCTGGTACGGGTGGAAGATCTCCGGGGCAAGTTCATCGGCCAGGCGCTGTGCTCGCCGCGCTCCGAGATCCGGCTGCGGCTGCTGGAGCGCACCGAACGCCCGGTCGAGGCCGACTGGTGGGTCGAGCGGCTGCAGCGGGCCCTGGCCCGCCGGAGCGAGATCGACGCCAACGCCTACCGGATTGTCCACGGCGAAGGCGACGGCCTGCCCTCGCTGGTGGTGGATCGCTACGATCGCTGGGTGGTGGCCCAGTTGCTGTCCGCCGGACTCGAGACGATGCGTGGCCCCATTATCGAGGCGTTGATTCGAGTCCTGGCACCGGCGGGCATCCTGTTCCGGAACGACGTGGCCGTCCGGCGCCACGAAGGACTGCCGGAACGAATCGAGCTGGTCCACGGCGCGGTGCCGGAAGAAATCGAGGTACGGGAGGGCGCCGTTCGCTATCTCGCGGCGCCCTGGACCGGACAGAAGACCGGCGCCTTCCTCGATCAGCGCCCCAATCGACAGCGGGCCGGCGCACTCGCCCGTCCCGGCGGGACCGCGCTCGATTGCTTTGCCTATCACGGGTCGTTCGCGCTGCACCTCGCTCGGAAATCGGGAGCCGTCGTGGCGCTCGACACCAGCGCCGAAGCTCTTCGCCGAGGCGCGAAGAATGCCGAGCTCAACGGCCTGGGCAATATCCGGTGGGAAGCGGGCGATGCCTTCGAGGCCCTCCG
Source organism: uncultured Gemmatimonadales bacterium (assembly GCA_963762545.1). GTDB lineage: Bacteria > Gemmatimonadota > Gemmatimonadetes > Gemmatimonadales > GWC2-71-9 > JABFSM01. The sequence goes on along the minus strand of CAVXLC010000002.1, from coordinate 380,794 downwards.
TGCGATGGCGCGGGCCAAGCAGCGCTTCGATACGATCGTGGTGGATCCGCCCGCGTTTGCCAAATCCAGGAGTGCCGTGGCGCAGGCGCTGACCGGGTACCGCGAGATCAACCTCCGCGCAATGCGGCTGCTCGCTCCCGGCGGGATCCTGCTCTCGGCGTCCTGTTCCTTCCACGTCGGCCGTGCCGATTTCCTGGGCATGATCGGCGAGGCGGCGCGCGACAGCGGCCGCATGCTCGTCCTCGAGGAGCACCTGGGCCAGGGGGTGGACCACCCCGAGATCGTCACCATTCCGGAGACCGGTTACCTCAAGGGGGTTGTCTTACGGGCCGAGGGGTGACTAAACCGTGCCCCTGTCTTAGCTTAGGTACAATGCTCACGGCCGCCCAGCTTGACGCACGAACCGAGTCCGCCCGGACCCGGCGGGCCCGTCCTGTTCTCTCCCCGAAGCAACGCTACCACGAGTACCTCCTCCAGCGGATCGAGGACTACAAGAACTCGCTGGCCCGGGAAGAACTGCTGCGCCTGGGCAACGACGCGGCCACCGAGCTCCAGGACGCCACCGGCGGCCAGTACTTCCTGACCGAAGTCGTCATGCAGGAAACCGTGGACAGGATCATCGTGAAGCGGCTGCGCCTCCCCACGTTCAGCCGGTGGCGCCAGAAATTCGCGAAGCTCCGCCAGGCGCAGCAGTCGCCGACCCACTGGGGGCTCGAGCGCCACAACGCCGTCTCCTCGGTCCTGCCCCGGCTGGAGGTCGGCGATCACGCCCTGGTGGTGGGAGGTGGGGTCGAGGGCGCCCTCTACCTCCTGGCCGCGCACGAGGTCCGGGTCACCTGCCTGGTCGGCGACAACGCCACCTGTACCCGGATCGAAACCCGGATGGCGGCGGAATCGCTCACCGGGAACTTCGAGGCCTACGTGGCCATGCTGGGGACCTGGTTCCCGCCGGTGGCGCCGGTTCACCTGGTGGTGCTCGATGGCGCCACCCTGGCCGGCCTGGCATCGCCCCGGCGCATGACGCTCATGGCCCAGTTGCAGGATGCCACCGTTCCCGGCGGGATCCACGCCCTGCTGCCGGGCGATGCCGGAGGCCCGGCGGAGTCCTGGCTCTCCCTGTATCCGGACTGGCAACGAATCCCCCTCCCGATCCGGAGCCAGCGCAAGGGAACCAAGCGGGAGACCGCTCCCGGCGTCCTGGTGTCACGACCGCTGCCGCCGAGCGCCTCCCAGGCTTCATCCGCCTGAGCGCATACTCCCAGTGCGGTCCGACGACGGTCGTTCGTCTCCTCTTCATACGGAGGAGAGACCATGGCCGCACCAGCGCCGGCGCTCGACAAGCGGGAACCCCGAGGCATCATCATTCGCACCGGAACGCCCAGGCGGGCGGGTGCTCCGTTCTGGGCCTATGTCTGGAGCGAGGAGACCGATTCGGGAGCTTGCGCCGAGGCGCGCGGGGGCCGTATCCTCGAATCGGCTGATCTTCCCGACCTTCCAGGCCCCGAATGCCGAGCTTCACCCTGAATGGAGTAGCAATACCCTTCGAGTCGGGCGCGACGATTCTTGACGCCGCCCGGACTCACGGAATCGACATTCCGACGCTCTGCTGGTATCCGAAGCTTCCCAACGTCGCCAATTGCCGGGTCTGTCTGGTCTCCGTCCAGGGGTCGCCGAAACTGGTGCCTTCCTGCGGCACTCCGGCCGTGCCCGGCATGGTGGTCGAAACCGAATCCCCCGCCGCGGTGGACAACCGCAAGAGCGTGTTGCGGTTTCTGCTGGAGCGCTATCCCGGCGACCATCTCACCAACGGCGGGCGCGAGCATCCCCGGAACGAATTCGAGCGGTACGTCACCCGGTACGGCGTGACCGACGCGGCGTCGCGCGAGCTCCCGCTCCGCGGGGGCGATAACCGTCCCGGCGACGTGATGATCAGCCACGACATGTCGCTCTGCGTGCTGTGCACCCGCTGCGTCCGTGCCTGCGAGGACATCCAGGAGGTCGGGGTCCTCGACGTGGCCGATCGGGGGTCGCATGCCGAGATCATCGTCGGTGGGGACGGCGACCCGGACCACGCCGGCTGCACCTGGTGCGGCGAGTGCGTGAGGGTCTGCCCCACCGGGGCCATCTTCGAGGTGATGCCCCGAAAGCGGTTCGACCGGGCCCAGATCGAAAGCCCGGAACGGGTGGTACGCTCGGTGTGCCCGTACTGCGGCGTCGGGTGCCAGATCGACATCCAGACCCGAGGGACCGAAGTGGTCCGGGTCACCTCGCCGTGGATCGAGGAGCGCACCCCGAACCAGGGCTCCACCTGCGTCAAGGGCCGCTTCGGGTACGACTTCCCTCAGCATCGCGATCGCCTCACCGTACCACTGATCCGGAAGGGTTGGGAGCAACGGGGCGAGGCATGGGTCTGGACCGGGGAATCGCCGCGGTACCGCGCCGGCGACTGGCCGACGGTGGCGGAAGAGGGCCGCGGACGGAAGCCCCGGCCGCCCAAGCGGCAGGCGGGCAAGGGCCCCCAGACCGGCATGCCGGTCCTCGACGATGGCGATGTCCGCGACCGCAACGCGACGCCGCCGGAATGGTACGAGCAGTTCCGCCCGGCCACCTGGGAGGAGGCGATGAGCCTCACCGCCCAGGAGCTGCTGCGGATCAAGCATGCGCTGGGGTCCGGGGCGCTGGCCGCGTTCTCCTCCGCCAAGTGCAGCAACGAGGAGAACTACCTGCTGATGCGGATGGTACGGGCCGCGTTCGGCACCAACAACGTCGACCACTGCACCCGGCTGTGCCACTCGACCTCGGTCGCCGCGATGAACCGGGCGCTGGCCACGGCGGCGGCCTCCGGCTCGATGCGCGAGATCGAAGAGGCCTGCGACGTCATCTTCATCGCCGGCGCGAACACCACCGAAAGCCACCCGGTCTTCGGCGCCCTCATCAAGCGCGCCAAGGCCAAGGGCGCCACGATGATCGTGGCCGATGTCCGGAGGACCGAACTGGCCGGCCTGGCCGACATCCACCTCCAGATGTTGCCCGGCACCGATGTCGCCCTCTACAACGGGATGCTGGCCCATATCATCGCCGCCGGCCTCTACAACCGGGCGTTCGTGCGGGAGCGCACCCGGGAATTCGACGCGGTGGCCCGGGCGGTGGCACCGTATACCCTGGACGTGGCCTCCCGGATCACCGGGATTCCCGCGGACCTCATCCAACGGGCCGCGGAGCTCTACGCCCGGGGACCCAACACGTCGACGCTCTGGGCCATGGGCCTGACCCAGCACGCCACCGGCACCGACATCGTCACCAGCCTGCTCAATCTGCTGCTGGTCTCGGGCATGATCGGCCGCTGGGGGGCGGCGATGATCCCGATCCGGGGCCAGAACAACGTGCAGGGCGCCAGCGACATGGGCGCGATTCCCTTCGCGTACACCGACTACCGTCCGGTCACCGACCCGGCCAACCGCGCCGAGTATGCCGCCGCGTGGGGCGTGCCCGAGTCCGCCCTCTCGCTCGAAAATGGCCTGATGGTGACGGAAATCGTCAAGGAGGGCAGTCCGGTCCGCGGCATGTTCGTCATGGGCGAGAACCCGGTGCTCTCCGACCCCAACGTGGCCAAGGCGGAGGAGTGGATCCGGAAACTGGAGTTCCTCGCGGTCCAGGATCTCTTCCTCACCGAAACCGCCCGCTGGGCCGACGTGGTGCTGCCCGGCTCGTCGTTCGCCGAAAAGGAAGGGACCTTCGCGAACACCGATCGCCACATCCAGCTGGCTCGCGCCGCGGTTCCCACGCCCGGCCAGGCGCGCCACGATCTGGACATCCTGGTGGACTTGTCCCGCCGGCTCGGTCTGCCCACGGCCTTCCATTCGCCGGCGGAGGTGATGGATGAGATCGCCCGGGTCACCCCCACCTGGCGCGGCGTGTCGTATGACAAGCTCGCGCGGGAGGGCTCGCTCCAGTACCCGGTGCCCACCCCGGAATCGAAAGGGACGGCCTTCCTCTTCGACGACAAGTTCCCCACCCCGGACGGCAAGGCGCTGCTGGTACCCGTGGAGTTTCTCCCGCCCGGCGAGCTGCCCAGCCCGGAGTACCCGTTCTTCCTCAACACCGGGCGCCAGATGTACCATTGGCACACCGGTACCATGACCCGCCGGGCCGAAGGCCTCGATTCGCGCGAGCCGGTGCCCGTGGTGGAGATCTGCGCCGGGGATGCGGCCGCGCTGGGCGTGTCCGACGGCGACACGGTGCGGGTGACGTCCCGGCGCGGCACGGTGGTGATCGGCGTGCGGATCTCGAACCGGCAAGCGCCCGGACAGGTGTTCATCCCGATGCACTACCGGGAGGCCGCGGCCAACCTCCTCACCAACCCGACGCTGGATCCCTACGCCAAGATCGCGGAGTTCAAGATCAGCGCGGTCCGGATCGAGCCGGTCCGGGAGGCCGTTCCCGCTTTGTCCTGAGCAGGTCCCGCCCCATATTTACGCCGCTCTCCGACCAAGATTCGAGGTCACTCTGCGCGCAATCGTCAAGACGGCCCCGGGTCCCGGCATGGAGGTGCGCGAGGTTCCGACTCCGATGTGCGGGCCCAGCGACGTGCTCATCAAGGTCCACGCAGCCGGCGTCTGCGGAACCGATCTCCATATCTGGGAGTGGGATGCCTGGGCCAGCGGCCGGCTCAAGCCACCGGTGGTGATCGGCCACGAGTTTGCCGGTGAGATCGTGGCCCTCGGCGCGGAGTCGGCGGCGGAGGGCCTCCTCGCCGTAGGAGACAAGGTCACGGCGGAGGGCCACATCGTCTGCGGCCACTGTCTGCAGTGCCGCACCGGCCACGCCCACCTGTGCAGCCGCACCCGGATCATCGGCGTGGACCGGGACGGCGCGTTCGCCGATTTCATCGCGATGCCGGCTTCCAACGTGATGAAGCTCGACGGGATTCCCGTGGACATCGGCGCCATCATGGATCCGATGGGCAATGCCGTGCATACCGTGCTCGAGGGCGGCGATGTGCCGGGAAGCACGGTGCTGGTGCTTGGCTGCGGGCCGATCGGATGCTTCGCCTGCGGTGTCGCGAAGGCGGCGGGCGCTTCCCTGGTCATCGCCAGCGACTTCAACGACATGCGGCTGTCGCTGGCCCGGAAAATGGGTGCCACCGTGACGCTCAACCCGGGCCGCGATGACGTGCTGGCCCGGGTCCGCGAGCTGACCGGTGGCGACGGCGTGGATCTGGTGTGCGAAATGAGCGGTCACCCCGCCGGCCACACCCAGGCCTTCGCGGCGGCCCGGCTCGGTGGCCGGGTCAACCTGCTCGGGACCCCGAGCCGGACCACCGAAGTCGATTTTGCCCGCGACGTGATCTTCAAGGGACTCACCCTCTACGGCGTCACCGGACGAAAGATGTACACCACCTGGAACCAGATGGCCCGCTTTCTCCGCAATGGTCAGCTCGATCCACTCCCGGTGGTCACCCATCGCTTTCCGCTCGAGCGCATCGCCGACGCCATCGGGGTCATCAAGGACGGCAAGGCCGGCAAGGTCATCCTGGAGATCGCCCAGTGAGCGGGCCGCTCGAGGCCCGCCTGGTCGAGAGCCTCGCGGGGTTCAAGCGGGACGGGGTGTACAAGCGGCTCAACTATCTCGAGGGGCCCCAGGGTCCCCGGGTCCGCATGGAAGGACGAGGAGAGGTCATCATCCTCTCCTCCAACAACTACCTCGGCCTCTCCGCCGAGCCGGCCGTGATCGCCGCCGGCAAGGATGCCCTGGATCGGTTCGGCGCCGGCACGGCCTCCGTGCGCTTCATTTGCGGCACCTTCACGATTCACCGCGAATTGGAAGCGGTGCTGGCCGCCTTCGTCGGAACCGCGGCCTCGCTGTCCTTCGTCAGCTGCTGGAACGCCAACGAGGCGCTGCCCACGACCGTGCTCACCGAGCAGGATCTGGTGCTGAGCGACCGACTCAATCACGCCTCCATCATCGACGGCATCCGGCTCGCCAAGGCGATCACCCGGTGCCAGACCGGGGTGTACGAGCACGGTGACCTCGCCGACCTCGAGGCCAAGCTCGGCGCCGCCAAGGACCGCGAGGTCAAGATGGTGATCACCGACGGCGTCTTCTCGATGGAAGGCGCCATCGCGAATCTGCCCGGGCTCGCCGAGGTCTGTCGGCGACATGGCGCGCTGCTCGTGGTGGACGACAGCCATGCCACCGGCGTACTGGGCACCACCGGCCGAGGGACCGCGGAACACTTCGGCATGCTGGGACAGATCGACGTCATCACCAGCACGCTGGGCAAGGCCCTGGGAGGGGCAGCGGGGGGATTCGTGGCCGGCTCCGAGGCCCTCTGCGACTACCTCACGCAGCGGGGACGGCCCCAGCTCTTCAGCAACGCCCTTCCGACCACCGTGGCGGGAAGCGCCATGGCCGCCGTCCGGTTTCTCGAGCGGCATCCCGAACGGGTCACCACCCTGCGCGACAACGTCCGCTATTTCCGCGAGCGCCTGACCGAAATCGGTTTCAAGCCCCTGCCGGGAGAGACCCCGATCGTTCCGGTCATCATCGGGGAAACCGCGGCCGCGATCAAAGTCAGCGAAATGATGCTGGACGAGGGCGTGTTTGTGACCGGTTTCGGCTACCCGGTGGTTCCCCAAGGCACCGCCCGGGTGCGTTGCCAGCTCTCGGCCGCCCACACGCGCGACGATCTGGACCAGGCCCTCGACGCATTCCGCCGGGTGGGCCGGAAGCTGGGACTGGTCTAGCCGAGCGGGCCCGGGCCTGCCTTATGGCCTTTTGCCGAAAGGATGCGTTTCGGCAGGCCAGACCCACTGAAGGGGCCGGGAACCGGACTGACGGCTCGGTGGACCCCATTGGCGACCATTTGTCCAAGTATTTGTTTTGCAATAGCTTACAACATGCCTGAACGGGGGTTTTCGGCCTGGCTGGTAGACCACCCGGCCGCAATGGCCCGGACCGCCCTCCGAGCACGGGGTTTGCCGTGATCGGGCTGGACCGGGTGGCACCTGCCCCCCCTCATCCATCGCAGAATCGATCCTCAACAGCACCGACTTTCCGTTCGGAGGAACACAGATGCGCATCCTTTCCCGAGCCATTCCGCTGCTCGCCCTCACGGCGTTCGCCGCGGCCAACTCGGTCCAGGCGCAATCGTCGAGTTCCAAGGCCAGCGACATCGCGCAGGTCCGGGACAATCGATTCAAGTGGTTCTTCGGAGCCCAGGCCGGCGCCTTGGTATTCGAAACCTCCAAGCAGAGCCAGACCGGTGTGCCGGCCTTCGGCGCCCACATCGCCGTGGTGAACCGGCGCGGGGGGCTGATGCTCGGGGTCGACGAAGCGTTCGGCAGCGACGAGTCGGCCAACTTCGTGGACGAAGGCAGCGGTGGCATCAACCGCCCCGTCACCTTCGACCGGCTGCGTCGGTACTCGTTCAACCTGACCGGATACCCGGTCCGGGGAAAACTCGAACCGTACCTCGGCGTCGGGTTCGGCATGCTGCAGGTCATCAATCCACAGCTGGGCGGCGTCTTTACCTCGCCCAGTCAGGCCGCCCTCTCGGCCGATGAGGCCGATCAGCGCTCGGCCACCGGATTCATGTCCTTCCTGGCCGGGGTGCAGTTCCGGGTGGGGCGGATGGCGGCGTTCGGACAATATCAGATCAGCTCCTCGCCCAGCGCGGGCAACCTGCTTCGCGGCCCGGGCCACCTGATCATGGGAGGCCTCCGCTTCTCGCTGGGCAGCTCCAAGGAAGGCGTGCGGGGCGGCGGCTACTAGTCGCTCGGGAGCAATGGATTCAGCAGGAAGAAGCGGCCGGCCCCGAGAGGAGCCGGCCGCTTCGACGTTCAACCGAGCATTCCGTCGATCGCGCCCCGAGGGCAAGCACCGCTATCGATCACCCTTGGCGACCCGAGCAGGAACCGAAGCGGCCAATCTGTCGCCTTGGTGATGCCGATGCGCGGCGTGACCAGGATGACCCCGGCCGGCCACCGGGAGGAGCGGCCCACAACCACCGGCGAGCGGCGCATCATCGTCCCGTCCAGGGTCCGGGTGATCCCCAGAGCCTGACAGAGCTTGCCGGGCCCGTTGGCCAGGTCGCGGGACAGAACCGGTCCGCGCCGTTCGGCCATGAACTCGACTCCGGCGGACGGAAGGACTCCGCGAAGCAGCACCGCGGAGCCTCCGGCCGGGCCCCGGCAGACCAGGTTGGCGCACCAGTGAATCCCGTAGGAACGGTACACGTACCAGCTGCCCGGGGGTCCGTACAGGCTGAGGTTGCCGCCATGGCGCCGCCCGAGATAGGCATGCGAGGCAGGATCATCGTGGCCGAGGTAGGCCTCGGTTTCAGAGATGATCCCCGAGCTCTCGCGTCCGTCGATCGTGGAAACGATCGTCGCCCCGAGCAGGTCACGAGCGACGACCTCCGCGGGGCGACGAAAGAACGTGGACGGAAGCGGCTTCACCCGCTCTTCTTGGCTCGCGGGCGTCGTGGCTTCTTGGGCTCGGCGGGCGCCGCCTGGTCCACGGCTGCCGCTTCCTTCTTGGCCGCCGCGCCCCGTCCGCCTCGCTTGCGAGGCCGCCCGTTCGGAACGGGACCGGTCGGTGCCACCGCGGCCGCGACCGGTTCGGCGGGTGCGGGTTTGGGCTCGTCCTCCACCCGTACCATGCCGATCAGCGGCAGCTCGAGCGGCCGGATCGGGGCCCGCGATCCACGGCGGAATCGGAGCGCGGCGGTGGTGCGTACCCCCGCGTCGACGGCGGCCGGTTGGGCGGGGGAGGACCCATTGCCCTCGGCTCCGGCCCCAGCCGGTTCCATGGAGACGGCCGCGTTGCGGGCCAGCCCGAGGTTGGTGCGGTGCGGAGACACCTCGTAGCTCTGGTCGCCGAGCAACCGTACATCGGCAATTTCCGCATCGTTGGCTTGCCGAAGCAGGCGGGCAAACCGGTCGCCGTCGAGGAGCGGGTCCTCCTTGCCGTGCAGCGCGGCCATGCGGGCACGAAGCGCTTCTCCGCCCACCGGCGAGGGTAGCTCTCCCAGCGCGCGGGTCATGAGCTGGAACGCCGCCGCCAGGGTCAGATGGACTTCTCTCGCGGCTGCCGCGGCGCGTGCCGGCGGGGCGGCTGCCGCGGCGGCCGGACGCTCCGCTGGCGCCTCCCCCCCGCGCCCCCGTCCGCGTCCCCGTCCACGACGGCCGCGGCCTTCGGGCCGCTCCGGAGCCCCGGCCGGGCGAGGGGCCCGGTCACGCTCCCCGGACAACGGCTTGGCGGCCCGGCCTGCCGGGGGGGCCACCGAGGCCACCGGTGCCACTTCGAACTGGCCATTGTCGAGCTTGGACACCTTGAGCAGGCCCTTGGCGCCGGCGTCAGACACGAACTTGCTGAAACGGTTGAAGCCGGCGTTGCGCTCGTCGAAGTTGGGATCGATCTGCTGCATGACCTGCTTGAGCCGGTCCGAGCGCATGACGTCGCCGTTCCGGGCCATCTGCGCCACCGCTTCGCCCACCAGCTCCCAGGGATCGCGCTGGGCCGACGGCGTATCGGCCTCCTTGGTCAGGCCGGCGAGATCACTATAGGAGTAGTACTCGTCGCAATTCTGGATGAGGAGGTCGCTCGCCGACTCGCGGATCCCGACCCCGATCACGTACTTGCCGTACTCCTTGAGCTTGAGCACCAGCGACGAAAAGTCGCTGTCGCCGGAGAGCAGAATGAAGGTACCGATCTCCGGACGAGTGAACACCAGCTCGGTGGCGTCCACCGCAAGGCGGATATCCGTGGCGTTCTTCTTGTTGGTGCCGAACGCCGGCGCGAAGATCAGATCGATCGAGGACTCCGACAGCGGAACGATGTATTGCGGGTAGCGGCGCCAATCGGCGTAGGCGCGCTGCACCGCCACCTTGCCGCGGATGATGTCGGAGTTGAGCAGGGTGCGGAGCTCTTTGGTCAGATCGCTCCGGATGCCCAGGGTGACATTGTCGAAGTCGATCAGGAGGGCGGCGTGCGGGGCGTGGTGCGCATGGACTGGAACAGGGGGGGGCGCGATGTGCGCCTGGGCAGCCTGTCGGCTCGCCCGATGGGACGGGTGACTCACTCTGTATTCTCCGGGCGCCGCCCCGTTTGGAGCTCCCGCCGCTTCCCGGGCCCCTCACGGGGTCAAGGAATTCGGCCGGGAGCCCTTACGGGCGGGCGCCGTAAGTTTGCCGCGCACCGGCGGCGATCCCAATGATCGTAAACCGGCGCAGCCATGTAAGAATAGCCCAATGGCCGGCGTCGTGGTAGGCGAGACGTTCTGACCCTCAGGAACCGCCCCCCGGAGCGGAGTTGGCCGGCGGCAGCCGCAGGGCAAAGAAAAACCGGGTGCCCTTCCCGGGGTCAGTGGCCACCTTGAGCTCGGAACCCATCGTTTCCACCAGTTTCCGGCAGATCGACAGTCCAAGACCGGATCCGGAGAAGGCATACTCCCGGTCGCGCTGCCGGCGCCGGAACGGCTCGAACAGCATCGCCATCGAGTGACCTGGAATGCCGCGCCCCGTATCGCGGACCGAGAATTCGAGCTCATCGCCTGTCGGCTCGGCCTTCACCTCCACGTGACCCTCATCGGTGAACTTGAGGGCGTTGGTGGTGAGGTTGAGGAGGACCCGGCTCAAGGCCACCGGGTAACCCACCCGAAGGCCGTCCTCCCCAGCGACGAACCGCACCTCCAGACCCTTTTCCTCCGCGATCGGCTGGACGATGTCCCGCACCGATTCGAATATGTCCGCGATGGAAAACGGCAGGGGCTCGAGGTCCAGCTGGCGTTCTCCTCCCCGCGCCAGCTCGATCACGTCGCTGGCCACCGAGGTGAGGCCGAACGCCGCGGCATATATCAGACCCAGCTGCCGCTCCTGCAGCGGCGTCAGCGGGCCGCTTCGTCCCCGGCGCATGGTCTCGGCCAGGAACAGAATCGAGGTAAGCGGCGAGCGGAGGTCATGCGCTACCTCGACGACGAGCTCCAGCCCGTCCGGCCCGGACAGCCGGTCGCTGAAGCGTTGTCGCCAGTCGGCTTCCAACCCCTTGGCGACCCTTTCGGTGGCGGAGAGGATCCGAATCAGGGCTCCGCCATCAGGCGGCGGATCGAGCGCGCCGGCGGCCTCGAGGAATCGAGCCCGCAGCTCCAGGAGGATCCGGCGGGTAAAGTGGGTGCGCACCAGGGTCGGGACCGGCTCGCCCAGCAGATCGGCCTGGATTGCGGCTTCGATGGCAAGGGCGAACTTCTCGGTTTCTTCGGGGGAGGCCGAATCGGCCCGGAGCGTCCCATCCTCGTCGTCGACGACCTGTCGGCAAGCCGTCCTGAGCGCTTCCTCAAGTCGGGGATCCGCCAGGAGGGCCCTTGTCACACACCCGCGTCCTCGGCATCCCCTCGCAGCAGCTGATGTTTTTCTATCAGCCGGTACAGGGTGGTCCGATCAACGCCGGCAAGACGCGCAGCCTTGGACATGTTGCCGGCGGCGCGAGCGACGAGGGCAGTCAGGAACTCCTTCTCGAACTGAGCCACTACCCGATCCTTCGCCAGGTGATACGGTTCGTTGGCTACGTCCGCGGTGTTCGGCCGGATCTCGGCGGCTGGCTCGGCTCCAGCGTCCTCATAGAGCGGAATGTCGTCCGGACGGATGGTCTGGTCGGGATCGAGCAGTACCGCAGTATGTTCGATGACATTCTGCAACTCTCGGACATTGCCACGCCACGGCCGGGACTTGAGGAAGGCGATAGCCTCTTCGCTCAAACGCGGGCAGCGGTCCGGCATCTGGCGATGGCGGTGCCAGTAGTAGGTCAGGAAATGGTTGGCGAGGAGGGGAATGTCCTCCTGGCGCTTGCGCAGCGGCGGCAGGCTGATGGGCACGACCCGGAGTCGGTAGAAAAGATCGCCGCGGAGAACCCCGCCATCCACCGCCTGCTGGGGATCGCGATTGGTCGCTGAGATGAACCGTACATCCACTTGCGCGTCGGTGGATTCGGAGCCGACTCGGCGCACCACCCCATCCTGAATGACCCGAAGCAGTTTGGCCTGGATCGCGAGCGGCATTTCCGTCAACTCGTCGAGAAAGAGCGTACCGCCGTTGGCGGTCTCGAGGAGACCGGGCTTGTCCCGATCGGCCCCGGTGAACGCCCCCTTCCGGTGACCGAACATCTCGGACTCGAGGAGCGGTTCGGGAAGCGCCGCGCAATTGATCGCGATCATTGCCTCCCGGGAGCGACGGCTGTGCTGGTGGATGAATTGCGCGATCACTTCCTTGCCGGTGCCGCTCTCCCCACTGATGAAGACCGAGGCATCGGTCAGCGCCACCTTGCGGGCCAGCTCGACCGCTTTGCGGAAGAGCGGGGAGATCCCGATCAGAGCGAACGTGTCGCTGTGGCTATGTTGCTGGAGGACCTGCTGGCGCAGATCGCTGGCCTCGCGGCTGACCATCACCGCGTGGGACGCCCGGCCCACCAGCAGCTGCAGGTGGGTAGCCGAGAACGGCTTGGCGAGGTAGTCCCAGGCACCAGCGCGGAGCGCCTCGATGCTCGTGGTCACGCTGGGGTTCCCCGTCATGACGACGACGATCGTGTCGCGGTGGGAATTGAGCGCGGCACGCAACAGGACCAGCCCGGACACCTGGGACATGTACAGGTCGGCGAGCACGATGTCGAACTTGCGGTTCTTGAGGAGATCGAGGGCCTCCTCGCCGCGACCGGCCAGCGTCACAGAGAACCCGTCCATCCTCAGCACGCTCGCGCATGATTCCCGCAGAGTGCGCTCGTCGTCCACCAGCAGTATCCGGATGCTCGCCTTGACCTCAGGCGGAATTGAGAGCGGATCTCGCGCCGCGGGGGCGTTCTGCCCTCGCGCGGACGGATTGTCGGAGTCGGCGACCAGCGAATTGCTCATGGGACCTGGCTACTCAAGCCGAGATGTGAATGTGGCGCTGTGAAGCGAGAACTGTGCCGCAGCCATGAAACACTAGAGTCGAGGTTGGAAGCCATAACGTTGAATACGCAACACATAAGCTGCGATTCGATGCAGGTCCGCGATGCACCTGTTGCAAGAATACAACAATCACAATCGTCTCGCAAATGGCATCGGTCCAGCAAGTAGCGGTGCGGGTTTGCTCTGGAATCACTAACTTGTGGTACTGCGCTTGCATAGGGCGGGATGAGATCGACACTCTCCCTGGCTCGCCGATTTCGGAAATGAGGATTCGATGACTGCTCCACTGCTTCCAGGCAACGCCAACCAAGGCGTGGTCTCCGAGGCGCACTCGGTGACCCCCGTTGCGGCTGCGGGTGCCGCGCTGGGTGAGCTGGCAGGCGGCGGCACACCCGAGCCGGCCTCCAATCCGATCGCCCGAGTGATCGCGGCGTTGCGCCGTTTCGCGTGGTTGATTGTGCTGGTGACCGCCGTCGGGGCGACGCTGAGTGTCCTGGCCACCCGGCTGCTGCATCCCGAGTACACCGCCGGGGCCACGATCATCATCGCGCCCGGCAATACCACGAATCACGGGCCGATCCAGGCCCCGGAGCTGCTCACCTCCAACAACTGGGTCGAGCTGGTCAAGACCTATGCCGTGCTCGATTCCGTCGTCCGGGAAATGCATCTCTACCTGGTACCGGGCAAAGATGCGACCGAGCAATTGCTCGACGGCTTCGAATTGGCCGAGCGCTTCCTGCCGGGTGCCTACGTTCTCACGGTAGACAAGGATGGCAGCCGGTACTCGCTCAAGAACAAGGCGGGCATGCAGCTCTCCAGCGGGCTGGTGACCGATTCGGTGGGCCGTGAGGCGGGATTCCGGTGGCTCCCCGGTCCCAAGTCGCTCACCCCCGGCCTCAAGGCGCAGTTCACGTTGCTCGCCCCTCGAGACGCCGCAAGCGACCTCCGCAACAGACTCCACGTGGGCCTGTCAGGCGAGAACGGGAATTTCATTGGAATTTCCCTCAGCGGCACCGATCCGAAACGGACCGCCGCCACGGTCAATGCCGTCCAGGGACGATTCGTGTCGTTGGCCGCCGATCTCAAGAAGCAGCAACTGAGAGAGCTCTCCAACCTGCTCGCCGATCAAGAGCGCCAGCAGGAGACCAAACTCCGGCTGGCCGAGCAGGCGTTGGAAACCTACCGGGTTGCCACCATCACCCAGCCCCGGGAGGACGTTCCGGTGGTCTCCGGGCTGCAGTCGACCACGAGTTCCGCGTATGGCAGGTATTTCCAGCAGCGCGTTGAGATCGAGACGCTCAAGAACGAGCGCCGCTCCATCGAAGATGTTCTGACCCGTTCCACCGACAGCGCCAACACCATCGACGCCTTCAATACCATTCCCGCGGTCCGCAGCGCACCCGATTTCTCCAAGGTGTTGCTCGAATTGTCGCAATCGGAATCGGAGCTCCGGGCCCTCAAGACCAAGTACACCGACGAGTACAAGGGCGTCCGGGACCTGCAAGACAAGATTTCCACCATCCGGCGGGTGACGATTCCAACCTATGCCCAGGCCCTGGTGCGGCAGCTGAAGATTCAGGAGGCCGACCTGGAAGGTCGGATGAACTCGGCCGGAGATGAGCTCAAGGGCATTCCAATCCGGACGATTACGGAGGGAAGGCTGCAACGAGAAATGGAGAGCGCCAAGGTGCTCTTCTTGAATCTGCAGAGTCGGTACGAAGAGGCCAAGCTGGCAGAAATCAGCGCCATTCCTGACGTGCGGGTTCTGGATCAGGCCTTTGCGCCGACGACGCCGTCAAAGAACCAGGCCCCGCGGATCATTCTGCTTGGTCTGGCCGCCAGCCTGGGCGCCGGTGTCGGGCTGGCGATCCTGCTCGATCGGATCGACAAGCGATTCCGGTACCCGGATCAGGCCTCACATGAGCTGGGCCTGAGCATTCTCGGGGCGATACCGGGAATTCCTCGAGCCCGCGGCAAGCGTCCCCCGGCACCGGAGGGCATGGCGCAGGTGGTCGAGGCATTCCGGTCTGTCCGGCTCAACCTGGCGCATTCCTTTGAACCGGGCCGGCCTATCTGTGTAACCATTTCCAGCCCAAGCCCGGGCGATGGCAAGTCGCTGATAGCCTCAAACCTGGCTTTGTCCTTCGCCGAGGCGGGCTATCGCACCGTTCTGGTCGATGGCGACACCCGGCGGGGCAACCTGCATCGGACGTTTGCCGTAGAGCGCCGGCCCGGTTTGCTCGATTATCTCGGAACGTCGGGCCTGCCTCTCGAACGGATCTTCCGGGCGACCTCGCATCAGAATCTGACCCTGATCCCAGGCGGTGTTCGGCTGCAGCACGGGCCGGAGCTGCTCGGTTCCGCCCGCATGGTGGAGCTCGTGGCTCGTCTGAAGAACGCGTTCGAAGTAATCCTGATCGACAGCCCGCCACTCGGCGCAGGCATTGATCCCTTCGTCCTGGGTACCCATTCTCAGAACATGCTGATTGTGCTCCGGAGCGGCGAGACCGACCGGCAGATGGCGGAAGTGAAGCTCCGGATTCTGGATCGGTTGCCGATTCGCGCGCTCGGCGCAGTGCTCAACCACGTCAACGCCGGCAGCGGCGCCTACAAGTACTACTCGTACAGCTACGGCTATGCGTCGGAGAACGAGACGGTGGAAGAGCCCGGCGATCAGGTACTGACGGCCGGCGGCACCACGACGAAGGGTTAGATCAGGAAGGGACCGCCAGGGTCGCCGAGGCGCGCGCCAGTAGATCTTCGGGATCGAACGGCTCCTCGGCGAAATCGGAGATGCTGCAATAGCCGGCGCGGAGGGAGATTCGGGCGCCGTTGGCAGAGAGCGCTCCAGTCTCCGAGAGAGCCGATTCGATCCGCTCGACCATTCGCGCAACCCCGTCGGAGGAGGTGGCGGGAGCGAGCACGCCGAACCGAAGCGGGCCCAATCTGGTCACCACGTCCGATGAGCGGCCCGAGTGCTTGAAGAATTCCGCAACGTTCCGGACCACCCCTTCCACCGATTCAAGCGCCGATTCCAGGTGGGGAGCATCCGCCACGAACACGACGCAGGCCGCCGGCAGATGCGATCGTCGCGCCTCGGCGCTGATCTCCCGAGCGCGGCGGTCGAATCCGAACCGGGTATACAGGCCCGTAGACGAGTCGAGGAATCCGACGCCCAGGGCCCGATCAGATGCCTGCTTGGCTTGCAGAAAGTTGCGAACCTTTTGCAGGATGATTTCGCCGTCGATGGGCTGCCCGATGAAATCCCAGGCCCCGGCCTGAAAGGCCTCGAGCCGCTGAGCCCGGCCGGTGTGCCCCGCCGTGGTGATGAGAATGGGGGTCGTGCTGCCGAAACGGGGATCCGCCCGAAACCGGCGGCAGACCTCGGCTCCATCCAAGTCCGGCATTTGACGATCAAGGATGATCACATCCGGAAGCGCCGCCGAAGCCTTCTGGATGGCCTGGTTCCCCGTGAAAGCCCGGATGACCGTGTAGCCTTCCGCCACGAAAATGCTCTCCAGCGAACGTGCCGACCATTCCTGATCGTTGGCAATCAGCACGCTGGCGTTCGGGCTTGTCTCGGCCATCGATTTTTCTGTTGTTGAGAGTTGTGGCATCCACCAAACGTTTTCCGTCGTTTGCGAACGACAGCCCCCCAGATCAAAAATCTGGAATGTGTCGAACAAACGATCATAAACGTCACACAGATAATGACTTACATACGAACAGCTCTCTCAAGACTCCCAGTCCGGGCCATGGGAGAGGTCGTCCGAGGATGTTCTGCCGCAAATGTCCGGCCGTGACTCGCTCCTTGCTCCATGATTGGCTTGATCTTACGCCATTTGTGACAGGATGCGCTCCCTGCTCCGACCGGCTGTGGCGGACCGCAACAGATTGTTGCGCCGATACCAGAAAGCGCCGCGCAACCGACCAAAAATGCGTCCCGCAAATGACCGCAACCCTTTTAGTCACAAGGGGCTAAGTGCCACTCGCCTCGGTGCTGCGCCCGAGCACGCTCCATGCTATGATTCGAGATGGCTCACCAGAAATCGCCGGTCCGACCTTCGGGGGGAATTTGAATCGAGTGCATCGCTTCGGCTTGCTGTCTCTTTGCATTCTCTCTGCCGGTGTGGCGCGCCGGTTGGATGCCCAAGCGCCCATGGGTCCGCGGGCGCAGACTTCGCGGGCCGACATCGAAACGGCCATCGCGGAGGCAGACAAGATTCTAGCCTCCCCCGGCTACAGCAGCCGTCTCAAGGACTCGAAGCGGAAGGAAGTCGCGCTGCTTCGATACCGACTGTCCGAGGGTGATCTGCAGCAGGGAGATCAGATCATCCTCTCCGTCCAGGGGGAACAGTTGCTGAGTGGGACATTTACCGTGGGGCCCGGACGGACGCTGACGCTTCCCGGAATCGGCGATATCACCCTCAAGGGGGTTTTGCGGGCCGAAGTGCCGGAGTATCTGACCTCGCAATTGCAGAAGTATCTGAAGGAACCGGTGGTGCACGCGCAGACCACCATGCGCCTCAGCGTGCTTGGCGCCATCGGCAAGCCTGGGTTCTATCAGGTTCCTTCCGAGATGATGATCGGAGACGCGCTCATGGCGGCGGGCGGCCCGAGTGGCGGCGTCGATCCAGCCAAGACTCGCATTCAGCGCAATGGCGAAGAGATCGTGTCCAAAGAGGCCTTCACGGCAGCGCTCAACGAGGGGAAAACGCTCGATCAGCTGAGCCTCATGGCGGGAGATGAAATTCTGGTTGGCGGGGATCGGATCGTCAAACCGCACGCGAACGTTCTTACGGTGATAGTCCCGGTATTTGGAATGATTGCCTCTGTTTCGTACCTGCTCGTTCAAATATTCTGACGAAAATGCCAGAGGCGAGGAGCGTCCCGGTTCCAAACATGCGGCAGCCTGGCGGTAGCAATGACGAGCGGACGGCACGGCCATCAGCCACGCGCATGCCCTATCGGCGCGTGGCCAGGTCGAGGCTCGGGGGCGAACCACAGGAGCGGCACGCGCTGGCCCGCCGGGCCTTGAACGTGGTCGTTGGCGCAATCGGGATCGTCGTGACCTTCCCGCTCTGGGTGGTGATCGGCGCCCTGGTGAAGCTCACCTCACGCGGACCGATCTTCCACACCCAGGTTCGAGTCGGCCTCGACAACCGAAACACGTCGACGGGGACGGAGGATGCCCGCCGGCGGCACGATATCGGCGGACGGCCCTTCACGATGTACAAGTTCCGGACGATGCATGCTGGCGCAGAACAGCACACCGGGCCGGTGTGGGCCACCCAGAACGATCCGCGGGTCACCCGGGTAGGACGGGTGCTCCGGCAGTACCGTCTCGATGAGCTGCCTCAGCTCATCAACGTCCTCAAAGGGGAAATGAACGTCGTGGGCCCCCGCCCCGAGCGCCCCACGATCTTCGCCGAGCTTCGGGAGTCGATTCCGGAGTACAAGCTCCGGCAGCGCGCCCGGCCCGGAATCACCGGGCTGGCGCAGGTCCGCCAACGATATGACTCCTGCCTCGCCGACGTGCAGCGAAAAGTCGAATTCGATCTGGAGTACGTCCGCCAGCAAAGCTTCTGGCAAGACCTCAAGATCATGGTGGAAACAATTCCGGTGATTCTCCTTCGCAAGGGCGGCTGGTAGAAGAAAACGGGGGCCCTTCGGGGCCCCCGTCCGAACGTTGTCGACCTGGCGACGAGCGGGGTCAGACGGCTTTCTGCTTCTTCTTCCGACGTGCCACCAGCATGAGTCCAACCAGCCCCGTGGCCAGGAACACCATGGAGAGCGGCCCAGGCGTCGTCGTGGCGGGCGCGGGGGCCCCAACGCCTCTGTCGTAGGAGTCGGGCTGGTGGGCAACCGCAGCCGCCTTGCCTGGGAGCACAACCGCTCCGGCGAGAGCAAACGCGACGGTAAGCGCCCTAAGGTTCTTCATTGGAAGCTCTCCTCTGTGTCTTGGGCGCTTCCAAGCAGTTTCTGTGCTAATGCTAAGAATTCAGAATGCGGACGTTAAATAATCGCACAAGATCTTAATTTTCAATAACTTGTGGCATTTACGTCGAGGGGAGCTGCTTGGATGAATTTAGCTCAATGTTGCGGCCATTCGGCGTTTCCATTGAGGAGGTAACGCAACAGTCCAACCCACGCTCCGGCGTTCGGCTTTCAAGGGCGGCGAGTAGGTTCCCAGACCGCGTTGAACTCTCCCCGAAACGCTTTGATCCACGCGACAAATCCGGCCGTCATGGACCCGACCAGAAATCCGGCAAGCGCGAGAAGCTTGGGGGGTTTCCCGTCTTTCGGCCAAGCAAAAGCGGCCGCAGCAAGCAGGCAACCGAACCCGCCGACAAGGGCCACCCAACGAGCCCAGGAGTGTTGCGCCGCGAGCAGCAGGAGTCCAATCGGAATCAAGGGACCGGTGAGGAACACCAGCCAGCGGATCAGCTTGTGGCTCAGGACTTGAAATCCGAAGAGGAAGCCTGCCTGCGAGACGACGCTGCGCTTATACCAGAGGGTTTCCAGTCCCCGAGTCATGGTGCGGACCTTCCGGCGGTATTCGGCCCGGAGGGATCGAGTCCTGGGCACCAGGCAGACGGCACCATCCACCGAAACCGCGCGATAGCCACGCTCCACAGTGATCAGGGCCGAGGCGAAGTCCCGGCTCAGCGCCGGCGGAAACACTGCGTCGAACAACTCCCGTCGGTTCGCGTAGAAGCATCCGCTCGCGCCGACAATCGAGCCCGCCCGGGTTTCGAGTGAACGAAGCCACATCTCGTACCCGACGTATCCCGACTCACCTCGATTGCCTTCCCGGGTTTCGTCGCCGATGCTCACGTCCCGGCCGGAGGCCAGCCCGATTTGAGGATCCTCGAACACCCGGATCAGTGTCTTGAGCCCGGAAGGGATGATCCGGATAGTCGCGTCGGTATTGACGATGATGGTGCCGGACACGTGCTCAGCGGCGGCGTTCTCCGCGGCGGTCTTGCCGGCCCGCCTCGCGAGGCGGACCAGACGCACCCCGCGTCCGGAGTACCCCCGCACGATTTCGTCGGTTCGATCGGTGGAGGCGTCCGAAATGACGAGGATGTGACGTCGCTCCGCCGGATAGTCGAGCGCCAAGAGGCTCTCGAGGGTGCTGGCAATCGCGCGCTCCTCGTTGAAGACCGGAAGCGTAATGGTGATCTCGGGCCATTCCACCGGATCGGACACCGGCAGAGGCTGGGAACGGAACCTCACCACGAGCCACATGATGACCGGGTAGCCGAGATAGGCGAAGAGCAGGAGCCCGGCCGGAAGCAGGATGAGGATCATGCCGAGCTGGGTCATCATTTCCCGGGTGGTGTGCTGGTTGCCGTTGCAAGCCGCCGATACACGGCTTCGTAGCGGTCGAGCCAAGGGTCGAGCGCATAGGCGCTGGCCAGCCTTGCGGCGGCGGCAAGGACTCTCTTTCTGGCGGCCCCGGAGTCGGTCCGAATGGCGTGCAGGGCGCGGGCCAGGGACGCCGGTTCATCGGGCGGCACCAGAAAGGCCTCCTGGTCACTCACGACGTCGGGAACACCTCCGACCGACGTAGCCACCACCGGCACACCGGCCCCCATGGCCTCCAGGAGCACCACCGGCGTGCCTTCGGTCCTTGAGCTCAGCACCACCGCGTCAAACGCCCTGAGCAGCGCGCCGGCCTCCGGGATCATTCCATGCCATCGCAGCCGGTCCGTGATGCCCAAGACATCGGCTTGGGCCCGGAGGGACGTGCTGAGAGGTCCCGACCCGATAACGGACCCCTGCCATTCGGAGGTTCGGGCAAGGGCATCGAGGAAGACGTCGGGGCCCTTCTCGGAAGAGAGCCGGCCTATCCAGCCGGCGATCCAGCCCTCTTGCGGGAGGCCCAGCAGGTTTCGCGCTTCAGCCCGCTCCAGCGGTGACCGGGCCGCCTCATAGGCGTTCGGGATCAGATGCAGCCGAGTGGGGGAAACGCCGCTTCCCGCGAGGCGGTCGACCAGGGGTCGGGACACCGCTACAACCCCGCCGAAGCGAGTCAGGGCTCGGATATCACACCATTCATATATGCGGTTTCTCATCGGGCCGCCGGTGAGCCCGTGCACCGTGGAGACCACGGGTACTCGCGCGCGGCGAGCGGCAAAGAACCCGACCAGATCGGCATGGTACCCGTGACTATGGGCGATCGTTCCGGGTGCCCGGGTCAATTCGAAGACCAGCCGCCTCACTTCGCCGCGATAGGTTCTGGGTGGAAGCCGGATTTCAACCACCTCGACACCGCCGGCGGCGAGGGTTACCAGCGCGTTGGACTGTTCGGCAGGCCCGAGAAGCGCCAGAACGCGGACCTCATGTCCGCGCCGCGCCAATCCCAACGCCAGCGCAGTCACAACGGATTCCAACCCCCCGAACACGGCAGGAGCAATGACTTGACTCACCGATAGCCGATGCTCCGGGGTCACCGGTCGGCCGCGATGGTCCGGCATGAGTGCGCCGCGTTCGAACCCGTCTTCATCGCGCCTCGGAAGGATAGGAACCTGAAACATAAACCTCGGCTCCCCGTGGCCTGCCGCGCACCCCGCGAGACCATCATCGCTGGGTGTCGACCCGCCAACCGTCCCTGATCACTCGAGCCACTCACCCCCAATGTTGGCGTCCGACAACTCCAGGCGACCCCGTTGGCCTCAGTTGTTGCGCTGACGCCACAATACGCCAACCCCTGCTTTCCGCCCGCGATTCCGAGGCCCATGCGGGACCCGCCCGCCCGACAAACGTCCAGCCGCGCCGATAGTAACGCACTGTCTTACAGAGTCTTAGGCTGCGTGCGGCGAACCTGGCCGGTGGTTTCAGCGGATTGTCGATGCATGGCACATGAGTCGCATAGAGTGAGCTTCGACGAACGCGCAGGCAGGGAATTCCAGCGGTGTGGGGGACGGATGTCGCAATCGATGACCGAAGCAATCCGGGAGATTCTCCAGGCCCATGGGCGCTTGGCCGGTGATGTGAACAGCCTCGCCGATGACGCAGACCTGTATCGGGCCGGGCTGACATCTCTGGCCAGCGTCAACCTCATGCTGGCTCTCGAGGACCACTTCGACGTGGAATTCCCCGAACGCCTCCTCAACCGCGGAGCATTCGCCAGCCTCTCCGCCATCAAAACGGCACTCGAAGAGCTCACCGGCGCGCGCGCATGATCGGAGCCCAGGCCAGGCAGGATTCCCTGGCGGCCGCGCAGCGCATCGCCGCGGAGCAGGCGGGGCCGCACGCCGACTCAGTGGACCGCGATGCTCGATTCCCCCACGAGGCGATCGCCGCACTCCGTCACGATCGACTGCTCTCCGCATACGTCCCCGAGTCGCTCGGCGGCGGTGGCAGCTCGCTGACCGAGCTGGCCGCGGTGTGTCAGACGCTGGGCCGCGCCTGTGCGTCCACGGGCATGATCTACGCCATGCACCAGATCCAGGTCGCCTGTCTGGTCCGTCATGGCCAATCGTCCTCCCTCGTTCGCGACTACCTGGCGGAGCTGGCCGCCCACGAATGGCTGCTCGCCTCCGCCACGAGCGAGTTGGGCGTCGGAGGCGACGTGCGAACCAGCCTGTGCGCCATTGAGCGGATCGGCAACCGCTTCCGGGTCACCAAGCACGCGCCGGTCATCTCCTACGGCGAGGAGGCCGACGGCATCCTGCTCACCGCCCGCCGCGGGCCGGACGCACAGGGCAATGATCAAGTGCTGGCCCTGGTGCGGCGCGACGACGTCACCTTGACCCGTACCAGCGGCTGGGATTCGCTGGGCATGCGCGGGACCTGCAGCCTCGGCTTTACCCTGGCGGCCGAGGGCGACGTGGAGCAGATCCTCGCCGTGCCCTACGGCGACATCTCCAGCCAGACGATGCTCCCGGTCTCCCACATTCTCTGGAGCTCACTCTGGCTCGGGATCGCGAACGACGCGGTCCACCGGGCCCGCGCGTACGTGCGGGGCGAAGCGAGGAAGAGTCCCGGCACCGTCCCACCCAGCGCGCTCCGCCTGGCCGAAGCGGTGGCGGTCCTGCAGACGATGCGGGCGACGGTCGAGAGCGGACTCCTGGAGTACGAACGAGGGATGGGCCAGCCCGAGGCGCTCGCCAGCCTGGGATTCGCCCTCCGGATGAACACCCTCAAGGTGAGCGTTTCCCGGATGGTCACCGACGTCGTGTCCCGCGCGCTCGGTGTCACCGGGTTGTCGGGCTACCGATCGGACAGCAAGTACGCGCTGGGCCGTCATCTGCGCGACGCTCACGGCGCAGCGCTGATGATCGCCAACGATCGCATTCTCGCCGCCAACGCGGCGATGCTGCTGGTTCAGAAGGACGACTGACGTGGGAACCGCGGAGCAGGCGTATCGCGACCAGCTGGTACGGGACGGACTGCTCATTCCCACCGGGGTGGCGGGCGTCTATGGCAAGAGCGCGGAGTTCGAGGACACCATCGACCGGCTGAACGCGATGGTGACCGCGCTCACCCGGGACGATGGCGCCACCGTCCTGAGGTTTCCGCCCGTCCTCAATCGGGCCCATCTCGAACAGAGCGGCTATCTCGGTTCGTTCCCGCACCTGGCCGGCTCGATTCACAGCTTCGCCGGTGACGAGCGGGCTCATCGCGAGCTGGTGTCCCGCGTGGAGGCCGGCGCGGACTGGAGCGTCGGGCTTCCCCCCACCGAGGTGGTCCTCACCCCCGCGGCGTGCTATCCGGTGTACCCTGCCCTGACCGGCGCTTTGCCGCCCGGTGGCCGGTTGGTCGATGTGCTCTCCTACTGCTTCCGGCACGAACCCTCGGACGACCCGGCCCGGATGCAGTCGTTCCGGATGCGCGAGCACGTACGTCTGGGCGAGCCGGCCCAGGTGGAATCGTGGCGCCAGACCTGGTTCGACCGGGCCCGGCGCTGGATCGACACGATGGGGCTCGCGGCACGGCTCGAGGTGGCCAACGATCCTTTCTTCGGCCGGTGGGGCAAGCTGCTGGCCGAGAGCCAGCGCGATCTCCAGCTGAAGTTCGAGGTCGTGGCCCCCATCGTGTCGGCGGAACGACCCACCGCCATCATTTCGCTGAATTACCACCAGGACCACTTCGCACTCCTCTTCGATATCCGCACGTCCGACGGGGTCCCGGCCCATACGTCCTGCATCGGGTTCGGGCTCGAGCGCATCACGCTGGCCCTCTACCGCGCGCACGGCATCGACCGGACGCGCTGGCCGGCCACCGCGCGGGAGGCGCTCGGACTGTGACGCTCCGGATCTTCCCGCTCGATCCGAGCTCGTACCGCCCCCATCCGACTCATTCGGGCGAACGCGTCTGGCCCGAGAGCAACTGTTACGTGGACCTGTGGACCGAGCTCCTGCACAGCGCCGGATTCGAGCCGATGGGCGCGATGGCGTTCACGATCGGGGTGGATCTCGAAGGAGATCAGTGGACGTTCGTCAAATTCGATCTCGCGGATCTCTACGAACTCTACGGGGTGGACGTCATCGAGCTGAACATCTGGCGGCCGTTGATCGACCACGTGGAAGAGCAGCTCCGCTCCGCCCGCCCTTCCGTGGTCGAGACCGACGCCTGGTTCCTGCCGGACACCAGGGGGACCACCTATCGGACGGAACATGTGAAGACGTCCATCGGTATCCAGATGCTAGACCGCGAGGCCAGGCGCCTGGGCTACTTCCACAACTCGGGCTACCACGAGCTGGAGGGAGATGATTTCGCCGGCGCCTTCCGGACCGAAGGCCACTTGACCAATCGGGAGTTTCTCCCGCCCTACGTGGAAGTGGCCAAGCTCGGCGCCGGCCGGGCGGTGCGCCGGACCGATCTGCCGGCCGCTTCACTCCGGCGACTGCGCGAGCATCTGCGGAGGGCCCCGAAGACCAATCCCTTCGTCCGGTTTGCCGAGCGGTTCCGTTGCGATCTTGCGTGGCTCTCGGGCGCGACGCTGCCGGAGTTTCACCGGTATGCATTTGCCGGACTCCGCCAGTACGGTGCTTCGTTCGAACTTGCGGGGCTGTACCTGCGCTGGCTCGAGGCGGAGGGAGCGCATGGGTTTGCCGCGCCCGCCCAGGCGTTCCTGCAACTGGCGGAGTCCGCCAAGGCGCTGCAGTTCAAGACGGCCCGCTTCGTCAATACCCGCAGGCCCTTCGATCCAGGCGACACACTCGACGG
This sequence comes from uncultured Gemmatimonadales bacterium, assembly GCA_963762545.1. Taxonomy (GTDB): domain Bacteria; phylum Gemmatimonadota; class Gemmatimonadetes; order Gemmatimonadales; family GWC2-71-9; genus JABFSM01. Next base: position 355,674 of record CAVXLC010000002.1, on the reverse strand, counting down.
CATGGCCCGAGCGTGGGATAGCGGCATGAACGGGCTGGCGCGGCTATGCGGAGTGTGACCGGAGCCCCCGCGCTCCGCGGCGACTGGGCCCTGGCCGCGCTGCCACCGGGCCGCGCCGCCAGCCCACTGGAGCTCGGCGCGGCCCAGCCGGAGTGGATTGCATGCCCCGGACCGATGACCGCCGCGGCGGCGCTTCGGACGGCGGGAAAATGGAGCGCCTCCAGCGCCCGGGATTTCGACGCGGAGGACTGGTGGTTTCGCTGCCGCTTTACGCCACCGAGTGACGCCGCCGCGATCCTGCGGTTCGACGGCTTGGCGACCGTGGCGGATGCGTGGCTCAACGACACGCACCTGCTTCATTCCGAGAACATGTTCCTTCCCCAGGAAGCGGCGGCAGCGGGACTCCGCCCCGGGACAAATGAGCTGCTGCTCCGCTTCCACGCCCTGACACCGCTCCTGGCGCCACGACGGCCCCGTCCGCGCTGGAAAACCCGGCTGGTGACCCATCAGTCGCTCCGCTGGTTTCGAACCACGCTGCTCGGACGGATCCCCGAGTGGTGCCCGGCGATCGCGCCGGTCGGGCCGTGGCGGGCGGTACGGCTGCTGCAGGACACGGAGGTCGCTGGTGCGTGAGGTCCGGCTCGCGCCATCGCTCGAGGGCGGGGACGGGCTGCTCGCGTCGGTCATCCGATATGGTGGGCCCGGCAGCGCCGCTCCCACCCATGCGGTGCTCGAGATCGCCGGTGAGCGGGCTCCGCTCACGGTGGCACCGGACGGGTTGGGAGGCTGGGTGCTCCGCGGCTCCGCCCGGGTTCCCCAGGTGCGCCGCTGGTGGCCACACACCCACGGCCCCCAGGCGCTCTACGACATCGCGCTGACGGTGACTCAGGCGGACCAGCGGCGCCGCGTACCGCTCGGGCGGGTGGGATTCCGCACCATCGCGGTGGACCGCGGCGCGGATGGCCATGGGTTCGGCCTGGTGATCAATGACGAGCCGGTGTTCTGCCGAGGGACCTGCTGGACCCCTCTCGATCTCGTGGGGCTGTCGGCCTCCAGCGCCGAGGAATACCGAGCGGCGCTCCAGGACGCCAGGCAGTCCGGCCAGAACATGATCCGGATCGGCGGGACGATGGCCTACGAGGATGACGCCTTCTACGACGCCTGCGACGAGCTCGGCATTCTGGTCTGGCAGGACTTCATGTTCGCCAGCATGGACTACCCGTCGAATGATCCGGGGTTCCTCGCGAGCGTGGCTGCGGAAGCTCGCCAGTTCCTCCTCGGCATGCAGGGGCGGCCGTCGCTCGCCGTCCTGTGCGGGAGCAGCGAAACGGAGCAGCAGGCCGCCATGCTCGGACTCCCGGAGGCGGCATGGTCCGGACCGGTCTTCACCGAGACCCTCCCGGCCGTCTGCGCCGAGCTGGCCCGGGAGGTCCCCTGGGTGCGCTCGTCCCCGTCGGGCGGAACCATGCCGTTTCACGCCGACCGCGGGGTGTCTCACTATTACGGCGTCGGCGCCTACCGTCGCCCGCTCGAGGACGCCCGGCGCGCCACGGTGCGCTTTGCGTCGGAGTGTCTGGGATTCTCGCATGTGCCCGAGCCGGACGCCTGCGCTCTCGGCACCGCCGAGTGGAAGGCCGGAGTGCCCAGAGATCCGGGCGCGGCATGGGACTTCGAAACGGTGCGGGATCACTACGTTCAGGAGCTTTTCGGCGTGAATCCGGCGGCGCTCCGCGCCAGCGACCCGACGCGGTATCTCGCGCTCGGACGAGCGGCGTCCGGCACGGTGATCGAGCGCACGATCGGTGAATGGCGCCGACCCGGCTCCAGCTGCCGCGGAGGCCTCCTCTGGTTCCTCCGGGATTTCCGCCCCGGCGCAGGCTGGGGGGTGATGGATTCTACCGGCAGCCCCAAACCGGCGTACTGGCATCTGGCTCGCGCCTGCCGGCCGCTCACGCTGATCACGAGCGACGAAGGATTGAACGGCCTGCACCTGCACGCCGTGAATGACGGGGCCGAGGCGGTCCAGACGACCCTCCGGGTGACGGTCTACCGCGAGGGCCGGGTACCCATCGCCGGCACCGAACGCGCGATCACCATCCCGGCGCGAGGCGGGCTCACCGTGTCCGCCGATGGTCTGTTCGAGGGATTCCTGGACCTGACATACGCCTATCGGTTCGGCCCGCCCGGGCATGACGTCATTTCGGCCGCGCTCCTCGGGGCGGACGTCGGCTCGCCTCTGGCCACGGCGTTCTACTGGCCCAGCGGCCCCCCCGCCGAGCGGCACGGCGACCTGGGCCTCTCGGCCTGGGCTCTGCCGTGCTCGGGAGGCTATTGCCTGCACCTCGAGGCCGGCCGAGTGGCCGCGTCGGTGGCCATTCGAACGCCGGGCTTTCGTCCGGACGACAACTACCTGAACCTGGAGCCGGGGCGGGTTCGCCGGGTTCGGCTGCATCGGCAAGGATCGGCCCCGGGTGAATTGGGGGGGACGGTCGAGGCGTTGAACGGAATGGGTCCGGTCCCGATCGAGGTCCGGGCGGCATGAGCGCGTTTCCGGAATTCTTCGGCGAAGGCGACGAGACGATGTTCGGGTGGTTTCACCCGGCCGCTTCCGGCACCGATCGGGGGACCGCCGTGGTGCTCTGTCCACCCCTGGGATTCGACTATATCTGCGCCTATCGATCCTGGCGCATCCTGGCCGAACGACTCGCCGCGGCGGGATTCGGCGTGCTGCGCTTTGACTACCTGAACACCGGCGACTCGGCCGGGGACGCGACCGCACCCCACCAGGTGGCCCAGTGGCAGCGAAGCGTCGGGCTCGCCGCCGCGCACGCACGGGCGCGAACCGGCGCGACATTCCTGGCCCTGGTCGGCTTTCGGCTCGGCGCCACGCTGGCGACATGCGCGGCGCCCGGGATCGAGGGCGTGGACAGCCTGGTGCTCTGGAGCCCGTTCAGCTCGGGTCGGTCCTATGCGCGCGAGGTGACCGCGCTGGCCCGGCTGAGCCGAAGCGAGGCGGTGGACGCCTCGGGTGAGGTGGAGGCAGCCGGGTTCCTGATGACCCGGGCGACACTCGACGAGCTGAGCGGCCTCGACCTCCTCGCGCTGCGGGAGCCGCCCGCCCCGCGGGTGCTGCTATTCGAGCGGGAGGGCTTCTCGCCCGATGGGCGGCTCCCCGCCCATCTTTCCGAGCTCGGCTGCGCGGTGACCGTGGAGTGTGCTCCGGGCACGCCGGAAGTGCTGGTCCAACCCATGACTTCCCGGGTCCCCGAGATCATCCTCGAGCGCATCGTCGCCTGGCTGGTCGAGCGACATCCGCTGCGGAGGGGCGGCAGGCCGTTTTCCATCCCCACGAGCGCCGGGCGCCGGGCAGGGCGACGGCTGGCGTGAACAGCCGATGTTCTTCGGGCCGGACCGCCGCCTCTTCGGAGTCCTGACCCGGCCGGTCTCGGACGAACCGCCGGCCACCGCCGTGGTGTTCCTGAACACCGGGTGCGAGCATCACGTCGGGCCGCACCGCATGTACGTTCCGCTGGCGCGGGCGTGGGCTCGGGAGGGCTACGCCGCCTTCCGATTCGACATCGGGGGGATCGGGGACAGCCGGCCGCCCGGAGGCATACGGGAGAACGACGCCTATCCCGCCCATGCGATGGAGGACGTGGCGGCAGCAGTGGCCGAAGTGCGCGGCGCGACGAGGGCTCGGCGGCTGGTGGTCATCGGCATCTGCTCGGGCGGCTGGCATGCCTTCCTGGCGGCACGGGACGGGCTGCCGGTTGACGGGGTCATGGCGGTCAATCCGCCGCTCTATCTCAGAGAGGGAGCCCAGTTCACGGTTCACGAGCTGCTGGAGGAGCAGGAGCTGAGCCGCTATACCCGCTCCGCGGCCGATCCGGAGAAATGGAAGAAGCTCCTGCGCGGAGAGGCGAGCGTGAGCACGATTGCGCGCGTCGCGGGGGTCGGGGCGCTGCGGTGGCTCCGCCGGTGGCCGGCCGCACTCGGGCTTCAGTCCGACCAGGACACGCTCGCCGGTGATCTCCAGACGATCGCAGCGCGGAGAGTCCCCGCGCGATTCGTCTTCAGCAGCACCGATGTGGCGCTGACCTATTTTCAACTACATGCCCGAGGGCCGATCGATGACGCTCAGGGGCACATGACGGCGATCGTGGTGGATGGCGCGGACCACACGTTCGGGCCGCTGCCGGCGCAGCGCGAGTTGGTGGAGTTGATGAGTGACTTTCTGAGGAACGGCGAGCCCACGCGCTCGGACTGACGCATCGTCCGCCCTCTCCCGTGGAGTTGACTCGGCTGCGCGTGGACCCCACAATTCGGGCGGGACGCGTTTGCCATCGCAATAGCGTTAGGAGACTATGCAGCATCGGACAAAGGTTCTGGCGACAAACCTCCTCCTAGGCCTGGCCAGCGTCATATTCGCCACCGCGGCTGCCGAGGTGTTTCTCAGACTATTTCCTCGCTTCCTGCCTCCCGAGGCACGGATGCGAGTCCAGTGGATGTCCCAGCCCCCTACGATTTCCCACGGCGACCCGGAAACCGGCTTCCTGTATCCGGCGAACCATCAGGCGAGCTTTCGCGGTGGGGAGGTTTCCTTCGACTACAAGACGGATGAACATGGATTCCGCAATCCGTCTCCCTGGCCGTCTCAGGCCGAGGTGGTGATAACCGGGGACTCGGAGGTATTCGGTTACGGCGTCGATGATAGTCTGGCCTGGACCAGTATCGTGGCGCGTGAGCTGCCCCGGAGTCGCGTGATCAATCTCGGCCTTCCCGGCATGGCTCCGGGGCAATACCTCCGGGTCTACCGGAAGTTTGGTGTTCCCCTGCACCCCAAGCTGCTGGTGTTCGGCCTGTTTCCTGGAAATGACCTCAGTGATGAGCGTGAGTTCGATGCGTGGCTCGCGGCCGGCTCACCCGGAAACTACGACACCTGGCGCTTCGTCCGCGGGAGACGGCCGAACCGACTGATCAGCCTGCTCAGCCACACCTACATGTACTGGTTCCTGCGGGCAACGACGCAGCATCTCGGGGCGGGTGACACCGACAAGCCGATGAAGTTTCCGGATGGCAGCCAGCTTCACTTTGCCGCCTACTTTCAGCAGGGCGAAGCCGCGATGGCCAAAGCGGACAATCCGTCATTCCAGAGCGTGCTTCAGAGCATCGAGGAGGCCAGGGCCCTGGCCGCCCAGAATGGTACCGAACTCCTGGTGCTGCTCCTGCCGACCAAGGAGGACGTGTATTTCCCTCTCAGGGGAGACACCGCGCCTCCCGTGCTGCCACCGTTTGCGAGCGAGCTGGAAAAGCGGGGCATTCCCCATCTCGATCTCACAGCGCCGATGCAGGAGGAGGCCCGAAAGCACCAGCGCCTCTTCTTCGAGGTAGACGGCCATCCCAATGCGGCCGGCTATCGCATCATCGCCAACGCCGTACTGGCCAACCTCCACCAGAACGCCGGGAAGTACCATCTCACCGACTGGGAGTGAACCGGCCGTCGCGACCCGTTCGGGCGGCGGGCTCGATGCGAGCCCCGAGACCCGGCCAGACGCGGATGCCGCCTCGTCTCGGACCCACCGGTTTCCCGGGAGCTTCCTGTGGGGGGCCGCGACCGCGAGCCACCAGGTCGAGGGCAACAACCGGCTGAGCGACTGGTGGGCCTTCGAGCAGGCCGGCCGGGTCCCCCACCTCTCCGGGGAGGCCTGCCGGCACTACGAGTTGTTCGAGCACGATTTCGACCTGGCCATGGGCGCGGGACAGAATGCCCACCGGTTCTCTATCGAATGGAGCCGGGTCGAGCCGAGCCAGGGGGAGTACGACTCCGAGGCGATCCAGCACTACCGGGATGTGCTTCAGGCGCTCCGGTCTCGAGGCCTCGAGCCGGTCGTCACCCTGCAGCACTTCACGCTTCCGGAATGGCTCGCCAAGCGGGGAGGCTGGGCCAATCGTCACAGTGTGCGATGGTTCTCAGGCTACGTGGCCCAGGTGGCCCGCGAGCTGGGGGACGGCGTCCGTTACTGGGTGACCATCAACGAGCCCATGGTATACCTGAAGCACGCCTACATCGTGGGCGACTGGCCGCCCGGTCGGAAGCGCGCCTGGGGGCGTGCTTTCCTGGCGATCGTCAATATGGCCCGGGCGCACCGGGCCGCGCGGGAGGTGCTCCGTACCCGCCATCCGGCGGCCCTGGTGGGGTTCGCCCACAGCGCCGCCCTGCTCCACCCGTGCGACCCATCCCGTTCTCGGGATCGGATGGCCGCCTGGCTTCGAGACCTCGTTTTGAACCGGGCCTTCTTCGGTCTGGTCGCCGGGTTTCCCGGGGGGGATCCACCGTTCGACTTCATCGGGCTCAACTACTATACGAGAACGATTGTGCGCGGCGTGGGTACGGGGCTGATCCCATTCGCAGGCACCGAATGTCGCGCCGACCATCACGGCGACCGCCGGCGCCGGAGCGACCTCGGGTGGGACGTCTATCCGGCCGGGCTGCTGGAAACTTTGCGGCGCTACTCGAAGCACCGGGTCCCCCTTCTCATCACCGAGAACGGCGTGGCGACGACGGACGAGGAGCTGAGGACTTCGTTTCTGCTCGAGCACCTCGCCCACGTCGGCAAGGCGCTCGAGGAAGGCATCGATGTCCGCGGGTACTTCTACTGGAGCCTGATGGACAACTTCGAATGGGCGCTGGGGACCACCGCCCGCTTCGGCCTCTTCGGCGTCGACTTCTCCAGCCAGCAGCGCAGCGCTCGCCCCGTGGTGGATCGATTCCGGGACGTCTGTCTCACCAACGAGCTCGACGGGGTGATCCCCCACCTGAAATCCGCCAGCCCGTCGGGGACCGGACTCCGGTGAGCAGCCCGGACGCCGGGGCGGCGTGAGCATCGTCGACGCACGGGAGCTCGAAGCCGGCACCGAGCTCCAGACCGACATCTGCATCGTCGGGGCCGGGGCCGCGGGCCTCACCCTCGCCGGCGCGCTGGAGAAGACGGGTCGCGACGTCTGTCTGGTCGAGAGCGGTGGACTACAGCCGGATCCGGAGACCCAGAGTCTCTACGACCTGGACATCACAGGCTATCCCCTCCGGGAGCACTTCATGTCCCGGGCGCGGTACTATGGCGGCAGTTGCAACCTGTGGGCCGGCCGGAGCATGAAATTCGGGCCTGCCGATCTGGAGGCCCGGAGCTGGGTGCCGCACAGTGGCTGGCCCCTTCCCTATGCGGAGCTTGCCCGCTACTACGACCCGGCCGCCCGGGTCCTCGGCCTCCCCGACATCGCGGTCTTCGATCCGGGCCGGCATGAGGCGGACCTGGCCGAAGCGGAGCGCCTGCTCTATGGGGATGCGTCCCTCACTCCGACCATCTCGCTGTGGGCGAAGCGGCCGAAGCGATTCGGCTCGGCGCACCGGTCGGAGCTGCGCCGATCCCGCACGGTTCGGCTGATTCTGCACGGGAACGTCACCACGCTCCGTCTCGACCGGGAGGGTACTCGGGTCGAGTCCCTCGAAGTCGCGACACTCACTCTCAAGCGTTTCCGGATTCGGGCGCGGGTCGTCGTGCTCGCCTGCGGCGGTCTCGAGAACGCGCGGCTCCTCCTGCTGTCGCGCGATCAGCACGCGCAAGGCATCGGCAACGCGCACGACGTGGTGGGTCGTTACTACATGGATCACCCCCGGGGCGTCTACGGAAGAGTCCACCTTCGTGCCGGGACCCGGCTCTCGCTGCTCGATGGCATTCCGAGATCGGATGGGAAGGTGCAGTTCGGACTCGGCATTTCTCCGGAGACCCAGCAACGGGAGGGACTGCTCGACCACTATGCCACGCTGGAAGTGGCGCATTCCCAGTACACGGCGAAGCAGTACCAGTCCTTCATCCAGGTGATGAAAGTCCTCTTGAAAAGGGGCTACGCGGGGAGCCGCCTGGATGTCGGACGCGCCGATATGGGGAACATTGCGGGGCTGGTCTATCTCCTGACGCCGAGAGAACTGATGCCGCACTGGGCGTACCGGTGGTACTGGCGAGTCCGCAAGATGATTTCGGGGCGTCATGGCGGCGGCAACCGCGTCGTGGTGTATTTCTGCGAGCAGCCGCCGGATCCCGAGAGCCGAGCGACCTTGAGCGCCGCAACGGACCATCTGGGCATGCATCGGCTGGCCCTGGACTGGAAAGTCGGCTCGTCGGTGCACGATTCGGTCCACCGTTTGCAGTGCTTGCTCAAGGAGAGGCTGGAGCGTACCGGCCTGGGCATTCTGGAGGAGGACCCCGCCGAGATCAGGTTCACGGATGCCTCCCACCATATGGGCACGACCCGGATGAGCCAAAGCCCAAGGACCGGCGTCGTCGACATTGACGGCAAGGTACATGGCGTGCACGGCCTGTACCTGGCGGGAAGCTCGGTGTTTCCGTCGGCCAGCCACAAGAATCCGACCCTTACGATTGTGGCGCTCGCCTTGCGGCTGGCCGACCATCTGAGCCAAAGGTTGGGGTGAAGCCGTGAACGAGATCGCGCCGGACCTCCGCGAGGAACCCGATCCCAAGGTAGACGCCCCGCATCGCGCCGAGGCGGAGGCCAGGCAGCGCCGCGGCACGCGGCAGCTCCTGATCGCCCGGGCGCTTTTCATGGTATCCAGTTACCTGGCCTCAGTCATCCTGGCCCGGGCCCTGGGGCCGGACGGCTTCGGGGTGTACGGCATCCTGCTCTCGACCTTGTTGTGGCTGGAAATGGTGAGCACCGCCGGCATACCCGCGGCACTCGGCAAGCTGCTTCCCGATCACCAGGAGCAGGCGACCGAGGTGGAGCAATCAGCCCATGTTGTGCTGCTCGCCATTTCCCTGGGTTTGTTCGTGGTCGGGTGGGCGCTCGCACCGCTGGTCGCGCGTCTCTTTCATCTCACCGATGGTGCGAGGCTGTTTCGCCTTGCCATCCTGGATATCCCCTTCGCTACGGCCTTCGCGGGATACAGCGGGATGCTCATGGGCCGGCGGCGGTTTGGCGCATTGAGTACCAGCCAGATCGTGCTCGGCGCGGCCAAGTTCATCGGAATCCTGTCTCTGGTGGCGTTCGGCATATCCGTCGGGCGCGCGCTCGTCGTCAACGTGCTCAGCTCATGTACCGTACTCGTCTATCTTGTCGTGCGGTACCCGCCGAAGATGCTTCGTCCCGTGTGGGCCATGGTGCAGCGCCTGATTTCCGTCGGCGTCCCCATTGCCGTGTTCCTGGTCGCGCTCCAGGTCTTGATCAGCCTCGACCTCTGGTTCCTGGGAAGCCTCTGGCACGGGAGCGAGGCTGCCATCGGTCAATATGTCGCTGCGCTGAAGATCGCCCAGAGTCTCATCGTGATTCCGATCGTGCAATCCGGGGTGCTGCTCGCCTCCGTGGCGTGGGCGCTGGCCTCGAAGGACCGCGTGGGAGCCCGTCGACATGTGCTCGAGGCAAGCCGGTTTGCCCTGATCCTCGCAGCCCCAGCCTGCGTCATCGTGGGCAGCAGTGCCTCGTCCCTGATGGGCGTGGTCTATTCCAGCAAGTACGCTCCCGGAGGCGCCTTTCTCGCCATCCAGCTCGTCGCCTTCAGCTGTTTCGGGTTTCTCGACACATTCGCGCACGCCCTCATGGCCGCGGGACGCCAGCGCATCATCGCCATCGTGCTCCTGGCGTTCATCCCGATCGTCGGCATCGCCAATCTGCTGCTCATTCCCCGGCTGGGCCCGATGGGAGCTGCCATCTCCCTGTTGATCGGCATGCTGGGGGTCGCGATCGTGATCGGTGCGCTGGTGTGGCAGCAGTTCGGGGCTCCGCTCGGCTTGGGGACTCTGGGACGGGTGGCCGTCGCCTCGACGGTCGTCGCGATTCCCGGGATGTTGATCTCGACTTCGGGTCCCCTGGTCCTCGTGAAGATGGCTGGGCTCGGCGGCGTGTATCTCCTCGTACTCAGGCTGCTGGGCGAGATCAGCGGCAAGGACTTCACGTTGCCACGCGTGCAGCTCAAGGCGGAGGCCTGAACGGGAACGAGGCAATCCGGTCGTGTGGCAGGCGGTACGACCCGGGCTGGATGCTGCGCCGGAATGGACATAAGCCGCTCCGTCCCGGCGGGACGCAAGTCAATTCGAGGCCGACCCGCATTGCCCTTTTGGCTTTGCCGGGCTAGATACCTTCTCGCGCCGGTTTCGTGAGGAGATTTCCGGTCAGGGAGGCCCGCCGATCATCTCTCAGAGCTCAGTACCTATTTCGTCCGCGGCCGCAAGACCGGCGCGCATCGTGATGCGCCGCCGCTCGATAAAACTGGCTGCCGGCAAATGACCTTCGCCGCCTCGCTCCGCAGAGCCGTCACGCTCGCGCGCTGGGAGAACCCCTCACGGATTCTGATTGACCGGTTTGTTGCGGACACGGCGACGGCCATTCCGCCCGGCTCGCGGATCCTCGATGCGGGCGCCGGGGAATGTCAGTATGCGCCAGCGTTTTCACACTGCCACTACGTCTCTTGCGACCGCGCGGTCGGGGATGCTTCCTGGGACTACCGGAAGATCAGCGTGGTGGCGGACCTCACTGCGCTTCCATTCCGGACGGCCGCCTTCGACGCGGTGATTTGCACGCAGACCCTCGAGCATGTGAGCGAACCGCAGCTCGTCACGTCCGAATTGGCGAACGTCCTGAGATCAGGTGGCCGGCTCTACCTCAGCGTGCCATTCCTCGGCGATCCGATCCACCAGGAACCCTACGACTTCTATCGGTATACCCACTACAGCTTGAAGGGTCTCGTCGAGAAGGCGGGGCTGTCGCCGATTTCGGTGTCGCCCTTGGGAGGCCTCTGGCTGTTGCTCTGTTCCTATCTATGGTGGGTTGCCATCGTCTACAAGACATCGTTGCCCATGAAGGCCGGCACCTCCCGGCCTCGTTTCATGCGCTTGCTTCGGCGTTTCGTTGGCAGCGTCTTGGTTTTTGCCGCGCGGTTCTGGACCATGCTGGTCATGTGGCTGAGGTACACCGACGTCGCCTTCCAGCGGTTCACGTATGGCTACACCGTGATCGCCCAAAAGCTGTGCCTGCTGATGGCTACCGCAGCCATGCTGCCCCCGGACTGGACTGAGGTCCTGGCCTGACGCCGACCGAGGGCAGCGGCCCTCGAGCGTGGGCCGTCACCCGTTCGTCACGAGATCCTCAAACAACTGCAGCGTCTCCGTCGCCGCCCGTTTCCAGGTAAAGAACTTGGCGCGCTCAAGGCCAGTGCGAATGCAGCGCTCCCGCGTCGGCCGGTCATGGATCAGCGTCATCACGCACCGAGCGATATCCGTGGGGTCAGTCGGGTCGAACAGCAGCGCGGCGTCGCCCAGGACTTCCGGGATCGCTGCGGCATTGGCTCCCGCCACGGGGCAGCCGCAGGCCATGGCTTCGACGCCCGCCAAACCGAACGCCTCGTACAGCGAAGGATATACAAAACAATCCGCCAGATTGTAGACTTCCGGCAGCTCCTCGTTCGGAACGAACTCGAGGAACCGGATGCGATCGCGCAAGCCAAGCGTCTCGATGAGCTGCAGCTCCTCCTGATACTTCCATCGGGGCCGTCCGACGACGACGATGTCGTGGGGTATCTTGTCACGCATTTGCTGGAACGCGCGGACCAGATTAATAAAATTCTTCTGCGGAAAAATCATGCCGACGTACAACAGAAACTTGTCCGGCAGCTGGTATTTCGCTCTCGCCGCGTCCAGGGCCGATGGATCCGTGATAGGACGGAACCGCGCATGACAGCCGTGGTAGATCAGCCGAATCCTCTCGCGCGGCAGGTGCACGTACTTGACGAGATCCTCGGTGATCACGTTCGAAATCGATATGATCCGGTCGGCGCGATGGATCCACACTCGATCGTGAATCAGCCATTCGAGATAGGTGCGCCAGCCGTAGACGCCGGGTATGGTATGGAACTCGGTGTTGTGGACGATCATCACGGTCTTGTACTTCGCGAAGACCGGCACGGACCAGAACGGATTGAACAGGACGTCGATGCGGTGCTGGCGAGCCACTCGGGGAACCGCAAGCTGCTCCCATACCGTGCCAAGCCGCGGAGACCAGCCGGTTGCCACCTCGGTCACATTCGCATGGCGCGCCGAATACTGTCCGAGGTTCCGGTTCGCCAGATCGAACTTCGGATAGATCAACACGTACTGGTTTCTCTGGTCGACTTCGAGCAAGGCGCGAACGATTTCCTTCGTATAGATTCCCGGCCCTCCCCATGTCGAGTCGTGACTCAACATCGTAATGCCGATGCGCATGTACTTCCCTTTGGTGCGGGGGGGCCTATTCAGACGAGGGCCGGTGCCTGAAAATAGCAAATCGAGCGCCGGAACGCTGGCCATCCGGCCCAGGAACGGTGGACCGCTGCTCTCGTCACCCGCTCTCCGGAAACGCCTTGTCGCCCTGCGGGGTCCGCAATAGCTTCCGGGCATTGGCGTTTTCGGCCGGTCTCATCGATACACCGCTACTGTGCGACATTTCCGAGGCGCTGCGGACCCTCCCGCGGCACCACGGTCTGCCGGTCCTCTCGACGGGAGGTAGGGACGGTGGCCATTCCGAAGGGCCTTGCCATGGCAAAGTTCGCGAGCGTGGTCGCCGGCGCAGTGGCCCTCACGTGGATTGCCGTCTATAACGGCAGTCCGCTTCTCATCCACGACTCCCTTGCCTACTACGAAACGGGCCGGGTGGCAGCGGAAAGCGCCGTGAACGTCATTGGCCGGGCGACCGGACGCCGGCCAGCGGGGGTCGTTCAGCCGGCACCGGCTTCCGCGGCGATCGTACCCGCTACCGGTGGAGAGCCCGGCATCGCCAGTACCGCGCGCTCGGCCTATTACGGGATCTTCGTATATCTGAGCGACAAGCTCGGGAGCTCTCTGCTCCTCGTCCTGGCCCAAGCGCTCGTGACTAGCTGGCTTTTGGCCCTGACGTGCAAATTCTGGCTCCCCGGGCACCCCCTGAAGGGGTTCCTGTTTGTGATGGTCGTGGCCACTGTGTTTACGTCCCTGCCATTCACGGTGGCTCTGCTGATGCCCGACCTGTTCGCCGGCCTGTTCATTCTCGCCATGGCCCTGCTGGCGTCCTCCCCGGTGCGCCGCTCCCGGACCGACACCGTCACCCTGTTCCTCCTGATCGTGGCGAGCTTTCTCTTCCACCGCTCGCACATTCTGATCGGCGGCCTGCTGGTCATCGGCAGCGCCGCCGGCCTGGTCTTTTCCGGAAACGCGGGGCCGCCGAGGGCCTGGCGCTCAGTACTTACCGTGGCCGTGGCCCTGGTCCTCGGCTTCGCGGGCTTTCGCCTCTTCGATCTCGCGGTTGCGAAAGCCACCGGCAGGGTTCCGATCCTTCCTCCGTTCCTGCTGGCCCGCGTCATCGAGGACGGGCCGGGCACCGCGTACCTGCGCTCCACCTGTCCTCACAAGCCCTATGCGGTGTGCCAGTTCCTGAGCCGCCTGCCGGAACCGTCCGATGATTTCCTCTGGTCCCACGATCCGGCCAAGAGCGTATGGTATTCCGCCACCCCGGCCGACAAGCTCCGCATCTCGGATGAGCAGCTCGAGATCGTCGCGGGTTCGGTCCTCCACGCTCCGCTCGCGCAATTGACGGCCACCGCGCGCAACTTCGGCCGACAGCTGGTGGGCTTCCGCTTGATGAATTTCGGGCCGACCCCGGAAGTCTGGGGGAATCTCACGGATCTCTCCCCGGGACCGCTGGCCGATGATTTCTTCGCGTCCCGGATTGCTCACGGTGGCTTCGATCTGCCCGCCTTCTCGATCGCCTACTACCTGGTGGTCATCGTCTCGATGGTGCTGTTGCTGGTCCACTATCGTCGCCTCGACCGCGCCATGAAGATGGCGGCGTTGATCATCGTCGGAGGGGTGATCGTGAACGCTCTGGTGACCGGGGCCATTTCGGAGCCTGATGACCGGTATCAGGTGAGGGTGATCTGGCTGATCCCGGTCCTCGCCGTCATCGTCGCGCTTCGCCGGCGAACCTCATGGGCCGGCCCCGGCTCCGACCGGTTCGCTCCCCCGTTTGCCGATGCTCCCGCACCCGGCGCATCCTCGATCGCCGCCTGACCCACCCGGAGCCCTCAGCGGCGCGAACCGAACCGATCCTCGAGAACCGCAATACGTTCCTCCACAGATGCCACCGACTCGCCCATCAGGTGAATGCGTCCCCACATCTCCAACGTCAGGATTCCGAAGAAACCGAACACCCGCGAACGCCAGGTACGAAGGATCCGGTCAATGGCCCGCGAGCTGAGCCCGAGACTCTGCTGGCAGAATCCATCGCGAAACAGGCTGACGTCCGCCAGCGGCTCGAGGTATGCGGCGAACGGCAATGGAAAACCGGCCTTCTTCCGGTCCACCAGGAAGTCCGGCATGTAGCGCCGGGCGACCTGCTTGAGGACCCACTTGTCGGCGTGCCTTCCGACCTTGTAATCGAGCGGCATGTTGATCGCCCGATGCACCAGGCGGTGATCCAGAAACGGCACCCGGGACTCGACCGAGGCGGCCATGCTGGCCCGATCGAGCCGTCGCAACAGCGGGGTGAGAAAATCGGCCAGATCCGCCAGCATGTTGCCGAGCACGGCTTGATCCGCGGGGCCGCCGGCGAATTGATAGGCTTCGGCGCAGCGGTCCTGCCAGTCGAGCCGGGCATAGCGGTCGACAAAGTCGATGGTTGGCGCCAGCACTTCCCGGAAGCGATGCGCGGTGACCGGAAGGCCGGCATCGGAATAGACCAGCAGGGCGAGCACGTCCATCACCCGATCGGGTACCCAATCGAGGACTTTCTTCAGGCGCAGGAGGTTACGCTTGCGCCGGTAGTTCCAGAGGTACCCGCCGAACAGCTCGTCCGCGCCTTCCCCCGACAGCAGGACAATGACACCATGCTCCCGGGCTACCTTGCTGATGAGGTAGTACGCGATGGTGTTGGGATGGGTCAGCGGCAGATCGGACAGGTACACCGCCTGTGGCAGGGCTTGCCGAAACTTCGGCCCGGTCAGCGACAAGGGAATGAACGGGATGTCGAGCTTGCCGGCCAGGTGCTCCGCGTAGCGCCGCTCGTCCAGCTTGGGGAATCCCTCGATCGATACATGGAAGGCGCTCAGATGCTTCGTATACTGGCCGGCGATCGAGGTTACCAGGCTCGAGTCGAGTCCGCCGCTGAGCAGGGTGCCGACGGGCACGTCGCTGATGAGCCGGAGGCGAACCGCCTCATTCAGGACCTGGTCCACTTCCTGCACCACGTCGTCCGGCCGAGCCGCTTCGAAGCGGCGGAACTCACCTTCGTCGACCCAATCGATGGGGGAATACCACGTCTCGGTGCGGACGACGCCGGCGGCGATGCGGACGAGGTGGCCGGGTAGCACCGACGCAATGCCCTGGACCAGCGTTTCCGGCGTGAGAGAGTCGACGTTGCGATAGAGCATCCATTCCACGAGGCTGTGGCGATCCACCTGCTGGGGCCCCATGACCTGCATCAACGCCTTCATTTCGGACGCGAACAGGATCGCGTCGCCCTGCCGGGCGTAGTACATCGGCTTGATGCCATACCGGTCCCGCACCAGCGTGACGTCACCGCTGGCGGTATCCACGATGGCGAAGGCGAACATGCCCACGAAGCGGTGCATGCTCTCGACGCCCCACTGCATGAATGCGTGCAGGATGACTTCGGTGTCGCCGCTGGACCGGAAGCGGTGACCCAGGCCTTCGAGCTCGGCGCGAATCTCGGCGAAGTTGAAGACCTCGCCGTTGTACGTGATCCACCAGCGCTCGGTGGGATCGCTCATCGGCATGTGGCCGGCGTGCGACAGGTCGATGATCGCGAGGCGACGCGACCCCAGCACCGCGCGATCGAGTACCACCATCCCGCTGTCGTCGGGTCCGCGATGCGCCTGAATGTCGCACATCCGCCGGACCAGCGCTTCGTGCTCGCCGTCCACCCTCCGCGAGCTCGTCAAGACGAGCCCCGCCAATCCGCACATGAGTTCTCCCGTTCCGGCTAGGACAATGTCGCTGGAAGGACACTACCGATGGCGGTGTTGAGCCGCCCCCACCCGGCCGCCGTCACCTGGCCTGGAAGGCGGCCCATGGCTGCCCTTCGAAATAGGCGGGAGCATCAACCCCCAACGTGGAAAGGATGGTCGGCGCCAGATCCAGAATGTGACCGCCGCTGAAGGCGCCCGGGTGGTGGAGCGCCGGTCCCCGCGCCAGCAGGAAGGCGGTGGGCCGATGATTCCCGGTGTAGAACGGCGAGATGGCGTGGCCGGGCTGCTTCTTGATACGGCCGATGGACGAACCCTCGATCTCATCGAGAATCCGGGCGTTCAGGTCCCAGCTGATGACGGCATCGGGCAGGTCTTGACGCCGGGCCCCACTGTACATCTGATCCATCAGCACGACCCGCTCCGGCGCCGGCCGCCCGTTCGCGGGGTTCCGCAGATCGACCAGGGTCTCCCGCAGGGAACCGAGCAGCTCCTCACATTCGGCGCCCGGGCCGACGATGCCTTGCGGCTCCCGTCCCCGCAGATTCACCCGGAAATACCCTTCATTGGAGTTGGGGATACAGAAGAGCTTGGAGCGCGACCAGTCAATGCCCGAATTGACCCACTTCATGCTGAGGCGATACCGCATGCTGCGCGGCAGACAGCGCGTCACCGACTGTCGCCAGCTGAGCGGTACGGCCTGGCGCAACGCCGACAGTGCTCCCTTCTTCGGCGCCTTGGTCCCCCCGTCGCCCCCGACCCCGCCGGCGAAGAAATGCCCCATCCGATGCAACATCTCGGGCATCAGGTGGCAGCCGGAGTAGTTCGGTCCCATCCCGTCGCCGGAGGTAATGAGCACGGTGGTACGGTCATCCGCGGCCCCGACGATGGCACCAATCGCGGCGTCGAGTGCGACGTAGACGTCGCGCATCGGATGCATTGCCGCCAGCGGCCCGGACGCCGGATGGGTCGGATACTCCTGGTCGCTCAGATGCCAGAGGTAGTGTCCCGCGCCGTGGGGCTCGCCAAACGTGGCGAACAACAGGTCCCAGTCATGTTCCTTCATGAGGGCCTGGATCACTCGGGACTTCACCTGGGTCCCGGCCACGAGCTGATCGCGGAACCGGGCGGGATCGTGGGGAACCTGGACCAGGTTGCTGTGCTCCGGCGCCGGATACGGACCAAAGCGACGTTTGATGTCGCCGAGCATCCCGGGCGGGGAGGAGCCGGGTTCGCCAAACCAGGTCCAGGTGCCGTACTCGAGGATCTGAATGCCCTTGAAACGCTCGATGGGACAGTCCATGAAGGCATCGAGGATGATGCACTTGCGTCCCGCGTCGTCCAGCAGTTTCCAGAAGGGTGGCGAGCCGATTCGACACGGCTGGGTCCGGTGGATGACCTGTTCACCACCGCGAATCTGGTAGGCGTGATACATGCCATGGTGGCCGGGCGTCACACCGGTATACATCGTCGGCCACGCGGACACGTGCATGACCTCGGCGGTAGTGCCGAGGCGACCGAACAGGCCCTGCCGGCGCAGGTCGGCAAAATGGGGCATCGACCCATCTGCCATCCATTGCTCGATGAGGTCGGCATCCGCGCTATCGAGGCCGAGAAGCAGAATCCGTCGCGTGCCCGCCCCCGTCGCCACGCCGCTCAACCGGCCTTCCCGGCCGTGACCGGCGCGTAGACTTCCTTCAACGGCACGGTCCGGCGCTCCCGGTCCGAGAGCTGACCGGCCTCCACCATGGCGACGGTCCAGATGTTGTCATCGCCGCGCGTCTCGGCGGATTGGCCCGTCAGGACCGCGTCGCGCAGGCTGTTGAGCAGCGACGTGGTGCCGCCCTGCGGATAGGGCCGTTCGTCGCCCTTGGGAACCCTGTCGTTGCGCCGGGGGCGAAACCAGCGACTGCCGCGGGGACGAAATGCCACGATTTTTCGATTGGTCCAGAGTACTCCCCGTTCGCCTTCGATCCACAGGGAGAAGCCATAGCGATGCGACAAGAGCGTCCCGACGTATTGCACTCGGACACCTGGAAACTCGATGAAGGCTTCCGTGTGCGCGCCGTGCTGGTAGTCCGTCCAGGGTGGATTCCAGACCCGGACCGTCACGCTCTCCGGCTGTGACCCGAAGAAAGCGCGCAGACTGTCGAAGTGGTGAGTGGCAATTTCCTGGAGCTGCGGATAGTCGATTTTGCCGAACCAGGGGCCTTCGACCCGGCTGGGCTGGTTCCGGCGGTCGATCAGCAGGGCGTTGTCCACTTTGCCGAGAAAGCCGCTATCGAGCAGGCGCTTGATGGTGCGTTCGGCGGGCCAGTAACGATAGTTCTCGGCGACAATGACCTGCCGGCCGACGGCCTGAGCCCGATCCAGCACCAGCCGTCCTTCGGCCACGGTGGTCGCCAGGGGCTTTTCAACCAACACCGTCAGGCCGGCGTCGAGACAACGCAGGGTCAGATCGCCATGCAAGACGGATGGCGCAACGATCAGGGCGGCATCGGGCTTGACGCTCCGCACCGCGGCTTCGAGGTCCCGGAAGTACCCGCAGGTGCTGCCGAGCAACTTCTCCACCTCAATGCGCGCGGCATCATCGGGATCCACCATGCCGACGCACTCCGCATCGGGATATCCCTTGATGAATCGCGCCCAGTGCCGGCCGCGAATCCCCGCCCCGATCTGCAGAATCTTGATGCTCACCGGGCCTCGCCTTCTACGGTTGCCGACGTGAGGTGAATTCCGCCCAGACCTTGCCCCGCATGCGGGGTGGCGGCTCGAGCCCGAGCCGGGTTATCAGCGTGGGAGCAACGTCGAAAATGTGCCCTCCCGCAAACTCCGAATGCGCCGCGATCCCCGGACCCGCGCCCACGACGAACCCAGGCCCCCGGTGGGTGCCGGTGCGGTGATCGGGCGACGCCATCTCGACCAGCCCGGTGCGAGACGACATTGCCTTCGCGATGGGCCGGTCTCCGACCCAGCGGACGACCAGATCCGGGAGGAAGGCGCGTTTCTCTCCAGGGCATTCGCGGTCCACGCGCCACACCTCCCGCACGATCGGCTGACCGGTTTCGGGATCCCGCAGGTCCAGCAACGCACTCTCGAGGTCGGCCAGGGCGGCCTCGTACGCTTCGCCCGGAGCCACGATACCCGCGGGTTCCCGTCCTTGCAGGTTGATGCGAATGTAACCCTCCAAATCCGTCGGCAGACAAAAGGCGCGGGTCCGTGACCAGTCGATGTCGGCCGTATCGACTCGCTGCGCGAGCTTGTCCCGCAAAGCCGTTGGCAGCTTCCGGGCCAGGCTCTTGCGGAAGCCCTTGGGCAGCAGGTCGCGCAGCGCCTTGACCGGATCGAAGCCCCGGTGCCCCGCAGCTGCGTTTTCCTCCCGCGGGGCGCCGGGCAAGCCCAGGTACCCGAGGCGCGAGAGCACCTCGGGCAGCAGCTGCCAGCCGGCGTGATTCTCTCCGACGCTGTCGCCCGAGAGCAGCATGAACGTGCAGTCGGGCCCCGCATGGTCCCGGATGGCACCGATGGCCCGGTCCAATGCGCGGTAGACCCGATACATCGGCGTGGCCAGAGATTCATCGCCCCCGGCGGCGGCCAGGGGACTCCAGCAATAGTGTCCAGCGACATGGGTCTCGCCGAACACCGAGAACACCAGGTCGGCTTGGGTCTGGTCCATGAGCCAGATGATCGCGCGGGACTTGGTGGACACCGCGTTGATCAGCCGCGGTTCGATGCTTGCCGCCGACATCGGCTGAAAGCCCAGATCGTTCGCTTCGGCACCGAGCGGATACCGGCCACAGACCCGCTCCATCTCGCGGAGCAGCGCGGTCGGCACCGATCCGGGCTTGAGGTAGTGGGCCCAGGTCCCCCAGTCGTAGACGAATGCCCCGCCAAACCCCGGTTCCGGGTGGGAATAGGGAGGATCCAGCACGGCGCAGCGGAGGCCGGCCGCATCGAGCACCGACCAGAAGGTCTTCTGGCCATACAGTCCCTCATGAAACCGCTGATATCCCTGCAGACCGGGAGCAGGTTGAAAGGTGAAATAGACCCCGTGATCGCCCGGCCCAACGCCGGTATAGATCGAAGGCCAGGCCGAAATGTGGAGGTGATCCGCCGTGGTCCCGAGCCAACCCCAGGTGCCCTCGTCAATCAGGCGCTTCACGGCGGGGAGATGGCCGGCAGTCGCCCACTGGCGAAGGAGCCGCCCATCGCCCAGCTCCAACCCAAGGACTACGAGCTTTGGCATGAGCGGCTCTTCACGCTACCGGACCCAGCCCCGCACCAGCAACACGGACGCGGCAAGAACGCCCAGGGCGGCGAGCATATTGAAATAGATGGCGATCGGTGCCCGGCGATGGGCGAAGATCAGCTGATACCCGATCATGAACAGGATCAGCGCCAGTTTGACGCCGAGGACGGTGCCCTGAGAGCCGGCATACGTCGCCGCTGAGATGAGGTCCGCCGGGGCCACCCCCCGGTGCGCCAGCAGGTACACTCCAGTCGGCACCAATACCGCCAGAGCCGGCCAGCCGAGTCCGCCGCGGTACATGCTCCGCTCCCGGAGCAGCTCGGCCTTCTCCGCCGGCTGCAACCCCTTCAGCGCCGGTCCGGTCACCAGGGACCATACGAACATGTGTCCCAGCCACAGGGACATCGCCAGCAGGTGCAGTCCCACGCACACGATGTACAGATTCATGGGAATCTCAGGTACGGAGGGCAATGGCAGAGACGACGATGACCGCGAGCGTCAACCAGAATCCCGCCCGAATGGCGCCGGCCCTGGGCCTGCGCCTCGAGAGGATCTGGACACCGACAATGGCGCCGACCAGCAGCAGCTTGAGCCCCCACAGCGGTCCGCTCGGCATGCCGTGCCGCGCGGTCATGAACCCGCCGGTCAGCACCAGCGCCACCAGCAGGAGCCAGGAGACCCACTGCAGGGGCAGCCGCGCCGGGCGCGGCACCAGCACGTGGGGCCAACGGGCGCCCCGGGCTTCGAGAAGCCATCGCTCGGTCTCTTCGGGCGAGAATCGCTGCCGGAGCGCAACGAGCATGACCAGCCAGAACAGGCCCATTCCCATGAGCACGACCGCCAACACGATGTGCAGGAAGACCGCTACCCGGTAGGCATCCATCGATTCAACCTCTCGCCGTCGTGGAGCCAGCTGTCAGTTGCGCGCTGCACAACTCGAAATACCGCCGAGCCGTATCTTCCCAGGATTGCAGGCGGGTGCGCTCCGCCGCCTCGCCCATCTGCCGCAAACGCTCGCGCGAGGGGAGCCGAGTCAGGAACGCGTGCCAATGGACGCCCGTGTTGTCGAACAGGAAACCGGTCTGGCCGGGCACCAGCAACGACAGAATCCGCCCGCTCGGCACGCTGACCACCGGCCGCCCGACGCTAAGATACTCAGGAATCTTCATGGTCGAGTACCCCAGCTCCCCCGAGGAGAACGCCCGGGGATCGTAGGGCGCCAGACACAGATCCGCGGCGGCGATGTACCGGGGGACGTCCTGGTGAGCGACGCGCCCGTGGAACACGACTCGGCCCCGGCTTCCCAGCGCCAGGTCCTCGTACTCCTGGCGCCGGACCCCGTCGCCGACAATGTGAAGCTCGAGGTCAGAGGTCTCGGCTCCCGCCAGCTCGCGCAGCAGGGGCGCAAGATCATGGGTCTGGTCCAGGACGCCGACGTACAGCAGAATCATCCGATCGGCTGGCATCGCGAGCATCTTCCGGCATTCCGCCTGGTCGTGGGGCCGGAAAAGCGTCCGATCGACCCCCAGATCCACCACGGCAATCCGGTCGGCCTCGACCCCCCAGTATTGCGAGATTTCGCGCTTCAGGAATTCCGTTTCCGCGATGACCAACGGCGCCCCGCGCAGGCAGCGGCCCGCGATCCATCGCCCGGCCTGCAACCGCAGGCGCTTCATCCACCGCCCCCGCGCCGCATAGCCGGGATTGGGAACGATGTTCTCGATCGGTACCCCAAGCTGGCCCCGGGCGCGGCACAGCGACGACAGGTACCCGGACAGCAGCCAGCTCTTTTCCAGCACGATGTCGAAGGACGCGAGCGGCCCCGCAGCGAAGCGACGAAGGTCCCGGAGGTACCGCCAGAATTCGCCGTACCCCAGGCCCCGGGTGGCCGCATCGTCGGTGACCGCCGCGGCTCCTCCGGGCTGGAGCTCCAGGACCCGGACGTCCTCTGGAATGCGGTCATCCGCGACGCGCCGAAACGCCACGGTCACGTCGGCCCAGGACTCGAGCGCGCGGGCGAGATTCAGCACATTGCGCGACGGGCCGATCGACGACATGAGATCGTGACCGGGGACCACGTAGCACACGGAGAGCCGCCCCGGCGCCTTCATCGCGGTGCCTCGATCAGCGACCGGTACACCGCTTCGCAGCGCTGGGCGAGCAACGACCAGCTGACATTCTCGACGATGTACTGGCGCGCGGCCGCCCCCAGCCGCGCCGCCAGCAACGGATCGTCCAGGACGGTGCCCAGACCGTGGGCCAGCGCATCGATGTCGCCGCCCGGGGCCAGCCAGCCGGTCCGCTCATGCACGACCCCGGGAGCCGACGAGGCAAAGGACACGACGGCGCAACCCGACGCCATGTAGTTGAGCAGCTTGACGGGGATGCCGTCGCACTCCACCCGGGGATTGACCGCGACGGTCGCGCCCACCAGCAGCCCCGGAAGGTCGTCGAACGCGGGCGATTGCACGAGATCAATACGGGACCGGATGCCAAGCTCACCCGCGAGCGACTCGTAGGGAGCAAAGGAGGAATCCGTCGCGATGAGAAGGCGGACGTTCGGACGGTCCTCGATGACCTTGGCGAACGCCCGGAGCATCAGGTCGATCCCCTGATACCCGGCGAGGTTGCCGGTGAAGATGACGGTCTTTCCCACCCCCCGGGGAGCCTGCGGGACGCGTTGCGGATCAAAGTGTTCCACCTCGATCCCGTTCGTCACGACCGACACCCGGTTCGGGTCCATGCCCAGATCGTTGACCAGCCGGTTTCGAATCGTCTCGGTCACACAGATCGTGTGGTCCGCCAGCCGAGGGACCCAGCGGTCCAGGACCGCTCCGATCTTCCGCAGCAGGGAGACGGGCATGCCGGTCTTGTAGTAGGGCAATTCCGACATCAGCATCGTGTGCGCATCGTACACGGTGGGAATCGCCATGCCGCGGCGGGCCGCCCGTGCCACCAGGATGCCCTCATAGTGATGGGCATGGATCACATCGAAGCGCTGCTGCCGGAGGAGACGCCGCAACAGGCGCTCCAGCAGGGGGTCGACCCGCACCAGCTTTCGAAAGGAGGGCCCGGGCGTGAGCTTTCGGTAGGACGGCACATCGGGAATGCGGTGCACCGTCACCCCGGGCTTCACCGGGCCTTCCCCGAGATGGTAGGTCATCACGTGCACGTCGTGTCCGCGGTCCGCAAGCCCCTCGGCCATGCGCAGGATGCGCACCGGAGTTCCCCGGGCCAGGGGGAAGGGACAGGCCGCCACCAGGGCGACGCGTAGCGCCTGACTCACCGGGCGGGTCCCGGGGTACCCACGTCAGATGACATGGACCACCAGCTTCCAGTACGATCGAACCACGGAGTTCAAGACGCGGTAGGCCAGTCGCTCGGCCGGGCTGACCGTCAGCTCACGGCGAAACGGCAATGATCCGCCGACGAGGATGTCGCGATCGGGCACCACCCGGCGCCGCTGGATCCTCCGGCGCTCCCGGAGCACCACGGGGAGATTCGCCACGATCCAGGCCACCGACCGGCCCCACTCCTTGATCCAGCCCTTCTTGGCGACGACCAGGACCTGGGCCGCTTCATAGAACAGAAACAAGGGCGTCAGCAGCAGCAGCGTGCGGGTCGACTGGTTCTTCAACAGAAACAGCCAGCGATTGCGAATCACGTAATAGACCCGCTTGCGCGAGTAGCCGCCGAGCTGCCGGATGGACAGGCCCTCGGTGCCCTTGCCGTGATAACAGCGGGCCTCCGGCACCGACAGGATGTCCGTGCCCAGGGCGCGCATGCGCACCCCGTAGTCATGGTCCTCGAAAATGTAGAAATACGCCTCGTCGAAGAACTCGTCGGCCGGCAGGCGGCTTCGATCCGCCAGATAGCAGCAGGTGACGACCGAGCCGACCCGGCGCACCTCACGGTTCGTGGCCGCGAGCGGGACGTCCTCGTCCAGGAGGATCTGGGCGCCGAGGAAATGGCACTCGGCTCCATCGTATTGCATCGTGTCGCGTTGGTGCTCGTACACCACGCCGGCGGCGGCCAGACCGGCCCGGGGATGCGACGCCATCGCCTCCACGAGGGTGTCGACGCACGCGGCGGTCAGCGATACGTCATTGTCGATGAACAGGATGAGGTCGTTGTCGATCTCACGCAGCCCGACGTTGCGCGCCGCCCCCGCACCGAGGTTGTCCGAGAGTCGGCGGACGCGGATCCCCGGGAAATCACGTTCCGCCGCTTCCGGACTGCCGTCCGTCGAGCCATTGTCCACGACGAGCAGGTCGGTAAAGCGCTCCCGCAAGGCGTACGCGGCAGCCAGCGTCGTCGGCAGAACGCTCTTGCCGTTGTAGTTGACGATACAGAGGGCCGGACGGGCGCCGCGCGGTGCGGGAGCACCGGGCCGAGGCTCCGCCGCCCTCAGTGTGTCGCGACCGGCGGCCGGCTCGGGGCGGACCTCAGAAGGCAGGGCGAATCTCAGTGGGGAGACTTGCGTGGCACGATCCGGAGGATCCGGTCGTCGTAAGCCTTGGCGGTCTGGGGATAGTCCTGGTTGGTCGTGGTGAAATAGAGATACCCGTCGGGGCCCTCCACCACGAAGCGGATTCGGCCGTACCCATGGGTCAGCAGACGCTCCTCGCACGCCACGCCGTACCCGTCCGGGGTCAGCTCAATGCGGTGGAGATGACTTCCGGCGAGCGTGGCGATGAAGAGGCTGTTGGTCCACTGGGGGAATCGCCGGCCGTCGTAGAATCCTGCCCCCGAAGGGGCGATAGCCGGCGTGAAGATCGCCACCGGCCGGACGTTCCATTGCTTCGGCGACTGGAATCGGATGGCATTGACCTTCAGGCTCGCGGTATTGCCCTTGAAGATGGGCCAGCCGTAGTTGCGCCCGGCCTCGAGCCGATTGAGCTCGTCCCACCCTCCGGGAGGGCCGTGCTCAGTGCTATAGAGCGCTCCGGTGACCGGGTGCCAGGCCAGCCCCTGGGAATTCCGGAACCCGTAGCTGTATACCGGTGATCCCGGGAATGGGTTATCGGCGGGCACGGTGCCATCGCGCTCGAGCCGGAGGATCTTTCCGAGCACCGAGTTCAGATTCTGGGCGTCGTAGTCTCTCCCCCTCACCGCGCCCGATGATCCGATCTGTGGGCCGCCGATGCTCCCACCCGTGGACAAATAGAGCTTGCCATCCCGGCCAAAGGCGACGCGCCCGCCGTTCTCCCAGGGAGAGCCCGGAATTCCGTCCATCAGGACGCGATCCGGAACCGCGCTATCGCCCTGGAGACGGTAACGAACCAGCCGATTGAAGAGTGCTCCCTTTTCTGCGTAGGTATAATAGAGGTAGAAATACGGCTCGGCGGGGAAAGCCGGATCAAGCGCGAACCCCAGCAATCCGGCCACGTAGTTCAAGCCGGTACCTACCGCCACATCGGGAATGCGGGCGAGAAGCCGTGGCTTGGCTCCCGCCGAGTCGATCACACTGAGCCGCCCCACCCGTTCCGTGAAGTAGATCCGGCCATCCGCCGGGAGGGCCAGCGCCCAGGGAGACTTAAGCCCTTCGGCGACAGTCTCCACCTCCCATTCCACCGGCGTAATTCCGCTCGGCACCCCGCAGCCCACGCGGCTTCGGCCTATGGCGAACCCGCTCACGGCAAGCGCGGCAAGGCAGATCAGAGCCACAATCAAACGCATGTCATTTCACCGGATTGAGAGTCACGCTGGTTCAGCGAACCAGCAAGATCGACACCAGTACCACCACCACACCCACCAGCAGCAGGAGTCGCCAAAGTCGCAGGCTCGACGATCGCGAAAGCCAGAGGCCGACGATCATCGCAATGACGGCCACCAGCTTGATGGCCATCAGGACTCCAAAGCGATCGCTGAGCAGGCGGTCGGAGAGCAGGTCTCCGGGAACCAGATGCCATTTCTCCAGCATGAGCAGGCCGGTCGGTATCAGAATCACCAGCGACCCACCGGCCAGCCAGTAGGAGCGACGGAGGACCTCGCGTGGTGCGTCGGTCACGGCGCTCGTCGCCCAGAATGCGAAGCCGCCGAGCAGGACCAGCGCGGCCAGCAGGTGGAAGACCGAGTAGAATATTTGCATCGTGCCGCTCACCTCACCATGAACGCGGAGACCACCACGATCGCCGAGCCGATGACCGCCGGCCAGGCGGTCCTGGGATCCCGGCGCACGACCACGAGCTGGAGCCCCGCCAGGACGGCTACCAGCAGTAACTTCGCCGCGAGGGCATTGCCGAAGCGGCCGCGAAAGAGGTTACCCGAAACGACATCATGCAGGGTGACTCCCTGATAGTAGAGCAGGTAGATCCCGGAAAGCGCCAATAGCCCGAGGGCCGGCCACGCCAGCCGCCGGAGCCGCTCCGCGGTGTCCTCGACGAGTCGGCCCGCGCCCAGAGAGCCGAGCAACAGAGTGTGGAGCATGAGACCTACCCAGAGCATCGCTGCCAGGAGATGCAACGAGATTGCAGCCACGTACCAAATCATTGGTTGTTCCCGGGTGCGAGGTGTCCGGGCTCGGCGGATCAAACAGCCAGCCCAGGGCCAGTTGCCACAAAGCCACAAACCCTTCACGGGATACGGCCATCGCGGGAGCCCGATCGGCGGGGAGAAAACCTAACCGCAAACCAAAATCCCAACCCGGATTGTCGGAAAACAGAAGTGCCAGCATAAGCAAAAAACGTACCGAGTCGAGCTGGAGCGGACTTGTCCGTGGGGTCACGGTCGAACCGTCTTTTCGGCAAGTCGGCTGCCGGCCCACCACCGCCCAATCGCGCCGGCCACCAGGGCGTTGCCGTCAGCGTTGAAATGGATGTCGCGCTTGTAGAAGAGCGGCCGGGATCTTCCTTCGTGGTGGAAGACCTCATAAAGGTCCAGCACCGGGAGACCCGCGGCACGCAGCCCGGCACGCACCTCCTCGACCGTGGCCAGCACCGCCGGGAAGGCGTCAGCCGCGTAGGTCTCCTCCTTACTCGGCAGCAGCACGACGATGAGGCTCGCGCCATCGGAGTCCGCCGCGGCACGCAGCCGTACCAGGGGTCCGATGAAGTCGGCCGCCAGGTCGAATCCCGGCCGCCCGGCCCCCGCCGCCAATCGGCGTTGGGCACGGACCGAGAGAAAAAGGGACCGACCATCGGAGAATTCGAATCGCCCCGGGATACCGTCGTCCTGCGTCAGCGCGGTGACCTCGTAGAAGATGGCGCGGAGCAGGTAGGACCGGCTGAGAAAGTCCCGGACGGCATTGACCGCCCGGGAACCCTCATGAGTCGTCCCGAAGGTCTCGCGATAGGAGGTAAAGTCCGCCCGGGAACCCTCAGCCAGCCAGTGCTTGAATTGAACGGCATTGTCGATATCGCTGGCAACCCAGAGCGTAGCGACAACCACCTTGGGATGCAGCGCCCGAAGGTATCGGGCATAGATCCTTGCCTCTTGCTCGGGAGCTCCGCCCGGAAGACCCAGGTTGAGGATGCTTCGTTCGACCAGGCCGTCCCGCCGACCCAACAAGGTCGTGAACTGGCCGTCAAGACCGACACCCGGGCCGGTGATCAACGAATTACCCAGCACGGCCGCATCCGGTCGGCTCGGCCAGGGTTGTGGATTCGGGAACCCCAGCGAGTCGAGCCGGAGCTGATACTCGTAGTCAGGGGTCCGCACCGTTTCATGACTCAGGGGCGTCGGGCGGGCGCCAAGATCGGGGTCATCAACGAATCCGCCAAAACCGGCGTTTTCCGCAAGCTTGAGCTGTTGCTGCGGCGGACAGAGGCCCGGGAAGACCCGAAGCAGGACCTCGGTCCCGGCCCCGGCCAGCGCGACCATGAGAACGCCCCGGCGAATCCACCTCCCGATTCGCCCACGGGCAGCAGCATCCCGCGATTCCTTCTCACCGGCCATTTCCCGATTCACAAGCCTCCGGGTTATCGGTGAGGGGTTCGGCCGCCTACCGCCGGCTTGGCCGTTGCCGGGTTCGGGCTATGCGGCCGGGCGCACTTCCGGAGGCTCCGGGGAAATCGGGAGGACGTTCGGCCCGACCGGCCGCGTACCCGCCAATTCCCGCGATCGCATGGTCGCCAGGACGATGCAGGCGAGAAGGTATATCCCCAGGGCGGCCACAAAGGTCAGCCGGAATCCGAAATGTATCGCGAGGACGCCGGCGCCCACACCGCCGATCACCGTGAACAATCCGTTCACTCCCCAGGCCCAGGCAATGGCCCCTCGCGGATGCCGCTCGAGCCAGAGAATCCCCAACGGGAAAGGCATACCCATGAAGAATCCCAGTGGGAAAATCATCGCGATGGCCGCGGCGATCCGGCCGGCGGTCGGCGCCGCGAGAAACAGGTTGAAGAGAGACGGGTGCACCAGCAGCAGCAACGTGCCCATCACCAGGACTCCCGCAAACGGTACCGACCACCGGCGGGTCGGACTGATGTCCAGGCGTTTGGCGGCCATGCTGCCCAATCCGGCCGACATCAGCATGGCGAAGATCACGGTGGTGTACGCATACAGGGGAACGCCCAGCAGCTCGATGAAGAGCTGGATCAAGACCAGCTCGACCATGATGAATCCGGCGCCGAGCAACGCAAAATAGCCGAGCGAGAGATACTTCGACGGCCAGTGCAGGCGGCCGGCCGACGAGAACCGCAGCGGAACGAGGATCAGGAGCAATCCGAACAGCGCCCCGATGCCCCCGATGGCCACGGGCATCAGATTCTCTCCCAACTTGAAATCCACGTCGCGGTTGACGAAGCTGAAAGGATGGTTGATGGCGAAGGCCATTGACCGGTTCATGAATCGCGCCGAATCCTCGACGACGTCGTGGCGCTGGGTGAAGCCCTTCTGAATGTTGTTGAAATACGGGCGGTCGTCGGTCAGCGGGTAGGCCTGGTAGACGAGCTCATCCTGAAGCGCGGCCGGCAGCTCCCCCGTGAAAAACGCCGCGGAGAGGAAACTCTTGCCGGGCGCCAGGGGATCGATCACCCGCCGCGGGGGAGCGTGACCGTCCTTCACGGACGCCAGGAGGTCCTCGATCTGCTGGACTTCCGCCGCGGTCCACGGCGACATCTTGATCAGCATGGTCGGCAGGAGATCAATGCCCCCCTGGTATTCGTAGATGAGGACGTGCCGCTGAAAGTCGGTTCTCCCCATCTCCTTCCAGGCGCGCGCCGCCGTGGTCACCATCCGGGGGTAGTAGTGGTGGTTGATCTGCAAGACCCCGTTGCCGCTCAGATGGGAGAAATACTCCTTGTACGCTTCCACCGTCTGCAGGTAGGTGGGCATGGAGGCGCCGATGCCGGACAGGACCAGCGACGTAGTGTGGTTGCTGAAGATCTGAATGATGTCGAATTGCTTGCCGCTCGCCCGGAGCCAGCTCCGCCCTTCCCCCTGCTGGTTGTTGACCCGCGGGTCGGCGAATATCCGCCCCACAAAATCCGCGTAGTTCTCCTTGCCCAGCCGAACCACGGCCCCCACCAGCTCGATTCCGTCCACGCTGGCGGGATTGAACATCAGGGCCGCCTTGGTCTCCTGGCCCCCGGCGCTTCCGATGATCAGCACCCTGGCGTCCGAATCACGCTTGAGATAGTGCGCCGCCATGACGGTGGGATACCAGAAATGATGCTGGACCGAATCGCGGCCCTCGAGCAGATCGCGGCGCAGGCGACCGAGGTCTCCGTCGAAGCGGAAGAGATCGCTGGTCTGCGAGCCGCCGTCGTACTGCAGCCGCTTGGTCCAGGGAGGATTGTCCACCACGTCAATCTTCGAGACCGGGTCCCATTCGCTGTATTCCACCTTGCCCAGTGCGATGGCATCCAGCACCTCGCGCTTGTCCTCGATTCCGTTGAATTCGTAGTAGCCGTGGGTTCGGAGCACGGGAAAGGCAAAGAGCCCCAGCGCCGCGACGACGGCGGCCAGCGACCACCTCCGCGTGCCGGCGAACAGGGCGCTGGCCAGGAGGATCACTCCCGCGATGCAGAACATCAGGCCACCCGGTCCGATGGCCCGGTCGAAGGGGAGGTAGATCACGCAGCCCAGTGCGGCACCGGTCAGGTCCCAGAAATAGAGCGATCGGATCCGGGATGGGTACGCCGAGAAGAGATAGGCGAGCAGCAGGCCGGAGAAGAAGAACGGCGCCAGCGTCAACAGATACAACGAGCTGCCCGCGAGCAGGTATTCGAGAATCTTGACGGACAGGAACTGGTGATACAGCTGGGGTGCGGCATTCAGGGCCGGGCGCAGCACGACCAGGGATACGGCAAACAGCACCGCGAGCAGGGCCAGGCGCCGGCGCACGTCCTTCCCTTCGGGTACCGGCCAAAGGGTCGCCACGGCCCCCGCGGCTCCAAACCCGAACATGGCGCAGGTGATCACCGCATAGCCGATGTGGGGCAGGAGAATGACTTCGAACACCCGGATCATCAGGATCTCGGCCGCGAGGGTCCCAAGGGCGATGAGGGAGAGTCCCAGCGACAGGCGCAAGTCTGGTGTCTTCATTGGTTTTGGATGATGCTCGGAGGAAGAAGGCCCTTGGGATTGAAGCTGCCGGGTCGAGTCCGAATCGTCATCTGCGCTCGGAGTTCGACTCTATATGCACCAGGACATACGCGAATCCCGTGCTTGGCCTCTGTTCCGGTTCTCGGCGCGAAAATTGCCCGCGCCGGCGGGATTGCCCGAGGGGGGTCAAGCGCCCAGCCTCGGTTCACCGCCCCGAGGGAGTGGCGCCTCCCCGATTGGAGACCCCGTGCCGCGTGGAGCGCGGTTGGTGTCGTGGATGTGGCAGCGGCGCGTCAGGGTGACCTTGGCGGCCCTCCTGATCCTCGGCGCCGCCGGTGAAATCGTGTTGCGCGTCGTTCCCGGCTGGAGCCCGGAATCCCGGGCCCGAGAGCGGATCGAGCGACTGCGGCCAACCGACACTCCAATCCTTCGAAGGATCAAGCGGGAGGGGGGAGCCGCCGGACCGAGGTATGTGGCAGACCCGTATCTCGGCGCCCTGGTAGCTCCGGGGCGCTACGATACCGTCAGAACTGCCAACTTCAGCTACCTGCCTCAGGTCGACCATGCGGGGTTCCCCAACCGCGACCCCTGGCCCCCTCGAATTGACGTGGCGGTACTCGGCAGCTCGCTGATCATGGGTCCGGGCGTGGGAATCGACGGGCAGTTCACCACCCTGCTCGAGCGAAGACTGCAACAGCGGACCGTCCTGAACCTCGGAGTTCCCGGGGCCGGCACCGAGCTCGAATCACGGGTCGAGGAGAGGTTGGCCGAGGCGTATCAGCCCAGGTTGGTCATCCTGGCGATCTGGCTGGCCAGCGATGTGGACAACAGCCGAAGCTTCGCCCACTGGATCGCCGAAAAGCCGCCGCAGGATTTCACGCCGTATCGGTTTGCCTTCTGGAGCACCCATCCCGACGTAATGCCACCCAACCGGGTGCTGAATCTGCTGAACCGGTCCGTATTGTGGCGCGCCGCGTATCTGAGCACCACGGCGCTGCTGATCCGCGACCGGATGCGTGAAGTCGTACCGTTTGCGAACGGAGATACGGTCTATCTCTCGGTACGCGCTCAGCACAAACTCGCCGAGGGATTCGAGTCCGGCGACACGCCGGATCTTCGAGAGGTCTTTTTCGGACCGCTGGAGCGGCTCCGGCGCCGAATCGAGAGTCGAAATGGCCGATTCGTGGTGGTCCTCCTCCCCAGCAAGGAGGAGCTCTACGGCGCCGAGGCGTTCCGACCGGTCCTCCGCGCCATTCAGGACACCAGGCAGGAGCTGACTGCGAGGAGGATCCCGTTCCTGGACCTGTACGACACCATCAGCCACGAGGGCCGGAACGTCTCGGCGTTCTATCCCACCGACATCCACTTCAACGCATTCGGGAACCAGCTCATTGCCGATGCCATCGCGAAGTGGATTGGGGACCAGAGACGTGTTCGACAGTACCACAGTACCCAGGTAACTGTTGCATTATTGCAACACCCGTGGCATCGGTGCGCAGTATCTTGTCGCCAGTCTTCCTGCGGAGCGGTCATCTCCCGGTTATCCTCTCATCCGGTCAGCCCAGAACAGTCCGCCCCCGTCTCCCTGAACACGGCACACGGGTTGCCCACCAAGGCAGGGTGATGACTCCCCCAGGGTCCATTCGTCCATCCAGCGCGGGCCGGGTCACACTCTGGCTGATCCTCGCGCTCAGCCTGGCTTTCCGGCTCTGGTTGGTTCCCCATCGGTGGATCGGCCCGGACGAAGGGGCGCACCTGATGGACGGGAGGCTGGTCCTGGACGGATTCCTTCCGGGGATCGATTTCATTGCACGGCAGCCCTTCTACTCGTACATCCTGTCCGGCCTCCTGGCCGTAATCGGTCCGCACTACACCGGTATTCGGTTCGCGGCCGTTCTCGTTTCGATCACAATATCTACATCGTCTACCTGATTGCCCGACGCCTCCTCCGCGACACGTCGGCCCTTCTGGCTACGCTGGTATTTGCTTTTCTGCCCCTCAACGTCATCTGGGCTCCCGTCGTCCACACCGAGCCGTTCACGATTCTGTTCTCCAGCCCTGGGTCTTTATTTCCTGGTGCGTCATCTTCAGGACAATAGCCGACCATTCCTGGTCGCGGCTGGACTCACCATGTCTCTCGCCATGTACGTGCGCGAGTCCAGTCTCGGCCCCCTGCTCGCCGCCGGGAGCTGCCTCGTGATCTGGTCGGCCGGAAACCGCGACGGATCGCCTCCCGCCTGTTCCTCTTCGGTCTTGGCTTCCTCATTCCCTGCGTCGTGTTCGGGGTGATCTATCTGCGTCACGTAACCTGGCATCGATGGTGGATAAGCCAGGTCAACCCGCTCTCGTTCCTCATCAAGAGTACTTCAGAATTGTCTGCCGCCATTGACGTCGGCGGTCCGGACCACGACGAGACGGTATTTCGGGTAAGCGATCAGCCGTGGGCGACGACGGTCAGCACCCTTCGCAGCACCTTCCTGCTGGTCTCGGGCGTGGGCTGTCGGGCTGGTGGCCTCCGTCCTCCTGCTGGCCAAAGACCTGGCTTTCCGCCGGGAGAACGATCCGTTCCGTGGAGAGAGATCGGTCTGCTCTACCTTTGGTTCGGTGCTCTGGCCGCACTGTACGGATACTGGATTCTGCATCGCGGCTTCTTTCCGCAGTACGCAGAAGAATTCCTTCCGCCGCTCTGCATTGCGACCGCATGGGCTGCAATGCAGTTGTACTCTCAATGGCGATTGGCGGGCCGACCCGCCGGCCTAGTGGCCGGGCTGGCGCTCTTTGCCGGGGCAGCACTTGTCGGGAGTGAGGCTATGGCCGCGGCTGGACCTGCCGAACTACTGGTATTTTCTCGTGCCGGCGGTCGGATTGGCGTGGGCCCAGCTTTCCGGGCCGCGGCGAGTCGGGAGATGGCTGGCGGTCCTGGCGACCGCCACAGGCTGGCTGCTGCTGCTGATCTGGGCTCAGGGCGCGGCGCAGTGGCTCGCGCAGCCTTTCAAGTTGTTACTCATACCGGTGGTGCTGATCGCAGTCTTCCTGGCTGGTCGCGGAGCGACGGTCGGGTCCGGAGAAGAACTACTCGGCGTACGCCGGCCTGACGCTGCTCCTTACCGCGTTCGGGATGACCTTTGCCTCCAGCGGGTGGCGGCTGGACTCGGAATCGGCGAGCGTCTGGTCACCGGAGGCCGTGCGACAAGTGTCGGACTATCTGCGCGCCAATTCACAGCCCAGTGACGAAGTGGCCTCGGGCGCGGTAATCTGGGAATGGCAGGCGGACCGGCGACCCTTCGCCCGGCTCAGCCATCCACTCGCCCTGCTGGCACGGACGCCGAGTGCCTTGGCCACGTTGTCCGCCAGCCTTCGCGAGCAACTTGCTACCCATCCGCCACGCTTCATCGTAATGGATGGCTACACGCAGCTGACCTATGGCGCGCAGGTCGCGCAACTTCCAGCAGGTCCTGGACAGTCGCTATGCCTTGCGCCTGACGGTGACGGGCTCCGCCTATCCCGTCCAAATCTACGAGCTGCGGGAGTGACCTTGAACGGAGAGCGTGTCCTCTTTGTCACTCGACCGCTGGAGTGGGGCGGGTCCGAGAAGCACCTGCTTGAGCTGATTCTGCGGGCCGATCCGGCCGAAGTGAGCCCCACGATTGTGGCGCTTGCACCGAACCTGTTTTCCGAATCGCTCCAGCAGAAGGGTCGGACTGACGTACCGGTACGCCTGGCCCAAGGCTCGACCTTCCGGGAGTTCCGGAGGATCTTTGCCGAGATACGCCCGACTGTCATCGTGTTTGTGAACGGCAAGCTCGGCCTCTTCCCCTGCCGCGCGTATGCTGCCGCACGCTGGTCGGGGGCAAGGAGAGTGGTTGGGGTGGAGCATCTGCAAGCCGGACCGGCACCGCCCCCGGCCAGTCCTCGAGGCTCCGGCGGACCGCTGCGAACTTTGTTGGGATGGCGGGCCCGGTACATGTACGGTCGAAGGCGTCAGGGTATCTGTCTCACGCAACCCTGTGCGTCAGCCAGGAGTGCGCCGTACCCTGATCGAAGAATATTCCTATCCGGCCGACCGAGTCTTCACGGTTCAGAACGGCGTGGATATCAATACTACCGTCGTTCCGGCGCCCCTCGAGTAGCGACGAGGGCTGCGCTCGGGCTGCCGGAGGACTCTGAGATAATCCTCTATGTTGCACGGCTCAGTCCGATCAAGCGCATTGACATTCTCATCAGGCGGTGTCTCTGCTCCGGGGACATCGGCCTTCGCTCCGGTGTGTGCTTGTGGGTGGCGGGCTCCAGGAGCAGGAACTCAAGGCGCAAGCGCAGGCCCTTGGATGCGAGAAACGATCGTGTTCGCCGGTCACCGCGATGACGTGAGGCCGTATCTCGAGGCGGCGGATGTGTACGCCACGCCTTCGGCGCGAGAGGGCCTTCCACTTTCGCTCGCCGAGGCGATGGCCTACGAGCTACCCTGCGTAGCGACGATATCGGTGGGCACCGCGAGAGTGCTGTCCACGCCGGGAACCGGCGTACTCGTGGAGTCCGGCAGTGCAGAGAAAATGGCCACGCCATTGAGCACCTCCTGGACAACCCCGCAGAAGCCCGAGCCATGGGATTGGCGGCACGAAAGGTGGTGGAAGAACGATTCAACGTCGAGAGGATGGTAGAGCAGCTGTGAGCAGCATCCTGAACCGGCGATACGGATTTCGATTTCCCGGAACGGCAGCTGATTGCCGACGTGAGCTCGATGCCCCACAACCCGGCGGTTTCGGTCGTCGTGCCCGTCATGAACGAAGAGGAGAGCATCTTCCCCCTGGTGGAGGGGGTCCGGCGGGCCCTGGGAGACGCGACCTCCTGGGAGCTCCTCCTAGTGGACGACGGCAGCTCCGACGGGACCGCGGCCGCCATCGACGCATGCGCTCATGCCGACGGACGAATCCGGCTGATCCAGATGGCCCGAAACTACGGTCAGACCACCGCCCTGCAGGCCGGCTTCGACCATGCGCGCGGAAGCGCGGTAGTCAGCATGGATGGTGACCTCCAGAACGATCCGGCGGACATTCCGTTGCTCCTGGCCAAGCTCGGCGAGGGATACGATCTGGTCGCGGGGTATCGCCTGAACCGCCAGGACGCCTGGCTGAGCCGGAAGCTGCCCTCCTGGGTGGCCAATCGGGTCATCCGCCGGATCACCGGTGTGCCCATTCGAGACAACGGGTGTTCGCTCAAGGCCTACCGGCGGGAGTTGATCGAGCGGATTTCGCTGTATTCCGACCTGCATCGATTCATCCCGGCCGTGGCCGCGGCCACGGCCGGCGCCCGGATCGTGGAGGTAGGGGTTCGGCACCACTCCCGCCAGCATGGCCGCAGCAAGTACGGGCTGTCGCGGGTGGGAAAGGTGCTCAGCGATCTGCTCACCATCAAGATGATCCGCTCGTTCCGGGAGCGCCCGCTGGCGCTGTTCGGCCCGGGGGCCCTGGTGGCGGGGCTGTTCGGTCTGTTCTTTGTCGGAGCGGCCGCCTTCTCCATCGCGACCTTCAGTCAGGCCAAGGCCAATGCATTCGTCCTCCCTGCCATCGGGGCCGTTTTCCTGGCGCTGAGCTGGTACCTTCTGATGCTCGGGCTCATCGCGGAAGTCGCGGTTCGAGAGGGACGCACCGACAACCCCGAACTTGCGCCGATCGCGCAGCAAGGCTGACGTGAGCGACGACCGCTTCGATCTCTCGGTGCTGTTCCTGGTCAGCGAACACCCGGAGCCCCTGGCCGAGCTGTACCGGGAATATGTGCTGCCGCTGAACACCCCGGGGCGCTCCGTGGAATGCGTCTTTGCGGTGGACCCCGGCCATCGGCAGCTGACCGACGAGCTCCGGCACGCCGAGGTCGCCGGGACGCCCATCAGGGTGCTCCATGCGGCTCACAGCATGGGAGAAACCGGGCTGGTCCGCATGGCGCTGCCCCATTGTCGAGCGCCCGCCCTCCTCATCCTGGCCGCCTATCGGCGAGTCATACCGGCCGCGCTCCCCGACCTGCTCCGGGCGCTCGACGATGCCGATCTGGTCGTCGCGCGACGATGGCCCCGGAAGGATTCCTGGATCAACCGCCTCCAGGGCCGGTTGTTTCATGGGCTGGTGTCGGGGTTCACCGGCAGCCCCTTCCACGACATGGCGTCCGGCGTTCGCGCGGTGCGGCGTGGGCTCCTGGAGGAGATTCCACTCTACGGTGACCTCTACCGGCTGCTTCCGGTGCTCGCGGTGCGCGACGGCTATCGGGTGCGGGAAATCGACTGTGCCCAGCACCCCCGCGATGCGCGAACCCGGGTGTACAGCCCAACCGTCTACTTGCGCCGGGCGCTCGACATCCTGGGACTCTATTTTCTGGTCCGCTTCACCGAGAAACCGCTCCGGTTCTTCGGCCTCTTCGGCGGGGTGTTGTTCCTGCTGGGAACCGCGCTGCTGATCGTACTCTTCATCGAGCGGTTGCGCGGCCAGGGCATCGCCGACCGGCCGCTGCTGCTGCTGGCGGTGTTGTTGGTCGTGGTGGGGGTGCAGGCCATCGCACTCGGACTGGTCGGCGAAATCATCGTACATGTCCACGCCGCCCGCCAGCGGCGGTATCGTCTGGCGCGGCCGGTGAGTCCCGAATAACGCGGCGTCAGGGGTCAGGCCCGGGTCCCGGCGTCCTTTCCCCGGGTCGTCCGGAACCAGTCCACAAATCGTCGGACGCCGTCCTCGATGGTCACTTGCGGATCGTACCCCAGCACCCGGCGGGCCTTGGAGACATCGGCATAGGTGCGCTGCACGTCGCCGGGGAACATGGGCAGGCGTTCGATCCGCGGCTCCACGCCAAGCGACCCGGCAATGAGCGCGATCAGCCGATCCAGCCGGACGGTATTCGATTCACCGAGATTGAAGATGTCGAACCCGGACGGCTCCTGCTCGACCCACCGCAGCGCGCCCAGCACCCCCTTCACGATATCGTCAATGTGGGTGTAATCGCGCTCGGTCGAGCCGTCGCCGAACTGCTGGATCGGCTGGCCGGCCGCCAACAACCGGGTGAAGCGATGGATCGCCAGGTCGGGGCGCTGGCGCGGTCCGTAGACCGTGAAGAACCGCAGCGCGGCGATACGAAACCCGTGCAACTGGGCGTAGACGCTGCAGAGGAGCTCGCCGGCGCGCTTGGTCGCGGCGTAGGGCGAGATCGGATCCACGGCGGGCACATCCTCGCGGAACGGCACCGGCGTCGCATCGCCGTACACCGATGACGAGGACCCGAAGACGAACCGGCGTACCCCGGCCCGGCGGCACGCCTCCAGCAGCGTCATGGTTCCGGCCAGGTTCACCGACACGTAGAGCTCGGGATCCTCGATGCTGGGCCGGACCCCGGCTCGCGCCGCCAGGTGGAGCACCGCGTCGGTTCCCCGCAGCAGCCCCGCGAGCAGCGCGGCATCCCGGATGTCACCCTCGACGAAGCTGAAGCCCGGCTGGCCCCGCAGCTCCGCCAGCCCCTGTTCCTTGATGGCACGAGCATAGAACGGGTCGAAATTGTCGAGCCCGACGACCTGCCACCCCTGCTCCAGCAACGCGCTGGAGCAGTGGCAGCCGATGAACCCCGCGGCGCCGGTGACCAGGATACGACGGCCGCTATCGGCGGTCATTCCGGCTCGGGCCTCCGGGCCGGCTCGTGGAGGCACAAGCGGGGGTTCATCTGGACGATGCCCCAGAACGTGGGCCCGCCGTCGACCTGGACGGTGATCGAGGGTCCGATGAACGCCTCCACCCCTCGCAGCGGGTCCCAGACGTGGGATTCGGCCGCATAGATGCCCGGCGCCACATTGAAGTCCAGCTCCATCTTCAATTCGAACGCTCCACCCGGCGGCAGCGTCACCGCCTGATCGGTGGTTCCGGTATCGAAGAGCGCCGCTCCGTTGCGGAGGTCGCGAATGCGAAGCCCCACGGATGCCGCCGAGGGGCCCTCCGCCCCGACATGACCGCGGAGGGTGAAGGTCACCCGCTCACCCGATGTCACCTTGCCGGTGGCCGAGCTGGTGACCGAGGAGATGACAACCGGCGCATTGACCGTCGCCAGGTCGTCCGCCGTGCGGCCACCGACATAGGCGCTGATGCACTCGGACGGGGTGCCCTGCAGCACCACCCGGCCCCGGTCCAGCAGGATGGCATGGGTGCAGAGCGACGAGATGCGGTCGAGCTGATGGGAAACGACCACCACCGGAATGTCCCGCTGGACCATTTCCCGGATGCGGTCGAACGCCTTCCCCTGGAACTTGAAATCGCCGACCGAAAGGACCTCGTCAATAATCAGCACGTCCGGATCGAGGTGCGCGGCGATGGAGAATCCGAGGCGGGCGTTCATACCGCTGCTGAACCGCTTGACCGGCGTGTCGATGAACTGTTCCACCCCGGAGAATTCCACGATCTGGTCAAATTTCCGACGGATCTCGGCGCCCCGCATGCCCATGATCGCGCCCTGGAGGAACACGTTTTCGCGCCCGGTGAGGTCGGGGTGAAATCCGGCCGAGATTTCGATCAGGGAACCGACCCGTCCCCGAACCTCGCAGCGCCCGTGAGTCGGCCGCAATATGCGGGTGATGAGCTTGAGGAGGGTGGACTTGCCGGCCCCATTGCCGCCGATGATCCCGAGCGCCTGGCCAGGCCGCACCTCGAAGTCGACCTCACGGACCGCCCAGAAGTCATCCCGGCGGAGGGACGACCGCTGGCGACCGCCGAAGGCCCGCCCGAACAGCGCCGGGATGAGATCCCGGAGGCTGTCGTGCCGCTCGCCGAGCTGGAACTTCTTCCAGACATGCTCGACCCGAACCAGGCCGGTCCCGCGGAAGAGCTCAGACATATTCGGCGAAGGCGAACTCGGCGCGGTGGAAGAGGATCGCGCTCGCGCCAAAGACAAACAGGCTCACGCCCGCGCCATAGGCCAGGTACCAGGGATCCCACGCGATGATCGTCGCGCCGTCGCGACCTGCCACGGCGAGCGGCGCGAGGAGATTGTGCCCCTGGATGAGGCTGAGGCGGAGCCCTTCGAGGATCGGCGAGATCGGATTCAGCATGATCAGCCGGGAGCCGAGCGGGCCAAGCATGGCGGGCTCGAAGAGCACCGGTGTCAGGAAGATGCCGAAGGTGAGCACGACCTGAACGATGTATTTCACGTCTCGGAAGAAGAGATTGCCACAGGCAAGGAACAACGCCACGCCGGAGGTGAAGACCACCAGCATGACCGCGATCGGAAGGACCCAGAGCTGCTGAACCGACAAGGGAATGCCAAGAAATGGCAATACCAGCAGCACCGCGATGGATCCGATGAGCAGGTCCACCCCCTGCGCCAGCACGACGGCGAGCGGAAGCACTTCCCGCGGGAAATACACCTTGCCGACGAGGCCGGCGTTGCCGGTCAGCGAAGCCGTGGAGAGGCCGATCGCGCCGATGAAGAATGCCCAGGGCAGCGACTTGACCGCGAGCCCGGCCAGCGTATTGCCTCCGATCTGCCCACCTCCACTCGAGAGGTGGGCCATGGCAACCCGAACGATCATGCCGGCTGCCACGATGAACAGGGGCATGAACAGCGCCCAGCCCAGGCCCATGACCGCCTGCTTGTACCGGAGCTTGATGTCGCGGATGGCAAGTTGCTGCAACAACTCCCGGTATTCCCAGATATCATGCACGATTTCTCGCAGGTCTCCCAACACGGAGGCCCGATGGTCCGGGGTCCCTGGCGGCGAGGGAAGCACGGGGATTGAGGCGGGAGCCTCCATTGGCAGTTCCGAGCCCGTCAAGTCCCCACCTTTCAATGAGTTGACCAAGGGTTGGTGGTTGGCATCCAGCAAGAGCCGTGCACAGGAACCCGCGGAAAGATCTTCAATTTCGGATCGAGGCGCCAACCGTGGCATCCGTGCAACAGGACTGCCTGACTGCCCTCAGCCTTTCAGGACCCCCGTGAGAACGCGCTGCATCTGATCGGCGGCCTGGGCCCAGGTAAACTCTCGCCGGGCTCGTGCGGCCCCCGCCGACCCGAGCGCCATGGCCAGCCCCGGTTCGGTCAGGCACCGTGCGATAGCGCGCGCGATGTCCTCCGGATCTTCCGGATCGACGAGCAATCCGGTGACGCCTTCCACTATGGCCTCGGGAACGCCGCCGCATCGCCCGCCGATGACCGGCTTGCCGCAGGCACCAGCCTCGAGGTACACGAGGCCGAAGCCTTCGACATCGTTGTTCTCCAATCGCTCCCGGCTCGCCATCACGAAGACGTCGGCGAGGGCGTAGAGCGAGGGAAGCTCGGCGTCGCTCGCGCGGCCGGCAAAGACGACCTGATCCCGCACCCCCAGCGCCTGGGCCAGCCGCTCGAGGTCGGCGCGGTGGGGCCCGTCGCCCACGATGAGATAGGTCACATCGGGAACCGTCTTGCGCACCTGTGCCACCGCCCGGATCACCATGTCGTGGCCCTTGCGGGGCACGAGGTTCCCGGTGGTGAGCACCACCCGAGTCCCCGCCCGAGCGCCCAGTACCCGCTTCTGTACCTCCGAATCGGGCGGCTGGGGCACCAGGGTGTCCACATCGCACCCGGGGTGCACCACTTCGATCCGATCGGCCGGGACCCCGGTGCGCTCGACCAGCCCCGCGGTGTACCGGCTTACCGCGACGATCCGGGCCGCGTTGGCCAGCACGCGAAGCCCGATATTGTTCTCCGCGGGCGCCGACAGGACGCGGCAGATCTCGTTCCCGTGGGCATACACGACGTAGGGCATGCCGAGCCAGCGCCGGAGCCAGAGTCCATAGGCCCCGTCCTCCACAGTGCCCAGCAGGACGGCCCGGGGACGCTCGACGAGGAGGATGGTGCCGAGGGTCCGGCCCCACGCCACCCGCTGAACCAGCCTGGAGCGACTCGAGAAGATGGCGGGCGAGCGATAGACCCTCGCTCCATCCTCCCCGACCCGGCCTGGTCCATCGGTGACTCCGGTGAGGCAGCAGACTCGCTCCCGGCCGAGCTCCAGGGCGAAGCGCTCCATGATGCGGGAAATTCCCCCGACCTGGGGAGGAAAATAGACCCCGCTGATGAGGAGCGACCTCACACCGCCCGTTGTCCCGGGAGCTCGCGGAGGGTCGCGGCGAAGCGATCGATCATGTGGTCGAGGCCGAACTCGTCCCGGGCGATCCGCTGACCGTGCGACGCAACTCCGCCGATCTCGGCCCGATCGGCGAGCAACCGGGCCAGGAGGCCGGCGAGAGCCTGGGAGTCGCCCGGGGGGAAGGTCGGCAGGCTGGCGAGCTCGGCGATTTCCCGGGCCCCCCCCGCGCCGGTGGTGATGACGGCACACCCGGCCAGCAAGGCTTCGATCATCGTGAGCGGGAGCCCTTCCGCGCGGGCGCTCGGGAACACCAGCACGTCATGCTCCCGGAACATCGCGGGCATCCGCTCGTGGGGGATGTGCCCGGCAAACGTCACGCAGTCGGAGAGCCCCAGCTCCCCGACCTGGGCCCGGACGGCCGATTCGTACTTCGCATGCCCCTGTCCTACGATGTCGAGATGCAGCCCGGCGCGCTGGCTCGGCTCCAACCGGGTCAGCGCCTCCAGCACGGTGTGCAGCCCGCGATCGAAGGTCAACTGTCCGGCGTAGAGGAGCCGAAGCGATTCCGAAGGGGAGCGGGCGTCCATGCTCTGAAAGAACCGCTCGATCGGCACGCCCCCGTGAATGACCTCGGTCGAGGGGAAAACCAACCCCGCGTCCCGATGCATCTCCGCCATGAACCGGCTCACAAAGACGACGTGGGCCGGCGCCACGGAGAAATCCCGGGTGGCCAGTCCGGCTTTCCGGGTCCGAGCTTCCCAGATCCGGCCCAGTGCCCGGAATGCGCCCCGCGCCCCGGACGGCCCCCAGGTTCCGTCCCACACACCGGCCCAGAACTCCCGGACCTTTTCGCCGCCGGTGCCGCACTGGTCGATCATCCACCACTGCTCGATCCAATAGACGTCGGGTATACCCCACATCCGGGGGAGCGACAGCAGCGCGGTGGACATCCCGGACATGTTCCAGAAATTGACCACATCGGGCTGGAAGTCCGCCACGATCCGGGACAGCAGCCGGGCATCCGAGAGCTCCGACCGGGCCTGGAAGAAGGTCCACGGTCGGAGGGTGCGCGAAGGGCGCATCGAATCCAGATGGAGGCGACGGTGCACCACCACTCCCTCGATGACCTGGCGGGCCGAGCCTCCCCCGAGGCCGTAGGTGCTGGTCACGACCTGGACCTCGTGTCCACTCCGCTGGAGGGCTTCAGCGACCTGGGCGCAACGAATCTCATACCCACCGACATAGTGCGGTGGATAGAGGTTGCTGACGATCAGGATCTTCATGGGCCGGTCAGCCTGGGAATAAGCAGGTCTCCACGAGCTCGGTCGGTCTCCAGACAATGTCGAGACGAATGATCCCAGGCTTTCCGGCCATCCGGAGCGCGGAAAGGTACCCGGAGAACTTCCGCATCGCACAATGCGCGCCTCTCCAGGCGGCCGCTGGGTGACGATCGGGTGCCGGGTCCAACTTACCGAGCCGCTGCGAAGCTATTATCTTGCTGTCGGACAATGACTTAGAAACGTGGCCACCGGGCGTCCCGACACTTGCGGCTGGCCCGATATGTGCTCCGCGAAGCGGCCGTCGGAATCCACAAAGAGACCTTCTCCCCCAAGGATAGAGAAGCCGGATGGACATCAGCATCTTCGGGCTGGGTTATGTCGGAACGGTATGCGGGGGGTGTCTGGCCTCGCAGGGCCACAAGGTCGTGGGTGTGGACGTCAACCCGGCCAAGGTGGAGGGGATGAATTCCGGGGTGGCGCCCATCGTCGAGCCGAAGCTTCCCGAGCTCTTCCGGGAGGCACATCGCGCCAAACTGCTCTCGGCGACCAGCTCCGCCGCCGAAGCAATCCAGACCACCACCATCTCGTTGATTTGCGTCGGCACACCGAGCCAGCCGAACGGCAACCTCGACCTCTCCGCCATGGAGCGGGTGTGCGAGGAAATCGGCGAGGCACTCCGGACCAAGACGGGGCACCACCTGATCGTGTTCCGGAGCACGATGCTGCCGGGCTCGACCGAGGACCTGCTGGTCCCGATCCTGGAATCCCGATCCGGCAAGAAGGCGGGCACCGGGTTCGACGTCTGCTACAACCCGGAATTCCTGCGCGAAGGAAGCTCGG
Source organism: uncultured Gemmatimonadales bacterium (assembly GCA_963762545.1). Classification (GTDB taxonomy): domain Bacteria; phylum Gemmatimonadota; class Gemmatimonadetes; order Gemmatimonadales; family GWC2-71-9; genus JABFSM01. Next base: position 311,737 of record CAVXLC010000002.1, on the reverse strand, counting down.
TCGAGGACTTCTTCCAGCCGCCCAAGATCGTGATCGGCGAGAGCGCCCCCGGCAAGGGGGACGCCATGCTCCGGCTCTATGCCGGAATCGACGCCCCGGTGATCCGGACCTCGATTCGAATCGCGGAGATGGCCAAATACTGTGACAACGCCTTCCATGCCCTGAAGGTCAGTTTTGCCAACGAGATCGGCAATCTCTGCAAGAAGATGGGCGTGGACAGCCACGAGGTCATGGACGTGTTCTGCCAGGACGAGAAGCTGAACCTCTCCGCGGCCTATCTGAAGCCCGGATTCTCGTTCGGCGGCTCCTGCCTGCCCAAGGATCTTCGCGCCCTGAACTATCAGGCCAAGCGATTCGACCTGGAAAGTCCGGTCCTGCGCTCGATTCTGGAGAGCAACGCCGCCCAGACCCGGCGCGGCGTGCAGGCGATCACCGGTTTCGGCAAGAAGCGGGTCGGCTTCCTCGGCATGGCGTTCAAGCCGGACACCGACGATTTGCGCGAGAGCCCACTGGTGGAGCTGATCGAAGCCCTGATCGGCAAGGGTCATTTCGTGCGGATCTACGACCGCAACGTCTCGACCAGCCGGCTCATCGGCGCCAACCGCCGCTTCATCGATGAGCACATTCCGCACCTGTCCTCCCTGCTCGTGGAGGACATACGCGAGCTGGTGCAGGACGTGGATGTCGTCGTGGTCGGCTACCGCTCCCCGGAGTTCGCGGCGGCGGTCGCGGCGCTCCGGCCCGATCAGGTGGTCGTCGATCTGGCCCGGCTCGGCCGACGGGTCGAGACGGCGGCCCGCTACGAAGGAATCTGCTGGTGATTGCCCGCTCAGCATGAACATCCTGGTCTTTGCCGGCGAAGTGCCCGCCACGCCCGGCATGGCGGGATCCCCGCGTTTGTTCAGCCTGTGCAGGGGCCTTTCGCAACGGCACCGCCTGACGCTTGCGGCCTATTCCCGGAGCGAGGAGCGGTATCGGGCCCTGTTGGCGGACCCAGCCGCCGCGGGGGTCTTTGGCGAGATCGTCATCCTGCCCAATCCGCCGGCGCCAGGGTGGTTGGGTCAGCAGCGGCACCGCCTCAGGCAGGAGGCGCACTTCGGAACCCGGTTGCGGACCCCGGCCTACCACGCCGAGCAGTGCCGGAGAATTCGGGAGATGGTGGAGAAGGAGAAGGCCGATGTGCTCTTCGTCGACGGGTTGTCCAACGCCCAGTACGTGCTGGCGGGATCGCTGCCCTGCCCTGCCGTCATCGACCTGCATGACTCGGTGACGCTGCTCTATACCCGCAAGACGCGAATGGAGCGAGCCGGGCTGAAAAAGCTGTTGTTGTACGCGGAGACCCGGAGCATTGCCCGGTGGGAACGGGGCCTGAGCCGAGCGTTCGCGGCGGTCGTGACCAATTCGCCGGTGGATGAGGAATTCCTGCGAGCCCTCGCGCCGGGTACCAATACCCGCACCATCGGCAACGGGGTGGACAGCGACTTCTTCCGTCCGACCGGTCAGTCCAGCGACCGGGAAAAGCTCGTGTTCACCGGGGTCCTGAATTATGGGCCGAACGAAGATGCGGTCCTGCATTTCTGCGAGGACATCCTGCCCCTGATTCGTGGTCAGAACCCCCGCGTGACCTTCAGCGTGGTCGGGAAAGACCCCTCCGAAAGGGTGCGGGCGCTCCAGGGGCGCCCGGGCGTCGAGATCGTCGGCAGTGTGCCCGATGTTCGCCCGTATCTGGAACGCGCCGGGATTTTTGTCTGCCCGCTCCGCTGGGGGGCGGGGGTCAAGAACAAGCTTCTGGCGGCGCTGGCCATGGGCAAGGCGGTGGTCGCGACGTCCCAGAGCATCGAGGGTCTCGAGCTCAGGGACGAGGAGCACCTCCTGCTCGCCGACACCCCGGCGGAGTTTGCCGCGAAGGTCCTGCACCTGCTCAACGATCCGGCCCGGGCCGACCGGCTGGCTCAGGCCGGGCAAGCGTTTGTGGTGCACAGGTATTCGTGGGAGAGCAGTGCCCGGCAGCTCGAGAAGGTACTGTGTGCTGCGGTGGCGCAGCAGCCGAGTCCTTGACGAATTGGCGGCCGGCAACCATGCAACATCTGTTGCGTATATCCAACAGATACGGCTGATTGGAGTCAGGAAACGGTAGGGCTCCCGCCACAAATCTGGCGCCAAACTTGCTCGTCTCGATCGGACATTTCAAATCCAGGACAATCGCTTGACGAAGCCGGTTCACATTCTGGGGGTTTCGGCCTTCTACCACGACAGTGCGGCCGCCGTGCTCCGCGACGGTGAGATCATCGCTGCCGGTTCGGAGGAACGCTTTACCCGGAAGAAGGGCGACCCCGACTTCCCGGCCGAGGCCGTGGCATACTGCCTCCGGCAGGCGGGAATCACCATCGCGGACCTGGACTACGTCGGGTTCTACGATAAGCCGCTCATCAAGTTCGAGCGGATTCTCGAGACGTACCTCGGCGTCGCCCCGCGGGGCTTCAAATCGTTCCTGATGGCGGGGCCGCTCTGGATCAAGGAAAAGCTCTACCAGGACAAGATGATTCGCGGGGCGCTCGACGATTTTGAGGGTGAGCTGCTCTATGCCGAGCACCACGAATCGCATGCGGCCAGCGCGTTCTTCCCCTCTCCCTTCGAGGAGGCCGCCTTTCTCACGCTGGACGGGGTCGGCGAATGGGCCACCACGACCATGGGAGTCGGCAAGGGCAACGAGATCACGATTCAGCGGGAGATCCGCTGGCCCGATTCGATCGGTCTGCTGTATTCGGCGTTCACCTATTACACCGGATTCAAGGTGAATTCCGGCGAATACAAGGTGATGGGGCTCGCGCCGTATGGAGAACCGAAGTACGTGGACCTGATCTACCGGCACCTGATCGACCTGAAAGAGGACGGCTCCTTCCGGCTCGATCAGAAATATTTCAACTACCTGTCCGGCTTGACGATGACGAGCGGCGCGTTCCACGAGCTGTTCGGAGGACCACCGCGCGAGCCGGAGAGCAAGCTCACCCAGAAGGAGATGGACCTCGCCCGGTCGGTCCAGGTGGTGTGCGAAGAAGTGATGCTCCGGATGGCGCGGGACGTTCATGCCCGCACCGGCCTCGAGAATCTCTGCCTGGCCGGCGGTGTGGCTCTCAACTGCGTCGGAAACGGCCGCATTCTGAGGGAAGGCCCGTTCAAGCGGATGTTCATTCAGCCGGCGGCGGGCGACGCGGGCGGCGCCCTGGGCGTGGCGCAACTGATCTGGCACCGCTACCTCGGCAAGCCCCGGCAGGTCACGCCGGGGCGGGACACGATGAAGGGCGCGTACCTGGGACCGGAGTTCTCGCCGGAGGAAATCGCAACGTATCTCACGGCGCACCAGATCCCCTTCGAGCGGTTCGACCGGCCGGCGCTGAACACCAAGGTCGCCCAGCTCCTTGCCGAGGAGAAGATCGTCGGCTGGTTCGACGGCCGGATGGAGTTCGGGCCGCGGTCGTTGGGGTCCCGGAGTATCCTGGGCGATCCCCGCAGCCCCAAGATGCAGGCCGACATGAACATCAAGATCAAGTTCCGGGAAGGATTCCGACCGTTCGCGCCGAGCGTCCTCAAGGAGCGGTCGAAGGACTACTTCGAGCTGAACGCCGAGAGTCCCTACATGCTCCTGGTGGCGCCGGTCAAGCAGGAGCGACAGATCCCGATGTCGGCCGAGCAGAGGAAGCTGTGGGGCATCGACCAGCTCAATGTGCCGCGCTCCGACATTCCGGCCATTACCCACATCGACTATTCGGCCCGGGTTCAGACGGTCGACCGTGAGGTGAACCCGCACTACTACGACCTGATCAAGGAATTCGACCGGATCACCGGTTGCGCGGTGCTGGTGAACACCTCGTTCAACGTGCGGGGTGAGCCCATCGTCTGCACGCCGGCCGATGCCTACCGGTGCTTCATGCGGACCCACCTCGATTACCTGGTCCTGGGACCTTATCTGCTGGACAAGACGAAGCAACCGGAGTGGAAGGAGGGTGCAGATTGGCGACAGGAATTCCAGCTCGATTGAGCCAGACCACGAGCCGCATGACCAGGGCCGAGGGCCGCAAGTTCGGGCTCCTGGTCGGTGGCGCGTTCCTGCTGATCGCCGCGATCCTCTGGTGGCGGGGGCGGCATGTCGCCCCCTATGTCGCCGGGCTCGGCGGAGCGCTGGTCCTCGCCGGGCTCCTGGTGCCGACCATGCTCGGGCCGGTCAACCGGGCCTGGATGGGACTGGCGCATTTGCTCTCGAAGGTCACCACGCCGATTTTCATGGGCGTAGTCTATTTTGTGATCTTCTCGCCGGTCGCCCTCGGTATGCGGCTCTTCGGCCGCAGGTCGCTGGTGCATCCGCTGCATGACGGCACCTACTGGATAGAGCGGGAAGCGGGCACGCCGGAACCGGGTCGGATGAAGCGACAATTTTGAGGATGGGGATGAACCAATGAGCAAATCAGGCTTGATGAGCGAGCTGTGGGCCTTCATGAAGGTCCGCAAGAAGTTCTGGCTGCTGCCGATCATTATCATCATGGTGATGGTGGGCGCCCTTCTGGTGTTTGCGCAGGGATCGGTGCTGGCGCCGTTCATCTACACGATCTTCTAGACGACGGCGGAACGCCAGACGAGCTCCCGAGGCAGGCGGGCTCGCGAGGGCGCCGCGTCGGCAGACACCTCGGATCATCAGGGAGCCACCATGCCAGGCCCGGAATCCGCCTCCCCGGATACCGGCCTTGGCGCTCAAGCTGTCACGTGAGAACGCGCCGATGACCAGATTGACCGTACCGACGAGCGTTCGGAGTCTCGTCCTGGCGGCGACAGTCATCCTCGTTGCAGAGGTCACCGCCCGCGTGGAGGACTATTTGCAGTTCGGGATACCCCTCTCGAGGGTACCCGATCTCACGAGCGATCTCATTGTCCATGATTCGGTCGGCCCGCACGGAATGCCGAACGGCCGTTACCAGCGCTGGAAGCTGAACAGCGCCGGTTTTCGCTCTCCGGAATCCGTGCTGACTCCGGTTGCGGGATGCGCCCGCGTCATGACCCTGGGTTCTTCGGAAACATTCGGGACCGACACGCAGAGCCCCAACCGCGAATATCCGGCGCAGCTCAGTGATACTCTGGCGCATTACGGCTGCTACCAGGTCATGAACGCCGCCATCGTGGGGTTCGCGACGCCGTCGATGATCCAGCTCTGGAATGGCTGGGCCGCGCGGTATCATCCGGATATCGTTGTCATCCTGGAAAATCCGATGTTTTATCTCTCCGAGCGTGCGCCGTCGTTCCCGGGACCCGGTCCCGCGGGGCGCCAGACGGGGGGCCCATGGTGGACGCCTCGCCTGCTGGACAAGGCACAGCTGGTGGTGGAGTTCCCCGATGTCATCCAGCGACTCCGGGTTCAACGAAAGCTCAAACAACTTACGGCCGGCCATCCGGACGAGTGGTTCTTCCGGTCGGTTCCGGCCGACCGGCTCGCCCAATACCGCCAGGACCTCGACAGCCTGATCACGACGGTTCGCTCCCACGGGGCCGAGCCGGTGCTCGCGTCGTACCCGATCCGCTTTGGCGCGACCCCCAGGCCCGAGGACAACGACCTGCTGGCGGCCTGGCGTCAGTTCAGCCCGCGGGCCACGACGGAGACCATGCTCACCTTCGCGAATGCCGCGGCTCAAGCCGTCCGCGAACTGGGCCAGGAGCGACAGGTGGTCGTGGCCGATCTGTCCCGGATCATGACCGGGAAGCGAGAGTGGTTCGCGGATTTTGTACACTATACCGACGCCGGGGCGGCCATCGTCGCCGGCGAGATCGGCCGAACGGTCGTCGGGGCCGAGGCGGGGCGACTCAAGCGGGTGAACCCGTCGCCCTGAACCGGCGGCGATTCCCCACGCCCTCGACCACCTCTCACTCGGACTCTTGATGCTCTTCAACAGCTTCGTCTTTCTGTTCCTGTTTCTCCCGGTTACCTACCTCGTCTTCTGGCGCCTGCATTCCGCGCAGGCCCGGTACGTCTGGCTGGCGCTGACGGGGTATGTCTTTTACGGGTATTGGGACTGGCGCTTCTGCTTCCTCATGGCCTTCTCCACGCTGGTCAGCTACACGGCGGGCCTGGGTTTTCTGCGGTGGAGCGATGCGCGGCACCGAAGGCTGTGTCTGGTGGTGCCGATCACGGTTGACCTGATGCTCCTCGGCTTCTTCAAGTACGCGGACTTCGGGCTGAACACGGCGCGGCAAGTGGTGCACTGGATGGGCGCCGACATCACCCTGCCCCATCTCAACATCATCCTTCCAGTCGGGATTTCATTCTACACGTTCCATACCATCAGCTACATCGTCGACAGTTACCGCGGTGTCATCCGCCCCACCCGCAATTTCTTCGAGTTCAGCGCCTACGTGTCGCTCTTTTCCCAGCTCGTGGCGGGACCGATTGTGCGTTTCCGCCAGATCGAGGAGGACCTCGAATCCCTGGGCGCGGCGAGTCGCCGACGCTGGCTGTACCGCGGCGTCTCGTTCTTCATCGTCGGCCTGTTCGAAAAGGTCATCATCGCGGACACCCTCGCGGCATTCGTCGATCCCGCGCTGGCGTCCTATCACACCTTGAGCACCGGCGGCGTCTGGCTCGCGATGCTCGGATACAGCTGCCAGCTCTACTTCGATTTTTCCGGCTACAGCACCATGGCGGCGGGACTGGGATACCTGTTCGGCCTGCGGATTCCCCAGAACTTCAACTCACCGTACAAGGCGCTGGATCCGTCGGATTTCTGGCGCCGGTGGCACATCTCCCTGTCGACCTCCATGCGGGACTACCTGTACATCCCTCTGGGCGGCAACCGGGGCAGCGAGTGGGCGGTCTTTCGGAACCTGATGCTGACGATGCTCATCGGCGGTCTCTGGCACGGGGCGCACTGGACCTTCGTGGCGTGGGGTGCCTACCACGGATTGCTGCTGGCCGCCTACCGGAAGGTCGCGGCGACCTGGGATGCGCTCGCGACCTGGATCCGCCGCCCGGTCATGTGGCTGGTGATCGTCGTCGGGTGGGTCCTGTTCCGCGCCACGAGTTTCGACATGGCCATGACGCTCCTGGGCAAGATGTTCAGCCCGGCAGGCGGAGCGTCGGTCCCCGCCGCCCCGCTCGCCCTGAGCGCATTCCTCCTGGCGGCCGCGTGGGCGACCATGGGCCCCAATGCATTCGAGTTGACGCACGAGCGGTCGTTCAAGCGTGACCTGCTGCTCGCGGCCGGGTTTGGGCGCCAGCCTTGCGATCATCGCGGGGTCCCGAGCTTCGCCCTTTCTCTACTTTCAGTTCTAGCGCGATCCCTCGGCGACCCTCCTCTCGCAACACTCAGGACAGCAGTCGCCCTCAAGGGCACGGTGTCGGAGGTCTTCGCGCTAAGAGGGGGGCGATCGCAATGGCGGTGGGCCTGGCATCTGTTCGCCCGACAATCGAGTAGAAACTTCGACTCTCCTAGACCGGTGGTTCAAGGAACCACCGCGACAACCCCCGGCGGCTCGGCGCCCGCAGCAGCGGGCGAATTCACCTGGCGTGGAAGCCGAATGCGCTGGCAGAGCTTGAGGCAGGGGCGTTCGATGAACTGCCAGAGAACCGCGGAAACGCCGACACTCACCATGATCCCGAGAACATAGACTGCGACCGCCGTCACAGGGTTCCAAGGCGCCGGTAGCAGCCGCTGTATCAGGCTCACGAACCGCCAGCCTACCGAGTCGTGATACAGGTAGAGGCTGTAACTGATTCCGCCCAGAAAGCTCAGCGGCCGGACGGTTAGTATCCGTCCCCACCGGGGATACCGCGCGATTGCTATGAGCAGTGCGGACACACCGATCGCCAGGAACTGCAGGGCCCCAGCTCCGGCGGCGACCACCACCACCGCGAGCGCAGCCCAAGCAGCCACGAGGGGCCCCATGCGACCCGGGTAGGCGGTGGCGCGCCAAGTCAACGCACCGAGGAAGAACTGAAACCAGCGGTCGATGGCGAGTCCGTGGAGAAGCCATTCAGGCCGCCAGTAGCGCATCCAGAGCGAGAAGCCGAATAGGGTGGCACAGAACAGGGTGGTCCACCGCCGACTACGGAGTGACTCGGGCAGCAACGGCTGCAGAACGACCAGGCCGACGAAGAATGCATAGAACTGGACTTCGTAGCAGAGCGTCCAGAAGCTGTCGACCAAATGGCCATAGCCCAGCAATTGCTGAGCGTACACCAGGTGCGCCAGCAACTGGGGGGTGGTCGGGAGGGGGACGGCAACTCCGGAGAAGAACCGGAGAGTGAGGTGGATCAGCAGAAGCTCCAGCAGGATCGCAGACCAGTAGGGCGGATCGAGCCGGATCGAGCGCCGCACGATGAATCGACCGAAGTACGACAAGGTGGGTGCGCCCTTGCTGACCGTGAGGGCGATGACGAACCCGCTTATGACGAAGAATATGTCAACCCCGAGGAATCCATTGCGCGCAATCCAGTCTAGGGGGGCCCAGAGCCAGCCGGAAGCGGTACGGGAAACGGCGACGTGAAGATGGAAAAGCACCACGAGCATGGCTGCGACGCCTCGCAGGCCATCGATGCTCTGGACCCTGCCCGTGCTGTTCATAGACGCCCAGGGAAGCACACCGGACCTGAGAAGTCCTCCGTCACCATGTCAGCCGCGATGTGGTGGCCGGCGGTCTATTACCTGAAGACCGGGAGTGGATAGATCACCGCCACGCCAAGTCGCTGAGCGCTCGCCGCCATGAATTGCTGGAGTCCCTGCAAAGACGCGCTGGTGCCGAATGCGGGAGGCGACGGACGATAGCCCGCCAGGACATGGCGAGGCCGAATCGGTCCTGGATGGAAAGCCTGGTTGCCGGGGGGCCGCCAGCCGCTGGCCCATTTCGGTCGGGGTAAGCGCGAGAGCGACAGGTGCCGCGTCTTGCCGCATGCGCCGAGAAGGAGAACCCCCATTGACCCGCCAGGATCTCAGCCGATTCATCGACGCCCGCGCCTCTGGATGCGCGAGCGCTGGGATGGAGGGGGCACCGGCAGAACCGCGCCACCCCGCCAACGAACCGCGGATTGGGCCGGTACGGGCCGCGGCGTTGTTGCTCCCGGAATTGGCCCCAACTTCCCCGAGCGGTAGAGGGTCGTCATTCCGCTGCCCAGAGCGAGGAGAACCCACAAGTCCGAGTAGTAGAACAGGGAGAGAAATACCCCATTCACCAGCACAGCCAGGATGCCGGCCCGAATGGCATCGGCATAACAGCGGAGGCGGACCAGATCCGTATCAGCCGAGGGCCCCGAGGTCAGCCCGGTCAGTTCGTTGCGCATCCGGCCCAGGTCGGTCCAGGTGCGCCAGACCAGGATGGCGGTGGCTATTACGCCAACCAGCCCGAGCTCCGCCAGAGCCTCTACCCACATCGAGTGGGCGACGATACTTCCAGCCAGGGATCGCTGGAAATGGGCGAACTGCTCCGCCGTTTGATAATCCCCGATCGCCCACCGGAAGTTGCCGGCTCCGACCCCCAAGATCGGGTTAGCCATCCACATCCGGAGACCGGCCTTCCAGATCTCGAGTCGAATGTCCCCGGTACTTCCGTTGGACGTGTCGGTCGAGTTGCCGATCTCGGTCCAGAAGCCCGGCCCTGCGACGACAAGAAGGGCGATTGCGACGACAGCCAACCCACTGATGCCCATGAGCTTTCGCGGCGAGCGCCAGATTCCGTAGAGGGCCACGGCGCAGAGTGCGATGAATCCTCCCCGCGAGGGATTCCCACCCAGCGCGATCGCGGCCACGAATACCGCCATGGAAAAGGCGAGAAGGCCCCGGACAATGGTGGCTTTCTCCGCAAAGAGCATGAAGAACGCCACCGCGATGGCCATGTCCATGAGCGTGGCCACATAGTTTTCATCGAGTGCCCCGTTCGGCCCGATCCCTGCCTGGCTTGCCGCCCAAACACCCACCCAGACTGTGGTTGCCAGAAACACCATGAACCACAGGCGGACTCTAGCGACTGACGTGATCAGCGATTGGAGCGGCAGGCAGATACTCAGGAAGAGAACCGCCAGGTTGTACGTCGTCCAGAACGCCGAGTAGGTGTTGTTGGCGAACGGGATTCCGAGCGCGGCGCCGCCGATTACGACCAGCCACCATTTCGTGGCCGGGGTCCATTGCTTCTCTTTCCGGACCAGCCAGGTGAGCAGCGAGATGAGTGAGATGACCAGCGGGATATTGAAGGGGTGCGATGGGCGTCCGAACTCGAAAAAGACCCAGACCAGCAGGAGCGGATAAACGTATCCCAAGCGGTCAGAGGCGGACGCCGCACCCGCGATTGGTTGACTCCGCTGGCGGATCGAGATAGCAGTCATTGATTCCTTGCGTGCACAGTCAATGCCAAGGCCCCACTGTTGCGTTAACGCAACACATCGCCCAAGCCACGATTCTGGGCGCCATAGTTGCATTGGGTTCGGTCGGCCCAGCGTATCAAGAAGTATATATTCGCCAGCGTATATGTTCGCCACCATGGAGGCTCCCGGATTGGCCGGTTCGCCACGCGTGTCTCGACCGGTTCGAGTGGCTCACGTCATTCCGGGACTGCACTATGGCGGGATGGAGCGGGTTCTCCACGACTTGGCCACGGCGCTCCCCGAGCGAGGGTTCGAGATTCACATCGTCGTCGTCGAGGGCTTTGGCAGATTTGCCGATGGCCTCGCCGAGGTGATCCAGCTCCATCAGGTGCCGGCGATGTCGAAGCTCTCCCTCCTCTACCCCAGGGAACTCGCAGGGACCCTCCGGGAGATTGCACCCGACATTGTGCATTCTCACGCCGGTGTCTGGTTCAAAGCCAGCCGGGCCGCCCGTCTCGCGGGGGTCCGGACGGTCATCCACACGGAGCACGGACGCCGGGTTCCCGACCGCCTGAGGGACCGCCTCATCGATAACCTCGGCAGCCGGCAAACCGACACGGTTATCGCGGTTTCCGAGGCGATCGCCGAGGTACTCCGACGACGGGTGGTGCACGACCCGTCCCGGATTCGGGTGATCATCAATGGAGTGGATGTCGACCGGCTCCGGCCGGTGGCTGAGGTAGCCTCACTGCGCCGCTCCCTGGAGCTTCCTGCGGACATTCCGGTCATCGGGAGCATCGGACGGCTCGAGCCCGTAAAGAACTACCGCCTGGCGCTCACGGCCTTCGCCCAACTGAACGAGCTACTGGACGGAGGGCCACCACCGCTGCTGGTGCTCGTGGGCGACGGGGGCGAGCGCGGAATGCTGGAAGGACTCGCCCGGACCCTGGGCATCGCCTCCCGGGTAAGATTTCTGGGATGGCGGGACGAAGTCGAGCGGGTGTACGGCGCCTTCGACCTTTTCACCCTGACATCCAGGAGCGAAGGCACTTCGATCAGCCTCCTGGAGGCGATGAGCTGTGGACTCTGTCCGGTCGTGACCGATGTCGGAGGCAACCGCGCCGTCCTGGGACCGGATCTCGCCTCCCTCCTGGTTCCATCCGGAGATGCCGCGGCACTGGCGGCAACCTGGCGGCGGGTACTGTGCGACAACCCGCTACGCCGGGAGTCGGGGGTCCAGGCCCGGGAACGGGTGGTGAAGGAGTTCTCGCTTCGGCGGATGGTCGACAAGCACGTCGCGCTGTATCGCGAGCACCTGGCCGCGGTCGAAGGCCCGCCCCGCAGGGTCGCATGACCGCGCGCCAGGTCTCCAAGCGGGTGATCGAGAGACTGCTCCGGCTCGCACCGAGATCGCCCCGGCACATGCGCGGACGGTCGCTGATTCTTGCCTACCACAACATCGTGCCGGACGGCCTGGAGGGCCTGGGAGAGCAATCCCTCCACCTTCGACTCGGCGCGTTCACCCGGCAGCTGGACCTCCTGCAGCGGAGTTGCCGCATTGTCACCCTGACCGAACTGCTGTCAGGAGCACGATCCGATGACGGGCCGGTGGTCGCGATTACCTTCGACGACGCATACCGGGGTGCGGTGGAACTCGGCCTGCCCGAACTCGCCAACCGCGGAATACCGAGCACCTTGTTCGTGGCTCCGGGTCTCCTGGGCAGCTCATCCTTCTGGTGGGATGAGATGGCCGGGAGTGCGGGTGGGCTATCGGTTGAGGTGCGAAGCAGGATTCTGGAAGTCGAGGCGGGCCGACCTGGCCGACTCGGCACGGCCGCGCCCCTTCCGAGATGGTACGGGTGCGCCGACCGCACCCAGATCGTCGCCCTCGCAGGGCTCGGACTGGTGACCCTCGGCGCGCACACGTGGACTCATCCCAACCTGGCCCGGATCGACCCGGGAGAGCTCTCCGAGGAACTGAATCGCCCGCTCGACTGGCTTCGGACGACCGGGGTTCCGATGGTGAGCGTCCTCGCCTATCCCTATGGGCTCAGTACTCCTGCGGTGGAGGTGGCCACCGCAAGGGCGGGATATGTTGCCGCCGTGCGCATCGAAGGCGGATGGTTCCACGGCGACGGCGGCTCCTGGCGTACCCCCCGGTTCAACGTGCCGGCAGGTCTCTCCGAGGACGGGCTGATGCTGCGACTCTCGGGTGTGTTGCGCATTGCTCCCGGGGGGACGGGGCAGTGATGCGGATTCAGGGCCAGGTATGCGCGCCACCGTGAGCCGCGGCCTGGTCTCCGGCTTTGAGACCGTGGTGCTTGAGAACTCACGACTTCGCGCCCAGGTCATCCCATCACTCGGGGGCCGCGTGTGGGAGCTCCTGGACCGGGTTCGCGAGCGCCAGTGGATCTGGCATCGCGAGGATGTCGCATTGGCAGCCTCCCCACCCGGTTCCCCGTACGACGACGTATGGGCCGGAGGGTGGGAAGAGCTTTTCCCGAACGACGCGCCGGGTGAGTTCGAGGGGCGCACTCTGCCCGACCATGGTCACTGGTGGACGGCGGCCTGGAGTGTGGCCGACGCCACCGATGGCGCCGAGGCGGTCGTGCGCCTGGTCACGGAATTTCCGATCCTCGAGGCATCGTGCACCAAGGAATACCGGCTTTCCCGGGATGCCGACCGACTCCACGTCTCGTATCGGATCGAGAACCGGGGCCACCAGGCGTTTCACTTCCTGTTCAAACAGCACCTTCCGATCGCAATCAGCCCGCGCTGCCGTCTGGTCCTGCCCGGCGGCCGAGTGACGGCGGTCGACCCCGGGTTTGGCACGCTGTTGCCGGGCCCAGGGCCATTCGACTGGCCGTTGGCGGGGGAGATCGATCTCAGCGTGGTGCCGCAGCGATCCAGCACGGCTCGGGAGTTCGTGTACGTGACCGATCTGCCCGACGGCTGGTGCGGCGTCGAGGACATGGGCACAGGCGCGTTCCTCCGGATGCGGTATGACGCCCGTCAGCTGCCGTTCCTGTGGCTGTTCCTCTCGTACGGCGGATGGCGAGGTTGCTACACGGCGGTGCTCGAACCTTGCACCAACTTGCCGAAGGACCTGGCGTCGGCGGTGCGGATTGGACAGAGCGCCCGGCTTCCCGCCGGCGGGACCTTCGAGACCGGCGTGACGGTGACGCTCGGTGGCCTTAACAAGCCGGGGACGCCATGAGCGACGTCCGTTCGCCGGAAACCACGGTCGTGATTCGCGCGTTCAACGAGGAGCGGTGGCTCCCCGAGGTGCTCGCCGCCATCCAGGCCCAGACCTACCGGGATTTCGAGATCGTGCTGGTGGACTCGGGCTCGGTGGACCGGACGCGGGAGATCGCCGCCGCACATGGCGCCCGGATCGTCCGGCTGCGTCCCGAGGATTTTACGTTCGGGCATGCGCTGAACCTCGGCATCGAGGTGGCGCGCGGTTCCCTGATCGCGATCATCTCCGCCCATGCAATTCCGACCGATGCGCAGTGGCTGGAGCGTCTGGTGAGCCCGCTCCGACAGCCGGACACCGCCATGGTCTTCGGGGGGCAGCGTGGCCACGCCCTCTCGACGTTCTCGGAGGCTCGCGATTTCGAGCGGGTATTCCCGGCGAAGCCGCAGGTGATGGACGACGACCATGTCTTCGTCAACAATGCGAACGCCGCGGTGCGACGCGATCTGTGGGAAGCCCACCGCTTCGACGAGGGACTCCCCGGCCTCGAGGATGCCGAATGGGCCAAGTACTGGATCCCGCTCGGCAAGACGGTCCTCTACGAGCCGGCCGCCTGCATCTTTCACGTCCACACCGAATCCTGGTCCCAGGTTCGGCACCGATTCCACCGCGAAGGGATCGCCGGCCGATGGACCGCGGTGCGGACCATCCGGCACATCCCGAGGGAAATCCTGCGGGAAATGGTGTGGAGCCTGCTCGACCTCGGACGGGCCGCCCGGCAGGGCCGCCTCGGGGGCCTCGCCGGCGAGATCGTACGGTACCGCTACCACAAGACGGCCGGGATCGTGACCGGCATCCTCGACAGCCGCACTCTCACCAATCCGTCTCGACGGGCGGAGCTCTATTCCGCGCAGGCCTTTCCTACCGTGGTGATCCGAGCTCCCCATGCCGCGTCACTCGAGCAACGGTCCATCCCGGCGCTCAAACCCAGCGAAATCCTGGTCCGGGTCGCCTTTGAGGGGATCTGCGCGACCGATCTGGAGATTTTCGAAGGCCGGCTCGGGTACTACAAGTCAGGAATGGCCAAGTATCCGATCGTCCCGGGGCACGAATCCTCCGGCACGGTGGTTTCCCTGGGCAAGAAGGTCATGGGCTTCTCGGAGGGCGACCGGGTGGTGGTGGAATGCATTCAGGGGTGCGGCAACTGCGCGGCCTGCCAGCGGGACAGTGCGATTACCTGTCAGGAACGGCGCGAGGTCGGGGTGATCGGGGTGGACGGCGGATATGCGGCCTACCTGGTTACCCGCGCGCGCTATGCCCACAAGGTCCCCGACGGCATCAGCCTGGCCCAAGCGGCCCTGGCGGAGCCGCTCGCGGTGGTCATCAAGGGGCTGCGCAAGCTGGGGGCGCTGGCGCCCTCGATCGGGCCAAAGCGCTGCGCGGTGGTGGGAGCCGGAACCATTGGCCACCTCGCGGCCCGCGTGCTCGCGGCCCGGGGTCACGACGTGACGGTCTTCGACCGGGAACCGGCGCGGCTTGCGCTGCTCACCGACATTGCCACCACCGCGACATCGTTGGCCGAGCTGGAGCGCTTCGACTGGCTGGTCGAAGCAACGGGCGACCAGGCGGCTCTCACCTCCCTGCTGCAGCAGGGTGCCACCGGAGCCACCCTCTTGCTGTTGGGCCTGCCCTACAACGAACAGAGCTTCAGCTTCGAGTCGATCGTGGGGTCCGACAAGACGGTCGTCGGGTCGGTGGGAAGCAATGGGGCGGACTTCGAAGAGGCGCTCGCCACGCTGCCGCGGCTCGATGCGCGCCCCTTCCTCCAATGCACCTATCCGCTGGAGGACTATGCGCTCGCCTGGAACACGGTGCGATCGAGAGCTCACATCAAGGTGATGCTCAAGATCGATCCGAATGCGGCCTGACGACACCGGCGGGCCGGGCGACCCGAACCCGAGCCGTGCGGGCCCGGATTGGCCCGCCGCCGTCATCGCGGGCGCGTATCAGACGGGCGTCCTCGGCGTCCGCGCGCTACTCCGGCGGGGCGTCAGGGCGAGCTGCTTCGACTGCCATCTCGACTATCCCGGCTTCCGGTCGGTCTACGGACCGGCGCATGCCTGCCCCGATCCGGACACCGACCCGGCGGGATGGATAGCGTTCATGGTCAGGCTGTCGGCGAAGATCGGTGGCAAGCCGGTCCTGATCGCGAGCGCGGATCAATTCGTCTCGGCCATCGCCAACCACGCGAGTGTGCTGGCGGAGCACTACCTCGTCTCGCCCGGGGTTCGCGTGCAAGGGCTGCTGGCCAGCAAGCAGTCGCAGTATGCGCTGGCGGCGGAGCACGGCATGCCGCTTCCCATCACTCGGCTGGTGCACTCCGAAGAGGAGCTTGACGAGTTTGCCAGGCGAGCCCGATTCCCGTGTCTGCTCAAGCCGCTGCACTTCCGCGAGTGGCAGGCGTTTCCCGAAGGCCATCCGCTCTCCTATCAGAAGGTGGCCATCGCGGCTACGCCCGATTCCCTGCTCGCTTCGTGGCGTTTGGCGGCGGTCCAGAACCCGAGCACGATCGCCCAGGAGATCATCGAAGGACCGGATACGGCGAAACGGGTGTATTTCGCGTGCTATGACGGGAACGGCCGGCGCATCGCCAACGCCCTGTTTCGGGAATTGCGATGCGATCCATTGGGCTTCGGTCCGGCGACCGTGAGCGAGCCGGTGGCGGATGCCGAGGCGGATGACACGTGCGACCGGTTCCTGCGCAGCATCGGCTATTCGGGCATTTGCGAGATCGAGATGAAACGCGACACGAGAGACGGCCGAGTGAAGCTGATCGAAGCCAACCCGCGGCTCACCGGTGGCGGCGACGCCGCGCCCTATGCCGGCGTCGACGTCTGCTGGCTGCACTATCTCGACATGATCGGGAAGCCGGTGACTCCGGTCCGGGCGAACGGAAGAGATTTCCGGCACGTCGTGCTTCGCTCCGACGTCGGGGCGATCATCGCGTACCGGCGGGCGAAGCTCATCTCCTGGCGGGACGTCGTCCGGTCGTACAAACGTCCCCTGGCCTTCTACGATTTCGATACCCACGACTGGCGCTATTCGGCCGATACGATCTACCGCATGCTGCGCGCGGTGGTGGCCGGACTGGTGCGGCCAGTGACGGCACGATGAAGGTGCTCTACCTCTATGATGGCGAATGGCCCAGAGGGGCCACCCGGGTCCGGAAGGAGACCCGCGCCCTCGCGGCGGCCGGCCACCAGGTCGACCTCATTGCGCGCAATGGTGAGAAGGGACCAACTCGGCAGGCGGAATCCTGGATGTCGGTATGGCGGTTACCGCGGTTTCCGGGACGCTCCCTCAGGTACGCGCTGAACTTTCCGCTCTTCGTCAATCCGGTCTGGCTGTGGACCATTTGGCGGATCATCCGGCGCACCCGCCCCGAGCTCATCCTGGTATGCGACCTGCCGCTCGCGCCATGCGCAGTGTGGTTCGGCCGATTGTTCAGGATCCCGGTGCACTACGACATGGGTGAGATCTACCCGGAATTCCTGCGCTCCCTCCGAATGCTGGAGCGACAGAGGCCGATCAAGCGACTCATCAGATCGCCGACACTCGCCGAATGGGTCGAGCGACCGGTTCTGCGCCGGGTCGCCTGCACCTACGTCGTGTCGGCCGAATCCCGTGAACGGTGCATTCGTCTTGGCGTGCCGCCAGAGCGCCTCGTGATCGTCGGCAACACTCCGGAGCACCTCCCTGATCTGCGCGAGGCTGGGCCACCTCCCGCCGACATCGCCGACTGGGTGCGCGAGAGAAGGGAAATCCTCCTCTTCGTCGGCATCATCATCGCCGACCGGGGCGTCCTGGACGTCATCCGGGCCATGTCCGCGCTGCGGGCGCGTCGGCCAGGAGCGGCCCTGGTGGTGGTCGGTGATGGCCCTGAACGGGCGGCACTCGAGCGCGAGGTCGCCACCCTTGCCCTGGAATCAGTCGTACGCCTGGTGGGGTGGAAGGAACCCGGAGAGCTGAGCGGGTACTACCAGGCCGCGCAGATCGGATTGTTGCCTTTCCGCGACAGCCCCCATGTGCGCCTGACTCTCGCGAACAAGCTGTTCGACTACATGGCCGCGGGGCTGCCGGTCCTGGCTTCGGATTTGCCGTCGACTCGTCGGATCCTGCTGGAGACCGACGCCGGTCGGCTTCACATTCCGGACGACCCGACCGACATCGCCAGAGCGGCGGCCGAGCTGCTGGAGGATCTACCCGGGAGGCTGGCCATGGGCGCGAAGGGAAGGGATGCCGTCGAGACAGTCTATTCCTGGAAGCACGATGCCGAGCGCCTCTGCGATGCCGTGCTGCGCCTCCGATAGGTCGTGCTCCATGAAACCGTCCGCCTTCCTCGCAAGCCGACTCCTTGCTCCTTCGCACGCCTGAACCGAGGACTTCCCGCGCATGACCGCCTCCCGAGCCAAGCGGATCCTATCCGGCACACTCACCTATGCCGGCATAGTCGTCATCACCCTTCTCGGAATCGATGGCATCTGCATAGCGTTCGGCCTGTTTCCACCGACTTATAACTACGGCGACCCAGACCTGGGGTGGCGCCCGACCGCTGCAACCGGGAAGATGCACCTCGACCGGTGCGTCGAGTTTTCGACTGGTGCTACCGCGCAATTTCAGCGGAATGAAGACGGAGTACGCACGGGGGTGAGCCGAGAACAGATTCAGTCCGATTCGACGAGTGTGAAAATCGCCGTCGTGGGCGATTCGCAGACCGACCTGTGCGCCCCCAACGAACAGGTTCACTCCGGCGTACTCGAATCCGAGCTGGTGTCCCATGGGATTCGGGCGTTGGCACTCAGCTACGGCGCGGGAAGGTACTCGCCTCTCCAGGACTACCTGGCCTTTCGGACAGTGCTACGACCTTATCGTCCCCAGGTGCTGGTGATGAACGTCTACACGGGGAACGATGCCTATGACATGTTGCGGGCGGACGACAGACCTCACTTCGTTGCGGAATCTACCGGCTATCGCATCGCCGCCCCGGTGTGGTTTCTCTTGGACGATCCCAAGGTTCAGTACAGGAGCCGGGTACTCTTCGCGATGCGATCCCTCGCAGACAAGAGCGGCTTACGTTCGGTGTACTTTCGCCTGTCGGAACTGCGCCGGCTGGCGGCCCAGCAGGGCGGGGGCCTTTCGGCAGTAGTCGCGTACATGCGGGATCTCGTGAGGGCGCGCGAGCCGACTGTGGGGTATCCCGACGCCTTCTCCGCCCAAATACTCAATCAGCAGCTCTTTTTCCATCGCTTCCCATCCGCCCAGGAGGAGAGCCTCCGCCGGATTCGCGCACTCATGGCCCTGGTGCGCAGCGAGAATCCCGGGATGCTGCTGGTGATGAGCCCCCTTCCTTCGTATGAGCTCACCGGGGAGCAACCGGTCGACGAGGCCCTGCTCCGAACGCTCAAGCGATTGCCGATTACCTACCAGGAAGGAGTGAGTCAGGAGCGGGCCCTGTACGAGCGCCTTCGCGTGCTGGCCGCGGAAGAACAATGGGTCTTCGTGGACAACCTGGCCGCACTGCAGGCGTACCATGGGCCGGAACGACTGTACAACAATTTTGACTATCATCTCTTGCCCGTTGCCAGCTCGCTGGTGGGGCGGGCTCAGGCCGCGGCCATCCTGGATACCCTTCGCCGGGGCGTCGCATCAGCTCCCGTTGACCAGAGAGAGCCATGTCCGGGGCGCTGGAGGACCTCCCGGCTGAAGGCTCACACCGGTTGACGTCGCGGCGACACCCAGGGTGCCGCCCCTCCGCACACGGCCGCCGGGACCCTTTACGGATGCGCGATCAAGATGTGCCCCACGCGACGGTGCCATGCCTGCGTGATCGCACCACCCGCGCCGCCCCACGTCGTATTGAGGGTGAACTCGGACCCGGCGCTTGGGATGTATATGTCCCTGAGGCCCGTGTAGTGATGGGTGTGGACGCCATTCAGCCAGCAATCAAAGTTGGCGGTGGTGCCGAAGTGCACCAGAATCTCCACCGTGACCCACTGTCCCTTGGGGCTGGGCCCCGCACTGAGGTTTGGGAGGAACCGTTGGGAGTTTTTCACTGCGGTCGGATTGACCCGCTGCGCATTGAACTCCCAAAAGCCGTCCTGCCCTGCGGTCTGGATCATGAAGTCGGCGCCGAACCCCTGCGGGTCCTGCCCCAGCCATTCAAACAGCTTGTTACTCACCGGGTTGAGTTGCGCGTTGGCCGAGTGCCAGATGGAGAAGGCGACATACCAATCCGTCACCCCACTCGGGACGGGATAGTTGACATGCCCATAGCTGGTACTCAAGCCGTTGTCCGCATGCACATCGTACATCCAGTCAAGTGCATTGCCACCGTCAATTCGCTCGGTGGGATCATTTACGGTAGTCATGTAGTGGCTGGTGTTGATGACCAGCCAGCCACTACCATCGGGCATGGCACCACTCGCGCCATTCGCTGGGAGTGGCCCATCGAAGGCATAGTCCGATACGACCGTCGTATAGTCGGCTGGCCGATTGGGATAGAGTCCATCCGGTAGCGGCGAGGGAGGCGGCGGGAGGGGAGACGCCGGAGCCGTCACGGTTACGAGGCTGGTGTCTTTGAGGACCCCGCCCAGATGCGACGCAACGATCTGGTAGCTGCCGGCCGCCATCGGCGCCGTCTAGAGACCCTCCGGCGACACGGACCCGGCGGAAGGGCTGTATGACACCAACGGGGCCGTAATGTCGCCGTTGCTCCAGGCGTAGCTGATGCCGAGCTGTTGGCTGGCACCAGGAGCCAGGAAGAAATCGGTCGGCGAGAGCTGGAAGACGGTGAGGACCGGCGTCGTCCCGACGGTGACGGACACGAGCGAGGTGTCCACGGCGCCACAGGAACAGGTGGCGAGCACCGCGAAGGTCCCGATCACAGAGCCTGCCGAGTACAGCCGGTCAATCGTAATTGTCCCACCCGTGGCGGTGAAGGAGGTGGTGGCGGGATGCCAGGCGCCGTCCGACCAGCCAATCGCGATCTGGAACTGTAAGGTAGTCCCCGCGGCGACCGGCGTCGAGGCCGGAGTCATGACGAGGCTGCTTCGATATTGCGAAGGGTCCGGGCCCAACACATGAGGGGCGGCACCCATAGTGCCGCCCCTCCCGCATCGACCGCCGACGATCTTGTTACGGATGCGCGATAAAGATGTTGCCAACGCGGCGATACGAGTCGTGCATGGTCGCACCCCCGCCCCGCCCCAGGTCGAGTTCAGCGTGAAAATCGGATCCACCGCCGGGAGTAAACATGTCTATGAGTCCGACGTAGTGGTGCGTATGTACCCCATCAATCCAGCGTCGAAATTTCCATTCGGCCCAAGGTGGACGCGAAACTCGATCCTCACCCAACGCCCGAGCGGAGAGGGGCCCGGACTCACATTCGGGGTAGAGACTATACAGTTTCTTCCCCGGCGCATTGCCGCTGGGAATTGAAGTCCCAATAGGCATCCAACCGTTTGCTCTGAATCATGAAATCGGACGCGATCGCCCTGCGGATCCGGCCCCAACAACTCGAAGAGCTTGTTACTCACCGCATTGAACTCGAAGTCCGCGCTGTGCCAGCATCAAAGGCCACGTAATAATCCACGACCCCGGGCTCGGCACCGCCTGGTTGAAGTGCCCATAGACGAACTCAAGCCGAGGTCGGGGTGCACACTGTACTTCCAGTGCAGCACGTTCCCGCCACGAAACGGGTCCGTGGAATCGTTCACCGCGACCAGACCCGCCGTTACTACTGGGTGTGCCAGCCGCTCCCGTCCGCCATGTCGCCATCTTTGGTGAACGGCGTGGGGAAGTCGTAGTCCGACTCAACCGACGGTGAAGTTGGCCGGACGGTTCGGTAGAGACCGCCCACCGGGGGCGGGGGCGGCGGCGGCGGGGGAGACGCCGGAGCCGTCACGGTTACGAGGCTGGTGTCTTTGAGGACCCCGCCCAGATGCGACGCAACGATCTGGTAGCTGCCGGCCGCCATCGGCGCGGTGTAGAGACCCTCCGGCGACACGGACCCGGCGGAAGGGCTGTATGACACCAACGGGGCCGTAATGTCGCCATTGCTCCAGGCGTAGCTGATGCCGAGCTGTTGGCTGGCACCAGGAGCCAGGGAGAAATTGTCCGGCGAGAGCTGGAAGGCGGTGAGGACCGGCGTCGTCCCGACGGTGACGGACACGAGCGAGGTGTCCACGGCGCCACAGGAACAGGTGGCGATCACCGCGAAGGTGCCGATCACAGAGCCCGCCGTGTACAGCCCGTCAATCGTAATTGTCCCACCCGTGGCGGTGAAGGATGTGGTGGCGGGATGCCAGGCGCCGTCCGACCAGCCAATCGCGATCTGGAACTGTAAGCTACCCCCCGCGGCGACCGAGGTCGCGGCCGGGGTCATGACGAACGAGGATACCACGGCTCCGGTCGGCGCGGTCACGGTCACGCGGCGCGGTGTCCGCCTTTCCGGCGCCCGAGGCAATGACCCGGAACGTCCCTGCGGCAGAACCTGCCGTATATAGCCCATTGTTGGTGATCGTGCCACCCGTGGCGGTCCAGCTGAGGGGGGGGACGGTCGTGTCGCCGTTGGACCAGAGGGCGGTCGCGCTGAACTGCCTTGGGGAAGCGGTCTGCACCGTCGTGGGCTTGGGCCAGACCGAGAGGCTGGCCAGGGTGGCGGCCGGAGCCGAAATCGTCACGGTCGACGTGTCCGCCTTGCCGCCCGCCGATCCGATGACGCGGAACGTCCCGGGGGTACTTCCCGCGGTGTAGCGACCCGCGCTGGTGACCGTCCCGCCGGTGGCGGACCAGGTGATGGCCGGCGTGCCGGTGCTGCCGTCGGACCAGACCCCGAACGCATTGAACTGCTGACTGGCCCCTTGCGCCAGCACCACCGCCGCGGGCGAGACCCCAAGCGAGGTCAGGACCGGAGCCGTCGGGGTGATGGTCACCAGGCTGGTGTCCGCCAGGGTGCCGCCCTGGTGGGTGGCGATCACCCAATAGGTGCCGCCAGAACCGCCCCCGGTGTAGAGACCGCCGTTCGTGATGGTGCCGCCGGTCGCGGTCCAGGTGACCCCGGGGGCGGAGGCCGAACCGTCGCTCCAGGTGCCCGCCACGCTGAACTGGAGGCTCTGGCCGGCGAGCACGGTGCCGGTTGCCGGGGTGAGGGTGAGGCTGCTGAGCACCGCCGGGAGCACGGTCACCTGACTGGTGTCGGCCACGCCGCCGGCGGCGGTGGCGATCACCCGGTAGGTGCCCGGCGCCGAGCCGGCCACGTACGAACCGCTCGAGGTGATCGAGCCACCGGTGGCGGCCCAGGAGACCGCGGGATCTGCGCTGGAGCCGTCGCTCCAGACGCCGGTTGCGGTGAATTGCCGGGTCTGCCCGGTGCCCAGCGACACCGAAGCCGGGTTCAGGATGATGCCGGTGAGCGTCGCGACGGGCTGGACGATGGAGATGGTCGCCGTGTCGGCCCCGGCGACTCCCAGCGCGGTCACGATCACGCGATAGGTGCCGGCAGTACTCCCGGCGACAAAGGTTCCCTGGGAGTTGATGCTCCCGCCGGTGGCCTGGTAGTTCACCGCGATGGCCGTGAAGGAGCCGTCACTCAGGCGCGCCAGGCTGGAGAAACTCACCGAGGCGCCCGACTGCAGGGCAACCACCTTGGGCGCGATGGAAAGTGCCACTACGCTGGGCGCTCCAATGGTCACCGCCGCGGTGTCCGCAAGCGTGCCCTGGGCATTCCGGGCGACGACCTGGTAGCTGCCAGCCTGACTACCGGCGGTGAAGACCCCGGCCGAGTTGACGCTTCCACCCGTCGCACTCCAGGCGACTTCGGGCTGACCCGAGGTCCCGTCCGTGTACAGGCCCGTTACGGTGTAGGTGGCCGTGGCGCCGTAACCGAGGGTGGAACTCCTGGGATTGAGGGTAATGCGCTGCAGCGAGTGGAGCCTGGCCCGTACGAACACGGTGGCGGACCCTCGCAGCCCGAGAACCGTCTCGGCCGACACGGTGTAGATACCGCTTTGGGCGGCCGTAAACGCGCCGCCGGGCGTGATCGAACCGCCGTTCGCCGTCCACGACACCACCGCGCCGCCAGCCACCGTGCTGTTGGCCAATAGCAGCGCGGCGGTGAAGTCGAGGGAGTCCCCTTCTTCGATCAGGGCGGAGTCCGGGGAGATGACGAGGGCGACCGGGTCCAGCGGAGCGTTCCAGACGCCGACGGAGGCGGAATCCGCCAGGTTGGCGACTCCGCGAGCCCGGGCGAGCACGGTGAACTGGCCCGCGGCGGCGCCGGTGTATTCGCCGTCGGCGGTGATGCTGCCACCTTGCGACGTCCAGTCGACCGAAACCGGGATGGGACTGCCGTTCGGGCCGTAGCCGGTGGCCGTGAATCTGATCGGGGTGCCGGCGTGGACCGAGGCGACCTTGGGTTCGATGCGTATGGACTGGAGGGATGGAGCGGAACCGTTTGGATTCGGTCCGAGGAAGTCCACCTTTTCACCCTTCATGCAGGCAACGGCGGACAGAAGCAGCATCGGGAGCGCCGTTCGAAGCCGGGAAATTCGGCTGGCGAGCTTGAAGAGATACGTCATGAGTGCGGATTCCTTGAAGGGATCGGGCTGATGGGCCCGAGCGCCGAATTGTTGCGGGATCATCATCACGACAACCGCCGCCAACTGGAGCCACGGCATAGCAAGAAACGGGCGCAATCGCATGCGCTCGACTGCAAAATTGCCATACAGGCAAAAAAACTATTCACTACAGAAGTTCATGTAGTTTATTGTTTTAAAAGGATTTAGCGCTTGTGCTGCGAGCTGCGTGGAACGCTAGGGAACCGTCAATAATTTGTCAGCAACGGGTAATCGCAATACTGGGCTTTCGGCGCGAATGTCGGGGGGACGAACGTTGCTCTCATTGTTGCACACACTGCAGGATGGCTCGAACGTCTGCCGGCCTAACCCGGCGATGGACCGGAAGCGCGAAGAGATTCCGAGATAGTAACAATGCACCGGGAAACTCCCCTGCTGAGTTCAATAATCGGCCAGCTCGCAGAGGAAGATCGCAAAGACGTGAGGGATAGCCAGCCGAAACACCGTGCCGAGACATCATTGAATTGCGAAACCTTGAGACCAGATTTGACGAAACGACCACGGGAAAGCGCAACCAACCGGCGTTTCCGCCTGCCTCCACGTCAAACAGTTCTCACTCCTTGAACCTGGTGCAGGATCCCACGCCAACGCGCGGCGTTTCGACGCCGTGTCTCCACCTCCTCTCTCGAGAGATTCCAGACTCGGGACAACACCGCCGCGGCACTCGGGTGCATGCGGCGGAGGTCAGGCGGCGAGTGATATAAGGTCTGGCCAAGTTTGAGAGCGGGTACTCTCATTGGCAGTCCGTACGCCCAGGGACGTCCTAGCGCCCATTGCCCGAGGAGTGACACCATGCGCCTGGCACCACCCCGGGCAGCGGCTAGCCTGGAGTCCAGCTCGATGAGCCTGGCGTGCACTCGAGCCGAATTGGCGAGCAGCGCGCCGCCGGCCCCGCCGGTGCGCCCCTTCCCTCTCCCAAAGCTCAATACTCCATAATCGCCGCCGGCGCCGACGGGCCGGCCTCTCATCGAAGCACCCAGCCCCTGCGCCGCGTCGTCAATGAGCAGCGCGCCCGCGGCCGAGGTGAGCTGGGCGACTGGGTTCAAGTCAACTGGAAGGCCGAACCAATGCGCCACGACGACTGCGGTCGGTCCGACACGGAGCGCGGCGCGAAGCGAGTCGAGATCGGGGCCGAGCGTGGCGGGGTCGAGATCGTAGAGCACCACCTCGGCGTCGACGGCATCCGCGGCGGTCATCAGGTCCGGGCAGGCCCAGGCCGGGAGCGCGACCCGGGGCCTGGCCCCCTCCGCGACGGAAGCAAGGTAGGCCAGCGCCAGGGCGATGGTGCCGCTCCCGGTGAGCATCACCCCGGCGGCGCCGTATTCCTCCTTGATCCGGCGCTCGATGGTGTTGAGGGCATTGGCTCCAGGCAGGATTCCGGCGCCCACCGCCCCCAGCGTGAGCGGCGACCAGACCGGTAACTGCCAGCGGAGCGCCATCACGGAATCGATTTGACGATCAGCGGACCCAGCAGGCGGGAGACCCCGAGAGGCAGTCGCTTCCAGAGCCGCGGCCCCCAGCTGTATTTGCCCTGGTCCGGCGACGGCGTGGCCGCCTCCGCCGCGCCGCCGGCGGCCAGCTGATACCACCAGAGCTGCTCGTCGCGGCTGCCCCACTGCCGCTTGAACCGGTGGGTGCCGCTCTCCGGGGTGCACCGGCCGAAATTGAAGAGGGTCATTCCGTCCGCAATCGCTCGCTGCATGAAGCTCCAATAGACCAGCATGTTTGGCGCGATGCGATTGTATTCGACCAGCGAAGAGGCCCAGGTCATTTCGAATTCAGCGCTCCAGCGGAACCCCACCCCCCCTGCCACCGGCAGGTTCCCCAGCCAGGCGCAGCCGAAACAGGAATCCCCGGGAAAGTGACGAGCGATGGACTCGAAGAACCGCCGAGGGAGGGCGGGCGTGCCCAGGTCGCGCATGTGGCGGCTGAACACTTCATAGAAGGGCCCGATCTGATCGGCGCCGAACCGCGTTATCACCCCCTCCTTGCCGGGGCGCCTCACCTGGCTGCGGAGCTTGGAGGAGAATCCCTTCATGAGCGATTCGGGGTCCCGGGGCAGATCGAGCACGACCGTGATCTTGCGATGCGACACGGGCAGCTGGAGCGGGAGCACGACCCGGCTTCGCAGCTCCAGCAGTCGGGCGCCCGACCGCCGGGCTTCCTCCACCGCCGCGTCTGCAACGCTCCGGATGCCGTCCGGGGCGCCAAGGGGTCCGCCGTAGTTGAGAAACGGCATCGAGACGAGGTAATGCCCGAAGAGCAGGCTCTTGACCCTGACCAGCGGAAGCACGCCGGCCAGAGCGCCCGACGGCTCGCGAGCTTGCAGATACAGGCACTGGTGCCCGAATACCTCCTCGATGACCCGCTTCCAGGCGAACCGGTGGAAATGGGTGAACCCTTCCTGGCCTGAGGCAAAGCCGTCCCACTCGTCTGCGGGGCCGTCGAAGGGGCCAACCTGGAGCGTCACAGCGAATGTCCGGTCAGCCACTCGCTGACGGAAGTGAACCGGAATTCCGAGAGCAGCGTCTCCAGCCGCTGGCGCGTGTGGCCGAGGCCCCCATAGTGCCGGCGGGAGGTGACCCACCCCACCGGTAAGCGGGGTTGATCCGGATCCAATTCCCATGGGTGGATGTAGAACATGCCGGGCTGTCCCGACGACCCGAGCTGTCGCAGGCCCGCCTTGATCAGCGACAGCGGGAACTGGCGGAGGTACCCGCCACCCGCCACGGGAATTCGCAGTCCGGCCACGGCCAGCGTGGCGAGGGGGAACTCCAGCAGCGATCCGCCCTTCCGGACGATCCGGTTCGGGATCCGGGAGGCCCCGGGATAGCCGTAATCGGGCCGGCGAATCGGAAAGAGGCTCGAGTCGTAGGTATAGCCCTCCTCGAGCAGCACGTCGAAGGCCCACTCGGTGCCCGGGACGATGGAAAAACTCGGCGCGCGAAAGCCCCGCACCGGGGTTCCGGAAATCTGTTCCAGCAGCTCCCTCGACCGGCGCACCTCCTCCCGAAACCGATCGGCGGACAGGCTGGTGACCCTCCAATGCCACCAGCCGTGCGATCCGATCTCATGGCCGGCCGCGACGATCCGGCGTACCAGCGCCGGCCGGCGCTCGGCAACCCAGCCCAGCGTGAAGAATGTCCCCCGCGCGCCGAATCGGGCCAGGAGGTCGAGCAGGCGATCGGTATTCTGTTCCACGCGGCTGGGTTGCGTGTCCCAATCGTCCCGGGTGAGCACGCGATCGAACGCGCTGACCTGGAAATGCTCTTCGACATCGACAGAGAAGATGTGCACCATGTTCCCGGGAAGGAGAGCGGCCTACATTAGACCCAGCCCTGGATGCCCCACTTCGTCACGTCGCCACCCTCGGTTTCGCGGCCATGGTGCAAAATTACCGGAGAACGAGCAATTAGCTATTCCTCGTCCGGCGGGAAGCAGTCTCGGAACGAATGACAACATCGCCTCGTCCTGTGGGCGCCGCGGTGACGATCGCGGCCGTGCTGGCCATTGCCTGGTTCACTCTCCGGCCGGGCGAACCCGGGCCCCCGCCGGCGAGCGGCGGAGAGTACCTGCTGACGGACCTCGTCCTCAACATTCTCCTGTTCCTCCCACTGGGTATCGGGTTGGCGCTGTCGGGCGGGCGGGTCCGGGGCACCATCGCGATCGGCACGCTCGCGAGCATCGCCATCGAGCTCACGCAGCGGTGGTGGATCCCGAATCGCACCTCCTCGCTCCACGACGTCGTCACCAATGGCCTGGGCACCGCGCTGGGCGCGATGCTGGTTGCGACCTGGGGCGAACGAGCCCGGTGGCGCAGAATCGCGGGGGTGCCTCTCGCGATCGCAGTGGTAACGGTCTGGATGATCGGCGGTCTGCTGGTCATCCCGATCTTGCCGCGAGGAGGGATCTGGTACGGCTTCTGGGGACATGAATTCTTCGGAACGACACTCTTTCCGGGACGGATCCTGAGCCTGTCGGCTGACGGAATCGCGGTTCCGGATGGGCGGTTCTTCGGCGCCGGAGTGCTCCGCGAGCGGGTGGCCCGATCGGACACGTTCCGTCTGGCGACCACCATCGTCACCGGCGGGCCATTCGAGGGGCGTGCCCAGCTCGTCGCGATTTCCGGGGGGGGGGACGAGCTGGCGAGCCTCTGGCAAACCGGAACCTCGGTGCTCGCCCGGCAACGCTTGCGACTGAGCGACTTGTCGATGAGAACCCTGTGGCTGCGAATGGACAATGCATTGCCTCCCACCCCGGGAGATACCATCCCAATCGTGTTCGAGGCGACGCGACGGGGGCTGGAGCTGCGGGTAGGCCAGGGAGAGACCGCGAAGACCAGCCGGGTCCGTCTCGGTCCCGAGCTCTTCTGGACGGGATTTCTTCCCTTCGAGTTCGAGGCACGCGCCCAGACAATGTGGTGGCCGTTCGTCGGGGCGGCGCTGATCTTCCTGGCGGTGGGAATCCTCCTCGCCCCGGAGCGCGTTGCCGCGATCGCCGCCCTGGCCCTCACGCTCGTGGCCGGTCCCCTGATCGAGCGGACCGCCTTCCCGAGCCCGGAAACGATGCTCGCCGCGGTGGGCGGAATCGGGGCCGGATGGTGGCTGTCCCGACGATTGGGGCTGGCTGCTTCAAACCAGACGACCGAGCAACTATTCTCCGCCAGCGAGCCGGCCAAGTCCTGATTGTTGCGTCGGCACGACACAACTCTCGACCTAAGGCCAGCACAGGCAACTCTTTGCCGGCTTTGAGGTTGGTGGCACCCAGTTTGCTCTTCGCAGGTCTGGCCCCAGGGTAATTCAGGACGGAACGAGGAGATTGCTATCACCAGACTCGAAAGCAGTTCCTCGGCGATCAGCCGGGCCCGGTCGAAGAAGCCGGGTTCGGGCGCGGAAAGCCCCATAGAGCAGCCTGCGGGAGGACCCCCCCGCATGAAGCTGATCCTCGAGGACGGGACCGAATACGATGGAACCGCATTCGGCGCCCTGAGTCCGGTGGTCGGCGAGGTGGTGTTCACCACGGCCATGAGCGGCTACGTCGAGGCCCTCACCGACCCGTCATTTCGCGGGCAGATCCTGGTGCTGACCTACCCGCTGGCCGGAAACTACGGTGTCCCCGCGCCCCGTCCGCCGGGCAGTCTGGATGGGCCGTTCGAATCGGATCGCATCCAGGTGCAGGGGCTGGTGGTCCAGCATGTCATTCACCGGCCGAGTCACCATGCCTCGGCTCGGACCCTTGGTGAATGGCTCACGGGCGAGGGCATTCCCGCGGTCACCGGGATCGACACCCGATCCCTGACCCGGCGCCTGCGCGAGCACGGAACCATGCGCGGGTGGCTGGTGCCCGCCGACGGGTCCATCGACCAGGCCCGGAACGCGGCCGCCGGCGTGGAGATGCGGCGCGAGCTGTTTCGGCTGGTGGCGCCCACCGAAGTCACCCGGATCGGGAGCGGCACCGGTCCCCGGGTCCTCCTGGTGGACATCGGGGTCAAGGACAACCTGACCCGCGCGGTGCTCAAGCGGGGTGCCGTGGTCACCCGGGCGCCCTGGCACGCCAACCTCGGAGAGCTCGCCAACGACGCGGACGGCGTGCTGCTCAGCAACGGACCCGGCGACCCCAAGGACCTGAGCGAGCTCGTCGAGCAGGTGCGCGGCCTGCTCCAGCGGTCCAACCTGCCGATTTTCGGCGTGTGCATGGGGAACCAGATCCTGGGCCTGGCGGCCGGCGGCGATACCTACAAGCTCCCGTATGGCCATCGTGGCGTGAATCAGCCGGTACAGGAAATCGGGACCCGCCGTTGCTTCATCACCAGTCAGAATCATGGATACGCGGTTCGGGAGGACTCCTTGCCGCGCGACTGGGAACCCTGGTTCATGAACCTGAACGACGGCACCAACGAAGGCATCCGGGCCCGCTTCAAGCCGGTCTTCAGCGTGCAATTCCATCCGGACGCCGGTCCCGGCCCCGAAGACACCGGCTTCCTGTTCGACGAATTCCTGCACCTGTGTGACACGGCGCGCCGAGGCGGCCGGTGATCCCGCATCGCTCCACCGAGATGCCCCGGCGGGTACTTCTGCTGGGGTCGGGCGCGCTGCAGATCGGTCAGGCGGGTGAGTTCGACTACTCCGGCACCCAGGCCCTGAAGGCGCTGCGGGAAG
Source organism: uncultured Gemmatimonadales bacterium (assembly GCA_963762545.1). Lineage (GTDB taxonomy): Bacteria > Gemmatimonadota > Gemmatimonadetes > Gemmatimonadales > GWC2-71-9 > JABFSM01. The sequence goes on along the minus strand of CAVXLC010000002.1, from coordinate 281,356 downwards.
AGAACGTCTACACCGTTCTGGTCAACTCCAACATCGCCACCATCCAGACCAGCGAGGGCATGGCCGATCGGGTGTACTTCGTCGCCATTACGCCGGAGAACGTCGAGCAGATCCTCGAGAAGGAGCGGTGCGACGGCGTGCTGCTGGGGTTTGGCGGTCAGACCGGCCTCAACTGCGGGATGGAGCTGGCCGACCGCGGGGTGTTCGACCGGCTGGGGGTGCGGGTCCTGGGCACTCCGGTGTCGACCATCCGTGATACGGAGGACCGGGAGCTGTTCAAGGCGCGGCTGGATCAGATCGGCGTCAAGAGCCCGAGGAGCGTCGCCTGCACCTCCATGGAGCAGGCGCGCCGCGCGGTGACGGAGGTCGGCTTGCCCGCGATGCTGCGGGTCGCCTTTGCCCTGGGCGGCAAGGGGAGCGCCGTGATCACGAAGGAATCCGAGGTCGAGCCGGCGCTCAAGCGCGCCTTCGATGGAGGCATCCGCCAGGTCCTGGTCGAAGAGTACCTTCAGGGCTGGAAGGAGATCGAGGTCGAAGTCGTCCGCGATGCGGCGGACAACTGCATCACGGTCTGCAACATGGAAAACTTCGACCCGATGGGCATCCACACCGGGGAGTCCATCGTCGTCGCGCCCACGCAGACATTGAACGACGAGGAGGTCCAGCTGCTCCGGACCCTGGCCATCAGGGTCATCCGGCACCTGGGCATCATCGGCGAGTGCAACATCCAGTACGCCCTCGCGCCGAACAGCTGCGACTACCGGGTCATCGAGGTCAACGCGCGGCTCTCCCGATCGAGCGCCCTGGCCAGCAAGGCCACCGGCTATCCGCTCGCCTATGTCGCGGCGAAGATCGCGCTGGGATTGACCCTGCCGGAGATCCCCAACGGCATCACCAAGAAGACCACGGCGTTCTTCGAGCCGGCGCTCGACTACATCGTCTGCAAGTTCCCGCGCTGGGACCTGGGCAAGTTCCGGGGCGTGTCGACCCGCATCGGCAGCGAGATGAAGAGCGTCGGCGAGGTCATGGCCATCGGCCGGACCTTCCCGGAGGTGATCCAGCGCGCGGTCCGCATGCTGGACATCGGCGCGAGAGGGGTGGATCCCGATTTCTTCACCGGGGACGACGTGCGGGAGGCGTTGCGGGTGCCGACGTCGCTCCGGGTGTTTGCGGTCGCGCGGGCGCTCGAGGATGGCGTCTCCCCGCAGGAAATCCACGAGCTCACCGGGATCGACAACTGGTTTCTGCACGGCATCGCCGAGATCGTCGCCATGCGGGGCGAGCTCAAGCGCTCCGGCCCGGAGGCCGGGGCGCTTTCCCCGGAGCTGCTCGGGCGAGCCAAGCGGCTGGGCTTCTCCGACAGCGGGATCGCCCGGCTGGTGCAGCTGACCGGGGAGAGGGTGCGGGCGCTGCGCCTCAGCCATGGCATCGTCCCGCGGCTGGCCCGCATCGACACCCTGGCCGCGGAATTCCCGGCCGAGACGAATTATCTCTATCCGAGCTATCACGCCACCGAGAACGAGAGCCCGCCGAGCACCCGGAAGAAGATTCTGGTGCTCGGGTCGGGTGCCTATCGCATCGGATCGAGTGTCGAGTTCGACTGGTGCTGCGTGAGCGCGGTCCGCGCCGCGTCCGAGCTGGGGTACGAGACGTTGATGCTCAACTACAACCCCGAGACGGTCAGCACGGACTGGGACGAATGCGACCGGCTGGTGTTCGACGAGGTCAGCTTCGAGAGTGTGCTCGACCTGTGGGAGAGCGAGCAGCCCGAGGCCATCATCGTCAGCATGGGCGGGCAGGTCCCCAACAACCTGGCGCTGCGGCTGGCGCGGGCCGGCGTGAAGATTCTCGGTACCAGCGCCGAGAGCATCGACATGGCCGAAGACCGACGGAAGTTCAGCGGCCTGCTGGACACGCTGGGGATCGATCAGCCGGCCTGGACCCACATTACCGGGCGCGCCGACGCCACCGACGCGATCGAGAAACTGGGCGGCTATCCGGTGCTGGTCCGGCCGAGCTACGTCCTGTCCGGCGCCGCGATGAGCGTCGCGCACGACCCCGCCGAGCTGGACCGCATCCTGGAGCAGGCCCGCGCCGTGAATGCCGAGCATCCGGTGGTGGTCACCAAGTTCGAGACCGGGGCCCGGGAAATAGAAATCGACGCCATCAGCGACCAGGGACACGTCGTCCTGTGGGCCATTTGCGAGCACGTCGAGGACGCCGGGGTCCACAGCGGCGACGCGACGCTGATGCTGCCGCCGCAGACCGTTCCCCTCCCGATCATTCACCGGGCGCGGAAGATCGCGGTCCAGCTGGCCGAATCGCTCCAGATTACCGGCCCGTTCAATCTCCAGCTCCTGGTCAAGCATGGCCGGGTCCGGGTCATCGAGGTCAACCTGCGGGCCTCCCGGAGCCTGCCGTTCGTGTCCAAGGTGACCGGCATCAACTTCGTGCGCGAGGCCACCCGCCGGATGCTGGGCGTGCGCAAACCGGTCGAGAGCCGCGCGCTCGACCTGGACTACGTGGCGGTCAAGGTGCCCCAGTTCAGCTTCCCGCGCCTGGTTGGCGCCGACCCGATTCTGGGAGTCGAGATGGCGAGCACCGGCGAGGTCGGCTGTTTTGGCGACGATGGAGACGAGGCGCTGCTGCAGGGGATGGCGGCGACCGGCTTCCGGATGCCGCGCAAAGGGGTGCTGCTCTCTCTCGGTCCACCGAGCGACAAATACTCGTTTCTCGAGGAGGCGCGGGCCCTCTCCGAGGAGCTGGGCCTCGCGCTCTACGCGACGAGCGGGACGGCCGAAGCGCTCCACGCCGGAGGTATCGCCTGCTCGGTGCTGGCAAAGGCGCCCGGCGAGGGCCGCAGCGGCATGGACGTCATCGACGAAGGCCTGGTGGATCTCGTCGTCAACGTGCCCCGCTCCTACGACGAGCTGGGGCGCCCCGACGGGTACCTCATCCGCCGCCGTGCCGTGGACGCGGACGTGCCGCTGGTCACCGACCTGATGCTGGCGACCGCGCTGGTCAACGCGCTGCGCAACCGCCGCGGCCGCGCGCCGGCCATCCGGGCGTGGGACGAGTACCTGGCACGCCAACCGAGGCCCCTGGAGTAGTGAGCTCGTAGCATGTGCGGACTCGCGGGGCTCCTGGCCTCGAGCCCGGCCGATCCGGCCTGGCTCGGGGAGCACACGCGGGCCATGACCCGGTCGCTGGCCCACCGGGGACCCGACGATTCGGGGGTCTGGGTGGACGGCGGGGCGGGAATCGGGTTGGGCTTCCGCCGCCTCTCCATCATCGATCTCTCCGAGCTGGGCCGGCAGCCGATGCACTCGGCGACCGGTCGCTACACCATCGTCTTCAATGGTGAGGTATTCAACCACCGGAGCCTGCGAAGCGCGCTCCTGGACTCGGGAGCACGGTTCCGGGGGCATTCCGACACCGAAGTCCTGCTCGCGGCGTTCGAGGCGTGGGGTGTCGCGGCGTCGATCCGCCGCTTCATCGGGATGTTCGCCATTGCGGTTTGGGACGCCGATCGGCGAGAGCTGCACCTGGTCCGGGATCGGCTCGGTATCAAGCCGCTCCATGTCGCCTGGAGATCCGGCCTCCTGCTCTTCGGCTCCGAGCTGCGCGCCATCCTGGCGGGGCCCGCCATGTCCCGCGACATCGATCCGGTGGCGGCGCTGCATTTCCTCCGCTATCTCTACGTGCCCGGAGACCGCTCGATCCTCCAATCAGTGCGGAAGCTGCCGCCGGGGCATCATCTGGTGGTGGGTGACGTCTCGAAGGAGCTCCCGCCGAGCGAGGCCTACTGGTCCCTCCCGGAGCGCGCCTCCGCCGGACTGGCCGATCCGGTCACCGGCACGGATGCCCAGGTCGTCACCGAGCTCGACCACCTGCTTCAGGAGGCGGTAGCCCTCCGGCTCGAGGCGGACGTGCCGCTGGGCGCCCTGCTCTCCGGTGGCATCGATTCCTCGACGGTCGTCGCGCTGATGCAGGCCGCTTCCTCCCGGCCGGTGAAGACCTACTCGATCAGCTTCCCCGGCACCGAACACGACGAAGGCCCCGCCGCCGGCGCCATCGCCCGCTTCCTGGGAACCGAGCATCACGATCTGCCGCTGGACGACCGCGCCGCCCTCGCTCTCGCGCCCAGACTCGCGGAGCACAACGACGAGCCGTTTGCCGATCCAAGCCAGATCCCCACCATGCTGGTGTGCGAGCTGGCCCGGAAGGAAGTGACGGTCGCGCTGACCGGTGATGGTGGAGACGAGCTGTTCGGCGGCTACAATCGCTACCTGGGCGGGCCGGGGCTGGTATCGCTGGCCGAGCGGTTCCCCGGGGGAGCCCGCCGCGCGCTGGGCGCGGCGATCGGCATGGTCAACCAGGACACCTGGGACTCGGTCTACCGTACCGTCGCCCCGGTCCTCCCCCGACGGTTCAAGCACCGGCTGCCGGGAGAGAAGGTCCGCAAGCTCGGCAGCCTGCTTCGAGCCGGAGACGAAGGGGCGATGTATCGCTCGCTGCTCTCGGTGTGGCAGAGGCCCGAGGAGCTGCTCGTCTCGCGGACGACAGACCCAGACCCGTTTCTCGCGGCGCTGAGCCCCGCCGGCCAAAACCGAACTCTGCTCGATCGGGTGATGCTGGCCGACCAGATGATCTACCTGCCCGACGACCTGCTGACGAAGGTGGACCGGATGAGCATGGCGGTGAGCCTCGAGGCGCGGGTTCCGATCCTCGATCACCGGGTCGTCGAGTACTCCTGGCGCCTCCGGCCCGAGCACAAGATCCGCGACGGACGAGGCAAGTGGATCCTCCGCGAGGTGCTCTACCGGAGGGTTCCCCGCGAATTGGTGGATCGGCCCAAGGTGGGGTTCACGGCGCCCATCGCGACCTGGCTCCGGGGCGCCCTCCGGCCGTGGGCGGAGGAACAGCTCTCGGCGGAGCGGATCTCCAGCGGCGGCGTCCTGGATGGCGAGCGGGTCCGGCGGGCCTGGCGGGAGTTTCACCGGGGGCACTCCAACCACGCCCCCGGACTCTGGGCGATCGTCATGCTGCAATCGTGGCTGGGCCGCTGGGGAAAGTGATCCTGGCCCGCGCGGTCTAGAAGAGCGTCACGTCATTTCCATTCCGGGGCTTGAGCTGCCATTTCCCGGTCCCATCAGGCACCAATACCCCCCGAACCGATATCGTTCTGCCCACCGGGAATGCGGTGGGAGTTATCGGTATCGTCCCGTCGAAGAGGATCGTGAGGGGTCCCGAGCCGTCGCTCGCGACGACCCGGTAGTCCGGAGCCTGGGCCCCCGATTCGCTGATGACCAGATTGCTCACCAGGACCAGCGAGGCGTCGAGGGCGCCACCCTGCGCGGACGACGCCACCAGCGAGGTGACCGGCAGTGGTACGGGAGCGGGCCGGGTGGCGAACACCGTGACGACCGCTTGATCCAGGGTCGGCTGGCCGTCCCGGCTCGAAACGGTTCCCAACACGGTGACGCTGTCGCCCGGGTTGTTCCCTCCCCCGCTGCGAACGAACACCCGGGTCATCCGGATGGCGACCGAGGTGTCGCGCACATGGGAGGTCGTGTCCCGGAAGGACTGGACTCCCGCGAGCACGAGGCCCCGGACCATGACCCGCTTGCCGACCGCCTGCTGCCGGGCCTGGCGAATCGACAGCGACGGGTAGCTGAGCCGGATGACAACCTGGGCGGTGTCGGTCACCTTGATGCTGATCAGGTTCGGGCTGATGTCACCGACCACGAGGGAATCGCCGAAGCTGGTCGGGTCGACGGTGACGGAATAGTTACCGACGACAATGCCACCTTCGGTGAAGGCTCCGGTGGGCGGAGTGGGGGACAGCGTCTTGATGACGGAGCCCCCGTTCGGCGGCCTCAAGGTCACCTTGACGCCGGCGAACGTGGTGTCCACGTCGTTCCGGGTCAACGACCCATCACGGTCGAGGTAGACCTGCAGCCGCAGGAGCCCGCCGCCCGGCAGCGCCGGGGTAAGCGTCGACCCCGCGTTGTCGCAGGCGACGGCGGCCAGCAGGACGGCCGCGGCGGCCGGCACGATTCGCAGCTTTGTCCAGGTCATGATCAATACTCCATGCGCAGGCCGAAGCGGATCAGCCGCGGCTCGGTCCGGCGGCTCGACAACGTGCCGAAGCTCGGGTTGGCGAGGAACGGAAGGGTGACCACCCCGTTGGACTGGGTGATGCCGGCGGCGGGATTGATGAGGACGGCGGCGTGGTCGATCACACCGGTGGCGGTGGCAACGATGTTGAGGGCATCAACGGTCAGCGCCAGACGGCCCGCGCCGGCCGGAAATCCGACCGAGAAGCGCAGGTCGAGCGAGCCGATGCCCTTCTCCCGACAGCTGTTCCGCGCGGCAAATGCCCCGACCGCACTGCCGTCGCAGCTCGCCAATGCCGCGGCGCCGGCCACAGCCCCAGCGGCGTCCGCCGTGACCGGATCGTTGTTTCCGCCCAGATCTCCGTTGACGTCCACGCCGGGCCGGAAGCCGGGAGTGAACGGGAGACCCGACCGCCACCGGCCGCGGGCGGCCAGCGTCACGGGCATGCGGCCGCCGCTGTGGTACTCGGCGACAGCGGCCACGCGGTGCGGAATGTCCACGTCGGATCGGCCGGCATCCCAGTCGGCGCCATTGACCCCATCGGGGAAGGGCGACAGCTGGTCCGCCGGATCGACCTGGAGCAGTCCCACCAGATTGTCGCGGGTCCGCGAGAAGGTGTAGGACGCCGAGACCGACAACGCGCGCGCCACCTGCCGCTGCAGCGAGGCGGTGAGCTCGTAGGAGTCGGAAAAGCCGGTCGGTGACAGCGCGCTCACGAGATCGAATTCCTGGAATCGGCGGCTGCTCTGCGGTGCGACGGTCACCAGCCCCCCCTGCTGCACGAGGTCTCCGAAGACAGGACGCCCCTCCTGGGTCGTCGCGGGGGCGCTGGGGAACCGGTTGAGGTCGCTGCGTCGGAGCAGGTAGTCGGTGTGATGGTACGATCCCGCCAGTTGCAACATGATCCCGTGACCCAGCGACCCGGTGAGGCCCAATTGTCCCTTGAGGGTCCGAGGGGCATGGTACTTCCCGGCCCCGGTGAGCAGGGTCATCCGCTGCCCCACGGAGGGCGCCTCCGCATCGCTCGGCGTGGCGGGCCAGCTCGCGAAGGTACCCAGCCCGCGGCGCACGCCCACGCCGCCGGAATAGGTGATTGCTTCGGCAAAGGCCGCCGGATCGAGGCCGCTCGAATAGAGGCCAAGGTCGCCCTGGAACACCCAGGTGCCGCGATTGCCGGGATTGAGCACGAAGCCGATCCGGGGCTGGACCCCGCGCCGGTCCTTGAAGACCGAATCGCCGATCAGGCCGGTGGCTTCGGACCAGGCCCGGTTTCCGGTCATCCGGTGCTTGGGCAGGGTCTGGGTTTCCCATCGAAGGCCGGCGAGCAGCTGCAGCCCGGAGGAGAGGTTGTAGGTGTCCTGGAGGAATACTCCCAGATTTATCGTGGAGAATCCGGCCTTCGGCACGGCGAGGGGCGAGGCGAAGTAGGTCCCGGCCGCGGCACCGAACTGGTCGAGGCTGCCGAATTGAAAGATGCCGGCCGAGCCGTACTGGTACTCCTGGCGATAGCTCGCAACGTCGACGTTGATGCCGCCCTTGACGGCATGGGTGGTGGAAGCCCATTGGATGGCGTCGGAGAAGCCGATGGTCTTGCTGTCGAAGAGGCCCGGAAGCGCCGCGTTCCCTCCGATGCGCACACCCTCCGCAACCAAATGGGTTTCCGGCCCGGCGGCCTGGCTCCATTCTCGCCGGGAGGCCCCGATGGCCGCACGGGCTTCATTGCCATAGGCCCCAGCCGCGGTCACCAGCGACATCGCCAAGCGAGAGATCCCGGGCGGTGAGCCCGGCGCCGCGATCATTGGCGGCGTCCCACCCGAGCGCGGCGTTGGTCTCCTTCCAGGACGCGAAGCCACTGCGGAGCATGAATGCCGATTTCTTGTCGAGGCGCCAGTCGACCCGGCCCGCCACACTCCCGCCCTTCCAGGTGCGAACGACCGGGGCCACATCGGCACCGAGCTGGGTCCCGAACGAGCCCGCGCCGATCGTCGGGATGGTGGTGCGGAGCGACACCGGCTGCCCCTGATACCGGCTGGTATCGGCCTCCCACGGAAACGCCGACGGCATCTGGAGGGACTGGTAGTCGCCCCGGAGGAAGAAGTAGGCGGTATCCGGCTTCAGGGCGCCGCTCACCGCGGCGCCGAGCTGGAAGGAGCTCGCACTGCTATCTCCGGGATTGTCGAGCGCTTTGCCGCCGACTTTGCTCCCGGTCCAGGAGGCGAATGGGGCAAAGCGGAGCCGGTTCTGGCCGGACCGGGTTACCGCGCTCAGCACGGTGCCCGCACTGCCACGCCACTCGCCGTCCGGGGTACTTCCGAGCAGCTGGGCCTGCTCGATCCCATCCACGGAAAAAGCCGGGGCGCTGGCCGGGTCGCGCGGCACGCCCGGGTGCCGCAGGAGCTGCTCGGGCACCCCGTCCACGAAGAGCCGGGAGTGCCGCCCCGAAAGCCCACCCGCGGCGAGGGCGAATCCGCCCCAACCAGCGAACGGTTGCACCGTCTCGCTGACGCTTCGGGAGAGATCGGTCACATCGTGCCGGACGTCGAGCGCCACCAGATCGTGGCCGGTGAGGATCCGCCCCGAGCCTCCGGTGGCGATCCCGGGTTGGTCGATTTCAGTGACCGAGGTGATGGGTGGCGGCTTACGTTCCAGCGTGATGGTGACGGTCGTGGTTCGACCGGCTGCAATGATCACCCCGCGCAGGCGGACGGGCTGGTAGCCCTCGACCTCGGCCAGGATGTTGTAGCGGCCCGGCAGCATCATCGGGAGCGCGAAGATTCCGTCGACTTTGGTGTCGAGATTTCGGAAGCTGCCGCCGGAGGGTATTTCGATGGTAACGGCCGCCCCGGAGATTCCCGAGCCGTCAGGATTCTGTACCATGCCGCGCAGGGCACCCGAGGTGACGCTCTGGGCTTGCAGGTCCGCAAAGCCGGATACCGACACCACCAGGATTGCGACCGCAACTACGCAGACCCATCGGATCATGCGTCTCTGCTCGTCGGGCATTCGTTATCTCGGTTGGTGTGGATAGGGCCAGTTCGGGCTCGAAATCGTCATGCTCGTTCTGCAGAACGGGTGCCACGACCCGCGGGTCCGGGAAAGGGGACTGGCGCGACAGCCGTCCCGCACACACAGGGCCCGGTACCACATGATGATGCAAAGATACAACAAGTGGCTCTTCTCCACCCGGCCCCGAAGCAATTTCGCGGTTAAACTTGAACGGTGCCGCCAATCCCCTTTCGCCACCGCATCCTGCTGAGCCTCCTGCTGCTGGGGGCGCTCCCTTCCGCGGTCCTGGTGGCGGGGTGGGCCGCGACCCTGCTTCGATTCAACCCGGCCAAGACCAGCCAGGCGGCCCTCAAGCCGGTGGTCGAGACCGGCCGGGAGCTGCTCCGGGTGCTCGATACCACCACGATGACTCCCGCGGAGCACCGGGCCCTGCACGCGCACGTCCGGGCCATCGAGAGCACCTACACGCTGTCGGTCCAGGGCTTCAACTACAGCCGGCTCAAGACCATCGGCCTGGCCCTCGCGGTCTCGGTGCTGGGCGTGCTGCTGCTGTATGCCGCGGTGCTCCTGTCGCGAAGCATCTCGCGGCAGCTCGCCACGCCGATCGATGAGCTGGTGGGATGGATGGGCCGGATCCGGCGGCACGAAGGACTTCCCCCCGAGGAGGCGCGTGGCGGCGCCCCGGAGTTCGCGGTGCTCCGGAGCGCCCTGCGCGAAACCGCCGCCTCGCTGCAGCAGGCTCGCTCCGCGGAGCTCGAGTCGGAGCGGTTGCGGGCCTTCCGGGAGGTGGCCCGGCGGGTCGCCCACGAAATGAAGAACCCCCTGACGCCGGTGCGCTTCGCCATCGGGCAGCTCGACCGTTCGGCGACCCCCGACCAGCATGAGGCGCTCGAGGTCCTGCGGGTGGAAACCGCCCGACTCGAGCATCTGGCGCGCGACTTCGCCAACCTGGGCCGGCTTCCCGAAGGCCCCGCGGCGGACGTGGACCTGGGCGAGCTGCTGGGCGAGCTGCTTCGCACCTCCCTGCCGGCCACCATGCAACAGACGTTGACCGTGGAGGCATCGGCGCCGCACATCGAAGGACACTACGACCCGCTGCGACGAGCCTTCAGCAACCTGATCCGGAACGCGGTGGAGGCCTGTGGCGGGGTTGGCTCCCTGGACGTCACCGTCTCCTCCGACCTCGACGGCGTCCGGGTGGCCCTGATCGATCACGGCCCCGGGGTACCCTCCGAGCGGCGCAGCCGGATCTTCGAGCCCTATGTGACCGACAAGATCGAAGGCACCGGTCTGGGACTCGCGATCGTCAAGCAAGCGGTGGATTTTCATCACGGAACCATTGAAGTGACCGAGACCCCGAACGGCGGCGCGACGTTCACCGTGCGCCTTCCCCGGCAGCCCGCCGGCAGCCCGAAACCCACCGCCCAACGACCCAACGTGGATCGCCGCGTTGCGGACCGGCGCCGGAGGCCCGAATGAAGCCGAGGGTTCTGATCGTGGACGACGAGGCCAACATCCGCCGGATGCTGGCCGCGCTGCTCAAGTCCGAGGGCTTCGAGACCGAGGAGGCGCCCAACGGCAACGCGGCGCTGCTCCAGCTCGACCAGCTCCACCCCGACGCCATCCTGCTCGACCTCCAGATGCCGCCGGGGCCCGATGGACTCGAGACCCTGCGCCAGATCCGGGAGCGGGACGCCTGGATTCCGGTGATCATGATGAGCGGGAAGGCCCAGCTCACCGACGCCGTGCAGGCGATCAAGCAGGGGGCCTTCCAGTTCCTGGAAAAACCGCTGACGCCCGAAGCGGTGCTGGTGGCCCTCCGCAGCGGTCTCGAGCTGACCCGGGCCCGGGCCGAAAACCGCGCCTTGCGCTCGCAGCTCGGACCCAAGGCGGAGCTGGTGGGCACGAGCGGCAAGATGGGCGAGATCCGCTCGCTCATCTCCCAGGTGGCGCCGACCGAGGCCCGGGTCCTCATCATGGGCGAGTCGGGCACCGGCAAGGAGCTGGTGGCCCACGCGATCCACCACGCCAGCCAGCGCGCCGGTCGCCCCTTCATCTCGGTCAATTGTGCCGCGATTCCCCGGGACCTGGTGGAATCCGAGATGTTCGGCCACGAGCGGGGCGCCTTTACCGGGGCCACCGACCGCCGGCTCGGCCGCTTCGAGCTCGCGGATGGCGGCACGCTGTTCCTCGACGAGGTCGGGGATCTCAACCTGGAGGCGCAGGCCAAGCTGCTCCGGGTGCTCGAGGCCGGAGAAATCCAGCGGCTCGGCGCCGAGCGGACCCAGCGGGTGGACGTCCGGATCGTGGCCGCGACCAACCAGCGTTTGCAGCAGGCGGTGTCGGTGGGGTCGTTCCGCGAGGACCTCTACTTCCGGCTCAACGTCTTCCCGCTCGAGCTCGCGCCGCTCCGGGAGCGGCTGGACGACCTCCCCGATCTCGTCCTCCACCTGGCCGAGCGGGTGCGTCCCCATCAGCCGCCCCGGTTCACGGCGGATGCGCTGGCCATGCTCGCGTCCTACGACTGGCCCGGCAACGTGCGCGAGCTGGCCAACGTGGTGGAGCGGCTGTCGATCCTGGGCGGACCCGAAATCGATGCCGCGCTGGTGCGGCAGGTGCTGCCCAGGGCGGGATCGGTCCGGTTCGATGCGCCGGCGGTGACCACCGAGTCCGGCACCACCTACTCGGTGGCCGATCTGGGCGGACGCTCGCTCTCCAACGTGCTGGATGACTACGAGCGCGCCCTGATCGGGGCGGCGCTCAAGCGGGCGGCGGGCAACGTGGCGGAGGCCGCACGGGCGCTGCAGACCGACCGGGCCAATCTGTACCGCCGGATGAAGCGGCTGGGACTGTGACTTCGGGACGCCGCGGGCGGATGCCGGCAGGCGGGTGGCTGCCCCGGGCGCTGCTGGCCCTCGGACTGCTCGCGACGGGCGCGGGCCGACTGGCCGCCCAGGACAGCGTCCTCACCATCCGGCCGGAGGCCCGGCTGCCCGATTCGACCCTGCGGGGCACACTACCCCCCGAGGTGGTGCAGGAAGTCCTTCGCCGGTACAACGACTCCTCCGCCACCCGGATCCCGGGCAGCTTCGCGCTCCCCGCGGGGTCCCTCTTCAACGGGCCGATCGCGATCTTCCGCGGCTCGCTCCGGGTATCGGGCGCCATCATCGGGCGGGTGACGGTCATCAACGGAGACCTGGTCGTCGACGCCGGCGGCCGCATCGAAGGCGATGCCCTGGTGGTCGGCGGCGCGGTCATCGTCCGGCCGGGCGGATTCCTCATCGGCGCCCGGCGCGCCTACCCGGTGCCGGCGCTGCTGACCCGGACCGGAAACGGATTGCTGGTCGTCCGGGAGCCGCCGTCGACCCTGGGGGACCTCGCCTCGGCGCGCACCAGCTTCACCACGGGCCACTTCCGCACCACGCTCGGCATCGAGACCGGCCGGACCTACAACCGGGTGGAAGGGCTGCCGATCATCTTCGGCCCCACGGTGAGCCGCGAGGGGCTCAAGGACGTCGACGCGCGGCTCGACCTGCGCGGCATTGCCTGGACCGCTCCCGACCGGACCGACCGGCGGTCCACCTTCGGCTTCTCGGGCCGCCTGGAATTCCGGTTCGGAGAGCGCCGGCGCCTGACGGTGGGAAGCCGCATCTATCGAGTCATCTCGCCGATCGAGGATCAGCCGCTCTCCCAGACCGAGGCGGGCTGGTCGGCGTTTCTCTTCCAGCGGGACTACCGGGATTTCTACCAGTCCGAGGGCGCGGCCGGGTACCTGAGCTACAACCTGGGCCGGGGGCTCAGCCTCGGCGGGTCGCTCCGGTACGACGCGGAACGGAGCGTGCCGGCCAACGATCCGATCTCGATCTTCCGGAACAGCACGTGGAGGCCTAACCCGCTGGTGGACGACGGGCATTACACCACCTGGCGGGTCGGCCTCGACCTGGACACCCGGAACGACCGGGACAGCCCCAGCAACGGGTGGCTGGTGCACGCCTTCTGGGAGAAGAGCACCAGCACCGACGCCGCCCCGCTCACGCTGCCCACCGAAGTCCGCGATCCCATCGCCCCGGGCGCCTATGCGTCCTCGAGGATCTGGCTCGACGCGCGGCGGTACGCCCGGCTCGACCCGTCGGCGCGCGCGGCGCTGCACGTGGTGGCCGGCGGCTGGATCGAGGGCGACCCGCTGGCGGTCCAGCGCCGGTTATCGCTCGGCGGGCCGGATCTTCTGCCGGGCTACGGGTTCCGCGCCCTCACCTGCGCACCGGCCTCGCTCGCGGATCCCGCCCGCCCGGCGCTCTGCGACCGGCTGATCGCCGGCCAGCTCGAGGTGCGGACCCGGACCCGGATGGGGCTCCCCTTCCCGACCTCGGACCCGTACGTGACCGGACTCCAGCGCCTGCTGGCCATCCGGGAGCCCGACATCGTGGTCTTCAGCGACCTCGGGAAGGCGTGGCTCAGCGGAACCGGGCCGGGACGGGTCCCCAACGACCGGCTGCCGGTGCTCAACGAATGGTCCGCCGACATCGGATTCGGGTTCGACGCGGGGGGCCTCGGCCTCTACCTCGCGCAACCGCTGACCGGCAGCGGGCCGCTGCTGTTCTCCATTCGACTGCAGCGCCGGTTCTGATGCGCCGAGTCCTGCTCGCGGGGTTGGCTCTGGGATGGCTCGCGGCGGCCCCCGCCGCGGCGCAGGCGCCCCGCGTGTCCCTCGCCGTGGCGCTGGGCCCCGACAGCCTCCCCTTCCACGCGCGCAAGGCGCGGGTCCAGGTTCGCGATCTCCTCAACGACAAGCGCTGGTCCGATGCGCTGGAGCAGCTGTTTCCGATCCGGCTCAGCTATCGGATGGAAATCTGGCGCTCGCGGGACGGCTGGATCGACGAATTCCAGCGGGCCACCGAATGGTCCATCGTCATCCAGCGGGAGCCGCTGCAGGACCAGTACCGGGTCACCCGGCTGCTCCTCTCCGGGCCGGAGGAATTCCGCTTCGCCACCCGGGATCTGCTGCAGAAATGGCTGGGGTATACCACCGAAGTGGACGCGCTGCCCGAGGGCACCGGCACGTTCTACTACACCGTGACCCTGACGATCACGGCCCTCTCGAGCGAGGACATGGAGGCGCTGGAACGGTTCCTGGCGGGTCAGCCGGCGGCGCCGGCCCAGCCGGAGAACAATTCGATCGGCAAGCGGGTACGCCAGTTCCTGCTCCGGATTGCCGGGCTGCCCTGGGAGGAGCTGGAGGTGAAGTCGGAAAAATTCAGGGTGGCGCCCTGAACTGCATCAGGCGCGGATGGCCCGGAGCGCGGCGGCGCCGTAGAAGTACCGGATGTACTTGGCCTGGGTGGCCGTGAGCCGGCGCACCGCCCAGGTGAGATGCACGAAATGCGGCTCGACCGGCGGATGCATGGGATGCATGCCGCACTCCTCGGGGAGCCGGTTGCCCTTCTTCGTATTGCAGCTGCTGCAGGCCGTCACGCAGTTGGTCCACTCGTTCCCGCCACCCCGGCTGATCGGCACCAGGTGATCCCGGGTCAGGCACTCGCGCGAGCGAAGCTGCGCCTGCGGCCGGTGACAGTACTGGCACCGGTAGTCATCCCGGGCAAACAGAAAGGTGTTGGTGACTTGACGGCGGAATTTGCGGGGAACGTGAACGAACTTGACGAGGCGGATGATCGCGGGCTTCGGAATCGAAACCCGCGGACTTCTTATCGGCTCGCCGGTCTCGGCCTCCACGATCTCGGCCTTGCCGTCAATGACGAGCCGGAGGGCCCGTTTGACGGGCACCATGGTCAAAGGCTCGAAAGACGCGTTGAGCGCAAGGCAGCGCACGGTCGGCTCCAATGGGTGTACCCCTGCATTCTACCGACCTCCCCCGGGCGGGATCAAGCACGGGGTTCCCGGGCGTAGACCACCCGACCGGCGAGCACGGTCAGGAGGGTATCGCCGGGGACCGAGGCCAGCACCTGTTCCGCGGGACCGGGTTCGCGGCCCGGCACCCCGCCAGGCAGGGCGAGGACCGTCACGTCGCCCCATTTGCCCGATTTGAGACTTCCGATTTCGGCCTCGAGACCGATGGCCCGTGCCCCGTCCAGCGTGGCCAGCGCGAGGGCCGGCTCGGCCGCGAGCCCGGCCAGCCGGCGCGCCGCGCGGGCTTCGGCCATGAGATCGAGACACCCGACGCTGGCCACCGAATCGGTGCCCAGGCCGACCGGAACGCCGGCGGAGAGGAGCGATCCGAGCGGCGCGGCGCCGTGCCGGTGCCGCGCATTGGACACCGGGCAGTGCGCCACCGTCGCTCCGCGCGCCACCAGGGTGGCGATGTCCGGGCTGGAAAGCTGAACCGCATGGATGCAGAGCGTGCCGGGGCCCAGCACCCCGTGCCGGTCGAGCCACTGGACCGGGGAGAGCGGGAAGCCGGCCGCGTGGGCCGGACCCGGCCGGTGGCTGACGTCGCCGAGGGGGGGGATGCCCCGCGCGTTCCACGCCTCCGCGAAGGGTCCGGTCCCCCGGGTGACGAATTCGCTCTCGGCCGGCGATTCGGCGATGTGCATGGCCATCGGGAGTCCCTCGCCGCGGGCCCACGCCGCCACCCGGGAGTAGAGCGGACCGCTCACGGTGTACGGCGCGTGGGGCGAAACGCCGAGCCGGAGCCGCCCCCGCGCGAACGGCCGGAGGGCCTGGACCCGGGCCGCCAGGCCCGCGGCGCTCTCCTCCAGCTGTCCGGGATGCGGCCCGAACACCTCCTGGTACACGATCCCGCTCCCGCCCAGCTCCGCCAGGGCACGAACCACCGCGCCGGAGTCGCCGGTGTCGGCAACCGTGGTGATGCCCGCGGCCCAGCAGTCCCGGATGCCGTCCCGGGCGGCGGCGAGGAATTCCTCGGGGCTCCGCCGCTGCTTGCGCTCCCGGATGGCGAGGATCCAGTCGCGGAACTCCCGGTCGGGAGTGAGGTCCTCGAATCCGGTGAGCTCGAGATGGGTGTGGACGTTGACGAGGCCGGGAATGAGGATCGCGTCGCCCAGGTCGCGGGACTCCGCGCCCTCGGGGGTGGGGACCGCCGCGTCGGGACCGACCGCCGCGATGCGGCCGTCGGCGCCGATCAGGATCGCGGCGTCGGGAATGACGGCGGCGTCTATCGGGACGGCCCAGCGGGCGCGAAGCCGGAGGGGCCTCACCACCCGCCGCGGAAGGGACTGTGCAGGGCACAGCGCTCGGTCGGCTCGGTGCCGGGGAAGTAGTACTCGCGAATCACGTTGATGCGCGGACAGAACGGCGTCGCGAGCATCCCGGTACTCTCGTCGATGTCGGCCTGGATGACGCCGTCGGGCATGCCCCACGCCGCCGGGATCCGGCGCCGCTCGTACACTTCCTTCATCATCATGGTCCAGGCCGGCGCGGCGAGCAGTCCGCCCTGGGCGTTGGCCTTGATCTTGGTCTTCTTGTCGAAGCCCATCCAGATGCCGGTCACCAGATCGGGGGTGAACCCGATGAACCAGACATCCATGCCGTCGTTGGTGGTGCCGGTCTTCCCGGCCGCCGGCAGGTTGAGCAGCCCCGCCCGGCTGAACACTCCGGTGGCGGTGCCCTGGCGCACCACATCGCGCAGGCCGTCCAGGATCAGCCAGGCATGCTCCTTGTCCATGACCCGCTTCTGCCGGATCTCCGGCTTCCACACGATGTTGCCGTCGCGGTCCTCGACCCGGAGGATGGCCGACGGCGCCGTGAGCACGCCCAGGTTGGCGAAGCCGGTGTAGGCGCCCACCATCTCGATGGGAGAGACGCTGGCCGATCCGATGAAGATCGAAGGAACCGCGGGAATCCGCGTCGTGAGTCCGAAGTTGGCCGCTTCGGCGATGACCGCCTCTTCCCCCACCTTGAGGCCGACCTTCACCGCCACCGTGTTGCGGGACTGACGCAGGGCGTGGCGCATCGTCATCATACCTTCGAACTTGCTGTCGTAGTTCTTGGGCTCCCAGGTTGGCTGATCGGGGATCTCGACGGAGACCGGCGAGTCCTCCCAGATGGACGAGAGCGGGATCCCGGCGCGGATGGCGGCGGCATAGACGAACGGCTTGAAGGTGGAGCCGGCCTGCCGCAGGCTCTGGGTGGCGCGGTTGTACTTGTTGTCGTCGAAGTCGCGCCCGCCCACCATGGCCCGGATGTATCCGGAATCGGCGTCCAGGGTCACGATCATTCCCTGCAGGTAGGGGCTGAACGGCTCGCCGTTCGGATCGGGGGTGGCGTCGGTGCGCTGGTCGAGGTACTGCCGGTAGGTCTTGTGGGTGTAGGGGCCGGTGCCGCCGTCTTCGATGTTCTGGAGCTGGGTTTCGAGGGCGCGCTCCGCGGCCTGCTGGATGTCGAGGTCCAGGGTGGTGTAGATGCGGAAGCCGGACTTGTACAGATCGGTGCCGAACCGGGCCTGGAGGATCTGCCGGACGTACTCCACGAAGTACTCGGCCACGCCGCTGTAGTCGGACCGGCTGGAGAGGCTGAGCGGATAGGCCTTCCACGCCTCCGCCGATTCGTGGGAGAGCTTGCCCCACTGTTCCATCATGCCGATGACCACGTTGCGGCGCCGCACCGCCAGCCGCGGGCTCTTCCGCGGATTGTAGGTGGCGGGAGCCTGCGGGAGGCCGGCGAGCATGGCCGCCTCGGCCACGTTCAGGGAGCGGACCGACTTGCCGAAGTAGCGCTGGGCGGCGGCCTCCACGCCATAGGCGCGGTTGCCCAGATCGATCTGATTCAGGTACAGCTCGAGAATCTTGTCCTTGGAGTAGTTCCGCTCGATTTCCAGCGCCATGCGCGATTCGCGGATCTTCCGGGAGATCCCCTTGAAGCCGGTGCGCTGAGTCCGGTCGATGGCGTCAGGCCAGAGATTGCCGGCGAGCTGCATCGTGATGGTGGAGAATCCCTGTTTCCGGCCGAGCAGGATGGACTTGATCGCCCCGAAGAAGCGAATCCAGTCGATGCCGTGGTGCTGGTAGAACCGGCGGTCCTCGACCGCCAGAAAGGCGGCCGCCACCGCCGGCGACATCTGCTTGAGCGGCACCACGGTCCGGCGCTGGAGTCCGTAGTCCGTCATCAGGCGGCCGTCGGCCGCGTAGACCTTGGAGGCCTGGTCGGGATCGTAGTTGTCCAGCCCCGCGATCGAGGGACAGGCGCCGCCGGCGCACACCCGCATCCAGGCCCCGGCCAGGACGGCGGCGCTGAACAGCATGAACGCACAGAAGCCGACCAGGATGTTGCGTCGGCGACGGGGAGTATGCCACCAGCGGGTGAGGCGCGCGGGGAATTTCGGGGGCATGAGGCTAAACATAAGCAGGGCTCGGAAGGGATGGCCGGCTCCCGGTCACCCGGCGCCGTTGACGCCCCCCCTCCCCTGCCCTACGATTGGCCGCAATGCCCGACCTTCTCTCGATCCTGACTGAGCGCGGCCTTCTGCACGACGCGACTCCCGGCCTGGCGGAGCGTCTGGCCACGGGACCCATCACGGCCTACGTGGGCTTCGATCCCACCGCCGACTCGCTGCACGTCGGGAATCTGGTTCCCCTCATGGCCATGGCCTGGCTGCAGCGCCTCGGCGGGCGGCCGATTCTGCTGGTCGGGGGCGGCACCGCGCTGGTGGGCGACCCCAGCGGCCGGCGCGCCGAGCGGCCGATGCTCTCGCGCGAGGCAATCGACGCCAACGCGGCGGCGGTACGCGAACAGCTGACCCAATTCCTGTCGTTCGAGGGGCCCAACGCGGCCTCGCTCAGCAACAACGCGGACTGGCTGCGGCCGCTCTCGATGCTGGAATTCCTGCGGGACACCGGCAAGCACTTCACGGTCAACTACATGCTGCAGAAGGAATCGGTACAGTCCCGGATGGACACCGGGATCTCGTTCACCGAATTCGCCTACATGCTGGTGATGGCGTACGACTACCATCACCTGTACCTCGCCCAGGGCTGCGAGCTGCAGCTGGGCGGCAGCGACCAGTGGGGCAACATCACGGCCGGGATCGAGCTCATCGCCCGGCGCGAGCAGGCCCAGACCCACGGCCTGGTGTCCCCGCTGCTGACCACGGCCGCCGGAGCCAAGTTCGGCAAGAGCGAAGCGGGCAACATCTGGCTCGATCCGGCCAAGACCAGCCCGTACAAGTTCCACCAGTTCTGGCTCAATACCGATGACCGGGACGTGGAGCGGCTGCTCAAGATCTTCACGTTTCGTCCGGTGGCGGAGATCGCCGCGGCCATCGAACGGCACGGGGCCGATCCCGGCAAACGGGAAGCGCAGCGGCTGCTGGCGGGCGACTTGACCGAGCGGGTCCACGGGCCCGAGGTGCTGAAGGGGGTCCGTGCGGCCAGCGACATTCTCTTCGGCGCCGCCGATATTCGCGCGGCGGATCGCCTGACCCTGTCCACCGTGGCCAGCGAGGTCCCGGTGGTATCGGTCCCGCGGGCGGAGATCGAGGGGGGGTATCCGGTGGCCGATGCGCTGGTCGCCGCGGGCCTGGCCTCCTCCAAGGCCGACGCGCGGCGCGGCATCCAGGGCAATGGCTATAGCATCAACGGCGAGAAGCTGACGGCCGAGCGGTCCCTCGGCACCTTCGACCTGCTGGCCGGCCGTTTCATCGTGCTCCAGAAAGGGAAGAAACACTACGCCATGATCGACGCCGGCTGACCCGCGCCCTGCCCCAGCGCGTCAGCAAGCAGTAACCGCTACCAGCGCGACCGCGTCGTATTCCGGGGCGGCTTCCCCGCCAGCATTCCGAAGATTCCGCGCACCAGCTCGCGCCCCACGGTGCGCGCGGTACTGCTGGTGAGGACCGCGGCGAGCGCCCCGGCCGCCACTTTGCCGATAGTCTTCCCGGTCCCGCCCCGGCTCGGCGCAGACCCGGGCTGGGCCCCCGCGGGGCCCTGGGGCCCGGACGGCGCCGCCTGGTCCAACCGCTTGGCCAGCATCTCGCAGGCGCTCTCGCGGTCCACCGGGGTGCCATACTCCCGCACCAGATCCGATTCGGCGAACTCCTTCTGAAATTCTTCCGCGGTGAGCGGCCCCATCCGGGACTGCGGCGGCAGGAGCCGGGTCGCCACCACCGGCGTCGGGACGCCCCTGGGGCTCAGTCCCGTGACGATGGCCTCCCCGATGCCCAGGGAGGTGAGGGTCTCCGCGAGGTCGTAGAGCTCGGTCTTGGGATAGGTCCGCACGGTGGCCCGGAGATTCTTCTCGTCGTCCGGGGTGTGCGCGCGAAGGGCGTGCTGGATCCGGTTGCCCAGCTGGGCCAGGACGTCGTCGGGGACGTCCTTGGGCGTCTGGGTGACGAAGAAGATCCCCACGCCCTTGGACCGGACCAGTCGAACCACCTGCTCCACATGATCGAGAAACGCCTTCGACGCGTCCCGGAACAGGAGGTGCGCCTCGTCGAAGAAGAACACCAGCTTGGGCTTGGGAAGGTCGCCCGCCTCGGGAAGGGTCTGATACAGCTCGGCCAGCATCCACATCATGAAGGTGGAGTAGAGCGTGGGCTTGTCCTGGGCGTCGGACAGCTCCAGCGCGGTGATGACCCCCCGCCCGTCGGAGGTGGTGTGGAGCAGGTCGCGCACGTCGAATTCGGGCTCGCCGAAGAACTGCGCGGCGCCCTGGGACTCGAGCTCGACGATCTGGCGCAGCAATACCCCGACCGTGGCGGTGGTCATGCCCCCCATGTCCGCCAGCAGCGGCTTGCCCTCCGGTCCGGAGAGGAACTTCAGGACCGCGCGGAGGTCGGCAAAATCCAGCAGCGGCAGACGCTGGTCATCGCAGATCCGGAACACCAGGGTGAGCACGCTGGTCTGGGTGTCGTTGAGGCCCAGCACCTTGCTCAGCAGCAGCGGCCCGAAGCTCGCCACGGTGGCGCGGAGCTGCGCCCCGGTCTTGCCGGTCAGGCTCACGAACTCGATGGGAAACGCGGTGGGCGCCCAGGCCGAGCCGATCGCGGTGGCGCGCTCGTCGACCGCGGGGCTCCGCGCCCCCGGCGCGGCAAGGCCGGACACGTCACCCTTCACGTCGGCCACGAACACCGGCACGCCCTGGGCCGAGAGCTGCTCGGTCATCAGCTGGAGCGTCGTGGTCTTCCCGGTCCCGGTGGCGCCGGCCACCAGGCCGTGCCGGTTCATCATCGCCGTGGGAATCGCGACTTTGGGTTCCTTCACGACGGTCGCCCCGTCGATGGCCCCGCCCAGGGTGATGACCGGCGCGGCGAAGGCATAGCCCGAGGCCAGCGTGTCTTTGAGGGTCGGCATGGTGTTACTCTCCCAGGGAAGCCTCGAGCAGATCGGCCACCCGACTCATTTCCTCGAGGGTGTTGTAGCAGTGCGGCGCGAGCCGGAGGGCGCCCTCGCGGACCGAGGTCGCGACGCCGGCGGTCTGGAGCGCCTCCGGCCCGCCCCTGAGGTCCGCGGCGGAGAGACAGATCATGCCCGAGCTGCGGGGACCGCGGGGTGAGACGACCCGCACGCCCCGGCGGTCGGCCCACTCCAGCACCGGCTGCCCGATGGCCTCGAGGTGCCGGGCGATCCGCGCCACCCCGACCTCGTCGAGCAGGTCGAGGGCGTGGGTCATCCCCAAAATATCCTGAAACGGCAGGGTGATGAGCTCGAACCGCCGCGCGTCGTTCCGGAGCGCGCCGTGGTAATCGCACAGCGTGGTGTAGTTGGCGGTTCCCTCGAACGCGCTCCAGCCGGCCAACGGCGACACCAGCTCCGGCACCAGCTCACGCCGCACGTACATGAATCCCGACCCCCAGGGCGACAGCAGCCACTTCTGCGCCCCGCAGGCCAGGATATCCACCGGCGTCTTCCGGACGTCGAAGGGCAGCTGTCCCAGCGCCTGGATCGCGTCGACCACCAGCCAGGTGCGGCTGTCGCGGGCCACCCGGCTCAGGCGGTCCAGGTCCGCGGCGTAGCCATTGTGAAACTGGACGTGCGAAATGGCCAGCGCCCGCACCTTCGGGTGCTGCATCCGCGCTTCGATCCGGGCCTCGTCGGGCCAGCCCGCCGCGGTGACCGGCACCAGCTCCATCCGCACGCCCCGGTCCGAGAGCCGCCGCCAGGGAAACACATTGGCGGGAAACTCGTGGTCGCTCACCAGCACGATGTCGCCGGGCTCGAACGGCAGCATGCGCGCCGCCAGGTTCAGGCCGAAGCTGGTGTTGGTGGCGAGGGCGATCTCGCCGATGTCGGCGTTGATCAGGCGGGCGGCCCGCTGGCGGCCGTCGGCCAGGATGGCCTGCAGCCGCTCGTCGGGAAGCCGGAAGGGCAAGCCCCGGTCCTGCAGGAACGCGGCGAGGGCCCGGCGGGCCCGCTCCGGCAGCGGGCCGGTCGAGGCATGGTTCAGGTAGATCTGCCGGTCGGCGCCGGGGAACTCCGCCGCCCTGAGGGCGCGGACATCATACCCGGATGCCGAGGCGGCGGAGACGGGGGTCATGCGGGTAATATGCTCTGCATGGCGGCATCTCCGCAGTTCAACCTGGTCCTGGGCGGCGGTGGGCTGAAGGGCCTCACGCACATCGGCGTGCTCCGGGCCCTGGAAGAGCGCGGACTCGCGCCCCAGGCGGTCATCGGCTGCAGCATGGGCTCCCTGGTGGCCGCCGCCTGGGCCTGCCGGCTGCCGGTGTCCATCATGGAGGAGCGGGCGCTCGAGGTGGTCCGCTCCGATGTGTTCCGCATCGCCCACCTGGACATGGCCCTCAAGCGGATGCTCTCCCCGGCGGTCTACCGCCGGGAGCCGCTCGACCATCTGATTCGCTCGCTGGTGGGCGACGTCACCTTCCGGGAGCTCACCCGCCGCCTGGTGATCAACACGGTGGATCTCAACACCGGCCAGCAGGTGCTCTGGGGGCTGCCCGGCCTGCAGGACGCCCGGGTGGCCGACGCGGTGTTCGCCTCGTGCGCCCTGCCGGGCATCCTGCCGCCCCGCGCCATCCTCGGCCGCTACTGCATCGACGGCGCGGTTCTCGAGAATCTCCCGGTGCGCGCCGCGCTCGCCATTTCCCGGGTGCCCATCGTGGCGGTGGACGTGGGCGGCACCCGGGTCGAGCGCAAGGGCGTGGAGCGGAAGGGATTCGTGGCCACCTACAGCCGGGGACTCGAGATCGTGATGCAGACCCTGGCGGCGGAGCATCTGCACGACTGGTCCGATCCGCCGGTGGTGCTGGTGCGCCCCAGGGTGGAGCGGGTGTCCATGTTCGCCTTCAACCGGACGCCGTATCTGATCGAGGAAGGCTACCGCGCCATGAACGAGGCGCTCGATCTCCTGCCCCACGGCATCATGAACCTTCCCCCCGGCATCCACCCCCAGCGCGAGGTCCGGGTCACGGTGGATCGCGGGTTATGCATCGGCTGCGGGGCCTGCGTCGCGCGGGCGCCCGAGATCTTCGAGATGGGCCAGGACGGCATCGCGCTGGCGCGGGCGGAAACCCAGTGGTGGTCTCCCCTCGGGGACCATCTGCTCACCGTCTGCCCGACCCACGCCATCACCGCCGAGCAGACCTGGCCGTAGCGCTGAGGGCTCGGAGGTCGGCCACCACCCGGGGCCAGTTGTAGAAGGATTCGACCGCGCGGCGTCCGGCCGCCCCCAGCGCGGCGGCGCGCTCCGGATGCTCCAGCAGCCCCTGGATGGTGCGGGCCAGGTGCGCCGGATCTTCCGGGTCGACCAGCAGTCCGGTTTCCCCCTCGCGCACGGCGTCGGGAATCCCGCCGCTCCGCCCCGCCACCACCGGTTTGGCCGTCGCCGACGCCTCGAGCAGCGCGATGCCGAATCCCTCGACGTCCCGCGCCGTGAGCCGCGACACGCCGACGTACACATCGGCCAGCGTGTACGCCAGGGGCAGCTCGGCGTCGCTCACGTCGGCCAGGAAGTGCACCCGGTCTCCGACCCCATGCTCCCGGGCCAGGGACTCGAGCGCCGGCCGGTAGGCGCCCTGGCCCACGATGGCGTAGTGGAGATCAGGAGAGCCGGCCGCGAGCAGGGCCAGCGCCTGGATGGTCGTGTCGATGCCCTTGTGCGGCACCAGCCGCGCCACCGTCAGCAGCCATCGCCCGGGGGGAAGACCGTAGCGCGCCGCCAGCGGGCCCGGGTCGAGGCCGGGCCGGAAATGCCCGGGATCGGTGCCCAGGGGGACCACCCGCACCCGTCCGGTGCGCTCGGACAGACCGAGGTCCCGGAGGACGTCGCAGGCCAGGTCGTGGGTGAACCGGCTGATGGCCACCAGCACTTCCGCCGACCCCAGCAGGCTCTTCGCCGCCAGCCGTTTGAAGCGGGATTCCCGATAGTTGTGGCGGAGCGCGAGCAGATCGCCGCCGTGCACCATGACGCCATAGGGAATCCCGCTGCGGTCCCGGGCCCACTTGGCCGGGTAGGCCGCCGGCCGGATGTTGCCGCACCAGATGAACTGTACCCCGTGCTCCGCAGTGAGCGCGGTCACCCGGCGGCTCCAGAGAATGAGGCCCCGCAGCGTCTTGAGCCGCGTGGCCGGCACGCCGAGCCGGTCGATCGTGTTGGGGAAGCGGACGTCCGACTCGGCGGACCCCGGCTGGGCGCCGGTGGAGACGATCAGCTCGCCGGGGGGATAGCGGAGCGCCAGCTCCGCCATCCATCGCGCAATGCCGCCGCCCATGGGCGGAAAATCGAAGGTGAGGAGCAGATCGGGTCCGGTGCTCACTCGTGGCTCCGCAGCAGGCTGTCGAGCCCGGCGCGGAAGCGCCGGGCGCAGGCCTCGATGGTGAGGTCGGTGAGACAGCCGGGAGGGCCGGCCGGCGGGACGGCCGGACGCTCCAGGATTGCGGCCATCTCCCGGGCCAGCACCGCGTCGTCGTCGGGCGGAAAGAACCGGACCGCGCTGCCCAGGAACTCCCGGTGCGGCGGGATGTCCGACGCGAGGACCGGCAGGCCCATCGCCAGCCCTTCCATCGGAGTCAACCCGAATCCTTCGAAGCGGCTGGGGGCCACCACGAGATCCGCGGCGCGGTAGGCCTCCACGATGTCCTGGTCCGAAGCCCAGGTGTCGGTGAGCGCGAGGTGCACGTCCAGCTCCCGGGCCAGGCGCCGAAGCCGTCCGGCCTCGGGACCCTGGCCGATGATCCGCACCGTGGGCCCGACGCCGAGCTGCGCCGCGGCGCGGAGCAGCGTCGCGTGATTCTTGTGACGCACCAGGCGCGACACGGACAGCACGATCGGGCGTGGGCCGGCCGGCCCACGCCCCGCTCGCGCGGCGTTCCCCGGATGGAAGCGGTCGCTGTCGTAGCAGAACGGGACCCGCTGCGCTTCGATGCCGAATCGCGCCCGGACATCTCCCGCCGTATTCCCGGACGGGCACCAGACCATCGTCGCGCGCCGGGCCACGAACCGGATCCTGCTGTAGTTGCCGGCCCGCTCCGGATAGCCCCCCACGGGCCGGGGAATGCGGCGCACCCGGCCACCCAGCTCGAAAACCAGATCCGGCTTTCCATGGCCCAGCCGCCAGGGAGGCAAGTCCCAGAGGTACACCAGCAGGGGGCAACCCACCCTGCGGGAGTATTCAAACGCCTCCACGGCGCACTGCCCGTCGGCCGCCACGGCCGCGCCGGCCGGCGCATTCCCCTCGAGCGCGATCGCGAGGCCGCTCCGGCGCAGCGCCGGTACCGGAAGGGTGCAGTAGCGATTCGGGGCGAACCAGCGCAGATCGTCCACGCTACACCACGGTGTAGTTGCGAAACTCGAACGGCCGGATGCCGGTGAGCCGCTCCACCAGATCGGAGGCGTAGAAGCGCAGGTGCTCCCGGTGGAAGAAGCGAGGTGTCACGACGCGCTCGGGATCGGCGGCGTGGGCCGCGACCCAGCTCCGGGCCACCAGCGGATGGGTGCCGAGAAAGGGCCGGAGCCCGGGGAACCAGCGGAGCACGGCCGCCTGCTCGCTCGGCGGCACCCAGCGGCCCGGATAGAGCGCCCGGTCCACCTCACCGCGGGCCCGGAGCGCGGTCGCGGAGCGCAGCCAGCCGTAGTGGAACATGTCGGCGTCCACCAGGCGGGCGCGGACCTTTCGCTGCTCCGGCCCCACCCGAAAGCCCTGCGCGTCCCGATAGGGAGCGATCCCGAGCGCGGGATCGAGCCGGACCACCCGCACCTCCCGGCGGTACCAGCGGCGATTCACCGCCTCGGTGCCCGGATCGCCGAAGATATGGTGATAGCGCACCACCAATCCTTCGACCCGGGAATCCGGATCAGCGGCGGCGATGGCCTCGGCCACCCGGGGCGCGCCGGACTCGTGCAGCACCTCGTCGGCCTGGATGCAGACGCCCCAGGGCGCGCGGCAGGCCCGCATCGCGCGGAGGGTCTCTTCGCGCAGCACCGCCTCGCCCCGGCCGAAATCCCATTCGGTCTCGAGAATCCGGATCTTCGGATCGGCGATGCCCCGCACGATATCCAGAGTTCGGTCGTCGGAGCGCCCCACGTTCACCACCATCTCGTCCACGATGGGGAGCACCGAGCGGATGCTCGCCTCGACCGGGAAATCGAGCCGCTCGGCGTTGCGCACGATGGTGAACCCGGACACCCTCATCGGAGCGACACCGTGAGCAGCTCGTCGAGACGGTGCCGCCAGGTATGCTCGCGGAGCGCGCGGGACCGGGCCCGCTCCACGATCGCGGCACGCTCGAGCGGGGCGTCGAGCAGCTCGATGGCCCGGGCCCGGAGCTCCGCGGCGTCCCGGAACAGCACGATCTCCGAGCCCTCCGCGAAGTTCCGGGCGATGTCCGCCTTGGCGTCGCAGAGCTGCGCCGTGCCGATGCCGGCCAGCTCGAACACCCGCCGGTTGGCGCCGGTGCCGTAGCGCCCCGCCTCGGCCGGCTCGCCGAAGAACTGGTGGATGTTGAGCGCGACATCGGCATTGGAAAACACCCGCACGAAGTCGTCTCCATAGACCGGCCCGCCGGGCCAGCCCGGCCCGCGAACCGTCACGCCAAGATCGTACACCGCCTCGAGCGCCCGGGCCCGGAAGGGTTCGCGGGTTCCGACGAACGCGAGCTTCGCGCGGGGGCGGCGCGGATCGGGCCGCGGGCGGCAGTAGTCCGGATCGAATCCCTCGGCCAGATAATCGGCCCGGCGGCCCAGCGCGCGATGCCGCTCCACCATCGAGGAATCGAAGATGAAGCAGCGGCTGTAGGCGCGGCCGATGCGGAGCGAGAGGTCGAGCAGATGCGGGCTGTCGGGAAACCAGTTGATCCAGGGAGCCCGGCTCCGCCGCCGCAGCCGGTCGACCACCTCGGGCGCGAGTCGCGCGCCTTTGAACACCAGGACCAGATCGGGCCGGTGCCGCCGCACCGCGGAGGCCAGGCGCCGGGGCAGGGATCGGCCCAGGAGGGCGCTGAGCCCGCGGGTCCGCTCGTCGACCCAGGCCACGTCGCACCCCATGGCCCGGAGCGTGTCGCGGAGCGCGAGCCCCGTGCGATGATAGCGGCGGTTGAACTTCGCAACGAGGAGCAGGCGGATGCCGGAGTAGACGGGCGGCACGCACGAAAGGTAATCCCGTGGTACTTTGTCCGCCGATGCGCGTCGCCCTTCTCTATCACGGTCGGCTGCCGGTCGAGCGCTACGGCGGCACCGAGCGGGTCGTGGTCTGGCTCGCGCGCGGCCTGGCGGAGCTGGGCCACGAGGTCGTCCTGCTCGCGGGGCCCGGCTCCCGGGTGCCGGAGGCCCGGCTCGTTCCGGTGGATCCCGCCACCGCGGAGCAGGTGGACTTCGATCCACGGCCGCTGCTGCCGCCGGGCGTCGACGTGCTCCATGCCCACCGCCCCATCGCGGTGGAAGGCGTGCCGACCCTGTGGACCCTGCACGGCACCGCGCACCGCTCCGACTATCCCCCGAACATGGTGGCCTTGAGCCAGGACCACGCCCGGCGGAGCGGGGCCCGGGCCTACGTCTACAACGGTCTGGATCCCGCCGAGTATCGCTACCGGGCCGACAAGGAGAACTACGACCTGTTCCTCGGCCGACATCACTCCGTGAAGGGCGTTCAGTGGGCGGTCGAGGGCGCCCGGCGCAGCCGGCACCGCCTGGTGGTGGCCGGCACCTGGCGGACCCTGTTCCGGCGGGGAGTGCGAACCGTGGGCGTGGTGGGAGGCGACCGGAAGCGGGAGCTGCTCGCCGGCGCGGCCTGCCTCTGGATGCCGGCGCGCTGGGACGAGCCGTTCGGCCTTACCCTGATCGAAGCGATGGTGAGCGGGACGCCGGTTCTGGGCACCCGGCGCGGGGCGCTGCCCGAGGTCGTGTCGCCGGAGACCGGGTTGCTGGGCGATTCTCTGGAGGAGCTGGTGGCGCTGCGGCCCGCCATCGCGCGACTGGACCCGGCGGCCTGCCGCGCCCGGGTCATGGCGCTGTTCACCCATCGGACCATGGCGGAGAGCTATCTGGCACTGTACCGGCGGGTGGTGGCGGGATTGAGGATTGGGGAGCGAGGGGTGAGGATTGAGGATTAAGGATTGAGGATTGAGGGGGGAGGAGGTGCTGAGACATTTTGGCGATATCGGCGTGAATCGGAGATGGGCCAACCAGGCTAAGTGACGAAGATGGGGGATGGCCTCCAGCAAAACGACAATTCGCTGCTATCGAGACCTCACGGTGTGGCAGCGGGCCATGGAGCTCATCCAAGAAACCTATCGCCTTACGCAGGCCTTTCCCAAGACGGAGGTATACGGTCTAACCGCCCAGATGCGGCGCGCGGCGGTATCCATCGCAGCCAACATCGCGGAGGGACATTCGCGGCGGGCCACCCGGGACTACATGCGCTTCCTGTCGATCGCCAACGGATCCCTGAGAGAGCTGGAAACCTACTGGGAAGTGGCGGCGGCGCTCCAATACGCCCGCAGCGATGAGTTGGCGACGTCGATCGGCCTGGGCGCTGAAGCCGGCAGGATGCTCACGAAGCTACGAGAGGCGCTCGGACGGACGCTGGGCTGAGAGCTCGCATCCCCGACCCTCAATCCTCAATCCTCGATCCTCGATCCTCAATCCTCGATCCTCAATCCTCGATCCTCGATCCTCGATCCTCGATCCTCAATCCTCAATCCTCGATCCTCGATCCTTCCCCACCACCGCATCGAGAATGATCTTCAACCGGTGCATGTAGGTGTGCCGGGTCAGGACCTCGCGCCGGGCGCTGACCCCGGTCAGTTCCGCGGCAGGCAGATCCTGAAGCGCCGCCGCGACGGTCGACCGGAGCCCGTCCGCGTCGTGAAACACCATCAGGTCGCGGCCGGGCTTGAAGTGGCGGGTCAGATCCCCGCGGTAGTCCACCACCTGCGGCACGCCGATCGCCGCGACCTCGAACAGCCGTTCGTTCACACAGGCCTCGCCGTCGCCGTTGCCGCCGGCGGTGTGATGAATGTTGACCGCCACCGAGGCCCCGCCGTACGCCCGCACGTAGTCCTCGGTGCTCGGCACTTCGCCGCGGCAGTAGTCCCTGAGCGAGGTGCGGCGCCAGCCCGGACCCCAGAGCGCCAGGCCGAACTCCACCAGACCGCTCAGCAGCGTCTCCCGCCGGGCGGTGGCCGAGCCGGCAAACACCACGTTGGCCCGGTACTGGTCCTTGGACCGGAGCGGCCGGTACACCGACGGGTCCGCCGCGGGCGGCACCACCTCGATGGGCCGCCGCAGCGCGACCTCGAGCCGGGTGGCCACGTCGGATCCCGACGCGAAGACCAGGTCGTAGGCCGGGGCGAGGCGGACCACGGCGTCCGCGGTGCGCATGTCGTCGGGAAACCAGTTGACCCACGGAATCCCGGTATCGCGGCGGAGCAGCTCGACCGTGGGCAGCTCGAGCTCGTGGGCGCCGATCACCAGCACCATCCGGGCGTGGGCCGTCTCCACCGCTTTCCGGAGCCGGGAGCGCAAGTCGCTGCCGGTCAGCCGGCCGATCAGCCCGGGGCGCTTGAGCAGATCGAAGGCGTCCACCTTGCAGCCCAGCCGCTCCAGCGCCCGGCAGCGCTGGGCCGCGTGGGCGTGCTGGGCGTCGTCGAACGCGGCCACCACCAGCACCGTCGGCGCCGTCATGCCAGCACCTCGGCGCCGCGGAACTGCAGGTCGTAGAGGCGGCGATAGAGGCCGTTCTCCGCCACCAGGGCGGCGTGGCTGCCCCGCTCCACCAGCCGGCCGCCGTCGAGCACCAGGATCTCGTCGGCGTCCAGCACCGTGGCGAGCCGGTGCGCCACCACCAGCACGGTCCGGTCCTGCATCAGCCGCTCGATGGCGCTCTGCACCAGGCGCTCCGATTCGGTGTCCAGCGCGCTGGTGGCCTCGTCGAGCAGCAGAATCGGCGGATCGCGCAGCAGGGCGCGGGCGATCGCGATGCGCTGGCGCTGGCCGCCCGAGAGCCGGGTGCCCCGCTCCCCCAGCAGCGTCTCGTAGCCCTGCGGCAATTGCGCGATGAACTCCGCGGCGTTGGCCGCCCGGGCCGCGGCTTCCACCGCCTCGGCGCTGGCGCCGGGATGCCCATAGGCGATGTTGGCGCGCACCGTGTCGTTGAGCAGCACGGTATCCTGGCTCACCACGCCGAGGTGCGCCCGCAGCGAGGCCCGCTGCAACAGGGGGAGCGGCGTGTCGTCGAGCCGCACCTCGCCCGAGATCGGGTCATGGAACCGCGGGAGCAGCTCCAGCAGCGTGGTCTTGCCGGCGCCGGACGGGCCCACGATAGCCGTGACGCTGCCCTTGGGCACCGTGAACGACACTTCGCGGAGCACCGGGTTGCCGGGCTCGTAGGCGAAGCTCACCCGGTCGAAGACGATGGCCCGCTCGAAGGTGGCCGGCCGCGCGTCGGGCCGGTCCACTTCCGCCGCCGGCTGATCCAGAATGCCGAACACCCGTTCCGCGCTGGTCACCGCGATGGCCCAGGAGGCCGGGAATTGGGAGATGGACTTGATGGGCGACATGATCTTGAGCGCCGCCACCAGGAACCCGATCGTGGCTCCGGCACCGAGCGTCACGCCGGTGATCGACGGGTTGGCCGCGGCCCAGATGATCAGGATCAGCAGCAGCCCGCCGAACACCTCGCTCACCGGACTGGTCATCGAGGAATACCGCTGGGTGCGCTGGACCCGCTTGCGGTAGCGGCCGGCCTGGTCGGCGAAGAAGTCCGCCTCCACCGCCTCGCCGCCGTAGGCGCGGATCAGCTTCATCGCGCCCAGCCGCTCGGTGACCGTGGCGGTCAGCTCGGCCTGCTCCTGGTGCCAGAGCCGCGAGTGGCGCCGGAGCCGGGCCAGCAGCGAGCGGATGCCGAGGACCAGGATCGGCGCCGCGGCGAGCGTGATCAGGGTGAGCCGGGTCGAAATGAACGCCATGATGGCGAGGGTCGTGACGATGACCACCGCATTCTGGAACAGGGCCGCGAGCGACGCCGTCACCGCCTGCTTGACCCGGTCCGCATCCACCATCACGGCCGAAATGAGCTGGCCGGCGCGGGTCCGCTGGAAGAAATCGAGATCCAGGGTCAGGAGGTGGCGGTAGAGCTTGACGCGGAGGTCCCGGACCAGGCCTTCCTGCACCGCCACCGAGAGCTGGTTGGCGGCGTACTGCATGAGGTTCTTGATCACCAGCGCCGAGAGGAGCACCAGGACCAGCCGCGCGGCGGCTTCCCGGGAGGTGAGCCCGGCCACCAGCGGCCCCAGGATCCGGTCGGTGCCCCGTTCGAGCGTGGTGCCCTGCCCGGCCAGGGCTCCCGCGGTGCCGAACAGCGCCTTGAGGAGGGGTACCAAAATCACGACGGTGACGCCGTCGAGCAGCGAGGCCAGCAGCGTGGCCCCAAGCCCCAGAAGGAACAGACCCCAATACGGTTTTGCCGCGCCGAGGAGCCGCCATGCCGTGCGATCCGCCATGCTGAGAAGCTAACGCGCTGGCGACCCCATTTCACATGGCTACATTCCCGCCGTGCCGCCCGACATCCTCATCGTCCGTTTCAGTGCCATCGGAGACATTCTCCTGATGACGCCGCTGCTGCGTGTCCTGCGCGGGAAATACGCCGATGCGCGGATCACGGTGGTCACCCGGGCCCGGTTCGCGACGCTCCTGGCGCACAATCCCCGGGTGTCCGAGGTGATCGGGTGGGACGAATCCGAGTCCATCGCGGCCCTCGGCCGCCGGCTCAAGGGGCGGGGTTTCAGCCACCGGCTCGATCTGCACGGCAGCCTCCGGAGCCTGGCGCTCCGGCGCGCCGCGGGTGGCCGCTGGACCACCTACCCCAAGCACCGCGTGGCGCGCACGGTGCTCATCCGGACCAAACGTGACGTCTATCGCGACCACCGCCCCGTCGCGGAGCGCTACTTCGACGCCGCCAAGGACCTGGGCGTCGCCCCCGACGACGGGCCGCCGGAGATGTTCCTGTCCCGCCCGACGCTCCACGCGGCCGAGGATTTTCTCGCCGCGCACGGCATCGGGGTGACCCGGCAGCTGATCGCCGTCGCGCCCGGGGCGGCGCACTTCACCAAGCGGTGGCCGCTCCACCACTGGACCGCCCTGGCCCGCCGCCTGGTGGACATCGGCAACGACGTCGTGGTGGTGGGTGGCCCGGAGGATCACGCGGTGGGTGCGGCGGTGGCCGACGCCGCCGGAGATCGGGCGGTGTCCGCCGCCGGTGCGTTCGATTTACCCGGCTCGGCGGCGGTGCTCAAACGGGCCCGCGCCCTGGTGTCGGGAGACACCGGCGTGATGCACCTGGCCTCGGCCGTCGGCACCCCCGTGGTGGCGCTGTTCGGACCCACCGTCGAGCCCTTCGGCTTCTTTCCTTACCATGCCAAGGCGAAGGTGCTGCAGCGCGAGCTCTACTGCCGGCCCTGCTCCGCGCACGGCGGGGCCAAGTGCCCCGAAGTACATCACCGCTGCCTGCAGGACCTGACCCCCGAGGACGTGCTGGAAGCCCTCCGGAAGCTGCCCCGGTGAGCCTGCTGAGCCCGGGAGGCGCGGCGCTGGTCGAGCTCATGGGCGAGACGCCCCGCGGACCCCGCCGGGAGGGGGTGTTCGCGCTCTGGCTCACCCTGCGGGTGGCCGAGGACCTGCTGCTGACGCCGCCCCAGGCCGATCGCGCCGTGAAGCGTCGGGTGGCGGCGCTGGAACGGCGGCTGTCGAGCCTGAGTCTGCCGGCGCCGCTCCGCCGGGCCCTGGTCGCGGCGCTGGCCGAGCTGAACGAGCCGCGGCGCGAGAAGGCGGCGCAGGTGCTCCAGCTGCTGGTGGCCCCGGCGCGCGAGGCGCTGGGGAGCGACGCGGCGGAGATCCTGGGCCGGGCGGCGCGCGGCGCGGCCCAGCGCACCGCCGCCACCTCCTGAGCGGGGCGATCCCCGGGGGGCGGCCTCACGAACGGCCGAATTGCCGGAACCCCCTCCCGCTGCCATTATTCACCCCCGGAACGGCGACGGAGCGACGCGATGGCGGGCCACAGCAAGTGGAAGCAGATCAAGCACAAAAAGGCCGCCACCGACAACAAACGTTCGGCGGTCTGGGCCAAGCGCATCCGGGACGTGATCGTGGCCGCCAAGGCCGGCGGCGGCGACCCGGGCGGCAACGCCCGGCTCCGGACCGCCATCGACGCGGCCAAGGCCGTCAATTGCCCCAACGACAACATCGAGCGGGCCATCAAGAAGGGCACCGGCGAGCTCGAGGGCGAGACCTACGAAGAGGTGATGTACGAAGGCTACGGGCCCGGCGGCGCGGCCATCATCATCGAGGCCACCACCGACAACCCCAATCGCACCGTGGCCGAGGTGCGCCACGCCTTCAGCCGCAACAACGGCAATCTCGGCGCCACCAATTCGGTCGCCTGGATGTTCGAGCGGAAGGGCCAGGTCTACCTCGAGGCCGAACGCTACGCCGAGGATCAGACCCTCGAGGACGCGCTGGAAGCGGGCGCGGAGGATTTCCAGCGCGACGGCGAGCAATACGTGGTGAGCACGCTCCCCGGCACCTTCCACGCCGTGCAGGACGCGCTTCGGGCCAAGAAGTACGTCATCGAATCGGCCGAGCTCGCCATGGTGCCGAAGAACACGGTCAAGGTCGAGGGCGCCGACGCGTCGAAGCTGCTCAGGCTGATGGAAGCGCTGGAAGATCTGGACGACGTCTCGAAGGTATTCTCCAACTTCGACATCGACGCCGCCACACTCGCCGAGGCCGAGGCCTGATCGCCCTCCGCCGATGAGGGTGCTGGGCATCGACCCGGGCACCGCGACGGTCGGCTACGGCGTGGTGGAGCGATCCGGCGACGCCCGCCGGCTGCTTCGGCTGGTCGAGTGCGGCATCATCCGGACCCGCCCCGGAGATTCCCTCTCCCGGCGGCTCCAGATCATCCATGAGGGGCTCACCGAGCTGCTCGAGCGGCACCGTCCCGATGTGCTGGCGGTCGAGGGCATTTTCTACGCGACCAACGTGCGCACTACCGTGGTGCTGGGCCACGCCCGGGGAGTGATCCTCCTGGCGGGGGCCGAAGCGGGCGTCGCGGTAACCGAGTATTCGCCCGCGCTGGTGAAGAAGACCGTAGTGGGACGGGGCGCGGCGCTCAAGCCGCAGGTGGGGTACATGGTCGCCAAGCTGCTCAAGCTCGAAGCCCCGCCCAGCCCGGCGGACGCCGCGGACGCGGTGGCCGTGGCGCTCACCCACTTCTTCACCGTCGCGCGGCCGGGAGCCGCCCGATGATCGCCACCCTGACCGGGGTGCTGGCCGACCGGGAAGGCGATTCGGTGCTGATCCAGACCGACGGCGGGGTCGGCTATGAAGTCTCGGTTCCGCTGGGCGTGTTCGAGCGGCTGCCGGCTCAGGGCGCGCGCTGCCTGCTCTATACCGAGCTGGTGGTTCGGGAAGACGCCTGGACGCTCTACGGCTTCGACTCGGTGGTCGAGCGCGCCATCTTTCAGCGTCTGCTCGGCGCGACCGGCCTCGGGCCCCGGCTGGCGCTGGCCATTCTGTCGACGCTGGGGCCGGAACGGGCGGTGCGCAGCATCCAGGGCAAGGACGTCGCCGCGCTCAGCACGGTGACCGGCATCGGGAAGAAGCGCGCCGAGAAGCTGATCGTGGAGCTCTCGGACCGGTTCAGCGACCTGGCCATCGCGCCCGCGCCGGGGCGCGGCCGCCCCGCCGACGAGGCGGCCAAGGCGCTGCTGGCGCTG
Source organism: uncultured Gemmatimonadales bacterium (assembly GCA_963762545.1). Classification (GTDB taxonomy): domain Bacteria; phylum Gemmatimonadota; class Gemmatimonadetes; order Gemmatimonadales; family GWC2-71-9; genus JABFSM01. The sequence goes on along the minus strand of CAVXLC010000002.1, from coordinate 246,098 downwards.
GGCTATGCCCCGGCGGTCGCCGACGAGGCCGTGCGGGCGGTGCTGGCCGAGTCGCGCACCGACGACGTGGCCGCGCTGGTCCGGCGGGCCCTGCAGCATCTCACCACCCCACGAGGAGGACGGGGATGATCGCCGTATCCAGCAGCCCGCACGTCACCGCCGAGTGGCAGTGCACCCGCTGTGGCTCCACCAACCGGAAATTCGTGCCCGCGGGAACCACCAAGGCCGTCGACAAGTGCGTCTCGTGCCATGCCAAGCATGAGATCACCCCGGGAACCCGCCCGGTGCGCTGGAACGCGAGCGCGCTCTGAGCCGGGTCGAGGTCACCACGCCCGCCGCGCTGCCTGATGAGGGCGGCGCCGAGGCGGTGCTGCGGCCGTCCCGGCTCGACGAGTTCGTGGGGCAGGCCACGCTCAAGGCCCAGCTCCAGATCGCCATCGATGCCGCCCGGGGCCGCGGCGACCAGCTCGATCACATCCTGTTCTTCGGTCCGCCCGGCCTCGGCAAGACCACGCTGGCGGTGCTGCTCGCGCGGGAGATGGGCGTCCAGCTCCGCACGTCGTCCGGCCCGGTGCTCGAGAAGCCGGGAGACCTGGTGGGCCTGCTCACCGGGCTCGGCAAGGGCGACATCCTCTTCATCGACGAGATTCACCGGCTGCGGCCGCAGCTCGAGGAGTTCCTCTACCCGGCCATGGAAGACTTCCGGGTGGACGTGCGGATCGCGGACGGCCCCAATGCGCAGACCATTCCGATGAACGTCGAGCCGTTCACCCTGGTCGGGGCCACCACCCGGTTCGGCCAGCTCACGCCCCCGATGCGGGCCCGCTTCGGCATCGTGGAACGGCTCAGCTTCTACCCGCCGGAAGATCTCGCGCGGATCGTCCATCGCTCGGCGGGCATTCTCAAGGTGCAGATCCAGCCCGACGGCGCGGTGGAAATCGCCCGGCGGAGCCGGGGGACGCCGCGCATCGCCAACCGGCTGCTCCGCCGGGTGCGCGACTACGCCCAGGTGAAGGCCGACGGCGTCATTACCGCGAGCGTCGCGGCGGAGGCCCTGGCGCGGCTCAACGTCGATGAATTCGGCCTGGACGACATGGACGCGCGGATCCTCACCACGATCATCGAGAAGTTCGGGGGCGGGCCGGTGGGACTCGGCACCATCGCCGCGGCGGTGGGCGAGGACGCCGGAACCCTCGAGGAGGTCTACGAGCCCTACCTGCTGCAGCAGGGCTTCATCGAGCGCACCCAGCGGGGCCGTATGGCCACCGCCAACGCCTATCGCCGCTTCGGAATCACCCCGCCGCCCGCGGGAGGCCAGGCCGCACTGTTCGATGAATGACCTGGCGGTGCCCCTCCGTACATCCGATTTCGACTACGCGCTGCCCCCGGAGCTGATCGCCCAGACGCCCAGCGCGGTGCGCGGGGAAAGCCGGCTGCTGGTGGTGCGGCGGGAAGACGGGAAGCCGGCAAGCCGGGAGGACGCTCCATTGATGATCCCGCCGGGCGGTGTCATTCCCCGGCTGGACCTGGCGCGGTCCGAGGACCGCCGCTTCTCCGATCTCGTCGACCTCATCCCCGCCGGCGACCTGCTGGTCCTCAACTCCACCAAGGTGCGCCACGCCCGTCTGCTCGGCCGCCGGCCCTCGGGCGCGCCCGCGGAGGTCCTCCTGCTGCACCCCGCCGCCGATCATACCTGGGTGGCCATGGGCCGGCCCGGCAGCGCGCTCAAGCCGGGCAAGCGGATCGACCTGGGCCGGGGCCAGAGCGTCGAGACCGTCGAAGAGCTGCCCGACGGCTACCGGCGGGTCCGGTTCCATGGCGGCACCGCGGAAGCGGCCATGGAACGGATCGGCCGCCTCCCGCTGCCGCCCTACATCGACCGGGAGCCGACCCCCGACGACGACGTCAGGTATCAGACCGTCTTCGCGGAGCGGGAAGGCAGCGTCGCGGCGCCCACGGCGGGGCTGCACTTCACGCCGGGGCTGCTCGGCGCCCTCGAGGCACGCGGGGTCCGGATCGCGCGGCTCGACCTCGAAGTGGGACCCGGCACCTTCAAGCCGGTGGAGGAGGAGGACTTCTCCCGGCATCCGATGCATCCGGAGCGGTACGACATTCCGCCCGCGGTGGCGGAGGCGATCGCCGCCGCGCGGGCGCGGGGCGCCGCGGTGTGGGCCGTCGGCACCACGGTGGTGCGGGCCCTCGAATCGGCGGCGCGGGCGGATCGGACCGTCGCGCCGGGCGCCGGGGACACCCGGCTGATGATCACGCCGGGGTACCGCTTCCTGGTCGTGGACCGGCTGATCACCAACTTCCATCTGCCCCGGTCGACCCTGCTCATGCTGGTGGCGGCGTTCGCGGGTTACGACACGACGCTGGCGGCCTACCGGCACGCCGTGGCGGCGCGCTACCGCTTCTACAGCTACGGCGACGCGATGGCGGTCGTGTGAGCGGAGCACCGGGAGCGGGACACGGTGCGGCGCCGGATCGGTTCGGGTTCCGGCTCGAGGCGTCCCAGAGCGAAGCCCGCGCCGGCCTCCTGCGTCTCCCTCACGGCGACGTGCTCACCCCCGCCTTCATGCCGGTGGGCACCTACGGCACCGTGCGGGGCCTGCATCCCGAGGAGGTGGCGCAGGCCGGCGCCCAGATCATCCTGGGCAATACCTATCACCTCCACCTCCGGCCCGGAGAGCAGGTCATCCGCGCGATGGGCGGACTCCACCGGTTCACTTCCTGGGATCGCCCGATGCTGACCGACTCGGGAGGCTTCCAGGTCTTCTCCCTCGCGGGCCTCAGGAAGATCGCGGAGGACGGCGTGGAGTTCACCAGTCACATCGACGGCTCGGTGCGCACCCTGACGCCGGAATCCTCGATGGAGATCCAGTGGGCGCTCGGCGCCGACATCGCGATGGCGTTCGACCACGTGGTGCCCGGCCAGGCCTCCTGGGAGCTGGCCGAGGAGGGGATGGAGCGGACGCTGCGGTGGCTGACGCGATGCAAGGCGCGGCATGAGGAACTGTCAGGAAGTCGCCAGACCCTCTGGCCCATCGTCCAGGGCGGCTCCCACGACGAGCTCCGGCTCCGCTCGCTCGAGGGCACGCTCGAGCGAGGTCCCTGGACCGGCATCGCCATCGGCGGCCTCTCGGTGGGCGAGCCGAAGCCGGTCATGCACCGGGTGCTGGAATCGCTGGCGAGCGGGCTGCCCCGGGACCGGCCCCGTTATCTTATGGGCGTCGGATTTCCCGAGGATCTGGTCGAGGGAATCGCCCGCGGCGTGGACCTCTTCGACTGCGTCGCGGCCACCCGGAACGGCCGGCACGGGAGCGCCTGGACCTCGACCGGCCGGGTCAACATCCGCAAGGCCTCGCACCGCACCGACGACGCGCCGCTGGACGCCGGGTGCGACTGCGCCACCTGCGCGAGATTCTCCCGCGGGTACCTGCGCCACCTGTTCGTGGCGGGCGATATCCTCGGGTTGCGGCTGATCTCGCTGCACAACGTCCGGTATCTGCTGCGGATCGGGGAGCAGGCCCGGGAGGCCATCCTGACGCAGCGGTTCGACCGCTGGAGCCGCGAGTGGCTCCAGCGCTACCACGCCAAAGAGGACGCATGAACACGCTGCTCGCAAGCTTGATGGCCCCGGCCGGTGGAAGCGGAAGCGGCTCGCTCGCCATTCTGCTGTTCCAGTTCGGCGCGATCATCCTGATCTTCTATTTCCTGCTCATTCGCCCCCAGTCGGTGGCGCGGAAGAAGCATGCCGACCTCCTGAGCGGTCTCAAGAAGGGGGACGACGTCACCACCGCGGGCGGCATCGTGGGCCGGGTCAAGGACATCAAGGAAGACCGGATCACCATCGAGAGCGGCACCGCGACGCTGGTGGTGGAGCGGGGGCGGATCGTCCGGGTCGGCGACAACGTGTCTCCCACGGCGTAGCATGGCGGTCCGCGATCTTCACCTCCTGGGCTCGCCGGTGCTCCGGCAGCAGAGCGCCGAGGTCGCCCTGGTCGACGGCGCGGTGCGGCGGTTCATCGACGATCTGTTCGAGACCATGGACGCCGCCAAGGGCGTGGGCCTCGCGGCCAACCAGGTGGGCACGGCCACCCGGATCGCGGTGGTGGGGGTCCAGGAGGAGCGGTTCGTCATGGTGAATCCGGTGATCGTCAGCACGGAGGGACGGGACCGCGCCGAGGAGGGCTGCCTCTCGATCCCCGACGCCTACGGCGAGGTGACCCGGCCGGAACGCATCGTCCTCGAGGCGGTGGACCGCAACGGCCAGCCGTATCGCAAGGAGGCGACCGGGCTCCTGGCCCGCGCCATTCAGCACGAGATCGACCACCTCGACGGCATCCTGTTCATCGACCATCTGGGCGCCCTCAAGCGCCAGCTCCTGGTGGCCCGGTGGAAGAAGGAGCACCGCGGGGAGGGCGTCATCAAGACCATCCGTCCGGAGCACGCGCGGCCGCTGTAATGCGCATCGTCTTCTTCGGCACGCCGGAGTTCGCGGTGCCGAGCCTCGAGGCGCTGCTGGCCGAGCGCGCGCAGGTGGTCGGCGTCGTCACCCAGCCCGACAAGCCGCACGGCCGCTCCCGCTCCGTCCTGGTGCCACCTCCCGTCAAGCAGGCAGCGCTGCGCCAGGGGATTCCGGTGCTCCAGCCCGACCGGCCCCGGGGGGATCTCTTCCTCGCCGCGCTGCGGCACTGGCAACCCGAGATCGGCGTCGTGGTGGCCTACGGCCACATCCTCGGGCCCGACGTCCTCTCGCTTCCGTCCCGCGGCATGATCAACGTGCACGCGTCGCTGCTGCCGCGGTGGCGCGGCGCCGCGCCGATCAACTGGGCCATCCGGGCGGGCGACCGGGAGACCGGCATCTCCATCATGGTGATGGAGCCCGGGATGGATACCGGCCCGATCCTGCACCAGAGCAGGCTCCCGATCGGCCCGGACGAGACCGCGGGAACCCTGACCGAGCGGCTCGCCGTCCTCGGCGCGGATACCCTGGTCGAGGCGCTCGCGCTGATGCGGCTCGGCGGGATCACCCCGGTGCCGCAGGACGAATCCCGCGCGACCTACGCCCACAAGATCGACCGGGGCGTCACCCGTATCGTGTGGGACGACACCGCCGACGCGGTGAGCCAGGGTATTCGCGCCTTCGATCCGGAGCCGGGGGCCTGGACCGTGCTCGAGGGCCAGGAGATCAAGCTGTTCGGCGCCGCGCCGGTGCCGGGCTCCGGCGTGCCGGGCCACGTCCTGCGCACCAGCCCGGACCTCACCATCGCGACCCGACGCGGCGCGGTCCGGATTGCCGACGTCAAGCCGTCCGGAAAGACCCGGATGCCCGCGCAGGACTGGATCCGGGGACGCCGGGCCGAGGCGGTGACGGTGTTCCAATGAGGCCGCTGCCACGTCTCTTTGCGGTGACGACGGACTCGGTCTGCCGGGCCGCGGATTTCGGCCTGCGGGCCGCGGCGGTGGCGGCGGTGGGTCCGGCGGCGGCCGTGGTGGTCCGGGCTCCCGAGGGAACCACCGCTCAGCTCGCGGTCTTTGCCGAGCGGGTGACCGCGCTGGCCCGGCCACCCGAGGCCGCGGTCATCGTCCACGCCCGGCCCGATCTCGCCCGCGCAGTCGGCGCGCAGGGCGTCCAGCTCCGCCGGACCGATCTGGCGCCGGGTGATGCGCGGCTGGTGCTCTCGAACGGGTGGATCGGCGTGTCGGTGCACAGCGCGGCGGAAGCCGAGGCCGCCATCGGCGAAGGCGCGGACTACCTGGTGGCGGGCAACGTGTTCGAGACGCCCTCCCACCCCGGGCGGCCGGCGCGCGGACTCGCCTGGCTCGCGGAGCTCTGCGCGCGCGGGACGCCGGTGGTGGCCATCGGTGGCATGACGGCCGAGCGAGCGGCCTCGGTACGGCAGGCGGGTGCCTGGGGCGTGGCGGCGATCACCGCGCTCTGGGACGCGCCCGATCCCGCCGCGGCCGCGGTGGCGCTGGTGGCTCCCTGGATCGCGGAGGCGTGACCATGAACCTGGTGGTGAACGGCGAGCCGCGGCGGTTTGACGGCCCGCTGACCGCGGCCGGACTCCTGGCGGCGCTGGCGCTCGACCCCCGCGGGGTCGTGGTGGAGCTGAATCGCCGGATCGTGCGGCGTCCCGAGCTGGAGCAGACCCCGCTGGACGACGGCGACCGGGTCGAGCTGGTGCACTTTGTCGGAGGCGGCTGACATGAGCGACGCGCTGGACCATCCGCTGGTCATCGGCGGGCATTCCTTCCGGTCCCGGCTCTTTGTCGGCACCGGCAAGTATGCCAGCAACGCGCAGATGATCGCGGCGATCGCGGCCTCCGGCGCCGAGTGCGTGACGGTGGCCGTCCGGCGGGTGGACCTCGATCGGAGCAAGGAGGAAGGCGTGCTCCACCACCTCGATCCGGCCCGGTACTTCCTGCTGGCCAATACCGCCGGCTGTTATTCCGCCGACGAAGCGGTCCGCTACGCCCGGCTGGGGCGCGCGGCGGGCTTCAACGACTTCGTGAAGCTCGAGGTCATCGGCGACAAGGAGACCCTGCTGCCCGATGTCGCAGGGCTGCTCGTCGCGGCCCGGGAGCTGGTGGCCGACGGCTTCCAGGTCCTGGCGTATACCAACGACGACCTGATCACCGCCCTCAAGCTCGAGGAGATCGGGTGCGCCGCGGTCATGCCGCTCGCCTCGCCGATCGGCAGCGGGCTCGGCCTCCTCAACCCCTATTCGATCCGCACCATCAAGCGGCGGCTCACGGTCCCGGTCATCGTCGACGCTGGGGTGGGCACCGCCTCGGATGCCTGTCTGGTGATGGAGCAGGGCGTGGACGGGATCCTCATGAATACCGCGCTCGCCGAAGCGGCCCACCCGGTTGCCATGGCCGAAGCCATGCGCCAGGCCACCGATGCCGGCCGGCTGGCGTTCCTCGCCGGCAGAATGCCCCGGCGGGAGGTCGCGGCGCCCTCCTCGCCCACCCGGGGCATGGCGGGTTGAACAGGGGGTCGTCCCCCGGCCTTCCTCCCCGCGCCGCGGCCTGGCGCGTGCTGCACGATATCCGGCACGACGTTCCCTACGATCGCGCGCTGGAGCGCGCCCTCACCGGGCTTCCCGACGCGGACAAACGCCTGACTCACGAGCTGGCGGCCGGTGTGCTGCGCCATCGCACGCCGCTCGACCAGGCCATCGCCCCGTACGTGACCGGCGGCGTGGGCGGCGTGCGCGACGACCTGCTCGACATTCTCCGGCTGGGGGCCTACCAGCTGCTCTACCTGGAACGGGTGCCCCGTCACGCCGCGGTGGACACCGCGGTGACGCTGGGGCGCCGGATCGCGGGCGCCCGCGTGGGCGGGTTCATCAACGCCGTGCTGCGCAAAGTGGCCGAACAGGAGCCGGCCGCCGATCAGCGGGACGCCCTCGATGCCCTCTCGGTGGAATATTCCCATCCGGCGTGGCTGGTCGCCCGCTGGCTGGCGCGGTTCGGTCCCTCCGAGACCGAGCACCTGCTCCGGGTCAACAACACCCGGCCGCCGCTGGTCATCCAGCCGGCCCGCTGGAACCGGGACGCCCTGGTGGCCGGCCTGGACCAGCAGCGCATCGCCTGGCGGCCCGCGCCGTACGATGCCGGCCTGGTGGTGGAGGGAACCCGGCCCCGGGAGCTGCCCGGGTTCGCCTCGGGCTCCTGCTACGTGCAGGACCCCGCCCAGGCGCTGGTGGTCCGCTATTGCGACCTCCCCGCGGGGAGCCGCCTGTTCGATGCCTGCGCGGCACCGGGGGGCAAGGCCATCGCCTTCTCGCAGCGGGCCGGATTCGTGGCCGCCGGCGATCTCCGTCCGGCCCGGGCCCGGCGACTCAGGGAGAACCTGGACCGCGCGACCTCCGGTCCCGCGGCCGTCGTCGTGGCCGATGCCGGCCTGCCGGCGGTCCGGCCCCTCGATGCGGCCCTGCTGGATGCCCCCTGCCTCGGGACCGGCGCCTTCGCCCGGCACCCCGACGCGCGCTGGCGGGTGTCCGAGACGGCCCTCACGGCGCTGGCGGCCCAGGGCGGGCATCTGCTGCGGGGACTCGCGGAGGTCGTCCGGCCGGGCGGGCTGTTATTTTTCTCGACCTGCTCCCTGGAACCCGAGGAGAATGAAGTGCAGATCGAGGCCTTTCTCGCGAGCGATGCCCGATTCCGCCGCGAGCCGTCCTCGACGGTGCCGCCGGAGCTCCTGACCCAAGCCGGAGACCTGATGCTGCTCCCCCACCGGCACGGAACCGATGGCGCCTACGCCGCCCGGCTCCGGCGGCTCGCCTGAGGTGACCTCTCCCCCGGTATGGGTCCACTTCTGGACCCGGTTCAAGAAGCTGTGGCCCACCACGGTCCGCGGGCGAGACCGGTTGCGGATCGGCCTCATTCTCGGGTTCGCGGCGCTGGCCGGGTACCTGGTCACCTGGGTCGCGTACCCGGCTCCGCTGATCACCCGGGAACGCCAGCTGGCCCGGGTGCTCGGCCTGCCGCGGGCGGAAGCGGAAAAGGAACTGAGCCAGCAGGGATTTCGAGCCAAGGTGGAAGGGGAGGACGCCGACCCGGTCATTCCCGCCGGATACGTGGTCTGGCAGGATCCGCCGCCCGAGACCGCGCTTCCGGGCGGCACGGTGGTGCACCTCACGCTGAGCACCGGCCCCGGGCCGGTCACGGTCCCCGACGTGCTCTCCTTCGACGTGGATCAGGCCCGCCAGGTGATCGAGGCGGCGGGGCTCCGGCTGGGGGACATCGATTCGATTCCGAGCTCGGCCGACCCGGGGCTGATCGTCGGCACCCGCCCCGGCATCGGCTCGACCCGTCAGCCGGCCTCCGCGGTGGATCTGTTGGTCAGCAAGGGTCCGGCGGATATTCGGGTGCCCGATGTGACGGGCCTCCGCCAGGAAGAGGCCCGCCAGCGGCTGGAGGCCGCCGGACTCCGGATCGGCACGGTGACCACCCAGAAGCGCGGACGCAACAGCCCGGGCATCGTGCTGGAACAGCGGCCCTCCGCCGGGGTGTTCACTCCCCATGAGAGCCGCGTCAATCTGGTCATCAGCAATTGAGCCCGAACCGGGAGCGCCCGTGACCGCTCGCATTGCCCCGTCCGTTCTCTCCGCCGATCTCGGCCGGCTCAAAGATCAACTGGCCGAGATCGAGGCCGGCGGCGCCGACTGGATTCACGTGGACGTGATGGACGGCCGGTTCGTGCCCAATCTGACGTTCGGCGCGCCGCTCATCCGGGCGCTCAAGAAGCTGAGCAACCTCCCGCTGGACGTGCACCTGATGGTCACCGAGCCGGAGCATTACGTGGACGATTTTGCCGACGCGGGCGCCGCGGGTTTTACCTTTCATCCGGAAGCCACCATCCACGTGCAGCGCCAGCTGGCGAGAGTACGGGAAAGCGGGATGAAGGCGGGATTGGCGCTCAACCCGGCGACTCCGGTGGGCCTCCTCGAGGAGGTCGTGGACGACCTCGACCTGGTGCTGGTGATGTCGGTGAACCCGGGCTTCGGCGGCCAGCGTTACATTGAAGCGTCCACCGGGAAGATCCGCCGGGTCCGGGCGCTGCTCGACGCCCGGGGCAGCATGGCGGCGCTCGAAGTGGACGGCGGCATTACGACCGCGACGATCCGGCGCGCCTGGCAGGCGGGCGCCGACACCTTCGTGGCGGGCACCGCGGTCTTCGGGGAATCGGACCCGGGCGCCGCGGTGAAGCGGCTCAAGCTGGCCTGCGCAACAGCGGTCTGAGAGAGGAACTATGTCGAAGCAATGGACCATGGTGGCTGCCGTGGTGGTGGGGCTCGGGCTGGGCGCCGTGGCGCTGGTCAAGTTCGGGCCCCAGCTCGAGGGCGTGGAGGTCGGCAAGCGCGCGCCCAACTTCACCGCGGTCGACATTCAGCGGGGCGACTCGATATCCCTGCACAAGGCCAGTGACGGCCGGGTGACCCTGGTCAACATCTGGGCCACCTACTGCATCCCCTGCCGCGACGAGATGCCGGCCATGGAAAAGCTCTACCAGGAGCTCGGCCCCAAGGGACTCCGGATCATCGCCATCAGCGTCGACGAAGGGAACACCGCCGACGTGCAGCAGTTCGTCAAGGACTACGGGCTCACCTTCGACGTCCTCCAGGACAAGTCCGGCGACATCCAGAAGGTGTTCCAGACCACCGGGGTACCGGAGAGCTTCCTGCTCGACCGGAAGGGCATCATCGTCAAGAAGGTCATCGGCTCGCATCCCTGGGGCTCCCCGTCGAACCAGCGCATCGTGGCCGACCTGCTCGGTGGCGAGTAGCCGAACCCTGGGCATCGAGACGAGCTGCGACGAAACCTCCGCGGCCGTCCTCCGAACCGGGGACGGCCGTCCGGTTCTCGAGAGCCTCGTCATCCTGTCCCAGGACATCCACCGGGTGTTCGGCGGCGTCGTGCCGGAGCTGGCCAGCCGCGAGCACCTTCGCACCATCGGCCCCGTGGTGGATCGCGCGCTCGCCGAGGCGGGCATCGGTCCGGACCAGCTCACCGGCATCGCGGTCACCGCGGGGCCCGGCCTGGTCGGGGCGCTGCTGGTCGGGCTCATGTACGCCAAGGGACTGGCGATGGGTCTCGCCAAGCCGCTGATCGGGGTCCACCACCACGAGGGCCACCTGTTCGCGCCGGTCCTCGAGCACCCCGACCTGGCCCCCCCGTTCATCGCGCTCCTGGTGAGCGGCGGTCACACCATGCTGCTCGACGTGGCGGCGTGGGGAGACTATCGCGTCCTGGGGCAGACCCAGGACGATGCCGCCGGCGAGGCCTTCGACAAGGTGGGCACGCTGCTCGGCCTCGACTACCCGGCCGGGGCCGCGGTCGAACGGCTGGCCCGGGAGGGCCGCGCCGGCCGCTTCGACTTTCCCAGGCCCATGATGCGCCAGGGCCTGGATTTTTCGTTCAGCGGCCTCAAGACCGCGGTGCTCCGCGCGGTGCGGGCGTCGGCCGACCTCGCGGCCGACCGGGCCGACCTGGCGCGCGACTTCCAGGACGCGGCCGTGGAGGTGCTGGTCACCAAGACCCTGCGAGCCATGGACGAGACCGGGCGGGATACCGCGGTGATCGTCGGCGGCGTCGCCTGCAACCGGACCCTTCACGCGGCGCTCGCGGAGCGGGTGGCTGGGCGCGGGCGCGTCGTGGTCGCCTCCGCCCGCCTCAACACCGACAATGCCGCCATGATCGCGGCCGCGGGGGCCTGGCACCTCTCCCGCGGCGAGCGCGCCGGGCTGGACCTGGAGCCCTTCGATCGCGGCCCGATCCCGGGCACTCAACCGGTTACTTTCCCCCTATGACCACGGTCTATCCGCTGAATCTCCATATCGGCCCGCTCAACATCACCGGATACGGGGTGATGATGATGGTCGGCTTCCTGATGGGCGGCTGGCTGATGGACCGCGAGCTGCGCCGGCGCGGATGGAACCACGATTACGCCGCGGACATCACCGTCGCCGCCGTGATCGGCGGCATCCTGGGGGCCAAGCTCTGGTTCGTCGTGGAAACCCAGGACATCGGCTCCTTGTTCAGCCGCGGCGGCCTGGTCTGGTATGGCGGCTTCATCGGCGGGGTGATCTCGGTGCTGCTGAACAGCTGGCGGCTCAAGGTGCCGATCCGCTATACCCTGGACCTGGCCGCCCCCGCGCTGCCCGCCGCCTACGCGCTGGGCCGGATCGGCTGCTTCCTGGTGGGCGACGACTACGGCCGCCCCACCACGCTGCCGTGGGGCGTCAAGTTTCCCCAGGGGCTGCCGCCCACCACCGCGGATGCGCTGGCGCGGAACTTCGGCGTGACGGTGGCGCCGGGCACGCCGGCCGACGCGGTGCTCGCGGTGCATCCCACCCAGCTCTACGAAGCGGCGCTGATGATCGGCGTGTTCATGGTGCTGTGGCGGTTCCGGAACCACCGGCACGCGACCGGCTGGCTGTTCAGCATCTACCTCATGCTGGCCGGCGCCGAGCGATTCCTGATCGAGTTCGTGCGCGCCAAGGAAGACCACATCCGCGGCGGGCTCACCGCGGCGCAGGTGGTGGCGATCGGTCTGATGGTGGCGGGGGCGGTGCTCTACACGAAGTGGAAGGCGGGCGCGGCGATGGAGCCGGGAGCCTACCTCACGTCGGGCAAGAAACCCTGACGGATCGCGCTACGGCTTTCGCTTCACTTCCCCTTCGGGCTTGACCTGGTCCCGCATCCGCTCCAGCTCCGAGCGCACCTCGTTCAAATCGGTTTCGATCCGGTCGATCGAGCGCAACAGGGTGACATCCCGGGCCGGGACCTCGGTCGGACGGGGTCGGTCCGTGGTGAGCTCCGGAACCAGCACCGGCGTGGGCCGAAGCCGGCGGGGCTCGATGATGAAGGTCCAGAACAGCGCCCCGATCGCCAGCAGCACCAGGACCGCCTGGAGCCCCAGTGATTCCAGCGTCGGATAGATCCCCATGGCCGGGATCCGCGGAGCCCATCCGGCCGGCGTGAGCGACACCAGTCCCGCCTCCTGCAGCTCGCCGATGCCCTTCCCCGCGAAGACGAAGGCCATGTAGTACAGCAGCGCCCCGGTGACCCCGAACAGCGGCTTGAGGGGAAGCCGGACGCCAAACCGGGTCATGGCCAGGTACACCGCGGACAGCGCGACACTGGCGGCCGCGATGCCGGCGAATACCGGCGCCCAGGCGCCGGCGCCTCCCGAGACGACCAGCGCCTTGTAGAACAGCACGGTCTCGAACCCCTCCCGGAAGACCGCCAGAAAGGCCACCGAGGCCAGCGCGAGCGCCGAGCCGCGGGTCAGGGCGTTTTGCACCTTGCCCTTCACGAACCGGTTCCACTGGTCGGCTTCCATCTTGGACAGGAGCCAGTAGCTCACGTAAAACAGCGTGCCGGTGGCGAGGATCAGCACGCCACCCTCGAGACCTTCCTGGTGCGCGCTGGTCAGCCGGAACACGGTCTCGAGCGCCACGGCCACCACCAGGCTCATCACCACGGCGGCCCCGACGCCGAGGTGGATGTCGCGGCGACGGTGGGCATTCCCGGTCTTGACCAGGAAGGCCATCAGGGCCCCGATCACCAGAATCGCCTCGAGGCCCTCACGCATGAGGATGATGACGGACTGCACCAGCAGGTTGGTCGGGGAGAGCCGGTCCACCACGGTGCGCTCGGCGGTCTCGAGCTCCCGGGACAGGTTCTGGCGGATCCGGGCGAGCTCGGCCACCGTGGCGTCCGACCCGGCGCGGGTCCGCAGCACCGAGAACGCCTCCTCGATCCGCGCCGTGAGCGACGGATTCTTCACCCGGAGGGTCCGCTCGACCTGTTCGAAGGTGACGTAGGCGTCCATGGCGATGGCGCGCGCCTCGCTCTTGCGGCCCGCCACAGCCAGGTTGTACGCGCTGTCGAGCTGCGCGCGCACGGTCGCGAAGACCCGGTCGGACAGCCTTCCCGCGAGCGCGTCTCCTTCCGCCATCCGCACCGAGGCCACGGCGGCCCGGGACGCGCCCGGGCCGAGGGCCGCCAGCACCTCGGCGTCACTGAGCCGCGCGGAGGCGGAGAAGGCCCGGAGCCCGGCCGGTGCCGCCCCGGAAGGCGCCGGCAGCCGGAGCAGCGACGTGTAGAGCGCCACCGCCCAGCGGTCCTCATTCGAGAGGATGTGCTCGTACGGCGTCATCGCGGTGCCGGCCACGCCCACGGTGATCCGGCGGTAGAAATCGAGGGGGGAGCTGCCCGACAACGCCGCGGAATCGGCGAGGTTGGCGGGTCGGGGAGTGATCGCCACCGCCTGGGATCCGTCACCCCGGCCGCTCGGGCCATGACACGCCGCGCAGTTGGTCTGGTAGACCTCGCGGCCGCGCGCCAGCGAGGGCGTCTCGGCGGGGACCTCGTCGAAGGCGATGTTGAGGTCGCGGCCCAGCGCCGCGACCATCACGGCCACCCGGTCGGCGATCGAATCAGGATGGGCCGTGCGCGCCACCATCGCGTCGAGCGTGTCGAGCGACGCCGACACCGATGCCACCGTGACCGCCGGGAGCGCGGTGAGATTGCGGCGCGCCTCGGCGAGGAACAACCGGGCCTCGCTGACCTCTTCCGGCGCCACCACGCGTCCCCCGCTCACCCCCAGCCGATACTCCTCGGCTGCGAGCTGGGCGGTGGCCGCCACCCGACGGGCCGCCGAGCCGGGATCCTGTGCGGCGGCAGGCGCGGAGGCCCCGACGCAGAAGAAACCGATGGGCGCCACGAGAATGAGAATGCTTCTCAAATAATTATTGAGCATCGGCCGGAAAAGTAGAGTGGCCCAATCGGAATTCAAAGACGGCCGGCCTCATTCCCGCTCGATGAGGGCAACCGCTCCGGCCGTGCGCCTGGTATGGGAGAGGGAAAGCGAAATGCGGACCATTCCGGCTGCCTGGCTAAGTCGTGCTGCCTCATCATGTAGCTGGATCGAAGGGCGTCCGTCGTGCCGCCTCACCACCTCGATGTGGCGCCAGCGAACCTCGTGCGCCCCGGGCAAGGCCTGGAGCGCCTTGTAGACCGCCTCCTTGGCGGCCAGCCGAACCGCCAGGTGCTGCGCCGGGCGCTCGAACCTGAGCACATACTCCCGTTCGGCGTCGGTGAGCAGCCGCCGGAGCAGTCGGTCCCCCCACCGTTCCAGCAATCGTTCCGCCTCTTCGACGTCCACCAGATCGACGCCGAGCCCGATCACGGCCAAGGCAGGCTCCAGTACCAGTCGGTCAGCGGGCGAAGAAACGACGGGACCGGCAGGTATCCGCCGAGCACCAGGCCCAGCCAGACCGCCAGCAGCAGGAGTGCGGTGGCGCTCAGGATCAGCGGCCGCCAGGGGCGCCGCCACGCCCGCACGTCGGCAATGCGGCGATCCCAGAACTCCCGCTCCTGGCGCGCCAGCGCCAGCATCCGATCCCACGCGCCGGTGAGCTCGCCGGCGCTGCGGCGGATCGCCTCGTCCCACTCGAGCGCGGTCCGCGCCAGCTCGAGGGTCGCCTGTTCCAGGCCGATGCCCGCGGACGCGAGGCGGGCCCGGAGGATCCGGCGGTCCTCGGCTCCCGGCAGGAGCGTCGTCACCTTGCCGCGGGGCAGTCTCGAGACGGCCGCGGCGTCGCGCAGCCGCCGCTCGATGCCCGAGAGCAACGCGGCCGCGGCTCCAGCGACCGCAGTCTCCCAGATTCCCAGCCAGGCTTCGCGCGCGAGCACGGCCCGCGCTCCCGCGAGGTCACCACTCGCGAGCAGCGCCCGCGCCTGGCCGGCCCGTTCGAACAGCGTCGAGAGCATGGCGAGCCGCACCGGCTCGAGCTCCGGATCGCGGGATGCCGGAGCGTCGGGGGAGGCCAGATGGCCCAGGAACGGCCCCAGCTCCGGAAAGCGGATCATCGTGGGCGGGTGGGTCATCGCCGGGGCCAGCGCGGAGGCTCGAGGCCCAGCTCGGCCAGCCGCAGCGCCGCGGGAGTTCCGGTCCGCGCGGCAAACCGCGCGGCGAACTCGACCAGCGGCTCCGGACTGAACGCCGCGCGCGGGAGGCCCGAGGCCAGAATGCCGGCGTCGATGCCTTCCGCGTCGCCCTCGATTTCGATCAGCGTATCCATGCGCGGATACCACTCCAGCCGCGCGTCGGCGCGTTCCAGGTGATAGTACTCGACGTAGCGGTCGATCAGCTGGACCGGCGCATAGCCCAGCGCCTCGAGCAGCGCGCCGGGCGGCGCGCGGCGAAGTCCGATGCCATACTCCAGCTCGGGACGCTCCTTCAGGCCGCCGGGCGTGACGCTGGCCGGCCCCTTCCAGCCGATCAGGACGGTCTCGCCGTTCTCGCCGCGGTAGCTCCGAAGCCGGAGCACCTCACCGCGGCCGGCGAGCTCCCCGTCCCGATCGTAGCGCGTGTCGGTCATCATCCCGGCAAATCCGGGCCGGGCGCCGGCCTGGTGGAGCCGTTCGCGGACCCGGTCGGGATCGGGCACGACCGCCTTGACCTCCAGCTCTAGGATAGGATCGCCTCCCGGGCCCGCTCCACCTCCGCAAAATCGGCGAACACCCGGTCGGCGCCGGTGGCCTCGAGCTCGCTCACGGTGTAGCCGCCGGTCGCCACGGCAATGGTGCGGGCGCCGATGCAGTCCCCGCAGCGCACGTCGGCCGGGGTGTCACCGATGATCACCACCTCGGCGCCCGACGGGACCCGTCCGAAGTGCGGCTCGGCGCGCCGGGCCGCGACCGGAGGCAGCTCGTTGCGCCGATGGTGGTCCGAGCCGTAGGCCCCGACGACGAAGCGCTCGGGGTCGAGCCCCGCCGCGACCAGCTTGAGCCTGGCCCCGGTGACCACGTTGCCGGTGAGCAGCCCGAGCACCACTCCCACATCCGCCTCCAAGGCGTCGAGCAGCGCCGGAATGCCCGGCATCACCCGGGAGCGGTGCCCGTGCTCGGTCAGATCCCGCTCCAGATGGGAGACATACAGATCCAGCAGCTCGGTGATCCGGGCGGGAGTGTGCGGCGGGGGGTGCCCCGCCGCCTCGAGCAGCTCGACGATGATCTGAGGGTCGGTCTTCCCGTCGAACCGGATGCCCGACACCGTCGCCAGGTCCACCCCCCGCTCCCGGAACGCCGCGTGGATCGCGCGGCGGCCGGCGCCGGCGGAGAGAAGGAGGGTGCCATCGATATCGAAGAGGACGAGCTTGCGCTTCACGCGTTCGTCGTTCCGCCCCCGGTTTCGATGGAGCAGTTCCGGCAGAGGGTCACGCCGCGCATGCTGCAGATGAGGCAGATGAAGGTGCCGCAGCGGGAACAGGGGTACCCCTCGGACGCGCGCTCCTCCCGTCCGCAGGCGCGGCACTGCATCAGATCGGTCGCCGGCTTCCGGGGGACGGGAGTCATGGGGGTCAGTCGGTCAGCCCGTACAGCTTGATCTTGTTGATCAGGGTCGCGCGGGAGATGCCGAGCTCCTTGGCGGCCCGGGTCCGGTTCCCGCCGTGGTAGCGCAGGGTCCGCTCGATGTGCTGCCGCTCCAGATCCTCGATGCTCATCGGCGTGTGGCGC
Source organism: uncultured Gemmatimonadales bacterium (assembly GCA_963762545.1). Lineage (GTDB taxonomy): Bacteria > Gemmatimonadota > Gemmatimonadetes > Gemmatimonadales > GWC2-71-9 > JABFSM01. The sequence goes on along the minus strand of CAVXLC010000002.1, from coordinate 229,055 downwards.
CGGTCGCCGATGCCGGGACGGGCCCGGAACTCACCGGGCAGGTGCTCCACCCCGATGGCGATCTGCCCCCGGGCGATGACCATGCTGCGCTCCAGCACGCCCTCCATCTCGCGGATGTTGCCGGGCCAGGCGTACTCGTTGAGCCGGCTCAGCGCGTCCGGGGAGATCACCGCCGGCCCCTCGGGGTAGATGCCCCGGAGCTCGCCATGAATCGCCGTGATCACTCCCGCGCGATCCTCGGTCGAGCGGTCCCGGAGCGGCGGCATGGCCAGCGACATCACGCTCAGGCGGTAGAACAGGTCCTGACGGAACCGCTCGGCATCCACTTCGGCGGCGAGGTCCCGCCGGGTCGTGACCATGAGCCGGGTGTCCGCGGCGATATCGTGGGTGCCCCCCAGCCGCCGGAAGGTCTTGGTCTCGAGGACCCGGAGGAGCTTGGGCTGCAGCTCGGCCGGCAACTCCGCGATCTCGCGAAGCAGCAGCGTACCGCCCTCGGCCAGCTCGAGCAGGCCGCGGCGGCGTTCGGTGGCCTCGACGAAGGCGCCTTTCTCGTGACCGAAGACCAGCGATTCGAGATAGCCGGCGTTCCGCCCGCCCAGCCGCACCGACAGGAACGGCCGCCCCGAGCGGGCCCCGAGGTCGTGAATGACCCGCGCCGCCCACGCCTTGCCGATCCCGGTTTCGCCGGTGATGAGCAGCGTGGTCCGCTCGCTCTGGGCCAGGAGGCCGATCTGATGGGACAGTTGGCGGAGCGCGGGCGAGCCGCCCAGCGACTCCAGCCCGAATCGGGGCGAGCCTTCGCGGAACTGCCAGTCGGCCGCCCGCCGCCGGCGCCCCTCGGCGGCCGCCCGTTGCGCCACCGAGAGCAGCAGCTCGGGATCGTGGGCCGTGTCCACCACCCGGCTCGCTCCCGCTGCCATCACCCGCGCCGACGCAGCGCCATCGAGCTGCTCCCCGAACACCACCACCAGGGCGTGGTTCGAGGCCAGCTTCTGCACCAGCGCCGGCGCTCCGTCGGTGAGGTGCATCGCCACGCAGACGACGTCGGGATGAGCCCGCGCCAGTGTCGCGGCCCCCGCCTCGCCGGAGAGCTCCCGCAAGACCTCGCAGCCCGCCTGTTCGAATCGGGCGCCGATGCTGCGGAGCAAGCCGCTGTCGTCATGAATCAGCAGGACGGAGTCGGTCATCGTCTGTCAAGAATGTAGGCAGTTGCTTCCGAGCGCAATACACCGGATTTCAGGGGTCACTCCTTCGGCACCATCACCGCCAGCGCCTGGGGGCAGACTTCGGCGCTGAACGGGGTGTGGCCGACCGGGTCGCCGTCGAACTGCACGGGAAGGTGACCGCCGCATGCCACGGTGAAGCGGGTTCCGCGCGCATAGCGAAGGTAGGGCGTCTCCCGGATCTCCTCGCGGCGGCCATCGAAGACCACGCGGAGGAGGCCCCGGATTCCCTCCCACGGCGTGTCGGCCGAAACGGCGACCAGGTCGAGAAGGCCGTCGTCCGGGTTGATCTCGGGCCGGATCCGCACGAACGGCGGGATCATCTCGCCACAGTTCATGATCAGCACCAGCGCGGCCGGGAAGTCGAAGGCCACCCCGTCCACCGAGACCGTGCAGGCAGAACTCCTGATCGTCGGGAGGACCCGGAAGGTGCTGGCGAAGTAGGCACCGATGCCCCAGCGCCGTTTGCTGGCGATTGGGGTGCCCCCCATGACTTCGGCGTCGACGCCGGCGCCGCAGGCCACGCCGAAGTAGTGCTCTCCGTCGGGGAACACCACCCGCCCGAGGTCGATCACCCGGGCGTGGCCCCGCACCAGGGACCGCGCCGCCCGCACCGGATTGGTGGGAATCCTGAGGTTGCCCGCGAGCAGATTTCCGGTGCCGCCGGGAATCAGGGCCAGCGGCACGCCGGTTCCGACCATCGCGGCCGCCGCCTGCATGGTGGTGCCGTCTCCGCCGAAAACGGCCACGGCGTCGACGCCCGACGCGAGGCCCTGGGCAGCCAGGTCCCGGGCGTCGCCCGGGCCCGTGGTCACCGCCATCTCCACCTGCCAGCCCTCCCGGCCGAGGTACTCCACCACCCGGTGACGAATGGCGTCATCGTGCCGCGCGGCCACTGGATTGGCGATGAGAAGGACCCGGGCCACTCCTAGTAGTCCCGGTCCCAGCGAAGCTCGGCGCCGAACTGGTAGCGCCGGGTGTTGAGCAGCGTCTCGGCTCCGACACCGAAACAGGTTTGCACCGGCTCGGCCGAGATCACCATCCGGAGCTCCCGCCGGAACCGGTATTCGAGGCTCGCACCCAGGTTCTTGGCGCTGAACGGGTTCTGGCTCGAGTTGAGGCAGAACCCGACGTTGGCCGTGACGAACAGCTTGCTGCCGATCGAATTCCCCACCGCGATCTCGGTGGCGGACTGGACCTGGCTCCCGAACCCGCTGCCGAGAGACAGTCCCTGGCGGATCTCCACGATGTCGGGAGCGTGCTGGGCCGAGGTGAGCGTTCGCTGCAGCTCGTTGGCGAGCGCGTTGAGCGCCGCCGAGGTGGCGCCCGCCTGGACGTTGAATCCGTTCTGAAAAGCCCGGCTGGTGCCGAACACCAACAGGGAGATGAGCTCCGGCTGCGACATCGGGGGTCGGTCCGGTGGCGTGGAAAGCGTCAGCGTGGGCACTTCGAGGGTTCCGGTGATATGGGCGATGACCGGGATCTCATCCTGACTTCCTTCCGAAGTCTTGACCACATTGCGCGCCTGGACATCCAGCTCCGCATTGAGGTCGCCGAAGTAACGCACCGAGCCCCGTTCGACGGTGAAGGTCCGGGAGATCGTCGGCCCGATTTCGAGAGTGTAGGTGCCACGCGGTGTGTTGAGGCTCCCCTCGATCTGGTACAGCTTGCGGGTCTTGTTGACCCGGAGCCGTCCCTCGAGCTGGAAGTTGGCCTCGTTGGACCGGAGCCAGACGCCGGTGCCGGCGATGAAGTCGAGATCCTTGATGGAGAGGGAATCAAGAAACCGGCTCTGGAAATTCGCCCCGAGCCCCCGCTGCCGGATCGCGAGCGTGTCCACCAGATCGGCATAGAGCGGGTCTTCGAGATTCACGACGTCCTTGGAGACCAGGTCCGAGAAATAGATGATGCTGTTGGTGAATCGTCCCGACCCGGTCAGCACCGGGTGAAACAACGTGCCGGTCAGGTTCACGTCACCCCAGGTCTGGATCTTGAGATAGTCGCGGACGTCGATCAGCTCGAACTCCCGGGCCGAAAGGGCCAGGTCGAGCGTCGGGGTGGTGAGGTGCTGGAGCCGCACCGCCCCCGTCACGTCCAGCTCTCCGGTCCGGCCGTGGACCTTCACGTCCGGGACGATCGAGTCACCGGAGAAGTTGAGTCCGCCGGTGATGGGCCCATACCGAACGCCGAGCGCGGGGACGTCCGCGCCGCCGTCGAGCAGATGGGCCTCACCAGCCAGCCGCGGCGTGTCCCAGGTCCCTTCCACCCGGGCGTCCAGGTTGAGGAACCCGGTGACCTTCCGCAGGTTCGGGGTGAAGGCCTCCACGATGGCCAGGTCGACACTGTCTCCCTTGGCCGCGATATGGATCGGACCGGGAAGCTGCCGCTTGGCCACTCCGCTGAAGGCCAGATCGAGCGGGAGGGAGGCATCCACCTCCACGACCGGAACGCCGGTGCGCCAGAAGGTGAGGTTGGAACGCAATGCGTGGTCGCGGTAGTCGAACGCGGCTCGGACCAGCGGGGCCTGGAAGTCGCCGAAGACTCCCCCGGTGAGGCTCCCGGTTCCCCGAAGCTCCGGCGCCCTGGTCGTGCCGGCCATCCGCGCGTCGACCTGGACCGAACCCTGGATGCCCGCGGTGTCGCGCTGCATCACGGCGTAGATCTCGCGCAGCCCGATCCCCAGCGCGGTAACCGACAGGTTGCTGGGGGCGGCCCGGGAGAACTCGCCGGCCACCTCGACGCTGCCGGAGCCGTCGCGAGTGACGAACCGCACCGTGTCCATCGACACCAGGGAATCGCGAATGCGCGCCGTCGCCGGCCGCGCCAGCCACCATTGGCGGCCCAGCAGATCGAGACTCAGGGTGTCGGCGCGAAAGAGGGTGAGATTGGGAAGGCGTTGGTATCCCCCGGCTCCCGCCAGCCGGACCGAGTTCCGGCTCTCCGCCGAGCCGATCCAGTTGAGCGAATCGGAGCGACCGTGCCCGCCCAGCTGCACGGCGGTGAATTGCAGCACGCCGTCGGTGAGCGTGTCGGCCGACACGCCGGCGGTCAGCACCGAATCGCCGCTCAGCCAGAGCAGCCGGCCCTCCAGGTTGCTCGCGCGGTAGGTGAGCCAGCGGAACGGATCGACCTGCACCGCGGCGTCCACCTTGAGGGCGCCCAGGGCGCCCTCGAGCGTCACGTCGCCATGGGCGCTTCCGGTCATTCGCACCCCGATCAGACTGTCGCGGGAGAAACCGGTCAGCCGAAGGGCCAGGGAATCGAACGGGGCCAGGTCCTTCGCGTCGGCGTGGAAGGCCATCAGTCCGCTCCTGGGAGCGGCCCACCCGACAGCGCCGCCGCCGCGGACCTGGCCCGAGGCAAAGTACGCTCGGAGCGTGTCGAGCCGGATCATGCTGTCGGCGGCGGTGAGCCGGGCCACCGCCGAGTCCAGGGTGAACTCGCGGATCTGGCCTTTGCCAAGCCGGAGCGCCAGCCGTCCCACCGGCGGGACGCCCGAATCGATGGTGCCGGTTCCATTCAAGGTGCCCAGCAGTCGAGTCTCCGGTGCGGTTCCGGTCAGCGCATGGAGATCGAGATCGGTAAAGCTCAACCGCATCGAGTCGGCGCCCCAACGAGGCGGCGCGAGCGTGGCACCGCCGACGGCGTGCACTTTTCCGAGCGCTCCGCCCACGTCGGCGTCGACCGCCAGATGCTCGAGCGTTCCCGAGAGCCGGACCCGGCCGCCCAGCGAGCCCTGCGCCTTGAGGGTGGGAAAGGTGCGGCGAATGCCCTCGAAGGCCAGCGAGTCGAGCACCACATCGGTCTCGAGGCCCAGCACCGTCCCCCTGGTGTCGAGGTGGACCGTGCCGGTCATCCGGCTCGGGGGCCGGTCGTCATCCCGGTGTTCGGCGGTGCCGTCGAACACGACGTTCTTCCAGGGCCCCGCAAGCGAGCCGGCCAAGCCGAGCCGGCCCTCGAGGATGACCGCCGGGCTCACCCGGCGCACCGTGCGCAGGTCCAGATCGGTGTTCGAGAGCTTGGCGTCATGGAAGAACATGCCGTCCGCGCCCCCCAGCGTCAGCAGGCCATCCAGCCCCAGCTGGTTCTCGGCCCCGGGAATCTTCGCGTCCCGGAACCGCCAGTCGAGGGACACCGTCATCGCCTCGAAGAATCCGTCCGCGCTCAGCCGGCCGGTGATCGTGCCGTAGAAGGGAACCGAATCGAGATAGGGGCGTACCACGTCGAGGTTGACACTCTGGAGATCGAGACCGAGATGTCGGAAGCCCAGGCCCTTGTAGATGTCGGTCAGCGCCACGAGTCGCCCGGTCATGCGGCTGGTTGAATCTCCCACGGAGAGATTGCGGATATCGTACTCGGTGCGGCTGCCGCTCACCGAGCTGGCGTCGATGTGGGCCGCGCCGGTGAAATCGGGGAAGCCCGGCGAGATCCACCGCATGTCGCGGAGCGCCAGCCGGCTGGCCTGGAGTCCGAAGTGGTACAGAATGGTATCGCGGGGCCAGTCGAGTCGACCGGCTCCGGACAGCGAAGTGCCCGGCAGGTCGGCGTGATCCACACTGAAGATCAGGCTGTCGTTCTTGGTCCGGACCTCCCCCTTGAGATCCGACAGCTGGACGGCGGGGTCGCTGATGCGGACCCGCAATCGCTCGATGTCTACGAGGGTCGGACCGTTGTCCGGACTGGACACCCGGACCAGCGGCATCCTCGCGTCGAGACCCTCGAGCGTACGCACCATCTCGAGGCCCTCCGGCCCGGGCTCGATGCGCCGTCCCGGCTTGGCGCGCTCGAAGGCCAGGGCCGAGTCGACCTGAGCGGGAGTGTGGAGCCGCCCGTCGGGATTCCAGGGCAGCCGGATCGTCACGGTGCCGCTGTCGATCGTGAGGCCGTGAATCTCGATCAGCTGGGGCCGGCTCCCCGGCGGGGAGCTCCCCTCCCCGAGATGGAAGATTTCCTGGTAGTTGGCCCGTCCGTTCCGGTGCTTGATGATCTGCAATACCGGATGGTGGAGCCGGAGCGAACTGAACACGATCCGTCCGGCCAGGATTTCGGCCAGGCTGTAGGAGACCTCGATCCGGGGTACGTCGGCGAGCAGGACGCCCGCGCTGTCCTTGATGACCACCCCGTCGAGAGCGAATCCGTTGAGCCATCGCCCGCTCGCGGCCTCGATCGAGAGCGAGCCGCGGATCATGCCGCCCGCCTTGCTCGACACCAGCCGGACCAGCAGCGCGCGGCCCGGGGGCGAATAGAGCGTGGCGGTGGCGACCCCGAGCACCGCGGCCACCGCGCCGACGAACACCACGAAGACCCAGCGCAGCAGGCGGCGGCGCATCAGAATGCCTGCCCCACGCCGAGCTGAATCACCCAGTTCTGGAGAGTCCGCTTGGGCGGCTGATAGGAGGCCTGCAGCAGCTCCAGATTGCCGGTGCGGTGAATCAGGTAGAGGCGGCCCGCCTGGATCGGATAGCCGTTATAGGCCACGTCCAGCCGCGCCGGACCGAGCGGCGTCACGAACCGGAGTCCGACGCCCGGCGTGACGCGGACCTGCGGCCCCGACGCCGAGCCCCCACCCCGTTCCCAGACGGTGCCGGCATCCACGAAGGCGGCGAACCGGAGCCACGACCGGTAGAACGGCGAGGGAATCCGGAACTCGGCGTTGCCCACCACCAGGCTGTTGCCTCCGGTGGCGGCGCTCCGGATCTGGGCGGGAATCGGCTTGCCGGTGGTGGAATCGATCCCTGCTTCGGTAACGACGTACACCAGCGGTCCGAGCTCGTTGCGGTTGTACCCCCGAACATCGTTCGGACCGCCGGCATAGAATCGCTGTTCCGGCGGAACGAAATTCGACTGCCCGCCGGCCAGGGCCAGCTTGGGCGACAGCACCATCCCGGCCCGGAGGTGCAGCGCGAGCACCGACTGTCCCACCGGCTGGTAGTACGAGGCGTCGCCCAGGAAGCGGGTGAACTGCGCGAACTTGGAGGAGCCGATCAGGCGCGAGCTGTTGGTCACCTCGGCCGTCAGCGTCGAGCCCCGGGATGGGTCCAGCGGGTTGTTGACCCGGACTCGCACCGCGCTGGCCGTCAGGGTCGCCAGCAGCCGCCGCTGCCTGAGCTGGGCGATGTCGGTTTCGGTGCAGGCATTGAAGAATGCGCAGAACGAGACGTTGTTGGCCTCGGTCCGGCCGTAGGAAAGCCGGTACGCCAGGGAGATCGGAATCCGGTTCTGGGTTTCCCGGAGCAGCGTCAGCGATCCACCCACGTCCTCGCGCATGTACACCGCAAACTCGCTCCTCCGCTCGGAAAAGAGGGACAGCGTCAGGGTGTTGGCGGGCGAGATGAACAGCGGCCGGCGAAACGACGTGGACAGGTTGTAATTGAGCTTGGTCGAGCCGACCGAGTCGTCCTTGAGCGCGGAACAGATCGAATTGCGGAGCGCGCCGACCAGGGTCGGCTCTCCCACGCCCAGCTTCGAGGTTTGCGCGGACACGTCGAAAATCTGTCCGTGGCCCAGGGCATTGCGCGCAGTCCAGCCCGCGCCGAGACGGAAACAGTCGTTGGTGCCGTAGCCGATGACGGCGCGAGCCCGGTGCATGGCGCCCTCGGTGACCACGATGGTCAGGGGCACGACGCCGGAGCCTTCCACGAAGTGCGCCGTATCCAGTCGCACGGTAGCAAACCGGAACAGCTCGGAGCGATACAGGTTGCGCTGACTCTGGCCCAGCTCGGTGGCGTTGAACGGACGTCCCGGTGCGGTGGCCAGCAGCGATCGCACGAACGTACTGTCCACGGTCTCAGTGCCTTCGACGTGGATCTCCCCGATCACCGAGTGCACGCCCGGCTGGACCTCCAGGGCCACGTCCGCGGTATGCTCCTCGCGGTTCACGTCCCGCTTCCCGAGCAGGACCCGGACCTCCGGATACCCGCGCTCCTGCAGCCGCGACGCCACCGTGTCCGCCGTCGCGAGCAGCAGGGTGCGGTCGAAGGGCTGACCCACCCGGAGGGGAAGCGCTACGGTGAGGTTGTGCCCATCGGGGATGGTGTCGAGGCCGGTGATCTCGAAGGTGCGAACCTTGACCGGCTCGTTTTCCTTGATGAGAAAGGTGAGGTACACGTCCGCCGGCGTGCGAACCACGGCGGTGTCCACCTGCACATCGAGATACCCGTGGATACGGTAGAATGTCTTCAGGCGCTCGACATCGGTGCGGAAGGCGCGCTCGTTCAGATAGCGCTTGCCGCCGAGTCCCAACCAGCGGGTCAGGAACGATCTCGCGAAAAAGGTCGAGTTGGTCGTGACGATGGCCGCGTCCAGGATGCTCGACTCGAACGACTTGTTGCCGGTGTAGTTGAGCCGCCGGACCACCAGGCCCTGATCCAGGGCCTGTGCCAAGGCAGAGCCGAACCCGGCGCAGCCGAGCACCGCGATGGCAAGCCCTGTACGGACAGTGAACACCCAATGCCGGCCACGGGGGCAGGCCGGATTCGTTAGCTTGATTGACGACACGTCCTAAATCTATTTCTCTTATTGTGTTACGCCACTCTCACACTTTTCCAATGCGCCGCTGCCTGCTCGGTCTCATCGGTGCGGCCCTGTGGGCCCAGGGGCTGGCGGCCCAATCGCTGTCCAAGCGGCTGGACCGGTGGTTGGACGCGCCGCCGTTCGACCGGCATTCCTGGGGCGTGGCCGTGCTCGACACCACCGGCAAGGTCCTCTATCAACGCAACGCCACCCGGCTGTTCATTCCCGCCAGCAACACCAAGCTGATCGTGGCCGCGGCGGCAACCGCGCTGCTCCCCCCGGACGGCACGGTCATGACCAGTCTGTACGCCGCGGGGCCCGTCGACAGCGGCCGGATCCACGGCGACCTGGTGCTCTACGGCCGGGGCGATCCCACCATGAGTCGCCGCTGCTTCGAGGCCGACACCACCCGGCCAGGGGCCTGCGAATCGGACCCCCTGCGACGGCTCCGCGACCTGGCCGCCCAGCTTCGATCCCGCGGCATCCGCACCATCACGGGGAGCGTCGTCGGAGACGGCAGCTATTTCGAGCCGACCCTGCTCCACGAAACCTGGGAGCAGGGCGATCTCCTCTGGTGGTACGCCGCCCCGGTGTCCGGTCTCGCCTTCAACGACAACAGCCTCGATGTCCGGTGGAGCCCGGGGCCCGAGCCCGGCGCCCCGGGATCGCTGGCGCTCTTCCCCGATTTGGGAGACGTCACTATCGAGAACCGGACCACGACCGTCGACGGCCCGGGTTCCGGCCTCGATGTCGGGGCGCTGGGTCCCCTCTCGCTCTGGGGAGGCGGGACGATCGCCCGAGGGTCCCCCCCGCGGACCTCGTATGTGGCGCTTCCCGACCCGAACCGGCTGGCCGCGAGCGCCCTCCGGCGGGCGCTCGCCGAGGCCGGCATCTCGGTCCTGGGCGCCACCGCATCGACCACCGACTCGATGCGGTACGCCGGCGCCCGGCGCACGGCGCCGCTCGCGGAGTCCGCGTCCCGGCCCTTCCGCGAGTGGCTGATTCCGATCCTGGGACCCAGCCAGAATCTCTTCGCCGAGATGCTGCTCAAGCAGATCGGCCGGCAGGTGGGAGGCGAGGGAAGCTGGCGGAGCGGGCTGGCGGTGGAACGGCGCCTGCTCATCGATTCGGTCGGCGCCGATTCCACCCAGTTCTCCCTGCGCGACGGCTCCGGCCTCTCGCACGTGAACGTGGTGAGCCCCCTCACCTTTGCCCGGCTGCTGCTGTGGCTGCGCGGCCGCCCGAACTTCTCCTGGTTCGAGGGCGCCCTGCCGGTCGCGGGCAAGAGCGGGACAATCCGCAATCGGATGGTGGGCACCGCGATGGAGGGGCGGGTAAAGGCCAAGACCGGCTCGATCTTCCGGGTCAACTCGATGTCCGGCTACCTCACGCTTCCCAACGGGCGCATCCGAATCTTCTCGATCCAGTCCAACAACCACGACCTGAGCGGCGAGGCGATGGTCGAGCGCATCGACAGTCTCGTGGTGGAGATCGGGAAGAAGTGACGGGGGCGAATATCACGATCCGCACCATGACCCGGAGCGACTGGCCCGAGGTCCGTCGCATTTATGCCGAAGGCATCGCCACGGGAACGGCCAGCTTCGAAACCGAGGAGCCGGACTGGACCGCCTGGGACGCCGGCCATCTCCCGGAGAGCCGGCTGGTGGCGGAGCGGAATGGAGAAATGGCCGGATGGGCCGCGCTGATGCCCGTGTCCACCCGGGCCTGCTTTCGCGGGGTCGCCGAGGTGAGCGTCTACGTCTCGGCGGCCGCCCGGGGAGCCGGGGTCGGCCGGGCGCTGCTGGAGGCCCTGATCCCCGCGTCGGAGGCGGCGGGCATCTGGACGCTGTGGTCGTCCATCCATACCGACAACCCCGCCAGCCTGGCGCTGCACCAGCGGTGCGGGTTCCGGATGATCGGACGGCGGGAGCGGATCGCGCTCCGGGGAGGAGTCTGGACCGACACCTTCAATATGGAGCGCCGCAGCGCCGTCGTCGGACGCTAGCCCTGCTGCTGGGTGGCGAAGATCTTGAGCTCCGAGCTGTGACCGGGATCCACCTTGCGCTTGGGGTCGATCCAGTGGACCGCATTGTTGACCGCGGTGCATGCCTCGGCGACGCCGGTGGCGATCAGATCGAGCTTGCCCTCGTAGGTGACGATGTCTCCCGCCGCGTAGATCCCCGGCACATTGGTCCGCATCACCCGGTCCACCACAATGTTGGCCTTCACCGCGTCGAGCCCCCACTCCTTGATGGCACCCAGATCGGAGTGAAACCCGAGCTGGGGCACCACCGCGTCGAAGGGAAGCACTTCCGCTTCCCCGGTCTTGTTGTTGAGGATCGTCACCCGCTCGACCCGCTCCCCGCCCTGGATCGCGGTCACCTCCGAGAAGGTGCGGACCTCGCACTTGCCCAGGCCCTGCATCCGCTCCACCTGGCGTACCGTGGCCGCATGGGCCCGGAATCCGTCCCGGCGATGGATGAGCATGATGGACCGCGCGACATCCTCGAGATTGACCACCCAGTCGAAGGCCGAGTCGCCTCCGCCGACGATCAGCACCCGCTGGCCGGCGAAGGCCTTCGGGTCGAGCACCTTGTACTCGAGCCCCCGCCCTTCCCACATCTCGGCGCCTTCGGCGGGGAGCTTCCGCGCCTCGAAGGCGCCGATCCCCGCGGCGATCAGAATCGTGCGGGTCGGGTAGGACGCCTTGCCGGTCTCGAGCACGAAATGCCCGAGCGCCCCGTCGTCGATCCGGTCGAGCCCGGTCACGATCTCGTCCAGGCGGACCTCGCACCCGAACTGGAGCGCCTGGTCGGCCAGCCCCTTGACCAGGTCCTTGGCGAGGACCTGACGGAATCCGGCGACGTCGAAGATGAATTTTTCCGGGTAGAGGGCCATGAGCTGGCCACCGAGCGCGGGAAGCGCGTCGATGATCCGGCAGGTGGCGCCCCGCATTCCGGCGTAGAAGGCCCCGAACAGACCGGTGGGGCCGCCGCCGATGATCGTGATGTCGGTGATGGGGTTGGGCACGGGAGAAATATAGACGGACCCTGGGACGGCGAGGGCCGTGAGGACGGTCGGTTTGCTCCGGTCCTCACTGACCTCACCGTCCCCACGGACGTACATTTCTCGGCATGAGGATCTACACGCGTACCGGCGACGAGGGCGAGACCGGTCTCTTCGGCGGCGGCCGGGTGTCCAAGGCCGACCCTCGCGTCGCCGCCTATGGAGACGTCGACGAGCTCAACTCCGCGATCGGGGTGGCGCGCGCCGCCGTCCCGGCGGAGCTGTTCGATGCCGAGCTCGAGGCGATCCAGCGCGACCTGTTCTCCATCGGTGGCCATCTGGCCACGCCCGACCCGGAGAAGGTCCGCGCGGCGCTGGCCAAGGCGGAGCTCAACCCGGCGCGGGTGGAACAGTTCGAGCGCGCCATGGATGCCGCCGAGGCGTCGCTGCCTCCCCTGCGCGCCTTCATTCTCCCGGCGGGAACCAGCAAGGCCGCCGGGCTCCATCTGGCCCGCACGGTGTGCCGGCGCGCCGAGCGCAGTGTCGTGGCCCTCGCCCTCGACCAGGACGTGCCGGCGCTGTTCCTGGTCTACCTCAACCGACTCTCCGACTATCTGTTCACCCTCGCCCGACTGGCCAACCAGGACGCCGGACGGGGGGACGTGACGTGGTAGACCGGGAGCCCGTGATCCGGGTGACCCATGGAGCCGGGAGCTATCCGGTCCAGGTCGAAGCCGGCCTGCTCGGCCGATTGCCGGCAGTGGCCGCCCAGCTCCTGCCCGGGCGCCGACTCGCCGTCATCACCGACCGGACCGTCGCGCGTCTGGTTCCCCACGGACTCGACGTGCCCACCCTGGTGGTCGGGCCCGGCGAAGGCTCCAAGACGCGGGCGCGGTGGGGTGCGCTCACCGATCGGCTGCTGGACCTGGGATTCGGCCGGGACGGTGCCCTCGTCGCGGTGGGCGGCGGAGTCATCGGCGACCTGGCGGGATTCGTCGCCGCCACGTACCTGCGCGGTATTCCCTGGCTCTCCGTCCCCACCTCGCTCCTGGCCATGGTGGATGCCTCGGTGGGCGGAAAGACCGGCGTCAACTCCCGCCACGGGAAGAACCTGATCGGAGCGTTCCATCCGCCGGTCGGCGTGGTGGCGGATCCCGTGGTGCTCCAGAGCCTGCATCCGGCGCATCTCGGCGCCGGCCTGGTCGAGGCACTCAAACACGGGATCGTCGCGGACCGGGACTACTTCGAGTGGATCGGGGCCCACTCCGAGGCGTTGCTGCGGCGCGATCCCGAGCTGCTGACCGAGCTGGTGATCCGAAGCATTCGCCTCAAGGCCGCAATCGTGAGCGACGACGAACGGGAACAGGGACGCCGGGCCATTCTCAACGCGGGGCACACGGTCGGGCACGCGATCGAGCGGGTGTCGGAATACGGCATTCTCCACGGAGACGCCGTGGCCATCGGCCTGGTGGTCGAGGCGCTGCTGGCCCACCGCCTCGGGCTCGCCGAGCGAGCCCTGGCCCCCACGATCCGCCTGGCGTTGGAGCGGGTGGGTCGCCCCACCACGCTCGCGCCCGAGTGGAGCGACACGGCCCTCCTCGAGGCCATGGCCCTGGACAAGAAGGTCCGGGCCGAATCGCTGCGCTTCGCGCTGCCCACGGCGATTGGAGCGATGGCCGGAGCCGACAGCAATTGGACGGTGCCCGTTTCAGGGGACCTGGTTCAGATCGTTCTTTCCACCGCACGCTCCTCCGCGACGCTCTACTGAGATTATCCACGTTCGTCCACAAAGTAGACAATATATAAAATGTTATCTTGAAAGGAGTTATGCGAATATTCCAACATCGTTGCGAAGCTGTAATCGTGGACAACGTTGACGAATTCTCCAACTGATTGGTGGAGTTAACTTTGTGATGTGGAAGCTGTCAAACTATTGACCGTCAAGAAATTGTTCCTACATTGCCTCCCGTAAGTCGAAAGGCCCCCACCAACATCCCGACCCGCTCTTCCGCGGGTAACTTCGCAGAGCGTGCGCAACCGCGGCATCGACCCCGCAAGAGGTGGCATGTCCCACGTTCGTCCTCGAACTACTCCTCGCGCCCTCGGCAAGGCCGCTCCCAACAACGCATTTGACCAGTACCTCCTCGACATCCGGAAGCTCCCGATGATCGCGGATCCCAAGGAGGAGATCCGGCTCGCCAAGCGCGCCCGCAAGGGCGATCAGGCGTCCATCGACCGGCTGGTCACCGCCAACCTCCGCTTCGTCATCTCGTATGTGAAGCGGTTCCAGGGACACGGCCTCGACCTCTCGGAGCTGGTGGCCATCGGCAACGAGGGCCTCCTCAAGGCGGTCCGGAAGTTCGACCCCGCCCATGGGGTCAAGTTCATCAGCTACGCGGTCTGGTGGGTTCGGCAGTGCGTGCTCAAGGCGCTGGCCGAGCAGACCCGCACGGTCCGGATTCCGCTCAATCAGAATGCGGCGCTGATGAAGATGGCCAAGATCGAGAGCCTGTTGTCCCAGGAGCTGGGACGCTCCCCCACCGACGCGGAGACCGCGCAGGTGCTGGACGAGCCGGTCGAGACCATCCGGCAGGCGCGGCTGGTCACCACCGTGGAGGTTTCCCTCGATGCGCCGGTGGAGCGGCACGATTCCGGCTCGGCGACTTTCGGCGAGCGGGTGGCGGGGACCGGGACCGTGGATATCGAGGATCTGGTGGATGCCGGGCTCCGCAAGGAATTCCTCTCCGCCCTGTTCAGCCGCTATCTGACTCCCCGCGAGCAGCGCATCCTGGCGCTGTACTACGGCCTCGAGGAAGGCAGCGAGGCGCTGACGCTCGAGGGCATCGGCGCCATGCTGGGGGTGACCCGGGAGCGGGTCCGGCAGATCAGGGAGCGGGCCTTCGAGAAGCTCCGCAACGCCCCCGAGGTCAAGCATCTGCGCAACTTCCCGATGGAGGCGGCCTGACCCAGGCTTGAGGATCGAGGAGTGCGGGGGGAGTGAAAATGACGGCCCGGCGAGTTCAGTGCTCTCCGGGCCCTTTTCTTGGCAACCTCTATCCTCAATCCCCAACCCTGAATCCTGTTAGACTCCACGCATGTCCTCACGGCTGCCGCTCTTCCCCGTTCAAGTGGTCCTCTTCCCCGGCGCGCTGCTTCCGCTGTACATCTTCGAGCCCCGATATCAGCGCCTGCTGGCCGATGTGTCCGCGGACCGGCGGCGCTTCGGCATCCTGCCGCCCGGCGAGGACGGTGGGTTGCCCGGACCGTCCGCAATCGGCTGCGTGGCGCTGGTGCGCGGGGTCCAGCCCCTGCCCGACGGATGCGCCAACATCGTGGTGAGCGGCGAGGAGCGCTTCCGATTTCTGGGTCCCGTGGTGTCGGACTCGCCCTACCACCAGGGGCTGGTCGAGCCGGTCGCTGACCTCGCCGAGGTGCAGGTGCCGAGCGAGGTGGAAATCGTCCGGCTTCGCGCGCTGGCGGAGCGCTACGCCACCGCGCTCCAGTCCCGCAACGACCAGTTCCTCGATCTGCAGTTTTCCCTCGAGCCCGCCGCGCTCTCCTTCGAGGCGGCGGGCCTGCTCGAATGGCCGTTCGAAGAGCGCCAGCGGGTGCTCGAGTCCCGCTCGGTGCGGGAGCGCGTCACCCTGCTGCTGCACGCGCTCCCCGCGCTGGTGCAGGACGCCGAGCGACGTGCCCGGGTTCACCAGCGGGCCAAGCAGAACGGCCGCGGAGCCCGCCGCTGAGCGCCGGAATCATGGAGCGCCTGTCCCGGGTGACCGGCCCCCGCTGGGTCCGGCACCGCCCGGCGGAGCTCCGGACGTTCGAGGGCGACGGGCTGCCCACCCACAAATCGACGCCCCGCCTCGTGGTGCTGCCGGCCACCCGGGAAGAGTGCATCGGGGTGATCCGGCTGCTCGCCGCCGACGGCATTCCGTGGGTGGCGCGGGGCGCGGGCACCGGCCTCTCCGGCGGCGCCCTGGCGGAGGACGACAGCGTCCTGGTGGTGCTGACCCGCCTGAATCGCATCGTGTCGGTGGATCCGGTGCGGCGCCGCGCGGTGGTCGAGCCGGGCGTGGTGAATGCGCGGCTGTCGGAGGCGGTGCTGCCGTTCGGGCTGCACTACGCTCCCGATCCGTCCAGCCAGAGCGCCTGCACCCTGGGCGGCAACGTGGCCGAGAACGCCGGCGGCCCGCACTGCCTCAAGTACGGCGTCACGACCAACCACGTCGTGGAGCTGGAGGTGCTGTTGCCCGACGGCTCCGTCACCACGCTGGGCAGTCCTCACGGCGAGGCCTGGGGCCCCGATCTCGTGGGCCTCTTCGTGGGCAGCGAAGGCATGTTCGGTATCGCGCTCGCGATCACCGTGCGCCTCACCCCGATTCCCGCGGAGATCCGGACCCTGCTGGCCGATTTCGAGACGGTGCGCGCCGCCAGCGAAGCGGTCAGCGCCATCATTGCCGCCGGTATCGTTCCCGCCGCGCTCGAGCTGATGGATCAGGCCTGCATCGCCGCGGTCGAGGCATCCATTTACGCCGCGGGTTACCCGGTGGATGCCGGGGCGGTGCTCCTGGTCGAGCTGGACGGGGGCGCGGCCGCGGTCGGGGCGGAGAGCCGGGCGGTCGAGGCGCTGTTGCTGGCCTCCGGCGCGCGGTCCATCCGGGCCGCGTCCACTTCCGAAGACCGGGCCCGCCTCTGGCAGGGGCGCAAGAAGGCGTTCGGCGCCATGGGGCGCATCGCTCCCGACCTGGTGGTCCAGGATGCGGTGGTGCCCCGTTCCGCCTTGCCCGATGTCCTGGAACGGATCATGGGCATCGGCGCGCGCTATGGCCTGGCCATCGCCAACGTCTTCCATGCGGGCGACGGCAATCTCCACCCCAACATCTGTTACGATTCGCGCGACCCCGATCTGACCCGGCGGGTGCACCAGGCCGCTCGGGAAATCATGGCGGTCTGTGTCGCGGCGGGCGGCTCGATTACCGGGGAACACGGGGTCGGCTCCGACAAAATGGACTACATGCCCATGATCTTCGACAGCGAGAGTCTGGCCGCGATGGGCGCGCTGCGGCGGGTCTTCGATCCGGCGCAGCGCGCCAACCCCCGCAAGGTGATTCCGCTGCACCTGTGCAACGAGTGGCGGCGCGGCCCGGGCACCGCAGGACGGAGCCGGCCATGACCGAGGCGATCCTGATGCGGCTGCGCCATGCGCTGGGCGAGGCGGCCGTGGAGCTGGACCGCGAGGGCCGCCCCCGCACCACGCCGGACTCCGCCGAGGCGGTGGCGCAGGTGTGCGGCCTGGCGCACGAGCAGGGATGGCGGGTCCGCATCGAGGGCCAGGGTTCCTGGATGCCGCCCGATGCCCCGGCCGACCTGGCCCTCTCGACCCGGGGGCTGTCCCGCGTGGTGGACGTCGCGCCCGCCGACCTGGTGGCCACGGTCGAGGCCGGCGTCTCCATCGGCGTGCTCCAGCGCGAGCTGGAGGCGCGGGGCGCGTGGCTGGCGCTCGATCCTCCCGGCCGCCCCGAGCGATCCATCGGCTCCATCGTGGCCACCGGCACCGCGGGCCCGCTCCGCTACGGCTTCGGACCGGTGCGCGACCACATTCTCGGCGGCACCATCGTCACCGGCGACGGCCGGGTGATCAAGGCCGGCGGACACGTGGTGAAGAACGTGGCGGGGTACGATCTCACCAAGCTCCAGGTCGGCGGGTTCGGCGCGTTCGGCATCGTGACGCAGCTCCACCTCCGGCTGCGGGCGGTTCCGGCGGCGCGCGCGACGCTGCTGGCCCGGGGCGAGCGCGATGCGCTCACCCACGCGGCGCGGGCGCTGGTCGAACGGCGGCTCGGCGCGTCGGCCATCGAGCTCTTCTCCCCGGCGCTGGCCGGCGAAGCCGACTGGGTGCTGGCGCTGGAGCTGAGCGGGACCGAGGCGGGGGTGGAGGACGAGATCGCCCGGGCCTCCCTCGAATCCCTGGTCACCTGGACCAGGCTGCCCGGGTCCCGCGCCGCGGCGTTCTGGAGCGCCACGGCCCGCGCCGCGCTGAGCGGAGAGATCTCCTTTCGGCTCGGCGTCTTCGCGGACGGGCTGGACGAGATCATCGATCTCCTGGCGGAGCATCTCGACGCCGGGCTGGTGTCGGCGGGCCCGGGCGGCGGGCTGCTGCGATGGAGCGGTGAGGCGGGGGTCGAGCGGCTCCGCACGGTGCGCCGCCTCACGGCCGAGCGGGAGGTCCCGCTCACCCTCGAGCGCGCGCCGTGGCCGGTGCGGCACGCCTTCGGCCACTACGGCGCGTACCGCGAGGGCGTCGGGGCGCTGGTGTCGAAGCTCCGAAGCACGTTCGATCCCGACCCGACCTTCTCGGTGGCGCTCGAAGGCGTGGAGCATGAATAGAGGCGGCTTCGAAGCGCTGGACCCCTGTGTGCATTGCGGCTTTTGTCTGCCCGCCTGCCCCACCTACCTGGCCACCGGCGATGAGAGTGATTCCCCCCGCGGGCGCATCCTGCTGATGCGGGCCCTCGAGCTGGGCGAGCTCCCGCCCACCGATCCCGCGGTCCGCGAGCACATCGACGCCTGTCTGGGATGCCGGGGGTGCGAGCCGGTCTGTCCGGCCGGCGTGGGCTACGGCCGGGGACTCGAAGCCGCGCGCGAGCGGCTGGTGCGCGCCAACGGCCTGCCCTGGAGCGCCCGCCTGGTGCTCGGCGTGTTCCGGCGCGAGGCGTGGTGGCGGCCGATTTTCACCGCGTCGCGCTGGCTCCGGAACACCGGCCTCCCGCGGGCGCTCGCGGGCCAGGGCCGCGTCGGCTTTGCGATGGGGATGCTGGAGGCGAGCAGGAAGGACCGACGGACCGGGAGCACCGTGAGGACGGGCCGCCGGCTCGCCGCCGTCCGCCCGTCCTCACCGTCCGTGGCCCTCTTCCGCGGCTGCGTGATGGACACGCTGTTCCGCCATGTCCACGACGCCACCCGGCGGACTCTCGAGGTCAACGGCTACCGCGTCGTCGACGTCGCGGGCCAGGCCTGCTGCGGTGCGTTGCACGATCATGCCGGCCGGCGGGATACCGCGCGCGAGCTGGTGGCCCGGAACGCGGCGGCCCTCGCGGAATCGGCCGACTACGTCGTCGTCAACAGCGCCGGCTGCGGCGCGCTGCTCAAGGACGCGGCCCATTTCGACTCGGCGGCGGCGGGTTCCGCTCTCGCCGACCGGGTGAAGGATGTGTCGGAGCTCCTCGCCATGACGGGGCCGGTGCGCGGGGCGCCGCTGCCGCTCCAGGTGGCGTACGATGCGCCCTGCCACCTGGAGCACGCCCAGGGCGTGAGCGCGGCGCCGCTCGCCATGCTCGCCGCGATTCCCGAGCTCTCGGTGCGGCGATTGCCGGGATCGGACAAGTGCTGTGGCAGCGCCGGCATCTACGGGATGCGCAATCCCGTCATGGCCCGCGCGGTGCTGGATGACAAGATCCGGGCGATCGCCGCCGCGGCGCCGAGGCCTCAGCTGGTGGTGACCGGCAATCCCGGATGTCTGATGCAGATCGGCGCGGGGCTCGCGGCGGCACGGCTCCCGATCGGCGTGGCGCACCCGGTGGAGCTGCTGGACGAATCGTACGCCAGGGCCGAGATGAACTGAAGTGGTGCGGGCCCCGATTAGCTTCCGGCATGTCGTTGGACTTCACCCTCTCCGCCAGCCGACTGCACACGCTCCGCTCCGGCGCCGTGCTGGTGCCCGACGCCCCGGCCATCTTCCGCGTCGAAGGCTCCGGCGCGCTGACCTGCCTGCAGGGACTGCTGACCAATGATCTGGTGGCGCCGGGCGATGGCTCCCTCGTCTATGGCGCGATCCTCACGCCGAAGGGAATGATCGTCTTCGATGCCTGGGTGTTACGGGAGGCCGCGGGTCTCACGATCGTCACCGGCGGCCCGGCGCGCGCGGCCGCCCTGGCGCTGTTCCAGCGGGCCCTGCCGCCCCGCCTGGCCCGGGTCACCGATCTCACCGACAGCCACACGGCGGCGTGGCTGCTCGGCGCGGGAGCGCCCGAGCGCCTGGCCCGCGCGATCGACGGGCCGATTCCCGCGCCGGCCAAGGTGCTCCGCGCCGGTGCCAATCCCGACGTGCTGGTCGCGGGTGGAACGGTCCACGCGCCGTTCACCGCGATGGTCGTCGGGCCGGCCGATACGTGTGCCCGGCTCGCCGAGCGCTTCCCGGGTGGCCGAGCGGTGGTCGGAGACTGCCAGGATCTCGCCGCGGCGGGTATCCTGGCCGGGTGGCCCGCCCTGGGACGCGAAATAGACGAGAAGACCCTGCCGCAGGAAGTCCGGTTCGACGAAATCGGAGGAGTCTCCTACACCAAGGGCTGCTATACCGGACAGGAGACCGTGGCGCGAATTCATTTTCGCGGGCACGTCAACCGATCGCTCCGCGGACTCGTCGTCGAAGGACCCACGGCGCTCGTGGAGCGCACGGTTATGTTGGCTGGGAAGGACGTCGGCCAGGCCCGCAGCGCGCTCTCGCTGGAGGGCCGGGTGCTGGCGCTGGGGATTCTCCGGCGGGAAGTCGACACGGGAAGCGCGGTGGCGCTGGGCGAGCGGCCGGCCACGGTCGTGCCGCTCCCCTTCGAGGTGGGCTGACCTCAAACAACGCGGGCCTCGGCGCGAGGCCAAGGCCCGAAGAGTGAGCGAACCGTTCGCGGGTCCGCCCGGCTTACTGCGCCTTCGAAGTGTCCCCGGCCACCTTGGTGGTGTCCTTCTTGATCGTGGTGTCGGCCGTCGTCGTGGTCGTCGTGGTGGTCGTCGTCGTGCTGACAGCGGTGGTGTCTGCCGCGGGAGCCTCTTCTGCCTTCTTGCCGCAGGCCGCCAAGGCCAGAGCAGCGGCAACAACCAGGACCTTCGACATTGTTACTCCTTGCGGGTTCGGGGGACGAGGCCGGCGCCTCGGGTGACGCCAAATGATACAGCCGGCAAAGATATGGTTGAGTGACCTTTTGTCAAGCGTGGCATAGACTTACGCCACTCTGAGGCGGCCCGGAGCGAATTCGATCGGGACTCGAGACCCGGAAGCACGCCCAACCGGGTCAGTCGGGAGCAATCAAACCAAGTGACGAGCATACAATGAGTTATCAGTCACCGCCCCACGGGGTTCCTCTCACCCTGGGCGCCCTCAGGGAAAGCCGCTGGGGCGCGAGTCCTCTCCGCGGGCGTTCGGTTCGCGACGAGATCCGGGGGAACCTCCTGGCCGCCGTTGCCGAAGGGGTCGAGCTGTTTCCGGGAATCCGGGGCTACGAAGACTCGGTACTGCCCCAGATCACCAACGCCCTGCTGGCCCGCCACGACTTCATCCTGCTGGGACTCCGGGGCCAGGCCAAGAGCCGGATTCTCCGGGGACTCACCGGCTTCCTCGACGAGTGGATGCCGATCATCGCGGGGAGCGAGGTCAACGACGATCCCTTCGCACCGATCAGCAAGTACGGGCGCGAGCGCCTCGCCACCGATGGCGACCGGACCGCGATCGGCTGGGTGCACCGGAACGACCGTTTCGTGGAGAAGCTGGCGACGCCGGATGTCACGATCTCCGACCTCATCGGCGACCTCGATCCGATCAAGGCGGCCCGGGGCGGGCACCTGCTCTCCGACGAGCTGACCATGCATTTCGGCCTGCTGCCGCGGGCCAACCGGGGGATCTTCGCGATCAACGAGCTGCCGGACCTGGCCGGGAAGATTCAGGTCGGGCTGTTCAACATCATGCAGGAAGGCGATGTGCAGCTGAAGGGCTATCCGGTCCGGCTCCCGCTCGACGTGCTGCTCTGCTTTACCGCCAACCCGGAGGACTACACCGCGCGGGGCAAGATCATCACGCCGCTCAAGGACCGGATCGGCTCGGAGATCATCACCCATTACCCGCGCTCGGTGGAGCTCGGCATGGAGATCACCGCGCAGGAGGCCTGGATCGTCCGCGACGGCCCGGCGCCGCCGGCCCGCATTCCGGAGTTCATCCGGGAGCTGGTGGAGCGGGTGGCCTTCGAGGCGCGAGGGGACAAGCGGGTGGATCGCCGGTCGGGCGTGAGCCAGCGGCTGCCGATCAGCGTGCTCGAGAACGTGGTCTCCAATGCCGAGCGCCGGGCGATGGCCCATGGCGAGCGGGAGACGGTGCCCCGCGTAGCGGATCTGTACGCCGCGCTGCCGTCGATCACCGGCAAGCTGGAGCTCGAGTACGAGGGCGAGCTGCAGGGCGCCGAGACGATCGCCAAGGAGCTGATCCGCCGGGCCGCGCTCCGTACCTGCCAGGACCGGATCGGCGACGACGAGGACGAGCGCCTCGACCGGATCGTCGGCTGGTTCGACCAGGGCTCGGCGCTCAAGATCGCCGGCGACGAGCGGGCCCAGGCGGCCATCAAGGCCTTCGCGCTGGTCCCGGGGCTGTTGCCCCTGGTGCACGACGTCGGCCTGGCCCCGGTGGCCGACGCGGCGATGGAAGTGGCGGCGAGCGAGCTGGTGCTGGAGGCGCTGGCGGCGCAGAAACGGATCAGCCGGAGCGAAGAGAGCGGGTGGAGCGCCCACCGGGGCAAGCGCGGCTAGGTCCTCACCTGCCGCCCTGGTCCCCCGGCCACATGGCGCGGGCCCGCGCGATGATCACCGCGGCCGCGCCCTCCAGACCCAGCAACCCGGTATTCAGCACCATGTGATAGTTGGTGGGATCGGTCCAGTCGAGCCGGTAGTACTGCTTGAGGTAGCGGGCCCGGGTCGAGTCCACTTCGTGGACGTCCTTCTCGACCTCGGCGGCGGTCCGCGGGCCGGCCGGTCCGCCGGTCCGGCCTTCCTCCATCAATCGCCGGACCCGGGCTTCCACCGGCGCCACCAGCTTGACGTGCAGCGCCTCGTGCTCCCCGCGCAGCAGCGCGGGCCCGGCGCGGCCCACCATCACGACCCGCCCCTCCGCCGCGATCTCCGCCACCACGCCCTCGGTGATCCGGACCAGGGTCGCCTCTTCCGGCTCGGGGACCTTGTCCGCCGGCGCCGGGAAGCTTTCCGGCGAGGAGCGCGCCAGGGCCCGGGTCAGCCGCTCGACGAATCCGGGAGCCCGCTCTTCCTTCTGGGCGACCTCTTCGGGCGGCAGCCCCGCGCGGGTCGCGACCCGGTCGATCAGCTCGTTGTCCACCACCCGCCAGCCGAGCGCATCGGCCACGCGCCGGGCCACTGCGGAGCCGCCCGCACCGTACTCCCGGGAGATGGTGATGATCATGACCGGGGCCCCGAGTCGGCGAGCGGCGGGTGGTCCGCGTCGGTCAGCAGGGCCGCATCGGCGGGGGGATCGCCCGGAAGGATCCGGGGCACGGCCGGGAGCGTCCCGGGCACCGCATCGAACCGGCGCATCCGCCAGGCGGCGGTGCCGGCGGCCACGAAGCAGAGCGACCCGCCGGTCAGCAGGGCGGTCCCGGTCCCGAAGTGCTCCGAGATCCAGCCGGCCTGGAGCGACCCGAAGGGATTGAGCCCCACCACGATGAACGAGTAGAAGCCGACCACCTGTCCCCGCAGGTAGTCGGGCGCCCCGGTCTGGAGCACCGTGTTGGTCATGATCGCGTTGAGCGCCATGCTGAGCCCCGCCGCCACCAGCACGACCAGCGCGAGGCCGAAGCTGTGCAGCAGCCCCAGCAGCACCAGCGCGCTGCCCAGCGAGAGGCCGGCCCAGACGGCGGTGGGCTCGCGGCGAATCCGGTGACCGGCGGCGGCGATGGAGAGCGCACCGGCCGCCGCGCCCACGCCGAACGCGGACATCAGGGCGCCGTAGCCGCCCGCGCCGGCATGGAGCACGTCCCGGGCGTAGACCGGAAGCATCGCGATGAACGAGGCGCCGAACACGCTGAACACCGCCACCAGGATGACCAGGGTGCGCGGCCACGAGCTCCCGAAGATGTGGGCCACACCCTCGCGCAGGCCGGCTCGCCGGCTGTGCCGCTGGGTGGCGAGCGCGGGGTCGGCCGTGATCATCACGAGTCCGACCAGCACCGCCAGGAAGCTGGCCGCGTTGAGGAAGAAGCAGACCGCGGTGCCCAGAGTGGCGATCACGGTGCCGGCCAGCGCCGGCCCGAACACCCGGGAGAGATTGAACGCGGACGAGTTGAGGGCGATGGCGTTCATCAGGTCCGACTTGCCCACCAGCTCGACCAGGAACGACTGGCGGATCGGAATCTCGAAGGCGCTCACCAGGCCGCCGAAGAAGGCGAGGCCGTAGACCCACGGCATGGTGATCGCCCCGAAGGCGTTGAGCAGGCCCAGCACCAGCGCGTCGCAGAGCAGGAGCGACTGGAGCAGGAGCAGCGCCCGGCGCTTGTCCACCCGGTCGGCGATCACCCCGCCGTAGAGGGTGAACATCAGGACCGGCAGCGCGCCGAGCGTGGTCACCAGGCCGACCTGGAAGGCGGAGTTGCTCAGCGTGAGGGCCAGCCACCCCAGCGCCACCGTCTGCATCCAGCTCCCGCAGAGGGAGACGAACTGGCCGAAGATGAACAGCCGGAAATTGCGATGGCGGAGGGCGCCGAAGGACGCGCCGGCGGTGGGCATGCGGTGAAATTAACAGCGTGGCGGGCCGCCCGTGACCGGTGATGCCGGCGCCGATCCGGATCAGAGTATCTTCAATCATGCGCTTCACCACCTATACCAAATTCGTTCCCGGCCTCGCGGACGCCGTGAACCTCCAGGCGCTGCTCGATCAGCTGGGCGACTTCCTGCTCCAGTCCGGCTTTGCGGGCGGCCCGGGCGACTGGCCCTGGTGGGCCGAACCGGGCGAAGGCAACGAGCGCTCCATGGATTCCCTCAAGGAGGCGATCCTGAAGGCGCTGATGGAGTCGGGGCAGCTCACCCCGGACATGGTCAAGTTCCTCCGGGGCGAATCGACCGGGGACCCGGAACAGGACCGTGCCCTGGAGCAGCAGATCGCCCAGCTGCTCGATCAGATCGTCCAGCGGCTCATGGACGAGGGGTACCTCAACACGCAGAACGCTCCCCAGATGCCCGAGGGCCATACCCTGATGGGTCCCGGGGGCCAGGCGGCCGCCGCGGCGCGCGACGTTCAGTTCAATCTGACCGAGAAGGGCATGGACTTCCTGGGCTACAAGACCCTGAAGAACCTGCTCGGCAGCATCGGCAAGTCCAGCATCGGGGCGCACGAGACACCGCACCTGGCCACCGGGGTCGAGACCGAGGGAGCCAGCAAGCTCTATGAGTTCGGGGACGTGATGAACCTGGACGTGGCGGCCACCCTCGGCAGCGCCATCGCGCGCGAGGGGCTCACCGTGCCGCTCAACCTGGAGTACGGAGACCTCCGGGTCCACCAGTCGGAGTACCGGTCATCGGCCGCGACGGTGCTGATGCTCGACTGCTCCCATTCGATGATCCTGTACGGGGAGGACCGCTTCACGCCGGCCAAGAAGGTGGCGCTGGCGCTGACCCACCTGATCCGGACCCAGTATCCCGGCGATTCGCTCCGGGTGGTGCTGTTCCACGATTCGGCGGAGGAGATTCCGCTGGCGGCGCTGCCCAACGCGCAGGTGGGGCCGTACCACACCAACACCGCCGAGGGGCTCAAGCTGGCCCGCCGGATCCTCTCCGCCCAGAAGAGTGACATGAAGCAGGTGATCATGATCACCGACGGGAAGCCGTCGGCGCTCACGTTGCCCAACGGACAGGTCTACATCAACTCGGCGGGCCTGGACCCGCGGATCCTCTCCGCCACCTACCGGGAGGTGGGCCTCTGCCGGCGCAGCGGGATCATGATCAACACCTTCATGCTGGCGCGGGACCGCGCCCTGGTGGAGTTCGTGAAGCAGGTGGCGGAGATCTGCCGCGGGAAGGCGTACTTCACGAACACGATGACGCTGGGCCAGTTCATTCTGATGGATTTCCTGAAGCGCCGGACCACCCGGATGTAAGCGGCGGCACGCGCCGATCTGGCGCGCCGCCGCCGATAGTGCGAGACTTCCTTCCCCGATTCCATCGCTGGTCGACTCCGCCCCGGAACAGGTGCCCCATGCCCCGCCGATTGGTTCCCGGATCCTTGCTGCTTGCCGCCTGCACGCTCCAGCACACGCCGCGTCCCGCCCCGCTGGCGGACGACCACATGGCCCACATGAGCGCGGCGGAGCTCGCGGCCCCGGTCGCCGGCGCCGCGAGCGGCTCGGCGCGTCAGGGGAATCCGGGGCTGCCCCCGAGCAACGGGTCCGCGCCGGCGCGCCTCGTCGCGAGCCCGCGCCATGGCGAGTGGGTGAAGATCGCGCTCGATCCGGGGTCTCCCGATTCCATCATGGCGTGGGTCGTGTATCCCTCGACCGGCCGGAAGGCGCCCGTGGTGGTCGTGGTCCACGAGATCTTCGGGCTCTCGACCTGGGTGCGCGGGGTCGCGGACCAGGTGGCCGCCGAAGGCTTCATCGCGATCGCGCCGGATTTTCTCTCCCGGGCGCGCGGTGGCCCGACGTCGGTCGAGCTTGCCGCGGACTCGGCCCGGCGGCTGATCGTCGGGGTCAACAGCACCGAGCGCAATCGCATCATCGTCGCGGCCGCCAACTGGGCGATGACCCAGCCGGCAGCCACGCAAAAGTATGCGGTGATCGGGTACTGCTGGGGCGGACAGACCACGTTCTTCCACGCCGTTCATGGCGGCGTGCAGGGGTTCAGCGGCGGGGTGGCCTACTATGGTCTGCCCTACGTGAGCGGCGGCAGTCCCGCGACGGCCACCCAGCCCGCGGTGCCCGCCACGCTGGTAGCCGATTCGGTCGCCAAGATCCGGGTTCCGATGCTGCTGTTGAACGGATCCAAGGACGCGCGGATCGCCGCGGCCATGCCGGCCCTCGACTCGATGATGAAGGCCATGGGCAAGACCTACACGGGCGTGAACTACGAAGGCGCGGTGCACGGATTCCTGCGGGCGCAGGACGACCCCAAGGCGCAGCGGGACGAAGCCGAGGAGCAGGCGAATCTGGCGGCGACCAAGGACGCCTGGCCCAGGACCGTCGCGTTTCTCAAGCAGCGCCTCGGCCCGTAGCCGAGACGCCCGCGACGGTCCTGGGCCGGCGCCACCACCTACGCCTTGAGCGTCGCCCGGATGCTGGCGAGGTGGTGGTAGCTGTGCCGGACGGCGTGGTCCTCGAGCATGAACTGGCAGGTCAGCGGGGCATCGGCGTTGAGCGATACCGCCGCGGCCCGATCGAGCTCCGCGTCCCCCAGCGCCCGGATGGCCGCCGCGGCGGCCGCGCTGTTGCGCCGGAGCAGCTCGAGCGCGGCCGCCTTGGTGACCCCGTCGAACTCCTTGGCGTGCCCGGCGTTCATCCCGTGCACCACTTCCCAGGTGACTCCCGCCACCGGCTTGCCGGCGGCCAGGGCCTGGGCCAGCTGAATCTCCAGCGGATACATCGTCGCGACGTGATGCACCAGGACGCCGACCTTGCGCCCGTCCTTGATGCTGCGGGTCTGCCACTGCGCGTCGGTGAGGCCTTCCGCGAAGGCGGCGAGGGCGCGGGCCCCCTGTTCGAGACGCTCGGCGAGCGCGTTGCTGCGTTGACTCATTGCAGATCTCCAGTTGGTTGGTAGCGCGTTCAGGTTCAGTGGCTCATGGGCGTCGCCCCGCCCGAAGCGGGAGGAGCGGCGTCGCACGAGACGCGGGGATTCCAGTCGGCGAAGATCCCGGCCGGGTTGGTGCGGTACAGCCAGACGTGCAGCGCCCACACGCCGAACTGCTCGTTCCGCCGGAAGGCCTGTCCCATCAGCACCGGAGGAGCCGTCGCGGTCCAGGCGTCGAAGGGCACGATGTATTCGACCGCCACCAGCACCCGGGCACCCCCGGCCTGGGGCTCGTAGAGGAGCACCTCGGGCCGCTCCAGCTCCACCGTCCCGTTGATCCGGTCCGGATTGCCGATGTGGAACCCCATCCCGCCAAGGGTCGGATCGGACATGCATCCGGTGATCGGCGCAATGTAACCCGCGGCGGCCGCCGTCGTGATGTCGGTAAAGGACTGGGTGGCGCTGCGCAGCAGCGTCAGGTCTCCCTCGTGCGGATCGGTCACGCTCTTGCAGCCCGCCACAACCGTGCCCGCCAGCGCGACCGCCACCGCCAACCGTACTCCCGAGAACCGCGACATACGTTTTTCCTCTTTTCCTGGTGAATGCCGGCGCCGGCGCCGGTCTTGACGCGCGGGCCGGCGGGGTGAACCGGTGGCCCCTAGGCCACCCGGGCCTGGACCTCGAGATATTCCCCCGCCACCGTGGTGGTGCCGTCGGTGGCCAGGTTGTGCTGCTGGAACAACCGGGTGAGCTGGTCGCGGAGCCGGCTCGAGCCGGCGGGATCCGTCGCACGGAGCGTGGTGATGGTGGGCCCGTAGCAGGTGGCGAACAGCTCGGTCACGGCGGCGGGTGCCAGCGGGAAGCGCAGCTCCAGGGTCCGCCGGGTGCAGCTCAACGACGCGACCCGGTCGCCGAAGCGGTTCTCGACCACCTCCTCCTCGCCCCACAGGAGCGGGCTGGGCACGCCCGCCGGCGGCGGCACCACGGCCGCATGGGCGCGCAACACCTTCCCGATGAGTCCTTCGGGCGTCCAGTTGGCCATCGCCACGCGGCCGCCCGGCCGGGTGACCCGGAGGAGCTCCGTGGTCGCCCGCCCGGGCCGATAGGCGAACATCGCGCCGAACATCGTGACGGTGGTGTCGAACCGGCCGTCGTCGCAGGGCAGCGATTCGGCGTCTCCCACCTCGAAGTCCACCAGGCAGCCGATGGCGCGGGCGCTCCGCCGCGCCTGCGCGATCAGGTTGGGGGCGATGTCGATCCCGGTAACCCGCGCGCCGGCGAGCGCCGCCGGAATCGCCAGGTTTCCGGTGCCGCAGGCGACGTCGAGCACCGCCTCCCCCCGGCGCAGGCCCAGGCGGGTGACGAACGCCTCGGCGCCGGGCGCGAAGCTCTTCGCGATGGGGAGAAAGTCGCCCGCGGTCCAGACCGCCCGGGCCCGGGCGCTGAGGGGATCCTCGGACCAGTCACGGACCGCCTCGCGGGAACCGGCGGCGGGAAGACGTTCGGATGACACTGCGACGCTCCGTCAAAGGGAGCCCCATTGTCGCAGGAGAGGACGATCCCGCCAATGACCGGTCGTCCCGACCTTCTGCCCCAGCGTATCGGTGCGGGATTGTCCTGCGCGAGCGTCCGGCGACCTTGCCCGAGCGTCCCGGTCGGGCCGGGTGGAGGGAGCTACGATCGCGCGATGCGGCGGGCCTCGCGCCAGGCGCCGGGCGCGAGCCCGGTCGCCTTCTTGAACGCCCGGCTGAACGCGGCCTCGGAGTCGTACCCCACCTCCGCGCCGATCGTGGCCACCTTGGCGCCGCTGCCGGTCAGGAGGTTGGCCGCGACCTGCATCCGCCACTGAGTGAGGTACTGCATCGGCGGCTGGCCCATCAGCTCCGCGAATCGCTTGGCCACGCTGGATCGGGAGGAGGCCACTTCGCGAGCCAGGTCGGCGAGGGTCCACGGATGACCGGGGCGGCTGTGCAGCAGCGCCAGCACCCGGCCGACCACTTCATCGCGCAGGCCCGCGAGCCACCCGGTCTGTCGCGGCGGCAGCTCATCGAGGTAGCGACGCAGCATCTCGATGAACATCAGCTCGGCCAGCCGGGTGAGGACCCCTTCCGCCCCCGATCGGCCCAGCCGGGACTCTTCGGTCACCTGGCGGACGAAGTTGCCGAGCCAGGCGTTTGAGATGCCCCGCATGTGCATCCGGTGGGGGAGCGACGCGAGCAGCGGGTTGAACGGCCGCCGATCGCACCCGAGAAACCCGCAGAGGAACGACGCCGTCCTCGCTCCCGGTCCGCCGTGACGGAGTCGGAAGGGATAGGGGACGGGGGCGGCGCTGTTGACATCCGAGCCGAAGCAGACAGCCGGCGCGCTCGACATCACGTGCGCGTCGCCATGCGGGAAGACGATCACGTCGCCGGCCACCAGCTCGACCGGTTCCTGGCCCACCAGAGCGCCGTAGCAGCGGCCTTCGGTCAGGATATGGTACGAGATCAGGTGCTCCGCGGCCGGCATGATCCGGGGCGAGAGCTCCCGGGCGGCCACCGTCTCGGCGCTCCAGGGCTCCGCGGCTTCGACCGCATAGAAGAATGCGCCGTCGAGGCGGACGACGCGCAACAGGTCGGAGAGGGGATCCATGGCCGGGCAATATTAGTCGCGGAACCGGGGCGGCGGGAGTCGGGCGGAGAATCCCGGCCCGAGTGGCTGGTCCGGTCCGCCCGTCCCCGCCGGTTAGATTGATCTCGAGGGGTCACGGGGTTTCTGGTGGTCGTGACCGGTATCGGGAGTCTCGCCTTTGCCGCATGAAGGTCTGAGCCGATTCGTCGGTCCGTGTGAGCGCACGATCCTGAGAGGAGAACCCATGTCGAGCCTATCGCACCCGGCCGCGGCCCTGCTGGCCGCCACGATCGCCGCGGCCCCCGTCGCAGCCCAATCGGTCCAGTACAAGTCCCCCGCGGGCGTGGAGTACCGATCCCAGGCCGACACCGGCGCGGTCGCGCGCGCCGAGCAGGCGCTGGCCGCCGATCCGCGCAATGTGGACCGCATCATCGCGCTGGGCGTGGCGCAGTCGGGGGTGCGCCAGTTCCGCGAGGCCATCGCGACCTTCACCCGCGGACTCGCCATCGCGCCGAACAACGCGATGCTCTACCGCTGGCGGGGCCACCGGTATCTCTCGGTGCGCGAATTCAGCCGCGCCATGGCCGATCTCAGGAAGGGCAACACGATCGACAGCACCAACTACGGCATCTGGTATCACCTGGGCATCGTCCGCTTCGCTCGGGGGGACTTTGCCGGCGCCGCGGACGCGTTCGCGCACGCGCAGCCCCGCGCCCCCGATGCCGGGGAGCTCGCCGGGTCCACCGACTGGCGGTGGATGTCGCTCTCCCGAGCCGGACGGGACGCCGAGGCGCAGGAGATGCTGAACCGGCACCCCGATTCGCTCCCGGTGGCCAACGCCTACGCCCAGCGGCTCCGGCTGTACCGCGGGGAAATCGGTCCCGACGACGTGATCACCCCGGCGGATACCAGCGATATCCAGGTGGCGACGCTCTGCTACGGGCTGGGCAACTGGTACCTGGTCCGGGGAGACACCGCTCGCGCGCGGGACTACTTCCGGCGCTCGGTCGCCTCGGGCGGGTGGCCCGGCTTCGGCTTCATCATCTCGGAGATCGAGCTGAAGCGGCTGCACTAGGGCCGACCCCGGCTCCACCTCCATCCACCGCCCGACGGACGGTCTGCAGCACCCTGCGCCGATCGACGGCGCGCGTCAGCACATCGCCAGGAAGCGGAGGCCGGCCTACTGCGGCAAGGCGATCGACGCCTGCCCGAAGACGTACCGCCAGCCCGCCGGGGTGCGGACGTAGGTGTCGCTGAACCAGAGGTGCTGGTCGATGGTCTTGCCCGCCGCGACGCCCTTTTCCCACAGCAGCGCGGTGACGACCGCGGTATTTCCCCAGATCCGAACCGTCTGATTGGTGTCCTCCTGATGCTCCCAGGTGACGCTCTTGCTGCGCGCCCCGTCGAGCAGATCCGCCCGGGTGAAGACCTTTCCGGTGCCGGTGACCAGAATGAAATCCTCGGCCAGAATGGCTCCCATGCGGTCCGGGTCGTTCGCCTTGACGGCGGCCTGGTATTTGGTATCCAGGGCGGCGACGACGGCCTTGTCGTCCGCCGCCCGGCTCGCGGAACGGGCAGAGCCCAACAGGAGCATCCCTCCGGCGGCCAGCACCGGCAATGACAGCAACCTCACGGCTCGCATGGGGCGACCTCGAGTCAGAAGGTGGATTTCGGGATTGCCGCGGGCGGGAGGATACTCCCGCCCTTCCGGGCCCACCACCGCAAAATGAACACCGAACCGGGGTTATTCCCCGCGGGGCTACTGCACCCGCTTGGCCCAGGTTCCCGCGGGAAGCGTGCCGGTGGGGTCGAGGCCGTTGATCGCCGCGATGAGCTCGATCTTCACCGCCGACGGATACTGCCGGTAGAACTCCGTCACCGACATGGCCCGGGGCAGCCGCACCAGCGCCAGATGAACCGGCTGGCGGCCCAGCGCCGCCGGGTCGGTGAGCTGGGCAAAGCTCTGCATCGCCTGGCCGATGACGCCCGCGTAGGTGCCGTACTTCTGGGCCGTCGAGTAGCCCAGCATCTGATAGGTGGCTCCGCCGTAGCTCAGGTACATCACCCGGCCGGCGAGCATGGCGCCCTGCTGGTCCTGGGCCTGGAACTCCGCCACCGCCGCCGGCAGCCCGTTGATCGTGACGCGCTGCGCTCCGCTCATCTGAACGCCCTGCTGCTGCCCGAACTTCTGGAGGAGCGCCTCGGGCGTCTCCTGTCCTCCCAGGGACAGCTGGAAGATCGCGTCCTTCGCGGGACTGCCCGCCAGAACCGCCTCCGCGGTGTTCTGGGTCTGCCAGCCGGCCGGGAAGTCGATCCGGAAGCGCAGATCGGGATGGTTGAATCGGGCGCCCTCGAAGAACCCCTGCCTCGGGTTCTCGCCGAAGACGATCCCGTCGATGGTCCGGAGGTACGGATCCCGGTTGACGATGGACCGGTTCAGACTGTCCGCGGGCACCGAGGCCGCCCGCTGCTCCGCCTTGGCTTCGCGGTCTCCCGGATCGGGGTGGGTCGAGGCCCAGGTGGGCACCTTGCCGCCTCCGGACAGCGCCTCCACCCGCCCCAGCGTGGCGAAGGTCCTGGACATTTCGCGAGGATCGTAGTTGACCCGGCGCAGGTAGCGGAATCCCAGCTCGTCGGCCTGGGCCTCGTCGGACCGGCTGTAGCTCAGGAAGAGCAGCGCCAGCCCCTGCTGGATTCCCCCGGCCGCGCTGGCGACCTGGGAGGAGAGAATGGACCCGGCGATCAGGCCGATATTGGCGAGCTGCGCCCGGGTGACCTGCCGGGCGCTGTGCCGTGCGGTGACGTGCCCCGATTCGTGCCCCAGCACGCCGGCCAGCTCCGCCTCCGAGCCCAAATAGGTCAGCAGTCCGCGGGTTACGAAGATCTTGCCGCCGGGGGCGGCAAAGGCGTTCACCTCCGGGTCGTCGATCACCTCGTAGGACCAGGGCAGGCCGGCGCGCTCGGTCACTGCCGCCATCCGGAGTCCGAGGCCGCGGACATAGCGCTGCAGTGCCGAATCCGGGTACAGGCCGATGGTGGCGCGAGTGCTCGCCGCGGTCTCGTTTCCCATGGCGATTTCCTGGGCTTCGCTGACCAGGGACAACTCGCTCTTCCCGGTGGCGGGATTGGTCGCGCAGGCCGCCCCGAGCACGGCGATGGCGCCGATAATCCGTCTCATGCGATGGTCCTCCATTGCCGGATGCGTCGCCCGGCCCGGGTTAGTCGTCCCGGGCCGCGGTCCGCTCTTGCATAGTCTGAATGTGACAACCCCCAAGATACCGACGAATCAGGTGCCGTGGCGCCACACCTCCCATCCGGCAGTATCATTCCGCATGGCCGACGACTTCCCCGCCCCGTCCCATGCACCGGCCAAATGGAACACCGCCGAGATCGCGACCGATCCCCGGGTGAGCTTCCTGCTGGCGCTCGGGCGGGCGCTCCACGCCGCCGGCCACTCCTCGCAGGGTCTGGAAGAGATGCTGGAGCTGGCCGCGGCGCGGCTCGGCGTTCCCGGAGAATTCTTCACCACTCCCACCTCGATGTTCGTGGCGTTCGGGCAGGAACAGGGTCAGCGCACCTTTCTCATCCGGGTGCAGCCCGAGGAGCCAAACCTGAGCCGGCTGGCCCGAATCAAGACGATCCTGGACCGGGTCCTCGCCGGCACGTTGCCCCCGGGCGACGGGGCGGCCCAGCTCCGCGGCGTGATCGAGGCGGACTCGCCCTATTCCCGCGGTCTCACGACCATCGCCTTTGCGCTGTCGTCGGCGGCATCGGCGGTCTTCTTCGGGGGAGGCACCCGGGAGATCATCCTGGCCTCGGTCCTCGGCCTGGTCACCGGACTGCTCGCGCTGGTGGCCGCGCGCATCCCGACCCTGGAAAAGGTGTTTACCGCCGCCGCGGCGTTCCTGGTCGCGGCCCTTGCCACCGCGGCCGGTGCGATGGTGGGCGGGGTGTCGGTGGCGACCGCGATCCTCGGGGGGCTGGTGGTGCTGCTGCCCGGGCTCATGCTGGTCGGGGCGATGGGCGAGCTGGCCACCGGACACCTGGCCTCCGGTACTGCGCGCGCGGCGGGAGCCTTCATCACCTTCATCGGCATCGGCTTCGGCGTCGCGCTGGGCACCCGGGTCGCCGAGCGAATCGTGGGGGCCGCTCCGGTGACCACACCCGAAGCGCTTCCCGATCCCTTCATCTGGGTGGCGCTGCTGGTGGCGGCGCTGGCCTTCGCGGTGCTGCTCAAGGCGGATCGGCGGGATATTCCCTGGATCGTGATGGCCGCGGTGGTGGCGATCCTGACATCCCGCCTCGGCGCCCGGGTGCTGGGACCGGATCTGGCGCCGTTCTTCGGATCCTTCGGCGTGGCGGTGGCCGGCTCCGTCTTCGCGACGCGCACCCTGCGGCCCGCCATCGTCGTGGTCGCGCCCGGTGTGCTGGTGCTGGTGCCGGGAAGCGTCGGATTCCGAAGCATCACCGCGCTGCTCGAGAACCGGGTGGAAGCCGGGATCGACAGCGCCTTCCGGGCCCTCTTCACCGCCGTCGCGCTGGTGGTGGGACTGCTGATCGCCAACGTGGTGTTGCCGTCGAAACGGGATCTCTAAGGACCCGGGCGCTCCGAGACCGGGAAACCCCATTCAAGGAAGGATGCTCTCGCAATGCTCCGCCGTTCATTCCTCGCCCTGCTCCTGCTGGCCCCGGCGTCGCGGCTCGCGGCCCAGGGCGCCCCGCTCACCGTGTTCGTGGTCCGTCACGCCGAGAAGGGACCGGAGACGTCGGACCCCTCGCTGACCGAGGCGGGGCGCCGGCGGGCCGAGGCGCTGGCGCGGACCCTGAAGGACGCGCACATCACCGCACTCTTCGCCACGGAATTCAAGCGAACCCAGGAGACCCTGGCGCCGCTGGCGAACGCCACCGGCCTGGTGCCCATGCTGGCCGCGGCCGGCAAGATGGACGACCTCATCGAGATGCTGCGGGGCCTGCCCCCGGGGAGCCGGGCGGTGGTGGCCAGCCACAGCAACCTGGTGCACCTGATCGTGGAGCGGCTCAGCGGCCAGGAGGTCCCGATCCTGACGGACCTGGACTATGACCGCCTGGTGGTGGTGACGGTGCAGGGTGACGGGAAGGGCCAGGCCATCGTGCTCCGCTACGGCGAGCCGTAGCCGGAGACTCAGTGCACCGCTTCGAGCACCACTCCCCGGGCGCCGACGGCCTGGAGCGGCAGCCCGGGGCCGCCCTCGATGGACAACAGCAGGTCCTTCACCGGCGAGGCGGTGACTTTCCAGCTCACGCCGTCGAAGCGCAGTATGGTCCCGTCTTCTCCGGCCGCATAGACGTCGGTCGGCCCGCTGCCCCACACCGAGCGCAGCTCCTTGCGAGTGGGGCTCGCCATGAGATACCACTGCACGCCGTCATAGCGCATGATGGCTCCGCCTGCGCCGACCGCGAAGAGATCCCGGGGACCGCTGCCCCAGACCCCGCGCAGCAGCGACAGCGTGGGCGTGGGCATGACCTTCCAGCCGCTCCCGTCCCAGTGGACGACGGTTCCGCTGTCTCCCACCGCGAAGATGTCGGAGGCGTTGAGGCCAAAGACGTGGCGCAGGAACTGCCCGGTGACCGGGGGCGATTCAGATCCAGCGGCCGGCGGCGTAGCGCAGCGTCACGCCCTGCTCGCCTACGATGAACGCGTTCCCCGACGCGTCGTTCCAGATCGATCGCAACAGGCGGCGGGCGGGAAACGACTCGTCACGCCAGGCCGCGCCGTCGTAGCGGAGGATCGTTCCGGTGTCGCCCACCACCACGAGCTCCCCGTTCTGGTACGCCGCGCCGTAGAGCGGCCTGGTGGTGGGGATCGGCAGCGAGGTCCAGGCCGCGCCGGTGCCGCGGAGCACCGCGCCGTTGCTGCCCACGGCATAGCGCGATCCGCCCGGTCCTCGGGCCACGTCGAAGAGCAACGGTCCAGTGGCTCCCACCTGCCAGGCCGAGGTTTGGCGGGTGACGGCGGTGCCGCTCCATCCCACGACGGAGAAATTCCCGCCCGGCAGGGCGTGCACGGCACGCAGGTTCTCGGCGGTGGCCGACTGGGGCACCAGAGTCCAGGATGACCCGTTGAACAACACCATCGCACCGGTATTGCCGACCGCCAGAATGTTGGCGGCGCCGGTGCCCCAGATGGCGAACAGGTCCGTGGTAGTGGGGACCGGCACGAACTTCCAGCGCACGCCGTCGTACCGGAGGACGGTCCCCCGGATGCCCGCGGCATAGACCGTCGAGGCGTCGCTGCCCCAGAGACCCAGCAGCAGGAGTCCCGTGGGGCTCGGCATCGGCACCCAGTGGGTGCCCTGGAGGGTGAAGATCACGCCGTTCTGGCCCACGGCGAACAGATGGGAGCGATCGGTGCCCCACACCGCCCACAGCTCGGCCGTTTCGGTGCCGGACAACGGACGCCAGGAAACACCGTCGAAGTGGAGGGAGACGCCGGATCCCACCGCATAGATGTCGTCGGGTGCGAGTCCCCACACCTCGAGCAGCACGTTGCCGGTCGGGCTGGTCATCTTCCGCCAGGTGGCGCCGTCGTAGTGGAGAATGGTTCCGAACACGCCGACGGCGTACACGTTGGAGGGTGAGGACCCCCACACGCCGACCAGATCGGAGGAGTCGGGCGTGGCCATCCGGGCCCAGCTCACTCCGCCGTCGGTGGTGCGCAGAATAGTCCCGGTCTGCCCGACGGCAAACGAGGTCTGCGGGTCCACCGACCAGACCCCCAGCATCGAGACGTCGGTGATCGACGATCGCGCGATCCGCCACGAGGTCACCG
Source organism: uncultured Gemmatimonadales bacterium (assembly GCA_963762545.1). Lineage (GTDB taxonomy): Bacteria > Gemmatimonadota > Gemmatimonadetes > Gemmatimonadales > GWC2-71-9 > JABFSM01. The sequence continues at coordinate 192,359 of CAVXLC010000002.1, read as the reverse complement.
GCGCCGCCGGCGGCACCACCGTCACCAGGGTGCGGCCGGTGGCGCGGGGGTTGGTGGCCCGGATCTGGGCCTCACCCGGAGCCACGGCCGTCACCGTGCCGTCGGGGCCCACCGTGGCGACGGCGGGATCGCTGCTCTCCCACCGGACCTGGCCGCCTCCCAGCACCCCGAGATACGCGCCCACCCGATAGACGGCTCCCGGCTCGAGATAGAGCGTGGCCGGCGACACCGCGAGGCCGGCGTCATCGGTGCCGGTCGAGTCGAACGGCGTCCGGTCGAGACAGCCGGCCAGCAACGCGAGCGCGAGGAGCCTCGCGACGGGAGCGCGGCTCACGAAAGCCTCGCTTCCACCCGGTGCAGGACCCGGAGCACCAAGGCATCCATGAGCCGGTCGGGAAGCAGGCGGGCCAGCGCCAGGCGGACCCGGGCATCGCGCCCGACCACGTAGCGGGTGCGGGGATCCGCCGACTCGAGGGCATGGATGACGGCTTCGCCCACCGCCTCCGGCGGCGACGCCACCCGCGGGGCCTGCTCCACCATCCACTCCAGCACCCTGAGGCGGGGACCGTACCGGGTGATTCCCTCGTCGGGGATCCGCTGCGCGACGGCCGCGAAGGCGGCGCGACCCTTGTCCCAGATTCCGGTGCGCACCTGCCCCGGCTCGATCACCGCCACGTGAATCCCCTCGGGCGCCAGCTCCAGGCGGAGCGCATCGGTCAACGCCTCGATGGCGTACTTCGAAGCCGCGTAGGGCCCGATGAAGGGCGAGCTGATCCGTCCGCTGATGGAGCCGATATGGATGATGCGGCCGCCGGCCCGGCGCACCAGGGGGAGGAACGCGCGGGTTACCGCGTGAAGGCCGAAGACGTTCACCTCGAACTGGCCGCGCAGCTCGTCGGTCGTCAGATACTCGAGCGGACCGCCCACCGCGATCCCGGCGTTATTGACCAGGCCGGCCAGGCCGTGCTCACCCACCGCCGCCGCGACGGTCTCGAGGGCCGCGGCGATCGCCGCGGCGTCGGTCACGTCGAGCAACACGGGGCGCAGGCGGCCGCTGCCCTGGGCAAGGAGCCGCTCGGCGTCGGCGGGACGCCGGACCCCGGCAAAGACCCGGTAACCCAGTGCATCGAGCATGAGGGCGGAGGTATTGCCGATGCCGCTCGAGGCACCGGTGATCAGGACCGCCGGAGGAATGGCCATCGAGGGAATCTAAGGCCCCGGGGGGCGGGAACGGCGGTCGCTACTGGAGGATTCGACCCTGCCGGATCACCGATTTCACTCCGTCCGAGAAGTGCAGGACGAAATTCGAGCCACGGGACCAGAGCCGGGCCGAGCCGCCCCGGGCAAAGCTCAGGATGTCGCCGGTGACCGCGTCCCGGACCATGACCATGGGATAGCGGGTCGCGTCCCAGCGCACGTCCACCTGCTGCGCATTGGCGCGGGTGAGGAGCGGCGAGGGGTCGGCCGAGGCGACCGACGCGAGGCGCGCGGCGGTTCCGACGCCGGCGCGCACCCGGAGCCCGGAGAGGTCCCGCTCCAGGGCCGGGTCCAGCGGAATCACGAACGCAAAGTGCCGCTCGGTGCCGCCGGGGAGATCGGCCACCGCGTCGGTCTCGAACGACACCGTGCGCAGCAGGGCGCCGTCGGCGGCCAGGAGGTCCAGCCGGTTGGCGCCCGGCGACGGGGCCCGGCCCGCGGCCGAGGCCAGGCGGAAGGCGGGCTCGAGCACGACGCCCGCGTCGGTGATCCGGCCCCAGACCAGGAGGCCCGGCCCGGCGACGTCGACGGCGGGCGGCGCGTTGTTGGGCCCGCCCTGGCGATAGGTGACCATGCCGGTCCAGTTGTAATCGCTCACCCACACCGGGCTGCAGTAGCCCATCAGGTCCGCGAAGGTGGCCGGCGACTTGAGGGTCAGGGTGGTCAGGTCGAGGCCCCACACGCCGATCTTCCCGCCGGCATACGGGAAGCTCGGATCGGGGCCCGCCACGCCACCACAGGGCGCATGCTGCCGGCTCATGTTGTGGCCGGTCTCGTGCGCCATCACGCCGCGGCCGGACGGGAGGTAGTCCCAGCCGATGGCCGCGCGCGCCGATCCGCCCACGTAGCCGATACCCGCCACGCCACTCCCGTAGGTCGCCCGGACGACACCGTAGTAGTAGCGGGTGCTGGCATCGCCGGCGCGCACCGCGAGCATCTCGCTCAGAATGGTACCCCACGCCCCGTTGGCGTTGTCATTCTGCAGCACCGGCGCGGTGGTCGTATACGGGGCGCGCACATCGGCGGTCAACGCGCCAACCGGGAGCTGTTGCTGCAGGTCCGGAAGGAAACTGTTCATGTTGCCCGCGGTCACATTGCCCTGGAGCCCGTTGACCTGCTGGAGCACCGGGACGAAACGCACCTGGTACGTGGGCAGGGCCCGCACGTCGACGGCGCCGGGAACGCCCGACACCGGGAACTGATTGTCGGTTTCGTCGCTCTCGGCCGTGGCCGAAGCCGGGTCGACGTCGGCGAGCACCTTGAGGTTCGGCTGCACCAGCGCGGCGGGCACCAGCACATTCCACGAGCTCGCGAGGGAACCCTCGTTCACCGCGGTCGGCACGCTGGCCGCCGGCGCGCCGATGGTATAGGTCTGGACCAGACTCGCGCCGTTGTACAGCCGCACCCGGACCTGGGGCTGCGCCGAGTTGGCCTGGTTGGCCAGAGCGAACACCCGGAGGTACGCGTTGCGCCCCGCCACGAGCGGCACCGAGCCGTCGAACCGCTGAGTCGCCTGGGTGAGGTACACCCCGCTGATGGTCAGGTCGAGGGTGGCGCCGCCGCTCCCGGTGTAGAACACCGACGGCGTGGCCACCGCGCCCGCGCTGACCCCGACCGACTGCACCGGAGGAGACGGCGAATAGGTCGTTCCCCCGCTCAGCACCGCGACCGCGGTCACCGTGTAGGAACCGGGGACCAGGCTGGACAGGGTCTGGCTCGCGGTCAGCGAGTGGGAGAATCCGCCCGGTCCGGTGACCGTCACGTTGGCGAGCACTCCGGCGGGCAAACCGCCGATGGTCAGGTTCATGCCGCCGGTCGACGTGGCATACACCACGGCGGCGCTCGTCGTCGCCCCGCCGTTCACGGGGCTGGTCTGGGTCACCGGCACCGGCAGGTAGCTGGTTCCGCCCGAGGACACCGCCGCGGCCGTGATCGTGTAGGTGCCCGGCGGCAAGGCCGTCAGGGTCTGGGTGCCGGTGAAATGCTGCGAGAAGCCGCCGGGCCCGGTGATGTTGACGCTGGCCGGCACGCCGCCCGGCAGGCCACTCACAGTGAGCTGCAGCGAGCCGGTCACGACCGAGTAGGTCACCCCGGCCGAGGCGGTGGAGCCGAACGTCACCGCGACATTCTGGCTTACCGGCGATGGATTGTAGGTCACGCTCCCGCCGGTCACGCTGAACGCGCTGATCGTATAGGTCCCGGGGACCAGCCCGGCGAGGGTCTGCGTGGCGGTGAGCTGCTGATTGAAGCCACCCGGCCCGCTCACGGCTACGCTCCCCGGAAGCGATCCCGGCAAACCGGCCACCGAGATGCTGAGGGAACCGGTCGCCTGGGTGTAGGTGACGGTCCGGACCAGGGGCACCAGGCTCGCCAGCACCGCGGCGCTCTGTTCGGTGAGCGTCGGAACAAACACGATACCGCCCGCCGAGACATTGCCCGCCGAAATCGAATAGGTGCCCGGCACCAGTCCGGCCAGCGTCGCGCTGACGGCCACGTCGGCATGGAATCCCTGGGGTCCGGTGACGCCGATCGCCGCCGCGGCGCCGGTCGGAAGCCCTTCAACCACGATCGACAGGGCACCGCTCGACACCGAGTAGTTGATCGCGACCAGGGGAGTCGTGCCCGGAATGGCCGCTACCACGACGTCCTGAGACGGCGACGACGCGTCGTACTGATCGCCATTCTGCACCACGGTGGGCGACGCGATCGCGTACGCGCCGGGAGTGAGCCCGGTAAGGACTTCGGAGGCCAGGACCACGTGGGCGTACCCGCCGGGACCGCTCACCAGCACCGCGGCGTTGACGCCGGCGGGAAGACCCGAGACGGACACCGCCAGGCGGCCGGTCACCAGCTGATAGGCGACCGACGCGTTCACCGGCGTCGTGCCGGAGGTCACCGCCACGCTTTGGGTGGCGGGCGCCGGAGTATAGTGGTCGCCGTCGGCGGTGATCTCCGCCGCGGCGACCGCGTAGGTGCCGGGACTCAGCCCGCTCAGAGTCTGGCCGGTGGAGAGATTCTTCTGAAATCCCTGAGTACCGGTGACCACAACCGCGCCGAGCACGCCGGGCGGCAGCCCGTCGATTCCCACCGCGAGCGAACCGGTAGGAATCGGGCTCAATCCGGCAACCGGATCGCCCGAGCTGCACGCGCCGGCAAGGAGAGCCACGAGGGCCACCCCGTTCCGTGCGATGCGCCAGACGGCCCAGAGTGCTGTCTGACGATTATACAATCGCAACGTTGCAGTCACTTTGCTATACTCTTTGTTCATAACGGGTTGCGAAAATTCTCTATGATAGCTGCCAGTAAGGATTGACAGTTTCCTGTAGATGAAGCAGAAGACGTGCCCCCACACGAGGCCTGGAGCGTCTGGAGCGGGCCCGCTGGGGGCGGGCGGGATGGACTACGAGATGGCGGAGACCTTTCTCGAGGGCAACCGGGCCGACGGCGCCGCCGGGTACCGGGACCGGCTGGCGTCGGCCGGGCAGTCGGCGGATCCCGAGCCTCGGAACCGGCTGGCCAACCTCGACCTTGCGCTCTCCCGCCGGCCCCCGGAGAATTAGGGCTTCCACGCCATGATATCCCGCTCAGGAGGCCCTATGGCCACCCGCCGCTCGTTCCTGTCCGCCCTCGCAGGCGCCTCCGCCACGCTGCCGATGTTCCGGGAACAGGCCATGTCCCGGGTCCTGCGCGCGGGCGACATGGCCGCCGGCCGGTCTCCCGACAAGCTCGCCGACGACGAGGCTTACTGGACCGAGATTCAGCGGGCGTTCGACGTGGATCGCACCATGATCAATCTGAACAACGGCGGGTGCTCTCCGGCGCCGACCCATGTGATGGACCAGATGATCCGGGATCTCAAGTTCAGCAACGAGCTCCCGGTGGACCATATGTGGCGGGTGCTGGAGCCCCGCATCGAGAGCGTGCGGCGGGATCTGGCGCGGGACTTCGGGTGCGACATCGAAGAGATGGCCATCACCCGCAATGCGTCCGAGGCCAACGAGATCATGATCTTCGGGCTGGACCTCAAGGCGGGAGACGAGGTGGTCGTCACCAATCAGAACTACGGCAGGATGATCACCGCGTGGAAGCAGCGGGAGCGCCGGGAGGGCATCGTGCTGAAGCAGGTCTCGTTCAAGGTTCCCCCGCCCTCGCAGCAATACATCGTGGACCAGTTCAAGGCAGCCGTGACGCCGCGCACCCGGGTCATCGAGGTCACCCACATCACCAACCTCACCGGCCAGATCATGCCGGTGAAGGAGCTGGTCGAGTTCGCCCGGCCGCGGGGGATCGAGGTGTTCGTGGACGGCGCGCACGCCTACGCGCACTTCCCCTTCAAGCGCGATGAGCTGGGCTGCGACTACTACGGCACCAGTCTCCACAAGTGGCTGCTGGTGCCGATCGGGGCGGGCTTCCTGTACGTGCGGAAGGACAAGCAGAAGAAGCTGTGGCCGCTCATGGCCGCGGCCGCGGAGCAGGACGACAACATCCGGAAGTACGAGGAAATCGGCACCCATCCGGCCGCGAACCACAACGCGATCTCGGCCGCCCTCGCCTTTCACCGCGCCATCGGCGCGGAGCGGAAGGTCGCGCGGCTGCGCTGGCTCCGGGATCGCTGGGCCAAGCGCCTGCTGGCCGAGAGCGACCGGGTGCGGGTCCTGACGCCGCTCGACTCACCCTACTCGGGCGCCATCTGCCTGTTCAGCGTGACCGGGATGGACATGCCCAAGCTGGGCGAATGGCTCTTCGGGCAGCACCGGATCGTGATGACGCCGATCGTGCATCCCGAATTCAGCGGGATCCGGATCACGCCCAACGTGTACACCACGCCGGACGAGATCGACACCTTCACGGACAAGGTGCTGGACGCCATCCGCAGCGGCGTGGCGGTGGCCGCGGGGACGAGGGGGTAGGGCTGGACGAGGGGGCTAGTTGACCGCGACTTGGAGCTTTTCCGCCCGCCGGGCGGCCCACGCTTCGGGCCCGAACTTCCGCAGCATGCGCAGGTGCGAGCGCACCGCCGACATCAGCGTCGGCTGATCGTAGTAGGGCACCCCGTACTTGCCCGCCACGTCCTTCACGATCGAGCTGATTGCGGGATAGTGGACGCTGCAGGTCTTGGGAAAGAGGTGGTGCTCGATCTGGAAGTTGAGTCCCCCGACGTACCACGAGAGCAGCCGGCTCTTCCGCGCGAAGTTGGCGGTGGTGTCCATCTCGTGCACCAGCCAGGCCTCTTCCATCCTGCCGCCGGCATCGGGCACCGGATACTCCGGGCCCTCCACCACGTGCGCCAGCTGGAACACCACGCCGAGAATGAAGCCGGCGGTGAGATGCATGACCAGATAGCCGATGGCGAACTGCCACCACGGGATGTTCAGCACCAGGAGCGGGATGACGATGGACCAGCCGTAGTAGACGGTCTTCGAGACCCAGAGATTCACCCACTCGCTCCGCGCGTGCTTCTTGTCCTTGTAGGGCCCCAGATCCTTCTGGAAGAAATACTTGAAGTCTTTCACGAACACCCAGAAGATCGTCGACATCGAATACGCGGCGAGCCCGTACAGGTGCTGGAAGCGGTGAATCGGGAGCAGCGGGGCGCCGGGCGACAACCGGAGCAGGGGCGACACCGCCAGATCTTCGTCGATGCCGTCGATGTTGGTGTAGGTGTGGTGAATCACGTTGTGGGTGATCTTCCACATGTACCCGTTGGCCCCCAGCAGGTCGAAGGTCCGTCCCAGCAGCTGGTTGACCCGGGGGTTCTTCGAATAGGCTCCGTGCAGGGCATCATGGGAGATGGCGAAGCCGATGCCGGCCAGGCCGATGCCCATGACCACGGCAAACCCCAGCATGGTCAGCGCCGAGAAGCGATTGGTGAGGGCGAGGCCGTACGGAATGAACGTCGCGGCCAGCAGCAGCACCGTCTTCACCACCATCGCTGGGGTGGCGTTCCGGCTCAGGCCGCGCTCGTCGAAGTACGCAGCGACCCGATTCTTCACTTCTTCGGCGAAACCGGTATAGTCCCGATTCGGGAAGGTGATGCTGGCAGGTTTCGACATTATCCCTGGTGTTCGAGGGAAGCCGCGACCATGCGGCCCTGGGGCGTGAGTGCCGCTGGGAGCGACTTCCCAAAATGCATCCGATCGCGGCGATCAACAAGGTCCCGCATTCATTCCTCATTGTGAAGGAGCGTTTATTCATGCGGCAACTCACTGCACCGCTTGGCCTTGTCGCGCTCGGGGTTGTGCTGTTCGCACGACCGTTCCAGGAACCCGGCTCGCTTCGGGGCTATCGAGCGGCGGGCGTCGCGGCGGAGCGGGAGCTGGAACGACGATTTCGTGACATGCCCGCCACCGACAGCATTCGATCCTACCTGCGGCGCCTATCGGCCCGACCCCAGCATCTCGGGTCGGCCACCGGCAAGGCCAACGCCGAGTGGGTCCGGGACCGCTTCAGGTCGTGGGGCTGGAATGCCGAGATCGAGGACTTCGAGGTGCTTTTCCCGACCCCGAAGGAGCGGGTGCTCGAGATGGTGGCGCCCACCCGCTTCGTGGCCAAGCTCAGAGAGCCGGCGGTTCCGGGCGATGCGTCGTCGGCGCAGCAGGCCGAGCAGCTCCCCACCTACAACGCCTACTCGATCGACGGGGACGTGACCGCGCCGCTGGTGTACGTCAACTACGGCGTGCCGGCGGACTACGAGCGGCTCGATCGGATGGGCATTTCGGTGCGCGGCGCGATCGTGATCGCCAAGTACGGCGGATCCTGGCGCGGCATCAAACCGAAGGTCGCGGCGGAACATGGCGCCGTCGGCTGCATCATCTATTCCGACCCGCAGGACGACGGCTACGGCCCGGGCGACGTGTACCCCAAGGGACCCTATCGCCCCGCCGACGGGGTCCAGCGCGGCAGCGTGATGGACATGCCCCTCTATCCCGGTGATCCGCTGACCCCCGGCGTCGGCGCCACCGCCCAGGCGCATCGGCTCGCGATCAGCGAGGCGCAGACCCTGACCAAGATTCCGGTGCTGCCGATTTCCTACGCCGATGCGCAGCCGCTGCTGGCCGCGCTGGCCGGACCGGTGGCCCCGGCCGCGTGGCGGGGCGGGCTCCCCCTTACGTACAAGATCGGCCCCGGCCCGGCGCGGGTCCACCTCCGGCTCGCCTTCAACTGGGACCGGGTGCAGCTTCACGACGTCATCGCGCGGATCCCCGGCTCGGAGCTGCCCGATGAGTGGATCATCCGCGGCAACCACCGCGACGGCTGGGTGAACGGCGCGGAGGACCCGCTCTCCGGGCTGACCGCCGAGCTCGAGGAGGCCCGCGCGATCGGGCAGCTCCTGGCCACCGGGTGGCGGCCGCGCCGGACCATCGTGTACGCGGCATGGGACGGTGAGGAGGAGGGGTTGCTCGGCAGCACCGAGTGGGCCGAGACCCATGCCGACGAGCTGTCCCGGAAGGCCGTGCTCTACATCAACAGCGACGTGAACGGGCGGGGGATCCTCAACGCGGCGGGCTCGCACACGCTGGAGCGGCTGGTGAACGACGTGGCCAAGGACATCACCGACCCGGAGACCGGACTCACCGCCTGGAAACGCGAGCAGGCGGGGCTGATTGCCGGCGCGGGCTCGGCGCGCGACCGGATGGCGCTCCGCAGCGGCGCCGACCTGCGCATCGACGCGCTGGGCAGCGGCTCCGACTATACGCCATTCATTCAGCACCTGGGGATCGCGTCGCTCAATCTGGGCTTCGGCGGCGAGGGCGGCGACGGCATCTACCACTCGATCTACGACAACTTCGAGCACTACACCCGCTTCAACGACACCAGCTTCGTCTACGGACGCGCCCTGGCCCAGACCGCGGGCACCATGGTGCTCCGGGTGGCGGGGTCCGACATCCTCCCGTACCGGTTCGAGAACCTGACCCGGACGGCCGGCCGGTATGTCGAGGAGCTCAAGACGCTCCTGACCGACCGGCGGGACGCCGCGATCGAGCGGAATCGCGAGCTCGACGACTCGGTGTTCCAGGCGATACGTGATCCGCGGCAGACCCTCCTCCCCCCGGCGCGAGCCCCGGTCGCGCCGTTCCTGAATTTCGCCCCGCTGGACAACGCGCTCGAGGCGGTGCGGGCCGCGTCGGCGCGGTACGAGTCGGCGCTGGCACGGGCCCAGGCGTCCGGATTTGCCGCCGCGCCGCGCAACGAGGTCAATGCGATTCTGCTCTCGGTGGAACGCGCCTTCACCAGCCCCGATGGGCTACCGCGCCGTCCGTGGTTCCGTCACCTGCTGTACGCGCCCGGCTTCTACACCGGCTATGGCGTCAAGACGATTCCGGGCGTGCGGGAGGCCATCGAGCAGAACGACTGGAAGGAAGCGGAGGCGGAGATCGGGCGGGTGAGCGAGCGGCTGTCCGCGGCGGCGGGGCTGATCGGAAAGGCGGCGGATCTGCTGGAGCGATAGCGGGACGGCCGGCGCTATCGGGCGGGGACGACCGTGGTCGACACCCGCCCGAAGCGATCGGTCACCTCCACCCGGACTTCCCGGGCCTGCTTGCCGGCCGGCGCATAGAACATGTGGGCCGTCGGCTCGGGATCCACCCAGCCACGCCGCTTGGGCAGCGCCGGGCCGGCCTGGGTCCGGACCGCCAGCGGATCGAGCCCGGTCCGGCGGGCCATGGCGCCCTTGCGCTCGCCGTCTTCGTACCAGGCCACCGTCCACGCCGGATCCCAATCCCACACGTTCGCGACGATCTCCTCGGGTGCCCTCGGATCGGCTCCCGCGGGGTACACGGTGCATTGACGATCGGCGGCCTGGCCGGTGGCCTGGTAGCGCCAGCGCAACTGGCTCCCCACCGCTTCGAACACCCCATACCCGTTCGGCGTCCCATCGTAGCAGATGTCCCCGGTCCACCACGCGCCGCAGGCGGCGCCAAGGGTGTGGTCGACGGCCCTGCCGTACCCGCGGTGCTCGCATTCGTGGGTATGACCGGAAATCAGGTGGGCCGTGAACGGCTCGAGCAGGGCCAGCAGGGCGTCGCGGTTGGTCACCGAGTTGGCGAGCTCCGGCCGGGCCTCGCCGTGGCGCTCGTAAAGGGAGCTCACCAGCGGAATGTGGAGGAACACCACCACCGTCCCGCCCCGTGGCACCAGGGCCAGGTCCGCGGCCAGCCACGCGAGCTGTTCCGCCGGCAGATAACCGAGGTAGCCGCCGGCGTAGTAGAAGACGTCGTCGAGCACGACGTAGTGGATCTGGCCGCGGTTGAAGGAGTAGTAGCGCGGGCCGAACCGGCGGGTGAACGTGACGGTGGAATCCTCGTCGGTGGTGGCATCGAGGTCGAGGTCGTGATTCCCGACCACCTGGAAGAACGGCAGCCCCATCCGGCCCACGGCCGACTCGTAGGCATCGAACAAGCCGAGGTTGTCGTACATCATGTCGCCATCGGACAGGCCGAACAGCGGCAGCTCGCCGAGCGCCTTCACGGTGGCCTGGACATCGGGCACCGTTTCCTTCTGAAAGCGGGCCATCTCGTACTCGTCCTGGGTCTGCGGGTCGGCCAGGACCACGAACCCGTGGCGTTCATCGGAGTGCCCGAGCGGCGTGAGCGAGAAGGGCGCGGTCGCTTCGCCCCGGGCATCGGCCACGAGCGGCTGATAGAGCCGCGCGGTGCCGTTGGGGGCCACCGGCACCGCGTAGCCCGGGGGCGGGGTAATCGAGATGTGGGGGCGGCGCCCGTCGCCGAGGAGCTGATAGCGGCCCTCGGCGTCGGTGACGACCACCGCAAGACCGTCGCTGACGGCCGCGCCCCGTACCGGCCGGCCCAGGGCCGTGACCCGCCCGCGCACCCGGACCGGTGCCGGAATTCGCGGGGGGGGCCGGAGGGGAGCGTAGGGGTTGCCGCGAAGCGGGGCGGGAAGCGCGAGCGCCGCGCCAATGGACGCGGCGCCCGCGAGAAACTCCCGGCGGGAAATCCGCCCGGACGGAATCACATCACCGTGATCTTCTTGACCATGCCGTGCATGAAGTGGGGCTTCTTGTCCTTGGCATCCTCGACGAAGCACACCAGCGCGTAGTTGCCGGGGACGAGATCCACCTGGACGGTGTTGGACTGGCCGGCGGTCATCGGCGACGCGCCGTTCATCAGGGAGGCCGGCGGCGGACCGCTGGGCTTGGCGCCCCACTTGAGGAAGTCCTCCGCCGTCTTGCCGGCGTCGAGCTTGATCAGGACCGCCTCGTGAATCTGCGGCCCATCGTTCTCGTAGCGGATGACATGATGGCCGGCGGGGAGGGTGTCCGCCACGGCGTAGGAGTAATCGGACAGCTTGATCGTGATGTCCGGGGTCGGCAGGACCGCGGTGCTGGTTCCCTGCGTGACAGTGAGGCCGCGCAGCATTCCCTTCAACATGTGGATCTTGCCGTCCGGACTCGGGACGAAGCAGACCATGGTGTAGTCCCCGGGCGCCAGGTCGAGCGTCACCTCGGCGGTGCCACCAGGCGCGGCCGCGTTCGGGCCCCCGACGATCACGACGTCGGGCGGCGGCGGGGCGGACGGATCCATCTTCTGGAGCGCGGCCATCGGCGCCTTGATCAGCACCATATGATGGAGCTCTTTCCCGCCGTTCATCATATGGAAGGTGGTGACGCCGGAGGGAATGGTGTCCGGGGCCTTGAACGAGTAGTCCGCCGCCTCCACGTGAACCACGTTCGGCGCCGCCGGGGGAGCCGGAACGGCGGCCGCCTGCTCGGCGGGTTTTTCCTTGGCGCACCCGAGCGCCGCAATTCCCGCCACCACGAATGCCAACCGGGAGGAGACAAGACTACGCATCGGACCGATTCCTTTGGAGGGGTGAAGGCTGCGAAAATGCCATGGATCGAGCCGGTACGCCAGATGGGCTCCCTTCCCGGCCGGAGGATGGCCGGATAGCATTGGCGTATGCCCCGCCCCCTCCCGCTCCTGTTGCTTGGCCTGGCCGGCCTCTCCGCCCTCGGCTGCAAGGTCTCCGAGTCGGCGCGGTCGGCGGCGGAAGCGGTCCGGGGCACCCTCAACCCCCCTCCCCTGCCTCCGGACACCATTCCGGAAATGCTGGAGTACGCCGCCGATCTCGGCGTCAACATCTCCGAAATGGCCAAGACGCCCGAGGGCGTGCTCTGGGCGGACCTCTCCCCGGGGGAGGGGGCACCGGTGGCGGCTGGGGATTCGGTCGAGGTCGGTATCGAGGGGTGGCTCCCGGACGGCACCCGGGTGGACAGCAGCGCCGCGGCCGCCCGCATCGGGACCGGAGCGCTGATCGACGGGATCGAGCTGGGGGTATCCGGGATGAAGCCCGGCGGACGTCGACAGCTGGTCCTTCCGCCGGGCCTGGGCTACGGATCGCAGGGCCGGGAGGGCATCCCCCCCGATGCGGTGCTGGTGTACGTGATCGAACTTCGGGCGGTGGTTCGCTAGCTACCGCCGCTTTTCCCGGTCTTTGGGACGGTTCTTTTCGCGGATTTCCGCCTCGGCCGCGGCCTTCCGGAGCATCTTTTCAGGGCTCACCGGGTTGGCGCCGGGGCGCGGGGTTCCCATCTTGAGCACGACCTGCCCGGCCTCGATGGCGATGGTCACCGGCCGACCGCCCTTCACTTCGTAGGCACCCAGCACCTCTTCTCCGACCGTGGCGCCCGGCTTGACCCGTTCCTTGAGGGCATCCCGGGTGGGAATCCCCTCGACCGAGAGGAAGCGGACCCCGCTGGCGCTCTGGAGCCGCACCAGGAGGGCAAACCGGGCGCCGGCCATGTTGCGAATCGAGCGGAGCTCGGTGCCGGCCGCCAGCTCCCGGGCCCACCGCAGCGCCTCCTGCTCCTGACCGCTGAGACCGGCTCCCGCCTCGGGACGCGGCGCGCCCGGGTCCCGGGCTCCCTTCTGGCTCTTTTCCTGCTGGGCTCGCCGCAGCCGCTGCAGATACTCAGGTTCCTGGCTCACACAGACACTCCGGTTGTCGACCTTGCACCAAGGGACCTTAGGATAAGGCCCAGCCGCCCCGGGGAGAAGTGCCGGTTCAGTGCACCAGGTGCAGGCGATCCTGGCGCTTGAGGGCCCAGCGCGGCGTGCCGTCCGCTCCCAGCACGAAATCCTCCTCGACCGCCATGCGCACCGGCTGCCCACCCCATTCCGGGACCGGGGTGGTCACCTGGAGCTCGCTGGAGAACCACATCCCGGCCATCACCGGGTGGTCGCCGCGGCCGGGCACGCCCTCCTGATAATCCCAGAGCCCGATGAGCGGGCCGGCGCCGTGCCCGTTCAGGCCGATCGGGTGGGTGTAGACGGTGCCATCGAGGCCCTCGCCATTCATCTTGGCGAGCGTGGCGCGCAGCACCTGGTTGCCGGTCCGTCCGGGCCGGATCTCCTCGAAGAGGATGTCCTGGAGCCGATTGGCGTTCTTGAGCGCGGTCCGGAGTCCGGCGGGCGCGTCGGTTTCACCGGGCCGCAGCACATAGGCGTCGTGCTGGGTGTCGGTATTCAGCCGAAGGGCCGTGATGCCGACGTCGCAGTGCAGCACGTCGCCGCGCTGGATGACGGGATCGTCGCCCAGCTGCTCGCTGGTGGCGCCGCGGCGCTGGACCTCGATCGAGGGCTGGAACCAGGTGCCCAGCCCGAGGTCGTTGATCCGCTGGCGCCAGAACCAGACCAGATCGGAGGTCCGGGTGACACCGGGCCGGATGGTACGGCTGGAGAACATCTCCTCGATGGTATCCCACGCCAGCCGGGTCAGCCGGGTGTAGAAGGCCTCCTCCTCGGGCAGCCGCGTCGCGATCAGGTCTACCGCCAGCCCCTCGGCCGGGCGGAACCGGCTGGTCCACTCCGGCCCGAGCGCCTCGCTCATGCCCTCGAGCTCACCGGACGAGAGGCCGTCGGCAAAGGCGAAGGTCCGCGATTTGTCGATGCCGATCACCCGGGGATTCCGCTCGGCGATGACCTTCTTGAGCACCTGCCACTGCTCGTCGCCCCAGAGCTCCGCCTGCCGGCCCGCCACACTGCCGCTTCCGGCGATCGGCTTGGTGCTGCGCACCGCCTCGAACACCCCGCCCTGCGAGGATCCGCCGAGCGCGATCCGCTCGACCCCGGCCGCGGGACCCCGGTCGAAGAAGACGTAGATGGTGCGGCGGCGGGCCGAGAAGGTCTCGGGCGACACGATCGACGAGAAGACCGGATCCTCGTTGTACTCCCGCATCGGGACGACCCACAGGTCGATCCCGTACTTGCGCATCAGCGCCGGCAGCCGCGTCTCGAGGCGCTGCTCGAGCCAGCGCTGCTGCAGGGCGGCCTGCTCGCGCAGGGTGCCGAAGGGACGGGCCTGGGCCGATCCCATCGCCGGGACGGCGCAGAGGACCCCGAACAGGAGCGTACGGCGCATGGGAGTGAGGGGCAGAGGTGATGGGTGCGGCGAGCCTCGAGGAAACAATGGCTCCCCGCGAGCCGCCTTGCAAGCCGCGGGGAAGAGAGCGACACTTGACCTCCCCCGTACCGTCTCCACCCACGCGGCCTCGACATGAACCTGGCGCTCGCGCTCTCCGCTCCCGCAGCCATGGTCTCGGCCGGCCAGATCGCTCCGGTCGCCCACGCAGACCCGGTCACCGCGGTGATTCTCGCCCTCGCCGTCATCCTGGTCGGCGCCAAGCTGGGCGGCGATATCGCGACACGGCTGCGCCAGCCCGCGGTCCTGGGGGAGCTGCTCGCGGGTATGTTGCTCGGCAACCTGAATCTCGCCGGGATTCGCGTGTTCGACTTCATCGCGACCAACGAGATCGTCGACGCCCTGGCCAAGCTGGGCGTGCTGATCCTCCTGTTCGAAGTCGGGCTCGAGTCCACCGTCCCCGCCATGATGCGGGTGGGGCTCCCTTCCCTCCTGGTGGCGGTGCTCGGAGTCATCGCGCCGTCTTCGGCCTCCGGTGGGGAGTCGGGGCTCTCCTGCTGCCGGAACGCCGCATCTACGTCCACGCGTTCCTCGGCGCGACGCTCACCGCGACCAGCATCGGGATCACCGCCCGGGTGCTCAAGGACCTGGGTCTCGGTCGACGACCCCCGAGGCCACGGTGATGCCTGGGAGCGGTGGTCATCGACGACGTGCTGGGGGCTCCGGTGATTCTCGCGGTGGTCCGGCCGGGCATTATCGCGGCCACCAACGTGGACGAGATTTTTCCTGCGGGGCAGGCCGGCTTCATCCTGCCGGGTTTCACGGCGGTGCTGGTTCTGGTGGGCCGGCTGATGCTGGGCAGCCTGCTGATCCCCACGTCGACTTCCGGGGCGCCGCCCGGCTCGCAGGGCGGAGGCGTCCTCATCGCGACGGCGCTGGCCTTCGCCTTCGGAATGGCCTACCTGGCCTCGCTCTCGGGTTGGCCCCCATCGTCGGCGCCTACGCGGCCGGGCTGCTGCTCGACCGGAGAGCTGCTCGGGGCCTTTCGTGGCCCAGCGCGACCCCCGCTGCGGCCAGGACACCCTGCTCTTCGCCGATGCTCGGGCTTCCTGGTTCCGGTCTCCTCTCGTCCTGCTCGGCAACTGCCCAGTGGCGGCGCGATTCCGGTCCTCGGACGGCCAGGCGTGCCTGAGCGGCGACCCGGATCCTGTGGTGGGCGCTTGCCCTGGCGGCCATCGCCGGCGAACAACGGCTCCTCTCGGCGCTCGGGCCGACGGTCTCGACCGCAGGAGCATCGGGATCGGCATGATCCCACGAGGACGCGGTCGGAGGGGATCTTCGCGAACGTCGGACTGGGATTCACGGTTGCGGGGGAACGGGTAGTCGACCCGGCGATTTATTCCGCGATGGTGATCATGGTGATCGTCACCAGCCTGGTGACTCCGCCGGCACTCAAGTGGAGCATGGCGAGGAGCGACGCACGGAGGCCAGGGCGGCGCGGTCTGAGTCGATAGCCCGGGCAGGCGCCGAGGAGCGGCGGGACAGGCAGGGATTTCACGGATGGGCATTCCCGGGAGGTGATCGTGCGGCTCTCTCTTCGGTTCATCATTCCCCTTCTGATCGCGATCGCGCTCTTCGCGTATGCCGTCATGCCCCTGGTCGACCGGTTGACGCTGCGATGGTTCGTGCGCGATCTGGAGACCCGGTCCAGTCTCATCGCCAACACCGTCCAGGGCCCTCTGAGCGCTCTGGTTCAGGATGGCAACCGGGCCGGAGTTCGGGAGTATCTCACCAATCTGACTCAGGATGAGCGGCTGTTCGCGGTGGCACTCTGCGGATCCTTGCCCGGACCCGTGGTCGAGACCCCGACCATGCCGGCCGAGATTCGGTGCGATGACCTGCAGCGCTACGCGTCGTCCGCTGATACTCTGACGACCGCCGATGGCCCATTGCTGGTGTCGGTCCGGCACCTGGACCCGGTGGTCGGGCCGTCCGGCTCCCTGGTGCTGGTCCACGACATGAGCTTTGTCACCCGGAGGACCGCCGAGACGAGAAAGTACCTGTTCCTGTTCTTCGTCGGTCTGGGCCTCACGGTGTCGCTGCTCACGGTCGTCATCGCGCAGCTGAGCTGGCGCGGGTGGGTGGCGGGACTGCGCGGGATGCTTCGGGGGGACATCCTGCTCCGCTCCGCCGAGGGGCGGACCGCCCCCGAGCTCGCGCCGATCGCCGACGACCTGCGGTCCCTGATTCGCGACCTCGAGGCGGAGCACCGCACCCGGGACCACGAGCACCTCGCCTGGACGCCCGATACCCTCCGGGGCATCCTGGAGGGGGAGCTGCGCGGCCAGGAAGTCATCGTGGTGTCCAACCGGGAGCCGTACATTCACGTTCACAAGGGCACCGGGATCGAGGTGCGCCGTCCGGCGAGCGGACTGGTGACGGCGCTGGAACCGATCATGCGGGCCTGCTCGGGGACCTGGATCGCGCACGGGGGCGGCTCCGCGGACCGGGAGGTGGTCGATCGCCACGATCGGGTTGCGGTGCCGCCGGAGGCCCCGGCGTACCAGCTCCGCCGAGTCTGGCTCACCCCGGAACAGGAAGAGGGGTATTACTACGGATTCGCGAATGAGGGGCTCTGGCCCCTCTGCCACATCGCGCACGTCCGCCCGACCTTCCGGACCGCGGACTGGGAGCAGTATGTCGCGGTGAACCGCAAGTTCGCCGGCGCGGTGCTCGAGGAAGCCAGCTCGGCCGATCCGATCGTCCTGGTGCAGGACTACCACCTGGCCCTGCTGCCCAGAATGATCCGGGACGCGATGCCGGGGGCCACGATCATCTCCTTCTGGCATATTCCCTGGCCCAATCCCGAAGCGTTCACCATCTGCCCATGGCGGGAGGAGCTGCTGGACGGCCTCCTGGGCAGCAACATTCTCGGCTTTCACACCCAGTTCCACTGCAACAACTTTCTGGATACCGTGGACCGTCTGGTGGAAGCCAAGGTCGATCGCGAGATGTTCACGGTGACGTACCGCGGCAAGCTCACCGCCGTCAACCGGTATCCGATCTCGGTCGAGTGGCCACCGTCGCCCGAACTGCTCTCGATGCCCGTGGAGGAGAGCCGGAGGGCGCTCCGCGAGCGGCACGGACTGCCGGTGGGACATCGGATCGGCCTGGGGGTGGACCGGCTCGACTACACCAAGGGGATCGAGGAGCGGTTCCGGGCGGTGGAACGGCTGTTCGAGCTGCATCCGGAGTGGGTCGGGCGATTCAGCTTTGTGCAGATCGGCGCGCCGACCCGGGGCCGGATCGAGCAGTACCAGGATTACGAGCGCCGGGTTCGCGCGATGGCCGCGCGGATCAACGACCGCTTCGCCGGGGCGGTGCATCCACCGATTATCCTCAAAGTGAGACACCATCAACCGGAGGAGATCTACGAATATTACCGGGGGGTGGATCTCTGCATGGTCACCAGCCTCCACGACGGCATGAACCTGGTCGCCAAGGAATTCGTGTCCGCGCGCGAGGACGAGCGGGGGGTGCTGATCCTGAGCCAGTTCACCGGCGCCGCCCGGGAGCTGCCCGAGGCCCTGGTGGTCAATCCCTACGACGCCGACGAATGCGCGGCCGCGCTGCAGGCGGCCCTCGACATGCCCGCCGGGGAACAACGCGCCCGCATCCGGCTGATGCGCGGCCTGATCGGGGAGTTCAACGTCTACCGGTGGGCCGGCCGAATGCTGATCGATGCGGCCGGGACCCGCCGGCGGGGCCGTCTGCTGGCCCGGGCGTCAGGGAGCTTCGCGGGTCCCCGCGGCGGCCGGGGGCTTCCCTCATCCCTGACATCATGATTGCCGCGCAGCTGGATTGGGCGTTCTTTTTCGATATCGACGGTACCTTGATCGACATCGCGGATACCCCCGGTGGCGTCCTGGTCGAACCTGCGTTGCAGCGGCTGATCGTCGACCTGCATGCGTCGACCGCCGGGGCCGTGGCCCTCATCAGCGGGCGCTCGATTGTAGATATCGACCGCCTGTTCCCGATGGTCCTCCTGCCGGTCGCCGGCCAGCACGGCGTGGAGCGACGCGACGCCCAGGACCGGGTGTCCCATCATGCCTTTCCGTCGCAACGGCTCGAGTGGGCCCACCGGGAGCTGGCCCGCGTCATCGAGGACCACCCGGGACTGCTCCTGGAACACAAGGGCCTCTCCCTGGCGCTCCACTATCGGCGCGCGCCGCATCTCGCCCGCTTTGCCATTCGGGTCGCGACATCCCTCCTGCCCCGCCTCGGCGCCAGGTACACGATTCAATCCGGCAAGTGCGTCGTGGAGCTGAAGCCGGCCGGCAAGGACAAGGGGCTCGCGATCCAGGAGTTCATGGGGGAACCACCGTTTCGCGGGCGTACCCCGGTGTTCGTGGGTGACGACGCCACGGACGAGTTCGGCTTCGCGATGGTCAACCGGCTGCAGGGGCATTCGGTCAAGGTCGGGCCGGGGCCCACCGTGGCGGAATTCCGGCTGCGCGACGTGGGGCTGGTGCGGGCGTGGCTGCGCCAGGCCCTGACACCGTCCGAGGGCGCGTGACCTCTCTCGATCTGGCGCTGATCGGCAACGGGGCGCTCGGCATCCTGGTGGACCAGTCCGCCGACCTGGTCTGGGGATGCTTCCCGCGGTTCGACGGCGATCCGGTATTCTGCTCGCTGCTCCGGGAGCGAGGCGCCGATGACGACTTCGGATTCTTCGCGATCGAGCTGGTCGATCGGGTCCGGCGCGAACAGGAATACGTCCGCAACACTCCGGTGGTCGTCACCCGGCTCTTCGACGCCCATGGCGGCGGCGTGGAGATCACCGATTTTGCACCGCGCTTCATGCAGTTCGGGCGGGTGTTTGCTCCGATGATGGTGGTCCGGAAGATCCGGCGATTGTGCGGCAGCCCCCGGGTGCGGATCCGGCTCCGCCCGGCCCGAGACTATGGCGCGGTCCGGCCCGATGTCAGCGTCGGCAGCAATCACGTGCGGTTCCTGGGCGGCGAGCCGGTGCTCCGGCTCACCACCGATGTCTCGATCACGGCGTTGATCGAGGAGCTGCCGTTCTTCCTCGACGGCGCGGTGACGCTCCTGCTCGGGCCCGACGAGACGGTGACGGGCAGTGTCTCGGACATCGGGGAGCGCTTCCTGGCCGAGACGGTTCTCTATTGGCACGAGTGGGTCCGCGGCCTCGCGATCCCCTTCGAGTGGCAGGACGCCGTCATCCGGGCCGCCATTACCCTGCAGCTGAACGTCTTCGAAGACACCGGGGCCATCATCGCGGCCGTCACCACCTCGATTCCCGAGGCGCCGGACACCGGCCGGAACTGGGACTATCGCCATTGCTGGCTGCGGGACGGGTACTTCGTGGTCGACGCGCTCAACCGCCTCGGCGCCACGAGGACGATGGAGCGTTATCTCGGATACATCGTGAACGTGGTGGCCGGTGCCAGCGACGGACGCCTGCACCCGGTCTACTCGCTGAGCGGCCGGTCCGTCACGGAAGAGCACATCGTCCGCTCGCTGCCGGGTTATCGGGGCATGGGTCCGGTCCGGATCGGCAATCAAGCCTACCTGCAGGTGCAGCACGACGTCTACGGATCGGCCATCCTGGCCGCCACCCACGTCTTCTTCGACCAGCGCCTGGTCCAGGGGGGAGACGAGTCCCTGTTCCGCCAGCTCGAGCCGCTCGGGGTGCAGGCCGCCGCGCGGTTCGATCAGCCCGACGCCGGCATCTGGGAACTTCGGGGCACCCTGCGGGTGCACACCTATTCGAGCGTGATGTGCTGGGCCGCCTGCGACCGGCTGGCCCGGATCGCGGCGCGCCTGGGGCTGGGCGGGCGGGCGGATTTCTGGGCTGCCGAAGCGGCCCGGATCCACGGGTTCATCTGCGCCCGGGCCTGGAACCCGGAGCTGAACAGTTTCGTGGCAACGATGAACGGCACCGAGCTCGATGCGAGCCTGCTGTGCCTGAACGATCTGGGCTTCCTCAGGGCCGACGACCCGCGATTCGTCGGCACGGTGCGGGCGGTTCAGCGACACCTGGGCCGGGGCGACTTCATCTTTCGCTATGCCGAACCCGACGATTTCGGGGCGCCCGAGAGCGCGTTCCTGGTCTGCACCCTCTGGTTCGTGAACGCGCTCGCGGCGATCGGCGAGCGGGACGAGGCGCGCGGGTTATTCGAGAAGGTACTGGCCCGGCGCAACCGGCACGGGCTCCTGTCGGAGGACATCCACCCGGTGACCGGCGAGCTGTGGGGAAACCTGGTGCAGACCTACAGCATGGTCGGACTCATCAGCGCCGCCATACGCCTCTCGCTGCCATGGGATGAAGCGTTCTGACCCACCGCGAGCGCCGGCTCAGCCCGGTTCCCCGCCGGCTCCCGGCCCGCCGTCCGCCGGCCTCCCCATGGACGCCAGATAGGCCCGGTCCCAAGCCGCCGGCACGCTCTCGCGCGCGGAGTAGGGCCCCGGCTGGTAGCGACGCGACGCGATGCCGATCTGGCTCTCGCCGGTGATGCGCCAATCCTGCCGGTTGGTCACGTCCCAGAAATCGATGGCGTCCCGGGGATTGAAATCGGGACGCCCGAAGGAGGCGGGATGGAACATCCACTCGCTTTCCACGATGGTCCGCACCGGCGACACCGGCCACAGGGTGTAGTAGTTCACGTAGTCCGGCTGGATGCTCAGCAGCAGGTTGGGCTGGAACGAGTAGTAGTAGGCCCGCCGCCGGTCTTCCTCCGGAAGCTCCGCCACCGGCAGCCCCGCCGCGGCGCCGCTCATCGTCACGCTCACCGCCGGCTCGCTGATCACCATGTAGCCGCCCAGGTAGGGTCCCTCGGTCAGATCGTTGGCGCCGCTCTGATAGGGCATCCGCGCGGACAGCTCGGGATGGATCACCGGACAGTGCAGGCATTCGTTGTAGTTCTGGAAGATCAGCTTCCAGTTGGCCGGGACATCGTAGGTGACCTGGTGTCCCACCCTGAGGCCGGGCAGGCCGAAGCGGGCAAACCGGCCGACCAGGGCCGCGTGGCTCCGCTCGAAGGGAACCGGCTCCCTCGAGAGATTCACGAAGAGGAATCCCTCCCATTCGGCCAGCGCGGCCTGGTGCAGCGGATAGTCGGCCTTGTTGAAGCCGGCCACCTCCGCCATGTGCGGCGCACCGATCAGCTTGCCATCGGTAGTATAGGTCCAGGCGTGATACTGGCACTGGATGGTTTCGGACAGGTGACCCGACTCCTCGGAGCAGAGGCGGGTGCCCCGGTGGCGGCACACGTTGAAGAAGGCCCGGAGCCCGCCGCTCCGGTCCCGGAGGAAGATCAGGCTCTCTCCCGCCACGACCTTGACGAAGAAGTCTCCCGGCTGGGCCAGCCGGCCGCTTCGCCCGACGCAGATCCAGCTCCGTGCGAAGAGCCGGTCCATTTCTTCGGCGAAGATTTCGGACGAGGTGTAGTACTCGCCCGGCATGGTATGGGCGCCCGGCTTGAAGGACGCCACCGTCTTGACGAAGGTGGTCATGGGTTCGCTCCTCGACGCTCGCGCCGGTCCCGAAGTACCCTGCGGGCGGCGAGCCACCCGGGCCCGCCGGCCACGCCGCTGCCGGGATGGGTTCCCGTGCCGCAGAGATACAGGCCGGAGATCGGCGTGGCGTAGCGGGAGGCGCCGGCCACCGGCCGCATGAACAGAATCTGGTCCAGCGTCATCTCGCCCTGGGTCGGGGCGCCCTCGGTGAGGCCGTAGCGCTCCTCGATGTCCGCGGGCGTGAGCACCTCGCGGTGCCGCACCAGCCCGGGAAAACCGGGGGCGAGGCCGGCGATCGCGGCGGTGACCCGGTCGCCCAGCGCATCCCGCGCCGCGCCGGTCCACTCACCGGCGCGCGGCCGGTACGGCGCGGAGGTCGCCTGGGCCACCAGGACGTGCTTGCCCTCGGGGGCCATGCCGGTCCAGCGCACCGAGGGCAGCTGCACCTCGACATGGGGCCGCTCCGAGACCCGGCCGTACTTGGCGTCGTCGGCGGAGCGCTCGATGTCGTCGAGCGAGCCGGAGAGGGTGAGGGTGCCCGCCAGCGCGCCGGGAGCGCCGTCCAGCCCCGGAAAGGTCGGCAGACCGTCCAGCGCGTACAGCACCCGCGCGGCGTTGCCCCGGAATTTGATATTCCGGACCGCCAGAAGGAACTCCGGATCGAGCCAGACCGGATCGACCAGGCCCAGCAGCGTGCGGGCGGGATCGGCGCCGGAGAGCACCGTGCGGGCGGCGATCTCCTCGCCGTTCGAGAGCACGACGCCGGTCACGCCGTCGTCCTGCACGGTGATGCCAGCCACCTCCGCGCCGGTGCGCACCGTCACCCCCAGCCGTTCCGCGATGGCCGCCACGGCCCGGACCAGCGCGTCCGGCCTGGCGTGCCAATAGCCCCGGCCGCGGATCGCGCCGGGCTCGGCGCCGACGAGCTGGTGGAGCAGCACGAAGGCGGTTCCCCCGGAGCGGGGCCCCTGTCGGATGCTGGTCACGCCCACCGCTCCGACGGCGGCCTTGAGAGGCCCGTCCTCGAACCGGTCGTCGAGGAGCTCCTGCACCGACATCGGGACGGTCCGGAGCAGCTCGACCATGTCCTTCCGGCCCAGGCCGCGAAGCTTCCGGGCCACGCCGAGCAACGGGAGCAGCTCGCCCAGGGAAGTGGTGTCGATGTCCGGCGCGGGAAGCAGGTAGAGCGATTCCAGGAAGCCGGCGAGCTTGGCCAGGAGGGCCATGAAGTCCGGCCACGCCGCCGCGTCCCGGACGGAGTAACGGCGAATCTGCTCGACGGCGCGCCGGACGTCGCGGGAGAGCGGGAGCCACGCCCCCGGGCCGGCCGGGACCGCGGTGCAGGGATCCGGCACGACGCGAGTGACGCCGGCCAGGCCCAGCTCGCGGGCCACCGCCGCCGGCATCCATCCGGCGTCCTGCCCCAGCGGATCGGCGCGGAAGCCGGGCGCGAACTCGGCCAGGCGGTTCTGCCCTCCGACGGCGGGGCTCCGCTCGAGCAGCAGCACCTGCTGCCCGGCCTTGGCCAGGCAGGCCGCGGCGACCAGGCCGTTCACCCCGCCGCCGACGACCACCGCGTCCGGCGCGGCGCTCACTGTCCCACACCCTTGAGGATTTCCAGCGCGGCCAGCCGCCCGGATGCCCCCATGATGCCGCCGCCGGGGTGGGTGCCGGCGCCGCACTGCCAGTAGCCCCGGATGGGCGTTCGGTAGTTGGCCCAGCCGGGCACCGGCCGGAAGAAGAACAGCTGATGGAGCGCCAGCTCGCCGGCGAAGATGTTGCCCTCGGTGAGCCCGGTGATCCGCTCGATATCGGTGGGGACCAGCACCTGGCGCCCGATGATCGCGCGGCGGAGATTCGGCGCGTAGCGGGTCAGGGTGTCCACCACCGCATCGCCGAAGGCCTCCCGGTTCGCGTCGGTCCAGCCCCCGTTCTGGTTGTAGGGCGCGTACTGGACGAAGCAGCTCATGACGTGCTGGCCCGGCGGCGCCATGCCCGGATCGATCATCGAGGGGATGACGATGTCGATATAGGGATGCTTCGAGAACTCGCCGTACTTGGCATCGTCGTAGGCGCGCTCGAGGTAGTCGAGGCTCGGGCTGATGGACACGGCGCCGCGCAGATGGGGGCCGGAGCCGGGCAGGCAGGTGAAGTCGGGAAGCTCCGAGAGCGCGAGGTTCACCTTGCCGGACGAGCCCCGGAACTTGAAGCGGCGAATGCCCTCGATCACATCGAGCGGGCATGTCCTTCGGGTCCACCAGCTCGGTGAAGGTGCGCCGGGGGTCGAGACAGCTCACCACCACGCTGGCCCCGATCTCCTCTCCGCTGGCCAGGGCGACTCCTGATGCGCGTCCGCCCTTCACGATCACCTTCTCCACGGTCGCGTCGGTCCGGATCTCCGCGCCGAACGCCCTGGCCGACCGCGCGATGGTCTCGCTGATGGCGCCGGTGCCGCCCTTCTGGAACCCCCAGGCCCGGAAAGCGCCGTCGATCTCCCCCATGTAATGGTGCAGCAGCACGTAGGCGGTGCCGGGGGAGCGCGGTCCCAGGAAGGTCCCGATGATGCCGCTGGCCGACTTGGTGGCCTTGAGCGGATCGAACTCGAACCACTCGTCCAGATAGTCCGCCGAGCTCATGGTCATGAGCTTGTGGAGCGCGTGGAATTTTTCCGCGCCCAGCGAGCGGAAGTGCCCGGCGAACTTCAGCATGCCCTTGAGATCGGAGGGCGCCAGCGACGCCGGATCCGGGGGCAGCATGCCGAGAATCGGCTTCACCGCCATGGCCATGTGGTGCATCAGGCGGCCGAACAGCACCGCCGCCTCGGCGTCCCGGGCCGAGTGCCGGGCCAGCTCCCGGCGGGTCAGGTCGGGATCGACCCAGGAGCCCAGATAGTCGCCGTTGTCGAGCGGCACGACGGTGCTCTCCAGCGGGAGAATCTGGAGCCCGTGCCGGGGCAGCTCGAGGTCGCGGATGATCTCGGGGCGGAGCAGGCTCACCACATAGGAAAAGACCGAGAACTTGAATCCCGGGAAGATCTCCTCGGTGACGGCGGCGCCCCCGACCAGCGGCCGGCGCTCCAGCACCAGCACTTTCTTGCCGGCGCGGGCCAGGTAGGCCGCCGCGACCAGGCCGTTGTGGCCGCCCCCGACGAGGATCGCGTCGTAGTGCTTCACGACCGCTTCCGCTCCGGGTCGAAGAAGGGCAGCGGCGTCACCCGCGCGCGGGCCTGGAGGCGCTGGTGTTCCACCGTCACCTCCAGCCCGACCTCGGTGCCGGGCTCGAAGTGCGGCGCCCGCAGGTGGGCCAGGGCCAGGTACTGCTTGAGCAGCGGGGACCAGGAGCCGCTCGAGGCGTAGCCGATCTGCTTGGTGTGGCGATAGACCGGGGTGCTGACCCGCCACGCCACGCCGGGGATCCAGGGCGGCAGCCCCACCGAGGCGTAGAGGGCCTCGAGCGACACCCAGTCGATGGACAGTCCCACGAAACGCCATTCCGGGCCGCGGGCCCGCTCGTCCCGGAGGGCGCGGCGGCCGTTGTAGGGCCCCTTGTCCCAGCTCACCGTCCAGTCGAGACCGAGCTCCAGCGGCGACGACTTCTGGGCCTCGATCAGCGCGTGGTGCGACGAGTGATAGTCCACGTCGAGCATGACGAGCCCGGCCTCGATACGGGCCATGTCGAGGGCCCAGATCCCGGCGGGCGCGATGCCGTAGGGCGTGCCGGCCTCGATCAGCGCATCCCAGACCGGCACCGCCCGATCGGCGGGGACCCAGATCTCGAACCCGAGGTCGCCGGTGTAGCCGGTGCGGGAGATGGTGACGGGAATGCCCCGGATGGTGGTCTCCACCAGACGGAAGTACTTGAGCGATCCGAGCTCGGCGGGGCTCACCTGCTGCAGGATGGCGCGGGACAGCGGGCCCTGCAGCGCCAGCGCGCCCAGCCGCTCGGACACCTCCTCCAGGGCGACCCGCATGCCGGCGCCGTTCATCGAGAGCCAGCGGAGGTTGGGCTCCGCGCTGGTGAGGCGATAGCGGTCCGGCGCCAGGCGGCTGATGGTGCCGTCGTCAATCACCTTGCCGTGTCCGTCGCACCACGGTGTATACATCACCTGCCCCACCCGGCACTTGGTCACATCCCGCGTGACCATGCGGTCCAGGAGCCGCGCGGCGTCGGGGCCGTCGATCAGATACTTGTAGAGCGGCGAGACGTCGAAGAGCGCGGCGGCGTTCCGGACCGCGGCGTACTCACGATCGTGGACCAGCTCGTAGGCGCTGGCCACCGCATACCCGGCCCAGCGGCGCCAGGCCTGGCCCTGCACCAGCGGCGCAGTCCGGGAGTGGAATGGAGTCGTCTTCAGCACGGTGTCCGATTCTAGGGGATAGCCCGCCGGGTGGGTAGGGCCGGGGACCGCCGACTGGTGGACAGCGGGACGACGGCGCGGTATTCTTTGGTCTGATGCGAATCTCTTTTTCTCTCGCCTTCTTAACAACTGCATGTGTCCTGGCGCCGCTGGCCGGCTCGGGACTCCGCGCGCAGGCGCCCGAGGCTCCGGCGTCGATTCTTCCGATCCCCACGCAGGGGGAAAAGCCGTTTGCGGCGCTCTCCCGCGCCCTGCTGGCCGGCCGCGATTCGCTGGTCAGCCTCACCAAGCAGCAGGTGGGCCTCAAGTACAGGTGGGGCTCGGTCAAGCCCGGGCTGGCGTTCGATTGCAGCGGGCTGGTCAAGTGGGTGATGGAGGCCTTCGACCTGCACCTGCCCCGGACCGCGGCGCAGCAGGCCAAGCTCGGGGTCGAGGTGCCCAAGGATACGGCCCAGCTGCTTCCGGGCGATCTGCTGTTCTTCGGTCGGGGCAAGCGAGTCACCCACATCGGCATCTACGTCGGCGACGGGAAGTACGTTCACGCCGCGAACCGGCGGAAGGGCGTGATCGAGAGCGACGTGGCCAAGGCCAAGCCCCGCTGGTGGAAGGGCGCCCGGCGGCTTCTGGTGACGCCGGACAGCGCGCTGGCGGCGAAGAGCTAGGACGGGAGGACGGGAGGACGGGAGGACGGCAGGTCGGCAGGTCGGTAGCTCACCAGTATTCGCATCTCCCCGCAATCATCACATAGCCCGACAAAGCACGCATTGGTCACCGGGTGCGCCAGGATGAGGTTCCCCAGGCCCCGGGCTCGCCGGCGAACAGAATCGCCGTGGCCCGGAAGGCAAACCGGCGGCCCCGCATGACTCGGAGCGTCAGCCCCCGGGCGTCGTGCCGGCCCTCGGCCGAGAGCGGTCCCTCGGCGCGTCATGGGGGAGAGGCAAAGAGGCCTCTAGAACGTGTAGGTCAGCTTCGTGAGCAGCACCCGGCCCATCCTGGGCACGCCCACGAATGTCGCGTAGTGCTTGTTGAGCAGGTCCTGGACATTGGCGGAGAACAGCAGGTTCCGGGAGCCGATCGGGGGGCGCCAGGTGCCCTGGACGTCGACGACCGCGTACGAATCGGTCGGGAGCAGCCTGGTCGGGTCGCTGGGGTCGGGGGCGCTCACATAGACACCCGAGTTGACCGGGAATCCCTTCATCGCGCGCATCCGGCCCTCCAGGCTCCAGCCGTTCTGGTCATCCCTCCACGCGGCGGTCATCGAGCCCTTGCTCTTGGAGGCGTTGAGCGCGATGTCGGTGGGGGCGTTTTCCAGATCGGCCTTGGGGAAGAAGTCCTTGTTCACGAAAGAGTAGCTGCCCGCCAGCGAGAGGTGCTTCCCGAACACCATGTCCAGGGCGAGGTCGGCGCCCCACAGCTCCACCTTGCCGAAGTTGCGATAGGTCAGGAAAATGTCCGACTTGTCGTTGAGCGGCGACGTGTTGGGCACGACCGTCCCGAGGGGAACGCCGGTCGTGTGGGCCGCGGCCGTGCCTCCCGAGAGACCCCCCATACCGAGGGCGATCGCTCCGGCGGTCTGGGCCGGATTGGGCACGCCGGCCTGGGTGAAGAGCGCGGTGAGATAGGTCACGGTCTCGCTGGTATTCAGGAACACCGAGGGTGATTCGACGATCAGCGGCCCGGTGAAGTTGCGCTTGTGCTCGTACCAGCCGTCCACCGAGATCTGGAACCGGTTGCCGATCAGCGCCTTGTAGCCCAGCTCGAGCTGGTGGCTGATGGTGGGCTGCAGGGCGGCAATGTCCCGCACCTGGCTGGACGGATTGGTCACGTCGATGAACTGCTGGGTGGTCGGATTGAGCAGCCGCAGCTGGGTGCTGATCTGGTTGGTCGGCGCATGGGCCAGCATCAGCGCGGTCAGGTCAGGCCCGGCGGCGGCGGACACCGCCTGCACCGCCGCCGACCAGAGCAGGGCCGCGTTGGCCGGCAGCAGGCCGGCCGCCTCGTTGAACGGCGTGCGCATGCAGAGGTTGTTCCCCGCCCCGCCGGCGCAGCCGCCGTTGGCGCGGAACTGGAAGCCGTCCTTGGGCACGCCCAGCGCGCGCACGTTGTAGCCGATGGTCGGGCTGAGCGGAAGCCGGCCGGCGATGATGTCCAGGAACAGGTTGTTGTCGCTCGGCGTCGAGAAGGCGCGATTGAAGGTGAAGCGGAACGACTGGTTCTCCTTCGGCTTGTACACCAGCGCCGCGCGGGGCGAGAGCACCGCCGAGGCCAGGCGGCTGTGCTTGTCGAGCCGCAGCGCGCCGACGAAGTCGAGCTTCGAGCTCAGGTGGGTCACCGAGTGCACGTACCCGCCGATTTCCTTGATGTTGTCGTCCGCCTCGTTGCGGCCGTTGATGGTGCCGCCGGTGCGGGCGTCGGTGTAGATGTAGTCGGCGCCGTAGAGCAGGGTCTCCCGGGTGCCCAGGTCGAACCCGTGCTGGAATTGCGCCGACCAGACCCGGGAGCTGTCCTGAATCGGACTCCCGTCCCGGAGCAGGAAGGTGCCGCCGGCGTTGCTGAAGTTGCCGAATCCCTGCACGAAGAAGCGCTTGTAGCGGAACCGGAGCTGGGCCGCCGAGTACTTCCAGTCCTTGGCCTGGCCGGCGCCGATGCCGGTGTACTCGATCAGGCTCTTGGCATTGGTCATCCCGTAGGTGGCGATGATCTCGCTGTTGGGATCGGGCCGGACATCCACCCGGGCTTCCCCGCCGTACTGCTCCAGGTTGAAGTCGCGGCACCCGGTGCTGGTGTTGCAGCGGCCGGCGGGAAGGCCGAGCCCCGGCTTGGTGGCATCGAGGTTGGCCGGCTCGGCGGGATCCCGGAAGCGCCATTCGGTACCCTTGAGGTAGTTCCCCGACACCTTGAACGCCACCTTGCTGCCCAGCCGCATGGCATGGCGCCCGGTCACCCGCCAGATCCCCGCGCCGTTGTCGGTGAGCGTGCTGGTGCCCGAGTCGTAGTTGGACCCCGCGCGGCCGCCGCCCTCGAACGACAGCGTGGTCCCGGTGGAGGTAAAGGGCGACCGGGTGATGATGTTGAGCACACCATTGGCCGAGTTCGGTCCGTACAGCGCCGCCCCCGGCCCCAGCACGAACTCGATCTTCTCGATGTCCTCGTTGGTGGTCGGGAAGAAGCTCGCGACGTTCACCCGGAGCGACGGTACCGCCGCGTAGCGGTAGTCGATCAGGGTGAGCAGCGCTCCGGAGAAGATGTTGTTGAAGCCCCGGGCCACCACGTTCGACTGCACCAGGCCACCGGTGGAAATGTCCACCCCGGGCACGCTCTTGAGGTGGTCCATCACGGTGAGGGCCGGCCGCTCGGCGATCTCGGTCCGGGTTATCGCGAACACCGCCGCGGGTGCCTCGGTCACCTTTTCCGGCGCCTTCGAGACCACCGTCACCGAGACCTCTTCGAGCCGGGCCGGCTGCTGCTCCAGCGCCGCATCGATCGTGGCGGTGCCGCCGGCCGAGATGGTGGTGCCGGCAAACTCGCGCACCGTGTACCCGATTGACGAGACCCGGACGGTGTACGACCCCGGCGCCAGCCCGGGGACGCGGAAGGTGCCGTCGGCCCGGCTACTGGCCCTGGCGGCCTCCACCCCGTTGGGGTTGAGCACCGTCACGACCGCGCCGGCGAGCGGGCGACCGTCGGACAGGGTCACCTTGCCCGTGAGCGTACCCGACTGGGCCGCCGCGGATGCCACCGTCGCCAGCGCCAGCACCAATGCGAGCGACACGGTCCGGAGAGCGCGAGCCATACGGAAGTACCTCGTCGGAGATACTCTGAACGGCGAACGGCCGGTCCACGGGGCCGGGACCCTGGCTGAATATACGGCTCTTGTTCGGGGAGCGTGGCACGGCAAGGTGTGCAACGGCGTCCGGCCCCGGTCGTCCCCTTGGCATTGAAGAGCCATAAGGTGAACTTTTCAGGGTCATCTGGCGCCAGGCGCTCGGGGGGAGTGTCGGCCTTCCAGGACCCCAGTTCCGAAAGGAAGCCAAGCATGAAGAAATGGTCTGCAGTACTCCCGCTGGCCCTGCTCGCCGCCGCCTGTTCCCAGGAGGGGCAAGTGGCGCAGCGGATCCCGGCGGATTCGTCCCAGTACTTCCGGACCCAGGTGGAGCAGATGACCACCGTGGCCGCCGCGAAGGACAGCCTGGTCCGGGACCTCGCGGAAACCACGCGACTCCTCTCCGACATCAACACGGAAATCCTCAAGGTTTCCAACACCCGCAAGCCGGTCGAGCCGGTGGTGGGCGGCGAGGGTATGGCCACGAACGACCGGGCGATGGTGCTCAAGCGGGTGCAGGACCTGACTGCGCGGCTCAAGGGCAACGAGTCCCGCCTCGCGGCCAGCCAGAAGCGGCTCAAGCAGCTGACGTCGGAGTCGGACAGCCTGAAGAGCACCCTCGCGGACCTGCAGGCCACGATCGACGGGCTCCAGGCCACTCTCGAGAGCCAGAAGAACACCATCGCCACGCTGGAGGCCGATCTGACCGGCACCAAGCAGCAGGTGGCGACGCTGAGCGAGGAAAAGGCCGTGCTGACCGATACCGTGTCGGCGGTCACCACCCGTGAAAACACGGTGTACTACGTCATCGGGACCCGCAAGGACCTGAAGGACAAGGGCATCATCACGGAAGAGGGCGGCACGCGCTTCCTGATCTTCACCCGCACCGGTGAAGTCCTCAAGCCGGGGCCCAACCTCGATCCTGCCGGGTTCACCATGGTGGACCGCCGGAACCTCACGGAGATCAAGCTTCCCGATCCCGCGAAGGAGTATCAGCTGGTCACCAACCAGAACATCGCGTACAGCAACATTCCGCTGGATGCGAAGAACCGGATCAAGGGCGCCCTCCAGATCAGCTCGCCCGAGCGGTTCTGGGGACAGGCCCGGTTCCTGATCCTGGTCGAGCGCTAAGCACAGCGAAGTGCAATGGAGGCGGGGGTGGCCCGACCGGGGCCACCCCCGCTTTTATTTCACCATCTCCAACCCCCTTCCCCATGCGCCGCTTCGCGATCACGGTCCTGCTCCTGCTCCTCCCCGCACCCGTCCTGGCCTGGAGCACCCTCGGACACCGGCTGACCGCGCGCCTGGCGATGGACTACCTCTCGAGCGATGCCCGCAAGGAGATCGCCCGCCTCCTCGACGGCGCCAGCCTCGCCGATGTCTCGACCTGGGCCGACAGCATCCGCAGTGCGCGGCCGGAGACCTTTCCCTGGCACTTTATCGACGTGCCGGTGGATTCGAGCTTCGAGGGGTGGGCCCGGTTCTGCCCACCCGAAGGCTGCGTCCTGAGGGCGATCGACCAGTATGCCAAGGTCCTCGCCGACCGGCACCGGCCGGACGCCGAGCGGGCCGAGGCCCTCCGGTTCCTGATTCACTTCGTCGGAGATCTGCACCAGCCGCTCCACGTCGGGGAACGGAACGACCGGGGCGGGAACGACGTGAAGGTGACCTGGCAGGGCCAGCCGGCGAATCTCCACTCGGTCTGGGACACCTACCTGATCAGCTCCGCGGGCCTCAATGAAGACGACTGGCTGGGACGGCTCCGGAAGACCGCCAAGGGAATGAATCGAAAGGAAGTAGCCACCGGGTCGCCCGCCGATTGGGCGGCGGAGAGCCACGCCCTCTCGCGGGACCATGTCTACGGCATTCCGTCCCCACCCGAACTGGGGGGGGAGTACGCCACGGAGAACCTGCCCCGCGCAGAGCAGCGACTGGCCCAGGCCGGGATCCGACTTGCCGCGATGCTGAATCAACTGTTGAAGAAATGAGCGGTATGGACTTGGAAAAACCGGCAGTCCTGAGCTACCGACAAATACTTAAGATGCTGTAATTACAATAGATAGCTTATATAGCATACTGGCACGGAAATTCCTCTTGTCGGTGTCGTGATCCTGACAATTACCACAAGAGGCGATCCATGCTGCACGTCGACCCTCTCACGGCCTCGATGACCCTGCTCGCCGCCGGGCTGGTTGCGCTCTGTCTGGTGGATCTGCTCAAACGGAGGCGGAACTAGCGGCCCAGGCGCCGTGTACATTGCAGGGCATCTCCATCTGGCGCTTCATGCTTCCCCTGGCTCCCTCACACCCCCGGTTTGGCTACGTCCTGGCTCATGGAGCGGGGGCCGGTATGCGCCATCCCTTCCTCGAGGGCATCGCCCGGGCGCTGGGTGACCGGGGTGTGGCCACGCTCCGTTACGAATTCGCCTACATGGAAGCGCACAAGAGCCGGCCGGACCCTCCCGCGGTCGCGGCGGCGCGGGTGCGGGAGGCGGTCGGCCGGGCGCGCGCCGAGTGGCCCGGGTTGCCGCTTCTTGCGGGAGGAAAGTCCTTCGGGGGGCGGATGACCAGCACCGCCCAGGCCGAGGCTCCCCTCGAGGGAGTTCGCGGGCTCGCCTTTCTGGGGTTTCCGCTGCATCCCCCGGGCAAGCCGTCGGTCACCCGGGCGGAGCACCTGTTCCAGATCCAGATCCCGATGCTGTTTCTCCAGGGGACGCGGGACGAGTTCGCCGAGCTCGAGCTGCTCGAGGGCGTCTGCCGAAAACTGGGGCGCCGCGCCACCCTGCACCTGATCGACGATGGGGATCACTCGTTCAAAGTCCGCAAGCGAGCCGGCCGCACCGCGGAGCAGGTGATGGCCGAGGTGGCGGACCGGATCGCCGAATTCGGCGCATCGCTGACCGCGCAGTGACCGACCCCGTCCCTTCCGACTTCACCCCATCCGCCCGGCAGCGACAGGCCATCGAGGCACCCCTCGGCCCCGTGCTGGTGCTGGCGGGCCCCGGGGCCGGGAAGACGTTCTGCCTGATCGAGCGGATCCGGTTCCTGATCGAGCAGCAGGGCTTCGACCCGGCCCGGATCTGCGCGGTGACCTTCACGAACAAGGCGGCCCAGGAGATCGCGGATCGCCTCCGGAAGACGCTGGGCGCCGGGGGCGAGGGCGTCAAAGGCGGCACGCTGCACGCCCTCTGCGCCGAGATTCTGCGGGAACACGGGGAATGGGTCGGCGCGCGGCGGGGCTTCGGGATTGCGGACGAGGAATACCAGAAGGACGTCCTGCGCCGGCTGGGCGTCTGGGAACGGCGGCGCGGATGGCTGCTGACCCGATTCGGGCTGCACCGCGCCCGCGGGGTGGACCTGACCCCGGACGACCTGGGCCTCTACGCCCAGTATCGGGCCCACCTCGACCACCGCAACCTGCTCGACTTCGACGACCTGGTGGTCCGGACCGCGGACCTGCTGACCACCGACGGGGAAATCGGGGACCTGGTGGCGGGCCGCTGGGACTACATCCTGGTGGACGAGTTCCAGGATCTGACCCCGAAACAGTACGCCATGGTGCGCCGGCTGGCGGAGCAGCACCGCAATCTGTTCGTGGTGGGAGACGACGAGCAGTCGGTGTTCTCCTGGACCGGCGCCGATCCGCAGGTGCTGGTGCAGTTCGCCAACGATTTCCGGCTCGATCACACCGACACGATCCTGCTCGACGAGAACCGCCGCACCGCCCGGCAGATCTTCGAGTCCGCCCGGCGCTTGCTGCAGCAGAATCCCAGCCTCTTCGACGCCAAGATCCTCAAGGCCGAGCGGGAATCCGAGTTTCCGGTGAGCGTGCTCGGGTTCGAGGACGAGCATGCCGAGTCCCGGTGGATTCTGGCCGACCTCGTCGCCGACCAGGCGCGCGTCGCGCTCCCCTGGGGAGAATACGGCGTGCTCTACCGGCGCCACGAGACCGGCGACGCGCTGGAGGCCGAGTTCATCCGCGCGGGGATTCCCTGCCGCATGGCCTCGGGACGGGCGCTCCAGGACGACCCGGTGGTGCGCTACCTGGTGGCCGCCCTCCGGGTCATCGCCGAGCCGGGCGATCCGCTGCGGCAGGAAGGGTTCGCGCGGGTGGTCCTGCCTCCGACCCTGTGGTCCGGCATCGTGTCGGAGGCGGAACGGAGAAAGGCCGAGCCGCTGGCGTGGCTGCGCACCGAGGCCCGGCGACGGGGCAAGGACGACGAAGACGGCAAGAAGCTCCGCCGGGCCGACTACGCGCTGCAGAATCTCCCCGCCCTGGGCCGCAAGCATCCGACCCTGGCCGGCCTGGTAGAGGACCTGCTGTCTCAGCGGGTCGGCGAATATCGAACCGTGCTGGAGGACCGGCATGACGAGCTGACCGACCCGGCCTCGGACCCGGAGGTCGTCGGGCTGGCCGCCCGGCTCGGCGGCGCGCTGCACGGGCGGCGGCGGGTCTGGCTCCCCCGGATGGGCGGCCTCGAGCTCGCCCTCTCCGGACTCCTGCTGCGGGCCGGTATCACGTCGGTGGCCTATCTGGAGGGCGCCGGCCAGGCGGGTCCCGACGACCTGGTCATCGCCCCCACCGACGGGGGGCGATCGGGCCTCAGCCTCGGCCTGTTCAAGGCGCTGCAGATGGTCCACGCCGGC
This sequence comes from uncultured Gemmatimonadales bacterium, assembly GCA_963762545.1. Lineage (GTDB taxonomy): Bacteria > Gemmatimonadota > Gemmatimonadetes > Gemmatimonadales > GWC2-71-9 > JABFSM01. The sequence goes on along the minus strand of CAVXLC010000002.1, from coordinate 157,357 downwards.
GCGCTCCAGGACGCCTTCCGGGACTTCGTGGTGGTGGACCTCGAAACCACCGACAAGGACCCGGCCACCTGCGACATCGTGGAGCTCGGCGCGGTGCGGGTCCGCGAGGGACGCGTGGTGGATGAGTACCAGCAACTGGTCCGCCCCCGGGTACCGGTCACCGAGGGAGCGCGGCGGACCCACGGCATCAGCGACGACGATCTGCGAGACCAGCCGATGCTCGACGCGGTCTGGCCCGCCTTCCGGCGGTTCTGCGGCGACGACATCCTCGTGGCGCACAACGGGAACGGGTTCGATTTTCCCATCCTCCGCCGGCGGGGCGGCGAGCTGGTCGAGGGCGGGGAGTTCGTGACCTTCGATTCCCTGCCCCTGGCCCGGGACCTTCACCCCGGCAGCCGCAAACTGGAAGATCTGGCGCACCACTTCGGCATCGATCTGTCCCAGGCCCACCGGGCCTGCGAGGACGCCCGGGCGCTCGCGCTGGTGTTCCTCCGGCTGCAGGCCGAGAAGCTGGCGCGGGCGCGGAAGACCGCGCTGGTACATCTGCTGGACTATCTCGGACTGGCACTCGCGCTGTCCGACCCGAAGCGGCTCAACGAGGAGGCCAAGGGGCTCTGGAAGGTGGCCCGGGCGTTTGCGCTGGGGCGGTTCAGCGACTGCCTGGAGCACTATCGGCTGGAACGCGCGGCGCCGGGGGCGTTCGATGCGCCCACCATCGACGAGGTCATCCGGCGGCTGGGCGGCCAGCGCAAGCTGGAACAGTACCGCACGGTGAAGGCGGCGGACGATCGCTATCCGGCCGCGATGGCCCGGCTCCGGCGCCTCCTGGAAGACACCGTCGAGCCGGGGCTGCAGGACCAGCTGCGCGAATTCCTCAACCGGGTCGCGCTGTCGCGTTCGGATGCCGCGGAGAAGGATCCCGATCTGGCCTTCCGGGTGAACCTGCTCACCCTGCACTCGACCAAAGGGCTGGAGTTTTCGCGGGTGTACATCGTGGGAGCCGAGGATGCGCAGCTGCCGGGGATTCCGCGGGACGGCCGCGACACCCCCGAGGCGGAGGTGCAGGAGTCCCGGCGACTGCTCTATGTCGGAATGACCCGCGCCAAGGACCGGCTGGTGCTGACCCGCGCGGAGCGGCGCAAGGACCTGCCCACGGGGGGATTCCGGTTCCTGGAGGAGATGGGCTTCAGCCCCCGGCGACCCGAGTAGGGAGCGCGTCGCGGCGAGCTACCCCCGGGCGAACGCCTCGGCGGCGGCCGGCCCGGAGCCGGCCGTCTCATCGTGCTTGAAGAAGACGTAGAGGTCGTCCGCACCCAACGCCGCAAGCCGGTCGCGCCAGGCCGCGATGGCCGCATCGTCGTAGGCCTGCCGGTGCAACCGGGCGTATCCCCATCCCGCCGTTCGTACCACCGGGGTCTGAAAGTCGTCGTGGTCGGCGATGACCAGGGCGGCATCCCTGGCGCGGAGGGTTTCGTAGAGGTCGTCGCCGAACCAGCTCTCGTGGCGGAACTCGAACGCGGCCTGCCAGCGGCGAGGCAGCACATCGAGAAACGCGGCCAGGCGAGGGAGGTCCTTCTTCAGATTGGGCGGGAGCTGGAACAGGGTGGGACCGCGCCGCTCACCCAGGACGCTGGTGACCCGGGTGAAGTATTCCACCTCGCTGTCCACCTCCTTGAGCCGGCCGTGGTGGGTGATCCGCTGCGACGCCTTGATCGCAAAGCGGAACGCGGGCGGCACCTTGGAGGCCCAGTCGAGCAGGACGCTTTCCTTGGGCATCCGGTAGAAGGTGTTGTTGATCTCGACGGTGGGGAACTTGCCGGCGTAGTACGACAGCATGCCGTCGTCGGGCAGGCCCTTGGGGTAGAACGACCCCTTCCACTCCTTGAACGACCAGCCGCTGGTACCGACCAGAAGGCCCATCAGCGGCCTCCGGCCGCCTTCTTCCGGGCCGGCTTCTCCGCCTTCCCGTTGTTTTCCTTTTCCTTCTTGTCCCCGCCCCTGGCCAGACTGGCCTTGAGTGCCTCCATGAGATCGAGGACCTTGGTGCCCTTCTCCTCCTGCGGCTCGCCGGTGATCTCGTGGCCCTCGACCTTCTGGTTAATGGCCTCCTGCACCTTGATCCGCACCGTGTCCTTGTAGTTCTCGGGCTTGAAGTCTTCGGTGGCACCCTGCTCGACGATCTGCACCGCCAGGTTGAGCTCGGCCGGCTTGACTTCACCCTCGCCGAGGGGAACTTCCGACGACGGACGCAGCTCGTCGGCATAGTGGAGCTGCTCCATGACCAGCACGCCGTCCGCGGTCGGGCGGACCAGCACCAGATTCTGGTGCCCCCGGGCGGCGTATTGCCCCAACCCGGCCCGGCCGGTCTTCTTGAGCGCCTCGGCGAGGAGCCGGTAAGGACGGTCGCCGCCCTTGTCCGGCCCCAGGTAGTAGGCCTTTTCCAGGTAGATGCGGTCCACGTGGGACAGCGGGATGAACTCGTTGATCTGGATGGAGCCGTCGCCCTTCTCCTCCAGCGCCTTGAGCTCCTCCGGCGTGAACACCACGAACTGGCCCTTGGCAAACTCGTAGCCCTTGACGGTGTCGGCGCGCTCCACCGTGACGTCGTGCTTGGGGCACTTGTAGAACTGTTTGAGCTTCGTACCGCAATCCTTGTGTACCATGTTGAAGGACACCGACGCGGCGGATTCGCCGGTCGAGTATACGTGGACCGGAACCGAGACGAGTCCGAAGGAAATGGTGGCGGTGCCGATGGAACGGGCTGGCATGGGACGATCTCCGACAGGCGGTTAAGAAAGCTCGGAATCCCCCCAAGAATAACCGCGCCGACGAAGATTGTTAGCCGGGCTCACTCGCTCCGAAACGCCGTCACCGGGTCGACGCGCGCGGCCCGGCGGGCCGGAACGAACGCGGCGAGGGCGGCTACCACGACGAGGGCGAGCGGCACTCCGGCGAGCACGATTGGATCGGTAGGTGCGGTCCGGTAGAGGAGATCGCGCATGAGCGGCGTGAGCGCTATGGCGCCTCCCAGGCCCAGCAGGATGCCCATCGCGGTAAGCCGCAGCCCGCGCCCCACGAGCAGTCCGACAATGGCACCGGGCCGGGCGCCGAGCGCCACGCGAATCCCGATCTCCCGGGTCCGCTCGACCACCGCATAGGAGAGAACGCCGTAGAGACCCACCAGCGCGAGCGTCACGGCCGCAGCGGCAAAGAGACCCAGGATCACGGCACCCAGCTTCGGCGTCGCGATGGCCCGGGCTCGACTCTCCGCCAGGGGACCAACCGTCGGGACGGGAAGCAGCGGGTCTTCCGCCCATACCGCGCGACGAATCTGGCCGGCGAGGTCCGGCAGGTCCCGGCCGGACCGCACGATCAGGGTCATCGAGCCCCAGGCAAGCTGGTCACTGCTCAGGAACATCGTCGGGGTTCGGTCCCGCTCCACCTTCACGTCGCTGATGTCGCCCACGACGCCGATGACCGTGCGAGGTGTGCCATTGGTACCGCCCCAGAACAGCCGCTTTCCCACCGCATCCTGGCCGGGCCAGAGCCGGGCCGCGAGGGTTCGGGAAACAATTGCGACCTGGGGACCGCCGGGACGGTCCCGGGTACCGAAGTCCCGGCCCCGGAGCAGCGGAACACCGGACGCCGCAAAGTATCCGGGTGATACGATCCGCCACGCCGCCTGGAGATACCCCGCGGATGGATACTCGGCGGCCCGCTCCTCCGGGGTGACGTCATTGACGAGATTCGTCCCGCTGAACGGGTCGACGGCGGTGGCCCCCACCGCCTCGACGCCGGGCAGCGCGGCGAGGCGCTCCTGTGCCGCGGTGTAGAACCGGGCAACCTGCCGCTCCTCGGCATAGCGGGAAGCCGGTAGCGACAGCGGCACCGTCCAGACATGGTCGGTGGCGAGGCCGATGTCGGCGCCATCGAGCCGGACCAGGCTCCGGATCATCAGCCCGCCACCCACCAGCAGCAGCATCGCAAGCGCCACCTGGGCCACCACCAGCAGCTCACGGAGACGGTGGGATCCGTGGGATGAGCCGCTCCGTCCCGCTCGCTTCAGGGTCGAGTGCAGATCGACGCTCGAGGCCCGAAGCGCGGGCGCCAGCCCGGCCGCGAGCGTCGCGAGAACGGTGGCCACGAGGCTGAAGGCGAGCACTCGGGGGCTGACCGAGAGCCGGTCGAGCCCGGGCAGGGTGTCGGGCGGCAAGCGCCGGACGACAAGGACGATCCATCGCACTCCCACGAGGCCCGCCAATGCTCCCAGAAGGACGAGTGTCCCGCTCTCCACCAGGAGCTGGCGCATCAGCCGGCCGCGTCCCGCACCCATCGCGATCCGGATGCTCAGCTCGGTTTCCCGCGAGGTGGCCCGCGCCAGCAGCAGATTGGCCACGTTGGCGCAGGCCAGCATCAGCAGGATGGCCACCGCGGCGGAAAGCAGGGCGCCGGTCCGGCGCAGACTGGTTCCGACGGCCCACTCGGCCAGCGACGTAACCCGCACGCTCCAGCCCTTCAGCTCGGGATGAACCGCCGCGTTGGCGGCCCCGATCCGGGCCAGATCGGACCTCACCCGTCCGGCATCGACCCCCGGCTTCATTCGCCCGATCATGCCGAGCCAATGGTCGCCCCGGTCGTGCCGCGAATCGGCCCCGAGGGGAATCCAGGCGTCCGCGCCGAGGAGACGAAAGCTCGGCGGGAGAATGCCGATGACGGTGTAGGGCTCGCCCCGAAGGATCGTGGTCCTGCCAAGCAGGGCGGAATCGCCGGCAAAGGCGCGCTGCCAGAGCGCGTGGCTCAGCACCACCACCCGGGCCGGCGCGCCGGGCTGGTCTTCCTGGGGGGCGAAGGTTCGGCCCAACTGGGCGTCGACCCGCAGCGTCGTGAAGAGCGACACGCTGGCCGATGCCCCGGCGATCATCTTCGGCTCACCCCGGCCGGTGAGATCGAGTTGCTCCTGCTTGACGACGCCGATCGCCTCGAGACTGGAGGTACGGCTCTGGAAGTCGAGGTAGTCGGGCTCCGAGGTGGAGAAATCGGACCCCTCGGGATTGGTTTCCCAGATGTAGACCAGTCGGTCCGGCTCGGGAAACGGCAGCCGCCGGAGAATGACGGCGTCTACCAGGGCGAAGATGCTCGTGGCGGCGCCGATCCCCAGGGCGAGCGTCGTCACCGCCACCGCGGCAAAGCCGGGATTTCGGCGAATAGCCCGAAGGGAAAACCGAAAATCCCGTCCCGCCTGGCCGAGCCAGGGAAGACCGCGCCCGGTGCGGACCTCTTCTTTGAAGTCCTCCACCGCACCGAAGGCCAGCCGGGCGGCCCGCACGGCTTCGGCGGCGCTCATCCCGGCGGCCCGATACTTCCCGGCTTCCATCTCCAGGTGAAAGCGGATCTCGTCCGACATCTCACGGTCCGCGGTGCCGGGGTGGAAGACGGCGCGAAGCCTCGTGCGAAGGGCGGTGATCAGATCGGAGAGCACGAACGGCCTCAGGCGGGACCGAGGATCAGATCGACCGCGGCCACATAGCGGCGCCAGCTGGCGGTCTCGGCGGCGAGGGCCCGGCGTCCGGTGGCGGTCAGGCGATAGTATTTGGCGCGCCGGTTCTGGTCGGTGGAGTCCCAGTCGCTGTCGATCCAGCCCTTGAGCTCCAATCGCTGGAGCGCCGGGTAGAGCGAGCCCTGGCCGATCTGGAGGGCGTCCTTCGACTGTTGCTCGATCCGCTGAGCGATGCCCCAGCCATGCTCGCGGTCGGCCGCCAGGACCCGGAGAATCAGGAGGTCGAGGGTACCGCGGAGGACGTCGTTCCCGGCCGGTTCGCGCATCTTCTGCTCGTGTCGGATTCCGACACTATGATAGGCGGACTATTGTCGGATGTCAACACAAGGTCCGGCTGCCTCCAGCCCACCGTCCCTCCTTGACTTCGTCTCCTCGCGGCAGAACTTCCCAGCGACCGCGCTGCATCTGTCTCCTGAGAAAGTCCCATGGCCGACAACAAGGACCTCGGCTCCGACCTGCTGAGTAGGTATCGCGCCAAGCGCTCACCCGACCGGACCCCGGAGCCCTTCGGCGGCTTCGAGTCCGGGCCGGGCAAGCTCTTCGTGGTCCACAAGCACGCGGCGCGGCGGCTGCACTTCGACCTCCGGCTGGAGATGGAGGGCGTGCTGCGCTCCTGGGCGGTGCCCAAGGGTCCGTCCTATGATACCCACGAGAAGCGGCTGGCGGTGCACGTCGAGGACCACCCGCTCGAGTACGGCGATTTCGAGGGACTGATACCCGAGGGGAACTACGGCGCGGGCGCGGTGATCGTCTGGGATCGGGGCGAGTGGGTGCCCATCGAGGACCCGCTGCTCGGACTCCAGAAGGGCAAGCTGCTGTTCGACCTCAAGGGCTACAAGCTCCACGGCCGCTGGACCCTGGTGAAGATCAAGAAGTCCGAGAAGGACTGGCTGCTCATCAAGGAGCGGGACCAGTACGCCGTCACCGATCCCCCGCCCTTCCCCGAGGAGTCGGTGCTCTCCGGGCTCACCGTGGAGGAATTGAAGGCCGGCGAAACGCCCACCGGCCGGATCCGTGCCGAGCTCGACCGGCTCAAGGTGCCGACCCGGCGGGTGGAGGCGAGCGCAGTGGACCTGATGCTGGCGGAGCCGCGGGACCAGCCCTTCAGCAAGGCGGGGTGGGTCTTCGAGCCGAAGCTGGACGGCTATCGCGCATTGGCCACCCACGACGGCGCGGCAGGCACCCTGCGGAGCCGGAACGGCAACGATCTGACCGCCTCGTTTCCGGAAGTGGCTCGCGCGGTCAAGGCCCTCCCGGTGCCGCGGGCGGTGCTCGACGGCGAGCTGGTGATCCCGGATGCCCAGGGGCGGCCCAGCTTTCAGGCGCTGCAGAAACGGGCCCGGCTCTCCCGCGCGATCGACATCCGGCACGCGGCGGCCGAGTCGCCGGCGGTGTTCTATGCCTTCGATCTGCTGGGCTTCGAGGACCGGGACCTGCGGGGATTGCCCCTGACCGAACGGAAGCGAATCCTCCGCCTGCTGCTGCCGGCCCTGGGCGCGATCCGTTTCGTGGACCACTTCGAGCGCGACGGCACCGCGCTCATGCAGCACGCGACCGGGCTCGGACTGGAAGGCATCGTCGGCAAGAAGGCCGACGCCCCTTACAAGGGGGGCCGTTCCCCCAATTGGGTCAAGGTCCGGGCGGCCCAGACCGACGAGTTCGTGGTGGTGGGATTCACCCAGCCCAAGGGAAGCCGGGGCGGGTTTGGCGCGCTGCAACTGGCGGATTGGGTGGAGGGCGAGCTGGTGTACGCCGGGCGCGCGGGCAGCGGCTTCAGCGACACACAGCTCGGACAGGTGCGGAAGACGCTGGAGGAGTCGGTGCGGAAGTCCCCGCCCTGCAACGGGCCGGTAGCAACAACAAAGAGGGAGGAGGGAGGAGGGAGGAGGGAGCAGGGAGGAGGGAGGGGGAGGGGCAAAACACTCCCGGCCAAGAGACCCATTCCCGACATCAAGGACACGGTCTGGGTCGAGCCCACGCTGGTGTGCGAGGTGCAATTCAAGGAGTGGACCGAGGAGGGCCTGCTCCGCCAGCCGGTGTTCCTCCGCTTCCGCGACGACAAGGCGCCGGAGGAGTGCGTGCGTCAGGGAAGCCCGGGGGCGCCGGCGCCCGAGGCGGCGGACGATCCGCCGGCCCCGCAGGTGGTCAAGGCGCCGGAGGTGGCGCTCAGCAATCTGCAGAAGGTGTTCTGGCCGGCCGAGCAATACACCAAGGGAGACCTGATCGAGTATTACCGGACCATTTCCCGGTGGCTGCTGCCCTACCTGAAGGACCGGCCGCTGGTGCTGACCCGGTTCCCCGATGGCATCGACGGCAAATCATTCTATCAGAAAGACGCCCCGGACTTCACGCCGAGCTGGATCCGCACGGTGCCGGTGTGGAGCGAGGACAGTCAGCGGACGCTCAACTATTTCGTCTGCGACAACCTGGAGACGCTGCTCTACGTCGCCAACATGGGCTCGATCCCGCTCCATATCTGGGCCAGCCGGGCCGATTCGCTGGAATTGCCCGACTGGTGCATCATCGACCTGGATCCGAAAGGCGCGCCGTTCTCGGACGTCGTGAAGGTGGCCCTGGCGCTGCACCGGTTGTGCGAGGACGTGGAGCTCCCCCACTACGTCAAGACCAGCGGCTCGACCGGGATCCACGTGCTGATCCCCCTGGCGCAGCAGTGCACCTTCGAGCAGTCGCGCACCCTGGGGGAGCTGCTGGCCCGGGTGGTGGTGGGAGAGCTGCCGGACATCTGCACGATCGTGCGGCCGGTCAGAGGACGGGAGGGCAAGGTGTATCTCGACTACCTGCAGAACCGGACCGGGCAGCTGATCGCGGCGCCGTTCAGCGTGCGGCCCCTCCCGGGGGCGCCGGTGTCGATGCCGCTGGAATGGAAGGAAGTGAATCAGAAGCTGGACCTCCTCCAGCACACCATCGTGACGGCGCCCAAGCGGATGGACAAGCTCGGGCGGGATCCCTGCGCGCCGGTGCTCGAGGTCAGGCCCGATCTCACCGCGGTGCTGGAGCGGCTGCTGGAGAAAACACGGAAGTAGCGGAAGCTGGCCCGGGGGGCGGGTCTCAGTCTCTCGGCCCGGTCAGCGCCAGGAAATCGGCTCGGTGGCGCACCTCGTCGAGCGCCGGTTCCTGGTGGAGCCACCGGGGCCATACCCCCTCGTCGAAGGCATCCCGGATGCGCGCCACCGCGTCGTCCCGTCGGCCGAGCAGGCCCGCGAGGCGCGCGCGATAGACACTGGCGGTCCAGGTCACCCGGGCGGGCGGCTGCTCGGCCAGCCAGCGATCCTGCGCGCCCGCCAGGGCGGTGTCCCCCAGCTCGGCGGCGAGGCCTGCGAGCTCTCCCCGAAAATCCACGTTGGCGGAGTCCTCAGCGACGAGCTGCCTGGCGATCCCTTCGGCCTCCGGGAAGGCGCCCAGCATCTCCAGGGACCACGCGGCCACCAGCCGCTCCTCGACGGTCATCCGCTCCTCGAGGGGCCGGCTCCGGTACCAGGCCACGGCGCGCTTCGCGGCCTGCCGCGCGGCGACGGTGTCACCGTGGATCGCGAGCTCACGAGCGATCCAGTTGGCGACCCAGCCGGGCGTCATGGTGTATTGCGGCCGTCCGTCGGTGTAGGGTGCCAGCCCGATCCCGTTCTCCGTCTCCGTCGGCAGGGTGAGGGCGCTGTCGAGCAGCGCCATCACCGCGGTGGGTCGGGACAGCGCCGCGAGCGCGTTGCCGCGGAGCCAGATCCGGTTGAGCGGGCCGCCGGGCGGCAGGCGATCGGTCACCGCGAGCTCGTCATTGTAGCGGCCGAGCATGTGGAGCGCCTCGGCGACCCCGCTCCAGTAGGCGAAGTGGGTGGTGTCGGCGCTCCAGGCGAGGTCCACCGCGGGGTCCACGCGGTGCAGCAGCTCCAAGGCCCGGGCGGGGCGATTGGCCCACAGGGCCGCCGCCGCGGCCGCCATCTGGTCACCGGAGCTCCGGGGCTCGAGGTCGGCGCGCTCCAGCGTCAGCCGCAGCATCTCCTCGTTACGGCCACGGCACCGCGCATCGGCGATCTGGAGGGAGAGGCGATCGGTCCGCAGCAGAGCCCGGTGCCGGTCGTCGAGCGCCGCGGTGAGGGAATCGACCAGCGGGCAATCGTTGAAATTGGCCGCGGCCGCCGCGGCACCCAGGGCGGCGGCGGTAAATGCGGTATCGCGGTGCGCCGCCTCGAGGAAGAGCCCCTCCGCCTTACGGCCCTCCCCGTGCCAGAACGCGTCGTAGCCCTCCACGTAGGCCTGGTAGGCATCGAAGGGCGGAATCTCGTCGGTGGGATCGAGCCCCTGGGTCGCATGGGTGTCAACCACGGAGGCCAGCGCCGTCATGATGCGGGAACGCAGCGCGGCGACCGCGGCCAACGGCGTCCGCACGCTGGAGACGATGGGGCCGACCACCCGGATGAGGCCGCCGGTCCGCACATCCATGACCGTGGCCTGAACGAGCAGGGAATCGCCGGCCCGATCATAGCTGCCCGACACCACCATGGTCGCACCGGTGCGACGGGCCAGCGCTACCGGATCGGCCGGCGTGCTGCGGGCCTGCACGAAGACCGCGCGGGGATCCACCACATCGATCAGGCGGGTACGCAGGACGCCCTGGGCGAGCCAGTCCTGGGTCATCCGGCCAAGGGATTGGAGCGCGGAGTCTCCGGTCCGGTTGTCGAAGACGCTGATGAGCACGCGGGCGCGGGCGCCGGCGGGGCCCGCCGGCCGGGGCCAGGCCAGCCGCACGATCAGCAGGCCGAGAAGCGCGAGCGCGACAGCGCCGGCGGCGCGGCGGCGAGCACGCGATGCGTGGACGGCGTGAGGATCCGGTGAGGCGATCGGGTTCGCCAGGGACGGCGCGACCGGCCGGGCGGGGTCGGGCGACCGACCGCCGGTGCGAATCCGCGCGGCCAGGGCTGCGGTCTCCCTGCTGGGGGTCGCGGCGAACTCGGCGACGAGGCGGTGGGAGTAGGTCTCGTAGAGTCGCAGCGCGCCGCCGGTATCGCTGCTCTGCTCCAGGAGCGACATCGCGCGCCGCAGCCAGCCTTCGTCGTCCGGTGCCAGGGCGCAGGCGCGCTGGGCCCAGTACGCCGCGACCGGCGGGTTGCCGGCGCGCTCCTCCCGCTCGACCAATGCCCCGATCGCCCGGATCACCAGCGCCACGACGCGGGCGCGCTCGCGGGAGAGCCATTCCTCGAATGCCTCGCCGGCATCGGCGAAGTGCGCCCCGGCCAGGAGCTCGCCGCGGTAGGTGTCCACCGCCTCTTCGTAGCGCCCGGCGTCGACCGCCTCCGCGAGCCGAGTCACATCGCAGGTGAGCGCCGCGGCGTCGATGGACACCGCGTCGTCACCGCGGACGATGATCACCCCGTCGCCCAGCGCCTCCCGCAGATGATAGAGGGTGTTCCGGAGGGCGCGCCGCGCGGCGAACTGGTCCAGCTCCGGCCAGAACATCGCGGCCAGCGTGTCGCGGCGCTGGTAGCCGCCGCCGGCGCCGATGGCCAGGCACGCCAGGAGAGCAAAACGCTTCGGCTGCGCCGGCAGGGTCCCGAGCTCCCGTCCATCCGCACCGCGGAGCGCATGAAGCCCGAGCAGACTGAGCTCTAACATGACCAGCCGAATGTATGTCTCGCGCCGTCGCCCGGCAACAAACGCCGAATCAACGGCGCGGCGACGGGTCATTCTCAGATTGGGTGTTCCGCATGTAACGGAAGGGAAATGACGATGCTCGGAATTCAGGCCAGGGGGCGGCGGAGTGGGCTCGGGGCGGCCACGCTGACCGTCATGGTGCTGGCCGGCTGCGCGGGCGGGGACAGCGCGGTCAGCCGGCTCAAGGCGGCGGTCACCGGCGACTCCCGGGGAGACGGCCACGACCCGTGCACCCTGCTCTCGGCCGAGGAGGCCGCACCGTACGTGGGGGCGCTGGGTTCCCCGCCCTATCGGTCCAGCGACGGCGCCGCGGACGTGCACGGCGACGAATGCATGTACCAGGGGAGCGACGGCCGTCAGGTCACGGTGCGCCCCGACTGGAACCCCGGGGGCGCCGAGGCGGGCGCGACGCTCCAGAGGACCACCGATCTGATCGGCTCCGCGCTGGCCAAGGCCGGGGCCGGCGAGTTGGACACCCTGGCCCATCGCGTCCTGAAGCCGGAAACGGCCGGGCCATGGGACAGGGCGACGTGGATTCCGGGCGGGTCGCTGTTCGCGTCGAAGGGCGAGCGATCGGCGCAGATCGACGTGAGCGGGGCGAGCGGGAGCGAGAGCGATGCGGTCGCCATCGCGACGATCGTCATGCCGCGCCTCGATCATCCCCTGCGCTACGACGGCGCCGCGGCCGTCGCGCTGGCGCCGAAGCCGCGCCCGCATCCGGCCAGGGCCTGCGACCTGGTTCCGCGCGGCGAGGTGGAAGCCGCGATCGGGCCGCTCAACGGCGAGCCCGAAGCCGACTCGCCCGAGAACTCCTGCACCTACCGGGTGACCACCGCGGAGGGGGTGCGCTCGTACCCGGTCGCGTTCGCCTGGGAGGGCGGCCGGAAGAACTACACCATGCTGAGCCACGGCATGGCGATGGTGGGCGGCCTGCTGGGCGCGCCCTCGAGCACGCCGCTGGATACCCTGAGGCCGCCGCCGCAAATGCAGGCGGCGATCGGCGGCCTGATGAAGATGATGGGACAGGGCCGTCCTGGCGCCGCCGGGGCGGCGCCGGGGGCGGCCGCGACGATCGGCTTCCAGACCGACACCACGCTCAAGGGCCCCTGGGAGAGCGCGGCGCTGCTGCACGGCACCCAGCTGATCGCGGTGCGGCACGACGTGTTCGTCGGCATGGACCTCATGTCGGCGGACTACGAAAAGGCCAAGGCGCTCCTGGCCGCGATCTGCGCGCGGCTCTGACATGGTCACGTATCCGAGGGAGAGACCCATGACTCGTATCAGGATCCCTACGATGGCCCTGGCCGGAGTATTCGCCGTCGCCATCTCCGGCCTCACGGTCAGCCTCCGCCCCGGACTCGGCCGCGTGACGATCGGGACCTGGAAGAGCGGCAAGATGCCCATCCCGGGCACGGCGCTTTCAGGCGTCGGAGACGAGGCGGTGTGGGTGGATCCGCTGAACGAGGTGGTCGCCGAGAAGAACAATCTGCTGTGTGAAATCCACCTCTCGGCACTCCCCCTGGGGCCTCAAGAAGGGACCCACCGCCGAGCATCAGGCGGCCATCGGCGGGCTGTGCAACAGGATCTTCGCGGCGGCGCACTGAAGCGCGGCGAGGGTCCACCCTCACGAACATCACCACGGGAGTCATGCCATGACACAGCGCCATCTCATCGGGTCGCTTTTTCTGACCTCAGGGGGCCTCGCGCTGGTGGCGGCGGTCGTGCAGGCCCAGGCGATTCCTGCCGGTTGCCAGGTGCCGGTCGCGGCCAGGAGGAAGTTGTTGGCTACGCCGCACCACACCTACGTGACCGAGACCGAAGCCTCCGGAGGAAGACCGGCGAGAACGACTGAGAGCATCTCGACCCTCGATGCAACCTATATCCAGCTCCGCACCATCTGGCGAAAGAGTCCCATCTCGCCACAGGACATGCTGAAGCAACTGGAGGAGAATCTCCGGAATTCGAAGGGAATGTCCTGTCAGCAGCTCGGCGATGAGTCGGTCGACGGTTCTCGCGCGGCGGTGTACATGGCGCACAGTGAAACCGCCGCCGGCAAGTCGGACGCGAAGATGTGGGTCGCGAAGGGGACCGGCCTGGTTCTCAAGGAAGAGGAGGAGATGTTCGACGGCACCGCGAAGCGGCACATGTCGGTTCGGTACGACTACCAGAACGTGCGGGCCCCGGCGGGGGTGCCGTGACCGGTGCGGATACGAACGTCGCCGGGCGCCCGTCGTTGACCGGACACTACTCAGGAGAAGGAGGATTCCGATGTATCGCGCTCGTATCAGTCCCGCGCTCGCGGCGCTGGCGTGCCTTGCCGCATGCGGCTCGAGCTCCGCGGACGACACTGGCGACGGCAAGACGGACTGCACCGTCACCTTTTCCGGCGCCGTCACGGGCACGACGCCATGCAACGCCACGGCGGCCTACGGCCAGGTGGTCCTCGGGCGCTCGGAGCTGGCCATCCTGAACACCGGCTCCCCGGGGTTCACGCTCGGGATCCAGCAGGACGGCCAGCTGGGCATCGGCACCATCTCGGAATCGGGCGCCGGCGTCGAGGTGGCGGTGACGACCGTCTCGAACGGCGGCCTGCTCTGGTCGCAATCGACCCAGGATCCGGTGCACGGGACCGTGACCGTGCATCTCAGCGCGGCGTCCCTGGGCTCGGACGGACAAACGATCACCATCCATGGAAGCGTCGACGCCACGCTGCCGCCCAGCCCCTCCTCGCCCGGGGCCACTGGGACCGTCACGGTTCACGCCACGTTCTGAGGAGCCCATCATGAAGCGGCCACTTCGCATCGTCCGATCCGACCTGGCGCTGCTCCCGGCGCTGGTTCTCTTGACTGTGGGCGCACCCGCCGCCGAAGGCGGGAAGACCCGGACCTACTACCTCGCCGCGGACCCGGTCACCTGGGACTACGTGCCGGGCGGGCGCGACGAGATCGTCGGGAAGCCCTACGCCGACACCGCGTTCTTCAGCAAGGGGCCCGCGCGGCCGGTCGCCACGGTCTACCACAAGGTGCTCTACCGCGAATACACCGACAGCACCTTCCGGACCCTCAAGCCGCGCCCGCCGGAGTGGGAGCACCTCGGGTTCCTCGGCCCACTGATCCGCGGGGTGGTGGGCGACACGATCCGGGTCGTGTTCCGGAACAACGGCGACCGGCCCTATAGCATCCATCCGCACGGGGTGTTCTACCAGAAGAGCTCCGAGGGCGTGCCGTACAACGACGGCACCGGCACCAGCGACAAGGCGGATGACGGCGTGGCACCGGGCGCCACGTACGTGTACACCTGGCAGGTGCCGGCCCGGGCGGGCCCCGGACCGATGGACGGATCGTCGGTGATGTGGATGTACCACTCCCACGTGGACGAAGTCCGGGACATCAACACAGGGCTGTTCGGCCCCATGATCATCACGGCGCGCGGCAAGGCCAGGCCCGACGGCTCCCCCAGCGATGTGGACCGGGAGATCGTCGCGTCGTTCATGCAGGTGGAGGAGCAGGACAGCTGGCTTGCGCCAGCGAACTTCCTGCCGTCACCGGATTCGCTGCTCCGCATGGGGCCCAAGCCCAATCCATCGCTGCCGCAGGAGGGCTATCCCTGGTTCGTCAAGTTCACCATCAACGGGTTCGTCCACGGCAGCATGCCGCTTTCGGAACTGACGTTACGGAAGGGCGAGCACGTGCGCTGGTACCTCATGTCTTCGACCAATGACTTCGACTTTCACGCGCCCCACTGGCACGGGAACACCGTCATCCTGAACGGGATGCGCACCGACGTTGCCCAGCTGTCGATGATGCAGATGGCGACCGCGGACATGGTGCCGGACGACATCGGCACCTGGCTGTTCCATTGCCACGTCTCGTTCCACAACGAGGAGGGAATGGCGGTGCGGTATCGGGTCCTGCCCGCCGGCGAGAGGAGTACATTGCAATGAGAAGAGTCTCGGCTTTCTTCCTGGTGCTGATGCTGGGGACCGCGAGCCCCGCGTTGGCCGACTGCTGCGACAGTTTCTGGGACTGCGCCGCGGCCTACGTAACCGACGGGTTGAGCTGCGTGATCCAGGAGATCATTGCGACGGTCAAGAATCTGATCGCGCTGATGAACAACCTGACCCTGCGGGTGACCGGCAATACCCAGCGCGCCTCGGATGAGGCTCGGCAGTACGTCAGTGAGACGATCGCCCTGACCCGCGCCGATGCGAGCCAAAGCTCGGCGCTACTGGCGAAGGCGCTCGATGGTGCCCAGGCGATTTACAAGGAAGAGACGGCGCTGGTCTCGGTAACTGCGGGAATCCAGAACACCGCCCCGAAGGCTGGATCACAACCAGTCAGTCCGTCGGGAGCCATGGTCGGTCACTCGATGGCCCGTCCCGCGACGGGCGCCGTGCCGGCGGCTCCGCCTCCGCCCAGTTCGACTCACGCGTCGAAGGTCAACGGGGCCACCGGGGCGGTCCCGATCGAGCAGACGCTCCCCGCGCACGGCGGTCTCGCCGGCCTGTTCGAGAAGGGCGTCGCGGAGATTCAGCGGCTCAAGGCAGCGGGAGACAAGGATCTCCCGGCCGTGATGCAGCTGATGATGCAAGCCGATCAGAGCGAGGGTCCGGCGCTTCAGAGCGCCCTGGCCACAGCGGACCAAGTGATCAGTGCACCGATTCGAAACGTCGTGTCCTTTCTCAACGGCATGCTGACCGACCCGACCAGCATCTACGATCCGACCGATATGGTGGATCAGACCGCCGATGCGGTCATGGCGAACCTCGACACAAATATCCAACAGATGGTCAACACCATCACGGCGGGGCCCGAGGCGGCGTTCGCCCAGGCTCAGGGCGCGCATGACGAGCTGCTGGCGAATGCCCAGCGCGCGGGACAAATCGCCTCGGCGATGCAGACGGCGTACACAAGCCGCACCCAGGCCTCCCAGAACGCGCTCTCCCAGCTGCTCCCGCTTCCCAACGTGACGTCCAGCGGCCAGGCCTATGCGATCCAGACCGGGAATGCGCGATCCTATTCGCAGATCATGCTCAAGTTCAAGAACAACAAGGCCGGGATCGTCTCCGCGGCCCACCAGCGGATGCAGGTCCTGATTCCGGCGCTGGCGCAATTCAAGACTGTGCGCACCAAGGCCCTCGCGGCGCGCTCGGCCGCGGCGGCCACCAAGGCGAGTTTCACCCAGAAGCTGAACGCGACCTTCGCGAACAAGACCCGAGCCCAAATCGATTCGTTGCGGGATCAGCTGATTACGCAGGCGCGTACTCAGTTTGCCGGCGACGCGAAGACGAGGGACAAGGTCATTGCGCTGCTGACTTCGGAAACGGCCAGGCTCAAGCCGACCCCATGAATCGTGCCCAGGTGCCGGACGGCGCCGCCGCGGGCGGCCATTGGACCAGACGGCGTGCGACCGGAGAGCGACCCTTCCTGCTCACCGCAGGCGTCGTGGCGTTTGTCCTGGTGTTCGCCGGCTTCGCCCCGACCTACTATCTGAAAGGATGGTTCGGCGGACCCGCGCTGCCACGGCTGCTCCACCTGCACGGCGCGCTGATGACCTCGTGGTTTCTTCTGTTCTTCGCGCAAGTCGCGTTGGTGGCGGCCCACCGCATACGCTGGCATCGGCGGCTCGGCGTATGCGCAGCCATAGTGGGCGGGCTGATCGTCATCATCGGCGCGACGGTGGACGTCCGCGCCGCCCGGCTCGGCCATATGCCCCCGGAGGGTCCGCCGCCGCTCCAGTTCATGGGCTTCCTGCTGTTCGCACTGCTCGTGTTCGCCATCCTGGTCGGTGCTGCGCTGGTGCTGCGGCGTCGGCCTGATTACCACAAGCGACTGATGCTGCTGTCCTGCTTCAGCCTGGTAGGACCGGGCGTGTTCCGTATTCCGCTCCAATGGTTTCCGGCTGCTCTGGCGTTCCTGAAGACGGGGGGTCCGGCCGGCCTATTCGGCCTGGATCTAGTGCCGGTGTATGCCTGCATCGCCTGGGACACATGGCGCCACCGCAGGCTGCACCCGGCCTTCCTTTGCGGAGCGCTGTTGATCGCCGCGGAGGACCTTCCGTTAGTTTGGCGCTTTCTGGCGACGCCGGCGTGGATGCATTTGGCAGCCCGCCTCGTGAGCGGGATTGGCTGAGGTCAGAAGCACAGTCTACCCTTGTCTTGGAGGCTGACATGTCCTTCCGATACAATCACCGGCTCATCGCCGCCGTGCTCCTCGCGGCCTGCTCGAAGCAGACCGCGTCGCATTACGATGATGCACGCGACCACGGGAAAGAGCTGCGACCGCGGCAATGGGCGCCCAGGCTGAGGAAGTCTTCCGGCTGAAGGTTGGCGTGCTCCCCAAGCACGTGTACGAGAGCATCAGGGCGAAGGGCGGCGCGTGTACACCCGAGTCGCCTAACGGGAGTCAACAGCTTCATGCCGAGGGCGCCGGGGTCACAGGCTGCTTCCTGCCCCACCGCTTCCAGCCGAACCACACCGACCCGAAGATCACCGTCACGGGGATCAGGACACCGAGCGACTGAATCAGCGCCGCCACGAATGCCACGAAGTTGCGCCAGGCCTGCTTGACCGCGTCCAGGATGGGATGCGCGCCGGGCTCACCCACCACCGGCCCCGGCTCGGCCACGGTCACCGCGAGCGTGCTCACCGCCACGTTGGACCGGAGATAGCGCATCCGGCCCTCCATCCGCTCGATGTCCTCACGGACCCGGGCCAGCTCCCGCTCCACCGCCAGCACGTCGTCGAGCTTGCCGGTGCGGGTGGCGAGCAGCGTCACCAGGCGCTCCTCCAGCCGGCGCGCGTTGGCCATGCGGGCGGTGACATCCACGTATTCCTCGCCCACATCCTGGGCGTCGGTGGTGGCGGAGATCAGCGTGCCGATCCCGGCGAGGCCCGACATCGCCTGCTCGTAGCGGGCCGCCGGCACCTTGATCTGGAGCGTCGCCTGGCGCCGCTGCCCCTCCCCCGATTGCACCGAGCTATTGGCGATGAACCCTCCGACTCGACGGGCCAGGGCCTCCACCTGCCGGATGGCCGGCTCCAGCGAGTCCACCCGGATCTCGGCCTGCCCGGTGCGGATGATCATCGAGGGCACCAGCGAATCGGTGGCGCGCTCGGGGAGCGCGGGCTGATCGGGGGCGGGGGGCGCGGCCGCGACCGCGACATCGCCGGAGGCCGCCGCCGACAAGGCCGAGGCGGCGCTCCGTTGGGGCAGGGCTCTCGCGGCCTCGTCGTTCGGCGCCATTCGGGCCTGGCGGCCACAGGCCGACAGGACCAGGAGCAAGGCCGGAATCCAGAAACGGGGGACGGCGCGGGTCATGGGGGCTCCGAGAAGCGGGTGTCAGCAGATGCGTTGGGGGAGCAAACTTGCACACCCTCCCCGGTACGCCCGGGGCGCAGGGTCCGCGGCGGGACCCGGGATGCCCGGGGGCCGAGGGGAGCGCACGGGTAGCGGGGAGCGGGACGCAAGGCCAGATTCCAGCACGCACCGCACCCTCTCCGACTCCGGACGACCATGTCTCACCATCGCATTGCTTCGCTTCTGCCCGCGCTGCTCATCGCCGGGCTCACCCTTCCCGCGCAGGCGCCGGCGCAAACCGGCAAGGACCCCGCCGCCAAACAGCTCGAGCGTGAGATCCTGAAGGAGCTGATCGAGATCAACACCAGCGATTCCGCGGGCGGGACGCCGCTGGCCGCCAAGGCGCTGCACGACCGGCTCCTCGCCGCGGGATTCCCCGCGACCGACATCCAGGTGGTGGGCTACAACCCCCGCTATGCCAGCCTGGTGGCGCGGTATCGCGGCACCGCCAGCGGCAAGAAGCCGATCCTCCTGATGGCCCATCTGGATGTGGTCGATGCGCGCAAGGAGGACTGGAGCACCGATCCCTATCAGTTCGTCGAGAAGGACGGCTGGTACTACGGGCGGGGCACCAGCGACGTGAAGGACGGCGCGGCGATGCTGGTGGCCAACTTCATCCGCTACAAGAAGGAGGGATTCGTCCCGGACCGGGATCTGATCATCGTGCTCACCGCCGACGAGGAGACCAGCGGCGAGAGCATCCGCTGGCTGGTGACCGAGCACCGCGATCTGGTCGACGCGGACTACGCGCTGAATACCGACGGCGGCGGGGGCGACTACCTGCACGGAGTCCCGATTCGCTTCAACGTCCAGGCGGCGGAAAAGGTCTATCAGTCCTTCGACCTCGAGGTGCGGAACAAGGGCGGCCACAGCTCCCGCCCGGTGCCCGACAACGCCATCTACCACCTGGCGCGAGGCCTGGCGCGACTGGCCGACTACCAGTTCCCGGTGCGACTCAACGAGGTGACCCGGGCCTTCTTCGAGCGCGGCGGCGCGGCGGAGTCCAAGGCCACGGCCGCCGACATGCGCTTGGTAGCCAAGACCGGAAATCCCATGGCGGCGCGGCGCCTGTCGGCGGCGTCGCCCTATTACAACTCGCTGTTGCACACCACCTGCGTGGCGACCCGGCTCTTCGCCGGCCACGCGGACAACGCGCTGCCCCAGCTGGCGCGGGCGACCGTCAATTGCCGGATCGAGCCGGACGAGCCGGTGGACAGCGTGGAGGCGCGGCTCCGGCGGGTGGTGGCGGATACCGCGATCCACCTGTCCCGCGTGGCGACGGCCCATCCCAGCCCGCCCTCACCGCTTCGGCGGGACATCATGGGCCCGGTCGAGACCCTGGCCCACAAGTACTGGCCCAAGGTGCCCATCGTGCCGGAAATGTCGACCGGCGCAACCGACGGGCTCTACACCCGGAACGCGGGCATTCCGACCTACGGCGTGGCGGCGGTGTTCGACGACATGAACGACTCCCGGGCCCACGGACGCGATGAGCGGGTGGGGGTCAAGGAATACCACCAGGCGGCGGAGTACTGGTACGAGCTGGTGAAGCAGCTGGCCGGCGGACGGATGACGCCGTAGGAGAGGACGGGAGGACGGGAGGACGGGAGGACGGGAGGACGGGAGGACGGGAGGACGGGAGAAATACATTCTGCGAGGCGCGATGTCCACTACACGCAGGGATTTCGTGAAGGCGAGTGCCGGCATCGGACTGGCCGCGGCGTTGCCGCTCCCGGCACCCCGGCTGCCGGCGTCCGATCAGGGCCCACTGCTGTTCCGGGCACCGCCGCTCGACCGGGTCCGGATCGGCTTCGTCGGGGTGGGAGGCCAGGGCAGCAGCCATGTCGAGAACCTGCTTACGCTCGACGGCGTGGACCTGGTGGCCCTGTGCGACATCGTCCCGGAAAAGGTCTCCACCTGGCAACAGAAGATCGTGGCCCTGGGGCGCCCCGAGCCTCGGGCGTTTACCCGGGGGCCCCGCGATTTCGAGCGGCTGTGCGCCGAGGCGGACGTGGACCTCGTGTTCAACGCCACGCCGTGGGAGTGGCACGTCCCGATCTGTCTGGCCGCGATGCGCAACGGCAAGCACGCCGCCTCCGAAGTCCCGATCGCCTACACCGTGGACGACTGCTGGGCGCTGGTGGAGGCGGCGGAAAAGTACCGGAAGCACTGCGTGATGATGGAGAACTGCTGCTACGACCGGCTGGAGATGCTGGCGCTGCACCTGGCGCGCCTCGACATCCTGGGCGAGCTGATGCACGGGGAATGCGGCTACAACCACGACCTGCGCTCCATCAAGTTCTCCAACGAGGGCGAAGGCCTCTGGCGCCGGGCCCACGCCACCCGGCGCAACGGCAATCTCTACCCGACGCACGGACTGGGCCCGGTGGCCCAGGCGATGAGCATCAACCGGGGCAACCAGTTCGACTACCTGACCTCGGTGAGCGGCCCGTCACGCGGGCTGCAGCGCTGGCAGGCCGAGCACCTGGCCGCCGACGACCCGCGCCGCGCGGAGCGCTACGTCCTGGGCGACGTCAACGCGACCCTGATCCGGACGGTGCAGGGCCAGACGATCTACGTCACCCACGGCACCAATCTCCCCCGGCCGTACAGCCGGAGCTACGTCCTCCAGGGCACCAAGGGGCTGGTGGAGGGATACCCGCAGCGGGTCTACATCGAGGGGATGAGCAAGGAGGAAGACCGCTGGGATCCGGCGGCCCAGTGGTTCGAGAGCCACGACCATCCGCTCTGGAAGAAGGACAGCGTGCTGAACGCCAAGGTGGGGCACGGCGGCATGGACTGGCTGGAAGACTGGCGCCTGATTTCCTGCCTGCGCGACGGTCTGCCCACCGACCAGAACGTCTACGACGGCGCGGCCCTCAGCGTGGTGGGGCCGCTGACCGAGAAGTCCAACGCGGCGGGCAGCCGGCCGATGCCGGTCCCCGACTTCACCCGGGGCCGCTGGAAGACCACCGAGCCGCTGGGCATCATCAGTCCCCCCTGACCCGGCGTCGCCGACCTCAGATCGTGCGGGAGTGCCGCCGCATGATCATGGGACGCTCGAGCCGGAAATGATCCATGCGGTCCCGCAGCCGCTCCCGGACCCGATCCATGTCCCGGAACCGGAGCTCCATCCCGCGCTCACGGGCGTCATTGCGCATGGCAAGGCCGCGGTCCCGCAGCCGCAGGGCCAGGTCTCCGCGGGAATCGAACTCCCGAAGCCGCACCCGATCGGCCAGCTCCCGGCTCCGCTCCATGAGACGGACCCGGGACCGCTCCACATCCGCCCGGATGCGCTGGTTGTCACGGACGGAATAGCGGTAGGGCCGCATCTCGAAGCGGGGCATCACCCAGGTTCGGGAGCCGAACCGGCGGAAGGGGAATTCATCAGACTGGGCGGCGGCGGCCGCCGCGGTGCCGGACACGAGCAGGGCCGCGAGCAGGGCGGGACGGAAAAACATGGGAGAAACTCCTGACCGAGGAGGGCGGCCCGGGCGGCCACCCGATGCATCTACAGACGCCCGGGGTCCCGGAAAGGTTGCGGCGGGTCCCGGAAAGGCGGCCCCCGGAGTTATTATCGGAGAGGAGGAGACCGGTCATGAGAGTGGTACGATGGGCGGCGGCAGCGGCGCTGGCCGCGGGGTGCGGGAGCGTGGGCGACACCCACACCAGCCAGACCTTCAACTTCGATTTCAACGACGTCCAGGACGGCTGGGTCTCGGGCGCCGCGGACTTTCCAGAGGCCCAGGCGGGCGCGGTCGGCGCGGTCGGCGCGGTGCAGCCGCTGCCGGTGCCCCTCACCACCACCAAGAGCGGGCTGTACCTCCGCGGCACCAATGTGAGCGGCGATCTCTTCCTGTTTCAGAAACGGTTCTTCAGCGGTCTGGCCGGGCAGGTCACGTATACCATCTCGCTGCAGCTGGAAGTCGCCACCAGCTACCAGGCGGGCTGCACCACGGGACCGGGGCCGGCCACCGTCATCAAGACCGGGGTGAGCGTCATCGAGCCCGTCACCACCACGGACGGGCAAGGCGTCGTCCGCATGAACATCGACAAGGGGGCCGGCACCGCCGGGGGAGACTTCCTCCAGCTCGGTGACATCCGGAATGGGCTGTCCGGTTGCCCGGCGGCCGGCACCTTCGGCCTCAAGACCACCGTGCTCCGGACCCAGCCCACCACGCTGACCACGGGAAGCGACGGCGGTTTCTGGCTGTTCATCGGCACCCAGTCGAGCTTCGCCGGCCAGCACGAGATCTACATCACCGGGATGAAGCTGGTCGTGGAATAGGAGACCGCCCATGAAGCGAATGCTGTGTGCCGCCACCCTCCTCCTGGGCGGATGCCTCGGATCCACCGACATATCCCCGGCATTCACGATCCCCTACGATTTCAGCCAGCTGAACACCGGGTGGGTCGCCGCCTCGGCGGACTACCCCGCGGCACAGGCGGCCGCTGTCGGCTTCGTGGGAGACGTCAGAAACCTGCCCGCGCCGCTCTCGACCACGTCGGCTGGGCTGTACCTGAGCGGCACCAACGTGAGCGGCGACCTCTTCATGTACCAGGCTCGCTACGTCACCGGATTCCCCGCCAACCGCAACTACACCGCCACGCTTCAGGTGGAGTACGCGAGCAATATTCACGGCGGATGCACCAGCGGCGCCGGACCGCTGACCGTGATCAAGGCGGGCGTGACCTCCACGCCACTGGTCGTCACCGCGGACGCGCAGGGCGTGCTGCGTCTGAACATCGACAAGGGCACCGGCACCGACGCCGGAGGGTTCACCCAGCTCGGGGATATCACCAGCGGCCTGACCGGATGCCCGACGCCGGGCACCTACAGCGCCTGGGGCACTCCGATCCGCACCCAAATCTTGCCGCTGGTGACCGATGCGTCCGGCGGGTTCTACATTTTCATCGGGACCCAATCGAGCTATGTGGGGTTTCATGAGATCTACTTCACGCGGATGAATCTGACGCTGGAGTAGAACGCCGGATTAAGAAAGTCCAACGCCCCGCGCGTCCCACTGGCGCGAGCGCCCTCTCGGGGCGATCTTCTCGCCCGTCACCACGATCATAGCCTCCCAGTAATCGGAGCAGGCATGCAGTTGGTCAGAGGCATCCTGGGGTGCACCCTCGCCCTGGGCGCGGCGTGTTCCGCCGGAGACCATATCTCGGCGCCCGCCGACCACTCCGGAGATTTCGGCGTTCAACCGCCGGCCGTCGCGCCGGTCATGCCGCTCACCAAGCTGGTGGTGCCCACCTACGACGGGTCGGGCCAGGCGGTGCATCCCGATGTGCTCTGGTTCCCCGCGGGATGGCACGGCTTCGAGTACTGGATGGCCTTCACCCCGTATCCCGGCGGCAAACCCGAGTTCGAGAACCCCTCGATCGTCGTGAGTCACGACGGGATCAGCTGGCAGGTGCCGCCGGGGCTCTCGAATCCGGTGGTGCGCCGCCCGTGGAAGGGCGCCTACAACTCCGATCCCGATCTCTCCTACGACGCCGCCACCGATCGGCTGGTGATGCTGGCCCGCGAGGTGCGCTCCGGCTTCAATCACGTGAGCATGCTGACCTCGACCGACGGCGTGAACTGGACCGGACCCAGGAAAGTGTTCCTGCGGCGGAACCACGGCATGATCTCTCCCACCATGGTGCTCGCTCCCTCGCAGGATCCGCGGCTCTGGTTCGTGGACGCCGGCGCCAAGCAGTGTCCCAAGCGGATCACGCGGGTGATGAAGCAGGAGGGGACCGGACGGCGCCCGCTCGAGAACCCCCGGCTGGAGCATGGATGGGGGCCGCCCCGCGCGGCGGGACTCAGCCAGCCGGGGTATCACATCTGGCACCTCGATGTGGCGTGGGTGGCCGCCCGCCGGGAGTACTGGGCCGTCTATCCCGCCTACCCGGCCCGGACCTGCGGCGCGCGGGACCTGTTCTTCGCGAGGAGTCCGGACGGCGTGCGGTGGACCACGTATCCGATGCCGCTGCTCCGCCACGAGGACCACCCGTGGACCAGCGCCATGCTGTACCGCGCCACCACGCTGTACGACGCGGACCGGGACGTGATGCGGATCTATGTCTCGGCGTCCGGGCCGGGTTCGGACTGGCGGCTGGGCGTGGTGGAGTTCAGGGTGCCCGACCTGCTCGCGCGACTCTCGGGAAACGTCGTCGGGGCCCCCGGTGGCGTCCCGACAACCGAGTCGGTCCGGGCCGCCGTGGAGGATACGCTCCCCTAGTCCGGAGAGTATCTTTATCGGCTCACTCCGCCATTTTCTCCTGGAGCCGCCGATGCCGCGCCGCACCTTCCCGGTTGCCCTGCTGGCCCTCGCCGCATTCGTCACCACCGCCGAGTCGCAACGGGCCCCGGCCGCCGATACGGCCCTCTTCAGCCAGCTCAAGTTCCGCTACATCGGGCCGGAAGGGAACCGGGTCTCCTCGGTGTCCGGCGTCTCGGGCGATCCGCGGACCTACTACGCCGGCGCCGCCTCGGGCGGGCTCTTCAAGAGCACCGACGGGGGCATCCACTGGAGTCCCATCTTCGACGACCAGGCGGTCTCCTCGATCGGGGCGATCAGCGTGGCTCCCTCGGACCCCAACGTGGTCTGGGTCGGTACCGGCGAGCCGTTCATCCGGAGTCACATCTCGTTGGGCTGGGGCGTGTTCAAGTCCACCGATGCCGGCAGGACCTGGAACAAGATGGGCCTCGAGAACACCGGCCGGATCGCCCGGGTGGTCATCGACCCCCGGAATCCCGACCTGGTGTACGTGGCGGCGCTGGGTCATGCCTACGGCCCCCAGCCGGAACGGGGCGTGTACCGGAGCGGAGATGGCGGCAAGAGCTGGGAGCGGGTCCTCTTCGTCAACGACAGCACCGGCGCGATCGACCTGGTGATGGATCCGTCCAATCCGCGGATCCTCTACGCGGCCACCTGGCAGATCGAGATTCACACCTGGGGCCGGGAGAGCGGCGGCGCGGGAAGCGCCATCTGGAAATCGGTGGATGGGGGCACCACCTGGAAGCGGCTCAGCGGCCACGGGCTTCCCGAGACCCCGATCGGCAAGATCGGGCTCGCGATCGCGCGGAGCAATCCCAACCGGATCTATGCCCTCATCGAGACCGGCGACGGCGTGCCGGTCCACGGCAAGGACGCCGGCACCGGCGAGCTCTGGCGGAGCGATGACGCCGGTGACACCTGGGACCTGGTGAGCCACGACCGCCAGCTGGCCGGACGCACCGCGTACTACAACCGCATGGCGGTGGCACCCGACAACGAGAACGAGGCCTATTTCCTGTCCGCGTTCTACAGCAAGACCCTGGACGGCGGCAGGACCACCATCGATCCCCCCAACGCCGAGATTCCCGGCGGTGACCACCACGACATGTGGATCGATCCGGCCGACGCCAACCGGCAGGTGGTGAGCCACGATGGCGGGGTGTCCATTTCGATCAACCGGGGGAAGAGCTGGAATCAGGTCCAGCTCCCGGTGGCGCAGATGTATCACGCGACGGTAGACAACCGGATCCCGTACTACGTCTACGGAAACCGGCAGGACGGCCCCTCGGCAGTGGGGCCGAGCAACAGCAAGTTCGGGCCGGGGGACGGCACCATTCCCCGGAGCATGTTCCACACCGTGGGCGGCGGCGAGAGCGGCTGGGCCACGCCGGATCCCCAGGACCCCACCATCGTCTGGTCGAGCGCGTCGGGCTGGGGCGCCGCCGGCGGGGTGGTCACCCGCTACGACGCGCGGACCGACATCGTCCAGAACGTCGAGGTCTGGCCCGACGGGCCGATGGGATCGGCCGCGGCGGATCTCAAGTACCGCTGGGTCTGGAATTTCCCGCTGACCATCTCCCCCCACGACCACAACAAGGTCTACGTCGGCAGCCAGTACGTGCACGTCACCACCGACGGCGGCCGCAGCTGGAAGGTGATCAGCCCCGACCTGACCCGGAACGACCAGACCCGGATGCAGAGCTCGGGCGGGCTGACCCCGGACAACATCGGGGTGGAATACTCCGGCGTGGTGTTCGCCATCGCGGAGTCCCGGCTCAAGCCGGGGCTCATCTGGGTGGGCACCAACGACGGCCAGGTGCAGCTCACCCGGGATGGCGGAGGGACCTGGACCAACCTCACCGCCAACCTGCCCGGCCTGCCGGCGTGGGGGACCATCGCCAACATCGAGCCGTCCCGCTACGACACCGGCACCGCGTATCTCGCGGTGGATGGACACCAGGCCAACAACCGGGATCCCTGGATCTACAAGACCACCGACTACGGGAAGAGCTGGCGGCTGCTGACCGCGGGCATTCCCCATAACCCGCTCAGCTACACCCACGTGGTGCGGGAGGATCCGGTGCGCCGAGGCCTGCTCTACGCGGGCACCGAGGGCGGGATCTACGTGTCGTTCGACGATGGAGAGCGGTGGCAGCCGATCCAGAGCAATCTGCCCCACGCGCCGGTGTACTGGATCGTGGTGCAGGAGCACTTCAACGACCTGGTGGTGGCGACGTACGGGCGGGGCTTCTGGATCATGGACGACATCACCCCGCTGCGCGAGCTGGTGCCGTCGGTGACCGCGAAGGAGGCCCATCTCTTCGCGCCCCGGCCGGCCTACCGGTTCCGGGCGCCCGAAGGGTTCTTCACCGTCGCCTACGATCCTTCGGCGGGCCAGAATCCGCCCTATGGCGCCTCGCTCAACTACTGGCTCAAGGCGGAATCGAAGGACAGCGCCTCCTTCTCCATCCTCGATGGCGGCGGCAAAGTAGTGCGCACCTTCAAGGGGCCGGCCAGGGCCGGGCTCAACCGGGTGTGGTGGGATCTCCGGTTCGAGCAATCGAAGGCGGCCAAGCTGCTGACCCCTCCGATGTATGCCCCGGATATTTCGGTGGGGCTGGCCGGTCGCAGCGCGCCGGACGGCGTGCGGCTCGGGCTGCTGGCCCCTCCGGGCAGCTACACCGTCAAGCTGGCGGCGGCGGGACAGGAGGCGACCCAGCAGCTCACCGTGCTCAAGGATCCCGGCTCGGGCGGGAGTGAAGCCGAGATCCGGGCCCAGACCGATCTCCTGAGCAAGATCCGGAACGATCTCGACAGCGTGGTGACGATGATCAACACCATCGAGCTCACCCGGAGCCAGCTGGTGTCGCTGCGCAACGTGCTGGCCGACGACTCCACCATGGCGGGCATCCGGACCGACGCCGATTCGCTGGAGCAGAAGCTCATCGGGGTGGAGCACGACCTGACCCAGCTCCAGCTGACCGGGCGGGGCCAGGACGACGTGCGGTATCCGATGAAGCTGATGGGCCGGCTGGGCTGGCTGGCGGACGGCGTCGGCGGCTCGGACCTGGCGCCGACCACCCAGCAGGTCGACGTGCAGCGGCTCCTCGAGGGGCAGATGCGGGCGACCCGGGCCCGGCTGGACGCGCTGCTCCAGACCGACGTGGCCGCCTTCAACGCCCGGCTGGCGCAGAAGCGCGGGCAGGGGGTCCTGATTCCATGAGACGATGGTGCCGGCTCGCCGTGCTGGCCACGGCGATCGCGGGGCCGGCATGGGCCCGCCAGGCGGCGCCGTTCCGGGTGGAAGAGACCACCATCGCGGAGATCCATGCGGCCATGCGGGCGGGGCGGCTCACCTGCCGCGCCCTGGTGGAGCGCTACCTCGCCCGGATCGCGGCCTACGACAAGCAGGGGCCGGCGATCAACGCGCTGGTGACGCTCAACCCCGAGGCCCTCACGGTGGCGGACTCGCTGGATGCCCGGTTCAAGGCGGGCGGATTGACCGGGCCGCTCCACTGCATCCCGATGATCGTCAAGGACAACTTCGAAACCAAGGATCTTCCGGTGACGGCGGGATCGCTGTCGCTGGAGGGGTACGTCTCCTCCCGGGATGCGTTCCAGGTCCGGCGCATCCGGGAGGCCGGGGCGATCGTGCTGGCCAAATCCAACATGGCCGAGTTTGCCTTCACCCCGTACGAGACGGTCAGCTCGATTCTGCCGGGCTACACCAAGAACCCCTTCGCGCTCGACCGGGTCACCGCGGGCTCCAGCGGGGGCACGGCCGCGGCGGTGTCGGCCAACCTGGGCGAAGTCGGGCTGGGCACCGACACCGGCAACTCGATCCGGGGGCCCTCGTCGCACAACGCGCTGGTGGGCATCCGGTCGACCATGGGGCTGACCAGCCGCGCCGGGGTCGTCCCGCTCAACAACACCGCGGACATCGCGGGCCCGATGGCCCGGACGGTGGCGGACGCGGCGGCGGTGTTCCAGGTGATCGTGGGCGAGGACCCCGATGATTCGGTCACCGCGGCCTCCCGGGGCCGGCCCCGGGAGGACTATCTCGCCGCGCTCCGGAAGGACGGACTCAAGGGCGCGCGCATCGGCGTGCTGCGCCAGGCGTACAACCGATCCAGCGCCGACCCCGAAGTCCTCCAGGTGTTCCGTGCCGCGCTGGCGGACCTCGAGCGGGCCGGCGCCACGGTCATCGATTCCGTGGCGGTGGACAGCCTCGACGCCTGGCGACGGGCCCAGACCGGAAGCTGCAATCGCTTCAAGTTCGATCTGAACGGCTGGCTGGCGCAGCAGAACGACAAGGTCCCGGTCCGGACCCTGGACGCGGTGATCCGCTCGCGCCGGTTCCATCCCTCGATCGAGCTCCGGCTCATCACCGCGCAGGCGGTGGACACCGCACCGGCCCAGAGCGGAGGCTGCCGCAACTTCGAAGCGTTCCGGGACCGGCTCCGCGGCGGGGTCCTGGCGCTGATGGACGCCCAGCGGCTGGACGCCCTGGTGTATCCGACCTGGAGCAACCCGCCCCGCCTGATCGGCGACCTCAACACCCCGCCGGGCGACAACAGCCAGGTGTTCTCCCCCGCGACGGGCTTCCCGGCGATCACCGTGCCGATGGGCTACACCCGCACGGTGCTCCCGGCCGGCCTGCAGCTGTTCGGGCGCCCCTGGAGCGAGGCGACCCTGATCCGGCTGGCCTACGCCTACGAGCAGACCACCCACCACCGCCATCCGCCCGCGAGCGCGCCGCCCCTCCCGTGATCTGGCTCGGCGCCTTTGCGCTGCTCTGCTTTGCGGCCAACTCGGTGCTGGCGCGCCTGGCCCTCCGCGCCGGGCTCATCGATCCCGCCTCCTTCACCGCTATCCGGCTGCTGTCCGGTGCGGTGGTGCTCGGGGTGCTGCTCCGGATCCGGGGGACGCCTCGCGCCGAGCCCGCCGGGCGGTGGACCGGCGCCGTCCTGCTGTTCCTGTACGCGGCGCCGTTCTCGTTCGCGTACCTGAGCCTGCCGGCCGGCACCGGGGCGCTGCTGCTGTTCGGCGCGGTGCAGCTCACCATGATCGGCGCGGGACTCCGTTCCGGCGAGCGACCGGAGCCGCTGGAGTGGATCGGGCTGATCGCGGCGCTGGCCGGGCTGGTCTATCTCAACCTGCCGGGGCTTTCGGCGCCGTCGCTGCACGGCGCGCTGCTGATGATGGTGGCGGGCGCGGCGTGGGGCCTGTACTCGCTGCGGGGCCGCTCGGCCGGCCCTCCCCTGCCCCGGACGGCGGAGAGTTTCCTCTACGCCACTCCGCTGGGCCTGCTGCTCGCCGCGGCCGGCCTGTCGCAGGCCCACCTGAGTCCGGCGGGTGTCGCGTTTGCCGTCGCGTCGGGGGGGCTGGCCAGCGGGCTCGGGTATGCGGCGTGGTACGCGGTGCTGCCCCGGCTCAGCGCCACGCGGGCCGGCACGGTGCAGCTTTCGGTGCCGGTGGTGGCCGCGCTCGGGGGCACGGCGCTCCTGGGCGAGCGGGTGTCGCTCCGGCTGGCCGCCTCGGCGGTGGCGATCCTGGGCGGCGTGGGGCTCGCGATCTCGGCCCGGGGACGCTCCCGCTAGCGCATCACGGCGTCACGCCGATCACCACCTGACTGGTGGCGTCGGTCACCCCGGTGGCTTTGGCGCGCACCGTGGCGACGACCGTGCCTACCGTGGCGGACGCCGAGGCGGTCAGGGCCAGGGTGCTGGTGGTGGAGCTGCCCGGGACGGTCGCCGGCGCAAAGGCCGCGGTGACGCCGGCGGGGAGGCCCTCGGCGCTCAGGGTGATAGCGCCGGTGAAGCCGGCGAGGCGCGCGACGGTGACGGTCAGCTCCGCGGTGGAGCCCCGCGGCAGACTCGCGGCGCCGAGCACGCCCACGCCGATCGCGGGCGCCGGTCCCACGCCCGGCGGCGGCATGATGGCGTCGTTCCCTCCGCAGCCCGCCAGCAGCACCGCCAGCAGTCCGATCACCCGGGTCTTGGGCATTGGTCCTCCATGGAGGGCGCGTCGCGCCATTGCAGGATCAGACGATCGGCGCCGGAGGCGCCAACACGCCGGCACCGGTGACCCGGACCTCCGCCGACGCGCGGGCGCCGGTCACCCGGACCTCCACCGTGTGCGCGACGCGATCGTCCTCGAGGGGAATGGCCCCATCGGCCAGCTCCAGGCCGTCCAGGGTGATGCCGGGCGCGCCCCCTTCCGCCGGCACGACGGCAATCCGATACACCGTGTCTCCGAACCGGTAGCGCAGCGTGAACGGCTGCCAGGCCGGCGGCAGGCACGGTGTCACCCGCAGGGTGCGGCCTTCCCGACTCAGCCCAAGCAACGATTCCAGGATCAGCCGGTAGAGCCATCCGGCCGAGCCGGTGTACCAGGTCCAGCCGCCGCGGCCGGTATGGGGCGCCACGGCGTACACGTCCGCCGCCACGACATAGGGCTCCGCCTTGTACCGGGCGATCGTTGCGGACGACTGGGCATGCCGCACCGGATTGATCATCCGGAGGAGCTCCCAGGCCCGGACCGAGTCTCCCTGCGCGGCAAACGCCATCGCGGCCCAGACCGCGGCGTGGGTGTATTGCCCGCCGTTCTCCCGCACCCCCGGCACGTAGCCCTTGATGTACCCGGGATCGAGGGGGGACGAGTCGAAGGGCGGCTCGAGGAGCTGAATCAGCGCCTCGTCGCGGCGCACCAGGTGATGGTCCAGCGCCTCCATGGCCTGCCGGGCCCGGTCGGGATCGCCGCTCCGCGAGAGCACCGCCCAGCTCTGGGAGATCGAGTCGATCCGGCACTCGGTGTTCGAGGCCGAGCCCAGGGGCGTGCCGTCGTCGAAGTAGGCCCGGCGATACCACTCGCCGTCCCAGCCGTGCCGCTCGATGTTCTCCTTGAGGCCGGCGGCGTCGTGCTCGCACTTGTCGGCGAACCCGGTGTCGCCCCGGGCGCGGGCCACCTCGGCGAACCGGGTGAGGGTGTCGCAGAGGAACCAGCCCAGCCAGACGCTCTCGCCCCGGCCCTTGATGCCGACCAGGTTCATCCCGTCGTTCCAGTCCCCCGAGCCGATGAGCGGGAGGCCGTGCTCGCCGTAGCGCAGGCCCCGCCGAATGGCGCGGACGCAGTGCTCGTAGAGCGAGGCGGTCTCTCCCGAGAGGATGGGCAGATCGTAGTACGAATCCTCCTCGGGATTGAGCGGCCGGCCCTCGATGAACGGCGCCGGCTCGTCGAGCACACCGGTATCGCCGGTGGCCCGGATGTAGCGGCAGGTGGCCACCGGCAGCCAGAGGTAATCGTCGGAGCACCGGGTCCGGACCCCGCGGCCCGAGGGCGGATGCCACCAGTGCTGCACGTCGCCCTCGACGAACTGGCGCCCCGCGGCGCGCAGCAGATGCTCCCGGACCAGCGCCGGCTCGGCGTAGACCAGCGCCATCACATCCTGGAGCTGGTCGCGGAAGCCGTAGGCTCCGCCCGACTGGTAGAACCCGCTCCGCGCCCACAGCCGGCAGGCGAGGACCTGGTAGACCAGCCAGCCGTTGGCCAGCACATCCAGCGCGGGATCGGCGGTGGTGATCTGCACCGCGCCCAGGGTACGCCGCCAGTAGGCCCACACCGCTTCGAGCGCGCCGCGCGCGGCCGCGGCGCCGCCGTAGCGCTGCACCAGCCGGCGCGCGTCGTCGGTGTTCTGCCCGATGCCCAGAATGAACACCAGCTCGCGGTCCTGCCCGTCGGCCAGCTCCAAGGGCACCTGGAGCGCGGCGCAGGGGTCCAGGGCGGCGCCGACCCGGCCCGACAGGCGGATCCGGCCCAGGGCGGCCGGGCTGGCCGGCGTCCCGTTGCGCCCCAGGAACTCGGCGCGGTCGCCGGTGATGCCCGGGCCGGCTTCGTTCACGGCAAAGAACGCGGTGCGCTCGCCGAACGACTGCTTGTAGCGATTCCGCGCGAAGATCGCCCCGGTGGCGGGGTCGCTCTCGGTGATCACGTGCATCGCGGAGTTGGCGGCGAGGTCGCCCAGGACCCACTCGACGTAGCCGGTGGCGCTGAGCCGCCGGGCTCGGCCCGACCGATTCCGGAGGGTGAGCACGGCCAGCTTGACCGGCGCATCCAGCGCGACGTACACCTGGAGCTCGGAGGCGATCCCGGTCTCGCTGTGCTCGAACACGCTGTATCCGAAGCCGTGGCGGGTGCGATACGGGGTGGTGCCGCGGGCCGGAAGCGGCGTGGGCGACCAGATGAATCCGCTCTCCTCGTCCCGGATATAGAACGCTTCGCCGGAAGGATCACTCACCGGGTCGTTGTGCCACGGGGTGAGCCGCATCTCGTGGGCGTTCTCGCTCCAGGTGTAGGCCGAGCCGCTCTCCGAGATCACCGAGCCGAACGACGAGTTGGCCAGGACGTTGACCCAGGGTGCCGGCGTGACCTCGCCCGGGGCGGTGCGGATGATGTATTCCCGCCCATCGGGCGTGAACCCGCCCAGTCCGTTGCGGAAGAGCAGATCGGGCTGGGCCGGCTCGGCCGCGCGGGGCGGCTCGCCGCGATAGGGCCGGCCGGGCGTGAGCCGCGGGATCGGCGCGTCGCCGCTGCGGCGCCGGCCCGCCTGCTCGGACAGCGGCCCCAGGGTGTCGGTCAGCACCACGCGGGCCACCGCCTGCACCAGGATCCGGTCCTCGTTGGAGATCTGGTCGGCGGGGCGGACGAAGATGCCGCCCGAGCGGTCGGTGACGTTGGGCCGGATGCTCGGCGCGATGAGCCCGAGGATCTGCTCGTGCAGGGTCTGCCGGTACCCGGAGTGATCCTCGTTCCAGATCACCAGGTCCACGGCGAGCCCCTTGAGCCGCCAGTAGGCGTGGGCCTGCACCAGCCGGCGCACCAGCTCGATGCTCCCGGGATCGGTCACGTGGAGCAGCACGATGGGCAGATCCCCGGAGATGGCAAAGCCCCAGAGGCCCGATTGGCTCCGGCGATTGCGGGCGAGGATGCCCGGGTCCGCCCGGAGCGCGGAATGGGGGAACAGGATCGAGCCGGCCAGCCGGCCATAGACCTGGGCGTCCGACTCGGTGGCGTTGAGCTGGCGCAGGACCACCTGGCTGTGGGTCCAGGCCAGGTCGAAGACCCGGTCCGCCAGGCGGCGGTCGTGATACTTGTCCACCAGCGCGAGGCAGGCCTCGCGGGTATCCGCCATCCCGGTGACGATGTTGATGGTCGCGGACTCGTCCGGCTCCAGGGTGACCGGCACCCGAATCGCGACGATCGGATCGAGCACCGAGCCCTGACTCCCGCCCAGCGGGCCGGGGGCCCGCATGGCGGCGGGGTTAGTCAGGGAATTCCCGCGCCCGATGAAGCCGGCCCGGCTGGTCTCGAAGGACATCTCTCCGGCCTGGCCGCCGTGCACCGCCATCAGGTTGCACATCCACGGCACGGCGTCGGAGGACGACCGGGGACGCCGGGTGCAGAGGAGCGCCTGGGGCTGGCGGAGAATCTCGGTCTGGATGAACAGGTTGCTGAACGCGGGATGCAGCGCGTCGGCCGGTGGCGGCGCCAGCACCACCTCGGCGTAGCTGGTGACCTCGATCACCCGCCGGGTCCGGCCGTGATTGGTGAGGGTGAGCCGCCGCAGCTCGATGTCGTCCTCGGGCGACACCGTGATTTCGGTGTGGGTCTCGATCTCGTGGTCCCGGCGGCGGAACTCGGCCCGGGCCTCGGAGAGAATCGCCTCGTAGCTCTCGCCCCGGGCCCGGGTGGGCTGATAGGTGGAGGACCAGACATGTCCGCCGGCCACATCACGGAGGTAGCAGAACGATCCCCAGTTGTCCCGGGTACCGTCCTCGCGCCACCGGGTCACCGCCAGGTCGCGCCAGCGGCTGTAGCCGCCGCCGGAGTTGCTCACCATGACGTGGTAGCGCCCGTTGGAGAGGAGCTGCACCTCGGGCACCGGCGTCGAGGGGCTGGACACCACCCGAATGGCCGCCTCGGTCTCGCCGGTCAGCAGTCCGTGCTCCGCCAATTCCGGGGTATGGGGGTGGAAGGCGGTGGCCTTGGGCACCCGCTCCTGCAGCAGCAGCGCGCTCGCCTTGAACCGGGCATCGGCTTCGAAGCGCTGCTGCATGGGACGGCCCAGCAGCAGCCAATCGAGCGCGAGGAGGCTCATCCCTTCGTGGTGGGCCATATACGAGCGCACCAGGGCGCGCGACTGTCCCCGGGAAATCCGGGACGGTGTATAGTCCACCGCCTCGTAGAACCCGTAGATGCCCGAGACGCCGTCGCGCGCCAGCCGCTGGAGATTTTCGCAGGCGGGCTGCGGCGCCACCATCAGCGCCAGCACGGTGGCGTAGGGCGCGACGACCAGGTCTTCGGAGAGCCCCCGCTTGAGCCCGAGGCTGGGCACGCCGAAGGCGCGGTACTGGTAGCTGAGCTGGCCGTCCACCGCGAAGTAGCCCGACTCCGACATGCCCCAGGGAATGCCCCGGGATTCCCCGTAGTCGATCTGCTGGCGGACCGCGGCCCGGGAGGTCTGGTCGAGCAGGGTATTCTCGTAGGAGGGCATGATCAGGGACGGCATCAGGTACTCGAACATCGACCCGCTCCACGACAACAGCACCGGCTCACCGCCCGCGCTCGCCAGCATCCGCCCGAGCGCAAACCAGGTTTCCTGGGGCAGCCGGCCTTCCGCGATGGCGAGGTAGCTGGTGAGCCGGGCCTCGGAGGCGAGGAGGTCGTAGTAGCTGGCGTCCCGGCGCCGCTCGGCCACGTTGTACCCGATGGCCAGGAAATGCCGGCTGCGATCGTAGAGGAATTCGTACTCCACTTCGGAGAACTCACCCGCCCGCCCGGCGAGCCGCGTGCACTCGTCGATCCGCTGCCGGGCCGCCGCCGAGAGTGGCGGGGGCGCGGCGCCGTCGCCCGCGAGGGCGGCCAGGGTGGGGAGCGCCGCTCCATCTCCGAGCGGCGCCAGCCAGGCGGCCGATTGGGCGAGCGCGGCGGTTTGCCGGGCCAGCGCGCGGGCCCAGGCGGTGACCGGGGCATCGCCATCGGGGCCGGTCGTCTCGAGGCGAGCGGCCAGGGCGTCCGCCCCGGAGGCCAGGCGGGTGAGGCATTCCCGGGCCTGGCCCACGGTGGCCGGCGGCGCGGCGATGGCCGCGTCAATGTCCTTCCGGAGCACCGTCACGTCATCGGGCTGCTCGTTGACGATGGCCTCGCTCAACACCTGCATGGTGTCGCCGAGGCCGGCGAGGGCGCGCTTCGGGATGACCGGATGATCGGGCAGGGCCAGGAGTCCCTGCTTCAAGGTGAGCAGCAGGGCCGAGAGGTTGCCGCTGTCCACGGTGGAGACGTACCGGGGCTGGAGCGGCGCCAGGGTCCGGGTGTCGTACCAGTTGTAGAAATGCCCTCGATGGCGCTCCAGCTTGTCCATCGTGTCGAAGGTGTCCCGGGTGCGCGACAGCAGCGCCTCGGCGGGGAGGTAGCCGAAATCGTACGCGGCGAGATTGGACAGCAGCGCCATGCCGATGTTGGTCGGCGAGGTGCGGTGCGCCACGGTCGGGCCGGGGTCTTCCTGATAGTTGTCGGGCGGGAGCCAGTTATCCTCGGGTCCCACGAAGGTGTCGAAGAAGGCCCAGGTCCGGCGCGCCAGCGCGTGCAGGAAGGCGGTCTGGTCGGCGCTGAGCGCGGCGTCCCGGTCGGGCAGCGGCTGGGACATCCACCACGCCAGCACCGGGGAGGTCACCCAGAGCAGCAGCACCGGGAAGGCGAGCGGCAGCGTCCCGGGCCGGCCGGTGGCCAGATCGAGCAGGATGAGGAGCGCGATGGCCGGCGCCAGCCACATGCGTTTGAGGAAGGAGCGCAGGTCGGCGCTGCCGGTCCGCTCGATATCGCTGGACGCATTCCACTCGAGCAGCCGGCGGCGGGTCAGCAGCATCCGGCCCGCGGTGCGCACGATGGCGTCCATGCTGACGAACGCCTCGTAGGGCAACGTGGCAACGGTAAAGGCGGCCTGGGCCAGGTGGCCGGCGGCGGCGCGGGTCGCCGTGGTGAGGTGCTGCCAGAGGGACATGTCCTCGGCCACGCGGAAGAATTCCCGCAGCGCGGCGATCATGCTGGGAAGCATGAGCACCCCCAGCACGCCCAGGGTCCAGAGCCACGATGGGGCCAGCAGGCTCCACGACAGCATGAGCAGCGCGGTGGCGGCCATCGGCACCAGGCTGCGGCGGAGATTGTCGAAGAGCTTCCACCGGTGCAGCGCGGTGAGCGGATTCCTGATGCGGCCCCGCGGGCCGGGCGCCCGGGGCAGCAGCCAGCCGGCCAGCTGCCAGTCGCCCCGGATCCAGCGGTGGCGCCGGGCCACGTCGGTGCTGTAGCTGATGGGATACTCTTCGTAGAACAGCACGTCGGTCAGCAGGCCGGCGCGAACGTAGGAACCCTCGAGCAGGTCATGGCTCAGGATGCGGTTCTCGGGGAACCGGCCTTCCAGCGCCGTCCCGAACGCATCCACGTCGTAGATCCCCTTCCCGATGTAGGAGCCTTCGTGGAAGAGGTCCTGATACACATCCGACACCGCCCGGGTATACGGATCGACGCCGGGGTCGCTGCCGAAGAGCCGGGCGTAGAGCGAGCGGTTGCTGGCCGGCAGGCTCACGCCGACCCGCGGCTGCAGAATGCCGTACCCCTCGACCACCCGACCGGCCCCGGGATCGTAGCGGGGCCGGTTGAGGGGGTGGGCCATCGCGCCGGCGCACTCCCGGGCCGAGTCGCGGGGGAGCTGGGTGTCGCGGTCCAGGGTGATCACGTAGCGCACGCCGGACAGCACCTCGGTGCCACCGACGATCGCGGAGAACGGCTCGCTGGTGCCGTGGCGGAGCAGGTGGTTCAGATCGAACAGCTTGCCGCGCTTCCGCTCGTGCCCCATCCAGACCCGCTCCCGCGGGTTCCAGCGGCGGGGCCGGTGGAACAGGAAGAAGCCGTCACCCTCTTCCCTCGGATAGCGGGCGTTGAGCTCCCGGATCCGCGCGACGACGAGGTCGAGCAGCAGGGCGTCGTCGGGCTCATGCTCCTGCCGGGCGTCCCGGAAGTCGGTGAGCAATCCGAAGTGGAGCCGGTCGTCCCGGTTGGCGAGGAAGCGGACCTCCAGCGCATCGCAGAGCTCTTCCGCGTCCTCCAGGCTGCCGAGGATGGTCGGCACCACGACCAGGGTGCGGGACTCCGCCGGGATGCCCCCGGAGAAATCCATCCGGGGCAGGAGGTTGGGAGGCACCAGGACCGTGGCGAGCCAGTTCACCAGCCCGAGCACCAGATGGCTGGCGCAGATCAGCGACAGCACCGCCACCGCGACCTGCATGGTCACCGGCCACCGGTCGGCGTGGGCCTCCAGCGCGGCGCTGGCGGCCAGCATGGTCGTCAGCGCCAGGATGGAGCCCAGGTACGCGAACAGCGTCACCGGCCGCTCGGCGTGAGACGGCCGGAGTCCGGCCAGCCGCTCGAGCTCCGGCAGCCCCGGGCCGATCAGGTAGTACCCGACGTGGGCGGTACGCTCATTCGCCTCGTTCCGGCTCCGGGCGGCTTCCGCCAGCTCGACCGCCCGGCGCGCGATTTCCGACTCGGCCAACCCGCTCTTGCGCGCCAGACGCTCCACCGCGTGCCGATAGTCGTCGCGGCTCCCGAAGTCCATGCGCGCGTGGACGCCGGCCGGGTCCTCGCGAAGGATGCCTTCCACCACCGACATCGATTCGACGAACTCGCGCCAATCCATGGCGCCGAGGAAGCGGAGGCTTCCGATGCTGTTGCTGATGGAGACCTGGTCGGATGCCTGCTGCTGGTTCTCCACCTGCACCAGCTGCTCGATGGTGCGGCCCGATTCCGAGAGGCGCTGCGCCACCCAGGTCATCGGCAGGGCGAGCGAGGGACTCTGGCCCTGGAGGCGGCGGGCCAGCTCGGCCACGAAGGCGCTGGACATCGGCGGGGTGGAGCGGGCCATGTCGGCCACGACCAGGATGAGACTCTTGGGATCGGTCTCCACCGTGGCGGTCATCTCGTCCGCCCAGCCCTCGGCGCGGTTGCGGTCGAGCCGGCCGGCCACCACCCGCGCGGCTACCCGGCGCAGGTTCTCGATCAGCGCGAGCCGCAGCATGATCGGGATGGCCCAGAGCTCACCCAGCGTCAGCGGGAAGACGGTCTGATAGGCGGCGACGAATCCATTGAGGCTTTCGGGATCGACCCGGCCGTCCCCGTGGGAGATGGTCTCGAGGGCGAGATCGTACACCCGGGGCATGCCGCCCGAGGGCCCGCCCACCAGCCGGGGGAGCTCCCGGCTGTACCCCTTGGGCAGGTGCCGCTTGGCGAGGCGGATCTGTTCTTCGATGAGGTAGAAATTGTCGAGCAGCCATTCGCCCGCCGGCGCAATCCGGCGATTGGCCTTGGCCGCGGAGGTGAGCAGATCCGACGCGGCAATCAGCACTTCCTCGTTTTCGGCGAGGCGCGAGAGGAGCTGATCGGGAATGTGGCCCGGCGCGACCTGGTGGGAGGCCGCCAGCCTTCGCCCGTGCTGCTCCATTTGTTCCCGGCTGAAGAGCTCCGCCCGGAGCGGCAGCTCGTCCCCGGACTCATCGGGGGCGAGCCCGGTGCCCCGGAGGATCGTGCCGATGATCGCCTTGCCGGAAACCTTCAATGCCCAGCTCCTTGGTGGCGGAATTCATCCACGTTGGGTCATGACCACCCCAGTTCGAGGCGCGAGGGATCCGCGCTCGAACCATGAAACGATTGTAACATAGACGAAACCGGCGGCGGCGGCGGCTCCGTATATAGGAGAGACGAACGAGCCCCCCTCCGGAAGCTCATTTCAAGCAACGCTTTTCCGGGGAATGGTATCTCATGGGTAGTTTCCCGAACCCGAGAACTGACGATGGTATCGGCCCTTGCCGCGCTGTTTCTGCTTCAAGCGCTGGAAGTCAAGAATCATCCCATCAACGTTCCGTCCCCCGCCGCCACCACGGCGACGGCCGCTCGGGCGCTTCGGGCACCGGTGATCGACGGGAAGGACGACGACGAGGTCTGGCTGAACGCCCCCCGGATCAACGACTTCCAGGAATTCGATCCCGATCCCGGCAAGCCCGCGAGATTTCCGACCGAAGTCCGGGTGGCGTATGACGCCCGGAACTTCTACGTCTTCATTCGGGCCTTCGACAGCGACCCCAAGCGCATTCTCAAGCTGCTGGCCCGGCGCGACATCCGGACCGCCAGCGACCAGCTCAAGATCATCGTGGATTCCTACCACGACCGGCGGTCGGGCTACGAGTTTGCGGTCAATCCGGCCGGCGTCAAGCGGGACTACGCCATCTCGAACGACGGCAACGAGGACGATGCGTGGGACGGAGTGTGGGAAGCCGGAACGCAGGTGGATTCGCTGGGGTGGACCGCGGAGTTCCGGATTCCCCTGTCGCAGCTGCGCTATGCCCAGGCGGAGTCCAACACGTTCGGATTCGCGGTGTGGCGCGACATCGACCGGTACAAGGAGCGGGTGAGCTGGCCCCTGTACCACAACAACGTGGCCGGCCTGTCCTCCCAGCTCGGCGAGGTGCAGGGGCTCACCGGGCTGGCGGCGCCGCGGCGGCTGGAGATCTCACCCTACGCCGTCACCAAGAACATCACGGTGGCCAAGGCGAACGCCGTCTTCGATCACCCGCAGAAGTACACCGGCGGCCTCGATTTCAAGTACGGGCTCTCGTCCAACCTGACGGTGGACGGCACCGTCAATCCGGATTTCGGCCAGGTCGAATCCGACCCGGCGGTGCTCAACCTGGGCGCCTTCGAGACCTTCTTCCAGGAGCGGCGGCCCTTCTTCATCGAGGGGGCGGGGCTGCTCAGCTTCAGCGTCAATTGCTACGCGGTCAACGACTGCGGCTCGGAGAACCTGTTCTACTCCCGCCGGATCGGCCGGGCGCCCCAGCTGGCCGGTCCCGACGATGCGGCCAATACCGGCACCAACATTCTCGGCGCCGCCAAGATCACCGGCCGAACCCCCAAGGGGCTGGCCATCGGCCTGCTGGACGCGTACACCGGCCGCGAGCAGGGGGTGCAGGACCACACCATCGAGCCCCGGAGCAACTATGCAGTGGTCCGGGCCGCCCAGGACCTGCGGAAGGGTGAGACCAGCATCGGGTTCATCGGGACGATGGTCAACCGCTCGCTCGACCAGTGGACCGACGCGGCGCTCCGCAGCAGCGCGGCGGTGGGCGGGTTCGACTTCCGGCACCGGTTCAGCCGGAGCCGCTACGAGATCAACGCGCGAATCGCCGGGTCGCGGGTGACCGGCAGCCCGGGCGCGATCGACGCGACCCAGCGCAGCTCGGTGCACTATTTCCAGCGGCCCGATGGCGAGCTGGACTACGATCCGACCCGCACCTCGCTCGCGGGCAGCTCGGCGCAGCTCAAGTTCGGCAAGGTGGGCGGCGGCCTCATCCGGTTCGAAACCAGCTATCAGCGGGTCTCGGCGGGATTCGAGGCCAACGATCTCGGGTTCCTGCGCCGGGCCGACTGGCAGGACCAGGCCACCTGGGCCACGATCCAGTTCAACAAGCCGGGGCCGTTCTTTCGCCGGCTGTTCTGGAACTTCAACGAGTGGAACGACTGGACCACGAAGGGGCTGGCGCTGGAACACGCGGTCAACACCAACGTCCACTTCGAGCTGCCCAACAGCTTCTTCATTCACCTGGGCGGAACCCTGGGCGGGCTCGGGACGGTGTATTGCGACCGGTGCGCCCGGGGCGGTCCGGCGCTCCGGACCGAGAGCTACATCTCCCCGTGGATGGGGATTCAGGGGGATACCCGGTGGGTGGCCGTGCCCAGCGTGTGGTTCAACTACTGGAAATCCGACAACGGCCGCTCGCACTCGTTCAACGTGAGCCCGAACATGGATTTCCGGGTCTCGACCGGGTGGACCGCGTCGCTCGGAATGAACTACACGTGGAACACCGACGACCGGCAGCCCTTCGGCAACTTCACCGACCTCGCCACCGTCACCCACTACACCTTCGCGCACCTGGTCCAGCGCACCGCGAGCGTGCAGGCGCGGGTCAACTTCACCGCGACGCCGACGCTGACGCTGCAGGCCTATGCCGAGCCGTTCGTGAGCAAGGGGCAGTACACCAACGTGCGGGAGCTCGCCGATCCGCGCGCCGCGACCTACGACGCGCGGTTCCAGCCGTACACCGGCGCCGAGGCGGCCAACCCGGGCGGGTTCAACTTCAAGCAGTTCCGGTCGAACGTCGTGCTGCGTTGGGAATACCGGCCCGGGTCGGCGCTCTTCCTGGTGTGGCAACAGGGACGCCAGGACTTCGAGGATGCCCAGGGCACCCGGTCATTCCGGGGCGACCTGAACCGGCTGTTCGACGTTCACCCCGACAACACCTTCCTGGTCAAGATCAGTTACTGGCTGGACCGCTGAGCACGCTGCGGCCGAACCGGGGGCGATCCCCTTCGGCCAGGGCGTTCATCCACTCGGGCCGGCGCTCTCTCAGGGCGTCGGCCCACGCCTTTTCCCGGCCGGCCAGGGCGCCGAAGGCGCCGGTCAGCTCGCGGAACCGGGCGGCATCGGCGCGACTCAGGAAGAGGGGCTGGCCCTCGCGGATCGCGAACGACTGCTGGCGATCGAGGACGAACCCCGCGAGCGAATCAAGCGTCGCCGCCGCGGACCGCTGGATGTCGGCATAGGTCGTGATCTCCCGCTGCCACTCGACCAACGCGTCTTCCGCCGAGGTCATCAGGCCGTTGAGGGAGGTGTCCGCCGCCTCGGCTGCCTCGGCGCGCTGGATCAGGAGCACCGCAAAGTCACGGTTCCGCACCAGGAGGCTGTCGGATGCCTGACGGTATTTGGCGG
Organism: uncultured Gemmatimonadales bacterium; assembly: GCA_963762545.1. Lineage (GTDB taxonomy): Bacteria > Gemmatimonadota > Gemmatimonadetes > Gemmatimonadales > GWC2-71-9 > JABFSM01. The sequence continues at coordinate 114,634 of CAVXLC010000002.1, read as the reverse complement.
CGGCGGCGCGCACGCCGCGCAGCGACGACACGGCGTGCAGGGCGGAGCCTCGGAAGCGATCCGGGAAGTGCTGGCGGTCAACCCAGTCCTCGAGGCGATGCTGCGACAGGGCCGCCGAATCGCCGAATTCGGCGGTGATCCGGGCCAGGGCGTTCTGCTGGGTAATCGAGGGCCCGCTGGGAACCGCCGCCGCGTACTGGCGGGCGTGTTCCCGGCCGATCGACTGGAGCCGGAGCATGGCGAAGACGCCGAGCAGTGCGACCCCGACGATGCCCGCGCCGATACGGACTACGGTCCGGGCATGCCAGGGAAGGCTCCGCGCGGGGGCGGGTGCCGCCGCGGCGGAGATCCCTCCGGTACGGCTCAGGGCGACCGCGGCCTGCTGGTAGGCCACGACGAGCTCGGCCCGCTGGAAGACCCTGTCGTCTCCCACGGCGAGCTGGGATTCGGGTGTCAGGGCACCTTCACGGATCGCCTTCAGCAGCGACGCGACGTCGGCGAGAGCGACCACTTTCCCGCGGTTGTCACGATATCGAAAACGCATTGGTTCTCCCGGTAGAGCAGCCGAGGCCCAGAAGGGCAAACGGCGTACCCCGGACCGGACCGACCGAGCCGGCGGGCGGGCGGAGCGGGCGACCCGCTAACTGACTGCTCGACACAGATTTGCAGGGGCGGCTCCCAAGAATTTTGACACTGTCAGATTCCCGATTCGCGGCGCCTCATCGCGGCCAGTGGCGCAACGTGCGACACCAGTCCGGAATCCGGCGTGTCGCAGCGCGCCAGCGCGAGCGTCCCTCGGATATCGGGCCCTCCCGAACTCACTTTTCCACGAGGCTCTCATGCGCGTTCGCACCCTGATCATCTCCGCCGGGATCGCCCTGGCGGTTCACGGCACTCTGGCGGCGCAGACCGAATACGGGGTGAAGGCCGGTGCCTCCTTCGGCAACATCAAGAACAAGGGCGTCTTCCCCGGTGCCCTGAAGACCCGTATCGGAGCGGCGGGCGGGGTGTTCCTGGGCTATCGGGCCTCGGTCATCGGGGTCGGCATCGAGGCGATGTACGCCCAGCGAGGACTGCGCTCGGACCAGAGCATCAACGATCAATGGACCCACCTGGACTACATCGACATCCCCGGCTACGTGAAGGTCACCATTCCGACGTCGGGCATCCGGCCCTTCGTGTACGCCGGCCCGCAGGTGTCGTTCGAGGCGAAGTGCCGGACCGCCAACAACACGGCGCCCTGCCCCGATGCCGGACGCAAGAAGACCGACTTTGCCGGGGTCATCGGAGCTGGAGTCCGGCTGGGGTCCAGCTCGGCGGGGATTTCCCTCGAAGCCCGATACGTGTACGGCCTGTCGGACCTCAAGCTGTCCACGGTGACCTCGAGCGAGAGTTATCAGAACCGCACGTTCATGCTGCTGGTGGCGTTGGGGCGATAGGACGGGAGGACGGGAGGACGGGGGACGGGAGGACGGGAGGACGGGAGGACGGGAGGACGGGAGGACGGGAGGACGCTAATTTGCAGGAGTCAATTCCTGGCGTCCTCGTCCTTCCGTCGCAGTGTTCTCGTCTCAGGAGCGTCATGGCCCGTCTTGCCCCGTGCCTCCTCTGGTTTGCCGCCGCGGCGCCCCTCGCCGCCCAGTCTCCCGCCGAGCGGGCCATCATCCAGCAGGTAGACGCCCACAACGCGGAGGGCGTGGCGCTGCTGGAACGGCTGGTCAACATCAACAGCGGCACGCTCAACCTGGCCGGTGTGCGCGAGGTGGGCACGGTGCTCCGGGCCGAGCTCGATGCGCTGGGGTTCGTCACCCGCTGGGAGGACGGCGCCCCCTTCCGGCGGGCCGGGCACCTGATCGCCGAGCACGCCGGCCAGGGACCGCGGCTGCTCCTGATCGGGCACCTGGACACGGTGTTCGACGCCGACAGCCCGTTTCAGCGCTTCGAGCGGATCGATTCGGTGCATGCGCGCGGGCCGGGCACCACCGACATGAAGGGCGGCGATGTCATCATCGTGCAGGCGCTCAAGGCCCTGAAGGCCCAGGGGTCGCTGGCCCGGATGAACATCACGGTGGTCCTGCACGGGGACGAGGAATATGCCGGCGAGCCGCAGGCGCTGGCCCGGCGGACGCTGATCGAGGCGGCGCGCCAGGCGGACATCGCCATCGGGTTCGAGGACGGGGACGGCGATCCGAGGACGGCGGTGATCGCGCGGCGGGGCTACACCGGCTGGCGCCTGACCTCGACGGGCACGCCGGCCCACTCGTCCCAGATCTTCCGGGAGGATATCGGGCCCGGCGCCATCTACGAGGCCGCGCGGGTATTGCACACCTTCCGGGAGCGGCTCACCGGCGACCCGCTCGTCACCTTCAATCCCGGCGTGGCGCTGGGCGGCACGGCGGTCGAGCTGGACTCGACCGCGGTCCGGGGCACCGCGGCGGGCAAGAGCAACGTGGTGTCGGCCAAGATGGTGGTGGCGGGAGATCTGCGCACCATCTCCGCCGAGCGGCTGGCGTCCACCAAGGCCGCCATGCAGGCGATCGTGGCGGACCACCTGCCGCACACCACTTCGGAGATCGTCTTCGAGGATGGCTACCCGCCGATGGCCCCGACCGAAGGCAATCGCCGCCTGCTGGCGGTGCTGGACCAGGTGAGCCGCGACCTGGGTCAGGGACCGGTCGGGATCGACGATCCGGCCCGCGCGGGCGCGGCGGATGTATCGTTCGTGGCGGGGATCGTCCCGATGATCATCGACGGGCTCGGTCTGGGCGGCAGCGGCGGCCACACCGAGAAGGAAACCGCGGATCTGAGCATGCTGCCCCGACTGACCGAGCGGGCAGCCATCCTGTTCTACCGGCTCACCCAGCCGGCCCGGCCCTAAGGAGGTACCTCGTGTTCGCCTCGGCATCCAGAATCGCGGTGACCCTCGCCGTCATGGCCTCGGCAGGACTCCCTTCCCTCGCGGCCCAGACCACCCCGACCGAGCGCAGCGCCGCGGGCGCGGTGCTCAAGTCCATCGATTCGCTCCAGGCGGCGCTCGCCCCGACCAGCACCGGGGGCCGGCTGGTGGGCGCCAAGGATCCGGACCGGGACCGGCTGCTCGCCCGGGCCGGCGCGATCTGGGACGCCGACATGCAGGGGCTCGCCGACTGGATCGGGAAGAACCCCGAGGTCGGCTGGAAGGAATTCCGCGCGGTCGACACGCTGGTGAAGGTGCTCCGGAAGAACGGCTTTACCGTGGACACCGCCTCGGCGGGCCTGCCCACGGCGTTCGTGGCGCGCTGGGTGTCGCCCGCGGGGGCCGGGGGGCCGGTGCTGGGGCTCATCGCGGAGTACGACGCGCTGCGGGGCACCATGGGCGCCTTTCACGGGGACCAGCACAACGCCCAGAGCCCGGTGGCCATCGCGGCGGCGCTGGCGCTCAAGGAGCAGATGATCGCCCGGAAGCTCCCGGGCGCCATCGCGATCTACGGCACGCCGGCGGAAGAGGTCGGGCCGCCGGCCAAGAGCATCATGCGCCAGGCGGGCATCTTCAAGGGCGCCAGCATCCTGGTGCGCAGCCACTCCAGCCCGGAGACCGCCCGCTCGCGGGCCGGCTTCGGCATCTGCTGCCTCAACATCAACGAGGTGAAGTACATCTTCACCGGACGGCCGTCGCACCAGCTCAGCAGCTGGAACGGCCGCAACGCGCTCGAGGCCGCGGTGCATTTCTATACGGCGGTGGACGGCCTCCGCTCCACCTTCCGTCCCGAGGCGTCGATCCAGGGCGTCATTCCCGAGGGCGGGATCGCGCCCAACGTGGTGCCCGACCGCACCGTCGTGGACTACTACATCCGCTATCCCGACGGGGTCTACCTGCAGCACATCACGGCGATGATGGACAACGCCGCCAGGGCGGCGGCCCTGGCCACCGGAACCGAGGTGAAGATCGACCGCTACGGCGAGTACCGGGACGGGATCGCGCTGGGCACGCTGGAAGAGACCTACTTCGCGTACGCCAAGTCGCTGGGCGCGGCGCGCCAGGATCCGGAGCAGCAGCGCCCCGCGGGGTACGAGGAGACCGGCGGGGTGTCGCTGGATGTGCCGGGGGTCGGGGTGAGCGCGGCGAGCTCCACCTATTCGAACCACACCCAGGGCATGCTGGACGACGCGTTCACGCCGGTCGGGCACACCGGCTTCCGGGCCGACGCGCAGATCATGTCGGCCATTCTCTATCACTACCTGACCGACGCGGCGTTCCGGGACGCGGTGCAGCGGGAGCACGCGGCGCTGCGCGGCCTGTTCGACCAGTACCAGGCGAACCTGAAGAAGGCCTACGCGTCGGAGATGGAGCCGACGGCAGTTCCATAACCCGCGCCTCTGGCGGATTCCCGCCGGGGGGCTACATTGTCTCCCCGGCGAGCGCCCGCTCGTCCCCTCGAGCCATAGCACTCCCCCGGAGTGCCGCGAGATTCGAGCAACGCCCCTCGAGGGGGTTGCTGCCCGTCTCCCGCGCCGAACCTTTTCGTAAGGAAGGCGCCATGAGGTCGTATCTTCGCGTACTGCCGCTGGTACTCGCCGTTGCCGCCCCCGCCGCCCTGGGCGCGCAGGCCGCCCCGATGCCGGCCAACAACGTCTTCACGATCTTCCGGGAGTCGGTCAAGATCGGCAAGGCCGACGCGCACGACGCCCACGAGACGATGTGGGCCCGGGCGATGTCGGCCACCAAGGATCCGTCGCCGTTCATCGCCATGAAGGCCCTCACCGGGCCCAACGAGATCTGGTACATGGCCGCCTACCCGACATGGCAGGAGTACGAGAAGGCCACCGATCAGACCAGCCCGGCCGCCAATGCGGTCGGCAAGCAATACCGTCCGGCCGAGGCGGAGTACCTGAACGACGCGCGGACCATGGTCCTGCGTCCCCGGGCCGAGCTGGGCTATGGCGGCCCCGCCGACCTGCCCAACATGCGGTACGTCTCGGTGACTCGCATATCGGTCCGGCCCGGGCACACGTCGGAGTACGAGGACGCGCGCAAAATGGTGAAGGCAGCGCACGAGGCGGCTCACTTGACCGATCGCTACTCCATGTGGCAAGTGACTTCGGGCGCACCGGCCGGGACCTTTTACCTGATGGTCGCGCGGAAGACGCTCGCCGAGCTCGACTCGGGCGCGGTGATCCATGGGCCGGCATACACGGCGGCCCTGGGCGGTGAGGAAGGCCAGAAGAAGCTGGCCGCGCTCACCTCCGCGGCCGTGATCAGCTCGGAAACAGACCACTTCGAGTTCACGCCGTCGCAGAGCGTGGCCCCCAAAGAATGGATTGCCGCGAACCCGGGATACTGGAAGCCGAAGGCGCCCGCGCCCAAGAAGGCACCATAGCGGCGCTTTTCCCGGCTGGATGGACGGGGGGGGAGATTCCCGGCAGCATGCGGGGGTCTCCCTTTTCGTTGTGGGACGGGCAGTTGCAACCTTGGACGGACCCTACTCGTAACACATCTAAGGTGGTTCCCGCGGCGGGTATCTCACTGCACAGGCCCGGTCCCAAAGCGGCGCCCTTCAAGCACAAGCTCAGGGAGACCCGACCATGATCGGCAAGGACCTCTCCTACGCCATTCGCAGTCTCACCAAGAGTCCGGCGTTCGCGTTGACCGCGATCGTCACCATCGCCCTGGGGATCGGCGCCTCCACCGCCATCTTCAGCGTGGTGAACGCGGTGCTGCTCCGCCCGCTGCCCTACCGGGAAGCGGACCGGCTGGTGCTGCTGTGGAGCGACTTGCGGGCCCGGAACGTCAGGGATTTCCCCATCTCGCCGGGTGACGTGCCGGACATCCGGGCCGCCGGGACCCTGTTCGAGGGGTTTGCCGGGGTGGGCAGCTTTCGCCAGCCGCTCACCGAAGACAATGTCGAGCCGGAACAGGTCCGGGTGGCCGGAGTCACGCCGAATATCTTCTCGCTGCTCGGAATGCCGGTGGAGCTGGGCCGCAGCTTTGCCGAGGACGACGGCACCCCCAACCCGCCCCCGACCCAGCCGACCGGCGCCCCGACACCCGCGGCCACCACCCCGCCGCCGCCCCAGCTCCCCAACAACGTGATCCTGAGCGACGCCTTCTGGCGCCGCCGCTTCGGGGCCGACCCCAGGGTCATCGGACGGAGCATCCGGCTGGGGGGTGGCACCGCCCAGATCATCGGGGTGCTCACTCCGGGCGCCGAGCTGCTGTTTCCGCCAAAGGTCGGGGTCGAGAGAAATCCGGACATCTGGTCGGCGCTCCGGATCGACCTGGCCAACAGCGACCGGAACGGGGTGTTCTTCCGGATGATCGGCCGGCTCAAGCCCAACGCGACCATCGCTCAGGGCCAGTCGCAGATGGACCTGGTGACGGCCGATCTCCAGCAGCGGTTTCCGACCAAGAAGACCGCCGACGCCCGCTTCCGGCTGGAGCCGATGGGCCGGGACCTGGTGGCGGACGTCAAGCCGGCGCTGCTGGCGCTGATGGGCGCGGTGATCTTCGTGCTGCTGATCGCCTGCGCCAACGTGGCCAACCTGCTGCTGGTGCGGGCCTCGTGGCGGGAACGGGAGCTGGCCCTGCGCGCCGCCCTCGGCGGATCGTGGTGGCGGCTGGTGCGCCAGATGCTCGCCGAGAGCATGGTGCTGGCGGTCGCGGGGGCGGTCCTGGGCACCGGGCTCGCGCAACTGGGCATCAAGCTCCTGATCGGGTTGCGCCCGGCCAACCTGCCGAGGCTCGACACCGTCGGCATCGATCCGGTGGTGCTGGGATTCACCGCGCTGGCGACGGTGGTGGCCGCGCTGCTGTTCGGCCTGGCGCCGGCCCTCCGCGCGTCACGGCCCGACGCGATGGATGTGCTGCGCGCCGGCAGCCGATCGCTGGCCCGCGCGTCGGGTCGCAAGCTCCGGAGCGGCGTGGTGATGGCGGAAGTGGCCCTGTCGTTCGTGCTGCTGGTGGGCTCCGGGCTCATGTTGCGGAGCTTCCTGGCCCTGCAGCACACCGACCCGGGGTACGATCCCAACGGGCTGCTGACCTTCCTGGTCAATCCCCGGGCACGGGGAGACACCGCCCGCGCCGCCTACATGCAGACGATGAAGCAGCGGCTCGCGGCCATTCCGGGGGTGCAGGCGGTCACCGCCGCCTCGCCGCTTCCGCTCGACGGCCAGTTCGCAACCGCCCGCTGGGGCACCGAGGCCGCCGCCACCGATCCCGCGCTGTTCCAGCAAGCCAATATCCACATCGTGCTGCCGGGTTACTTCGAGACGATGCGGGCGCGGCTGATCGCGGGCCGGACCTTCACCGAGGCGGACAACAGCCCGGACGTCAAGGTGGTGATCATCGACCAGCGGCTGGCGGCGAAGGCGTTTCCCAACCAGCCCGCGCAGGCCGTGATCGGCAAGCATCTCCTGTTCCGGCCCCGGACCCCGGAGCCGGAGCTGTTCGAGGTGATCGGCGTGGTGGCCAACGAGCGGCACGTCTCGCTGACCGCGGACGGCCCCGAGGCGGGCTTCTTCACCGACGGGTACCAGCGCTACGGCGCCGCGAACCGCTGGGTACTGCGCACCGCCGGCGATCCCGCGAGACTGGCCCCGGCGATGCGCCAGGCGGTCAAGGAGATCGATCCCCTGCTGGCGATCGCCGAGGTCCAGCCGATGAGCGCGCTGGTGGACCAGGCCAAGGGCCCCACTCGTTTTGCGCTGGCGCTGATCGGCGTCTTCGCGGTGATCGCCGCGGTGCTGGCCACCGTCGGCCTGTACGGCGTGCTCTCGAGCGTGGTCCGGCAGCGGACCTCGGAGATCGGGGTGCGGATGGCGCTGGGGGCCCAGCGGGGGAACATCTTCCAGCTGGTCATCGGGCACGGGCTCAGGCTCTCCGGAGCCGGAATCGTGCTGGGCGCGGCGGCCGCGCTGGCGCTGACCCGGGTCATGTCCTCGATGCTGGTCGGGGTGAAGCCCACCGATCCGGTGACCTTCGGAGCCATCGGGGTGCTGTTCGTGGGCATCGCGGCCACGGCCTGCTGGCTGCCGGCGCGACGGGCGGCGGGGCTCGACCCGACGGTGGCCCTTCGGGAAGAGTAGGGCCGGCGCAGGTCCCGGTGGCAACGTTGCGCGCCGCCCGGGTATCTCACGGGCATTCGTCACAGGAGCCGCCGTGATACGCCGCGGGGCATGGCCCGTCGTTGTCTGGGGCATTCTCGGGGGTCCGCTCCTCCGCGGCCAGGACCTTCCGTACGACCGCAGGGTCGCGGCGGAGCTGGCCGGTCGAGTCGTCCAGGCGGACCAGAGGACCATCGCACAGATGGACCCCGGCCGGATCGCGCGGGACACCAACCGGTTCACCGCGCTGGTCACCAACAAGAGCAACTCGCCCTGGATCGTGGGCTTGAGTCTCCGAGCCGTGCCAGGATTGTGGGTTCGGGGGAACTGGCAGCGCGGTTACCGGTTCGAGATCCCGCCCGGGTCGGAGCGCCGGATCGAGGCACCCTATGTCTTCCGGCGACTGACGCCGGAGGCCACGCTGCGGGTGGTCTGGGGCACTCCCCGCGACGGGGCGGGCGGCCTCGAGATCGTCGAACCGCTCTACGACACGACCCTGGCCATCGGCGAAGGCAATCCCGCCGCCTCCGACCCGCGTCTCACATTCGACAGCCTGCGCTCGGCGCATTTCGACGTGTTCGCCTGGCGAGGCTCGGCCGCCGACCGGCGGATGGCGGCCATCGCCGCGGACCGCGAGCGCGCCCTCCAGCGCATCGCCGAGGTGCTCGCGGTGCCATTCACCGGACGGATCCGGCTGGTGCTCTATCCGGATTCGGCGTCGAAGACCGGCCAGACCGGCCACATCGGTGCGGGCTTCGCGAGCGGGCGGACGATCATCGAGATCTTCAACGACTCGGTGCAACTCGATCCCTACCACGAGGTCGCCCACATCGTGGCCGGCGAGCGGGGCTCCCCGCCCGCCATGCTGGACGAGGGATTCGCGGTGTACATCTCGCAGTCGCTGGGTTCCGACGCGCTCAAGTATCTCGGCGCACCCGGCCGGACCATCACGCAGGTCGTCTGCGGCTATTTGCGGTCGAACGAGCTGATCCCGCTCGGGCGGTTGTTCCGCTTCATGGATATCGGATCGGATTCGACGCAGCCGAGCATCTCCTACCCCGAATCGGCGTCGCTCACCGGGTTCCTGATCGAGCGATACGGCATCGAGCGCTTTCGCGACCTCTATGCGCGGCTCTCGAGCAGCACCGAGGAGGTGGATCTACGCAGGAACGAGGAGACGATGGCGCAAATCTATGGCCAGGACCTGGGGGCGATCGACCGCGCCTGGCGGGCGTCGCTCAACTGCCCGCCCTGAGCCGCCCGCGAGCCGCTACAGCTTCTCCCGGGCCCCGCGACGCTGTTTCACCCGGAGCAGGATGTCGAAGGCGATGGTGCACGCCACCAGCCACACGACGCCGGCGCTCCAGCCTCCGGCGATATCCGACAGCCAGTGCACCCCGAGATAGACTCGCGACAGCCCGATCAGGATGACCATCGTCACACTCAGCGCCAGCACCGCCGAATCCACCCTCCAGGGCCAGGGCTGCCGGAGGGTGATGTAGGCCAGCGCCCCGTAGACGATGAACGATTCCATGGCGTGCCCGCTGGGGAACGAGTACCAGTGGGCCGTGACGGCCGCCGAGGCCAGGTCGGGGCGGGTCCGGGCGAAGAGCAGCTTGAGCCCGCTGTTGAGCAGCAGGCCGCCGACCGCGGTACCCACCAGGTAGGCCGCGTTCCAGCGTTCCTTGAAGAACAGGAGCAGCGCGGTCATGACCCCGACCACCAGCGCGATCCCCGAGCTGCCCCCGAAGAAGGTGATGGCGCGGAGCACCGAGGTGAGCCCGGCCTCGCGTTCCCGGAGGAACCAGTCGTGGGCGACCCGGTCGGCGTGATACACCAGCGAGGTGCTCACCCCGAATCGCTCGGCCAGGTCCACGAAGGCATCCGCGGCGGCGGCGGCCGCGGCGCATCCCAGCAGGAGGACCACGACCAGGGGAGCGTAGGCGCGCAGCCCGTGCCACCCCGGGTGCGCGATGGTCCAGGCGCCCAGACGGGTTCCGGCCACCCACCCGGATGCCTTTCGCGTCGCGCCCCGGGTCAGGCTCGCGATGCCCGCCAGGGGGAGATAGAAGAGCACCCAGAGCGCGAGGAAGACGAGGACCGGAATCACGAACGGGTGCAGCAGCAACGCCTGGAGCATGGCCACCGCCGTCGCATGAGAGTGTGACGCCAGGTTCGAATGATACACGTCGCCGGGCGGCCCCCCCCCCACAGCCTCCGGGGCGGCCGGCGGGGCGCCGGTTTGCCAGTATTGCCGCCGGGCCGTATGTTCCCCGCACTATCCCACAACCCCCGGAGTCCACCATGCGATCCCTCACCTACGTACTGGGTGTGGCGCTTCTCGCCGGATGCGCGAAGGAAAAGCCCGCTCCCGCTCCCGAGCCACCGGCCCCGCCGCCCGCGCCGGCTCCCATCAATCTCGCGGACCTGGCGGGCAACTGGACGGTCAAGACCATGCCGGAGACCGGCGACAGCGTCCTGCTCACCTACACGATGCACGCGACGGCGGCCGACACCGGGTGGACCATCACCTTCCCGGGCCGGAAGCCCATGGCGGTGCAGATCATGGCGATGGCGGACAGCGTCATGCTGACCGCGGCCCCGTACGAGAGCGTCCTCCGGAAGGGGATGAAGGTCTCGATCCAGGGATCGATGCACTTCACGGACGGGAAGCTCATGGGCAACACCACCGCGCATTACGTCACCACCAAGGCGGATTCGGTGGCGCACCTCAGAATGGAAGGCAGCAAGGCGCCGTAAGGCCCGGCGTTGGGGGAGGAGGACCAGCCCGGCTCCGGTATGAGCCGGGCTGGTCGCATTTGGGGTCCGGCAACGGCCCAGCCATCTTCCAGGGGCTCGGGAGGATCTGGACCACTCGATGGGAGGAATGTCATGAGCAAGATGACCAGGAAACTCGCGCGGCGCGGCAAGTCCGCGGCCCGGAAAGCCTATGACAAGCTGGAGAGCAAGGTGATGGCGGCGGTGGGGCGCAAGGCGGTGCGGAGCAAGGTGAAGAGCGTCAAGGCGGTGGCCACACGGGCGGCGAAGAAGGCGCTGGTCGCCGGCGGCCTCGCGGCCGCCGGCGTCGTGGCGTCCGAGCTCAGGAAGCGGAGAAAGCCGGCCTGAGCCCGGGCGCTACCAGCGCCGCTTCTTCTTCCGGGTTGCCCGCCGGACCGCCAGGCCGGCCGCGGCGACCGCCACCGCCCCGGCGGCCACTTTCGCGGCGCGCGAGTGGGAGGCCTTCTTGGCGGCCTGCCGGGCGGCGGCGGCCGCCTGCTTGGCGACGCGTCCCGCCACCGCGGCGAGCCGCTTCAGCGCCTTGCCGACCGCGTCGGCGCGCGCGCGCACGTCGGACTTCATCGCTTTCCTGGCGGTGGACTTCACCGCCGCCCTGGTCTTCTTCACGGCCTTCCGTGCGGTGGTCCTGCCCGCGGACTTTGCCATTTCGGTATCCCTTGGTTGGCGTACGGCCGGATCGTACCGCGGAACCGGCCGATATGCAATCGGAGCAATGGAATGCCCGTCCTCATCGACCTGCGTCGTGCCGCCCACCAGGAAATGATCCGCGAAGGCTTCGAGCCGGACTTTCCCGCCGAGGTCGTGCGCGAGGTCAATGCCATTCACGCGCCGGCCGCCGGCACCGGAGCCGGCATCCGCGATCTCCGCACCCTGCTCTGGTCGTCCATCGACAACCCGGAGTCCCGGGACCTCGATCAGGTGGAGTACGTCGAGCGGCTTCCCGACGGCGCGCTCAAGGTCATGGTGGGGATCGCCGACGTGGACGCGCTGGTCGGCGCGGGGTCCGCCACCGACCGCCACGCCGCCCACAACACCACGTCGGTGTACTGCGGGGTGGTGATGTTCCCGATGCTGCCTGAGAAGCTTTCGACCGGGCTCACCTCGCTCAACGAGCACCAGGATCGCCGGGGAGTGGTGCTGGAGTACGTGGTGGGCCCGGACGGCGGAGTCCGCTCCCGGGACGTCTATCGCGCGCTGCTCAACAACAAGGCGCAGCTCGACTACCCCGCGGTCGGCGGATGGCTCGAAGGCCGGAGCGACGAGCCGGCCAAGGTGGCGGCGAACGCGGAGCTGCGAGTCCAGCTCCGGATGCAGGACGAGGCGGCCCAGGCGCTCCGGGCCGCCCGCCAGACGGCGGGCGCGCTCGACCTCGAAACGATCGAGGCCACGGCCGTGGCGGTCGACGGCCGGGTGACCGACCTCGCGCTCCACAAGAAGAACCGGGCCACCGAGCTGATCGAGGACTTCATGATCGCGGCCAACGTGACCATGGCCACGTTTCTCAGCGGCAAGGGCTCATCCACCATCCGGCGGGTGGTGAAGGTGCCGGAGCGCTGGGACCGGATCGTTGCCGTCGCGGGGAACCTGGGGGAGAAGCTGCCGGCGGAGCCCAGCTCCGAGGCGCTGGGACAATTCCTGATCAAGCGGCGGGCGGCGGATCCCGATCACTTTCCCGACCTCTCCCTCACCATCGTCAAGCTGATGGGGCCGGGAGAGTACATGCTGGAGAAGCCGGGCCAGGTCGGGGTGGGCCATTTCGGGCTCGCGGTCCAGGACTACAGCCACTCCACCGCCCCGAACCGGCGCTATGCCGATCTGGTGTCCCAGCGCCTGCTCAAGGCGGTGCTGTCCGGGACGCCCGCCTACACCGATCAGGAGCTCGGGGCGATCGCCGGCCGGTGTACCGCGATGGAAGACGCGGCCCGCAAGGTGGAGCGGACCGCGCGGAAGCAGGCGGCGGCCGAGCTGCTGGCCAACCGCATCGGCCAGACGTTCGAGGCGATCGTGACCGGCGCCTCACCCAAGGGCACGTTCGTCCGCACACTCCACCCCCACGCCGAGGGCATGGTGGTGCAGGGGCAGCACGGAATGGACGTGGGCGACCGGGTGATGGTCAAGCTGCTGGACACCAATCCGGCCCGGGGCTTCATCGATTTTGCGGGGGCCGGTCCGGCAGCTCCGCCGGGGCCGTGATGGCGTGGAGCCCGGGATAGGGCCGTCCGGGCCCCTTGATGGCCAGCCACAGGACCCGATTGAACTCGTCGTCGTTCGACAGATCCTCGAGGCGGAAATCGAGTCGCTCCGACTCGCGAACGCCGGGACCGGAGGCCGGGTTCCGCTCGGTCCGGGAGGCGTCGGGCTGCAGCGCGACATAGGGCGCCAGGTCGGGCTGCCGCGCAAAGATTCCCCGCAGCGGGCGGCCGAAGGCATCGAACTGGGAGAGATGATCGAGGCTCAGGATCTCCTCGATGGTGGCGATGACGTCGGTCGTGTTGGTAAACCGATGCCACACCCGGGGGCGGTTCCACGCCGAGATGACCAGGAACGGGGCCCGGTGGGAATCCACGTGGTCGGGCCCGTTCTGGGCGTCGTCCTCCACCACGAAGACCACGGTGCTCCGCCAGAAGCGGCTCCGGGACAGCGCCTCGATCATCCGGCCCAGGGCCAGGTCGTTGTCCGCCATGTAGGCCCGGGGCGTGAGCTCCCCGGCGCGGGCGCCGTTGGTGTGATCGTTGGGGAGCCGGACGATCTCCAGCGCCGGCATGGCCCCGTCGCGCTCGAAGCGGGCCAGCGCCTGGATCCAGATATCGGCGCGCCGCTGGTCGGAAATCTTGAGATCGAATCCGGGGAACGCCGAATCGGTGTGCTGCTCGAGAAAGGGCTTGAGGCCGACGTAGGAGGCGGGCCACCCGCTCCCCGACCGCACTTCCGGTGACATCACGAACTCGCCGTAGTTCCGAAAGCTGATGCCCCGCCGCCGGGCCAGATCCCAGAGATACCCGTTGGCCGGCTCGGCGGCGTCCTCGCCCGGCTCGGGCCGCACCCCGCGATTCTCGCCCTCGTAGTCGTAGGTCCGCCCCCGGCTCGAGTACTGGAGCTGGGTGGTCTTCTCGGTATAGTCGGTGGTGTAGGCCGCGGTGGACCAGTTGTGTCCGTCGGCGCTCACCTCCGCGTTGGTCAGAAAGCGGTCGAAGATCCCGAACCGCTCGGCCAGCGCGTGATGATTGGGGGAGACCGATCGCGGGAAGAAGGTGAGCGAGGTGTCGCCGTCCGCCTGGCGCAGGTCGCCGAAGACCTGGTCGTAGGTTCGATTCTCCTTGATGACGTACACGACGTGCTCGAAGGGCGGGTAGGCGCCGGTGCCGCGGGACTGGTCCCAGCCGTTGGCGCGCGCCACGCCTGCGGACAGGTCGCCGAGCGCCGCCGGATCGAGGCTCGCCAGGGGCAGCACGGTGAGCGAGCCGGTGAGCTGCGCCAGGGTGTAGCCACCCTGGCCCCGGCCCCGGTCGGGGCCGGGACCGTTCAGCGCGTTGGGCGCCGAGCCACTCCCCTTGCCGTTCACCGCGAGGAGGGTGTCGTGGAACGCGAGCACGGCGGTCGGGTACCATCCGACGGGAATCCGTCCCGCGAGGCGGCCGCCGTCAGGGGTCAGATCGAATACCGCCACGGCGTTGTTGTCCGCTTCCGCCACGAACAGCCGGGTTTCGTCGCGGGACAGCGCCAGCGCGTTGGGGGTGCTTCCCTCCCCGGTACCGCCCGGCACCGTGTCCACCAGCGTCGCGATGGTCCGTCCGGTGGCGGGGTCCACCACGCTCACCCGGTCGGTGCTGGCGGAGGCGACGTAGAGCCGGGTGCCGGCGCCGTTGAGCAGCAGCGCGGAGGGGTGCCGGCCCACCGGAATGGATGGGCCCGGCTCCAGCCAGCCGATCGACGGTTTGAAGGTGCGGACCTCGGAGCCGCCCCAGGCGGAGACGTAGACCGTGCCGTCCGGCCCGACCGCCACGGCGTACGGGTAGCGGCCGGCGGGCAGCCGCTGGACGATGTTGCCGCCGGCCACGTCGATCACCGCGATGGAGTCCACCAGATTCTCGGCGACGTAGAGCAGGCGGTCGTCGTCCGAGAGCGCCAGTCCGGCGGGATAGCGGGTGCCGGAGCGCCGGGGCGGCTTCCGGGCCAGCACCAGGCTGTCGAGCGGCACCGCTCGCCCGTCACGCCAGTCATACCGGTAGATCACGTCCTGGTCTCCGCCCGATGCGAAGAGCCGGTGCCCGGCATGGTCGAACGAGAGACCGATGAAGCTCGCCGGCTGCAGCAGGGTCTGCACCACCTGGCCGCTGCCCGGCTCCACCACCTGGATCCCGTTGTCGGTGTATCCGTCCAGGAGCAGTACGACCCGATTGCCCTCCGGCGTCGGCACCATGGCGAGCGGGAACTGGCCGACCCGGGTGGTCCGCCCCGCGGGGTCGAGCAGCGCGCCGGTGGGAAGCCGGCGGGGCTGGGAGCCGACCTCGTCGCCGTCCCGGGGAGAACCGGAGGGCGACGGGTGGCAGCCGGCAGCCAGCCCGGCGATCGCGAGGGCGACGCACGAGGTTCGAGCCATACCGTGCTCCATCAATTCGTAGAGGCGAGAGGGTCCCCTCCAAATGTAGCCCGGGACGCGGGCACGGGTATGCATTTCGTAACGATCGGGCGATGGGGCGGGGCCGCATCGTTTGACAAGGTTCCGAGTTCGGCTCTACAATCTCACGGCTTGGATTCTCCTCCCTATCGGATCATTCGTGGATTCAGCTCCGACCAGTCCTCGCACCCACCAGGTGACCCGGCTGCTGGGGAGCCTCGAGGCCGGAGACCCCGGTGCGCTCGAGCAGCTCATCGGGCTCATCTACGAGGAGCTGCACGAGATCGCCGAGCGGCAAATGCGGGGCGAGCGGCCCGACCACACCCTGCAACCCACGCTGCTGGTGAATGAGGCGTTCATGCGGCTCACCGCGTCCAACAGCTTCACCTGGCAGAACCGGGCCCAGTTCTTCGGCGTGGCGGCCCAGGCCATGCGCCGGATCCTGGTGGATCATTCCCGGCGGCGGCGCACCCAGAAGCGGAGCGGCGGGCAGCGGGTTCCCCTCGACGTGAACCTGGTCGGGGGCAATCGCGACATGGACTTCGAGGATCTCAACGAGGCGCTCAACCGGCTGGCCGAGCTGGACGCGCGGCAGGCGCGCATCGTCGAGCTGCGCTACTTCGGCGGTCTCACCATCGAGGAGGTCGCCGAGGTGCTGGCGATCGCGCCGAGCACGGTGAAGCGGGATTGGCAGTTCGCCAAGGCGTGGCTCCTGGCCCAGCTCTCGTGAGTACCGATCGCTTTGCGCGGCTGACGGCCCTCTTTGCCGAGGCGATGACCCGCGAGCCGGGCACCCGCGCGGAGTTTCTCGACGGGGCCTGTGGCGGCGATGCCGCCCTGCGGGCCGAGATCTCCCGCCTCATCGCGGCCGCCGACGCGGCCGATGCGGTGTTCGAGCGGGAGCGCGCGCCCCTGCCCGCCGACCTGCTGGCGCCGGACGAGGCCCCGCCCGCCGGGGGCCGCATCGGCGCCTATCAGGTCACCCGCCTGATCGGCTTCGGCGGCATGGGCGCGGTCTACGAGGCGGTGCGGGCCGACGACCAGTACCGCAAGCGGGTGGCGCTCAAGGTCATCAAGCGCGGCATGGACACCGACCAGGCGATCCGCCGCTTCAAGGCGGAGCGGCAGATTCTGGCGGGCCTCGACCACCGCAACATCGCGGGGCTGCTGGACGGCGGCGTCATGGACGACGGCCGGCCCTACTTCGTGCTGGAGTATGTGGACGGACTGCCGATCACCCGCTATTCGGCCGAGCACCGGCTCGACCTGCCGGCCCGGCTGGCGCTGTTCCGGCAGGTGTGCGGCGCGGTGCAGTATGCCCACCGGAACCTGGTGGTCCACCGGGATCTCAAGCCGGGCAACATCCTGGTGACCGAGGACGGCACGGTGAAGCTGCTCGACTTCGGGATCGCCAAGCTGCTGCGCGCCGACGACGCGAGCGAGGCGCCGCCGACCCGCGGAGGGGTGGGGGCGCTCACGCCGGAGTATGCCAGCCCCGAGATGGTGCGCGGCCTGCCCCTCACGACCTCGGCCGACGGGTACTCGCTCGGGGTGGTGCTGTTCGAGCTGGTGGCGGGGCAGCGGCCCTTCCGCTTCCCCGACCTGGCGATGGGCACGATCGAGCGGATCGTCTGCGAGGAGCCGGCGCCCCGGCCGAGCGACGTGGCGACGGAGGCGGTGGCCCAGGCGGCCGGCGAGCGCAGCGTGGCCCGCTACCGGCGCCGCCTGGCGGGCGAGGTGGACACCATCGTGCTGAAGGCGCTGCGCAAGGAGCCGGAGCGGCGCTACGCCTCGGCCGAAGCGCTGGCCCAGGACCTGGACCGCTACGGCAAGGGTCTGCCGGTCAGCGCCCAGGGCGACTCCGCCGGCTACCGGCTCCGCAAGTTCGTGCGGCGGAACACCGCGGTGGTCGGCGCCTCGTTGCTGGTGGCGCTCTCCCTGGTCGCGGGTCTGATCATGAGCGCCCGAGAGGCGCGCCGGGCCGACCGCGAGCGCGCCAAGGCCCAGGAGATCAACCGCTTCGTCACCGACATGCTGGCCGCGCCGGACCCGGCGGCGGCGGGCAGGGACGTGCTGGTGGTGGACGTGCTGCAACGGGCCTCGGCGCGGGTGGACAGCCAGCTCCGGGACCAGCCCGAGATCGAGCTCGCGGTGCGGTCCACCCTGGGCAACAGCTACTTCGGGCTGGGCAAGTACGCGGAGGCGAAGGTGGAGCTGGGCAAGGCGGTGACACTGGCCCAGCGGCTCCATGGAGCCGGCAGCCCGGAAGTGGCGACCGTGCTCAATACGCTGGGGAATGTGGCCGCCGACGGGGGCGAGTGGGCCGCGGCCGACAGCATCTGGCGGAGCGCTCGCGACATGCTGCTGGGCGTCCGAGCCCAGGACAGCCTCTACTCGAGCGTGCTGCAAGACCTGGGCACCGCCGAGCGGCGGCTCAACCGGCTCGACTCGGCGGAAACCTTCCTGCGGGAAGCGCTCGCCCTCAAGCGCCGCATGTTCGGGGAGCGGAATCCGGAGCTGATCAACGCCATGACGAACCTGGGCGTCGCGCTGGGCAGCAAGCGGCAGTTTGCCGAGGCGGAGTCGCTCCATCGCGAGGCGCTGGCCATTTCGCTCGCGGCGTACGGGCGGGACCATCCGATCACCGGCGGGGCCTGGAACGCGCTGGCCGGGGTACTGGATTTTCAGGACAAGTTCCTGGCCGCGGACAGCGCCTACGAAGAGACCCTCGCGATCCGGAAGAAGATCCTGGGGCCGGGGCACCCGGACTATCTGTTCACCCTGTTCAACTATGCCACCCTGCTCAGCCTTCAGAACCGATGCGACGAAGCGGTCCAGGCCACCCGCGAGATCCTGACCCACCGGGGCAAGGAGCTGCAGGACTCGCATCCCGCCGTCGCGACCAGTCTGCAGACCGAGGGTCGCTGTCTCGACAAGGCGGGGCAGCACGCGGAGGCCGGGAAGGACCTGCTGGAGAGCCTGGAGATCCGGCGCAAGTCGCTTCCGCCGGGACACTGGCTCATCTCGGTCTCCGAAAGCATGTACGGCGAGCATCTCGGCAAGGTGGGGAAGAACGACCGAGGCGGAGCCGCTGCTGGTGGGGTCCTACCAGGCCCTGGCGAAGAGCCTGGGCGAGAAGCATCCCCGCACCGTGGACGCCCTCAAGCGGGTGGTCACCTTCTACGAGGAATCGCACCAGGCCGGCAAGGCCGGTTCCTACCGCGCCAAGCTCCCGCAATAACCCGGACGACCCAATTCCGGCGGCTTTTGCGCCTCAAGGGAGCGAAGGCCAGAGGTACCACACCGGCCCGGGGGCAAGGGAGCGTGCACCAGATCGTCGTCCGGCACCTGACCGGTGCCGCCGCGGGCCGGGTGGAGACCTTCGGTGTCGAGGTCGGGGCGGTGCTGACCATCGGACGGGACCCATCGTCCGACATCCGGCTGGACGCGTACGAGGACGGGGTGGTGAGCCGGAATCACGCCCGCATCATCGCCCATTCGAGCACCGCGGTCTGGCTCGAGCTGGTGGACCGGGAGAGCACCAACGGCACCTTCCTGAACGCGCGCTGGCTGCGCGGCCGGATCGCGCTGCTGCCGGGAGACCGGATCCGGCTGGGCGTGGGCGGGCCGGAGCTGGAGTTCGACGTGGGCAGTCCGCCGGCCGCCCCCGCGGTGGAGTGAACCGAATGGAGTGAATTCCGCGCCTTCAGGGAGATCCCGGAACCCTGGAGGCTCCGTGCGCCGACTCACCGCTCTCTGGTTGCTTCTGGCCGTCGCCGCCTGCGGCGGGGGGAGCACGACGGGAACCAATCCTCCCCCACCGCCTCCGCCCCCCGCCCCCGGCCCTCCAGCATCGCTGACCGTTCAGGCCGGTGACGGCCAGGAGGCCGCCCCCGGGTCGGCGGTGCCGGTCAAACCCCTGGTGGTTGTGAAGGATGCCCAGGGGCGTCCGGTACCGGGGACAACGGTTGGCTTCATCGTGGAGGCCGGCGGAGGATCCATCCAGCAGCCGAGTGTGGTGACCGCGGCGGACGGGACTGCCTCACCGGGCAATTGGACCATGGGACCGGCCGTGGGTGACAATCGCCTCGAGGCGACCGTCGCCGCCCTGCCTCCTGCGGAGCTGACGGCCACGGGCAAGTACCCGACTGTGCGCATGGCCGATGTGACCATCGGCGCAGCGGGCGGCACCATCAACTACTCCAAGCCCGGCGACCCGCTCGACGGGCTCACCTTGACGATCCCTGCCGGAGCGTACCCGGGCCCCAGTCACTGGACCATCGAGTATCAGGCGGCGGCTACGGGGCCGACGAAACCGAACCTGCACATCGCCGCCCCGGTCATTTCCATTACCGGTGATCAGGGCATGGCCGACCAGCTCCTCACGCTCAAGATCCCGGTGCACGTTACTCCCGATTCCGCGGCCGGCGCCCTCTACTATGACTCCGGATCAGGGAAGCTCGAGGGAATTCCGGTGATCGGAAGCGATGGAAATTCCATCACCATCGCGACGCGGCACTTTGCAGGCGACTTGCTGACGGGCCCTGGCGCCCTCGTCGGCCTCAGGTCCGTGCGCAGCGGCTCCGGCCTGCAAAACAATCTGGTCCATACCGGGGTCAAGATCATTACGACGCTGCAGGCGATCGACGTCGTGCTGCTCCAACAAACGCCGGTCGTGAGCGACTTCGATCCCAACATCGACGGCTGGGAATTTGCCGATCACGGCTCCTACCTGACGCCTGATGGGCAGATCACGGGCATGAGCGTGTCGGAGCTCTCGTACTTCCTTGACATTCGGAAGGACAATCTGAGCCTGCCTGGACTCCGTGGCCGATTCGCTCAGGGCCCGATCTGGCCCGCCGATCCATTGGGCTACCGGATCTCGGCGCTGGCCCAAGGGGACGTCAACTGGCCGAACGCTGTTTCGATCATCCGGTCGATGCCGGCGGGACGAGACCGGGTGGAGTTTCTGGCTCTTGCCGCGTCGATGCATAACACCCGCTTGCCCGCGCTCATCTCGATCTCGGGGCCGGTGGGAACCTATGCGCTGATTGCCTATGAGGTGCATCCCGACGGGATTCTTGCCACGGACCCGAACAATCCCGGGCAGCATATTTTCATTCCATTCGACGGCGCCCAGTTCCAGCCGGTGCAGGTTGCCCTCTGTGGCGGCAGCTGTCTCCACACCTTCACTTCCTTCCACGTCCTGGGCGGCGGAGCCTTCGTAGACCTCTCACCGGTGACGGCGCGATTCGGCACGCTGCCGGGCGGGCCGGTTGGAGTTCAGGAATTCCCCGCCTACACCCTCCAGTATTTCGACAAGGACCTGCTGCTCTGGAAAGACCTGACGGGAAATTCATTGAGCGTGGACTGGCTGGACCTGAAGCTTCGCGCGCTCTGCAATAGCTGCGCCCGCCACGTCCCGAATGCTTCCCCGGCAGAGTCGGTGGCTTTGGACGTCTACGATGGAAATGTGACTCGTCTGGCCAGCGATCAAACCGTGGGCGAGGCGGCGTTCACAGTGCCAGCGGGCAACAGCCGGATCGGCGTCCACGTGATGGGAGGGCTGGCCGATCTCAACGGCGTGACCTTCTGGCGCCACCTCGATTTCAAATACATCCAGGTGAGCTCCTCGAAGATTTCCATCGCTCCCAATCCGGCCAACGGCCTGTCAGGAGTCCCTCTTACCCTGACCGCCCACAATCTGGCCGCCAATCCTCCCACTGTGCGCTACCTCTGGGCCTTCGATGACGGCCAGATCGCCGTGGTGGACAACAACCCATCCGTGATTCACACCTGGGCCAAGGCAGGGGTCTATGACGCCACCGTGATTGTCGTTGATCTCGCGACGAATGGTGACGTGGGCCGGGCTTCGAGCGTCGTGCAGATCGACATACCGGTCCCGATCTGGCGGATCACGTCATGGCGGATGACGGGGTTCACCACCCCGCCAAGCGGCCCGGCAGCCTGTACGGGTTCAGGGACCGGCTACTGCCTGCAGGACGCCGTCTTTGTCGACAACCTGGGAATTTGCCCGGACTGCGGGCTGATCATCTATCAGGACCACACCACGATTGCCGGGGGCAAGCACTACGATCCGGGCGTGTATCTGCAGTACACTCCATTCTTCCCCGGACCCTTCTCGACCGGCATCGACCCTTCCCAGGTGTTCCGCATCCTGGCATCCGCATTGCCATCGGGCGCCGATATCAGTAACACGTTTGTCTTCGATGCACTGACCGCAGCGGGGGACCTTTCCGCCGGGACGTTCGGCGGCCGGGCGGCCAATTACGTCTACCCCCAATTCGGTCCGCCGCAAGGAGGCACGGCGGAGACCTACTGGACCATTTCCGCGGTGAAGAACGGCACCCAGCTGTCCGGCACGATCGTCAAGACCCAACGGGTATGGGATTGGGCGGGTTATCCCCACCCCCCGCCGAACGCGCAGATGTTCAACTACGGCGACGCCACGTGGACGTTCTCATTCACCGCCACGCGGATCAAATAGCAGGATCGCTGGACGGTGCACCACCGGGGGCCGGCGAAAGCCGGCCCCCGTTACATTCTTGGCACCGCCGCCCCGGGACTATTCATGCGCTGCCGTAGTCTTGCCATCACCGGCCTTGCCGCGGGCCTCCTCACGGGGCCCGCCGCGGCCCAGCTCCACGCCCCGCGGGAAGGCGTGCTCGACCGGTTCGTCCGGTACGCCCGGATCAATACCCAGTCGAAGGAAGACGCCGGCAGGGTGCCCAGCACCGATGCCCAGCTCGACCTGGCCCGCCTGGTGGCCGGCGAGCTGCGTGGCCTGGGCGTCGACCAGGTGCGGGTGAGCGACCACGGCATCGTGTACGGGCTCCTGCCCCCCAATTTACCCCCGGGAAGCCGGGCGCCCGCGGTGGGCTTCATCGCCCACATGGATACCGCGCCCAACGAGCCGGGCGCCGGGGTCAGGCCCATCGTCCACCGGGACTACCAGGGCGGAGACATCGTGCTCCCGGGCGACACCTCCCGGGTCATCCGCGCCGCGGAGAATCCCGGCCTCAAGGACCTCATCGGCGACGACATCGTCACCTCGGACGGCACCACGCTCCTGGGCTCGGACGACAAGTCCGGCTGCGCCGAGATCATGACCCTGCTGGATCTGCTGGGGAGCAATCCCCAGATCCGGCATGGCGCCATTGCGGTGGCGTTCATGCCGGACGAGGAAGTGGGCGGCGCGGTGGAGTACTTCGACATTGCGAACTTCGGGGCCCGCCTGGCGTACACCGTGGACGGCGGCGCGCTGGGAGGAGTCAACGACGAGACCTTCAGTGCCCGGACCGCCTACGTCACGTTCACAGGCAGGGACGGCGCTCCGGTCAAGGGCCGCCTGGTCAACTCCCTGTACGCGGTGAGCGACTTCGTCTCCCGGATTCCCGAGGCGCTCCGCCCCGAGAACGTGGAGGGCCGCGCGGGGTACGTTCACCCCTACATCGCCGCGCTCGCCCCGGGAGAGTCCACGCTCAAGCTCCGGCTCCGCGCGTTCCGGACCGCCGAGCTCGATGCGCAGGAAGCGATGCTCCGGGCGCTGACCGACAGTGTGGCGGGCAAGTTCCCCACGGTCCGGGTGACGATCGAGGTGAAACAGTTCTATACCAATATGAAGGATTCGCTGGATCGCTATCCGGCGCTCATCGCCAACGCCATGGAGGCCACCCGTCGCGCCGGCCTCACGCCGAGCCTCACCGCCATCCGGGGCGGCACCGACGGATCCAATCTGACGAGCCGCGGCCTCCCGACCCCCGATCTGTTCACCGGGGGGCACAACTTTCACACCCGGCTCGAATTCAATTCCCGGCGCGGCATGGAGAAGACCGTTGACATGCTGGTGCAGCTGGTCGAGATCTACGCCGCCCCGAAGCCCTGACCCCGCTCTCCCCATCCCCTGACCCCCAGAGTCCCATGCGCCGTCTCCTGACCGTCTCAGCCGCCCTGCTGGTCGCCACCACCGCATCCGCCCAGCAGGAAGCCAAGGGCAGCGGCACCGTCGTGCTCCACGCCGCCCGACTGTTCGACGGCGCCGGCGGCGCCATGGTGACGGACGGCGTCGTCGTCATCACCGACGATCGCATCGTCGCGGCCGGGGCCGCGTCCGGCATCAAGATCCCGCCCGGCGCCACCCGTATCGAGCTGGGCGACGCGACGCTGCTGCCCGGCTTCATCGACGCGCACGTGCATCTGATCGGCCGCGAGCTGAGCGACCCCGGCAAGCAGGAGGAAGGCACCCGGGACTATCCCGGCTTCAGCGCCATCCTGGGTGCCGCCAATGCCCGCAAGACCCTGATGGCGGGGTTCACCACGGTGCGGAACGTCGGCGCGCCCGACTTCAGCGACGTGGCGCTCCGCCGCGCGATCGAGGGCGGCTACGTGCCGGGGCCGCGCATGCGCACCGCGGCCCACGCGCTGGGCATCACCGGCGGCCACTGCGATGCCAACGGCTATCGCCCGGGGCTGGCCGACGGCGGCATCCGCGAGGGCATCGCGGACGGCGTGGATCAGGTGCGGGCCGCGGTCCGCTACCAGGTCAAGTACGGGGCGGACGTCATCAAGACCTGCGCCACCGGCGGGGTGCTCTCCGAGGGCGACGCGGTCGGGGTGCCGCAGTACACCTATGAAGAGCTCAAGGCCATGGTGGACGAAGCCACCAAGCTGGAGCGCAAGGTGGCCGCGCATGCCCACGGCGCGGAAGGAATCAAGATCGCGGTGCGCGCCGGGGTGACCAGCATCGAGCACGGCTCCTTCCTCGACGACGAAGGCGCCCGGCTGATGGCCGAGCATCACACCTTCCTGGTGCCGACCTACAGCGCGGGCGAGGCGAGCGAGGCGGCGGTCAAGGCCGGGATCCTCAAGGGGCTCCGCGCCGAGAAGGCGCTGGCCGCGGCGTCGGCCATGCGGAACGGCGGGCAGTACGCCAGGAAATACGGGGTGACGTTCGCCCTCGGCACCGACGCCGGGGTGGGCCACCACGGCGACAACGCCCACGAGTTCGCGCTCATGGTGAAGTGGGGCGGGCTGACGCCGGCCCAGTCGCTGGAGGCCGGCACCGCCAACGCGGCTCGGCTGCTGGGATGGGACGACCGGCTGGGCACCCTCGCGGCGGGGAAGCTGGCCGACGTGGTGGCGGTGCCGGGCGATCCGCTGGCCGACATCACCGCCACCGAGCGGGTGATCTTCGTGATGAAGAATGGAGTGGTCTACAAGACGCCGGGAGGAAATCCATAGGGAGGGATTAGATTCCCCGGCCTCATGATCCTCTCTATCCTGCTGGGCGTGGCGCTGGTGCAGGATTCCACGGCGGCCTTCAGCGGCCGGGACAAGCACATCCGGGTGGCCACGCCGCGCCTCGAAGCCACCGTCGTGGTCGACGGCAAGCTCGATGAAGCCGTGTGGGCCCGCGCGGCGCGGCTCACGGATTTTTCACAGTACCAGCCGGTGGACGGCCACGCCGCCGAGGAGCCGACCGAGGTCCTGGTCTGGTACGGCGCCGACGCGATCTACTTCGGCGTCAGGGCCACGGAGCTCCACGGCGATGTGGTGCGCGCCACCCGGGCCAACCGCGACAACATCACCAGCGAAGACAACATCGAGATCCTGCTGGATACCTACGACGACCATCGCCTCGCCTTCCTCTTCGGGGTGAATCCGCTCGGGGTCCAGGAGGACGGGACCCGCAGTGACCAGTTCGGCGGCGGGGCCGGCGGCCGATCCGCCACGGGCGGCGGGACCGGCACCATGAATCCGCTGGCCGGCAACGTCGATCTCAATCCCGACTACGTGTTCGAGTCGAAGGGGCGCCTGACCCCCGGCGGCTACGAGGTGGAAATCCGGATTCCCTTCAAGACCCTGCACTACCAGGACAAGCCGGATCAAACCTGGGGCATCAATGTCCTCCGGCGGGTGCAGCACAGCGGCTTCCAGGATTCGTGGACCCCGGCGGTGCGCGCCAACGCCAGCTTCCTGGGCCAGTCGGGCACGCTCGAGGGCATCCACGATCTCAAGCGGGGGCTGGTGCTGGAAATGACGCCGACCGCCACCGGGCGGCTGGACGGCAGCCCGGGCATCGGCGGCTGGGATTACCAGCGCGGCGGGGAGCTGGGCGGCGACGTGCGCTGGGGGATCCGGCAGAACCTCACCATGAACGGCACCTGGAATCCGGATTTTTCCCAGGTGGAGGCCGACGTCGGCCAGGTGGTGCTCAACGAGCGGTTTGCGCTGTTCTATCCGGAGAAGCGGCCCTTCTTCCTGGACGGCCTCGAGCTCTTCGATACCCCGAACCAGCTGATCTACACCCGGAGCATCGTGGCGCCGCGCGGCGGGCTCAAGCTCGGCGGCAAGCTGTCCGGCACCAACCTGGCGGCCATGGTGGTGGCGGATGACAGCCTCTACTCCTGGCGCGGCGGACACACGCCGGTCTTCGGGATCATGCGGGCCCGGAGAGACCTGCGCCGCAACTCGACGCTGGGCGCGGTGCTGACCGACCGGGAGGACGGACCCGATCACTCCCGCCTGGCCGGTGCCGATTTCCGGGTCTACCACTCCCGGCTGTATTACATCGAGCTTCAGGCGGCCGGCTCCTGGACCGATAGCGCGGGCAAGACCACCCGGGGCCCGCTGCTCCAGGCCGACTGGGACCGCACCGGGCGCGCGTGGGGCTTTCACTACAGCGTGCAGGCGGTGGCGCCGGGATTCAAGGCCGCCACCGGTTTCGTGAACCGGACCGGGATCGTCAACGGCAACCTCTTCAACCGGATCACCTTCTACGGCAGGCCGGGCGCCCTGATGCAGACGTACGGCGCCTTCATCGGGGTGGGACGGATCTGGGACTACAGCCATACGGGCAACGGACCGATCGAGGGCAGCGAGTCGCTCTCTCCGACCGCCACGCTCCGGGGCGGCTGGCAGCTCAACGGCAGCTTCGGCCGCAACTTCTACTCCTACGATCCGGCGCTCTATGCCGGGTTCCAGGTCGAGACCGGCGGGGGTCCGGCTCCGTTTACGGTGCCGGGACCAGAGCGGAATCAGGTGAGCGGCTCGGTGCGGGTCACCACCCCGACCTATCGCCAGTTCACCGCGACCGCCAGCGTGGCGGTCGGCACCACGCCGATCTTCACGGAGGCGGCTCCGGGCCGGAGCTTCCGGCTCGACGCGTCGGTGGATGTCCGGCCCACCAGCGCGCTTCGCGGAACGCTCCAGTTCACCAGCCTGACCCTGGACCGGCGGCGGGACGGCTCGCGATTCTCCTCCCAGACCATTCCCCGGCTCAAGGTGGAATACCAGGTGAGCCGCGCGCTGTTCCTCCGGATCGTGGCGCAGTACACCGCCAGCTCGAGCAGCGCCCTGGTGGATCGGACCGGGCAGCCGATCCTGCTGGGCGGCAGCCAGGTGGGCGCCTCGGCCACCCACGAGCTCCGCACCGATTGGCTCTTCAGCTATCGTCCCACGCCGGGCACCCTGCTCTACCTGGGCTATGGCTCCACCATGCAGGAGCAGCCCCTGGTCCTCCAGAGCCGGCTCCGGCGCACCAGCGACGGATTCTTCGGGAAGCTGAGCTACGTCTTCCGGATGTAGCGCGCCCGCCCGCCCTCCCGGGCACCGGTGTGGCGGAAACGGGGGCGGCAAGCGTCCACCCTCTGGTGGGCAAGCCAGGTTCCTTCGTCCCGGCCCGGGCCCATATTTCCGATCCATCGAGCTACCAATCAGGGGGAATTCCGATGATCAGCAAGAAGACCAAGGTCAAGACCGGCGCCAAGATGGCGGCGACGATGGCCAGCGTGGCGGGCAAGAAGGTCGCGGATCGGCTGGTCCTGGCGGGCGATGCCGCGCTGATGAAGCTCAGCGAAGGGGCCCGGAAGCGGAAGCGGGTGCGGGCGCTCAAGAAGGCGGGCAAGGCCATGCTGGTGGCCGGCGCGGCGGCCGCGACCGTCGTGGCGGGGCGCGCGATCATGAAGCGGCGGAGCAAGGGCCGGTGACCTGCGGGAGGCTGGGAACCCTGGCCGCCGCCGCGCTCCTGGCCGGAGCGGGGTGCGGCAGCCAGGGGATCGATCCCCCGGGCGAAATCACCTATGTGGCGCGACTGAACGGGGACGCGGTGCGCCCCGCGCCGGTGGGAACCACCGCCACCGGCACCGGGATCGTCATCATCGGCAACGACAACTCGATCAAATTCAACATCACGGTGTCGGTGCTGACCGATATCACGATGGCGCACCTTCACGTCGGCGCGGCCGACGGGGTCGGCGCCATTGTGGTCGATCTGCTCCCGACGCCGCCGGCCGCGGGAGTGTTCAGCGGAAACCTCAGCTCCGGAAGCATCCAGTCCCACAACCTGCTGGGCGGGGAGACCATGGAGTCCCTGGCCGCCAAGATCCGGAGCGGCAACGCCTACATCGACATTCACACCGCGGCCGACCCCGACGGCGCGATCCGGGGGCAGATCACCGTCCTGTAGACGCGGCCGGGGTCAGCCGGTCAGTACCAGGCTCCGTACCCCATCATGCGGGCGGTGATCGCGCCGACGACGGCAAACAGCACGATCGCGGCCAGGATCACGACCACCGTATACCCCATCGCCTTGTCCGCCGGCGACTTCATCATCACCGGGAGGCCGGCGTACAGGAGGTAGAGGGAGTACAGGCCCACGATCCCGAGAATGGCCAGCGCGGGGATGAGCATGAAGATCCCGGCCAGCCAGGACGCGGTGCTGGAGTAGGCGGCCAGCTTGAGGGCCTGGATCTGGCTCTTCTGGCCGCCGAAGGTCGGCGCCAGCGCGTCGATGATGAGGGCCAGGATGTACACCCCGATCAGGGTCCCCACGAAGCGGACAATCGCCCCGGTGATCCCCATCCCCATCGGCACCCGCAGGATACCGCCGAATCCGAAGACCGACAGGCCGATGAAGCTCGCGACCGCGGGAATCGCGGCGAGCGGAATGATGTAGCCGGTGTACAGGGCGGCGACCGACGTGGATTCCGCCTCGATGACCGGCCATTCCTTCTGAGGGGTGAGAAGGATTGCTTTGGCGCGATCGATCAGGCTCATGCTGGCTCCTTGTGGGGGGGGGACCGAAGGGGGCAAAAAGAAGGTATCCCGCGAGGCGCCCTCGCGTGAGCCCCCAAAGCAAAAGGCGGGTCCCGCCCTCGGGACCCGCCTCCTGCCGCCAGGAGTCCTGCACCACTCGTCAGGTCACGAGCAGACGATCACGCCATCCACCGTCGAGGCCGCGCCGGCGCCGACCTGCACGGTGCACTGGTTGAACCCGGCGGTGATCGAACTGTTGGTCACCGTCGCGGTGAACCCGCTGACCACGCCGGCCGCCGCACCGGTATTGCCGTTGCTCAACCCGAAGTTGCTCGCGGTCTGAAGCTGGGCCAGGGAGCCGTAGATCGCGTAGTCGGAGAAGTACGCCTCCTGGGCCGTCATCATGTTCCGCAGGTCGGTCTTGATCGAGGCAAGCTTGGCCTTGTCCTTGGTGGCCGCAAACTTGGGGAGGGCAATCGCGGCAAGAATGCCGATGATCACCACCACGATGAGCAGCTCGATCAGCGTGAAGCCCTTCCGGTTCCGCATCAGATTGTCCTCCTGGAGTGACGTTGCGCGCGTGAAAATGCACCCGAGGCCGCTCATGCCTCCATACCCCAAGAAACAAAGCAACCGGGGTGCCACCCGGCCGCAGAAAACGCTAGCCCGCATGAGATCAGGGGATAAATCGAATGGAGCGCCGGAGCACATAAAGAACTCGGCGGGAATGGTCTGGTACTTTGCAAAACGGCGGATCGGATGGTGCAGGAGGCTGCGTGCCCGGCCCCGGCGCCCCGGTTCACCGGGCCGCGCCAGGGCCTGCAGGGAGCCGCCTCAGGGCTGGGCGGGCGCCTGCTTGACCAGGTGGAAGTCGTATTCGAGCAGGATGTCGTCCACCACGCTCAGCACGATCGGCACCCGCGGCTGGGTCATGTTGAAGTCGCCGAACTTGATGTGGGTGGATGCCTTGCCGGTGAATTCATTTCCATTGGCGGCGGTGGTCACCGTCCAGGTGGTCGGCTTGGTGACGCCGTGCACCGTGAAGTTTCCCAGCAGGGTGAGCGTCATCGTTCCCGAGGTGGGCAGTACGGCGGGGAGGCCGGCCAGGTCGGTCACGGTGATGGTGGCGGTCGGGAAGGAGTCCACCACCAGGGTGCGGCGCTTGATGAATCCATCCCGCCGGTCGCGGTCGCTCTTGAGAGTGGCCAGATCCACCGAGATCTTCGAGCCGGCCGAATCCACCTTGCCGGTGCCGTCCAGCACGATCCCGCCGGTCACGGCGTTGCTCTTCCCGATGGCGTCGTTGGGGAGCTCGACGCCGGCCAGCTGCTCCCGGACGATGAACCGCACCTCATTGCCCTCGGGCGCCAGCACCAGATGCACCGGCACCGGCGCAGGGGCCTTGGCGGTCTTGGCGGTCCTGGCCGGCTTGCGGGGCTTGCCGCCCGCCTGGGCCGCAAGGGAAAGGGGGAGCAGCAGGGTGGCGCACGCAATGAGGAGGACGTTCCGCTGCATGGTCTGAGTCATCTTCCGGGTGAACGATTCGAGGTTTCCGTGCCGCGCCGCGCGCCCGGCACCCGGTGTCAGTACGGGCGCCCGGGGCGGCGCGTTGAGCCCGGAACCGGCGGGGCGCAACTTCGGCGACCCGGTCCCCGTCGTGATATCATATTCCGACACCCCAGAGGAAAGGTCCGTATGGCAACGTCCCGCACGAGCGCGCTCCTGCTTCTCCCCGCCCTCTGGGCCTTCCCGCTCGCCGCACAGGATCCCGGCCCCAACGCCACACCGGCCGCGCTGCGGAGCGAGTATCTGAACAACATGAAGGACGTCGAGGACAAGGTCGTCGGCCTCGCCGAGGCGTTTCCGGCGGACAAGTACAGCTGGCGCCCGGCGGCCGGGATCCGGTCGGTCTCCGAGGTCCTGATGCACATCGCCTCGGAGCACTACGTCTTCCTGCCGCTGTCGGTCGGGGCCAAGCCGCCCGCGGACCTCAACATGGGCACCGGCCGGGAGGTCTTCGCCAATCTGGAGAAGGTCACCGACAAGGCCGAGGTGATCCGCCATCTCAAGGCGGCGTTTGCCTACCAGAAGACGGTGCTCGAGGGGGCGGACGCGGTGCTGAACACCGGCAAGGTGAAGAGCTTCGGCCAGGAACACAGCGTGTCCATGCTGTTCACCGAATTCGTGGCCGACCAGCACGAGCACCTGGGCCAGCTCATCGCGTACGCGCGGATGAACGGGGTGGTGCCGCCCTGGAGCAAGAAGCCCTGACGCGCCTGCGGCGTCCGGCGCTCCGGGAGCAGACCGCCTTCGCCACCCTTCCGATCCTGGGCGGCATCGGCGTGCTGCGCGCCACGTACCATGCCCACACCTTCACGCCGCACACCCACGATACCTGGGCGATCGGGGTCTTCGAGCGGGGGGGCGCCACGGTCCGGAGCGAGAACGTGACCCGCGGCGCCGGGGTCTCCGATGTGCTGGTCATCCGTCCCGGCGCGGTCCACAGCGCCTGGTCGCCCGGGGGGCGGGAGTGGCGGTACCGGGCCTTCTATCCTTCCCCTGAGCTCCTCGCGTCCCTGGTGGAGGAGGCGGGGGCGTCCAGCGCCACCGAGGTGTTCGGGCGGCATGTGATCGAGGACTCGCGGCTGGCCCACCGGGTCAAGGCGGCGCTGGCGGCGGTCGAGGACCAGGACACTCCGCTCGCGATGGAAGAGCTCCTGGTGGCGGCCCTCCAGCAGCTCTGGACCCATGCCGGCGCGCGCGGAGCCCCGGAGCGACCGCGGCGGCCCTCGCCCGCGGCGCTCAGCCGGGCCAAGGAATACATCGACGCGCACCGGGCGCGGCCCGTCGCGCTCGCCGACATCGCGCGGGTCGCGGGCCTCAGCCGCTACCGCCTGATCCGGGCCTTCGCGGACCGATACGGGCTCACGCCGTACGCCTACTACATGCAGCGGCGCATCGCCGAGGCCCAGCATCTGCTGGATGCCGGCATGGGACCGGCCCAGGCGGCGGCCTCGTGCGGATTTGCGGATCAGAGCCATCTGACCCGCCACTTCAAGCGGATGGTGGGCGTGACGCCGGGTGCCTACGCCTCCGGCCGCTCCCGTCACGCGCTCAACTAGACCGGTGCGGAGACCCGGGTGAACCGGCGGGACGCCCTGCGGCACCTCATCGCCGGCACCGGTGCGATGGCGGCCGGCGGGTGGACCATTCCCCGCCCCGGGCCGCGAGCCCGCCGGGGCGATGGACGCCTGCACGCGCGGATCCGGACGCCGAACCAGGCGGTGGCTCCCGGGCTCCGGCCGCTCGGGCTGGGCGGCGCCCGCGACGGATTGCTCTACGTGCCGGCGGGTTATCGCCGGGACCAGGCGGCTCCGCTGGCGCTCCTGCTGCACGGCGCGGGGCAGGAAGCCGCCGAGCTGATCATTCCGATGAAGACTCTGGCTGACGACACCGGGCTGGTGCTGCTGGCGCCCGATTCCCGGGACGTGACCTGGGATGTGGTCCACGGGGACTACGGCGCGGACATCCGGTTCATCGACCTGGCCCTGACCTGGGCCTTCGAGCGGGTCCGCACCGACCCGGCGCGGGTGAGCCTCGCGGGGTTTTCCGACGGCGCGAGCTACGCGCTCTCCATCGGCCGGATCAACGGCGACCTGTTCCGCCGCATCGCGGCGTTCTCACCGGGGTTCGTGGCCGCGGGCGAGCCCGCGGGACACCCCAGGATCTTCATCACCCACGGCACCCAGGACCGCATCCTCCCGATCGACGGCGCCAGCCGCCGGATCGTGCCCGACCTCAAGGCCCAGGGCTACGAGGTGGAGTACCACGAATTCACCGGGCCGCACGCCGTGAACCTTCCGCTGCTCAAGGTGGCGGCGGCCTGGCTCGCCGCGCGCTAGGGAGCCCTGGGCAGGAATCCTTCCGCGAAGTACCGCGCCTCGTCGTAGGCCCGCTGGACCGCGGCAAAGGCGTAGAAGCTGTTGAAGGCGTCGGTCCGCACCAGGTCACCCCCCGAGAACCGGGGGATGAAATCGGCAAAGCTCACCCGCTTCAGCGCCTCGTCGAAGCCGAGCCCGTCCTTCACGGCGGCCCGGGCCTGGGCGCGGGTGTAGACCAGCAGCTCCCGCACCAGGTCGAGGTACTGATAGTCGTGCTGCACGTCTCCGTGCCCGGGGACGATGACGGCGGCGTCCAGCCGTTTCAGATAGTCGAGGTCGCGGACCCAGTCGCCGAAGAACGCCGTGCCGGGAAAGGGACAGGGCATGGTCAGCAGATCCCCGGTGATGAGCGCCCTGGCGTCGGGGACGTAGACGAAGGAATCGCCCGCGGTATTCCCGCGGCCCAGGCTGATCACCTTGACCTCGCGCCGCCCCAGGGTCAGGGTCAGGCTGTCGTCCACCAGCAGCGTGGGCGGCTCGGCTTTCGCGGTGAGGACCTCGGGATAGAACTCGGCGAAGTCGTCCACGTCGATCCGCCACATCACGCGCTGGGCCTCGCTGAGCGGCGTCCCGTCGCGGGTCTTGCCGGTGGAGAGCCGGAGCCTCAGGACGGAATCGGTGGGAAGGAACCCCTTCATCTGCCCGAAGTAGACCGGCACGCGGGCGATGATCCCTTCGCGGGTGGCGGTGGTCCCCACGATGGTCACGCCGGGAAAGGCGGCCCGGTACTCCGCGTTCCCCAGGTTGTGATCGGGATGCCAGTGGGTATTCACCACGTAGCGCACCGGGAGGCTGGTCAACTTCCTGAGCTCGGCGATCTGGCGGCGGGTGGACGACGGCAGGTTGCCGGTGTCCACGACCAGCACGCCGTCATCGCCGATCACGGCGATCGAGTTGCCCGCCTGGAAGCCGCTCCGCTCTTCCGGGGTGATGAAGGCGTAGATGCCGTTGGCCACCTTGACGGTCCTGAAGCTGAGCACCGATTCGAGCCGGCGCGGCTGCTGCGCCGAGGCCGGCGCCGAATGCAGGCCGGCGGCGAGGAGCAGGAGTCCGACCCAGGGGCGGGCGGGACGACGGAGTGGCAGGGAGCGGCGGGGGGTGGGTCTCATGCGGCGGAATCTGGAGTGGCGGGGCCGCCATCGTCTTGAACGATATTGGCGGTGCGGCCCCGGTTACCGCTCCCAGCCGGCCGGGCTACGGCCGGCCATGCCGGCGCTCGATGCGCTCGCCGCGCCGCTCGGCCCGCTCGCCGCGGCGCTCCAGGCGATCGCCCTTCCGCTCCAGCCGCTCGCCGGCCCGCTGGTGCCCATATCGCTCGAGGCGCTCGCCGCGGCGCTCCAGGCGATCGCCGGCCCGCTCGGCGCGCTCACCCACCCGCTCGAGCCGCTCGGCTTTCCGGAGCCGGGGGTGACCCGCCTGCGCCGCGAGGGGCGCGGCTCCCAGCCCCACCAGCAGCACCGTGAGCAGCGAGTACCGTTGCATCATCGACATCGTCTCTCTCCCGCGTTGAGGTTTCGATCCGTTCCGACCGCACCGAGAGGGACGATAGCAGGAACCGCTTGTTAGATATGTGACCGGCGTCACAGGAGCGATCAGGTCACCGGCACGGGGTGCCGCCCCAGCCAGGCCGCGCGGAGCCGGAGCTGCGCCGGCGATGCGCTGGAGTCCACCTCGAAGCGCACCGGGAGCCCGCGCTCGTCCTCGATGAGCTTGAGCCCGAGCTTGGCGTAATATTCCTTGACCGGCGGGTGCTCCGCGCCTTCCACGTAGCGGCTCAGAAAATCCCGCACCTCCGGCGAGGTGCGCTCCCCCAGGATCGCGAACAGCGAGTCGTCGGGAAACGCGCGCTTCTTCCCGTAGGTCTGGCTGAGCCCGCCGATCAGGTCACGCAGGCCGTGCTGCCCATCGGAAAGCTCCAGCAGCTTGATGTCGAGGAGCCCGGCCACCACCGCGCCGCGCTCGTAGATGTTGCCGTACTGCCGCTGGCCGGAATCGCTGTAGGAGGTCAGTGCCAGCTTGGTGAGGGAATAGGTGGTGTCGAACCCGAGGCGGTCGTAGCGGATCTTGCCCACCAGCCCGGCCAGGTAGTCCGGCAGGGAGGTGAGGCCCGACTCCAGCAGCATCTTGTGGGCGGCCCATTCGGTGCTGCCCTCGTAGAGCCAGAGGTGACGCGAGGGTACCGGGGTCTCGAAGTTGAAGTGCTCGATGATCTCGGAGTGCAGGTTGAGCGGGGTGACCACGTGGAAGAATTCGTGGGCCGCCATGTCGGTCACCGCGGTGCCGGCTTCCTTCGTGAAGGGCCGGTCCCTGAGGGCGTATTCCGAGCCGTAGGAATGCTCCCAGGCGCCCATCTCCACTTCGCTGAAGTGGAACAGGAAGGTGTAGCGGTCCACCGGCAGCTTGCCCAGGAACGTGCCCGCCGCCTGGAGCATGCCCCGCATCGAGCCGAGCAGCTGGGACGCCTTGATCTGGGCGCCCCTGGAGTAGACCAGGATCCGGACCGGCACGCCGGTCACCCGGGTCTCGGCGAGGGTGAGCCGGCCCGCCAGGATCGGGGAATCCACCAGCTGGTCGTAGTCGTCGGCGAGGTAGACGCCGAGCCGCTGGTGCAGCGGCGTGCCCACCAGCCAGGAGCCGGGACGCAGCAGCCGCACCGAGATCGGTACCGCCTGCATGCCCCGGGGAAATCCGAACACCGCCTGCCCGTTGATCAGGGCGTGGTCCGCTTTGAGCGAGGAGCCGCACATCCGGTACACCGGGTGCTCGGTGACCGGGGTATCGAAGGTCTCGCGGATCTCGTACCGGATGACCCGGACCCGTTCGGGCGAGGTGATGCGCCACTGGTTGGTGTTGATGCGGCTGGATTCGAGCTCGGCGCCGGCGGCGTCGAAGGCCCGGAATCGGCGGACGTACCGGCCGATATCCATCACCTGGTAGGTTCCCGGCGCGGTGGCGGCGAACTGGAAGACGCCGCTCGCCGCGGGAAGCGAATCCACCCGGAGGGTGACCTTGAACACCGAATCGGCCCGGTCGTTGAGATCCACGGTGTACCGGAGCGGAGGCGCCTTGGGGGCCGCGGCCCCGGCGAGCGAGAGGGCCAGGAACAGGGGGGTCAACGAGGTCATGGACTCGGAAGCCGGAGTGGAGGGTCGCGCGTCATTCAGGGAATCTGAAAGCCTGACGCGGGGCACCCGGGGAAGTTTCGGGTGGAGGGGCCCGGTATCGCCATCTCCCCGGCGCCAACACTGGTTCCTTTTCGAAACAATGCCCCGAGCCGAGCCGTAGGTTGCCGGACATGACGTCCATTCTGCTCGCCCTGTCGCTGGTCCAGGCTCCGCCACCCAGACCGGCGGCCATCCCGCCCGACAGCTACGCCGATTCGGCCACCGCGATCCTGGTGGCCCGCGCGCGGGGGGCCCGGGAGCGGAACGAGCGGCTGGTCACCTCCTACACCGCCACCGTCTCCCAGCGGCTGGGGGCCGGCGTCCATGCCCTGTCCCGGGATCGGATGCTGTACCACCAGGAGCTCGCGGCCAACATCGCCTGGAAGCGGGACGGCCCCAGCACCATCACCATCACCGGGGCCCGGGAGGCGATTCCGGTGGCCATGCGGAAGGACCGGGTGCCCGAGGACCTCGATTCGGACGTCCGCTGGCTGGTGGTGAATCCGGCCGAAGACTACCTCGGCATGATCGGGGTGGACGAGGACGGGTTTGTCTATCCGCTCAAGGAAGGCGGCGAGCAGGACTACAGGTTTGCCATCGGCGACACCACCGTCATCACCCTGGCCACCGGCAAGAAGATCCGGCTGCTCCAGCTCAAGATCACGCCCCGGCGCGCCGACTGGAAGCTCATGGCGGGCGCGCTCTGGTTCGACGCCGACACCTACGGCCTGGTGCGGGCGGTGTTCCGCCCGGCCCGGCCCTACGAGCTCCGGCGCGACGCGGACCCGGAGGACATGCAGGACGTGCCCGACTGGGTCAACGCCAAGGCGGAAATCAAGTTCGTCACGCTGGAGTACGGCCTCTACGAGAATCGGTGGTGGATGCTCCGCTACGCGGCGCTCGATGCGGTGGCGAACGTGGGCTCCTGGCTCGGCATGCCGCTCAAGTTCGAGCGGCTGTACAGCGACTACGAGGTGGAAGGGGGCACCCCGCCGCCGGAAGGGAGCACCTTCCGGCCCGCCGGCACGGTGCGGCACCAGGAGCGGGACACCATGCCGCCCGATCCCGAAGCGGAGCGGGCCCGGCGATCGGCGCGGCGCAAGGCGCGGGCGGAATGCCTCGACCAGGCCGACGAGAACGACCGGGCGGCGGTCCGCGCCTGCTGGCACCCCCACGAGCGCGACGACAGCGTGCTCGTGGTGGTGATCCCCAAGGACACGCTGTCGCTGCTCTCGAGCACGACGCTCGGGCCCCCGGTGCTCGAGATGGGCGACCTGATCACCGACTCGGAGCTGCGCGGCCTGGCCGACGCCATCAAGCAGATGCCCGGGGTTCCGAGGGTGGACCGGGTCGAGGTGCCCAGGCATCTGAGCGCGCTGCTCCGGAACGCGCGATACAACCGGGTGGAGGGGCTCTCGCTCGGGTTGTCCGGCACGGCGCAGCGGGGCCGGCTGGTGGCCGACGGGCTGGGCCGGATCGGCATCGCGGACGGAGTGCCCAACGCCGAGCTGGGGGTGTCGCTGGGAGGGCGCAGCCGGTTCCGGCTGGGCGGGTACCGCCGCCTGGCGGCGGTGAATCCCGACACCAAGCCGTTCGGGATCGTGAACACGGTCTGGGGGGTGATCGCGCAGCGCGACGACGGCGACTATTTCCGCACTCTGGGGGTCGAGCTCACCGGCGAGAACACCGAAACCGGCTGGTGGAGCTGGCGGATCTACACCGAGAGCCAGAAGCCCGCGTCGGTCGAGACGTCGTTCAGCATCCCCCACATCTTCGACTCCAACCAGCGGTTCCGGCCCAACGTCGTGGCCGACCGGGCGCAGCAGTTCGGGGCCTCGGTGACGCTGCGCGGCAACCAGCCGCTGTCCCGCTCGCTCCAGGTGGGCGGTGAGGCGACGGTGGATGCCGCGGGCGGCGACTACCGGTTCGGGCGCGGCAGCGCCACCATCCGCGCCATCGTCACGCCGAGCGGGCCGCTGGCGGTGGCGATCGAGGCTTCGGCGGGCACCACGACCGGATCGGTCCCGGTGCAGGGACGGTTCTATCTGGGCGGCCCCGCGACGCTCCGGGGATACTCCGGCGCCGTCACCGCCGGTGAGGCGTATTGGCGCGGCCGGGTGGAAGTGGCCAATGCGTTCCCGGGGTTCCGGCTCGCAGCGTTCAGCGACATCGGGTGGGCGGGTGACCGGGGAGCGTTCCGGTACGGCAAGCCGCTGCTCGGCAGCGGCGTCGGCGCCAGCATCCTCGACGGATTGATCCGGCTGGACCTCGCCCGCGGGATGCGGGCGCCGACCGGCTGGCGGTTCGACCTCTACTTCGACGGGAGGCTGTAGCGCCGGCTCAGGTCATCGCGGCGGGATCGGTGCGCTCGAAGAGGGCACCGAGCCCGCCCACCAGGAATCCGATCTCGATGCCCAGCGCAATGACTCCGACCCCGCCCCCCAGCGCCAGGCCGATCCCACCCAGCGAGGGGCGCAGCAGCGTCGCAAACGCAATGGCGGCGCCCGCCGGCAACAGCAGCCCGAGCAGCAGCACCAGCATCGATCCGATGGTCACCACCAGGGTCTGACCGATCGCCTCGATCCCCCCGGAGTCGGCACCCAGGCGCACCCAGCCCGGAAACAGCAGCGCGACGGCGTTCTGAATGCCGACGCTGGCGGCGTTGATCGCCACCAGCGCGAAGGGGGCGACGACCGCCACCGCCAGGCTGGAGGACAGGTCGAAGGTGGCGCGGTAGTCGGCCGGCAGGGTGACGAACGCCATCCCGAGCATCACCGCCTGAAAGACCGAGAGCACCAGGGTGGGCGAGGCCATTTCCGCCAGCACCACCATCGGCCCCGAGAGCGGGTAGGTCTTGATCGAGGCGAGGCTCAGCAGGTCCTGGCGGAGATCATTGCGCACCATGCGGGGTCCCAGCACGAACGCCATCCCCGCGAGGATGAGGAACGGAATGGACGTGGCGGGCCCCGCGCCCCCCTCGGCGCGCAGCATCACACCCGACATGGCGATCAGAATCACCGCAACCATGATGGCCGCGCGGAGGATTCCGGTTCGGATGAGGGCGATGGTGTTCTTCCAGACGATGGCCACCGCCGGGCGCCCGACCGGCGCCAGCGGCAGCCAGCTCCGGACCACCTTGCCGGGCCGGATGAGCGGGGCGCCGCCGGCGCGCCGCTCGCGGAACGCCGCGATCCGTTTGGCCATGTCGGCGGATGCCGTCGCGGCCACTTCCTCGAACTTCACGTTCATGGCGAGGACCCAGACCAGGTGCAGCACCACGACGCCCAGCACGATCCCGAAGGACAGGGTCCAGGCCGCGAAGGTGGGCGCGTAGAGCGGGGCCAGCATGAGCCGGAACGGCGCCAGGGCCCAGGCGGCGGGGGGCAGGGCGAGCGCCGCGCCGATGGCGCGGAATCCCTCGGCGAAGCCGAGGGTCCGAAGCTGCAGGAGCACCGGGCCGACCCCGGCCACCAGCCCCACCACGGCGGCGGCGGCCAGCGCCTTGCCGAGGTAGAGCGCGGCCCGGCGCCCGCCGGTGACCGGCTCGGTCATCACCAGGGCGGTGCCGAGGCGATGCAGGCTCAGCACCGAGAAGAACCCCCAGATGGTCAGGAACCGGAGCGGGGCGATCAGGGTCACGCCCCAGCTCCGGGTCAGCAGGGTCCAGAGGACACCGCTCAGCAGGAGGAGGAGCTGGGACCGCAGCACCTTGTACGCGATGAGGGCGCGCCGGGACACCGGCGCGGGAAAGAGCAGCTGGACCTCGGCGGGCTGGAAGGCCAGCGCGCCGGTCACGCCGCCGCGGAGCCACCAGGTGAGCACCGTGATCGCGAATCCGATCCCGCCCAGCGTCCCCAGTGTCGGGCTGGTCCGGACGCCGGGCGATGAGGACGGGATGCCGGGCCGCGCGAAGACCATCCAGAAGTAAAGGAGCCCGACGATCGCGGCGATGGCGTAGCGGGGGCTCTTGAGGCGGCCCAGCTGCCGGGCGATCCGGTTGCGGGTGGTCCGCGCGATGAGGAAGGCCAGCGCGCCGGGGGTACCGGTCATGCGGTCAGGGCGAGGAAGATGTCCTCGAGGGTCTTGCCGGCCAGGTCGGGCCGGGTGGCCACGATCTCCGGCAGGGTCCCCAGGGCCACGCACTTCCCTTTCCGGATCACCAGAATGCGGGTGCAGAGCTCCTCCACCAGGTGCAGCAGGTGAGAGCTCAGGATCACCGCGGCGCCCTCGCGGGCCCGGTCGGCGATGGTGGCGCGCATCTTCTTGATGCCGGCGGGGTCGAGGCCGGTGAGGGGCTCGTCGAGGATCAGCGCCCGGGGACGGTGGAGCAGGCCGCAGGCGATGGCGAGCTTCTGCTTCATCCCGCGGGAGAGCTCGCCGGGGAGCGAGCGCCGCTTGTCGGTCAGCTCCAGCTCCTCCAGCAGGTGGGGCGCCCGCTCTCCCGCGTCGGCCACGCCGTAGAGCCGTCCCACGAACTTGAGGTGCTCGTCCACGGTGAGATAGTCGAAGAGCTGCGGCTCGTCGGGCACGAAGGCGAGCTGCGCCTTGGCCCGGGGGCCCTGGGAGGCGAGGTCGTGATCGGCGACGCGGATGCTTCCCGCCGTGGGGTTGATGATACCGCAGAGGCAGCGCAGGGTGGTGGTCTTCCCGGCGCCGTTGGGACCGACCAGTCCCA
Source organism: uncultured Gemmatimonadales bacterium (assembly GCA_963762545.1). Taxonomy (GTDB): domain Bacteria; phylum Gemmatimonadota; class Gemmatimonadetes; order Gemmatimonadales; family GWC2-71-9; genus JABFSM01. The sequence continues at coordinate 74,302 of CAVXLC010000002.1, read as the reverse complement.
GGACCTCACCGGCGGCGACGGTGAACGAGAGCGAGTCGACCGCGGTGACGGTCCCGTAGGACTTGGACAGCGAGGAGACTTCGATCATCGCACCGGGCATGGGCCGGAATCTACCGCGGCGGCGCTCGGGTGGCCCCGCATGACCCCTTTGGCGGGGATTTTGCGCATATTTATATACGTTGGGGTTCCCCCCGAGGCCGGTGGCCTAACCCGGTTTCGGGGTCGGGGAGCTCCCGAGAGGAGGACACGTGGAGACCCTTGCCAGCCAGGTCCACAGCATCCGGCTCACGCTTCAGGCGGTGGAGGCGCAGGTCGGCAGCGGACGGATCCAGAAGGATGCCCTGGAGGATCTCAAGAGCGCCGTCGACGAGATCCGGCTCCGCATCTGGGCCATCATGTCCGCCGCAGCCGAGGGAAACGACGGGCTGGCCTTGCAGCGGTTCCGGCTTCGCCGGGCGATCGAGTTCTGTGACGGCCTGAATCGGGAATTCGAGAGCGGCTCGATGAGCGCCCGGCACCGGGAATGCGCGATTCTGCAAGCGGTGCTGGCCAAGCTCACCGCCAGCCTGGCGAAGGCGGTCCCGGAAGCGCATTGACCGGCGGGTCGCAGCCCGCAAGGGTTACCCGCTGTCAGATCTTCGGTCGGCGCGGCTAAGGTGCGCAGCCACACCGGGCCCGGCTAGCCAGGAATTGGACGGTGCCGGGGCACGTGGATTGCCCCTTCCGTCCCCATGGTCCATAGACTCTTCCCCCGCCTGGCGCCGGCGCTCGTCGTGGCGGCGGCCTGCGCGGCACCCCGCACCACGCTCGCCCCTGGCGCCGTCGATTCGGAATTCGCGCCGGAGGGGATTTCCGCCGAGGCCTGGGCGCACGGGCTGGCCGCCCACCGGCAGGCCACGCTCGAGGGTCAGACCGCCAGTCCGCTGCTCACGATCATCGACTACACCCGTCCCTCCACCGAGCCGCGGCTCTGGGTGGTGGACCTGGGCACCCACGAGGTCCTGGAGACGGAGTACGTGGCCCACGGGGAACGCTCCGGAGGCCTCTGGGCCACCCAGTTCTCCAACCGCGACGGGACCCACCAATCGAGCCTCGGCACCTTCATCACCGCGACGAGCTATATCGGGGTCCGGGGGCTTTCGCTCCGGCTGCGCGGGCTGGAGCCGGGCATCAACGACAACGCCTGGACCCGGGGGATCGTGATCCACGGCACTCCCAACGTCAGCGCCGCGCGGGCCCGCAACGGATCCATGGGCCGCACCGAAGGCTGTCCCGCGGTGCCCAAGGAATCGGCCCGGCGGCTGATCCGGCGGATCGAGAATGGGGTCGTAGTCTTCGCGTGGTATCCGGACCGGCGCTTCCTGGCGACCTCCGAGTACCTGGACCGGGACCTAGCCGCGGCGAGCGGCGACCGATAACGCGGCCAGCGGGAAATCGGCCTGTGCGCAGGGCAACCGCTGGCCCGTCCCCATGGGCGATGACACCACCCCCGACCCTCCGAACCGGCCTGTTCGCGGTGCTGCTGGCCGTCGCGCCCGCCGGGGTGGCGGCGCAGGAGCCCGACGCCATCCCCGGGGGGATCTCCCCTGAGGTCTTTCGCCACGCGCTGGCGGCGCACAAGGAAGCCACGACCGAGGGAAAGACCACCAGCCTCACCCTCACCATCATCGACTACAGCCGGCCGGACACGGTCCGCCGCCTCTGGGTGGTGGACGTGGTCACGCGGGAAATCCTGGATTCGGACTTCGTGGCGCACGGCGAGGGGTCGGGGGACCGGTTCGCGACCCACTTCTCCAACCGGGACGGCACCCACCAGTCGAGCCTCGGCACCTTCATCACCGGACTGCCGTACGAGGGGATTCGGGGGCACTCGCTCAGGCTGTACGGGCTGGAGCCGGGCATCAACGACAACGCCTACGCGCGGGGCCTCGTGTTCCACGGCACCACGGGCGTGAGCGCGGCGAAGGCGCTGCGCGGCTCCCAGGGACGGACCGAGGGTTGTCCCGCGGTGCCGAGCGAATCGGCCCGGCGCCTCATCGCCCGGATCGCGAACGGCTCGGTGGTGTTCGCGTGGTACCCCGACCGGGAATTCCTGGAGAAATCGGGATTCCTCGATCGGGGCGCCGCGGCGGAGCGGCTGGGGGCGATCGAGTAGCGGCTAGCGGTCCCGTTCCGCCTTGGCCGGCGACTTGAGCACGGCCACCAGCCCCGCGTGATCCGACGGCCAGATCTTGAAGGACGGGCCCGCGATCCGGTCGGCCGGCTCCGCGCCAATCCGGGTGATCTCTCCCTTCACTTTGTCCTGCCTGGTATTCCAGCGGACCCACACGTAGTCGAGCCGCTGAACCAACTGGGGCGCCGCATTGGACAGGTCCGCCACCTCACAGCAGGTGAAGCCGGCCTGGCCGGGCCGAAGCGTCTTCCAGACGTCGTCGAGCCCGGCCCCCGCGAGCACCTGGTACATCGGCGAGTCCGGCACATCGTTCAGATCACCCATCAGAAGATTGGGCCGGTCGGTGGGGAACGACACGGCCAGCTCCTGGGCCTGCGCGGCGCGCAGTCCGGCCAATCCCGCCGCATCACCCGACTCCAGGTGGCTGCTGGCGACGCTGTAGCGCCGGCCGCCGATCACGACCTCGGCGGAGACCCAGCCTCGCTTGAGGTCGATGCCCGGCGCCACGGTGCCGAGGTTGAGCGTGAAGTTCCGCCCCTGGGCCGAGGTCACGGTGACCCGCTCGGTATTCACCAGCATCGCGTCATAGTCCAGCAGCTGGATGCCCGGCAGCGGCGCCGCCGTGATGTTCTTGACCTGTGCCGCCACCGTGTAGTGGAGGCCCCGCGCGGCGAGCTCGGCCTGGAGCGTCCCGAGGAAATCGAGGTGGATCACCACGGGGAGACCCAGGCCGGTGAGGTCGAGGTCGATCACCGAGACCTCCTGCAGCCCGACGATATCGGGCCGCTCCCGGTCAATCTCCTTCGCGAAGGCCTTGGCGCGGGAGGGATAGTCGGTCAGGGACAGGGTCTGGATGGCGCCGAGCAAGGTGGGGAAATCGTCGTTGGGATCGGGACTCGCCAGCGCGCCGATCACCGCGTCGACATCGGCGCCCACGTACATGTTCTGGGTCATCACGGTAATCCGGTTGTCGCGCTCCGAGGCCCCGCGCGACAGCTCCAGCGCCGGATCGGGGGTGCTGGGGGCGGTCATGCTGGAATCGGAGCAGGCCGCGGCCGCGGCGAGCCCCACCGTGGCCAGGCAAAGCAGCTTGCGGTTCATGGTGCGCTCCTGCAGGGGGAGATGGAGGCCATCCCGGGCGCAGGAACAGTTGCTGGGCGGGGTCAAGCAACAGTCAAGTGACTGGACCACCACCGGTGGGACACGACGGCGCGGCACCGGCACCCGGTGCCGCGCTGTTTGCCTTTGCTCAGCTCGAGGCGAGGAACCGCTTCATGCCGCCGGCGGCGAGGACGATCCCGGAGAGCAGCGCCAGGTAGAATCCCAGCCCCAGGCTGAACGCATCACCGCCGGCGCCGCTCAGCGCGTGGCGGCCGGACCAGAGCGCGTACAGCAGCACCACCAGGGGGAGCAACAGCAGCAGCCAGCCGCGGCGGTCCCGCCAGAAGAACGGCACCGCGAAGCCCAGGTAGGCGAGGATCAGCCCGCCTTTGACCCCGCCGCCCCCGCCGATCATGCTCAGCAGGCTGGCCAGCTCGAAGAGCGGCTTGCCCTCGGACTGGCCCATGATATTGATCGAGATGGCGTTGAAGACCAGGGTGCCGAGCAGGTAGACCCCGTACGCGACCAGCAGATTCCGCCCGTAGAAGCCCACGATGGACGAGCCGCCGGCCGCCGCGCCGCCCTTGGCGAGTCCGCTCCCCAGCTCGCCCACGAAGCTGCCGAGCTTCCCGGTGATCTCGGCGGTCTTTTCCCGCATCAGGACATCGTCGCTCACCAGGGTCACCGACTGGAGGCGTCCGTCGGCCACCACCACCTCCACCGTCTTCCCGACGATGGGCGCGGTTTCACTCTTCCACATGGCGATGGCGAAGGGATACTGCTGACCGTCCGCCACGATGGTGCCCTGGCCATCGTTGCCGTTGTAATGCAGGATCTTCCCGCGCATGGTGACGTCCTTTGGGGAGGGAGTGCCGAACCGACCGGGGCGGAGCCCCTCGACACACGGCATTGCGCGGGAATCGGCGAGAAACCGTCATGGAGGACGGGAGGACGGGAGGACGGGAGGACGGGATGACGGGAGGACGGGAGGACGGGAGGCGGGCCTCAGTGTCCCAGGGAGTCCCGGAGCGCCACGGCGGAGCGGGTCAGTGAATGATCCTTCCCCAGCCCGAAGGTGAGAGGGGGGATCGAGCGCGCCGCCAGGTCCTTCGCCGCGGCGGCGTGGCCCAGGCCCGCCTCGGCGCGGGCCTCAAGGAGGAGTCCCAGGCCCACGTGGCCGCTCCGGGTCAGGGTGAGCGAGTCGAGCTGGGCCACCCGCACGATCTCCGCGCCGTAGTGCTCGGCGCCGGCGTAGTCGCCGGCCTGGAGCAGGACCAGGGCCCCCGCGCCGAGCGGCTCGATGATGTAGCGCGAGACGGTGGCGGGGGTGTAGCCCGCCGAGTCGAGGGCTCGCTCGACCCGCCCGGCTAGGCCGACGGCCGGCTCACGGAATTCCGGAGAGGCCAGCGCGTCGGCGGTGCGCACGCCGTGAATCCAGGGGGTCTTCTCCCAGGGGCCGCAGACGGTCGTTGCCGCCCGCAGGTGGGGGGCGGCGTCCTGGGGGTGTCCGCCCCGCCGGGTGATGCGGGCCAGGCGCAGGTGCGCCAGGCATTGGCGGTACCCCTCCAGCACCTCCCCCCGCCCCAGCGCCAGCCGATACCAGGCCGCCGCCGAATCAGGCTGATCGAGCATGTCGAGCACACTGGCGTACTCGAACTGGAGCAGCGCGTCCGGATCCGGCGTTTGCGCCAGCTCCTCGCGGAAGAACTGGAGGCGGCCGAGAAACTCGCCCAGGGCTTCGTAGAGGGCACTGACGTTGTAGCGCACGATGGCGACCGCCCGGGGATCGGCCGACGTGCCGGACCGGACCATTGCCAGGGTCCGGCGCATGATCGGCTCGATGGCGCGGACCCGCCGGGCGGCGTAGAGCGCCCGGGCGTAGTCGTTGAGTGCGTAGGAGTAGTTGGGCTGCAGGGTATCGCCGCTGGCCCGGATCCGGTCCGCGATGCGTCCATAGAAGACGGCGGCGGAATCGAATTGCCGGGCGGTCATCAGGGCGCCGGCGTCGGCGCTGTCGCAGAAATTCTCGGTGTCCTCCTCGGGGGCCCGCACTCGCTGGAAGTAGGTCCGCGCCTCCTTCACCAGCACGGCGGAGCTATCGGCGATGTTCCGCTTGACGTAGGCGAGCACCAGGTCGCACCGGGTCCGGGCCTGCCACTGCGGATCCTTGATCGAGTCGGCGATGGCCACCGCTTGCCGGAGCACGGTATCGGCCGACAGCGGCTCGTTCTGGCGGAGGTAATTCTGGGCGAACTGGAGCCGCACCTGGATCATGCTGAGCGGATCGGAGCGGAAGTGCTTTTCCAGTGCCGTCCGGCCCTTGTCCATCAGCTGGCGATAGGTCAGCGGGTCGCCGCCCGGCTCGATCAGCCGGAAGAGCAGGCTCTCGAAGGCGGTGGATGCCTGGCTGCGCCGGAGCGCGGCCGCGGCGCGGTCGCGCTCCTTCCGGGCCACCTGAAGCTGCCGCACGGCCACCGTGGTCCCGCCGAGCAGGGACAGCAGCGCAATGGCGGCGGCGATGACGGTCACCCGGTTGCGCCGGACGAACTTGCGGGCCCGGTAGGCGAACGAGTCGGGGCGGGCGCTCACCGGCTGGTGGCTGAGATACCGCTTGAGATCATCGGCGAAGGCGGCGACGGTCTGATAGCGCTCCGCCGGATGTTTCTTCAGCGCCTTGGCCAGGATGTTGTCCAGGTCTCCCAGGAAAAGCCGCTTGAGCCGCTCCGGTGTGGCGCCGCGCGCGGCCGCGATCCGCTCGAGCTCTTCCCGGGTCTTGGCGCCCGCGGTGATCACCGCATCGGAAAGCCGGGACGGCTCGGTGTCCACCGCGGCGTGGAGGAACTCCACCGGGGTGTGGCATCCTTCGCCGGTCGGGTGGCTTCCGCCCAGCAGGATGTAGAGCAGCACGCCGAGCGAATAGACATCGGTGGCGGTGGACACCGGCTCGCCCCGGATCTGTTCCGGCGCGGCGAATTCCGGGGTGAGGGCCCGGCCGTCGTGCGCGGTGATGTCCGAGGGGCCGGCGGTCGGCCGCCCCTCGGTCAGCATCTTGGCGATGCCGAAATCCAGGAGCTTCACGCTCCCGGCCGAGGTCACCATGATGTTGGAGGGCTTGATGTCCCGGTGCACGATCAGGTTGGCATGGGCGCTGGCCACGCCGTCCAGCACCGCGAGGAACAGCTCGATCCGCCGGTCCACCGGGTAGCGATTCCGGTTGACGAACTCGTCGATCCGCAGTCCGTCCACGAATTCGAGCACCAGATACGGCTGGTCACCGGGGGTGACGCCGGCGTCGAGCAGGCGGGCGATGTTGGGATGGGTGAGCCGGGAGAGGACGTTGCCTTCCTGGGCAAACCGCTCCTCGCCGGCCCGGCCGACCAGGGCGAGGTTGAGCAGCTTGATGGCCACCTCCCCCTCGAAGCGGCCGTCGTTGCGGCGCCCCAGCCAGACCGTCCCCATCCCGCCATGCCCGATGGGCCGGATCAGGGTGTAGTGCCCGATGGTCTGCCCGGCCAGGTTCTCGGCCGCGGCGAGCGGGGGCACGAGGGGCTGGCCGGCCAGGAGGTCGCTGTCGGAGCTCAGGTCGGCGGCCAGCAGGGCCTCGAGCTGGTCGGCGAGCGCGGGGGTCCGGGCCCGCAGGTCGAGCAGCCAGGCGGGGCGCTCCTCCTCGGCAAGCTCGAGCAGCTGATCCAGCAGGGGCTCGAGCACCGCCCATTGTTCCCGGCTCATTGCCGCCATCGTGGCTCCGGAGGTGGCGTTCTACCGGCTACATCGGAATTCCGGGAGGCGACCCGACATCACGGTTCGGTCGCCAGCCGTTGCAGCAGCATGCGGGCCTTTCTCCAATCCCGCTGCACCGTCCGATCGGACACGCCGCGCAGCGTGGCGATTTCGACGAACGGGAGTCCGCAGAAGAAATGGAGATCCACCAGCTGCGCCAGCGCGGGGTCGATGGCGCCGAGGGCGTCGAGGCCCCGGCCGATCCGGTCGAGCTGATCTTCCTCGGTCCGGTCCGGCGCGGGCGGCTCCGCGCCGCCGAGTCCGGTGATCTCGAATTCCCCGCCGCGCTTCTTGGCCCGCCGGGCCCGGGAGTAGTCGATGATCAGGCCGCGCATTGCTTTCGACGCATAGGCCATGAAGCGGGCTTCATCGGGAAAGCTGGCCCGCTCCCGATCGGCCAGGCTGAGGTAGGTCTCGTGCAGGAGGCTGGTGGCGGTCAGGCTGAACTCCGCGCTGTTCCGGCGCAGATGATGCTCGGCCAGGGTATGGAGCTCGCGGTAGAGGGCGGCGAACAGCTCCTCCGCCGCGGAGCGATCGCCCCCGTCGGCACCGCGCATCAGGTCGGTGACCGGAGCGCTCAGCACGGCCGCTCCACGGGAGCGCTGTCGGGTTTCCCCGCCCCATTCCGATCTACCATATGACCGAAGAGTATCGCTTCCGACTGCGAGGTCTACAATGCCCTGCAAGAATCTGCGTCGCCTCCTGCCGGCGGCCACCCTGGTCATCCTTATCGCGTGCGGCCAGGACCAGCAACCGACCGGCCCCTCCCCGCTGGCCCATCGGTCCAGCAGCGCCCCCCCCAGCAGCCTGGCCCCGCTGGTTCGCCAGCTCGCGGCGCAGCGGGGCATCGGCCCGATGGCGCGGCCGCCCTGGGTGCGGCCGACCCTGGTCCGGCTGGGGCAGGCGCTGGCGTTCGACAAGATCCTGAGCGGCAACCGGGATATCTCCTGCATGACCTGCCATCTCCCGGCCTTTGCCACCGGAGACGCGCGGTCGCTGTCGATCGGGCAGGGCGCCACCGGGCTGGGCCCGACCCGGGTTCACCCGACCAATGCCTTCATCCCGCGGAACGCGCCATCGCTCTTCAATCTGACCGCCCTCACGTCGCTCTTCTGGGATGGGCGGGTGACGGTCGATCACGGGAAGTTCCACACCCCGGCCGGCGACGCCCTGACCCCGGCCATGACCCGGGTGCTCGAGTTCGGCCCGGTCTCGGCGCTGGGGCTCTTCCCGGTCACGTCGCGGGAGGAGATGCGGGGCCAGAGCGGCAACGAGCTCGCGCTGATCCCGGACAGCGATAACCAGGCGATCTGGCGGGGGCTGATGCGGCGGCTGGGCAGGATTCCGGAGTACCGGAGGATGTTCGAGGCCGCCTATCCGGGCACCCGGTTCGAGCAGATGTCCTTTGCCCATGCCTCCAACGCCATCGGCGGGTTCCTGGTGGACCAGTTTTCGTTCATCAACGCGCCGTGGGACCGTTTCCTCGCGGGCGACGATCGCGCCATGTCGGCCGAGCAGCTGGCCGGCGCGCAGACCTTTCTGTCGATTCGCTGCTCGCTGTGCCACAACGGACCGGCCTTCACCGACAACGGGTTCCACAACGTGGCGCTGGCCCAGTTCGGACCCGGCAAGGGAAACGGGACCGGCGGACTGGACGATTTCGGGCGCATGAATGTGAGCGGACAGGCGGTGGACCAGTATCGCTTCCGGACCACGCCGCTGCGCAACGTCGAGCTGACGGGTCCCTACGGCCATGACGGCGCCTTTACCGGGCTCCGCAGCTTCATCGGCCACTACAGCGAGTCGGATCTCAAGCTCCGGAACTTCGACGTCAACGGGCTGGAACCCCTGCTGCGCAACAGCCTGGTGGCCAACGCCGACGCGATCCTCGCCACGCGGGACACCATCCTGAATGGCGTGGTGCTGACCGAAACCATCGTGGATCAGCTCACCACGTTCATGGGCGCGCTGACCGATCCCCGGGCGCGGGACCTTCGGCCCACGGTGCCGAGGCGGGTGCCGAGCGGGCTGCCGATCGATAGGCCGTAGAGAGGGAGGAGGGAGGAGGGAGGAGGGAGGAGGGAGGAGGGAGGGGGGAGGGGGGAGGGACCAGGGTCCTCCCGTCCTCCCGTCCTCCCGTCCTCCCGTCCTCCTGCGTCCGTGCGTCCTTGCGTCGTGACGGCGTTGCCGCTTAGCCTCCTAGCCTCTTGGCCTCCTGGCCTTTTAGCCTCCCAGCCTTCTGCCCCCCGAGCCACCATGATCCACGACAGCATCATCTCGACCATCGGCAACACCCCGGTCGTCCGCATCAACCACCTCGCGCCGGCCGGCGTTCACCTGTACGTGAAGCTCGAGGCGTTCAACCCCATGGGGTCGGTCAAGGACCGCCTGGCGTGGGCCATCATCCATGACGCCGAGCAGAAGGGCCTGCTCAAGCCGGGCCAGACGGTGATCGAGGCGACCTCGGGCAATACCGGTATCGCCCTGGCGATGGTCTGCGCGGCGCGGGGCTATCCCTTCGTGGCGGTGATGGCGGATTCCTTCTCGGTGGAGCGGCGCCGGCTGATGAAGTTCCTGGGCGCCAAGGTGGTGCTGAGTCCGGCCGCGCTGCGCGCCTCGGGCATGGTCAAGCAGGCGGAGGAGCTGGCCCGGAAGCATGGCTGGTTCCTGGCCCGGCAATTCGAGAACGAGGCCAATCCGGCCTACCACCGCCAGACCACCGGGCCGGAAATCCTGCGCGACTTCGCGGACAGCCGGCTCGACTATTTCGTCTCCGGCTACGGCACCGGCGGCACCGTGACCGGCGCGGGCCAGGTGCTGAAGGCCGCCCGGCCCGGCATCAAGGTGGTGGTCGCGGAGCCGGCGAGCGCGGCGCTCCTGGAGGGCAAGGAGTGGCAGCCGCACAAGATCCAGGGGTGGACGCCCGACTTCATTCCCCAGGTGCTGGACCGGACGGTGATCGACCGGGTGATCACGGTGACCGACGCCGAATCGGTGGACTGCTCCCGGAAGCTGGCCACGCGGGAGGGAATCTTCTGCGGCATCTCGGCCGGCGGCACCTTTGCCGCGGCGCTCCGGGTGGCCGCCGACGCCGAGGCGGGGAGCCACATCCTGGCGATACTCCCCGATACCGGCGAGCGCTACCTGTCCACCGTGCTCTTCGAGGGGATTACCGACGCTTCGGACGACGTTTGAGCTTGGCAGCTGTCGGCGCCGGGGCCGGGGCGGGGGCGCCGGCCGGGCCGGATGCCATCCGGCCGAAGAGCCGAGGCAGGGTTTCGGGATCGAGGAACAGCAGGTAGGACCCGATCATCGCGGCGGAGAAGGTGTCGATGTTCATCAGGATCGCGATGCTCAGGTGGAAGCAGATCCCGAAGATCATGGCGGGCTTCCGCACCCGGGGGATCCAGAGGGCAAAGGCGAGCGACAGCTCCAGCAGCACGGTGCTCCACGCGGCGACGGCCCAGACCGCGGGCCGGTCCACCGCGGTCTGGAGCGCCTCCGCGAGCGAGGCCGGCAGGATGGACAGGATGGTCCCCAGCCGCCCGTTGGCGATGGCGGGCGCCATGATGATGGTCAACACCCGCCCGGTCAAATACGCTCCCGTCATCTTGTGCAGCGAGGCGTAGAAATAGACGATCGACACCTGGAGCTGGATCAGCCGCTGGCTGGTGAGGGGGGCCGTGCGGTCGCTCGGCCCGGCGCCGCGCCGCAGCCGCCGGATCAGGGCCGGCACCGAGAACGCTTCTCCCGCGGGTGAGCACGTCAGCAGGAGCAGGACCAGCAGGAAAAAATAGGGATGGTTCCGGAAGTTGAGCTGGTCGGAAAAGAAGATGTACCCCTGCAGCACCAGCAGCGCCCCCGCCGAGATCCGCGCGTAGATGCCCAGCCCGAGCAGCAGCAGGAACACCCACTGGAGGTCGTGCATGCCGAGGTAGAGGTAGGGCGAGACCGGCTTGATGAGGGACAGGTACGGCAGGTGAAAGCCGCCCTCGACGGCGAAGAGGCTGTTGGCGCGAGTGAACGGGAGCTCCCACGCCATGCAGACGGCGAACACCGCCCGGAAGACCCCCAGGCTCAGCGGGTTCCCCTCGGCAAACCAGAACCGGTTCCATCGGTCGGTCCAACGGTTCGGGGCGGCGTCCGCGGGAATGGTCAGGCGGCGGCCCTATCCGGCGATCACGCCGAAGTTGGGCGCCGAGCAGATGTCGGCGGTGCTGTCGACCAGGGTTTCGATCGTGACGCGGTTCTTCCGGCAGGAGACCGCGGCCAGGGTCCGTCCGTGCTTCCCCTCGCGGGCGAGCTCGCCGCAGAGGAACCGGTGGAAGACCGGGAGGGCGGAGCGGTTCAGGACGTGGCCCACCTTGTCGGGAAGGACGAAGAACTTCCGAAAGTCCACGGTCTGCTCGCTGCCGGACGGCTCCACCACCTTGTAGTTGACGGCACAGTCGTAGCCCTGGCTGTACATGTTCCAGGAGAACATGCCCCAGGCATCGAACTTCTCGACGATCAGCCCGCGGATCGGGAAGAGCACCTGGAACGCGACATATCCGGCGATCAGGATGCTGGCGAACCGGCGCGAGCGCATGGGGGAGCCTTGAAGGGTGGGATCGGCGAAAATATGCCCGCGGGGGCGAGCCGGGGCAATTCCCGGCGCCGCGGTGGGCGTGCCTGGATCCGCGGTATCGCTATCGGGGCGGCGCGGCCGGCGCGATCGCCAGCACCCGGAGGGGGCTGCCGCTGCCGCCCACGATCTTGAGGGGCGCCGCGATCACCACGGCACCGGTGGGCGGCAGCCGGTCCAGGTTGGTCAGGCTGGCGAGCCCGAACTTCCCCGCCCCGTGCATGGTCGCGTGATTCGGGAAGGGCGGGTCGAAGGTCCCGGCCTGCCCCGCGTCGGTGCCCACGGTCTCCACGCCCACGCCCAGGACGTCGCGGTCCCGGGCCAGCAGCTCCGAGGTGCTCCGGTGAAATCCGGGGCTGTGGGGTCCGTCGCTCGCGACATTGAGAAAGGCCTGGGGATCGGTGCGCTGGCTCCACCCGGTGCGGAGCAGCACCCACGCGCCGGGCGGAATGCGTCCGTGGATCTGTTCCCAGGCGGCCACGTGCTCGGGCAGCAGCAGGAAGTCGGGATTCCTGGCGACCTCCACCGTCACGTCGATGACGCAGGCCGGCCCCACGAAGCGGCGGGCCGGAATGGTGTCACAGGCGTTGTCGGGGAGATCCTTGCCGGTGATCCAGTGGACCGGCGCGTCGAAGTGGGTGCCGGTGTGCTCTCCCATGCGGATGGTGTTCCAGTACCACCCCGGTCCCCTGGCGTCGAACTTCGAGATCACCTCGAGCGTCACGCCCGGCGAGGAGGCGAAGATCGGCGGCAACCCGATGACCGGCGTCTCTGGGCCGAGCGGCTGGGTGAGATCCACCACCGTGAGGGTGCCGGCGTTCAGCTCGGCCACCAATTGGGCGAGGAGGGACATGCGCTACCCCTTCGGTGTCAGGTCCTTGAGATGGCGGGCGAACTGGTAGCGGTTTTCCAGCAGCGACAGGTCGGTGACATAACCCGCGGGCCCGACCGCTTCCACCTTGGCCACCAGGGTGGTGAGGTCGCCCGCCGCCTCGGCGGCCAGGAAGCCGTCCCGGAAGTCCTCCAGGGTCCGCACCGTCACCGTGCGGGGCACCCCCGCCCCGGCGGCGATGGCGGCGAGATCGCTCCCGGTGGAAGTGGCGGTCGGAAACCCGCCCACCGAGAGCAGGCTCTCGTTGTCGAACACCACGTGGATCAGGTTGCGGGGGCGGTAGCGGGCCAGCGTGGTGAGCCCGCCCAGATTCATGAGCAGCGACCCGTCGCCATCCAGCACCACCACCGGCAGCTCGGGCCGGGCCAGCGCGATGCCCAGCCCCACCGAGGAGGCCAGCCCCATCGCGTGCTGGAGATAGAAGAAGTTGGGCCGGTGGCCCAGCGACTGGAGCTCGGCCGCCACCGCGCCCATGATGGTCACCACCACCGAGCGCTCGAGCTCGGGGTAGATCGCCCGGAGGGCATCGAGGCGCTTCATGTCTCCTCCCACATCAGGTCGCGGCAGAGCAGCAGCGCCACCGGGCGGCTGGCCGAATAGGCCAGCGTCTGCGCCTTGGCGATGCGCCGGCCGACGTGCTCGGGCGCCTCGAGCCGGTCGAACGGAATCCGGAGCGCCTCCAGCACGTGCTCGGTCACCCCGCCGCCCTCGGTCTGCCAGGGGTCCTTCTCGCCGAAGGAGCCGCGCTGGCTGATGAGCATGAGCAGCGGGATCCGGTAGAGCTGCCCGCAGGAGACGATGCCGTTGATCGCGGCCAGGAAGCCGTGGTTCTGCATCAGCATGGCCGACTTGACCCCGGCCAGGTGGGCCCCGGTGCTGATGCCGACCCCCTCCTCCTCCTTGGCCAGCCGCACCAGGGTCATGTCCCGGTCTTCCTCGGCCATCCGGATCAGGTGCACCAGCCAGGTCTCCGGAAGGGCGGACACGATCCGCACCCCGGCCTCCTTGAGGCCGCGATAGATGAGGGCGCTGCTGGCGACGGAGACGGGCATGACCAACTATACCGCCTGCACGGCTCCGATGACGCTGGTGAGCAGCCACCAGACGCCGACGGTCAGGATCCCGGCGGGAATCCCGAACCGGATCCAGTAATAGAGCCAGCGCGGCACCGGGCGGCTCCCGTCGGCGGAGAGCGCCTTGAGCGCGGCGCCGCGATGCAGGCACCAGCCGACCGTGAGCACCGCCAGCAGCGCGCCCAGGGTCTGCATGCCCGAGCCGAAGGTCAGGTCCCAGGGAACGAAGATCGCGTTGTTGATGGTGGGCGGGATCGCGATCAGAAACACCGCCGCCGCCATCGCCCAGACGGCTCGCTTCCGGGTGAGCCGGGTGTTGTCGGTGAGTCCGGCCACCAGCACCTCGAACGCCGCCACGTCGGAGAGGTACCCCGCGCCGAAGAGGCCGGCGAAGAAGAGCAGGCCGAAGAGCCAGCCCAGCGGAATGGCCGCGAAGACCCGGGGCAGCGTGGAGAAGAGCAGCCCGGGTCCCTGGGTCGGCTCCAGGTGCAGGGCAAAGACCGCGGGAATGATGGCGAGGCCGGCCAGCAGCGACGCGCCGGTGTCTCCGATGACGGTCCAGATGGCGGGGCGGGCCACGTTTTCCCGCTCGCCCAGGTAGGAGCCGTACACCACCATGAAGGTGCCGCCCAGCGAGAGCGAGAACACCATGTGGCCGATCGCGGCCACCATCACGCTCGGGGTGAGATCGGCCCAGCGGGCCTTGAGGATGAACCAGCGGACCCCTTCGTCGGCGCCGGGCAGGGTGAGCGAGCGCACCACCAGCACCAGGAGGATCAGGAAGAGCGCCGGCATGATGATCGTGCTGGCCCGCTCGATGCCGGCCCGAAGGCCCTTGAGCAGCACGATGGCGCAGGCCAGGATCACCGCCGCGGTGCAGGCGAGCTGGAGCAGGAAGGATCTGGCGACGAACCCGTGATCGGGCGGCAGGATGGCCGCGCTGTCGAGTGAGAGGCCCAGCGCATGGGCCCCCTGCCCCAGCGCGTAGTAGAACACCCAGCCGATAACGGCGGTGTAGTAGCCGGTGGCGGCGATGACGACGGCGAAGAAGAACCAGCCCACCTGGCGACCAAGGGGAAATCCGCCCGCGGCGAAGGCGCCGACGGTGCCGCGCCGGGTATGGCGGCCCAGGGCGTATTCGGCCATCAGCGCCGGCACGCCGATCACCACCGCCACCAGCACGTAGAACAGGACGAAGGCGGCCCCGCCGAATTTTCCCACCATGTAGGGAAAGCGCCAGACGTTGCCCAGCCCCACCGCGACGCCGATCATGGTCATGATCGTGCCGAAGCGGGAGCCGAAGGTCTCGCGGGGCGCCGGGCCGCTCATCCGCCCCGCACCACCTCCGCCAGCAGATCGAGGGTGGTGTCCACGTCGTCGAGCGAGGTGTAGAAGTGCGGCGCGAGCCGGACCACCGGCCCGCGCGCCGCGGGCAGGACGCCCCGGGCCCGCATGGCCGCCTCCACGCCGTGGGAGTTCTCCACCACGAAGGCGGTGCTCACGGTCTTCCGGGCCACGTCGTGCACCCCGTGCAGGGTCAGCCCCCGGGCCCGTCCGCCGTCCATCAGCCGCCGGATCAGCACCTCGTGCCAGGCGCGGACCCGCTCGATGCCGATGCCGGTGATGATCTCCATCCCGGCCCGCGCGATGTAGGCGTTGAGCACCGGCGGCGTGCCGGTATCGAAGCGGCGCGCGGCGGGCGCCCAGTCCAGCCGCTTGGGATCGAAGGTGAACGGCTGGACCCGGCCCATCCACCCGGTCACCGTCGGGCGAAGGGTGTCCGCCAGGCCGGGCCGCACGTAGAGAAAGGCGATCCCGGGAATCCCCATGAGGAACTTGAGATTGCCCGACGCCAGGAAATCCACGCCCAGCGACTTGACGTCGATGGGCATCGCGCCGGCGGTCTGGTAGGCATCGGCATAGAGCAGCGCGCCGTGGGCATGGACCAGCTCGGCCAGGGCCCGGAGGTCCTGGACGAAGCCGTTGAGGAAGTAGCCGTGGCAGGCGGAGACGATCGCGGTGCGGTCGGTGATGATGGGCTCATAGGCCGCGAGGTCGATCCGGCCATCGGTCACCGGCACCCAGGACACCTTGGCGCCCCGGTGCTCCTGCGCCAGCCAGATCTGCCCCACGGTCGGGAACTCCGCCTCGCTCACGACCACGCGGTTGCGGGGGCCCAGGAAATCCAGGGCGCTGGCCACGGCGCTGGTGGCCTCCGACACCGAGCTGGTCACCGCGATCTCCTCCGGCTCGGCGCCGATCAGCCGGGCAAAGGCGGCCTTGGCCAGTCCCACCTCGACCATCCAGGCGTCCCAGTCCATCCCGGTCCGGTTCCAGGAATCGAGATACTCCTCCGCGGCGGCCCGGGTGACCGCCGTCTGGGGCGACTGGGAGCAGTTGTTCATGGGAATGCAGGACGCGAGCAGCGGGATCTGCGCGCGCCAGGCGGCCAGGTCGTAGGGGGGAGTCGAGGGCATGGCCATTAGACCGAATTTACCGTCTTTCCGTTGGTCGCGGGTCATGGCAGATTGATGCCCATGCGACTCCGCGCGAACTCCAGCAGCTGTTTCGCTTTCCCGGGGGCAACCTGGACCACACCATGCTGGTGGGCGGGCAGACCTTCTTCGAGCGCCAGTTCGCCGTGGATCCCGAGCGGCGCTTCTACCGGTTCGGGCCATGGGCCAACCTGGCCTATTGTGGCGCGGGCGCCTATCCCAGCGGCTCGATCGCCGGGACGCCGGGGTACCGGTGCGCCACGCAGCTGACCCGGCAGATGACGGCCCCGGGAGCGGTCCAGTGAGCGCGTCGCCTACGGTGCGGTTCCACCGGCCGGTGATGGGCCTGGCTGAGGCGGCGGAAGTGGCGCGGGAGCACTTCGGGCTCAGCGGCGCGTTCAAGGAGCTCTCCAGCGAGCGGGACCGCAACTTCCTCATCACCACCGAAGCCGGCGGGCGCTACGTGCTCAAGATCGCCCACGCCGACGAGGACCCCGCCATCCTGGACCTGCAGCACCGGGCGCTGGCGCACCTGGCGGAGCGCGACCCGGCGCTGGTGCTGCCCCGGGTGGTGCGCTCGGTGGCCGGCGAAGACGTCGAGACGATCCTGACCCGCCTGGGCACCGCCGCACCTGGCGCGGGTGCTGACCTGGGTGCCGGGGCGGGAGTGGGCCAGCGTGTCGCCCCACACGCCGGAGCTGCTCCAGTCCCTCGGCCGCACCATGGCGCGGATGGACCGGGCGCTGCAGGACTTCCACCACCCTGCCGCCGCCCGGAATCTCAAGTGGGACATGGCGCGCTCCGGCTGGGTGCGGCATCACCTGGACCGGATCACCGACCCGGCGCGCCGCGCCCTGGTGGAACGCCACCTGGACCGGTTCGAGCGGGAGGTGCAGCCGGCGCTGTCCGGGGTGCGGCACGGGGTGATCCACAACGACGCCAACGACTGGAACGTGATCGTGGACCTGGCGCCGCCGCAGGAGCGGCAGGTGACCACGGTGGTGGACCTGGGCGACATGCTGGAGAGCGTGATCGTGACGGACCTGGCGATCGCCTGCGCCTACGCGATGCAGGGCAAGCCGGACCCGCTCGGCACCGCAGCGCACGTCGTCGCGGGTTACCAGGCCGAGCTGCCGCTGACCGACGCGGAGCTGGCGCTGCTCTTTCCGCTGATCTGCACCCGGCTCACCGTATCGGTGATCAACTCGGCGGAGCAGCGGGCCGCCTTTCCGGGCGAGGCCTACCTCACCATCAGCGAAGCCGAGGCGTGGCAGACGCTGGAGCGGCTGGAGGCGGTCCATCCTCGGCTGGCGGAGTACAGCTTCCGGGCGGCCGCGGGCCTCGAGCCCTGCCCCGCTGCCCCGGCGCTCCGGGACTGGCTCGCCGCGCATCGGGACGCGATGGGCCCGCTGCTCCCCTTCGAGGGCCCGGTCATGGCGCTGGATCTCTCGATCGGCAGCCCGCTGGTGGAGACGCCCGAGGAGCCGGAAGGTTTGCGGCGGTTCACCCGCAAGATCTTCCACACCATGACCGAGGCGGGGGCGCGGATCGGGATCGGGCGGTACGACGAGGCCCGGATTCTCTACGTCGGGCCGGTGTTCCAGGCCAAGGGAAACGACCGCGATATCCCGCGCACGGTGCACATCGGGCTGGATCTCTTCGTGCCGGTGGGCACGAAGGTTCTGGCCCCATTGGCCGGCACGGTGGAGAGCGTGCGGGACAACGGCATGGGGGGCGACTACGGGCCCACGCTGATTCTGCGACATGAGCCGGCCGGAGGGCCGGTGTTCCACACCCTCTACGGGCATCTCTCCCGCGAGGTGCTGAGCGACCTCCGGGCCGGGATGGCGGTGACGAAGGGCCAGCCCATCGCGGCGATCGGAGATCTCGCCGTCAACGGCGGGTGGCCGCCGCACCTCCACTTCCAGCTCATCGCGGACCTGCTGGACCGCGAGGGGGAATTCCCTGGCGTGGCCCGGGCCGACCAGCGGGAGGTGTGGAAGAGCCTGTCGCCCGATCCGAACCTGGTGGCGCGGTTCCCCGAGGCGCTGCTGGCCCCGCCGCACCGACGCCCCGCCGAGATCGCGTCGAGCCGCCGGGAGCACCTGGGCCCCTCGCTCAGCGTGTCCTACCGGCGTCCGCTCACGATCGTCCGCGGGTGGAAGCAATTCCTCTACGACGACGACGGGCTCCGTTATCTGGACGCGGTGAACAACGTCCCCCACGTGGGCCATTCCCACCCGGCGGTGGTGCGGGCGGTGCGGGAGCAGATGGCACTGCTCAACACCAACACCCGGTATCTGCACGAGCGGCTGGTGGAGTACGCCGAGCGGCTCACCGCCACGCTGCCGGCGCCGTTGTCGGTGTGCTACCTGGTGAATTCGGGAAGCGAGGCCAACGAGCTGGCCATCCGGCTGGCCCGCGCCGCGACCGGCCGCCGCGGGATGGTGGTGGTGGACGTGGGCTATCACGGCAACACCACCACGCTGATCGACGTGAGCCCCTACAAGCACGACGGCCCGGGCGGCGCGGGCCCGCCCTCGTGGGTCAGGAAGATCCCGATGCCGGACGATTACCGTGGCGCGTTCCGCCGCGGGGATCCGGAGGCCGGGCGGAAGTACGCCGAGGCGGTGTCGGGCGCGATGGACGCGCTGGCGGAGCGGGGCGAGCCGGCGGCGGCGTTCCTGGCGGAATCGCTGCTGAGCTGCGGGGGGCAAATCGTGGCGCCGGAGGGATTCCTGCGCGAGGCGTATTCCCGGGTCCGGGCGGCCGGCGGGGTCTGCATCGCGGACGAGGTGCAGGTGGGCTTCGGTCGGGTGGGCAGTCACTTCTGGGGGTTCGAGACCCAGGGCGTAGTGCCGGACATCGTCACCATGGGCAAACCGATCGGCAACGGGCATCCGGTCGGGGCGGTGGTCACCACGCCGGCGATCGCGGGGGCGTTCAGCAACGGGATGGAGTACTTCAACACCTTCGGCGGGAACCCGGTGTCCTGCGCGGCGGGGCTCGCGGTCCTGGACGTGATGGAGGCGGAGGGATTACAGGAGAACGCGCGCGACACGGGCCGCCATCTGCTGATGGGGCTCCGGGAGCTGGTGACCCGCCACCCGATGGCGGGAGATGCCCGGGGCCTGGGACTCTTCCTGGGGCTCGAGCTGGTGCGCAACAACGAGACCCGGGAGCCGGCCGGCGCCGCCGCGGGTTATGCGGCCAACCGGATGCGGGACTGCGGGGTCCTGGTGAGCACCGACGGCCCCGACCACAACGTGCTCAAGCTCAAGCCGCCGATGTGCTTCACCACCGCGGACGCGGACCGGGTGGTGGAGACCCTGGACCGGATCCTGGGCGAGGATTTCATCCGTACCGCGCCGGCGTGACCGGCTCCGCCTAACGCGGCGCCATCAGGACCGGCTGACCCGCGGCCCGTAATGCCTCGTTGACGGCGGGAAGCGCGGCCGCAATGGCACGTCTCACTTCGTCCAGTTGGCGCCGGGCCCGGGCCAGCGCCTCGACCGAGCCGGTCCGCTCGGCCTGGTTGGGCGGCGAGTTCATGTCGCCGTAGGTGAACCGCTCCAGCTCCGAGAGCGAGCTGGTCGCATAGGGATCGGCGTCGGACCCGGGGTAGCGGGGCGTGGCCAGCCGGCGCGACCAGACCGCCAGGCTGTCGCCGAAGCGGCGGAGCGTCGCCCCGAGCTCCGGATGGCCGGCGGCCGCCGCGCGGCGCGCCTCGGCGGCGGCCCGCAGCGCCGCGAGGCCGTTGACCGCCTCGACCACCTCGCCCATCGCGCCGCGGATCCGCTGGGTCAGATCGAAGCGGGCCCGGAAGTCCGCCGCCGTCGCATTCACCCTGGGATCGGCCTTGAGCGTGAAGGCGCGGGTCTCGGCGCGTCCGGCCACGGTCAGGCGAACCGAATAGGCGCCGGGCACCGCGGTCGCCCCGGAGACCCGGCGCAGCTGAAACGTCGTGTCGGTCAGCGCCACGCCGTCGGCATAGCGGAAGCCCCAGGTGAAGAGGTTGAGTCCCTGCTGGTTGGGCGCCCGCGGGCGGGGCGAGAGCTTGTTGGGCTCCTCATCCGTGGGCGGCTCGACGAAGGGAGCGGCGAGCTGGGCCGAATCGGTGACCCCCGCGGTCTTCAAACTGTCGTTCCGCATCCGCTTCTTGTCCTCCAGCCGGAGGCTGTCGGCCAGGGTGGCCGAGTCGGGACGGCTGCTGAAGCTGTTGACGACGGCGCCGCCGGCATCGAGGATGTCGAGGGTGACGTCCTGGTTCTTGTCCTTGAGCCAGTAGTAGACCGAGATCCCGCTGGACGGGTTGGCGCCCACCGGGAGGTTCTCGATCAGGGCGCCGCCGCCCCAATAGACCCGATAGTCGTCCTTGGGCGTGAAGAGGTGCGACGGCTGCGTGAGCATCTCGCCGGCGAGCTGCCGGAGCGGCGAGATATCGTCGAGAATCCAGAAGGCGCGGCCGTGGGTCGCAATGGCCAGGTCGCCCTCCTTGACGACCAGGTCGTGCACCGGCACCGGCGGCAGGTTGCGCCGCAGCGACTGCCAGTGCGAACCGTCGTCGAAGCTGACCCAGACGCCCCGCTCGGTCCCCGCGAACAGCAGTCCCTGCCGCACCGGGTCCTCCCGAATCACCCGGGCGAACTCGCCGTCGGGAATGCCAGCGGTGATCCGGGTCCAGGTCTTCCCGAAGTCGGTGGTCTTGTAGAGGTAGGGGGCGTTGTCGCCGAGCATGTTCCGGTTCGCGGCGAGATACGCGGTGCCGGCCGCGTGGGGCGAGGGCTCGATGCTGGAGACCCGGGTGAACTCGCCGAAGCCGGGAGTGACGCTGGCCCAATGGGCGCCGCCGTCGCGGGTCAGGTGCACCAACCCGTCATCCGAGCCGACCCAGATGGTCCCCCTGGCCACCGGCGATTCCGCGATCGCGAAGATCGTGGCATAGATCTCCGCGCCGGACGACTCAATGGTGATGGGGCCGCCGGCCACGACCAGAGTCTTCGGGTCGTGCCGGGTGAGATCGGGCGAGATCATCGACCAGGTGGCGCCCCGGTCGGCGCTGCGCCACAGAAAATTGGAGCCCAGGTAGAGCACCCGGGGATCGTGCGGGGAGATCGCGATCGGCGTGGTCCAGTTCCAGCGTTGCTTGACGTCCTTGGGAACCGCGTTCGGCTCCCACCACGGGTCGATCGCCTCGAACCGTCCGCTGGCGCGGTCGAACCGGGTATTCCCGCCGCCGGTGGCGTAGGTCACGTCGGGCCGGGACGGATCGGCGACGATGGTGCCGGCCTCCCCGCCGCCCGGGTAATACCACTGGGTGATGTCGAAGAGGTTGTCCGAGCGGCTCGGCCCGCAGGCCCCGCTGTTGTCCTGCTGGGAGCCGCAGACCCGATAGGGAAAGTGATTGGTGGTGACAATATGGTAGAACTGCCCGGTGGCGTATCCGGTGGAGCTCCAGGTGGCCCCGCGGTTGAAGGAGATCCGCGCGCCCTGGTCGGCCGCGACGATCATCCGATCGGGGTTGTCCGGCGCGATCCACAGGGTGTGGGTGTCCCAGAGATCGTTGTAGGGCCGGACCTCGGTGAACTTCCTGCCGCCGTCGGTGCTCCTATAAAGCACGCCGTTGGGCAGGTAGACGGTATTGGTGTCCACCGGATCGGCGAAGACCCGGGAGAAATAGAACGGACGCCAGTGGATGTTCGGGTTCGATTTCCGGTTGATGCTCTGCCAGGTGGCGCCGGCGTCGCCGGAGCGGTAGAGGCCGCCGGAGTCGGCCTCGATCATGGCCCACACGATCCGCGGATTCGCGGGCGAGACCGCCAGCCCGATGTTGCCGAGGGTGCCGCGGGGGAGCCCGGCATTGCGGGTCAGCTCGGTCCAGTGATCGCCGCCGTCCACCGTCTTGTAGAGGGCGCTACCGGCGCCTCCGCTCACGATGTCCCAGGGCCGCCGCACCACCTGCCAGGTGGCGGCGTAGAGCACGGCGGGGTTGGTTGGATCCATGACCAGGTCGGTGGCGCCCGCCGAGTCGCTGCGGAAGAGTATCTTGTCCCAGGTCTTGCCGCCGTCCTTGCTCCGGAAGACGCCGCGCTCCGGGTTAGGGCCGAACGCGCGGCCCAGCGCCGCCACGTAGACCAGGTCGGGATTCCAGGGGTGGACGATCACCTTGGCGATGTGCCGGGTCTCCTTGAGTCCCAGGAAGCTCCAGGTGGCGCCCGCGTCGGTGGTCTTGTAGACGCCCTCTCCGTAGGAGGTGTTGCCCCGGAGCGTCCCCTCCCCGGTGCCGACGTACACGATGTCGGGGTTCGGCTGGTAGATGGCGATCCCGCCGATGGTGCCGCCGAAGTACTTGTCGGTCACCGGCTCCCAGGTGTAGCCGCCGTTGGTGGTCTTCATGACGCCACCGCCGGTGGTCCCGGAGTAGTACTCCCAGGGCCGGGCAACCGAACCGGCCGCGGCCACCGATCGGCCCGAGCGATACGGCCCGATATTGCGCCACTTGAGCGCGGCGAAGGCGGCGGTATCCACCGGCTGGTAGGCTGCCTGGGCCGCGGCCGCGCGAGCGCCGAGGACAAGCAGCAGAGCCAAGGACAAGGCATGCCGGCAGGGGCGGGCCGATCGGTGCATGAGGCGTCTCTGGGTGGGGGTGAAGGTCCTCGGAATACTACTCCTCCGCGGAAGGGTCCGCTCGACCCTCCGGGCCGCGGAGACCGGGCCCTGTCGATCCCGCGGGTCCTGGTTCGTCGCCATGATGGAGCCGGGACCCGCCCGGCTCGCCCACCAGAGCACGTGGAGACAGTCCCATGCGATTCATGATCCTGCGGATGGCCGACGCGAAGACCGAGGCGGGGGTGCTGCCCGACCAGAAGGTCCTGGCCGCGATGGGCAAGTATATGGAGGACATGCAGAAGGCCGGCATCCTGCTGGGCGGCGAGGGGCTCAAGCCCACCTCCCAGGGATCCCGGGTGCAGTTCTCCGGCGGAAAGCCCCGGGTGATCGACGGGCCCTTCGCCGAGGTGAAGGAGCTGATCGGGGGGTACACTATGATCGAGGTCCGGTCGAAGGAAGAGGCCGTCGAGTGGGCCAGGCGGTGGCCGCCGATCGACGGCGACGTGGTCCTCGAGGTCCGCCAGCTGTTCGAGGCGGATGACTTCGGCCCCGAATTCACCCCGGAGCTCCGGGAAGCCGAAGAGCGGATGCGAAGCAAGATCGCCGGGAAACCGTAGTCTCCCCGCCACGGAGAGCGCCATGCTCCCCAGGTCATGGTGCAGGCCGAGATCCTGACCGTGGGCCATTCGACCCGGCCGCTCGATGAATTCATCGGGCTGCTGGCGGCCCACGGGGTGACCCGGCTGATGGACGTGCGCACGGTGCCCCGCTCCGGCCACAATCCCCAGTACAATCAGGAATCCCTCGCCGCCGCCCTCCCCGCCGCCGGGATCGAGTACCGCCACGTGCCCGGGCTGGGGGGCTTTCGCCGCACCCATCCCGGGTCTCCCAACGCGGGCTGGCGCAACCTGTCGTTCCGCGGGTACGCCGACTACATGCAGACCCCGGAATTCGAAGCCGAGCTGCTCGCGCTCATCGGCGAGGCCGCGCGCAGCCGGCAGGCCGTGATGTGCGCCGAGGCGGTGCCGTGGCGCTGCCACCGGTCGCTGATTGCCGACGCCCTCACGGTGCGCGGGGTCCGCGCCCTCGAGATCCTGAGTCCGACCCGGCTCCAGGAGCACAAGCTCACATCGTTCGCCAAGGTGAAGGGCACCGAGCTCACCTATCCACCGGAGCAGACGACACTCCCATGCTGAAACGGCTCGCCGCGGTTGCGCTCCTCCTCCTCGCGGCCGGTTGCGCCCGGCCCACCGCCGCCGCCCCGCTGGCCGGCGCCTGGCGCTCGAAGATCGCGTTCAGCAGCGGCGCCTTCGCGGCGATCCGGGACCTCGAATTCATGTACGTGTTCAACGCCGGCGGCACGCTGACCGAATCGTCCAACTACGACGAGGCGCCGCCGGTCCCTCCGGCGTACGGGGTGTGGCGGGAGATCTCCCCCACGGAGTTCGAGGCCAGGTACGACTTCTACCTGACGCGGCTGCCGGCCCGCGTCGAGGAGATTACCGGAGGCGGCGGCTGGGGGCCGGGCGGCCACGGGGAATTCACCGAGCGGATCCGGCTGGCGCCGGACGGGAAATCGTTCGAATCGACGATCACCTACGAGGCGTTCGATTCGGCGGGCAAGCCGGCGGCGGGCGGAGGCACGGCCACCGGGCACGGCACCCGGATCGGATTCTGATCCGGGATCACCAGCTCTGGGTGGGCACCGACCGGGGCAACGGCAGCGAGCGGAGGTAGCTCACCAGCTTCCAGACGATCGGCGGCTGGAGCACGCCGCCGAACGCCGGCATGCCGTGGGGCCGGCCGGAGTAGATCGACTGGAACACCGCCGCGTCGCTCCCGCCGTAGATCCAGCGGCCGTCGCTCAGGCTCGGCCCGACCCATCCGGTGGCCCCGCCCCCGTGACAGCCGTCGCAATTCATCGAATTGAACAGCTTGCCGCCTTCGGCGGCGGACCGGGCGTCTCCGGCATAGGGATTGGCGGGCGCGGCGCCGGGCGGCAGCTGTCCCCCGGCGGGAATGTGCTGGTCGTAGCGGACGGCGAGCGGAGCCGCGGAGGACGCGGGGGACGCGGAATCGGCGGATTGCGCGGAGGCGCCCTGGGCGGAGCCGTCGGGCCTGGCGCAGCCGAGGGCCGCGAGCAGCAGGACCGCCGCCAGTCTCCTCACCGCGCGAAGATCCATACCATCCCGCCCTGGCTGGTGTAGCGGGCCAGATCCTTGATGAAATCCGCGGGGTCCCGCACGTCGGCGGGATCGTCGGCGCGGAGGTCTCCCGAGAGCAGGGCCCAGTCGCCGCCGATACCGGCGTACACCGCCACGTACTGCTTGCCGTCGGCGCCGGTGAAGGTGATCGGCGCGGCCACCACCCCCGAGCCGACCTTGAACTTCCACAGCAGCGCGCCGGTCTTCGCGTTGACCGCCTTGAGCCAGCCGTCCAGCGTCCCGTAGAACACCAGGTCTCCCCCGGTGGTCAGCACCCCGCTCCACACCGGATACTTCTCTTTGATTGCCCACACCCGCTTGCCCCGCGCGGCGTCCCAAGCGATGAACGCCCCCATGTTGCCGCCCGGTCCCGCCACGTACGGGGTGTTGGCGCCGATGAACGGGGTCCCCCGGATCCGGGCCCGCACCTCGGCCTGGTAGTCCATGCAGAGGTTGACCGTGGCGAGGTAGAACAGCCCGGTGCGCGGCGAATACCCGGCGGGCGACGCCGGGCTCTTGCCGCCCTCGAGGCTCGGGCAGATGTACTTGACGTTGCCCCGGGAGGCGCCGGTGAACTTGCTCGAGTCCAATACCGGGCGGCCGGTGGCGAGGTCGATGCGCTTGGCCCAGTTGAGGCTCACGAACGGCTCGGCCACCAGCACCTCGCCGGTGGCCCGGTCGATGGTGTAGGCGAAGCCGTTCTTGTCGAAGTGAACCAGGACCTTCCGCGATTTGCCCTGGACCATGAGGTCGGCCAGGATCATCTCGGCGTTGGAGTCGTAGTCCCAGTTGTCGTGCGGGGTGAACTGGTAGGCCCACACCAGCGAGCCGTCCTCGGGGCGGCGGGCCAGGACGCTGTTGGTCCACTTGTTGTCGCCGGGGCGCTGCTCGGGATTGTAGGGACCGGGATTGCCGACCCCGTAGTACACCAGGTCGAGCCCCGGGTCGTAGGAGAACCAGCCCCACACCGGCGCGCCGGCCTTCTGCCAGATGTCCCGGGGCCAGCTGGTGAGGCCGAGGTCGGCGCCAGCGTCATAAAATGGCTTGAAGGTGGACTCACGTACCAGCATGTCGGCGTCGGAGCCCTCGTTGTATGCGGTCCAGACGATCTTGCCGGTCTTCAAATCGAGCGCCCGGGTCCAGCCGTGAATGCCGAACTCGCCGCCCGAGGGCCCGACGATCACCCGGTCCTTGACCACGAACGGCGCCATCGGCGTCGTCTCCCCGTCGGTGATCTCGGCCACCTTGGTGTTCCAGACCTCCCGGCCGGTGGCGGCGTCGATCGCCACCGTGTGTCCGTCCAGCGTGTTGTAGACGATCTTGCCGTCGGCATAGAAGGCGCCCCGGTTGATCGCGTCGCAGCAGGCGATGCCGAGCGCGTTGGGATCGACGTTGGGGCGGTACTTCCACTTGAGCGGGTAGGACGGCTGGGATAGGTCGAAGGCGTAGAGGACGTTGGGGTAGGGCGTGACGACGTACATCGTGTGATTCACCACCAGCGGCTGCCCCTCGTGCCCGCGGAGCACCCCGGTGGAAAAATTCCAGACCGGCTTCAATCCCGCGACGTTCTCGGGCGTGAGCTGGGACAGGGCGCTGTAGCGGGTGGCGGCGTAGTCCCCGGCCGGCATGGTCCAGCGGCCGTCGTCCCGGGGCGCCTGCGCCGCCACCGACGTCGCGGCGAGCGTCACGAGGAGAGCCGGGAGTCCCGCGGGTTTCATCTCCCCAATGTGGGGCGGCCGCGCGGGGCCGACAAGGCGGCCCGCGGGGCGGATGCTACGTTGGCGGGCGGCGTGCCCGAGACCGGGGTCAGCCGGGTGGTGGTGGTAACGTCCCGCGCGCCCGGGCGCCGGTTGTTCTACTGCCGGAGGAACACCTTTCCACCCTTCATCACGAACGTCACCCGCCGCACCGCTTCGATCTGGTCGAGCGGGTTGCCCTCCAGCGCGATCAGGTCGGCCTCATACCCCGGCGCAATCGTCCCGATCCGGTCGCCCAGGCCCAGCGCGGCGGCGTTTCGGGAGGTGGCGGTGACCAGTGCGTCCATCGGGTCCTGGCCCGCTTCGCGCACCCGGCAGACCAGGTCCTCGGCGTTGCGTCCGTGGGCTCCCGCGGTGGCGTCGGTGCCGTAGAGAAGCTTCAGACCAGGCGTGGCGAGGGCGATACGCACGGTGCCTGCCAGGACCGGGAGCAACCGCTGCATCAAAGCAATCGCCGCCGAGTCGTGGCCGGCGATCCCTTCGTAGCGATCCCGGTTCTCGATGTAGTTCCGGAGCAGGAGCCCGCACTGGGGATCGTAGGACACACCCCGGTCGGCGAGGACCCTGAGCCCCTCCGCCGAGGCGAGGAATCCATGCTCGACCTGATCGCATCCGGCGGCCGCGGCCTGGCGGAGGCTGGCATCGTTCTGGGCATGGACCACCGAGCGGAGCCCGCGCCGCCGGGCCTCGCCGCACAGGGCGCCGAGCTCCTCGTCGGTCCAGACCGGCACCCCGCCTTTGCTGACGGCGTTCGAGGCGAAGATCTTGATGAAGTCGGCACCGTCGGACTGGAGGCGTCGAACCACTCGCCGCAGCGAGTCGGGTTGCTCCGCGGAGCCCCGGATCTGGCCCATGGAGGTCAGAATGCGGGGGCCGGGAATGGTGCCGCGGTTGATCCGGTCCCGGAGGCCCTTGTCGCCCGAAGCGCCCATGCTCGCGACGGTCGTAAA
The DNA here is from genome assembly GCA_963762545.1 of uncultured Gemmatimonadales bacterium. Lineage (GTDB taxonomy): Bacteria > Gemmatimonadota > Gemmatimonadetes > Gemmatimonadales > GWC2-71-9 > JABFSM01. Next base: position 46,644 of record CAVXLC010000002.1, on the reverse strand, counting down.
CCCGGCGCGCAGCGTGGCGAGGGCGTTGGCCGCCAGCCCGTGCGCTTGCTGTTCCGGGGTCTCGCCGTCGCCGTAGGTGCTGAGCTTCCCCAGACGGTTGAAGTATCCGGTGATGTGGACGTGCGCATCGATCAGGCCGGGCAGGACGGTATAGCGAGAGAGGTCGTATGTGACCGGGAGACCGTGCCAGGCGGCGACGGTCGCGATCCGGCCGTTCGCCACGGTGATCACCGCATCCCGCATCTGGCCGCCGTGCCCGTCGAGGAGGAGGCCCGCGTGGATGGTCACCGGGGCCGAGCGGCAGGAGGCGACGGCGAAGGCGACCCAGGCCCACAACAAACGAAGCGCCCGGCAGGCCGGGCGCTTCCCTTCCGAACGATCCGCGATAGGCGGCTTAGTCGACGGCGACCCCGGCGTCATTCTGCTGGCCCGACACGGCCACGGACAGCGTGAGCCGGCCCAGCGTGGCCTCTTCCCGAAGCATCGGAGCAACGAACCGTTTCTTCATCACACCCCTCCTGAGGGAATCCCGCGGGAGATATCATGCCGCTCGAAAAGGCCGAGCGCAACGATCGGTCCGCGATGGCCTGCTTACGGATGGAGCTCGCCGTCGGACGGTTGGCCCGACACGGCCACGAACAGCGTCAGCCGGCCCAGCGTGGCCTCTTCTCGAAGCATCGGCGCAACGAACTGTTTCTTCATTTGACGTCTCCTGTGGGAATCCTTGGTGGTGGGATATCATGCCGCTCGCAGTGGCGGCGCGCAAGGGGTGCTTCGGGGCCGCGCCGGGGCGGTGCAAAGAGCTGCATGGAACGCCGGCGCTGGCAGCCTCTGACGAACGAAGCGCCCGGATGACCGGGCGCTTCGGTGCCGATACGTCCGAGACGAATCGCGTGGCCGCCTAGGTGCCGGCGGCTGACACGGCCGGAACCAGGGTCAGTCGGCCCAGGGTGGCTTCTTCCCGGAGCGTCGGAGCGGCGAACGGTTTCTTCATTGGATACCCCCTGAGAGAGATCCTGCGTGGTGGATATCATGCTCCTCGCGGAAGTCGAGCGCAAGGGCAGCAGCACCGGGTGCATCGCGGCGGCGCTCAGCGGCCTCCCCGCCCGCCCAGCCGTTCGAGCACCTCACCCAGCTTGCGGATTTCCTCGCCGTAGGTGGCCCAGTCCAGGGCCCGCTGCGCCGCGAGCGCCGCCTGGTAGTGGCTCCGCGCCTCGGCTACCAGGGTCCGCAGCTCGGCATCGGAGAGCGCGGGCGCCGCGGCGGCCGCCGGCGCCCCGGCCGCGGCCGGGGTGGCGGCGGGCTGAGTGCGGCCGCCCGCCGATCCGCCGAACAGCCGGGTGAGGCCGGCGTCCAGCGTCTCCTCCATCACCACCTGATTCTGATAGGCCACCACCACCCGCTTGAGCTCGGGAATCCGGCCCCCTTCGGCCTGGAGGTAGAGCGGCTGCACGTAGAGCAGCGACTGCTCGATCGGAATGACCAGCAGATCGCCGCGGATCACCTTGGACCCCCCCTGGTCCCACAGCGAGACCTGGCGGGAGATCTCGGTGTCCTGGTTGATCCGGTTCTCGATCTGCTGCGGGCCGTACACCAGGCTCTGGCGGGACAGTCGGTACACCCGGAGCTTGCCGTAGGCGTCGCCGTCGTTCCGCGCCACCATCCACGCCGCCAGGTTGTCCTTCCCGCGGGGCGTGAACGGCACCATGTAGATGTACTCCGCCTTCGGCTCGTCGGGCAGCCGCATCACGATGTGCCGCATGAACGGCACCGACGCCCGCGCCTCCGATTCCGCCACCGCCGGGATCTGCCACTGGTCCTCCCGGTGGTAGAAGTCCTCCGGCGCCTCCATGTGATAGGTGGTGTAGAGAGCGGTCTGGACCCGGTAGAGGTCGTCGGGGTAGCGGATGTGGGCCCGCAGCTCCGCCGGCATGCTGTCGAGCGGATGGAAGATCCCGGGGAAAACCTTGGCCCAGGTGCGCAGGATCGGGTCGGCCGGCGCGCTGGCGTACGCGGTGAGGGTGCCGTTGTAGGCGTCGATCACCAGCTTGACGCTGTTCCTCATATAGGTGGTGCCGTCGGCGATCGGCTGGGCGTAGGGATACCCGTCCGACGTGGTGTACGCATCCGCGATCCACTGGAGCCGGCCGTCCGAGGTGGACACCATGTAGGGGTCGCGGTCGAACCGGAGGAACGGCAGCGCCCGCGCCGCCCGCTCGACGATGTTCCGGTAGTAGAGAATCCGGCTGGCGTTGGTGATATCCTGGGACAGCAGGATCTTGGAGGAGCCGAACTGCATGGCCAGCACCAGCCGGCGCAGCAGGTTGCCGACCTTGACCCCGCCGCTCCCCTCGTAGGGGGCGTAGATGTTGGCGTCGCCCGACGGGTGGTCGAACTCCCGCTGGTTGGTGCCGACAAACACGAAGTCGCTGCCCATCTCGCCGTAGTAGATCTGGGGCCGGTCGACCTTGAGCCCCACATCCGACACCGGCGGCAGGTCCCGGATGAACAGCACCGGGAGTCCCTCGGCGGTGACCTGGTTGACCGGGCCCAGGGTGAGCCCCATCCCGTGGGTGAAGGTCAGGTGCTCGTTGATGAAGGTCCGGGTCGGGAGCGAAGCGGGGTTGAGCTCCCGGGGGCTGAGCAGCACCTGGCGGTACTTCCCGTTGATCCAGTAGCGGTCGTCGTCCACCGAGATGAAATCGTAGTAGGTGCGGATCTCCTGGAGCTGGCCGAAGGTCTGGAGCAGCGGATCCCGGTCCCACAGCCGCACGTTCTCGATCGTCGCCGAGTTGGCCCGGATGTCGGCCAGGCTCAGGTCGGCCTCGCCATTGAGCTCGCGGGTGTCCACGCTGTCGAGCCCCCACGCGGCGCGGGTGGCCGCGATGTGCGACTTGAGATAGGGCGCCTCCCGGGTGAGCTCGGTGGGGGCCACCACGAGCTTCTGCATCACCAGCGGGAAGAGGCTCCGGCCCAGCACCGCCGCCGCGAGGTATCCGACCACGGCCCACAGCCCGACCCGCGACAGCTCGCCCCGGAAGGCGCCGACCAGCACCATCGCGGCCGCGGCCAGGGCCAGCACCGCCGTCACCCGGATGGCGGGGAGCCGGGCGTGCAGATCGGTGTAGCTGGCGCCCACCAGCGGGCCGGTGGTCGAGTAGAGCAGCTGCGGAGCGTCCACGAACCAGAGCCGCAGCGCGGTGAGGACGAACAGCACCGCGATCAGGATGCCCAGGTGCATGCCGGCCGACGGCTCGAACCGGGCCTGCCGGGGCCGGAAGACGATGTCGCCGCGCAGGAAGTAGAGCGGGAGGAGGAGCAGCAGGGAGACGCTCCCGATGGCGCTCAGGAACCCCAGCAGGCCGGCCAGGCCCGGCAAGGTAAAGACGTAGAAGCCGACGTCACGGGAGAACACCGGATCCAGGATGCCGAACGGCGTCCGGTAGATCATCCGGAGCACCAGGCTCCACGCCGGCGCCACGGCCAGTCCGGCCATGAGGCCGATCACCAGCGACACCGGGAGGGAGAACCGACGGAGCGCGGCGGTGACGTTGAACGGCGGCGCCAGCTCGCCCAGCCGGAGCACGATCGGGTTGGGGACCGCGCCCCGCTGGGCCAGCCGGAGGTTGCCGAACAGCACCGCGAAGGTCAGGCCGCCCGCCGCGAAGAACAGCACGGTGCGGGTGACCAGCTCCCGGGTGAAGATCACCCGGTACCCGATCTCCTTGAACCACCACCAGTCGGTGAGGAACCCGCCGAGGAGGGGGAAGAGGAACAGGATCGCCACGAAGGTGGCGAGGGACAGCAGCAGCACGGATCGTCGTCGGGGCACCGCAAGGTCCTCCTGGGGGAGGAATCTACCTCGTTCCGGCCGCCGTGCGGTCACGCCCGCCCTCGGGCCGGCGTCGGCGCAGCCTGGTGCGGGGCGGCCTGGACCTCGTCATCCCCGCTTCACGATTCCTTGTATCAGGGGCAGGTACGTTACCCGGCACAAAACCGGGCAAGGAGGTCCTATGAGAGGGTTCGTGAAGGACATCGAGGGCATCGCCGTCAAGAACGACGATTTCCGCCAGGTGCTCTACACCGCGAAGAACTGCCAGCTCGTCGTCATGGCCCTGAAGCCGCAGGAGGAGATCGGCGCCGAGGTGCACCACCTCGATCAGTTCTTCCGGGTGGAGGAGGGGTCGGGGGAGGCGGTGCTCGATGGAGTGCGGACCGCCATCACCGCCGGCTTTGCCGTGCTGGTGCCGGCCGGGGCGCGCCACAACATCGTCAATACCGGCGCCGGGCCGCTCAAGCTCTATACGCTGTATGCGCCGCCCAACCATCGGGACGCCGTGGTCCACCACACCCGCGCCGAGGCGGAGGCCGACACCGAGCACTTCGACGGGAAGACCACCGAATCGAAGCCGGTCGCCGGGCCGAAGCTGCACACACCCCTGAAAAATCCCAGCCCCCAGAAGAGCGGCCGGACGCTCCAGGGCCATGACCTGACGCCGGGCATGAAGGGGAAACGGCCGATAAAGCTCGCCCGCCGCGCTGCCAAGCAGCGGAAGAGCGCCGAGTCTCATCGGGGCGGAGGCAAATAGCCGGGCCGAGCGCCCCGCCCTACGGGTGCTCGACCACCACCAGGCGGGTCACCGGGTGGAGCTCCCACACGGTGGCCCGCCAATTCGTGTCCCCGCCCGGCTGGGTGTTCTCGGCGACGTTCTTGTGCTCCGAGTCGGCAAACAGCCAGCCGCCCACCCTGATCCAGTGATGCTCGATGGCGTGCTGGAGCGTCTGGGTCGACCAGTTGACCCCCGCGGCCTTCATCGCCTCCCGCCACCGCGGCGTGATCTCGACCACGACTCGGCGGTTCTTGAGCGTATCGGTCGGCGAGAGCGCCAGCTCGATGTGCGCGTCCACGTGGGTGGAGTCGGTCTTGCCGCAGTTGGAGGTCTCCGCCCCGCCCTTCTTCACGTGCACCACCCAGCCAGTGATCTCGGCGGCCTTGCCTTCGTCGTAGCGGCTGAGGTCGTCGCTCCCGTCGCCCACCAGCTTCGCCAGGGTCACGCCGGGGTCGAACACCGTGTCGCCGGGCACCGCGCTCCGGTTCTTGAGGCGATTGCGCTCCTGGAACTGGTGGAACTGGGAGCCGGCGGGACTGGGGTCGCCCTCGATGATGCAGCCGTCGAACGCGCCGGCGATCACGCTGGGACTCACGGTCGGCGCCCCGGGGGACGGGGTGCTGTCGGGGGTGGGATGGTGGATCTCGGCGTCATCCAGGATCCGGAGCGCGCTCTCGGTCACCCAGCCGATCTCTTCGCTCGGCCGCTGCACCCGGTAGTACCCGGTCTGGTGGCCGTGCGGCAGCAGATCGAGGATCTCGCCCGCCGGCACCATCCCGAGCCAGGTGGAGGTCTTCCGCGGCCCGGAGCGGAGATTGGCCTTGTGGAGGGTGACGGCCTGGTGCTGGGCGAGCCCGGCGCGGACCAGGCCCAGCGTGAGCAGAAGGACGAGGGCGGCGGGTCGAGACACGGGGCCTCCGGGGGCGGGGCCCTGGAGAATATCACCGGTGCGCTCGGGGCGCGCCGAGCCGGGCCGGGCGCCTGGTACATCTGCTAGCTATGAGATGTGATAGGCTCCTAGCCATGAGATGTGATGCGCTCATGGAGTTGGGCCACCTGCATATGCCCCCACGAGAATAGTTCTCCCCGCGTACCAAATCGAGAGACACCGCCTCCGCTCAGCTCCGATCATTCCTCGGAGCGAGGCCGAGTCCATCCAAGGAGCGATACCATGCGGCCGGCACTCCCTGTAGAGTTCCTCGTCAGTCGGAGTGCATCCCGTCACCGCTCAGGAGTCCGTATGTCGAAATACCGTGCGATGTCCATCAGCCTGGCCGTTGCCGCGCTCGGTCTTGCCGCCAGCGCCCCCGCCCACGCCCAGGGCAGGAGCGCGGTCACTACCGCGGAGCTCGACGCCGCCGTTGCCGCCCGCCCCGCGGGAAATCGGGAAGCGGTCCAGGACTTCCTCGCTAACCCGCAAGTGCAGAGCGTGGCCAATCGGATGGGCGTCAGCACGTCGGAGCTCTCGGCCGGCGTCGCCTCGCTGGATCAGGCCGCCCTGGACCGGATCGCCCAGGAAACCGGAGTCGGCGATCGGGCCGGCGGTGACCAGAAGGTCGTCATCAGCACGACCGTCATCATCATCGCCCTGCTGATCATCATCCTCGTCACCAAGTAGCGCGGCAGCGCCATCGGCCGTGCGTACCACAGCTCGGCTGGTCACCGCGGTCTGCTTGATCTCCACCGGACTGGGCGGCGCTTCGGCGCTGGCCCAGTCGCCGTTTCCGGTGGCATCCCGCCCGCCTCCGTCGCGCCTCGACGTACCCTATCTCCCCCAATCGGTCCTGCTGTGCGGCGGCGCGGCGCTGGCCATGGTCGAGCGCTGGTGGGGGCGCCGCGGCGTCTTCGCCGAGGACTTCGCCGGCCTGGTCCATCCGGAGCTGGGCGGCATCCGCACCGGCGACCTCGCCTCCGCCGCGCGAGCGCGGGGATGGGACACCCGGGTGCTGGAGGGCACACCGGAGCTGGTGCGCCATCAGCTCGAGGGCGGCGCGCCGGTGGTGGCGCTCATTCAGGTTTCGCCGGATCGGTACCACTACGTCGTCGTGCTCGGCTGGCGCGACGGCAAGGTGACCTATCATGATCCGGCCCGGGCCCCGTTCATCACCATCGATGAATCCCGATTCCTGACCCGCTGGACCGGGGCGGACCGCTGGGCCATGGTCATCCGGCCGGCACCGGTGCCCGCACCGGCGCCGGCTCCCGCGATGCTGGCCGACACCCTGGACCGCGCACCGGTCGACTCGCTCCCCTGTCGTCCCTGGCTCGACCGCGCCGTCGACGCCGCGAACGACAAGCAGCTGGCGGAGGCCTTTCGGCTCTTGGAGGAGGCTGGCCGGAGCTGCCCCGATGAGCCATTGGTGCTGCGGGAGAAAGCCGGCGTCCGATTCAAGCAGGGCCGGCATGCCGACGCGGTCCGGCTCGCCGAGGAATACCTGGCGCGGGCCCCGGGCGACCGAATCGGCTGGCAGCTCCTGGCGTCCAGCCGGTACCTGACCGGCGATGAGACCGGTGCGCTGGCCGCGTGGAACGAGCTGGGCCGGCCGACCGTCGACTTGCTCCGTATCGATGGCACCCGAGGGATCCGGTTCTCCGAGATCGCCGATGCGGTGTCGGTGCCCCCCGGTGCGGTGCTCACCCCCGGGAGCCTCGCGCTGGCCCAACGCCGGGTGTCCGATGTTCCCGCGTTGCGCCGCGCGGTCGTGGGGTATCAGCCGGTCCCCGGCGGCATCGTCGAAGTGCGCGTGGCCATCGTCGAACGCCCGATGGTGGATCCCCTCTGGCGTCTCATCGCGGCCGGCGCGGTCGAGGCCGTGGCGCAGCGCGAGGTGGGTCTCCAGGTCGCCAGCCCGACCGGCGCCGGAGAGCTCTGGAGCGGGAGCGTGCGCTGGGCACCGGCCCGCGCGCGAGCCGCCTTCGGCGTGGACGCTCCGACCCATCTGCTGTTTCCCGGCGTGATCGGCATCGAGGGTGCCTGGGAACGATTCCGGTTCGGGCCCGGCCCCGGACCGACCCCGGCCTTCGAAGAAACCCGGAGATCCGGCCTGGTGAATTTCGGCGGCTGGCTCACGGCAGGAGTACGTCCGTCGGCGGGGCTTCGGGTCGAGCGGTGGTCCGGGCACCGGGACTACCTCGCGGTCTCGGTCGGGACCGAGCTTCGCGCGCTGGGCAATCGGTTCGCGCTCGCCGCGACGGGCGAGCGCGGCATCGCGATCTCCGCCAACCGGTCCTACACCCGAGGGAGCGCCCGGGCGACCTGGGCGTCCACTCCCGGGTTAACCCGCGCGGCCTGGTCTTCCCGGCTCGGCGTGGAGTGGGCGAGCCCAAAGACCCCCACCGGAGCCTGGCCGGTGGCCGGTGGCGCGGTGTCGTGGGCGGTGCCGCTCCGGGCCCATCCGCTCGACGGTGCCACGCTGCTCGCCGGACGGGGGATCGTCCATGGGGGGCTCGCCGGCGACTACCCCGTCGCTCGGGTCGGGCCCCTGGTCCTCGCCGCCGGGGCATTCCTCGACGCCGCCAGAGTGGTGGCCCCCGCCGATACGGCGGGAGACCGCTGGTATCTCGATGGGGGATTCGGGATCCGGGTCGGGATCGCCGAGGGGCGCCTGGGGGTGATCCGCGTGGACCTGGCCCGGGGGCTGGCGGCGGATCGCCGCTCGGCGCTTACCGTCGGCGCCTATCGCAGCTGGCCGCTCTTCGACCGGCCTCGCTGACTCGGCGAACTATTTGCCCCGGCTCCGGCGGAAGATCCGCAGGACCAGCAACAGGACCACCGCGCCGATGAAGGCCACGAAGATGGTGCCGCCGAGCCCGCTGAAGGGCACCCGGATGTTGAGCTCGCGAAAGAGCCAGCTCCCCAGAAACGCACCGATGATGCCGATGACGATATCGCCCAGCAGGCCAAAGCCCGTGCCGCCAACCACGAGGCTGGCCAGCAATCCGGCGATCAGGCCGACGACGATCAGGGTCAGAAGATCCACGGGCTCGCTCCTTGAGGGGACGCAGCCCGAAGCCTAGAGCGTTTGGACCGGGGCGGCCATCCATCAAAGGGTGGGGTTCGGGACTAGTCGCCCACCCGCCGGAACTTCTCGACCAGCGCCAGGTTCGGCCCCGGCCCGATCGGCACCCAGCCCCGGACCTCCCGGGTGACCGTCATCGTGCCGTCCGACTCGACCCTGCCCCGCAGCACCTCGACCGCCGCGAGGCCCCGGAACACCGGGAGGCCCCATTCGAGCACTCCGTCCGCGGTCACCTGAATCACCGGCCGGTCGCCCTCGAACGGATCGTCGTTGCCGAAGAATTCCCGGTCGTGCACCACGATCGTGTCGCCGGCGGCGCGGACCTCGACGCTGTGGGGCTGCGCGGTGCCGATCGACTCCCACCTGCCGAGGAACGCCTGGGCCTCCCGCGGGGTCGGGCGGTGCGCCGGGAACTCGAGCTGCACGAAGCCCCTGGGCGCCGGAGCGGCCCGCGCCCTGGCCAGCCGGTCCCGCATCGCCTGGCTCGCGTCCGAGGGGCCCAGGGAATGCTCCATCCGGGTCACCACCCGCTCGGCGTCGTCGAACCAGCGGCTGTCCACGCTCATCCGGAACACCACATCGAACACGCCCCGCTCGACCGGCACGTCGTAGCCCACCCGCGCGGCGAGCGAGTCGTATTGGGCCAGCATCGCGATCGGCCGCATGCCGGGGCGCCACTCGATCGGCCGGAAGTCGGCGAACATGCCGCGCAGCCCCATCATCATCCCGGCCGCCGCCATGCTGGCGTGATCCTCTCCGGTGGTCTCGAACTGCCGCACCATCGGCGAGCCGCCGCCCCAGCCGGTGGTGTCATCGGTCAACGGCTCGGTGTTGACCTGCATAACCCGCGCGTGCCGGGCCGCCGGCTGGGCCAGCGCCGCGCGCGCCTCCCGGAACTCCTTCTGGTTGTTCCACCACGCGGCCGGCTCCATGATCAGGTAGCCGGTGAACAGCGCGGGCCGGGTGGCCAGCGCGTGGAGCGCGAACAGCCCGCCCAGCGAATGGCCCACCAGCACCCGCATCGGCACGGTGCGGTACTGCCGGTCCACGTAGGGCAGCAGCTCGTCCGAGAGAAAACGCAGGAACCGGTCGGCGCCGCCGGCCGTCTCGACCTCCGGCGGCTTGGCGAAGCCCGGTGCCGGCGCCGTCGTCAGGTCGCGGGTGCGGTCGGTGTTGCGGACCCCCACGACGATCAGGGGCGGCAGGTGGGTGACGCTGGCATAGAACCGGGCCATCGCCGCGGCGATCGGAAACTCGAATTCCCCGTCGAGCACCACCAGCACCGGATAGCGACGGTTCGGGTTGGCGGCATACCCGGCGGGAAGCTGGATGTCCACGACCCGGGTCTCCCCCAGCACCGTTGAGGGAATGGAGTAGGACTTCCCCGCGTCGACCGGCGTGCCGGCCGCCGACTGGGCCAGGCCGGCCGCCGGCAGGGCCAGCCAGAGACAATTGAGCGCCACGAGAGCCCGCACCGGTCACTCCCCGCTGAGGTGTATGCGTTGACACCTCGAATGCCCGGGTTGTGAGTCAGCGGGGCGGAACCGGACTCCTCGGCAGCATCTCGCGGGTCCCGGCCAGGAGGGAATCGAACCGCCGGCGCTGCGGCTCGTCGAGCAGCGCGCGCACCGCGTCGCGGGCCTCCCGGGTGGCCGCGCGCACGTCGGTCATCATCCGGTCCACCGCGGAGTCGGCGCGGCCCCGGGCCCGGTCGAGCAGGCTGTCGATCGCGGCCCGCTGGGCCGGCGTGGCCTCGAGCGAATCGAGCAGCGCCGTGCGGGAGAGCCCCAGCATCGTCATCGGCTGCTTCATCCGCTCCGGCCCCTGTGTGCCGCGCCCCAGCGTATAGCCCAGCGCGCCGCCCAGCAGCAGCGCCCCGACCAGCGCGACCGTGGCGTACCCACCCGCCCGGGTCATGGGGTCGGCGCCACCAGCGCCATGAGCTCCGGGAGCTCGGGGCGCCGGTCCAGCGCGACCCACCGCGCCGCGGGACCGGTGCCCAGCACCACCACGGCAAACCGTTCCGGATCCCGGGCCTTGTGCCGGGCGCCCAGCGCGACAGCGGCCAGGCTCGCGGCGGCCGCGAGGGAGACCGGCAGCGCGATGCGGGCCAGCCGGGTTCGCACTCCTCCCCAGCCGTCCCGCTCGGCGCGCACCCGCGCCGCCTCCGGCCGCCCCGGCCGCCACCTGCGCCGTCACCCGCGCCGCCACGCGCGAGGCCCGGAGCGCGGCGTCGCGCGCAAGCGGGGTGAGATCGATGGGGTCTTCCGATGGATCGGTCGATGGATCGGTCATGCGCCCTCTCCTCGTGGCCCGAGCAGCTCGCGGATGCGGCGCCGCGCCAGCATCAGGTGCTGTCGGCTCATCGCCTCGGTGGTATCCAGCGCCTCGGCGATCCGGGCGTGGGGCCAGCCCTCCAGGTCGAACAGCAGCACCGCCGTGCGCTGCTCGGCGGTGAGCCGCTCGAGCGCCCGGTCGAGCCGCCGCCCAAGCTCTGCCGCCTCGGCCGCCCGATCGGGGGGGGCGGCGGACGCCGCCACCTCGGCCGCCTCCGACATGGGGGCGGTGCGCCGGCCCCGGATCGCATTGAGCGCGTGGCGGCGCACCGCCCGCGCCAGCCACGCGGCAAACCGGTCGGGCTCGCGACAATCGCCCAGCCGCTGCCACACCCGGAACAACGCGTCCTGACAGACGTCCTCGGCCAGATCGACGTCGCCGACCACGCCCCGCGCCACGGCCAGGGCGGCGCGCGCGTGCCGCTGGACGAGCCGCCCGAAGGCATCATCGTCCCCGGCCCGAGCGCGGGCAACCAGGTCGGCGTCGGAGCGGGGATCGGCCTCGGGCGTCAATCACCATCCTTTCCGACCCTGACACCGCCAGGGCGGGAGCCCGCAGATTGTGAGCCCCTCCGCGTTTTTCTGATTCAGGAATTGGGACTCGCCTCGATAAACTGGGAGGCATACGTCTCCCCCGGCCCGGTTCGCCGAATTATTCCCGGGCCGGCATATGCCTCCACGGGAATAATTCTCCCCATATGCCCTCACTCGATGGATGGACCCTCGTTCCCGAAGGACCCGGAGAGCCCGCACTCGCCGATCCGGAGGCCTGGGCCGCCCGGATCCGCCTGCGACTGGCCGAGCGCCGCCGCTATCAGCTCCCGGCCCCGCGGTCGCTCGCCGAGCTACGCCGGTCCTGTCGCGTCTCCCAGGAAATCCTCGCGGGCCGGCTCGGCCGGAAACAGGCCCGGCTCTCCAGGTTCGAGCGCCACCCCGACCCGCGGCTCGGCGCGCTCCGGGCCTACGTCGCCGCGCTCGGCGGCACCCTCACCCTGCTGGCCCAGTTCCCCGACCGGGACGTGCATCTCGAGCCGCGAGCGCCACGACTCGGCGCGTCATGATCCGGCAATCGATCTGCTAGCGTGAGCGACTGCCGGTAGGGTCCCACCCCCAATTTCGCCTCTTTTCGCCAAATCCACCTCGAATTCGCACGAATATCTCACGAAATCGCGCGAATTCCCTCGAAATTCCCCCAATTCGCGCGAATTTCCCCCAAATCCGCTCGAATCACCTCGAATTCGCCCCAATTCGATCCGAACCCTGTCCAATTTCGCGGACGCACCCGTTTTTTCGCGCTCCGCGGCCGGTTTCCCGCGAACCCATTGCTCGCCACGCGCTTAACCCGCTGACCGATTTCTGGCCCATTCGATGCGTTCGGCCGGGCGGGCTCCCAACAGTGAGGTGCTATGAGCCCTTGACCAAGTCGGTGTCGTCGGCCTTCGACACCATCGGCAAGTTCCGGCAGATTCCCCTCGGCGCCCTCATGGGCCTCACCGTCGCCGGCGCGGTGCGCTTCCTCCAGCCCGAACTGTCCCCCGAGGGATGGATGGAGGCGCCGTTCGCCATCTTCTGCGTCGCCGCCGGCATCCTCGTCGAGCGCGGCGCCCACTACACCCTGGGATGGCTGGTGGACACCCGGCTCCGGCACCTGGCCGCGCGCTACGAGGCGCGGATGGAGCTGGGCAAGCTCCACCGCTACGAGAAGGACGGCCTGGTCAACCAGATGGATGCCCGCCGCATCGCCGCGCGGATCGCTCGGCGCGACGTCGCGGGAATATCGGGGCCCAAGGGCAAGCCGCGGGGCCCGTATCAGCGGAAGCCCAAGGCGGCAGCACCGCACCCGCCGGCCCCGCCGCCCGCCGCCCCCCGCGGCAACCTGACCCCCCCGCCCTCACGGCGCCGTATACGACTTGTTCCCGGCGCGCTGGAGCACCGTGCCGTTGTACGGAATGTTCGCGTACACCTGGAGCTGATAGGTGTTCCCCGAATACAGCCCGTTGATGTTCACCTGGGACTGGGTCGGCGGAATGTTCAGGTTCTGATACGCGATGATGGCGCTGCCCAGCCGGAGCAGGACGGTGTAGCTCTGCGCCTGCGAGACGGACTCCCAGCCGATGGTCCACTGGTTGGTGCCGGTCTTGACGATATCCACCGACAGCGGCCCCCGGAACCAGGCCGGCAGGTCCACCTGGATCGGCGCGGACGACCCGATCACCGTGCTGCCCGCCAGCGCGTCGATCACGTACCAGAGCGTGGTGCCGGCGCCGGCCTGATACGCCAGCCGGTCGAATCCTTCGCAGCAGATTGGGCTGCGGGAGTAGTTGGCCAGCGCCCAGCTCACCTGGCCGGCCGGCAGCGGGGCGAACGGTCCCGCCGCCGAGGTCCCCCGCCGGAGCGCGTACCCGGTGGCGTTGGGATAGGCGTCGAAGTAGAAGTCCACCATCTCGCCGCCGTTGGGGAAGGCCTTGGTCACCTGGACCGCCGGGATGGTGACCAGCCGGCTGCCCAGATCCTTCCGGGGCAGGGTCACGGGCCGGCCGAGCCGGGTCTGGGCGAGGGCCGGGGTCCCGGCGGCCAGGGACAGCAGCAAGAGGAATTGCAGCGAGCGGAGCATGGGGGGTCCTTGTCAGGGGTCGCCCCGAGCATAGGCCGAAACCCTCACGCCGGAATCAGCCCGCCGTCACCCGGAAATCATCGCGGCGGGCCGGCCCCGGCAGACCTGAGGACCGGCCTGAACCCGGAGCGGCACGCAGGCGCAGGCGGAGGGCCACCCGGTCCCAAGGCCTGTGGGCCACAACGCGCCCTACTGCAGCCGCACCGCCTCGAACGTATACACCCACTTCATCGTCCCCTGAAACCCGGTCTGACAGTTGAGGCTCGCCGGGGGCGTGCAGGTCGACACGATCAATCCCCACTGCTCCTGGTAGTAGGTGATCGTCCCCGTCAGCTTGGTCCCCTGCTTCACCGCGCTCACGCTCCAGTGGGTGACCGTGTGCTTCCCGCCCACCCCCGGGAACCCGGTCAGGTCCCGGGTCCGGGTCGCCGCTTTCCCCTCGAACGACCCGGTCGACAGCCCCAGGTCGCTGCCGCCGTCCACCACCAGGTCGTCCCCGTACTGGTCCACGTACGGCCCCGCCGTGGGCCGGCCCAGCGGGTCGAAGCTCGCAGTCTTCAGCGTCTGGTCGGCGTCGCTCAGGAATCCGGCGCTCACATACACCCCCCGGGGCAGCTGGGTGCTCCCGATCGTCACCGGCGCCGAGTAGTAAAAGAGCCGCCCCCGGCTGGGATTGGCCTGGATCAGGTCCATCACCCCGCCGATGTCGATGGTCACGTAGCCGGACAGCACCTCCAACCCGTCCGGCGCCTTGGTCCCCAGGAACACGAACTGCACCTTGGTGAACTTCCAGATCGGCAGCGCCTGCCCGATGCTCACCTGCCCCGTGGCCCGCCCCACTACCAGCCCGCTCGCCACGTCGCGCACCGTCACCGTCGCGGTGAAGTTCCCCGACACCGGCCAGGTGTGCTGCACCACGCTGTCCCCCGTCACCTGCGCCGTCTGGGTGCTCCCGAAATGCGTGAAGCTCCAGTCGTACCGTAACCCGCCGGGCGTCCCGGGAGCCAGGTTCTTCGCGGTGAGCGTCACCGGCTGGTCGGTCACCCCGGTGGCCGGGTCGGGCGAGACGTAGTAGTGCGAGGCGGTGATCGTGAGCACCCGGAAGTCCAGGTGGCGCCAGGCCGTCGGGCTCCCCCCCGCCTGGGTGCCGCCCAGGATGTGCACCCCCACCTGGTTCTCGCCCACCGGCATCGTGAAATTCACCTCGCCCGCCGTGCGGTCGGTCGCCATCACCGCCCCGGCTCGGCTCACCACGTCGAGCGCCGAGAGCCCCGGCGTGCTGCCGGCAATGTGCCGCTGGCATGGGACGCAGAGCGCCCGGAGCTTCACGTCGGAGCTGTTCAGGGAAAAGGCATTGTTGGCCGGGACCGCGTGCCAGACCCCGAAGTCCTCGTCCCAGTATTCCAGCGAGTACGCCGGGAACGTCCCGGTCACCGTGCCCGACTCCAGCTCGGCCCACCGGGTGTCGAGCTGGGACAGCGCGATCAGCGCCCCGCCGCCCACGAAGCGGAACCGATTGGTGGCGTAGGTGGCCCCGCCGGTGGACGACGCCAGCTGCACCGTGCCGAAGTTGCCGTTCTGGTAGGGGATCTTCACCGTGGTCCCCGGGTTACTCGGGTCGGCGGCCCACAGCTCGCTCGCGGTGACCTTGTAGACCACCAGCGCGGTGAACCCGGTGGTCCCCGGGGGACCGTTGCCCACCAGCACCTGCGGCTGGTGCGAGTTGGCCATCGCGCCCAGCAGCGCGAAGAAGTGGCCCACGTCGGGGTTGGCCCCGTGGGCGATCGACGCGGCGTCGATCTGCTTGATCGCCGCTACCGACGCCGGCCAGTTCACGTCGGTCTCCGCCATCGCCGCGGTCCGGTAGCCCAGCGGGTTACCGGCCCAGTAGGACCACTGCGCGTAGCGCCCGAACAGCCCCAGCGCCGGCGTCGGCGTGTTGAAGGCCCGCCGGGTCAGGAAGTAGTACATCGCGGTGAGCGAGTTGCCGGTGCTCTGCCCGCCCGGTGTCACGTAGGAGCCGAAGTTCCCGAACTCCCACATGTCCGTGGTCGGGTTGAACCCGGTGTCCACTCCGCCCTGGCTCAAGGCCAGCAGCGCGGTGGCCGGGGTGGTGTTGAACATGCTGGTCAGCAATTGGATCGACTGGGGCGACAGCGTCGCCCGGGCGGTGCTGCCGGCGCGGAGCGCCGAGGCCGCCGGGGTCGGCAGCATCAGGTCGGGGCGGAAGTGCCGGCTGGCGACCGTCACCGACGTCGCGGTCCACCCCACCGTCGGCAGGGCCTCCAGCCGGCCGGTGGCCGGGTGCTCCATGTACACCACCGGCACCGAGTCGGGCGCCACGTGGACCGGAATGGTGAGCTGGATCAGCGAATCGGAGCGGCCCTGGGTGGTGGTGATCACGATCGCCGGGATCACCGGGATGAGCCCGGGCCGGGGCGGCGTCGCGGCCAGCGGCCGGGTCTCGATCTTCCATTGCCCGGTGGTGCCGTAGGAGCCGGGGAGGATCGCGAGGGTGAGCCCGTCCAGCGGATCGCCGGCCTTGTGGTAGGTGAGGGTGCCGCCGCCCGAGGAGACCGGCGCGTCCACCAGGGTCGCGATCGGGAACGAGCCCGTGGCGGTGAAGGACACCGGCGGGAGCGAGGCCACGGTGGCGGTGAGCTGGTTGGCGGACTCGGCGGGCCCCAGGGTCCAGTCCCCGGCGGTGGCGATCCCGTCTGCGCCGGTGAGCGCGGTGGCGCCGTCGATCCGGCCCCCGCCGGCCTGCACCGCGAAGGTCACCGAGACGCTGGGGACCGGGCGGCTGGCCGCATCCCGGACGATGACCGCCGGGTGGACCGCGAGCGGGCCGTCCGGGGCGCCGGTCTGCCCGTCGCCCGCTGAGGCGGCGACGCTGGCCGGGGGTCCCGGCGGAGCCGGCGGGGGCGGGGCGGCGGCGGGGCCGGGGCCGGGTTCGGCGGGGTGACGGAATTCCCGCCGCCACAGGCGGCCAGGAGGGCGACGGAGAATGACAGGAGGATGCGGCGCACGGAATGCCAGCCACGAAGGGGGTCATTCCTTAGGGCGGAGGATGGGGGGAAAGTGGCTCAGCCCGGCTGGCTGGCCCGACCCTCAGGGCTTCGGGACGTCAGGTCCGGACGACGACCGCCGCAAGAACAGCGATCCACATCAGGATCGTCCAACCGAGGTGTTTGCGCAGAGTCTTCTCGAACGCCTTGCCCCCTCCCCCACTCATCCGTACCTTCTCCAGTGCGACCCGAAGAAAACCCGGTACGGCCTCGTGACGGCTGAGGCAAGGCGTGGTGGTTTGCAATGTCCACCACCCCCGTGATACCGGCGTCACACATGGCTCAACCTGGTCCCGCCACGCCTCCCCCACGGGATGATCCGCCCGCGCTGCTCCTCATGACGCTGGGTGCGGCCGCTTTGGTGCGGGTGGACGGAACCACCGTGCTCGGCCCCTCCAAACCCTTGGCCCTGCTCAGCTACCTCCAGTGCGCACCCGGACGAACCTCCACCCGCGACCACCTCGCCTCCCTCCTCTGGGGTGACAGTTCCCCCGAAAAAGGCGCCGGCGCCCTCCGAAGTACCCTGCACCGGCTCCGCGGCGCCCTCAACGATCCCGCCCCGGACTCTTTCGGGAGCGAGATCGCACTCACCATCCCCCTCAGCTGCGACCGCGACTGCTTCCTCGAAGCCATCAGGAGCGGCAACCTGGTCGACGCCGTGGAGCTCTATCTCGGGCCCTTCCTCCCCGATTACGGCGCTTCAGGCACCGCCGAGTTCGAGCACTGGGCGGACATCGAGCGTGCTCGGCTCGAATCCCTCTTCCTCCAGGCCGCCTTGACCCTGGGCGGCATCGCCCTGGATCAGGGCACCCCGAAGGAATCGGCTCGCCTCGCCCGCCTGATGCGGGCTCGCGCCCCCTCGTCCAGCCTGGGGTGGACCCTGCTGCTCCGCGCCTTGATCGCCGCGGGCGACGATCTCGCCGCCCGGGCCGAAGTCGAGGCGCTTGGAGCCTGGCTGGAGGAATCGGGACGGGCCCCCGACCCGGCAACCCAAAGCCTGATCCAGGCGATTCGAAGCGGAGCGGCATCGCCCCCCGATCCGTCGGCCGATCAGGCCCTCATCCCCGAGCTGGTCGGACGCGAGCGCGAGTTCATCACCATCCTCGGCGCCTGGGACGCGGTGCGCCGCGGCGCTGCCCGGCATATCCATGTGGTTGCGCCCAGCGGCCTCGGAAAAACCCGCCTCCTGCGCGACGTCATGGCTCGCCTGAAGGCGGATGGCGCATCGCTCCTCAACCTCCGCGCCCTCCCCGGCGAGCGCGCGGTTCCCTATGCCTTCGCGGGCGAGCTCGCCAAGTCCCTGGGATCCCTGCCCGGCGCCCTGGCGGTCTCCCCGGCCGCCGCCGCCGTTCTCGTCGACTTGCAGCCCGCCCTGTCCAGCACCTTTCCCGGCGCGCACGCGTCGGTCCCCGAATGGGACCTTCTCCGCAAACGGTCCCAGGCCCTGGAAGAGCTGGTCACCACCGTCGCCGAAGAACATCCCCTGGCCCTGATCATCGACGACCTGCACTGGCTGGATGAGCCATCGGCCTCGATCCTCGAATCGATCGCCGGACGGCTCGGCCGCGCACCCCTGCTCCTGCTCACCGCCTCCCGTCCCCGCGCCGCCGGGGCGAGCGTCTGGCCGGAAGCAACCCGCCTCGCCCTTCACCCGCTGACGCCAGAGCAGATCGAGACTCTGCTCGCCAGCCTCGGCATGTTTCCTACGCCCGATTGGGGCACCCGGATCGCCCCAGCCATCTATCGCTCCACCGACGGTGTACCGCTCCTCGTGATCGAGACTCTGCAGCTCGCCCGGGAGGCGGAGCTGCTGAGTCTCGACCAGCGGGTCTGGAGCTGCCGGGATTCCAGGGCGCTGGTGCGCGCGCTCGGCGAGCAGGGATCCGTGGACGCTCGATTGCGGACCCTGGAAGCTTCGGAGCGCCGGCTGCTGCTCCGCCTCGCGCTCGCCGGAAGCTCTCTCCTCGAGTCGGAGCTCGAAGCTCCACCCGGTAGCCGTGCGGCGGCCGGGCCCGGCGCGCTGGAAGCACTCGAGCGGCGCGGATACCTGGAGCGGGAGGGAATCCGGTGGGACCTGGCCCACGGCGATATCGGAGACGCCGTCGTCCGGCTCTCGACGCCCGGCGAGCAGCTCGCCGCGCACCAGGCGCTCGGTACCCTGCTGGCGGCGCGAAGCCTGGAACCCGCGATCGTCCGGCGCGCGGCCCATCACCTCGGACAGGCGGGGGATCAGCCTCGCCTGAACGCCCTGTTCCGGCGCTCGCTGATCGAAGCGAGGCGACATGACCCGCGGACCTCGGTCCGGCGGCATGCCGAGCAATTCCTGGGAGGTTCGTCCCCTCCCGAAGCGGTACGCGCGCTGGTACGGTCGGTTCCCCTGCCGGCCCGGCTGCCGGTGCGCAACCGCGACATCGCGCTGCTCGCTGCGGCCACAGTGCTCGTGACACTTGCCGTCACATTCCAGCCGTGGAAGCATGCCTCGACACCCAGCGATGCGGAGTTGATCCTGGCGAGCGGAGGCAACGGATCCCCGATCACGCTGCGAAGAATTCCCCTGCGGTCCTCCGAGTGGCGCGCGGGTGATCCGATCCGGACGAACCAGGGTCGGATCGTCGGCACCCTGCCCGGCGGCGTGGTCCCCTACGTGGCCTTGATGCCGAGTCCGGATGGCGAGCACGTGGTCTTCGATCGAATCGTCAACGATTCGGGGCAGATCGATCTCTACCTCTGGTCGCAAGGTGCCGGCCTCAAGCGCCTGACCGACGCACCGGGGGATGATTTCGGCCCGTCGTGGTCTCCGGATGGGAGGTGGCTGGTATTCTCGACCGCGCGCTGGACGCCCCGAGACGACATCGATGCCGATCTCGCGATGCTGGAGCCGGCCACCGGGGTGATCCGCCACCTGACCAGCGGGCCCGACTATGACACTTGGCCCACCTGGTCCCCCGATGGAACCCGGATCGCCTTCTCCCGCCGACGGGCCGGCGAGAGCACCACCCGACTCTGCTGGATCACCGTGGACGGCGGAGCGCCGCGCTGCGACCCATCCACCGGGGAATCCCAAACCTACGCGCGAAGCTGGTCGGGACTGGACGAGCTGATCGTCTGGACCAGCCGGCCGCACACCACCGAGGCCCTGAGTCGGCTCGACCTTGCAACCTGGCGCCGCAGCGGCTTGGCACCGGCGGTCGTTGGATCCTCCACGAATCCCGACGGCCGATGGATTGCCCTCACCCGGTTCGACACGGCGGGGGGTGCCCACGGAGTGATTCCCCGGGACAACCCCGCGGCATTCCGGCCACTCCTGCCCGATCTGGGCGTCGGCCAGTGGCGGATGACCTGGTCATGGACGCCGATGGATCGCACCTATCTCCGTTCGCTTCACATCATGCCGCACCGGGACACCCTCCCCCTCGGCGCGAGTTCGGTCCTCTATCAGGAGGGCGTCTCGGCTTCGGGGGGGCCGCTCAAGCTGCCCGGCTCGGTGCTGCAATGGAGCGTCAGCGACAGCTCCGTCGCGCGGATCTCCAGCGACGCCGTGCTGACTCCTCGTCGCACCGGCCCTCTGACGGTCCACCTGTCCGCCGGCGGCTGGCGCGCCGACTCCCTCTCGGTCACCATCGCCTCCACCCCTTCGGTCCTGCTGCAACGGGAGTCCTGGGCCGATACGGCCCTGAAACGCTGGCGCCGCTACGGGGACCCGTCGCCCGTAGTGGCCAATGGTCCTTCCGGCACACCAGGCTTCCTCAACAACGGCGATGGCGTGTTTTCCAGCGGAGCCTGGTCCCTGGATGCCTGGACGGTATCGGCGGGGCTGGCATTCGACGCGATCGTCTCCACCCCGGTGCGGCGCACCAGGTGGCAGCGCCTCGACATCATGATCGGAAGCAGACCGGGCCTGGTGGACGGCGGGCTCAGCGTCGGCGATCTGTGCCTGCTGCAGATCCCGATTGGTGAAGGAAAGGAGGATTCCGAACACTATTCCGGAGACATGATGGGGGACTCGTTCAGGCTCCCGCTTCCACCCCAGTGGGAAGCGGGAGGATGGCATCGCGCGCTGATCCAGATCTTTCCCGACGGCACCTGCGGAGTCGCCATGGACGGCAAACCGGTGTTTCGCTCCCGGCGGCACCTCCCGCTGGATCAGACCTATCACCTCATCGTCCAGGGGCAATCCGTGGGGACCACGATGCTCCTCGGTCCCTTCACGGTCTGGCGGGGCATCCGGGATGGAATCGACTGGGCGGTCCTGGACGGACCGGCAGGGCACTCGGGAACCCTGCCTCCACCTGAGTGACGGTCTTGTGACGCCCCTTTGGTAGCTTTTCGGACCGACAGTGGACTCTCGTCACAAGGCTCGCCCATGGATACCGCCCTGGCCAGCAAGGTCAACAGCATCCGGCTGACCCTGCAAGCAATCGAATCCCAGGTCGCCACCGGCCCATTGCCTGCCGGTGCCCTCGAGGAATTGAAGAGCGCGGTCGACGAGATCAGGCTCCGCATCTGGGCCATCATGGCAGCGGCAGCGGAAAGCAGTGATGGTCTTGCCTTGCAGCGGTTTCGACTCCGGCGGGCCATCGAGTTTTGCGACAGTCTCGCCCGCGACTTCGAGAGCGCCACCATCAGCCCTCGGCACCGGGAGTGCGCCCTGCTGCTCGCGAGCCTCGCGCGTCTCTCGACCACGGTTGCCTCCGCTGTCCCGGAAGCGCACTAGCATGGCGCCGTGGTGGTGCAAGGCGTGTGACTATCCTCGCGGAGCTCAATTGTACGGGTTGGAGCCGGTGCGCCGCTATGGCGGGGGGCCGCTCCCCGGTAGATTCCCCGCCCGGCAGGCACATCTCTGACCGCACCATCGCGGCCGACATCCCCGCGAACGTGCCCGCGTCGACCGCGGCGATTCCGTACAGCAGACTCCCCAGCGCCCGCGTGGCCACGACCGCCACGGCGACGCCAATCGCGACCCCGGCCGCCACGACCCGGACCCCCTGGAGCACCACCATCCGCCTCACCCTCTTGGCCTCGGCGCCCAGCGCCATCCGCACCCCGATCTCCACCGTCCGCTCCGCCACCACGTAGGACAGGATTCCGTAGAGCCCCACCGCGCCCAGGATCAGCGCCAGCGCCGACACGATGCCCAGCGAGAGCATCGTGAACGACAGCCCCACCATCGAGTCCGCCGCGAGACCGGCCAGGGTGAACACCCGGTACATCGGCGCGTTGGGAGCCGCCTCCTTCGCCAGCGCGCGAATCTCCGGCCCGATGGTTTCCGCCCGCGCGGTCTTCACCACGTACGCCGGCGACGAGATCATCCAGCTCGTCGGCGTGGGGCCGACCAGCGGATAGTAGACCACCGGCTCCGGCGCGGTCCGGAAGTCGTCCTGCATCACGTCCTTCACCACCCCGACCACCGTCTCCCACGACGTCGAGCCCTGGCGCTGGAGCCGTCGGCCCAGCGGGTCCTGCCCGGGCCAGAGCAGATTGGCCGCGGACTGGCTGATGACCACGGTGCCGGAGCCCACCACCTGGTCGGCCGCCGACAGGGGGCGTCCCCGGAGCACCGGGATGCCCATCGTCTGGTAGTAGTCGCCCCCGGTGAACGTCCAATGCAGGCTCGCCCCGGCGCCGGGGTCGCTGCCCGCCTCCGCGCCGTGGAACTGCGCGATCCGGGTCCCCTCGTTGAGCGGGATGTTCTCCACGATCCCGACCGACGTCACGCCGGGCAGCGCGGCGAGGCGTTCCAGGAACCGGGCGTGGAACGCCGCGAAGCCGGGCCCGTCCCGCATGCCGGCGTCCTCGAGCCCGAGCTGGAAGGTGAACAAGTCCCTGGTGTCGTACCCCGGGTCCACGTGCCGCAGCGTCCAGAAGCTCCGCACCAGCAGCGCCGATCCGATCAGGAGCACCAGCGCGAGCGCCGTCTGGCCGACCACCAGCCCGTCCCGGGTCCAGTGCCGGCTGCGGGTCGCCCCGCGGCCCCCGTCCCGGAGCCGCGTCAGGTCCGGCGCCGAGGCCCGGAGCGCGGGGACCAGGCCGCAGGCCAGCGCCGTCAGGATGGTGACGGCGAGCGTGAACAGCAGCGTGGTCGCGGAAAGCCTCACCTCACCGATCCGCGGAATCCCGGCGGGTGCCGCCCGGAGGAACGCCGGCAGGCCGGCGGCGGCCAGGCCCACGGCGAGCGTCCCGGCCAGCCCGGCCACGATGAACGCCTCCGCCATCTGCGACCGGATCAGCTGGCCCCGGCCCGCGCCGATGGCCCGCCGCACCGCCAGGTCCCGCTGCCGCCGCTCGGCCCGCACCATGAACAGGTTGGCGACGTTGGCGCAGGCGATCAGGAGCACGATGGCCACCGCGCCGAGCAGCACCCGGAGCGGGCCGGAGATCGATCCCAGCAGCTGCTGCTCGATCGGGCGCACCACCGCGCGGTGCTGCGCGACCAGCCGCGCATAGCTCGGCGATCCGCCGAACCGCTCCGGAATACCCTGGGCCAGCGCGGTGAGCTCCCGGGCCACCGCCTCGGGCGTCGCGCCCGGGGCCATCCGCGCCACCAGGTAGCTGCCCTCGGCGCCGAACCGGCTGGCCACGGTGCCCTCGGGGCGGATCTCGCTGGAGATCCAGAGCTGCGTGGCGTCGTTGGGGAAGTGAAACTCCGGGCCCATCACCCCGACGATGGTCCGCCGCATGTCGGCGATCTGGTAGGAGCGCCCCAGCACCGCCGAGTCTTTTCCGAACCAGGAGGTCCACAGCGGGTAGCTGATCACCACGGCGTTGAGTCCGTCTTCCCGGACCGGCAGCCGGCCCAGAATGGGCCGGGCGCCCAGCGTGGAGAACAGCGAATTCGTCGGCCAGGACATCCGTACCCGCTCCACCCGGTCGTCCACCCGGATCGTCGCGGTGAACGAGTTGTAGGTGGAGATGTCCTCGAGCAGCCGCGACCGCTCCTTGTACTGGAGGAAGAATTCCGGGCCGACCCCGAATTCGCGGGACAGCTGCGACCCCGGCGCCGATCCGGCGATGTGCACCAGCCGGTCCACCTGGGCGTAGGGCAGCGGGTGGATCAGCACCGTGTTGACCACGCTGAACATCCCGGCATTCGCGCCGATCGCGAGGCCCAGCGCGCCGACCGTCACCGCGGTGAAGCCGGGCGTGCGCCGGAGCGCGCGCCCCGCCTGGCGAAGATCCCGGGCCCATTCCTGGAGCGGCATGGTCGTGTTCTCCCGGTGGGGACGTCGCGGGGTGGACCCGCTGGGGTGGAGCCGCTCGGCGAGGCCGGATCGCAGCAGATCCAGCCCGGTGGTCAGGATGAACCAGCCGGCGGCGAGGGAGCCGCGCGCCCGGGCGAGCGAGTAGTCGCGTTCGACCTGTTCCATCATCTCGGCGCCGAAGCGCTCCCGGAATGCGCGCGGGAACACCCGGAGCAGGAAGTCTTCCCAGCGGTTTCACGGGCGGCCCCGGGCGACGTCGAGGCGTTTCTCGGCCATGACCACGGTGCGCTTGAGCCGGCGCGCTTCCGCGCCGAGCGCCCGGCGGCCCGCGCCGGAGAGCGCGTAGTAGCGCCGCGCCAGGCCGGGGTGGGGCGACTCCTGGCGGGCCGGATCCACCTCGCTGACCAATCCGGCGGCCATCAGCCGGGCGATCACCCGGTACAAGGAGCCGGCGGGGGGAGCCAGGGCGCCGGCGGACTCGGTGGCGACGGCGGTCTTGATGGCGTAGCCGTGCAGCGGGCTGCCGGCGAGGGCCAGCAGGACGTGGTAGTCGAGGCGGCTCATGCCGGCATCGGTCGTGTCGCCCATCGGGGGGCTCCGGGGTCGGGCGGGCGGAATTGCGCGATCGGTATATACGCACAAAGAGTATTTAGGCGGGACCGGGCTGGCAAGGCCCGACGACCTCACCGGACGGAGTGACCGAACCGGAGGGCCTCCCCCCTTCTGCGACCGATTTCAGGAATTATTCCTCGAGAGGCATATGTCGGGGGAGGAATAATTTCCCGATTTGCCCCCGCCTCGATAAGGCTCTGTCAGTGACGGCAGCACCAGCTCTAGGCGCTTCCCCGTCGGCCATCTGGTCGCCAACGACCTGCGCGGCGTCACCCACCAGCGGCGGGCACCGGAGCGCCGATTCACCGCGGATCTCCCACACCAGGATGGTAGAGCGAGCGAATGCGCTGGGCGCGGAACACGTAGCCGGAGTTGCCTTCGATCCCCCACACCACCGTCCCGTGGGCGTCGTACTCCTCGACGCGGTTCCCGTTCCCATACGCGACCAGGGTGTGCCCCCCGGCAAGCGGTTGCGTGGTGCCACCCTGCTGCGCGACGGTCGCCGCACCGGGAACCAGGATCGACACCAGCCGCACGGTTGGCCCCAGGGTACCCTCCTCGTACTCGTACCGCTCGACCAGGCTTCCCGCCGGATTACCCAGATTGTCGAGCAGCTCGAACTGGCGCGGCCCGGTCACTCGCAGCCCGTGTTGCCGGGCGAACGCCGGCGAGGCGGCGTCCTGAGACGTGAACTGGTTGCGCGACCCGCCCATCCGCCAGCGGACCTGTCCGGTGTGGGTGTCGATCTTGGTGATCTCGCTCAGGCTCCGAAAGGACACCAGCAGGTTGCCGTCGGCGTCCAGGTCGAGGGCATTGCCGTGGGTCCAGTTCACCTGAGGACCCGCGCGGTCCGCGGGGTCGAGGTCGGTAATGTCGAAGTCGCCGAACGGCCTCCACTCGAACAGCAGGAGACCCGCCGCGCTCACGTGCTGTACGGTGGTCCCGGTCACCTGCGCCCCCGACACCCCGCCCATCGCCGACAGGTCCATGGTGCGGGCCTCGTCGCACATCACCCAGTACGAGCTGTCCGGCAAGGCAATGAGATCGTGGAATCGCGCCGGATAGCCGCGCTGGCAACCCAGGGTGCGTATCGGGTTTCCCAAAGGATCGATCTCCACCCAGTCACGTCCCGGAGCGCCCCCCGGTGGACGGGCGGTGTAGTGACCGGTCGGCTGCGCCTGGAAGTTGAGACCCGGTCCGTTGGGAAACCGATGGTACCAGACCACCCGACCGGTGTTGTCGATCGCGAGCCCGTAGGCGCCCGCGGCGAAGACGACGTATCCGGGCGACGGACTGGACCCGCTCGCGGTGTAGGCTGGGAGATCGGCGGGAAGCGATCCGGTACGGATCCCCAGCATGGGTCCCACGGTGGCTCCGCAACTCCGGTGCGCGGTGAGGCGCAGGGCATAGTCGTGATCGGGCAGCAGACCCAGCACCGGGACCACGACCGCTCCGCTCGACGGCACCGTCCCGGGTGTGACGCTGTCGAGCGCTCCACCGGCGGTGCCGAAGCGCACCACGATGCTGTCGGCCCCGTCGACCTGGGCAGTCACCACCGCGCTCAGGACGTTGTGCGGATTGGCCGCGATGGTGACCCCCTGGACCACCGGCGCGGCGCACAGCCCGGTGACGTTGCCGGGCTCACAGCCGGCAGCGAATAGCGCCACGACCGCGGCCACTGCTACGGCACGCGCGACCACACGCCCCCGAGGTCCGAATACGTGGAGAGCGCGGGCGAGATCGCCTCGGGAATCAGCTGCCGCTCCAGGCCAGTGCCGAGGCCGCGCAGAAAAATTCTCATGCGGCTTCCGGGCGAGAAGTTCGACTCGCCGGGGACCGACGACTTCGCGAACAGGATGCTGCGGGCGTCAGGCGACCAGTCCGGACCGCTGATGTAGCTTCCCTCGTCGTAGGAATGCAGGGCGAAGGCGGTCGGAGCCGTTCCGGCGGCGACGATCGACATGTCGGCTGTTTGATACAGCAGCCAGGACCCGTCCGGCGACCACTCGAAGGCGCTGACCGCGTAGGGCCCGTTCAATGGACGGGGCGCGGTGCCATCCGGGTTGATGAGGTAGATCTGCGGGGGGATGCCGGCGTTGCCCCGCACGAACGCGATGCTGTGTCCGTCCGGTGACCACACCGGCGCTGAAACCTGGCCGTCACCGTACCCCTCGTCGGGCAGCGCGAACTCATAGCCGATCAGCTTGTGAATCCCGGACCCGTCGGCATTCATCACGAAGATGCCACCGTTCGGGATGCCCGCGGGGCCGTTAAAGACGATTTGGGAGCCGTCGGGGGACCAGGATGGGCTGAAGCCGTTCCCGACACGGCGTTGGCCAGCGCCGTCCGCGCTCATCACCCAGATCTCGGATCCATTGCCGGTCTTGACCGTCCGGGTAAACGCGATCTGCCGGCCATCATACGACCACGCCGGAGTGTTACCCGAGGCGAGTCGGGTGACGCCCGAGCCATCCGCGTTGGCGATGTAGATGGCGGTATCGCCGCCCCGCGTGCTGACAAAAGCGATTCTGCCGAGCAGGGGGAAGGCGCCATCGAGCGTGGTCGTGAAGTCGACCTGGACCGCGGCGTCGAGCGCATCGCCGGTCAGGTCGGTGACACCCTGGGTGACGCTCAGGTGATAGATCGTGCCCGGATGGAGGGCGGCCCCGGGTGTGAAGAGGATCGTCGCCGGTTTCCCCGGCACCACTTCCAGGGTTCCGACGACTGCCTGCCCGCCAGCGTCGAGGTGTATGGAGCTCGCCGACAGGGAGTGCGGGTCAACCGGCTCGCTGAACACGACCTGGATGATGGCATTGAGCGGCACGTCCGCCTTCTGCGGCGGCGGATCGGTGCGCACCACCGTCGGACGCCGGCGAATGGGCACCGGAAACTCGCTCTTCAACGTCGCCGAGCCGTTCACGACCGTGATCTCGAGGATGTCGGCGGCGTCCGCCGGCACCGCGACCGGGTCGAATCCCCCGCCGACGATCGGCACGAGCACCGTCGCCCCGCTCCGCCGATTCCGGATGCTCGCCGAGGGGGCGGCCGGGAGCGTCCCCGGGGCGATGGAGACGTACGCCACCGATCCCGCGGCCCGGAGGGCCGCGCCCACGCCGGTCGTAACCGGCGCCGGATCGGACACGTTCACCGGGAAGTCCTGCTCCAACGGCGCCGATCCGGCCGTCGGGCCGTCGCCGCAGGCGGCAACCAGGGCCGCGAGTGCGGTGCACCAGTAGGGGACGCTCCCGCGGGCCCTGGTCACAGCCTCACCACGAACCAACCGTCAGGACGACCGGTATCCACGCATCGGGGACGCCGGGTCCCCTGGCGCGCAGCAGCAGCGTGAAGGTTCCCGGCGTGACATCCTGCTCTCCGCGGACGGTGACCGTGCCCCTGGTCGTGGTACCGCTCGTCGCCAGGTTCGACACCGAGACCGTCACACCGGGCGGCGCCCCTTGCACCGCGAGCGTCACCAGGGCGCCGAATCCGCCTGACCGCAGGATCATCGCGGTCACCTGTCCGCTGCCGCCCTGGCTGATCGCCACACTGTCCGGACTCACGGCGAGGGAGATTGACGGGGTACCGCCGTTCGGCCCGTTGGCGTCACTCGCGCAGGCCACGGCACCCATCAGGGGGGCGAGCAGGACAACAACCGTTCGTGCCACTTTCGAACCGGACATGGCCTGCACTCCTTCGTCAGAAAGCATCCGTGATACGGCGGACTACGGGACCCGCGACCACGCCGCCTCGTGGTCCCAATAGTTGTAGCGGGCTGGTGCATTCGCCTCCGGAATGAGCTGGCGCTCCGGGCCACCGGCGACGCCGGCCACGAAGATTCTCATGCGGCCTCCGATCGGGGAGATCTCGTCGCCCGGGCCGGTGAATTTCTCGAACAGGACGCCTGCTCCATCCGGCGACCAGTCCGGACCGCCGACATAGCGGCCGGAGGTGTAGGCGCGAAGATCGCCGCCGTTCACATCGGCGCTGCTGATCTGCAAGTCCAGTCCAGAGTCAGTGAGTTTCCACTGTTGAAAGAGCAACCTGGATCCATCCGGCGACCAGGTGAACCGGGAGTCCCCGACGGCGGTCGGCAGGTTCAACAGCCGAGGCGCCGAGCCGTCGGCGTTCATGATGTAGATCATCCAGGGGATGCCGAAGTTGGCCCGCACGAACGCAATGCTGTGGCCATCGGGAGACCAGGCCGGCAACAGGAGCGCGCCATCGCCGTACCCCTCGTCGGGCAGCGCGAACTCGTAGCCGATCAGCTTGTGGATCCCCGACCCATCGGCGTGCATCACGAAGATGCCACCATCCTGGATCCCGGATGGGCCGTTGAAGACGATCCGGGACCCGTCGGGGGACCACGAGGGGAACGAGCCATCCGCCACGAAATGCGGATTGAAGCCGTCCGCGGTCATCACGAAGATCTGGGACGGACCGCCCAACGCGATGCCCCGCACGAACGCGATCTGCTTCCCATCGGGCGACCACGCCGGGTTGTTGCCCGCGGCAAGGCGGGTCACGCCGGATCCGTCCGCGTTGGTGACGTAGATGGCGTCGGATCCGTCCCGGTCGCTGGTAAAGGCGACCCGGCCGACGAGCTGGATGGTGCCGCCGACGGACACGGTGGTGAAGCGGACGACGAACCCGGCGTCGAGCGGGTCGCCGGTGAGGTCCCTCACCGCCGGCGTGACCGTCAGGTCATACGACGTGCCGGGCGCCAGCGGCGCGGTGGGGGTGACGAGCACCGTCGTCGGCCGCCCCGGCGCCGGGCTGTAGGTCCCCGGCACGGTCACCACGCCACTGTGGAGTTGGATGGAGCTGCCCGACAGGGAGGCCGGATCCACGGGCTCGCTGAACACCACCTCGATGATGGCATTGAGCGGCACATCCACCTTCTGCGGCGGCGGGTCCGTCCGCACCACGATCGGGTGGACGCGAATCGGGACCAGATACTCACTCCGGAGCGTCACTGCGCCGCTCAGGACCGTGATCTCGAGGATGTCGCCGGCCCCGGCGGGGACCGCCACCGGATCGAACCCGCCGGCGACGAGCGGCACGACCACCATCGCGCCGTTGCGGGGATTCCGGATGCTCGCTGACGGCGCGTCCGGCAGGGTCCCGGGCGCGATGGAGACATAGGCCGTCGATCCGGCATCGCTGGATGCCGCGCTGTGCTGGGCCGCCGAGGCGAGGCCCGCATCGGACACGATCACCGGGAAGTCCTGCGTCAGCGGAGTCGGCGTCGGAGCGGCAACCCGTCCCTCGCCGCCGCACGCGGCGACCAGGACGAGGAGCGCGGACCACCGCACCGCATCGTGCATTCGTCTCATCGTGAGCCCCTTTGCAGTGACGGCCATTCAGTTCGGCGCTCCGCCGGCCACCGTGAATCCCGCCCAGTAGAACGGATGCGCCGTGCGGCTCGCCGTCAGCAGCTCCCGCTGGGCGACCGCCAGGGCGCGGACCGGGTCTCCACTCGCCCCATAGTCGTCATAGAACCGCTCCATCAGGACCGCGGTGGCGAGGTCTTCCACCGCCCACAGCGACGCCACGACGTGTCGCGCGCCGGCGTGCAGGAATGCGCGGGTGAGCCCCATCCAGTCATCCCCGGGGGGAACGTCGGCGAGCCGGCCCGAGGCGAGGCCGGTCTGGCACGCCGAGAGCACGACGAGATCCGCGACCAGATTCAAGCCGAACACCTCGTGTACCTCGAGCCGGCCGTCGTCGCCGCCGCCGGGCGCCAGCTCCACATAGGAGAACAGCGGGTTCTGCTGGTTCAGGACCCCGTAGGTGGCGAGGTGGAGCACCCTGGCCCCGGGCGCGTCCCGCCGGAACGCGGCTTCGGAGGCATCCAGCCGGCGTAACACGCGAGTCTCGGCGCCGAGCCGCTGCCCGATGGCCGAGGCTTCGCGGTCCGACCCGGGAAGCGCCTCGGGCCGCGGGGCAAACGCGAGCACGCCGGCGCCGCCCGCAGCGTGCGCCCGCGCGCCGAGCGCCAGCCACACCGAAGCCGAGGGCGCCATCGCCAGCTCGTAGCGCTCGACCAGGAAGTGCGCGGGCCGGGTACTCGTCAGCAGTGCGGCAAAGGGCAGGTAGTGCAGCTCCCCGTCGGGGATCAGGATCAGACGCCGCTTCCCGGACAGCAGTCCATCCTCCTCGAGCGGCGCCATCAGCCCCTGGTACAGGCGGCGCATCGGCGCCTGCCAGAGGGAGTCTCCGCGCTCCGGGTGCTGGCCCAGGGTGCCCCGGGCAAACTCCACCAGCCGCGCCAGCTCCCGTCGCCCGAGGTCCAGGGTCACGGCGGACACGGTGTCGCGGGTGATCACGAAGGCGAGCGTGACCGAATCGCCGAGGAGGTATTCGATCATGGCGGCGTCCGGAGGGAGCTGCCGGGCGACATCACGCCAGGTCGTGGGGAGCGGAGCAATCAGCGCCGCGTGATCGGGAGCGCGCTCCTTGAGCTCGAGCAGGAATTCGGAATACGTCTCCTGCGCGCGCACCAGGGCCTCCCGGGTCGCGTCCGGCGCGACCGAAAGATCGGGACCCCGCACCGACTCGATCCGCGTCGGCGGTCCTTCCAGCCGGCCGGTCAGCTCGGCCACCTGGCGGCGCAGGTCCTGTTCGCGCGCCACCAGCTCGGGCGGTATTCCCGGGCGCGCGCCCACCCGTCCGCGGGCGAGCATCTCGAGCATCTCGCGCGCGCGCAGCCGCTCGCTGGCTTCGAACGCGGCATCGGCGTGCCGGCGTTCCTGCTCGAGCAGCGCGAGCTCGGAGTAGGCTTCCCACTTGTCGGACAGGAACGCCGAGCGGCGCTCCGGCAGGACCAGCGACTGGCTGGGGCGCTCGAGCTCGGCGATCGCCACGCGCAGCTCGCGCACGGCGCCATCCACCGGCGTGCCCCGGCCGCCGTGGGCCCGCCGCGCGAGACCCAGCCCCGCGTGGAGCCGCCAGGAAATCTCCGGGGCGACGCGGCCCTTCAAGCGGTCCAACCCGGCGCGGTACAAGGACTCGGCGACGGCGGCCCGACCCACCTCCAGCTCGAGGGAGGCTCGCTGCCCGAGTGCCGCGGCGCTCGCCACCGGGTCTCCCAGGCGGGCAAGCTCGCGCGCGCCGCGGGCCAGGCGCTCACGCGCCGCGACCGTATCGCCCCGTTGCCAGGCCGCTTCGCCGAGGGCGAGGCGGGTCAGCGCAGCGGCCCGACCGTCACCGGCCGCGTTCTGCGCGCGGAGACTGGAGGTCAGCAACGCCTCGGCCTCCCGCGGCTCCTGCTGCGCCAGCAGGAGACCGGCGTGCCCGCGCCGCGCGTCGGCCTCGCCGGCCCGGTCGCCGGCCGCTCGGAACAGCTGCTCGGCCTCACCGTACCGTCGTTCCGCCTCGGCCAGCGTATTCAGCTGGACCGCAAGCTCCGCGCGCGCGAGCGCGATCCCGGCGCGGACCGCCGGTCCCGCGCCGGTCGAGTCGGCCATGCGCTGGCAGGTGCGGAGGAGGTCCAGGGCGCCCTGCAGATCTCCGGCGGCGGCCAGCGCCTCGGCGAGCGTCCGCCGCGCCGTGAGGGCTCCTGCTCCACCGCCGCTCCGGGCGTAGAGCCCGAGCGCTTCCCGCAGCGCCGTCTGCGCAGCGGGGTAGTCGCCTCGCCGGAGCTCGAGCTGGCCCAACCCGAGCTCCGCCGGCGCCGCCTCGGCCCACATCCCTTTGGCCTGCCAGGTCGCGAGGGCATCACGATAGAGCGTGTCGGCCCGGCCGAAATCGCCGGACAGGCTGGCCAGCCCGGCCAGGTTCACCAGGTTGGTCCCGGCGATCGAATCGCGGCCCTCCCGGCGGTTGCTCGCCAGCGCAGCCTCGAACCGCCGCTGCGCCCCGTCGAGATCTCCCATCGACTGCATCAGGAGGCCGAGGTTGTTCTCATCGGCGGCCGCGCCACGGGTATCGCCGACCCGCTCGCGCAGCAGGGCGGCGCGCGCGTATTGCGTCCTGGCCTGATCGAGATCGCCCCGTTTGCGCCGCACTTCGGCGAGCAGCCCGACGGCATTGCCTTCGGTGCGGAAGTCTCCGATCGCGGCCGCGAGCGACCGGGCCCGCTCGAGACAGGTCGCCGCGCTGTCGGCCCGCCCCAGCTGGAGGAAGCCGGCGGCGAGGTTGCCGAATGCCCCCGCCATTCCGGCGGAATCGTGAATCGCGGCGGCACCGGCGAGCGCGCGGCGCCAGATCAGCATCGCGGCGGCCGGTCCGGCGCGGGTATACGCGGCGATCCCGGCGCGGCGCAGGCTGTCGGCGCGGACCTTCGCGGCGCGAGTGCGGGCCGGCCAGCCGCCGAACCGCGCCAGCTCGCGAACGAAGAACGAATCGGCCCAGGCGACGGCGTAGGCCTCGCTCAGCCGGCTGGCCTGGAGCAGCACGTCGGTGCCGGCGTCAGGCATCTTCACCGAAGCGGTCATCGCCTGGGCCACCGCTTCCCGAACCGCCAGGGGGCGCGCCTTCACCTCCAGCACCAGGGCCGTGGGGGACATCTCCCGGGCCAGCCGGAGCAGCGAATCCGGCGCCGACGCCTGCGAGGAGAGGCCGGCCAGCAGGAGACCGAGGCCAGTCATGGGGTGGCGGGACCGCCGAGGGAGAACTCCACCAGCGGCGAGGACACCCAGCGCCCGTAGCCGATCCGCGCCTCGACTTTCCAGAGCAGGCGCCGTCCGGGAGCGAGGTGCAGGGAGTCCGGCAGCGCCACCGCGGTATCGGTGAGCAACGTTTCGTAGAGGACTCGTCCGGCGGCGTCGAAGAGCGTCACGCGGTAGCGCCCGGCACCGGGCACCGAGGACCACCGCAGCATCCCGGCTTCGGCCACCGTCCCGACCGGTGCGAGCGCCGCCGGAGCCGCCCCCGCGGTGATGGTTGGAGCCCGGTGCTCCACCAGCTGTTGGGGTGCCTTGTTCATGAACACGGCCAGCAGCACGGCGGCCGCCGCCGCGGCGATCGAAACCGGGTAGAGCCACCGGCGGCGGTGTCCTTCGAGCCTCGCGACCTCGCCCGATATGGCCGGATCATCCAGCGCCCCGGCCAGCGACCCGGCGGCGGTCCGGCACCTGACGCAATCGGCCAGGTGGAGGATCACGGCGCGCGATGCTTCAGGATCGAGGGTTCCGTCCACCCAGGCCCCCAGCAGGTCGAGGTCCAGGCAGGATGCCGGCTCAGGATGGCCCAAGCGGTGACTCCGTGGAATTGATTGGAAACATGAGACGGGCGGGAGGGTCGAAATTGCTCAGAGATCCTCGCGGCGGACCCCGGACTCCTCCAGACGCGCCTTGAGGAGGGCCAGGGAGCGGTAGACCCGGTTGTACACCGACTTGGGGTTGGGAAGCTTGAGGAGCCTGGCGATGGTGGCGGCGGGCACTTCGTCCACGACGAACAGCTCGACGGCGAGTCGGTCTTCCGGGCTCAGGGAAGCGAGCCCCGTTTCCAGCACGGCCTGCCTTTCCACGGCCTCCTGCAGGGACGCCGGCTCCACGCCGACGTCCAGGGGCGCCGCCGCCCCCAGCTCACGCAGCAGCTGGCCGCGTCGGCCCCGGGTCACCGCAGCGTAGGCTGCCTTGAGCTCGGTCAGGAATTGGTGGAACGAGAGCGAGGGAGACTCGGTGTGCAGGACTCCGTAGGCTTCGATCTGGGTGCAACCCTGGTGAACGAGCAGCTCGAAGATGCGGCGCTGGAGCGGAGGCAGGCCCTCCGCGAGGGCGGAGACCCGGCGGCGACCGTCGCGCTCGCGGAACCAGTCTACGGTGAGGTGGCGGACGGTGGCGACGAGCCAGGTGGAGAATTTGGCGCGGTGTTCCGGCTGAGCGGCCCAGGTCCGCAATCGCCGCAGGTCGTCTTCCCGCAGGGCCTCGCACACCCGGGTGAAGACGTCCATGACGTCATCATAGTCCCGCGCGTAATGGCGGATGGCGGCAAAGATGACTCGCCGATATCGGGCAACGCAGGCATCCCACGCCGCAGTCGTGTCGCCACGCCGCAGTTCGAGTACCCAGTCATCGACCATCGGCTCCGGCATGATGGGCCGGATATAGCAGGGACAGGGGCAGAGTCAAGTGGATCGTCGCGAAACCGCACGCCGGATTGGGCGGGGTGATGGAATTCTCGCCGCCAGAGGGCCTCCCCCCTTCTGCGACCGATTTCAGGAATTATTCCTCGAGAGGCATATGTCGGGGGAGGAATAATTTCCCGATTTGCCCCCGCCTCGATAAGGCTCTGTCAGTGACGGCAGCACCAGCTCTAGGCGACATTCCGCTGGACCGGCATCGGCGGTGTCCTAGCCGAAAGAGCGCCGCGCGAGAGCGTCGGCGGGCGAGGCTGCCTTCCGGTCGAAGCCTCCCTCTCTCCTGAAGGCGGGTTCTGCGGACTATTCCTCTTTCGGCAATCGGGGCGCGCCAGCCGGTCCGCGGGTGCTCAGCCCAGCCGATCCACCCCGATCACGCGGTCGAAACCGGCATCGAAGCTCATGATCCGCGCCACCCGGTGGCGCTGCATCACCGCCGCATGCACCGCGTCCCGAGCCGACAGCCCGGGCATGCCCATCATCAGCGCCTTGGCCCGCTCCACGTCTGCCCGCTCCACCGGAAAGACCTCGTCCACCACGCCCAGCAGCGCATCGAAGGCCGGCTGAATCGCATCGGGCCGCCGGATCGCGTGATACCGGTGCAGGATCTCTTGGAGTACGTCCGCATCGGACACCAGGCGGTCTCCCCGGCCGATGACCTGCTCCAGGAGCCGAACCGCCGCCTCTTTGTTCGGGTGCGCCGCCCCGACCAGGTACATCGGGATGTTCGAGTCGATGAAGATCACCCCTCACCGCCGGCCCCGTAGCCGCGCTCGATCTCCTCGAGCATCCGAGGGAGATCGCCCGTTGGATACCCGCCCCGGGCCGCCTCCCGCACCACCGACAGCTTGGTGCGCGGACTCCCCGACGGCTCGGCTTGGCGTGCCCGCCGCAGCGCCTGGCGCACCCATTCCGCCACCGTCATCCGTTGCCGCCGGGCCGCCCGCCGGATCTCGGCAAATTCGGCCTCATCGAGGAGCACCTGGAGCCGTTGACTCATCCTATGAGTATATCCGACTCATATTCATGAGTCAAGCATACCGCGTGGGAGCGGGCTGCTCGGACGCGGGAACACCCTGGTCTGGTGGCGGTGGTGGGCCGAGGTATTGAGCTATGTGATTGACGTGGTGGAGACGGCGGAGCGGCTCAGGGTGCGCCCAATGACCGAGTACGTCCTGGGCGTGAGGTTGCGCGAGACCGGCGAACGCCACGCCAAGGCGCTGAACCGGATCCGGATCACCGGCTTCCGGCTCGAGATGCCCGAGACGGCCACGCCGGCGGACTGGCTGGCCTTCAACGAAAAGATCCGGAACTACATCGCGGATCGGGGGTAGGGCTGAGGACAGGCGTAAAGCCCGAAGCGGCACTCAGGCGCAGGGAGCCGGGTGGCCCGCATCGGCCGGAGACTGCAGGACGCGGAGGGCCACCCGGCCCCGAGCCCTGAGTGCCGCAGCCCCGGCCCCGGCCCTGAGTGCCGGAACCGGACTCGACCGCCCGTTCGGTCGGTCCCCTTAGAGTGCCTTCCGCACCGCCTCGGCGGCGAGAATAAGATCACCGACCAGTCGATCGTCCAGCTCGAAATGACCCTCGTATTCCGCCTGATTCCTCAGGACATGGCACTTCAGCAGGACCCGCACGGTGGGTTGTGGCGTTCCGAGAGTGTGAGTCAGAGCGGAGAACACCGTATGACGATTCTCCGATCGATAACCGGCCCTCCGCAGGGCCACCAGAGCCAACGCGTGCGCCGCGTTGTATGCCAGGTCGAAGCGGCTGGCGAGCGAGAGTGTGGTGTTGTTCGAATCCTTGAGCCGGTCCTCCCCGGACTTGCGTAGCCCCTCGAGTTCACCGGCCGACGGAGACTCTCGCTTGAGTTGGCCGATTGTGACCAGGTTCTCGAGCTCAGGAGATGTCGTCATCGCTCCCGGTCACGAACAGGTGCGGTGCCCGAAACAGGCGGGCGGCAAAGGAATTGTGCTGCCCTCGCTTGGCCCGCCACTGGCCGCGGGTCATGACCGTCGGATTCACCGAACGCCCCAGGCGGCGCTCAACGCCGGAGATCGCCTCGAAGAGCTCCTCATGATGCAGCGATTCGGAAATCACCATGAGATCGATATCGCTCCCCGCCTTGTCCGTTCCCGCGGCAACCGAGCCATAGACGAAAGCTGCCAGAATCTGGGCTTTCAGGGGCAGAAGGGCCTGCTGGAGGGGTTCGAGCACCCCGACCGTCTTGAGCACCAGGCCGCGGAGCTCCTTGAACACCGGAGACGCATGGTTGGCCTGGTAGTATTTGTGATTGCCGGACCGCGACGTCGTGGCGAGGCCCGCCGCCGCCAGCCGCTCCAACTGGCGGTGCACCGCCCCCGTGCCGCTGTCGGCCAGGCGAATCAGCTCGGCACTCTGAAAGCGCCGGTCCGCTTGGCCGAATAGGAGGCCCAGCACCCGCTGTTGCACGGGAGTGAACAAGGCATCGGCCAGGCCGCTGTGAATCTCTCCAGGTATCATTCCCATTTCGGGTACGAATATACCCATTTTGGGAACAAACACAACCCCAAGGCCACCGCGTTAATCCGAGCCGAAGGCGAGGAAGGCGATTCACCTGTTGAAGAGATATATCGCCAACCAATCCACGAGCTCATTTGCGACATTTTCCCCCAGCTTTTCATAGAGGGCCAGGGAGAGCTTGGCTGTGACCGGCATCGGCGGAGGCTCGTGAAGGGTCCGCCGACACGATACAACGTACGCTCGGCGGCGGCCTAACCGAACGAGCGCCCATCCGATGGCGAGCGTCAAGGACCCCCCTCCCCCACTTGCCCGTCCTCGTTTCACCCTCCTCGAAATCCGATTCGTTTCTGTGGTGGCTCCGATACTGGAACCATGAGCTGCCGAATTGCGTCGAATACGACCTTGAACTTCACGTCGTAGTCCTTCTCCAATCGATCCAATCTGGCGGCCAGGTCCGCGAGCTCTCCGAGCATGCGCCGCATTCGGACGAACGCTCGCTCGCATGATTTCGATGTTCATCGCGATTGCTCGTGGAGAGCGAAGCACGCCCCAACTTGAAGTCGCAAATTGCGACTTCAAGTTGTCCCATTCCTCCGGCTCGAGCTGGAAGAGAAAGTCGGGAGGAAACCGGGATCGGTTGCGCGTGACGCCTTCCAGGAGACGCTTCGGCTCGACGGCGTACAATCGGGCCAGGTCGGGGCTCAACAGGACGCGTTCCCCTCGCAGCAACACGATGCAGCGAGATACCTCGTGAGACGGGGCCCGCAGGCCCTCACCCCGGCCCCGCAGGTCTGCCCGGAGCGGCACTCAGGCGCGGGGAACCGGGCGGGAGGCTCAGCACGGCGGCCGCGACCGGCGAGCGGCTGCGGGGCCCGAGCGAGCGCGTCACGTGCCGCCGCAGAACGTATTGTGCCACTCATATACCAGACGCGGCGGCACTGCAGCGCCGCGAGGGTCAGCCGCACCGCGAGCCGAGCCAGGCCGCCGTGCTGAAATGGAGAGCTAAGGCCGCACCGCAGCCAGCATGCGGGGCAACGCGGCGTCGAGCGCCGCCTCCCCCGCCTCCTCGCCCCGATACTTGCCGATCCGCACCACCACCAGACCGTGCGACGGCACGATCCGCACACTCTGCCCCCCCGCGCCCAGCATCCCGAACGCGTCCTTCGGCAGCGGCCAGCCCCCGTCCCCGTTCACCCAGAAGAATCCGCCCCCGTACACCGGGTTCCCGTCCGCCGCCCAGGCCGGCGCGACCGTCCGCACGTACGACACGTACCCCTCCGGCAGGATCCGCTCGCCGTTCCAGACCCCATCCTGCAGATACAGATTGGCCAGTCGGGCCCAGTCGCGCGCCGGCAGCAGCTCGTAGCCCTGGGTCAGGAAATTGCCGTAGGGGTCGGTCTCCAGCACCGCGTCCCGGATGCCCAGCTTGTCGAACAGCGCCCGCTGCGGAAAGGCGTGGTAGTCCTGCCCCGCCCGCTCCACCGCCAGCCGGATCAGGTAGTTCCCCAGCACCGGATCGCTGTTCCGGTAGCGGCCCACCGTGTTCGGGGGCCACTCCTGCGGCCGAGTGGCGGCGTAGTGGAACGAATTGACCGTGCCGGTGTAGAGGTAGAGGTGATCGGGGTAGCCGATCTTGGGATCGTAGTCGGGGTCGTAGGGACCCCGGAGCAAGAGCCCGCTCGACATCCGCATGATGTCGGTGATCCGGATCGCCTGGCGCGGGTCGCCCGGGGTCTGCCACTCCGGAATCGGGGCCGGCTGCTCCAGCCGGTACGACGCCGCGCTTGATCAGGATCCCCAGCAGCGTGCCGGTGAGGCTCTTCCCCATCGACCAGCTCTCCAGCGGGGTGTGGATCCCGATGCCCGGGGCGTAGCGCTCCCCCACGATCCGCCCCCGGTACGTCACCAGCAGCGCCAGCGTCATCCCCTCCGGCGGCCCGAACCCCGCCTCCATCGCCGCCGCCATCGCCGCCGAATCCACCTCGGCGGGCCACGGGGCTGGCGATCCTGTCGCCCATCGGCCAGGGCGTGGTGGCGGCCGGCGGCAGGTGGGGCCGGACGACCGTGGGCCTGAAGAAGACCGAGTCCCGGCCCTTGGGGAGGGCGATGCAGCCCTGGGACCCGTAGCGCCGAGCGACGCGGGTGACGCCGGAGGCCAGGGTGAGCCGGACGGTGCGGGTCGTCCGGTCGATGACCGTGTCGGTGACCAGAGCGCCGGTCCGCCAGCGGGCCGGTGAAGAAGCCGACGTTGGCGGCGGCGTCGGCGGGGGTCAGGCCGGTGATGAACACCGCGGCGCAGAGCGTCGTGGCGAAGCCGGCGGTGGAATGTTCGAGGGCGACGCCGGGCGGCGGGGTCCAGGTCGGGTGGAGGGAGAGCGAATCGCCCCGCGCCGCGATGTGGGCGGCGAGCTGGAGCGTGGCGAGCAGGGCGATCATGCGCCGTCCTCAGGTGCGGTGGTTGGCCGGCCCTCCAGGAGGATCTCGATCGCATCCACGCCCAACCGGGCCGGCGGCGGCAGGGGAATCTTGCCAAGGGCAGCATAGGACTGCACCGGCGCCCGCACCACGAACCGTCGGGACTCGGCGGCGTAGGGCACCACCCGGGGCGATTGGCTGGTTCCGGTCGTAGACCGTGAATTCTACGCCATTCCGGACGGCGTGGAGGTATTCGCTCAAGCTGGCCTTGAACTGGGCAATTCCGACCGAGGAGCGCGAAATGGTCATAAGAGAGCCATCGATGTCTAGAGTGACAATTCGCGGGCCGAGCCGGGGCGCCGCGGCCCATGGGTATCGTCTCAGGGCTGGTTTTCAGAAATAGTCATTGGAAAGACTAGTCCGTCAAAGGACTAACAACGAAGACATCAGGAGGAGGAGTCGGGGTCCGAGTCGACGCTCAGTCTAGCCCATTCGAAGGTGAGCGCCAAGCTCACGCGCCACGAAACCCGATGGTCTTGCGCTAGGATTCCGCGGCCGGCCGCATGAGCTGGCGTATCGCATCGAAGACGACCTTGAACTTCCCGTCGTAGTTCTTCTCCAGCGTATCCAATCGGGCGGCCAGGTCCGCATGTTCACCTAGCCATTCGGCGGATACGCACAAAGGCACGCATGATCTCGATGTTCACCGCGATCGCTCGGGGGAGCGAAGCACGCTCGACAGCATGGCGACACCCTGCTCCGTGAACGCATAAGGTAGTCTCCGGGCTCCTCCCCAACTTGAAATCGCAAATTGCGATTTCAAGTTTCTCCATTCCCCGCGGTCCAGTTGGAACATGAAGTCTGGCGGGAAATCTGCTGAGGTTTCTCTGGACTGATTGAATCCGCACTTTGAGTTCCACCTGGTACAGCCGCGCCAGATTCGGGCTTAGCAAAACCCGTTCACCGCGAAGGGTGAGGATTCGAGGAGCCAGACCATCGGGCGCTACGATACGAGACATCCGCTCAATATGGGCAGGCAGCTACGAGGATTTGGTACCATTTCCCGCGGGGTGCGGCGGAGGAAGTGGGCATGGCAGCCGGGCGACAGGTGGCGCTCGGAGACCGGCAGGCGAGGTCGGAGCGGCGACACCATCGGGCGACGGGTTGATTGCCCGGCACTCAGGCGCAGGGAACCGGGCCGCGGTGCCAGGGCGACGCGACGGGCCGTCCGGACGACGCAGCCGTAGGGTCCCTCCCCGAGACCTGCGACGGCCGCCGAGAATGACCCCGTTGGCCAGGAGGCCGGACGGCCCTAGCGTCGCCGGAGCGACACGCGCCGGAGCTCACGCGAAGAGCCCGACCTGGCCGCCCGTATGCCAGAACAGCACCGTCTCCCCCGCCCCGAACCGTCCCCCGCGCACGTACCCGATCAGCCCCGCCATCGCCTTGGCGGTATACGCCTGATCCACGAACACCGCCTCGAGCCGCGCCGCCAGCTCCTGCGCCTCCCGCGACCCCTCCGACGCCTCCCCATAACCCGGCCCCACGAACCCGTCATCCACCACGATCTCCGGCATCCGGCCCGCCGGCACACCCAGCAGCTCATCCACCCCGGCGACGATCCCGCGCACCGTCTCCACGATCTCCCCCGCCGGCTCGTCGACGCTGATCCCGATCACCCGGGTGGGCCAGCCCAGCAGCCGGCACCCCGCCAGCAGCCCGGCCTGGGTCCCGCCCGAGGACGAGGCGTGCAGGATCACATCGGGGGCCGGGATCTGCTCGGCCAGCTCGACGATGGCCCGCGCGTAGCCCAGCGCGCCCAGCGGCGTGGAGGCGCCCAGCGGCACCATGAACGGGTGTCGCCCGGCGGCGGTGAGCCGGAGCGCGGCCGCCGCCATCGCCGAAGTCCGCTCGGCGCGGCCGGTCACGTATTCGATCGTGGCGCCGAGCAGGCGGTCCAGCAGCGCGTTGCCGGTGGGCCGGTCGGGGGGCGGGCCGTTGATCACCAGGTGACAGCCGAGCCCGAGCCGGGCGGCGGCCGCGGTGGTGGCGCGGCAGTGGTTGGACTGGACCGCGCCGCAGGTGACCAGGGTATCGGCGCCCTGGGCCAGGGCGGCCGCGAGCACCGATTCCAGCTTGCGGATCTTGTTGCCGCCGAACCCGAAGGGGATGGCGTCGTCGCGCTTGATCAGGAGCCGGGGCCCGCCGCCCAGCGCGGCGCGGAGCCGGGCCATCTCGTCGACCGGGGTCGGGGCGGTGACCAGGCTCACCCGGGCGATCTCGGCGAGGCGCGCGGACGGGGTCATGGGATCGCTCCTGCGTAAGAGGGGTGATGCCGCCGGACCCGGCCCAGCATAGTCTACTCAGGAACCGCCGCGACCCGGAGTTGACAATTACGTACAATTTGTACAAATTGTACATGTTAGCCATTGAGGCGGCCCGGGCCACGCCCGGTCACAGACTCCGCGGAGGCTAGGGCAGTGAATACCAATCGGTTCCCCGCAAGCAAGGCGCGGGAGCGGTTTGCCGACATCCTGAACGAGGTGTCCGTTCGCGGGGATCGGATCGCCATCGAGCGCCACGGCAAGACCGTCGCGGCGGTCATCTCGGTGGCCGATCTCGAGCTGCTCGAAGCGCTCGAGGACCGGTACGACATCGACTCCGCACGCGAGGCGCTGTCGGAGTCCGACCGCAGGATTCCCTGGAAGGAGCTGAAGCAGAGGCTCGGCCTCTGAGCATCCAGTTCACCGCACGAGCGGTTCGGGATCTCGAAGACCTTCCCAAACCCGATCAGATCAGAATCGCCGCGCGGATCGACGCGCTGGCCACTACCCCTCGACCGGCCGGCTGCAAGAAGCTGGAGAGCGAGGAGCGCCTCTATCGGATCCGGGTCGGTGACTTTCGGGTCATCTACCGCATCGAGGACCGGAAGCTCATCGTCCTGGTGATCCGGATCGGCAACCGCCGGGACATCTACCGCTGAGTCCAAGCGACCAAGTCTACCGCCCTACCGCCTTACCGCCCTACCGCCCTGCGCCAAACCCACGCAGCCACGGCTCCAGCCCGGCCCAGAGCTTGGGGTCCAGCGCCCAGATGGTGAGCAGGTAGAAGAGGCCCTGGTCGTCGGGGAACTTCGCGATCAGCCGGTCGGCCGCGGGCGGGACCTGCTCCGCCGGCACGCTGGTGGGGGTGGAGTCCTCGTCGGTCCGGCCCTGGTCGTGGGGCAGACCCAGGTCGTCGTAGAACGCCGCCTGGATGTGGGCCCGGTCGGGGAAGTGCAGGTCGACCAGCAGGCTGTGCACCATGGTGAGCGGCTCCCGGGCCACCCGGGCGGCCAGCTCTTCCCTAGGCCACTTCTGCACGTCGCGGCCCGGAACCCGCCCCGCCCCGACGCCACCACCCCGGCGAAATAGGCCCGGGTGGCCGGGCCCTGCTCCCCGCTCATGGCGGTGAGGATGGCCTTGATGCGGTCCTCGCGGGAGAGGGCCTGCCAGAGGCGGGCGGGGGTGATGGTCGCCGGGTCGGCGGCGAGGGCGAGGAGGGTGGGGGTGAAGGGCATGGGGGAATCTAGTGCTCAAGGTCGGCCCAGTCCTCGAACTGGAGTGGCAAAGGCCGGAAGGAATGGACCCAGGAA
Organism: uncultured Gemmatimonadales bacterium; assembly: GCA_963762545.1. Classification (GTDB taxonomy): domain Bacteria; phylum Gemmatimonadota; class Gemmatimonadetes; order Gemmatimonadales; family GWC2-71-9; genus JABFSM01. Next base: position 3,554 of record CAVXLC010000002.1, on the reverse strand, counting down.
GCGATCGCCGCGATCTCGTATCCCTCCGATGCCCTTGGCGCAGGACGTGGCGGGCCCGTCCGCCTTCGAGGTTGGCCCAGCACAGGTCGCGAGCAGGGGGGAGGGCATTACTGGTGATGAAACGCGGATTGATTCAGCGTCGTTCTCCCGCCTCCAATTCCTCGTGCTCAACATCGACACGACGCTGAGGGTCTCCGACCCGGATTAGACGCGATGAGAGTCCGTCCCGTCTAACCAGGCGGCTGCAACTTCCCTTCGCTGGAGGTTCGTCATGCTTGTGCTCCAAGCTGTGCCCGCTCCCGGCCGAGACGCATACCGCCTCCTTCGCGCCCGCATCCGCGACGCCAGTACTTGGGAATGGAGCAACAAGGCCAAGACTCGTCTCCGGCATGTCCAACGGCGCAAGGGTGGATACATCTCGCTGGCGAACGCCAATGGTGTACTAGTAGCTCACGTCAAGCCAAAGACACCAAGCGACCTGTTCTATCTCGCCGAGAAGTTCACCGGACGGCTCGTTGCTTGGTTTGAGCCGGATCTGCTCGCCATCAACATCCAGTTCGTCCCAGAGCCGGCCGAGCCCAAACGCAAGCGGAGACGATAGCAAGAGTTCGAGTGCAGCATATCATCTCTTAGACAAGAGCCAGGTGTCAGGAGTCGACATGGCGAAACCAGCCGGCAATCGGATACGAGCCGCACAACTCGCGTGGGCTAATGCTGCCAGCGTAGCCCTAGACAAGGACGGCTACTGCCTCGAGCTGAAGGCGAACCTCTTTCAGCCGCTCTCAGCGTGCACCAGACGGGATCTTGAATCCGGCAATGGCGCCGAATTGGGTAGCGCGGGCGCCCGAGGCAAGCTCCAGGCGGTTCATTCTTCGTCAGCTCTCGCCTGCAATGTCTTCGATTTCTGGCGCGGCAGAGACTTGGAGCCTCTTGGCGTGGCCTTGGGCCTTCCCGAGCGTCCCTGCTCCATGCGCCTGGAGGGGCAGTTCAAGACGGGCCTTCGCGGTACTCCACCAAACCTGGACGTTGTCTTCTGCGGCGTTGCCGGCACGACGTCAGCAATCGAGTGTAAGTTTGCCGAGCCCTATGCAAAGGCGAAGAGCAAGAACCGTTTCAAGGACAAATACTTTGAGTCCGGCGCGAAGCTCTGGGCGCATCACGGCCTGCACGCTGCCCAGGGTTTGGCTGAATCTCTGCAGGCCGGGCAGATGGCGTTCACTTATCTCGATGCTGCGCAGCTGCTGAAGCACTGCCTGGGCCTCGCTCACAATGCGGACAAATGGACGCTGGCGTACCTCTGGTACGACATCGGAGGCGATGAAGGGGAAGCACATCGATCGGAGGCGGGCCGCTTTGCTGAGGCGCTGGCTGCGGATGGGGGCAGAGTGGTTGCGCTCACCTACCAGGACTTCTTCGCGCGTCTGGCCCCTACATTACCAGGCAACGCGAGCGAATATCGCCGCTACCTGGAGACGCGCTATTTCGCGTAAGCAGTTGTCCAACCAGGATTGCGGCTCGGGGGGGGATAGATGCAGCATCTGGTCTTGATTGGGGACTCGGTCCTCGACAATCATCCCTATGTGGCCCCCGAGCCTGACACCACCGAACACCTTCGCGCTAGCCTCGGTGCCGGATGGAAGGTGGAACTGCTCGCGCGTGACGGATCAACGATGCCCGATCTGAAGGATCAGCTTGCTGGACTCCCTACCAAGGCGGAGGTAGCGGTCCTCAGCATAGGTGGAAACGACGCGCTTGCCGATATTGATATTCTCGATGAGCGAAGCACCAGCAGTGTAAAGCTGTTCAATCAGATGCTCGTGATCGCAGATGCCTTCGCGCTTCGCTACCGCGCGTCGCTCGACCTGGTTCGTCAGAAGGCAAGGCGCTTGGTGGTCTGCACAATCTATGAGCCGCCGTTGACCGATCCAGCTACTGCACGATTGGCAAGGGTGCCGCTCTCCCTCCTGAATGACCAGATTCTCAGGGAAGCGATGAGAGCCGGCGTTGACGTTCTGGATCTTCGGGCGGTCTGTACACTTGAATCCGACTTCGTGCAGGAGATAGAGCCATCTCCCGCGGGCGCGAAGAAGATCGCGGTCGCCATCCGGGGCGTTCTTCTGCCCGATTCCCATACACCATCTGTTCGCTTGTTTGCTGTCTAACCAGCGCCTAGTCCTGGCGCCATACTGAACGAGCCGGGCCGCAGCCGGAGGTGTTTAACTCGACAGCGCGCCACCGCAGGCCAAGCCTATCGTACAGATGGCACTATTCCCGCCATCTCCAGATACCGGCACAAACCGTTCGCCAACCGCATCTGCTCCGTAGTCCTGCAATCCGGCAAGAAGATCCGATCGTTCGCCACCAGAATCACCAGACACCGCGCCCTCGACGTCGCCACATTGAGCCGGTTCGGACTATACAAGAACTCCATCCCCCTCGGCGCATCCTCGGCGCTCGAGCTCGCCATCGAGTAGATGACGATCGGTGCCTCCTGCCCCTGGAACTTGTCCACCGTCCCCACTCGAGCCTTGGGGGGAAGCTCGCGCAGGATGGCAGCCACCTGAGCGTTGTAGGGCGCCACAACCAGAATATCCGCCACGCCGAGCTTCTTCGCTTTCCCCTCTGCATTGATCCAGGTGAGCCCGGAGTTCAGCAAGTGGTCCACCAGCGTCCCCACCACCGACGCCTCCTCCGGCGATTCGTTCTGATTGCCCGAATGCTCCACTGGCACAATGCGGAGGCCGCTTCCGGTCAGCGCACCTGACCCGGTAATGCGCTGGAGCTCGAGACCAGGGCGAGAGTGCAGCCGGTCGTCGTAATAGACCTCAGAGGTAAAGGCGCAGATCTCCGGATGCAGCCTCCAGGTCTGATCGAGGAAGAGCCCGCGATCGAGAGGCATCGTCGCCTGGCCGGCCAGCAGGTGATCCAAAGCGGATACCTCGGTTCCCGGCGGATGGAGGCCCTTCTGCGGCTGCTGCAGCTGCCGAGGATCGCCCAGGAGCACCAGACTCTCCGCGGCGGGCGCCACGGCGAGGGCATTGGCCAGGGAGAACTGCCCCGCCTCGTCGATGAAGAGCACATCCACCGACGCCAGCATGTCCTCTCGGCTCCAGAGCCACGCGGTTCCCGCGGCGAGCTGCGCGGTGCCATCCCGAAGGGCGGCCAGAACGGCATCGTTGTCCCCGTCAGCAGGAATCTCTCCTGCCCCGCACCAGTCGTCCGGGTCCGCTTTCTGGACTCCCCGGATCTGCTGGCCGGTCTTGCCTGCCTGTTTGCACACCTCCAGCAGCAGATTGGAGATCACCTTGTGGCTGGTTCCGGTAACTCCAACCTTCTTCCCGTCGCGCAACAGAGCCAGGATCATGTGGGCGCCGGTGAACGTCTTGCCCGAACCCGGTGGGCCCTGGATCGGCAAGACCCCATGATCCAGCGCTCGCACCACCCGGATCGCGGCGTCCAGTGACTCCTCGGCGGGTCGCCCGAGGGCTTCACCAGGTTGTTGGCCGACTCCGGGCGGAGTGGCGAGGACCAGGTCTACGGCGGATTGATAGGGA
>CAVXLC010000001.1:0-1106662 GCA_963762545.1 uncultured Gemmatimonadales bacterium | reverse complement strand
TACCGACCTCACGCTTATCAGGCGTGCGCTCTAACCACCTGAGCTACAGGCCCTGCAAACCGCACAACCTTAAGAACGACAACAACATAGCCGAACCAATCGACGCTCGCAACTAGCGCTCTTCCGGCTCCTCGTCGATTTCGATGTCGTCGTCGAAGTCCTCCTCCAGGTCTCCGTCGCCGCCTTCGAGGTCGTCCTCTTCGTCGTCGAACTCGTCCTCGTCGTCGTCCTCGTCGTCGTCGGAATCGTCGAAGGCGAACCCGTCTTCGAACTCATCTTCCTCATCGAACTTCCGACGGAGCTCCACGTCCATGAGCGACGCCACCAGGGCCGGCATTGTCTTCGTCCGCCTCTCGTTGACCTGAGGGTTAGTCACGCGCCGCTCGGTTTACGACGCGTCGGCAATCCGGGCCGCGGCCCGGGCCGCTTTCTTCCGGTCGACCGCCGCCAGCATTCGCTTCCGGAGCCGGATGTTGGCGGGAGTGACCTCGATCAGCTCGTCTTCCTCGATGTACTCGAGGCCGTATTCCAGGTTGATGTCGCGCGGCGGCTCCAGCTGGATGTTCTCGTCGGTGGCCGTCGTGCGCATGTTGCTGAGCTTCTTTTCCTTGGTGACGTTGACGTCCATGTCCCCGGGACGGGAATTCTCTCCCACCACCATGCCCTCGTACACCTGCTCGCCCGGCTCGACGAACATCTGGGCCCGCTCCTGGAGATTACCCAGCGCAAATCCCACCACCTGGCCCTCCCGGTCCGCCACCAGCACACCCCGCTTCCGGCCCGCCAGCGGTCCGGCCCAGGGGCCGTACGCCAGAAAGCGGTGATGCATCGTACCGGTGCCCCGGGTATCGGTCATGAACTCCGAGCGGTAGCCGAACAACCCGCGGCTCGGAATCTTGAACACCAGCCGGACCATACCCATCCCCGGATTCCGCATCTCGGTCATTTCACCGCGCCGGGGGCCGATCTTTTCCATGACGGCGCCCATGTGTTCCTCGGCGACATCGATCATGAGCTCCTCGTACGGCTCCAGCCGCTCGCCGGTGTCACTCACCCGGGTGATGACCCGCGGCCGGGACACCTGGAACTCGAAGCCTTCGCGCCGCATCGTCTCCATCAGGATGCCCAGGTGGAGCTCGCCGCGTCCCGAGACCGTGTGGGTATCCGGGGAATCGGTTTCCTCGACCTTGAGGGCCACATTCCGCTCCAGCTCCCGGTAGAGCCGGTCCTTGACCTGGCGGCTGGTGACGAACTTCCCGTCCCGCCCCGCGAACGGCGAGTTGTTGACGATCACGTCCACCGAGATGGTCGGTTCCTCGACGGCGATGCCGAGCAGGCGGTCCCGGTGTGCCGGGTCGGTCAGGGTCTTTCCGATTTCGATGCCCTCGAACCCCGAGACGACGCAGATGTCTCCCGCCGGCACTTCGTTCACATCGATGCGGGCCAGCCCGTCGAAGGTGAACAGCTTGGTGATCCGGCTCTCGTCGCCCACGCCGTCGGGCACCGGGCCCGGCTCCCCCAGCGGCAGGACCGCCACCGACTGGCCTACCCTGGCGACCCCGCGCTCCACCCGTCCGATGCCCAGCCGGCCCAGGAAGGGCGAATGGTCCAGGGTCGAGATGAGCATCTGGAAGGGTCCGGTTGGATCTCCGGTCGGGGCAGGCACCCGGTCCAGGATGGCCTGGAACAGCGGCTTGAGATCGGTGCCCGGCTGGTTCAGCTCCAGCGTGGCCGTGCCGTGCCGGCTCGAGGTATAGAGAAACGCCGCATCGAGCTGGTCGTGGCTGGCCTCCAGATCGATGAACAGCCCCAGCACTTCGTCGTGCACCCGCATCGGCTCGGCGTCCGAGCGGTCGATCTTGTTGATCGCGACGATCGGCTGCAGCCCGAGGGCGAGTGCCTTGCGAGTCACAAAGCGGGTCTGCGGCATCGGGCCTTCCGCCGCGTCCACCAGGATCAGCACCCCGTCCACCATGCGCAGAATGCGCTCGACCTCGCCGCCGAAATCGGCGTGGCCCGGGGTATCCACGATATTGATCTTCACGCCGCCCCAATGGAGCGCGGTGTTCTTGGCCAGAATCGTGATGCCCCGCTCCCGCTCCAGCGGGTTGGAGTCCATGACCCGCTCTTCGACGTGCTGATTCTGCCGGAAGACCCCCGCCTGGCGGAGCATCTGATCCACCAGCGTGGTCTTCCCGTGATCGACGTGCGCGATGATTGCTACGTTCCGAATTTCCACGACTGCCCTTTCCGACACCAAGACGCAAAGACGCTAGGACGCAAAGTGGGGCTGACGTCAGGCGCCCTTGCGCCCCTGCGTCCTTCCGCCCTTGCGTCCTCTGGGGCCATAAATAAGAGTCGGGAGCCCCTGCCGCAACCCTGAATCAGTGCCGATGGCCGTGGGAATGATCATGGGGGTGGGAATGACCGCTATCCTCATGGGCTGTAAGGGGTTCCAGACAGTCTACCCCCTCGCATTCGTCGGCGACCTCGAGTTGGATGGTCGCATGGCCGATGCCGAACCCGGCCAGGGACTTCCGGATCTCGGCGAGCGCGGTCGGGTGGGAGCGGAGCTCGGGCACCACGACGTGCCCGCTCATGGCGACCACCCCGCTGGTGACGGCCCACACGTGCAAGTCGTGCACCGCGGTCACCCCGTCCACGCCGAGCATCGAGTTCTTGACCTGTTCGAGCGAGATATGGGCGGGAACGACCTCCAGCAGGATGTCGGTGCTTTCCCGGAGCAGGCGCCAGGCGCCGACCAGGATCAGCAGCGACAGCGCGATGGACAGGATGGGATCCGCGACCGTCCAGCCCGTCAGCCGAATGATGACCGCGGCGCCCAGCGCCGCCGCCGCGCCGAAGGCGTCACTGATGACGTGGAGATAGGCGCCCCGGGTGTTGAGCGAGCCGCGATGATCCCCATGCAGGAGCAGGACCGAGACGATGTTCACGACCAGGCCGAGGGCGGCAACCACCATGAAGATGCCGGTCTTGATCGGAGCCGGCTGGGAGATGCGCTCCACCGCTTCGACGACGACCCAGGCCGCCAGGCCGAACAGGGTCGCGCCGTTGACCAGGGCGGCCAGGATCTCCCAGCGGAGGAACCCGTAGGTCCGCTTGAGATCGGCCGGCCGGCGGGCCAGCATGGCGGTGAAGAGCGACAGGCCGAGGGCCCCGACGTCGGTCAGCATGTGGCCCGCTTCGGCGAGCAGGGCCAGGGCGCCGCTCAGGTAGCCCGCGACCGCCTCGACGACCATGAACACGGCGGTGAGCACCAGCACCACGAGCAGGCGGTTCTGCACCGCCCCTCGCCCAGTCGTCGGGGAACCGCTTACCTTCTCGGGTATGGAGCCTCCATCGCCGGGGTCGGGGTCGGCACTGCTGGGCATCGCAGCCGTTCTCGCGCTCGTCGCGGCAAACGCCTACTTCGTCGCCACCGAATTTGCCCTGGTCAGCGCCCGCAAGTCACGCCTGGAGGAGCTGATCCGGGCCGGCGACCGCAAAGCTATCTTGGCCGCCCGGGTCATTCAATCGCTGCCCCGCTACATCTCCGCCACCCAGCTCGGCATCACCCTGACCTCCCTGGGTCTCGGCTGGGTGGGTGAGCCGAGCATCGCGCACACGATCGAGGGCCTATTCGCGAGTCTTTCCGCCGGGGTACGCGAATTTGCCACCCACTCGGTCGCCGTCGTGATCGCCTTCGCCCTGATCACCTCGCTCCATATCATCTTCGGCGAGCTGGTCCCCAAGTCGATCGCCCTCGTCGCGCCGGAACAGGTCAGCCGCTGGCTGGCGCCGCCCCTCATGGGATTCGCCTGGACCATGGCCTTCCCGATCAAGCTGCTCAACGGCGCGGCAACCAAGACGCTGCGCGTCCTGGGGCTCCGGTCGCCGGGAGAGCAGGAGCAGGTGCACTCGCCCGAGGAGCTCCGCATTCTCGTGGAGCAGAGCCAGGAATGGGGCAGCCTCGATGCCCAGGACGCCCGCATGCTGGAAGGCGTCTTCGAGTTCAGCGAAAAGACCGCCGAAGAAGTCATGACCCCGCGCACCGACGTGGTCGCCATTCCCTCGGAGGCCACCGTGGAGGCGGCCGCCGACGTGGTTGCGGAGGCCCAGCGCAGCCGGTATCCGGTCTACCACGAGACCCTCGACGAGATTGCCGGCATCGTGCACGCCAAGGACGTCCTCCGGGCCATCCGGCAGGCGCCGGGCGCCCGGGTAAGCACCCTGATCCGGCCTCCCCTCTTCGTGCCCGGAACCCGCGAGGTGGAGGACGTGCTGGCCGACATGAAGCGCCTCAAGACCCACATGGCGGTGGTCCTGGACGAGTACGGTGGCACCGCCGGCGTGGTCACGATGGAGGACCTGCTGGAAGAGATCGTCGGGCCGATCGTGGACGAATTCGATGCCGTGGAGCGCCCGGCCGCCCCCGCGGGAACCGTACTGCTCGAGGGTGCGATGCCGATCTCCGAGTTCAACACGGAGTACGACGAGAGCCTGAACGATGCCGACTACACCACGATCGGAGGCTGGATCTTCGGGCAGCTGGGCCGGCTGCCGCGAGTGGCAAACCGGGTACCGGCCGGCGCGCATCTGTTCGAGGTGGTCGAGATGGAGGGCCGGCGGGTCAAGCGGGTGCGGCTGTTGCCGGCGGACAAGACGCCCGAAGCGGCGACCCACCAGGAGGGAAGCGCTACCGGCTGATCCTCCGGCCGGCCAGTCGTACCGCCAGATCCACCGCTTCCCGGGTGCTCCCCCAGTCCGCGATGCCCTTCCCCGCGATATCGAAGGCCGTGCCATGATCCGGCGAGGTCCGGACGAACGGCAGGCCGAGCGTGATGTTCACCCCCCGCCCGAACGCCGCCACCTTGATCGCCGTCATGCCGACATCGTGATACGGCGCGAGTACCGCGTCGAACTCCCCTCGCATGGCCCGGACGAAGACCGTGTCGGCCGGGAGCGGCCCCGCGGCGCCCAGGGTCCGCGCCGCCGGCGCCAGGATCCGGGCCTCCTCGTCGCCGAAGAGACCCTGTTCTCCCCCGTGAGGATTGAGGGCGCAGAGCACCAGCCGCGGCTCGTCGATGCCGAACCACTCGATCAGGGCCTGCCGGGTCACCCGCCCGGTCCGGACGATCCGGTCGGCGGTCAGGAGCGAGGGAACGTCGCGGAGAGCCACATGCGTGGTGACCAGCACGACCCGGAGCGGACCCGCGGCGAGCATCATCGCCACGTCCACGCCCCCGGCGAGCTGCCCCAGCCACTCGGTCTGACCCGGAAAGGGAAAACCGGCCGCGTGGAGCGCGTGCTTCTCCACCGGGCCGGTGACGATCGCGTCAACCTGGTCTTCCAGGGCGAGCCGCACCGCCCGTTGCAGCGAGTGCCCGGCGATCTGGCCGGCGCGGAGGGAGCGCATCCGGTCGGGGCCCTCCTGTCCCGGGCCCCCCTTCCAGCTGCCGACCGCGATCCGCTCGTCGGCATCGATCAGCGCGATCTGCTCCTCCGCGCCGATGACGGTGATGTGGGCATCGACCGGCTCGGTCAGCGCCCCGGCCACGACTTCGGGGCCGATGCCCCGCGGGTCGCCCAGGGTAACGGCCAGGCGCGGCCGGGGAGTCATCCGGAGCGCAGCTCCACTAGCGTGGCGGCGCGGAGCTTGTCGATGTAGCGCTGCTGGGTGAGCTCCTCCGACAGGCCGGAGCGGATCTGCTCCTTCACGTCCTCATAGCGGACCGGCCCGGCCGGGAGGAGCTCGGTCACTTTGAGGATGACCCGCTTGGAGCGGAGCGGATCGCCCGGCGCCGGCAGGGTGAAGACCTTGGAGATCTTCCCGACGGACACGCCCTCCAGCGCCTCCCGGTAGGTGCTCGGCAAGCTGTCGATGGGAAATCCGATGAGCTCCTTCTCCTCACTCTTGTCGTGCCAGATCCGCTGCAGCGAGTCGAACGAGGCGCCCCGCTCGATCGCATCGTGCAGGTTGGCCGAGATCCGGGCGGCGCTGTCGGCGTCGGTCGAGTCAATGACCGGCATGATGAGAATGTGCCGGACCTGGACCTCCGCGGGCTGCGCCCGCTCCACCTGGATCAGGTGGTAGCCGTAGACCGTCTCGACCGGATCGGAAATGACGCCCGGCCGAAGCGAGAAAGCCGCGTCTTCGAAATGCTGATCCAGATTCTGTCCGCGCCGCATCCAGCCCAGCTCCCCCCCGGCCTCCTTGCTCCCCGGATCCATGGAGAAGCGCTTGGCCGCGGCCGCGAAGTCGCCTCCCTTCCGCAATTCGGTCAGGATCGAATCCGCGATGGCCAGCGCGCGCGCCTTGGCCTCGGTCTTGGCCGGCGGCGGCGTCACGATCTGGAGAAACGAGATCGTCGCGCCGCGGGGCGGAAAGTAGGGTTTGTTCTTTTCGAAGTAGTCCCGGATTTCCTTTTCGGTGGGGGAGACCGGCTTGAGGGCCCCCTTGCCCCGCTGCTTGCTCAGCAGCTCCCGTCGCAACAGCGCCCGCCGCTGCTGCTCGGTCAGCCAGCTCCGGTATTCGTCCGGCGTCTCGAAGCCCGACGTGCGGATGTCCTGGCGATAGGCTTCTTCCGAGGGGTACTTGGCGCGAGTGGACTTGACCAGCGCGTCCACTGATTTGGTCACGTCGTCATCCAGTACCTTGATCGTGGTGTCGCGGCCGGCCTCCTGCACCATCAGCTCCTCGTTGATCAGCAGCCGGAGCAGGTCCCGCTTCAGCGCCTTCAGGCTGTCGGGCGTGGTGGGCAGGCCTTTGCCCTGGGGGAACTCCTGGAGCAGCCGCTCCTCGACGTGGGACGAGAGAATGGCCTTGGAACCGACCACCGCGACGATGCGATCCACGACCACCGAATCGCCGGTCGCGGCGCTCCGCTGGGCGGAAAGGCCGATCGCCGCGCCGCTCCCCGGAAGGAGCAGCGCGGCGACCAGAGCGACGGTCGAGCCCCGGCTCACGGCCTCTTGCCGGTATCCGCCGGCTGGGCCGGGGTCGGCGGCCCGCCCGGCGCCCGCTGCAACCCGCCCGGACGCGGCGCGCCCGGTGCCCCGCCGCCGGCCGCCGAGTCGGCCTTCTTCTTGGCGATGATGAGCTCCTGGGCGCGGCTCACGCCGGCCGGGAAGATCTTGTAGTCGCCGGCCGATCGCAGCTCGGCGGACAGGGTCGGCGGGACCGGCCGGAACTGCACCTGGCCGTTGATCAGCTTCTCGAAGTATTGATCCACCTTCTCGGCCGCGAGCTTCTTGCGGTCCGCCTCGGGGGTCTTGGAGGAGTCCGAGAACTCCGCCCCGTCGAGCCCGATCGCTTCCTTGAGCGCGCCCACCTGGGACTTGTACTGCAGCGCCAGCGCCTGGTAGATCGTCGGATTCACATTGATCTTGGCGGAATCGGCTTCCTTGAGGAGGATGGCGTTTTGCGCCAGCGTTTTGACGAAGGTGGAGAGCAGCGTGTCGTCCGCCTGGCGAATCGAGCCCAGGGCCTGGGCCGGCAGGGCGTCGAGCCAGCGAACCAGCTCCCCGACGGTGAAATCGCCGGTCTTGGAGGTGACCAGCACCTTGGTGGATTTCCGGGCGGCGCCGAGATCGGAAATGGCGCTCTTCACCGCGGCGGCGGCGCCGGGCTGCACCACGATGGCCTGCCGGGTGGTCAGCTCGTTCATGTAGAGCGAATCCTCGTGCGCGGTGCTGGTTTCCTTGACCTTCGCCAGGAACCGGTCCCGTCCCTCGGCCATGGTCGGACGCCGGATGATATGGAATCCGAACTGGCTCTTCACCACGCCGCTCACTTCACCGGGGGCCAGATTCCAGGCCACGTCGTCGAACTCCTTCACGAAGGCGCCGCGCGGCGACACGTACAGGAATCCGCCATCGTTCTTGCTTCCGTCGCTGCTGTACTGCGCCGCCAGCTTGCCGAAGCTCGCCGCGTCCACCTTCTTGGTCTGCGGCAGCACCTTGTCCGCGGCCCCCTTGGCCTTGGCCGTGTCGGCCGCCGTCGGACCCGCCGCCATGAAGAGGATGTGCTGAAAGAGCCGAACGTCGCCCTTGGTGTAGACGCTGTCGGCCATGGCCGGCGTCACCGCGATGCGCTTGGCGAGGACCGAATCGTGCCAGGCCGACACCTTCTGCTCGGCCATCTGCGGCCACATCAGCCGCTCGATCGACGCGGAATCGGTCTTGAGCGTCCGCTGGGCCACCTGGTCCCCGAAGAGCGACATGTCGACCCAGATGCTGGTCACCAGCTCGGCAGCCTGGGGATTTGCCGTCGGGCCGCCCAGGCGGCTGATGATCTCGGCGACGCGCGCCGACTTGAGCTCGCGCGGTCCGACCCGGGCGGCGGTCTCCGCGTGGGAGGTGAAGACGTCGCGGAACCCGCTGCACCCGGCAACCATCACCCCGGCGACCAACACCGCAAACCCGACTCGACGCATACGATCTCTTGTGTGAATGTGGGACTGCATGGACGGCGGGAGCCGTCATCCGGACGGCCCGCCCGCCGCTGACTTGTCGCCGCGCACCTGCACCAGGGCCCGCACCAGCGCGGGGATCAGGGGTTCTCCCCCGAGCCGGACCAGCCGGAGTGACAAGGGCACCGTTCGGCGGACGTCCGCCGCGAGCTGCACGTTGTCGAGGGCGGTGGTCAACCGGGCCATCCGCGGGGATGCGCCCGTCCGGAAGGTGACCCGCGCCTCGTCCCCGCGGACGAGGATGTGCTGGATGCCCAGCGCCCCGCCAAGCACCCGCAACCGGGAAAGATCGAGGAGCCGGTCGGCCTCCTCCGGCAGGGGCCCGAACCGTTCCCGCATTTCCTGCCGCAACTCATCAATTTCACCAGACCCGAGCGCTCGCGCCAGTCGGCGGTATAGATCGAGCTTGGTGTCGTCGTCCATGATGTAGCGGTCGGGAAGGTGGGTGGGGCGGTCGAACACCACCTCGGGAGGAGTCGGCGGCTCCGCGGTGGCATCGCGCCGGCTTCGGAGCGCCTGCACGGTTTCCTCCAGCCACCGCAGATACAGATCGAATCCGATGGCGTGGGCATGGCCGGACTGCTCGGCGCCCAGCAGATTCCCCGCCCCGCGTATCTCCAAGTCCTTGAGCGCGATACGGTAGCCGGCCCCCAGGTCGGTATGGTGCTCCAGCACCTTCAGTCGCTCCTCGGCCACCGGATCCATCAGGTCCGGGGCGATCAGGTAGCAGTAGGCCCGCCGGTGGCTCCGGCCCACCCGGCCGCGCAGCTGATAGAGCTGGGCCAGGCCGAGCTTGTGGGCATCATGTACCACCATGGTGTTGGCATTGGGCACATCGAGTCCGGACTCCACGATCATGGTGGACACCAGCACGTCCACCTCGCCGTTGACGAAGCCGCGCATCACTTTCTCGAGCGCCTCAGCCGCCATCTGGCCATGCGCCACCCCGACCCGGGCCCGCGGCGCCAGGTGGCGGACCCGGGCCGCGATGGTCTCGATCGTCTCGATCCGGTTGTGAACGAAGAACACCTGCCCGCCCCGGTCCAGCTCCCGCGCCATCGCCTCCTCGAGGAGCCCGTCGTCCCACGGCTCGACGAAGGTGAGAATCGGGGAGCGGTCCCGCGGGGGAGTCTCGATGAGCGTCAGGTCCCGGAGCCCGGCGAGTGACATGTGAAGGGTTCGGGGAATCGGCGTGGCGGTCAGGGTCAGCACATCCACCGTCAGCCGGAGCTCCTTGAGCCGCTCCTTGTGGCGCACCCCGAACCGGTGTTCCTCATCCACCACCAGAAGCCCCAGGTCCTTGAACACGACGTCCTTGGACAGGAGCCGGTGGGTTCCGATGATCACGTCGATCTTGCCCAAGGCGAGCTCGGCCAGCGCCTGCTTCTGCTCCTTGGCGGTCCGGAATCGCGAGATGACCTCCACCCGGATCGGGTAGTCGGCAAGCCGCTCGGCAAAGGTGCGGCCGTGCTGGTCGGCGAGGATGGTGGTCGGGACCAGCACCGCCACCTGCTTGCCGCCCTGCACCGCCTTGAACGCCGCGCGGACCGCCACCTCGGTCTTGCCGTACCCCACGTCACCGACCAGGAGCCGATCCATGGGCACAGGGCGCTCCATGTCCCGCTTCACGTCCTCGGTGGCTTTCCGCTGGTCGGGCGTGTCTTCGTAGAGGAAGGCCGATTCCAGCTCCCGTTGCCAGCGCGTGTCGGGTGGTGAGGCGAAGCCGGCACTCACCGTCCGCCGGGCGTACAGATCGAGCAGCTCGGCGGCCATCTGCTGAATCGCTTCGCGGGTCCTTTCCCGCTGCTTCTTCCAGGCCGTGCCTCCGAGCCGGTGGAGCTTGGGCGGCTCCTCGTCGCCGTCTCCCCCGGCGGCCCGATAGCGCTCGAGCTGGTCGAGACGGTACAGCGGAACGTTGAGCCGGTCGCCTCCCTCGTATTCGACCACCGCCACTTCGATGGTGGATTCGCCCACCATGATGGTCTGGATGCCGCGGTAGATCCCGATGCCATGGTCGAGGTGAACGACGTAGTCCCCGGCGGTGAGCGTGCCGGTCGCGAGCGACGGTGCGGCCTGCCGGTACCGTCGCGCTCGTCGCAGGCGTCGGGCCCGGCGGAAGATCTCATGGTCGGTGAGCACCCGCAGCGTGGGCATGACGAATCCGCCGTCCAGCGCGCCCACCACCAGCGTGGCGGCCGATCCCTCGTCCCCGGCCTCGTGCAACAGCTCGTCCAGCCGCTCGAGCTGTCCGGCATTGTCGCAGAGGATGAGCGTCGGGGCGCCGCCGGCCAGCAGCGCCCGCAGGCGGCCCAGGTTCCGGTCCACCGGCTCGGGGGGGAGGAAACCGGCTTGCAGGTCGGGATGTTCTTCGCGAAGCAGCAGCCTGGGGTACCGGGCGAGCGCCGCGGCCCAGGCGTCCGGCTCCGCGAACAGTTCCTCGCGCGGCGGGGGCATCTCCCCCAGCCGCCGGGCGATTTCCAGGTGATGCTCCGCTTCGCGCCAGGCGCGGGCCACTTCCTCGGCGTTCGGATGGGTGGCTTCCTCGACGACGAACGTCTCGCTGGGGAGGAGATCCAGCAGCGTCTGCCGGGACGACGGAATGACGGGAGGGCGGGACTCGGATTCCGTCTTCCCGTCGTCCCGCCCGGTTCCGATCGGGAGGACCGTGACCGTCGCCAGTTCGTCCCCGCTCCGCTGCGAGGTGAGGTCGAAGGCGCGAATCGAGCTGATCTTGTCGTCCCACCACTCGATGCGGGACGGCACGGCCATGCCGAATCCGTACAGGTCGACGATGCCCCCTCGCACGCTGAATTCGGCGACTTCGGTCACGACCGGAACCCGTCGATAGCCCATCCGTTCCAGCGCGCCGACGACCTCGGTGAGCGGGCGCCGGCTCCCGACCGTCACCTCGAGCCGGAGCCGGGCCAGCGTCGCCGGCACCATCGTCTTCTCCGCGGTGGCCCGAGCGGTCGTCACCAGGATCCTGAGCCGCCCCCGAAGCAGCGCTTCGATCGTCTCGGCGCGCTCGCCGGCGATCTCGTAGTGCGGTTCGTCGTCCCCCAGCGCTTCCCGCTGGGGGTAGAGGGCACTGGGCTGCCGGGTGAGGGTGTTGAGATCCGCCAGCCAGCGCTCCGCGTCGGCGGGCGTGGCGGCCACCACCATGAAGAGCCGGTGGGGCAGCCGCTCGGCGAGCCACGCCAGCATGACCGCGCCGCTCGACCCGGCCAGCCCGGCGAGGCGGATCGCGTGGGCCGGTGCGGGGAGCCGGCCCGGGAGGTCGAGGGCAAACGGGGTGCGGCCGAACGAGGCGAGAATCGGCTCGATCACGCCGGCCTCCTCGCGGCGCGACGCGCGCCGGATCCGGCCAGCGCCGCATCCGCCAGCGCCAGCGCGGCCGCCAGCAGGAGCAGCGCCCCACGGAGGTCCGCGCGCCCGCCCGACGCGAACGCGGCCGACACGGCACCGCCCAGCGGCGCGATCCGGGCGCCGGGCCACAGCCGCCGCACCTCCTGGTCTTCCGCCCGCGCCAGGGCCGATTCCCGTCGGTCCGGGTTCACCGCCACGACGCCGATCGTATCGCGACCGGCCAGAATGAAGTGGAGACCGAGCTCGGCGGAGCGGAAGGTGGCGCCGCCTTCGACCGGATGGGAGCGGCCATCGCGAATCACCGCGGTCGCGGCATCGGGGAGAAGAATCGGCTCTCCTGGGGGCACATCGAGCAGAACGATCTCGCCGCGCACGGCACGGTTGGCGAGGAAATCGATGAAGGGAACGAACTCCGCCGCCAGCGGAAGGGAGAGCCATCCCGGCTCCAGCCGGCTGCCAAGCAGGATGGTATTGCCGTCCCGGACGCCCCAGGGTCGGCCGCCCACGGTGACCAGGACACCGGTGCCCGCCGCCCTGGCGTCCCGGCGCCCGGCCGTCGCGATCAGCTCATACCTCCGGGACACTTCCTCGCGGCCCAACACGGACCCGCTGTCGATGACCCCGCTGCCCGGTGCGAGATCCCCGTATCGCCAGCCCACTCCTCGCGCCGCCAGGGCGCGGTTGAGGGCCCCCAGCGCCGCGGCATCCGCCGGCGGCATCACGATGGACGCGCCCGGGCCCAGCGTGCCGATCGTGAGGTCGGCGCCGCGGGTCAGCCGGCCATTCGCCAGCAACACCTCACAGGCGGTGGCCACGAAGCGATCCTCGCTCCGCCAGGCGGCCCGCGCCGGCTGGGCCACGCGTACGGCGGTGTACCGCGAGTCGTCCGGCCGCAGCTCATCGGGTTCGATGTCGGCCCGCACCGGCCACCAGCCGGCCGGCAGCGGACCGCTGGCCGCGCCGGCGACGCTGCCGCTGGCCGCGAGCTGCCGCTTCGGCGGCCGGTTGCCCACGACGATCGAGAGGGCCGCGCTCCTGTCCGCGGTGCCCCCGATCATGGCGTCGATCCGGCCCCCGTCGGGACCCCACGGCTGGCGTCCCGCGGATAGCGCGGAAACGCCCAGGTTGGCCACGATCGGACCCTCGGGATGGACCACGATCACCGGACCGGCACCGGGGGCCGCCGACAGCGCGCTCGCCTGGAGATCGCTGAGAACGATCACGGACGTGGGGAGAAGCACCGAGGCCATGGCTTCTCGCGCCACGCCGACCGCGGCGCCAAGGTCCAGCCGCCGGGGCAGCGGCGAGAGCCCGCTCACCACCGCGTCGAGCTCGGAAGCGGTTCCGCGCCGCGGCAGTCCGTCGGCCGTGATCAGCCAGAGAGCATCGTCGGGGTGCGCCGCCCGCAGGATGGCACGGGCGGGAGCCCGGAGCTGCTCCAGAACCGGGGTGCCTCCGGCGATGGCCGCGCTCGACAGCGAATTGTCCAGCACGATCACCAGGGCGGCCGGCGCGTGCGTCGACGCCCCGCCACTCGGCCGCGTCGGTCCGGCGGCCGCGAGGACCAGGGCGATGATCAGCAGAGTTCTGACCAGCAGCAGGAGCCAGTGCTGCAGCGTGAGCCGGCGGTGGTGGGCCCGGGCGGTCTCCGCGAGATAACGCGTGGCGGGGAACACCACCGTGGGCGGCTCTCGCCTGGCAAAGAGGTGCAGCAACACGGGAAATGCGGCCGCGGCGAGTCCTACCAGCGCCCATGGCGCGCTGAACCCGATCACGCGAGCCCGGTGGACCGCACCAGCGCCTGGCGCAACGCCAGACCGAACGGCGTGTCGGTGGTGACCCGCTCGTAGGCGATGCCGCGACGCCGGCATGCTGCCCGCCATTCCTCCACTGCGGTGCGGACGGTTCGCGCGTAGGCGTCGGCCCAGTCCGCCGGACGGAGCACGACGGCCTGCCCCGACTCGGGATCTTCGTATCGGGCTTCCGCGGGACCGCGCAGTTCGACCTCGTCAGGGTCCATGACGTGCAATACGAGGACCTGATGTCCCCGGTGCCGTAGAAATCGAAGCGCCGTCAGGACGAGCGGCGGATCGAACAGCAGATCCGACACAAAGACGACCAGACCGCGGCGGCGCAGCTGCTCGACCACCCGCCGAAGCGCCGGCTCGGCGGCGGTGCCGGCGCCCGGCGGGGTGGCGGCCAGCTCGCGCAGCAGCAGATGCCACTGGGTGTGTCGGGCCCGCGGGGGCAATTGGCGGCGAACCCTGTCGTCGAAGGTGATGAGGCCGGTGGCGTCACGCTGCCGGAGCAGCACCAGCGCCAGCGCGGCCAGCAGCTGCTCGGCATAGGCCCGCTTGGTCAAGCGATTCACCGGGTCGCCGGACCAGTCCATCGAGCGGCTGGTGTCGAGCACCAGCATGGCCCGAAGGTTGGTTTCCTCCTCGAATTGCTTGATATAGAGACGGTCGCTGCGGGCCAGCAGGCGCCAATCGAGATAGCGGGGCTCGTCCCCGGGCTGGTACATCCGGTGCTCCGCGAATTCGACCGAGAATCCGCGGCGCGGCGAGCGGTGCAGACCGGCGAGGAATCCTTCGACGATGCCCTCGGTGACGACTTCGAGACCGCCCAGGCGGGCGACCTCGGCCGGGTCGAGCAGATCGAGCCGGGGTTTGAGCGGGGATCCGACAGCGGCGGGCATATGCCCCGCGCAACGTAGGGCCGTGTCATGGTTGAGTCAACGCGAGCCGCCGTTGTCCGGCCGGGGGGACAGTCCCGGACGGCCGACTCCCGGGCACCCTCGGACAAGTACCGGTGGGACAGGCACTTCCGGAATCCGGCATTCACCCGCCGCCGTGGCATTGCATCTGCACGAGGGAGGGTCCTCATGCTGACCACCGTTCTTCTCGCTCTGGCGCTCACCGGCCAGGTATCGCCCCGGCTCCCGGCCGACACGACCCGGTTTCCGCACCGGCCCGCCACCAAGCCGGCTCCAACGACCAAGCCGGTCTCCAAGCCGCCGGCCAAGCCCGTGGGCGAACCGGTGCTCAAGCGCCGACATCCGCCGGACTAGTTTTCAGCGCCTCCTCGTCTTAGCGTCCTACATCTTCAGCGATTTCTTCCACTCGAGCAGGCCATGAACGCTCGTACCGGCATCGTTGCGCTCGTGCTTCTGGGAGCGCCCGTCGTCGCCCTCCCTCAGTCCACCGCGGTCACCAGGGCCGCCGCCACCATCACCCCACAGGACGTTCGCCGGCGCATCAACATCATCGCCGACGACTCTATGGGCGGACGCAATACCCCCAGCCCGGGGCTCGACAAGGCTGCGCGGTATATCGCGAGCGAGTTCCAGCGGCTGGGCCTCAAGCCGGGGGGCGACAGCGGGACCTTCCTGCTTCGCTACCCGATCACCGCGCGGCAGCTTCTGGCCGGGGAATCGGCCATCCGGTTCGGACAGATTTCGGGAGACCGGGCCATCCGCACTACGCTGACCGACGGGGCGGCGTTCCTGAGCGGCCCCACCGACGGCACCTTCAAAGGGAGCGTGGTGCTGGTGGGGGGCAGGCTCGTGCTCGACAGTCTCAAACCGGACGATGTTCGAGGCCGCATCGTGGTCTACGTGCCGGAAGCGTCGGCGACCCAGCCCACCGGTGGGTTCCGAACCCTGATCGGACTGAGCCGCTCCGGAGCCCGTGGAGTCGTCGTCGTCGTCGGTTCCGATTCGGTGGTGGCGGAGTACATGCAGAGTCAGACCAGGGTCCGCACCACCGCGGGAGACCGGGCCCGGGGTGCCCCGGTCATTGCCGTGCGGGAGAGCGCGGTGCTGGCGCAGCTTCCCGAGGCGGCCCAGCAGTTCGAGCAGCTTCGTGCGGCGCCCATCACGGTGGTACAACCGATGCTCGATTGGGAAGGCGAGATCACGCTCCGGGACACCGCGGTGGCCACCACCTACGCGCCGGACGTGGTGGGGATTCTGGAGGGAAGCGACCCCGTCCTGAAGCGAGAGTACCTGGTCTATTCCGCGCACATGGATCACATCGGGACCACCGGCGATCCGGGAGCGGCGTGCCGGGCCATGGGCGCCGACAGTATCTGCAACGGCGCGGATGACGACGGGTCCGGCACGGTGGGCGTCCTCGAGCTTGCCCAGGCGTACGGCCAGCGCGGGGCCCGCCCGAAACGCTCGATCATCTTCCTTACCGTCAGCGGCGAGGAGCACGGGCTGTGGGGCAGCGAGTGGTTCGTCAATCATCCCCCGGTGCCGCTCCCGCAGATTGTCGCGGATCTCAACGCCGACATGATCGGGCGCAACTGGAAGGACACCATCGTGGCCATCGGGAAGGAACATTCGGACTTGGGCAGCACGCTCAATCGGGTGAACGACGCCCATCCCGAGCTCGGCATGCATGCGATCGACGATCGCTGGCCGGAGCAGAGCTTCTACACCCGGAGCGACCATTTCAATTTCGCCCAGCGCGGAGTGCCGATCCTCTTCTTCTTCAACGGGGTCCATCCGGACTACCATCGTGCCTCTGACTCGCCGGACAAGATCGACGCCGAGAAGGAAAGCCGGATCGTGAAGCTGCTGTTCTTCGTCGGTCAGGACGTCGCGAACCGCACGGAGCGGCCGCAATGGGTGCCGTCGAGCTACCAGCAGATCGTCGTGCCGTAATGGATCACCTCTCACCACCACCCGGCACCATGCCCGAACCGACTGGCTCCCTGGCTGAATTCTCCGAATTCCGGACCCGGATGAACGACCTGATCTTCAGGGCCGGCAATCTCACCATCAATCGGTTCTTCGCGCTGGACGGACGCGCCTACGAGGCCGGAGCGCTGGGCGTCCGGACCAAGGAGATGCTCGGGCTGGTTTCCTCGCTGGTGCTCCGCTGCGACGATTGCATCACCTACCATGTGGTGCGTTGCAAGGAGGAAGGAGTGACCGACGAGGAGATGGTGGAAGTATTCGCGGTGGGCCTGGTGGTCGGCGGCAGCATCGTGATCCCCCATCTGCGTCGGGCCATGGGACGGCTGGAGGAGCTGAACGCCGCGAAGGGTTAGGCCCGGCCGGCTTCCCGTACCCCGCTCCCGCGTCGCCCCTGCATGCTCACCCATACGCCGATCAACACGAGGGCCACTCCGGCATACTGGGCCCGGGTCGGCACCTCACCCAGGGTGAACCAGGCCACCACCATGGCGACCAGGGGGGTGAGGCAGTTGTAGATCGCCGTCCGGCCGCTGCCGATGGCCTGCACCGCGCGATTGTAGAGCACGTAGGACACCACCAGCGCCAGGAAGGCGGCGTAGGCCACGGCTCCCCAGGTCTTCAGCGATACCCCGGTCCAGTCCTGGCGAACGAGGCCCGGCGCACCGAGCAGCAGCAAGCCTGGCGTACCCGCAATGGTCGTGATCGCCGTGATCTGCAGCGCATCGACGCCCGCCCCGACCCGCCGGACCATCACCGTGTAGTAGGACCAGCAGAGCACCGCCCCGAGCACCAGAAGGTCTCCGGTCCGGCTGCCGGCGTGGAAATGCACGCCGCGCGCGGCGACCACCAGGGCCACGCCGGCGGTGCCCAGGACGACGCCCAGCCAGGTGGCGGGCGTGGCGCGCTCGATGCCGAGCACCGTGCCGAACAGCGCCACGACCACCGGAAGCGAGGCGACGATCATGGCGCTGTTGGTGGCGGTCGTGAGGGAGAGACCGGTCATGAAGGCGGTTTGATAGACGGTGTTGCCGATCACGCCCAGTCCCGCGAGTCCCCAGAGGGTCTTCCGCGGCAGCGGGGTCATGACCCCGGCCCGCCGGGCGATCAACCACAGCAACCCGCTCGCCAGGGTGAACCGGAACGCGCTGAAGGGGAGCGGAGGGAGCTGATCCATCGCGAACTTGCTCACGCTGAAATTGCCGCCCCAGATCAGGGCGACGACCAGCATTTCGAGATCGTGACCGCTGAAGCCGCGGGACGGGCGTGGCATGGAAACAAAATAGGCGGAGCCTCTTATATTCGGGCATGTCGCAGTCTCGCATCCGAAATTTCTGCATCGTCGCCCACATCGACCACGGCAAGTCCACCCTGGCGGACCGGCTCCTCGAGGCCACCGGGACCCTGGGCAAGCGCCAGATGCGCGATCAGGTCCTCGACACCATGGACCTGGAGCGCGAACGGGGCATCACCATCAAGCTCAACGCGGTTCGGATGCAATACACCGCGGCGGATGGGGTCGACTACGAGCTCAATCTGATCGACACGCCGGGACACGTCGATTTCACCTACGAGGTGTCCCGCTCGTTGGCCGCGTGCGAAGGGGCGATCCTGGTGGTGGACGCGTCCCAGGGGGTCCAGGCGCAGACCCTGTCCAATCTCTTCCTGGCCATGGACGCCGGACTCGAGATCATCCCGGTGCTGAACAAGATCGACCTTCCCGGGGCGGAACCCGAGAAGCGGGCCCAGGAGGTGATGGATTTGATCGGGGCCAGGCGGGAGGAGATCCTGGCCGTATCGGCCAAGGAGGGCATCGGCGTTCCCGCGCTGCTCGAGGCGATCGTGGCGCGGGTGCCGCCTCCGGCGGGACAGGCCGAGGCCCCGCTCCGCGCGCTGGTGTTCGATTGCCACTTCGATCGCTACCGCGGCGCCGTGCCCAGCATCCGGGTGGTCGACGGGGTGGTCCGGAAGGGCATGCAGATCCGGTTCGGCTCCCATCCCGACGACGCCTACGGCGTGGACGAAGTGGGCTACCTCCAGCTGGGACAGCAGGCGTGCGAGGAGCTGTCCGCGGGTGAGGTCGGCTATCTGGTGGCCAACCTCCGGGGTGTGAAGGATGCCCGCCCCGGCGACACCATCCTCGACGATGCCCGGCCCGCCGAAGAGCTGCTGCCGGGATACCGGGACGTCAAGCCCATGGTCTTTGCCGGGATCTACCCCACGACGACCGACCAGTACGAGAACCTCCGGGATGCGCTCGAGCGCCTCCAGCTCAACGACGCGTCGCTGCATTACGAGCCGGAAACCTCCACCGCCCTGGGCTTCGGGTTTCGTTGCGGATTCCTCGGCCTCCTGCACATGGAGATCGTGCAGGAGCGTCTGGAGCGGGAGTTCGATCTCGACCTCATCACCACGGTGCCGACCGTGGAGTACCACGTCTACCGGACCGACGGCGAGATGCAGGTGGTCGAGAATCCCTCGCACCTGCCCGATCCGGCGAGCATCCTCCGCATCGAGGAGCCGTTCGTCAAGGCGAGGATCATGGCGCCGGCCGACTACATCGGCGGCATCATGAAGCTGGGGCAGGACCGGCGCGGCGTGTATCACGGCATGCACTATCTCGATACCCAGCGGGTCGAGTTCCACTGGGAGTTTCCTCTCGGCGAAATCGTGCTGGATTTCTACGACCGGCTCAAATCGCTCTCCCGCGGCTATGCCTCGCTCGACTACGAGCTGGGCGGGTATCGCGTCAACGAGCTGGTGAAGCTGGACATGCTCATCAACGGCGAGCAGATTGACGCGTTCAGCGTCATCATCCACCGCGACAAGGCCTACGAGTGGGGTCGCAAGGTCGCCGAGAAGCTCAAGGAGCTGATCCCCCGTCAGCTCTTCGCGGTCGTGGTGCAGGCCGCGATCGGCCAGAAGATCATCGCCCGGGAAACCATCTCCGCGCTGCGGAAGGATGTCCTGGCCAAGTGCTACGGGGGAGACGTCACCCGGAAGCGGAAGCTCCTCGAGAAGCAGAAGGAGGGGAAGAAACGGATGAAGCAGGTCGGCTCCGTGGAAATCCCCCAGGAGGCATTCCTGGCCGTCCTGCAGGTCGAGTAGCCGGTGGAGAGCGGCGCCACCGCTCCGGCCCCGATTCCGCCGACCCATCCCGGCATTCTGGTGATCCAGACGGCGTTTCTGGGCGACGTGATCTTGACCACCGGGCTGTTGACCCGCCTGGCCGCCCGCCTCGGCCAGGTGGACGTGGTGGTGACCCCGGCCGCGGCGGCCCTGGTGGAGACCCACCCCGCGGTGCGGCGCGCCTGGATCTACGACAAGCGCGGAGCGGACCGCGGCATGTCCGGGCTGCTGCGGCTGGCGCGGGAGCTGCGCGGCGGTCTCTACCGGGTCGCGTACCTGCCGCACCGGTCGCTCCGGAGCGCCTTACTCGCGCGGCTGGCCGGCATTCCGGAGCGGATCGGGTTTGCCGGTAGCCCGGGCGCCTGGAGCTACACCCGGCGCATCGCCCGGCCGACGGCCGGCCACGAAGCCGAGCGGCTCCTCGCGCTGGCGGAGCCGGGTCCGGGCGTCGTCGCCCGGGTCTCGCTGGGACTGGTCCCCGAAGACCGCCGTCAGGCGGCGGATTGGCTGGCATCCCGCGGCATCCCCCCCGGGTTCGTCGCGCTGGCGCCCGGCTCGATCTGGGGGACCAAGCGGTGGCCCTACTACGCCGAGCTGGCGGCCGCGCTCGAGGGGCCGGTGGTGATCGTGGGCGGACCCGAAGACCGGGACCTGGCCAACACGGTGGCGGCCGGCCGGCCGGCCGTCCACGTCGCCGCGGGAGACCTTCCACTCCGGGCCTCGGCGGCACTGCTGGGCGACGCGAGCGTCCTGGTGACCAACGACTCCGCCCCGCTCCACCTGGCCACCGCGATGGGAACCCCGATCGTGGCCATCTTCGGCCCGACGGTGCCGGCGTTCGGGTTTGGCCCGCGGGGAGGAGAGGACCGGATCGTCGAGCACGAGTCCCTGTCGTGCCGGCCCTGCTCCAGCCATGGGCCGCCGGTGTGCCCGCTGGGGCATCACCGGTGCATGCGCGAGGTGAGTGTCGAGCGGGTCCTCCAGGCGGTGCGCGAGGTGCCGAAAGGCGGCGGGATTGAGATACATCCTCGGCATCGACATCGGCGGGACCAATATCGTCATCGGCGCGGTCACCGAGGACGGCAGCAGCGTGCGCGGGCTCCTCACCGAACCCACCGGCGTCCCCGACGGCTCCGACGTCGTGATCGACCGGATTCTCCGAATGGCTCGAAGCGTGGTGGAGCGGACCCGGCGCGAAGACCCCGGCGCCGAGGTGCGGGGCGTCGGGATCGGGGCGCCGGGCCCGCTCAACCGGGAGAAGGGCCTGGTCATCTTCACGCCCAATCTTCGCTGGACCAACATGCCGCTGCGGGATCGGATCGGCGCCGCCCTGTCGCTGCCGGCCTCCCTCGACAACGACGCCAACTGCGCCCTGCTGGGCGAGCACTGGGTCGGCGCGGCCCGGGGCGCCCGCGACGCGGTGTGCTTCACCATCGGGACCGGCATCGGCGGCGGAATCGTGGTGGACGGCAAGCTGGTGCACGGCGCGTCGGATGTCGCCGGCGAGATCGGCCACATCACCATCGAGGTGAACGGGCGCCGCTGCGGCTGCGGCAACGACGGGTGCCTCGAAGCCTACGCGTCGGGACCCGCCATCGCACGGCGGGCCGTGGAAGCCATCGAGGCCGGCGCGGTCTCGGCCATGAAGGGCAAGACGGGCGAGCTGTCCCGAATCACCGCGCAGACGGTATTCCAGTGCGCGGCCGACGGCGATCCCCTGGCCGACGAGCTGGTGCGCGATACCGCCCGTTACCTCGGCGTGGGCATCGCGAACATGCTCAATATCATGAACCCCGAGGTGGTGGTGATCTGCGGAGGCGTCACCAAGGCGGGCGACCATCTTTTCATCCCGCTGCGCCGGGAAGTGAGCCGGCGCGCCTTCAAGCCGGCCGTGGAAGCCTGCCGCATCGTGCCGGGACAACTCGAGGGGACCGCGGGTGTGGTGGGCGCGGCGAAGGCATGGCTCGACCAGCATGCCTAGAGTCGGCGTCATCGGCTCACTCGTCTGGGACGAGATCCACGGACGCGATCCCGCCGCCGGCGTGGTCGAGGAATGGGGCGGGATCGCCTACGCGCTCGCCGGTCTCGACGCCCACCTGCCCGACGACTGGGAAATCGTGCCCCTCATCAAGGTGGGGCAGGACCTGGCCGGCGAGGCCAACGCGTTTCTGGCCAGCCTGCGCCGGCGCGCTCCGGGAGCCCGGTTCATCGAAGTGCCGGTCCCGAACAACCGGGTCGTGCTCTACTATCAATCCGCCGAGCGGCGCTGCGAGCGGATGGCCGGGGGGGTCCCGGCCTGGAACTGGGCCGAGCTCGGCCCGATGGTTCGGGACCTCGACGCGCTGTACGTGAACTTCCTTTCCGGCTACGAGATGTGTCTGGGAACCGCCGAGGCGCTCCGCCGCGGATTCCCCGGACCGATCTACGCCGACCTCCATTCGCTCCTGCTCGGCGTGCACGGCGACGGGGTGCGGATCCCCAAGCCCCTGCCCAGCGCCCAGAGCTGGTTTGGCTGCTTCGACCTGATCCAGGTCAATGAAGATGAAATGCGGCTGCTCGGATCGGACCCGCTCTCGCTCTCGGCGGACATGCTGAGCGCCGGCGTCGCGGCATTGATCGTGACGCTGGGTTCCCGCGGCGCCGTTTACGTCACCGACGGGCGGACCGTGGGCCGGACCGTACCTGGACTTGCCGACGGCCTCCGGCGCGATGCCTCGCACGGCCTGCCCGCCTACCGGCTCACCGACCGGCCGGCCGATGGCACCGTCCGCACCGCCCTGGTCCCCGCCGAGCCGATCATGGGAGATACCGATCCCACCGGCTGCGGCGATGTGTTCGGGGGCGCCGTCTTTTCCCGGCTGCTTGCGGGGGAGTCCCTGGAAGCGGCGGTCGCGACGGGGAACCGGGCGGCCGCGCGCAACGCGAGCTTCCGCGGCGCCACCGGACTGGCGGGGCACTTGCGGGGGGAGCTGGTGGCACCATGATGCGCATCGTGACGGTCCCCGCCTCGCTGGACGACAAGACGCTCGACATCCTGGCGGCGGGGATCGGAGACTGGCCGCCCGGCGAAGGGCTGCTCTTCGACGCCCGCGCGGCGCAATGGGCCTCTCCGTACGGACTCACCGCCATGCTCTCCCTCGGTCAGGCCATCGCCGAGGCCAAGCTGCCGGCGCCCCGCCTCACCGTCCCGGACAAGGATGACGTGAAGAGCTACTGGTCGCGTTGCGGCTTCTTCCACGCCGCGGCGGAGTGCTTCGAGCTGGTCGGAAAGGTCCCCAAGCGAACCACCGACCCACCCTCCGACGTGCTGTTGCCGGTGACCCCGATTCGCGCCGCGGAAGACGTGATGCACGTGGTCGGTCGGATCCAGGAGCGGGCTCAGCGCATTCTGGCCTCCGAGCTCAACCTGGCTCCCAAGGCCACCGTGGGCTTCGCGATGGCCCTCTCCGAGGCGTGCCAGAACGTGGTGGAGCACGCGGGCACGGGGGGCTGGGTGGCGGTACAGACCTACAATTGGCGCCGGCGGCTGGGCCGAAAGGTGGTCGTCATCGCCGTCAGCGACTCGGGGATCGGGTTCCGTCGCTCCCTCGAAGCCACGGAGGCCAAGAAGGTCGGCGACCGATGGGGGGACGGCGCCGCCCTCGAGCTGGCCCTGCTCCAGAACATCAGCCGGTTCCGCGATCCCGGCCGGGGGCAGGGCCTGGCGGGCATTCGTCGTTACCTTGGACGGTGGCAGGGAAAGATTTCGGTCCGGAGCGGCACGGCCCGGCTCGCGGTGGTGCCGCCCTGGGACGACGACGAGCCCCTGGCCGAGTACCTCCCGTTCTTCCCGGGCTCACAGGTTCAGATCACCATTCCCGCCCAGGAGGCTGGCGCGCCATGATGCAGCGAATCGATCTGGCCCCGATGCTTCGTGAAACGCTCACCACTCCCTATTCCGACATGGTGACCCGGTCCACCGGCGTGGCCCTGCGCAACCGGATCGAGGGGGCCATCTCCGGCGCGAGCCATCGAACCACCCAGCTCGACTTCACCGCCGTGGGCCTGCTCGATTTCAGCTGCGCCGATGAGGTCGTGGCCAAGCTGCTGCTCCGCGCCGCGGAAGAGGAGGAGCACTACGTGGTCCTCTCCGGAGTCACCGACAGCCATCTCGACGCCATCGACCACGTCCTGGAGCGCCACGGGCTGTCGGTCGCCTCGGTGGGTACCGGGGAGAGCGGGGCGCGAGTGCTCGGCGTGACGACGCCGGACGTGCAGACCGCTTTTCAGGCCATCCAGCGGCTCGGCGCGGGAGACGCGAAGCGGCTGGCCGACGCGCTCTCCTGGACGGTGGAGCGGGCCGCCGACGCCCTCCAGTCGCTCGCCCTGCGCCGGCTGATCCAGGCCGCCGGCGGAACCTATCGCCCCCTGACGATGCCATGAGCGCTCCCCGACTCGGCCGGTCCACCGTCGCGGTCCACGGCGTCTCCGAGCCCCGGCGCGAGGGCGATCCGGTGGTGGCGCCGGTCATGCAGTCGGCCACCTTCGTGAATGCCGTGGGTTCCGATCGGGAGGTCCGCTACACCCGCTACGGCAACAACCCCAACCAGGTGAGCCTGGGCCGGAAGTACGCCATGCTCGAGGGGGCCGAGGACGCGGTCTTCGTCGCCAGCGGCATGGGTGCCACGGCGCTGGCCCACCTGGCGGTCCTGCGTCCCGGCGATCACCTGCTGGCCAGCCGGTGGATCTACGGGGGCACCCTCAAGCTGTTCGACGAGGAATTCGGCCGGTTCGGAATCACCGTCACCTACGTCGATCCGACCACGCACCGGATCTGGCGCAAGTCGATCCGGAAGAACACGCGCGCCATCTTCGTCGAAACACCCGTCAACCCGACTATCCGGGTGCTCGACCTGGCGCCGATCGCGGGGATCGCCAAGGAGTTCGGCCTGGCCCTGCTGGTGGACTCCACCTTCGCGAGTCCGATCAACTTCCGCCCGCTGGAGCACGGCGCCGACGTGGTGATCACCAGCGCCACCAAGTACCTCAACGGGCACACCGACGTGATCGCGGGCGCGGTGGCGGGATCCCGCTCCGTGATCGAGGAAGTGATCCGCCTGATGCGGGTCTGGGGCCAGGCCATCGACCCCCACGCGGCGTGGCTGATCGACCGGGGCATCAAGACGCTGGCCCTGCGCATGGAACGCCACAATGAAAACGGCCTCGCCGTGGCCAGCTTCCTGAGCGGGCACAAGGGCGTCGCCGCGGTGGCCTATCCGGGGCTGGCAAGCCATCCCGACCACGAGATCGCGGCGCGCACGCTGAGCGGCTTCGGCGGAATGGTCGGGCTCACCCTGAAGGGCGGCACCACCGCGGCCGAGCGGTTTCTCCGCCGCCTGCGGCTGTTCACCCACGCCCCCAGCCTGGCCGGCGTGGAAAGCCTGGTCTCCGAACCGAGGCTCACGTCGCACCACGGGCGAGACCCGGCGGAGCTCGCCGCCATCGGCATCGCGGACGGTTTCGTGCGGCTGTCCTGCGGGATCGAAGATTCCGAAGATCTGATCGCAGACCTGGAGCAGGCACTGGGCCGGTGATCCGCTTTTTGGGAGTGTCCAAGACGTATCCCAACGGCGTCGTCGGGCTGCGGGACGTCTCCTTCCACATCCCCAAGGGCCAGTTCGTCTTCCTCACCGGCCATTCCGGCGCGGGCAAGTCGTCCATTCTCTCGCTGATCATCGGCGAGCAGAAGCCGACCGGCGGCGAGGTGCGGGTCTCCACCTTCGGGATCGGCAAGCTGACGCCGAACGACGTGCCCCGGCTGCGCCGCAAGCTCGGCATCGTGTTCCAGGACTTCCGCCTCCTCGAGGACCGCACCATCGAGGAGAACGTCGCCTTTGCGCTCGAGGTGACCGGAGCGCGCCGCGAGGCCATTCCGGGCCGGGTGATGCGGGTGCTGACCCAGGTCGGACTCGCCTCCAAGGCCAAGGCCTACCCCAAGGAGCTCTCGGGCGGTGAGCAGCAGCGCGTCGCGATTGCGCGGGCGCTGGTCAACGATCCCCCGATTCTGATCGCCGACGAGCCGACCGGCAATCTCGACGAGCGGGCCACCCGGGGCATCTTCCAGCTGCTTCAGCAGATCAACGGCGGAGGCACCGTCGTGGTCATGGCCACGCACAATCTCGCGCTGGTGCGCGGCACCGGGTACCGGGTGATCGAGCTCAAGGGC
Source organism: uncultured Gemmatimonadales bacterium (assembly GCA_963762545.1). Classification (GTDB taxonomy): domain Bacteria; phylum Gemmatimonadota; class Gemmatimonadetes; order Gemmatimonadales; family GWC2-71-9; genus JABFSM01. Next base: position 1,080,789 of record CAVXLC010000001.1, on the reverse strand, counting down.
GGGCAGGTGGTCTTCGATGGCGGACAGGAAGCGGGCGGGGAGGCTCCAGCATGAGGATGTCCTCCCCCTGGCGCGAGGCGCTCCGGACCTTCAGGCGAGCGCCGTTGCTGTCGGCCCTCTCGGTCGCCTCGATCGGATTTTCGCTCTTCACGGTCGGGCTCTTCGGCCTGGTGGCCCTCAACTTCCGGGCGTCGCTCAGAACCATTGCGGAACGGGTCGAAGTGGTGGCCTTCGTGCTGCGAGGCACACCCACCGAGGCCATCACCGCCGCCAGCCAGGACATCCAGGCCTTTCCCGAAGTCCAGGAAGTGCGCTACGTGAGCGAGGAACAGGCGCTGGCCCGGGCTCGCGAGGAGCTGGTCGAATTCAAGGAGGCCTACCGCGATCTCGAGACCAACCCCCTGCCCGCTTCGCTCGAGGTGCAGCTGCGCCCCGCCTTCCGCGACGCGGTCAGCGCCCAGCGCGTCGCGGAGCGGATCAAGGCGTTCGGCTTCGTGGACGACGTCCGCTACGGCCGGGACTGGGTGGAGCGGCTCGACCGGCTGCGCAACATGGCGGCGGTAGTGGGGCTGGTGATCGGCCTGGCCTTCGCGGTCGTGGCGATCGTGATCATCGGGGTGACCATCCGGATCACCGTGCTGCAGCGCGCCGGCGAGATCGCCATCATGCGCCTCGTCGGAGCCACCAATCGGTACATCCGGGGCCCCTTCCTGCTCGAAGGGGCGATGAAAGGCGTGCTGGGCGGCGTGCTCGCGATCCTGATGTGCTGGGTGACCTTTGCCATCTTCCGGAAGACCACCGGAGCGATCGGGACCAGCCTGGTGTACTTCGAGCCGCTGCATCTGGGCGTGATGGTGCTCTTCGGCACCGGAATCGGACTGATGGGAAGCCTGCTCAGCGTCGGCCGGCATCTCAGACATGTCTGACAGCGGGCGGAGGGGCGGACGGGCCAACCGGGGAGTGGCGATGCGGCTCCGCCACGCGTTGCTCGTGATCCTGCTCGGCCTCGGCGCGGTACCCCTCTCCGCCCAGCAGCCCCAGCCCGATATCGAAGCCTCACGCCGCCGTCTGGAGGACATTCGCGCCGAGCGGGACCGGCTCCGCCGCGAGCAGGACCGCCTGGAGAGCCAGGTGCGCAACGCCGGCGCCGAGCTCCACAACATCGAGCGCCAGCGCGAGGTCACCAATCAGCTGGTCAACGAGCTGGAACGCCAGATGCGCGGACTGGGCGACCAGCTGGGCAGCTCCAGCCAGGAGCTCGCGCTGGCCCAGGACAACCTGGCGGACCGGCGCGCGGTGCTGGAGCGACGCCTGGTGGACATCTACAAGCGGGGCCCGCTCCACACCTTCCAGGTCCTGCTGACCGCCGAGTCGTTCGGCGACCTGCTCACCCGCTACAAGTACCTCTACCTGCAGAACCGCCAGGATCGCTCCCTGGTCGAGGACATCAGGCGCCTCGAGAACCGCATCCGGCAGCGCCGCGGCGAGCTGGTGAACGTGCAGGAGGATCTCGACCGGCGGCGGGAGGAACGCGCCAGCGAGCTCCGCAGCTACCAGGCCCTGGCCGAGGAGCGCGCGGCGCGGTTGAGCCGGCTCAAGAAGTCGAGCGAGGCCGGGCAGCAGCGGCTGAGCGAGCTGGAAAAGGACGAAGCCCGGCTCAACGACGTCCTGGCGTCGCTGAGCAGCCGGCGTCCCGCCCGTGCCACCACCCCCCGCCCCACCACCGCGGGCGGCGGAGACCTGACCACCGCGGACCTGGGATCGCTCGACTGGCCGGTGTCGGGCCGGATCCTCTTCCGCTTCGGGCGGGACACCCTCCCCAGCGGCGCGGTGATCCGCCGCAACGGCATCGGGATCGCGGCCCCGGTGGGGACGCCGGTCAAGGCGGTGTCCAGCGGGAGGGTAGCACTGGTCCAGCGGCTGGGCACCTACGGGCTCACCGTCGTCATCGAACATGGCAACGGGTATTTCTCGCTGTACATGCAGCTGGCGTCGGCGGCGGTTCAGAAGGACGCGATGGTGCAGAAGGGCGAGACGATCGGGACGGTTGGCGGAGAGAATACCGACCAGGGTCCCCATTTGTACTTCGAAATCCGGGGCGAGAACCAGATCGCCCTCGATCCGGCGGACTGGTTGCGGCGCCGCTGACTAGGCCGCGGTACGCCGCGCCGGCCCGGAACCGCCGCTGTCACCCCGGAGATCCATCTCCGCCGCGATCAGGAGGTCCTCCATCCGCACAATCCCGGGATGGGGAAATACCGCGATCCCCGACGCCAGGCTCGGGCGTCGGGTGAGCGGAAAATGACTCCAGGAGCGGGTATCGAGGTGCGCGCCGAGCCGCTCCACCAGGCCCCGGGCCCCCGAAAGGCCGGTCGATGGCAGCAGGATCGCGAATTCGTCGGCGCCGTAGCGGGCCACGAAATCCGGGCTCCGAACCTGGTTGTTGAAGAGGGCTCCGAGCTCGGAGAGAAACGGGTCGCCGGCCAACGGCCCCAGCCGGAGCGTCAGATCCCGCAAGGCGTCCACGCCGAGGAGCACCAGCGCGAGACCGGTTCCGTACCGGGTGGCACGGTCCAGCTCCTGGCGCAACCGGCGCATCAGGGCCTCCGGCGTCCCGCAACCGGTGAGGGGATCGGTGACCGCCGCCACGCCCCGGCACCGCCAGTCGTCGTCGTGACGGTCCTCCCGTTCGAGCAGCGCGGCCGCGGAGTTTACCAGCTGCTCCACCAGGGCCACCTGCTCCATGGAGAGTGGCTTGTCGCCCCGCCGGGTGCGGATCACCACGACGGCCCGGACCATCCGGTGGGTGATCAGAGGAACCGCCGCGGCGCTTTCGATCTCCCGCACCTCGGGAGAATCGGGCCACTGCGCCAGGTGCGCCAGGAACAAGGCGTCGCGCAGGACCTCCGGCGCGTGCACCGTGCGCCCGGCCACGACCGCCTCGACCGCTTCAGGATAGTGGAACAGATCGACCGTCAAGTCTCGCATCGTCGGGTTGTCGTATACGGACACGATGCGCGCGTACCGGCCGTCAGCGGATGGAACCAGGCAGGCGCAGTGATTGGCGCCGAGCCCCGCACCGATCCGTCCCACCAGGGTCTCGAGCATCTGGTCGGGACGCCGCGCCCCGGCAACCTCCCTGATGGCCAGAAAGAGCTCGGCCTGCAGTGAGCCGGCCCCGGCGGCCCGCGACATTTCGGCGCGGGAGCGCAGTCGAGCCTCGAGCCGGGCGGACAGCTCCGACAGGTCGACCGGGGCCGCAATCGCGTCCGCGGCGCCCAGCGAGAGCGCCCGGGCGATTCCGCCCCGCGCGATGCTCGCAAGCACCGCAACGACGGGTACTCCGGTCCAGTTGCGGCTCCGGCAGAAGCCCAGCGCGCGCTCCAGCTCATCGCCCGCATCGGGTACCGCAGCCAGGACGAGATCGGGCGCATCGGTCGAGGTGGACGAGGCACCCTCGACCAGCGCAAAGCCGGCGCGAGCCAGGGCACGCTCCATTCCCTCGGGCCTGGCGGCGACATCGCCGAAGAGGAGAACCCGCTCCTTCATCTCTGGTACCGTCCGGCCTCGAGGAGAACCGCCACGCGCATGACTCCGAAGAAACGAGATGAGGCCGAACTACTCGGCGCCCATGTGTCGACCCAGGGAGGCATCCACACCGCTCCGGGACGCGGGATCCAGATCGGCGCGACCGCCATCCAGGTCTTCACCAAGACACCGAATCAATGGCGGGAACCGGACATCGCCGAGCCGATCGTGCGGGAATTCCGTAACCGCTTGGCCGAAAGCGACATCCGAGCGGTGGTTTCGCACGATTCGTACCTTATAAACCTCGCCACCCCGGATCCCACTCTAAGTCGAAGATCCACAGTGTCTTTCACGGCCGAGCTCGGGCGTTGCCGGGCCCTGGGAATCGGCGCGGTTGTGTCGCACCCGGGCAACTACATCGATGCCCGGGAACCGGGGTTGGAACGCAACGCACGCAACTACACCCGATGCCTGCGCGCGGTCCCGGACGTCGTGCTCTTCATCGAGGGCACCGCCGGCACCGGCACCGCGCTGGGCAGCACCTTCGAGGAGCTCGCCGAGCTGCGGGAACGGATCGGCGCCGACGTTCGGGATCGGGTCGGGTTCTGCGGGGATACCTGCCACCTCTACAGCGCCGGATTCGACCTGGCCAGGGGATACGACGAGGTGTGGGAACGGTGGGATCGGGTGATCGGCATCCGGCACCTGCGCTGCCTGCACCTCAATGATTCGAAGACGCCGTTCGGCTCCCGGCGGGACCGGCATGAGCTGGTCGCCGAGGGATCTCTGGGTCCCGAACCTTTTCGGCGGATCATGCGGGATCCCCGGTTCGTGGGTATCCCGAAGATTCTCGAGACCCCGAAGGGCGACGACCTGATCACCAACGACCGGCGGATGCTGCGCCGACTGCGGGCCTACGCCCGGGTGCGCTAGTCGGCTCGCAGCGCCGTCATCGGCGTGACCCGGCGCGCTCGCAGCGCCGGTGCAAGGCAGGCGAGGAACGCCACGGCGAGGGGCACGACGCCTTCCTGCATCGAATTGATGTCGACGGAAGTGGTCCGGATACCCCCTCCGTGGGTTGCACCGCACCGCCCGGGATGGGATCTTTCCCGACTAGTCGTCCCGCATTTTCGTTCCAAATTGAACCGAGGCCTTTACTCGATTATGCCCACGAATACCCCCGTCCAGCGCGAAGGCTTACCGCTCACGGCGCAGGGACTTACCCCGAAACGTGTCTGGGCCAATCTCGGCCCCAGCGAGCTGATCGAGCACGCGGTGCGCCGTCAGGAGGGACAGTTGAGCGACCGCGGGGCGTTTACCGCGGTCACGTCGCCGCACACCGGACGGAGTCCCAAGGACAAGTTCGTGGTGGATGAGCCGGGATCGACCGGCAAGATCTGGTGGGAAAAGAACGAACGGCTCAGCGCCGCGCACTTCGATCAGCTCCTGACCGCGGCCCAGCAGCATCTCAACGATCAGCCCGAGGTCTTCGTGCAGGACCTCTTTGGCGGGGCCGACGTGCGCTATCGCCTGCCGGTCCGTTTCGTCACGCCGAATGCGTGGCAGGCACTCTTCGTCCGGAATATGTTCATCCGGCCCAGCCTCTCGGACCTGGCGCAGTTCGAGCCCGAGTGGACCGTGTACCACGCGCCCGAGCTGCAGGCCGATCCGTCGCGGCACGGCACCAGGACCGGCACCTTCATCGTGCTGAATTTTGCCCGCAAGGCCATCCTGATCGGTGGAACCCGCTACGCTGGAGAGATGAAGAAGAGCATCTTCACGGCGCTCAACTACATCCTCCCCCAGCAGGGCGTGCTCTCCATGCACTGCTCGGCCAACGTGGGCAGCGGCGGAGACACCGCGATCTTCTTCGGCCTGTCCGGCACCGGCAAGACGACCCTGTCCGCCGACCCGTCCCGGCACCTCATCGGCGACGACGAGCACGGCTGGAGCGACCACGGCGTGTTCAACTTCGAGGGGGGCTGCTACGCCAAGGCGATCCGGCTCTCCGCGACCAGCGAGCCGGAGATCTACGCGGCCACCGGGCGGTTCGGCACGGTGCTGGAGAACGTGGTGCTGGATCCGCTCACCCGCGCAGTGGACTTCGACAGCGACCAGATCACCGAGAACACCCGCGCCAGCTATCCGATTCATTTCATCCCGAATCACCAGCCCACCGGCGTTGCGGGCCACCCGACGAACGTGGTGTTTCTGACCGCGGACGCGTTCGGTGTGCTGCCCCCGATCGCGCGGCTCACCCCCGAGCAGGCGATGTACCACTTCCTCTCCGGATACACCGCCAAGGTGGCCGGTACGGAGCGCGGCGTCACCGAGCCCTCGGCCACGTTCTCCTCCTGTTTCGGCGCGCCGTTCCTGCCGCTCCCGCCCGGGGTCTACGCGAAGCTGCTCGGCGAACGCATCGCCAGGCACGGCGCACGGGTCTGGCTGGTGAACACCGGATGGACCGGTGGCCCCTACGGCACCGGCAGCCGTATGAAGCTCGCGTACACCCGGGCGATGGTGACCGCGGCGCTGGCCGGCCAGCTGGATTCGGTCCAGTACCGGAAGGACCCGGTCTTCGGATTCGAGGTGCCGGTCTCCATTCCCGGCGTGCCTTCGGAGGTGCTGACGCCGCGGAATACCTGGCCGGACAAAGCGGCCTACGACGCCCAGGCGAAGAAGCTGGCAGACATGTTCCGGAAGAATTTCACGACCCTCGCCGGACAGGTGCCGGACGCGGTGTCCTCAGCCGGACCGATCTCCTAGCCGGGAAGCGGGGAGCGGCAAGCGGCAAGCACCGCGGTAGTCCCGCTCCCCGTTCCCCGCTACCGCCCCCCGACTCGATGCGTCCTCATGAAGTGATCCGCGACCCGCTCTGGGACAACATCACGCTGGATGCCGCGGCGCTCGCGGTGCTGGACACCCCGGCGGTGCAGCGGCTGCGGTATATCCGCCAGCTGGGCCATGCCTTCCTCGTCTACCCCGGCGCCACCCACTCCCGCTTCGAGCACGCGCTTGGCGCCTACCACCTGACCAGGAGCGCCCTGGCTGCGCTGGATGGCCGCGGTGAGCTGGATGGCATCGGGGCCGAGGAGCGGACCGCCATTGCACTGGCCGCGCTGCTGCACGACATCGGCCACTATCCCTTTTCCCACGCGCTCGAAGAAGCGGGATTCCTCTCCCACGAGACCCAGGGTGCGGCCCGGCTGCGCCAAGGGGAGCTGGCCGAGCGACTGCTCGAGCAGGGCGGGCCCGCGCTGGCGGGGGAAATCGGCGAGCTGATCCTGGGCCGGAGCGCTGCGCCGCTCCAGGGGCTCATTTCCGGGTCGCTCGACCTCGACAAGATCGACTACCTGTGCCGGGACTCGCGGATGTGCGGCGTTCCCTATGGTGTGGTGGATGTGGACCGGCTGCTGGCGTCGCTCTGCGTGGTCGAGATCCCCGGGGGCGGGCGCGAAATCGGGGTGCAGGAGAAGGGCGTGAGCGGGCTGGAGTCGCTGCTGTTCGCCAAGTATCAGATGTACCGGAACGTCTACTGGCACCACGCGGTGAGAAGCGCCACCTGCATGTTCAAGCGCGCCGCGAGAGGCGCGGTGGCCCGGGGCGTCGTCTCGGCGCGGGGCGTCGCGGATCTGACCGACGACGCGCTCATGCACCTCATGGCCGAGCGGGACCGCAGCGCCCTGGCACAGGCCATCGCCACCAGGCGCCTGTTCAAGCGGTCACTCGACCTGTCGGCGAGCGAGGTGACCTCGGTCCCGCAACCGTGGATCGCCGCCGATCCCGATCTCGCGGAGCGGGTCGAGGATGCCCTTGCCCTCGAGGTGGGACTCGCGCGGGGCGAGCTGCTGCTGGATTTTCCGGCCAAGCCCGACATGCTGGCCGTGGACCTCCCACTCCGCACCAGGGACGGGAGCGTCGAGCGTCTCACCGGCGAAGGCCGTGCCGGTCACCTGGGGCTGCCTCGCATCGCCGGAGAGCTCTACCGCGGTGCCCGGCGGCTTCGCGTCTTCACCGCGCAGACCCCCCGGCAGTCGCTTTCCGGTATTCCGGCCCTGCTGGAGATGACCGGTCCCGAGCTGAACGCGCGCCTCGAGTCCGGTCGACCGCTGCTGGGTTAGGCCGTCACCGGCTTCTTCCGCAACAGCAGCAGGTTCGCCACCCCACCCAGGATCCCCGCCGCGAGCGCGATCAGCGCGACTTCACCGGTCCACAGGCCGCTCAGACCGAGCTGCTCGTCCAGGGAGAAGATCCCCGGGCCGGTGAACGCGAGGGCCACCGCCGTGGCCGAATACAGCAACGGTACCTCGATGCCGTTGGTCGACGCGAAGAAGGGGTTCTTGAGGTGCACCGTGACCATCGCGACCAGCATCACCGACACGATGAGGGCTGGACCGACCGGCCCCAGCAACCCGAGGGCGACCAGGAGGCCGCCGCTGAACTCCGAGAGTCCGGCCGCCAGGGCAAACCGCTTGCCCGGATGAAACCCGAGCCCCTCGAAGAACCCGCCGGTACCGCCAAGACCATAGCCCCCGAACCACCCGAACAGCTTCTGTGCGCCGTGACCGGCCATGGCCAGGCCGAAGACCAGCCGGGCGAACAGCAGTCCCGCGCTGACGGCGCTGAGGGAAGAGAACTCGAACATGTTGCGCTCCTATGTAGGTTCAAACAGTTACAGTTATAACACACCTTTGATCGTGCATTCGACGCCACCCGGCGCCGGGTCCAGCTCGGTTGTTCAGCGCTCTTCAGGTCTTGGCGTGCGGACCGTGTCCAGCGTGTCGATCAGGTCCTTGAGCGATCCGGCCGCAACCCCCGCGAAATACCGCCGCTCCAGGGCCTCCAACGTCGGCTCCGAATCCACCAGGACCTTGAGCCCCTTTGCGGTGACCCGGGCCGTGACGTGCCGCCGGTCCGAGGGATCCCGCTCCCGCGTCATCAGGCCGAGATATTCAATCCGGTCGAGCAGCCTCGAGACATCCGGCACCTTGGAAACCAGCCGCTCGCCGATTTCCCGGCCACAGAGACCATCCTTGCCGGCGCCCCGCAGGATCCGCAGCACGTTGTACTGGGTCAGGGTGATCCCGAAGGCCCGGAGCGCGTCCTCCAGCCCGTGGTCCAGAATGGCGGCCGTCCGCAGGATGCTCACCATCGCCTCCTCGCTGCGCCGGGCGAAGGGACGCGACTGCTTGATCTCGGATTCGAGGCGGCTCGGCATGCCCTCAATATGCATGTCATAACATGGAATGTCAAGGACAGGGGAAAACCGGAGGGACCAGCCCGGGGCTTAGGAGATCGGCTCGCCCGCGCGGGGCACGGGTGTCGGGGAGAACGCCGAGCGGAGCAACCCCGCGGCGGTGTACAGGACCACCACGATGACCAGCCACCGGACCGCCACCAGCGACATGGATTTGACGATCAGGGCGGCAATGAGCACGCCCGGAATACCTCCCAAAGCCAATCCCAAGGCGGGGCGTGCCTGGTAGGCCTGCTTCTTGGAGAACTTGACCCCGGCGACCGGCATCAGGAACGCGCAGCTGGCCATCATGATCGGAAACGCCGCTCGGGGCTCCATGCCGAGCAGGCTGATCATGATCAGGCAGGGGCCGTACAGCCCGATGCCCAGCGTCATGAGGGCGCCGAGAACGAAATTGCCGATCAGCCCCAGCAGGAGGCGCGCCCCGTTCAGTCCGGTGGCGGTTCCCCCTGCGGCTCCAATGCCGAGGTTGGCCAGGAGGAAGAGCGTGGCCGCGGCCACCAGCGCCAGACCCATTCCGATCTGAATGTTGCGCTTGGGCCACTTGGCGACCACACCCGCGCCGAGCCATGCGCCGACGATCGAGGCGGCGATCAGCGAGGTCAGCGTGACAAAGTCGACCTGGACGACCGCGATGAAGATGAACGACTCCACGATGGTCGGCAGGGTGTGGCCCAGCGTCAGCGTCCCGGGGATCTTTTCGTCGGGCACCAGCTTGAAGAACCGGAACAGCGCCGTCGTGGGCGCGTAGGAGCCGATGCCGAGCGTATCGAAGAAATTGGTGATGAACCCGATGCCGACTTCGAGGGGGGACGGCGCCGCAGCGCCATTCCCGGCCGACCGGCCGGCCCGGAGCGCCCGGCCCCAGGAGACCAGATACACCAGACCCACCACGCCGAGGGCGAGGAAGAGCAGCAGCTTCGGATCGCTCATGGAATCCTCAGGCGGATCTGGTCGCCGGCATTTCGCCGGTATTGGCGTCCGTGGCGTCCACCCGGACCACGATCGCGGTGATGTTGTCCAGCCCGCCTCGGCGGTTGGCGTCCGCGATCATCTTGTTGACGGCGCCCTCCGGATTCTCCTCGGCGCTCATGATGGTGGCGATCTGGTTGTCCTCGAGCATCCCGGTCAGGCCATCCGAGGCCAGCAGCACCACATCCCCCTGCTCGAGGTTTCCGAAGTAGACATCGGGCGCCACGTCCTCGTTGGCCCCAACGCAACGGGTGATGACATTGCTGTAGGGATGAGTCCGGGCCTGTTCGGGCGTCAGCAGCCCGGCATCCACCTGCTCCTGCACATAGCTGTGGTCCTTGGTGAGCTGGAGCAGCTCTCCCTCTCGAAGCAGGTAGGCCCGGCTGTCTCCCACCTGTCCGATCAGGTAGCGGCGGGAGAACAGCACCATCACCGTGGTGGTGGTGCCCATCCCGCGCTTGTCGTGCTCCGCGAGGGTACGGTCGAAGATCGCGGCATTGGCCTTCCGGATGGCGGCCCGCATCCGGGCGGCGGCCTCTCCATCCGAGAGCCCCCGGAGGGATCCCAGTTCCTTGGCCACGATGTGCACGGCCATTTCGCTCGCGACTTCGCCGGCGGCGTGGCCGCCCATGCCGTCGGCGACGATGAACAGACCCTTGGCGCAATCCAGGAGGAAGCTGTCCTCGTTCCCCGACCGGACCACGCCGACGTCCGTATTGCCTGCGCACGAAATCCGCATGGCTCAGCCGAGCAGGAGGTAAGCGAGCATCAGCAGCACGACAGCCCCGAGGCCGAGCAGGGCCGCAGACAGTCGCCTGGACGGTGGCGCCGCGACCGGTTGCCGCCGGGCACCGCCCAGCACACTTCCCTGCAGTCCCGGGCCCGCCGGCGCCGCCGGAGCCAGGGGAACCTCGAGCACTTTCGTGCCGGAGCCTTTGGCCACCCCGCGGTCCCGGGGCTCGAACGAAACCGCCACCTGGCCGAAGGTGACGGTGCTGCCCGGTGACAGGGGCGTCTCTCCGCTGACCGGGTCTCCGTCCACCCGGGTCCCATTGGTGGAGCCGAGGTCCGCGAGCATCCAGACCCCTTCGCGAAGCTGCAGCTTGGCATGGCTCGCGCTCACACTCGGGTCCGGGAGAGCAATGTCATTGTAGTCGGCGCGGCCGATGTTCACCACCGGGGTCCGGACCCCGATCCGCTCGCCCTTGCGCTGCCCCCCCTTGACCAGGAGCGAGGCCAGGGGCGGCTCGCTGGGGGCCAGATAGGCCGACTGGATTATCGGTGGGCGCCGAATGGCCTGGAGGCCTACGATGGTGTCGCCGAGGCGAAGGCCAGCGCCCGCGGCGGCGGTCCGCGCCTCGGAGGGGTAGTATCGCAGCTCTTCGGTGGCGACCCGGATCACATCCCCGCTCTTGAGCAGCGTTTTGCCCCGGACCCGCTCCCCGTTGATCCAGGTACCGTTGGCCGAGAGGTCCACCAGGCAATCACCTTCGGGAACCGTGAGAATCTCGGCGTGACGCCGGGACACGTCGTCCGCGTCCACGACCAGCGCGGCGGCCGCGTCCCGTCCGATGACGAAGGGGACCGGGGCGAGCGAGTATTCCCGGCCATCGGTCAGACTGACCAGCCGGCCCGCCGCCGTTGCGGATATTTCAGGGGATGTCGCATGGCTCGTCGGGGAGGTTGCGTCAGGGGTGGAAGCCGGTGCTGTGGTGGCGAGGACCTGGGTGGCTCCGGCCCGACGCGGGTCGGCCACGGTGATCTCATTCCCACCAATTCGAATCTTGTCGCCGTGCATCAACGGGGTCGGGTCGCTGCCCAGCCGGGCTCCGTTCACGAGGATCTCCGCTCCGGGCAGCGCCGGGATCACCACCGCCATGCCTGAGCCGAGCGGCCGGATGACCGCATGCCGGGGGAGTACCCCTGGCGCGGCGAGTACGAGGGTCGAATCCGACCCGGAGCCGATGACGACCTCACCGGCGGCGACGGGGTACCGACGGCCGCCGAATTCAAGCTGCATTCGTCCGAGACTTCCCACGGGAAACGGTCAGCTCAAACGTAGGCTCCGGCCGCCCGGGTGGCAAGGAAACCGGCTATGTCCCGGGGGGGACCTCGACGGCCAGCCCCGAGGTGTCGCTTTCGACGCCCTTGAGGCCCTGGCGCACCCAGTGCGAGAACACCACGGTGCCGAACCCGATGGTGAAGTAGCTGATGATCATGCGCCAGATCAGGGTGTACAGCGCCGTAAGCGGGCGCGGGACGTAGATCGACATGACCGCGGCCGACAACAGCTCCGCGATGCCGGATCCCCCGGGAGTCGGAGCGAAGAAATAGAGCAGAAAGGTGATCAGGGTCTGGAGCAGCAGCACATCCACGAAATGGGCCTCGATGCCGATGGCCCGCAGCGCCACGTACCCCGACAACAGTTTGTTCGCATGGGAGGGCCCGGAGACGATGGTGGCCCACAGCAGGGCGAGCCACCCGCGCGGCGTGTTGAACGCCGTCATCGCATCGCGGGCTTCGTCGATACCCTTCTCGAGCTGGGCGAGCCGCGCGGCCACCTTGGTGCTCCGTCGGCCCACGAATCCGATGATCTTCCGCAGCACCGCGTGGAGGGCGCGGGGCCAGATCACCAGCACGATCAGCACCCCGAACAGAAAGACGAAGATGCCGAGGCTGGCCAGAAAGAGATCGTAGAGCGAGATCCCCAGCACCACGCCATGCTGGCCCAGGGACTTCCCCGCGCCGAAGACGATGGCAATCGGGCCGGCAATCCCGAAGAACGCGACCGTGGAGACGAAGGACATCAGCACCAGGGTGAGCGCGATGGGGACGGGAATCCCGTAGCGCTTCATGGTGTAGATGGTCATCGGCGCATTGCCGGACTGCAGCGGGGTCAGGTACGAGGCCCAGGCGCCCATACCGCCCGCGAGCACCAGTCCCTTGAACGAGGGATTGGGGTGGATCTCGCGGGCCAGGATCCAGAGCCTGAGCCCGCCTCCGATCCAGTCCATCGACGCCAGCCCGAGCCCGGCCAGGATCCAGAGCCACTGGATCCGCGGGATGGCCGCGAGGAAGGCGCCGAAGTTGTTGCTGTAGTAGAGGAGGGCGCCGAACCCGATCAGCGACGCGAGGAAGAAGAGCTCGAATCCTCGCCGGAGGAGCCGGGGGGTCAGCAATCTGGCCATGTGGCCTCTAACCTAATCGCCGTCCCCTTATTCTTCATGCGTGGCCGACTCCGTTCTGCGCATCGTCAACGCCCGCCAGCACAACCTCAAGGGCATCACCGTGGACCTGCCCCGGCGCCGCCTGGTGGTGGTGACCGGTCCGTCCGGCTCGGGCAAGAGCAGCCTGGCGTTCGACACCCTCTACGCCGAAGGCCAGCGCCGCTACATCGAATCGCTCTCGACCTATGCGAAGCAGTTTCTCGAGCGGATGCCCAAGCCCCTGGTGGACCGGCTCGAGGGGATCGCCCCGGCCGTCGCGATCGAGCAGCGGAATCCCACCGTCTCCAGCCGCTCGACCGTCGGCACCGCGACCGAGGTCTACGATTTTCTCCGTCTGTTGTTCGCCCGGGTCGGCACCCCGTTCTGCCGGAAGTGCGGCCATCCGGTGGCGCGGGATACCACCGACTCGGCGGTCCTCAGGATCGCCGAGCTGGGGGACGTCCAGGTGGTCGTGGCCTTTCCGGTCCCGGAATCGGCTCGCGTCACCCACCAGGCGCTGGTCGAAAACCTGCGTGCCCTGGGATTCCTCCGGGTCGTGGCCGACGGGAGAGACTACCACCTGGAGGAACTCCCGCAAGGGACCGACCTGACCCGGGCCACCGAGGTACTGGTGGTGGTGGATCGCCAGCGGGCCACGGCCGGGTCCCGTCTCGCCGAGGCGGTGGCCCTCGCCTTCGCCGAGGGGGAAGGCGTGGCGGTGGTGCTTCACGAGGGCGGCCGGCTCCGGTTCACCGAGCACCTGGCCTGCAGCGCCTGCGACACGCCGGCGGTGCCCCAGACCCCGCTGCTCTTCTCCTTCAATAACCCGCGGGGCGCCTGCGGCGGCTGCAACGGCTTCGGAGCGGTGCTGGAGTACGACGAATCGCTCATCGTGCCCAACCCCTCCCGAAGTCTGATTGAAGGCGCCATCGACCCGTGGACCAAGCCGCGCTACGAGGCGCGGCGCAAGCTCCTCCTGGATACCGCGCGCAAGCTCGACGCCGACCCGGCCAAGCCGTGGAAGACGCTCAAGGCGAACGTTCGGCGGGAGCTCCTGCACGGCAAGACCGGCCGCTACCTCGGCATTTTCCCTTTTCTCAAGGGGCTGGAGGAAAAGCGGTACAAGCAGTACGTCCGGGTCTTCCTCCGGCAGTATCAGCTGGCCAGAGTCTGCCCGGCCTGCGGCGGCACCCGGCTCAACGAGCATGCCCGGGCCGTCCGGCTTGCGGACCGGACCATCGCCGATGTGGCCGCCCTGCCATTGAGCGGACTGGCGCCCTGGCTCCGGGCCCTCCCCCTGGCGGGGTCCGCCCGGGAGATCGGCGCCCACGTCATGGAAGAGCTCTCGGCCCGGGTCGAGTTCCTGCTGGATGTCGGGCTGGGCTACCTGACCCTGGACCGCCAGACCCGCACCCTCTCGGGAGGTGAGGCGCAACGCATCGCCCTCTCCAACGCGCTGGGCGCCCGGCTGGTGGATGCCATGTACGTGCTCGACGAGCCCTCGGTCGGGCTGCACCCCCGCGATACCGACCGGCTGCTCGCACTGCTCCGCCGGCTGCGCGACGGGGGCAACTCGGTCCTGGTCGTCGAGCACGACCTGAGCGCCATCCGCCAGGCGGATTTCATGCTGGAGCTTGGCCCGGGGAGCGGCGAGCACGGGGGACGCGTGGTCTACGCCGGGCCGGTGGCGGGCGTGGGGAACTCCCTGACCGGGGAGTACCTGACCGGCGCCAAACGGATCGGGGTGCCCAGTGTCCGACGCCCCTCCGGTCCGCTCTGGATCACGGTGCGGGGCGCGGCTCTCCACAACCTCAAGGGCGTGGATGCGGACATCCCCCTGGGGACGCTGACCGCGGTCACCGGAGTTTCCGGCAGCGGTAAGAGCACCCTGGTGCACGACGTCCTCTACCGCAATCTCGAAGCCCGGCTCCATGGCGGGCACTCGGCCAAATCGCACCTGGGAGAGCCGGTCGGAGCGGTCGCCTCGCTCACCGGGTGGGAGCACCTCAAGGACGTGGTGCTGGTGGATCAATCACCCATCGGGCGGTCGCCCCGGTCCAATCCGATCACCTACATCAAGGCGTTCGACGAGATTCGGGAGCTCTATGCGAGTCAGCCGCTGGCGCGGCAGCGCAAGTATACGCCGGCCACCTTCTCGTTCAACCTCCCCGGCGGCCGCTGCGAGCAGTGCGAGGGCGCCGGCTCGGTACTGGTCGAGATGGTCTTCCTCGCCGACGTCTACGTCCCCTGCGACGCATGCGGAGGAACCCGTTTCAAGCGGGAGGTGCTGGAGGTCCGCATCAACGGCGTGTCGATCCACGACGTGCTGGAATGGACCGTGGACGAGGCGATCACGCGGTTCCGGCACCAGCCGAAGCTGGGCGCCTCGCTCTGGCAGCTCCAGCAGGTCGGGCTGGGGTATCTGCGGCTGGGGCAGCCTGCCACCACCCTGTCCGGCGGCGAGGCCCAGCGGCTCAAGATCGCGCGGGAACTGGCCCAGGCCGGGAAGCGGGACGGGCGCAAGCTCTACCTCCTCGATGAGCCCACGACCGGCCTGCATCTGGATGATGTGCGGGTGCTGATGCAGGTCCTCGACCGGCTGGTGGACGCGGGACACACGGTCCTGGTCATCGAGCACCACACCGACGTGATCAAGCGGGCGGACTGGGTAATCGATCTGGGCCCCGAGGCCGGAGACGACGGCGGCCGGATCGTGGTGCAGGGCACGCCGGAGCAGGTGGCGGCCTGCACGGCGTCCCACACCGGGCGCTATCTCCAGGAGGCGTTGCGGGAGGCCGCCGCTCCGGCGCCGCGCTCACTCGCCGGCTCGCTGGCCCCCTGACGCAGCGGCGCTCCGGCTTTCGAGGTCGGCCGCCGCTCGAATCATGTCCCAGGCCCTTCGCACATCGGCCTCCCTCGTCGTAAGGTGACCGAGGGCGACCCGGAGCGCGTACTTCCCCTTGAGACGGGTTTGCGTCAGCATGATCCGTCCGCTGGCGTGGAGCCGCTGCAGGAGCCGCTCGTTGAGCGCGTCCAGCTCCGGGCCGTCGGGAGCCTCCGGCGGGTCCGACCTCCCGTCCTGCCGCCCCAGGTATCGGAAGGCCACGAGTCCGAGGGGGGCCGGCGCCATCAGCTCGAAGCGCGGGTCCGCCTCGACCCACCCCGCGAGCAGCCGTCCCAGCCGGATGTGCTCGCGGATCATGGCCCGCAGGCCCTCCGCGCCGTAGCTGCGCAGCACGAACCAGAGCTTGAGGGCCCGGAAGCGCCGGCCCATCTGAATTCCCCAGTCCCGGTAGTTGACCACCCGGTTGTCGTGGGCGGTCTTGAGATAGGCGGGTGAGGTGGCGAAGGATCGGAGCAGGGCCTCCCCGTCCCGCACGAAATACGCGGTGCAATCGAAATTCACCAGCAGCCACTTGTGCGGGTTGAAGACCAGGCTGTCGGCCTGGTCGACCCCGTCGAAGATCCAGCGCATTTCCGGCACGATTGCCGCGTTGCCCGCCCAGGCCGCGTCCACATGCAGCCAGACTCCTTCCCGGCGGCAGATGGCGGCGACGGCGGGAACCGGATCGATCCCGGTGGACGATGTGGTGCCGACCGTTGCCACCACGCAGGCCGGCACCAGCCCCGCCGCGCGGTCGGCAGCGATGGCCTCGGCCAGCAGCCCGTCCCGCATGGCAAACGAAGCGTCGGCCGGGATCGCCCGGACCCGATCCGGGCCGAACCCCGCCAGGCGAGCTCCCTTCGACACCGAGGAATGGGCTTCTTCGGATGCGTAGACCGTGAGCCGGTCAACCGATCCTGCATCCTTGCGACCGAGGGCCTGGTCCCGCGCGGTGATCAACGCCACCAGCGTCGCGGTGGAGGCGGTATCCTGAATCACGCCGCTGAATCCCTCGGGCAATCCTGCCAGCGTCCGGAGCCAACCCATCGCGACCTGCTCCAGCTCGGTGGCCGCCGGGCTGGTGTTCCAGGACATGCATTGAGCACCGAGAGTGGCCGTGAGCATTTCGGCCAGGATCGACGGCGGGCTCGTATTGGCGGGGAAATAGGCGAAGAAACCGGGGTGGCCCCAATGGGTCAGACCCGGCATGATGAGACGCTCGAAGTCCTCCATGATCCGCTCAAACGGTTCCGGCACCTCGGGGGCCTCCACGGGAAGCTGCGACCGGATGGCGCCCGGTTCGGCGGCCGGCTGCACCGGCAGGGTGCCAACCCGGACCAGGTACTCGGCCATCCAGTCGACCAGCTGGTGGGCCTGGCGTCGGAACGCTTCCGGCTCGAGTGTGGGCAGCTCACTTGCCATTGAGGAACTCCACGAATTCGGCGTCGTGACACCCGGTCGGGTAAGATTCCCGGGTGACCAACAAGATTCTCTGTCTCTGGCCCGGCCACGGCGTGGCGGCGGTGGACTGGAAGGCCGCCTGCCGGGCGCTTGCCTCCCGAGACCGGGCCCTCGGCGCCGTCATCGAGCGCGTGGGCGGACCCGGCTTTCCTCCGCCGTCGGCTGCCACCGCCTTCGAAGCCCTGGCGCACAGCATCGTGTATCAGCAGCTCTCGGGAAAGGCCGCGGCCACCATTTTCGGCCGGTTCCGGGCCCTGTACCAGGCCCCGGAATTTCCCGAGCCCGAGGCCGTGCTCGCGACGCCGCACGCCGCAATGCGCGCGGCGGGACTCTCCGAGGCGAAGGCCCGAGCCATTCGGGATCTGGCCGAACACGCGGCCCGGGGGACGATTCCCCCGATCCCGGTGCTGCGCCGGATGTCTCCCGACGAGGTGGTCGAGCGAATCACCGTGGTGCGCGGCATCGGACGGTGGACCGTCGAAATGCTGCTGCTGTTCCGCATCGGCCATCCCGACGTCCTGCCGGCCCACGATCTGGGCGTGCGCAAGGGCCTGGCTCGCATCATGAAGCGACGGGAGCTCCCGGAGCCGGAGGCGGTGCTGCGCCGGGGCGAGCGGTGGCGTCCTTATCGCTCGGTGGCGAGCTGGTATCTCTGGCGCGCAGCAGAGCTGCCGCGAGCTCGATCGCGTTCCCGCTCCCGGTGAGCGCCAGCATGTCGCCGCCCTCGAGCAGAGTGGTTGCGGTGGGCAGCGGCATGCGCTGACCGTAGCGCGACAGCGCCACCACGGTGGCGCCGGTGCGCCCGCGCAGGTTCAGATCCCCGAGGGTCCTCCCCGCCGCCTCGCTTCCCTGCGCCACTTCCAGCGGCACGATCGTCCCGAGCCCCGGCAGCAGCCCGCGCACCACCTCGAACGTGCCGGTATCTCCCGCGTGGCCCTGTTTCGCCAGCACGTGCATCACCAGCTCGGCCCCGGCGCGGGTGTGCTTGTCGAGATCGGTGGCGGTCCGCCAGAACCCCACCGCCAGCACGAGCAGGTAGGCCACCACGACGCCGGGAATGCCGTACGGCGGCACGAAGGGAAGCGTGAGCAGCGTGATGGGCACGGCGAGCGCGAGCACCATACCGATCTGCAGGGTGACGATGAGCGTCCGGCGGGGGGCGAAGCCCTGGTCCACACCCTTGGCCGGCTTGGGCAGCGCCGACTCTCCCAGCACCTGGGCCAGGCGGCGAACCGTTCGGACCAGCGCCACGGCGAACGGCAGCGCGACGAGTGCGCCGGCTGCGAGCAGGCCCAGGCGGAACTCGAGGGACTCGGCCCGGACGGGGCCGAGCCAGGCCGGGAGCTTCCCATAGGCCAGCGAGGTCGCGATGATCGCCGCCGTGACGCCCCCGGCATCCAGCGCGAGGAAGCGAATCAGTTTCCGCCGCAGCGCGGCCGGGCCGTCCCGGGGCTTGGGAGCCACCAGGAGCTCCACCCAGGACGAGTACAGCGTGGCGACGGTCTGGATCGGATGGGGGAGAACCCGATCGACCCAGGACGCCACCGCATCGCTCCGCCGGGCCATGATCGGCGTCGTGAACGCGGTAATCGTGGCCACCGCCACTGCGACCGCGTAGAGCTGGCCCGACGCCACCGCCTGAGCCGACGCGAGACCGGCGATGACGAACGAGAACTCGCCGATCTGCGAAAGATTCATCCCGGCGCGGATACTATCGCGGGTCCCGTAGCCGGCCAGAAAGACCCCGGAGGTGACCCCGACCAGCTTGCCGACCAGGACGAGCAGCGTGAAGGCCAGCACCGCGGGCCAGGCGTCGAGGGCCGCGCCGGGCTGGAACAACATCCCGACCGCCACGAAGAAGATCGCGGTGAACATGTCGGCGACCGGGCGAATGGTCTCTTCGACAATCCGATGCTTTCCCGATTCGGCCACCAGCGTTCCGGCGATGAATCCGCCCAGTGCCACGGAATATCCGGCGGCGAACGCCACGCTCGCGATCGCGAAACACACCCCGAGCGAGGCCACCAGGGTGGTCTCCTGGCGACGAAACGAGAGGGCGAGCCGGATTGCCCGCGGGACGATCAGCAGACCGCCCCCGTAGAGCAGCAGCAGAAAGAGTCCCAGTCGGCCCAGCGTGGCGCTGAGCATGGACCCGGAAAACGCCGCGCCGCCGGCGAGCGTCGTCAGGACCGCGATGAGGAGTATGGCGGCGAGATCCTCCATGACCAGGACACCGAACACGATGTCCCGGAGTCGCCGATCGGCATGATTGTCGGCCAGGGTCCGAGAGACGACCATCGTGCTCGAGATCGCCACGATTCCTGCCCCCACCATGCTGGGCAGCGTGTCCCACCCCAGCACGCGGGATACCTCGTACCCGAGCAGCAGCATCAGCCCGACTTCCACCAAGGTGGCCAGGGCCACCCTCGGGCCGAGCGAGACCAGCTTGCGGAATCGGAAGTCCAGGCCGATGCAGAAGAGCAGCAGGACCACGCCGAGCTCCGCCAACGTGCGAATGGTGTCCGGATCGTGAATCAGCGGCCACGGTGTCAGCGGCCCAACCACCATCCCAGCAAGAAGATATCCGACAATGACGGGGAGTTTGAGGCGCTGGAACAGAGCGGTGGAAATGGCGGCCGTGCCGAGGATCAGCGCGAGGTCGCGCACGAAGAAGTGGGCCGCCCCGGAAGTCATCGGGGGATTGTAACTCCGGACCTGTGGACCTCCCACCCCCGTTGGCAGACGAATTCATTTGCCGTATATATGACCTTCATGAAGAGTATTCTGCTGATCGACGACGATGACCTCAGCCGGGGCGCCGTGCACAAGATGCTCGAGCGCGCCGGTTACCAGGTGCATAGCACTGGGGATGGTTATGGGGCCATCGATTACTACCGCGAGCGGCCCGCCGACCTCGTCATTACCGACCTGATCATGCCCGACATCGACGGGCTCGAGGTCATCCAGCAGCTGCGGCGGATCAATCCGGCCGTCCGGGTGCTGGCAATCTCCGGCGGGGGCCGGGTCGAGGCCGAGGAGTACCTTTCCGTCGCGCGAAAATTCGGAGCGGTCGAGGTCCTCTCCAAGCCGTTCACCGGCCAGGAGCTCAAGAAGGCGGTGGAGTCGGCGCTGGGAGAGTCCTCGGCGTCCTGACCGAGGTGCGGGGGGCTGGCGGTCGCGCACAACAAGAACACCCCGTCGGGCCGTCCGACGGGGTGTTGTGCATTTGAGAACTCCCGAGGAGGGACTCGAACCCCCGACCCGGTGATTAACAGTCACCTGCTCTACCAACTGAGCTACTCGGGATCGTCCAGCGACGGGGCGTAAACTAGCGGCGGGCTATGGCGCGGGCAATAACCGAGTGTCAGGGCCCCGAGGGCCGAGATATGCGCCATGCTGGCATGCTGATGGTCCATATCTCACGGTCGATTTTTTCACACCGGTTTCTTCTGGTTGCAGAGGCTTAAACTCTTGTATGTGAATGAGTTAATCTGCGACGAGAGCGACCGCTAGCGCGACATTGACGATAGTGAGCACTCACAATAGAAAATTGACTCATTTGGGGGCCAATTGGCCTCATTCTGTCCCTGCCGGAATGACATAAGATATTACATATCAATGCATTAGAACAAGATCCAGACTTTCCATCCGGTCCCTACCCAACTAACTTCCGGCCATGGCTCTTCATCCACTGGTCGGTCACGAGGGGGCACGCCACAGACTGGTCGAGTCACTTCGGACTGGCCGGCTGCCGCAGGTCATCCTGATCACCGGCCCGGAAGGGGTCGGAAAGCAGCGGTTGGCGCTGTGGCTGGCTCAGCTTGTGTTCTGCGAGCGGCGGCTGGAGTCGGGCCCGTGCGGCGCCTGCCGCCAGTGCCGGCTGGCGCTGGATCTGACCCACGCCGACCTGCACTGGTTCGTGCCCATCCCCCGGCTCAAGGCCGGGGAGGCCGGCAAACAGATCGAGGAGGCGGAGGAGCTCCTCGCCGAAGCGGTCGCCGCGCGCCGGGCGGAGCCGCTCTACCAGGCGGCCGACGGGATGTCGGGGCATCCGCTGGCCAGTGCCCGGCTCCTGCTCCGACGCGCCTCGCTGACACCGGTGGAGGGCGCCCGGAAGGTCTTTGTGGTAGGCGAGGCGGAACGGCTCGTCACTCAGGAATCGAGCCCGGAGGCGGCCAACGCCCTCCTCAAGCTGCTCGAGGAACCCCCGGCCGACACCTGGATCGTCCTCACCACCCCGGAGCCTGAGCGGGTGTTGCCGACGATCCGCTCCAGGGCGGTACCACTGCGCCTGGCGCGGCTGCCGGATGCCGACGTTCGGGCCTTTGCCTCCAGCGCGCTGGATCCGGCCCCGAGCGGCGCCGCTCTGGACCTGCTGGTTCGTCGCGCCGATGGAATCATCGGCCGCGTGGTCGGGGGCAATGCGGGCATGGACAAGGCCCAGGCCGAGGCGCGGTCGCTCCTCGAGGCGGTCCAGCGCGGCGGAAGCGCCCGGTACGAGCGAAGCCTGAAGCAACCGCCCTGGTCGGCACGGGGTGCGTTCACCGACCTGCTCGATGCGCTGGCGCTCGAGCTCGCCGCCCGGGCGCGGCAGGCCGAGGCGGACGGAGCGCTGCCCTGGGCCAACGCGCTCGATCGGGTTCGTGCTGCGCGGGCCGAGGCGCAGGGCAACGTGAACCCGCAGCTGCTGCTCGCCGCCCTGGCGGGTGAACTCGCGGAGGTCCTGTGAGCTTGAGCCACGTTGGTCCCGATGGCGCGGCGCGGATGGTGGACGTAGGGGACAAGCCCGTCACCGGACGCGCGGCCACGGCCGAGGGGGCGGTGCGGATGTCGCGGACGGCGTTCGAGCTGGTGCAGCGCAGCGCGGTGTCCAAGGGCGATGTGCTGGGAGTCGCGCGATTGGCCGGCATTCAGGCGGCCAAGCGCACCTCCGATCTCATCCCGTTGTGTCACCCGATCCCACTGACATCGATCGAGGTCGAGCCGGTCCTCGACGAGTCGCTTCCGGGGGTGCGGATCACCGCCACGGTGCGGAGCGAGGGCAAGACCGGCGTCGAAATGGAGGCACTCACGGCGGTCGCGACCGCCTGCCTCACGGTGTACGACATGGTGAAATCGGCCGATCGGGGAATGCTCATCGAGGCGGTTCGGCTGATCCACAAGAGCGGCGGACGAAGCGGTGATTACACCGCCCCGCCCCGCTCCGACCGATAGGAGGTAGCAATGCAGGATCCTTGGAACCAACTGACCCGGCGAGACGGCGGCCCGAACCGCTTCCGCCTGTGGGCCGCGACCGCGGGAAGCCTCGTGGCGGGTGTCGCACTGGTGACGGCGCTCGTGGTGGCTCTGACCGGGCTCAGCAGGCCCGATGGCGAACCGGTCCCGGCGGCCTCGACCGGAACAACCGAGCTGTCCGCGCTGCACCACGAGCTCGACGCCACCCGGACCTCGCTGCAGGAGGCCGAGGGCCGTCTGGAACGCCTCACCGCGGTGGCGCGGTACTCCTCGCTCTACAGCGTGCCGGCCGATCTGGCCGGGGCCATTTACGACATCGCCATCTCCGAGGGAATCCACCCCTCGCTGGGCTTTCAACTGGTGAAGGTGGAGAGCGGGTTCAAGCCGGGCGCTCGCAGCAACCGGGGCGCCATCGGGTATACCCAGCTCAAGCTCCAGACCGCCCGGAGCTACGATCCGCACCTCACGGAAGCGGCGCTCACCGACCGCGATACCAATCTCCGGCTCGGCTTCCGGTTCTTGAAGGACTTGCTGGGGCAGTTCGACGAGGACCTGCACATGGCGCTGGTGGCCTATAACCGGGGCCCGAGCCGGGTCGTGGAGATGATGACCCGCGGAGAAGACCCCGCGAACGGCTACGCCGAGGTGGTGTTGCGGGGCGTCAAGAAGGGATCGTGATCCTGCGGCCGGCGGTGAGGGTGCCGCCGGCGGGAAGATGGTTGGCGGCGCGCAGCGCCGACACGGAAACACCATAGCGGCGGGCGAGGCTCGAGAGAGTCTCGCCCGCTCGCACGAGATGCGCCCGGGTCCGGGTTGGGTGCGGAGCCGGCGGGGCGCTCGAGGCCGACGTTCGCCTCAGGACCATGCGGCCGCCCGATCCGACCCGGAGCGCCTGACCCGCGCGAATCATGCCCTTCGCGCCGATGTGATTCCAGGCCCTGAGCTGCGCCACACTGACGTGGTAGCGCCGGGCGATGCTTCCGAGCGTTTCCCCGGACCTCACCCGGTAGGTGGCGCCCCCCGCCGCGACGTCGGAGAGCACGGCGCGGTGATTCTCACCGATCCAGCCGAGGAGCCGGGCCTCTCCCGGAATCACGATGGCGTCGCCCCGGCGCGGCGAACGGGACGCGAAGCCGGGATTGGCGGCCCGCATCGCCGCCACCGTCACCCCGTACTTCTTCCCGACAGCGGCCAGCGTTTCCCCGCCCCGGGCGTGATGCACGAAGCCGCTGAGCCGCTCCCGGACCGGCAGCTCGGCCAGGGCCCGCGCGGCGAGCTCTCCGGTACCCGGGGGCAAGCGGACCACCGCGGTGCGTTTGGGCGGGGTGAGGCCGCGCACGAACACCGGGTTGAGCTCGGCGACTTCCGTCAGGGGAACACCCGACAGCCGGGCCACCACGTCGAGACCGGTCGCATCGGAGACCATCACCGAATCGAGCGTCTCGGGCCCGACCGACGCCACGGCGGGAAACCCGTAGCGCTCGGGCTGTTTGGCGATCATCGCGGCGGCGATGAGCTTGGGAACGTAGTCCTTGGTTTCCTGACGGATGTAGCGGGTGTCGGCGAGCTGGAAGAAGGCCATGTCGCCGGCCTGGGGCGACCCGTCTTCCCCGTCGGCATCGGCGGCATCGTCCGTCGTTGCGGCATCCGTGCCGGGCTCCATGCGCGCGAGCCCCCGGGTGATCCGTCCGGGGCCGCCGTTGTACGCCGCGGCGGCCAGATACGGCGAACCGAACCGCGCGGTGAGGTCGGCCAGATAGCGGATGGCCGCGTCGGTCGCCTTGCGTACATCGCGGCGCTCATCCACCCAGGAATCCACCGCAAGCCCGTAGAGCTTCCCGGTGCCGCGCATGAACTGCCACATCCCGACCGCGCTGGAGCGGCTCACCGCGCTCGGGGAATAGCCTGACTCGATGAGGGGAAGGTAGGCCAGGTCGCCCGGCAAGCCGCGAGCGACCAGCTGGGCGCGGAATCCCGGCTCGTAGCGGGGCATCCGCTGCAGCCAGATGGCCATCCGCTCGCGGGCCGGTCCGGTGAAGAAGTTGATCCAGTATTTGACGCGGCCGTGGTCCTCGAAGTTCTTGACGTCGATGTCGAACAGCGAGCGCAGCGCATCGGTTTCGGCTTCGGTCGGCACTCCCGCGGGCACCGCGCTGTCGGCCACTCGGGCGGCCGCGATGCGGTCCAGCATGGCCGCATCGAGCGCGGAATCCCGTTCCACCCCGGCCAGTTGGGCCAGGTCGGCCGGCTGAGGGGCCACGGCGTCGCCGGCGGACCGAGTGGCCGGGGACTCGACCGGCGCCACGGAGACGGGCGGTCCCGCCGCGTCGGCCCGGGGCCCATTCTCGGGCTCCGGGACCGGCGCCGCCTGGTGGGGGGCGCAGGATGCTAGGAGCAGCGCTGAAATCAGCGCAATTCGTCGCTGCATGGCTTTCCCGGCAAAGGGGGAACTTGAAGCTGCGACAGGGCATGGCTTGGCGCAACCAGGCCGTTCTCCCCGGTCAGATGCAGGAAGCGCGCCGAGCGTTGCGCGGCCGCTACGCCTGGGTTCGGGGCCGTTTCGCAAGGAGACGATTGGTGGCATTCAGGACGGCCAGGGCGGCTCCCCGGGGCACGTCGCCTTCGGTGAGATACGAGCCCACCACCCGGGGTCCCTCGGAATGTCCCGGCAGCCCCAGCGAGACGATCACCACCGTGGCATCGAACGCGCGCACGGCCTTGACACCGACGAGCTCGAAGGCCGGATCGCGAACCGCCTGTGCCAGGGCCTGGAGCGCGGCCTGGGCGGCGCAGCGCAGCTCGCCCGCCTGCGACGTGAGCCCGCGCGATTCGCCCTCGAACCGCGGGCCATCGGGCCAGGCCAGGGTGACCCGGGCGCGGCACTCCCCGCTGGGCAGGCGGTCGAGCTTGAATCCCACGAACCGCAGGCGATCGGTCATCGGCGATTATCTTTGCCGGCCATGACGCTCTCCCTCCTCGTGGCACTCACCCTGGCGGTGCAGACCGGCCCGGCCGATTCGCTCCGCGCCCGGATGCTCGAGCGGATCGCCCGGGACAGCGGGGCGACGGTGGCCGTGGCCCTCCGGGATCCGGTGTCGGGCTTCATGGTGCTGATCAACCCCGATCTGCGCTTCCATGCCGCCAGTACCATGAAGGTACCCGTGTTGATGTACCTGGGGCGACGGGTGGATTCCGGCGCCCTGTCCTGGAGCGATTCGGTGACGGTCGTGAACCGATTTGCATCCATCGTGGACGGGTCGCCCTTCGAGCTCAGTGCCGGCGACGATTCCGACAGCACGATGTACGCCGCGGTGGGCCAGCGCAAGAGTGTGCGCCAGCTCGCGGAGCGCATGATCGTGCGTTCGAGCAACTTGGCGACCAATATCCTCCTGAGCTCGGTGGCGACCCCCGAGGGGGCCACCCGGCTGGTCCGGAGTCTCGGCGCGGATTCCATGGTGGTGCTGCGCGGCGTCGAGGACGGGAAGGCCTACGAGCAGGGCCTCAACAACACCACGACCGCGCGGGACCTGTCCACCCTGCTGCTCGCGATTGCGGCGGGACGGGCCGCGAAGCCCGCCACCACCCGCGAGCTGCTCCGGATTCTGGAGGGGCAGGAGCTCAACGAGGGGATCCCGGCGGGGCTGCCCCCGGGCACCCGGGTGGCGCACAAGACGGGCAACATCACCGCCACCTGGCATGACGCGGCGCTGGTCTATCCGGCCGACGGCCGTCCGTACGCGCTGGTGATCCTGTCCCGCGGGATTCCGGAACCCCGGGCCGGCTTCGGGATGCAGGCCGATCTGGCCCGCCTGGCCCACGGATACGTGCTCGCGGCCCGGGTCCCGCGCTGAGGGGTCAGCCGGTCCGGACGTAGGCCTGGAAGCGGGCCATCAGGTCGCAGGTCAGCGGCCCGGCCTTGCCCGATCCCACGGTGCGCCCGTCATAGGACCGGATCGGCGCGATTTCGCTCGCGGTCCCGGTGAGGAACGCCTCGTCCGCGGTATAGATGTCGAAGCGATTGAGCATGTCCTCCTTGACCTCACACCCCGCGTCCCGCGCGAGCTGCATGACGACCGAACGGGTCACCCCGGCCAGGATGCCGGCGTGAAGCGGCGGGGTGCGCACGACCCGGTGCTTGACGACGAACACGTTCTGGCCGGTGCCCTCGGCCACGTGGCCGGTCGTATCGAGCATCAGCGCCTCGTCCGCGCCGGCCACGTTGGCCTCCATCTTGGCCATGGCATGGCACAGATAGTTGAGGGACTTGATGCGGGGGGAGAGCGACTCGCGGTGGGGAATCGGCGTCCCCGCGGTCACGACCGAGAGGCCCAGCTTGTACCGCTCGGGCGTCCAGAGCGCGATCTTGTCCACGATGACGATCACGGTCGGCTTGGGACAATTCCGGGGGTCGATGCCCAGGTCGCCGAGCCCCCGGGTGATGATGGGACGAATGTAGGCCTCGGTCAATCCCGAGCGCTTGACCGCTTCCTCGAGGACCCGGCCGAATTCGGATTTGGAGATCGGCACTTCGAGCAGAATGGCGTGGGCGCAGTCGTAGAGGCGGTCCAGATGCTCCTGGAGCTTGAAGATCTTTCCGGCGTAGACCCGGATTCCCTCGAAGACACCGTCGCCGTAGAGCAGTCCGTGGTCGAACACCGAGACCCGGGCCGTCGTCTTGTCGTGCCATTCGCCGTCGATCCAGATTGTTGCCATGCCAGCTCCGGTGCGGGTTTGGAAGCGCCAGCCGCGTAAAGTAATCTTGACGGTATGGCGCAAGCCATCCGGACCCCGATCGGAGCGCTCCGATGCTGCTGTTGCTGATTCGTCACGCCATCGCGGCCGAGCAGGACCCCGAGACCTACCCCGACGATTCGCTGCGTCCCTTGCTCGCGAAAGGGCGGCGGATCCACCGGCGGGTGAGTCAGCGGCTGCTCAAGGAAGGGCTCGCGCCCGATCGCGTTTTCGCCAGTCCGTGGAAGCGGGCGTGGCAGACCGCCCGCATCGTGGCCGAGGAAGCCGGCATCGGCAAAGCGAAGCGGTTTGCCTGCCAGTCGCTGGCCCAGCCGCCCGACCTGTCCGCCCTGGCGACGGAGATCGGGCCGGTTGCCGCAGACGAGCGGATCGCCCTGGTGGGCCACGAGCCGTGGATGAGCGCACTCTCGGCCCTCCTGCTGGCGGGGAGCGCGGGGGCCATCAGCGTGAATTTTCCGAAGAGCGGGGTAATGGGCATTCAGGCGCCGCTGCTCGAGGAGGGGGCCGGGGAGCTGCAGTTCTTCTGGAGACCGTAGCGGGCTGCGCGCAAGGCGCCGCGAGGATGGGATGAGGGCGGTGGGATTCGAACCCACGACCTACGGCTTAAAAGGCCGCTGCTCTACCAACTGAGCTACGCCCCCGTCGGCGCTTCACGCGTCCAGCACTCCTCCGAAGATACCGGAGGAGACTCGAAGAGGTCCCGCTGCAGGCAGGGCGCGAACGTCATCCGGTGATGCCGGGTCGGGCCCGAGGCCTGCAGGCCGGCCAGGTGCTCCGGCGTACCGTATCCCACGTTGCTTTCCCAACCATACCCCGGATGCCGGACGGCCAGGCCGCGCATCAGCCGGTCCCGAACGGTCTTGGCGATGATGCTCGCGGCCGCGACGCTGTAGCACAGCGCGTCCCCGTCGACCAGGGCCTCATGGGGGTAGCCGAGCTCGGGAAACGGGAGGCCGTCGACCAGGATCGCGTACCGGGGAGCGGGGGTGCCGCCTGGGGCCATCCGCCGGAGCAGCGCGGCCACCGCCCGTCGCATCGCGACGGCGGTCGCCACCCGGATGTTCACCCGGTCGATCTCGCGGCAGGAGGCCGCGCCGACCCCACAGCACACGGCCCGCGCCCGGATCTTGAGCGCGAGGATCTCCCGCCGCTCGACGGTCACGGTCTTGCTGTCGGCGACCCCGCGAATGACGCGAAAGTGTTCCGGAAACACGACGGCCGCGGCCACCACCGGACCGGCAAGGGGGCCGCGGCCTGCTTCATCGACGCCGACCAGGAGCCGGCGCTCCGCCCATGCAAGTCGCTCCCGCCGGAGCGTCGGTCCGGGAGGCACGGAAGGATCCGCCGGCTACTTTTCCTTCTTCTCCCGGATGCGGGCGCCTTTGCCCGACAACGCCCGGAGATAGTAGAGCTTGGCCCGGCGGACCCGCCCTCGACGCACCAGCTCGATGGAGCTGATGGTGGGCGCGTGGAGCGGGAAGATGCGCTCGACGCCGACCCCGGACGAGAGCTTCCGCACGGTGAAGGTTTCGTCGATGCCGCCGCCCCGGCGCGAAACGCACACGCCCTCGAAGGCCTGGAGCCGCTCCTTCTCGCCTTCCCGCACCCGCACCATCACCCGGAGGGTGTCCCCCGCCGCGAACAGCGGAATGTCGGTCTTCAGGCCCTCGCGGGCGATTGCCTCAACGCGTTCCATCGTCGGTCCCTCCTTCAGAATTCCACGCGGCCCACAGGTCGGGCCGTCGTTCCGCCGTCAGGCGTTCCGCCATCTGTTGTTTCCATGCGGCGATCTCGGCGTGATTGCCGGAGCGCAGCACTTCGGGCACGGCAAGGCCCCGATACTCCGGAGGCCTGGTGTAGCTGGGCGGGCTCAGGAGCCCGTCGTAGTGCGAATCGCCGCTGGCCGATTCGTGGTCTCCCAGCGCGCCGGGCAGCAAGCGCACCACCGCATCGATGAGGCACAGCGCCGCCGGCTCCCCGCCGCTCAGGATGAAGTCCCCCAGGGAGACTTCCTCCGCGCCCAGACCGTCCACCACGCGCTGGTCCACGTCCTTGTAGTGGCCGCAGAGCAGGGTGAGCTCCGGCTCCAGCGAGTAGCGCACCGCGCGCCGGTGATCGAACAGCTCGCCGCGCGCCGAGAGCAGGATGACCGGCCCGACGCGGGCCGGACCCAGGGACTCCACCGCCTCGAAGAACGGCTCCGGCTTGAGCACCATGCCGGCGCCGCCGCCGAAGGCATAGTCGTCCACCGTGTGGTGCCGGTCGTGCGTGAAGTCGCGCAGCTGCACCAGCCGGTACCGGGCCAGGCCCGCCTTGGCCGCCCGGCCCAGGATGCTCGCCTCGAGCATGGGCCGGAGCGCGTCCGGGAACAACGTCACCACGTTGATGGCGATCATGCGCGGTCCATGAGCCGCATCACAAATCGACCAGTCCTTCCGGCAGCGCCACGGTCAGCTTCCGGCCGGCACGATCGACCCCGGTGACGAACTCCTTGCGGAACGGCACCAGAAATTCACGCCGGGGACCCTGGACCTCCAGCATCAACCCCGCCGGCGGCTCCAGGACCGAACTCACCAGGCCGAGCGGGCGTCCCGACTGGTCCACCACCGCGAAGCCGGCCAGCTCGTGCAGGTAGACCTCGCCCGGCGCCGGTGGCGCGAGCGCCGCCTCGGCGACCGCCAGGAAATGTCCGCCCCATGGCCTGACCGCGTCCACGTGGAGGTGACCCTGGAAGGCCACCAGCCACTGCCGGTGGTACACCCGGCTCCGTTCCACCAGGAGCGGTCCGGCCACCAGCTCTCCCGCCAGATTCTTCAGCCAGACGGATTGTCCGGGCGCGAAGGCCCGGGCCGGCTGGTCGGTCAGCGGGAACACCGCGCAGTCTCCCTTGAGGCCGTGCGGTTTGCGGAGCCGCCCCACCACCAGGTGGCGCGTCTCCTCCACCGCCATTACGCCTTGGCGGCGACGGCGATGACGCCGGCCGACTTGAGCAGCGCCTCGACCGTATCGGTCGGGGTGGCCCCCTTGGCCAGCCAGCTCTTGGCCTTGTCGACGTCGATCACGACCTTCTTGGCGCCTTCCTGCTTCGGATCGTAGGTGCCCAGGATCTCGATGAAGCGCCCGTCGCGGGGCGACTCCTTGTCGGCGACCACGATGCGATAGAGCGGCAGCTTCTTGCGGCCGATTTTGCGGAGGCGAATGCGAGTGCTCATGCGTCTGTCTTTCTTCCCGGGTTATTGACCGGGAAACCGGGGACCGAAAGGAAGTTTCGCGCCCGGCTTGCCCGCGACCTTCATCATCTTCTGCATCTGCTTGAACTGCGACAGCAGCTGATTCACTTCCGGCACGCTGCGTCCCGAGCCCTTGGCCACCCGCATCCGTCGGGAGCCGTTCATCAGATCCGGATCGGCGCGCTCGGCCTTGGTCATGGACAGCACGATGGCCTCCACGTGCTTGAGCTTCTGGTCGTCCACCTTGGCGGCCTTGAGCATCTGGGGATTGATCCCCGGCAGCATCCCGAGCACGTTCTTGAGCGGCCCGAGCTTCTGCATCTGCTTCATGGCGCCGAGGAAGTCCTGGAGATCCAGGCCCTTCTTCGAGACCGCCTTCTTCGCGAGCTTGCGCGCCTCATCCTCATCGACCCCGGCCTGGGCCTTTTCCACCAGGGTGAGGATGTCTCCCTGCTGGAGGATCCGGCCGGCCATCCGCTCGGGGTGGAACGGCTCGAGCGCATCGAGCTTCTCGCCGGTCCCGACATACTTGATCGGCGCGCGGGTCACTCCGTAGATCGAGAGCGCCGCCCCGCCGCGCGCGTCGCCGTCCATCTTGGTGAGGATCACCCCGGTGATGCCCAGCGCCTGGTGGAAGCCCAGCGCGATCCGCACCGCGTCCTGGCCGGTCATGCCGTCCGCGATCAGCAGGATTTCATGGGGACCGACCGCGGCCTTGAGCCGGGTGAGCTCCGCCATCATTTCCTCGTCGATCGTCAGGCGGCCCGCCGTGTCCACCAGCACGGTTCGGGCCCGGGCCTTGGCCGCGGCCTCCAGCCCGTGCCGCACCAGCGTGACGACATCGGCCTGGCCGTCCTCCCGATACACCCCGACATCCACCTGGCGGCCCAGCGTTTCCAGCTGCTCGGCGGCGGCCGGCCGGTAGATGTCGGCAGCCACCAGGAACGGCGCCTTCTGCTCCAGCTTGAGCCGCTTGGCGAGCTTGCCGGCGGTGGTGGTCTTGCCACTTCCCTGCAGGCCGACCAGCAGCACGATCGTCGGCGGCACCGTGGCATGCGCGATCGGCGCCAGCTTTTCGCCCAGCATGGCGACCAGCTCGTCATAGACGATCTTGACGAGCTGTTGTCCGGGCCGAACCGACTTGATGACCTGCTGCCCGACCGCCTTTTCCTGAACCCGCTCCAGGAACTCGCGGGTCAAGTCGAAGCTCACATCGGCTTCGAGGAGGATTCGCCGAATCTCGCGGAGGCCCTCGCGAACGGCGTCCTCACTGAGCACGCCGCGGCCGGTGAGGCGCGAGAGCGCGGCGCCGAGCTTACTTGACAGCTCATCGAACATAAGCCCTGAAACCTAGCAGGGTTAGCTTCGCTGTTCAACTGCGCGGTCGACCCGTGGCGTCGCCAGCCGAGCCCCATGGCATCCTGAACCCGGCGCGGAGGCCGAGACCCTTTCTTGTTATTCTATTGATTGATCGTTTAATTAGACACGAATGCCCGAGACCGCGCCGTCCGCCACCCGAGACCAGATCCTCGATGCCGCCGAACTGCTGTTCGCGGGGCAGGGGTTCGATCCCACGACCATCAAGGAGATCGGCGCGAAGGCCGGTCTCAATCCGGCGCTGATCTACTACTACTTCGGCAACAAGGAGGAGCTGTACCGGGCCGCGCTCCAGCGGATCGTGACCGGCCTGGCGACTCGCGGGACGGCGGTGATCGAATCCGCCGACGCCCCCGCGGACGCCATCCGCGCCTTGGTGGAGGCGCAGGTGGCATTCCTGCTCGGCAATCCCAACATTCCGAAGCTTCTGGTGCGTGAGATGATCGACCACCAGGCGAAGCACGCCGAGGAGGTCGTCCTCCGGCTCGCGGCGGGGCTGTTCCAGCGGCTCTGTGGTGTGATCGAGCGGGGTCAGCGCGAGGGCGTCTTTCGCGCCGATGTGGAGCCGCGCTATGCCGCGGTGAGCACGATCTCCCAGGTCGTCTATTTCATGATCGCCCGGCCCGCCATCGCGATCTTCTTCGGCCTGGCCCCTGGGGCAGTGCCCGACGACACCGCCCGCGCCTTCGGCCGACACGCCGGCGAGTTTGCCGTGCGCGCCCTGTCACCCGTGGAGCAGACCGTATGAGTCCCAGCCGATATCTGCCCCTGTGCCTGATGGTCGGAGCGGCGTGCGCCGGACCTGCACCCGAGCCCTACGACGCGCGCGGCACCGTCGAGGTGCCCGAGGTGGATCTCGGCGCGATGAGCGCCGCCCGGGTCATCTCCATCCGGGTCGAGGAGGGCGCCCGGGTCGAGGCCGGCGATACGATCGCCCTGCTCTCGCAGGTCGAGCTGGGCCCCACGCTGACGGCACAGGGGGCGCGCGTGGCGGGGGCCGGGGCGAATCTGCGGGACCTGGAAGCCGGAGCCCGCCCGGAAGAGATCCGCCGCGCGGAGGCCGAGGTCGGCGCCGCGACCGCGGAGCTGGACCGATCCAGCAAGGAGCTGGCCCGCATGCGGGACCTGGCGTCGCGCGATGTCGTGAGCAAGCAGACGCTGGACAACGCGGCCACCGCCGAGGGGGTGGCGCGGGCGAGGCTCTCGTCCGCCGAGGAGTCGCTGCGCCTGCTCAAGGCCGGGACTCGGCCCGAGCGGATCGCCGCGGGCCGGGCCGAGCTGGCCAATGCCCGCGCCGCGCTGGCGCAGCTCGAGGCCCGCGCCGCCGATCTGGTCCTGGTGGCGCCGGTGGCCGGCATCGTCCTGTCCCGCAACGCGGAGCCGGGCGAGGGGCTCGCCCCCAACGTCCCGGTCGTGACGCTGGGCGAAACCGCCAGACCGTATGTGCGGGTGTTCGTTCCGCAGTCCCGGGTGACCGGGCTCGCAGTCGGGAGCGCCGCGCAGGTCGTGACGGAGGATGGCCGGGCCCTGACGGGGCGTGTGGTGGCGATCAATCCCAAGGCCGAGTACACCCCGCGGGTGGCGCTCTCCGAACAGGAGCGCGCCGACCTGATGTTCGGCGTGAAGGTGGAGTTCACCAATCCCGCGGAAGCCCCGCATCCCGGGTTGTGGGTGACGGTGAAGTTCGGAGGCTAGGAGGGTACCGGACCAGGAGGCAAAGGGTCGAGGGTGGAGAGGCCAGGAGACCAGTGGTGACAGCGCCAGCCGCACCGCAATTCGGCATCGTGACCCGGGGGCTCCGCAAGGAGTTCCACGGGAGTGTCGCGGTCGAGGGCCTCGACCTCGAGGTGCCCCGCGGTGAGATCTTCGGCCTGCTGGGCCCCAACGGCAGCGGCAAGACCACCACGATCCGGATGCTGACCGGGCTCATCGCCCCGACCTCGGGCAGCGCGACGGTGGTCGGAGTGGATGTGATTCACGACCCCGAGCAGGTGCGGCGGCGGATCGGGTACATGTCCCAGAAGTACGGGCTCTACGACGACCTGACAGTGCGGGAGAACCTGGCGTTCTACGCGGGGGTCTACGGCATCGTGGGCGAGGAGCGCACCCGGCGCCTGGCGGTACAGGCGGAGGAATACCGTCTCTCGGAGCGGATCGACCAGCTCGCCGCCACGCTGTCGGGCGGATGGAAGCAGCGCCTCGCGCTGGCCTGCGCCACCATCCACGAGCCGGATCTGGTGTTCCTCGACGAGCCGACCGCCGGCGTGGATCCGGCCTCGCGGCGGCTGTTCTGGGAGCTGATCGGCCGGCGCGCCAGGGCGGGCATGACGGTGCTGGTCACCACGCACTACATGGACGAAGCGGAGCGGTGCGACCGCCTCGCCATTCTCTCCCGCGGGCACCTGATCGGGCTGGGCACGCCGAAGGAGATCACCGCCCGGTTCGGGCTGCCGACCATCGAAGACGTCTTCATCGAGATGCAGCGGCGCGACGAGGGCGCGCTGGCATGAGCCTGGCCCAGCGCATCCGGCGCTGGCCCATCTGGGCGATGCTCCGCAAGGAGTTCATCCAGATGCGGCGGGACAAGCTCACCTTGGGCCTGATGGTGGGGATCCCGGCGATTCAGCTTGCGATGTTCGGCTACGCCATTCAGACCGAGGTGCGGCATCTCCCGACCGTGGTCCTGGACGAATCGCAATCGCCGGAGAGCCGGCGGTTCGTCCAGGCGATGATCAATACCGGCAACTTCGATCTGGCGGGCCCGGTCCGGGACCGGCACGAGATGGAGGCGATCATCGCCCGGGGCGACGCCAAGGCGGGGATCGTGATTCCGCCCGACTTCGAGCGCGAGATCAAGCGGGGGCGGACCGCCGTCGCCCAGATCGTGGTGGATGCGGCCGATCCGCTGGCCTCCTCGGCGGCCATCAGCGGAGCCGGCCTGGCGGGCGCGGTGCGATCCCAGGCGCTGGCGGCGACCCGGGGGATCACCCCCGCCATCGACGTGCGGGTGCGTCCCTGGTACAACCCGACGCTCCGCAGTGCGGTGTACATCGTCCCGGGCATCATCGGGGTGCTGCTGTCGGTGACGATGATCGTCGTGGCCAGCATCTCGCTGGTCCGGGAGCGGGAGCGCGGCACGCTGGAGCAGCTGATCGTGACGCCGATCAGCAAGACCGGACTCATGATGGGAAAGATCCTGCCCTTCCTGCTGGTGGGATACATCCAGATCACGGTGATCCTGATCCTGGGGCGGGTGCTCTTTCACGTCCCGATCCGCGGCAGCGTGCCGACGCTCTATCTCATTGCCCTGCCCTTCGTGGTCGCGAGCGTGGCGATCGGCCTGTTCCTGTCGACGGTGGTCCAGAACCAGGCCCAGGCGATGCAGCTGGGCTTCCTTTTTCTCATGCCCAACATCCTGCTG
The DNA here is from genome assembly GCA_963762545.1 of uncultured Gemmatimonadales bacterium. Classification (GTDB taxonomy): domain Bacteria; phylum Gemmatimonadota; class Gemmatimonadetes; order Gemmatimonadales; family GWC2-71-9; genus JABFSM01. The sequence goes on along the minus strand of CAVXLC010000001.1, from coordinate 1,045,466 downwards.
TCCGGGTTCATGTTCCCGCGCGAGGCGATGCCCGCGCCGGCGCAGTGGCTGGGGGCGGCGCTGCCCCTCACCTACTTCCTGCGGGTCATGCGCGGCATCCTGCTGCGCGGAGTCGGGCTGGAATCGCTCTGGCGGGAGGCGCTGGTGCTGGTGGGGTTCTCGGTGGGGTTGATCGCGATGAGCGTGCGGAGGTTCCGGAAGACGGTGGAGTGAGACGCGCAACGTCCTCGACAGAGAGATCGGGAGCCGAGGCTGATATCCGCAAGCCTCCGAAGCTCACGCCCACCCAAACGGGCCGATCCTTCGGCTAGATTAGCCGTAACGGCAACGGCCGCCCGGCGGAGTTCAGCAAGGCCGCCTCGGTGCGTCCTTGCGTCCTTGCGCCCCTGCTAGGAGCGATACATCACCACGTCCTTCCCCTCCCGCCCCGACGACGCCGTCCGCCAGGCGCAGCTCGACAGCATGAAGCGCCGGGCCACCGGGCTTCTGGCGCTGGCGGTGGCGATCTTCGTCGCCGCACGGTACTTCGAGCCGCAATACCCGTGGCTGGGATACGTGCGGGCCACGGCGGAGGCCTCGGTGGTCGGCGGGCTGGCCGACTGGTTTGCCGTCACCGCTCTGTTTCGTCATCCGCTGGGCCTGCCGATTCCCCATACCGCGATCATCGGCCGGCAGAAGGACCGCATCGGGCGCATCATCGGTAATTTCGTCCAGTATCATTTCCTGGCGCGCGACGCGGTCTCCGCCAAGCTCCGCGGAATGGGGATTGCCCACCGCGCCGCGGAATGGATTGCCCAGCCCGAGAACGCCCAGCGAATCGCGGTGCAGCTCGCCAGCGGCGTGGCCAAGACGCTGGAGGCGCTTCCCGACGACAAGATCCGCGATCTGATCCAGCAAGGCGCCAAGGATCGGATCCACGCGACCCGCGTGGCGCCGGTGCTGGGGAAGACCCTGGCGCTGGTGGTGGCGGGCGACCGGCATCAGGAGCTGCTCAACGAGGCAATCCGCCTCGCGGGCCACGCGGTGGAGGCCAATCGCGAGCTGATCCGGAAGCGCATCAAGGAAAGCAGCCCGTGGTGGGTGCCGGGAGTGGTGGACGAGAAGATCTACCATCGCATCCTGAGCGCCATCGAACAACTGCTCCAGGACGTGAGCAACGACCCGGCCCACCCGCTCCGGATTTCCTTCGACACCAAGCTGCGGGAGCTGGTGGACCGGCTGCAGCACTCACCGGAGACTGGTGCACGCGCCGAAGCGCTCAAGGATGAATGGCTGGGCGATCCGGCGATCGAAGAGCTGTCCGACTGGGTCTGGGAAACGACCCGCCGCGCGGTCCAGGGCTACGCGACGCGCACTGAGGGAGAGGAGCCGGGCCCGCTGGCCCGGGGCGTGAGCGCGTTCGGCCGGACCCTGCTCGGCAACCAGGAGCTGCTGGGGGAAATCGAGACGTTCGGCATCAACGTGCTGGGGGACACGATCGAGAAGCACCGCCACGAAGTGGCGGACCTGATCGCGCAGACGGTGGCGCGGTGGGACCCGGAGGAAACCTCGCGCCGCCTCGAGCTGGCCGTCGGGCGCGACCTCCAGTACGTGCGGATCAACGGCACGCTGGTGGGGGGATTGGTGGGGCTCGCGATCTACGCGATCCCGCGGCTGGTGCCGTGAGACCCTGGGAGGCCAGGGGGCGCGGGCACTCCGAGACTGTCCAAGAGAGGGAGGGACGGTAGGTCGGTAGGTCGGTAGGTCGGTAGGTCGGTACCTACGGTCGAAGTGCCGGGAGCCCGCGCCAGCGAGACCACGTCGCCGGCGCAATCACCACCCGGATCGTGGGGCGCGCCGCGCTGGCCACGCGGGTGACCGTGGTGCGATACCCCGGGCGCTCCCGCTGGGTGAGCCGGCTTCCGGGCCCCCCCGTGAATCGGGCGGCGGCCGTCGGGTCGTCCCAGATCAGGTACCAGACCAGGGCCGGGCCGGCCGGCGAGCGGTAGACCCGGAACCGGTCGCCGCCCCAGCCGAGGGCCGCGCTGTCCAGGACCACCCCTCCGCCCCGGAGCACCGTGGCCAGCACTTCGATCTCCCGCTCGCCCAGGGTGTCCTCGTAGAGCGCCCCGTCGGCATCGGCAAACCGGACCGGCACCGGCCGGTCGTTCCGGTCATAGCGATCGGGGTGAAGAATCTGCTCGGTCGAGCGGGGCAGCTCCGCCACGGTCGGCAGCGGGCGCCCGGCGCGCGCGGAATCCCACCAGCGCATCCACTCGGCGCCGTTGAGGTAGGGAAAGATCATGCTCTCGCGGAGCACCAGGGGCGCCCTCGAGAACACCTGCATCGACGACGCCGAGATGCGGACCTGCTCGCGCGCCATCTCCCAGAATTGCGGCTGGCGAATGACGGCGCGGTCGGGCGCGATCGCCAGGATCGAGGCGAGCATCGCATGTCCCTCCAGCATCGCCTGGGCGGCGGTCTGCTGATCCGCGTCGCCCTGTGTTTTCATGATCGAGTCGAGCGGCAGGTACTGGTGCTGGAGCGCGTGGACCAGCTCGTGGGCCAGCACCAGGCGGAGCATCGCGGGATCGGCGCCGCGAACGCCGTACAGCGTGCTGGTGGCCGGATCGTAGAAGCCCGCCACCTGCTCGCTGTAGAGATCGAGCAGCAGCGCCTTGAGGTCCAGCGTATCGGGCAGAAGCCCCAGCAGACGGTACACCGCCTCGACCCCCTCCTGCCGCTCGGGGGGAAACTCCTGCCGCAGCTTCTCGAGCAGGAAGTCGTGGACCTCCTCCTTGCTCTTCATGGCGGAGCGGGTCGGACCCTTGAACGCCAGGCCGGTCGCCCGCTCGACCACGGGGCGGAGGCTGTCCACCAGCCCGGCGAGGTCCCGATCCTGGAACTTCTGCGGGGCGGCACCCCGGCAGCACAGGACCCCGAAGAACAGCAGCAGCACGGCGTGGCGCATCAGGCGACTCCGAGGTAGCGCTGGTACCAGGCGATCAGGGCCGGACCGATGAGGTAGGTGACCGCCGCACCGATCGCGAGAAACACCCCGAACGGCACCAGGCGCTTCCGGCCCATGAGGGTCAGCGGCAGGAAGATCAGGGTGCCGGCCAGCGCGCCGAGGAAGATGGTGAGCAGGACGCCCTGCCACCCCATGAAGGATCCGATCATGGCCATCATCTTGATGTCCCCGCCGCCCATCGCTTCTTCCTTGAACGCCCAGGTGCCGACGACGCCGACCAGCCAGAGGAGGCCGAAGCCCACGGCCGCGCCGATCGCGGCGCTGATCATCGAGTCCACACCCGCCGCGGCGGCCAGCACCAGGCCCAGGGCCAGACCGCCCCAGGTGAACTCGTTGGGGATGATGTATTCGCGCGCGTCGGTGAGGGCGATCCCGAGGAGCAGGGTGAAGAACAGCGCGCCCTTGAGGGCCTCGAGGCTCAGACCGTAGTGCCAGGCCATCAGGGCCCACACCAGCGCCACCGACAGCTCTACCAGCGGATAGAGGATGCTGATCGGCTCCCGGCAGCCGCGGCACTTTCCGCGGAGGAGCAGCCAGGAGAACACCGGGATGTTGTCCCTCCAGCCCACCGGCCGGCCGCACTTGGGGCAGCGCGACGGCGGCGACACCACCGACTGCTCGGCGGGAAGGCGCACGATGCAGACGTTGAGAAAGCTCCCGATGACCGCGCCGAACACGCCGCCGATCAGGGCGAGGATCGCCGATTCACTCACGCGTCACCTCGTACAGGAGAATGCCCGCGGCAATGCCCACGTTGAGGGACTCCGCGCCGGAGCGCAGCGGAACGCCGATCCGGCCGTGCGCCCAGCCGTCGAGCGAGGGCCGCGTGCCGGCTCCCTCGTTCCCGACCACGATAGCCAGGGCCTGCCCGCGGCTTCGCTCGGGCGGCAGGCCGTCGGCCGCGGCGATCAGCAGGCGGACCCCGCGGGCGCGGACCCAGGACTCGAGCCCCGGCTCATCCACCGCCACGTACGGCAGCCGGAAGAGCGCGCCCATGGTGGCCCGCAGCGTCTTGGGATTGGTGACCTCCGCGGTGCCCGGCAGCGCCAGGACCCCGGCGGCGCCGAGCGCAAAGGCGGACCGGACCATGGTGCCGACGTTGCCGGGGTCCTGCACCGCGTCGAGCACCAGCACCGGCGCCCGCGGGGCGACCCGCACGTCGGCAAGGCCCCAGGCCGGCGGCACGATCACCGCGAGCACACCCTGGGGATGCTCGGTGGCGGCCAGCTCCTCCAGCTCCTTCTCGGTGACCGGCACGACCTCGTGCCCCGCCTTGAGGAGCGCGGCTTTGAGCGCCCCGCCGCGCGCGGTAGCTTCCAGCGCCGGGCTGGCCAGAATGTGGCGAATTTCGATGCCCGCGGCGAGCGCCTCTTCCAGCAGCCGCACTCCTTCGGCCAGGGCGAGGCCGCGGCGTTCCCGGCCCCGGGCCAGCTTCAGGTCCCGCACCAACGTGTGCAGCGAGTGACTCATCGATGCGAATTGCCCTCACGATCGCGGGGTCCGATTCCGGCGGGGGCGCCGGAATCCAGGCGGATCTCAAGGCGTTTCAGCGCTTCGGCGTCTTCGGGACCTCGGTGGTCACGGCGGTCACCGCGCAGAATACCCGCGAAGTGCGTGCCGTGCATCCGGTGCCGGTGGATATCGTCCTCGCGCAACTCGATGCGCTGGCCGACGACCTGCCTCCCGCGGCCTTCAAGACCGGGATGCTGGCCACCGGAGCGCTGGTCGGCGCGGTGGCCGGCGCCATCGAGCGATACCGCTTCGGCCCCTATGTGCTCGATCCGGTGATGGTGGCCACCTCGGGAGCCCGGCTGCTCGATCCCGACGCCGAACACGCGGTGTTACAACGGCTCGTGCCACTCGCTACACTCGTCACCCCGAACCTCGACGAAGCGGCCATTCTCACGGGCCGACCAGTGAACGATCCGGCGGGCATGGAACGAGCCGGTCACGTGCTGCTCGAGCTGGGAGCCGGCGCCGCCCTGGTCAAGGGCGGCCATCTGCCCGGGGAAGAGCTTGTGGATGTGCTGGTGACCCGCGACGGTGTCCGACACTTCCGCCACCAGCGCATCGCGACCACGTCCACCCATGGCACCGGGTGCACCCTGTCGGCCGCGATCACCGCAGGCTTGGCCCTGGGCCGCCCGTTGGACGTCGCGGTGAGCGACGCGCTGGACTACCTGCATCGCGCGATCGCCGCCGCTCCGGGCCTCGGCGGGGGGAACGGCCCGGTCGACCATTCGGCCTGAAAGGATCAGGACAGCATGAACCCCTTGTCCGCGGATCCCCGGACTCCCTGCTCACCCCGCATTTCCGACACCACGCCTTCGATCAGCCGCGCCAGCTCCTTGCCCGCCCGGCCCGCCGTCTCCATCACGTCGGCATGAGAGAGCGGCCCATGGCTGATGCCGGCGCCGGGATTGGTGACCAGTGAAAACCCGAGACAGCGGATGCCCTGGGCCCGCGCCGCGATGACCTCGGCGGCCGTGCTCATGCCGACGGCGTCGGCGCCGAGCCGTTCCAGCATCCGGACCTCCGACGGGGTCTCGTAGCTGGGCCCCAGCAGGCTGGCGTACACCCCTTCCTCCAGCCGGATGCCCAGCTTGAGCGCCTGGGCCCGCGCCAGCTCCCGATAGACCGGATCGTAGGCGTCGGTCATGTCGGGAAAGCGCTGGTCTCCCGCGCGCTCCGGACCCACCAGCGGGTTCATGCCGCTCAGGTTCAGATGGTCCGAGATCAGCATCAGGGTGCCGGCGGTGTAGGTCCGGCGCACCCCGCCGGCGGCGTTGGTCACGATGAGGGTCCGGATGCCCAGCGCGCCGAAGACCCGGACCGGCAGGACGTTTTCCTCCGCGCTGTACCCCTCATACAGATGGAAGCGTCCGCTCTGCGCGAGGACCGTCTTCCCGCCCAGCCGGCCGATCACCAGCTCGCCCTTGTGGCCCTCCACCCGGGGCAGGTGAAACCCCGGAATGTCCCCGTAGGGAATCCGGACCGGATTGCCGATCAGGTCGGCCAGGCCGCCCAGACCGGACCCCAGCACGATCGCGATGGTCGGCTCTCTGCTGCCGAGGCGCGCCACGACGGCATCGCGCGCGGCGGAGACGTCTGTCTTCATAGCAGGATCCCCGCGATGGTCGCCGACATGAAGTTGGCCAGCGTGCCGGCCAGCATGGCGCGGAAGCCCAGCTTGGCCAGGTCGCTCTTCCGGGTCGGGGCCAGCGCCCCGATGCCGCCGATCTGGATGCCCACCGAGCTCAGATTGGCAAAGCCGGCCAGCGCGAACGAGGCGATGGTGAACGAGCGCGGGTCGAGGGTGGCCTTGAGGGGCCCGAGCTGGGAGAAGGCCACGAACTCGTTCAGGACGGTGCGGGTACCCAGCAGGCTGCCGATCACGCCGCTGTCCTTCCACGGCACGCCCATCGCCCACGCGATGGGCCGGCCGACCCACGAGAGGACGGTCTGGAGATTCTCCGGGAAGAACGACGCCTGGGAGTGAATCCAGCCCATGGCCCCGTTGGTGAGAGCCACCAGAGCGATGAACGACACCAGCATGGCGATGACGTTGAGCATCAGGTGGAGGCCTTCGCCGGTGCCGCGGGCCGCCGCGTCCACCAGGTTCACGTCGGTCTTGGGGATGTCGAGCTGGACATTGCCGTAGGTTTCCGGGGTGCCGGTCTCCGGCTCGAACATCTTCGACATCATGATGGTGCCCGGCGCGGTCATGATCACCGCGGTGAGCAGATGGCGGGCCTCGATGCCGAAGGCGATGTACGCCGCCATGATCGAGCCGGAAATGTGCGCCATGCCGGCGGTCATGACCGTCATCAGCTCCGACATGGTCATCTTGGGCAGGAACGGCCGGATGGTGAGCGGCGCTTCGGTCTGCCCCATGAAGATCGAGGCGGCGACATCCAGGCTCTCGGCACCGCTCGCCCGCATGATCCTGCTCATCACCACCGCGAAGGCGCGGACCACGAGCTGCATCACGCCCAGGTAGTACATGATCGCGAACAGCGCCGAGACGAAGATGATGGCGGGGAGAATCTGGAAGGCGAAGATGACGCCGAGGCTCGAATCGGGCTTGCCGAGCTCGCCGAAGACGAAGGCGGAGCCGACATAGGAGAAGTGCAGCACGGAGGTGACGAAGGCCCCCAGGGCGCGAAACAGCTCCCGTCCGAAGGGAACCCGGAGCACGAAGATCGCGAAGAGGATCTGCAGCGAGAGCCCCCACGCCACGGTCTGCCACCGAATCGCCTTGCGGTTGTTGGACATCGCGTAGCCGATGGCGATGATCAGCGCCATGCCGATCAGTCCGACCAGCCGGGTGGTGATCGGCGTGGGGGGCGGCGGCGGCGCGGGCACCGGGGCCACGGGCGCGGCGCTGACAGTGGCGGCGGCGGTATCCTGCGTCGTCCGCTGCTGGGCGGCGAGGCGGCCGATCCCGCGGCCGGTAGCGCCGGGGATGAACCAGGCGGCGCCGATGCCCACCATCAGGAGTCCCACCGCGAGCACCCAGCGGCGGGCCAGGAGGAAGGCGCTCACAGGGCCTCCAGCTCTTCACGCACCCGGGCGACCAGCGCCTGCCGCTCGGGCCAGGGGAGGAAGGCTCCGTCAAAGGCGTGGAGGATCATCCGATGGATCTCCTCTCGGGTGAAGCCGAGACTGCGGTGGGCCAGCCAGTACTCGTCGGTCAGACTCACCCCGCTCATCAACCAGCTGTCGGTACAGAGGGTGACGGCGAGGCCGGCGTCGAAATAGCCCCGCACCGGATGCTCCTCCGCCTTCCCGACCACCCGGGTCTGCAGGTTGCTGGTGATGTTGCTCTCGATCAGGATCCGGCGATCGCGCACGAAATCCTGCAGCGCGGGATTCTCCCGCAGCCGGGTGCCGTGCCCGATCCGCATGGCGTGGCACCGGCGAATGGCTTCGGACACCGACGCCGGGCCGTAGGCCTCGCCCGCGTGGACCGTGATGCCGAGGTTGCCCGCGAGGGCCACGTCGAAGGCGGCGGCGTGCACACCGGGCGGAAAGCCCGCCTCGCCGCCGGCCAGGTCGAAGGCCACCACACCCAGGGCCCTGGAGCGGACCGACAGCTCCGCGATCTCGATGGAGCGGTCCGGCGGGTAGTGGCGGAGCGAGCAGTTGATGATGCGGGTCGTGACGCCGAACTCGCGCTCCCCCCGGAGGAAGCCGCGGTGCTGGGCCGCGACCACCTCCTCCATCGAGAGCCCGCCATGGGTGGAGAGATGGGGACAGTAGCGCACCTCCAGGTAGCGCAAGTTGTCCCGGGCGCCGTCCTCCACCATCTCCCAGGCCACCCGCTCGATCGCCTCCGCGGTCTGGAGCAGCGAGACGGTGATGTCGAAGCGCTTGAGATAATCCGCCAGGCTCTTCGCGTCGCTCACCAGCATGTGGCGGCGGAGGGTCTCGGGATCGGAGCTGGGGAGCTCGACCCCGGCGTCCTTCGCCAGCTCGATCATCGTGGCGGGCCGGAGCGAGCCGTCGAGGTGCACGTGCAGCTCGGCCTTCGGCATCCGGCCGATCAGCTCACGAGTGAGCATCACCCTCGCCCTGCGCGCGCCGCGCGCTCACGATCACCCGGAGGATTGCGCCGGCACCGAGCGGCGCGTCGGGCGCCATCCGGATCCCGCGCCCGTCGGTGACATAGGCCGCCCCCGACGCGAGCTGTCGTGCCAGCGCTTCGTCGTGGAGGGCCACCGCCGCGGCGGCCGGCTGCCCCGCCGCGATCAGGATGCGCTGGCCGTTGACGAAGACCGGAACCGGGCCGCTCATGGAGCCACGAGAACTGCGGAGAGAAGCATCGCCAATAATCCCTGGGCCCAGGACGAAGCGCAATCACGCCGGCGGGGACCGCCTTGCGCTTATTCGCCTTCGCGTATATATGTATTGCCGCATATGACCCCGCTGCCGCCCACCGAGCTGCTGCTCACCCTCGCCGAGCCGACCCGATTGCGGATCGTGAACTGCCTGGCGGCCGCGCCGCTCTTCGTGTCGGACCTCCAGACGGTGCTGGACCTGCCCCAGCCGACGGTATCCCGCCACCTCACGGTGCTCAAGAAGTCGCGGGTGGTACGGGACACGCCCATCGCCCAGTTCGTGCTGTACCGGCTGCGGCACGAGGCCGGTCCCCATGGCCGCCTGCTCCAGGCGATCCTCGACGCGCTGGGTCACGACGAGACGATGCGGCTGGAGCGGCATCGGGCCCTCGATCGCAGCCGGGCGCACGGACGGGGACGGATGCCCGCTCCGGGAGGCCGCACCGGCCCGTCTGGCGCCGATACGGGAGAGGAGCGCGCATGACCCATCGCATCCTCGTGGTCGACGACGAGCCGGACATCACCGCGCTGGTGGCCTACCATCTGGCGCGGGTCGGGTACCGGGTCTCCACCGCGACGAACGGGCAGGACGCGCTCAAGGCCGCGCGCGAAGAGCGGCCGGATATCGTGGTCCTGGACCTCATGCTGCCGGGGGTGTCCGGATACGAGGTGCTGCGCGAGCTCCGGCAGCGCCCGGAAACCGCCGACGTGGGGGTCATCCTGCTGACCGCCCGGCGCGAGGAGGTGGACCGCGTCAAGGGACTCACCCTCGGCGCGGACGACTATCTGACCAAGCCGTTCTCGCCGCAGGAGCTCACGCTCCGGGTGGCCGCGCTGCTCCGCCGGCTGGCGGCGCCGGCGGTGTCGGCCGGGTCCGCGCTGGTGGAGGGACCGCTCACCATCGACCGCGCCGCCCACCGGGTCACCCTCCACGGCAAGGAGGTTCCGCTCACCGCCACCGAATTCAAGCTGCTGCTGACCCTGGTCGAGCGGCGCGGCCGGGTGCAGACGCGGCCCCAGCTGCTCGAGACGGTATGGGAGGCGCAGCCCGACATTCAGACCCGCACGGTGGACATGCACGTCCAGCGCCTGCGGAGCAAGCTGGGCGAGGTGGGCGAGATGATCGAGACCATCCGCGGGTTCGGCTACCGGTTCCGGAGCGCCGGCAAGTGACGTTCGCACGGCGGCTGGTGGCCGGCACGGTCCTGGTGCTGCTGGTGACGGTGCTGGTCCTGGTGGTGGCGGCGGAGCGATGGCTGCGCGCGGACCTGGAGCGCGACGTCCGGGCCGGCCTGGAGCGACAGGCCGGCCTGCTCCGCGAAGCCCTCCCGGCGGACTCCCTGGAGTGGGCCGGCTTCGTGGAGCGGTTCGGGGCGGCCGGCGGGGTCCGGGTGTCGCTGATCGACCGGAGCGGCCGGGTCCGCGCCGATACCGACGTGCCGCCCGCCGAGCTGCCCCGGGTGGAGAACCACTCGACCCGGCCCGAGGTGATGGCCGCGCTGGCCGGCGGCGTCGGGCAGGCCAAGCGGCGCAGCGCGACGGTCAACCACGACCTGATGTACGTGGCGGTGGCCGGCGGGCCCGGGGTGCTCCGGGTCGCGATGCCGCTCGACCAGGTGGACCTGGTGGTCGAACGGTCGCAGCGGTCGGTCCTGGTGGCCGCGCTGCTCGCGCTGCTGCTGGGCATCGGGCTCGCGTATCTCGCGGGCCGCTCGATCACCCGCCCGCTCACCGAGACCGCCCAGGCGGCGCGGACCATCGCCGCGGGCGGGACCCCGCGGTTTCCCCGCTCCGGCATCCCCGACATGGACGCGATGGTCGGCGCGCTCCGCGGCATGCACGAGGAGCTCGACGCGCGGTTCGACCAGCTCCGGCGCAGGCAGGCCGAGACCGAGGCCATGGTCAACGCGATGGTGGAGGGAGTGATCTCGTGTGATCCGCGAGGCCGGGTGCTGACCGCCAATCCCGCGGCGCGGCGGCTGCTGAACTATGGCGACGCCCAGTCGCTGCCGCCGCTCCAGCTCCTGTTCCACGACAAGGCGGCGCGCGAAGCGGTGGGGGCGACACTCTCGGGCCAGGCGGTGGCGGACCGGGAGGTTCAGCTCGACGAGCGAACCTGCCTCCTGAGCGCGCGGCCCCTGCCGGAGGGGGGCGCGGTGATCGTGCTGCACGACCTGACCGACCTCCGGCGGCTGGAGACGATCCGCCGCGACTTCGTGGCCAACGTCTCGCACGAGCTCAAGACGCCGCTCACCTCGATCTCGGGGTACGCGGAAACCCTGCTGGCCGACCAGACCGGCGACGGCGTCTCCCGCAAGTTCCTGGAGACGATCCTGGCGAACGCGCGGCGGATGCAGCGCCTGGTAGACGACCAGCTCGATCTGTCGCGCATCGAGTCAGGGAGCTGGCGCCCGAGCCCCCGGGCGGTGGGGGCGGACGCGGCGCTCCGGGACGCCTGGGCCTCGCTCGAGGTGCCCGCCCGAGGGGTTCCCGGGTTCCGCGTGGAGATCAAGCCGGGCGCGGAGGCGCTGTTCGTGGACCCGGAGGCCCTGAGACAAGTCCTCTCGAATCTCTACGACAACGCGCGGCGTTACACCGGGAACGATGGCCGGATCACCGCGACCGCCGAACCCGAGAACGGCGGCGTGCGGATCAGCGTGAGCGATACCGGAAGCGGCATCGGCACCGATCACCTGCCCCGGATCTTCGAGCGGTTCTACCGGGCCGACCCTTCGCGGGCCCGGGCGGAAGGCGGCACCGGCCTCGGCCTGGCGATCGTGAAGCACCTGGTCGAGGCGCATGGGGGAAGGGTGGCGGCGGAGAGCGACCTGGGCCGGGGTACGACCATTTCGGTGTGGTTTCCCTCGGCCTGACATTCCCAAATTGGATCGTTAGCTTGCCACCGATCCCCTTGGCCCGGCGGCACCGTGCGATTCCCCCCGTTCTGCTCCCTCCGCGCTTCAGCCCTGGTACTGCTCGGCGCCTTGATCAGCACCGGCTGCGGCCTGCTCGATCCCATGGGGTGCGTGGCGGATGTCGCCCCGGGGGGATTCTGGATGGTCGTCACCGATTCGATTTCGGGCACCCCGCTCGCGCTGGGCTCGGCGGCCACCGCGACGGAGGAAACGACCCACGCGACCTTCCCGTTCGCGTCACCATCGCAGAGCGCCACCGATTCGCTGCTGGTGCTCGTGTCGGGGCAGGATCCCATCACGAGACTCTACTTCGGGGAAGGACGATACTCGGTTCGGGTGGAGCGTCCGGGGTACCGGGCCTGGACCCGAACCGGTCTGGTCCTGGCCGCCGACCGCCACGATCCCTGCCACGCGCTTCCCATCATCAACCTGACCGCCCGCCTGGTGGCGGCTCCGTAGCGTCCCGAACCATGGGGAGAGTCAGGGTGGAGGATGTCGCTCCGTCACGAGTACCGTGTCATTGCGCCACAGTCAGGCGGGCCCGTCGCGAGCCAAGCCCCGAGCCGAGCGCGCTTTAAACCTCGGCCGGTGGAAAGGCATGCCGATTGCCTCGAAGATGGTCAACTGAACTGTCGGAGGCGCATCATGAGGCACGCACGCATGGTCCTGGTCTCGCTGCTGGTGCTGGGGTGTCAGGAGCCGCTCGGGCCCGGTGACGCGCTGCGCGGCCATTTCACCGATGGAGCCTCCCAGCTCGATGCGAGCGGCTCGAAGGTCGTGTTGACGGGGCGCTGCGAACGGGCGGAATTCGATCCGATCGTGCTCGACGCGCACAGCGCGTTCGATGTCACGTCGGTGGTCTTTACCCGGACCGGGCTGGTCACCCGCGTCCCCGAGCGCCTCCAGATGCAGGGGCATCTTGTCGGGCGCCACTTGGTGCTGACGCTTGCGGTGGTCAGCACGGGATCGCTTCCTTCCTTTCCGACGATCGTGACCCTGTTGCCGGGATCTCACGACCCGCCAATCTGCAACTACTGACCATGAGACTCCCGATGCGAACGCGCACCGCCGTACTCGGACTCCTCCTGACGACCAGCCTTGGCTGTGCCGGCCAGCCGATGGCGCCCGATGGCCTGACCATCTCCGCCACGGTCCGCTTCGTCGACGTGGAGGGTGGCTGCTGGAGGCTCGATGCCACCGACGGCACCCGCTATGAACCGGTCAATCTGCCGCCGGCGTTTCGCACCGACGGCAGGTCCGTCACGGTCACGCTGCGATTCCCTCAGCAGCTCGGCAGCTTCTGCATGGTAGGCCGCCTCGCGGAGGTGGTCACGATCCGGTGATCGATAGTGATCCCCGCCGCGGGGCGGTGCCCATTCCGTGCTAGATTTGGGATTCCCACCCGCCGCGGCGCCCCGACCCGGGGCCGTTCCGGCATGACCCACGAAGAGAGGCAGCATCCATATGAAGACTCGGACCCACGCGATGGTCCCCACTGCAACCGCGCTCCTGGCGCTCCTGACGATCGGCACCGCGACCAACGGCAGGGCGCAGACCCCGCCGCCGGCACCCGGGAAGATGCCGGAGCATCACAAGACCATGAAGGACATGCAGGGCATGAGCGACATGATGAACGGTTCGCACCACGTGCTGGCGATGGCCTACCGTGACAATCTGGCGACGTTTGCCAAGGCGCTGCACGGGCAGGTTACCCGGTCGAACACGGTCGATCCTGACGTGGCTCGGCCCGCGGTGGCCGAGATGCGGCGCAGCTTCGATCAGATCCAGCAACACCATCAGGCGCAGGCGGCGATGATGGCCGACCACATGAACCCGCCGATGACGGACATGATGCACCACATGGACACCCACCTCACCGAGCTCGGCGAGCACCTCACGGCGCTGGAGTCGGAGGTCAATGCCGCGACGCCGGACCCGAAGAAGGTCGCGGAGCACACCAGCGAGATTCTGAAGCAGTGCACGGAAATGTCGGCGATGCCGGCCATGCCCAAGCCCGAGGTCAAGCCGTAGGGCCGATCCCTGGTGCCGCGCCCGCCCCGCGGTCGCGGCACCGTCCCGCTCCAGTTGACATTCTACTGAAGTGAGGTATTCTTAGGTAGAATGTCTACTCAACGGAGGGACCGCGCCGACCTGCTCCAGGGCACCCTGGACCTCCTCATCCTGCGCACCCTGGTGCTGGGACGGCAGCACGGCCACGGCATCGCCCGGGCCATCCAGCTCCGCTCCAGCGAAGCGCTGATCGTCGAAACCGGGTCGCTCTACCCCGCCCTCCAGCGCCTGGAAGACCGCCGGTGGATCCGGGCGGAATGGGGCCTTTCCGAAAACAACCGCCGGGCCCGGTTCTACGAGCTGACCCCGGCCGGCCGCCGCCAGCTCGCCCGGGAAACCAGCGAGTGGCACAAGCTGGTCAAGGCCGTGGGCCTGATCCTCACCTCGGATCCCACGAGAGGGTAGCGCGGTGTCCTGGCGGTTCTGGAAACGCCGTCCGGCGTCCGACTTCGCGGCCGAGATCCAGGCCCACCTGGATATCGAAACGGCGCGGCTGGTGCGGGCCGGGATGCCTCCCGAGGAGGCGCGGCTGGCCGCGCGCCGCGACTTCGGCAACGTCACGGCCGCCCAGGAGCATTTTCACGACGCCGGCCGTCTCCTCTGGTTCGACAACCTCGCTCGGGCCCTCCGCTACGCGCTGCGCGGCCTCACGCGAAACCCGGTCTTCGCCGCCGCGGCGATTCTGACCTTCGGGCTCGGCATCGGGGCCACCACGGCCGTCTTCAGCCTGGTCTACGGCGTGCTCCTCCGCCCCATGCCGTTCGCGGAACCCGATCGGCTGGTGGATCTCTCGCATACGCTGGTGGTCTCGGGACTCCTCCACGTGGACCAGTCCGACGCCACCTATCTGCATTACCGCCGGGCCAACCACGGGTTCAGCGCGGTGGGCGCCTACCAGGCCATGGCGGTGAACCTCGGGGCCGCCGGCGGCGATGCCGATGCCAGGAGCGAGCGGGTCGCCGCCGCGCGGACGACGGCGAGCGCGTTCGAGGTCCTCGGCGTGGCTCCGGTGCGCGGCCGGCTGTTCACCGACGCGGAGGATCAGCCGGGCCAGGCTCCGGTGGCCCTGGTCGGCCAGCGGCTCTGGGAGACTCGCTTCGGCGCCGACCCCGGCCTGGTCGGCCGCATGATCCGGGTGGACGGTGTGAGCCACCAGGTGGTGGGGATCATGCCGAGGCGGTTCGCCTTTCCCGACGCGGCCACCGAGCTCTGGCTGCCGGCGGGGATCGACCCGACCCGGACCAATTCCGCGGTGTTCACCTATCGCGGCGTCGCCCGGATGCGAAGCGGCATCACGCCCGCCGCGGCGGAGCGGGACCTCGAGGCCCTGCTGCCCACGGTCCCCGAGGCATTTCCCGGGCGGCTGACCGCGGGGGCCATCACCGCGACCCACATGCGCCCGGTGGTGCGCCCGCTCCGCGACACCGTGGTCGGCGATATCGGGCGCGTGTTATGGGTCGTCCTCGGCGCTGCCGCCTGCCTGCTGCTGATCGCCTGCGCCAATGTGGCCAATCTGTTCCTGGTCCGCGCCGCCCGTCGCGGGCATGATACGGCGGTGCGGCTGGCCCTCGGCGCCGGCCGTGGCGCGCTGGCCGTGGGCGTGATGCTGGAAGGCCTGATCGTGGCCGCCGCCGGCGGGCTGTTGGGACTCGGGCTCGCCGGCGCGGGCATTCACCTGCTCCAGTCGCTGGAAACCGGCATCAGCATTCCGCGCCTCGGCGAGGTCGGCCTCGACCCGTTGGTCCTCGCCGCCACCGGCGGGATCACCGTGCTGGCCGCGCTCATCGTCGGGCTGATTCCCGCCCTCCGCGCCGACGGGACGAATCTCCTGTCGACCCTCACCCAGTCCGGCCGGGCCTCCACTCCGGGACGGAACCGCCACCGCACCCAGCGGGCCCTCGTCGTCGTGCAGGTGGCCCTGGCCCTGGTGCTGGTCACCGGCGCCGGGCTGATGGGGCGGAGCTGGGCGAACCTCCGCTCGGTCAAACCCGGATTCGACGCCCGGTCCGTCTACACGCTCCGGGTGGCCCTGCCGCAGGGCGCCTACCCCACCGCGGGAGACGTCGCGCGGGTGATCATGGTCGCCCTCGATGACGTGGCCCGGGTTCCGGGCGTCCAGGCGGCCGGCGTCGTCGCCACGTTGCCTCTCGACGACGAGGCGCGCCGGGATACCGCCGTGTTCGTGTCGGATCGCCCGATGGCGATGAGCGGGCTTCCAGCCATCCACCAGCTCAACTTCGCCACACCGGGTTACTTCGCGGCGATGGGCATTCCGTTGCTCTCCGGGCGCACGTTCGAGCGGCCCGACGGGGCTCGGGCGCCCCTTGAGGCGATCGTGACCCGCGCCTTCGCGGAGCGGTACTGGAAGGGCCAGTCCGCGGTGGGCCGGCGGATGCGGTTTGCCCCGGCGGGCCCCGAGTTCACGGTCGTGGCAGTGACCGGAGACGTCCTCGGGAACGGGCTGGACCAGAAGCCGGAGGAAACGGTCTACCTCCCCCTCGTGACGGCGCCCGGCCCGGCCGATTCGAGCGGCGCGCCCGGCACGGCGCGATTCGCGCCGCGCGAGGTGGCCTTCGTGGTGCGTGCCGCAGGCGCGCCGCTCGCGGTCGCTCTCTCGGTCGAGCAGGCGCTGCGCGCGCTGGCGCCCGACGTTCCGGTCTATCACGCCCGCCCGATGGAGGAGGTCGTGGCCCATTCGGCGGCCCGAACGTCGTTCACGCTGCAGCTGCTCGGCATTGCGTCGCTGACCGCGCTCGCCCTGGGCGCGATCGGGATCTACGCCGTGATCGCCCACATGGTGACCCTGCGCCGCCGGGAAATCGCCGTGCGCATCGCCCTCGGCGCGCGACCGGCGGAGGTCCGCCGTATGGTGGCCCGCCAGGCGCTCGCGATCGCGAGCATCGGGGTGGTCTTGGGGCTCGGCGCCGCGGCGATACTGACCCGCTTCCTCGCCGCGCTGCTGTTCGGCGTGGCCCGGGGCGACGTGGTCACCTTTGCGGCGGCCATCGCCGTCCTCGGCGCGGTGGCCGTGGCGGCGAGCTGGCTGCCGGCGCGCCGGGCCGCGACGGTGGACCCCGCGGTCACCCTCCAGGCCGAGTAGCAACGCGCTCCCGGCCTCCCCCCTGCACACCAGGTTCCTGCGACCAGGAAAGTCGCGCAATCTCAAGGCATTAGGCGAAATGATCGGGAGATGATCGCCAGGTGAACGGGCCATGATCGAATGAGCCTATTGTGTCCCGAGCCGATCCGGATTCCGGTGACCATTTCCCACGAGGACAGTGCCATGAGGCGGAGCCATCGAGGTCGTCACGTGCTGGGCATGCTGGCCGGTCTGATCCTCATCGGGGCCCCGGCAGCCCGGGCACAGTGTCGGGCGGCAGGGGGGCCGCCGAGCAGCGGACCGGCGGCGAATCTGGGGGTGAGGGTGACGGCAACCCCCACCTCCACCCTGGTGCAGTGGAGCCAGGCCCCCGCGTGCGGGTTCACCGTGACTTGGTGGAGCCAAAGCGTTGCCACCGCGCCATTGGGATCGGCGTCGGCCGGCACCGGGACCTCGTGGACGATTGGGCAGCTCGCTCCGGGCATGTATGTGGTCCGGGTGACCATGCGCTATCCGCCGGACGCCTATCAGCACGAAGACCAGGCCTTCCAGGTTCCGATCCGAGGGGTCCCGGGGCCGATCACCCGTGGGCCGCTCGGAGTCGTGCCTCAGACGGCGGCTGCCGGGGCCGTGCCGTGCGACGATGCCAACCCCGCCACCGACGACGTGGTGACCAACGGGGTCTGCATGCACACCAACAAACCGGTCGGCGCGCCGTGCAGTCCGCCCGCGGGTGGCCAGGCGGACGGGATGGGCCGCTGCCTGGCAGCGCCGGCCTGCGACGACGCCAACCCGGCGACCGACGACGTGGTGATCAACGGGGTCTGCGTGCACAACAACAAGCCGGTCGGCGCGCCGTGCAGTCCGCCCGCCGGCGGCAAGGCCGACGGGATGGGCCGCTGCCTGGCAGCGCCGGCCTGCGATGACGCCAACCCGGCGACGGACGACGTGGTGATCAACGGGGTCTGCGTGCACACCAACAAGCCGGTCGGCGCGCCGTGCAGTCCGCCCGCGGGTGGCAAGGCGGACGGGATGGGCCGCTGCCTCGCAGCGCCCGCCTGCGACGATGCCAACCCCGCTACCGACGACGTGGTGACGAATGGCGTCTGCATGCACACCAACAAGCCGGTCGGCGCGCCGTGCAGTCCGCCCGCCGGCGGCCAGGCCGACGGGATGGGCCGCTGCCTCGCGGCGCCCGCCTGCGACGACGCCAACCCGGCGACCGACGACGTGGTGATCAACGGGGTCTGCGTGCACACCAACAAGCCGGTCGGCGCGCCGTGCAGTCCGCCGGCGGGTGGAAAGGCGGACGGGATGGGCCGCTGCCTAGCAGCGCCGGCCTGCGACGACGCCAACCCGGCGACCGACGACGTGGTGATCAACGGGGTCTGCGTGCACACCAACAAGCCGGTCGGCGCGCCGTGCAGTCCGCCCGCCGGCGGCAAGGCCGACGGCATGGGCCACTGCGTCGCGCCAGCCGGCGGCAGCCAACGCGGGCCGGGAATGGCCGTTTTAAGGAGTGATGCTCCGGAGGTCGAGCGCCACGGGTCCGCGCTGCAGATAGTCCGTACCGAGGACGCCATCCACGATGAACTTTCCGCGGCGAACGGACAACTGGATCGGGGGCCGTGACCCCACGCGCAATTCCAGCAGCGAATCAGGCCGGGTGACCAGAAGGGAATCGCGTTGCACCAGGGAATCGATCAGGGTGCCCTGGAGATCCCCGCTGTCGATGAGGAACCAGAGCGGGCCCCGCCGCCCGGCAACCTTCGCCAGAAGGGTCAACATCCGCCCACTCTCACCGGTGGCCGCGCGAACCGGCAGGCCGAACGCGGCGAGCGCCGAATCGCTGGTGTGCGATGCCTGCACGGTTAGTCGCCCGCCGGGCCAGTCGACCGTCACAACCTGGCCGCGAAACGCATCCAATGCCAGGACGCCATCCACGCGGGGCAGCTCGGCCGGGAGCAACGCGTTGACGTCGAAGACGGCCACCGGGGCGAGCCGGCGGGACCAGCCGGATAGTCCGAGCGCGAGCGAATCGCAGCGCTGAAACTCGACCAGCTCCCCCGTCATTCGATAACCGGCGTCGCGCCCGTAGGGCCGGCAGCCGATCCGGCGGGCCAGGGCGGGGGTGATCAGGGTGGCTCCGCCCCCGGTATCGAAGAGGAGGGTGAGGGTATCCCGGCCCAGCGTGGCCCGGACGGTACGGAGGTCGCGAAAGTAGGGGTGGAGCGGGATCGAGATGTCCGCGCCCGGCTGGGTAGTCGGGCGGATGGTTTGCCCGTCACAGGCAGCCACCAGCAACGAGGCCAACAGGGGCCACCGACTGTCTCATCCAGGTCCTAGCGACCATCAGAAACGAGGCCGAGCAACTGGAGCGTTCTGCCATCGGGTTCGCCCCCGAAATATTTGTCCAGGAGACGACCGAACACCGAGCCGGGGGGCGACACGCAGGCGAACAGCGTTGCGCAGGACCGCAGTTTCAGGTCATCGGGCGCGCCGAAGATGTCGCGTGCGGTTCGGCCTTCGACTCGGCAGAGGGCCTCCCCGCACGCGAGCAACCGCGGGCCGAGGACCGGGTGCTGGAGATAGGCCCTGGCCTCCTCGACACTCCTGATGGCGTAGCGCTTCGCGGTGGGACTGACGCCCAACCCCTCGATTTGCGGGAAGATGTACCACATCCAGTGCGAGCGCTTCAGCCCGGCGGTGATCTCCGCAAGGGCTCGCTCGTAGTCGGCCTCCTGGGCACGCACGAACCGGCCCAGGTCGTCGGGATTATTGGCGTTGCCGGAGCCTGGTGGTGGAGTCATGCCCAACCCGTCAGGTTGAAACCGGTCAGGTCCGTGTCAGCAGGTGGCTCCATCGCATCGTTTCACATAGAGTAGGGCACTGGCGGATATCTCACCGACCGTGAGCGTGGAATCCCGAACCCGACCGGTGACCGGGGCGCCACCAGTCTGGGTAAGGATGACCGTGGCACCGGTCACCGAGAATCTGCCGTTCAGCACCAACGGGGCGGGCCCGATCACTTCACGCATCATGTGCTCCTCGTACGAGCTGTCGGCGCGGAGCCAGAGGGTGTCGGCGACCAGGAGGAGCCGGGGCGGTCCATCCAGCGGCAGGGCCACGGGCAGCCGTTGGGTGCCCACGGCCGTCAGTTCATAGCTCCCAACCAGGTTGAATGGGGCAGACTCGGTGACGCCGGGTCCGCCGCAGGCGAGCCCGACGAGGCCCAACACTGGCAGAACGTGCCGGCAATCCCTCATGACCTCCAACCCTTCCTCGCCACCCAACGACGCGCGGTGCTGCTGCCGGAGCCTGCGGCTCCCTTCGTTCCGCCCAAACAAACCCGGGGGTGAGCGGCCCCCGGCGGGCCGCCGCGATCAGAATCCCGGCAGCAGCAAGCGTTGATCAGGCAGCCCCAGGGAGCTTCGCCGCCTGCCTGTGCCGACGCAGCTGCCACGACGCGAATACCATGCAAGCAACCGAAAGCCCCAGGAGCGCGAGCCAGGGCACACTTCCCGACGAGACAATGAACTGTTTGCCTGCCCCCAGGGCAATCCCCAAGCCGAGCCATGCCATGGTGGCTGTCAAGTGTGCGCGCCGTCGCCGGTACAGGCCCAAGGCGGAGAGGAACACGATAAGACCTCCGGCCGTCGCGATTCCTGCCAGCCCCGTCTGGAGAGTGTCAAAGTGCATTGTCTGCCTCCTCCTGCAAGCTACGCGCACAGACGAGCCCGAGCCGCAAACCTATTGACCGCCGCCGATCCTCTGGGCCGGGGCCACCTGACGGCTCTTGATTGCATCCACTGCCTGGTTCGCGTCGATTCGACCGCATGCGGCTGGCGCCGCCGCACGCGCCGCATCCCGCGGCGACCCACCCCAGTGGCGGCTCCAGGCACGGCGCAGCTGCAAGCCCGACCGGAAGCCCGCGAGCTCCGCGGCGTGGGTGACGCTGGCACCACGTTCGAGCGACTGCCGAGCCCGCTCCAGCCGGATCAACCGAAGATAGTGCAGCGGGGACACGCCGGCGTGGTCAATGAACAGACGCAGCACATGGCGCTCGGTGGCATGGCCGACCGCCGCCAATGCGGCCATGTCCCAGTCGCGCTCCGGTTTGGTGATGATGGCATCCTGCACCCGGTGCACGACCGCATGCAGATGGCGGCGATGCACCAGAAAGGGCGACAACTCGGGGTCGCGGGGCGAGCGTCGCAGGTACACCACCATGTCCTCCGCGACGCTGGCCGCCAGCGCCTCGCCGCATTCCTCGGCGATCAGGTGCAACGCCAGATCGATGCCCGCGGTGATCCCCGCGCTGGACGCGACCGGCCCATCAATGACGAATACCCGATTGTCGATCACCTGCGCCCCTGGTGCCAGGGCACGCAGCGCAGAGAGCAGCTCGTGGTGCGTGGTGCAGCGGCGGGTGTCGAGCAGGCCCGCTCGCGCCGCGAGCAGCGCGCCCGAGCAAATCCCCAGCACGCGGTGCGGCGGATCCGCAGCGCGCAGCGACTCGCCGAGCCTGTGCTGGAGCCATTGCGCCGTGGCGGCGATGGCCGGCGTGACCTGACCAAGCTGGGCACTCGGCTGGCCGACGAGCACCACCCAGGTCGGCGTACGCAGCCGCTCGGGCAGCGGCTCGAGCTCGGCCAGCCCGAGTCCGACGGAGGTCGAGAGGGTCGCCACCGGACCGGCGAAGCGGAGCCGAAACCGCGGCGGCTGCCCGCGCCGATGCCGATGCAGGTTGGCCAGGCGAAAGGCCTCGGCCGGCCCCGCGATGTCGAGCAGCAGCGAGTGGGGCGCGATGACGAACAGGAGGTCGATCAGATGGGCGCGAGCGATCATGGCACCAAGCATACATCGGCTTCGGCGCCCGCGGAATCAACCCCCAGGAATGTCCGAAACTGACCACGGTCCGCCTCTGGCCCATGTCCGAAACTGATCCGAACCTGTCCGGCCGGAGCGCCGACAGAAGCGGACGAACCCCGTAGCTTGCCGAGGTCATCTTCGCGAGGCACGACGATGGGCGGGATTCGGCTGACACCGACATGCGGAGGCGTGCTGCTGACCGCGGTGCTCTCGTGGGGCCCCGGGTCCCTGGCCCGCGCCCAAGCCGTCGACAACCGGAGCACGTCAGCGCGCGGGGTGGATCCGAGCATCAGGCCGGGCGACGACTTCTTTGCCTACGCCAACGGCAGCTGGCTCCATTCGACCGAGATCCCGGCAGGCAAGGACCGCTGGAATGCTCGGAGCGAGATCGGTGAACTCACCCGCCGGCAGGTCGCGACACTGCTCGACGACGCCGGCGCCGAGCCGGTGGGATCGACCGCGCGCAAGGTGGCCGACTTCCGCGCCGCCTGGCTGAACGAGGCCGCCATCGAGGCGGGAGGCATCGCGCCACTCAAGCCGCTGCTGGACAGCATCGATCAGGTTGGGGACAAGGACGCGCTGACCCGGTTCCTGGGCCACGGGCTCCGGGCCGATGTCGACCCGCTCAGCTGGGGCGTCTACCAATCGTCCCACCTGCTTGGTTTGTCGGTGGAGCCGAGCATCCATGGCGAGAAGACCTACGTCGCCTTTCTGCTGCAGGGCGGGCTCAGCCTGCCGGACCGCGAGGACTACGTTAGCCCCGAGCCCCGCAGGCAGGCGCTCCGGACCAGATACCAGGAATACATCGGACATCTGTTGGCCCTGGCCGCCTTCGACCATGCCGATCAGCGGGCCGCGGGAGTGATGGCCCTGGAGACTGCGATCGCGCAAAGCCAAGCCACCCGCGAGGCATCGGCCAACGACCACAACGCCGACAACCTGTGGACCCGCGCCGACTTCGCGCGCCTGGCGCCGGGCATGGACTGGTCCGCGTTCTTCGCGGCGGCAGGGTTGGCCGGGCAGGACACCTTCGTCGCCTGGCAACCCACCGCGGTCACCGGCGTGGCGGCGTTGGTCGCGTCACAGCCGCTCGAGGCGTGGAAGGACTACCTGCGCTTTCACGTCGTCGATCGCTACGCCGGCGTGCTGCCGCGTGCCTTCGCTGAGTCCGCTGCGGCGCTGCATGGAGCTGCCGGGACGGGTCAGCCGCAGCAGAGCCCGCGCGCCCAACGCGCACTCGAAGCGACTCAGGACGCCATGAGCGACGCCCTGGGGAGGATGTACGCTGAACGCTATTTCCCGGCCACGCAGAAGGCCCGGGTGCAAGCCGTCGTGGCCAACGTCCTGGCGGCCTTCGTCCGACGGGCTGAAGCGGCGACATGGATGACGCCCGCCACCAAGACGCTGTCGCTGAGCAAGTTGAAGACGCTGTACATCGGGATCGGCTATCCGGAACACTGGGAAGACTATTCCGATCTGGTCGTCGACCCCCTGGACGTCGTCGGCAATCTTCGGCGCGTCGCGGACCGCAACTACCGCCGTGCCGTGGCCCGGCTCGGCCGGCCCGTGGACCGGACCGGATGGTGGATCGCGCCGCAGACGGTCGGAGCCATCCTCGTGTTTCAGCAGAACGCGTACGACTTCACGGCCGCGCTGTTGCAGGCCCCCAAGTTCGACCGGACGGCCTCGGACGCGGCGAGCTACGGCGCCATCGGCGCCATCATCGGCCACGACGCCAGTCACTTCGTCGACCAGCTCGGGGCGGAATACGACACCGAAGGCCGGGAGCGCCGCTGGTGGACCCCCGAAGATTCGTCGCGGTTTGAGGCCCTGGCCCAGCCGCTGGTGAATCAATTTGCCAGCTACCACCCATTTCCGGACCTGGCCATCAACGGCAAGCTGACCGAGACGGAGAACATCGCCGACCTGGCGGGCCTTGCCGCGGCCTTCGACGCCTACCGCCGCACCCTCGGCAAGAGAGCCGGCGACCCGGCCTGGGTGCGGCAGCAGGACCGGGAGTTCTTCCTCGGATTCGCGCAAAGCTGGCGCGGCAAGACTCGCGAGGAGGCGTTGCGGGCCCAGCTCGCCACCGACGGGCACGCCCCGGAGAGTTACCGCATCGCCACGGTGCGCAACATCGACGCCTGGTACGACGCGTTCGACGTGCAGCCGGGGCAGCGGCTCTATCTGGAGCCCAGGGCGCGGGTGCGGATCTGGTAGCGTCGAACCAAGGGGCAATGCGAGTCACCGTCTGTGAGCTTCCCCATGAGCCTGGAGCCCTCGCTTCTGGGTGGGCGGGACTGTGTCAACACACGTCACGGCATCGCTCCGAGCTGGTGCTGCTGCCGGAGTTCGCGGGGCTGGAGCCGATGTGGGAGGAACAACGCTTCGATCAGGCCCGCTGGGCCGCGGCCCTGACCGAGAGCGACACCCAGCTGAAACGCCTGCCCGAATTGCACGCCGAGTACGTGGTGGGCACCCGACCGGCCAGCATCGATGGGCGGCCCTTCAATGAGGGGTACCTCTGGTCTGGCCCTGGCGGCGTGACGCCGTTGCGCCGCAAGTTCTTTCTGCCCGATGAACCGGGCGGCTGGGAAGCGCGCTGGTTCGACCGGGGCGACCCGGACTTCCCGGCATTCCACGCCGGCGCCCTCACCTTCGGTCTCAACATCTGCACCGAGCTGTGGGCGCTGGAGACCTATGGAGCCTACCCGGCGCAGGGGGTGCAGGCCATCCTGTCGCCGCGCGCGACCGCGGCGGCCACGATGGCCAAGTGGTTGGCGGTGGGTGTGGTGGCCGCCGCGCGTTCCGGCGCGTACAGTTTTTCGTCCAACCGGGTGGACCCGACCGGAGCCTGTGGTGGGGTGGGCTGGATCATCGGCCCGGGCGGCCAGGTTCTGGCGAGCACCTCACCCGCAGCGCCATGCGCCACGATCGACATCGACCTGGCCGCCTCGGCCGCGGCACGGGACGGCTATCCCTGCTCGGTGTTCAGTGGTGAAGGTCACAGCGTGTCGGCCCTTTCGCGAGAGCGCGGCGGCGCCACCTGACGCGCCGGAGTCCGTTCAGTCCCGACGGGCGTACCAGTCCAGCACTCGGAGCGCGCGCAACGTGATCCAGCGATTCGGCGCTCCGACCGTGCCGGCTATTTCCTCGTGAAGGGTGTTGCGGTGTCGCACGTCGAGCAGCCAGCGCCCGGCCCCCTGGCCCCGCTCGAGCACGGTCGCGACGGCCTCCTCGACTCGTGCCTCCGGCGGAACGCCGGCCGCGCGCAGATAGTCGAGCGCGCGGAGCACGTCATAGTGCCAGAGCGTCGGAAACGCCAACCGGGTCCACGCCGGCTCGATGATCTCGCCGGTGGACAACCGTCGGAGCAGGCGACGCTCGAGGAGATACTCCTGCGCGCGCCTCCGCGCATCGGTCACCGCCGACGTGGCGCCGAACGCCTGCTCGAACGCGAGCAGCCCTTCGAGCACGCAGATCGTCGTGTGGAACGACGAGCGCACCGAGCCGCGCTCCGCCTCGCAGTTCCAGCCGCCGTCCCCGAGCTGTTCGCTCAGCAGTCGATCGACGAGTCGATCGCTGCGCTCGCCGAAGTAGGCGCCGAGCGCGACGACCCGGCCGTTGATGCAGGGCTCGACCTCGCCATCGAAGAAGGGCGAGTCGCCGAACCCGGGTCCCCAGGTGACCTGGCTGCGCACGCGATCGATCGCGGTTTGCGCGCGCGGGCTCCTCGGGTCGAGCCCCAGGTCGCGCAGGAACAGCAGGGTGTAGAGGTTCGACCACCAGAACGGCGTGGTGACGCCATCGCCCCACTGGCCGTCGGGGCGCTGTTGATCGAGCAACCGCGGGCCCCATCCCTCCGACCCGACGCGCGCCCGCTCGGCCGCGACGATCTCCGCGGGCGTGTCGGTGAGGTCGCGCATGACCTGCCAGCGGATCGACGGGTCGGTGTCGAGGAGCCAGTCGATGACCGGGTCGTTCGAGGAGCGCCGGTGCGGCGCGCTGCCGGTGAGCTTGCCGGCCCGGTTAGGCTGCGGCACGAATGCGCCTGCTCTTGAGCATCCAGGCCAGGTACCCCGCTGCGGAGACATCGTAGGTGAGGCAGAACCCCCGCCACCACGATGGCACACCCGGGTTGGAGATGACCCCGCCGAGCGTGAGATCAAGCACGCCATGTGCCGCCAGCGCAACGACGACAACCCAGAGCGATGACCTGAAACCGAATACCGCGAGTGCAAGGAAGCATACAGCGACCAGCGACTCAAGCACGAGCGCATGCGTGGATGCACCCATGACAGCGAACAAGACATAGTAGGACGCGATAACGATCGTCACGGTTAGATAGAACGCTCGATCACGGTCCAGACCGACGGCGGTAGCCAACAGCCCTACCGCTAACGCAAGGAACGCGCCGACTAGTAATGCCACAATCTCACTTCTGTTGTGTCCGGTGGCCTGACGCCTGGGCATCAGCTGCGAGGTCGACGGCCACGCCACCGGTAGAAGTGGGAACTCGATACAAACGGCCTGCCTGGTACTCTCGGTGAACGAGAAAGAGCGTTCGCTCGATGTCGCGAGCCGAGACGCCGAAATACCTGGCGAAGTACCGAATGATCATGAGGAAGCGGTACCAGTGCGCGAATGTAAAGCCAGTGCCGCGTTCATTACCCTTTACCGTACCCAGCACGACGAGTAATTGCCAGACACGAATGTCGATGACGCCATACCGGCGGGGGTGGAGCAGCATCAGGATCGCGGATGCCATCGGCACCGACACCCCGCGCAGGCTCACCAGGGCTTCCAATCGGCGCCGTTCACTCTTCGTGGTGAGAGCGGCCCAGGTGGCGGCACGGATCCGCTGATGGCTATTGGCACGGATCAATGGCATGGCGCGAGCAGACTTCCAGCGACAAACCCGCTCAAGCTCAGACTTGGTCAGGTACTTCCGTCGACGAGCCTGGCGGAGGGACGCGACCACATCGGCAGTATCCGCATCCTCCTCGCCCGAAAGATGCTGACGAAGGAGAGGCCGAAGGGCCTTGATTGGTAGGGGTTTCAATGCCACTCGATCACCGATCGCGCTGTCTAAACGGCCTGCGTTTCGGCTGCGGGGTAGCCAGCGCAGCCCGCGATGACCCGAGGGCGACGGGGCCGGCTCATAGGGGCCAGTCCCGGAGGATCCGCTCGGTTTCCTCGGCGTGTCCGCTTTCATCGCGGACCATGTCCTCAAGTTGGACGGCCAGACCTTTGTCGCCATGCGCCTCCGCTTCCCGAGCCCGTTGCGTGTAGTCCTTGGTGGCTCGGAGCTCGGCGGCGAGGACCGCTTGGAGCATTTCACGATTGGTACCGGCTGGCGCGACCGGGCGCGGGATAGTCGCGGGTTCTCCCCCGAGCGCGACGATCTTATTGGCGAGGAATTGGGCGTGGAGTTGCTCGTCGGCGACTTCGGCGAGAAAGAACTGGGTGAGTTGTGGGCGGTAGGGACCCGTCACTTTGGCGGCATACGTCAGATACTGAATGATCGCGCCGAACTCTCCGGCAAGATCGTCGTTCAGGTGTGCGATAAGCTTCTTCATCTGCTTTGGCATGTCTTCCTCCGGAGCCGCATCGTCTTTACATGAATCAATCGGTCGTGCTGGCGAACGACCAGGGTTCAGTCGCCGCCGAGGGATTCTAATACCGGCGGCGGGAATCTGACCGCGCCGCCCGCAGCAAGCGCTGGTCAGGCCGTAGGCCGGCGCGATCCCGGCTTCACATACTGGAACTCGACGAGAAAGACGCGGCGCCCCGGCCCATGCCTGGCGATCTTGAGCAGGTCAACGAGCCCCACGAAGCCCGAACGGCGAGCGAGTGCCGGGGTGACGTCGGCGAGCTGCATTTCAAGCAGAGCGGTCACGACGATATGCCCCGGAGGCAGGGGGTACCGACCTCCGACTCTCACGTGCGGCCGCTGCCAAAGCCGGACGCTACAGGTGATCTCTCCGCTGCGGATTCGATCTCGCAATGTCCTGACGAATTGCATAGCCTGCGGCCTGACTGGTCGTTTGAAGGTAAGGCGTTGCCGAACCCGGCGTCGGACCGCGCCGAAGGCGTTTGCGTCGCCCGCCTGCGACGACTACTTTGTGTCACAAAGTTGAAGGTCCGAGGGCACCGGAGGCGGCAATGGGCAAGTGGCTGAGACGCGTCCGCGGGGCAGTCGGGATGGGGCTGATCTGGGCCATCGGATGGGCGGTCATCGGCGGCGGGGTGATGGAACTGATCGTGGATCCCCACGGGAGAATCCTGGACATGTGGCCCCAGACACTGGCGATCCCCGGCTTCTTTGGCGGGGTGGTCTTCTCCGCGATGCTTGGGATGGCCGAGCGCCGCCGCCGGTTCAGTGAGCTGTCGGTTCCCCGATTCGGCGCGCTGGGTGCGGTGACGATCGCCGGTCCGGTGACCCTGCTGAGCGCCCTCTCGGCCGCCGGCTCGCTGGCACTCGCCCGAAGGGGAGAACCGCGGGAATTGCCCGGCTCCGGTAGCGGCGTGGCCGACCCGGAGTCATGACCCACCCGTCCGCCGAGTTCCTCGACCTCCAGGCTGCGCTGGCCGGCGAGTACTCCCTCCAGCGCGAGCTCGGCCGCGGCGGCATGGGAGTGGTGTACCTCGCGCGGGATGTGCAGCTCGATCGCGACGTCGCCATCAAGGTCCTGCCGTCCCTCCTCGCGCGCGATGCGGCGGCGCGCGAACGGTTCGTGCGCGAAGCGCGCATGGCGGCCGGACTCTCCCACCCGCACATCGTCCCCATCCATCGCGTCGGCGAGGCGGATGGGTTCGTCTACTTCGTGATGAGCTACGTGGAGGGCCAGACCCTCGGCGAGCGGCTCCGCACCCGGGGGCCGCTGCCGCCCCCGGAGGCGATGCGGGTGCTGCGCGAAGTGGCCTGGGCTCTGGCCTACGCGCACGGACGCGGCCTGGTCCACCGCGACGTGAAGCCGGACAACATCCTGCTCGAGGCGGCCACCGGCCGCGCCCTGGTCACCGACTTCGGCATCGCCCACGGGGGAGAGCCAGGTCCCGCGACCGGTCCGACCATGATCATGGGAACCGCCCACTTCATGAGTCCGGAGCAGGCCGCCGGCGACCCGCTCGACGGGCGCAGCGACATCTACGCCCTCGGCGTGGTGGGGCATCTCGCGGTGAGCGGACGGCTGCCCGACGGCTCGCCGGATGTGCTGCGCGCGGCGCCCGGGCTGCCGCCCGAGCTCGGCGCGGCGATCGACCGATGCCTCGCCCGCGATCCCGAAGGCCGCTTCGCCGACGGCGAGGCGCTCGCGGACGCGCTCGCCCCGGCGCCGGACGCCCGCCCCGCCCTGCCGACCGCGCTGCGCGCCTGGCTCGGCGCGCGGAATCCGCTCCTCGTCCCCTACATGGCGTGGTCCGGCGTGTGGGGCACCCTGACCCTCGTCAACCTCGCCGTCTGGCTGGCCGGGATGCGGCCCCGCGGGCCGGCCGACATCGTGTTCCTCGCCGCGATCACCGCGGCGCCGCTCCTGCCGATCGTCGGCTTCCACCTCAACCAGGCGTACCGGCAGTTCCGCCTGGGGCACACGCTCGCGGAGCTGCGCGCGGCGCTCGAGATCAGCCGGCGCGAACGGGCCGAGACCGAGGCGCTGGAGCGGGACCAGGGAGAGCCCGGTACCCATCGGGTCCTCCGGCTGGCGACGGCCGGCTCGGCGACGTGGCTCGCGGTGACCTTCGGGCTGGTGCTGTCGGGGTCGATCCACGAGCGTCAGCTCGGTCCGTTTCTGATCGCCGTGCCGATACTCACCACCATGGCATTGGGCGCGCTGAGCAACGCGCTCGGCGTGCAGTTCATTCCCACGGGGATTCGCTCGTGGTGGCAGACCGGGATTCGAGATCGGCTGTGGAACAGCCGGATGGGGACCTGGCTCGCGAAGCGGCTCGGCGCGCCGCAACAGTCGCGCGCGGTGGGCGGCGGTGTGTTCCGCGCGACCGAAGCGGCCCTCGGCGTTGCCGCCGCCGAGCTGTTCGAGGCGCTGCCGGCCGCGTACCGGGAACAGCTGGAGGATCTGCCGGCGATCATCGCGTCGCTGGAGGCGCGGGCGGCCGAGGCGAGGGCGGAAATGGAGCTGCTGGCGGCGATGGCCCCGTCAGGGCCGGACGCCGCCGTCCTGGCGGCCCGGCGGACTGCGGCCAGGGAGCAACTCGCCGGGAGCGTGGCCGCGCTCGAGGGCCTCCGCCTCGACCTGCTGCGGCTGCATGCCGGCTCCGGCGATCTCGCGCCGCTCACCACGCTGCTGGATGCGGCGCGGGGGATCGGGGAGGACCTGAACCGGCTCGCGGAGGCTCAGCGGGAAGTCGAGGACGCCGCGGCCAAGCCGCGCGGGACGAACCAGGGCACGCCGCGGTAGGACTCCGCCACCACCCAGCCTCCGGCCGTCAGCGCCCAACGAAACGACGAACTCGTTCCACTGCTGCCGTAAGGGCGAGTCGGGAACCGCGTTCCAGGTGCCTACAGGAAGCGCGAACCGTCTTGGCACCGAGCCCGTGCCTACGAGCGGCTTCATCGAGCCTTCACGGCCCATTGTACCGCTCCATGCGACATTCTGCTCGGTGTCGGCGAGAGGGCAGCGCCCGAACCCACCGCACGGAGATTCGATGCCGCAAGCAATCGCACCCTTCCCTCCCGACGCGCCGGATCCGTTCGGGACGTCAGGCAGGCCTTGGCATGTACGCGAGGTCGATGACGCATGTCGGGTGTTGGATGTGGCCCCAGGGCGAGGGCTCGAGCCGGACGCCGCCGTCCTTCGGCTGGCGGTGCATGGTCCCAACGAGATCCTCGCGGCGCGGCGGCGCAGTCCCTTGCGGATGCTCCTGGCCCAGTTCACCGACT
Source organism: uncultured Gemmatimonadales bacterium (assembly GCA_963762545.1). Taxonomy (GTDB): domain Bacteria; phylum Gemmatimonadota; class Gemmatimonadetes; order Gemmatimonadales; family GWC2-71-9; genus JABFSM01. The sequence continues at coordinate 1,014,760 of CAVXLC010000001.1, read as the reverse complement.
TCATGGTGCTCGTCCTCGTCGCGGCGGCCGTGTTGGCTGGGTTCCTGGGGGAGCCGCAGGACATTGTGGCCATTGCGGCGATCGTGGTCCTCAATGCGGTGCTCGGCTTCGTGCAGGAGTATCGGGCGGAACGCGCCATGGCGGCGCTGCAGTCTCTGGCGGCGCCTCAGGCACGGGTCCGGCGGGGCGGAGTCGGCCGGACCATTCCGGCCCGCGAGCTGGTCCCGGGGGACGTCGTGTTGCTCGAGGCCGGCAACCTGGTGCCCGCCGATGTGCGGCTCATCGAAGCTGCCCAACTGAAGGTCGAGGAGGCAGCCCTGACGGGGGAGTCCAACCCGGTCGAGAAGATCACGACCGTTCTGACAGAGCCGGATCTTCCGCTTGGCGACCGGCGGAACATGGCATACAAGGGGACCCTGGTGAGCCATGGTCGCGGCGCCGGCGTCGTCGCCGCGACCGGAATGCGGACGGAATTGGGGCGCATCGCGACCCTCTTGCGCGATGAAGCGGAGGTCAGAACGCCGCTCCAGAAACGCCTCACCCGGCTTGGCCAGCGGCTGTCGATTGCCGTCATCCTCCTGTGTGCCTTCATCTTCGGCTTCGGCCTTCTGCGGGGGGAGGAGCCTGGGCTCATGTTCCTCACCGCGCTGAGCCTGGCAGTCGCCGGGATCCCGGAGGCACTCCCCGCGGTGGTGACGATCTCGTTGGCCCTGGGGGCGCGGAAGATGCTGAAACGGAACGCGCTCATCCGGCGTCTTCCGGCCGTCGAAACACTGGGGTCGGTGACGTACATCTGTTCCGACAAGACCGGCACGCTCACCCAGAATCGCATGCAAGTGGCAGCGTTTTACGTTGGTGACAAGCTCGTAGGCGAGCCGCCGGCCGCGCACACGAATGAGCCGTGGTCCCTTCTGCTTGCGGCGCTCGCAGTCGCCAACGACGCCGTCCGGGGTGTCACCGGTATCGCGGAAGGGGACCCGACCGAAGTCGCCCTCCTGCTGGCGGCCGCGCAGGCGGGGCTGGAAAAGGCCGACGTCGAAGCCCAATCGCCCCGGGTGGGGGAAATCCCGTTCTCTTCCGAGCGCTCCCGGATGACCACGCTGCACCGGCATGCCGGCCGGATCATCGCGTTTACCAAGGGGGCTCCGGAGCGGGTGCTCGAGAACTGTATCGATCGGTTGACTGAAGCCGGCACGGCATCCATCGACCGGGCCGCCGTCCTCGCGGCGGCCGAGGAGATGGCGCGCAGCGGGCTGCGGGTGCTCGCGGTCGCCTATCGCGCCTTTCCGGAGCTGCCGACCGAGCTCTCGCCGAGCGCGATCGAGACCGGCCAGACGTTCCTCGGCCTGGTGGGATTACTCGACCCTCCGCGCCCTGAGGCGCCGGGCTCAATCGCGCTGTGCCAGTCGGCCGGGATTCGGGTCATCATGATCACCGGAGACCATCAGGCAACCGCTGGAGCCATTGCGGGTGCACTCGGCATCGCGCAAGGGGGGCAGGGGATCATGACCGGAAGGGAGCTTGCGCGTCTCTCGGTCGAGGAGTTTGAGCGCCGCGTCGCCGACATCCGTGTCTACGCCCGCGTCGCGCCCGAACAGAAAATCAAGATCGTGAAGGCACTCCAGGACCGGGGCGAGCTCGTGGCGATGACCGGTGACGGCGTGAACGACGCCCCGGCGCTGCGCCGCGCGGATATCGGCGTCGCCATGGGCCGCAGCGGCACCGATGTCGCGCGCGAGGCGGCCCACATGGTTCTCCTGGATGACAACTTCAGCACCATCGTTGGTGCGGTGCACGAGGGCCGCCGGATCTACGACAACCTCCGCAAGTTCGTGAAGTACACGCTCACGACCGGTGTTGGCGAGATCTGGCCGCTCTTCCTGGCCCCATTTCTGGGGCTGCCGCTCCCGTTGCTCCCCATTCACATTCTCTGGATCAACCTGGTCACCGACGGGCTTCCCGGCCTCACCCTCGCCGCCGAACCGGCGGAACCCGGTGTGATGCAGCGCCCTCCCCGACCACCTCGTGAGGGCCTTTTCGGACAGGGGCTGTGGCTTCACGTCGTCTGGGTCGGCGCTCTGATGGGCAGCGTGACCCTGGGCACCCAGGCATGGGCGTACCACACTGGCTCGGCACACTGGCAGAGCATGACCTTCACCGTGCTGGCGCTGACACAGATGGCGCATGTCCTGGCCATCCGCTCGGAGCGTGAGTCGCTGTTCACACTCGGGCTGTGGTCGAACAAGCCGTTGCTCGGGGCGGTGGCCCTCACCCTCGCGCTCCAGATGGCGACGCTGTATTTGCCGGCGCTCAACCCGGTGTTCAAGACTGAGCCGCTGACCGCGGCTGAGCTCCTCCTCTCGATCGCGCTTTCGGCGGTGGTGTTCGGGGCCGTCGAGATCGAAAAGGCAGTGCGGCGAAGGGTCAGTCCCCTTCCGCACCCCCCCGCCTGAGACTTTTGAGATAGACCACCAGCCTCGGCCGGGCTCGACGCGTCCGCTCAGGGGACCGAGCGACTCTCCTCTCGCAGGACGGCCAGGCTCCTGGAGCCGATCGTGAGCAGCGCCTCGAACCTCCCTTTCACGCCAATCTTCGAGCCGGTGCGAGGGGGGCCGGCCAGTTGACTCAGGACCGGGAGGGTGCCCGTCGCGTCCCGGACCTGATAGGCCCCGAGCCCGAACCCTCCTGCCGACTCCCGCACCTCCCCCTTGATGCGCACGGTCTTCCCATTGTAGCGTGCCGCATTATCGAGCAGCTCGCCGATCGGCGTCACCGAAGCACATCCGGCGAGTACGACGAGGGTGCCAACCGACAGTACGAGTGGAGTCAATCGACGGAGACGTTGGATGATAGTGGACATGGTCTGCTCCGGAGTGAGATCTCGATATCGAGCGGATGGGCGAGCCGACCGTCCGCCCAATGCCCCGCCAAGTAAGCTAATCATTCGGCGGCCGGCGGCCGGCTGCCGCGGACCGGCAGCGGCAAGGGCTGGCTGGGCAGCGGCAGATGCTCAAGGAGTGGGGCCATCCCGTCGACCATGACATCGGCTCCGGCGTCAACCAGCTCTTGCTCCGATCCATAGCCCCATAGGACGCCAACGGTGTGCGTACCGTTTGACCGGCCGCCGCATCGAGCCTGGTATCTGGTCCGGTTGATTTCTCACTGCGAAAAGTGGCGGACCTCGATCTTCTCTCCAATCACGATCGTCAGCAGGTCTTCTGCCGCTTGAAGGGGACCCGCATATGTCTTCCGGGTTTGGCTGATCATACGTTCGGAGTTGGGAGCATGTGAGTAGACCGCCAGCCGAGGCTTGACACGACTGAACACGTCGCCCGCCTGCTCTGCCGTCGTGTGGTGCGCGATGATCGCGTCCAGTGCTGCAGGGTTGGGATGGTCCGCACGATTCCGGAGCGCGTCCGGATCGATGCCTTCGTGAATAAGCACATCAACGCCCTGCGCCCATCGGATCAAGTTCTCGGACACGCGCGTATCTCCAGACAATGCGACGGAACGGCCTCGATAGTCAATGCGATAGCCCAAAGCGGGTTGTACCGGGCCATGATCAACCAGGAACGCGGTTACCTTCACCCCGTGTTCGTCGAAGACGATGCCTTGCGTGACGTCATGGCTCACCACCTGAATGCCGGCAGCAGGGAGTTTCTCGTCCACATCGCGGCGCATGTGAATGTCAAACGCAAACGCCTGCTGAATGTGATCCATCATGTTGCGCGTACCATCTGGCCCCCAGACCTCCAAGGGGATCGTTCGCCGGCCTCCGGCCCAACCAGTCAAAACGAGGTCGGGAATCTGGATCACGTGGTCGGAATGCAGGTGCGTCAGGAACAGCCGGCTAATCGTGCCGATCGGGACTCCCACCTGCGTGAGCCGCATGGTGGCGCCACGGCCACAGTCGAACAGGAAGCGTTCACCTCCCGCCTCGACCAAGGTGCTAGCTCCGAATTGCTGCAGGTTGACCACTGGTCCCACGCCCGTACCAAGCAGGATAACCGTGAGGCTGTCCGATGGCGCAGACGTGAACCGTGGCGCCACCACGCGCGGGCGCGGACTGGGCACCCCTCATGACGCCAGAATGACGGGACTGCACAGGAGAGAGCGCAAGGCACACAAATGAGGCTGCGAAGAAGAGGCCTTTAGTCATATACGGAGTCTCCCGCGGCCTACGAGACCGCCACCAGTTGTGTGGTGTGATTCTGCCGGTCGGCCCAACGCATCGCGCTTCTGCTGCGGGGTGCGGCGGCCCTGCCAGGTAAGCCAATCATTCGGCGGGCGGCCGCCGCGGACCGCCAGCAGCCAGCGCGGGTTAGGTGGCGATGCGGCCCACTCGGGCTAACAAGCCCGATGGCTACCTTTTCGGCTCATATCGCATCGCCACCAGGGCAGTCGACCAGCCGACGGTGTCGGTGTCGTGCTACTTCGCGACTGCGCCTCTCTCGCCTCCGGCTGCTTCTTCGAGCCCCTTCACCAAGTCTCGAAGCTGGGGCACTTGCCGATACTGGGAAGCGAGAGGTCCCAGCCGCTCGAGGATCACCGCCATCGCTCGCTCCTTCGTGAAGCCTTTCCGCTCGAGGGCGTCATCTAACACCTTTTTGACATCGGCGCTCAACTCCGCAATGTGCTTGACCCAGTCGGGGCCGTAACGGCCCTTGTAGGTCTCGATGTGCGCCGTCCAGGTCGGTTCAGCGTCGATTTGCTCAGACTTGACGGCCGCGATCAGGTAGTCCAATTCGCCCATCGCCCGCGATTTGAGTACCCTCTCGATGGTGGCCTGGACCAGACGCTCCGCCGTGGCGGAGAAGGTGGCGAAGCTGTACGTCGTGCGGTGACCGTCCAGGCGTTCGTAGGTCAGGACGCTGTGGTGACTTCCCTTACGCAGGAATCTGCCGGGATCCACCACGTCCTCGAGTTCGACAATCTCGACACCGGGCAGGTGGAACGCACCCATGTTTTCCAGCTTGGTGATGGTGTCATTCCCCGCCTTGCTCGCAAGCTCCTTGTGCTGGGCTCCTCCGGGTGTTTGGACCATGGCGTCAATTGCCCTTTTAGGCAACACGCCGACTAACAGCGTCATCGTCGCATTGAGGGTTTCGGCAAGGTACTGGTCAAATCCCTGCGCCTTGTCGGGAATGAATATTGACCCAAAGGTGAATGGATAGAGTTTTCCCATCGAAATGAGATCCGACTTGGGAAGGCGAGGGTTGGCCCCGCGATACGCGAAAACCCCCTGTCCCACGGCATGGCCCGCCTCGTCCTTCGCAAGCGCGCCGGAGTGAAGGACATCGGCAAAGGTCGGATCGGGAATCTGCATATTCCGTGGAATGGTGTATTTCATCCGTGCTTCCCTTCTCAGAGAGTGGAGCCACCGATTCAGAGTTGACCCCCGGGGAACCGCAACGGAACGACAGTCATGACGAGCCCGTGCTGGACTGCAGACCACTCCAGCACCGTGGGAAGAAGAAAGGTGCATCCGAACTTCGGCGCCGCGCCGACGGAAGGTGTCCGCCACACCAGCGACTCAGGAGCCAGAGAGGGGCAGCGGCGAGGCGCGGTAGTCGTAGCTAGATAGTATCATCCGCGGCAAGAAAGCGCATCAGGAACCTCGCGGCGATGGGTTCCTTGCCTGGGTACCGAAGGGCAGCAGCCCACCACTCCGCAACAAGAAACCGGGGGCTCTGCTGCGGGGCGCGGCGGCCCCGCCAGGAAAGCTACTCATCCGGCGTCCGCCCGCCGGCGGACCGGCAGCAGCAAGCGCTGGTTAGGTTGCGACGTTAACGATTCCGCAGCTCGAGGCCGAGCCCAATAGACCGATACCGTGTGTTGCCAGTTGTCGATTGAGCCCACCAGGCCATCGGCCCGAGACTCCAGCGAGGGCCTCTCCGAAAGCCGATGCCGGCACTCAAGTCGAAGCCATTGAGCCATTTGCTCGCATAGCGCGGGCAGTTGGATGTAGAAGTTATGCACGTGACACTCTCGAACCCTTCCACCCGCCCAAAGCCGGCACGAACATGGATTTGAGCGCCCTGACCCCGGCGTACGGTGGGGCCGGCCGTCAGGACTCGAAATGGTTGGCCTACCTGCAAAGTAGAACGCAGAACAACGCCCAAGGCGACATGCGGCCCGATGGTGAGGCCGAGGTCTACTTCGGCGAAGACATTGGCGAAATGGTCGGTAACGAAGTTTCCAGTGGGCGGACCAGTCTGGAAGGGAAAGCGAGTCCCAAGAGCGCGGAGGTGGCGTACGGCAGCAAGCGCTTGTCAGGTGGGTGACTCCGCTACGGTTCGATGGGACACGAGCTCCCAGCCGCCGTCCTTGGCTCGATAGACCCGTACGAACCAGACTGAATACTCGGACTTTCCAGCGTTCAGGAACGGCGGCTTCAGCTTCACGTCGATGCGACCCGTTGTGATGGCCATCGAGCCGTGTGGTTCGACCTGCTGAGAGTCGACTTCCCTGCTCGCAAACATGCCGCGAGCGACCAAGTCCATCCACGACTTCCTGGTGTCCACCCGGCTGGGTTTCCCGCCAGTCCTCCATGCATCACCGTGGGTGAATGTGAAGTCGTCGGCCAGGGCGCCAGTCAGGAAGGCGACATCTCCTCGCGCGGTAGCGGCTTCGATCTCACGCTCGAACGCCATCAACGCGCCCGGCTGTGGCCCGGATGGCGGTGAACCCTGCGCTAAGCACGGGAGTGCGGAAGCCAGCAGCAACAGCGTGACGCACGTTGTCTTGTTCAAAGTGATGACTCCATTGTCACTTCGCCCGCTTCCGACCAGTCCGCTTCTTCGCGGCCCCCGTCCGAATGACGAGTCTGCCACGCCCCGTGGATGGCAGCGGAGCGCCAGCCTGGTCGATCGCCGCGGCGATCAGCGCCTCGACATCCGGATGCGCCAGCTGGCGAGCAGCCTCGACCCGGATGAAGCGGGTTTGCCTGCCCGATCCCCGCAGCAGCTTCTTCGGATCGGGCAATTGACGTCCTTGGCTGAAGTACAGACCCACACCGTCGGCGCGCGCGGAGATTGCGACGACCCCCTCGATGCCTCGCTCGGTCGGAGAATACCCGATGACGAGGGAGTTGGAGTAGTCGTACACCAGTTCGTTGGCAGTCGGCAATCGCTTGCGCACAGCAGACCGGACCGAGCGGATGAGCCTCTGGTGCTTGGGATCGAACCTCTCGATGAAGGATCGAAGCTGGGCCTCCGGTGTGCCCTTCGCGCCAACGGAGCTGACTGCCATCCCATCCTCCAGGTTCTTGCAGGGAGTGCTGCGGGAGTTCCGCCCAACGAGACCGCCCATCACCTGCGGGGCCGCGGCGCGTGGGGAGAACCTACCAGGCGACGACGGGCCATGCCAGTCTGAAGGAAACCGACGGCCGCGCCCCGACTGGTGCATGCCCTGGTTAGGCTGCTGTCACGGTGTGAGGCGTTGTCCCTCCTTGACCTGACCCAGGAGACACCCGGCAAACTCGGCCCCTTCCGGCAACTCGCTGTGCCCTAGCCGTAAACCTTCAACTCTCGCGTCGAGTTCGTGCACCTGCAGGCTTGAGTCTCCCCGGGACTCCCGGTGGCGAAACCACAGCCGAGCGACCAGTACAACGACGACCGCGAGTAGGATGTTCCCCGGAAGGGGCATGAACGGAACCAGCAACCGGATGGAGTCGACGAAGTGCTGGTCCACCCGGAGGATGAGGGAACGGGAGTGGGGGACGATCTCCCTTCCCCCCTTGGTGCTGGGGATGCCGGCGGTGCCGCTGGCCTGCCCAAGCGGGGCACCAGCTACTGCCGTCGGAAGCGGGCCGGGCTCAGGCGAGGATGCGACGCCCAATTCACTCGAGCCCATGACACCGCGACATGGCGCCCCTTCACACCACCACCGTCAGCACCGCGGTGCACGCCAGCGCCCCGGCCCAGATCAGGTCCAGGTTGATCCACGCGGTCCGGAGCATCCGGAGTCCGAGCCGCTCGTACACCAGGGCTGCCATCAGCGCCAGCACCACCAGGTAGCCCGCCGTGTGGGCCGCGGTGGCGAGCAGCCCGGTGGAGAGCGTGGCGCCATGAGTGAGGCCCATGACGTGGACTCCGTGGTTCATGCCGCTCATCATCGTCCCGGGCTCCATGGCCAGCACGAAGGGCAGCGCCATGAGTCCCGCGCCGTGCGCCGTCGCCATGAGGAAGGACCAGATGGTGAGGTCCCGGTTGTTGACCCGCATGCCCATCCCGCGTGGATGGCGGTGCCGCCGGAGCCGCACCACCCCCAGCGCCAGCAGGGTGGCGGCGACGATCCACTTGATCTCGCCGGTGGGGAGTATCAGGCCGACAGCGGCCGCGATCCCCACCGCCAGCGCGATGGCCAGGGCGTGCCCCGTTGCCAGCGGCAGCAGGGCGCCCCAGACCGCCTTCCGATCCTTCTCCTGCAGCCCAAGTGCGACCGCGAAGAGCCAGCCCATCCCTGGGTTGAGCCCGTGGACGGCGCCTAACAGCAGCAGCGCCGCCCAGGGCCATTCGTGCGACGGCATCAGGAGGGGTAGCAGAAGGAGTCGGAGCTGGCGTCCCCGCCCTGCAGCCGGACCTGGTGCGGGCGCATGCCCGGCTCCAGCTCCACCAGGAAGCGCGGGTCGAAGGCCATCCCGCCCTTCGGGTCGACATCCAGCTTGACCATCCAGCCCGCAATCCCGTCGGGATAGAACTGCGCGTCCCAGGGGCTGTAGAGACTGTTGGTCAGGTAGACCCGCCGTCCGTCGCGGCTGATCTCCACCATCTGGGGCGCGCCGTTAAGCGGCTTGTCCGGTGCGCCCGGATGAGGCGTGCGCCGCACGATGCCGCCGATATGCTGGCTGCCGACCAGCACCGGGGTGAAGGGATCGGTGACGTCGTACTGCCGGATCTCGCCGGTGCCCCAGCAGGAGACGTAAAGGAATTTGTCGTCCAGCGAGAGGTTGATGTCGGTGACCAGCGGCGGCACAGCCTTGAACCCCTTGAGCAATGGCGGCAGCTGGTCCTCGGTGGCCGGTTCCGCCGGAATCTCGATGACCTTCTTGATCTTCCAGCTGGCGCTGCCGTTGCTGCCCTCCCGGTACCACATCCAGACCGAGGCGGAGAGGTCCTTGAGGGAGATGACGACGCCCGCAAACCCATAGGCCTTGGCCGGATTGTGCGCCGGGCGCAGCTCCAGCACCATCTGCTGCTCGGCGCCGAGGTCGAGGGTCTCCTGGTGGCGACGAGTGCGCAGGTCCCAGACGTGGAGGGCGTGGCCGTACTTCCCGGCCAGGAGCAGCTCGGGGTTGAGGCCGTCCTTCACCATGTTCGGGGTGCCCCACTCGCTGGTGATCATGGTGTCGTGGCCCAGGTGCCAGGCGAAGTCATACGAAAGGTGCTGCGAGCCGCGGTCCTCCTCCCACCGCTCCTTCACCTCGAAGGTGTCGTGATCCAGCATGAAGATCCCGCCGGGTCCGTCGCCGTCTCCCGACCCGAGGCCGTTGAGGTAGATGCCGTCCGGACCGCAGTGCACGGTGTGCAGAGCGGAGTAGCCGGTGGCGGCCATGACGGTCTCTCCGGAGATGGCGCGGACCAGCTGCGGGCGCCGGGGATCGGGCTGGGTATCGATGATGTGGATCCGGGAGGAATGGATCCCGGGCACCACCAGGTAACGGCGCTCCACGTGGGCGTTAGGCGCCCAGGGGCAGAGGTGGGAGCTGCAGGCGTTCCAGCCGAAGTGGTGCAACTCGTTGCCGCTGTCGGGGAGATCCACCTGCCCCACCAGGCGACCGTAGCTCTTCGAGGCGGGGTTGGTGTCCACAACGCCCAGTGCGTCGCGCTTGCCGCTCCCCTCGAGGCTGAGCAGCGCGACGTAGGCCAGCTCCTCCGCCGGTGCCTCGGCGGCCAGGGCGGGCGTGGGGTAGAAGGTCGGATCGGGTTTCCAGCGGGGCATGGCGACGGCTCCAGGCTAGAGAAGACAGGGAACTCCAGTGGGCCAGGAAACCAGAGGAATCCGCAATGGCCCAGGGCCAAGCTAGGACCCGGTGCCGGTGGGCACATGAGGCCTTGGTCCTAGTGGAGGAGCGAGAATCGGGGGAAAGGGCTCAGGAGTGGGGCTGGAGCCCCAGAACTCGGGGAACTGGATCAGGAGACTGCGGGATACAGCAGTGACCTGCAGTCCCCCATCTACCTACCCAAACCTGCGTCGCGGGCCCGGACAATGGCTTGCGCGCGGGTGTTGAGGCCGAGCTTGGCGAAGATGTTGGTGATGTGATTTCTAAGGGTCTTGGGGGTGATCTGGAGGCGGGAGGCGATGGCGGTGTTGTCGAGGCCGCGGGCGATGAGATCCAGCACTTCGGTCTCCCGGCTGGTCAGCACCGCGAAGGAGACGGCGGGGATGGCGTCGACCGCTGGCTCCACCGCATCTCCGAGGAACTCGTCCACCGCCTCGAAGTACTGCTGCATGGCTGGCTCCCCCTCCAGCAGCAGGTGATTACCGCTCTCCAGGGTGACGAAGCGGGCGCCGGGAATCAGTGCCGCGAAGAGGCGGCCCTCCTCGAAGGGGACCACGGCGTCCCGGCTGCAGTGGATGACCAGGGTGGGACAGGAGACCTGCGGGGCCAGCTCCCGCACGTCGATGGTGCAGAGGGTATCGAAGAGCCGCAGGGCATTCTCCGGCGTGCTGGAGACCCGCTGGAGTTCGTTGAACCACTCGAGCTGTTCCAGTCTGCCGCCGGGAATGAAGCGGGACGCGAAGACCTGGCGGAACGCCGGATTCTCCCGGCCCCAGCCGAGCTGGATCAGGTTCCGGAGGGTGCCCACCTCCATGATGTGGTCGGGGGAGAGGTCTCGACGGAGCAGTCCGCGGGAGTAGGCGCCGTGGAGGATGAGGTGGCTGACCCGTTCAGGATGGCGAACCGCATAGGCCACCGCGATGGGACCGCCCTGGGAGATGCCGAGCAGGGGGAAGCGGCGGAGGCCGATGGCGTCGGCGACGGTTTCGAGGTCCCGGACCCAGGACTCGAAGGAGAGGTCGGCTGCCTTCCAGTCGGAGAGACCGCAACCGCGTTCGTCGTACCGGATGATGGTGCGGGTCCGGGCGTACTGCTCGAGGAAGGGCTGCCAGACCGGGCTCTTCCAGTCGAACTCGACGTGGCTGAGCCAGTTGGACGCCTTGAGCAGGGGCGGCCCCTTCCCCGCGATGGCATAGGCCAAGCGGACCCCGTCGGAGGCCTGACAGAAGCGGACCTGTTGCTGCAGCGGGGGCCTGGGCACGATCTCTACCGTCCATGGGTCGAGAGGGCTCGGTGCCCAAGTATACGGCCGTCACGGGGGAAAAAGGAAAGGAGGAGCGGGAACAGGGGAGGCGACAGCGGCCTCAGCGGCCAGTACCTGCCCAAAGGCCAGAGCATGGCCGGCCTCACCCAGGGCGACGGCGGCCACCGCCGGCAACTCAGCCGGCGTCCACTCCTCCAGTTTGCTGAGGACAACAGCCCCTTCGTCAGCTTCAGCGTTCGTTGGGCCGCAGAGCGAAGCGCTCGCCACGCGCGGCCATGACTGCATCCCGGCCAGCAAAGGTCCGCAGTCCAGTCGATGTAAGGGAAACCGTCTTCCGGAGTTCTTGTCTCCATGTGAAGGGCCGGCGCTTTCAAGATACATACTTAGGTATTTACAAAAGTATTTCACGGTTGTAGAATCCCTCGGTCACATCGGATAACCCGAGCATCGGGATGGTGTCGGAAATGGTTCAATCCGCAGCCGCCGACGACGTTTTTCACGCCTTATCCAACCCGACTCGGCGGAAAGTCCTGGAGCGACTGTCTGTCGGACCAGCCACCGTCAGCGAACTGGCGGCACCGTTCGACATGCAACTCCCGTCGTTCGTGCAGCACCTCTCGGTGCTCGAACAGAGCCGACTGGTGAGGTCGACAAAGCGCGGGCGAGTGCGGACGTATGAGATCGCACCCGAACGGTTCAAGGTCGTTGAAGACTGGCTGACCGCGCGCCGCCAGTTGTGGGAAGCTCGACTGGACCGGTTCGACCGATATGTCAAACAACTCAAGAAGAAGGAATCAGCCTCATGAGCAAGCAATTCGCTTTCGATCCGAAACGTGATTTCGCCATCGAACGGTACATCGACGCGCCACCGCGGCTCGTCTGGGAAGCGTTGACGAAACCGGAGCATCTCAAGGAGTGGTACATGCCCAAGGCCTGGGGGCGTGTGTCGCGAACCGAAATGGACGTGCGACCGGGCGGCATCTTCAGCATCGACATCGCAATGGGAGACGGTCAGGAGTCTCCCAACCTCGGCTGTTTCCTGGACGTTGTTCCGATGGAGCGACTGGTCTGGACCTCCATGTTGTTCCCCGGGTATCGTCCGGCGGTCTTTGACGACATTCCGATCACCGCCATCATTACGATGGAACCCGTGGGAACCGGCACTCGCTACGTCTTCACGGCGCTGCACCGGGATGAAGCGGACCTCGAGAAAAACAAAGCGTCGGGCTTTTACCAGGGCACCGAAATTGCCGTCGATCAGTTCGTGGAGCACGTGATCGCGATGAAATAGTTCTGGGCGACTCGCGGCGAACGGCCAGGTATCAGAGCAGATTCCGATACTTGGCGAGCAGCCGCCGCGCGGTCACCACGGCGTCACCATGGGGCGCCGTCGGGAACGGCGCATCCCCGCGCGACCACCGCTGCTCCCAGGCGCACATCTCCGCCGCGAAGGGTGCCCGGTCGAAGGACACCCCCGTCGCGAGGGACCGGTCCAGCCGGGCGAAGAACTCGCGCCAGCGCGGCAGGAAGTACGACCGGAACATCCCCGCCCACTCCTTGAACGCGTAGAGATTGAGGTCGTCGTTCTGATTTTCAGTGCACTTGGTGCCCCACAGGGTGATGATGTTGCGGGCATTCCACTCGTACCGGCGCCGCTCGGCATCGGTGCGGCCCCAGCGCCGGGCATCGGCAATCCACCGGCCGAGCAGGAACTCCTCGCGGGTGCCCACCAGGGTGTCGAGGTCGCCGAGCAGGTCGGTCACCTGGCGCCCGGCGGCCGCCAGGGCGGAGCGGTTTCCCTGGCTATAGGCATCCTGGGCCCGTGTGACCAGCGGCACGGCGAGCTGGCCCAGCACCTGGCGGGTGAGATTGACGACGTCATAGCGATAGTTGTCGTTGCCACCGAGGGCAGGCGCCGCGCTCAGCAGCGAGTCCAGCGCCTCCGTCAGCACCCGGACGTCGTAGGGCGCAATCGGCTCCGAACGATACGGCGAGCCTTTGGTGTAGAACTGCGGGCGCTCGGCGAGAAAATTTCCGGTCTGATCGCTCGACCTGAACGCCGTGGCGAGCAACCCCTCCCAGGCGTGCCGGGCGGCCGGGTTAGGAGCTCCGTAACGCCGCGTCACGTAGTCCTGCGTCCAGCCGGCAATGGCGGGCACCCGGTCCCGCCAGATCTGGTCCATCACGAAATCCGGCACCACCGGGTTGGTGCCCAGTCCTTCCATCATCATGCCGAGACCGGACAACCGTCCATGGGCCGGGCTCGAGAGCGCGCTGTCGAGGTTCCTGGCGATGGACGGCAAGTCGCCGTTCACGCTGATCTTGCCCCCGAAGTTGTAGAGCACGTTCCAGACCCACGGCTTGCCGTAGAACGCCTGGCGCGACTGCCAGACCGGATGACGGTCGCCCCAGAGGTCGAGCACCACCATGCGATCGTCGGGCACGGCGCCGAGGAGCGCGCGCGCCTGCGCGTCTCCCCAGAACTTGGCCTGATAGTAGAGGAACCAGCCCTGGAGCAGCCACACGGCGTCCGGGTCCACCGCCTGCATCGAGGAGTAGATGGCGTGGCCCATGCCGGCGAGGAACGTGGAGTCGTTCGACGGCGGGTCGATCTCATTGAAGGGATCGGCGGCGTAGAGGTGGTCGGTGCCGAACAGCTCGGCCTGCCGCTCGATGAAGCGCTGCCCGAAGCGCTGAAAGAGCGGGTCGAGGGGATCGAGAAACCAGGTGCCGCTGAAGCCGGCCGACCAGTCGCCGGTCTGGTGGATGCGGGCGCCGGGAAAGACCTGGGTGAGGGACGCCGGCACGTGGCCGGTGAACCCCTGGAGCACCGGGGTCATGCCCAGGCCGCGCTCCCGCCCGAGAATCCGGCGCTCCAGCGCGATGTGGCTGTCGATCCAGGAATCGGGGAGCGGGCCACCCAGCCCGTCGATGTTGCCCATCCACCCCCACGGGAGGTACGCGGGGCCCACCAGAAAGCCGGCGATCTGCTCATGGGAAAAGCCGAGGTCCTGGAGCACCAGCCGCCAAACCGCCTCCTGCCCGGTGACGGCAAGCGGCGTGTTGATGCCCTTGAGCGCCATCCAGTCGATCATCCGCTGCCACTGGGCCCAGTCCCACCACGCCATCGAGTAGGAAAAGGTGCAGTAGTTGAAGAAGTAGCGGACCCGGTAGGGCGTGCTGACCCGCACCGGCGCCGTCACCGGAGGCAGCGCAGTCAGGTGGATCGGCTGAAGCGGCAGGGAGACGTTCACCCCCGCCACGTGCTCGAGATACCAGTTGAGCGCCGAGGCGATCGCCACGCCCGACGATCCCCGCAGGACAACCCGGCGGCCCTCCTGCCCCACTTCGAAGACGTCGAGTCCGCCGCTGTCAGGGATCGCCGCGAGCCTGAAGTCATCGGCGTGGCCGGGGACGACGCGCGCCACGAGCGCGGCGGCGGCGCCCCGATCCACGGGACGCGGCTCGGCGGTCGCGGGCGGTGCGGCACTCAACACCGCGAGAAGCAGCAGGACCGCTCGATGGGGTTGCGGATGCATTCTCAGGTTGTGGGGCCCTCCAGCCGCCGACAGTTGCGTCCGCCGGCCGTCAGACCTTCGCCGCGACAGTCTTCGCGATCGGCTTTTCGATGGCGACCTGACGGGCGGGATCGGGCACCCCGTAGACGCGCACCATGAAGACCGTGCTTCCCTTCTTCACGTAGAGCGTCGTGAAATTTGCGGCCGTCTCGGCGAACGCCTCGTCGCCGACGCCGCTCACGCTCGCTTTCGTGACGCCGGGCATCGGCCGCGTCTTGCGCGTGTTCCAGTCGCCAGGCGGCGAGTACATGAGGGAGACGACTTGGTGCCTCGGCTTGTTGGCCGACCACGAGCACGTCTTCGTGCCGGCCTGCTGTCCCGCCGCGACGGTCTCGCCGAGCGCGGCGCTCACCTCGGCCGCCGTGATCTGGGCGCACGGATTGCTCGGCGCCTGCGCGCCGGTAGTGCGCAGGCCGGATGCGCCGAGCACGGACACGACCACCGGCACGAGCACCGAGACGGATCGAGCGCTAACTGCGGTCTGCTTCGAGTGACGCATTGTGTGTCCCTCCATGATCGAGCGGTCGGCTTCCATCTCCGAGCCAGGTTCGTTTCGAGGAGCTCACAACTTGAGCAGCGCGGCGGACGTCGCGGCTCGGAGCGCCTTCCGGTACGATGCCGGCGGATTCGGCAGTTGACCGCCGAGAGCCACCGCCACCACGACCGATCCCTTCACCACCACGAATTCGGCGCCTTCGCTGGTGTAGGCCCAATAAGCCTTGTCGCCTAGGCCGGTTTCGTCGGCTATGGTGGCGCCGTCCCCTTCCATCCGGGAGGAGACCAGCTCCTTGGTCGTGGCCTTGAGGGCCGCCGCCGCGGTCGCGAAGGTGACCTTCGACAGGATCAATCCGCCAGTGCCGGATCGGAAGGTACAGTAGCTCAGGGTCCCGCCGGTGTCTTCGTCCGGCTCGGGAGGGGCCTGGGTCCCCGCCGAGCCGGCCGGCCCCAGCAGCGCGACGACGGTCGCGCGATCGATCAGGGCGCACGAGCCGGCCTTCTGAATCGGCGGAGGGGCCAGTGCAAGCAACACGGCGATCCCTGGCAGCATGATCTCTCCTTATGAATGGCCTTCGCACTCGATCGGCGATGAAAGGAGGGGAAAGATCTCGAGGATTGCAACCCTCCCGCCCCTTCCCGCATGCAATCAGCGAGTTGTCCGGGCCCGCCGCGCCACCTGGGTCGAGCCGCTGGAGGCGTTGCGGGGGGACTAGGGGTTCTCCCGCCACCACCACTGCCGCGGCAGCGGCTTGACCCGGGGCCACACCTCGTCCAGGGTGTTGCCGTCGTAGAGCCGCCCGTTCTTCATGACATAGCGGATCGAGTTGGTGTTGTGAATGTCCTCCAGCGGATTGCGGTCCAGCACTTGTAAGTCGGCCAGCTTGCCGACTTCCAGCGAGCCCAGGTCCTTCGCCAGGCCCACCGCATCGGCCCCGTGGAGGGTGGCCGCGCGCAGCACCTCGTGGGGCGTCAGCCCGCCCGACTGCATCATCCACAGCTCCCAGTGCACCCCCAGCCCCTGCAGCTCGCCGTGTGATCCCAGCCCCACCCGGCCCCCCGCGTGCACCATCTTGGCGAGCTGCGCCGCGTGCCCCTTGAAGATGTACTGGTCGTCCCGGTTGTACGTGAGGGTCCTCCAGGAGTCCAGCTCCTCGTGCGGCGTGAAGTGCTGCAGCTTGGCGTCCGCGTCGATGTTGTAGTGGGTCAGATAGTAGTCCCGCCCGATCGGGCCGCCGTAGCCCACGATCAGGGTCGGGGTGTAGGTGATCCCGCTGGCCGCCTCGAGCTGCACCACGTCCTTGAACAGCGGGAAGACCGGCATCGCGTGCTCCAGTCCGGGATAGCCGTCCTGCATCAGCGTCAGGTTCATGGTGAGGTTCGAGCCACCTTCGGTGGTGGTCGTGAGCCCCAGCTCCTTCGCCGCCATGATGACCCACTGCCGCACCTTCCGGTCGCCGGCCAGGTACTGCTTGATGGTCTTGGTGTTGTAGTGATCGGAATAGCGGCGCAGCACGTCACGCGCCTCGTCCAGGCTCTTGATGTTGTCCGCGGAGAAGATGCCCGGGCCGGTGGAGTAGAGCCGGGGACCGATCAGCGCGCCGGTGTCCATCAGGTCGGTGTAGGTCAGAATGTCGGTGGACGAGGTCTGCGGATCGCGCTGGGTGGTGACGCCGTACGCGAGATTGGCCAGCAGCTGGGTGACCTGGTCTCGATGGAGCCCCCAGCCGAACCAGTTGTGGGCATGGATGTCCACGTAACCCGGCATGATGGTCTTGCCGCTGACGTCGATCACCCGCGCCCCCGACGGCACCTTCACCGACCCGCTCGCCCCGACCGCCGTGATGCGGTTGTCGGTCACCACCACGTCGCCCTTCGCGATCACCTCCTCACCCTTCATCGTGATGAGCCGCGCCCCCCGCAGGACCACCACGCCGTGCGGCTTGTCCTTGGTCGCGGTGATCGTCACGTCGTAGCGCGTGGCCTGGTAGGCGGTGGACCGTCTCCGCGTCGTATCGGTGGTGGCAGTGGCAGTGGCGGTGGCCGCCGAGTCCGCGCGAGATACCGAGTCCCGGATCGCCGTGTCAGCGGCGGACACGTCATACTGGAAGAAGCTTCGGCCGATCGAATACACCGCCGAGCGCCCATCGGCGGACCAC
The DNA here is from genome assembly GCA_963762545.1 of uncultured Gemmatimonadales bacterium. Taxonomy (GTDB): domain Bacteria; phylum Gemmatimonadota; class Gemmatimonadetes; order Gemmatimonadales; family GWC2-71-9; genus JABFSM01. The sequence continues at coordinate 997,261 of CAVXLC010000001.1, read as the reverse complement.
CCGATGAAGTCGCCGCCTACCTTGGTGAGCCGCGCCGTGGGCACCGCGCTGCTCGAGACCGCAATGGCGGGCGACTGCCCTACGACCGGCGGCACCGCGATCAGAAAGACGTTGTTGCTGGCCTCCACCAGGGCGTGCTTCCCGTCGGGGGAAAGCAGCACTTCGTCCGGCGAGGGAGGAGTCGGCGGGGTGGCGCCCGGCGGGAGCGGCTGCGGCGGCGGCGGGGGACCGGCGACCCGCACCACGACCCTGCGGTCGGTGCCGTCGAGGCGCATCGACACCAGCCCCTCGTTGCCGGCCCACACGTACATCCGCGAGCTGTCGGGTCCGACGTGGGGCACGCCGCGGCCTTCCTGCGACGGGCCGCTCCCGGCCCACGCGATGCGCGTTGCCGCCCCGCCCCCCGCCGGCAGCCACACGTACTCCAGCTCGGCGTTGCTCACGTTGCCGAAGTCCTCGAACTGCCGCATCCGGCTGTAGCGGGAGCCGCGCACCGCGAAGAGCCGGGTGCCGTCCCTGGTATAGGCGATCTTGTCGTAATAGGCCGGCAGCGTCGTCAGTCGCTCGGCGCTTCCGCTTCCGTCGGACCGAACCCGGTAGATGTGTCCGCCCGCCGTATCGCTCCAGGTCACGTAGGAGATGAAGCGGCCGTCGGGCGACCAGACCGGGGCATGCTCCACCATGCTGCCCGGGGTCAGCCGGCGCGGGTTACGCACCTGGCGCGCGGCGGTGTCGGTTCCCGCCGCCGGGCCCAGCTCCCCCACGTAGAGCCGGTCGAGGGCGATGAAGGCGACCGACCGGCCGTCGGGCGAAGGCCGGGCGCCCCGAATCTGGGTGACGACGAGGGTCGAGTCGTTGATGGGATACTCGAACTTGGCCAGCGCGCCCATCTGCTGCTCGACCTGCGCGGTGAACGGAATGGGGCTCACCTGGCCCGAAGGGACTTCCACCCGCCAGATCCTGCCGTTGTAGCTGGTGATCAGCGCCTTCGAGTCCGGGGTGAAGGCCGACCCGGGATACAGGTCCCGATCGTTCATCCCGCCGCCCTGCGAGTTGTCCCGCTGCACGTCGAGCACCAGCCAGCGTTCGTCGCCCGAGGCGAGGTCCCGGAGCTTCAGCGCTTCCCGGGCGTCGTACCGCGTGGCGTACACCAGCCACTTCCCGTCGGGGCTCGCCACCGGACGAAACGCCCCTTCGGTTTCGTGGGAGCGCACCAGGGTGCGGCCGGTCTCACGGTCGAACTGGGCCACCTGGTATTGCCCCAGCCTGCGCGGGTTGCTGCGCGCGGCGCGCTCGGCGATGTCGTCGCCCACCGACTGGACCTCCTCCGGGTCGGTGCCGAGGGCGAAGGTCGACGGCACTCCGCCGCTCACGTCGACCCAGAGGTAGCGGGGGTCGCCGCTCGGCGCCGCCGCGTAGTGGGAGGGGAGCGTCCCGCCGGCGGGGGCGCCTTCGGGACGGAGCCCGGTGAGCTGTAGCCCCGAGCCCCCATCCTTGTGGTACATGAAGAGCTGCCCGGTGCGGGTCGCGATGACATACTGCCCGTCGGCCGACCAGATCGGCGAGGAAAAGTTGGTCCGCTCGCTCTTGGTGAGAATGTGGGGCCGAGTGCCGTCCGCGTTGGCGATCCAGAGGTTCTTGGAGCCGTTGCGATCGCTCACGAAGGCGATCTGGCGGCCGTCGGGCGAATACCGGGGCTGCTGGTCCCACCCCGCCCCGCTGGTGATGCGGGTGGCCGTCCCGCCGGCGATCGGCAGGGTGTAGAGGTCGCCCAGGATGTCGAAGACGATGGTCTTCCCGTCGGGGGAGACGTCGAGGGAGATCCAGGAGGCCTCGTCGGTGGTGAAGCTCAAGGCCCGGGGCGTGATGAGGGGCAGCCCGCTGACTTTTGCGGCGGCCTTGACGGCGCTGTCGTTCTGCACCGCTGTCTGCGCCACGAGCGGCGCACCGGCGACCAGCGCGAGGGCGAGCGTCGATCCGAGTCGGCGCAGGGGCATCATCAGAAAATCTCCCGATCCATGGTGGTGTTGCCGGTGATGGCATGGACAGCTAGCAGGCAGATCCCGAACACCGTCGCTGGTACACGTATTCGTCGGTAGCGGAGATTTCTACCGTCAGTCTTGGTCCGAGGAAGGTCCCAGTAGAGGGCGTCCCACCGGTCTGCGTCAGCTGGACGGTCGATCCGACCAGGCGGAATTCGCCGGCAATGATCAACAAATTGGGTGGCCCTACCGCCGCGCGCATCATGTGCTCTTCGAAAGTGCCGTCGGGCCGCAGCCAGAGCGTATCGGCACTCAGCGTGATACGGGGCGGGCTGGGGGGCAGAGGCAGGACCACCGGCAATGAATTACCGCTGACGGAGACAAGGTCATATCGACCAACGACCTCGGAAATACTGAGATGGTTGTCGAACTGCGAGCAAGCCACGGCAAGCATGCCCCAGCACACAGCGGGGGCGAACCTTGATCGAGGTTGCATGGGCCTGCACCCCCCGGGTCAATGGACCGCGGAAGCCACGAACTGATAGTGGTGGCCTGGTACGGCAAGAGCCACGCTTGCACCCGAGAGAGCGGCCGAAACGCCATGGACCTTGAAGTCCATCAGCGTCAACCGGTCGCGTTGCCAGGTGAAGGATCCGGACACGACCAGCGTGTCATTGATCTGCGAGGAGCCATCCGGGTAGGTGGCCTGTTGCGTCAGGGTCATCCGGTAGGTCCCGACCGAGCAAGGAAGCAGGAGATAGCTGCTTCCGTCGGGCAGGGTGACCAGCCCGCTGAGAGACACCGACGACCCGTTCGGCACTTCCTGGACGCATGCTCCTGACATCAAACCGGCGGGGGTCGCCACCGTATCCGAGTAGTGGGCCAGGGCGTAGAGACTGAGGGCTCCACTGAGGACCGTCGTGCGGACGCCTGAGGCGGTTACCGTGCAGCACGGGATTTGATTTCCATCGACCACGGTCAGCGACCCGCGGGCAATCAGGCGCCCCAGCTCCGTCGGGGCGCCTGGAGCGGTGGGCTCCGCGCAGGCAGCCAGGCCCAGCACCATCGCAGCGGCCAGCCTGACCGGGGCCCGGAGTTTCGCGATCGTCATACGCGAACAGTTGCCCACTCTTCCCCGGGAGTCAAGCAAAGCATCCGCCAACGGCGCCTAACCCTCGGGGTCCCTGGCTGCGTGCCCCCCAGCCGCAACCATGGTACCCCGCGGCCCGGTAGCAGCCGGCGCTGGCTAGCAGCCTTGGTGGGGCAACGGAGCCGGCAGCGTCAGAAGGGACCTGAAGCGCCGGTCACCTGCGATCGGATCGAAGGAGGGATCGCAACGCAGATGAAGTTGAAAGTGCAGGCTCCGACGGGGTTGGTAGCGCGAGAGCCATGCGACGGCACGGTCAACCTCCCCCAGCGCGGCGTAGACCTGTGCGAAGAACAGAGCCGTGTGAGAAGCGACCGGGGAGTATGCCTTGGCTTCGGACTCCGCCTCCCGCAGTGTGGCGCGCGCATCCAGGAGCCGGCTGGAGCGCGCCTCTGCCAGGGCGACTCCCGCACGCGAGTTGACGGTTTCCACGTCGGCGCTCAAGCGGCTCCCGGCTTCGAAGTCGGCGACGGCACGATCGTAGTCGCCGCGCTCGATCGCGACATAGCCCGCCGTATTCCGTCCGAGCTGGTAATTGGGATCCAGTGCGATCGCGCTATCCGCCCACACGCTCGCGCTGTCGTATTGGCGGCGCCAGTAGTGGCCGATCGCCAGGAACGCCAGGCCCTGGGTGTAGGAAGGATCCAGCGTCACCGAGCGACGCCACGCGACGAGGGCATCACGTAACTCCCCGGTCTCGGCGAGGGCCAGGGCGAGAAAGTGCCAGGCCGGTGCGTCGGTCGAATCGAGTGCGAGCGCCTGTCGGAGCGAGCGGAGCACCGGCGCATCATCGGTCGGGTCGATGTTCCGGAGGAGCAGGCCCTGGGTCAGCCAGACATCCGCGCTGCGGCGATCGGCGGCGAGCGCCCGGTCCACCGCCGAGAGCGCGAGCTGGAGCAGTCGGTCGCGGGGTACCCCGTCGATAGGAAAGCCCCGCTCGTAGGCCCGGACATAGGATTTCGCGAGGCCGTTCCAGGCGAGCGCATACCCGGAGTCGCGTTTGATCGCGGCGCTGAAGGCGGCGATGGCCTCGGACGTCCCTGCCGAGCTGCGCCGATCGTAGCCATGGAGGCCGCGCTGATAGAGCGCGAGCATTTCGGGATCGACGCGCGGGCGGCCGACGCCGCCGCCACTGCCGAATCGCAGCCAGACAGCCAGTACCGCGGCGAGGAGTATTCCGCCGGTGGCCAGTGGACGCCAGCGTCTGCCCGGCCTCGGAGTCGGGCCGGTGCCCGAATCGGGCGATGCCGGGCTCCGCAGCGCGCCGAGAAATGCGTCCAGATCGGGAAAGCGATCGGCCGGGACCCGCTCGAGCGCTCGGAGCACGGCCCGCTCGACCGGCTCCGGAACGGTGGAACGCACCGGGCGCAGGGGGCGCGCCGGCTCGGTAAAACGCCGGGCCATGATGGCCTGCGTGTTCCCCGTGAACGGCGGCTCGCCGGTCAGCATCTCATACAGCATGGAGGCGAGACTGTACTGGTCGCTGCGGGCGTCGACCTCGCCGGCCGACGTCTGTTCGGGACTCATGTACGCGGGGGTGCCGATGCTCAAGCCGGTGCTGGTAAGGCGCTCTCCACCGGTGTCGACCAGCGCCTTCGCGATCCCGAAATCGACGACATAGATACGGTCGGCGGCGAGCAACACGTTCTCTGGTTTGATGTCGCGGTGCAAAACGCCCAGGCGGTGAGCGGCCTGGAGCGCGTGGGCCACCGCTTCGGTGATACGCAAGGCGTCTTCGATGGGGAGCTGCTGTTCGCGGGTGAGGCGAGCGCGCAGCGATTCCCCCTCGAGGTACGCCATGGCGAACCACGGCAACGAAACACCGCCCGGAGCCCGGAGGACTCCGGAATCCAGGATCGGGACGATGTTCGGATGCTGCAGGCGGGCGGTGAGTCTCACCTCGCGGGCGAACCGTTCCACTCCGATGGCTCCCGCGAGCTCAGCGTGGAGGATCTTGACTGCCACCAGGCGCTCGTGACGCACGTCTCTGGCACGCCAGACGGTGGCCATTCCACCACGCCCGAGCTCTTGCTCCAGGGCGTAGCGATCGGCAACCAGCAGGTCGACGAATTCGTCCATGCGCTATCTGAAGGCCGGGAGAAACCCAGGAACGGACTGGGCGTAGTTGTCCTTGACGTTGGTGATCGCCGCCTGGCGCGTCATCGATTGGCCGCGTCCACGGCCCTCTTCATCCGGTCCACCCAGTGGGGCACAACGCGAAGGTACGAGGCCGGCCGGTCCGCCGCACCACGCAGGTAGATGACGCCCCCGCCCGGTGCCATGGCGAACGACGGTCCGTTGGTCTCCCGAAAGTCGGGTGCCTCGGCCCACACCCCACGGTTCCGCGCCGGAGGATTCGCCGCAGGATCGATGGTCACTCGCTCGATCCGCGTCCGCCCCCCGTCCACCAGCGACACACCCAGTTCGAGCGGCGACAACCACTGCGGGTCTCCCAGGTTGCCGGATGCCACCTGGAACCGGCGGCCATCGCCGGGGAGGGGCTCGATCCAGGCCTCCGTGTAGCCGGCATCCGCATACCCGAGCCAGCGCCCATCGGCAGAGGGAAACGCAAACCCGTTGTCCTTCACCAGCGTGTCGATCGTGATCGGTCGTTTGTCGATCTGAAAGGCAATCGCAACTTGGGGGTGGTACTCCCTCCCGAAGACCCGGCCGTTCGGTAGCCAACGGTGCATTTCGAAACCGCCTGGGAGGTGCAGCAGGAACTCCGGCGCGTCGGACCGGTCCGGCGAACCGAGGAAGAGCGAGTCGGTGTCGCCGAACAGCAACTGGTCGCCTCGTGGACTCCAGACCGGATTCACCAGGATGGCTCGCCGTACCCACGTGCTGTATCGACCGTTGGAGAGGTCGTAGATCCGGAGCTCCATGCCGTCGAGTCCCTGGACCACCGCGGCGAGCCGGCGGCCGTCCGGGCTCACCGCCCAGGTGGCGAAGGCATCCCTGCCCACCGGCAATGTGTCGATCCCCCGGTCGGTGAGATGGACCAGGTGACCCACCGACCGATTGTCCCGCTGGGCGTACACCAGGGTGCCCGAGGCCGAGATGGCATAACTCCCGTTCCCGGTGAAGTCGGCCAGGCCGATGCCGGACGCCATCCGCACCGCCCGACCGACTCGACCGGTCTCGAGATCCACCGGTGCGGCCAGCAGATCGGCGCTGCTGGACAGGTAGGTCAGATAGCGCCCATCGACCAGCCGGAACGACGAGCCGAACACTCGATCGCTCTCCGCGCGCCACAATCGCCGCCTGACGGTGGTATCGCCGATCTCGATCCGGGAGCCCCATTGTTGCTCGCCCCCGCCGCAGAGCAGGCCGTTGCTGCCGGGGATCGAGGATTGGCCTTCACAGTAGGCGATCCGGGCCGACCCGACGGGCCCCCGCTCCGGATCGAGCCAGCGGGCCTGGCCGGCATCGCTCAAGAGCAGCAGGATCCGATCTCTCTCGGGCCAGAGCACCTTCCGGATGGAGCTGACGCCGCGACCGACCGTTGTCGCGCTGCCGCCGGCGACCGGAACGACCTCGACGGTCCAGCCCCCGTCAGTGAGGCGGAGGAATGCGATGCGGCTGCCGTCCGGCGACAGCATGGGCTGCGCTCCGCCTTCGGTGCCGGGGATCCGACGGACCGTGGCATCGAGCAGGGAGCGGTACCAGAGCTCGCTCCGGCCACTCCGCACCGTCTCGTAGACCACGAAGTCCCCGGCCGGAGAGACGGCGAAGCCGGCGTCCTGGGCCACCGTCATCAGGCCGGCCGAGTCGGGGAGGCCCACGTCGTACTCCCCCGGGGCGCCCCCGCGCCCGGACCGGACGAGGATCGAGGTCAGTACCGCTCCGACGGCGATCCCCGCGGCCGCCGTGGCAGCGATCCGGGGATCACGCCACCAGGGGCGCCCGCGCGCCCGCGGCGCGGTGGAGGTCGCGGTGGCGAACGCCGGATTCGCAAGCGCCTCGGCGAACGCTTTCGCGCCGTCGAACCGGTCCGCCGGCACCTTCTCGAGCGCCTTCGCCAGCGCCGCTTCCACGTTCGGCGGCACGGCCTTCCGCATCCGACGGACCGGCGCCGCCTCCTCCGTCACGATCTTCATGATGACCTGCTGCGCGCTGCCCCCGCTGTGCGGCGGCTGGCCGGCCAGCATCTCGTAGAGCACGCTCGCCAGCGAGTAGACGTCGCTCCGCGCCGTGATCTCCTTTTCCGCCGTCGCCTGCTCCGGGCTCATGTAGTGGGGAGTGCCCAGGGAGAGCCCGGTTTCCGTCATCCGCCCGCCGGCCGCCGCGCTCACCGCCAGCGCGATCCCGAAGTCCATCACCATCGGTCGGCCATCGTGGAGCAGGATATTCTCCGGCTTGATGTCCCGTGGATCACGCCGTGCCGGTGGGCGTAGTCCAGCGCGTCGGCGACCTCGGTGGTGATCCTGATCGCGTCGTCGACCCCGAACTGGGTTTCGCGATTCAGCTTCTCGCGGATCGTCTCGCCCTGGATGTAGGGCATGACGTAGTAGAGGAACCCGCCGGCCTCGCCGGAGTCGAACAGCGGCAGGATGTGCGGGTGGCTCAGCGCCGCCGTGGTCTTGATCTCCTGCACGAACCGCTCGGCGCCGAGCACCGCCGCCAGCTCGGGCTTCAAGACCTTGATGGCGACCTTGCGGTCGTGCTTCAGGTCGGCGGCGAGGTAGACGGTGGCCATCCCGCCGGTCCCGAGCTCGCGCTCGAGACGGTAGCGATCGGCCAGCCCGGCCGAGAGGCGGTCCGGACCGACGCTCATCGGGGCACCCGGATCATGGAGCACCGGGCGTCATCGCAAGGATGCATCGCGGAGTGGCATCGCGAGGAGTGGACACCGCTGAAAAGATGCCACGCCTGTGCGAGCTTTGCCAGCCTCGCGGAGCGGTCGTGTCAGCCCTTCCGATCGGGCTGCTGGCCGAACATCCGGCGGTAGCCGGCGAGTCCCGCGCGGGCGGGGAGCGAGGCGCCGGCGTGGGCCTGGTCGACCCGCCACGACCACTGGAGCCATCTGGCAGGCCGAACTGGATCTCGTCCAGGACCTTCGTGAAGATCAGCCCGATCTGACCGTTGGATACCAGTTGTTACGACGTTTGGCAATGCCGTCGCCGGCTTTGAGCGAGGGAAGAACTCCCACTGGATCATCGGCAATTCGTGGCGTGGCTTGGAGTGGTCCGCAATGAGCCGAGAGTCGGTTGAGGCCTAACGGCTGGCGCTTGAGCGGCAACCCGCGCTCAACATATGTGAGTGAATCCTGGAACACCGGCGCGGTTGACCGCTCCAAGCGCTTGTTAGGCAGCTGAGCCACCGTTGTGTCCAGTGGAAGGGGTCCGAGCACGCACCACCGCTTGCATCCATAGGACGCCGGTAAGCATACCTAGGCCAAGGATCTTCATCAGTTGCACGACTCGAAATGGCTGGCCGAGCCACTGTACTCCTGTCACGACGGCGAACAGGAGCGAGAGCCCGGCAATGACAAAACTGGGTATTGCAGAGCGAGTTGCGGCGGTCATTCGTTGCTCCTGGTTATGGACTGATCTTTCAGCTGCCTAACTTGTCTTTATCCCGCGCCCCAACGCTATACCCCGCGGCCAATCCCTGCAACGACCGCAGCCTATCACCGTCAATGCGGGCTGTCGATCGGACCTCGCAAGCTGCGTCATGATGCCAGCTTCCAGCCGAGACAGGGCACTGAGCCCGGTCAGATAGTACTGCACCCAGCACTGCATATCCCTGATGTTACTCCCATGGCCCCCCTCCCTCTCGGAGAGTCTCCATCTGCGTTCGGTGGGTTGCTGCCGGCTCCCCGAAGCCCGCAATCAACCAGCGGTGAGCCGCAACCCGCCCGGAGCAGAGAACGGTCCGCTTGGCGGCGGTTGCGATCCGCACCGAGCGCGGGACGAAGAGCCCTGAGCGGGTCGTCTCCCACTCCAGGAAGCCCCCGCCCCGCCTCGAGACCGTGCCAGCCGCCCCCGCGAAGGTCGCTCAGCCCCGGAGACAACGGCGCGCCGCCCGGAACCTCCTGATCCGCAGGAGACCCCGCTTCCCCCTCCGATTTCCCTCCCCCTCACCTCGTATCTCACCTGCCGCATGTCATCCTCATCCCGCCCAACGCCTTGCAGTTACTCGCGCGCCAGTTCCCTCGGACGTTACCCAGCCGTTACAGGACAGTGATCCCCGTGTAACGGCCCCCGGCCTTCTTACCCTGCGATCAATGTCACGGCCCCACGACGGGGCCTATCCCCTTCCACTGAGGAGCGCGCGCGTGAAGAACTTTGGGCAGAGGGCGGGACTCATCTTGATTGCCGCAGCGTGCGGTGGCGTGGCCCGGCTCGATGCGCAGACGCCCAGTACCACCGTCAGTGGCATCGCCTACGCCGGGTACTTCTACCAGCTCAAGGACACCGCGAACCACGTCAACAACTTCGACGTGTTCCGCGCCTACGTGAACGTGATCGGCAAGTTCGCCTACGGGATCGGCACCCGGGTCACCGCCGACATCTTCCGCAGCACCGACGGCTCGCTCTCCTACCGCCTCAAATACGCCTACGCCACCTGGACCCCCGACAAGAGCGCCCTGACCTTCAAGCTCGGCCAGATCCACACCCCGTGGCTCGACTGGGAAGAGGGCCTGTGGGACTACCGGATGCAGGGGCAGATGGCGATGGAGCGCGGCGGCTATGTCTCCTCCTCGGACTTCGGCGCCGGCATCGACGGGACCTGGATGTCCGACCGGATCAACATGCAGGTGGGCGTCTACAACGGCGAGAACTACAACAAGGCGCCGGGCGACCAGCGCAAGGATCTGATGGGACGGCTGTCGGTCTCGCTGCTCAAGACCGACGTGGGCGGCACCCGCGGCGGGCTGCGGCTCACCGGCTACGGCCAGGTCGGCAAGCCGACCGGCGGTGGGACCCGGAGCCGGTTCATCGGCATGGCCTCGTATCGCTCCAAGGCGCTCACCCTCGCCGCCGAGCTCGCCGCCACCAAGGACACCTCGCTCACGCCGGTGGTCGCGACCCGGAAGGGCCGGGTCATCAGCGCCTACGGCGTGGTTCGCGTCCCGCCCAGCTACAAGGTCCAGATCATCGGCCGGTTCGACTCCACCGATCCCAACACCTCGACCAACAACGACCGCACCTCCCGGATCATCGCCGGCGTCGCCTACCAGGTGTCCTCCAATCTCCGGGTCCTGGGCGACCTCGACATGCTGAGCTACCAGGGCGGCGTGACCACGCCCGCGAACGAAGCGGTCCGCTCGCAGGCGTTCTTCCATATCCAGTTCACTTTCTAGGAGCGACCATGACCCGCACCTTCGCCTGCGCCGTCCTCGCGGCCGCGACTCTCGCCGGACCGGCCAGCGCCCAGTCGCTGACCGGCGCCGGCGCCACGTTCCCCAATCCGATCTATCAGAAGTGGTTCGACGCCTACAACAAGAAGACCGGGGTGCAGGTCAACTATCAGTCCATCGGCTCCGGCGGCGGCATCAAGCAGTACACCGAGAACACGGTGGACTTCGGCGCCAGCGACGGCCCGATGACCCAGGACCAGATGACCGCCGTGCAGGGCGACGTGCTCCACCTCCCCACCGTCATGGGCGCGGTGGTGCTGACCTACAACCTCGCCGCCGTGGGCACCACCCAGCTCAAGTTCGACGGCCCCACGATCGCGAATATCTTCCTGGGCAAGATCACCAAGTGGAATGACCGGGCGATTGCCGCCACCAACCCCGGGGTCAAGCTGCCGGCCCAGGACATCATCGTGGTGCACCGCTCCGACGGGTCCGGAACCACCTATATTTTCACCGACTATCTGAGCAAGGTCTCCCCGGAATGGAAGGAAAAGGTCGGGTTTGCCACGGCGGTCAACTGGCCGGTCGGCCTGGGCGGCAAGGGGAATGAGGGCGTGACCCAGCAGGTCAAGCAGTCCGACGGCGGCCTGGGCTATGTCGAGCTGATCTATGCCAAGGCCAACAAGATGGGCTACGCCCAGGTCAAGAACGCCGCGGGCGCCTGGGTGGACGCCTCGCTGGAGTCGGTGTCGGCCGCCGCCGCGAGCGCCAAGTTCCCCGCCAACACCGATTTCCGGGTGTCCATCACCAACGCGCCCGGCGCCGCCTCCTACCCGATCTCGTCGTTCACGTGGCTCCTGGTGCGTCCGAATATGAAGGATGCCGCCAAGGCCAAGGCCCTCAAGAACTTCCTCACGTGGATGATCACCGATGAGGCCCAGCAGATGGGCGCGGCGCTGGACTACGCTCCCCTGCCCAAGCCGGTGGTGGCGCTCGAGGCCGCCAAGATCAAGACCCTCAAGGCCAACGGCAAGCCGATCGCGTGACCGATGTAACATCGCCCGCTCCCGCGACGCCCGTCGCCCGCCTCCAAGGCGCGGCGACGGGCGATCGCATTTTCCGGATCGTCCTTTCCCTGGCGGCGCTCGCGATTCCGGTGCTGCTGGGCTTCCTGGTGTGGGAGCTGTACTCGGAGTCCCGCCTGGCGATCTCCCAGTTCGGGCTCCACTTCCTGGTCACCAGCACCTGGGACCCGGTGACCGGACAGTTCGGCGCCCTGCCGCTGATCTTCGGGACCCTGCTGTCCTCGGTGGTCGCGCTGGCGATCGCGGTGCCCCTCTCGCTCGGCGTGGCCATCTATCTGACCGAATTCGCCCCCACCGTCATCCGGAGGCCGATCTCCTTTGTGGTCGAGTTGCTGGCGGCCATTCCCAGCGTGGTCTACGGGCTCTGGGGCATCTTCTTCCTGGTTCCCGTCCTGACCAAGACGGTCTTTCCGTTCCTCCGCAGCACCCTGGGCTTCCTGCCGTTCTTCCAGGGCACCATCTACGGCCCCTCCATGCTCTCGGCCGGCGTGATCCTGGCGATCATGGTGATGCCCTACATCATGTCGGTGGCCCGCGAGGTGCTCGCGACGGTGCCGAGCAGCCAGCGGGAGGCAGCGCTGGCGCTGGGCGCCACCCGCTGGGAGGCGGCCTGGACCGCGGTGGTACCCTACGCCAGGTCGGGCATCGTGGGCGCGATCATCCTGGGGCTGGGCCGCGCGCTGGGCGAGACGATGGCGGTCACCATGCTCATCGGCAACCGGCACGACATCTCGGTGTCGCTGTTCGCCCCGGGGTACACCATGGCGGCCGCGATCGCCAACGAGTTCACCGAGGCGGCCACCGACATGCACTTCTCGGCGCTGGCCTACGTGGCGCTGGTGCTCTTTGCCATCACGGTGTTGGCCAACGCGGGAGCCCGGCTGCTGATCTGGCGGGTGTCGAAGGGTCGGCCCAGCGGAGGCGAGGGCCTGTGACCGGCGGCTTCCGGCGCTGGCGGAGCCGCGTGATGGTGGCGCTGCTCGTGGTGGCCACCGTGCTGGCCGTGCTGCCGTTGTTCCTGATTCTCGGCACCCTGGTGGTCAAGGGGGCGGGGAGCATCAACCTCGACTTCTTCATCCGGCGGCCGGTGCCGGCCGGAGAGAGCGGCGGCGGCGTGGTGCACGCCATCGTGGGCACCCTGATGATGGTCGGCACCGCGAGCCTGATCGGGCTCCCCATCGGGATCGGGGCCGGGATCTTCGCCTCGGAGTGGCCGGGCACCCGGCTGGCCCAGGCCACCCGCTTCATCGCCGACGTCATGAACGGCACGCCGTCGATCGTGGTGGGCGTCTTCGCCTGGACCTGGATCGTCGCCCGGCAGAAGCACTTCTCGGGGTTCGCCGGGAGCGTCGCCCTGGCGGTGCTCATGATCCCCATGGTGATGCGGACCACCGAAGAAATGATCAAACTGGTGCCCCATTCGCTCCGGGAGGCCGCCCTCGCGCTGGGGTACGCGCGCTGGCGCACCAGCCTCGCCGTGGTGGTGCGCACCTGCTTTCCCGGGATCGTCACCGGAGTATTGCTGGCAGTGGCGCGGGTCTCGGGCGAGACGGCCCCGCTGCTCTTCACCGCCCTGGGCAGTCAGTACCTGAGCACCGACATCCGGCAGCCGATGGCCGCCCTTCCACTCGTGGTCTACAACTATGCAAACGGCCCCTACGACGACTGGCACCGCCTGGCGTGGGCCACGGCCCTCGTCCTCATCCTCGTCGTCCTCGTTCTCAGCCTCCTTACCCGCCTTGCCACCCGAAGCAGGTTCGATGGCCCTCGCTGAGGCGGGCCGGCCACGGATCCAGACCGCCGGGCTGACGCTGTGGTATGGAAAGACGGCCGCGGTGCGCGACGTGTCGGTGAGCTTCGGGTCGAACCGGGTCCACGCCCTGATCGGCCCGTCGGGCTGCGGCAAGTCCACCTTCCTGCGCTCCTTGAACCGGATGCACGAGGAGACGCCGGGCGCCAGCGTCACCGGCCTGGTGACGCTGGACGGGGAGAACATCTACGGACCCAAGGTGGATCTGAAGCGATTGCGGCGGCGGGTGGGCATGGTGTTCCAGAAGCCGACGCCTTTCCCCACCATGTCCATCTATGCCAACGTGGCCGCCGGGCTGCGGCTGTCCCGGCAGGCGTCCCGTCCGGTGGTGGACGACGAGGTGGAGAAGGCCCTGACCTTTGCCGGGCTCTGGGAGGAAGTGAAGGACCGGCTGCACGGCAGCGCCATCGCGCTCTCGGGCGGGCAGCAGCAGCGGCTCTGCATCGCCCGGACCATCGCGCCGGAGCCCGAGGTGGTGCTGCTCGACGAGCCCACCGCGTCGCTCGACCCGCAGAGCACCCAGCGGATCGAGGAGCTGCTGTTCCACCTCAAGGAGCGATTCACCATCATCATCGTGACCCACAACCTGCAGCAGGCGGCCCGGGTGTCGGACACCACCTCCTTCTTCTATCTGGGGGAGCTGATCGAGACCGGTCCGACCCGGCACATCTTCACCACGCCGACCGAGCAGCGGACCGAGGCGTACGTCACCGGACGGTTCGGATGAACGACGCCGCCATGCTGGGTACCATCGACGTCCGGGGATTCTCGTTCTCGTACGGGACCCGGGCCGTGCTGCACGGCGTGTCGTTCACGCTGCCGGCGCGCTCGATCACGGCCATCATCGGCCCGTCGGGGTGCGGCAAGTCCACCTTTCTGCGCTCGATCAACCGGCTCAACGATCTGATCCCCGGCTCGCGCCACGAGGGAGACATCGTGGTGGACGGGCAGTCGATCTTCGCCACCGGGACCGACCTGGTGGCGCTCCGGCAGCGGGTGGGGATGGTGTTCCAGCGGCCCAACCCGTTCCCCAAGAGCATCTACGACAACGTGGTCTACGGGCCCAGGCTCAACGGCCTGACCGCCAGGCGGGATCTTCCGGAGGTGGCGGAGCGCTGCCTGCGTCAGGCGGCGCTGTGGGACGAGGTGAAGGACCGCCTCGACACGCCCGCCACCGGCCTCTCGGGCGGACAGCAGCAGCGGCTCTGCATCGCCCGTGCGCTGGCCAACGATCCCGACGTGCTGCTGATGGACGAGCCCTGCTCGGCGCTGGACCCGATCGCCACCCAGCGGGTCGAGGAGCTGATCGTCGAGCTCAAGGCCAAATACACCATCGTCATCGTCACCCACAACATGCAGCAGGCCGCCCGGGTGTCGGATGTGACGGGGTTCTTCTACAAGGGCGAGCTGGTGGAGTTCGGTCCCACCGAGACGATCTTCACCCGGCCGGCTCGCGAGCAGACTGAGGCTTACATCACGGGGAGATTCGGATGACTCCGGAAACGACGCACCGGCACTTTCACGAGGAGCTGAACCGGGTCAAGGTCCGGCTTCTCACCATGAGCGGCGAGGCCGAGGCGGCGCTCCGCCTCGCGGTCGAGGCGCTGCTCGAGCGCAACGGAGACAAGGCCCGGCAGGTCATCGCGGGGGACCGGATCGTGGACTCCATGGAGGTCGAGGTCGAGGAGGCCTGCATCGACCTGCTGGCCCTCCAGCAGCCAATGGCCAGGGACCTCCGGATGCTGGTGGCGGCCATCAAGATCGCGAACGACCTGGAGCGGGTGGGTGATCACGCCGTCAACCTGGCCCAGTCGGCCGAGCGGCTGGGCAAGAGCCGGCCGATCGTGCCGGATCCCGAGATCACCGAGATGGCGCGCCTGGCACGGGAGATGCTTTCGGACTCGCTGGAGGCCTTCGTCCGGGGAGACGCCGCCTCCGCCCGGGAAGTCTGCATCCGGGACGACAAGGTGGACGCGCTCAACCGCTCGGTGTTCCGGATCCTCCTCACCCACATGATGGAGGACCCCCATATTATCGGCGCGGCCCTGGAATTGTTCCTGGTGAGTCGCAATCTTGAGAGGGTCGCGGACCTGGCCACCAACATCGCCGAGGATGTCGTCTTCCTGGTGGAAGGCAAGTCCATCAAGCATCACGCCGAGGACATGACGGGGCACTCTTGATGCGCAAATCGTACCTCGCGGCACTCTCGTCCAAGGCGCCCGAGCCGGGTGAGCGGCTGGGCGCCATCGACGTCGGGTCCAATTCGATCCGGCTCCTGGTGGCGGAGTTCGACCCGCAGGGCGGCATCAAGGTCGTCGACGAGGTGAAGGACCAGCCGCGGCTGGCCGCGGGCCTCGCCGAGTCGAACAACCTGGACGAGTTCGCCATGGCTCGGGCGCTCCAGACCCTGGCCCGGATGCGCGAGGTGGCGGAGCGCCGCGGCGTCAAGCGGATCTCCGCCGTGGCCACCTCCGCGGTGCGGGAGGCGGACAACGGCAAGGCCTTCGTGGACCGGGTGCGCCGCGAAGTGGGCATCCCGCTCCGGATCATCGACCCCGAGACCGAGGCGGCGCTCTCCTGGCGCTCGGTGGCGCACCACTTTCCCCTCTCCACCGGCCGGGCGCTGGTGGCGGACATCGGGGGCGGCAGCCTGGAGCTGATCGGGGCGGTCAACGGGCTGGTCGAGCTCACCAAGTCGCTGCCGCTGGGCGCGGTGCGGCTCACCGAGCAATACCTCTTCGAAGACAAGTCCCGCTCCAAGGAAGTGGCCGCGCTCCGGAACAAGGTCCGGAAACAGCTCAAGAAGGCGGGGCGCTGGCGGGAGTGGAACAACGTCAGCGTCATCGGCTCGGGCGGCACCTTCACCAACCTCGCGCGGATGGTGCTGGCCCGCCGGGGCCACCCGACCGAAGCCGCCCACGGCGAGATCATCAAGACCGCCGAGGTGGAGCAGATGCTGGAGTGGCTCTGTACCCTCTCGGTGGACCGGCGCCGCAACGTGCCGGGCCTCAACCCGCAGCGGGCCGACATCATCCTGGCCGGCCTGGCCGTGACGGCCGAGCTGCTCAGCCTGGTGGAAGCACGGAGCCTCACGGTGAGCGCGTTCGGCCTGCGCGAAGGGCTGCTGCTCGAGATGATCGGGGAAACCGCCCAGCGCAGCGCGGACCCGCTCCGGGCCATGCGGGAATTCGTGGACCGCTGCCAGGGCGACCGGCGGCACGTGGAACAGGTGCGGATCATCGGGCTCACGCTGTTCGACCGGCTCTGCAACGTGATGGGGGCGGATCAGGAGGAACGGCCCATCCTGGAGGCCGCCTGCCTGCTGCACGACGTCGGGCAGGTGGTGAGCTACCGGAAGCACCACAAGCACAGCTTCCAGCTCATCATGCACGCCGAGCGGCTCAACTTCACCAGCCGGGACCGCTACCTGGTGGCCATGGTGAGCCGCTACCACCGCCGCAAGGGACCCAGCCTCAAAGACGAGGAGTTCGCCCGGCTCACCGACGACGAGCAGGGCATTGTCCGGCGGATGTCGGCGCTGCTCCGCGTGGCGGACGGCCTGGACCGCGGCCATACCTCGGCGGTGGAACGGGTGAGCACCCGGATCACCGCGGAGCGGCTCACCATCCGGGCCACGCCGAAGCTCAAGGCGGCGGATCTGTCCCTGGAGTGCTGGGGCGCGGCCAAGAAGAGCGACGTGCTGGCCAAGGTGCTGGGGCGCGAGGTGCTGGTGAGCCCCGGCGCGCCGGCGTAGGCGGCCGCGTCAGGCGGTCGCTCCGCGGTGCTCGGGCAGTTGCTCCGCGGTGCTCGGGCGGGGTATCCCCTTCGGGGCCTGCAGTGCGCTACTTCATGTCCGACGGTCGCAATTCGTTTGAGAGCGCACTGACGCCCCCTCCGGGGACACCCCGCCCTCCGCGCCGCTGAACATCGTAAACAACAAAAGGGCGGCTCCTCGCGGGGCCGCCCGTCGTGGAGAATGAGTCGAAACGCTCCTACGGCACCTTCACCACTTCGACGTCGAGATAGCTGATCACTCCACGGTCGCGGGCGCGAATGGCCAGCACGTTTGACCCCGCCACACCGGTGCCCGAGAAGATGAATGCGCTCCCGCCGGTGGGCCGCTCCGCGCACCCCTCGTGCGTCGTGAGGCCGCCGCTGATGTCGGTGCCGTTCAGGAAAACCTGGACGTCGTTGTCGATCGCGACACTGACCTTGATCGTGGCTACGCTCGGGAGGTTGAAGTGGCGGCGGAGCAGAAGGTCAC
Source organism: uncultured Gemmatimonadales bacterium (assembly GCA_963762545.1). GTDB lineage: Bacteria > Gemmatimonadota > Gemmatimonadetes > Gemmatimonadales > GWC2-71-9 > JABFSM01. Next base: position 979,667 of record CAVXLC010000001.1, on the reverse strand, counting down.
TCCCCCCACCCGCGGAGGTGTTCCCGATCGGCCAAGTGGTCGCAAGGCCGGTATTGTAGAGAGCACAGTCGTCATATGGGAACGGACCGCCGCCAAAGGGTGCCGCCCCGAGCAACCAAGAGGAATCATCGAACCCCGTCGCCTCGAATCCGCTGGCCCCGCCCTGACCTGCTAGGAGGTACCGATAGCCATCCGCGCCGTAGGCGATCACGCCGGTGGCCGTGAAGATTACCGACCCGGTTTTCAGCTGCACCGGTCCGGATGCGGGGCCACTCTCGGGAGGGAACGGGAAAGCCTGGAACGGATCCACGTTGGCCGTTCCGGTTCCACCGCCGCGGGGACCATTGAAATCGTCACCGCCGAGTCCACGCCCATTGGCCGTGAGCGTGTTCGCCCCGACATTCGGAATCGTCCAGGGCACTGAGACCTCCCCGGCGCCGCCGGGGGTCTGGAGGGATGTTGCGAGAACACCGTCACCCTGGAATCTGACCGTCGCACCCGCCACGGGGGCGTTGTGGAGGTCGGTGCATTTCACCGTGGGGGCGCTGGGCAGCAAGCTTCCCGGCGCAGCAACCTGAGAGTTCACCGACACAATCTGCAACTTGCACGGCAGCGCGAACCGGAAGTCGCTGAATCCGAAGGTCTGTCCCCCCGCACCCACGTCCAGCCGGCGGGCGTAGAGTGGCTTCGGAGCAAGCAGCCCGAACACCTGGTCCCGTGCGGTTTTCCACTCGCGATGGGTCAGTGCTGCGAGGAGGCCCTTCACGCTGCCACTCGACGCCCCGACGATCGTCGGGCAGTGATCGGTGGAGTGGGGCAGCGCCTCCACGATGCCGCTATGCAGCCGATGGAGAGTGACGAGCTCCAGCTGGGGATGGGCGGGGAGGTTCGCATCAAGGGTCACGGTGCAATCGTACACCGACGCCGGAAGGGTGAGCGCATTCTCCCCATCAACCACCGGATCGCTCTGGACCGTGAGGCAGGTCCCGTACTGCGGAAGATCGATCGGCAGGCTGCCGTTCACGCAGGGCTTGACGGTGATGGTGGTCGGCTCGGGGCTGCCGCCTTGCGCCGGAATGTCTACCCCACCCACCGTCTGGGTGCCGGAGAGCAGGTTGACGACACCGCCGGCGGCGAGATCCACGGTCGCGGAGGAGCACGGTCCGACACCAGGGACCGGGCAGAGCGCGAACTTCTCGACCCGGAACGGGATCTGCAGCGTCGTCCCGCGAATGGCGGGGCCGAACTTCCTGTAGTCCAGCGTAAAGAGCTGGAGGAGACCGGTCACGCACTGGACGTCGGCGGAGCCGAGCTCGGCGGCCCCCACCTTGACCCGGACCCGATAGAAGAACGAAGTGGTGCAGTTACTCGGGATCGGCCACTTGGCGTGGTAGTGCGCCCAATCGCCCGGGAGACCGGTGATCGCGTCGGTGGGATCGGCCAAGGGCGGGAAGTGCTTCTTGACCTGGGTCCCGCTGAGGACGACCGGGGCCGGGGTGGGCATGCACTGGGACCCAGCCGCGGTGGCCACCGCGGCGACGGTCGTCGCGACCAGGCGGCAGATCTCCACGCTCGGCGACAGCGCGCCGTTGAACCCGTCGTGGGTCCAGTTCGCGAGCGACGAGGTCGGCAGCACGATCGGCGGAAGGAAGAAGAAGTCCGGATTGCCCGAGGAATGCGCGCCGTCCGAGATGGCCAGCGACGGGGCCTGACTCGGAGCACTCGGAGCGGTGGTCTCGGTTCCCCGACACGCAGCCAGGACGAGCACCGAAAGCCCTACCAGGAGCCGGGTATTCATGGCGAAGATCCTCCCTGATTGTGAAGCGATGGGGCAGCAGCAAGCCTACGACGATTTCGGGGGAGCCGCCAGAGGGCAATCCTCTGCGCTCCCAACGTGTTGCGCCGATCCTGCACTCGGGGGGTCTCGGCCCCCCCGGCTCCTACTGGCCCCGCGCCAGGAGGGCCTTGAAGCCGGGCTTGTCGGTAAGAGGACGCCACCACCAGTGGATGTTGTTCCCTACCCTGAAGGAGTGATCCGGATTGTACCCCACGTACTCCTTCAGGAGCGAGATGGCCTCGTCGAGATCCCCGATCCGGACCCGCATGACGGCCTCGTATCCAGGGAGCTCATGGCGCGAGTCAACCCGGCTGTCGGCCCGGGCTCTCAGCAACATGCTGCGGGCACTGTCCACCAGGGGGCTGGGGGTTCCGGACACACTCTTGCCGATTGCCCCTCCCACGAGAATCTGGGCGAAATGCTGCTGAAAGGCACGGACGCTGTCGGGGCGGCCGGCGTACAGGGAATCCAATCGCGCCGCCAGCTGCCACGCCCTCGGGACATCGCGTTGCGCGTCCGGAGCCAGCATGAGCCAGAGGTGGCATTGCGTGAAGGTGGGATTCCCGGGGAACCGCCGTCCTCCCTCCTCACACCACTTCTGCGCCTCGGCGAACTGCTCGGTGTTGTAGGAGCCGAAGAACAGGCGATCGAGGACCAGATCGCTGTTGCTGAGGAACTTGTCCGCGGAATAGGCGTTGCTGGCCTCCCGGAGCGAGCTGGGAACATCCTTCTTTTCGAACTCGATGAAGCTGAGCGTGACGTAGGCAGGGGCAAGGGAGTTATCGGCGCTGACCGCATCCCGTAGAGCGGCCTCGGCCGAATCGAGGAGCGCCTTCCGAGCCGCCTGATCAGGATTGAGCGCCAGGCGCCACTCCTGATACTGCACGGTGCCCTTGAGGGCCAGAGCCCGGGCATTGGTAGGGTCGATCTTGAGCGCCTGGTCGGCGGCATTCCTTCCGGCCCGAAACCACTGGAGCTTTTCATCCTTCCCGACGATCCTGGCGTGCTGCAGAGCCACGTCGCCCTTCACCAACACCGGATCCACCCATTGCGGGTCGGCCTCCGCGGCTTGCTGCAGCAGCGTGTCGGCCTCGACCAGGAGAGGCACGGCGCTCTTCGGATCGCGGAGCGCCGCCTGCTCGGCATCCTTGCGAAGCTTCTCTCCCCGCTGCACCAGGGTCCAGGCGCGCAGATTGCCTGCGCGCGCCTGGCTTTCCTGGAGCTGGAGCTCCTTGCCGATCGGCTCGCGAAGGGACTCGGAGACCTTGGCGGCGATGGCCGTTCCCGCGGCGAAGAGCGAGTCCCGCGGAAAGGTGACCGTCGTGTTCTTGCGAAGGTCGGCCCCGGAGCCGTCGTACAGCCGGGTGGTGAGCCGGACCTTGTCGGAGCCGCTCTTCTCCAGCGAGCCCACGATCAGCGTGCCCACATCGAGCGCCGTGCCGACGCTGTCCATGCCGACGTCGCGGCCCCGGTACGGAGCGACGGCGTTCCGGGAGCTCACCGTGAGCACCGGAATGCTGGCCAGGCTCTTGATCAGCGACTCGGTGAGCCCGTCGGCCGCGGCCCGAAGCTCGGGATCGGCCGAGTCCGCGGCGAAGTACAGCACCGCGATCCGCCGGGCTCGCGCCAGCTCCGCGGGCGACGCGATGGCGCCCTTCCGGCCCAGCACCTTCCAGGTGGCGAACGACGTCCCGGCGAGCAGCAACGCCACCGCGGCGATGGTCCAGGGCGTCCGGAACCAGGATCGCGCCGGGGCGCCATCCGCTGGGCTCCGGTGGGCACCCGGCGCGACGCGGTCTGGCGGATGGCGGCCCGCCGCGTCATGGTCGAGCCCAGCGGCGCCCCCAGCAGCTCGGCGAAGTGCGCCGCATCCTTGGGGCGGTCGGCCGGGACCTTGGCCATCGAGGCGTAGATGGCGTCCTCCACTTCCTCCGGCACCGTGTTCCGGACGATCCGGATGCTCGGCACCGCCTCCATCGCGTGGCGAGCCATCAACGCCTGAGCGTTCTTGGCGGTGAACGGCGGCTCCCCGGCCAGCAGTTCGTACAGCATGCAGCCCAGGCTGTAGAGGTCCGAGGTCGGCCCGACCGGATCACCGACCGCCTGCTCCGGCGACATGTACACCGGGGTCCCCACCGCCATGCCGGTCTGGGTGAGCTTGTTTCCCCCGGCCTCGTGGGCGGCCCGGGCGATGCCGAAGTCGGCGACCAGGGCGTGCCCACCCGAGATCAGGATGTTCTCCGGCTTGATGTCGCGGTGGATGATGCCCTGGGAGTGGGCATGGCCGAGCGCGTCGGCGACCTCCAGGACGATCTGGATCGCATCCTCGATGGGAAGCTGGCCTTCGCGGTCGAGCCGGTCGCGGAGCGACTCGCCCTTCACGAACGGCATGACGTAGTAGAGCAGCCCGTCGGCCTGCCCCGAATCGTACATGCCGAGGATGTGGGGGTGCTGGAGCTTGGCGGCGAGCTTGATTTCCCGCTCGAACCGGTCCCCGCCGATCGAGGCGGAAAGCTCGGGGTGCAGGACCTTGATGGCTACTTCGCGGTCGTGCTTGATGTCCTTGGCCAGGAACACCGTGGCCATGCCACCCCTGCCGAGCTCACGCTCGATGAGGTATCGGTCGGCAAGATGGGGTTGCAGGCGTTCCACGAGATCTGGCACGGCTGGAATATGTCCGCTCCTGAGGAAAGCGCCAGCAGGGCGAGGCGCCTAGGGAAGGCGCTTGCCGGTGGCAATCACCTCGTCGTGGTCGTCCCGGACCTCGAAGGTGTCGGGACGCCCCTTCGGTCCCTTGAATTCGAACACCATCTCCCGGATCACCTCGTAGATCTCCCCCTTGTCGAACAGCCCGGGAATCATGCTCCCGTCGGCCAGGCGGATCATCACGAAATCGCCGAAATAGTCGTCCTTGGGGACGTAGTGCCCGTAGAGGGAGCCCTTCTGGTAGGTCAGGACCAACCCGAGGGTGTCGGCCTTCTCGCCCAGCGCCGCCCGCCACGCATACTGGTAGCGCCCGACGTACGGGGCCGCGTCCTCCGGCGACATCGTGATGCCATACGACGGAGACACCTTGAGATCCACCGACACCACCGACTCGGCCCATTGCATGGCGAGCGCGCCGCCGCTCACCCGGAGCTCGGGAAAGGACCAGGTCAATACCTCGGTGCGGGGAGCCGGCCGTGGCTCGACGGGAATGCGGACCTCCGCCGCGCTCGAGTCGGGCGGGTCCATGTGGTACCGGTGGTGGTCGGGATCGAGGACCAGGGTCCACGGCCCCGTTTCCCGGACCACCAGCCAGACCGAGTACTTCCCCTTGGGAACGGCGTGATGGTCGAGCTCGATCGGCCGGTTGGCCTCCAGCGTGGTGGCCCAGTTGGCGCCCGGGGTCCACACCTCGCCCCAGCGCACCACCTTGCCGAAGATCGGCATCCGGTCCCGGAGCCGGGGGCGGGCATAGTCGAGGGTGATGACGGTGCCGTCGATGGTCTGGGAGAGGCTGGAGCGCTCGCTGGCCCGGATCTGCGCCGACGCGGGCGCCGCGAGGACGGTGCCGACCGCGACGCCGGCGAGCATGGAGAGGCCGATGCGGTTCATGTGGATCCGGTGGCTCGAGTAGATGGGTCCAGGCGTGGCAACGCTCGCGCGGTGCGGAGCGTCAGCCGTAACGGGCGTCAATCGCGGTCCGGATTTCGTCCAGGGTCTTCCCGTCCTTGTGGAGCCGCGCGGCAAGGCGGCCCTGCCCCTGGCAGATCGGGCAGGACTTGGCCATGGCGTCCTCTCCCTCGTAGCAGGAGAGCAGCGAGTAGAAGTCCGGATTGTCCGCGCAGCCGCAATGGCAGCGGATCCCGTCCACGACCTCGGGGATTTCCCGGACCGAATCGAACACCGCCTGGGCCCGGGGCGCATCCGCCAGCTGGTCGTGGCTCGGCAGCTTGGCGGCGGTGATGCCCGGCCGGGGTGTGGGGTGGGAGGACTGGACCCTGCGTGGGCCGACCCGGGCCCAGGCGGGGCGGGCGCCGGCGGCCATCGCCAGGAGGGCGGCGTTGCACCGGAGAAGGAACGTACGGCGCGAGTCCATGGGGGAAACTACCTCCACCCGGCGGCGCGCGGCTAGATCCGCGGGCCGGGCTCGGGCGCCCGGATTTCGCGGCGCTTCCGGACCGAGTGACCCCGGGTTTCAACGGGCAGGATCCGTGGAATCGGTGGCCCGGGGTTCAGGCAAAGTGGTCCTGATTGACGTAGTTTCCCTGGCGTCTGCTCGCCTCCCTCCCTCTGCCCGAGGCTCGTCATGCGCAGTCCCGCCGTCGCGGTCGGTGTCGCCCTGTCGCTCACCCTGTTCCACAGCGCACCACCCGCGATGGCCCAGGCCGCGGGGGCGCCGGCCGCGTCTCCGTTCACGCCGGGGCGGAGTCCGAGCCAGCCGGTGGATGAGGCGTACACCCGGAAGATCCGGGAGTACACCACCGAGTCGTTCTTCCTCTCACCGCTGGTGGATTACCTGCCGGCCTCGAAGACCGTCCCCACGCCCTCGGTGGTGCTGGGGGACATCGCCGGCGCGCCGAACAAGCTGCCCTACTCGAAAGAGGTCTACGAGTACATGCGGCTCCTCGCCAAGGCGAGCCCGCGGGTGAAGGTGATCTCCATCGGCACCACCGAGGAGGGCCGGGAGATGATCGCGGTGGCGATCGCGTCCGAGGCGCTCATGGGGCGGCTGGAGGAGAACCGGGCCCGGCTCGCCAAGCTGGCGGACCCGCGCACCATCGGGATGAACGACGCCGAGGCGGCGCGGCTGGCCGCGCAGAGCACGCCGGTCTACTACATCACCGGGACGATTCACTCGCCCGAGGCGGGAGCGCCCACCGCGCTCATGGAGCTGGCCTACCGCCTCGCGGTGGACGAGAGTCCCTACATCAAGAACATCCGCGACAATCTGATCACCCTGATCACTCCGATCGTGGAGGTGGACGGGCGGGACCGGCAGGTGGATCTGTTCAAGTGGCACATGGCCCACCCCGACGAGACCTGGCCGAATCTGCTGTACTGGGGGCACTACGTGGCGCACGACAACAATCGCGACGCGATGGGACTCACCCTCAAGCTCTCCCAGAACGTGCTCAACACCTTCGTGGACTGGAAGGCGCAGGTCCTCCACGACCTGCACGAATCGGTGGCCTACCTGTACGACAACACCATCGGCGACGGGCCCTACAACGCCTGGCTCGACCCGCTGGTCACCAACGAATGGCAGATGGTCGGCTGGAACAACGTCCAGGAAATGACCCGGATGGGCATGCCGGGGGTGTTTGCCTTCGGCAATTTCGACACCTGGAGCCCGGGCTACCTGATGTTCATGGCGGCCACCCACAACGGGATCAGCCGGCTCTACGAGACCTTCGGCAACGGCGGGAGCGCCGAGACGCTGGAGCGGACCCTGTCGCCCACGGAAACGTCGCGCACCTGGTACCGCCAGAACCCGCCGCTGCCCCGGGTGAGGTGGTCGCTGCGGAACAACAACAACTACGAGCAGACCGGCCTGCTGGTGTCCCTGTCGTACATCGCGAGCAACAAGCGGCTCTTCCTCCAGAACTTCTACGAGAAGAGCAAGCGCTCGATCCTGAAGGCGCACACCGAGGGCCCGGCCGCCTACGTCCTGACCGGAGACACCCGGCGGCCCGGCGCCCAGGCGGAGCTGCTGCGGGTGTCTGCAGAAGCAGCACGTCGAGATCAGCCGCGCGACCGCGGGGTTCGGCGTGACGGTGCCGGCGCACGGCGGAAGGACGGGAGGACGGGAGGGCGGGAAGTCGGACTCGGTGTCCAGACGCGGCGCGGATTCCTCGGCGAAGACCGAGACCCGCTCCTTCCCCGCCGGCAGCTACATCGTCCGCATGGACCAGCCCTACTCGCGCATCGCCGACGCGCTGCTGGATCACCAGTACTGGAGCCCCAACGATCCGCAGAAGACGCCCTATGACGACACCGGCTGGACCTTTCCGGAGGGCTTCGGGGTCGAGGCGGTGCGGGTGACCGACCCCAAGGTGCTCGACGCGCCGATGGACCGGGTGACCGGCGACGTCCGCGCGCCCGGCGGGGTCAGCGGCGCCGGCTCGGTGGTCGCGATCAACCACAACGGCGACAACGCGCTCGCCACGCTCCGCTACCGGCTCAAGAAGCGCCGATATCGTCGCGGCCGAGGCCCCGTTCGAGGCGGCCGGCCACAAGTTCAACCGGGGCACCTTCCTGATCCGGAACGCCCCGTCGGACCTGGATGCCATCACGAAGGAGCTGGGCCTGTCCGGGTACGCCCTGGCCGCGATGCCCGGGGTGTCCACCCATCCGCTCCGGGCCGCGCGGGTGGCCATCATGCACACCTGGGTCAACACCCAGACCGAGGGATGGTGGCGCCAGGCGTTCGACTTCATGGGCATCCCGTACGACTACATCAGCGTGCAGGACATCGCCGCGACGCCGAATCTGGCGTCGAAGTGGGACGTGATCGTGTTCCCGCCCGCGGGCGGGAGCGCCCAGCAGGTCGTCTCGGGGCTGCCGATGTGGCGAAACCCGATGCCGTGGAAGAACTCGCCGGAGACGCCCAACATCGGCACCTGGGCGCAGACTGACGACATCCGTCCCGGCATGGGCTGGGAGGGTCTCAGGCACCTGGACGACTTCATTTCCGGGGGCGGCGTGCTGGTGACCGCCGCCAACACCGCGGACTTCGCGATCCAGTTCGGGCTGACCAGCGGCGTGCGGTCCAACCAGGCCGGGCAGAGCCGGGTGGTGGGGACCCTGCTGCGCTCCCGCCTGGTGGACGACGGCAGCCCCATCGCGTACGGGGTGATCGACAGCCTCGCGGTGATGAGCGACGACGGCGAGAGCTTCTCGGTGGGCAACACCCTGGGCGGCGGCTTCCGCCGGTTCGGCGAGCAGAGCGGCCGGCCCACCGGGCGCGGCTCGCTCAACGACCCCGACGTGCCGCAGGGCCGGCCGGCGCTGGACCCGCGGTTCGAGCTGCCGTCGACCCCGTCGGTGGAGGCGTGGCAGCTCGCGCCGATCTCGGACGACCAGATGCGTAACCCGCTCGGCGTCATTCCTCCCGCGCAGCGTCCCCGGGTGGTGCTCCGGTTCACCAACCAGCGGGACCTGCTGGTCTCGGGACTGCTGGGCGGCGGCAGCGAGCTGGCCGACAAGCCGATCGTGGTGGATGCGCCGCACGGCAAGGGCCACGTGGTGCTGTTCTCGATCAACCCGGTGTATCGGGGCACCACCATTGGCAGCTATTTCCTGGTGCTCAACACCATTCTCAACTTCGACAACCTGAACGCGGGGCGGAAGCTCGATGATCGCTAGCGGACGCACAGACGCCAGGACGCCACGGCGCAAGGACGCAAGGACGCCAGGACGCAGGGTGGTGGTCCTGGCCGCGCTGGCCGCCCTGGTGGTGGCTCCCACGCTGCGGGCCCAGATCACCCGCGCCGAGTACGCCGCCCGGCGCGATTCGCTCGCCGCGCGGGTCGGCGACGGCGTCGTCATCGCCTTCGGCGAGCGGACCCCGGTGTCGGACTTCGGGCCGTTCTACCAGATCCCGACCTTCCGGTACCTCACCGGCTACGAGTTTGCCGACGCGGCGCTCATCATGGTGGTCCACGGCGGCAAGGGCAGCAGCACCCTCTTCGTCACCACCAGCACCCCGCGCCGGGCCCTCTACTACGGCGAGGAGCCCGACTCGGCGGCGCTGGTCCGCGATCTCGGCCTCGCATCGAGGCCGGTGGGGGACCTCACCCGGGTAACCGATTCCCTGGTGGCCACGGGGCTGCCGGTCTTCGGGCTCCGCGACTTCGAGGACGCCGACTTTGCCGCGCAGGACTCGCTCACCCGGGGCGGGCAGTTTCTCCGGGCCCTGGCCGCGCGGCGGCCCGGGCTGGGGGTGACGGACGCCCACCCGATGGTGGACCAGCTCCGGGCCCGGAAGAGCGACGCCGAGCTGGCCCTGCTCCGGAAGGCCGCGGAGATCAGCGCCCAGGGACACACCGAGCTGATGCGCCGGATCGAGCCCGGCATGCACGAGTACGACCTGCAGGCCATCGTGGAATACGCCTTCCGGCGCGGCGGCGCGGAGCGGCCGGCCTACGGATCGATCGTGGGCGCGGGGCCCAACGGCACCCAGCTCCACTACATGAAAGACCGCCGCGAGCTCAAGGCCGGCGAGGTGGTGGTGATCGATGCCGCGGCGGAGTACGACGGCTATGCCGCCGACATCACCCGCACCATTCCCGTGAGCGGCACCTACAGCCGCGAGCAGCGGGCCCTCTACCAGGTGGTGCGCGACGGCCAGGCGGCGGCGGAGCGGAATTCCAAACCGGGACTGTCCATTCAGGCGGCGCAGGATTCGTCGCTGGACGTGCGGGCCAGGGGGCTCGCCGAGCTCGGCCTCATCGAATCCGCCACCGCCACCTTCGATCCGCCCTGGCCGGCCGATTGCGTCAAGGTCCCGCGGGCCTGCCAGCAGGTGTCGCTCTTCGCGATTCACGGCATCAGTCACGGCCTGGGGCTCGCGGTGCACGACCCGGTGCAGGCGTACTACGGGGACAAGACCTTCAAGAAGGGCGACGCCTTCACCATCGAGCCCGGCGTCTACATCACCACCAAGCTCCTCGACATCCTGCCCGACACGCCGAAGAACCGCGCCTTCAAGGCCAAGGTGCGCGCCGCGGTGCTCAAGTACCAGGACACCGGGGTGCGGATCGAGGACGACTACGTCATCACCGACCAGGGCCTGGAGTGGATCACCCGGGCACCCCGGGAACTCGACGAGATCGAGGCGCTGTACAAGCAGCGGGAGAGGGCGATCCCATGACAAAGGCCTGCCTCGCTCGTTGCCTGATCGCCGTGGCGCTGGCGCCCGCCGGCCTCGCCGCCCAGCAACCCGCCGCCGATACGCTCTCGCTGGAGCGCGCGCTCGGCTATCCCTACCCCAGCGACCTCGTCGCCGCCGCCAGGAGCGGACGCATCGCGTGGGTGTTCAATCAGCAGGGCCGCCGTAACATCTGGACCGCCGACGCCCCCGACTATCGGGCCACGCAACTCACCCATTACACCGTGGACGACGGCCAGGAGCTCACCGAGCTTTCGGTGACGGCGGACGGCAATACCATCGTCTACGTCCGCGGCGGCGACCACGACGCCAACTGGTCCGAAGACGTTCCGCCCAATCCGCTGTCGGGCACCGCGCAACCCAAAGTGGCGATCTGGGCCGTCGGCGCCCACGGCGGCGATCCGCGCCTGCTGGCCGAAGGGGATGATCCGGTGGTGTCGCCCCGGGGGGACCGGGTGGTGTTCACCCGGGCGGGGCAGCTCTGGGTGGTGGCGACCGACGGATCGGCGCCGGCCCGCCAGCTCTTCTACGCGCGGGGCACCAGCGGGTCGGCCACCTGGTCGCCGGACGGATCGCGGCTCGCCTTCGTCTCCGATCGGGGCGACCACAGCTTCGTGGGCCTCTACGTCGACGATTCGATCCCGGTGCGCTGGATGGCGCCCTCGACCTCGCAGGACGGATCGCCGGTGTGGTCGCCGGATGGGAGATCGCTCGCCTTTGCGCGCGCGCCCGGGAGAGGCGGCCCTCCGCGGCCCTTCCTCACCCTGGTGCCCGAGCCCTGGAGCATCTGGATTGCCGACGCGGCGACCGGAACGGCCCACGCGGTCTGGAGCAGTCCGGCGACGCTCCGCGGTTCGTTCCCCGAAACGGACGGCGAGGCGAACCTGCATTGGGCCGCGGGAGACCGCCTGGTCTTTCTGGCGGATCTCGACGGCTGGCCCCACCTCTACTCGATCGCGACGTCCGGCGGCGCGCCGCTGCTGCTCACGCCGGGCGCCTTCATGACCGAGTTCATCACCTTGAGCCCGGACCGGCGGACCCTGGTCTATGCCGCGAACACCGGCGCCGACAGTAACGATGTCGATCGCCGCCACCTCTTCGGCGTCCCGGTGGACCAGGCCGAGCCGCGCGGCTTGACGGCTGGCGTGGGCGTGGAGTGGACTCCGGTCTTTACCGGTGACGGGCAGCGCATTGCCTTCATTGGGGCCGGCACCGCCACCCCGCCACTCCCGATGGTCATCCCCGCCGCCGGCGGCACCCCGCGATCGCTCGGCAGCGAGCTGATCGCCGAGTTTCCGGCAAGGCAGTTCGTCACCCCGCGGAAGGTCGTCTTCCGGTCGGCCGACGGCACCATGGTGCATGGCCAGCTCTTCGAGCGGCCCGGCGGCGCGCCGCGAAAGGGCGGCATCGTCTTCGTGCATGGCGGGCCACCGCGGCAGATGCTGCTCGGCTGGCACTACATGGACTATTACTCGAATGCCTACGCGGTCAATCAGTATCTCGCCAGCCAGGGCTACGTCGTGCTCACCGTCAACTACCGGCTCGGCATCGGTTACGGGCATGAATTCCACCATCCCGAGCATGCCGGCCCGGCCGGTTCATCCGAATATCAGGACGTGAAGGCCGCCGGTGAGTACCTGCGGGCCCTGCCGCAGGTCGATCCGGCGCGCGTGGGAATCTGGGGAGGGTCCTACGGCGGGCTGCTCACTGCCCTCGCGCTCGCTCGTAACTCCGACATCTTCAAGACCGGTGTCGACCTGCACGGTGTGCACGACTGGCCGGGGGATCTTGGGCTGTGGCAGACCAGTGAGGCCAACCGGCCGTACGAGCCAAGCGACTCGAAGGCCGCGATGCTGGTCGCCTGGCAGTCGTCACCGGTCGCGGACATCGCGAAGTGGACGTCCCCGGTGCTGCTGATTCAGGGCGACGACGATCGCAATGTGCATTTTCATCAGACCGTCGACCTGGCCCGGCGGCTCCAGCAGCAGGGCGTCCGATACGAGGAGCTGGTCCTGCCGGACGAGATCCACGGCTTTCTGCGGCATGCGTCCTGGCTCACCGCCGACAGCGCCACCGTGGCGTGGTTTCGCCGGGAATTGGCTCCGACCCGGCCATGACCCCGCCTACGCCTTGGCCTTTTCCTTCTCCCAGGAGTCCCGCAGCGTCACCGTTCGGTTGAACACCAGCTTCTCCGGGCTCGAGTCCACCGGATCGGACATGAAATACCCGGTGCGCTCGAACTGGTAGCGAGTGCCGGCGGGATCCGCGCCGACGCTGGGCTCGATCCTGGCGTTCCGGACGGTCACCAGGAAGGCAGGGTTGAGCACCGAGGTGAAGTCCTGGCCTTCCGCCACGGCCTCGGGATCCGGTACCGTGAACAGCCGGTCATAGAGCCGGAGCTCGCAGTCGAGGGCGTGCGCCGCCGAGACCCAGTGAATGGTGCCCTGTACCTTGCGGCCGTCGGGGGCGTTGCCGCCCCGGGTGTCGGGGTCGTAGGTGCAGCGCAGCTCGATGACCTGGCCGGTCGCGTCCTTGACCGCCTCGGTGCAGGTGATCAGATAGCCGTAGCGCAGCCGCACCTCCCGTCCCACCGACAGCCGGAAGAACTTCTTCGGCGCATCCTCCATGAAGTCGGATCCCGCTCGACGTAGAGCTCCCGGGAAAACGGCACCAACCGCGAGCCGGTCAGCGGCACGTCGTGCGGGATAGTAGGTCGCCTCGAGCTGCTCGGTCTGTCCCTCGGGATAGTTGGTGATCACCACCTTGAGTGGATTCACCACGCAGAGCACCCGGGGCACCCGCATATTGAGATCGTTGCGCACCGCGTGCTCGTAGGCGGCCAGCTCGGTCCGGGCGTCCTTGCGCGCCACGCCCACCGTGTCGCAGAAATCGCGAATCGCCTCGGGCGTCACCCCGCGGCGGCGGATGCCCGACAGGGTGGGCATCCGGGGATCGTCCCACCCGGTCACGTGCCCCTCGTTGACCAGCTTGAGCAGCTTGCGCTTGCTCACCACCGTGTAGTCGAGCACCAGCCGGGCGAACTCGGTCTGCTCCGGGGGCCGCTCGAACCCCGCCTCCCGCACCAGCCAGTCGTAGATGTCCTTGTTGTCCTTGAATTCGAGGGTGCAGAGCGAGTGGGTGATCCCCTCGATCGCGTCGGAGAGGCCGTGGGCGTAGTCGTAGAGCGGGTAGATGCACCAGGCGTCGCCGCGGCGGTAATGGTGGGCGTGGCGGATCCGGATGAGCAGCGGATCCCGCATGATCATGTTGGGGTGGGCCAGGTCGATCTTCGCCCGCAGCACGTGCGCGCCATCAGGGAATTCCCCCGCCTTCATCCGGGCGAGCAGGTCGAGATTCTCCTCCACCGACCGGTCCCGGTGGCGGCTGGGGGTTCCCGGCGTGGTGACCGTGCCGCGGTGGCGGCGGATCTCCTCCTCCGACTCGCTGTCCACGTAGGCCTTGCCGTTCTCCACCAGCCGCACCGCGAAGTCGTACAGCGGCTCGAAATAGTCGCTGGCGTAGAACTCGTGGTCCCACTGGAAGCCGAGCCACTGGATGTCGCGCTTGATGGCCTCGACGTACTTCATGTCCTCGGTGGACGGGTTGGTATCGTCGAACCGCAGGTTGACCGTACCGCCGAACTCCCGCGCCAGCCCGAAGTTGAGGCAGATGGACTTGGCGTGGCCGATGTGGGGAAAGCCGTTGGGCTCGGGCGGAAACCGAGTGCACACCGGGCGCCCGAAGCGGCCCGAGGCCACGTCGGCGGCGACCATCTCCCGGATGAAGTTGGAACGGGGGGCGTCCTGGCTCACGGTACGATCCGCCGGGTGGAACTGTAGGCTCACGGGCTCGCGCGAGGGGGAATAATAGCGCGGGGGCGTCCGGGGCTGTAACTTGATGCATCCATGGCCGACATTCCCGATCGCCTCGCAGCCGCCCTCAGCGGCAGCTACCGCATTGAGCGCGAAGTCGGCGTCGGCGGCATGGCCACCGTGTACCTGGCCCACGACCTCAAGCACGACCGCCAGGTCGCGCTCAAGATTCTCCGCCCCGAGCTCACCGCGGCGATGGGTACCGACCGGTTTCCCCGCGAAATCCACATCATCGCCCAGATGCAGCACCCCCACATCCTCCCGCTCTACGATTCGGGGGCGACCGAGGGGTTCCTGTTCTACGTCATGCCCTTCGTGGAGGGCGAATCGCTGCGGGCCAAGCTGGCCCGGGTCGGGCCCCTGCCGATCAACGAGGCGGTGCGGCTGCTGCACGAGATCACCGACGCCCTGGCCTACGCCCACGCCCATGGCATCGTCCACCGCGACATCAAGCCCGACAATGTGATGCTCTCGGGCCGCCACGCGGTGGTCACCGATTTCGGGGTGGCCAAGGCGGTCCGGGCCTCGGCCGGGGACAAGCTCACGACCGTCGGGATTGCCGTGGGGACGCCTCAATACATGGCCCCGGAGCAGGCCATGGCCGAGGCGAACATCGACCACCGGGTGGACCTCTACGCCCTCGGCATCATGGGCTACGAGATGCTCACCGGGCATCCGCCGTTCGAGGCCAGTACCGCGCAGGCCATTCTGTCGGCCCACGTGCTGGAGCAGCCCAAGGACGTGCGGGAATGGCGCCCCAATGTGCCGCCGATCCTGGCGGAGGCGCTGCTCAAGTGCCTGGCGAAGGATCCCGCCGATCGCTGGCCGAGCGCCGACGAGCTGCTGGCCCAGCTGGAGCTGGTGGCCACCACGCCGAGCGGCGGGGTGACGCCCACGACCACCCGGCCGTACCAGGCCGTCAAACCCAAGGCCGAGCCAAAATCACGGCGCGGGCCGATGCTCGCCGCGATCGCTGCCGTCGTGGTGCTGGCGGGCGCCGGCGCCGCGGCCTTCCTCCTCAAGGGCAAGGGTCACCACGGGATCGAACGGGTGGCGGTGATGCCGATCGAGGATATCTCCGGCAAGGACGCGGTCTTCGTGGACGCCATGCAGGATGCGCTCACCAACGCCCTCAACCAGCTCGGCAAGGTGGGCGTGGCGCCGCGCTCGGACATGATGATCTACAAGACGACGCCCAAGCCGACGCGACAGATCGCGAAGGATCTCAACCTCGACGCCGTCCTCGAAGCCACGGTCTTTCGCTCCGGCGACGTAGTGCGGTTCAACGTGCAGTTCAGCGACCCGATTACGACCCGCAGTCTCTGGTCCGAGACCTACGAACGGAACGTGAAGGACGTCCTGGCGGCCCAGAGTGAAATCGTGACGCTCACCGCGGCTGCGGTGAACAAGGTCCTCGGAGGAGCGGGCAAATGAGCGGGATTCGGTCAGGCGTGCTGGGCGGGTTGCTGCTGCTCGCGGCGTGCGGAGGACAAGCGGGCCCGAAGCTGCCGGTGGCCACCTTTCTCTCACCCGAGGGTGCGAATCACATCACGAGCAGGTTCTCGCCCGACGGCCGCAAGGTGGCGTACTGGTCACCCGGCGCCGACGGATGGGACGCGATCCTGGCCAACGCGGACCTGAGCAGCCCGCGGACGATTTCTTCGCACAATACCCGGACCTGGGAATTTGTCTGGTCGCCTGACAGCCGGCAGCTTGCCATCGCCGCGAGCGCCACCAATGTCGCTGATATCGTGATCTTCCCGGCCGACAGCGGGGCCGGAAAGCAGCTCACCAGCGCTCCGGGATTCGAGGTGCCCATGGCCTGGAGTCCGCGCGGCGACCGCCTGACGTATTCGGCCACCGGCGAGGGCGGAGCCGCCGTGGCCTTCTTCCTCGACCTCGGCACCGGACAATCGTCCCCCGTCCCCACGACCGCGCCGGTACCTCGCCCGGTCTACTCTCCGGACGGGAGCCGGCTGGCGATCGACGGGTTCGGCGCAAGGCCCGGCAAGATCTGGGTCGCCGACAGCATGGGGAACGGCGAGAAGCCGGTGACGAGCGAAGGGCTGGAGTCGCGTCGCGCTGGTCTCCCGACGGCACCGAAATCGCCTATGTCTCCCGCCGCACCGGACGAGGCGATATCTGGGTGGTCCCGGTCAACGGAGACTCGGCGCGTCAGCTCACCCACGACATCCGGGAAGACAATTCTCCGCGGTGGTCACCCGACGGGAAGTGGATCGCCTTCGTCTCCCAGCGGGGACAGCAGACCGATCTCTGGGTGGTTCCGGCCGCCGGCGGCACCGAGATCCGGGTGACGAACGATGTTTCCGAGGAGGGGAATCCCCAGTGGATCGGGAACACCCTCCGGCTCGCCTATCACACCGGCATCACCGGCCAGGCGATCTGGTCCACCACGGTCGATGGCGGCCCGGAGCGTCAGCTCACGCCTGACTCGGTCCAGGTCGGCGAATCCAGCCCTCGCCCGACGGGACCATGCTGGTGTATGAAGTGATTCGTGGCGGTGGCGTCAGCGACCTGATGTTGATGCCGGCGGCGGGCGGGCCCTCGCGCATCCTCGTGGCGAACGGCGGGCTCAACAATATTCCCAACTGGTCGCCCGACGGAAAATCCATCACGTTCGTGTCGACCCGCGCCGGGAACCCGGATATCTGGGTCGTGTCTGCGTCGGGAGGCGAGGCGCGCCAGCTCACCGATTTCTCTTCCGTGGAGCAGAATCCGCAGTGGTCTGCCGACGGCTCCTTCGTCTACTTCACGTCGCACCATGAGTCAGCCCCGTTCGACGACCTCTGGAAGGTCCCGGCGGCGGGTGGGACGCCGACCCGGATCACCAAGACCGGCACTGTCAACGGCTTGGCGGTGAGCCTGGTGAGCCCCGACATCTTCGTGCAGTCGGAGGGCGGCAAGGGAGGCCGGACCGTGCTCGCCCGGGTCATGCCGGACGGAAAGCTCGAGACGGTGTGGGACAAGACCAACCTGACGGGCTATCTCCTGGTTCGGCTTCACGCCGAAGGGCGATTCACTGGCGATCAACGCCGAGCTCCCCGGACGGCAGGTGTCGGGAGCTACCTGATTTCCACGAAGACCGGCCAGGGACGTCAGGTGCTCGGGAAGAACGACCAGATCGGAGACTTCTCCCGCGACGGCCGCTGGCTGGGCTACTGGATCGGCGGCGCGACGGTCGAGCTCGGCGTAGTGGACATGAAAGACGGTTCGCACCGGCAGCTCACCAAGTCTCCCGAGAGCGAGACCTCCTACTGGTGGACCGCGGACAACAAGACGCTGCTGTTCACCCGGCAGTCGCAGCGGCGCCGGATCGCGGTCGTGGACCTGACAAAACTGCTCACCGCAGGGAAGTGACGGACCCACTTTCCGATCGGGTAACCCGCGTCGCCATCGTCGGCAGCGGCTTCGCCGGGCTCGGAGCCGCCATCAGGCTCCGCCAGGCCGGCATCGAGGATTTCGTCATTCTCGAGCGGGCCGATTCGGTCGGCGGGGTGTGGCGGGACAATGTCTACCCCGGCGTCGCCTGCGACGTCGAGTCGCACCTCTACCAGTACTCGTTCGCCCCCAATCCAGGCTGGACCCAGCAGTACTCCCCGGGTGGCGAGATCTGGAGCTACCTGGAGCGATGCGCGACCGAGTACGGATTGCGGCCGCACATCCGGTTCGGCGTCGAGGTGCAGGAGGCGCGCTGGGATGAGGCCAGGGCGCGCTGGGACATCCGGACATCCGCGGGTCAGTGGAGTGCCACGGTGCTGGTGTCGGCGGTGGGGGCCCTGTCGGCACCCAACCTCCCTCCGATCCCCGGGCTCGCCGGCTTTGCGGGGCCGGTGTTGAGCATCCGGTCGACGCGATCGTCCTCTGCACCGGCTTCGAGGTGGCCGACTTTCCCTTCAGCCGGCAGGTGCGCGGCCGCGACGGGCGCACCCTCGCGGAACACTGGGGCGGCAGTCCGAAGGCGCATCTGGGCACCACCGTGAGCGGTTTTCCCAATCTCTTCATGATGCAGGGTCCCAATACCGGGCTGGGACACACCTCCGTGCTGCTGATGCAGGAGGCGCAGTACGCGCACCTGGTGAACGCGGTGCGCCACATGGACCGCAACAGCATCACGATGATCGAGCCGACCGCCGAGGCGCAGACCGAGTTCATCGCGGGGGTGGACCGGCGGATGCGGCACACCGTCTGGATGCAGGGCGGTTGCCGGAGCTGGTACATCGACTCCACGGGCCGGAACTCGGCGCTCTGGCCGGGCACGCCGGGGCAGTTCCGCCGCCGAGTCTCGGCGTTCTGTCCCGAGGAGTACCAGTGCCGGTAAGGCCGACGGTGCTCGACCGGGTGCGCGGGCTCTCGGCGCGCGGACTCTCGCGGCTTCCCTCCACCTGGCAGCGGCGCCTGTCGGGCCGGCCCGCCCGCATCGTGGAGGGAGCGACCCTCGACCCGACCCTCGAGCTCATCCTCGCGGTGGCCCGGCCCACGGATCGCACCCGGGACATCCTGGAACGGCCCCTGGAAGGCCGCGATCGGCTCCGGCGCGACCTGCTTTCGATCGAAGGAAAGCGGACACCCGTTCGGGAGGTGCGGGCACTCGAGGTGAACGGCGGCGCGGGGTCTCTCGCGGCACGGCTTTACGTCCCCCAGCGCGCAGGCGGACCGATGCCGCTTCTGGTCTACTATCACGGTGGCGGTTTCGTCGGGGGCGATCTGGACACCCACGACGAGCCGTGTCGCATGCTGGCCCGCTACGCCGGCCACGCCGTCCTGAGCGTGGCCTACCGGCTGGCGCCCGAGCACCGGTTCCCCGCGGCGGTGGAGGATGCCCTCGCGGCGTTCGAGTGGGCGGTCGAGCACGCCGACTCGCTGGGGTGCGACGCCCAGCGCGTAGCGGTCGGGGGCGACAGCGCCGGCGGCAATCTCGCCGCGGTGGTCTCGCAGCTCGCCACGGCCAAGGGCAGGGCGCCTTCGGGACAGCTGCTCATCTACCCGCCCACCGACCGGTCCACGCCGCGGCCTTCACACCAGCTGTTCAGCGCGGGGCTGTTCCTGAGCCTCGGCGAGCGCAATGCCTATCACGAGCAGTATGCCGGCCGGGCCGGCGCCGATCCGCTCGACCCGAGGGTCTCTCCGCTCCATGCGCCGGGTCTGCGCGGGCTGCCGCCTGCGCTGGTGGTGATCGCGCATTTCGATGTGCTGCGCGACGAGGGAGCGGCCTACGCCGCTGCGCTCCAGGGAGCCGGCGTGCCCTGCCCCGTGCTGCGCGAGCCGACGCTGGCGCACGCTTCATCAACCTGACCCAGGTGTGCCGGGCCGCCCACGACGCGGTGGTCCGCCTGGCCGAGGCGTGGCACGACCTCCTGGAACCGGGGCCGGAAGCGGTCGCGGGGCTCACACGCCGGCGGCAGCCCGGCCGAGGAGTCCCCGGGTGAACTCGATCTCCTCCTCGTTGACCAGGTGTCCCATCCCCGGGTAGATCCGCTCGGTCACGTCAGCGCCCATCCTCCGGAACACCTCGGCACTTTCCCGGACCCGTGCCGCGGGCACGTGGGCGTCCACGTCGCTGCACCCCAGAAACACCGGCGTTTCCTCGAACCGCCCCTCGCAGTCCCAGGTCGTCCCCGGCGGGCCGATCAGCCCGCCACTGTAGACGATGACCCCGCCAAATCGCGCGGCGTGACGAACGGCATAGGTGCTGGCGAGGCAGGCGCCCTGCGAAAAACCCAGCAACACAATGCGGCGCGTGGGGATTCCCTTCCCCAGCACCTGCTCCACCACCCGGTCGATGGCGGCGAGCCCTGAGGTGATGCCCGGCTCGTTCCGGCGAGTCTCCATCATGAAGCTGAACGGATACCAGGTCCCTTCCGCGGCCGCCGGGGCGAGGTAGGTGAACTCCGGGTGCGAGAACCGGGCAACCAGCTCCAGGATATTCTCGGGACCGGCGTTCCTCCCGTGAATCATGATCATGGCGGCACGCCCCTCCCCAAGGGGACGTCCGCGGGTCAGGACCGGCTGCCCCGCGTGGGGATCGGCGGTCACCGGCCGGGAACCCGCACCCGGGGAAGTCCGGCCTCGATTTCGGTGCGGTAGGGCTCCTCCCAGGGCGGCAGCATGAGCCCGGTGCCGAGCTGGGCGGGCGGCTCATCCACCGCAAATCCCGGCTTCATCGTGGCGATCTCGTAGAGCACGCCGCCCGGCTCCCGGAAGTAGATCGAAAGGAAGTACTGCCGGTCGCGCACTTCGGTCACCGCGACGCCGAGCCTGAGCAGGGCGTCCCGGGCCTCGATCTGCTCCTCGGGGGTCCCGATGGCCATGGCGACGTGGTGGATGGTGCCCAGGCCGTTCATGGCGTGGGGCGCATCGGGGTCGTGCAGGATGTCGATGGTGCTGCCCGGACCGCCGCTGCCGGCGGCGAGCCGGGTCCGGTGCCCGGTCTGTCCAATCACCCGCCAGCCCAGGATGTCGGTGAGAAAGACCACCGACTGCGGGCCATCGTGAACCGTCAGCGTCACCGAGTGGACCCCGCGCAGGGCCATGGAGTCGGGAACCCCCGACCCGCTCCATGGCGGCCTGGCATCGGAAGCGGCCTCGATCAATTCGATGGTCAGCCCGGAGGGATCGCTGACCGAGACATACTGCTCACCGAACCGGGCGCCCCGGCCCTCCACCGTGACGCCGGATTCGGTCAGCCGCCGGATCCAGTCGTCGAGCGAGCCCGCCGGAATGGAAAAGCCGGTCTGGTTGATCTGCCCGGCCCCCTTGAGACCCACCGGCACCCGGTACCCCTTGTAGGGGAAGGTGGTCATGATGGTGCCGGGCGTGCCCAGCTCGTTGCCGTAGTAGAAGTGAAAGACGTGGTGGTTGTCGAAATTGACGGTCTTCTTGACCAGGCGGAATCCGAGCCGGCCCCCGTAGAAGTCCAGGTCCTCCTGGGCATCGGTCACGGTGGCGGTAACGTGGTGCAGGCTCAGAATGCTGGCCTCGAATGCTGGCATACCGTATTGTTACCGCCTCCCCGTCAACTTATCAACCGATGGTGTGCTCATGAGCCGGCTGCTGCTGATCAGTGTGACGATGCTCCTCGGGGCCGGTTCCGCGGCCCGGGCCCAGGAGCCGGTGGATCGCGCGATGCTGGCGCGGATCAAGGACGAGGCCCAGACCCGATCCCAGGTCGCGGCGACATTCAACCACCTGACCAACGTGACCGGGCCCCGGCTGACCGGGAGCCCGGCCTTCAAACAGGCGGCGGATTGGGCGGCCGAGCGGCTCAGGGGCTACGGACTGTCGGCGGTGCACCAGGAGTCCTGGCCGTTCGGGCGCGGTTGGGGCCTCCAGAAGCTGGTGCTCGAGATGGTGGAGCCGTACTACGTTCCGCTGCTCGGGTTCGCGGAGGCGTGGTCGCCGTCCACGCGGGGCGAACTGTTCGGCGCTCCGGTGTACATCGGCGACCTGGCGGATTCGACGGCGGTGCGGGCCCGGGCGGCGAAGCTCCGGGGTGCGATCGTCCTCGCGACCAAGCCGCAGACCGAATTCATCACCCGGGACCGGCCGGAGCCCAGCCTGAGCGAGCAGCCGGTCCCGATCGGGGCGCCCCCGTTCCTGTATGCCGGCGGGCCACTCTCCAACCAGGCCAGGGTTCGGGTCATGCGCGAGGTCGGCGCCGGCCTGGTGCTCCGGCCCTCCCAGGGCCAGCACGGGACGATGTTCGTCCTGGGCAACCGGGCCACGCCGGACGACGCCGCGCCTTCGGTCATCGTGGCGGCCGAACAGTACAACATGATCGTGAACGCGATCCTGGCGGGCAGCCCGGTCAAGCTGCGGGCCCGGGTGGACACCAGGTACTTCACCGCGGACACCAGCGGCTACAACGTGATCGCCGAGATTCCCGGCACCGATCCCGCGCTCAAGGACGAGGTCGTCCTGCTCGGCGCGCACCTGGATTCCTGGCACTCGGCGACCGGCGCCACCGACAACGCCGATGCCGCCTCCTCCCTCATCGAGGCGATGCGGGTCCTTAAGGCGATAGGCGCGCGGCCGCGCCGCACCATCCGGATGGCGCTCTGGGGCGGCGAGGAAGAAGGCCTCCTCGGCAGCCACGCCTACGCGGAGGCCCACTACGCGGGAACCGCCAACGCCGCCGCGCGGGACAAGCTGGCGGTCTACCTCAACAGCGATCCGGGCAGCGGACCGATCTTCGGCTGGTACATGGAGGGGAATCCCGAGGCCAAGGCGATCTTCGACGCCTGGCTGGAGCCGCTCAAGGAGCTGGGCGCCCGCCGCAACGTCATTGGCAAGATCGGCGCCACCGATCACCTGTCGTTCACCGCGCTGGGCCTGCCCGGGTTCAATTCGCTTCAGGACTATGTCGAATACGACCAGCGGGAGCATCACACCAACATGGACTTTGCGGATCGCGTGACGACCGCCGATCTCCAGCAGAACGCCATCGTGCTCGCCCTCTTCGCGTGGCAGGCCGCCATGCGGGATCAGAAGATCCCTCGGCCCCCGCGCCCCATTCCCTGATCCGAGGAGTCTGATGTCGATGTCGCGACTGCCTCTGCTGTCCCTGGGCGCCGCCCTGCTGGCCGGCGCCTGTGCCAAGCCCGACGTGAGTCGCCCGCCGGCGGCGGGTACCGCGGCCGGCGGCGCCAATCCCTTCCTGACCCCGAGCAGCCTCCCGTTCCAGGCCCCCCGGTTCGACCGGATCAAGGATGCGGACTATCAGCCGGCCATCGAGGAGGGGATGAAGCAGAACCTGGCGGAGATCGCCCTGATCGCCGCGCAGGACAGCGCCCCGACTTTCGCCAACACCATCGAGCCGATGGAGCGCTCCGGCGAGCTGCTGACCCGGGTGCTCAAGGTGTTCTTCGCCATCACCCAGGCCAACACCGACGATACCCTCCAGAAGGTCGAAGAGGCGACCGCGGGACCCCTCGCGGCCTTCCGGGATTCGATCTACCTCAATTCCAGGCTCTTTCAGCGGGTGAAGACGCTGTACGACCAGCGCGCGTCGCTGCCGCTCGACGCGGAACAGAAGTTCCTGGTCGGCAAGTACTACCGCGATTTCGTCAAGGCGGGCGCCCGGCTCTCCGACGCCGACAAGAGCAGGCTTCGCGCGATGAACCGCGAGGAATCCGAGCTCAATACCGCGTTCCAGAACAAACTGCTGGCGGCAACCAACGCGGCGGCGCTGGTCATCGCGGATTCCACCGAGCTCGATGGCCTGAGCCCGGGTGACATTGCCGCCGCGCGGGAAGCGGCGCAGTCCCGGAAGCTCGAGGGCAAGTGGGTGCTGGTGCTCCGCAACACCACGCAGCAGCCGCTGCTGGCCTCCCTCAGGAACCGGGCGGTGCGGGAGCGGCTGCTCAAGGCCTCCATGACCCGGGCCGAGCAGGGGGGAGACAACGACACGAGGGCCACCGCCCAGCGACTGGCCGAGCTGCGGGCCCAGAAGGGCAAGCTGCTGGGCTTTCCGACGTACGCCGACTACCAGCTCGACGATCAGATGGCCAAGACCCCTGCCAATGCGCTCAAGCTGCTCACCGACATGGTACCCGCGGCCACGGGCAAGGCCCGCGGAGAAGCGGCCCGCATGCAGCAGGTCATCGACGAGCAGAAGGGCGGGTTCAAGCTGGCGGCGTGGGACTGGGAGTTCTACGCCGAGCAGGTGCGCAAGGCCGAATACGACTTGAACGAGGCCGAGGTCCGGCCCTATTTCGAGCTGGACCGGGTGCTCAAGGACGGCGTCTTCTACGCCGCGGGACAGATGTACGGTGTCACCTTCAAGGAGCGGACCGACATCCCGGCGTACCATCCGGACGTGCGGGTGTTCGAGGTGTTCGATGCCGACGGCAGCTCGATGGCGCTCTTCTACGCCGACTATTTCGCGCGCCCCAGCAAGAGCGGCGGAGCGTGGGAAGACTCGTTCGTGGATCAGTCGGGACTCAAGGGCACCAAGCCGGTAGTGTTCAACGTCGCCAACTTCACCAAGCCGGCGGCGGGCCAGCCCGCCCTGCTCAGCTTCGATGACGTCAAGACGATGTTCCACGAATTCGGCCACGCGTTGCATGGCATCTTCTCCAACGCGACCTATCCGACGCTCGCGGGCACCAATGTCCCGCGCGACTTCGTGGAGTTCCCCTCCCAGTTCAACGAGCACTGGGCCCTGGAGCCCGCCGTCTTCGCGAACTACGCCCGGCAGTACCAAACCGGCCAGCCGATGCCGGCCGCGCTGGTGGACAAGATCAAGAAGTCCAGGACGTTCGACCAGGGGTACGCGACCACGGAGTACCTGGCCGCGGCGCTGCTGGACATGGCGTGGCACACCCTGCCGGCCACGGCACCCAAGCAGGACGTGGGCGCGTTCGAAACCGCGGCGCTCACCCGCTTCAAGGTGGATCTCCCCGAGGTCCCGCCCCGCTACCGGACGCCCTACTTTGCGCACATCTGGGGCGGCGGGTATTCGGCGGGCTACTACGCCTACCTCTGGAGCGAGGTACTGGACCACGACGCCTACTACTGGTTCGTCGAGCACGGCGGGATGACCCGCGCCAACGGGCAGCGCTTCCGCGACATGGTGCTCTCGCGGGGCGGCACCGACGATGCCGCCGCGCTCTATCGCGCGTTCCGGGGGCGGGATCCCTCGGTCGAACCGCTACTCGAGCAGCGCGGCCTCAAACCCGGAAAGAACTGAGCCATGAGCCTCGTCCCCACGCGCATCGGCGCGGCACTCGCGGTGGCGGCGCTCGCGGCCGTCCAGGTCCGGGCCCAGAAGCCGCCGGCGCCCGCCGACCGGTTTACCCTGCGCGACGTCTTCGACCTGGAGTGGGCCGCCGAGCCCCAGTTCGCGCCGGACGGGAAGCGCCTCGTGTTCGCCCGGGCGGGCTACGACATCATGAAGGACGACCAGCGGTCCACGCTCTGGACCATCAATGCCGACGGCACCGAGTTGCGGCCGCTGCTGTCGCCGGGGCGAGAGGCCGGGTCGCCGCGCTGGTCGCCGGACGGCAACCGTCTCCTGTACGTCTCCACCGTGGACGGCCATGCCGAGCTGTTCGTGCGCTGGATGGACAGCGGTCAGGAGACCAACCTGACCCGGCTGGCCGAGTCCCCGGGGGCGCTGGCCTGGTCGCCCGACGGCAACTGGATCGCGTTCACCATGTTCGTTCCCGAGACGCCGGCGCCGATCGCGGAGCTGCCGGCGCCGCCGCCCGGCGCCAACTGGGGGCCGCCCATCAAGTTCATCGAGAGCATGAACTACCGCGCCGACGGCGCCGGGTACCTGCCGACCGGCCGGCGCCACATCTTCCTGCTGCCGGCCGAAGGCGGCACCCCGCGGCAGCTGACCAGCGGCCCCTTCGACGACGGCGCCCCGCGCTGGACCCCCGACGGGCGCGCGCTGATCTTCTCGGCCAATCGCAGTGCGGACGCGGATTACAACCCCTACGAAAGCGAGATCTACGAAGTCTCGGTGGCGGACGGGTCCCTCAAGACCCTGACCCACCGCAAGGGCCCCGACGGCAGCCCGGCGATCTCTCCGGACGGGACGCTCATCGCCTATACCGGCTTCGACGATCATGACCAGTGGTACCAGGTCACCCACCTGTACGTCATGAACCGCGACGGCAGCGGATCGCGCATGCTGGTGCCGAAGCTGGACCGCGACATCCAGGAGCCGACCTGGAGCAAGGACGGCCTCGGCGTCTACGTGCAGTACGACGACCAGGGCGATACCCGGATCGCGTATGTGCCGCTCACCGGCGAGCTGCGCCCGATCGCCCAGGGACTGGGCGGGCTCTCGCTCGACCGCCCCTACAGCGGCGCCGCGTATGCGGTCTCCTCCGACGGGCGGGTGGCCTACACCCTGGGCGCCACCGATCACCTGGCCGATCTGGCGGTGGCGCGGGCGGGCGCGCCCGCCCAGCGGCTGACTCGGCTCAACGATGACCTGCTGGGCCGGAAGAAGCTCGGGACCGTGGAGGAGATCTGGTATCGCTCCGGATTCGACCAGCGCAGAGTGCAGGGCTGGATCATGAAGCCGCCCGGATTCGATCCGGCCCGGAAGTACCCCATGATCCTGGAAATCCACGGCGGTCCCTCCGCGATGTACGGCCCGTACTTCGGCGCGGACTTCCAGCTCTACGCCGCCGCGGGTTATGTGATTCTCTACACCAACCCGCGGGGCAGCACCGGCTACGGGGAGGAGTTCGGCAACCTGATCCACCACGACTATCCCGATCACGATTACGACGACCTGATGACCGGCGTGGACAGCGTGATCCGGCGGGGCTACGTCTCCCCCGATAGCCTCTATGTGACGGGCGGGAGCGGGGGCGGCGTCCTCACGGCCTGGATCGTGGGACACACCCATCGTTTTCGGGCCGCGGTCGTCTCGAAGCCGGTCATCAACTGGACCAGCTTCGTGTTGACCTCGGATGCGCTCTCGCTCTACTCCCGCTACTGGTTCTCCGGCGTGCCCTGGGAGCATGCCGAGGAATACGCCCGCCGCTCGCCGCTCACCTATGTGGACAGCGTGACCACGCCGACCATGCTGTTCACCGGCGAATCGGATTGGCGGACACCCAGCGCCGAGGCCGAGCAGTTCTATGGAGCGCTCAAGATCCGCAAGGTGCCCACGGCCATGATGCGGATACCCGACGCGTCCCATGGCGTGGAAGAGCATCCCAGCAACCTCATGGCCAAGGCGGCCTACATCCTCGGCTGGTTCAACCGATACCGCTCATGACCGACGACAAGCCCATCGGCCATATCTCCGATACCGCGCGCTGGGTGGCGGTGTACCGCGCCATGGAGACGGAGCGGCCCGACGCGATCTTTCGGGACCCCTACGCCCGCCGCCTGGCCGGCGAGCGGGGCGAGACCATCGTCCGGAAGATGCCCCGCGGCCGGAAGACCGCCTGGCCGATGATCGTCCGCACGGCGGTCATGGACGAGATCATCATGCGATCCATTGCCGACGACGGGGTGGATTGCGTCCTCAACCTGGCCGCGGGGCTCGATGCGCGGCCGTGGCGGCTCCAGTTGCCGCCGTCGCTCCGATGGATCGACGTGGACCACCCGGTGATGATCGACACCAAGCTCGCGGGCCTCGCCGGTGAAACGCCCAGGTGCCGGTACGAAGGAGTGCGCCTGGACCTGGCGGACACCCGGGCTCGGGCCACGCTATTCGATCAGGTGGGCGCCGCCGCCCAGCGGGTGCTGGTGATCACCGAGGGGCTGCTGGTCTACCTGTCGTCCGCAGCGGTCGAGGAGCTGGCCCGCGACCTTCACCGGCAGGCCGCATTCCGGCTCTGGCTCATGGACCTGGCCAGCCCCGGGCTCATCAAGATGATATCCAAGTCCTGGGGCCCGATGCTGGCGGCGGGCAATGCGCCGTTCCAGTTCGGCCCCGCGGAGAATACCGCCTTCTTTGCGCCATTCGGCTGGCGGGAGCTGGAGTACCGGTCGATGTTCGAGGAGAGCATCCGGCTCAAGCGGACGATGCCGATGGCCCGATTCTGGAGGTTCGTGGGCAGGCTGGCGCCCAGGAAGAAGCGGGAGGAGTTCAAGCGGTTCTCGGGAGTTGCGCTGCTCACCCGGGCCTGAGCCGGGCGTCTTTCGGGCTGGGCTCGGGGAGCGCGCGCGGGATCCGCGGATTCAGGAGAGGTCGGACAGGAGGTGCAGCAGCTCGGCCGCGTTGGCGGGCCGCTGCGCGGGATCCTTGGCGAGGAGCCGCAGCACCAGGTCCGAGAGGGCGGGCGGAATGTCCGGGTCGAGCGCGGCGGGCCCCGGGGGCTGGTCGCGCAGCACCCGGGCAATCAGGGCGATGGCCGAGCCGGCCTCGAAGGGCAGCCGTCCGAGCAGGCACTCGAACATCACGACCCCGACCGCGTACAGGTCGGTCCGCTGGTCGACCCCCTCTCCCAGCATCTGCTCCGGCGCCATGTAGGACGGCGTGCCCACGATCATGCCGGCCTCGGTGAGGTTGGCGTTGCCTCCCGCCAGGCGCGCCACGCCGAAGTCCATCACCTTGAGCACCCCCGCGGCGTCGAGCAGGAGGTTCTGGGGCTTGATGTCCCGGTGGATGACGCCCTGCTCGTGCGCGGCCACCAGCGACTGGGCCAGCTGGGACGCGATGGCGAGCGTCGGCGCGGTCCCGAGCCGCCCTCGGGTATCGAGCAGCTCGCGAACCGTGATGCCTTCGACGTACTCCATGGTCAGGTAGTAGACCCCGTCGCGCTCCCCGATGTCGTGGGTCCGGACCACGTGCTTGCTGGAGATGTGCCGGGCCAGGCGGATCTCGGACTTGAACCGCTCCAGCAGCGTGGGGTCCTGGAGCAGCTCGGGACGCAGGGTCTTGATGGCCACCTGGTCGCCCAGCTCCCGGTCGAGGGCGCGGTAGACCATGCCCATGCCCCCGCTGCCGATTTCCTCGAGGACTTCGAACCGTCCGGCAAAGAGCTGCCCGGTGGGCAGGCTCAGCGCGTTCTGGGGCGCGGCCTGACGGGTGGTCTGCCTCGCCTCTCCGATCTCCCGCCGGAGCGCCGCCACCTGCTCCTTGAGCCGGTCTTCGCGGGCCCGCACCTGGTGCGCCATGGCGTCGAACACCCGGGCCAGCCGGCCGAGCTCGTCGCCCCGCTGCGCGACCTGGGCCAGCGCGCCCTTCTCGTAGCTGCCCGCCTCGACCGCGGTGGCCGCCTGGATGACGCGGCCCACCTCGCGGAGATACTCGAGCTCCACGTCGCGGAGCCGCTTCTTCTCGAGGCAGGCGCTGATCCGGGCCCGGAGCAGCACCGGATCGAACGGCTTGGGCAGGTGGTCCTCCGCGCCGCGCTCGATGCAGCGCACCACGCTCGCCACGTCGTCGAGGGCGGAGATCATGATGACCGGGATGTCGCGGGTGTTCTGATCCGCCTTCAGGCGCTCGAGCACGGCCAGGCCGTCGAGATCGGGCATGAGCACATCCAGCAGCACCAGGTCGAAGCGCTCCTTCGCGAGCATGCCGAGCGCCGAGATCCCGCCGGAAGCGGACTCGACCGTGTGGCCCTGGCGCCGGAGCCGCCGCTCCAGCACCGCGCGATTGTCCTCCTGATCGTCCACGACCAGGATATGGGCCGGCTGAACCGGCGGCCCGGCCATGGGGCCGGCCGTGGGGTGCTCGATGGTGATGGCGAGATGGCTGGCGCTCCGCCCGCTCGGCAGCTCGACGGTAAGCAGCCGCTCGGCCGAGCTGCGGATGCGCCGCACGTCCCGCTCGAACTGGGGGTCGATGTCGCCGCCCGCGGCCAGCAGCGCGGTGGTCGCGGCGACGATCCGGCCCTGGGGCTCCCGCAGGGCATCGCGGAGCGCGGCGAAGTCGGCCTCGCTGATCTCGCCGCGGGCCGGCGGGACCGTGGCATTGATCCGCTCCAGGACGTCGCGCCCCGCCGCGAGGGTCTGCTCCAGCGCGCCGCGCTGCCCCGGCTCGGTGACATCCTCGAGCAGCATCTCGCAGTAGCCGATGATCAGATTGAGCGGGGTCCGCAGCTCGTGCCGCAGCTCGGCGACCGCCTCGGGCGTGGTGAGCCCGCTCATGCCTGCTTCCCGAGCAGCGCTTCGATCTTGCCGAGCAGGCGCTCGAGCTCGACCGGCTTGGTGTCGTAGTCGTCGCAGCCGGCGGCCATCGCCTTCTCCCGATCGCCCGACATCGCGTGCGCGGTCAGCGCGATGATCGGCACCCGCCGCCCCGCCTCGGCGTCCCGCACCCGCCGGGTCGCCTCCCAGCCGTCGAGCTCGGGAAGGCTCATGTCCATCAGGATCAGGTCATACCCGCCGGAAGTCGCCATCGTGACCCCCTGCAGGCCATCGACCGCGAGCGCCACCTCGTAGCCTTTGCGCTGCAGGCGCCGCGAGAGCATGTCGCGATTCATCTCGTTGTCTTCCACCAGAAGGATCTTCGGCATACGCTACCTCGTGTGCTGGGGCCCGGCGACCGTCGGGTCCATCAGGTGGTGAATTTCGCGCAACAGCTCCTCCCGGCCGAACGCGCCCTTCTGGAGCACCCCCTGGACATCGCCGTTGAGGGCCCGGCGCTCATCGGCCGTCAGGTCCTTGGCGGTAATGACCACCACCGGAATCCCCCGCCAGGCCTCGCGCTTGCGAAGCTCCGCGGCGAACTGGCATCCGTCCATCACCGGCATCATGAGATCGAGCAGGATGAGCGACGGCACGGCGCGCTCGACCGCGGCGAGGCCGGCCCGGCCGTTCTCCGCCTCGGTGACGGCCCAGCCATCCGCCTCGAGCTGGCGCCGGAGCAGCTCCCGGGTCGGGAGGTCGTCCTCCACGACCAGCACATCGCCCGCGCCGTGCCGCCGGTAGCGGGCCAGCAGCGCACGGAGCCGGTCCCGGTCGAGCGGCTTGGTCATGAAATCGGTGGCGCCGAGCGCCAGGCCGAGATTCCGGTCGTCCACCATCGTGAGCATGATGACCGGAACCCCGGCGAGCACCGGGTCGGCCTTGAGCGCGGCCAGCACCGCCCATCCGTCCATGCCGGGCATCAGGACATCGAGGGTGATGGCGTCGGGAGGCTCCCGGCGGGCCAGGGCGAGCCCGGCCTCGCCGCTGGCGGCCTCGATCACCCGGAATCCATCGTCCACCAGAAAGCGCCGGATGAGCTCGCGGGCCTGCTCGCTGTCGTCGATGACGATCACCGTCCCGGCGCGGCCCGCCCCCGCGGTGGCGGCCGGTTCCGCCGCCGCGGGAGCCCGGGCGGGCAGCCGGATGGTGAAGGCGGACCCCCGGCCGGGCTCGCTTTCGACGGTCACGTCGCCGCCCATCATGCGGGCAAACTGCCGGGTGATCGCGAGGCCGAGCCCGGTGCCGCCGTATTTCTTGCTGGTGGACGACTCCGCCTGAGAGAACGCCTCGAAGAGCCGCGCGGTCTGCGCGGGGGTCATGCCGATCCCCGAGTCGGTCACCCGGAAGCGGACCTCGTCGACACCCTCGGCTCCGGGACCCCGCTCGACGTCCAGGGTGATGGTCCCGTGTTCGGCGAACTTGCAGGCGTTGGAGAGGAGATTGAGGAGCATCTGCCGGACCTTGGTGAGGTCGCCGTGCATCATGCCCGGGGCGTCGGACCGCACGATCAGCTGGTTGGCATTCTTGTCCACCAGCGGCCGGATGGTCGTCGCCACGTCGTCCACCATGGTGCCGATGTCGAAATCCTCGAGGTAGAGCTCGGTCTTGCCGGCTTCGATCTTGGAGAGATCCAGGATGTCGTTGATGAGCGCCAGGAGGTGCCGTCCGGCCGAGCGGATCTTGCGCAGGTCGGGCGCCAGCTCGTCGTGCCCGATGTCCGCGACCTCCTCCTCGAGCATCTCGCTGTAGCCGATGATGGCGTTGAGCGGGGTGCGCAGCTCGTGGCTCATGTTCGCCAGGAACTGGCTCTTGGCGCTGTTGGCCGCCTCGGCGGCCTGCCGGGCCTGGGACAGCTCGCTGATGTCGTGATACAGTCCCATCAGCCCCACCAGCTTGCCCTCCACCAGCACCGGCACGCCCTGGACTTCCACGTCGACCAGCGTCCCGTCCTTGCGGCGGCGCCGCCCGATGCTCCGCATCGCCCCTTCCTGGAGCACGTGCTGGGTGATCGCCACCGCCTCCTCATGGGTGGTGGCGGTCGAGATCAGCTCGTCGAGATTCCGGCCGACGATTTCGGCCTGCGGGTACCCGTAGAGCTGCTCGAAGGCCGGGTTGCAGGAGACGATGTCGTGCCGGGTGTCCAGCGTGACGATTGCCACCGGGCTGTTGAGCACCAGGTCCTCGAAGTACTGCTTCTGGCGCTGGGCGGCGCTGTACAGGCGAGCGTTCTCGATGGCGACGGCGGCCTGGGGCGCGAACAGCAGGAGCAGCCGCAAATCGTCCGGCCCGAACTTGCGCGCGGGGTCGTCGTGGAGGCAGGCGAAGGCGCCGACCAGGCGGTGCCCGATGAGCAGCGGGGCGGCCATCACCGAGTGGATTTCCATCCCGGAGTACTTGCCCGACCGGCCCAGCCAGTCCTGGTACTCCGCGATGCAGACCGGCTCCTGGGTGGCCGCCACGTGGCCCATCGCGCCCTCGCCGAGCCCCAGTCGGGTGCCGGTCGAGTCCACCCCGATGTTCAGGCTGGCGACGATCTCGAGCTCCTTCCTGGCCTCGTCGTAGATCGCCAGCTCGCCGCCGCTCACGCCGAGCAGGCTGGTGGCGCGCCGGAGCACGGCCTGGAGCAGCTTGCTGAGCTCGAGCTCGCCCGAGAGGTCGGCCAGGGTGTCGAGCAGGGCCTGCTGCTCGTCGGCGCGGCGCCGCTCCGCGGCCAGGGAGCGGGCCCGCCCGATCGCGATGCTGGCCTGGGTGGCGGCGGCGGTGAGGATCTCGAAGTCATTCGGGCCGAACGCGTCCGGCTCGGCGCTTTCCACCACCAGCACGCCGAACACCCGCTCGCCCAGGCGGAGCGGGACGTCCACCTCCGAGCCGCTGCTCAGGCTGGGCGCGTAGTGCGCCTCGCGGGAGACCGCCGGCGAATAGTGCAGCTGTCCGTCGCGCAGCGGCCGTTCGCTCAGGCCCTCCCCCGCGCGGAGGTGCAGCCCGGGCGACACGCCCGGCCACCCCACCGTGGCGCGGAGCACCCGGTCGCCAGTGGCCTGATCCACCAGAAAGAGACCCAGAAAGTCGTAGCCCAGCGCGGGATCCCGGAGTCCGTTCACGACCGCCCGGCAGATCTCCTCTTCGTCGGGCGCCGCGGCGATCTCGGCCGAGAGCCGGAGCAGCGCGGCCTGGCGGCGCGCCGCGTGCCCGTTGGAGGCCCGGGTCATCGAGCGCCCACCACCGCCCGCACCTCGGCGAGCAGCGCTTCCGCATCGAGGGCGTGCTTCTGCACCACTCGCTCCACCCCGCCGTTCAAGCGGCGCCGGTCGGCGTCGGTCAGGGTCTTTGCCGTGATCACGACGACAGGAATGTCCCGCCGGGTCTTGTCCCGGTGCAGCACGTCGATGAATTCGAAGCCGTCCATCTCCGGCATCATGAGGTCCAGGAGCACGAGGGCGGGACGGGACTCCGCGATGCGCTCCAGCGCGACCCGTCCGTTCTCCGCCTCGGCCACGATCCATCCGGCCTTGGTGAGCGCGCGCCCCAGGAGTGCGCGCGTGGGCGCGTCGTCCTCCACGACGAGCACCGGCCCCGCAGTCGGACTTGGCACATAGCGCTTCACGAGGGCGGCGAGCCGCTTCCGGTCGATCGGCTTGGTCAGATACTCCGAGGCGCCGAGCGCGAAGCCCATGTTACGGTCCTCGAGGATCGTCTGGAGGATCACGGGGATCGCGGCGAGCGCAGGGTCGGCCTTGAGCCCCGCCAACACGGTCCAGCCGTCCATCCCGGGCATGAGGATGTCGAGCGTGATGAGATCGGGGTGGAGCTCCTTCGCGAGCCGGAGCCCGATCTCTCCGTCGGCCGCTTCCACGACGCCGTAGCCTTCCCGGGAGAGGACCCGCCGCGTGATGTTCCGGGCTACGGAATCGTCATCGATCACCAGCACCGTGCCCGCGCCCCGTGCTGCGGGCGCCGCTGCGGCTACCGCCTCGGCCGGATGGGCCGAATCTTCCGGCAGCCTGACGCTGAAGGTGGAGCCCTGGCCCGGCTCACTGGCGACGGAAATCTCCCCACCCATGAGCTCGCAGAATCGCCGGGTGATCGCGAGGCCCAGGCCGGTGCCGCCGTACTTCTTGCTGGTGGAGGTCTCGGCCTGCGAGAACGGCTCGAAGAGTCGGGTCATCTGCTCGGGTGTCATGCCGATGCCGGAATCGGTGACCCGGAAGATCACCTGGCCGCCGGTCCGCTCGACGGCAAGCGTGATGGTTCCACCCTCGGTGAACTTGGAGGCATTGGAGAGGAGGTTCAGCAGTACCTGGCGCACCCGGGTCAGGTCGGAGTGCACCGTCCCGAGATCGGGGGCGCACTCGAGATCCAGGCGGTTGCGGTTCTTCGCGATCAGCGGCTCCACGGTCGTCGCGACATCGGTCACCGCCTGCCGGAGGTCGAAGGTCTCCAGATAGAGGTCCAGCTTGCCCGCCTCGATCTTGGAAAGATCCAGCACGTCATTGATCAGCGCCAGGAGATGCTTGCCCGCGGCCCGGATCTTCTGCAGATCGGCGACCGACTCGGGTTGCTCGCGCTCGATCGCGTCCTCCTCGAGCATCTCGCTGTAGCCGATGATGGCGTTCAGGGGGGTGCGCAGTTCGTGGCTCATGCTCGCGAGGAACTGGCTCTTGGCGGAATTGGCGGCTTCCGCCTCGCGGCGCGCTTTCAGGAGCTCGGTGATGTCGTGATACAGCGCCATCATGCCGACCCGCTCGCCGGCCACGACCACCGGCACGGAGAGGAGCTCGACATCCACCAGCCGGCCGTCCTTGCAGCGGCGGCGGCCGGTGCCGGTGGCCTTGCGTCCGGCCGCGGTCTGTTTGCTGTAGGCGCGGGCCTCCTGCAGCGTTTCGTCCGTCGTCAGGAGCTCGTCGAGATTGTGCCCGGTGACTTCGGTCTCCGCGTAGCCGAAGAGGCTCTCGAACGCCGGGTTGCAGGATGTGATGGCGTCCTCGAGATCGACATTGACGATCGCGACGGGATTGTTCCGAACCAGCGCCTCGTGATACCGTTGCGAGGAGTCAAACAGACGGGCGTTCTCGATGGCGATGGCCGCCTGCGGCGCAAAGAGCTGCAGCAGGCGCAGGTCCTGCGGCCCGAAGATGCGCTTCGGGTCGGAGTGGACGCTCGCAATGGCGCCGACCAGACGACTGCCGATCAGGAGCGGGGTGACCATCACCGACTGGACGGTGCTCTGGGTGTACTGGTCGGAGCGGCCCGCCCATTCCTGATAACGCGGGATAATCAGCGCCTCGTGGGTCTCAGCCACGCGGCCCATCGCGCCTTCGCCCGCCTTCATCCGGGCACCGATGGCGTTGGTCTCCATGTTGTTGCTGGCGACGACCACCAGCTCGCGGCGGGCCTCGTCCCAGGTCGCCAGCTCGCCGCCGGTCACGCCGAGGAGCGACACGGCGCGTCCGAGCACCCGCTCGAGCGCCTTGGACAACTCCAGCTCGCCGGCCAGATCGGCCAGAGTATCCAGCAGGGCATCCTGTTCCCCGGCCCGGCGGTGCTCGGCAGTGAAGAGACGGGCGTTTTCGATCGCGATCGCCGCCTGGGGCGCGAACATGGTAAGCCGGCGAAGCTCCCGTTCCCCGAAATGCCGGGTCGGATCGTCGTGGACGCTGGCGATCGCCCCCACGAGGCGTTTGCCGATGAGCAGGGGCGCCGCCATCACCGATTGAATTGTGCTCTCGGTGTAGTGGTCCGAACGCCCCTCCCACTCCTGGTAGTGGGGAATGATCAGCGGCTCATGGGTCTGGGCGACGCGGCCCATCGCACCTTCGCCCATCCGCATCCGGGTCCCGACCGCGCTCACCGGCAGATTGCTCGCCAGGATCACCAGCTCCTGGGTGTCCTCGTCATAGATCGCGAGCTCACCGCCGGTGACGTCGAGAAGGGTGGTCGCGCGCTCCAGCACCGCGGTCAGGAGGCGGGACAGCTCGAGCTGCCCGGAGAGATCCGCCAGCGTATCGAGCAGCGCCTGTTGCTCGGTGGCGCGGTCTCGCTCGGCGGAGTAGAGCCGGGCATTTTCGATGGCGATCGCCGCCTGGGCGGCAAAGAGGTTGAGCAGCCGGAGATCGGCCTCGCCGAGCTTGCGGGAGGGATCCGAGTGTACCGCGGCGATCGCGCCGACCAGGCGGGATCCGACCAGGAGCGGCACCACCGCAACCGCCTGGATGGTGCTGTGGGTGTACTGCTGAGAGCGGCCTTCCCACTGCTGGTAGTTCGGGATGATCAGCGGCTCGTGGGTGCTGGCGACGTGGCCCATACCGCCGTCGCCCCGGTGCATCCGGGTTCCGATGGACTCCTTGCCGATGCCCTGCGCCGCGACGATGACGAGCTCGTCGCGTTCCTCGTCGTACACCGCGAGCTCTCCGCCGGTCACCCCGAGGAGTGCGACGGCGCGGTTCAGCACCGCCTCGAGAAGGGCATCGAGTCGCAGCTCGCTCGAGAGATCGGCCAGGGTATCGAGCAGCGCACGCTGCTCGGACGTGCGACGGCGCTCCGCCGCGAGCAGCCGGACCCGGCCGATGGCAATGCTTGCCTGGGTGGTCGCCGCGGCCAGGATTTCGAGATCGGCCTGGTTGAAGGCCCCGCTGCCCGATCGCTGCACGACCAGCTCGCCGATCGCGCTCTGGTCCACCTTGAGCGGCAAGCGCAGCTCGGAGACGCCCTCCCGGTCCAGGCCGAACCGGCCCGCGCGGGCCTTGAGGGCGGGCTCGAACGAATCGGTTCCCGCCAGGAAGATCCCCACCCCGTCAAAGCCGAAGACCTGGTGCATCAGCCCCTCGGCCACGCCCTGGCAGATGTGTTCTTCGTCCTGCGATTCGGCGATCCGCGTGCTGAGGCGGAGCAGCGCCGAGCGCATGACGCCGGGGTGGGGTCCGTCCGGCAGGCCGGGCATGGTCATCCGCCGGCACCCCCGTTGGCCGCAATCCGCGAACGCAATGCGGCAACCAGCTCTTCCTGGCTCCGGCTGCCCTTCTGCAGTACCCGGGACACCCCGCCGGACAGCCGGCGCCGGTCATCCTCGGTCAGTTCCTTTGCGGTGATGACGACCACGTCCGGCGCGCCGGCGCCGGACCCGGCGCGGAGCCCGTCGAGGAACTCGAACCCGTCCATCTCGGGCATCAACAGGTCGAGCAGCACCAGCGCGGGTTGCTCGGCGCGAACCCGCTCGAGCCCGATCCGGCCGTTCGCGGCCTCGCTGACCCGCCACCCTTCCTTCTCCAGGGAACGGCGCAGCATCGCCCGGGTGTCCGCATCGTCTTCCACGATGAGCACTCCGGCCCCCGGCGCCCGCCGGTATCGCGCCAGCACCGCGGAGAGCCGGGCGCGCTCGATCGGCTTGGTCAGGTACTCCGAGGCTCCCAGCGCGAAGCCGAGGTTCCGCTCGTCGGTGACGGTGAGCATCACCACCGGGATCGCGGCCAGGGCGGGGTCGTCCTTGAGCGCGGCGAGCACGCCCCAGCCGTCGAGCCCCGGCATCAGCACGTCGAGCGTGATCACGTCGGGGCGCGCGGTTCGGGCCAGCCGAATGCCCGCTTCGCCGGTGGCGGCCTCGAGCACCCGGAAGCCTTCCTTGCCGAGCATCCGGCTCAGCAGATCGCGGGTAGCGGGGTCATCATCGATGACCAGCACGGTGCCCGCGCTCCCCGGCCCGGCGCCCTCGGCCGGCGGCGGTGCCGCCTCATGGGGGTCGCGCACCAG
This sequence comes from uncultured Gemmatimonadales bacterium, assembly GCA_963762545.1. Classification (GTDB taxonomy): domain Bacteria; phylum Gemmatimonadota; class Gemmatimonadetes; order Gemmatimonadales; family GWC2-71-9; genus JABFSM01. Next base: position 941,710 of record CAVXLC010000001.1, on the reverse strand, counting down.
GGCGGGAAGCCGGACGGTGAACGTGGTCCCGTCGCCGGGGGCGCTGGCGACCGTGATGTCGCCGCCCATCATCTCGCAGAACATCCGGCTGATGGCGAGCCCGAGTCCGGTGCCCCCGTATTTGCTCGCGGTGGAGGCTTCGGCCTGCGCAAAGGCCTGGAACAGCCGTGCCATTTGCTCGGGCGTCATGCCGATGCCGGTATCCCGGACGGTGAATCGAATGATGTCGCCGCCGGGCGCCGCCTCCCGGTGTCCGGCGAGGGTAATGGTGCCGCGCTCGGTGAACTTGCTGGCGTTGGACAGCAGGTTGAACAGCACCTGGCGGATCCGGGTGACGTCGGCGCGCATCGCGCCGAGATCGTCGGCGAGCTCGAGCCGGAGCGTGTTGCCGTTCTTCTCGATGAGCGGGGCCACCGTGGCCGCCACGGCGTCGATGGCGGGGCGGAGCTCGAAGGTCTCGAGGTGCAGCTCCATCTTGCCCGCCTCGATCTTGGACAGGTCGAGCACGTCGTTGATCAACGCGAGCAGGTGGCGGCCCGCCGACCGGATCTTCTGCAGGTCCGCCGCCGACTCCGGATGACCGCGCTCCAGCGAGTCCTCCTCCAGCATCTCGCTATAGCCGATGATGGCGTTGAGCGGGGTGCGCAGCTCGTGGCTCATGCTGGCCAGGAACTGGCTCTTGGCGGTGTTGGCCGATTCCGCCTCCCGCCGGGCCTTCAGCAGCTCGGTGATGTCGTGGTAGAGCCCCATCATCCCGACCAGCGCGCCGTCCACCACCACCGGCACGCCGAGCACCTCCACGTCCACCAGACTGCCGTCCTTTCGGCGCCGCTGCGCGATGGCGCGCACCGGCCGGTGGTCGAGCGCCTGCGCGGTGTACTGCACCGCCTGCGCCCGGGTCTCGTCGGTGGTGATCAGATCGTCGAGGTGTTGCCCGAGGACCTCCGTCTCGGTGTAGCCGTAAAGCGAGAGGAACGCCGGGTTGCACGAGACCACGACATGCTGGGTGTCGAGCGTGACGATGGCGACCGGGCTGTTGGCCACCAGCTCCCCGAAGTACTGCTGCTGGTGCTGGGCCTGGGTGAACAGCCGCGCATTCTCGATGGCGATGGCCGCCTGGGGAGCGAACAGCTCCAGCAGCCGCAAGTCCTCTTCGCCGAACTCCCGGCCGGGGTCAGAGTGCACACTCGCGATGGTCCCGACCAGCCGGGAGCCGATGAGTAACGGCGCCGCCATGACCGACTGCACGGTGCTCTGAGAGTACTTGGAAGACCGGCCCTCCCACTCCTGGTACCGCGGGATGATCAGCGACTCGCGGGTCTCGGCCACCCGCCCCATGGCCCCGTCGCCCAGCGCGATCCGGGTACCGACCGCGTCGGTGCCCATGTTGTGGCTCGCGACGATGACCAGGTCCCCCGCCACGGCATCCCAGGTGGCGAGCTCACCCCCGGTCACGGTGAGCAGCCCGACGGCGCGCTCCAGCACGCGCTGCAGCACCTTGGACAGCTCGAGCTGGCCGGCCAGATCCTTCATGGTGTCCAGCAGCGCCTGCTGCTCCTCGGCCCGCCGGCGCTCCACCGTGAAGAGCCGGGCGTTCTCGATGGCGACGGCGGCCTGGGGCGCGAACAGATCGAGGAGGCGGAGATCCTCCTGGCCGAACTGTCGGGTCCGGTCCTGGTCCATGAAGGCGATGGCCCCCACCAGCTGCCGCCCCATGAGAAGCGGCGCGACCATGACGGCGTGGAAATCCGCCTGCGCGTACTGCTCGGAGCGCGAGGCCCAGGCCTGGTAGTCGGGAATGATGAACGGCTCCCGGGTCAGGGCGACGTGCCCCATCGCGCCCTCCCCGACCCGCATCCGGGTGCCGGTGGTGTCTTTCCTGCCGAGGTTGTAGCTCGCCACGATCTCGAGCTGGTCCCGCCCGCGGTCGTAGATCGCGAGCTCGCCGTGGCTCACCCGGAGGAGCTGGATGGCCCGCTCGAGCACCGCCTGCAGCAGATCGGAGAGCTCCAGGCGCGCGGAGAGGTCCCCCATCGTCGCGCGGAGCGCCTCCTGCTCGTCGGCACGGCGCCGCTCGGCGGCCAGCAGCCGGGCCCGGCCAATGGCGATCCCGGCCTGATGGGCCGCGGCGCGCAGCACTTCGAAGTCGTCGGCCTCGAACGCATGGTGCCGGTTGCTCTCCACCACCAGCACGCCGACCAGCTTCTTGTTCACCAGCACCGGAACGTCCACTTCCGATCCTTCGTTGCGGGTCGGGAGGTACCGGGTGTCGTGGGTGACTTGCGGCGTGTAGTGAAGCCGACCGTCGAGCAACGGCAATTCGCTCAGGCCCTGGCCGGGCCGGACCCGGAGCCCCGGCGGCGCGCTCTCGCACCCGCGACTCGCCACCACCACCCGGTCGCCGGTCGCGTCGTCCACCCGCAGCACCGCGACGAAATCGAACCCGAGCGCCGCGTCCTGCAGCCCGACGACGACGGCCTGGCAGATGTCCCGCTCGGTCTCGGCGGCCGCGATGCCGGAGCTCAATCGCAGGAGCGCCGCCTCGCGCTGACGGTCGTGGGACGGTTCGGTGCGCGCCGGGGTCATGCGGGGGTCCCCGGAACGGAGCTGCGGGCGTGCGCGGCGACCCGGAGGCGGACATCCTCCAGCAGCAGGTCGATGTCCTGCGGCCGCTTCTGCACGACCTCACGAACGCCGCCGTTGAGCCGCAGCCGGTCCTCGTCGGTCAGCTCCTTGGCGGTGAGGACCACGACCGGCGCCGCGCCGGCCAGCCCGCGGGACCGGAGCCCGTCGAGGAACTCGAAGCCGTCCATCTCCGGCATCATGAGATCGAGGAGGATCAGCGCGGGCGGATCGGCCGCCACCCGCTCGAGACCCACCCGCCCGTTCTCGGCCTCGGTGACGGCCCAGCCTTCCTTCTCGAGCGAGCGACGCAACACCGCCCGGGTGGCCGGATCATCCTCCACCACCAGCACGCCCGCCCCCGAGGGGCGGCGATAGCGGGCCAGCACCGCCGCGAGCTGGGCCCGCTCGACCGGCTTGGTGAGATACTCGGCGGCCCCGAGGGAAAAGCCCAGATGCTCCTGATCCATGATCGTGAGCATGACCACCGGGATGGACGCCAGCGCGGCGTCGCTCTTGAGCGCGGCGAGCACGCCCCAGCCGTCCATCCCGGGCATCAGCACGTCGAGCGTGATGACGTCGGGCCGTTCCATTCGCGCCAGGGCGAGGCCGGCCTCGCCGCTGGCGGCCTCGACCACCCGGAACCCCTCCTTGCCCAGCATCCGGACCAGGAGCTGCCGCGCGGCCGGATCGTCGTCGATCACCAGTACCGTTCCGACCAGGCCGGACGCATCGACCGCGGCGGCCGGCACCGCGACGCGCTCCCGGGGCTGACGCACCTCGGACGGGAGTCGCACGACGAAGGTGGTGCCGGCGCCGGGCGTGCTGCTGACGGAAATGCCCCCGCCCATCATCTCACAGAACATGCGGCTGATGGCGAGGCCCAATCCGGTCCCGCCGTACTTGCTGGCGGTAGATGCCTCCGCCTGGGAGAACGCCTGGAACAGCCGGTCCAGCTGCTCCGGCGTCATGCCGATCCCGGTATCCCGCACCGCGAAGCACATCGTGTCGCCGTCGGGGCCGGGCTCGCGGGTGACCCCCAAGGTGATGCGCCCATGCTCGGTGAACTTGCTGGCGTTGGACAACAGGTTGAACAGCACCTGGCGCACCCGGGTCGCATCGGCCCGCATGGCACCCAGGTCGTCGGCCAGCTCCAGCTCGAGCACGTTGCCGTTCTTCTCGATCAGCGGTGCCACCGTCGTGGCCACCGCGTCGAGGACCGGCGCCAGCTCGAACGTCTCCAGGTGCAGCTCCATCTTCCCGGCCTCGATCTTGGAGAGATCGAGCACATCGTTGATCAGGGCCAGGAGGTGCCGGCCGGCGGAGCGGATCTTCTGCAGGTCGGGCACGTAGTCGTGGTGGCCCCGCTCGGCGGCCTCCTCTTCCAGCATCTCGCTGTAGCCGATGATGGCGTTGAGCGGGGTGCGCAGCTCGTGGCTCATGTTGGCCAGGAACTGGCTCTTGGCGTGATTGGCCGCTTCCGACGCCTTGCGGGCCGCGAGCAGCTCGGTCACGTCGTGGTAGAGTCCCATCAGGCCGACCCGCTCGCCTCCGATGACCACCGGGACGGCGAGCACCTCGACGTCCACCAGGCTGCCGTCCTTGCGGCGCCGCCGGGTAATCACCTGCACTGGCTGGTCGTCGCGGGCCTGCCGGCTGTACCCCATCGCCTCGGACCGGGTTTCCGAGGTGGTGATCAGCTCGTCGAGGTTCCGCCCGACCACCTCGTCCTGGGTGTACAGGTAGAGCCGCTCGAAGGCCGGGTTACAGGAGAGGATCCGGTCCTCCAGATCGAGCGCCACGATGGCCACCGGGCTGTTCCGGACCAGCACCTCGAAGTAGCGCCGCTCCCGCTGGGCCGCGGTGTAGAGGCGGGCGTTCTCGAGGGCGATGGCCGCCTGCTGGCCGAAGAGGCTGAGCAGCTGCTGGTCCGCCACGGTAAAAGTGCGGGACGGGTCCTCGTGCCAGACGTTGATCGCCCCGACCGGGTGCCCGCCGATGAGCAGCGGTGCCACGACCACGGCGCGGGCATCGATCCGGGCATACTGCCCGGAACGTCCCGACCAGGCCTGGTAGTCCGGAATGAACATCTGCTCGCCGGACTGGACCACATGCCCCATCGCGCCCTCGCCGAGCTTGAGCCGGGTCCCGATGGAGCTCTCCTGCATGTTGTAGTTCGCCGCGATGACCAGGTCCCCCCTGGTCTCGTCGTGAATGGCCAGCTCCCCGCCGGCGGATCCCAGCAGGGTGACGGCGCGGGCCAGGACGGCGTGCAGGAGCCGGGAGAGCTCGAGCTCGGATGAGAGATCGGTAATCGTGGCGAGGAGCGCCTCCCGCTCGTCGGCCCGGCGGCGCTCCTCGGTGAGGAGCCGGCTCTGCTCCTCGAGCAGCCGGACCCGGCCGATCGCGATACTCGCCTGCTGGGCCGCCGCGGTGAGGATCTCGAAGTCCACGGGACCGAAGGCGTTGCGGTCCCGGCTCTCCACCACCAGGACCCCGAGCACGTCGGGTCCGGCCAGCAGCGGCACGTCCACCTCGGACCCGCTGTTGAGACTGGAGACGTACCCCTTCTCCCGGGTCACGTCGGCCGTGTAGCGGAGCTGGCGGTCCCGGATGGGGCGGTCGCTCAATCCCTGCCCGGGAGGGACCCGCATGTGGATGGGAATGTCGGCCCAGCCGACGCTGGCGTGGAGCACCCGGTCGCCGGTGGGCGGGTCGAGGAGGAAGAGTCCCAGGAAATCGTAACCCAGGGCTTCGTCGTGGAGGCCGTCCACGACGGCCAGGCAGACCTCCGACTCCGTCTGGGCGGAGGCGATGGCTGCGCTCAGGCGGAGCAGCGACGACTGCCGCCGGGCGAGGCTTCCATCCCGCTTGGCGCGGGATGACCGGGACGTGCTGCGTTTGGGCGTGGGGCCTCCGGTCGATCGCCGGGAGGGTGACACTTACCGGGAGAAGTGACTTGAGAACCTACGACCCGGGCCCGGCATGTCAAGCGAACCGGCTCAGGCCCCGTAGGGTACCCAGATGTTCTTGACCTGGGTCGCCTCGCGAAGGAACTCCTCCCCCTCGCCCTCGCGGCGGTCCATCCAGTCCCGCTGACTCCACTCGACGTGACACCGCTTCATGTTGCCGGCGGACAGCTTCTCCACCTCGGCCGCCTCATCCCGGGGTCCGTAGAACCAGACCGCATCCACGTCGTCGTGCGCCGCCAGCACCGGGGCCAGCTCGCGCCGGCTCCCGGTCACGATGTTGATCACGCCACCGGGCACATCGGACGTGTCGAACACCTGGTACAGATCGGTGGCAAGGAGCGGCCAGCGCTCCGAGGGCACCGCGACGACGCAGTTGCCCATGGCCACCGCCGGCAGCACCAGCGACAGGAAGCCCAGCAGCGGCGCCTCGGTGGGCGCCACCAGCCCCATCACGCCGATCGGCTCGTTCATCGCCAGCGTGACGTTGCGAAACGGCGTGGCGTGGACCCGGCCGTCGTACTTGTCGGCCCACGCGGCGTAGGCAAAGGCGCGCTGGATGGCCGCCGCCACTTCCGCTCCCGCGTCGGCGGGCGAGGCGGCGGAGAGGGCGGACAGCCGGTCCGCAAATTCCGTCTGACGGACCGCGAGGTTCTCCGCGACGTAGTACAGAATCTGGGCCCGGAGGTGCGCCGACGCCGTGGCCCAGGCCGCTTCCGCCTGGTGGGCGGCCTCGACCGCGTTGCGGATGTCCTTGCGGTTGCCGCGGCCCACCTCGCCGATGGTGCGGCCGGCCGAGTCGGCCACCGGCAGCGAATAGCCGGAGTCGGGGCGCACCTGCTTGCCGCCGATGTAGAGCTTGGCGGTACGGTCGATGGGTGGGATGGCGGACGAGACGACGGGAGGACGGAAGGACGGGAGGCTTGCCGATGCCGCGGCACCACTTCCCGCCGTCCCGTCTTCCCGCTGTGCCGCCTTCACGTACTCCCAGAGCCCCTCCTTCCCGCCCTCCCTCCCATAGCCAGACTCGCGGTACCCGCCGAAGCCGCTCGCCGCGTCGAACAGGTTGGTGCAATTGACCCACACCGTGCCGGCCTTGAGCTGCGGGGCGATGTCGAGCGCGGTGTTGAGGTTGTCGCTCCAGACGCTCGCGGCCAGCCCGTAGCGGGTGTTGTTGGCGATCTCGACCGATTCCGCGGGGGTCCGGAACGTCATCAGCACCACCACCGGCCCGAAGATTTCCACCTGGGCGATCGTGGCGGCCGGCGTCACCTCGGTGAAGAGGGTGGGTGGATAGAACAACCCGTCCTTGGGCAGGCTCCAGGAAGGTTGCCAGCAGGTGGCGCCTTCGTCGATGCCCTTCTGCACCAGCCCCTGGATGATCTCGAGCTGGACCGGCGCCACGATCGCGCCGATGTCCACCGCCTTGTCGAGCGGGTTACCGATCCGCAGGGTTTCCATGCGCGCGCGGAGCTTCTCCACCAGCCGGGCGGCGATGCTCTCCTGCGCCAGGATCCGGGAGCCGGCGCAGCAGACCTGCCCCTGGTTGAACCAGATCGCGTCCACCACGCCCTCGACGACGCTGTCGAGGTCGGCGTCCTCGAAGACGATGAAGGGGGATTTGCCGCCCAGCTCGAGCGACAGCCTCTTCCCGCTGCCCGCGGTGGCGGTGCGGATGATCCGCCCCACCTCGGTCGAGCCGGTGAAGGCGATCTTGTCCACGCCGGGATGATCCACCAGGGCGGCCCCGGTGCGGCCGTCGCCGGTGACGATGTTCACCACGCCGGCCGGCAGGCCGATGGCGTGGCAGCAGTCCGCGAACAGCAGCGCGGTGAGCGAGGTGAACTCGGCGGGCTTGAGCACCACCGTGTTTCCCATCGCGAGCGCGGGCGCGATCTTCCAGGCCAGCATCAGCAGGGGAAAGTTCCAGGGGATGATCTGCCCCACCACCCCGACCGGCCCATAACCCGGGAGCTCGGTGTCCATGAGCTGGGCCCAGCCGGCGTGGTAGTAGAAATGCCGCGCCACCAGCGGAATGTCGATATCCCGGGATTCGCGGATCGGCTTGCCGTTGTCCAGCGTCTCCACCACCGCGAAGAGCCGGCTGTTGCGCTGGATCTGGCGCGCCAGCGCGTACAGCCAGCGGGCCCGCGCGTGGCCGCCCAGCGCCCACCATCCCGGCTGCGCCGCGCGGGCCGCGGCCACCGCCGCCGTCGACATCGTCCCCGCTCCCGGCCGTGACGCGCGCGAGCGCCGCGCCGGTGGCCGGGATTGACGCTGTCGAACTGCTCGGCGCCCGGCGCGGTCCAGGCGCCGCCGACGTAGTGCCCGAACGCGCGGCCGTGCGGTCGCCAGCCACGCCTCGGCCGTTGCCGCCGACTCCGGGGCCGGCCCCCACGCCATGGATTCGAACGATTCCCGGACCGTCGTCATGTCAGGCCATGGGGTGGCGATGGGCCGCGGAGTAACGTCCGGTGGCGTAGTGCTCGAGCTGCCGCTCGATATCGGTGAGGAGGCTGCTGGCGCCGAAGCGGAACAGGTCGGGACGGAGCCACCGGTCTCCCAGGTCTTCCTTGATCATGGCCAGCCAGTCGAGCGACTGCTTGGCGGTGCGGATGCCGCCGGCCGGCTTGAGCCCGACGAAGTAGCCGGTGCGCTCCCGGAACTCCCGGATCTGCCGCGCCATCACGATGCCGAAGGGGAGCGTCGCGTTGACCGCTTCCTTGCCCGGTGGAGGTCTTGATGAAGTCGGCGCCCGCCATCATCGCCACGACGCTGGCGCGGGCCACGTCCCGCAGGGTGCCCAGCTCCCCGGTAGCGAGAATCGCCTTGAGATGGGCCGGACCGGCCGCAGCGCGGAAGGCCTTCACCTCGTCGTAGAGCGCGGTCCAGTTGGCGGTGAGCACGTGGGCGCGGGTGATGACGATGTCGATCTCCCGGGCGCCGGCCGCCACCGAGGCCTCGATCTCGGCGATCCGCAGCCGGAGCGGCGAGAGCCCGGCGGGAAATCCGGCGGACACCGCGGCCACCGGAATGCCGCTCCCCTCGAGGGCCCGGACCGCCGTCTCCACGAAGGCGTGGTAGACGCACACCGCGGCCACCGTGAGGCCCAGGTCTCCCGCGCCCAGCGCCTCCAGCAGATCCTGGCGCACCGGATGGCGCGCCTTGGCGCAGAGGCGCAGGACCCGCCCGGGCGTGTCGTCGCCCGACAGCGTCGTGAGATCGATCAACGAGACGGCGCGGAGCAGCCAGCCCGCCTGCCAGGCGGTCTTGACCGAGCGGCGAGTCGGAATGGTGGCCGCGCGGCGTTCCACCGCGCTCCGATTGATCCGGATGTCCCGGATCCACCCCAGATCGAGCGGCATGCCGGGGTTCCGCGGAAACGCCGCCGACGGCTGCGGGGGCGCGGCCGGTCGCTGCGGTTGGGAGGTCCCGTACCGCGAGGACTTGGTCGGTGTCGCCATGACTCGCTGAAGGTAGCGTCGGGATCGGGCTATGTCACCGCCGCGCTCAACATCCTGGCACCGCGGCCATGGAGGCGGCCGCCGCGACCGGTTTGAGGTTGTTCTTCGTCAGCACCGCGTTGAAGGCGGCGAGGTCCTTCTCCTGCACCGAGCGCCAGGTGGCCGCCGCCGTCTTGAGATCGCCACAGGCACCGGCGACAGCGTGGAGCACCGGCTCGTTGGGCGCCATGTCGCCGGCGCCGAGGGTGCCGAGCAGCCCCGCCAGGCGGCCGCTGACCCGGAGGAAGCTGGGCAGCGGTGACGGCCCGCCCTGATTGCCGAATCCGCCGCCGAACCGGCCCCGGCCGGCGCTGCCGCCCACTTCGTTGAGCCGGGTCAGGAAGGCCGCCGCCGCGGTGGCCACCTCCGCCGGCGCGCCGGGCGCGTTGGCGGCCGTCACCGCCGCTTTCAGGGCAGTCACCTGCTGGTATCCCTCCCACGCCGCCCGGGTTCCCTGGAACACCCGGACCGCCAGCGCGCTCTGGGCCTTCACGTCGGCCAGGGTCGCGGGGGACCGGGGATCGTTTCGCACGGTCAACGGCTGCGTGAAGCTCTTGCCGTTGACCGTGAGGCGCACCGTGTAGGCTCCCGGCGCGGCCAGCGGCCCCTCCGGCGAGGCCGGCGTGAGCCCGGGATTCGCATTGATCTCGAAGCTGTGGCTCCCCACCGGCGGTGCGTCGTACCGGATGTTCCAGTTGACCCGGTTGAGGCCGGTCGCCGTCGGCAATGGTGCCGGGGTCTCGAGCCAGAAGCCGGGATGGGGCGGCCGCGCCGCCTCGTCCACCGGCGTGATCGGCGCGCTCGACATGTGGCGCACCACCTGACCCGCGGCATCGAGCACATCCAGCGTGATATCCCCCGCCGGCCGGGCCGAGAGGGTGTAGTAGATCAGCGCCCCATCGGGAGGATTGAGGGCGTGGGGCACCTCGGGCGGAAACGGAGTGTCCTGGTTCACGTTGCGGCGGACCCGGATCGCCTCGGCGGGAGCGAAGAGATGGGCCGGCTCGCTGCCGATGGCCGGCGTGAGCTGCCGCAGGGGCGAGATGTCATCCAGCACCCAGATGCCCCGCCCATAGGTGCCGACCAGCAGGTCGTTGTCCCGGAAGGCGATGTCCCGGTACGACGTGGTGGGCAGATTGAGGGCCAGCGACTGCCAGTTGTCGCCGTCGTCGAAGGAGACATACATCGAGCTCTCGGTGCCGGCATACAGGAGCCCGGCGCGCTTGGGGTCGGACCGGATCACCCGGGCAAAGCTCCCCGCCGGCCGATCGGCCGGGAGGCCGCCCACGATCTTGGTCCAGGTCTTCCCGTAGTCCTTCGTGCGGAACAGCCAGGGCGTGTAGTCGGCGATGTTGTGGTAGTCGATGGCGACGTAGGCTTCCGCCGGATCCTGATGCGAGGCGTCGATCATCGACACGAAGGCACGGGTCGGTTCCGGCAGGCCGGGAATGGTGACGTCGTCCCAGCTCTTGCCCTCATCCCGGGTGAGCTTGATGAGCCCGTTGTTGGTGCCGACCCAGATCAGTCCCCTCGCCACCGTGGAGGGAGCGAAGGTCTCGATGATGCCGGAGGGCGGCGCCCCGGGCGTCCGCGCGACGGTATCGGGCGGGGGCGACTGTCCCTTCGGGTAGCCCAGGTCGGGACTCAGCTTGACCCAGTGCATGCCGCCGTCGGTCGTGGCCATGAGGTACTGGAACCCGGCCAGCAGCTCCTTGGGGTTCCAGGGCGCGAACATGATCGGATTGGACGAGGTGGCCCGAAGCCGGAGATCGGGATCCACGCTCGGGCTCACGTTGACGATCTGCTCGCTGGGATAGGAGATCCGGAGCATCCCCGAGCCGCTGGCGTACACCAGGTCGGGATTGAGGGGATCCGCGACGATCGTGCCCCATTCCCATCCACCCACGGGATTCCAGTCCATCGGCGTGATCGCGCCGAAGTTGCCGCGGCTCCGGGTGCGGATGGCGCCGGCATCCTGCTGCGGGGCGTAGACCCAGTAGGGCCAGGACGTGTCCACCGAAAGGTGATAGACCTGGTCGGTGGACTGGTTGTACCAGGTGCTCCAGGTCCGGCCGCCGTCCAGCGTCACGGTGGCGCCCTGGTCCATGCCGAGCAGGATGCGCCGGCCATCGGTGGGATCGATCCACATCTGCTGCGGGTCGTCGCCGCCCGGGGCGCCCTTCCAGCCGGTGAAGGTGTTGCCGCCGTCCGTGGAGATGTAGCTCGACGTGCTGATGGTGTAGACCACGTCGGGATTCACCGAGCTCACGTACACGCCGCAGTTGTATCCCCCCTGCCCGTTGGCAATGCGCGGATCCTCCGCATCCATCCGTCGCCAGGAGCCGCCGCCGTCGTCCGAGCGATACAGCCCGAAGTTGCCGATGAGGTAGACCCGTTGGGCGCCGGTGTGCATCGCCACGGCCACGGAGGTCCGGCCATTGAGGCGCGGCAGCCCGCTTCCGGAGACCGGCGACCAGGTGACGCCCTCGTCGGTGGACTTGTACAGCGCGGTGCCGGTGGGCCCGGCTTGGGGCGCGCCGCCGCCGAACCCACCGCCCGGCGGCGCGATCGGGGCCCGGTAATGCCGCACCGTGGTGGCGAAGATGATCTCGGGCCGGTCGAACGCCCGGGCCAGTTTCTCGACGCCCGTCGAATCGTCCAGATAGAGGGTCCTGGTCCAGGTCGCTCCTCCGTCCGTGCTCCGGAACACCCCGCGCTGGTCGGTCTTCCGCCGGGCGTCGCCCTGGGCCGCGATCAGGACGAGGTTCGGATCCTTGGGATCGACCAGAATGGACGGAATCTGCCTGGTCCCATCGAGGCCCAGGTGCTTCCAGGTCCGCCCCGCGTCCGTCGACTTGTAGACTCCGTTGCCCTCGGCGATGGAGCCGCCGGTGATGATGTCGCCGGTGCCGGCGTAGATGACGCTGGTATCGGACGGGGCCACCTCTACCGCCCCCACCGCCGACACCTCCTTCACCGAGTCGAAGATCGGTTCCCAGGTGACCCCGGCGTTGGTCGTCTTCCAGATGCCCGCGGCGGGCATGCCGGCATAGAAGACCCCGGGGGCCCCGATGGCCCCGGTGACCGAGGCCACCCGGCCGGCACGGAAGGGCCCCAGATTCCGCCAGACCAGGCCGGAGAGGAGGTTCGGGGCGATGGGAGTCGGCGCGGCTGCGGTCAGGAGCACGACCAGGGCGAGAGCCCCTGCGGCAGTCCGACGGTGAAGGGGTGATCGGTTCAGCATGGGAGTCATTCTGGCAAGAAGGATGAGGGAGAGGTAAATATAGGCGCTGCCCCTCCCAGACTTCACGATTCAATCTCCAAGGCGGACCCGTGCGCCCTTCATTCGCCGCTGTTGCTCTCGCTCTGGTGTCCTTCGCCACCTTGGCCGCCGATGTCGCGGCCCAGTCCCCCGACGCCTCCTCGGCCATGCGCTGGCGCCAGATCGGGCCGGTGCGCGCCGGCCGGGCCCGCGCCCTCTCCGGCGCGGCCAGCCAGCCCAACGTCTTCTATATCGGGTTCGACAACGGAGGGGTGTGGCGGTCGACCGACTACGGCTCCACCTGGGAGCCGCTCTTCGACCATGAGTCCACCGGCTCCATCGGCGCGATTGCCGTCGCGCCGACCGATCCGAACATCCTCTACGTCGGCAGCGGCGCCGGCATCATCCGGCCGGACCTCGCCACCGGCGACGGCGTGTACAAGTCCACCGACGCGGGGAAGAGCTGGACCCATCTCGGCCTTCGCGAGAGCCAGATGATCGCGATGATCGACGTGGATCCGGGCAATCCCAACCGGCTCTTCGTGGCCGCGCTGGGCCACCCGTACGGACCCAACGCGGAGCGCGGCATCTTCCGAAGCACCGATGGCGGGCAGACCTTCGAGAAGGTGCTCTACAAGGACGAATACACCAGCGGCAACGACGTTCGCATCGACCCCTCGAACCCGAACGTCGTCTATGCCACCCTTTGGCAGCAGCAACAGGCCTTCTGGGAAGGGGGCGGATTCGGCGGCGGCGGAAACGGGATCTTCAAGTCCACCGACGGCGGCACCACCTGGAAGCAGCTCACCGGGGGACTGCCGTCGGTCCTCCAGGCCAACATCGCCATCGCGCCGAGCAACTCGCAGATCCTTTACGCCATGGTGGCGGCGGCCACGGCGACCGGTGGCTCGGGTCCGGTGGGCTTCTACAAGTCCACCGACGCGGGAGAGCACTGGTTCCTGGCGATCCACGGGCCGGACGCCCCGGCCAATGCGACGATGCCGACTCCGGATGGCCGACCCCTGGTGCGCATCGGCGGGGGCGACCTCCCCACCATCGTCGTGGACCCCAAGGATCCCAATGTGGTGTACAGCGCGTCCACCGTCATGTGGCGGACCGAGGATGGCGGGCTCACCTGGTCGGCGGTGCGCGGGGCCCCCGGCGGCGACGACTATCAGAAGATCTGGGTGAACCCGGAGCACCCGAACATCGTCCTCGCCGTGTCGGATCAGGGTGGGGTGGTCTCGGCCAATCGCGGCCGCTCCTGGAGCAACTGGTACACCCAGCCTACCGCGGCGATGTACCACGTCTCCACCGACAACGATTTCCCGTACCGGGTCTGCAGCGGGCAGCAGGATTCCGGCTCGGCCTGCGTTGACAGCCGCTCAATGGACGGTGAGATCACGTTCCACGACTGGCATCCCGTCAACATCCAGGAATACGGCATCGCGGCGCCCGACCCCCGCAATCCCGACCTGGTGTTCGGCAGCGCGCGCAACGGCGTGTCGCTCTACAACCGCAAGACCGGCCAGACCACCCAGGTCGGCCCCGACCAGACGGCGCGCGCCGGCGGCTTCGGGCGCAACGTGCGCACCATGCCGATCCTCTGGTCGCCGGTGGATCCCGGCGTGCTCTTCTACACCTCGAATGTCGTCTGGAAATCGGCGGACCATGCGCGGAGCTGGACCCGGATCAGCCCTGACCTGGCCCGCCCGAGCTGGACCCCGCCGGCGAGCGCGGGCAAGTATGCGAGCACCGTGACGCCCTCGCCGCTGGGCGCCATCACCGCGCTGTCGCTCTCGCCCCGGAGCCTGGGCATCATCTGGGCCGGCACCGACGACGGCAACATCCAGGTGACGATGAACGGCGGCGTGAAGTGGAGCAACGTCACGCCCCCCGCCATCAAGCCGTGGACCCGCATCTTCAACATCGACGCCGGCCACTTCGATCCGCTCACCGCCTACGCGGCGGCCAACACCATGCGGATCGACGACATGAGCCCGCACTTCTTCCGCACCCACGACGGGGGCAAGAGCTGGACCGAGATCAACACCGGGATCGCCTCGAACGCTCCGGCCAACTCGATCAGGGAGGATCCCCGCCAGAAGGGGCTGCTCTACGCCGCGACCGATGCCCAGGTCTGGGTATCGTTCGACGACGGCGACCACTGGCGGTCACTCCGGGGTAACATGCCGGCCATCTCGGTGCGCGACCTCCAGGTGAAAGACGACAGCACCTGTCTCTGCGCCGATCTCGTCGCGGGAACCCATGGCCGGGGCTTCTGGATCCTCGACGACGTGACCCCGCTCCGTCAGGAGGCGGCCATTCGGGCGGCGCAGACCTCCGGCACGCCGTATCTGGTCAGGCCCGCCACCGCGGTGCGGGTGCGCTTCGGCACCAACGAGCCCACCCCCTGGCCGCCCGAGCTGCCGGCGGGGGAGAATCCTCCGCCGGGCGGAATCCTCGACTACTACCTGCCAGAAGCCGCGGCGGGCCCGGTGACGATCGACATCCTCGATCGCGCCGGCAAAGTGATTCGGACCTACTCCAGCACCGATCCCGTGCTCGACCCGGAACCGGGTGTCGACATGGCCGCGTACGACCAGGTCTGCCGGAAGCGGCCCACCGCCACCTACTGCGGGCTGCCGCTCTACTGGCCCGCCCCGGAAATGAAGATCGGCACCGAGGCCGGAATGCATCGGGTCTGGTGGGATCTGCACTACCAGCCCTTCCCCGCCCCGGACATCGAGGATGCGGGGGACGAGGGTGCCACCGGCGCGGTGCCGCACCACACCTATCCGGACGTCAACGCGCCCTGGGCGCCGCCGGGCACGTACACCGTGCGGCTCACCGCCCACGGGAAGTCGGTCACCCAGCCGCTCACCCTGCGTCTGGACCCGCGGGTCACGACACCCGCCCTCGGGCTGACCCAGCTGGCCACGCTGTCCCGGGAGATGTACGACGGTGCGGTGGCCGCGCGCACGGCGCAGGCGCAGGCCCGGGCCCTCGTCACGGAATTGCAGAAGCTGTCCGGCGGCGACGTGGATGCGTTCAAGGCCCAGGTCGAGTCGCTGGCTCCCCCGCCGGCCCGGGGAGGCCGGGGCCGGTTCTTCGGCCGGGGCCCGGCCGGCCCGCCGACCCTGGAGAGCGCAAGCAGCGGAATGATGGCCGCGGCCATGGCCATGCAAGGCGCCGATGTGGCGCCCACCGCCGGGCAGGTGGCGGCGTGCGGTCGGGCCAAGGCGCAGTCGGCCGAGGTGATGGCCAAATGGACCGCGCTCAAGACCACGGGGCTCGCGGCGTTCAACGCGAAGCGGAAGGCGGCGGGGCAAGCTCCGTTGTCGCTTCCGGAATAGCAGATGACGGAAGGCGAGCGCCTCCGCACCGCCCTGGCCGATCGTTACCGGATCGAGCGCGAGCTCGGCGCGGGCGGGATGGCCACGGTCTACGCGGCCGAAGACGTGAGGCATCGCAGGCGAGTAGCGGTCAAGGTGTTGCGGTCCGAGCTGGCGGCCGCGCTCGGCGCGGAGCGGTTCCTCCGCGAAATCGAGACCACCGCCAACCTGCGCCATCCGCATATCCTGCCGCTGTACGACTCGGGGGAGGCCGGCGGATTCCTCTACTACGTCATGCCGCTGATCGAAGGCGAGTCGCTGCGGGACCGGTTGTGCCGGGAGAAGCCGCTGGCGATCGACGACGCGCTGCAGATCGCGCGGGAGGTGGCCGATGCCTTGGGCTACGCCCACGCCCACGGGGTGATTCATCGGGACATCAAGCCGGAGAACATCCTGTTGGAGAGCGGCCACGCGGTGGTGGCGGACTTCGGCATTGCCAAGGCGGTCAGCACCCTCGACGGCGGCCACTTGACCCAGACCGGGCTGGCGGTCGGCACCCCGGCCTACATGAGCCCCGAGCAGGTGCTGGCCGATGACAGCCTCGACGGCCGGAGCGATCTCTACAGCCTGGGCTGCGTCCTGTTCGAGATGCTGACCGGTGAGGCGCCGTTCGCCGCCCCGACCCCGCAGCGTACCATTGCACGCCGCCTCACCGAGGCGCCCCCGCAGTGTATCGCCCACCGACCGGACGTGGGCGCGCAACTCAGCGGCGCGGTGCAGCGGGTCCTGGCGACGGATCCGGCCGAGCGGCCCGCGACCGCCGCCGAGTTCGCGAAGTCGTTGCTGACCCCCTCGGGAGCAACCTGGCAGGCAACCGTTCCAATCAGGGAAGGCCCGGCCCGGGCGGCGGGGCTGGTCGTCCTGCCGTTCGTCAATCGCAGCCCGGATTCCGGGGACGAGTACTTCAGCGACGGGCTCACCGAGGAAATCATCTCCGACCTGGCCAGCGTCAAGGCGCTGAGCGTCATCTCGCGCACCTCCGCGATGCGCTTCAAGCGCACCGACAAGGACGTCCGCACCATCGGCCGCGAGCTCGGCGTCCGCTACGTGCTGGAAGGGAGTGTACGGCGCGCGGGGTCGAGTCTGCGCATCACCGCGCAGCTCATCGACGCCGAGGCGGACGCGCAGCTCTGGTCGGAGAAGTACAGCGGCACCATGGACGACGTGTTTGAAGTGCAGGAGCGGGTGTCGCGGGAGATCGTCAAGGCGCTGGGGGTGAAGCTGAGCCGCGACGAGGACCGCCGGCTGGCGCAGCGTCCGATTCAGAATGCGCGGGCCTTCGAGCTCTATCTCGAGGCCCGGCAGGAGCTGCGGGGCCTCGGCCCGACCATGCAGCGCGGCAAGGATCTGCTCAACCAGGCGATCCAGATCGAGGGCCGGACCGCGCCACTCCTCGGGCTGCTGGCGTGGGCCGATGTCGCGCTGGTCAAGGCCGGCCTCGGGGATCCGGCGATCCTGGCCGAGTGCGCGGTCCAGGCCGACGCGCTGCTGGCGATGGCTCCCGATGCGCCGTACGGGTACGCCCTGCACGGATATGTCTCGTTCGAGCGGGGACATCACCCGGAGGCGGTCCGGCATTTTCTCGCCGCGATCGAGCGGGACCCCAACGACACCGATTCGATCTTCTGGCTGATCGTCACCTACTGGAATGCCGGGCACGTCGAACTGGCGGCGGCCCCGGCCCGCCAGATGATGGCGATCGACCCGCTCTCGGCGCTCTCCTGGCTGGCGGCCGGGGTGACCGAATGGTTCGCCGGGCGATTCGAAGGCTCGCCGGCAACCCTGCGCCGCGCGCTGGAGCTGGATCCCACCGGCTACATCATCCATTGGACCATCGGGTACACCTACGCGCTGGTGGGGGAGGTCACGCTCGCCGCCGAGGAGGCCAGGTGGCTGGTGGCGTATGGGCCGATGGTGCCCTACACCTGGCAGCTTGCCTCGCTGGTGGCGTCGCTCCAGGGGGACCGTGCCGGCGGGCTCGCGGCGCTGGCGCCGGTGAACACCGCGCCGCTGGATTTCCATCTCACCTTCCATCTGGCCGAGTCCTATGCGATGGCGGGAGAGACCGCGCGGGCGCTGGTGGTGGTCGAGGAGGCGGTGGACAAGGGATTCTACGCCTGTGAGTTCATGACCAAGTTCTGCCCGTTCATGGCGCCGCTGCGGGGCCTGCCGGAGTACCAGCGGATCATGGCGAAGGCGCGGGGGCGCTGGGAAGCGTTCGCGAATGCGGTGGCGCCGTGACGGGGCCGCCGGCCCGCCTCGCCACGGCGCTGGCCGACCGCTACCGGATCGAGCGGGAGCTGGGCGCGGGCGGCATGGCCACGGTGTATCTCGCCGAGGACGTCCGGCACCACCGCCAGGTGGCCATCAAGGTGCTCCACCCGGAGCTCGCCGCGGTGCTGGGCGCCGAGCGCTTCCTCACGGAGATCGAGCTCACCGCCAATCTCCAGCACCCGCACATCCTGCCGCTGTTCGATTCGGGCGCGGCGGACGGATTCCTCTTCTACGTGATGCCCTTCGTCGAGGGCGAAACGCTCCGCGAGCCGGCTCACTCGGGAGCAACAGCTCCCGATCGGCGAGGTGGTGCGCATCGCCACCGAGGTGGCGGACGCGCTGGACTACGCCCACGAGCGCGGCATCGTCCATCGCGACATCAAGCCCGAGAACATCCTGCTCCACGAGCGGTCACGCGCTGGTGGCCGACTTCGGCATCGCGCGCGCGGTGCAGCGGCGGGCGGCGCCCAGATCACCGCGACGGGCATGGCCATCGGCACGCCGGCCTACATGAGCCCGGAACAGTCGATGGGGGACAGGCCGACGTGGATGCGCGGGCCGACGTCTATGCCCTGGCGAGCCGTCCTCTACGAGATGCTCACCGGCGAGCCGCCGTTCACCGGCGCCGACCGCGCAGCGCGATCATCGCCAAGCGTGCTCGGCACCACGGCGCCGAGCGCCCGGGTGCTGCGCGACACGGTCCCCGAGGTGCAGTGACCGGCGCTGCAGCGCGCGCTGCAGCGCGCACCGGCCGATCGCTTCGCCACCGCCGCCGGAATTTGCTGCTGCGCTTCAGGACAGTGCGCGTGAGCCGGTTCGCCGCATCGCTCGGCGGGTCGGCATTGCGGCACTCGGGGTGCTCCTGATCGCCGCGGTCGCCTGGTTCTGGTTTCCGTGGGCGTACGACCGGTGCGGCTCTGGATCCCGACGTGATCGCGGTGCTGCCGTTCCGGGTCGGTGGTCCATCGATCGGTTACCTGCGCGAATCGATGCTCGACCTGCTGCAGGCCCGCCTGAGCACCGGTTCCGGTGCGCGAACGGTCGAGCCGCGCACGCTCCTCGCCGCATGGCGGCGGGCCGTCGGCAACGAGAAGGACGATCTCTCCGAAGACGCTTCCCGGACCCTTGCGCGCCAGCTCGGAGCCGGCCGCGTACTGCTCGGCAGCGCCATCGCTACGCCGACCGATCTCACGCTCAACGGCTGGCTCATCCAGGTCAGTGACGGAAAGGTGGTGGCTGAGGAGAAGGTCGTCGGGGCACCGGACAGCGTGGCCGTGCTCGTCGATCGCCTGACTGCGGCGCTGCTCATTCGCGGTGCCGGCGTGACCGCAGAGCGGCAGGCCGGCCTGGCCGCCGCGCCGCTCGACGCGCTCCAGAATTACCTGGCCGGCCGCAAGGCCTCCCGCCGGGGCGATTACTTCGGAGCGATGGCGCTGGATTCGGCCGCGCCCTCGCCCGCGACTCGACCTTCGCCGATGCGGCATTCGCGCATGGTCACCACCAATGCGTGGATCGGCAACGTCTTCGAGAGCGGCGGGCTGGCAGTCGTGCCGCTCGTGGCGAGTCTGCGCGACCGTCTGGGCTCCCGCGATCGTGCCCTCTTTCTCGCGATCCCGACCGTCGGTCCCAACTACCCGCGGCCCGTCCACCCTCGCGAAGATCATCGCCCAGGCCGAACGGGCCGCCGAGCGGCCGCGGACAGCCCCGAGCACTGGCTGCTCCTGGGCCAGCTGCTGTCCCACTACGGTGTGGCCGCCAGCCGCTTGGATTGGGCGGCGCGATCCGCCGAGGCACTCGACCGCGCGATCGCGCTGGACTCGAGTTTCACGCTCGGCGATCGGCGAGCGACTCTATCACCGCGATGGCGGTCCGCGACAGCGCAGCCACTGCGCGTCACTCGCGTCTCCTGGAAGCGCGAGTGACCTCCGGCTTCACCGACGACTTCTATCTGTGGGCCGCGGCGCATACCCTCGGCGACAGCGCGGCGGTGCGCCGCTGGCGGAACCGGGCGACGGGACTGAGCCGCACCGACGTCATGCAGAAGCTGGTGAAGCTGACCCTGCATAGCGCCGCGTTCGCCCTGCCGCTGGGCGACGCCCGCTGGGCGGTCGACTCGCTGGAGCGCGAAGCGACCACCGCGCCGGAGCGCGTCGGTGCCGACCTGGGCCGCCTGGCCCTGCGGTTCGCCGAGGGCCGCACCGATCTCGGCTACTTGAATTCGGGATTGGCGACCGGCGTGCAGTGGAGCAGCACCCTGATCCAGCAGGCGTTGATTGAACCGGTGCACCGTGAGATGGCTGCCACGGTCCTTGCCCGGGAGGCTGCCGGTCAAAACCGGCTGACCGCGCCCGGCAGCGTGATCCGCTGGCCGCCGGTGGAGGACTGCTTCGGAGCACTCTTCCGGGTCGCCGGTGGCGATACCTCCGGTGTGGCCGGCGCGATCCGGCGGCTGCGCGCGTTCGCTGCCGGCGATCACCCGACCATCCCGTCGGAAGAATGGGAGCACCTCGATCTCCGCGTATGCCCATTGCTCCTGCAGGTGCTGTCGGAGAGGCCGCCGGCGGTTCATGCCCGATGGCCGGCTCTCGACCAGCTCGACTCCCTGATGGGTCAGGACCCGCGGGGTTTCACCGGAACCACCAACTTCGCGCCGACGGCGTTTGCCAACTTCACCGTCGCACGGCTGCGCGCGGCGCAGGGCGACCTCCCCGCCGCGCTCGCCGCGATCCGCCGCCGTGAAGTGGACTACTTTCCCGCCTACCTCTGGAGCCTCCCGGCTTTTCTCCGACAGGAGGGCCGACTGGCTGCGCTTACCGGCGATACCACCGGTGCGATCCGCGCCTACGATTCGTACCTCACGCTGCGCACCAATCCTGATGCGCCACTCAAGCCCCAGCGGGATTCGGTGATCGCGGAACGCGCGGCACTGGCGCGGAGGATTGCCCGGTGACGTCGAATCGCCCCGAGCGTCTCGCTGCCGCGCTGGCCGACCGCTACCGGATCGAGCGGGAGCTGGGCCAGGGCGGGATGGCCACGGTGTACCTGGCGCAGGACCTCAAGCACGACCGCCAGGTGGCGATCAAGGTGCTGCGCCCCGAACTGGCCGCGGTCATCGGCGCCGAGCGGTTCCTCACCGAGATCAAGACCACCGCCCACCTGCAGCACCCGCACATCCTGGCGCTCTTCGATTCAGGCGCCGCGGATTCGTTCCTGTTCTATGTGATGCCGTTCGTCGAGGGAGAGTCGCTGCGGGACCGGCTCAACCGCGAAAAGCAGCTCTCGATTCCCGATGCGGTGCGGATCGCCACGGAAGTGGCCGGAGCGCTCGACTACGCCCACCGCCACGGCATCATCCACCGCGACATCAAGCCCGAGAACATCCTGCTCCACGATGGCCGAGCCCTGGTGGCGGACTTCGGGATTGCGCTGGCCGCGAGCAGCGCCGGCGGCCGGATGACCGAGACCGGCATGTCGCTCGGCACGCCACACTACATGAGCCCCGAGCAGGCCATGGGCGACCGGGAGCTCACGCCGCGCAGCGATGTCTATGCGCTCGGCGCGATGACCTACGAGATGCTGGCCGGTGACCCGCCCTTCACCGGCTCGACCGCCCAGGCCATCGTCGCCAAGGTGATGACCGACAGACCCGCTTCGCTGCGCCGGCTGCGCGAGCGGGTCCCGGAACAGGTCGAGGATGCGGTGCTCACGGCGCTGGAGAAGATTCCCGCCGACCGGTTCGCCACCGCCTCCGAATTCGCGAATGCCCTGACCGGACCCGCTCGGCCGAGAACTGCGAGCCGGAGCCAGCCCTGGCTGGCGGACCGGCGCAGCTGGCTGGCGCTGGCCGGGCTGGTCGCGAGCCTGGCGGTGATCCTGGTTCTGCTGCGCCGGAAGGGGGCCGGCACCGATCTCACCCGGATCGTGATGACCCAGAACAGCTTTCGGCAGGAGGCCATTTTCGTCGCGCGGTGGGGCCCTGACGGCCGCACCGTCGTGTACAGCGCGAGCTCCCGCGGCCCGGTTCCCCGGCTCAACGTCATCCGTCCCGACTACCCTGAGCCCGAGCAGCTGGGACCCGATTCGACCCAGCTGCTCGCCGTCTCCCGGACCGGCGAGCTCGCCGTCCTGACCCACGCGCGCTACGTCAACCACCGGATGTTCACCGGGACCCTGGCCCGGATGCCCTTGGGTGGCGGGACGCCCCGGGAGGTCAGCGAAAACGTCCAGGAGGCGGACTGGTCGCCCGACGGCACCCAACTGGCCGTCACGCGTGCGAACGGAGGCCGGGTCAGGCTCGAGTATCCCATCGGCAAGGTGCTCTATCAGAGCGACCCCGGTGGCGACCTCTCGGACCTGCGGATTGCGCCGGGGGGAGATCGGGTCGCCTTCTTCAAGCACAGCTACAAGGGAGACGACCGCGGCCTCGTGATGGTGGTCGATCAAACGGGGAAGGTCACCACCACGGTGAGCCGTGATTTCTGGGGCCTGGAGGGCCTGGTGTGGCAAGCCGATGGCCGCGCGCTGTTCTTCTCCGGCTCCGATCAGGGCGGCAACTACCAGGTGCAGAGCGCCGACTTGCATGGTCAGACCCGCCTCGTCCTTCCCAGCCCGGGCTCCCTCACGATGCAGGACATGGCCGCGGACGGGCGCTGGCTGGTGACGCGAGACGATCAGCCGCGCCGCCTCACCGGCCACTCCCCCAACTGGAATGGCGAGCGCGACTTTTCCTGGCTGGACAGCTCGATCATGCCGATTCTTTCCGGTGACGGCAGTCTCATTGCGTTTACCGACGTCTCGGTCGTCGCCGGCGGGCACTATGCGCTGATGCTCCGGAAAACCGATGGTTCTCCGGCCATTCGGCTGGGGGAGGGTTCGGCGCGGGCCATTTCCCGCGATCATCGCTGGGTCATCGGGCAGGTGCCGACCACACCCACCCAGTACGTGGTGTACCCGATCGGGCCCGGGGAGCCGCGGTCCCTTCACTGGGCCGGGCTCGAATCCATCACCTCGGTCGACTTTTTCCCGGACGGCGCCTCCTTCCTGGTCTGCGGGACGCCGCCGGGCAAGAGTGCCCGCTGTTTCAAGAGTCCGCCGGACGGGTCCGCGCTGGAACCGGTGACGCCGGACAGCTCCAGCACGGCATTGCTGCGGCCCGATGGTGGTGCCGTCCTGGTCCGGCGCGACAGTCTGCAGTGGATCTATCCCATCGGCGGCGGCGCGCCGAAACAGGTTTCCGGCATCGGGGCCGACAGTGTGCTGCGCTGGAGTCCCGACGGCGCCGCGCTGTGGGTGCAGGCCGCCACCGAGTCGGGCCCGCGCATCGACCGGGTGGACGTTGCCACCGGCCGCCGCACGCCGCTCCTCTCGGTCGCCCCGGCCATCAGCGCGGCGCTCTTCAATTTCAATCGCATTACCCTCGCGGATGATGCCAGGACCTACGTGTACGAGACCCGCAACCGGTTCTCGCTGCTGTTCACCGTCGAGGGGATCCGGTGACCGCAACCGCGGATCGCCTCGCCGCAGCACTCTCGGACCGGTATCGGATCGAGCGCGAGCTCGGGCAGGGCGGCATGGCCACGGTGTACCTCGCGCACGACCTCAAGCACGACCGCAAGGTCGCCATCAAGGTGCTGCGCGCCGAGGTCGCCCCGACCTTGGGCGCGGAGCGGTTCCTCTCGGAGATCAAGATCACCGCCAAGCTCTCCCATCCCCACATCCTGTCCCTGTTCGACTCGGGCAGGCGGGAGGGATGGTGTTCTACGTGATGCCGTGCGTCGACGGCGAGTCGCTGCGGGAACGGCTCGAGAATACGAAGATGTTACCGGTGGAGGAGGCGGTACGCATTGCCGCCGAGGTGGCGGAGGCGCTCGACTACGCCCACCGGCACGGCGTGATCCACCGGGACATCAAGCCCGAGAACATCATGCTGCACGAAGGGCACGCGCTGGTGGCGGACTTCGGCATCGGCAAGGCGCTCAGCGCGGCCAAGACGACGGGGTCACCCGGACCGGAACCAGCGTGCGGCACCCCGGCCTACATGAGCCCGGAGCAGGCGTTGGGCGAGCCGGTCGACGGTCGCAGCGACATCTACGCGCTGGGATGCGTGACCTACGAGATGCTGGCCGGGGAGCCGCCGTTCACGGGGCCGACCGCGCAGGCGATCGTGGCCAAGGTGCTGACCGAGCCGCCGGCGGGATTGCGGGTTAAGCGGCCCACCGTTCCGGAGCATGTCGAAGATGCGGTGGTGACCGCGCTCCAGAAGTTGCCGGCCGACCGGTTCCGGAGTGCGGCGGAGTTTGCGGCTGCGCTGCAAGACGGGAGGACGGGACGACGGGAAGACGGGAGAGGTACCAGGAGCATTCCCGCCCTCCCGTCGTCCCGTCTTCCCGTCCTCGCCGTCATAGCGGCCGCCCTCCTGGCCGCCTTCTTCCTGGGCGGCAAGCTGCTCGGTGGGCACGCGCAGGTGCCGCTGGTATTCGGCCGGGAGATCCACGTGACCTGGGATCCGGGGCTGGAAGTCACTCCGGCCATCTCTCCCGACGGCCGCTCGGTGGCGTACGCTGCCGGGCTTCTGTTCAAGATGCATGTGATGGTGCGGCCGGTCGGGGAAGGACGCGCGGTGGCCCTCACCGGGGACACCACGAATGCGGAGACCGACCCGCGCTGGTCCCCCGACGGCAGCCGGGTGCTGTTCCTCTCCCGGGGCGGGGTCTGGAGTGCGCCGGCCGGGGGCGGGCCGGCGCGGCCGGAGCTGCCCGGAACCCCGGCGAATCCGGTGGTGTCGGCCGACTGGTCGCCCGACGGAAAGCGGCTGGTGTTCACCCGGGGCGATTCGCTGCTGTTGCGCGAGGTCGACGCGTCGGTGCACGGGCTGGCCCGACTGAGCGATCCTTCCCTGTGTGCCTGGTCGCCCCAGGGAACGTTCGTGGCCTGCGTCACCGAAAACTCCCCGTATTCGAGCGCCTCGAGCACGTTCGGCAACCTGGCGCCCAGCCGGATCGTGCTGTGCCGGGTGCGGGACGGCGCCCTGACGATGGTGAGCGACACGGTGTCGCTGAATCAGAGTCCGGTCTGGTCCGCCGACGGACACTGGCTCTACTTCGTCTCGAACCGCGACGGCCCCCGCGACATCTACGGCCTGCCGGTCGCGGGGGACGGCCACACCGCCGGCCCGACGCTGCGGCTCAGCACCGGGCTGGGAGCGCATACCATTTCCCTCATGCCGGGCGGATCCCGGCTGGCCTATTCGAAATTCAGCGTCCGCAAGAGCATCTGGTCGATGCCGATACCCGCCAGTCCCGTGAAAACCAGCGCCGGGGCGATCCGGATCACCAATGCCAACGAGTACATCGAGGTGGTGGCGGTCTCCCGGGACGGCAAATGGCTGTTCTACGATTCCGACCTGGCCGGCAACTCCGACATCTTCCGGCTTCCCCTCGCCGGTGGAGAACCGGAGCGGCTGACCACGAACGCCGCCGATGACTTCTACCCGACCTCGTCGCCCGACGGGAAGGAGGTGGCCTTCCACTCCTGGCGATCCGGGTCACGCGACCTCTTCGTCATGCGCCTGGATGGCGGCGGTGAGCAGCAGATCACTCACTCGCGCCGACAGGAGGCGCTGCCCGATTGGTCTCCCACGGGAAGTGCCATCGCGTTCGGGAACCTGGAGACCGGCAACGGCATCTGGATCGTGCGGCGCGACGCGAACGGCCGATGGGGAGAACCGGTGCAACGGGCGCCGGGTGGCACGCTCCCCACATGGTCGCCCGACGGACGATCCATCCTCTACGCCGCGGGAACCAGCGGTGGGAGCCTCATCGTCGTGCCGGCGGATTCCGGCGCGGAACGCAGCCTGCTGGACGCGTCGGCTCCCGGCGCACCGTTTCCCGAGGCGATCGCGTGGTCCTCCAATGGGCTCATCTATTTCGAGGCCCATGACGCGAGCGGAGCCACCACCTTCTGGTCGATCCCGGCCGCGGGCGGTACACCCAAGTTGCTGGTCCGCCTCGACCCGGTGCTCTATCCGGCCTCTCGGCTGAGTTTTGCCATCGGAAACGGCCGTTTCTACTTCCCGGTCGAAGACCATCAGAGTGACATCTGGGTGATGGAGGTGGGCCGGCCGTGAGCGCTCGCTCTCTTGTGCAATGATAGCTTTTTAGCTATCATTGGCTATGACATCTAAGCCATTGTCAGATCATATCTTGCTCGATGCCAGAGAGCGCGCCGGGCTGAGTCAGCGGGCCCTGGCGCAGCGAGCTGGGACGGCTCAATCCGTGGTGGCTCGCATCGAGCTGGGAGCCACCAGCCCGACCACCGACACCCTGCGGCGATTGCTGGACGCCGCCGGCTTCGAGCTCGGCATGTCGCTGCGGCCCAAGCTCGTGCTCGACCCGCAAGAGCTGGACGACGTGCCGAGGATTCTCGGGCTCACGCCGGAACAGCGGCTTCTGGAGGTCGCGAACATCGATCGTTTTGTCGTCGCGACCCGCCGTGGCTGATGGTGGCGCAGCCCTCGATCCGGAAGCGCTCATCCGGACCCTCGCGAGGCACCGGGTCCAGTACGTGTTGATCGGGGCCCTCGGCGCGCGGATGCAGGGCTTCCCAAGGGTTACCGCCGATGCCGATGTCACTCCCGATCGAAGTCCCGCCAATGTCGAACGATTGGCGGCCGCCCTTCGCGAACTGGAGGCGAGGATCTATACCGAGGCCGTGCCGGAAGGACTCGAGTTTGACTGCACCTCCGCGATGCTCGCGCGCGCCGAGACCTGGAACCTGGTGACCCGAGCGGGGAGGCTCGATGTGGCGTTCGTGCCGGCGGGCACCGCCGGCTACGACGATCTCGCCCCCAAAGCGATACACTTCACGGTATTCGACTCGGATCTCGCCGTGGCGCGACTGGAAGACATCATGCGCTCCAAGATCGCCGCCGACCGCCCCAGGGATCGGCACGATGTCCTGATCATCCGGGAGATGCTGGCCCGCCGGCGTTCCGAGGAGAAGCCCTGATGGCGAATCCGCTGTACAGTCTCACCGCGGCACTCGCCGACCGCTATCGGATCGAGCGGGAGCTGGGTGGCGGCGGCATGTCGCGCGTCTGGCTCGCGACCGAGATCACGCTGGACCGGCAGGTCGTCATCAAGGTCATCGCCGCCGAGCTCACCGAGGGGGCGAGCGCCGAGCGCTTTGCCCGGGAAGTACGGCTCGCGGCCCGGCTCCAGCAGGCCAATATCGTCCCGGTGCTGCACGCCGGGACCGCGGCGGGCCTGCCCTACTACACCATGCCCTATGTGCGGGGCGAGTCACTGCGGGCCAGGCTGACCAGCGGCGCTCCGCTGACCCTGACCGAGAGCGTGAGCATCCTGCGCGACGTGGCCCGCGCGCTGGCCTACGCCCATGGCGAGGGCATCGTCCACCGGGACATCAAGCCGGAGAACGTGCTGCTCTCGCACGGCACCGCGATGGTGACCGACTTCGGCATCGCGAAGGCGCTCACCGCGCTGCGGACCCAGGGCGGCGACAACGCGGTCACGCTCACCCAGGCCGGCGGCTCGATCGGCACGCCGGCGTACATGGCGCCCGAACAGGCGGTGGGCGATGCGGTAGACCACCGCACCGATCTCTACGCCTGGGGGGTGATGGCCTACGAGATGCTGTCGGGTGCGCATCCCTTCGGTCGTTCTGTGACCCCGCAGCAGCTGGTCACCGCGCACCTCACCGAAACCCCGGCCCCCATCACCGGTAAGAGTGCGATGGTGCCACCGGGCCTGGCGGCGCTGGTGCTCCAATGTCTCGAGAAGGATCCCGCCCGTCGCCCTGCCTCGGCGGCAGCGGTGCTGACCGCGCTCGACACCGCCGCGACGCCGGTGCCGTCTTCGGATCTGCCGAAGGCCCGCGGCCAGCGCCGCTGGAAAGTCGAGCTCCTCCTGGTGGCGGTCGTGATGGCCGGGGCCGTCATCTGGGCCCTGGCACGAGGGGGAGGCGCCGGAGCGGCAGGCGCTCCGGCGGACCAATCGCTCGCGGTGCTCCCGCTGGCGAACCTGAGCGGCGACAAGGCGGACGACTACTTCGGCATCGGGCTGGCGGAGGAAATAACCCGCGCGGTGGCCAAGACCGGGGTGCGGGTAATCGGGCGGGTCAGCGCCGGGGCGCTCCAGGCCAAGGGACTCGATGACCGCGCCATTGCGAAGGAGCTTGGCGTCAGCGCGCTGCTCACCGGCACGGTGCAGCGGGCCGGTGACCAGGTCCGGATCAACGTGACCCTGGTCTCGGCCAGCGACGGCGCGGTGCGCTGGACCGAGAAATACGACCGGCCGCTGGTGAATGTGTTCGCGGTCCAGGACGAGATCGCGCGCACCGTCGCGACCACGCTGCTCGGCACGCTGGGCCGCCGGCCCGGGGCTGCGGCGCGCGCTGAAACCGCCGATCCCGAAGCCCATGCGCTCTTCCTCCAGGGGCAGGTGCTGTTCAACCGGCGGGGCCCGGGAACCTCCACCAAGCGATCGCCCTCTTTCAGCGGGCCACGGCGCGGGATCCGAAGTACGCCCGGGCCCAGGCCTCGCTGGCGATGGCGCTGGCGGTGCTGCCGGCCTACGTGCTGGACAGCACGCCCGAGATCCTGTCCAGCGCCCTGTCCGCCGCCGAGCGCGCCATCGCGATGGACTCGACCATCCCGGAGTCGTACGCCGCTCTCGGCTACGGATACTCCCTGCTGGGTGAGCTGGGGCAGGCGGACGACAACTTCCGTCGCGCCCTCGCCCGCGACTCGACGATGGCCACGGTCTGGGGTTGGTACGGGTTGCTCGCGGGCCGATTGGGGGAATACCAGGTGGCGCATGATCGCATTGCCCGGGCGCGCGCGCTCGAGCCGGCCTCGATGATCGCCCGGATCTGGGATACCCAGATTCTCGCGCCGGAGCATCGCTTTGCGGAGGCCGAAGCGCTGGCCAGCTCCACCATCGCCATGGATTCGACGTTCATGCTGGCGTGGTCCTGGCGAGCGAATGCCCTCCTTGGAATGGGACAGACGGCGCAAGCGGTGGCCCTGCTGGAGCGCTACGCCTCCATGGTCCCCTCCGATCGCCCGGAGGAGGCCCATTGCCTGCTGGCGTACGCCTACGCCAAGGCCGGGCGAGTCGGAGATGCGCGCGCCAAACTCGAGTGGATTCGCGCGAAGTCGGGGGGCCGGCTCCCGGCAGTGGGCGCCATTGCAGCAGCGCTCGACGAGCTGGGGGACCACGAGGCCGCGGTGGCGCTCCTCGGCAAGGCGATCGAGCGGAGCGACACCTGGACAGTGCAGTTTCCGCAGCTGTCACGATATGACCGGTTGCGGAAGGACCCTCGCGCCGCGGCGATGCTGGACAAACTGGGCGCCATACCATGAGCGACGCGCTGTCACGGCTCGCTTCTGCCCTCGCCGACCGATATCAGATCGAGCGGGAGCTGGGCCAGGGGGGAATGGCGACGGTATATCTGGCCCACGATCTCAAGCACGACCGCGACGTCGCTATAAAGGTGCTGCATCCCGACCTCGGCGCCGCGTTGGGGTCCGAGCGATTCCTCTCGGAGATCAAGACCACCGCCCGGCTGCAGCATCCCCACATTCTGCCGCTGCTCGATTCGGGCGACGCGGGCGGGCTACTCTACTACGTAATGCCGCTGGCGACCGGCGAGACGCTGCGAGCTCGGCTGGAACGGGAGCGCCAGCTCCCGATCGAGGACGCGGTCCGGATCGCGACCGAGGTGGCGGACGCTTTGTCGGCCGCGCACGCGCTCGGCATCGTCCATCGCGACATCAAGCCCGAGAACATCCTGCTCCAGGGCGGCCACGCGCTAGTCGCAGACTTCGGCATCGCGCTCGCCGTCCAGCAGGCCGGCGGCCAGCGAATGACGCAGACCGGGCTCTCGCTCGGCACACCCCAGTACATGAGTCCCGAGCAGGCGATGGGGGACAAAACCCTCGACGCCCGAAGCGACATCTACGCCTTGGGCGCGGTCACTTACGAGATGCTGGTGGGTCAGCCGCCGTTCACAGGGGCTACGGTCCAGGTGATCGTGGCCAAGGTGATGACCGAGCGGCCGACCGCGCCAAGCGCGGTGCGGGATACCGTGCCGGCGTCGGTGGAGCACGCGGTGCTCAAGGCGTTGGCGAAGCTCCCCGCGGATCGATTCGCCACGGCGGACAAGTTCGCGGATGCGCTGACGCGCACTGACATGACTCGCTCCACCAGCGCCACGGCGCCCGCTCCGACCCCCCGCCGGGCGGTCTCGACGGCAGTGATGGCTATCGCGTTCCTGCTTACCGCGACGGCCGCGTATCTCCTGGGTCACCGTTCCCGCACCGCTGACTCTCCGTGGTCAGCGTACACCCGGCTCACCGACGCCGCCGGGGTCGAGACCGGCCCCAGCCTCTCGCCCGACGGCCAGTCGTTCGCCTACTCCAGTAACGCGCGCGGCACCTGGGACATTTATGTTCAGCGGGTCGGCGGGAGGAACCCGGTGCTGGTGGCGGGTGACTCCGCAGCCGACGAAGTCTGGCCGGCGTATTCCCCTGACGGCACGCAGATCGCCTTCGCGAAGCGGGGCGACGGCATCTTCGTGGTGGGCGCCACCGGCGAGTCGGTCCGGCGGCTCACCACCTTCGGCTCCAATCCGGCGTGGTCACCCGACGGCAAACAAATCGTTTTCGGCACCGAGCCGGTGGGCACGCCGTACAACGTGGTGGGAGCCGGGATCCTCTTCACGGTGGGCGCATCGGGCGGCGAGGCGCGGGCGCTCGATTCGCTGATACTGGGTGGGGCCTATCAGCCGGCCTGGTCCCCGTCGGGGAAGCGCATTGCGTTCTGGGCCGCCTTGGGGGGACAGCGGGACCTCGCGACCATCCCCGCCGCCGGCGGCCCCTGGGTGAAGGTCACCAACGACGCCGCTCTCGACTGGGCGCCGGTCTGGTCCCCTGACGGGCGCTATCTGTACTTCGCCAGCGACCGGGGCGGGGCGATGGGCATTTGGAGGATCGCCATTGACGAGAGCTCGGGGCGGCCCACCGGCGCTCCCGAGCCGATCACCTCGGGCGTCGATGCGGACATGGACCTCCCGCATCTCTCCATTGACGGCAGCACGCTGGTATTCCGCTCCAAGATCGAATCGGTGAATCCGGCGGCGATCGCCTTCGACCCCGTGACCGGACGGGCCGGGGCGGTCGCCCTGCTGCAACACCGAACCGGTATGCTCGCTCCCGCGGATGTCTCACCCGACGGCAAGGATATCGTTCTGGTGAGCGTGCCCGACCGCCGCCAGGACGTCTTCCTCATGCATGCGGAAGGGAGCGGGCTGGCCCGGTTCACCGACGACGAGCCACGGGACTGGTATCCCCGGTTCACCTCGGACGGCTCCGCTCTGACGTTCATGAGCAACCCATCCGGCAAGTACGAGGTGTTTTCACAACGGGTGGACGGGAGCCGCAGGGTCCGACTGACCAACCTCTCGGCTGACGTAGCCAGTGCGGCCCTGTCTCCCGACGGTAAACAGCTCGTGATGGCATACGGGCAGAGCGGGGAGCTGGTAATTGGCACACCACCGTGGCCGGCCACCGACAAGGCCATCACGCCTTTGCACGGCGGCAAGATGGAAGGGGGCGATCTGTGGCCGAGTTACTGGTCCCGGGGCGGGCGCTGGATTTCCGGGTTCGTGATCGGCGCGAAGGGGGAGCCGACCGGGCATGCGGTGTACGAGATGGCGACCGGACGCACGACCCGCCTGAACATGGATTCCCGAAGCTACGACCTCGCCTGGCTGCCGGACGAGCGGCACGTGGTGTACTTCACCAATGATGGGCAGCTGGTGCTGCAGGACGTCGTCTCCCTGGAACGCCGAGTCATCCCGGTGAAGCTGCCCTATCCGCCAGATGAGCTCGGCAGTATCACCGTGTCACCCGACGGCCGGACGCTCTACTACGGCGCGCGGCAGATAGAGGCCAATATCTGGCTGGTGAAGCGGTCGACTGGAGCCCAATCACCACCGTGACCGCCCCCTCGGCTCGGTTCGCGTATCCTGGCGTTGGGATGCCGATTTCAGGCTTCCCAACGCCAGGCTCCCCCTCGTTTGTCTGAGCTCCCCGGCCGGCTGGCGAATGCCCTCTCCGACCGCTGCCGGATCGAGCGGGAGCTGGGCGCGGGCGGGATGGCCACGGTGTACCTGGCGCATGATCTCAAGCATGACCGCGAGGTGGCGATCAAGGTGCTGCGTCTCGAGCTGGCCGCGGTGATCGGCGCCGAGCGGTTCCTCACCGAAATCAAGACCACGGCGCATCTGCAGCATCCCCAATCTCGCCGCCGAGCTCGCCAAACGGCTGCCCCGATGACCGATTCGCTGACCCAGCTCGGCGCCGCCCTGGTCAAGTCACCGCGGTGACAGGGCGTTCTTCAGCACCGCCAGGTGCCCGTCGCTGAGCCCGCCCATTTCAAACGTGGATACCCCCGCCGCACCACCCGCCCGTGCCGCGGCGATGGCCTGCTCCAACTGCTCCGGCTCGAGGTCCGGCAGATAGAGCCCGGCGTACAGGGGCGCCCGCCCGGCCAGCGCGGTCACGCCTTCCCGGACCGCGCCCTCGATCCAGGGAATCCCCTCCTGGTAGAACCCGTGATAGGTCATCGGAAACACCAGGTCGAGCGGCCACTGCTCCCAGGCCTGCCGCACCAGGCGGCGCGCGATGCTGGGCGTCGGAAACACCGCGGCAGAGACGAGCCTGCCCCGCCCCCGCACCACCTGCGCCAGCCGGGTCACCACTCCGGTCACCGACTTCCAGCGGAATTCCCGCCACGCCTGGTTGGCCGCCGGATCGGGGAGTCGTAGAGGATCGGTGCCTGATTCCTTCCGAAACGCCTCGCGACACACCTCGCAATAGCAGAAGTCGAACTCCGCCATCTCATGATCCTGCACCAGGCCGTACTTGGCCCAGAGCGCCTTCGGAAGAATCACGTCGGGATGCCGGATGTAATCGAGATGCACGCCATCCACGCCGGGCAGCGCGGCGATTTCCCCGACCACGCCGCGCAGATACTCCCGCACCGGCTCCCGGGTCGGACAGAGCCATTGGTAGTAGGGGACGTAGGGCGGCTTGTCGAGGCTCGACTCCCCGTTGCGGGACACGCTGAACCATTCGGGATGATTGGCCTTGACCCACCCATCCCCGCTACGGTTGAGGATCCAGGTCCAGGCGTGGAACGCCAGCCCCTCGGATCGGGCCGCTTCGGCCAGCTTGATCGTGTCTCCCCCGCCCACCAATACCCCGCGCAGACCGGCGGCGCGCAACCGCGCAAACCGACCCCGCCACACTCCCGGATCGTCGCCGTTGCCGTGCACCCAGCTCCAGCCGCTGAATTCGGCGGACCCTGCCTCCGTACCCAGGGCCAGCGCGCGCGGCGCCGCGAATGCGCCGGCAGCGAAGCCTCCGGTCAGTTCCAGGAATCGGCGCCGTTCCATCGGATGCTCCCTGTCAGTTCTTCCACAGCAGGCCGTCGGCCCGGATGCGCCAGGCGGAGCGGGTTCGGGAACCAGGCAGCCACGCCTCCCAGCCGTCCGCGGTGAGCCGGAGTCCCAGATCCGCCGGCACCTGGGGCACCGCGAGGGCGGCCAGATCAGCGGCGTAGGCCCCGTTGGCCCGCTGAAAATCCCGCTGGGCATAGTACACCCGCCGGAGCGCCCAGCGCGCCGCGTCGTTGCCAGGATCGCTCTGGAGCCGCGCACCGCCGAACTGCACCACCCCCCAGAGCTCGGGAAGGTGCATGTTCACCAGCCCCTGCGGAGACCAGACCCAGTTGTGTTCGGGACGGAGCTTCCCGGTGGCGGAATCCCGCCGGACCCGATACTCGCCGGCCATGACATCCCGGTCCCATTCGACCCGTGAGAAGTTGACCCGCCACTGGGTGCCCGCCGGTGGAGGAACCGTCACCCCGGCCGAATCCGCGAACGCGGTCCAGGGAATGGCCAGCTCGACGGTCCACCCCCGGTCCCGGTCTCCCGGATCGTTGAGGGTCCCCTGCAACCCCACCGCGACGTCGAGGCCCTTCACGTCCCACCCGTTCACCGCGTGGCCGCCGTCCCGGTAGGGCTTGGGGAGAAAGAGGTCCCAGACCGTGGCGAGGGCGTTGAGCTCGATTTCGAAATAGTGATGGGTGGTGCCGGTGGGATCAATGAACAGCTCGAAGTCGTTGTCATGGAAGATCACCGCATCGCGCTGCGTGATCGTCGCCCACAAATCCGGCTCTTCGAGCTCCGCCGCGACGTACCAGTACTGGTCGTCCCACAGCATCCGGACCCGGGTCCGGAGCGGCGGCCGGGGCCGGATCGAGCCCTCGATGTCGGTGAAATTCGCGGTCCAGGCCGCGCGCCGCCACGCCGGGTCGTCCAGCCGGCCATCCACCGTGATCGGGAGGGTACGTCGCGCCGCGAGATACCGGCGCAGCGTCGGTGGGGTCTTGGCAGCGCCGTGCTCCGCCGGCGGAAGGAGCGCGGCGCCGGAGCGTTCCGGAGCGACGGACGGGGGCGGAGCGGGGCGGCATCCGGCCGCGAGGGCGATCGCGAATTTGACGGCGGGTATCGTCCCCCGGCGGGCGGATCCAGGCATCTCCCAAGATGCGCGCGGCGGGGGCCTCGCCGCCACCGCGCCGCCGGAGTGGCGCGTCCTCCCGAAGAGGGTACCTTGGGATGACCCCCGCCGACCCTGTCCATCCCGCAACACGAGGACACCGCGTGACCGACACCCCGGTCCGGCTCGTGGCCGCCCTGGCCGACCGCTACCGGATCGAGCGGGAGCTGGGCCAGGGGGGCATGGCGACGGTGTACCTCGCCCAGGACCTCAAACACGGCCGCAAGGTCGCCCTCAAAGTCCTGAAGCCGGAGCTTGCCGCCGTGCTGGGCGCCGAGCGGTTTGTGGTGGAGATCAAGACCACGGCGGCGCTGCAGCATCCCCATATCCTGCCGCTCTTCGATTCCGGCACCGCCGATGGGTTCCTCTACTACGTCATGCCCTACATCGAGGGCGAGACACTGCGCACCAGGCTGAACCGGGAAACCCAGCTCGGCATCGACGAGGCGGTGCGCATCACCCGGGAAGTCGCCGACGCGCTCGACTATGCCCACCGCCACGGGGTGATCCACCGCGACATCAAGCCGGAGAACATCCTGCTGCACGATGGCCGGCCGATGGTGGCGGACTTCGGGATCGCGCTGGCGCTCTCGGCGGCCGCGGGTGGGCGGATGACGGAGACCGGCCTCAGTCTCGGCACGCCGCACTACATGAGCCCGGAGCAAGCCACCGCCGACAAGGAGATCACGGCGCGGAGCGACATCTACTCGCTCGGGTCGGTGCTCTACGAGATGCTGGCCGGCCGGCCGCCGCACCTCGGGGGGTCGGCCCAGCAGATCATCATGCAGATCGTGACGGAGGAGGCGGCGCCGGTCACCAAGCTGCGCAAGGCGGTGCCGCCCAACGTGGCGGCGGCGGTGGCCAAGGCGCTGGAGAAGCTGCCGGCGGACCGGTTCGAGAGCGCGAAGGCCTTCGCCGACGCGCTGGCCAACCCGGCGTTCACGGTCACGGGACCCGCCGGCAGACGATCGGCCGCGATGGTCGGGGATTGGCGGCAGCGGTGGGCGGTGCCGCTCCTGGTCCTGGCGGGCCTCGCCACGGCGGCCGGCGCCTGGGGCTGGCTCCGCCCCGCGGCGAAGAACGGCTCGGGCCGACAGCTGGTCGTCAGCGTGCCGATTCTCTCCCGCATGAATTCACCGGTGCTCTCGCCGATGGGCGACCGAATGGTCTTCATCGGGGATGGACGGCTGTGGATCCGCGCCCTCGACGATCGGGAGGCGAGGCCGCTCGACGGCACCGACGAGGCCATGGCGCCTTTCTGGTCTCCCGACGGACGAAGCATCGGGTACTTCGTCGGGAACCGGGTGTTCAGGATTCCCGCAGACGGTGGCACTCCCGCTCCGGTTACTTCAATCGATTTCGCCTGCCCCCTCGACTACATCTGCGGAGGGTCATGGACCGATGACGGGCGGATCCTGCTCAGCTCGGGGTTCAAGGAGCTGCTGGTGGTCTCCGATCGCGGGGGACCGGCGCAACCGTACCTCATGCCCGGCGCGAACGAGCACTTTCACTCCGTGGCGGCGCTGCCCAGGGGGCGCGGCGCCATCTTCGAGGTCGATCCCGATCACGGACCCGGTCGCATCGACATCTGGGACGGTCGCACCCGGCGAAAGCTGCTGGAACCGGCCGAGTTTCCCCGCTATGTCGATCCGGGCTACCTCCTGTTCACGCGTGACAATGGGATCTGGGCGGTGCGCCTGTCGGGAACGGCACTGAGTGGAGATCCGTTTCCGGTAATGGATCACGCGTCGTATCCGAGCGCCTCCCGCGACGGCGCGCTGCTGTTCGCGGCAGCCGGCAGCTATGAGCACGAGCTGATCTGGGTGGATCGCAAGGGCGCGATGCGGGAAGAGGTGGGCAGCGATGAAGGTGTTGCTCGCCTTCCCGCGCTGTCGCCGGATGAAAACCGGATCGCCTTCGACGGCAAGGCGGGGATCCGCATTGTGGCCCCCGCCCGCGGCGTCCGCATGGCGATGGGCGACCCCGACCCGCATCAGGCCCGTCCGGTGTGGTCGGCAACGGGCGATCGGATCTATTACATGAGCTATCGGCCGGGAGGTGAAGACCAGGAGGACGCGCTCATTCGGGAAATGACGCCGGGGGCCGGGGCTCCGGCCGTGGTGGTGAATTCCGGATTCGATCCCGGGGTCTCGGCTGATGGACGCTACTTCACCTACACGATGGGCAACGTCAGCAACGAGGATCTCTGGTACCGTGACCTCCGGGAAGCGGGATCAGCGCCCAGGCCTTTCCTGGTCTCCCCTGAGTTCACTGGGTCGCTGCGACTCTCGCCCGGCGGCCGCTATGCCGCGTTCGTCGCCGGCGACTGGACCAGCGGCAGGTTCGAAGTGTATCTCAGCCGGTTTCCAGGTGGAGAGGACCGCACGCAAGTGTCTACCGGGGGACTACGGTACAACTCGCCGGTGTACTGGAGTGCCGCCGGCGACCAGATCTACTACGTTCGCGAATCCGACGGCGCCCTCATGGCGACGGACGTGAGCCCGGGGCCGCAGGTACGGATTTCGACGCCGCGGGTGCTGTTCACCGAGGCGACTGCGGAGCTGTCGTTCGGCGACGGTCTGGCGGTGAGCCGAAATCCCTCACGGTTCCTGGTGGTCCGCCGAACCGTCAGAAACGGCGGCGCGGCGACGGCCTTCGTGCTGCTGGACCACTGGCGCGCGGCCACGCTCGAGGCCGGGGCGCGATGACCACCGTCCCTGAGCGTCTCGGCGCCGCCCTGGCCAGCGTGGAACCGAACGGCAGCGACGCTAGTGCTGTCGAATGACGATGGGCACGTACCCCCGCTCCATCCCCGTGGGCGGCGTGACGAACTGGGCGGGGTCGAGTCCGACGAGGATCCCGGACCCGGGCGGGGCAAAGGTCAGCCCGGCGAGCCCCGAGGCCGCGTGCCACGCCTCCACGAAGGCCTGGAGGCGGTCCAGGACATCCGGACTCAGCCCGAGCCGTGCGATCGCGGGCTGATCCCTGAACCGGTACCAGACGTACTCCACCGTCGACCCGTCCAGCAAGACTGTCGTGAAAGGTCCCGCGCTCCACTTGGCCTGGTCCCAGGCTGATCCGGGAAAGGTGCCGAGGGACGGGAAGCTGCCGCGCGGGGCCGATGGAAACGTCTGGTCCTTCAACCAGGTTTCCGCCGGAACCTCGGCCGCCGGGACCGGCGTCCACCCGCCGCCGGTGTTTCGGAAGAACTCCGGAAATACCCCCGGCTCGAGCGATCCGCCCCAGGACATCCCGAAGGCGGCGCTCCCCGAACCGGTCGGGAAGACCTTGGCTCCAAAGCTGGGGTCCAGCCGGACCGGATCGCCGCCGAGGGTGAGCCCGGCGCCGGCCTGACTCAGCACCGGGGTGAAGACGCCGCCGGCATCGAACCCGGTCGGTGCCGCACCACTCTGGACCCCCGCCGCGACCGCATCCCAAATCGCCTGCTTCGAGTAGTAGCGAATGTCCTCGAGGAGCACCGCCTGCCCCGAGCCTCCGTCCGCGAAGGTGAGGCGGGGAATCCGCCGGTAACTCCGGTCCTGGCTGGTGATCATGGGAGTCTGGCCGATCTCGAGGGCGGGACCACCGGAGAGGCCGGGGAGCACGTCCGCGCTGCGACCCTGTCCGGCAACGACCTGCGCGTTGACGGCGCTCCAGATCGCGGGGGTGTAGAAGGCAACCGGCCCGGTGAAGTTCGCGGCGCGGAGGAACAGCGTCCAGCTCTGATCTCCGGTGGGCACGCCCAGGGGGGACGTGTACGCGGGGATCAGCGGCAGGGCCATCCACCCGTATCCGAGCACTGCCGGCGAGGAACCTCCGCTCAACACGATGCCATCGGGAGCGGTGAGCAGCCGATTGCTGAGCTGCGCCAGGCCGAGCTGGCTGCTCGGGAGCAGCTCTGGTCCGAAGCCCCACCCGGTCGAGGCGATCTGGTGGGAGTAGCAGTCGGCGGTGCCGTTGATCCGGAATTTCGGAACGCTCGACGGGAACATCTCCGAAACCCATTGACCGACGCCCCCTTCGATCGTCTGGTAGACGTCCCGGTATGACGGGCCCCGTTCCGGCCAGTGATCCCGGGCGTAGGTGCCCACCGGACAGAGCGGCGCGTTGAAGCTCCGGTTGTCCGGCATGATCCAGGTTCCCCAACCGAGTTGGGTTCCGCGGGACCGTTGAGCATCGAGCGTGGTGACGGCGGAATAGAAGCTGAACCCATGCCGGTAGGCCGGCGGCGGCGCTCCCCCGTTCGCGCTGGCCGTGAGGTAGCCGGTCAGTCCGTTGCTCTCCACGGTCAGGATCGGCACCCGCGCCGTCGCCGTGAAGGTGACCGGACTGCCTGAGAGCCCTGGAGCGGAGGCGGTCAGGCTGTTCTCGCCGAGCGCGCCCGGGATCCAGCTCCCCACGGTGGCCAGGCCGGCCGAGGTGGTCGTCTGGAGTCCGCCGGTGATGGTTCCTCCCCCGGTGGTGATCGCGAAAGTGACCGCCACGCCCGCTACGCCCCGGCCGGCACCGTCCGTCACCTTCACGGATGGTGGCGCCGGCACCGGGGAGCCTGCCACCGCCTCCTGGGCCACCCCGGTCTGGGCGGCGATGGCAACGGGCGTGGCTGACGGGGGCGGGGGCGGGGGCGGGACCACGGGTCCACCTGCCTCCCCGCCGCAGGCGCTGAGCCCGAGGACGAGCAGAACAGATCCGAAGCGATCGCGCGAGAGTCGTGACATGGTGGGTCGCTCCGCGACAGGGATGTGCCCGGCCGGCGATGCCCAATGGTACTCGTGGGCTGGCCTCAGGACTAGAACGACAGGTGATGACCCCGCTCACCCACCTGATTATCGTTGAATGCGTCGGGCCCAGGATACCTTAGCGCCGGGAGGACCCATGCGCGCGACCAGATTGTTCGTCGCCATTGCCGCCGCCGCATCTGGAGCGGCAGTCCTCGTGGCCGCCTGCTCCAGCTCCACGGGTCCGAACACCAACGGACTCTCAGCGTGCGGAGCCGGTACCCTCCTCAGCGTCTCCCCCGTCGCCTACAGCGACATTCGCGAGCTGGCGCCTCTGGGCAACCTCAACCCGCCCGGGCACACCTTCCCGACTGACCACATGTACCTCTATCCGCCGTTCGGGCAATCCTTCCCGGTCGTGGCGCCCGGCAACATCCGGGTGACCAGTGTGACCCTTCAGAAGCGCACCGGTAACGGCCAGCCGGAGTTCGACGACTACGGCCTCGACTTTTCCTCCTGCCGGACCCAGCACTTCTGGCTCGGCCACCTGGCGTCACTCTCGGCCGGGCTCAGCGCGAGCGTTGGCGCCCTCGGCGGCTCGTGCAATGCCCCGTATCAGACCGGTGGCTACACCTTCCAGCAATGCTTCAAGTCGGTGAGTGTGGATCTCGCCGCCGGTACCGCCATCGGGACCGCGGGCGGGCCGCTGGAGGGAGCCCTCGACCTCGGCGCCTTCGACGACGAGGCGCCCGCGCTCGCCTACGTGAATACTTCCCGGGTATACACCGAGAGCGGCCTCCATACCGTATGTCCGGTGGACTATTTCGTGACAGGAGTCCGGGACGCGCTGCGGCAGAAGATCGCGGTCAATGGCGCCCATCGCACCATCGAGCCGGTCTGTGGCACGGTGATGCAGGACGTCGCCAATCGCGCCCAGGGGCGCTGGTTCTTCGACGCGACGGATCACGAGGATCCCCACCTGGCCCTGGTGCATACCAGCTGGGCTCCGGCCATCGGGGCCATGTCGATCGGGACCTCGTTGCCGGGAACCCTGCCGACGGTCCTGACATTCAATCCGGTGCAGGCCGGCCGGGTTAACCTCGACTTCGGCCAGGTCGGCGCGGACGGCAACATCTACTGCTACCAGTTCACCAACGCGTCGACCCGGGTGTTCCTCCAGCTGGTTTCGGCCGCCACCCTGAAGATCCAGGTGGCCGGGACCGGTGCCTGCGGTGACCCGGCGACCTGGAGCTTCGGCGCCACCGCGGTGACGTTCTCGCGCTAGTGGTCGGCGCCGGCCGCGGCGCTCGCCGGCTTGGCCACCACGTCGTTCCAGTTGAGCACCGCGTTGAAGATCATGTTGAACTCGCCGTGGTTCTGCCAGCGGTAGATCGGATTGTTGGAGAAGAGAATCACCCGACCATTCCCGTGGTAGGCCCGCGGAATATCCACCGCGAAGGGCCGGCTCTTGAGCGAGTCGGCGCCGACCATCAGGCCCGACAGCACCGACGCATTCCCGCCCACATAGCGCGCCAGGACGTGCTCCTCGTCCGCCACCCCGACCCGGAACGGCTGCCCGCCGACGTACTTGATCGGGATGGTCTTGTTCGCATAGCCGTAGAACACCGGATGCTCCGGCCGCACGATCTCACCCTGGACCAGGGGACGCTGCGAGGTGAGGCCGGCCACATTGGTCTTTTCCACCGTGCCGGCCCAGCCGAACTCGATCGGGAGCCGCGCCGCTTCTCCCACCGCAATCAGGGTCCCGCCGCCCTCGAGGAAGGCTTCGAAGGCATCCACACCCTTCTGCCCGAAGCCGCCGGTCATGTCCGCCGTCTCTCCGTACATGCCGAGGAACTTGTACTTGTCGGACTTCTGGTAGGGCACCGGCTTGGCATTGGGCTTCTGCATCACGGCCGAACGGTTCAGGGTCTGCTCCGCGGCGAGGATCACGTCGTAGCGGGCGCGCAGGCCCCCCTGCTCCACCTGTTCCTTGTAGATCAGATCGTAGGGGACCCCGAACTTGTCGAAGGTCATCCGGTACCAGCCGAGATTCTGGGTATTGGTCCACTGGGAATAGATCGCGACCCGGGGCACTTCGGCGTCGTGCATCGGCACCGTCGGCAGCGCGGACAGCGCCGCGCCGGTGAGTCCCAGCTCCTCGGCGGCTGACCGTACCGCCGCCGCATTGCTGGGGTCGGAGATGACGAACGAGCCCGCGGGAAACTCGATCCCCTCGGCGGTGAAGCTCTTCTCCGCGATCTTCATCGGTACGTTCTTGAGCCGGTACCGGAAGGTGATCATGTTGTTGGATCCGGTGTGCGCCACGGCGAGCCCGGCGGTGCCGCTGCCGGACATCCTGCCCTTCTGCGCCACCATGGTCACCGGGGTGGTGGGAACCTTGAGGATCGAGGAGTCCGCCACTTCGACCACGTCCACCATCATGGCCAGCCCCATGGTCCAGCCGCTGTCGTCGTAGGTGGTGAGGCGGGCGTCGGGAAACTGCTGTTTTTCGAGCAGGTTCTTGGCCAGGCGGCCATACGGCTGATCCCGCTTGATGACGTACGAGCCCGCGGGATAGGTGGTGCCGCCGATCGTGATGGCCTGCGTGGCCGTCCCCACCTCGATTCGCTGAATCCTCAGGATATTGACCAGCTCGGCGGCCTTGGTCATGTCCGGCTGCACCGGAATGATGAAGCCGAAGGGCGCCTTGGTCTTCCCCTCCTCGATCGAATTCCGGGTCTTGATGTAGAAATTCTCCAGCACCGTGGCCGGAAACATCGCCGCCAGCTGCATGGCGGAGAGGACCCCGGTCTCCATGTAATTCGTATTGGCGCGACGGGTGAATTTGGCCGAGTCGTCCTTGCCGATCGGGATGCCGCGGTACCACTCGCGGTCCTGCGCTCCGCCCCGGCCCGTCGGCAACGCGGGCCCGCGGCCGAACCCGCCCGGTCCGGCGCCCGGGCCTGCCGCCGCGCCGGCGACCCGCGCCGTGGAGTCGCGCCGAGTGGCCGTGGTATCGCGCTTGGCCGCGGTGGTGTCGAGGTCCTTGCCCGACTGGGTCTCGTACATCTTCATCATGCCGTTGTGATTGTACGCGACCGAGCCCAGGTACCCGGGAGACCATCCGTCCATGAAGGCGTAGGTGTAGACGCCGGGCATGCCGTACTTGGTCATCTGGGCCATTTCCCAATTCGCGAACCAGGGCAGCTCGGCGAAGAGCAGCGGATCGAGATTGGGGTTCTGGGGCGCCGCGCCGCTGTAGGTGTACAGCAGCGGCTGCGCCTCGTGCAGGTCATGCATGATCGGGGGATGGGCGGTGAAGTACCAATCGACGATGGCCCGCATCTGGGGCAGTGCGATGTTGATGTC
This sequence comes from uncultured Gemmatimonadales bacterium, assembly GCA_963762545.1. Classification (GTDB taxonomy): domain Bacteria; phylum Gemmatimonadota; class Gemmatimonadetes; order Gemmatimonadales; family GWC2-71-9; genus JABFSM01. Next base: position 898,953 of record CAVXLC010000001.1, on the reverse strand, counting down.
GCGGTTGTTGTCGTGGTAGGCGTAGCGGCCCCAGTACGGGACCGGGGGCAACCGGTTGGCGGCGGGGGCCGGCGGGGCGGCGGCGGTCGTCCCGGCGGCTCGCGCGGTGCTGTCCCTGCCCCGTCGCGCCGTGCTATCCCCGCCGGCCCGCGCCGTGGTGTCCCGTGCGGCGCTGTCCCTGGCAGGCGCCGGCGGCTGGTCGACCAGGCCGAGCTCCAGGTTGCGGTAGAACCAGTCGACGTTGCGATCCCGGCCGTCGGCGTCCGCCACCGGCGTCACGGACACGTAGAGATTGTTTCGGATCAGGGAGACCAGCGGCGAGGTCTCGGTGGCCAGCCGGTAGACCAGCTCCATCAGCATCTCCGAGGGGCCGGTCTCTCCGCTGTGCAGCCCGCCCATCAGGTGGTAGTGCGGCTTCGTGGTCTTGATGAGGGCGGCGATGTCGTCCGCGCTCAGGCCGCGTGGGTCGGCGATCTTCGCGAGGTTGCGGCGGTTGCTCGCGAGCGCGCTCATGTTCTTCTCCGACGACACCCATACCACGACCAGCTCGCGGCCCTCATCGGAGCGGCCGATGGTTTCGACCCGCACCCGCGGCGTGGCGGCGGCCAGGGCGCGGTAGTAGCGCAGCTGGTCGGCGTAGTACGTGAGCTTCTTCGGGGCGCCGATGTCGTAGCCCAGCACCTCGCGCGGGGTCGGGATCCCGGGCACCACGGGGAGGTGGTCCACCAGCGGACTGCCGAGCCGGGCATTGGGGAGCCAGTCGCGGTAGTCCTTGGCGAACGTCGCGTCCTGCTTCTGGTGGGGATCGCGGGTGTCGGTGGACATCTGCTGCGCCGGAAGAGGGCTTGCCGCGATCAGTCCGACAACAGCTGAGACCAGCGCCGTCCGAAGGTAGGTCATTGCCTGAGGACCAGAGATGTGGAGGGTTGGTGGGGGAGCGCTCTCAATATACGCGCTCTCCCGGGCCCGTGGCCGGTGGCGGCGGCCCTCGGCGGACGCATTATCTTTGACCGTCCGATGTCCGGCGCCGAGACCCGGACCGCCTTCACCCGCTCACCGCGTCGCACGGCTCGCCGGCGGCCGGCCTTCCTCAAGGACGCGGATCTCCCGATGCCCCCACTCGCCCACCGCCTTGCCCTGCTGGCCGTTCTCGCATCCATGGTGTCCGCCCCGGCTGCCGCGCAGCGGCCCACCACGCCGGGCCAGATCCGGCCCCGGCCGGCGGAAGGACGCGATCCCGAGTTTCCGCCGCCCAACATCCGGGAGTACAAGCCCCGCTCGACGCTGGTGGTGCCGGTACATATGGTGCCGCGCGCGAAGTTTCCGGCGGTCGATTTTCACGGGCATCCGCCCGCCCTGACCTCGCCGGAGACCATCAACCTGGTCGGCGCGGCGATGGACTCCCTCAACTTGCGCGTCATGGTGAGCGCCAACGGCAGCTCGGGCGACCGGCTCACCCAGCAGCTCGCCGCGATCGCCGCGAGCCGCTACAAGGACCGCTTCGTCGTCTTCACCGGGCTCAACCTCCGCGATGTGGGACCCGGGTCCGGGGCCCGGATCGCCGCGCAGCTCGAGGCCGACGTCAAGGCGGGCGCCGCGGGCATCGGGGAGATCAACAAGGGGTTCGGGCTCTACACCAGGAAGGCCGATGGGACCCGGCTGAAGCTGGACGATCCCGAGCTCGACCAGGTCTGGGAGACGGCCGCGCGCCTCCACATCCCGGTCTTCATCCACACCGCCGACCCCGCGGAGTTCTTCGAGCCGCTCGACTACCACAACGAGCGGTGGCTCGAGCTGGCGCTCTACCCCGACCGGCGCTACCAGGATCGCACCAGGTTCCCGACCTTCGAGGAGCTGATGGGGGAACGGAACCGGCTCCTGGCCAAACACCCCAGGACCACCTGGGTCATCGCCCACCTGGGCTGGCACGCCAACGACCTGGCCCGCCTGGGCCGGATGTTCGACAGCATGCCGAACCTCTACAGCGAAGTCGGCGCCGTCCTCTACGACATCGGCCGCCAGCCCCGCGCGGCGCGGGACTTCTTCATCAAGTATCAGGACCGCCTGCTCTTCGGGAAGGACAGCTTCCAGCCCGACGAGTACCCCTACTACTGGCGGGTGTTCGAAACGCTGGACGAGTACTTCGACTACTATCGCGACTACCACGCCTTCTGGAAGCTCTACGGCATCGGGCTGCCCGACTCGGTGCTCAAGAAACTCTACTACGGGAACGCGCTCAAGATCACCCCGGGCATTCCCCGCAGCGGTTTTCCCCGATAAGAGGTACATTCGCCCAGCCCCGGATGGGCTTCCCCCTCACAGAGACAGACCATGACCCGGTACGACTCCACGAAGTGCCTGATGTTGTCCGTATTCCTGATCTCGGCGTGTGCCAAGGAAGTCCCGGTCGTCGAAGTGCAGGGTGACTGCGGGACCGCCTTCAAGGGGCAAGTCTGCACCTGGGCCCGGACCAAGGGAGACAGCCTGCTGGAGGTGGGCGCCCTGGTCCCGATGGCCAGCATCGAAGGCGCTCCGGCGGACGCGCAGGCGGCGTGGCCACCGGTGGCCGAGGCCAAGCTCAAGATGCCGGCTGCGGCACAGTCCAAGTCCGGGCTGACCCAGCTCACCATGTTCTGGGAGGCCATGGGGCACCCGCCGGCCCAGTTCATGACGCCGCATTTCGACTTCCATTTCTATCTGGTGCCCGTCGGAGAGGAAATGACCTACGATTGCAAGGACCTGAGCAAGCCGGCCACCCTCCCCGCGGCCTACGTCCTTCCCGACCAGGACCTGCCGCCCGACATGGCCAAGATGATGGGTGTGGCCACACTGGTGGGTGTCTGCGTGCCGAATATGGGCATGCACTCCCTTCCAAGCTCCGAGATGGACCGGAAGGACACCTTCACCGGCGACATGGTCATCGGCTATTACCACGCCAAGCCCATCTTCATCGAGCCGATGCTCACCAAGGCCATGCTGATGGAAAAGAAGTCCTTCGATCTGCCCATCCCGACCATTCCCGGCCTGACCGGTACCTACCCGCGTACCTTCCACGCCGAGTTCGATGAGACGGGGCAGAGCTATCGGTTCATCTTCTCGGGCTTCGCCCCCGGGGCCTAGTCGTCGGGAGCGGGGCCAGGGAGGCCGCATCATGTCCATCCGTCCGGTGAAACGGATCATCGAGTCGCAGCCGACCGTCGAGGGCGCCGGCGTACGTCTCCGCCGCGCCTTCGGCTTCGGCGATACCGAGGCGTACGACCCCTTCCTGTTGCTGGACGACTTCCGCAATGAGCGTCCGGCTGACTACCTGGCGGGGTTTCCCTGGCACCCGCACCGCGGCATCGAGACGATCACCTACGTGCTGGCCGGCACCGTGGAGCACGGAGACAGCCTGGGCAACCGGGGCGCGATGGGCGCCGGCGACGTGCAATGGATGACCGCGGGACGCGGCATCCTTCACCAGGAAATGCCCAAGGGCGACCCGGCCGGCCGGATGCATGGCTTCCAGCTGTGGGCCAATCTTCCCTCGGCGCTCAAGATGACGCCGCCCCGCTATCAGGATATTCAGGCCCGGGACATTCCCGAGATCACCGACGACGACGGTACCACGGTTCGCGTCGTCTGCGGTGATTTCTGGGGCAAGCAGGGTCCGGTGGACGGTGTGGCGGCCGACCCGCGCTATCTCGACATCCGGGTCCCGCCCGGGAAACGCAAGACCCTTCCGGTGGAGACCTATCGCAACGCCTTTGCCTATGTGTTCGAGGGCGACGGGAGCTTCCGCGACGCCTCGGCGCCGGGCGGGGTTCTCACCGAGCCGATCGGCGAGGACGCCGCCCCGGTCCGGGAACGGACCGGCAACCGCTCGCTGGTGCTCTTCGATCGGGGCGACGAGGTGACGGTGCAGGCGGGCGAGGAAGGCATCCGGTTCCTCCTCGTGTCGGGGCGGCCGATCGAGGAGCCGGTCGCGTGGTACGGGCCGATCGTCATGAACACCCAGGCCGAGCTCCGGCGCGCGATCCAGGACCTGAATGAAGGAACGTTCATCACGCCCTGATCTCTCGCCGCTGCCTTTTTGCGCCTCCGCCGAACCAGCCGTACTTTGGTGCGGCATCCCCTCCCCAGCCAAGGTCGCTCCGCATGCACCGGACGGTTCTGCCGGCGGTACTCACCGCCGCCACCCTGCTCGTGGGGGCCGCACCCTCGGACGACATTGCCTTCAACGACAACCTGACCTCCGCGGGGCGCCTCGAGAAGGGAACGCTGACGGTCTCCCTCGAGATCCGGGAAGGGGCCTGGCACCTGCTCGGGCCGGGCAAGACGCCGGGAAGGGTGCTGGCCTTCGCCGAACCGGGGCGGCCGCTCCAGATCCCCGGTCCCATGCTCCGGGTGCCGCGGGGCACGCTGATCCGGGCGACCGTCACCAACCGGAGCGACCTCGAGCTCGTGATTCGCGGGCTCGCGTCCCGGCGCACCTCCCCGATGGACTCGCTCCTCCTCGCGCCGGGCGCCACCGGAGAGGCGCGCTTCGTGGCGGATGCCGAGGGCACCTACTACTACTGGGCCGGCCCCCCGGGACGTGCGATTGGCGCCGGTGCCTTCGCCCGGCGGCTGTTCTTTCGCGACAGCCAGCTGCGCGGGGCGTTCATCGTGGATCCCCCCGGCATCCAGAGGCCGCCCCGCGACCGGGTGCTGGTGCTGGGCCAGTGGATCGACGGGCCCGGACCGGCGACCCCCGCCCAGGCCGACCACGACGTGTTCGTGGTCGTCAACGGGCGGCCCTGGCCTCTGACCGAACGCCTCACGTACACCGTCGGCGATTCCATCCGCTGGCGCATCATCAACGCCTCCTCGGATGTTCATCCCCTGCATCTCCACGGCTTCTACTATCGGGTGGATTCGCGGGGAGACGCCGCCCAGGACACGACCTACTGGCCGGCCCAGCGGCGGATGGTGGTGACCGAGCGTCTCCTGCCGGGCACCACCATGTCCATGGTCTGGTCTCCCGACCGGCCCGGCGGGTGGGTGTTCCACTGTCACCTGACCTTTCACCTCGTGGCCAATCCCGGACTCGGGCCCGACCGCCTGTCCGATTCGGCGCGCAAGGCCGAGATCTTTCCGGGCCATCCCGATCACGACCCGCAGCACCACATCGAGCGGGGGATGGGGGGCCTGATGATGGGAATCCGGATCAAGCCGGCTCCCGGGTGGAAGCCGCCGGTCGAGGTCCCCCGGCGCACCCTCCGCCTCTTCGTGCAGAGCGACTCGACCCCGGCCGACTCCATTCGGCGGTTCGCCTATGTGCTGCAGGAAGGAAGCGAGCCGCGCCGCGATTCGGTGCCGCCGGCGGGCTCGACCGTCGTACTGCATCAGGGGGAGCCGACCCGGATCTGGGTGATCAATCGAAGCGGGGAGCCGACCGCGATACACTGGCACGGCATGGAGCTCGAGAGCCCGTATGACGGCGTCGTGGGCGTGGGCGGCTACGACGGGAGTCCAACCCCGACCATCATGCCGGACGATTCGTTCGAGGTGCGGATGACTCCGCCTCGCGCCGGCACCTTCATGTACCACACCCACGTCAACGACATCCGCCAGCTTCGCGGCGGGCTCTGGGCACCGCTCCTGGTGATGCCTCCCGGCACGACGCCGGACGCCACCCACGACCTCGCTTTCATCTTCGGCGAAGGCCCCCGCACCGGCGTCCTGCCGCTCCGGCTGCAGGGGCTCCGCACCGTGCCGCTGGTGGCCGGCGAGCGATACCGGCTCCGGCTCATGAATGTCTCGGCGGGCGCCCCCAATCTGGTCTATTCCCTCGCCGCCGAGACCGCCGCGCCGCTGTGGACGCCGGTGGCCCGCGATGGCTTCGACCTGCCCACCTGGCAGCGGGGAGCCCGGCGCGCCGAAGAAACGATCACCATCGGTGAGACCATGGACTTCGAGTTTGTCGCGCCGGCGAACGGCTCCTTCGGGCTCGAAGTCCGCGCGGCGAATGGCCAGCTGGTGGTGCGGCAGCCGTTCACGATCGCGGCGCGCCCCTAGAAGGCGTCAGGCCATGATGGCGCCGCGCCGGCTGGTGAGCCGGGGGTTCCGGAAGGGGAAGATGAGCAGCATGCCCGCGACGAACCCTCCGACGTGCGCGAAGAAGGCCGTGCCGCCCATCTCCTTGGCCAGCCCGCCGCCCAGGATCTGGAGCAGAAACCAGTAGCCGAGCATCAGGTAGGCCGGCACGGCGATGGTGGTCACGTAGAATCCCAGGAACACCAGCAGGTGCACCCGCACCTTCGGGTAGAGCACCACGTACGCGCCCATCACGCCGCTGATCGCCCCGGACGCGCCCACCATGGGTACTCCGCTCCCGGGGCCGATCAGGCTCTGGGTCAGCCCCGCCGCCAGGCCGCAGAGCAGATAGAACACCACGAACCGGAATCGTCCCGTCGAGTCCTCGATGTTGTTCCCGAATATCCAGAGGAACCACATGTTTCCGATGAGATGGAGCCACCCGCCGTGCATGAACATCGAGGTCAATATCGTGGCCCAGCCCGGGAACCGGCCGACCTCGCAATAGGCATCTCCGCCCAGATGGATCGGCGCGCCGGCGGGCAGGGTGCCGAACAGGTGACCCGGGATCAGCCCGAGGGTACACACCGACTGGGACAGCGACGGCTCGGCGCCGGCGCCCTGGATCACCAGCCACGCCATCACGTTCATGGCGATGAGCGCGACCGTGACGACCGGTGCGCGGAGGGTCGGGTTCTCGTCCTTGATCGGGAACATGAACGGAGGCTAAGCGGTTAGGTGGGCGCGAGGCTAACTGGCATGTTCGTAAGGTAGGCACTCCTCACTGAAACGTTCCAGTGCCTTGGTGCGTCGGTACAATATTGGTCGTGTAACGCGGTTCCCTGGCCTCTGAGCGTCATAGTCTCCTAGCCTCCTCCCGGAGTCCCGCACATGCGTCATCCCCTGGCGTTCTTCCTCGCGACCGTGCCGGCGATCCTCGCGGCCCAGCAGCCGGCCGGCCAGGCGCCGGCCGGGACCCCACCCGCTCGCCCGGCCAGTGCCCTGCGGCCCTTCGCCGAATTGACCAAGGACGCGGTCGTCCGAACCGGCTTCTTCGACACCTACCAGAAGGAAGACAAGCTGTACCTGGCCATCCCGAAAGACCGCCTCGGGAAGGACTTCCTGATGGAAATGGAGATCGCGCAGGGCATCGGCGCCAACGGGTTGTTCGGCGGGACCATGCTGAACCTGTTCGAGGGCGATGTGGTATCGCTGGAGCGCCACGGCGAGCAGGTCTTCCTGCTCCAGCGGCCGCATCGGTACACCGCGGTGAACAATCCGGCCGCGGCTCGGGCGGTGGACCTGACGTTCGGATCTTCGGTATTGGAATCAGCCAAGATCGAGTCGTTCCGGGACGACTCGGCGGTAGTCATCGACGCCGCCAACTGGTTCGTGTCCGATCTCTCCGGCATCAGCGCGGCGGTACGGCAGGCCGTCTCGCCCGGGCCGGGACGCCCCGGCGTGGCGGCGTTCGACCGGCAGCGCAGCTACCTCGAATCGGTGAAGGCGTTTCCCCTCAATGTGAACGTGCGCGCAAAGCTCACCTTCCGGCCCGGGGAGCCGGTCGGGCTGCCCTCCGTCCCGGACGGGCGCTATCTCCCGCTGTCCATCCATTACACGCTGGCGGCCCTGCCCGAGGTCCCCATGACCCCGCGCATCGGCGACGACCGCGTGGGGCAGTTCTGGACGGTCCACAAGGACTTCTCGCAGGAAGACACCACCACCTTCGTGCGCTACGTCAACCGCTGGCGGCTGGAGCCGGGCGAGGCGGTGGGCGGCAAGTTCCGCCCCAAGAAGCCGATCATCTACTACATCGACCCCAACGTCCCGGTGCAGTACCGCGCGGCGATGAAGGCCGGCGTCGAGGCATGGAACGCCGCCTTCGAAGCGGCGGGCTGGGTGGACGCCATCCACGCCGAGGACCTCCCCGAAGGCGCGGACGCGGAGGACATCCGGTATGCCACCCTCCGCTGGAACGTCTCGGACCAGCCGGGGTACGGCGCCATCGGGCCGTCCACGGTGGATCCGCGCACCGGGGAAGTCCTCGATGCCGATGTGTTGTTCGAATCGAGCTTCTTCGGAGGATTCCGGAGCACCTGGCGGCAGCTGGCCGGGCCGATCTCCGCCGCGAGCGCCCTGGACCAGGCGCTTGGCGTCGGAGCGGACGCGGCGGCGCCGGGCACGGAGCTGGCCGGGCTCAGCGGCTCCTTTGCCGCGCAGGGTTCCCTGCTGCAGGCGGCGCTGGTGGCCCGCGGAGAGATCGCGCCCGGAGATCCGGTGCCGGAGGAATTCGTCATGCAGGCGGTCAAGTGGGCCACCATGCATGAGGTCGGACACACCCTGGGCCTCCAGCACAACTTCCGGAGCTCGGGAAGCACGCCCAACGCCAAGCTCCACGATGCCGCCTGGGCCACCGCCAACGGGCTCTACAGCTCGGTGATGGAGTATCCATCGGTCAACATCGCGCCCAAGGGGATGCCCAACGGGTTCTACTACACCCCGGGCGTCGGGTCCTACGACAAATGGGCCATAAGCTTCGCCTACACCAGCGACCCGGCCCGCGCGGCGGCGCTGGCCCGCGAGGCGGCCACCAAGCCGCACCTCTACGGTACCAACCTCGAGCTCGGCGGCACCGATCCCTCCATTAACCTGTGGGACCTGGGAGACGACCCGCTGGCCTGGGGGAAAGAGCGCACCACGATCATCCGGGAGCTGCTGCGCGACCTTCCCGCCAAGGTGCTCACCGACAACGAGGGGTACCTCGACCTCACCAACGCCTACCTGAGCCTGATGAACCAGTACGCGCTGGCGGTCGCGCCCGCGATCAAGTACCTGGGCGGCCAGTATCTCAATCGCGATCACGCCGGCGACCCGGAGGCCCGGTTGCCCTTCGAGAACGTGCCGCGGATCAAGCAGAGGGAGGCGCTCGACTTCCTGGTGGACCGGGTGTTCGCGGAAGACGCGCTCACCCTTCCACCGGCGGTACTCCAGAAGATGGGCGCCAACCACTGGCTGCACTGGGGAGAGAACCTGACGTTCAGTGGCCGACTGGATTTCCCCTACCACGAGCAGACCCTGGCCTTCCAGTCGGGAGCCCTGGCGCAGCTGCTGAATCCGCAGCGCCTGGCCCGGATCCGCGATGGAGAGACCAAGTTCGGCGCCGGAAGCGTGGTCACCATTCCGGAGCTGATGGGCTCCCTGACCCAGGCCATCTGGACCGAAGCCTGGGGGACGGCGGCGCATACCATCTCGGCCACCCGCCGGGACCTGCAGCGGGACTATCTGGACCAGATGACCCAGATGCTGGTGCACCCGGCCGACCACACCCCGGCGGATGCGCGCTCGGTCGCCCGAATGCAGCTCAAGGATCTCGACCGGCGGCTGGCCGTCTCCCTCGCGGCCGGGAAGACGCTGGATGCCTACACCCGGGCCCACCTCGAGGAGTCGCGGGCCCGGATCGGCAAGGCCTTGTCGGCCGGGCTGGAGGCGGAGCGCAGATAGAAGGGAGGCATGCGGCGGCGAGGCGCTTAGCGCCTTCGCGCCGCACGCCGTACCTTAGGGCATGCGAATAGCCTGCCCCCTCACAGCCACCCTCATCTCCGCGGCCTCGCTCGCCGCCCAGGCCCCGGCCCGGCAAACCTCCGCCGGCGAGTATACCCGCTACGAGCTGCTCGCTCCGGGCAGCGGCAAGTTCCGCATTCTCTACGAGGTCTGGGCCACGACGCCCGGGGCGCGCTACTTCTTCAACCCGATCCGTGAAGGCAGCATCGCGTCGGAGGAGGCGGTGTACGACCGCGCCAGCGGCCGGCCGCTTCGATTCGAGGTGGTGGATGGCCTCACCGCCCGGGCCACCGGGCTCGGCGGCGCCGACACCACCGGCAGCTACATTCGCGTCGAGCTGCCCCATCCGGTGCCTCCCGACGGCACGGTGCGCCTGCTCATCGACAAGGTCTACGAGGATCCCAAGAGCTATTACGAAGAGGGCCGGAACCTGGTCTTTGCCCGTTCCCTGGGCATCAAGCGGAACGCCGTGGTCCTTCCCGAAGGGTACGAGCTGATCGGGTGCAACGTGCCCTCGCAGGTGCTCACGGAAGCGGACGGCCGGACCCTGATCAGTTTCATCAATGCGGGGCCGGACGCCGCCTCGCTGGTGGTCCGGGCGCGGAGGCTCAATCCATGATGCGCCGCCTCGGATTGGCCGGCCTGATGTCCTGTCTGCTGCTGGCGGGGCCGGCGGCGGCCCAGTCGCCTCCGGCCCGCGGATCGGCGGCGCTCGCGGCGCGGCTGGCGGAGCGCGCCACGCAAACCCGGGACATCGTCTATTTCCTGAGGCAGCCCGAGACCCACGCCTTCGACCTCTATCACGACTATACCGAGTCCCGGGAAGGCGCGGACAAGTACGTCAACGTGGTCCGCGCCGGCAGCCGGGTGTCGAACCCGTCGGCGTTCATCCTGGACACCGGAGAAAAGCTCACCACCCGGTTCCTCAAGGGGAACCAGATCACCCAGGCGGGACTCGATATCGGAGAGCCGGTCAAGCCGGAAACCGCGGTGGTGCTGATCCCCTTCCCCGCCGTGTCCAGGGGGCAATCGGTCCGGCTCCGGATCTCGGAGACCTACACCGACTCGGCCAGCTACCGGGTGGAGGGAGACGAGCTGATCTGGGACCGCACCTTCGGCCGGCCCACCAACGCCGTGGTGCTTCCCGACGGATGGTACCTGACCCACAGCGCGGTGCCGGCCACGGTATCGCTCACCGCGGACGGGAGGGTGCGGCTCGATTTCGTGAACCCCCGGCTGGACGAGATCTCGGTGCTGATCGTGGCGCGGCGGCGCACCGGGCGTTGAGCGGTCTCCGCCGGGTCATCCGGCTCCCCCATGCCACGGCGATGGTGGTGGGAACCATCATCGGCGCCTCGATCTTCGTGCAGCCCTCCGAAGTGACCCGGGGCGTGCCCTCGATCGGCGGGGTGCTGGCGGTCTGGCTCCTCGCGGGGGCGCTGACCCTGATCGGCGCCCTGGTCACCGCCGAGCTGGCCTCGACCTTCAGCCGCACCGGCGGCGTCTACGTCTATCTCACCGAGCAATACGGCCCCTGGCTCGGCTTTCTCTGGGGCTGGGCGATGTTCTGGAGCATGCACTCCGGAATCATCGCCGCGATCGCCGTGGTGTTCGCGCGCTACGCCGGGTACCTGGTCCCGCTGGACCCCACCGGGACCAGGCTCGTCGCGATCGGCATCATCGGGCTGCTGTCGGTGATCAACTACCTTGGGGTGACCCAGGGAAGCCGGCTCCAGACGGCGTTCACCGTCGGCAAGCTGATCGCGGTCGCGCTGATCGTCGGAGTCGGCTTTGGTTTGGGCGAACGGGTGAGCCGCCACTTCGTCGGAGCCGCAGTGGCGCGCCCGGTAAGCGCCAGCGATTTCCTGACCGCGCTGGTGGCGGGGCTGTTCGCCTTCGGCGGGTGGCACATGGTGACCAGTAGCTCGGAAGAGACCGTCAACCCGACCCGGACCATTCCGCGCGCGCTCCTCCTGGGGACCCTGATCGTCACCGTGGCGTACCTGCTGATGAACGCGGTGTATCTCTACGTGTTGCCGCTCGACCAGGTCGCGACCTCGACCCGGGTGGCCGCGGACCTCGCCGACCGCCTCCTCGGCGGCGGGGGAGGTGCGGCTATGTCCGCCATCGTGATGTTCTCCACGTTCGGGGCGCTGGCGGGGATCATCCTGGCCGGTCCGCGGGTGTACCTCGCCATGGCCAACGATGGCCTTCTGTTTCGCTGGGCCGGCGCGGTGCACCCCAGGTTCCAGACGCCGCACCGCGCGATCGTCCTCCAGGCGGTCTGGGCCTCGGCGCTGGTGGCGATGGGCTCGTTCCGGGGGCTCTTCCTGCAAGTGGTGTACACCGAGTGGATCTTCTTCGGCCTGATGGCGCTGGGGCTGTTCGCCCTGCGGCGGAGGCCGGGACTCCGGCGCGACTACGTGGTATGGGGCTATCCTCTGATGCCGGCCATCTTCGCCGCGGCCGCCTTTGCCGTCGTGGCCAACCGGATCTATGCCGATCCGTTGCACACGCTCGAGGGCCTGGCGCTGGTGCTGCTCGGCCTTCCCGTGTATTTCCTGTGGGCCCGGCACGGCCCCGTTCCCAAGGCAGCGTCATGACCGTCATCGATGTCCACAATCACTACTATCCCCCCGCGTTCCTCGATGCGTTGCGCAAGAGTCCCGGCGGCCTGACCGTCAAGGACGACGCCGCCGGCAATCCGGCGCTCTATTCGCCGGGGGACATCAACGTGGCGGTCCGCGGTCACCGGGACATCGCCTATCGCGAGGACGTGCTGGACCACGAGGGGGTGGACCGGCAGCTGATCTCGCTCACCTGCCCCGGCACGCTGCTGGAGACACCGGCGCGGTCGGTGACGCTCTCCCGGCTGGTGAACGACGCCTTCGCCGAGGTCATGGCGACCCGGGGCCGGCGCTTCACCGCCCTGGCGACGCTCCCGCTCAACGACGCACCGGCCAGCGTCACCGAGTTCGAGCGGGTAACAGCCATGGGCTTCAAGGGCGTGATGCTGATGGGCAACGTGAACGGCACTCCGCTCGCGGACCGCCGCTTCTGGCCGCTCTGGGAGCGCGCCAGCGACACCCGCGCCGTCATGTACATCCATCCCACCTTCCCGCTCGGCGTCGAGGCGATGCGGGAATACTGGCTGATGCCGCTGGTCGGCTTCCTCTTCGACACGACGCTCGCCGCGGCGCACCTGGTCTTTGCCGGGATCCCGGAGCGGTTCCCCGGCATCCGCTGGGTGCTGGGCCATCTGGGCGGCACGATCCCCTACCTGGTGGAACGGCTGGACCGCGGGTTCGAGATGTTCGCCGACTGCCGCAAGGATCTGAAGCAGCCGCCGAGCCTGCACTTGAAGAAGTTCTTCTACGATACCGTCAACTTCGATCCCCGGGCGATCCGCCTCGCGATCGACTTCGCCGGGGTGGGCCAGATCCTGGCCGGCAGCGACTATCCCCACCAGATCGGCAGCATTCCCAAGATGTTCTCGAGCATCCGGTCGCTCGGGCTGCCCCGGGCCGACGAGGCCCGCATTCTGGGCGGCAATGCCGCGGAGCTGCTGGGCGTGTGAGCCGGCCGCGGGCACGGGTCCCTCTTGCGGCCGCCCTCGCCGCGGCGCTGGCGGCCGGGCGGCTCCGGGGCCAGACCCCCGATGCGGTCCCCGCCGAGCGGCTGGCCGCGCGGGAGTGGTTCCGGGACGCCCGGTTCGGGATGTTCATCCACTGGGGGGTCTACAGCCAGCTGGGCCAGGGCGAGTGGGTCATGCAGAACCGGAGCATTCCGGTGGATGCGTACGAGTGGCTGGCGTCGGCGTTCAATCCGGTGCGCTTCGACGCGAAGGAATGGGTGGCCGCCGCCCGGGCCGCCGGGATGCGCTACATCACCATCACCGCCCGGCATCACGACGGGTTCTCGATGTTCGGCTCGGACGCCACCCGGTACGACATCCTGGACTGGACCCGCTTCGGCCGCGATCCCCTGAAGGAGCTCGCCGACGAGTGCCGCCGCCAGGGCATCAAGCTCTTCTTCTACTATTCCCAGCTGGACTGGCACCACGAGGACTACTGGCCTCGCGGCGGGACCGGCAGGGCCACCGGCCGTCCCGAGGGCGGCGAGTGGAGCCGCTACCTGGATTTCATGGACCGCCAGCTCGAGGAGCTGCTCACCCGCTACGGCCCGATCGGCGGGATCTGGTTCGACGGCATGTGGGACAAGCCGGACGCGGACTGGCGCCTTGCCCGGACCTACGAGCTGATCCACCGCCTGCAGCCGCAGGCGCTGATCGTGCCGAATCACCACCAGGCGCCGCTGCCCGGGGAGGACGTGCAGACCTTTGAGCAGGACCTCCCCGGCGCCAACACCGCGGGGTTCAACACCACCAGGATCGGTGCCCTGCCGCTGGAAACCTCGCTCACGATGAACGACTCGTGGGGGTTCAACCTCACCGACCGGAATTTCAAGTCGGCCCGCGACCTGATCCGGTTTCTGGTGCGCGCGGCCGGCAACGACGCCAACCTCCTGCTCAACATCGGTCCCCGGCCCGACGGGACCATTCAGCCCGAGGCGCTGGACCGGCTGCGCCGGTTCGGCGAGTGGACCGGCGCCTACGGGGCGTCGATCTACGGCACTCGGGGCGGGCCGGTCCCGCCGCGGGCCTGGGGCGTCACGACCCAGCGGAACGACACCGTGTTCGTGCACGTGCTCGACTGGCCCGACCGGCTCCTGTCCCTCCCCGGGTTAGGCCGGCGGGTGCAGGGCGCCGCGATGCTCCCGGGCGGCGACCCGGTCCGGTTCACCGAGGCGGATGGCGGCGTCACCCTGCAACTCCCTCCCGCGAGCCCCGACGTGCCCGATCGGGTCATCGTGCTGGTGACCAGGAAGGCGCCCTAGGCATCTCGCCATGTTCACCGGCGGACAGATCGCCTCCCTCCTCCGCGGCGCCGGCATCACCCATGTCGTCACCGTCCCCGATTCCACCCTCGGTCAGTGGGAGGGCGCCATCGAGGCCAGCGGTATCGAGCTGATTCGGGTGTGCCGCGAGGGCGAGGCGTGGGCGGTGGCGGGAGGGCTTTACCTGGGCGGCGCGGCGCCGCTGGTCATGATCCAGTGCACCGGGCTGTTCGAGTCGGGGGACGCGCTCCGGAACATGCTCCATGACTGGAAGCTCCCGATTCCCTCCATCATCGGGTACCGGAGCTACCTGAACCAGGAGACCCTGCCGGGCGACACCTGCCTGGTCTTCACCGAGCCGGTGTTGCGGACCTGGCGAATCGACTACCGCCTGATCACCGATCCGGCCCAGTACCCCGAGATGGCCCGCCACCTCGAGGACTGCCGCACCGCGGGGACGCCCGGGGCGCTGCTCATCGCGGAGGGGCGCGCATGAGCAGCGGCGCGAGAATGTCCCTGATCCAGACCCTGCAGACGCTGCGCGCCGTCCGCGCCCCCGGCGATGTGGTCGTATCCGCGATGGGGGCGGCGCGGGAGTGGATGGCCCTGGGTGCCCACCCCCTCGACTGGGTCTTCGTGCCGTCGAGCATGGGTCAGGCGACGTCCCTGGGCCTGGGGATCGCCCTGGCCCAGCCCGGGCGGCGGGTGATCGTGCTCAACGGCGACGGCGGCATGCTCATGAACCTGGGTTCGCTGGTCACGATCACCGCGCGGGCCCCCGGGAACCTCATCGTGCTTCTGTTGGACAACGGAGTGTACGAGATCACCGGCGCGCAGCCCACGCCCGCGGCCGGCGCGGGACGAACCGGCGCCGACTCCATAGATTTCACCGCGCTGGCCCGGGCCGGCGGGTTCCGGTCGGTGTTCAACTTCCGCTCGAACGCGTCGTGGGCCGATCACATCGAGAGCGTGCTCGCCGCCGGCGGCCCCACCTTCGCGGCGCTGCATGTCGCTCCGATACCCGGCGCCCCGGGACCGCGCTCCCCCGGGCCGGCTCCCGCGCGGGCCCGGCAGTTCATGCAGGCCCTGCAGGACTCACCTCCTTCACCGAGGCCGTAGCGATGGCAATCCGCAGCGCACGAGTCCTGATGGCCCTCGCGGTGGTGACCTCCCCGGCCGCCGGTCAGACCCGCCGGGCCGACTCCACCCCCCCGGCACCGCGCACCATCCCCGAGCTCGAGAGTCGCATCCGCCGGATCCTCGACAGCACCCACACCCCCGGCGTCGGGCTCACACTGGTGAGCCGGGACAGCATCCTCTACGCCGGCGGACTGGGGCTCGCGAACGTGGCGAGCCGCCGCCCCGCGACCGGCAAGACCCTGTTCCGGATCGGTTCCACCTCCAAGGCCTTCACCTCCTTGAGCGTCCTGATGCTGCAGGAAGAGGGAAAGCTCAAGCTCAGCGACTCGATCCGGCAGTACATCCCGGAGATCCGGTTCGAAAACCGCTGGGAGGCCACCGACCCGGTCCGGATCGTGAATCTGCTGGAGCACACCACCGGCTTCGACGACAACTCCCTCAAGAGCTACGCGAACAACGACCCGACCCCCCTCACCCTGCGGCAGGGGCTGGAGCTGGACGCGGCCACCCATGTCTCGCGGTGGCGGCCGGGCACCCGGGTGGCATACTGCAATTCCGGCCCGGCGTTCGCGGCCTACATCGTGGAGAAGCTGGAGGGGAAGCCGTTCGAGCAGGTGGTCCAGCAGCGCCTCTTCGATCCGCTCGGCATGGCCACCGCCACCTACCTGTTTCCCGATACCGCGCGCATTCCGGTCGCCACCCTCTACAAGAATGACGGCACGACCGCGCTGCCCTACTGGAACGTGTTCATCCGGCCCGCCGGGGCCATCAACGCCTCGGCGGAGGACATGGGCCGCTACGTCCGGTTTCTGCTCAACCGCGGCGCGGTGGACGGCCGGCAGCTGCTCCCCGTCTCGGCCATCGAGCGCCTGGAGCGGACCGAGGCCTCCCTCACCGCGGCCAGCGGGCTCAAGCTGGGGTACGGACTGCACATCGCGCGCTACGCCGACTCGGCCGGCTTCGTCTGGACCGGGCACGACGGGGGTGTCGAGGGCGGCCTGACCAACATGGCCTACATCCCGGAGCTCGGCGTCGGGTTCGCGTTCATGATCAACAGCGGCAACTCCGACGCCTATCTCCAGATCGGCCGGCTGGTGCGCGACTATCTGACGCGGGATGCCGCCCGCCCGGTTCCGCCCCCGCGCGGCCCCATGCCCGCGGAGGCGGACGCCCGATTCGCGGGCTGGTATCGCCCGGACAATCCGCGGGTACAGCACCTCTATTTCCTCGAGCGGTTGTTCGGGTTGGCGCGCCTGCGCGCCACCGATTCGGTCCTGGTCCTGGCCCCGCTCCTCGGTGGCGCGAAGGGGATCGTCCGGTATGTGCCGGTGAGCGGGCTGCTCTTCCGGGAAGCGCGCGAGCCGGTCGCGACGATGGCGCTGATGTCCGACCCTGCCAATGGCCGGCCCGAGGCGATCGAGGCGATGGGCTACCTGCTCCCCCAGTCTTTGGTCCGGGTCTCCGCCGCCAGAGCGTGGACCGAGATCGGGATCACCGTGCTGTGGCTGGCGGGCATCCTGCTCACGCTGCTGCTCGCGCTAGTGGGCGTGGTGCGCTGGATCGTGCGCCGGCTCAAGGGGCGGACCCCGGCGCCGTCCATCACCCGGCACATGTGGCGAATGACCATTCTGGCCGTGCTGACCCTGGTGGCCGGCGTCATGCTGTTCGTCATCGTCGGGGCCACCGGCGGCCTCGCCATCGGCACCGCCACCTTCACCACGGTGGGGGGCTGGGTGGCGATGATGCTGTTCGCGCTGCTCGCCGCGCTGTGCGTCGTGATCACCTTCCGGCGGATCGCCGCGGAGGCCCGGCCGCGGCGGGTGTCGCTGGTCGCGGTGCGCGCGGTGGCGCTCCTCAACGCGATCGCCGCGGGCTACCTCATCTACTGGGGGTTCATCGGGTGGCGGACCTGGGCGTGAGCCGCTTCGAGGCGCTCAAGACCGCCCTGGCGGATCGCTATCGCCTCGATCGGGAGCTGGGCCGGGGCGGCATGGCCACCGTGTATCTGGCCCAGGACCTCCGGCACGACCGCCCCGTGGCCCTCAAGGTCCTGAATCCCGATCTGTCCGCGCTGCTCGGCGGCGAGCGGTTCCACCAGGAAATCCGGGTGACCGCGCGGCTGCGCCATCCCCACATCCTGCCGCTGTACGATTCCGGCGAGGCCGGCGGCGCGCTGTACTACGTGATGCCGCTGGTGGAGGGGCAATCGCTGCGGGCCCGCATGGATCGCGAGCCGCCGCTATCGGTGGAGGACGCGGTCCGGCTCGCCCGCGAAGTGGCCGACGCGCTGGCCTACGCCCACGAGCTCGGGGTGATTCACCGGGACATCAAGCCGGAAAACATCCTGCTCGAGAACGGCCGCGCGCTGGTGGTCGACTTCGGCATTGCGCGGGCAGCCTCCACCGGGGGCGATCAGCGGCTCACCCGCACCGGCCTCTCCCTCGGCACTCCGCTCTACATGAGTCCCGAACAGGCCTCCGGCGACGTGGACACCGACGCCCGGAGCGATGTCTACTCGCTCGGCTGCGTGCTGTTCGAGATGCTCACCGGCGAGCCGCCCTTTGCCGGCGCCACACCGGAGGCGGTCCTGGTACAGCGGTTCACCCGTCCGCCGCCTCGCGCCTCCTCCCGCCGCGCCGGCATACCCGCCGGGGTGGATGCCGCCGTGCACCGCGCGATGGCGCGGGCGCCATCGGACCGGTTCGAGGGCGTCGCGCAGTTCGCCGAGGCGCTGCTGGCCCCCGCCGAGCCGGCCTCCGGGATCAGCGAGAAATCCATCGCGGTGCTGCCGTTCGAATGCATGAGCTCGGAGGCGGACACCGAGTATTTCGGGGACGGGATGGCGGAGGAGATCATCAACGCCCTCACCCAGCTGCCCGGCCTCAAGGTCGCGGCGCGGACCTCCTCGTTCTCGTTCAAGGGCAAGAAGGAAGATCTCCGCCAGATCGCGGGCAAGCTGGACGTGAGCACGGTGCTCGAAGGCAGCATCCGGCGTTCGGGAAAGCGGATCCGGATCACGGCGCAGCTGATCGAAGCGGCCAGCGGCTATCATCTCTGGTCCGAGCGGTACGACCGCGAGTTCACCGACATCTTCGCCATTCAGGACGAAATCGCCACCGGAATCGCGGCCAAGCTCAAGGTCACCTTCGAGCGCGGAGCCGGCCGCCAGCTGGTGAAGCCCGGCACCAGGAACGTGGAGGCCTATGACCTGTACCTCAAGGGCCGGGCGGCCATGCGCCATCGCGGCGCCGAGTTGTGGAAGGCCATCGAGCACTTCGAGCAGGCGATCCTCCTCGACCCGGCGTTCGCGCTGGCCCACGCGGGCGTGGCGCAGGCGCTCTCGCTGGCGATCTTCTGGGGACTGGCGCCATCCAGTCAGGTCCGGGACCGGGCCGTAGCGGCGGCCGCCCAGGCGCTCGCCTGCGACCCGGCGCTGCCGGAATCGCATCACGCGGTCGGCTTCACCGCCCTGCTGATCGAGTATGACCGCCGCAAGGCCAGCGCCTCCTGGCAGCGGGCCATCGAGCTCGACCCCGGCAACCCCGATTCCCATATCCTGCGCGGGGTCTTCGATCTGACCTATATCCGCCACGAGGGCGCCGCGGCCGAGCGCGAGCTTCGCCAGGCCATCGCCCAGGACCCGGAGAGCGCCTACGCGCACACCAGCCTGGCCGTGTCACTCACCTTCGGCGGCCGGTCGGCGGAGGCGATCCTGATCGCCGGCCGCGCGATCGAGCTCGATCCCGGCTCCTTCTACGCCCATTGGGTGCGCCTCATGGCCACGGCGCTGCTGGGGCGCCACGAGGACGTGCTGCTCATGGCCCGGCCGCTGAGCGACCGCTTCGGCCGCCACCCCTGGATCCTCATGGCCGTGTCGATCGCCGCCGGGTTCGCCGGCGCCACGGTCACCACCGACGCCGTGTATCACGAGATCAAGGGCCGCGCGTTGCTCGAATACGTGCAGCGCCCGATCCTCGCGGTGGCGGCCGCCAACGCGGGCCGGCGGGAAGAGGCCTTCGCCTACCTCCACGAGGCGGTTCGGGACCGCGACGCCCTCATGGCCGCCCTGGCGATCGACTGGCCGGGTTTCGCGCCGCTCCGGGATTCCCCCGAGTTCGACATGGTGCTCCGCGAAATGGGCTGGGCCGACGCCATCCGCCCCCGGGGGGCATAGTGTCGACGCCGCGATCGGGAGTCCCCGAGCTCGCCGGGCTGGCCACCTACGCCGGCGCCGCCAGAATCGGCTATTCGGTGGAGGACAACGTCCGCCGCCTGCGTCGGTACCAGTGGACCGAGCGGCGGCTCATGCACGACCTGGTCTCCCACCTCACTGCCGAGCCGGTCTGGGAGGTGAAGTGCGGCTATGCCCTGCATCAGTGGCAGGACGCCGAGCATGTGGATTGGCTGCGGCGGCGCGTGGGGGAAATGCGCCACCCGGTTCCCGCGCTGGACACCGCGCCCGACCGGGCGCTCGAGGCGCTGCTGGCGGAGATGCTCCGCGCCGCCGACGCGGTGGAGCTGCTGGCCGGGAGCTATGGCGTGGTGCGGGCAGCCCTGGCCCACGCCTACCGGGAGCACCTGGAGGCGACCAATCCGCTGGTGGACCATCCGACCCGGCGGATCCTGCAGCGCGCATTGCTCGATCACGAGACGGCGCTGCCGTGGGGAGAGGCCGCGCTCGCGGCATTGACCCGCGACGATCCCTCCGCCTCGGCGCGGGGGTCGGCGTGGCGCGAGCATCTGCGGGCCTACCTCGAAGCCGCCGGCGGCATCGCCGGGCCCGCCCCGGAACGGACCGTTGCGTTGCCCGCCGGACGCGCCACCGGGCCCCACGTCCCGGACTTTCATCCCCGGCGGGACCGGCGCTTCACCGGCCAGCGGGCATTCGAGTTTCCGCCCCATGCCGTGTACAACGATCCCCGGGTGCCGGCCGACGAGCGCAACCTGGCCCTCCTGGCCAAGCGCACCCTCGAGATGGACGTGCCCGAGATGATGGCGTCCATCATGGTGGAGCGCACCGGTCAGCCCTGGGAGTTCTACCTCGATTATTCCCGCCAGCTCTGGGACGAATGCCGCCACGCGATGATGGGCAGCGTGGCCTTCGAGGCCCGGGGAGTGGACTGGACCCGGATCCCGCTCAACGTCGGGTTCTCCCTGCGGCTCAACCTGCACGCCACGCCGCTGGAGCGGCAGACCATTCTCTATGCCATCGAGCAGTCGCTGATGCCGGCGGAGACTGGCAAACGCTACGAATACCAGACCGCCGTCGAGGCGGGCGACGCGCTCTCGACTCATTTTCACGACTACGACTGGGCCGACGAGGTGCTCCACGCCCAGATCGGCCGCCGCTGGCTCAAACGGGAAGGCATCTCCACCGAGCAGGCCCTGGAACGCGCCCAGAGCATTCACGACCGGACCTGGGCGGCGCTGGCGGAATACCGCGACGGCAAGCCCCAGGCTGACTGGTGGGACGCCTTCGTGCGAAGGGTGCTGGGCAAGCCCAGCGCGCTCAAGCCCGAAGAACGCGCCGACCTCAAGATCCTGGCAGAGTAGTCCGATATCCGATGAGTTTCCCGCCTTCCCGTCCTCCCGTTCGCCCGACTTTCACCTTCCATCTCATTCCGCATACCCATTGGGACCGGGAGTGGTACCTCACGCGCGCCGGATTCCAGGCCCGCCTCGTCCCGGTCCTCGACGAGGTGGTGGAGCAGCTGGAGCGGGACCGCGACGCGCGGTTCGTGCTGGACGGCCAGACCGTGCTGCTCGAAGACTACCTGGCGGCCCGGCCGGAGCAGGAGCCGCGGGTCCGCTCGCTGGTGCAGCGCGGCGCGCTCGAGGTCGGTCCCTGGTACGTCCTCGCGGACCTCCTGATTCCCGGCGAAGTCTCGCTGCGGCGGAATCTCGAGGAGGGCCGGCGGGACGCGGCAAGGTTCGGGCGACGGATGGAGGTCCTCTACAGCCCCGACGCCTTCGGCCACCCGGCGTCTCTGCCGGCCCTGGCGGCCGAATTCGGAATCCGGCGGGCGGTCGTTCGGCGCGGGTTAGGGAGGCCCGGAGGCGCGGACCGGGACCTCTACCGGTGGGAGGCGCCCGGCGGCCCGACCCTGCTGGTATATCACCTGCCCGCCGGCGGCTACGACATGGCCGTGGACCTGGCCGATCCCGGAGCAAACCTGGCCCGCCGGTGGGCGGACATTCGCCGGACCCTGACCGCGCGCGCCGCCGGCGACCAGATCGCCGTCTGGCTCGGCGCCGACCACCACGCGATGGCGGCCGATGTGACCCGGCTCCGCGATCGCCTCCAGGCGCTGGAGCCGGAACACCGGGTGCGGGTGAGCGGCCTCGGCGAGTTCTTCGACGCGGTGGAGCGGAGCGGACCCGCCCTGACGGCGATTCACGGCGAGCTCCGGCGCGCCGACGGCCACGCCTGGGTGCTGCAGGGGGTGCATGCGACGCGGAGCCGCATGAAGCGGCGCCACGCCCGGGCCGAGCTGGTCCTGGCCCGCGTCGCGGAGCCGCTGGCGCGGGCGGCGGCGGACGCGGGCGGCTCCGACCGCGGCGGCCTCGTCGCGCTCGCCTGGCGCACCCTGCTGCAGTGCCAGTTCCACGATACCATCGCGGGCACCACCACCGACGCCGTGCAGCGGGAGCAGGACGTGCGGCTCGACACGGTCGAGGCGCTCTGCCGCGAGATCGCCCGCCCGAGCCTCCGGGAGCTCGCGGCGCGGGGCGGGCGCAGCACCGCGTCGACCCTGGTCCTGTGGAATCCCTCCCCCGGTCCCCGCCGCGGGATTCAGACCGCCGAGCTGACGTTCTTTCGTAGCGATGTGCTGGTGGGGCCCCCCTCGGGCCGGCGTGCCAGGATCGGGCCGGGTTACCAGCCCGTCGCGCTCGCGGATGGGTCGGGCAAGCGCATCCCAATCCAGGTGCTGGCGGTGCGTCCCGGCCAGGAGCGGATCGACTCGATGCGCCGCTATCCCGATCAGGACGCGGTGGACCGCGTCTGGGTCGCCTTTGATTCGCCGGAAGTGCCCGGCCTCCGCGCGGCGTCTCTGTCCCTACAGGCCGCCGTCCCGGCCCGGTCGCCGAGTCGGCGCGGCCTCGAGGTGCGCCCCGGCTTCCTCGGCAATGAGTACGTCGCCGTCGAGGTATCCCCGAGCGGGACCCTCGCCCTCACCGACCGGAAGACCGGAGCGCGATTCGCCGGGCTCGCCGGGCTCGAGGACGAGGCCGATCGCGGGGACACCTATACCTTTTCGGCGGGGCCGGGCCGGAAGACGAGGCGCGGTGTTCCCGTTTCGTCGGGCGTCGTGACCAGCGGCCCGCTGATCGGCGCGGTGGAGGCGCGGTGGTCCATGGGGTCGGCGGGGACCGGGCGGCTCTCCGCGCGCCTCCTGGTGGTCCTCCACGCCGATTCACCGCTGGTGCGGCTCCGGCTCGACCTCGAGAATCAGGCGACCGGCCACCGTCTGCGGGCCCGCTTCCCGGTCGGGGCGGGCGGAACGGCGGTGGCGGGTGCCGCCGTCGGACTGGAACGCCGTCCGGCGATCCGCGTCCCCCGCAACCAGAAGGAGATCGAGCGGACCGTGCCGACGGCGCCGGCGCAGCGGTTCGTGGCCGCCGGAGCTGGCACCCGCCGGCTGGCGGTGCTGGCGCCGGGGTTCTTCGAGTACGAGTGGACACCGGAGCGGGAGCTGGTCGTGACGCTCCTTCGCTCGGTGGGAGAGCTGTCGCGAGACAATTTGCCGGAGCGACCCGGCCACGCCGCCTGGCCCGAGCCGACTCCGCTCGCGGAGGAGCTGGGGCGTCATACCGTCGAGCTGGCGCTGGTCGCCGGGAGCGAAGCGTCGGACCGGCCGGAGCTGCTGGCACGGTGCTGGGAAGAGGCCTTCCTGCCGATGCTGTCGCAGTTCCAGCGGATGCCTCCACCCTAGACCGGGACGGTCTCCCCCCGCTCCCGCACCGCATCGGCCACCAGGGTACACCCGATCACCACGAGCACCAGCGCGATCCCCGGCGCGAGCCCGACCCACGGTGCGTTCACCACCGTGTCCCGCCCCGACGCGATCATGGTACCCCAGGAAGCGGCCGGCGGCTGGACGCCCAGCCCGAGGAAGGAGAGGCCTGCCTCCAGCGTGATCGCGTTGCCCACGCCGAGGGTCGCGAGCGCCAGCACCGGCGCCATGCCGTTCGGCAGCGCGTGCCGGACCAGAATGCGGAGTTTCCCGGCGCCCAGCGCGGCCACCGCCTCGGCATACGGCCGCGCGAGCTGCGAGCGGGTTTCGGCGTAGACCAGCCGCGCCACCGGCATCCACCCGGTGATCCCCAGCACCACCACCACCAGCACCGCGCTCGGCTTCCACAGGGAAGCCAGCAGCAGCAGCAGCACGACCCGCGGGATGCCCAGCGCGAAGTCGGTCACCCCCAGCAGAATGGGCGAGAGGCCGCGGGGGCCCGCCGCCGCCGCCCCGCCCACCGCCAGGCCGATCAGCAGCGACACCGCCATGCCGAGCAGCCCGACGGTGAGGGAAATCCTGGCGCCGTGCACCAGCCGCGCCCAGACGTCGCGCCCCAGCCGGTCGGTGCCCAGGGGATGGAACACCCGGTTGAGATCGGTGGCGCCCGGCGGAAGGAACCGGGTCTGCACCACGTTCCGCTGGATATCGGGCCCCACCGGCGAGACCACCGGCGCCAGGAGCGCGAGCCCGGTCACCAGCAGGAGGATCACCAGACCGGCGCGGCCTCGCCCGTCGCGCCACAGCGCCGCACCGCTACGCGTCGGCATGGCGGGTCCGCGGATCGGCCAGCGTGGCCAGGAATTCCGCCAGGAGGTTGCCCGATACCACCAGCACCGCGCTGATCGTGGCCGCCGCCATCACCACCGGATAGTCGCGCGCCTGCACCGCCTGGACCAGCACCTGCCCCACGCCGGGCCAGGCGAAGATGGCCTCGACGAAAACCGCGCCCGAGAAGAGCGCCGGCAGCGCCAGGCCCAGCAGAGTCACGATCGGGACCAGCGCATTGCGCAGCTGGTGGCGCAGCAGCACGCGGGACTCCGACAGGCCGCGCGCCCGCGCCGACACCATGAAGGGCGCGTCGCGCAGCTCCCGCATCGCGGCGCGGGAGAATCGCGCGGTACCGCCCAGCCCGATGAGCGTGAGGGTGACGAGGGGGAGCGCCAGGTGACGGAGGCGATCGGCCAGGCGGGCCGGGCCGGTCAGGAACTCCGCGTCGAGGCCGGAGGCGCCGAACGCGGGCAACAGTCCCATCTGGTAGGTGAACACCATCACCAGCACCAGCCCAAGCCAGTAACCCGGCATCGCGTTGAGCGCCACCGTGATCGCCGAGGCCAGCGCGTCGAGGCCGCGCCTCCTGGTGTTGGCCTGCAGCGCGCCGATTGCGATGCCGCCGGTCCAGCTCAACAGGATGGAGAGCGAGACCAGGAGAGCGGTGGCGGGCCACGCCTCGCCGAGGAGCGCGGCGGCCGGCCGGCCGTGGGCGATGCTCTGTCCGAAGTCTCCCTGGATCGCGCGCCACAGCCACTGCGCATACTGGGCCCCGAGCGGACGATCCAGGCCCAGCGCATGCCGCGCGGCCTCGATCTGGTCCGGGCCCGCGGCCGGACCGAGCAGCCGACGCACCGGATCGCCCGGCGCCAGGTGAAGCAGCAGGAAGGTGAGCGTCACCACGCCGAGCACCACGGCGACGCCGCGGAGCAGGCCGCGCAGGATTCCGCGAGACATGCCGGAGAATCTACTCCGGTGTACACTTGGGGGTGCGCCGCCCGGTCGCCGCTCTGGTCCTCGTAGTCCTCGCCTGTTCCAGCCAGCCGCGGCGGGCCGACACCGTCATCCTGGCCTCCGGCGCGGATCTCCAGAGCGCCAATCCCCTGCTCACCACCCATCCGCTCGCCCGGCAGGTCCAGCGCTACGCCCTGCTGGTGACCCTGGTCCGCTACGACAGCGCCCTGACGCCGGTCCCCTATCTGGCCCGCTCGTGGCGCTGGTCGGCCGACAGCGCCACCATCACCATGCGACTCCTCGCCGGACTGCGCTGGCACGACGGCGCGCCGACCACCGCGAGGGACGCCGCCTGGACTCTCGAGGCGGCCCGCGCGCCGGCCACGGGATATCCCCGGCAGACCGACCTGGCCACGCTGCGCTCCGCGACCGCGCCGGACGACACCACCCTGGTGCTGCGCTTCGCCCGGCCCACCCCTCGCCTGCCCGACGTACTCACCGACCTCGCCCTGCTGCCCCGGCATCTGCTCGATACCGTGCCGTCGGGCGGTCTGCGCGGCGCGGCGTGGAACCAGCATCCCGTCGGCAACGGCCCCTTCCGGTTCGAGGCCCACGAGGCCAATCGGCGCTGGATCTTCGTCCGGAATCCCGATTTCCCCGCGGCGCTGGGCGGTCCACCCCGGCTGGCGCGGTTCGTGGTGGCGGTGGTGGACGAGCCCACCACGAAACTCGCCGCGCTGGCGTCGGGTGAGCTCGATCTGGCCGGCATCAACCCGGCCCACGCCCAGTTCGTGCGCCGGAATCCCCGGCTCCGGGTGCTGGAGTACCCGCTGCTCTACACCTACGCGTTGCTCCTCAATACCCGTCGGGCGCCGTTCGACCGGCTCGCCCTGCGCCAGGCGCTCGGCTCCGCGATCGACCGGCGAGCCATCGTGGACGGCGTGCTCTTCGGATTCGCCACGCCCGCGCTGGGGCCGGTGCCTCCACCGCTCGCGGTCGCCCCCGATTCCGCTGCGGCGGCGCCGGCGGCCACGGAGTTCCTGCGGAATGCCGGCGTGAAATTCGAGATGCTCACCGTCGGCAGCGGCGAGGCCGCCCTGGAACAGATGCTCCAGGCCCAGTTTCAGGTGGCCGGCGTGCGCGCCGAAATTCGCCAGCTCGAGCTGTCGACCTACCTGGACCGCGTCGAGGGGCCGGCTCACGACTTCGAGGCGGCGGTCCTGGGCTTCTCCGGCGACCTGGGGCTCGGCCACCTCGCCCGGCTCCTGACCCTGGCCGGTTTGCGCGCCGACGGCTCGAGCGAGCAACTTCTCCGCATGATCCAGGATTCGGTGCCGGCGGTCTTTCTCTATCACGCCCGCGGGGTGCAGGGCATCAACCGCCGGGTTCAGGGAATTCGCATGGACCTGCGGGGCGAGCTGGTGACGCTGTCCCAGTGGTGGACGGACGACCGTGAGTAGTCGCCCGGTCATCCGCGCCAGTGCCCCGGTGCGCCTCGACTTTGCCGGAGGCTGGACCGATGTGGCGCCGTTTCCGGTGCGGGAGCGCGGCGTGGTGGTGAATGCCGCCATCGAGCTGCGGGCCCACGCGGAGGTCCGGCTTGGAGGAGATCGCTACCGGCTCCACTCCGAGGACCTGGGCCAATCCCAGGAGCTGGACCGGCCCGATGCGCTGGGGGCCCCGGGCGGCCTCGACCTCCTCAAGGCCGCGCTGCGACGATCCGAGGTCGGCTGCTGCACCCTGCGCACCCGCTCGGACGCGCCACCCGGCTCCGGACTGGGCAGCTCCGGGGCGCTCGACGTGGCGCTGACCGCCGCGCTGGACGCGGCGCGCGGCGTCGAGCGTACCCCGGCCGAGCTCGCCGAGGAGGCCTTCTTCCTGGAATCGGTGGACGCCGGACTGCCGGGCGGCCGGCAGGACCAGTACGCCGCGGCCTTCGGCGGATTCCACAAGTTCGTCTTCGAGCGCGGCGCCGTCACGGTGCGGCCGCTCGACCTGGATCCGGCCTTCGCCGCGGACCTCGCCCGGCGCATCGTGATCTGCTACACCGGCGTGTCCCGGGTATCCTCGAGGGCTATCGAACGGGTCACCGGGGCGTACGAACGGGGCGATCCGGACGTGACCGGTGCGCTGCGGGCCCTGGTGGATCTTGCCGAGGCCATGGCCCGGGCGCTCGAGGCGGCGGAGCTGGACACCGTCGCCCGCCTGCTCGCCGCCAACTGGGTGGAGCAGCAGCGGCTCGACGCCGCCATGCGCACCGCCGGCATGGCCGCGCTGGAGGCCGCGATGACTCGGGCCGGCTCCCACGGCGGCAAGGCGGCCGGTGCCGGCGCCGGCGGATCGATGTTCTTCGTGGTGGAAGATGCCGCGCCCGCCGCCCTCGCGGCCGCGCGGGCCGGCGCGCGGGTCCTGCCCTGCCGGTGGGCGCCGAAGGGAGTCACCGTGGAACGAGGAGCATGAGAGTCTCCGGTTTCACCTCCACGGGCAGCAAGCGGCCCGATGCCCTGTTCGGCGGGGAGAGCGAGGGTCTGCCGCTCCGCATGACGCGAAGCTCGGGCGCCCGGGTATGGGATGAATCCGGCCGCGAATACCTCGACTTCATCATGGGGCTGGGGGCGGTGGCGCTGGGGTACGGGCACCCCGACGTGACCGCCGCCGCGGTCGACGCGCTGGAGCGCGGCGGGATCGGCCCCCTCGCGCCGGTGGAGGAGGAGCGCCTCGGCGAGGAGCTGGCCGCGATGATCCCCGCCCTCGAGGAAGTCCGCTTCCTCAAGACCGGGGCGGAGGCGGTGGCCGCGGCGGTGCGGTTGGCCCGGGCCTTCACCGGACGGGACCGCGTCCTCGGCTGCGGCTACCACGGCTGGCTCGACTGGTGCGCCAAAGGGCCCGGCGTGCCCGAATCGGTATCCGCGCTGTACGGGGAGCTGCCGTTCAACGATCCGGACCGGTGCCGCGCGCTGATCCGGCAGGCGGGAGACAAGCTCGCCGGCGTGGTGCTCGAGCCGGTCATCGAGGCGGCGCCGGAGCCCGAATGGCTGCGAGCCGTCCGGGAGGAAACCCGCCGCACCGGCGCCGTCCTGATCTTCGACGAGATCAAGACCGCGTTCCGCGTGTCGCTGGGCGGCGCCGCCGCCCGCTGGGGCGGCGAGCCGGATCTGATCGTGCTCGGCAAGGCGATGGCCAACGGATTTCCCCTCGCGGCGGTCGGCGGGCGCGCCGAGATCATGCGGCAGGTGCGGAACACCTGGATCTCCTCCACCATGGCCACGGAGTTCGTATCCTTCGCGGCGGCCCGCGCCACGCTCGAGGTCGCGCGCCGGACCGACCTCCCCGGCCGACTCGCCGGCGTGGGCGGGCGGTTGCTCGGCGGACTCCAGCGTCTGGCGGAGTCCCATCCCCAGACGGTGGCCTCGGCGGGCGGCATTGCCGAAATGTGTTTCCTCCGCTTTACCGGCGACGACCGGTCGGAGCGTATCGCGCGAGCCTGCGCCCGGCGCGGACTGCTCTTCAAGCGGAATGCCTACAACTTCGTGTCCCTGGCCCACACCGACACGGACATCGGGGAGGCGCTGACCACGCTCGACGGCGTGCTGCGCGAGCTCGCATGACTCTGATTGACGTCCACGCCCACTTCCTCTATCCCGGGGGTCTCCGGGCCGACTGGGCGGACCGCAACGCCAGCCGGCTCGCCGCGGGAGACCGGATCGGCATCACCTGCCATATCGCCTCGATCCTGGGAACCTGGGGCCGGAGCTCGCCCACCTACTTCCCGTCCCCCGAGGACGTGGTCACCGGCAACGACGCGATGCTGGCTCTGGTGCGCCAGCATCCCGGCAAGATCCTGGGCTACGCCTGCGTCAACCCGAATTACACCGAGCACTCGCTCAGGGAAATCGCCCGCTGCGTCGACGCGGGCATGATCGGCATCAAGCTGGCCGCCAGCCGTCGGGCCGACGATCCCCTGCTCGATCCGGTCTGCGCCGCGGCGCGGCAGCACGGCGTGCCGATCCTCCAGCACATCTGGCAGCACCGGCGCAGGGATTGGCCCGGCCAGGAGGCCTCGGATGCCGTGGAGCTCGGCACCCTGGCCCGCCGGCACCCGGACGTGGTCTTCATTCTGGGGCATATCGGCGGCGGGGGGGACTGGCTCCACTCGCTGCATGCGGTCCGCGGAGTACCGAACGTGTACGTGGACCTCTCGGGAAGCGGTGTGGACAGCGGGATGCTCGAGGGGTGCCTCGACGCGGTTGGCCCGGGCCGCATGCTCTGGGGCGCCGACATCACCCTCGACACCGGGCTCGCCAAGCTGCGCTACCTCACCTGGCTCCTCTCCTCCGAGCAGATCGAGCGGATCCGCTGGCGCAACGCCGCGGCGATCTTTCCCAAAGCCGGCTTCGGAGCGAGCTGACCATGCGCGTGGACGTCAACGCCTTTCTGGGTCGCTACGCCTTCCGCAAGGTGCCGGGGGGCTCGCCTTCCTCGCTGCTCGAAGCCATGGACCGGACCGGAATCGACCGGGCCTGGCTCTCCAATCTCTCGGCGATCCTCTGGAGGGACCCGACCGAGGGAAACGCGGTGGTCTACCTGGCCGCCGCGCAGCAGCCGAGGTTCCGGCCGGTGCCGGCCGTGCACCCGGGCCTGCCGAACTGGAAGAACGCGCTCGACGAGGCGGTGCAGCGGGACGCGCCCTGCGTTCGGGCCGATCCATCGTTCTACGGGGTGGATCCGGCGGGGGGCGTCATGCGGACTCTCGCCGGCGCATGCGGCGAGCTCGGCCTGCCGCTCATGATGGCGGTTCGATTGGAGGATGGGCGTCAGCGCCATCCCCACGATCAGGCGCCCGAGCTGACGCCGGCCAGCGTGCGCGCCCTCGTCCGGGGGGACGCGCGGGCGCGCCTGATCATCACCCACGCCGACCGCGAGTTCATCGAGCAGGTGCATTTCGGTTCCACGCCGGACGAAGCGGCGCGGATCCTGTGGGACATCTGCTGGGTCTGGGGCCCGCCCGAGGATCACCTGGCGCTGCTGCTCCGGACCGTGGGTATCGAGCGGTTTGCCTTCGGCACCGGCATGCCGCTCCGGCTTCCCGAGAACAGCGTGGCCAAGCTGGATCTCCTCGATCTGGAGCCGCAACAGCGCGCAAAGATCGAGTCGGACAACCTCCGGACGTTTCGGAAATGGTGAGGGGGGGCTAGCGCATCCAGCGATCCAGGCCCGCCTGAACGAACCCGTCATCGGCGAGGTGCGGATAGGCCCGGCACACCCGGTCAATCTCCCTCGCCTGCCCCGCGGACAGCTCCTCGTCGGGATCCAGGCACCACCGGCCCCGCAGCAAACCCTGCCGCCGGAGCACCTCGTGGATCCCCGGAATGCAGCCGCGGAATCGGTGGGCCGCGTCGAAGATCGCGCCATTGGCGTCGGTGGTCTGGGCGGCGAGGGTCAGGAGATTCCGCTGGGGGCCGGGCACCGACCGCGCGCGCTTGAGCAGGTCCACCGCCTTCCGGGTCCAGAACGCCCAGTGGCCCAGCAGGCCGCCGGCCATCCGCACGCCGGCCGCCCGGCTCCGGGTCCCCTGACACCGGAACCTGGTCACCAGGTCGATCACGATGTTGTCGTCGTTGCCGGTGTAGAGCGCGATCTCCCGCTCCCGTCCCGCGTCCGCCACCGCGCGGATCACGTCCAGCGTGTCGTAGCGGTTGAACGGTGCGATCTTGATCGCCACGACGCGCTCGAGTTCGACGAATCGGCGCCAGAAGGAATAGGCCAGCCGCCGCCCGCCCACCGCCGGCTGCAGGTAGAACCCCATCAGGGGGAGCACCTCCCCGACCCGTCTCGCGTGGGCAATGAGCTGGTCGTCGCTCGCCTCCGCCAGGGCGCCGAGCCCGAGCAGCCCCACCTGGTACCCCAGGTCTCGCGCCGTGCGCGCCTCGCCCACCGCCTGCCCGGTCCGGCCGATCACTCCGGCCACCAGGATCGTCGGCCGGTCGCGCGTTGATCCCCACTCCCGCACCGTCTCCGCGGCAAGCTCGAGCACCGGGCGGTAGAGGGCCACCTTCGGATTCCGGATGCCGAATTGGGTGGTGTGCACGCCGACCGCGATTCCGCCCGCGCCGGCGTCCAGATAGTACCGCGTCAGGGCCCGCTGCCGGCGCTCGTCGAGCTTCCGCGCCGCCGTGAGCGCCAGCGGGTGCGCCGGAATGACGACGCCCCGGCGAAGCCGGCGGAGCGTGCGCTGGTCCATCATGGGCTCCCCTCGGTCGCGTGTGAGGAAGGCCGCCGGGAATCGTCCCCTGACGTACAGCCCCGCCCGGAAGGAAGCGCCCCAGCCATGATCCGCTCCGCCGTCACGATCCTGTTCGCCACCGTCATGGGCCTCTCCCTGGGGGCCTGCCGCGACACCCTCGCCAGCACCGGCGCCGATGCGGCGGTGGGCGTCTACACGCTGGAAACCGTCGACGGGCAGTCCCTCCCGGTCATCGTGGACCAGCAGGGCAACGACATCGCGGAAATCACCCAGGGTACCGTGACCCTCGATTCCGACGGAAGCTTCGCGGACGTCACGGAACTGAGCATCACCCAGTCGGGCGTGGTGTCCACCGAAACCGACGCGGCGGTCGGAACCTGGGCCCTGTCGGGCCGAACGGTCCAGTTCGTCCCCAACGACGGTTCCGGCGTGTACGAAATGAGCTGGGACGGCCAGGACCAGCTCACCCAGAGCTTCAACGGGTCCATTCTGGTCTACCAGCGACAGCCATAAGCCTCAGAATTTCCCGTCGCGGGTCTCGAAGTGGGTGGGCTTGCCCAGCGAGCGCCCACCCGCTTCCACCCACTCGGCCACCCGATCGATCATCGCGCCGAGGCCCGTCTCCGGCGCGCCGAACAGCGCCTCCGACCGCGCGGCGTTGCTCAGGAGCGCGGAGGGGCCCGGCTGTCCCTCGAACACCGGTTCCCTGCCCCAGCGCCGGCCGAACTCCATGGCCAGAGAGCGCACCGGATACGAGGGCCGGCCGGTGACGTTCAGCACCAGCGGCGGCGCGGCGCACCGGGCCAGCGCGCGGAGGGCGATGGCATTGGCGTCCCGCTGCCAGATCAGGTTGACCCGGCCCATCGCGAGGCTCACGGCGGCTCCGGCCCAGACCCGGTCGGCGATGTCCCGGAGCACGCCGTAGCGCGGCTCGATGGCGTAGTTGAGTCGGAGCAGCGCCATGACGGTGCCGTTGCGGCGCGAGTAGAACTCGAGCACCCGCTCCCGCGCCAGCGCCGATTGCGCGTACTCACCCACCGGCGCCACCGGGTCGGTCTCGGTGGGCCCGTCGCTGTCCGCGGGCCACAGCGGATAGACGTTGCCCGTGGAGAAGGCCACGATCCGCGCCCCCGGAAACCGCGCCGCGGCAATCCCCGGCAACACCGCGTTCACCGCCCAGGTCCTGGCCTCGTCTCCCGTCGTCCCGAACTTCTGCCCCGCCAGGTAGATAACATTGGGCACGTCGGGCAGGGCCGCCACCTGGGGCCCGTCGAACAAATCACACCGGATGGTCTCGACCCCGTCCGCCTCGAGCCCGCTCTGGACCGCCGGCTCGGAGAATCGCGCGACCGCGATCACCCGTCGGCGGATGCCGGCCTGATCCGAGGCCCGCCGGGCCAGCCGGGCCAGGCTCGGGCCCATCTTGCCGCCGGCCCCCAGCAGCACGATGTCCCCCGCCAGGGTACCCATGGCCTCGGCCACGGCCGGGTCAGGCCGGGAGAGCAGCTCCTCGAGCTCGGCTTCGTCGGGCACGGGGCGTGAATCCGGAGAGAATCGGCTTACTATAGTCTCATGCTGACCATCGAGGAAATCGAGTCGCTCAAGGCGCGGGTACCCGGGGACGCCGACTTGACCCGTCTCGTCGCCACGCTCCGGGCGCGATCGGAGCGGCTGTTGGGGGAAATGCCTCCGGTGCCGGAGGTCAAGGCGTTCTTATCCCGCGACGGGGGCGTCTGCCCGGACGATGGCGCGGCGCTGGCCTTCGATCCCTGGAGTCCCGACCACCATCGCTGCCCGAGCTGCGGACGGAGCGTCACCGGCGAGCGCCACCACGGCCACTGGGCCCGGACCCAGCACCTCTGGCTCGCGGAGCGCACCGCGGAGCTCGCGCTGGTGTCCGTGGTCACGGACGACGCGCGGGCCGAGAGTCGCGCCATCGACCTGCTCGCCCGATACGAAGATCTCTATCACGCCATTCCCAATCGCGACAACGTCCTGGGCCCCTCCCATCTGTTCTTCTCCACCTACCTCGAGTCCCTCTGGCTCACCTCCTGGCTCGCCGCGGCGTTCATCCTTCGGGAAGCCGGCCGGCTTCCGGAAGCGCGAATCGACGGGGTCAACCAGGTGGCGGATGAGGCCGCCCGGATCATTGGGGACTTCAACGAAGGAATGTCCAACCGGCAGACCTGGCACGCCGCGGCCCTCACGGCGATCGCCGCCTGGTTCGGCGACGCCGATCTGGCCCGGACCGCGGTCGAGGAGCGGACCGGCCTCCTCGGCCACCTGGCCGACGGATTCGGAGACGACGGACTCTGGTGGGAGGGCGAGAACTACCACCTGTTTGCGCTGCGCGGCGTGATGCAGGGCATCCACTGGGCCCGCGCGGCCGGGTACGACATTCTGGAAGCCGACGAGATCCGCCGCCACTTCCGCGAGGCGCTCCTGGCGCCGAGTCGTTCCGCGCTGCCCGATTTCACCTACCCGGCGCGACGGGACTCGCGCTACGGCGTTTCCCTGGCGGAAGCGCCGTCCCTGGAGCTCTGGGAGATCGGGCGCGGGTGGCTGGGGCGCGACCCGGAGCTCGATGCCTGGCTCGGCGCGCTCTACGCGCTCGAGTCTCCCAACACCAATGCCCTGGTCTACGACGCCTGGCTTCACGATGCCGGCCGAACGGTGCGCGAGCCGCATCAGCGCGGCGAGCTGTCCTGGTGGGCCCTCACCGCCATGGGGCCGGCGCCCGACCCGTCCGCGGTGGCCCCCTGGCAGCCCGGCAGTGTGCTCCTCGGCAGCCAGGGACTGGCCGTGCTTCGCCAGGGCAGCCTCTATGCCAGCCTCGAGTGCGGCCGGGAAATCGGGGGACACGGACACCCCGACCGGCTGCACCTCACCCTCCACGCCGGCGGAGCCCATTGGCTTCCCGACGCGGGCACCGGGTCCTACGTCGAGCCGGTCCTCGAATGGTACCGGTCCTCCCTGGCCCACAACGCTCCCCGCCTCGATGGAGTGAACGCCGGCGGCGAGGACGCCTGGTGCGAGGCGTTCGAATCCGACGGAGAGGTAGCCTGGTGCCGCGCCCGGGCCGGACACTTCCGTCGCACGCTGGTGGCGACGCCCGGCCTGCTGCTCGACGTGCTCGACGTGGCGCCGGAGGCCGCGGGCGTCGTCGATCTGCCCTGGCATTTTGAAGGCGAGCTGACCGTCGCCAGCCCCGGACCCTGGGAGCCGGCCTCGCTCGATCACCCCTTCGTCTCGGATCCGGAACGGTTCACCCCCGGGGGACCGGGACCGGTGATCGTCCGGGTGGGCGATCCCCGGAGCGACCGGGTGCTGCACGCCGTCCTCTCCGCCCCCGCCGCGGACCTGTTGCGGGCGGAGGCCCCTGGTCTCCCGATCACCAGGCAGAGACATCCCTTCCTGCTGCTTCGGGCCCCCGGCGGGGCCCATCGCTGGGTCGCCGCGCTGAGCCTCGCACCCGCCGGCGCCGCTCCGCCCGACCTCCGGGTAACCGACGAGCGCATCGAGGTCGCGGCGCCGAACGGGCCGGTCCGCTATCATCTCTCTGAGGCCGGCGTCACGGTCGAGCTGGGAGAACGGCGCCGGACCCTTGCCGGCCTGCGCTCGGAGCCTCCGCGGCATCGCCCGATCTTCCAGCCCAAGGAAGAGCCGGCGGGGGCGATCGCCCCGTTCATTCACGCTCCGCCCGCTCTCGACGGGACCCTGACCGGCTTTGTCATCACCGGATCGCTCGACCTCGACAGCGAGCACCAGTACCGCCGCAGCGAAGAGCCCTATGACGCCGAAAATTTTTCGGCCCGCGCCTGGGTCAATTGGGACGGGGAGGCACTGTACCTCGCGGTCGCGGTCGCCAAGCCGGAGGTGATCCTCCGGGGCCCCGAGGCGCCGGCCCTCGAGCTCGACAACGAGGCCGAGGATATCAACTCCGACAGCCTCCAGATCTACCTCGAAGTCGACGACTCGGTTCACGGCGTGATGGTGACGCCGAAGGAAGGCGGGGGACTGATCTCGCGGCCGCTGGACGATGCCACCGGTGGGACGATGGTCCTGAGCGGCACCTGGACCCCCACCGAGCTCGGCTACCTGGTCACGCTGCGGCTCGCCGACCGGCGGCTGGCAGGCCATCATTCCGGCACCCGGCTGGGCTTCGACCTCCTGGTCAACGAAATGCAGCCTGGGCGTCAGCGCCGGGCCGGCCAGCTGGTCTGGGGTGGAGGCGGCGGCTGGATCTATTTGCGGGGGGATCGCCACGACCCGGCTCAGTTCGGGGTGCTGCACCTGGGATGACCCTTTCCGAGGCTGAACCATGATGCCCGCGCGGCCCGCATGAGACCGGCCTGGATCATTCCCCCCGCGGCCCTCCTCGGGCTCGCCGCGCTCGCGAACCGGCCAGACGACAAGCCGATCGCCATTCAGTACATCACGGCACGCTGAGCAACTCGGATGATTGCCTACGAGGTGACGGTGGAAGTGGACGAGGCGCTCACCGAACGCTACCTCGCCTACATGCGCGATCACCACATCCCCGCCCTGCTCGCGACCGGATGCTTTGCCCACGCGGAACTGGACCGGGCCAAGGAAACCCGGTTCCGCCAGCGCTATCTGGCCGAGTCACTCGCCGAGCTCGAGCGATACCTGGAAGATCACGCGCCGGCGCTCCGGCGGGATTACGAGAAGCATTTTCCGAGCGGGACGAGCCTGACACGAGAGATCTGGGAGGAAGTTCGCCGCTGGTAGGAAGACTCGGGGTGCGGCTTCAGCCCTTCTTCCCGTCGCCCCCTCCGTTCCCCGACCGCACGGCCCGCAGCACCACGACCGTGACGTTGTCGGTACCGCCGCCATCCAGGGCGTCCTGCACCAGGGCCTTGCAGGCCTGCTCGGACGAGGTGAGCGCGCTCAACCGCTCCCGAATCCGCTCGTCGCTCACGTGCTTGGTGAGGCCGTCGGTGCAGAGCAGCGTCACGTCGCCCGGCGCGAGCTCCACGGCGGTGACCACCGGGTGGGTCTGCCCGCCGATCGAGCTCGACAGCACGTGCGCGAAGGGGCTCCGGAACTTGTTGGCTCGGGGCAGGATGCCCTGATCGACCAGGTCCTCCGCGATGGTCTGGTCCCGGGTGAGCTGTTCCAGGGCTCCGCCCCGCAGCCGGTACAGCCGGCTGTCTCCCACCTGGAGGATGTAGAGCTTGGGCCAGAGACCGATGGCCAGGGTGAGGGTGGTCGACATACCTGCCACCCCCCCGCTCTCCTCGGCTCGCCGCTTCACCGCCTCGTGCGATTCCAGGGCCGCTTCACGCATCGCCTCGAGGAACACCGATTCCTGGTTCGGGTCGGCGCGGTAGAAGCACTCCATCGCGTTGGTGGCGTACGAGGCCATGGCCTCCAGCGCCGCCCGGCTCGCGGTCTCGCCTCCCGCGTGACCTCCCACCCCATCGGCCACCATCGAGAATGAGGCCAGCCGCTGGCTGGGCAGCTCCAGCAGCTCCGGATTCGGGAGACTGGTGGAAATCACCTTCATCGTCTTGTGGAGACTGCAGAGCAGGTAATTGTCCTCGTTCTGTTTGCGAACCAGTCCCTGATGGGTGTAGCCGTAGAAATCCAGATCCTCATCCCGCGGCTTGGGAGGACTCGAGACGGCCTGGGAACCGGTCGGGGGCGTGGGCGCGATTGCCATGATGGGCGAATTTACCGACGTCTGGCTGGCCAGGTCAGGGGGTACGGGGATCGAACTGCCGAATCTGCCAAAAAGGCACATTTTGGCGGTACGGCCGTTGCTCTTTCGCGCCCCAAACCCCGAACTCGAGGAACCAGCATGGCCTCAAAGATCATCGGCATCGACCTGGGTACGACCAATTCCGTCGTTGCCGTCATGGAAGGCGGCGATCCCGTCGTCATCCCGAACGCCGAGGGCGGGCGCACGACCCCGTCGGTCGTGGCGTTCACCAAGGATGGGGAGCGGCTCGTCGGCCAGGTGGCCAAGCGTCAGGCGGTCACCAACCCCAAGCAGACCATCTTCTCCATCAAGCGGTTCATGGGACGCCGGCTCGAGGAGATCAAGGAAGAGATGAAGCGCGTCCCGTACAAGGTCGAATCGGGTCAGAACGGGCTCGCCGCGGTCGAGATCGCCGCCAAGAAGTACACGCCGCCCGAGATCTCCGCGATGATCCTCCAGAAAATGAAGCAGACCGCCGAGGACTACCTCGGCTATACCGTCGACAAGGCGGTCATCACCGTCCCCGCCTACTTCAACGACGCCCAGCGTCAGGCCACCAAGGATGCCGGCAAGATCGCCGGCCTCGAGGTGCTGCGGATCATCAACGAGCCCACCGCGGCCGCGCTGGCCTACGGGCTCGACAAGAAGAAGGAAGAGAAGATCGCGGTCTTCGACCTGGGTGGCGGCACCTATGACATCTCGGTGCTCGAGCTGGCCGAGGGCGTCTTCGAGGTCAAGAGCACCAACGGAGACACCCACCTGGGCGGCGATGACTTCGACCAGCGGCTGATCGACTGGCTGGTGGCTGAATTCAAGAAGGACCAGGGCATCGATCTCTCCAAGGACGCCATGGCGCTCCAGCGCCTCAAGGAAGGCGCCGAGAAGGCCAAGATGGAGCTGTCCAGCACCCAGCAGACCGACATCAATCTGCCGTTCATCACGGCGGACGCATCGGGCCCCAAGCATCTGAACGTGACCCTGACCCGGGCCAAGTTCGAGCAGCTGGTGGACGATCTCATCAAGCGGACCATCCCGCCGATGCAGCAGGCCCTCAAGGACGCCGGCCTCGATCCCAAGCAGATCGACGAGGTCATCCTGGTGGGCGGCTCGACCCGGATTCCCAAGATCCAGGAGATCGTCAAGGGCTTCTTCGGCAAGGAGCCCAACAAGTCGGTCAATCCCGACGAGGTCGTGGCCATCGGCGCCGCGATCCAGGGCGGCGTGCTGGGCGGCGAGGTGAAGGACGTCCTCCTGCTCGACGTGACGCCGCTGTCGCTCGGCATCGAAACCCTGGGCGGCGTGACCACCGTACTGATTCCGAGGAACACCACCATCCCCACCAAGAAGTCGGAGGTGTTCTCCACCGCGGAAGACAATCAGACCACGGTCGAGATCCACGTGCTCCAGGGCGAGCGCCAGCTGGCGGTGGACAACCGTACCATCGGCAAGTTCCAGCTCACCGGGATCCCGCCGGCGCCCCGCGGCATGCCGCAGGTCGAGGTGACCTTCGACATCGACGCCAACGGCATCCTGCACGTCTCGGCCAAGGACAAGACCACCGGGAAGGAGCAGAAGATCCGGATCGAGGCGTCCTCCGGGCTGTCGGATACCGACATCGACAAGATGGTGAAGGCCGCCGAGCTCCACGCCAAGGAAGACCAGGAGCGCCGCGACCAGATCGAGTCCCGGAATCAGCTGGACGGGCTGGTCTACAAGGTCGAGAAGGACAGCAAGGACTGGGCGGATCGCCTCTCGGCGGACGTCAAGGGCCGGCTGGATGGCGCGGTGGTGGCGGGACGCGAGGCCCTGCGGGTGGGCGACTCGGCCGGCATCAAGACGGCGCTCAACGAGCTGAACTCGGCCTACTCCGCGGCCGGCGCCTCGCTGTACGAGGCGGCCAACGCCGCGGGCGGGTCCGGCACCGGCGCCCCGGAGGGGTCCACCTCCCAGGCCGATGGCGCCGGCGGTCAGGCCAAGGAGGACGTGGTCGAGGCCGACTACGAGATCGTGGACGAGGAGAAGAAGTAGGATCGAGGATCGAGGATTGAGGATTCAGGGTAAGGCCTCCCTCAATCCTCAGTCCTGACCCCTGACCAGTGCGACTGTCGCATGCCCAAGTGCATCGTACGTATATTGCAGGTATAGCATTTCAGACCCACACGAGGTGACGGGAGATATGTCGGTTCGCAATCTCAATTGGCTCAAATTCGGTGGCCTGGTGGGCCTGGCATTCGTGCTGGGCCTTCTCTTTGCGGGACTGCTCGACCTTCCCACGAACTCGCTGGCGCAGGGAGCCGAGAGTCGGCTCACGTCGAGCCAGTCGGCCATCCGGCCGGTCACGGCGCCGCCGCTGCCGGCGGCCCGGCCGCTGGCCGAGTTGAGCGATGCGTTTGCCGCGGTGGCCGAGCACGTCCGGCCCAGCGTGGTGTTCGTCAAGTCGACCCGCAAGCAGCAGGTCGCCCAGAATCTCCAGATCCCCAAGGGGTTCGAGCCGTTCTTCGGGTTCCCCCAGGGGCCGCAGGGCCGCAACCGCGGCCCGAGCTTCGAGAAGGGGTCCGGCTCGGGATTCATCGTGTCCGATGACGGCTACATCCTGACCAACAATCATGTCGTCGAGGGCGCCGAGAAGGTGACGGCCCGGCTGCTCGACGGCCGGGAATTCACCGCCAGGGTGGTCGGTACCGACCCGAATACCGACGTGGCGGTCATCAAGATCGAGGCGAAGGGCCTGAGCCCGGCGGCCCTGGGCTCGAGCGCCGGAACCCGCATCGGCGAATGGGTGCTGGCGGTGGGCAACCCGCTCGGTGAGGCGCTCACCTTCACGGTCACGTCCGGCATCGTCAGCGCCAAGGGCCGGGGTCTGCTCAACCTCCCGGGCCGGAGCGACCGGAGCATTCAGGACTTCATCCAGACCGATGCCGCCATCAACCCCGGCAACTCCGGTGGACCGCTGGTCAACGTCCGCGGGGAGGTCATCGGAATCAATTCCGCGATCGCCAGCGAAACCGGCTACAACGTGGGGTACGGGTTCGCGATTCCGATCGATCTGGCCCGTCAGGTCATGGATCAGCTGATCAAGACCGGCAAGGTGGAGCGCGCCGCGCTGGGTGTTCTGGTGGGCGAGGCGGACGCGACCGACGCCACCTACGCCGGGCTCCCGGAGGTCCGCGGCGTCAAGATCGAGAACTATTCCAGCGAAACGTCCCCCGCCAAGCGGGCCGGCCTCGAGCCGGGCGACGTCATCATCACCATCGACGGGCAGCGAGTGGACTACGTGGCGCAGCTCCAGCAGGTCGTGGGGTTCAAGCACCCCGGCGAATCGGTGAAGGTCGAAGTCGCCCGGAAGGGTGGCGTGCGCCGGACCTACACGGTGCGGCTCATTTCCGCGACGAGCAGCGAGGCGGCGCCGGCAGACCAGCCGGGCCAGCAGAACGACGCCGCGGACAGCGGAAACGATGCCGAGGCGGGCGTCGCCGTCAAGCCGCTGGGACTCACCGTGACCCCGATGACCGCACAGGTCGCCAGTGAGATAGGCGCTCCGGCGGGCCTGCGCGGGTTGCTGATTCAGAGCATCGACCAGGAAGGTCCCTCGGCCGATGCCCGGCTGTTCGGCGTCGACAGCGGAAGCCCCGACGTCATTCTCTCGGTCGAGGGGACGCCGGTTCGCACCGAGGCGGAGCTTCGCGCGGCGCTCCGGAGCGCGGGGCCCGGGGGCATCGTCACCCTGCAGCTCTGGAACAAGGCGCTGATCGCGCAAGGCGCAGGCAAGCGGTTGGTGCGGGTGCAGCTGGGAAACTGACGGAAGTTCGGTACGTCGGTGGGCAGCAATCAGGAATCCCCGGGAATCCCTCCCGGGGGTTCTTCGCTTCGGCTCCTGGACTCCTAGCCTCTCACTTCGCCGGCACCGGAATCTTGTTGCTCGCCGCAACCGAGTCCCATTGCTCCCAGCCCCAGGCAGCGACTTTGCCGTCTATCACGACTACCGGCGTCATGTTCCGATCGGCCACGCTCGCCGAGTCGGCCTTGCCAGGCCTCGGGAAATACATCGTTTCGATGTAGTGGCTGTTGACCAGGTATGGATCGAGCCGCTGCGGCTTCTCGACGCCCATAATGGTCAGAACGCTGTCCTTGGAAATGCCCGCGGAGAGCTTCTCCAGCCGCGCGTCCTTGCTGGCGCAGGCGGAAAGGGCGAGGAGCACGAGGACCGGGGCTGCGACAAGAGTCGAACGAATCGAGCTGGCCACGACGGCATTCTCCCGATGAAGACGCTGGCCACCGGCCGGTCCGGTTCCAGAAGCGGAAATGTAGGAGGAGCGCCCCCTCCGGTCTACCGAGCCGGTCGGGAAACGCTTAAGCGCGGGTTGCAACGACATCTCGCTGGCCAGGTGGAACTGGAACGGACCAAACCCTGTTTCCGGGGCTGTCATGCGCTCCTGCACTCGCCGAGCTGTTCCCTTCGGAAACATCGCCCGGCGCCCTCGCATCCCGTCGCCCGGCATTGTAGCGTACAGCGAAACGGCCCGCGAGCGTGGCGGAACTGGCAGACGCGCAGGACTTAGGATCCTGTCCCGCAAGGGGTCCGGGTTCGACTCCCGGCGTTCGCATCCATTCACCCGAAGGCTCCACTACTCCGAACGGATCACCAGCATCGGATCGACTCGGCTCGACCGCCGCGCGGGAACGTAGGCTCCCAGGAGGGCGGCCAGCAGGAGCACGACCGCCCCGCTCCCACCGCGCGTTGCGGGGTGCAACTCCTCTGGACACGCCGCTCAGGGTTGGGTATCTAGTCTGTACACCATCACAACAACGCGACTCGGAACCTCCTGCGACAGGACGTGATCCGTGGAAGCCACCCTCACTGCGTTCCTCAGCGAACTCAGCTCCCGCCTATTCTGGCTCGCGTCGATCGCCTTCATTGCGGTCAACGGGACCGCCATCGCGATCTTCGCGATCACCCGGAGCCGCCGGCTCGTGAATGAATGGACCGGACGGCTGGTGGCGCTCGACGCCGTGCTTCTGGGCGCCGGGCTCGGCGTACCGCTGTTGTCCGGGCTGGCCCGGATCGGGGTCCACGCCGTGGCCTCTCTGCTCGGGGGCACCTCCGCCGCCCGTTAGGCCGGCCCGCCCCGCGCCACACCCGTGAAGCCGATCCCGGACTGACCCTGCCTGGCCGTCCCCGAGTGGGGAGCCGCCCCGGGGGCCGCCAAAGTGCCCCCGGGCCCCCGCGGGATTAGATTTCCGCCCTATGAGCGCCATCACCGTAACCAAGACGGCCGAAGACGCCGCCTCCAAGGCACTCCGCGTCACCGTACCGGTGGAGCGGGTGGAGGAGGCCACCGCCAAGGCCGTCCGGCAATACGCCAAACGGGCTCGGCTGCCCGGATTCCGGCAGGGCAAGGCACCGGACGCGGTGGTCCGCCGCCGCTTCAGCAATGAAATCCGCCAATGGGTCCTGGAAGAGGTCATTCGGGAAGGGTGGGAGGAGGCCAAGACCTCCGAATCCCTGAAACCGATCTCCGATCCCTCGGTACGAAACCTCAAGTTCGAGGAAGGGCAGCCGGTTGAATTCGAGCTGCTGGTGGAGGTCCGCCCCGAGCTGGCGCTGGCCCGCCTGGGCGGCTTCAGCCTGACGCGCACGGTGGCCCCGGTGACCGACCAGGCGGTGGCCGATCAGGTCGGGCGGCTGCGCGAGCAGCGGGCCACCTGGCTCCCGGTGGAAGGGCAGAAACCTGCACCGGGGCAGATGGTCCGGGTGGACGTGGCGCCGATCGAGGAGGGCGCGGTCAAGGAAGCCCAGCCCTATACCTTCGTGCTGGGCGACGGTCAGGCGCTCCCCGCGCTCGAGGAAAAGATCATGACGATCCTCCCCGGCGAGACCGTGGACACCGAGGTCCGGTTTCCCGACGACCACGCCGATCCGGAGCGCCGAGGCAAGAGCCGGACGGTGCGCCTGACGCTGCACGAGGTGAAGCGCCAGGAGCTGCCCGTCCTCGACGATGCCCTGGCCCGGGAAGTGGGAGACTTCGAGACGCTCGACGCGCTGACCGCCGGAGTCCGGGCCGATCTGGAAGCCGCCGCCATCCGCGAAGCCGATGCCGGCATCCGCGAACAGCTGGTGCAGCAGCTCATCGAGGCCAACGGGATCGAAGCCCCTCCGTCGCTGGTGGACCGCATGCTCCATTCCCTGCTGCATGCCTACGGTGTGGACCACGACAAGCAGGATGCCTTCAACACCGAGTTCCGG
Organism: uncultured Gemmatimonadales bacterium; assembly: GCA_963762545.1. Classification (GTDB taxonomy): domain Bacteria; phylum Gemmatimonadota; class Gemmatimonadetes; order Gemmatimonadales; family GWC2-71-9; genus JABFSM01. The sequence continues at coordinate 855,346 of CAVXLC010000001.1, read as the reverse complement.
CCCGTCGCCGCGGCCCAGGTGAAGCGGGAGCTGCTGCTGTCCGGCATCGCCGAGAAGGAAGGCCTCAAGGCCACCGAGGCGGAGGTGGATGCGCGCATCGCGCGGATCGCCGAGCAGCGAAAGGCCACCCCGGCGCAGATCTACGCATCGCTGGAGCAGGCCAAGCGGCTGCCCGAGCTGGAGCGATCCATCACCGAGGAAAAGGTCTTCGATTTCCTCCTTTCCAAATCCACCGTCAGCGAGGCCAAGCCGTGACCAGCATGCTCTATCCGCCGTACATCATCGAGCGGTCGAGCCGCGGTGAGCGGACCTACGACATCTTCTCCCGGCTCCTCATGGACCGGATCGTGTTCCTCGGCGCGGCGATCAATGATGAAGTGTCCAACATCATCATCGCGCAGCTGCTCTTTCTCGAGGCCGACAACCCCGAGAAGGACATCTACATGTATATCAATTCCCCGGGCGGCATCGTGTCCAGCGGCATGGCGATCTACGACACGATGCAGCACCTGCGCGCCCCGGTGAACACGATCTGCATGGGCATGGCGGCGTCGATGGGGAGCTTCCTGCTGGCCGCCGGCACCAAGGGCAAGCGGAGCGCCCTGCCCCATGCCCGGATCATGATCCACCAGCCGTCGGGCGGGTCGCAGGGCACGGCCTCGGACATCGAGATCCAGGCCCGGGAAATCCTCTATCTGCGCACCAAGATGAACGAGCTGTACGCCAAGCACACCGGTCAGGCGATCGAGCAGATCGAGCGCGACATGGACCGCGACCGGTACATGAGCGCGGACGAAGCCAAGACCTACGGCATCATCGACGCGGTGTTCGTGCCCCACCGGGATCCGGTGGTTCCCGGCGCCGTCGTGGCCGCGGTGCCGACCACTTGACCCGGTCCGCCGGGCGGTTGACCTTTCCGGTGTCCCCCACGCCGCGCTCGCGCGCCAGTTGACCGCCATGTCCAACGACAAGCACCTGCGCTGCTCGTTCTGCGGGAAGTCGAAGGATTCGGTCCGGAAATTCATCTCCGGGCCCTCGGTCTACATCTGCAACGAGTGCATCACCCTCTGCAACGAGATCCTGGCGGAGGATGAAGAGCGGGAAGTCGTCGACAACATCACCCAGGTCCCCACCCCGACCGAAATCAAGGACGTGCTCGATCAGTACGTGATCGGGCAGGAGCGGGCCAAGCGGACCCTGGCCGTGGCGGTGTACAACCACTACAAGCGCATCAACTCCGCCAGCGGCCGGGATGCCGGGGGCGTCGAGCTCGACAAGTCCAACATCCTGCTCATCGGCCCGACCGGCGTCGGCAAGACGCTGCTGGCGCAGACCCTGGCCCGCATTCTCGACGTGCCGTTCACGATCGCGGACGCCACCACGCTCACCGAGGCGGGGTACGTCGGTGAGGACGTGGAGAACATCCTGGTCCGGCTGCTGCAGGCGGGCGAGTTCAACGTCTCGGAGTGCGAGCGGGGCATCGTCTACATCGACGAGATCGACAAGATCGCCCGGAAATCCGAGAACCCCAGCATCACCCGGGACGTCTCCGGCGAGGGTGTACAGCAGGCGCTGCTCAAGATTCTCGAGGGCACGGTGGCCTCGGTCCCCCCCAGGGCGGCCGCAAGCACCCGCAGCAGGAATACATCCAGATCAATACCAAGGACATCCTGTTCATCTGCGGCGGCGCCTTCGACGGGCTGGAGCGCATCATCGAGGGGCGCCTGGGCCGCCAGCAGATCGGCTTTGCCGCGGCCACCGAGCGCGACAAGACCCCCGAAGCGAGCAAGAAGAACCCCTTCGCCAACGCGGAACCCGACGACCTGCTGCGCTTCGGGCTGATCCCCGAGCTGGTGGGCCGGCTGCCGGTGGTGGTGCCGCTCGAGGCGCTGGACGAGGAATCGCTGGTCCGGATTCTGGTCGAGCCCAAGAACGCCATCACCAAGCAATACCAGAAGCTCTTCGAGCTGGAAAACGTCGGCCTCACCTTCGACCAGGACGCGCTCAAGGCGGTGGCCCGCAAGGCCATCAAGCGGAGCACCGGCGCCCGCGGGTTACGGGCCATCCTGGAGACGGTGATGACCGACCTGATGTTCGATCTCCCCTCCCGGGACGACGTCCGCGAGGTGATCGTCACGCCCGAATGCATCACCGAGGGCACCTCGCCGATGGTGGTGACGGAGCGCCCCCGCCAGATCCGCGAAGCGTGACGCTGTCCCGGCTGCCGGTGGAGTTCGTCGGCAGCTTCCCCGATCCGCTCCAGCCGCTCAGCCCGCCGCTCCCCGAGGTCGCCTTCGTGGGGCGCTCCAACGTCGGCAAGTCGAGCCTCATGAACGCCCTGCTGGGGCGGAAACAGCTCGCGCGGGTGAGCGCCACGCCCGGCAAGACCCAGCTCATGAACGTCTTCCGGCTGCCGCCCTGCTACTTCCTGGACCTGCCGGGGTACGGATTCGCCAAGGCCTCGAAGCGCGCCCGGGAAGGATTCCGAAGCCTGCTGGAGGGCGTCGCGACGCGGCGGCCCTCGCTGACCGGCGTGGTCTGGCTGCTCGACGTCCGGCACGCCCCCTCCCGGGACGACCTGGCCATCCGGGAGCTCCTGGCCGAATCGGGGCGCCCGGTGCTCGCGGTGCTGACCAAGGCGGACAAGCTGAGCCGCGGAGGGCAGCACGATGCGCTGGCCGCGCGGGGCCGGGAGCTCGGCATGGCGGCCGACGAGCTGATTCTCACCAGCGGGACGACGGGGCTCGGCATCGAGGAGCTCGCCGAGAGCATTCTCGCGGCGGTGCAGGGAGACCCAAGGTCGTAGCGCCATGCATTCGTTCGAACTGCCCATCACCGTGCAGCAGTCCGACATTGACGCGCTGGGCCACGTCAACAACGTGGTCTATCTGCGCTGGATGCAGGAGGCCGCGACCGCGCACTGGGAGGCCGCGGCATCGGCCGAGTTGCGGAGCCTTGTCAGCTGGGTGGTGATCCGCCATGAGATCGACTACAAGGCGCCGGCCTTTGCCGGCGAGCGGCTGGCGGCCCGGACCTGGGTCGGCGAGCCGACCGGCGCCACCTGGGAGCGCTTCATCGAAATCCGGCATGCCGAAGGCGACCGGCTCCTCGCCAAGGGGCGAAGCGTCTACGCCGCCCTCGACCGGACCACCGGTCGGCCCCGGAGGGTGGACCGGGCCCTCCGGGAGCCGTTCCAGGCTCCTCCCGAGGCCGGTCCTGGCGCATCTGGCGGGAACCTCCCCCCGGTCGTAGAGTAGAGCCCCAACGCCAATCCCGGCCGTCTCCGGCCCCGTCTTCGAGGAGGTCGCAATGCCGATCCGTGGTGCCTTCCCGAGCCTGCTCCTCGGGCTCGCCCTTGTGGCCTGCAAGCCCGAGGCGCCTCCACCGGTCGCCGTGGACCTCCCGGTCGACTCGACCGCGGTCAAGGCGGGCGTGGCGGACTACTGGCAGCGGTGGACCGCGGCCGAGATATCGGGGAATACCGCGGCCATGGCGGAGATGGTGGACGACAGCGTCCGCATCGACAACAAGGGCAGCGCGCCCATCCTCGGCAAGGCCCAGTGGCAGTCCTTCGCCGAGTCGATGCTCAAGGGAGTGGACGTCCTCACCGAAACCATCACGCCGGATATCACGATCGCGGCGTCAAACGAGCTGGCCTACCAGAACGGCGGCTACGTCGAGACGGCGATGTCCAACAAGAAAAAGACTACCGACTATGGTCGCTACGCCGCCGCGATCCGGAAGGGGTCCGACGGCAGGTGGCGGATCCGGTACATCATGGCATTTTCCGATTCCTCCGTCGCGGCCAAATGAGGAGCCACTCCATGCGTCAGACCGGTTTGCTTTCCTTCGCGGTCCTTGCCGTGGCAGCCTGCGCGCCCAAACCCGCCGAGCCGCCCGCCGCGGCCGCTCTCGCCACAGTGGATCAGGCCGCGGTCAAACCCGCGATGGACTCGATCCGGGCCCAGTACATGCGCCTGCAGGCCGCCGGCGATGCGGCCGGAATCGCCGGACTCTTCACGCCGGACGGCGCCATCGATTTCTTCGAGGCGCCTCCCATGCGGGGCCGGGCGGCGATCGAAGCCGGGCTCAAGGCCGGGTTCGGGATGCGGAAGCCGATCTCGCTCGAGATCGTGGCTACCGCAACCAACGCCGTCAACCCATCCACGGCGACCGAGCTGGGGACCTATCACGAAATGGATTCGGTCAAGGGCAAGACCTATCACGCCTGGGGGCGCTGGGTCACCAGCGATGTCCGGGATTCGACCGGGGTCTGGCGGCTCAGCTACCTGATGGCCTTCCCCGACTCCACCCGTCAGGACAAGTAGTCCCGCGAGGCGCTAGATTGGCGGCATGCCGCTTCGTCCCCTTCGCCCGGTAGCGCTGTCCGACGCGGCTCGGCAAGCGCAGGAGGCCTGGCTCCGCGAGCTCGAGCAGGCGATCGAGGCTCCCGGCGCCGACTGGTACCGGATCTGCCGCGACACGCTGTATGCCCTCTGGTACCCGGACGGCGCGGGGTATGCCGCCCGGCTGGCGGACCCCGCGCTCCCCGCCGCCTCCCGGGCGGCGCTCCTGGCGCTCGACCCGCACCACATCACCCTCGAGCCGGAGTATTACGCCGAGGTCGACGTGGAGAAATTCGCCCGGGTCAAGCCGCTGCTCTGGCTCTGGTATTCGTTCGATCGGACGCCGGCCGGCGCCCAGAACGTGGCGCTTGGCGTGGCGCTCCGCCGCCTCCTGGCGCCGCGGATCTTCGCGCGCTGCGGCAGGAACTTCAAATGCTTCCAGCATACGGAGTTTTCATTCGGCTACAACATGGAGGTGGGAGACGATTGCGTGGTCCACCGCCACGTGTTGCTGGACGACCGGGGCGGCATCGAGCTGGGAAACCGGGTGAGCATCTCCGACTACGCCAACGTCTACAGCCACACCCACAGCATTGTCGACCAGAAGGAGGTCACCAACCTCCGCACCGTGCTGGAAGACGACGTGCGCATCACCTATCACGCGACGGTGCTGGCCGGGGTCCGGGTGGGACGAGACGGCATGGTCGGCGCCTCGGCGCTGGCCACCAAGGACGTCAAGCCGTACCACGTGAACGTCGGGATTCCCGCCAAATCGATTCGGGTCAAGCCGAACGCGCCGCCCGAAGCCTACGCGACTCAGCGGATGCCCCGGCGGGAGGACTAGCGGAGTCTCGCCGCCCGCCGGTTACCGGTCGGCGTCGACCCTGAGCATATCCTCCAGTTCTCCCGCGGCCCCGCTCCCCAGCAGACCCATCATATCGTCGATCTCGCGCCGAACCCGGGGCCAGCTCATCCGGGCCCGGGCCTCGTGGGGCGGGAGCCACTCGAAGGCATCGTGCTCATCCGAAATCCGGACCACCGCGCCCGCGGGCAGGAACGCCGCGAACACCGGAATCAGCACCACCTCGTCGGAGGTATGACGATAGAAACTCTCGACCCGGCTCAGATTGTAGAGTCGTTCCGGGAGGGCTCCGGCCTCCTCCCGCACCTCCCGGCGCGCGGTGGCCACGGGGGTCTCACCCGGATCGATGTGTCCGTGCACCGCTTCCCAGGAGCCGGGCGAGCGGCCTCCGGCGGCGCGGCGCAGACAGAGCACCTCGAGGGGGTGGCCGACCTCGCGGAGCACCAGAACGTCGACGTAGGCGATGCGGGGAGGGGGGGACATGGTGGAGGATACGTCGGTAGGTCGGTAGGTCGGTAGGGCACTCAGCCGCTTCGCGTCCTGGCCTCTAGGTCGACCGGGCCCGCCGCCCCAGCGCGCTCTCCAGCCGCGCCGCCAGCGCCTTGGCCCGGAAGGGCTTGGTGAGAAAATCGTCGGCGCCCAGCTCGAGGACCCGGACCTCGTTGTCCTCATCGCCCTTGGCCGTGAGCACGACGATCGGAATCTGGCGGGTCGCCGGGCGGGATCGAAGCTGACTCAGTACCGAGTAGCCGTCCACGCCGGGCAGGTTCAGATCGAGAATGACGATGTCCGGCGCGTGGCGGTCCACCTGGTCCAGGGCCTGGGCACCGTCCCGCGCCTCCACGACCGTGTAGCCCTGCCGCTCCAGCAGATCCTTCATCACCCGGCGAAGCTGATCTTCGTCGTCCACCAGGAGCACCATGGCCCCCTTGCGGGTCAGCTCGGCGCGAGCCGGCGGGAGATCTTCCAGCAACTCGAATGCCGGCGATGCGTCGAGATTGGGTGCGGCCAGTTCCCGGCTGGGGGCGGCGGAAGGTGCGGGATTGCTCCGCGCGGCCTGCACCGGCGCCTCGTCATTCTCGTCCGCCGGCCGGCGCTGGCGCCGCGGCCGGCGGTCCCGGTCGTCGTCCTCATCGTCGTAGGGTTGGACCGTTCGCGCCGGGACCGGCTTATCCTCGCGGGGCGGCTCGGTCACCCGCAGCAGCTCGTCGACCGAGGTCTCGCCCGCCACCACGTGCCGGATTCCGCTCTCGAACAGGGAGCGCATACCCGAAGCCTTGGCGGAAGCGGCGATGTGATCCGCGGTGGCGCCTCGCCCGATCAGCCGCTCCAGCTCCGGCGTCATCGTCAGGATCTCCACGATGCCGAACCGGCCCCGGTACCCGGTCATCGCGCACTCGTCGCAGCCCACGGCCTGATACAGCTCGGCAGGGCCGGCCGGGAGGTACTTCTTGACTCGCTCGGGAAGCGGGTCGGTCTGCTTGATCTTGCAATGGGGGCAGAGGCGCCGGAGCAGCCGCTGCGCCAGGATGCCTCGCAAGGCGGAGGCGATCTTGTACGCCTCCATACCCATGTCAACCAGACGGGTGACGGTGTTGGGCGCATCGTTGGTATGCAGCGTGGACAGCACCAGGTGCCCGGTGAGCGAAGCCTGCACCGCGATCTGCGCCGTTTCCTGGTCGCGGATTTCTCCGATCAGCACCACGTCGGGATCTTGCCGCAAGATCGATCGCAGCGCCGTGGCGAAGGTGAGGCCCGCCTTCTCGTTGACCTGCACCTGCACGATGTTGGACCCCAGCCGGTACTCGACCGGATCCTCCACCGTGACGATGTTGACCCCTTCTCCCTGAACCTGCCGGAGCGCCGCGTACAGCGTCGTGGTCTTTCCCGACCCGGTCGGGCCAGTGACCAGCAGGATGCCCTCCTTGTTCTGGAGGAGCTTGGTCATCGTCTCTTGCTCGTCCTCCTGGAGCCCCAGCGCGTCGAGCGACAGCACCGTCGTCTTGGCGTTGAGAATCCGGATGACCAGTTTCTCGCCCAGCGACGCGGGGAGGGTGGACACCCTGAGGTCCACAGGGCTGCCGTTGACCGCCACCCGGCAGCGACCGTCCTGGGGCCGCAGCCGGTCGGCGATGTCCATGCCCGACATGATTTTCACCCGCGATACCAGCGGAATACCCGCCGAGCGAGGGATCTTCATGACCTGGCGCAACACCCCATCGATCCGGTAGCGGACGCTGACTCCGCTGTCGCCGGGTTCGACGTGAATGTCGCTGGCCCGGCTGGTGATGCCGTCGGCGATCAAGGTGTCGACCAGTTTGATGATGGGACGCTGCTGGGCTTCCTCCGCGCTGGCGCTGTACTCGTCCACCTCGTCCTTGATCTGCGTGACCTCGGTGGCGTCGCTGATGCCCGAGAGCAGTTTGGAAACCACGTCTTCGGGCCGGTACAGCTCGTCGAGACGCTCGCGGATCCGGGTGGGCGGATACAGCAGCAGCCGGACCTCGCGACCGGTGGCGAAGGCGAGCATCTTTTCCGCGTCCATGTCGAATGGATTGGCGGTGGCGATCTCGAGGAAGGAGTCGGTAATGCGGAGCGGCAGGATGTTGTACTTGCGGGCCAGCTGCTCCGGCACTGCCTCCTGGACGTGATGATCCAGCAACGCGAGGTCCGCGATCTGGAAGCGAAACCGGGCGGCGACCGCGCCGAGAATCTGATCGTTACTGACCAGCCGGCGGGCGACCAGCGCTTCCCAGAGCGACGACCCGTTCCCGGCCTCGCGCCGGACGGCATCGATCTGCTCTTCCGAAACGAGCGTCGAGAGCGTCGGAACCAGCCACTCGTCGCTGAACACCATCCGTAAGTACCTGCGAGGGAAGGAGTGCCACAATCTAGGCGGACGAGGCCAATCGCGGCTAGAGGATCGGCCACCACTCCGGGGCGACGTCGAGGGTCAAGCGGATCAGGCGTCTGGGGTGTTTCCCGTCGATAAGCCGATTCCGGTCGCGCAGGACAGTACCGATCTCCAGCCGCACCAGGTTCTGCAACAGCTCGAGCGCCACCCCGGCTACCGGCCGGGCTCCGTGACTGCTCTGCCACTGGAGTCCCTCGATCGCATCGGCGGCCCAGCCCACCGCCACGAAGGGGGCGATGGTCGCCTGCTTACCGGTGCTGGCAAAGGGCCCCAGTCCCACCGCCGGCACCGGCACGCCCAGGCGCCATTCCAGCTGCAGCACCAGCACCTCGCGGCCGCCATAGCCCCGGATCGGCTCGGGCTGGAGGGTGCCGCGGCCGCCGATGGCGAAGCTGCGCGCCTTGGGGAGGCCGCGCGTGGCCAACCCGGCGAGGGTCCGGAGCCGGAGGTGGCCGAGGGGGACGGGGACGCTTCCATCGGTGCGCAGATTGAGGCGGGCATACTCGGTTTCGCCGGCACCCAGCTCCAGGCCGAAGGTGGCCTTGAGGTCGGACCTCTGGATGGCTCCTCTGCCGGCCAGCGTCATGGCTGCTCGACCGACCCAGTAGGCGCCGCTCCCCAGATCGGGGTTCACCCGATAGGTGCCCGAGATCGGGCTCGCCGTCGTATCGACCGTGGTGGTTCGCTCCCACCGCGCGCCGAGGTCGAGCGACCAGCGGGGATTGAGCCGGCGCCGGAGTCCGACGCCGATCTCCTCACTCAGCACATAGTCGCCCAGGTCCTTGCCGGATTCCTGGGCGAGGAGGGAGTTGACCGCGCCGCTCACCACCGGCTCGTCGCCGAAGTCCCGGATCGCCCGCCGGCCCAGCACCGACCACTGGTTGGCACCCCGCAGCATGGACGCCGTGAGGCCCGCCGTGACCCGATGATCCGACAGGCCGTATCCCAGCGAGCCGCGCAGAGCGAACCCGCCGTTGAACTGGAATCCGACACCAAAGCCCAGGGCCAGACCCTGGACCCGGTTCACCCGGACCAGGTCGCTTACCGCAGTCGTGCCGATGCGGTTCCGGGGCAGCCCCTCGATGACATGGTGTGACACCAGCGCCTCGGCCCGGGCCTTGAGGTCGTCGAATTCGCGGCGGTTGAACGGCTCGGCCGCCTCGGCGGTGATCCGGAGCGGTGTGGTCCACCGCGCCGAGTCGGGCGCGGGCGCCAGGAGCCCGCCGAACTCGGGGGCGGCCCGGAGCTCGGGCGGCATCGGCACGCTGAAGTCGTAGTCCCCGATGTCCCAGGTGCCCCGGATGATGCTCCGTGCCGGAAACTCGAACACCGGCGACCGGCGCCGGATTTCGATCTGCTGGCGGTAGGGCAGCCACCAGCGGTCTTCCATCAGCGACTGTTCCACCACCACGCTGATGTCCTCGATCTCCGCCTCCCGATAGGCCGCCGGCGTGAAGCTGAACTGGAAGCGGACCAGCGCGGCGGTGCGCCGCTCCAGGTAGAGGGTGCCGACCACCAGGGGCCGCTTCAGGCTGCGGGGCCGGACCTGGATTGCCAGGACGTCGATCGGCCCCTTGGGGGTCTTGAGGGTGATGGTATCGCCCAGGGCAAAATCGTACTCCTCGAGGCCCTCGATCGAGAGCGGATGCACCGCATCCCGGACCTCGTCGCCGTCGCCGATGCGGATGACCGGGCCGTAGTTGTTGGTGACGATGCCCAGGTGATCGCGGTGGTAGGTCATCGTCTGGGGCAGGAAGGTCTGGTCCCGCCAGCCGACGATCCGTTGCTTGCTCTGGTCCGGCGGCTCCCAATACACTTCCACGTCCAGCTCGTCCGCCTTGGCGATCCGGGGCGGATCCGGGAAGCCGACGCCGAACTGAATCAGCGAGAACACGAACCCGTGGGCCCGGCTCCGGTAGGAGCGCAGCAGGGTGTCGGAGGGGGGGCTCTCGCGAAGCAGGATGGCCCGGCGGATGAGCTGATTGACCTGGGGATCGTTCCAGGACTGGCCGGCCAGGGATTCCGGCAGGAGCAACAGCAGGAGGGCGACGAATGCGCGGGCCATCGTGATGGAAACAATAATCGGGACTCGCCGCGCGGGAGCAGTCGCGGTGCTGGCGCTCATGCTGGCGGCCTGCGGCCCGCCCAAGGGAAGCGCGCCCGGTACGGTCCCGACGGCGGCGCAACCCAGGACGCTGGCGGCGCGGCCGATCGCGGAGGTGTATGTGCTCGAGGCGTCGGGCGCGCAGCCCGAGGACACCTCGCTCTCGGTCACCTCGGGCGCGCCCCGGGTGGTGGTGGTGCGCCGTTCCGCACCCGACTACGCCATCTTCGCCCAGCTGCAATTCCCCGACAGCACCCTCACCGCCACCGCCGGATCCGCCGCGGCCACGGTCACCATCAGCCCGCGTCCCAGCCTCTACGGCCTGGATCTCGAGGTTGGAGGAACCCTGACCGCGGGGGCCACAATCGTGTTCAGCTATGGCGCGCATTTCCTGGCGCCGGCCGGTGCCCGGCAACGCTATGGGAGCAATCTCGCCTTCGAGAAGGAGCTGGCCATCGGACGCCTGGAGGACAATGGTCAGGTGGTATTCCTCCCGACCTCCCGTCCCGCGTCGGACATGCTGAGCGCCCCGCTCTCCGGCCCCGGCCGCTACCTCGTGGCGGCGCCGCGCTGAGCCCTCCTCTCGGGTTCCGGCTGGAGCCGCTGGACGGCGGCATGGCGCGACCGCTCCCGCCGGGACGCTCGGTGGTCGCGGGCCGGGCTCCCGGCTCCGACCTGCACCTCGAGAACGATACCGTCTCCCGCCATCACGCCGAGCTGCGGGCCGACGCCGACGGGATTGCCCTCCGCGATCTGGGCAGCGCGAACGGCACGCTCATCAACGGCACGCCCTCCACCCGGGGGCGGCTCCGCGAGGACGACGTGGTGACCTTCGGGAGCGTGGCCTTCCGGGTGGCGCGCGAGACGCCGCCGGGCCCGCCGCGCGACGATCTGCCCGCGGGTACCCAGGTCCGCTCGGTGGACGTGCGCTCCGGGGGGGGACCGCTGGCACACCTTGCCGCCGAGCGCCTGGCCCGCCTGGTGGACCTGGCCCGCCAGCTCTCCGGCGAGATCGAAACCGATCGGGTGCTTTCGCTGGTCGTCTCCCAGGCCGCGGCGCTGCTGCCCGTCGATCGGGTGGCCCTGCTCCTGATGGACGAGGCCACCGGAGCGCTGGTGCCCGCCCACCAGAGCAACCGGCTCGGCGAGTCCGCGGTCCAGGTCCCCCAGAGCATCGCGCGACGGGCGTTGGAGGAGCGCACGCCGATCGTCACCGCCAACGCCGCGCGCGACCCCCGCTTCGGCGGGGCGTCGGTGCAGACCAGCCAGGTGCGCGCCGCGCTCTGCGTCCCTCTCATGGCGGACCAGGACCGGGCCCTCGGTGTGCTCTACGCCGACTCGCTCACCGCCCCGGGACCGTTCAGCGACACCGAGGCGGCGCTCGGCATGGCGTTCGGCGGCCTGGCGGCGGTAAGTATCGCCAAGGCGCACTTTGCCGCGGCTGCGCGCCGGGAGGAGCTGACTCGGGTCAACTTCGAGCGCTTCTTCGCGCCCGGCGTCGCGGCCCGGATCGCCGCGTCACGGAGCGGCGCCATGCCCCGAGGGGAGCGGCGAGCGGTGACGCTGCTCTATAGCGACGTCCGGGGCTTCACCGGGCTCGCCGAGACCCTCTCTCCCGAGACGGTCGCCGCGCTGCTGTCGGAATACTTCGCCGCCATGGTCGAGCTGGTGTTCGAGCACGGCGGGACGCTCGACAAATTCAGCGGCGACGGGTTGCTCGCGGTCTGGGGCGCGCCGCTCGCCGCACCCGACGATGCCGACCGCGCTCTGGCGGCGGCGCGCGCCATGCAAGCGGAATGCGCCGGCCTCAACGCGCGCTGGCAATCCGCGGGTGGCCCTCGGCTGGCCATCGGCATCGGGCTGCACCACGGCGAGGCGTTTGCGGGGACGATCGGAAGCGCGCGCCGGCTCGACTACACCGTGATCGGCGACGTGGTCAACGTGGCGGCGCGACTCTGCGATGCCGCCCTCGGGGGGGAGATCCTGCTCAGCAGTGCGGTCGGGCAACGGCTGGGAGCGGTACCGGTCCCGGCGGTCCCGGAGGAGCTGCAGCTCCGGGGGCGGGAGGAGCCGGTCCGGATCTACCGCATGCGGGCCGGTTCCTGAGCCCCCGGGCACGGCCTATGCAGGGTGACCGCGGATCCCGAAGGAGGTGGACCGTGAGCGGGAAACGACTGGTACGCGCCGGATGCCTGATTGGCCTCGCGATGGTCGCGGCATGCGCCGGCAAGAGCACCAGTTCTCGCGCCGAGCATCCCTCGGCGCGCGCGCAGGACAGCGCAATCGCCCGATCGAACCTGCCGGGCGCCCGCGGGGTGGGCGCGGCGATGCGGATCAGCGACAGCGCGGATGCGCGGCGCAAGCGGGAGGACTCGATCTCGAATGCGGTGCCCTAGGAGGGCGCTGAGCCTCCGAACCGATATTCCCAGCCGGCCTTCGCCAGCAGATCCAGCACCAGCCGGACCGGAAGCCCCATCACCCCGAAGAAATCTCCCTCGATCCGCTCGATGAGCGCGGCGCCATACCCCTGGATGCCGTAGGCGCCCGCCTTGTCCATCGGCTCGCCGGTCGCGATGTACCGCTCGAGCAGCGCCGCCGCGGCGGGACGGAAGTACACCGCGGTGGTATCCAGCGCTTCGTACTCCACCGCGTCGGCCCGGAGACAGACCGCGGTCAGGACCTCGTGGCGGCGGCCCTGAAGCAACCGCAGCATACGCAGTGCGTCGGCGTGATCGACCGGCTTCTCCAGGATCTCGTCGCCCAGGACGACGGTTGTGTCGGCGCCGAGCACCCAGGCGCCCTGCACCGCCCGCGACTTGTCCCGGGCCAGCCGGCGCACGTAGGCGGCGGGCGCCTCGCGGGGCAGCCGGAGCTCCTGCACGTCCGCGGCCTCGACCCGGTGGGGAATGTTCAGCATCGCGAGAAGCTGGTGTCGCCGAGGCGACCGGGAAGCCAGGATGAGGGGATGCGTCACGGCGCCCGCTCCAGGAGAATGGTGACCGGGCCGTCGTTGTGGATCTCCACCAGCATATCCGCCCCGAACTCTCCCGATTCCACCACGAGGCCCTTCCCTGCGAGCTCCGCCAGAAATCGCTGGTAGAGCGGGATGGCCGTGTCGGGCCGGGCGGCCTCGATGAACGAAGGCCGCCGCCCCTTGGCGGCATCGCCGTAGAGAGTGAACTGACTCACCACCAATACCGCCCCGCCCACCTCCGCGAGGGCGAGATTCATCTTGCCCTCCGCGTCGGCAAAGACCCGGAGCCCCGCCACCTTGTCCGCCATCCACACGACCTGGTCCACCGTATCCGCATGGGTAAACCCCACCAGGAGACAGTAGCCCTTGGCAATTCCCCGGGCGGGCCCGCCCGCGATGCTGACCGAGGCTCGGTTGACCCGCTGCAAAATGACGCGCATGGCTTCCGGAAATCGGGAAAGGGACAGGGCGATTGGCGAACAAGATAAGTACGGACGCCGGCATCCGTAGAAATCCCGATTGTCCGGGCGTATCCCGGACCCTACCGTTCCCGTCCGGACCATCGTCATCCCCAATCTGGAGCTCCGATGCGACCCTTCGTCGCCGCCCTGCTGCTGTCCTCGTCCGCCCTGGCCCTGATCGGCTGCGAGGGCGACAGCACCGGGCCCATCACGCCGCTGAACGTCGTCGGGACGACGGAAGTGGACGCCAGCTCGACCACCCAGTTCGTCTACTTCAGCCTCAGCACCGGAAGCGTCGTGTCCGTCGCGAACCCCACCACCTCCGCCGACTGGGACCTGGCGCTCCGAAGGTACGAGGTGCGGCTCAACGGCGGCGCGGTCGGGCCGAAGGGCGTGACGGGGTACAACCTGGCCAACAACGCCCACGCCACGGCCCAGCAGATCCTGGCCTTTACCCCGGAGAGCCAGCGGGCCGCCTTCGAGGCGGTATCGACCGCCCAGGTTCCCGCCACCGGCTCGTTCATCGCCGAGACCCTGACCGCCAACCCGCTCGGCTGGCTCTCGTTCGGGGCGCAGGGTCCGGTCGCGAACAGCCAGGCGGCGTGGAAGCTGCGGCGCACCGCGGGCGGCGGGTATGCCTTGGTGCGGGTGACCGGACTCACCATGGCGGGCGCCACCCAGCAGACGGCGACCCTCTCCACGGTGACGGTGGAGTACCGGTACCAGCCCGCGGGCGGAGCCCTGGGGGCCGCGCAGACCGCGGTGCTGAGCCTGACCGGCGGGACGCCGGCCATCGATCTCTCCACCGGGACCACCAGCCCGGGCGCCGGCTGCGGCTGGGACCTCAAGGCCGCCGCGGATTTCTCGCTCACCGTCAACACCGCCTGCAACGTCGGCACCGCGCCCCTGGACGCCTCCCAGAGCTTCACCGCCGCAACCCGGTCCGACGACGCGCTCTCCTACGGCGGATTCCTGGCCGGCCTCTCGGGCGCGGTGCCGTTCACCTCGGCGCTGGACGATCCCGCGGGCCCGTTCCTGTACAATCTCGCCGGCGACAATCGTCTCACCCCTACCTACAACATCTATCTGGTCAAGGTGGGCACCGCGATCTACAAGGTGCAGCTGATCGGATACTACGGAGCCACCGGCGTCAGCGGATTTCCCACGATCCGCTACGCGCGCATCCAGTGATCCACTCCGCGCCGGCCCTGGTGCTGGCGGCGCTGCTGATTCCGTTCACCGGCGCGGCCGCGCAACCGGCAGCGGAGGGACTTCGGGTGCGTGGAGTCGTGGTGGATGCCGCCACCGGAGTACCGGTGGCGCGCGCCCGCATCGAGGCCCTGGTGCAAGGGACCCGGGCCGATGCCACGATCGAGGGTGGTTTCTCGTTGACGGTCGCCCGGTTCGACACGCTGCTGGTGCGAGCCATCGGGTATCGGCCGGCGAGAACGCCGGTGCCCGGGCCCGGCGCGCCGCTCAGAATCGCGCTCGTTCCCGCACCGCTCCGGCTCAGCGACGTCGTCGTGACCGCGAACCGGAGGACCGCGCGCGCCGGAGAGTCTCCCACCCCGGTGACATCGGTGAGCCGGGAGGAGATCTCCGCCGCGGCGGCTCCGTCGGCGGACCGGATGCTGGCCCAGGTCCCCGGCCTGCAGGTGCTCCCGACCCAGCCGACCGGGGCGGACCTGTCCATCCGCGGCATCAACGGGGCCCGGGTCCTGGTGCTGCAGGACGGTGAGCCGGCCGCGGGCGCCCTCCTGGAAAACCGCGACTTGAGCCGGCTGTCCACCGGGGGCCTCGACCGAATCGAGATCGTCAAGGGACCGCTTTCGGCGCTGTACGGCTCCGACGCCCTGGGCGGCGTCGTCAATCTGGTGAGCCGGGATCCTGAGGGACCGCTCACGCTCGGTGCCGAGGCGCGCGCGGGCGATGGCGGCAGAAAGGAAGCCCGGATCGAGGCCGAATCGGGGCAAGGCCGTCTCGCGGTGCGTCTGGACGGGGCCTGGCGGGAAGACCGCCGGGTACCCGCCATCACCACCGCCACGAGCGCCCTGGACCGGGTCTGGGATTTCCACGGAACGGCCCGTACCAGCGTGTCGCCCGCGCTGCGCCTCCGCGCCGATGCCTCCCTGCTGCGGGAACGGCAGCGCTGGCAGGTGTCGTCGGACGGATTCAATGGATTCAACGACAACCAGGGCGCGAGCGGCTGGCTCGAGGCGATGCTCCCCTTCCGGACCGGGGGCGCCTGGCGCGCGCGGCTCTACGCGGAGGAATACAGCCACCGGTTCCGCCAGTCCCGCGAGCTGCGTCCCCTGGCCGGCGACACCACCCCGAGCCAGCGGGAGCGCCTGATCAAGGGCCGGCTGGGATGGAGCGCGGCGCTGGGCGGCCATAGTCTCGACGCGGGGCTGGACCTGCTCGCCCGCTCGATCGAGGCCCCGGGCAAGGTGGCCGGGGTCGTGTCGGATCGGGGCGTGGAGGGATACGTCCAGGACGGCTGGACCGTGGGAAGAATCCTGTTCACGCCCGCCACCCGGCTTTCGTGGAACTCCCGCTGGGGCCGGGCGGTCACACCGAGCGTCGCGGGCGCGTTCGATATTTCACCGGCGTTGCGCATCCATGCCGGCGCCGCCCGCGGATTCCGCGGTCCGAGCTTCAAGGAGCTGGTCTGGGATTTTCCCAATCCATTCGCCGGCTACGCCATCCGCGGCAATCCCGATCTCAAGCCGGAGCGCTCCTGGCAATGGTCGGCGGGGGCGGCGTGGTCGCCGGCCTCCGACCTGGTTGCCACCGCCGAAGTCTATCGCAACGATCTGGAGAACCTGATCGAGCTGATCCAGACCGGCTCCGATCCCGGCACCGGCCTGCTGCTGTACTCTCCGCAGAATGTGTCCCGGGCCCGGACCCAGGGTCTCGAGCTGGGCCTCGAGTGGCGCCGGGCCGACTGGTACGCCGGAGCCGAGTACAGCCGGCTCGACGCGCGCGACCGCAGCAGCGGACTTTCCCTGGATCGCCGGGCACCCGAGAGCGCGCGGCTCCGGATGGGGGGCCGGCTGGCATCGCTTCCCTCGCTGCGCGCGGACCTCACGCTGAGCTACACCGGCCGCGCGCCGGCCCGGAATCTCGACGGGACGGCCGGGCACCAGGCGGCGTTCGTCTCGGGCGGCCTGCAGGTGCGCTACGACCTCCACCGGGGCCTGGGCATCTCGGTCGGCGGAGACAACCTCTTCAACGCCATCCCCTCGGGGTGGCCGGGCCTGTTCGGACGGAGAGTGTATGCCGGCATCCGCGGCACCTGGCGCCCCTGAGCCTGCGGGATACTCCGCGGGTACATTGCGGTGGTGGAAACCCACGCGCCGGAGCTGATCACGCTCGGATTCCAGGCCCTGGTGACGACGCTCCTCGCGCTCGTCAATTTCGGCCTGTGGCGGCAGGAAGGGCGGCCGGCCTACCTCAGCTGGGCCAGCTCCTGGGTGCTGTACGCGCTGCGCCTGGTCTTCATCTCGGCGTTTCTCGTCAACCGCAACGAGCTCTGGCTCTTCCTCCATCAGGTGGCCACCGGCGGCAGCGCGCTGCTGCTGCTCTGGGCCGCGGTCCAGTTCAGCCGGGACGCGCCGTTCCGGCGCCGCTACCTCTGGTTCGTTCCCGGCATTCTGCTCTGGTCCTGGTTTGCCGTCTTCCGGCTCCACGACCTTGCCCTCGCCGGACTGTCGTCGGCGGTGGCGCTCTCCGGGGTGACCCTGTGGACCGGCTATGTGTTCTGGCGCTACCATCGCCAGACCGGCTCCGGAAGCGCCGGCGTGCTGGCGGGGACCTTCCTGCTCTGGGGGCTGCACCACCTCGATTATCCGTTGCTCCGGCCGCTGGGCAAGGCGGTCCAACTGGGAGCCCTGGCCGACGTGGTGTTCATCGTAGCGGCGGCGGGAGGGATGGTGTTTCTGGGCCTCACCAAGGGCCGCGAGGCGCTGGCCGCGCGCAGCGCCCAATTGGAACAGCTGACCCACCTGTTGCTGCGGGCGCAGGAGGAAGAGCGCAAGCGGATCGCCCGGGACCTGCATGACGAGGCCGGCCAGATCCTCACCGCGCTCAAGATCGAGCTGGACCTCGACGGCAAGCCCGCAGCGGCGGAGCTGGTCGGCCGGGCGCTCAATCAAGTCCGGGACATCGGGAATCTCCTGCGCCCGTCCACCCTCGACGATTTCGGGCTGGTGCCGTCGCTACGGAGCCTGGTGACCGATTTCGGCCGGCGCTACCGGCTCGATGCGCGGTTCGAGGCGCCGCCTTCGGTACCCGCCCTGACCCCCGAAGGCGATGTGGCGCTGTACCGGGTGGTGCAGGAGGCGCTCACCAACGTCGCCCGGCACGCCGCCGCGCGCTCGGTGCGCGTGGTGCTGGCGGTCGACCCCGAGGTAACCCGCCTCGCGGTCCAGGACGACGGCGTGGGCGTGGCGGGCCGGCCGGTGCCCCGCCTCGGATTGCTGGGCATGCAGGAGCGTCTGAGCGAGCTCAACGGCCAGGTCGAGGTCACCACCTCGCGCGGCGCGGGCTTCCGGGTCGAAGTCACCATCCCGCGGGGCGCGGCGGCATGAGCGGGGCAATCCGGGTGCTCCTGGTGGACGACCACCCGCTGGTGCGGGCCGGGATCCGGCGGGTGCTGGAGACCCACCCCGGGCTCACCGTCGTGGGTGAAGCGTCGGATGGCGCCCAGGCGCTCCGGCTCGTCGAGACACTCAAGCCGGATATCCTCGTCCTCGATCTCGCCATGCCCGATGTGGACGGCCTCGATGTGCTGGACCGGCTCCGCCGGCGCTCCGGCAACCTCCGGATTCTGGTGCTGACCATGCATGCCGGAGCCGAGTACGTGCGGCGGGCGATCGAGGCGGGGGCCGACGGCTATCTGCTGAAGGAATCGGCGGTGCAGGAGCTGCTGACCGCCATCGACACCGTGCGGAGCGGCCGGCCCTACTACAGCCCGGGAGTCGAGGCGGAGCTGGCCCGGACGCCGGAGTCCGGCGCCACCGACCAGGCGCCGGGCGTCGACCGGCTGACCGGCAGAGAGCGCGAGGTGTTGCGGGGGATTGCCCGGGGACTCTCCACCAAGGAGATCGCGGCGCGGCTGTCCATCAGCGCCCGGACCGTGGAAACCCACCGGGCCAACCTGATGCGCAAGCTGGAGCTCAGGTCCATCGCGCGGCTCACCCAGTTCGCGATCCGCGCCGGCCTGGTGGAAGGTCCCTGACTATTCGACCGTGACGCTCTTGGCCAGGTTGCGGGGCTGGTCCACGTTGCATCCCCGGCGCACCGCCACGTAGTACGCGAACAGCTGCAGCGGAACACTGGCCAGGATCGGGGTCAGGAGATCGTGGGTCGCCGGGATGGTGAAGACCGCGTCGGCCAGCCGGCCGATCTCCTCGTCTCCCTCGGTAACGATCGCGATCACCTTGCCGCCCCGCGCCTTCACCTCTTCGATGTTGCTCACGATCTTGGTATGCACGCCGTCGCGCGGCGCGATGAACACGACCGGCATGTTCTCGTCGATCAGCGCGATCGGGCCGTGTTTCATCTCCGCCGCCGGATACCCCTCGGCGTGGATGTAGGAAATCTCCTTGAGCTTGAGCGCGCCCTCGAGCGCGACCGGAAAGTTCACGCCGCGGCCCAGGTACAGGGCGTTATGCGCGGTGGCGAATCGGTCGGCCAGCTTCTCGACCTCCGGGGCGCGGTCGAGCACCTTCCGGATCTGCGCCGGCAGGGCCTTGAGCGCCGCGATGAGCTGGGTGCCCTGCAGCAGGCTCAGGCTGCGCAACCGGGCCAGCTTGAGCGCCACCATCGCGAGGGCGGCCACCTGGCTGTTGAAGGCCTTGGTGCTCGCCACGCCCACCTCCGGGCCGGCCCGCAGGTACAGCCCGCCCTGCACCTCGCGCGCGATCGTGGAGCCCACCACATTCACCAGGCCGATGGTCCGGGCGCCGCGCCGCTTCGCCTCACGCACCGCCGCCAGCGTGTCGGCGGTCTCGCCCGACTGCGACACGGCGATGACCAGGGTGTTCTCGTCCACGATCGGGTTCCGGTACCGGAACTCGGAGGCGTACTCCACTTCGCAGGGCACCCGCGCCATTTCCTCGAAGATGTACTCGCCGATCAGCCCGGCGTGCCATGAGGTGCCGCAGGCGGTGATGATGACCCGGTTGATCCGCTTGAACTGCTCGTCGGTGAGGTTGAGCCCATGGAGCCGGGCACTGCCCTCGTCGTCCAGGAGGTGACCCCGCACCGTGTTGGTCAGGCTTTCCGGCTGCTCGAAGATCTCCTTGAGCATGAAGTGGGCGAATCCGCCCCGCTCGATCGTGTGCAGGTCCCACTCGATCTGGTTGACCGGCTTCTCGACATGGGTCTCGGTGAGGTTCCGCACCCGGTAGCCGGAGCGGTTGAGGACCACCATCTCGCCGTCGTCGAGGTAGACCACGCTCCGGGTGTGCTCCAGGATGGCCGACGCGTCGGAGGCGACGAAGTACTCCCCATCCCCGACGCCCACCAGCAGCGGCGAGCCGTTCCGCGCCGCCACGACCACGTCGGGCTCGTCGGCCGAGATCACCGCGATGCCGTAGGCGCCTTCCACATCCCAGAGCGCCGCGGCGACCGCCTCCTCGAGGTTCCCCTCGTAGTAGGCACCGATCAGGTGCGCCAGGACCTCGGTATCGGTTTCCGAGCTGAACGTATGGCCCCGCTTTTCCAGCGCCTTCTTGATGACCGGAGCATTCTCGATGATGCCGTTATGGATGACCGCGATCTTGCCGGTCTGGTCCAGGTGGGGATGCGCGTTGGGTGTGGTGGGAGCACCGTGCGTAGCCCAGCGGGTGTGCCCGATGCCGACGGTGCCGCTCGGAGTCTCGATACGGAGCTTGTCCACCAGCACGGAGAGCTTGCCCGCCGCCTTCTTGACCTTGATGCCGGCCCCATTGAGCACCGCCACGCCCGCGGAGTCGTAGCCGCGGTATTCCATGCGGCGAAGCCCGTCGATCAGAATGGGGGAAGCCTGCTTCGGTCCAACGTAGCCGACAATGCCACACATCGTGTGAACGACCTCATGCCTAGAGAAGAGTCCGGCAGTCCTCCACCAAGTGCATCGCCTGAGCCTCGGTCGGCGCCTCGGCGATCACCCGAATCACCGGCTCCGTACCCGAAGGGCGCAAATGTACCCATCGATCCCGCCAGGCCAGCCGAAGCCCGTCCCGCTCATCGGCGGTAGCCTCCGGAAAGCGGGCCTTGAGCGCCGAATACGCGGCCTGCAAGTCGGCGCCCCGTGGGGTCTTAGCCTTCACAATCCGATACCGGGGCGCGGCGGCTACCAACGTTGAGACGGTGCTGTTTTCGCGCGCAAGATACTGCAAGATCAACGCCACCCCCAAGGGGGCATCGCGACCGATATGAAGCGCGGGAAGGATCACCCCCCCGTTCCCCTCCCCCCCGATCAGCGCCCCCTCGTCCCGGATCGTCTTGGCCACGTTCGCCTCGCCCACCGGGGCTCGGAGGAAGCGTCCCCCGCCGGCCATCGCGGCATCTTCCACCACCAGGCTGGTAGAGAGGTTGGCGACGACGACGGGCGGGGGTGCGGGACGCTTTCCCGCCGCCCCCAGGACCGCCCGTACCGCGAACGCCAGCGTGTAGTCCTCTCCGATCGGCTCTCCCCGCTCATCCACCAGGGCCAGGCGGTCCACGTCGGGATCCACCGCCATTCCGATGTGGGCCCCGGTGGAACGGACCAGCCTGGCCAGCTCGCCCAGGTTCTCGGGAATCGGCTCGGGCTCCCTCGGAAAGCGGCCGTCGGTCTCGAGATTGATGCCGGCCACGGTGCAGCCGAGGCGCTCCAGCAGTTCCGGAATGATGGCGCCGCCGGCCCCCCTGACGCAGTCCAGCGCCACCGTGAACCGGGCCCGTCGAATCAGCGCAACATCCACCTCGGGCAGCGCGAGGACCAGGTCGAGATGGCGCCGGATGGCGTCGACGTCGACCGCGAGCTTCCCGAGTCCGTCCCACCCCACCCGCCCCGGACCGGCCTCGGCCAGCGCCCGGACCGCGGCCCCCGCGCCGGCATCGAGGAAGATGCCGTCGGGCCCCACCAGCTTGAGCGCGTTCCATTCGATGGGGTTGTGGCTGGCCGTCAGGATGAGGCCGGCGCCGGCGTGGTGGTGCTCGACAGCCAGCTGGGTAGTCGGGGTGGGAACGACGCCGAGATCGATGACATCGCACCCGACCGACATGAGCCCGGCCATGGCGGCGTGCGCAAACATCGCCCCGCTGGTGCGGGAGTCCCGCCCCAGCACAACCCTGGGGTTTCCGCCGGCCGCGGCCCATGCGCCGAGGGCGGCGGCGTGGCGCGCCACCAGCTCGGGAGTCAGGTCCGTTCCGACGATTCCCCGCATGCCGGAGACGGATATCATGAGGGTGTTCGACATTGCCGAAAAGCTAGACGGTAGGAGGCCCCGATGCGAAGAGGCGAGGCCTCACGCTACACCCTGATCGGGAGCCGCTCCACGTCCGGGAAGGCCTTCTGGAATGCCGACACGACGTGGGGATCGAACTGCACGCCGGCATAGCGCAACAGCTCGGCCATCGCGTCATCGGCGGCGCGGGGCCGCTGGTAGGCGCGGTTGGTCGTCATCGCGTCGAACGCGTCCACCACCGCGATCACCCGGGCCACCATCGGAATGGCCTCGCCCCGGAGCCCGTCAGGGAATCCGCTTCCGTCGAGCCGCTCGTGATGGTTGCGCACGATCTGCAGCACCAGAGGATGCTCGCGGCGGAGCGGCTGGAGGATCTCCTCTCCCTCGGTGACGTGCTTCTTGATCTCCTCGAATTCCGAGGCGGTCAGCGGACCGGGCTTCTGCAGCACCGAATCCCGGGTGCCGATCTTCCCGATGTCGTGGAGCTCGCCGCCGAGCCGGATCTGATCGAGCACATCGCCGGTGAAGCCGAGGAAGACGGCCGTCTTCACCGCGTAGCGGCTCACCCGCTGGGAGTGGCCCCGGGTATAGACGTCTTTCTTCTCGAGCATCCGCACCGCCATCTGGATTTGGCCCACGAACTGCTCCTTGTTCCGTTGGTCGAGTTCGCGGATGGAGGCCTCGAGCCGCTCCTGGTAGCTCTGCTGCAGAAAGCGGTTCTCGAGGACGAGACGCCGTTTTTCGAGCGCGTTGTCCACCCGCACCCGCACTTCGTCGACGATGAACGGCTTGGCGATGTAATCGAACGCACCATGCTTGAGGCACTCCACCGCCGTCGAGACCTCGGCGACCCCGGTCAGCATGATGAAGGCCACGTCGGCCCACCGGCGATGCACCTCCCGGAGGAAGGTGATGCCGTCCATTTCCGGCATGTAGAGGTCGCTGACGATCAGGGGGACTTCGCCGTACTCCTCGAGCAGCGCGAGGGCCTCGCGCCCGTTGCCGGCTTCAATCGTCGACAGTCCCGCCGACTGGAGCACCCGAACCAGGGTTTGGCGGAGCTCGCCGTCGTCGTCGACGACCAGTGCCCTCGGCGCGTCGGTCCGCAAGGCGGTGGGCGACGGAATCACAAAGTGAAACGTAGGGTAGCCGGTGGCAATGTTCAACGTCCCGGCGGCCGGATCGCTATTCTTCTGGCACGCCGACCGTCACCGCAGGACCTTGGGAGAGCCCATGACCCGCATTCTCGAGCACGACTTGGAGCACGCGCTGGCCACCCGAGCGGTGCACGCAGGCCAGGTGGCCGACCCCCTCGCCGGGGCGGTGATGACCCCGATCTATCAAACCTCCACCTACCGCCAGGAAGGCCTGGGCAAGAACAAGGGCTACGAATACGCCCGGACCCAGAATCCCACCCGCGAGGCCCTGGAGCGCAACGTGGCCGCGCTGGAAGGCGGCACCCACGGCTTCGCGTTCGGGTCGGGCCTCGCGGCGCTGGATGCGATCCTCAAGCTGTTCAAGGCCGGCGATCACATCATCTCCGGCGAGAGCGTCTACGGCGGGTCGATGCGGCTGATGCGCCGGATCTTCGAGCCGTACGGCCTCGCGATCACGTTCGTGGACACCCGGGACATCGGCAACATCGAGCGCGCCGTCCGCCCGGCCACCCGGATGGTCTACTGCGAGACCCCGACCAACCCGATGATGTTCCTGACCGACCTGCGCGCCGTGGGCGATCTGACCGCGTCGCGGGGAATGCTCTTCGCGGTGGACAACACCTTCGCGACCCCGATGTTCCAGCGGCCGCTCGAGCTGGGCGCCGACATCGTGCTGCATTCCACCACCAAGTACCTGAACGGGCACAGCGACATGGTGGGCGGTCTGCTCATCACCCGGCGGGACGATCTCGCCGAGCGGCTCGGCTTCATCCAGAACGCCAGTGGCGCGGTGCCGGGGCCGATGGACTGCTGGCTGGCCCTCCGGGGCACCAAGACCCTGCCGCTCCGCATGCGCCAGCACGATCTCAACGGCCGCCGCATGGCGGACTGGCTCAAGGACCACAAGGCGGTGAAGCACCTCTACTACCCCGGTCTGCCCAACCATCCGCAGCACGAGCTGGCCCGGAAGCAGATGTGCGGATTCGGAGGCATGGTCTCCTTCGACGTGGGCGACGAGGCCAAGGCGCGCCGGATCGTGGAACGGGTCCGCATCTTCCAGCTCGCCGAATCCCTGGGCGGCGTGGAGAGCCTGATCGGGCACCCCGCCTCGATGACCCACGCCGCGGTGCCGAAGGAGCTGCGCCTGGAGATGGGACTGACCGACTCCCTGGTGCGCCTGTCGGTGGGGATCGAGGAAATCGAGGATCTCATCAAGGACCTGGACCAGGCGATGGGATGACGCCAGGACGCAAGGACGCAACGCCGTACGAGGAGCCACGTTGCGTCCTTGCGTCCTGGCGTTCACCCTGAAACCTTCCAGCGGGAACCCCGTAGATTCGTGCACCTCTGACCCCCGAGCTCCCCATGACCTCCCTGCCTACGCATCGCGCCCGGGTCGCCTTTCCGCAGATCGCCGGCGTGTCGTGGGAGCATCCCGCCGACCGCGCCGCGCTGCAGGCCATGCGCGCGGTGCCCGGGTTCGACGATGTGGTGCGGAAGATCATCGCCATCCTGGGCGGCGAGCGGGGAATCCGGCTGTTGTTCCAGGGCAATTCCGTGCGGGCGGGCCACCAGCAGTTTCCCCGGGCCCACGGGCTGCACGTCGAGGTCTGCACCACCTTCGACTGGCCCAAGGTCCCCGAGCTGTATGTGTCGCAGACCCCGGTGTTCAACGCCGGCGCCTACGGCGTGGACGACCCCTTCATCGTCCTGCACTCCGCCGCGCTCGAGCTGCTGGACGAGGAGGAGCTCCGGGCCCTGATCGCGCACGAGATGGGGCACGTGGTGAGCGGCCACTCCCTCTACCGGACCATCGCCGAGATCTTCCTCAACGTGAGCCTGGGCGCGCTGCCGCTGCTCGCGGGCATCGCGCTCCTGCCGGTGCGCCTGGCGATCCTCGAGTGGTCCCGCAAGTCGGAGCTCTCCTCCGACCGGGCCGGGCTGCTGGGGAGCCAGAACGTCATCGCTTCGCAGCAGCTCTTCATGAAAATGGCCGGGGCCTACCGCGGCGCGCTCGAGGAGGGCCAGATGGCGCTGGATCCCTTCGTGGCCCAGGCCAACGAGTACATCACGACCAATGAGGGGCTGGACATCGTCTACAAGATCCTCAACACGCTCGCGCTGACCCACCCGATGAATACGGTGCGCGCCGCGGAGCTGCAGAAGTGGATCCAGAGCGGCGACTACGAGCGCATCCTGCGCGGGGAGTACACCCGCCGGGGCACCGAGCAGAAGGAGCGGCCGCTCAAGGAGGACCTCCGGGCGGCGAAGGACCACTACGCGGGCGCGGCACGGGAAACGATGAGTAACGTGGCCGACGCCGCCAAGAAGGCGGCGGCGACCGCGCGCGACGCCTTCCGCAAGGCCCAGCAGGGATGAAGCTACTGGTCGTCGGAGGAGGAGGCCGCGAACACGCGCTGTGCTGGGCGCTGCGCCGCGACCTCCCTTCCGCCGACCTCTTCTGCGCCCCGGGCAATCCCGGCACCGCCCTTCTCGCCAACAATCTCCCCATCGGATCGGAAGACCAGGACCGCCTGGTGCGCGCGGTCCAGGCCCACGCCATCGACCTCACCGTGGTCGGGCCCGAGGCGCCGCTGGCCCGCGGGCTGGCGGACCGGCTGCGCGACGCCGGGAGGGCGGTATTCGGTCCCTCCGCCGCCGCCGCGCAGATCGAAGCCTCGAAGGCGTTCGCCAAGGAAGTGATGCAGGCGGCGGGGGTTCCCACCGCCACCTCCCGCACCTTCACCGCCGCCGAGCTCAAGATGGCGCTGGCCTATGTGGACCGGCACGCCGAGCCGCTGGTGGTGAAGGCGAGCGGCCTGGCCGCCGGGAAAGGTGCCATCGTCTGCGTCAACCGGGAGGAGGCCGGGCGCGCGGTCAACGCGATGCTGCGCGACAGCATCTTCGGCGACGCGGGCCGGACCGTGGTGATCGAATCGTTCCTCGAGGGGGAGGAGCTCTCGGTGCTCGCGATCACCAACGGGCGGGACCTGGTGATCCTGCCTCCGGCCCAGGACCACAAGCGGCTGCTGGAGCAGGACCGGGGGCCCAACACCGGCGGCATGGGGGCGTATACCCCGGTCTCGCTGGCGACGCCGGCGCTGCTCGACCGGATCGAGCGCGAGGTGCTGCGTCCCACCCTCAAGGAAATGGCCCGGCGCGGTGCCGGGTTCAGCGGGCTGCTCTACGCCGGGGTCATGGTCGGTTTCGACGGCACTCCCAACGTGGTCGAATTCAATTGCCGCTTCGGCGACCCGGAGACCCAGGCGATCCTCCCGCTGCTCACCTCCGGGCTCACCGACGCGCTCGGCGCCGCGGCCCGGGGCGAGCCGCTGCCGCCGGTGGGCGTGCGGGAAGGTGCGGCGGTCACGACCGTGCTCGCCGCGCACGGGTATCCCGATGCCCCGCGCCGGGGAGATCCGATCGACATCCCGGCCACGCTCCCCGAAGGGGTGGTGGTGTTCCACGCCGGCACCCAGCGGGATGAAACCGGCGTGCTCCGGACCAATGGAGGGCGAGTGCTGGCCGTCACCGCCGTCGCGCCGACGTTTGCCGCGGCCCAGCAGGCCAGCCGCGCCGCGGCGGAGGCCATTCAGTTCGAGGGGAGACAGTTCCGGCGCGACATCGGCTGGCGGGAGGCCCGGAGGAAGGCGGGTGCCTGAGCTCCCCGAAGTCGAGACCATCGTCCGGGACCTTCGTCCCGAGCTCGTGGGCCGCCGCTTTCTGGGCGCGCGGCTCTCCCACGATGACGTGTTGCGGGGGGTTACCCGGCGGACCCTGGTGGCCGGGCTCAAGGGCCGGCGAGTGCGCGCGGTGAGCCGGCGCGCCAAGCACGCGGTGATCGAAACCGATGAGCGGCGTCTGGTGGTGCAGCCCGGCATGACCGGCTCGCTCCTGGTGCTCGACCGCGACCTCACCGCCGAAGAGAAGCGCTACGCCGTGCTCCGCATCGCGCTCGACGATCGGCGCACCCTGGTCTACCGGGACGTGCGCCGGCTCGGGACGCTGCTCTGGCTCGACGCCGGCGGGTGGGAAGCGTACGATGCGGCCATCGGCCCGGAGCCGCTCGGGCCGGCCTTCACGCCGGCCGCGCTGCGCGCGATCCTGGCCGGCTCCCGCGCCGCCGTGAAGAAAGTGCTCATGGACCAGCGGGCCATCGCGGGGGTGGGGAACATCTACGCCAACGAAGCGCTGTTCGCGGCCCGGATCGACCCGTCGAAGCCGGCCAGCCAGGTGAGCGCGGCGGCGGCCCGGCTGCTGCACCGCCATCTCGTCCGCATTCTCGAAGCGGCCATCGCGTCGCAAGGCACCACCTTCCGGGACTACCGCACCGGAACCGGCGCACCGGGCAATTTTCAGCTCGAGCTGATGGTCTATGGCCGCGAAGGGGAGCCCTGCCGCCGCTGCGGCACCACGCTGGCCGGCACCCACGCCATCGACGGACGCATCACGGTCTTCTGCCACCGATGCCAGACATGACGGCCCGCGCCATGGCCCTGCCGCTTCCGGCCACCGACCTCGACGGCCTGCGCCGCCGGGTCAGGGGCCTGGCCGAGCAGCGGCCGGGCATCTACCGGATGCTGGACGCATCGGGTCGGGTGCTGTACGTGGGCAAGGCCAAGCTGCTGCGCTCGCGATTGCTGTCCTACTTTCAGGCCAAGTACCCGGAGGACAAGGGCGCCCGGATCCTCCACGCGGCGAGCGACGTGACCTGGGAATACGCCTCCAGCGAGTTCGCCGCCCACCTGGCCGAGCTCCGGGAAATCCGGAAGTGCCGGCCCCCCTACAACGTGCAGATGAACCGCGCCCGCTCGATCGTGTTCATCGGCGTGGCCGAGGGGCCGGCCCCCAAGCTCTCCTGCACCCGAAGCCCGGCCCGGGATCAGGTGCGCTACTACGGGCCCCTGCCGTCTCCGGCGCGCACCTCGCTCGCCATCCGGGTGCTCAACGATCTCCTCGGCCTGCGCGATTGCGCCGACCGGATGCCCATGGCCTTCGCGGAACAGGGCGATCTCTTCGACACCCCGCGGCAAGCCGCCTGCCCGCGCTACGATTTCGGCACCTGCAGCGGCCCCTGCGCGGGCCTGGTCACCGAGCGCGACTACCGCCTGCGGGTGCAGGCCGCGGCGGCGTTCCTCGACGGCACCGCCATCGCCCCGGTGGATCGGATCGTGGCCGGCATGATGTCCGCGGCCGACCGGGGCGAATTCGAGGCAGCCGCACGGTGGCGGGAGCGTTTCGAGGCACTGGAATGGCTGCTGGCCGCCACCACCCGCGCGCGGGCCGGGCTGGAGCTCCTTACCTTCGTCTACCGCGATCCGGGTCTCCACGGCGATGACAAGGCGTATCTCATTCGCCGGGGTGCGGTCCGCGCCTGCTACCCCTGGCCGGCGACGCCCATCGAACGGGAGGCCTTCCGGGGCGTGGTGGCCGCGGAGCAGGGCCGCGAGCCCGAGCCCGCCGGTCCGCTGGCGGCGGCCGTGATCGACGAGATGCTGCTCATCATGAGCTGGTTTCGGCGTCACCCCGACGCCCTCCGGCGAACCACCCGAATTGAAGAATGGACGTAATCCTGGTCGAAGGGTTTACGTCTCCCCTCCAATAGAATGAGCTTGTTCAGGAGGTCATAACGTTCGGGGTGAGCCATCTAGCCTGCCGCCTCGAAATGCGGGATATATGTGGAGCGAACTCATGCGGTGCATGCTTCCCGTGGCAAACGCGTTGGTCGTGACATCCCGCGGCTCCCCGCCCCGTGTCTGACGAGCTCCGCCCCCGCGCTTCCGCCGGTCCGGTCCAGCGCCCCCCCCCGCTCGATGTGACCCAGGTGGCCCAGGGACGGATCGAGCTGCGCCATGAGCCGGTCGATATCGCGGTGTCGATCGCGCGCGCCGCCGAAGCGGCGGCGTCCCTGACCCCGGATCGGGGCCGGGGTGATGCCCGCGCTGCCGGTTCAGCTCGCCTGGCTGCTCTTTCTCGCCCTGCCGATCGCCAGCGTGGCCTGGACGTTCACCCACGAAGAGATCTTCCGGGAAATCCACGAGTATTGCGTGGCTCGGAGCGAAAAGAGCAAGCGCTGGTATCGGCGCAAGTTCTTCTACCTGCTCACCTGCGAGTACTGTTTCTCGCACTACGTCACGGTGGGGTTCCTGGCCCTGACCGGCTTTCATCTGCTGCTGCCCGACTGGCGGGGCCCGGTGATCGCGGGCTTTGCCCTGGTGTGGATGGCCAACGTCTTCATGGGTGTGTTTGGGCGCCTCCGCCTGGGCATCGAGCACGAACGGGTGGACATCGAGATGAAGGAGAAAGTCCTGGATAACAGCTGACCCTCTCGCCCCGTCGCGACAGTGGCCCCGCGCGTCCGGCATCGCGCGGAACCAGAATCGACTATCATCCCGGGACACCCGCCGAGACCCGGTTATGCCCGCCTACGTCGTCGTCGAAATCGATGTCACGAACCCCGAGACCTATGAGCGCTACAAGGCGATGGCCCCGCCGTCGATCGCCCGATACGGCGGTCGGTATCTGGTGCGCGGCGCGCCGGTGGAGTGTCTCGAGGGGACCTGGCATCCATCCCGCTTCGTACTGCTGGAGTTTCCCGATGCCGGGCGGGCCCGTGCCTGGTGGTCGTCGCCGGAATACGCGCCGGCCAAGCAGGTGCGGCATTCGAGCGCGGGAACCGACATGATCCTGGTCGAGGGAGTGTCCTGAAACGGCTAATGGACCGTGTCCGAAGGACACCCACCGGCCCCAGTGGGCCCACCCCGGCCCGGTAACTCACGCCGGCGGGCGGAGTTGGAAATCGAGAGGGACAGGAATGGTCCGTGCAGTAGTCCGGCCGACCGCTGAAAACGAGTGACGGCAATGCGCTGGAGAACCTTCACGCTCCTCGCCGCGGCCCTTGCCGCGGGATGCTCCGACTACGCCGGCCCGAACCCCACTGGCAGTATATATGCGTTGGCGCGAGTGGGCGCCAATCACCTTCCGGTCCCTCTCGATCCCACCAGCCCCCTCCCGCTGCTGGTGGCCGATACGTTCAACCTGGTCTCGGATCGGTCTCGCACCGAGCAGCAGGTGCTCCGGCAAATCACCGTGATTCAGGACGCATCGAACGGCCACACCGTCCGGAGCCAGTCGGAGTTCTACTACCGGATCGAAAACGGAACTCTGCTGTATGACAATTGCCCTATCGGCGCGCTCTGCGTCGCCGAGCTGGTCTATGCGCCCCGGGTGTTCCAGATCGTGGGGGACAGCCTGTTCGAGGTCACACCGGTCGGCGCCAATCTGCCGCAACACGTGTATGGCCTGGTGAGGTACTGGTGAGTGCGCTGCGATCCTTAGGAATCGGCGGGCTGTTGCTGCTTGCGTGGTCGCCGGGACTCCCGGCACAATCCTACGGTCCACCCGGCCCGCTGGTCTACGTCATCGCAACCAGCGCATCGACCCAGAAGGAGGCGGGGCGATTGATGCGCTTCTGCCGGTGGAACGATACCACCGCGCTCAGGGACGCGGACATGGTGCTGGTGGTGGTGCGGAGCTCCGGCTCGAGCCCGCTCAACTCGTTCTACGATTCCGCCAAGTGGCTGGTGGACGATGCGAGCAGCCAGCCCAACGAATCCGGCTCCCTGTTCCACACGTACATCTATTCGATCCGGAAGAATCTCTCGCTGGACCAGGTCAACCACCGGACCTACGAGGCCGAGAGCCCCATCTCGGAGCAGGACCTCCGGGGGCCGCGCTACCGGTTCGGGTTCGGCTGTGATGCGTATTAGGAGACGCAAGGAGACGCAAGGACCCTGGGAGCCATGGGAGCACGTTGGGGTTCCCGTGGCGGCCTCCTTGCCTCCTTGCGTCCTTGCGTCTGACGTCCTGACTACCGTCCCCCCACCGGCCGGGCTGCAGGCTCCGGTCGGCCCGCATTGAGATCATTCCAGTTGAGGATCGCATTGAACCCGAGGAAATAGGTCCCCTGGGTCTGCCAGCGCCAGAACGGCCGGATGGCAAACATCACCACGTGGCCGCTGCCGAGGGGCGCATCCACCAGCTGCGCCTTGCCGGCCAGGACCTGGCCGCCGGCCAGGGTGCCAGACAGCAGCATGTCGTCGGCTTGGGCGGGAAACTGCATCACGACGCGGGGCCGCTCGCCGGCCGCCTGCGCGAATTGTCCGAATCCGCCGGCACCCCGACCCCCGCCACCCGCCCCCGGTGCGCCACCAGAAGGCGGTGCGGGTTCGGCCGCGACAGTACCGTACGGCGAGAGCCGGAGCCGGGTGGCCATCGGCGTGGTGTTCTGCCCGACGCCAGGGATGCCGGCGCCGCCGAATCCCCCGAAGCCACCGAACCCCCCGACGCCGCCGGTCGAGAGCACCGGCGACTGGCTGAAGTAGACTGGCAGCTCGGTTCCGTCGTATCCGTACACCAGCGGGCTCTTGGAATCGGTGATCACGCCGCGCACAATGGTTCCGCGGGCAAAGAGCTGGGTCGGACTCTCCACGGTGATACCGGTGGTCAGGTTGTATTCCGGGAAGATCGTCGAAGTGGATCCCTCGGTAATCAGGGTACCGCCGGCCTGCACGAACTTGTACAGCTCCATCAGGCCTTCGAGCCCCATCCCGCCGCGGATATCATCGCTCTGGTCCAGGGCGCCGAGGTTGGGGGTGAGATCGGTCTTCTTGTAGGGCAGCGGCGCGCCGCCGGCCTTGGGAATCCCGTTGACCTGTCCCTGGGCGTTTCCGCCCACGTTTGGGAAGATGATCACGTCGTACTTGGCCCGCAGATTCCCTTCGCGCAGCTTCTGGTCCGCAAAGTAGGTGTAGGGCACGCCGTAGGTATCGAGCGCCGCCCGCACCCACCCCTCGTTCTGGGTGTTGGCCCAGCTGTGCACGTAGCCGATGCGGGGCAGGTCGAGGTCGTGGGACTTGACCGACGGCGCCGTCGCCACGCCCCATCCCGACAGACCCAGCTCCCGGAGCGCGGGCTCGAGCCGGGCCCGGTCGGCGTTGGGGATGATGAACGCGCCAGCCCGGAATTTGTGGCCGCCGGCCTCGAAATCCTCCTCGGCGGCGCGCATCGGCACGCTGGCGAACTTGTATCGGAAGGCCGTCAGGTTGTTGTCGGTGGTGTTGTCCACCAGCACCGTGCTTCCACTCCCCTCGATGCCGCCGGCCGCTCTCGCGTCGGCGGTCAGCAGCGTGCTCTTCTGGTCGAGGCAGCTCTTGTCGGTGCAGGGTGTGACCACCACGTTGCGCATGTACTGGAAGGTCCAGCCGGTGTCGTCGTACGGCGCCGGGTTCCCCACGGCATAGTTCTGCAGCGAGAAGTACATGTCGGCCAGGGTCCGATAGGGCTGGTCGGCGCGGATGATGTAGTCGCCGGCGGCCACGCTGAGGTTGCCCGCCTTGAAGGCCGCGGCGGCGGTGCCGATCTCGAGACCCTGGCGGCGGAGCTCATTGACCGCGTCCGCCGCATCGGCCTTCCGCCGTTGGGCCGCGGGAATCACCCAGGCGTAGACCGGGCCGTTCCGGCCCTTGTCGTAGGCCCGCTGGTTCTTGAGCCAGTAGTTCTCCAGGTACATCTCCCGGTTCTTCGCCACGTGATTCAGCGCGAAGAGAATGGCGGACTCCTGGATATTGGTGTTGTTGCGCGGCCCCCAGTTGATCGAGGGCAGCGGCGGGTTGGGACGGAACCACTCCCGGCTCGTGGTGGTGGCCCCGGGCCGCACCACGTAGTTGTCCGGCCCGTAGCTCTGCACCTCGTAGAACCGGCCCACCGAGTTGTGCGAGTGGGCGATGAAGAACATGTAATTCGGCACCCAACCGTCATAGAAGCCGTAGGTCCAGACCCCCGGCACCCCCCGCTTGGTCATTTCCATGACGTCGTTCTCCGCCAGCATCCACCATTCGTTGATGGTAATGGGGTCGAGCTGCTCGTTGTACGGGCCGGTGCCGGTGGACGCGTAGAGATAGGTCTGCGCCTCGTGCAGATCGTGCAGGATCGTGGGCTTCCAGTCGAGGACCGTGCGGGTCACCGCGCGGGTGAGCGCGAGGAACTGCCCCATCCCGTCCCGGTTGTTGTCGTGGGCCACGTACTTGCCCCAGTACATGAGCGGAAGCCGGGCATCGCCCTGGGCGCGCTTCTTGTTGAAGTAGTAGGTGTCCACCTGCTTCTCGTGACCGTCGACCTCCAGCACCGGCGTGATGAAGGTGATCACGTTGTTGCGGATGTTCTGGATGAACGGCGTCTCCTCGACCGCAAGCCGGTACGCCAGCTCCATCAGCATTTCGGGGCCGCCGGTTTCCGGCGAATGCATGCCGCTGGTGATCCAGTAGATCGGCTTGGCGGTCTTGATCAGGGCCCGGGCCTGCGCCTCGGTGGTTTTGCGGGGATCGGTCAGGGAGGTCAGCATCCCCTTGTATTTGTCGAGGCTCTTGATGGTGGCCTCGTCGGCTACCGCCAGGAGCACGATATCCCGGCCCTCCTCGGTGGTTCCGATCTTCCACATGGTGATCCGGGGCGACGCCTTGTCGAGGGCCTCGAAGTAGCGCTCGATGTCCTTGGCGTAGGTCAGCTCCCCCGGAGTGCCCACGATCCGGCCCAGGAACTTGAGCGGCGTCGGGACGGTGGACGAGGCCGGCAGGTGGTCCACCAGTTCGGTGGTAATCCGGGAGTCCTGGAGATACTCCTTGATCTTGGCGGTGTACTCCGCGTCGACCCGCTGGCCTTGGGCCTGGGCCGCCGGGGCGGCGGACCAGGCGATGACGGCAAGCGCGATCAATGCCTTGGACTGCGGCATCCTGCCTCCTTGGTTCTTTTTCCGGGGGGCGCCGGGCGGGCCGGCCATGTCTCAACTCTATGAATACGCGAAGACCCCGCATTACGTTAGTGTCCCGACACTCTTCACCGCTTCCGAGGTCCGATGATCCCCCTGCTCCGCCGTAACCTGTTGGCCGCGCTCGCGCTCTCGACCGGGCTCATGGCCTGTTCCGGCAACTCCGACACCACGACGGCACCCACCATCGAAGCCACGACCTTCGCGCCCGCCCTGGGCATCGACCTCGCGGCCAGCACCAAGACGCCCTCCGGAGTCTACTACCGGGACATGACCGTCGGCACCGGCGCGACGGTCACCAATGGACAGCGGCTGTCGGTCCGCTACACCGGCTGGCTGGCCGACGGCACCCAGTTCGACAGCAACGTCAGCGGCAGTCCGCTGGTGTTCCGCCTGGGGGCGCGGGAGGTCATCGACGGGTGGGACCTCGGCATCCCCGGGATGAAGGTGGGCGGGCGGCGCCAGCTCATCATTCCGCCGGCGCGCGGCTACGGCGCGGCCGGCAGCGGCTCGATCCCTCCCAACGCCATTCTGGTCTTCGTCGTGGACGTGCTGAGCGCGCAGTGAGGCTGCGGTTCGCAGCGAGCCTTCTCGTGGCCCGGGTGGCCGCCGCCCAGAGCGTCTGGTGAGACGGCCGCGCCTTTCGCTGGCGGCAGGCCGGAGACTAGCAGGATCTACCGCGGCAGCGCGTCGAGCGCCTCGACGGCCGCGGTCCATCGCGACAGGGCGTCATCCAGGGCCCGCCGGGCCTCCTTGAGCTCCCGGTCGAGCTGCCCCGCCTTGCGGGCGCCCGTAGCGGCGCCGTCGTAGAGCGCCGGGTCCGCCAGCGCGGCCGTGAGCTCTGCAATCCGCGCCTCGAGCCGGTGGACCTCCTGCTCCCGCGCCGCCGCCTCCCGCCGGGTGGCGCGCTGGGCGCCCTCCTCCTCCTTCTTGCCGGCCGCCTGTTTCCGTGACTCGGAGCGCACCGCCGTCCGGGCGGCCTGCTCGTCCTTCTGGCGCGCCGAGTCCCGCAGCTTCTTTCGCTCGGCGGCGTGCAGCTCCCACTCGACGAACGGCCCGCCGTAGTCTTCGATCCGGCCCCCGTCGAACGCCCACACCCGGGTCGAGAGCTCGCGCAGGAAGGCGCGGTCGTGGCTCACCAGGATGACGGTCCCCTCGTACGCCTCGATGGCATCCTCCACCGCTTCGATGGACTCCACATCGAGGTGATTGGTCGGCTCGTCCAGCACCAGCAGGTTGGCGTGGCGAAGCGTCATGAGCGCCAGGGCCACCCGGGCGCGCTCGCCGCCGCTCAGGACCGCGGTGCTTCGTTGCACCTCGTCTCCGGAAAACCCGAAGGCGCCCAGGTGATTCTGGATCGCGCCGCGATTCCACATGGGGCGGAGATCGGCGATGCAGTCGTAGATGCTCTGGTCCATCGGGATCTGGGACAGGTCCTGACGGAACCACTCGGGGGTGACGCCGGCGCCGAGCCGTACCGCCCCGGCGGCCGGAGGGCGCTGGCCGAGCAGGGTCGCGAGCAGCGTGGTCTTGCCGACTCCGTTGGGGCCGACCAGGGCGATGACGTCACCGCGCCGCACCACCGACGAGAAGTCCCGCACCAGCACCCGGTGTCCCACCGTGACGCTCAGTTTGTCGACCACCAGCGCCTGGTCTCCTCCCCGCGCGCCGATCTCCAGCCGAAGGGACATCGCCTCCCCCTCCCCGGGAGGCGCCGAGAGCCGGGGGAGCCGCTGGAGGATGGCCTTGCGGCCCTTGGCCTGCGCGCTCATCCGCCCGGCCATATTCCGCCGGATGTAGTCCTCCTGCTTCGCGATGAGCTTGTCCTGCTTGGCGATCTGCCGGTCCAGGGCCAGCCGGCGCTCTTCCCGCTGGGTGACGAACGCGCTGTATCCGCCCCGATAGGCTGCCGCGGTCCGGGCCGAGAGATGCAGCACGTGGTCGACCGTATCGTCGAGAAAGGCGCGATCGTGACTGATCACCATCACGGTTTCGCCGAACTCCCCGAGGTACTCCTTGAGCCACAGGATGGTGTCGAGGTCGAGATGGTTGGTGGGCTCGTCGAGCAGCACCAGGTCCGCTGGTGCCGCGAGCTGGGCCGCGAGCCCCAGCCGGCCCCGCTCGCCGCCGGAGAGCCCCTCCAGGAGCCGGGTCCTGGATTCGTCGGCATCGAAGCCGAGCCCCTGGAGCACCTTGTCCACCCGGGCGTGGAACCCATAGCCCCCGTCGTGGGCAAACCGCTCCTGCAGCGCTCCGTACCGGGTCAGATCCTCCTCGGTGACTCGATCGCCGATCGTGGCGAGGTGCTCGCCCTGCCGCTCGATCTGCCGCTCGAGGTCCATGAGGTTTCGATAGGCCTGGGCCGCCCCGTCCCAGACGGTGATGGCCTCGCCGAAATCCCGGTACTGATCGAGCATGGCGATCCGCAGACCCGCCTGCCGCGCGATGGTCCCCCGGGTGGGAGCGAGCGTGCCGGCCACCAGATTGAACAGCGTGGTCTTGCCGGAGCCGTTGCGCCCCACGATGCCCCACCGCTCCCCTTCCGACACCACGAACGTGACGTCCTTGAGGAGGGTCGTGGCGCCGAATTCGACGGCCACATCGGAGAGGGAAAGAATTGCCATTCCCCAAACTTAGCCTCCATGGAGACCCCGGAGCACGTGGCATACCGCGTAGAATGGCGGGTCAGGCGGTCAGCGTGATCTTCGCCGCGGCGCGGTACGCCATCAGCAGCGGAGACGTCGGGGACTCCAGAGCGTCCTCGTGAACGGGCCGCCGCCCGAAAGCCACACCGGAACGGCCGGGAATATTCCAATGTTTCAGGAGTTGCGTTCCGTCGGGTCGGTGCCGACCTTAGTCTGCCGATTGCGACACCGCCTCGTCCCGAGCCACAGGATCCGATGACCCGCCGGCTTTGCCAGTCCTGCCTGACCCTCGGCCTGCTCGCGGCCGGGTGCGTGCAGCCGTTCCGGCTCGCGCGCGACGATTCACCCACCGTGCTTTCCCGGCAGACGCTGACCGCGCCCAATCCCGCGGAGCGGGGCCCCTACGCGGTGCGGACGCTCTACTATGGCAGCGGGAAGGATCGGAGACGGCCGGAGTTCCGCGATTCGGTGGCGCTCAAGACCCGTGCGGTGGACGGGAGCAAATTCGCCTCGGGGCCGACGCCCGCGCTCACCAAGCAGCGGAAGAAATACTGGGGGTTCGGCTTCGATTCACTGCCGATCAACGGTCGGGTCTGGTACCCCGACGGACCGGGGCCGTTTCCGCTGGTGCTGATCGTCCACGGCAATCATGACATGAAGAAATTCTCCGACCCGGGCTACGGCTACCTGGGCGAGCTGCTGGCCAGCCGGGGATTCATCCTGGCCTCGGTGGACGAAAACTTTCTCAATGGAAACATTCGCGGAGAGAACGATGCCCGGGGCTGGATGCTGCTGCAGCATCTCCGGACCTGGAAGCAGTTCAACGATTCGGCGGGGCCCTTCCACGGCCGAGTGGATCTCGGCAACATCGCGCTCATGGGCCATTCGCGGGGCGGCGAGGCGGTGGCGGTTGCCGCGGCCTTCAACCGGCTCTCTCACTACCCCGACGACGCCACGATCACCTTCGACTTCCATTTCGGCATCAAGGCCCTGGTGGCCATCGCGCCGGTGGACGGACAATACACTCCGGCCAACCGGCCAACGCCGCTCGACAACATCAACTACCTGGTGATTCACGGCTCCCACGACGGAGACGTCTCCTCGTTCTCGGGGCTCCGGCAGTACGCCCGGATCCGCTTTACCGACGGCCGGCCCTGGTTCAAGGCGGCAGTGTGGATGTATCGGGCCAATCACGGGCAATGGAACACGGTGTGGGGCAGCACCGACGGCGGCCCCGAGAGCGCCCGATTCCTCGATCTGCGGGGCCTGATTCCCGCCGAGGAGCAGCGCCAGATGGCGCGGATCTACCTGTCGGCGTTTCTCGAGGCGACCCTCAAGGGCCATGCCGAATATCTGCCGTTGTTCCGCGATCACCGGGTGATCGGGGGCTGGCTTCCCAAGACGATGTACGTCACCCGATTCATGGAGAGCGGATTCCACACCCTCGCGAGCTACGACGAGGACGTGGATGTGGCCACCGGAACCGCGCCGGGGGTTCGCATTGCAGCGGAGAGCCTGGCCGCGTGGCACGAGGGCGTCCTCCCGCTTCGTTCCCGCAATCCGGACGAGGGCCATTATGCCGTCTGGCTGGGTTGGAACAACCGGATCGCCGGCCCCGACACCATGAAGACGGGAACGCCGGCCTCGTATGCGCTGACGATCACCGATTCCCTCCGGTCGGCGTGGGCCGTGGGATCGCGAACCGCGCTGGAATTCTCCCTGTCTCCCACCTCGACGACGCCGGGCCCCCGCGCGGCCGCCAAGGATACGACCCGGAAGGATTCGACCAAGACGGCGGGGACCGGCAAGCCGCCCAAACCCCCACCCACCCCGAAGCACAAGCCGACCGCGGCCGATTCCCTCCCGATCCTTCTTTCGATCGAAGCGGTGGATGCGAACGGAGCCTCGGCCCGGCTGCCCCTCGGGCGATACGGAGTAACGCGCCGGCCGCTCGAAGTGACCGTGCTCAAGCGCAAGGGGGAGGACAAATCGGCGTTTCTCAGTCTGAGCGAGCTGATTCCGCAGACCTACGTGATTCCGCTGGCGGATTTCACGGCCGCGGCGCCGGGATTCGATCCGTCCCGTCTGGTCACCATCAGGTGGGTCTTCGACGGTACCCGGGCCGGTACGGTGGTGCTCACCGACGTCGGACTCTCCAACATCGATCCGCTGTTCTTCGCAGCGGACCAGCGCTGAGGGCTTCCATGACGCCGACACTCCGCCCGCTCCTTGCCATGGTGCTGCTCGCCGCACCGGCGCTGGCACAGAGTCCGCCTGCCGCGCCCCTGGTGCTGCGTCTGCCCGGAGGCGCCCGCGCCGCGGGCCTGGGCAACGCCTTCACCGCCGGGAGTGGCGCGGAGGTCCTCTTCTACAACCCGGCGCAGATCGGGGTCCGGCGGGGAACCACCGTGTCCCTCGCCCGATTCGGCTCGTCCGCCACGCTGGGCACGCTCTCGACCGTGGGGCCGTTCGGCAAGGTGGCCCTCGGCGCGGGCGTTCAGTACCTGGACTACGGGTCGCCGGTGGGCAACACGTTGTACGGCCGCCCCGGAATCCTCCCGGTGGGAGGCCCGCTCCAGTCGTCCAGCCTCGCGGCCACGGTGGCCGCGAGCACGCGAATCCGGGGCGTCCGAATCGGTGTCGCCGGCAAGTACGTCCAGGAGTCCATCGGCGGGCTCCGCGACGACGGCCTCGCGCTCGATCTCGGCGTGGCCCGGGAGTTCCACCGCTACACGCTCGCCCTCGCGGTCCAGAACATCGGCGGGGGCCTCGAGATCCTGGGCCAATCGGCCTCGTTGCCCACCCAAGTGAGCCTCGGAGTCGCGTCCCCCACCATCCGCCTCGGCACCTATTTCGACCTGGTAGCCGCGGCGGGCGCGGTACGGGAGCGCGATGGCCGGATCGCGCCCGGTGGAGGCGTGGAGCTGATCTATCAGCCCCTCGACGGGTGGTACTTCGAGGGCCGGGTCGGCGCCCGACGGGTCGAGGCCGGAACCAGGCCGCTCGAGTCACCGGTCACCTTCGGCGGCTCCTTCGGGCTCGACCGCTTCTGGCTCGACTACACCTTCCAGCCGTCCCGCGGGGCGTCCGCCACCCACCGGATCGGGATCCGGATCCAGTGACGCGGCGCTCGCGCTGGTTTCCGGCGGCGTTGCTGCTGCTCCTGCTGGGTGGCGGGTTAGGGCTCCGGGACGCCTGGAACGAGCGGGCCAGCGCCGTCACGCTCGCGGGCTATCTCGGCACTGAGCGGCTGGTGCGCGACCTGGGCGGCGCGCCAGCAGCCGCGGATTTCGTGTT
Source organism: uncultured Gemmatimonadales bacterium (assembly GCA_963762545.1). Taxonomy (GTDB): domain Bacteria; phylum Gemmatimonadota; class Gemmatimonadetes; order Gemmatimonadales; family GWC2-71-9; genus JABFSM01. The sequence continues at coordinate 815,323 of CAVXLC010000001.1, read as the reverse complement.
CCGGTGCCACGAATCTCTGTGATTCTTCATGTAAGGACCACCCGTGGGGCCGCCTCCACAGCGAGGCGGCGATCCTCCGGGAATGTCCTGAGACCCTGACTCGAATGGCGCTGTACCCTCCAGAATCTTCCGCCGTGCCAGTCCTTGCGCCAGTCCCTAAGCCATACTCTGATAGTGAGTTGATCTGTCTTCAGAAGAATCGCTGTATGGAATCAATGCGATTGCCGTTCTGTCGGCATACCGGTTGCTCCCCGGGGGTCACGGAAGGCTCATTCGCCGATTCACCCAAGAGGCCCCATGTCATCGAACCGCGCGGTGCTCACGGCGTTGCTGGGCGCGATGCTGGGCGCTGCCGGCTGCAGCCGGGCCGGCGATTCGCCGCTCGAACCCGTGGTTCAGCCGGCCTTCTCGGAAGGGCAGGACGGCGGCGGAGCCAGCGGAAGTGACGGCGGGTGGGGGAATACGAACCCGTCTTCCTGCAATCCGCTGAGCCCGCGGACCGAGGGCGCGGACATCGGGCCCTGGGGCGGCGAGCTCCGCATCGGGCCGCACACCCTCATCGTGCCGCCCGGCGCCCTGCTTCAGCGGACCCGGATCACCGGCCGGATCACCTCGGATACGGTCAACTCGGTCCAATTTTCTCCCGAGGGCCTCCGGTTCGTGGTGCCGGCCATCCTGCAGCTGAGTTACGCGAACTGCAAGCGGTCCAATCCCCTGCCCATGAAGGTGGTGTATACCAGCGATGACCTGTTGCGTCTTCTGGAGCTGATTCCGTCGCAGGACCGGAAGCTCAAGCAGACAGTGGTGGGGTTGATCAGCCATTTCTCGCGGTACGCCATCGCGTACTAGTGATGTCGATCCGCTCATTCGCCAATCGGGCCATGGAGCCGCCGCCCCGGCGGGCCGGAGAGGTCCTCCGTTCCGCCCGGGATCACGATCGCGCCGGACGGCTGGACCTCGCGCTGGCGGACTATGACGAGGCGGTCCGGCTGTCGGAGAAATCCGGCGAAAAGGCGATTCTGATCGAGGCGCTGCGACGACTCGGCGTTATCCACCACCGCCGCAACAACCGCGATCTGGCCGGCGAGCTCTGCCGGCGCAGCTACTCGATTGCCGACGACTCGGGTGACCGGGTCCAGGCCGGCGAGGCGTTGAATGCCCTTGGGGGATTCGACTTCGAGGCGGGAGAGATGCAGGCGGCCCGCCGGCACCTGCAGCGGGCCCTGGCGCTGGCCGGCAAGCAGGACGACCTGCGGGGCCGGATCGAACAGAACCTGGGCGTCATCGCGAGCATCCAGCGGGACGACGCCACTGCCCTGGCCCACTACACTCGTGCGCTGGACGCACTCGAGTCCACCGGCAACGGGCGGGACTCCGCCATCGTCCAGCACAACATGGCGCTGATTGCCCGGGCGCGCGGCGAGACGGAGCTCGCGGCGCGCCATCTCGCCCGGAGCGCCGAGCTGGCCAAGAGCCTGGGCGATCTCCACCTCGAGGGCCTCTGTCACCTGGCCCAGGCCGATGCGTCCCACGCCCAGGGCCAGTACGCCGCGGCCAAGACCAGCGTGCTTCGGGCCCTCGAGATCTTCGAGCTGCTCGATCTCCCGACCGACTGTTCGGGAGCCCACCGGGTGCTCGGCATGGTCTACCGGGAAACCGGCAAACAACGGGAGGCCGCCCATCAGTTCCGCCGCGCGGTCCAGCTGGCGGAAGAGACCCACTGGACCCTGGGTGAGGCCGAAGCGCTCCGGGAACTGGCCCGTCTCAACGAGCAGTCGGGGCTCCGAACGGAGGCCGTCACGCTGCTGACGGTTGCCCGCGGGCTCTTTTTGCACCTCGAGGCGCGGGAGGAGGTGGCGGAGGTTTCCCGCCGGCTGATGGAACTGGCGGCCGCCTAGCCGGGATTGCGGGCGGAAGCCCGGATGCAACTGGCCGGACGGTCCGAGATGAGGTAATCTTCGGCTCATCGCTCACCCCCACGAATTTGCCTGATACCCTCGAAGTCCTCCGGACGGCCCTGGCCGGCCGCTATGAGATCCAGCGCGAGCTGGGCCGCGGCGGCATGGCCACGGTATACCTGGCCCACGATCTCCAGCACGATCGCCCGGTCGCGCTCAAGGTGGTGCTTCCGGAGCTCGCCGCCACGATGGGAAACGAGCGCTTCCAGCGTGAGATCAAGCTGGCCGCCCGGCTGCAGCATCCCCACATCCTGAGCGTCTACGACTCCGGACAGGCGAAGGAGCTGCTCTGGTACTCCATGCCGTTCGTCGAGGGCGAAAGCCTCCGGGACCGGCTGACCCGGGAAGTGCAGCTCCCGGTGGACGAGGCGGTCCGGATCACCCGCGAGGTGGCGCTGGCCCTCGATTACGCCCACCGGCACGGCGTCATTCACCGGGACATCAAGCCCGAGAACATCCTGCTCTCCGACGGCCAGGCGCTGGTCGCGGATTTCGGCATCGCGCGCGCAGCCAGCGGAGAGGGGAGCCTGACCCAGACCGGGATGGCGGTCGGGACGCCTGCCTACATGAGCCCGGAACAAGCCACCGGGGAGAGGGCCGTCGACGCCCGCAGCGACATCTACGCGCTCGGGTGCGTGCTGTACGAGCTCCTGGCCGGAGAGCCACCCTTCAGCGGGCCCAGCGCCCAGGCCATCGTGGCCCGGGTCCTGACCGAGACCCCCCGGGCCTTGACCGGCGTGCGCACGGCGGTGTCCCCCGCCCTGGCCGGGGTCGTGAGCCACGCCATGGCCCGGACCCCAGCGGACCGCTTTGCCACCGCCGCGGAATTCGCCAAGGCGCTCGGCACCGGCAGCGGCGATTCCCATCCCGTCCTGGTCGCGCCGGCGCGGGCCCCCTCGCGGTGGTCGCGACTGGCCCTCCCGGTGGCCGTGCTCGCCATCGTGGCTGCGTTCGCCATGGGCATCTACTGGCGCACGACCCACGCGGGCGGGGACAGCCTCCGGCGGGTGGCGGTATTGCCCTTTGAAAACGAGGGCGCCACCGAAGACGAATACTTCGCGGACGGCGTCACCGACGAAGTCCGCAGCAAGCTGGCCGGCATTCCCGGCATTCAGGTGACCGCGCGGGCCAGCACCAGCCAGTACAAGAAGTCCACCAAGTCACCGGCTCAGATCGGCAAAGAGCTCGACGTGGACTACCTGCTCACCGGCACGGTCCGCTGGTCCAAGACGGCGTCCTCGAGCCGGGTGCGGGTCAATCCCGAGCTCATCCAGGTCAACAGCGGGGCCAGCCGCTGGGGGAGGGCTTCGACGCCGAGCTGTCCGACGTCTTCAAGGTCCAGTCGGACATCGCGGGGAAAGTGGCGTCCGCGCTGGACGTGGCGCTGGGAGAAACCGCCCAGAAGCACCTGGATGCGCGACCCACCCAGAATCTCGAGGCGTACGACGCCTTCCTGAAGGGCGAGCAGGCCACTCAGGCGCTTGCCGTGACCGACGCACCCCACCTGCGGGAAGGGCTGGCGCACTACCAGCGGGCGGTGGAGCTGGACAGCGACTACGTCGAGGCCTGGGCCCGCGTGGCGATGACCCAGTCGTCCCTGTACTCCAGCGGACCCACCGTGGAGGGCGTCGAGGCGGCGCGGGTCGCCGCGGAGCGGGTCATGCGCATGGCCCCGGACCAGCCGATGTCCCTGCTGGCCATGGGCACGTACCGGTTGAACCAGAAGCAGGACTACACCGGCGCGCTGGAGCAGTTTGTCCGCGGGCTCAAGGCCGACCCCAACAACGCCCAGCTGCTCACCGCCGCCGCCGGAGCCGAGCGCTCGCTGGGGCATTGGGACGACGCGATCGCGCACCTGAAGCAGGCGGCCAAGCTGGATCCCCGTTCGGTGCGGACGGCGCGGGCGCTGGCCGGCCGCCTGCACGACACCCGCCGGTACGACGAGGCGCTGGCGGCGTGGGACAAGGCGCTCGCCCTGGCCCCCGACAACCTGGCCATCGTGCAGGGCGCGTCCGGGACCTGGCTGTCCCTCGGGCAGCTCGACAGCGCCCGCGCGGTCATCGGGCGGGCGCTCAAGCTGGTGGACACGGCGGCGTTGGCGGCTCACTTTGCGCTCTACCAGGAGCAGATGTGGGTGCTCCCCGACGCGGTCAAGCCGCTGGTGACCAAGCTCCTCCCCAAGGACTTCGACGGCGATCGGGGTCACTACGGGCTCAAGGTGGGCGGCACCTGGAAGCTCCTCGGCGACGCGGCCCGCGCCCACGCCTATGCCGACACCGCACGCATGGCCTTCGCCGCGCAATCGAAGCAGTTCCCCGAGGCGGCCCAGCTCCACGAGCTGCTGGGCCGGGCGCTGGCGCTGGGCGGATGGAAGCAGGAAGCGGTGCAGGAGGCGGAGCTGTCCCTGCGCCTGCGGGAAACCGAGCTGGACGCGAGTACCGGCCCGTACGTCCGATTCCAGGTCGCGCGGATCCTGATTCAGGCGGGGGAGCCCGACAAGGCACTGGACCTGCTCGAGCCGCTGCTCAAGTCTCCCGGCTCCGACCTGACCCCGGCCTACATGCGCATCGATCCCAGCTTCGCGCCGCTCAAGGGCAGTCCCCGCTTCGAGAAGCTGGTGGCCGGGAAGTAGGTCCCGCCCGTTACTCCTCGCCCGCGCCGGTCAACGGAACCAGCCGCGCGCGGGGCGGAATGCCCGGCTCCAGCTCCATGATCCCCACCGATGCGGGCAGGTCGAACCGTCGGGCGCCCGCCCCGCCCGGATTCATCACCGTCACCACCTGATCCACCGTGACCAGCATCGGCCGGTGGGTATGGCCGAAGATGATGACTTCGGCGTCCGGCCATCGGGCGTGCAGCGCATCCGGGGTGGGTGAACCGAGCTGGTGCCCGTGCACCACCAGGAAATCGAATCCCTCGATCCGGATCTGGATCACCTCGGGCACCTGGCGGCGGATCTCGAACCCGTCGGTGTTGCCCCACACGGCGTGTACCGGCGCGATCGCCTCGAGCTCGGCGAGCAGCTCCGGGGGGCCGATGTCTCCGGCATGGAGAATCCGGTCCACCCCGGAAAAAATCTCAGGAACCTCCGGACGAAGGAGGCCATGGGTGTCCGAGATGATGCCCAGGCGCAAGGAGATGCCGGCGGGAACTATCGGGCCGCCACGGGAAGCGGCTCGGCGCGGCTGCGATCGAGAAACAGCCGGTCCGCGATGGCGGCGATGGCCTCGGCGCCCTTCCAGGCGGACTCCAGCAGCGCGAGCTCTCCTTCCAGCGCGCGGCGCTCGACGTCTTCGTTGGCCGCCATTTCGAGCGCAAGGCGGTCCACCAGCGGCAGCCGGGGCAGCGGGGTCCGCGGCTCGCTCCCGATGCCGCCCCGCCCCCAGAAGCTCCGCTTGGTGATCTGCAGGGCGAGCCGCTCGGCTTCGGAGGCGGGCGCCTCCTCGATCGGCCCGGACCCGGGAAGCGCATCGGGAAAGCGGCCCCAGGAACAGCGCATGGCGATGGCGGCCACCCGCGCAAAGTAGCTCTCCGGATTGCCGGCATCTTCGAGCTTGGCCACGGCATACCGCACTTCCGCCTCGGTGGCGCCGCCGCCATTCAGTACCGCGAGGAGCTTGCCGGCCACGTGAAGGCCCGCGTCGCCGGAGATCGTGGTGGTGCCACCGGGTTGGCTCACCTGGAGCCGCCACGGCTCCCGGGGATCGGGCCGGACCAGCTCGGTGCGATCGAGGTCCCGGGCGCGGATCACGGCCAGGCGCCCGTCATCCCCCCGCGTGGCCACCAGCACCCGATCGGCCTGTCCATGCACCCGGATCCAGGTGGAGAGATCGTAGCCGACCTGGACTCCGAACACCCGCCGGAAGGTGTAATCCATGGCCGCTTCGCCCCGGCCGGCCCACCGCCGGGCGATCCGGAGGAAGGGATCCCGCCGGGCGCCCGGCAGCCAGCGGCCCAGCAGCCGCCCGTACCGCCACGCGGCAATTTCCGGTTTGAGGGCCGGCCCGATGCGGATGAGCGCCAGCCCCTCCGAGAGGTAGGCCAGGCCGATGTTGTCGGTGGAGAAGCGGATCCGGGTCGAGCGGAACCGCCGCTCGCATTCCTCGATGGCTTCCCAGCGCTCGTCCAGCGGCGAGAGGTTCCATCGATCGCACACCACGCAGATCACCCAGAGGCGGCCACGCTCGGGGTCGAAGGCGAGCCGGGTGCCGACCGGGAAGGTGGGCAGCGCGCGGTTCTCGCCGAGGTCCGAGTTGCAGAAGAGACAGGTGGAATACATGTCAGTGACCGGAGGCCGGGGTCATCCTTCCCACCGCTTTCCGATGGCAATGTCCAATCCGAGCTGATCGAGGACCCGCTGCACGATGAAGTCTACCAGATCGGAGACCGCAGCGGGACGGTGGTAGAAACCCGGTGCGGCCGGGATCACCACGGCGCCCGCCTCGGTCACCTGCACCAGATTGCGGAGGTGGATCAGCGAGAGCGGCGTTTCCCGGGGCACCAGGATCAGCTTGCGGCGCTCCTTCAGCGTCACATCGGCGGCGCGCTCGATGAGCGACCGGCTGGACCCCTGCGCAATCGCGGAGACCGTCCCCATCGAACAGGGGCAGATCACCATGCCGGCGGTCGGCTGGGATCCGGAGGCCGGCCTGGCGCCGCGATCGTCATCGGAGAATCGGGTGACGCCGGACCACTCTCCGCCGGTGGCGCGCTGGAGCGCGGGGGCGTCGGCGATACCGGCCTCCTGCTCGAGCAGCCTCCAGCCGTGGCCCGAGACGATGAGCCAGGTCGGCACCCGATGGGCGGCCAGCACCTCGAGCAGCCGCACGGCGTACGGTGCGCCCGATGCCCCGGTGATGGCCAGGACGATCGGCGCTCCGGTCATCGGCCCCGCCGGTTGGGCGTGGGGAGCCGGACCGGGTGTCTGGGAGGAACGGGGGGTGGCACCCGAGGTTTGGGCAAGTCCTGCTTGACGCGCGGTTTGCCGCGGGTTTCGGGCCGGGACTTCCTGGAGCCGAATGACATGCCCGGGAATGTATCCGCCGGGCATGCCTCCCGCATCATCGTCGAACCCGCATCGCTCGGGAACCGACCCAGCCTCGCCGACGCGGCCGGTCCGGCTAGAGGATCCGGTCCACCAGCGCAAAGGTGAAGACCGTCACGCTCATCACCCCGTTCATCGTGAAGAAGGCCGCGTCGAGACGGGAGAGATCGTCCGGGCGCACCAGCCGGTGCTCGTAGAAGAGAATGCCAGCCGCCGCCACCAGGCCCGCGTAGTACCACCACCCGAACCCGGCCCCGACACCGAACAGCACCAGGGCGGGAATGGTCACGCCATGGAGCAGCTTGGCCGCGAGGATGCTCCGCCGCCGCCCCAGTCGCACCACGGCGCTCTTCAGCCCTTCCGCGCGGTCGAAATGCTCGTCCGGCAGCGCGTAGAAGATGTCGAACCCCGCGACCCAGGTGGCCACGCCCAGCGCGATGACGGGCAGGAGCCACGCCGGGTCGCTCCATTGTCCGGTGACCGCGAGATACCCTCCCGCCGGCGCGATGGCGAGCGAGAGGCCGAGCCAGAGGTGCGGCCACCAGGTGAACCGCTTGGAGAGGCTGTAGGCCATCACCCAGCCCAGGGCGAAGGGACTGAGCGCGAAACAGAGCGGGTTGAGGCGCCAGGCGCAGAAGATGAATACGCCGCCGGCGACCGTCACCGAGATCCAGGCCTGCACCAGGGTCAGGGTTCCCCGGGGCAGCTCGCGATTGGCGGTCCTCGGGTTCCTGGCGTCCCAGGCTCGGTCCGCGATCCGGTTGAACCCCATCGCGACCCAGCGCGCGGCCGAAAAGGCGAGCACGACGATGACCACCTGTTGCCAGGTGACCGGGGCCCGCAGGGACGCGGCCAGCAGGCCGAGCAGCGCGAAGGGGAGGGCGAAGAGGGTATGGGGGAGCTTGACGAAGCTCGCAAAGCGGGCGATCAGGGACGGACCACCGAAGGTCTGGCCTTCCCGGCCGGGGAGCGGTGCGGTCATCCGAGCTTGATGCCGAGCTTGTTCCAGATCTGATCCACCCGCGCCTTCGTGGCGTCATCCATGGTGATCGGACTGGGCCACTCGCGGGCGAACCCCTCCTCGGGCCATTTCCTGGTGGCATCGAGGCCCATCTTGCTCCCGTAGGTAAACGCCCGGCTGGCGTGGTCCAGCACGTCCACCGGGCCCATCGTGAACCGCACGTCCCGCTCGGGATCGATGTTGTTGAGGGCCACCCACCACGCCTCGTCGGGGTCCTGGACGTTCACTTCCTTGTCCACGATCACCAGCACCTTGGCGAGCGACATCAGCCCCGCGCCCCACAGCGCGTTCATCACCTTGTAGGCCTGGCCGGGGTACTGCTTGTCGATGGAGACGAACACCAGGTTGTGGAAGATGCCCGGCGCGGGCATGTGATAGTCCACGATTTCGGGCACCGTGAGCTTGAGCAGGGGCAGGAAGATCCGCTCGGTGGCATGACCAAGGTAGTAGTCTTCCATCGGCGGCCGGCCGACCAGCGTCGCGGGGTACACCGGGTGCTGCTTCATCGTGACGGCGGTGACGTGGACCTTGGGGTAACGGTCCGCCAGGGAGTAGAACCCGGTGTGGTCGCCGAACGGCCCCTCCAGCACCAGCTCCTCCGCGGGATCGATGTAGCCTTCCAGCACGATTTCGGATTCGGCCGGCACCTCGAGGTCGCAAGTAACCGCTTTGGCGAGCTCGACCGGATGCTTGCGGAGGAACCCGGCGAACAGAAACTCGTCGATGGTCGGCGGGAGCGGTGCCGAGCCCGAGTAGATGCTGGCGGGGTCCCCGCCGATGGCGATGACCACCGGCATGCGATGGCCGCCGGCCGCCATCTCCCGCCAGTGCGCCGCACCCACCTTGTGGCGCTGCCAGTGCATGGCCAGCGTATCGCGGCCCAGCACCTGGATCCGGTACATCCCCACGTTGCGGACCCCCCGCGCGGGGTCTTCGGTGATGACCATCGGGAGCGTGATGTACCGCCCTCCGTCCTCGGGCCAGGTCACCAGGAAGGGGATCCGGTCGAGGTCAATGTCCGCTCCCCGCAGCACAACCTCCTGGCAGGCCGGCCGGCCGCCCCGGGTGCGGGGAGGAAACTTGGCCATCTCCGCCAGTTTGGGCAGCATGGCCAGTTTGCCGAACAGCCCGTCGGGCACCTTCAGGTTGAGCATTTCGGAAATCCGGCCGCCCACCTCGTTGAGGTCCTCCACGCCCAACGCCAGGCACATGCGGCGCATGGAGCCGAACAGGTTGATGGCCACCGGGATCGGGCTGGTACTCCCATTCTCGAGCACGGGCTTCTCGAACAGGAGGGCGGGGCCGCCCCGCGGACTCTTCATGCAACGGTCCGCGATCTCGGCAATCTCGAGGCGGGTGGAAACCGGCTCCCTGACCCGGACCAGCTCACCGAGCTGGTCGATCGCGCTGATGAATTCACCGAGGCTGTCGAGCGCCATCTAGGCTCCTGGTCGGGGAGCGGGGAGCGGGCCACGGGGAGTGGTGCCTCGGGTCCCGACGTGTATCGCGCAGATCCCCCCGAAGATCAGATCGTAGCGAACGTCCTCGAATCCCACGCCCCGCATCCGCTCGGCCAGCGCTTCCGGCTCGGGAAACGCGAGAACCGACTCTGGCAGCCAGGAGTAGGCGTCCCTATGTTTCGAGACGAATCGTCCGATCATTGGCAGCAGGTGCCGGAAGTAGGCGAGGTACATCCCGCGCATCGGCTGGCTGCGAGGAGTCGTGAGTTCCAGAATCACGAATCTGGCACCCGGCTCGAGGACGCGCGCCGCTTCTCGGAGGCCGGCATCGAGATCCATCAGATTGCGCACCCCGAACCCCACCGTGGCGCCGGAAAACGAGGCGTCCCCGAACGGCAACGAGAGCGCATCGGCATTGACCGGAACCGATCGGGCCGCCTTTCCGGCGCCCCGCACCAGCATGGCCTGCACGAAATCGGCGCCGATCACCCGACCCGCAAAGCCGGGCCGGTTGGCCAGCTCGGCGGCCAGGTCCATCGTACCGGAGCAGAGGTCCAGATAGGTGCCCGCGGGCTGCCGCTGCCAGGCCAGCCGGTCCACCGCCAGTCGCCGCCACCGCCGGTCCACATTCAGGCTGAGCAGGTGATTCAACAGGTCGTACCGCGGCGCGATCGCGGCGAAAACCCCTCGCACGTAGGCCCGCTTGTCGGCCCCGCCGGTGATCGGTAACTCCCTGTCTGTGGCGAACATAGCCGCCGAATGTACCCCGCCGTCGACCCGGCTGGCAAGCCGAACCGTGGCCTGGCGTGGCTGAGCCGCTCCCCAACCTGCCGGCGTCCACCGATCAGGAGGTCGTGACCCGCGCCCGAAAGGGCGAGGAGGCGGCCTACCGCGAGCTGGTCCGCCGGTACGAGCGACCGGTGTTTTCGCTGATCTTCCGGATGGTGCGGAACCGGGAGCTCGCCGAGGACCTCTCCCAGGAAACCTTCATCAAGGTCCTCAACGCCCTGGACAGCTACCGGCCGGAATACAAGTTCTCGTCCTGGGTGTTCAAGATCGCCAACAACGCCGCCATCGATCACCTCCGGCGCCGAGAGCTGGACACCCTCTCGCTCGAGGGATCGCCGCACGCCGAAACGCCGCAGATGGTGGAAGCTACCGCGCTCCAGATCGGCGAGCGGGGTGAAAGCCAGCTCGAGGAAGTGGAGAACAAGGAGCTGGGCGGCGAAATCGAGCAGGCCATCGCCAAGCTCCGGCCCGAATACCGGACCTGCATTCTGCTGCGTCACGTCGAGGGCCGGGCCTACGAGGAGATCGCGGAAATCCTGAATCTGCCGCTCGGCACGGTGAAGACGTACATCCATCGCGCGCGCAATGAGCTTCGCATCGCGCTCGCGCACCTCAAACAGTGAAACTCGTCAACGGACCCGACCGTATGGGGGACTGCTTATGAAACGATGGCCGATCAATCACCTGACCGCTGACGATCTCGATGCGTTTCATACTGCATCGCTGACCGTTCAGGCTCGCGAGCACCTCGAGGAATGCGAGGAGTGCCGGCGCATGGCGCTCCTGGATCACGCGGTCCTCAACGCGCTCGCGTCGCTGCCGTCGTTCGCGCCTGCTCCGACGTTCGCGGACCACGTCATGGCGCGGGTCCGCCGTCCCGAGTCCGCCATCGCCCGTCTGCGTGCGCCGCGGTCCGCCGCGGCCTGGCGTCGGCTCGCGATGGCGGCCTCGATGGCGGTGAGCCTCGGAGCGAGCATCGTCTGGTCCCTGCTCAACCGGGACCTCCTGCTGTCCTGGATCAACACCTCCGCGGCGGAAACCGGCCGGACCATCTGGCTGGGCGTGCGAGTGGTGGCGACGAATGTGACTGCGCAGCCCTGGTACACTCCCCTCCGCGATTTCGTCTCGTCCCCCGGACGGCTCGTGGCGCTGGTGAGTGGCTCGCTGATCATGTACGCCGTCGCGCTCGCCGCCCTGCGCAGACTCCTGACCCCGCCCACCCGGCCGGTTCCCCATGCGCACGGCTGATCGTACCGCTACCGCCGTCGTCATCCTGATCGGGGCCCTGACTGCTCGTCTCGGCGCGAGCGGTGCCCCTCGTCTTGGCAACCATCTGCATCGCCTGCTCGCGCAGATCCCCGGCGCCCTCGGCCGAGGCACGGCCGTGTCCCCCCAGGCCATCCCCGAGAGCGGCCCCGGGGGTCCGACGGTGGACCTCTCGACGCTGACCGACCCGGTGCAGCTCGAGCAACGGCTCCGTGCGCTGCTGCGGTCCAAGGCCTCGCCGCTCCGGCTCACCGTGCCCCAAGGTCAGGCGCGCCTGGGAGACTTCAGCGTCGGCTCTTCCGAAACGCTCTCGGGCAACCTGCTGGTGCTCGAGGGGCGGGCGGATCTGTTCGGCCGGGTGACCGGCAACGTGGTGGCCCTCGATGGAGACATCGTGATGCACCCCGGCGCCTCCATCACCGGAGACGCCCTCGCGATCGGCGGCCGCATCCAGGACCGGGGCGGTGTCGTGCAGGGGGAACAGCGCTCGCTCGGCGCCGCACCAATCGTCGAGGCGAAGAGCGGTGCTTTCGCCACCGCGCTCACCAACGCGGCGGGCCTCGTGGGAGTCTTCCTCACGCTCGGCCTGATCGGATTCGGCGTGGTGCTGTTCGCCAAACCGAATCTCGAAACGATCTCGGACACCGTCTCCCACAGCTTCTTCCGCTCCTTCCTCACGGGGCTCCTGGCCCAGATTCTGGTGATCCCCACCTTCGGGATGCTGATCAGCGGGCTGGTGCTGAGCGTGGTGGGCATCCTGCTGGTTCCCTTCGTGGTCGTGGTCGTCCCGTTCCTCCTCCTCGCCGCCGTGGTGGCCGGCGTCCTGGCCGTGGCCCACACCATGGGAGAAACCCACCTCCGCCGGCGAATGGCGGCAGGGGTCATGGTGGGATCGGCCAACAGCTACCGGTACCTCGCGCTGGGGCTGGCCGCCATCGGCGCGGTGTGGCTGGCATGGATCGTGTTCGGATGGGTTCCGGTGGCCGGCTCGCTGATGTTTGCCGCGGCGTTCCTGGCCACCTGGCTCCTGGCCACTGCGGGGTTCGGCGCCTGCCTGCTCTCGAGAGCCGGCATCAAGCCCACCTTCGCGGGCCGCTACGTGCCGCCCGAGGCGCTCACCGACGAATACCTGTGGGCCACTCCGCAATTCGGGGTGACGGCGGTCAAGCGTCCCGACGGCGGCAAGACCCCGAGGCCTCGTCCATGATGGGCCGGCTGTTCCTGCCCGCCGCCTATCTGCTGTCGGCCCTGCCCGCCTCCGCCCAAACGCTTCGCGACTACGACTACACTCGCCCGCTCCGTAACGAGCGCCAGCTCCGCGCCGTGGTGGAATTCGGGGCGGGACGGCTGCTGGTGCGTCCCGGTCCCGCGAGCCGGCTCTATGGCATGGTCCTCAAGTACGATGCCGAGCGATTCGAGCCGATCGGCAGCTACAACCCGGCCACGGCGGAGGTGCGCCTCGGTGTGGCCAGTCACGGTGGCGGCGGCATCCGGGTCAACCGGGAGCGGGCGTTGCCGCAGGTGGCCGTAGTGGAATTTCCCTCGGCGGTGGATCTGTCGCTGGATGTGACCGTCGGCGCGGCGGAGGGAACCCTGAGCCTGGGCGGGCTCCGGATCGCATCACTCGACGTCAAATCCGGCGCGAGCCGGACCGTCATTTCCTTCGATTCACCCAACGCCGTCAGCTGCCGAACGGCCCAGATCACCTCGGGCGCCGGCGAGCTCACGATCGCTTCGGCGGGAAACGGCGGCTGCCGGAGCTGGCGGTTCGACGGCGGAGTCGGCGCGGTCACGGTCGATCTGGACGGCGCCTGGCCCGCGGACGCGCAGATGGTCATGAACACGGCATTGGGCGGGGTGACCCTCCGCGCGCCGAAGGGCCTCGGCCTCCGGGTTCGGGTGATGGGATTTCTGACGGGGTTCGACGCGAAGGGGTTTACCAAGGACGGGAAGACCTACACCTCGGTCAACTACGGCTCGGCCAGGCACAAGGTGGACATCGAGGTCACCTCGGCGCTCGGCGGCGTCAACGTGGAGTGGAGATAGTGGGCGGGTTACGCCACCGCGTGCGCGGCGTCTGACTCGGCCCGGGCCGCCTCCGACAGATCCTGGCGGCCGAAGGCGATTCCCACTTTCTCGAGGAATTCCTTCGGGGGCGTTCCTCCGGCAAAGATCCAGACAAAGTCCGCGGGGATTTCCCGGCGCTCCTCCCCGACCTGCAGCAGCACGTTCCCCTTCCGGATTTCCACCGGCAGCGACTCGAAGATCACGGTCAGCCGCCCCTGCCGCAGGACGTCGGCCAGTCGCTTCTCGTTGCGGTCCTTGAGCCGGCTGAACGCCGGGCGGCGGTAAGAAATGATGACCTCGTTGCCCGGCTGGTAGGCCAGGCCCATCGCCGCCTCGACGGCGCTGTCTCCCCCTCCCACCACCAGGATCCGCCGTCCGGTGTACGCCTCGGCGTCGAGCAGGCTGTACATCACGTGGGGCAGCTCCTCCCCCGGGACTCCCAGCTTCCTCGGGCTGCCCCGGCGGCCGATGGCCATCACGACGGCCTGGGCCCGGAATTCCCCCTTGGCGGTCTTCACCACGAACCGGCCGGCCCGGTCCCGCCGGATATCCTCGACCCGCTCCCGGGTACGGACCTTAAGACCCACCTTCGCCGCGGCGGCCTTCCACATCGCCAGCAGCTCTTCCTTCGAGACCTCCAGCTTCTTGAACTTGCCGAAGGTCGGGAGCTCGACCGGACTGGTCATCACGAGCTTCTGCCGGGGATAGTTGGCGACCGTTCCGCCGAATTCCTCGGCCTCGAACAGGAGATAGCTCAGCCCCCGCTCGTGGGCCCGGAGCGCCGCCGAGAGTCCGGCCGGTCCCGCCCCGGCGATCACGACGTCCACTGGAGGCTCACCCAGATCAGGCCGGGCCCGCAGCCCGGCGATCCGCTCCGCCACCCGGTCCACGCAATCCCGTCCCTGGTTGACGGCGTTCTTGATGAGCGCCATCCCGCCCAGCTCACCCGCGATAAAGATGTTGTCGACCGTGGTTTCGCACTCGGGGGTGAGCGCGGGGAGATCGGCGGTCATCGAGGGCGAGGCCATCACGATCTCGATCGCCCCGATGGGACAGGCATCGGCGCAGAGGCCGTGGCCGATGCATTTCGTCCCGTTGACGAGAGCGGCCTTTCCGCCGATGACTTGCAGCACATCGCCTTCGGGGCACACCGAGACGCACGCGCCGCACCCGATGCACCAGTCGACGTCGATGTGAGGATGCTGGGCCCGCGGACCGTCCCCAGTCTTGAGGCCGGCGCGCCGCGCGGCCTCGATGGCCAGGGCCTCCCGGCGCGAATGCCTCCGCAGATGGACGGCGATCGCCACGACCAGGATCAGTCCGAAAGCGAGGTAGACCAGATTCTCCAACGTGAAGGCCCTCTTATCAGGAATTCATCTGGCTGTCACCTGGTGCGGTTACCGTTCTCGCACGGTTTGTGCCTTTTAAGTCTGCGGTCCCAACCCCCAGCTTCATGACGCTCCGAACCGGTCCTGTCCCCACAGTTCGCCCCATCGGGGGCCCCAAGGCCGCGGCGCCGGCCGGCCGGCCCGGCGGCACGCCCGAGCGGCGTCGCCCCGGGCAGTCTCCGCTCCCGGTCCTCATCCCGGTGGCGCTCCTGCTCGGGGCCAGCGCCTACTGGGCCTCCTACTACCTGGCGGACCCGAGTGTCCGGGTGCGCAGCCCCCTGCATCCCTGGCTCCGGCCGTCCGGATATCTAGGGCAATCCGCCGGAATTCTGGCACTTCTCATTTTCGTGTTCCTCTGGCTGTACCCCCTGCGAAAGAGCGTCAGCTGGCTGCGTTGGACCGGGGCGATGTCCAAGTGGCTCGATGTCCATGTGACCGTGGCGCTCGTTCTTCCGGTGCTCGCGGCGTTTCATGCCAGCTGGCGGTTCGACGGCCTGATCGGATTGGGCTTCTGGTCGATGATGGTGGTATGCCTGAGCGGGATCGTGGGACGCTATCTGTACGTTCACATTCCGCGCAGCGCCACCGGGCTCGAGCTCAGTGCGGAGGAGATCGCCGCGGAACGGCGCGAGCTGCTGCTCGAGCTGGCCCGCACGGCGCGCCTTCCCTCTCCCCAGGTCGAATCGCTGCTTCGGTCCGAGCCGACCCCGTGTGAGGGTCTCGGGGTCCTGGCCACGCTGCGGCAAATGGGCAAGGACCACTGGGTCCGCTGGCGCGCGGCCCGAGCCCTTCGCCGGGTGTGCGCGCAGGTTCCCGGGGGCCGGCTCGACCGGCAGGCGCTCAAGCGGGTATCCAAGCTCGCCAGCCGGGAAATGGCGCTGACTCAGCAAGCGCGCATGCTCACCGCCACCCGCCGGGTGTTCCGGCTGTGGCACATCGCCCACCGGCCCTTCGCCATCGCCGCGCTGGTGGCGGTGCTGGTGCACGTGGGCGTCGTGGTCTCCCTGGGGATGACCTGGTTCTGGTGAGCCGGCTCCGCTGGGCGGCGGCCCTGTGGATCCTGGCGACCGCCGGCGGGGTCGGGCGGCTTCAGGCGCAGGTATCCCCCGGTCCACTGGCTCGTGCCCACCAGGAGCTCGAAGGTTCGCTCAAGTGCACCCGCTGTCATGGCGCCGGCGCGGAGGGCATGCAGAGCCGGTGCGTCTCCTGCCATCGCGACATCGCGTGGCTGGCCGGACAGGGCCGCGGACTCCATGGAAGCCCCGCCACCAAGGCCGCCAAGTGCGCCAGCTGTCACCCGGATCACGCCGGGGTTGACTTCGCGCTGGTGAAGTGGCCCGAAGGCAGCTCCGAACGCTTCAATCACCGCCAAGCGGGGTGGGCGCTCGAGCAATCCCACGCCAAGGCCAAATGCGCCGACTGTCACAAGCCGGCCAATCGGCTGTCGCCCGCGGCGAAGCTGGCCACGGGCGGGCGCTCCAATTGGACCGGCCTCGAACAGACCTGCGCCAGTTGCCACGAGGACATCCACCGCGGCGCCCTGGGCGCCCGGTGCGTTGCCTGCCACGATGCCGACAAGTGGAAGGCCACCCCGGGCTTTTCCCACGACACCACCGGCTATGCCCTCACCGGCAAGCACGTGGAGGTCAAGTGCGACGCGTGTCACCTGTCTCCCAGGTTGCCGCTCACGCGGGATGCCGCCGGCCGGCCCATTCCGGTCTACCGACCGGTTCCTCATGGGGTGTGTACGTCCTGCCATGTCGACGTGCACCGCGGGCAATTCGGCACCAATTGCAGCACCTGTCACTCGACCAAGGGCTTTACCGAGATCTCGGGGACCGGCTTCGATCACGGGCGGACGGCGTTTCCCCTGCGGGGAAAGCACGCCTCGGTTCCCTGCGCCTCCTGCCACCGGGACTTCACCACCGAGAAGGGCCGGAAGCCCGCCTCGGCCACCTGCGCCAGCTGTCATAGCCCCGATCCCCACGCCGGCACGGCCACGATCCAGGGCAAACCGGCCGACTGCGCCGCCTGTCATACTGACCGGGGCTTCTCCCCCTCGACGTTTCCCCTGGAGCAGCATCAGGCATCCCGGTATCCGCTGGAGGGCAAGCACGCGGCGGTGACATGCGCGGCGTGTCACGCCAGGGACGCCGGGCCCCGGGCGGTGGCAACGCTGGGAGAGTCGAGGGTCATCATGCGCCCCGCGTTCGCAGCCTGCACCAGCTGCCACGCCGATGACCATGGGGGGCAGCTGGCGGCCCGGCCCCGCAAGGGAGAGTGCGCCGAGTGCCACAGCCCGGCCGGATGGACACCGAGCGGGTTTGGCCGGGAGGCCCACGCCAGGCTCCGGCTGCCGCTCGACGGCCGCCATGCGGACATCGAGTGCCGGAGCTGCCACGGAGCCGACCGCAAGGGCCTCAAGCCGCTGGCCCGGGGAGGCGCCGGGCTCGGCAAGGCCGGCTTTGCCTTTACCGGCATCGAGACCGGGTGCGCCGAGTGCCACGTGGATCCGCACCGCGGCCGGTTCGACCCGGCGGGTGAGCGCCCGGCACCGGGCGGGTGTCCGGCCTGCCATGATGCCAGGTCGTTCCGGCCCGCTGCGGTGGATGTCGCGGTCCATGACCGGTTCCGGTTCCCGCTCCGGGGGGCTCACCGGGCCACGCCCTGCGCGTCGTGTCACAAGGAGCTCGCCGGAACTGCGCCGGCGGCCTCCGGCTCAACGCTGGTGGCGGCCGGAGGAATCGTGCGGGTGTTCCGTTTCGAAGCCGACTCGACCTGCGCCTCGTGCCACACCTCGGTGCATGGCACCCAGTTCGATGGGCGGAACGGAGGCAGCGGCTGCGAGCACTGCCACGGGGAGGACGGCTTCGTTCCCGCGAGCCGGTTCAACCATGACCGCGACGCGTCGTTCGCGCTGGGAACCGGCCATCAGCGGGTACCGTGCGCGGCCTGCCATCGGGCGACGGAAACCGTGGGCGGAACGCCCCGGGTGATCTATCGGCCGCTGTCGGGAAAGTGCGAGAGCTGCCACCTCAAGAAGCCGGGCCGCGGGTAGGGCGAGGGTTACGAGGGGGTCTTTCCGGCCGTTGCCATCCGCTTCACTTCCTCGAGCATGGCCTGATGTTCCAGGTACTCGGGCCGCCGGGTGGCGACCTGGGCGTCGTAGCGCTTCAGGAACTCGCGATACGCCGCGTCGCGGGCGGTATCGTTCTTGTTCCATCGAGCCACCGCCGCTCCGATGACGTAGCTGAACAGGTGCTCCGGGTTCTCCCGCTTGATCGAATCGGCCTGCGCCTGGGCCTCCGCCAGCGCGCCGACATGGAGCTGGAGCATGGCCAAGTGGTAGCGCGCGTCCACGGTCACGGTGTCGAGCATGCCGAACGCCGCGATCGCCATCGGGGTGAACTGGGTGACGGTGGCCTGGTCTCCCGACTGGGCCGCGGTGATGATGCGCCGGTACAGCCGATCGAATCGCTCCGCGGGAGACATCGCGCTGAGGTCCGGCGGAGCCGTGCCCGGCTGCGAGGCCGGCGCCGCGGGCGCCGCGGCCGGAGGCACCGAACCCGGCTTCAGCAACACCAGCACGAGCGCGAAGGTGGCTCCCGCCGCGATGACCCAGGGAAGGAACCGGACGATTCCGCCGCGTGCCGCCGGAGCCGACCCTGCCTGGGCCGTGCCGCAGCTGGGACAGAAGCGGCCTCCCTCCGGAACCGCCCGCCGGCATGCGGGACACAGCCGCTGGGTGCCCGCGTCGGGCATCGTCACGGGACCACTCCGGTCAGAATCGCCAACTCAACCCCCCGTAGAAGAGGTCCGTGGTCGGGGTCAACCCGCCGCGGCCCCACTCCCGGGTAAACGTAGCCAGAAGGAACCAGGATCGCCGCAGGAAGACTTCGGTGTCGAGCCCGGCCCAGAACCGGTCGGTGCCGGGGCTGGCGTCTTCCTGCCGGGCTCCCCCGTTGATTTCCATCGATCCCAGCGACCCCGGAGAGAGCCGCAGGCCGCCCACCACCAGGGTGCCAGGCCCCCGACCCGGCGTGGTGTAGCGGGTCGCGCGCATGCGGAGTCCCAAGCCCAGGGGGGAGATCTGGTCCACGCTCATCGTGGCCGAGTAGGCGGTGGTTCCCAGCGAATCGGCTCCGTCCACGGTTTGGAGCCGCGCGTCGGCACCGAGTCTGAGCTTCCTGGCGATCGTGAAATTTGCGCCGGCCCAATAGCCCCGGCGGAAGCGATCATCGAACACTTCCTCGGGGGTGGTGAGATCGCGGTACAACCGGATATTCCGCCGACCATCGTAGCCGCCCGAGAACGCCACGCCCCGCGCCGGCGTGAGGTTGATCGACGCATAGGTGCTGGTCAGGCTGAACCGGGGTTCGCCGGCGGCGATCTTCCAGCCCCGGTTGACGTCGAGCTCCTGGAGGAGGACGGCGGACACCGCCCGCGAGTTGAGGGTCGCCTGGAGGAAGCCGAACTCCCGATTGACGTCGGCCGCGGCGTAGGAGCCCATTCCCCCCACCGTCAGATTCCAGCGCACCGGGGCACTCGGTCGGTTCCGCCCCTGGAAGAACACCCCAACCTGCCGGATCTCCGAGGACACCGCCAGCGTTCCCTGATCCGGCGCCAGGCCGGCCATCACGCCGGCCCCCCACCTGGGCCGCTGGTAGTCGAGCAGCACGCCGTCGAAGAGGCCGACGCCGGCGAGGGTGGGGGCATACTGGCGGCCTAGCACCGCCCGGACCGGCCCTTCGGTCGATTGGATACGCAGCGCCGCCTGGTAAACGCCCATCACCTCGCTGGTCTCGGTCTCGAGGCCAGGCCGGTACATGCTGGTGCGGCGGGAGCGGATGTCCACGTTGAGGCCGACCGGTGCGCCGGGAGCCACCGGACCATCGAGCCGCAATTCGAGTCCGGGTTGCTTGAGCGCGATGTCGCTGCTCCGGTCCCAGGATCCGAGATAGCGAAGCCCGACCCGTCCTCGGAGGCCCGGGAGCGGGCGACGCCTGGCCCCCGTCGCATCGAGTTTTCCCGTGCCGGTGCTCGCCAGGGCCTGGGCCACCGGTTGGAAGAAGACGCTGTCGCCGACCGCCGGCAGTGGGGCCAGCGAATCGCCGCGGACCGCGGCCGATTTCGAAGACAGATAGATGACGCGGTAGGCGGCCTTCTCGCCGAGGCGGGGAACCCGGACGACGGTCCCTTCCCGCAAGCCGTCGTTTCTTCCGGCCCCGACGTAGACGAGTCCCAGAGTGACCGCGGTGACGACGGCTTTGCCGGGCCCGGTCGAATCGCGTACCGCCTGCGCGGCCGTGGCCCGGGGCAGGGCCGCGAACAGCAGGGCGAGGCAGCCGGCGACCCGGTTCAATCCGCCCGGCCCCGCGGGTGGCAAGAGTAACAGGCCGTGCTGTTGTAGCTGTACCCGCTCCGGCCCTGGTGTTTGCTGTCCATCGAGCTCTTGCTGTGTTCGTGACAGGTCAGACAGGTGAACTGGGCGAACGAGGCCGAGTTGGTATGACAATCGGCGCAGGTGGACCACGTCCCCCGGTGCCTGCCCGAGTAGATCGGGAAGAACTGACCATCGTGATCGAACGTGGCACCAAGCCAGGTTGTGGTGGTGTGGCAGGAGGCGCAGTCGGTCGGGAAGCCGGCCGATTGATGGTTCGGGTTGGTGGTCCCGGCATAGTCGGTCTGATGGCAGCTCACACAGGTGGTCGGCTTGCCCTGATAGACTCCGTCCCCGTGGCAGGCCTGACACGGCGTGGTGGCATGCACACCGGTCAGGGGGAACTGAGTCGTGCTGTGATTGAAGACCGCCCCGATCCAGGTGACGGTGGTATGGCAGGTGGCACAGGTGGTCGCGAACCCGGCCGCCTGGTGCGGAGGACTGGTGGTTCCATTGAAATCGGTCTGGTGACAGCTCACACAGGTGGTCGGCTTGCCCTGGTAGACTCCGTCCCCGTGGCAGGACTGACACGGCGTGGCCAGGTGGGCGCCGGTCAACGGGAACTGGGTGGCGCTGTGATTGAAGACCGCCCCGATCCAGGTCACGGTGGTATGGCACGTCGCACAGGTCGTCGGGAAACCCGCCGCCTGGTGCGGAGGACCGGTGGTGCCGGTGTAGTCGGTCTGGTGACAGCTCACGCAGGTCGTGGGCTTGCCGTGGTAGACCCCGTCGCCGTGGCAGGACTGACACGGCGTGGCAATGTGGGCGCCGGTCAACGGGAATTGGGTGGCGTTGTGATTGAAGACCGCGCCAATCCACGTGATGGTGGTGTGGCAGGTGGCGCAGGTCGTCGCGAAGCCGGCCGCCTGGTGCGGAGGGCTCGTCGTGCCGTTGAAGTCGGTCTGGTGACATGCCGCGCAGGCGGTCGGCTTGCCGTGGTAGACGCCGTCCCCGTGGCAGGACTGGCAGGGCGTGGCGGTGTGAGCGCCGGTCAACGGGAACTGGGTGGCATTGTGATCGAAGGACGCGCCGGTCCAGGTGACCGTGGTGTGACAGGTGGTACAGGTGGTCGGGAACCCCGCCGCCTGGTGCGCCGGGCTGGTGGTGCCGGTGTAGTCGGTCTGGTGGCAGCTCACGCAGGTCGTCGGCTTGCCGTGGTAGACCCCGT
Organism: uncultured Gemmatimonadales bacterium; assembly: GCA_963762545.1. Classification (GTDB taxonomy): domain Bacteria; phylum Gemmatimonadota; class Gemmatimonadetes; order Gemmatimonadales; family GWC2-71-9; genus JABFSM01. The sequence continues at coordinate 793,722 of CAVXLC010000001.1, read as the reverse complement.
CCCCGTGGCAGGACTGGCACGGCGTGGCGATGTGGGCGCCGGTCAAAGGGAACTGGGTGGCATTGTGATTGAAGACGGCCCCGGTCCAGGTCACGGTGGTATGGCAGGTCGCGCAGGTCGTGGAGAAGCCCGAGGCCTGGTGATTCGGGTTCGTGGTCCCGTTGTAGTCAGGCTGATGGCAACTCACGCAGGTCGTCGGCTTGCCGTGGTAGACCCCGTCCCCGTGGCAGGCCTGACAGTTGGCCGCCTGGTGCGCGCCGGTCAGCGGGAATTGCGTGGTGTTGTGATTGAACACCGCGCCGGTCCAGGTGACCGTGGTATGGCAGGTGGCACAGGTCGTCGGGAACGCCGCCGCCTGGTGCGGGGGACTGGTGGTCCCGTTGAAGTCGGGCTGGTGACAGGAGACGCAGGTCGTCGGCTTGCCGTGATAGACCCCGTCCGCGTGGCAGGCCTGACAGTTGGCCGCCTGGTGCGCGCCGGTCAGCGGGAACTGGGTGGTGTTGTGATTGAACACCGCGCCGGTCCAGGTGACGGTGGTATGGCAGGTGGTACAGGTCGTCGGGAACCCCGCCGCCTGGTGCGGGGGGCTGGTGGTCCCGTTGAAGTCGGTCTGGTGACAGGAGACGCAGGTCGTGGGCTTGCCATGATAGACCCCATCCGAGTGGCAGGCCTGACAGGTGGCCGCCTGGTGCGCGCCGGTCAGCGGGAACTGGGTGGTGTTGTGATTGAAGACCGCGCCGGTCCAGGTGACTGTGGTATGGCAGGTGGTACAGGTCGTCGGAAACCCCGCTGCCTGGTGCGCAGGGCTGGTGGTCCCATTGAAGTCGGTCTGGTGACAGCTCACGCAGGTCGTCGGCTTGCCGACGTACAGTCCATCGGAGTGGCACGCCTGGCAGGTGGCCGCCTGGTGCGCGCCGGTCAGCGGGAACTGGGTGGCATTGTGATCGAAGCTGGCCCCGGTCCAGGTCGTGGTGGTATGACAATTGGCGCAGTCGGTCGGAATGCCGGCCGCCGGGTGGGGCGGGGCTTTCGTCTGGTTGAACGACGCCTGGTGGCAGGAGACGCAGGTGGTCGGCTTGCCCTTGTACACACCGTCCGAGTGACAGGCCTGACAGTTGGCGGCCTGGTGCGCGCCGGTCAGCGGGAATTGCGTGGTGTTGTGATTGAAGGTTGCGGTGCGCCAGGTCACGTTGGTGTGGCAGGAAAGGCAATCCGTAGGGAAGCCGGCCGCCGGATGGGCCGGGTTGGTGGTCTTCTGGAAATCCTGCCGATGGCAGCCGACGCAATCGGTGGGGGCGCCACGAAACACCAGGCTCGCCCCGTTCCGACTGGTATGGCAGCTGGCGCAGTCCACCGACCGGTGGGCGCCGTCGAGCGGGAATCGAGTAAGCGCGTGGGCTTGAATCTGGGGTGCCCGGTCGGCGAAGGCCCGGGTGTTGTGGCACTGCGCGCAGTCCACGCCCAGTTCACCCTGGTGCACGTCCCGGTGACACCCGGCGCAGGTCTTCTGGACTTTGCTGAATTCCAGCGACGTGTGGCAGCTGGCGCAGGCCACCGCCCCGTGCCCCTCCTGGAGCGCGAAGCCGTAGGTCGCGTGCTTGAAGCCCGGACCAATCCGGGCCGGACGCCAGCCGTCCGAGGTGTGGCAGGTGATGCAGGGAATGTTGAGGGTCCCGTGCGGACTGTCGGCGCCCGGGTCCTGCGCAGCGGCCTGGGCGGCCAGCCCGGCCAACGCGCAGAACATCACGACCCAGCGGCGGGCCCGGGCACGGAACCGTGCCCCACAACCAATGGCGGCCGTTCCCAACCCGGACCACCGGGAAGGAACGGCATCCTGGCGCCGTGGTTGTAGGCGCGTTCCAGCCATACCAATGCCTTGATTCGGAGGGACGCGGATCTAGCAGCAAGTTACGAGCTAGGGACGCCTGGAACGGCAATGACAAACACACGGCGGCGGCGGGCATCGCGTGATTCTTTGGCAATGTAGAATCTTTGGGCAGTTGCGGGCGTAAATGCTGAATTCTCCGGAGGAATCGCCGCAAGTCCCGCGTCTTCATGAACCCGAGATGAATCCGCGCAGCCAGCGAATCCCACGCCACGGGCGGGCGGGATGCAACTCTCGTCCGACCCGGGTTAGGGGGCCGGATTGCCGAATCTGGTGTTTTGCGGGATGTGAGGCCCGGTCCCGGGCGCGGAACCGGGCTCCTGCGGGGGGGGGGCGCCCGGGGAGTGCTACTGGTTGATCACGGGAAGGGTCATGCCACGCGCACCCGCCTGCGCGTGCACTCGCTCGGCCAGCGCGAGCAGCGCCACCGCCGCCGCGCTCGCCGGCTCGGCCACCACGATCGGCGCGCCGGCATCCGCCTTCTTCGCGAGCCCCTGTTGCAGCGGAATCGAGCCCAGCAGCGGCACGCCGATCTCGTCCGCGAGGCGCTGCCCACCGCCCTCGCCGAAGAAGGCCAGTTTGGCGCCGCTGGCCGGGTCGACGTACGGGCTCATATTCTCGACCACGCCGAGCACCGGCACGCTGACCCGCTCGAACATCTTGGCGCCCTTGAGCGCGTCATCCACCGCCATCTCCTGCGGCGTCGTCACGATCACCGCGCCCGACACGGCCACGGACTGCACCAGCGAGAGCTGGGCGTCGCCGGTGCCCGGCGGCATGTCCACCAGGAAATAGTCCAGCTCTCCCCAATCGACATCCCGCAGAAACTGCTGAATCACCTTCATGATGATGGGCCCGCGCCAGATGGCCGGCGCGTCGCGCTCGACCAGGAACCCGATCGACATCAGCTTGACGCCGTGCACATCGAGCGGTCGGATCCGCCCCCCGATGACCACCGGCTTCTCGAACGAGCCGAACATCCGGGGAATGTTGGGGCCGTAGATGTCGGCGTCCATGAGCCCCACCCGATGTCCCTGCTGCGCCAGCGCGATGGCCAGGTTGGCGGAGACGGTGGATTTCCCGACCCCGCCCTTCCCCGAGCTCACCGCGATGATCCGGCCGAGGTTGGCCTGCTCCCGCGGCTGCTGGGCGGGAATCGACCCCGCGGACTGGGGACCGGCGCCGGGGGGCGCATGGGTGGCCTTGGCCGGCCCGGCGGGGTCGATCACCGTGATCTTGACTCCGTCCTGGCGAACGCCCGCGATCGCCTTGACGGCGTTCCGCGCCTCGCGAACCAGCGTGGCCGGATCCTCCCGGGAGAGAAGAAACGAGAAGGAGACACCGCCGTCGGGAGTGACCACCAGGTCCCGGATCATGCCGGCCGAGAGCAGGTCATTGTCCAGCCGGGGATTCCTGATGCGGGCGAGGGCGGCACCAACCGCCGCCTCGAGAGGCTGGCTCAGATGGCCTCCACCTGCCGGACTTCGGGCACCATCTGACGGAGTCGCGCTTCGATGCCCTGCCGGAGGGTGATGGACGACGCGCTGCACCCCGAGCAGGTGCCGCCGAGGCGCAGGAGCAGCACACCGTCCGCCTCGTCGAAATCCACCACCTCGACCTGCCCGCGGTGAGAGGCGATGTAGGGCCGGAGGGTGTCCAGGGTCTGCTCGATGCGGTCCAGCGTATCGGTCATCGGAGAGGCTGAGAGGCTAAGAGACCAGGAGGCCAGAGGCTCGGTGACACCGCGAATAATAAGCCCACCGGGTCAATCGCGCGGGATTCCCGTCAGGTATCGGCGCGCCGCGTCGAGGAGCCGGGACTGCACCTCGGGAAGGGTTCCTTCCAGCGCCACGCCGGAGGCGTGTACGTGCCCGCCACCGCCGAAGGGCTTGGCGAACGACGCCACATCCACCGCCCCCACCGACCGGAGCGACACCTTCACCCGACCCTGGGACATTTCGCGAAACAGCATCGCCATGCGGACCCCCGCGACCGAGCGAGGAAACTCCACGATGCCGTCGAGGTCGTCCACGGTCACCTTGTGGCGCTCCACCGCCCCGGGCGGCACCGTCACCCAGGCGAGCCCCGTCTCGTCCTCGACCACCAGGGTCTGGAGCGTCTCGGCCAGCAGGCGGGGACGCCCGGCCGGCGCATTGGCGTAGACGTCGAGATAGATGGACTCGGGGTCGAGTCCGGTTTCCAGCAGCTCGGCGGCGATTCGGAGCGTCCGCGGGTGGGTGTTGCTGAACCGGAAGCCGCCGGTGTCGGTGAGGATCGCCACGTACAGCGCCCGGGCCACCTCCGGCGTCAGCGACCACCGGTTGGCCAGCGCGATTTCGGACACCAGCTCCCCGGTGGCCGCCGCCGAGGGATCCACGTACCGCGGCCCCGGCGGCAGGGTGCCGGGGCTCACGTGGTGGTCGATACAGGCCACCGGCACGCCCCGCTCCGCCACGGTCTGGGCGAGCATGCCGAGCCGGCCCAGATCGGAAATGTCCAGCACCACGATGACGTCCGCGGTCCGCAGCGTCTTTACCGCTTCGGCGCTCCGGTCCACCTTGGGGAGGTCGTGCAGCAGAAAACCGAACCGCGCCGGGGTGACGGTCGGATTGCAGATCAGCACCTCGACGCCGAGGGCCCGGATCAGATGGGCCAGCCCGACCTCGCTCCCCAGCCCGTCGCCGTCGGCATTCACGTGCGTGGTGAGACAGACCCGCCGCCCCGGCACGAACAGCTCGGCCAGGGCGGCGGCGGCGGTGAGTTTGTCGGCGGACAGGGTGATGGGCATGGACCATAAGGTAAGCGGGGAGCACCCCGGCTCCCCGCGTCCCGTGTCTGGTTTCCCGGCTACTGCTGTGCCAGCTTCGACTTTCTGATCCCGTACCCGAAGTAGACCACCAGGCCGATCGCCAGCCAGATGAACAATCGCTCCCAGGTGCGGAGCGGCAGGTACCACATCAGGTAGGCGCTGGAGAGCACGCCCATCGGCGCCACGAAGAAGACCCAGGGCGTCTTGAACGGACGGGCCAGGTTGGGCTCCCGGATCCGGAGCACCAGCACGCCCGCCGACACGATGGCGAAGGCGAGCAGGGTACCGATCGAGACCAGCGACCCGGCCTCCCGTACCGTGAGGAATGCGGCCGGAATGGCGACCGCGATGCCCACCACGATCTGGGTGATGTAGGGGGTCCGGAACTTGGGGTGGACCTTCGCCACGACGGGCGGCAGGAGCCCGTCCTTGGCCATGGCGAAGAAGACCCGCGACTGGCCGTAGAGCTGCACCAGGATCACCGACGAGAGCCCCGCGATGGCGCCCAGCTTGATCAGACCGGCGATCCAGCCCAGCCCGGCACGATCCGCCACCATCGCGATCGGGTCGGGCACGTTGAGCTCCCGGTAGGGAACCACGCCGGTGGCGATGGCCGCGACGATGATATAGAGCACCGTGCAGATGAGCAGCGAGGCGATGATGCCGATCGGCATGTCCCGTTGGGGATTCTTGGCCTCCTGCGCCGCGGTACTCACACTGTCGAAGCCGATGTAGGCGAAGAACACCACCCCGGCACCGGCCACCACCCCGGTGAAGCCGAAGGCGTCGCGCGCCCCCTCGTTGGGGGGAATGAACGGATGCCAGTTGGCGGTGTTCACATGGCTGAAGGCCAGGGCGATGAAAATGATCACCACCGACACCTTGATGAACACCACGATGTTGTTGAGGTTGGCGGACTCCTTGATGCCGATGACCAGCAGCGCGGTCACCAGCGCCACGATGACCACCGCCGGCACGTTGAACTGGGCCTGGATGTAGGGACCGCCGGCGAGTGCCGCGCAGCCGCCCGCGGCGCTGGTCAGCGCCTGGGTGGACCCGTCGATCACCGAAACGCAGAGGCCCCGCGCCGCAGAGAGCTGGGGCGGGATGTGAATGCCCAGGTTCTTGCTCAGGAATGACGAGACATATCCCGACCACCCGATGGCCACCGTGGTGGCCGAGAGGGCGTACTCGAGGATCAAGTCCCATCCGATGATCCACCCGAACAGCTCGCCCAGGGTGGCGTAGCCGTAGGTGTAGGCGCTGCCGGCGATCGGCACCAGCGCGGCGAACTCCGAATAGCAGAGCGCCGCGAAGACCGATGCGACTCCGGCGAATACGAACGAGAGCACCACGGCCGGCCCGGAGTTCTGGGCGGCCACCGTCCCGGTGAGGACGAAGATGCCGGTCCCGATGATGGCCCCGATGCCCAGCAGCGTCAGGTTGAGGGGGCCGAGGGCCCGCTTCAGACTGTGATCACCGGCCGCTTCGGCCTGCAGCGAAGCAATGCTCTTGCGCCTGAACAGATTCATGGACGGTGCTCCGGGGTCGGGGAGGGCGAACGGGAAGAATTCAAGATAAGGGAAAAACCGGGCTCGCGGAGCGGGCGGGGGTGCCCGCCCTTGTGGTCCGGTGATTCGATGTGCAGCTTCCTAGGGCCTGCCCAGGCCGTCACCCGCATGTCACATCGCCTGGTGTGTTCAATCCGAGGAGTCCCGCCGAGCCTCGGATAAGTAATATTGACGGCACAACTTGCGTGCAACCCACCGACCTACCGAGAGGGACTATCGTGGCTGGCGCACTCACTCGAACCAAATCGATCGATCGCCTCATGGCCGACGGTGGCGATGCCGGCGGGGCCACGCTCAAACGCACCCTCGGCCCCCTGTCCCTGATCGCCCTCGGCATCGGCGCGATCATCGGCGCCGGGCTCTTCGTCCGGACCGCGGCGGCCATCGCCCAGCGGGCCGGTCCATCGGTGACGCTCTCGTTCATCATCGCGGGCATCGGCTGCGCCTTCGCGGGGCTGTGCTACGCCGAATTCGCGTCGATGATCCCGATCGCGGGGAGCGCCTACACCTACTCGTACGCCACGATGGGCGAGCTGATGGCGTGGATCATCGGGTGGGACCTGGTGCTCGAGTATGCCGTGGGCGCGGCCACGGTGGCCATCTCGTGGAGCCAGTACTTCAACAAGGTCATCGAATACTTCGGGGTCAGCATTCCCTATCAGTGGTTCCACTCGCCGTTCCAGGCCGACATGGCGACGGGGGTGCACGGGATCGTGAACATTCCCGCCATCGGCATTCTCTTCCTGCTGACGGCCCTCCTAATCCGGGGCACCCGGGAATCGGCGATCGTCAACAACTTCATCGTCATCGTCAAGGTCACCATCGTGATCATGGTGATCGCGATCGGCTGGGGCTTCATGAACCCGGCCAATCACACGCCCTACATTCCCGCGCCCACCACGTACACCACTCCGGAAGGGGTCACCCATCCCTACGGCGGGATCATGGGAATCCTGGGAGCCGCGGGCGTCGTGTTCTTTGCCTTCATCGGATTCGATGCGGTGTCGACCGCCGCGCAGGAGGCCAAGAACCCCAAGAAGGACATGCCGATCGGCATTCTCGGATCCCTGGTCATCTGCACCGTCCTCTACGTCCTCTTCTCGCACGTGCTGAGCGGCGTGGCCACCGTCGAGGACTTCCGGACCGCGGGCAAGGAAGCCTCGGTCACCTACGCCATTGCGAAGTACATGATCGGGTACGCCTGGCTCGGCAAATTCGTCACGGTGGCGATCCTCGCCGGGTTCTCCTCGGTGATCCTCGTCATGCTGCTGGGGCAGTCGCGGGTCTTCTATTCGATGAGCCGCGACGGACTGGTCCCCAAGGTGTTCTCGGAAGTGCACCCGAAGTTCCAGACACCGTGGAAGTCCAACATGCTGTTCTTCCTGCTCACCTCGGCGTTCGCGGGGTTCATTCCCGACGATATCGTGGGTGAAATGACCAGCATCGGAACCCTGTTCGCCTTCATCCTGGTCTGCATCGGGGTGTGGATCATGCGGAAGCGCCGGCCGGACCTGCCGCGCGGATTCACGGTGCCCGCCATGCCGGTGGTAGCCACCCTGGGCGTGCTGGTGTGCGGGGCCATGATCTTCGGCCTGGGCTGGACCAACTGGCTCCGGCTGGGCGGCTGGCTGGTGATCGGGCTGGTGTTCTACTTCAGCTACGGCAAGCACCACAGCAAGCTGAATGTGGGGTAGGGTCGAGGGGTGAGGATCGAGGATCGAGGATTGAGGGTCGAGGATTTCCCCCTCGGTCCTCAATCCTCGCTCCTGACTCCCAGCTACGCCGAGTAGTTGGGCGCCTCGCGGGTGATCGTCACGTCGTGGGGATGGGATTCCCGGAGGCCGGCGCTGGTGATCCGCAGAAACTCGGTGTCCTGCTGCAGGGCGGCGATGGTGGCCGCCCCGCAGTAGCCCATCCCGCTGCGCAGCCCGCCCACCATCTGGTACAGAACGTCCGCCACGGGGCCTTTGTACGGGACCCGGCCCTCGATCCCTTCCGGCACCATCTTGGAGGGTGAGAGCTCTCCCTCCTGGAAGTAGCGGTCCGCGGAGCCGTCCTGCATGGCGGAGATGCTCCCCATGCCGCGAATCAGCTTGTAGCGCCGGCCCTCCGCCAGGATGCTTTCGCCGGGGCTTTCCTCGGTGCCGGCCAGCATCGAGCCCATCATCACCGTGGCCGCGCCCGCCGCGAGCGCCTTGACCACGTCTCCCGAGTACTTGATGCCCCCGTCGGCGATGACCGGGATGTCCCCGGCGCCGCGGACCGAATCCACCACGGCCGTGATCTGGGGCACCCCCACGCCGGTCACCACCCGGGTGGTGCAGATGCTGCCCGGACCGATGCCCACCTTGACCGCATCCACGCCGCGGCGCACCAGCTCCCGGGCGCCCTCCTCGGTGGCCACGTTGCCCCCGACCAGCTGGACTTCGGGAAACGCCTGACGCAGCCGGTCGATGGTGGAGAGCACGCCTTCGCTGTGTCCATGGGCCGAATCCACCACCAGCACGTCGACGCCGGCCTCGATCAGCGCCTTGGCCCGGACCTGGGTGTCGCCCCCGGCCCCCAGCGCCGCGCCGACTCGGAGCCGGCCGTGCTGGTCCTTGTTGGCGTTGGGATGCTGGCGCCGCTTGAAGATGTCCTTGACGGTGATCAATCCCCGCAGCACGCCATCGGCATCCACCACCGGAAGCTTCTCGATCCGGTGGCGGGCCAGGATGCGCTCCGCCTCCTCCAGCGTGGTGCCCACCGGGGCGGTGACCAGTTTGTCCTTGGTCATGGCCTGGTCGATCGGGCGGTCGAGCTCGCGCTCGAACTGGAGATCCCGGTTGGTGATGATCCCGATCAGGCGCCCGTTGCCGTCCACGATCGGCACCCCGCTGATCCGGAAGCGCCGCATCAGGACCGCGGCCTCGCGGAGCGGGCGATCCGGACCCAGGGTGATGGGATTCCGGATCATGCCGCTTTCGCTGCGCTTGACCCGGTCGATCTCGGCGGCCTGGCGGTCGATGGCCATGTTCTTGTGCACGATGCCGAGGCCGCCGGCGCGGGCCATCGCGATGGCCATCTCCGATTCGGTGACGGTGTCCATCGCCGCGGCGACCAGCGGAATCTGCAGCGGGATGCTGCGGGTGAAGTAGCTGGCGGTCGAAACGTGCTGCGGATGGACGGTGCTGTGGCGCGGGACCAGGAGAACGTCGTCGAACGTGAGCGCGAGGCCCGGACGGAGTGAACTCATCCGGTCGGGAGCGGGCACACTGCGGGTGATTTACGGAAATCGCGGCGGAAGGTGCCGCGCGATCGGGCGGCAGGAATCATCCAGAAGATTAGGGGGCTCTCAGAGGGAAATCAAGTTTGGCCGCCCTCCTTCGGTCCGGGCTCCGCGGGGGGGGCCACCTTGGGCGGCGCGGCCGGACCGGTCACCGCCGGCCGCGCGGTTTCCGCCGCCTGGAGGGCCTCGTCCACCACGCTCTGCGCCGCCGCGGCGACGCCCTTCATCACCTTGCCGGCGCTGTCCATGAGGCCGGTGGTGCCCTTGATGGCCCTGATCGGAAGCCGCGCGGCACGCATGGTGTCCTCGATGCCCTCGGAGATCTTGGCGAACAGGTTCGACGGCGCGGCGCGCGACGCGTACTTGCTCTCGAGAAATTCCACGTAGTCGAGGATCTGGTAGCCTCGTTCGTCGGTCAGGGTGTCGAGGCGGCGCTGAATGCGCTGCATCAGCTGCTCGTTCATGGCGTCCTCGAGTCTCCGCCGAGCTGCACCAGCTCGACGACGGGAGTGGCGAGGTAACGGGTTCGCCCGGCGCGAATCGTGACCATCATCGACAACTCCTCCAGCGGCTTGAGCCGCTGGAGCCGGTCCATCTGGTCCTTGGAGACCATCACGTAGACAAACCCGGATTCGGGCAGTGGCCCCCGAGCCAGGAGGTACGGGTGCCCGAGCGGCATCTCGGGGCGCAGCTCGTCGGCCTGTTGCCGGGCGAGGAACTGGAGCCGCCAGTCCACCGTCTGTCCGACGTAGCGGTCGGGGTTCTGGCGCAGCATGGCCGCGGTGATGAATGGCGGCGGCGCGACGGCTCCGCTGAGCTCGGTGGCGCGCACCCACGCCGGCAGGTTGACCTTGACCCAGTCGCGGTCCCGCTCCACGACGGTGGCCTCCGAGGGCACAACGAGTGTGGTCAGGGCCGCGCCTTCGGGTGCGAGCCGGAGCACGGTGCCCGCCGCCAGCATGCCGCGAAGGCCGCCGGTGGCGGTGTCAGGCGCTGGTGCGGGAGCGGGCGCGGGCGCGGGCGCGGCTGCGGCCGCGGGTGCCGCCGCCATGGTGTCGCGAGCCGGACGAGTCACGGGGCGGGAGGGGGCCGGCGGCGGTGCCGCCGCCGCGACCTTGACCGGGGGCGTCACCGCGGCCCGCGGCACCCAGCCGGTGCGGCGCACCTCGGTCCAGCCGCCCTTCACCGCGATCCGGTTGAACAGCGCGCCCTGCACCACGCGGCCCAGCACCGGCCCATCGGGCGCCGCACGGAGATTCTCACCGGCCGCGACACTGACCGACAGATCGAATCCGTCCCGCTTGTCGGGCTGGGTGGACGCGGTCCACAACCAGCCCTGCACCGAGACTTCGGCGTGGTCGCCGGCGATACGGGAAGGACGGAGGCGCACGCCCGCCGCCAGCGTCATCAGCCGGAGTCCGCGCGGTTCCTTCAGAAAGGGCGTCTCCTGGGCGAGCCGTACGGGCGCCTGCGCGACGAGGTTTCCGGCGAGCAGAACGCCCACGCAGAACGAGGCTGGTAGGCGACGGAAGGGAGGACTAGATTGCGGCACGACGATCACGAGTTCGCATTGTAGACGGCGCGGAGGAGCATGTCAAACGGCCATAGGAGCGGCGCCCCCGTGGCCCTCGTGGTGCTGGACGGCTGGGGATACCGCGAAGAACGCGATGGCAACGCGATCGAGCTGGCCCGAACTCCCGTCTGGCACGGCCTCTGGAATTCCACTCCTCGTACCCTCCTCGACGCCAGCGGTCTCGCCGTGGGACTTCCCGAGGGCCAGATGGGCAACAGCGAGGTCGGGCACCTGAATCTGGGCGCCGGCCGGGTGGTTCCCCAGGATCTGGTCCGGATCTCCCAGAGCATCACCAGCGGCGCGTTCTACACGCTGGCGCCGTTCCTCGAGCTGGGACGCCATCTGCGGCAGACCGGCGGCACCCTGCATCTGGCCGGCCTGCTGGGCAGCGGCGGAGTCCACGCCATCGACACCCATCTGCTCGCCTGCGTCGAGCTGGGGCAGCGGCTCGGGGTGCCGCGGATCGCGGTGCACGGCTTCCTCGACGGGCGGGATTCCCCGCCCCGGTCGGCGGCGGGTTTCGTCGCAAGGCTGGTGGCGGATCTGGCTCGCATCGCGGGCCCCCGCGCCGGCATCGCCTCGCTGGTCGGCCGCTACTTCGCGATGGATCGGGACAAGCGGTGGGATCGCACCCGGAAAGCCTACGATCTCCTGGTGGCCGGCGTGGGGACGCCGGCCACCGATCCGGTGCAGGCCGTGAAGGATGCCTACGCCCGGAACGAGAGCGACGAATTCATGCAGCCGGTCATCCTGACGACCGGAGGGAAGCCCGCCGTCACGTTGAAGGACGGCGATGCCCTGTTCTGCTTCAACTATCGCAGCGATCGCATGCGGCAGATCTCCGCCGCGCTGGGCGTGGCGGATTTCAACGGCTTTCCGACTCCGGCGCGCCCGGCACTGCACATCGTCACCATGACGAGCTACGATCAGACCTTTCCGTTTCCGGCCGCCTTTGCGCCCTTCAGCCTGGCGCGGATCCTGGCCGAGCACCTGTCCGGACTGGGCCGCACCCAGCTGCGGACCGCGGAAACCGAGAAGTATCCCCACGTGACGTATTTCTTCAACGGGGGCAGGGAGCCGCCGTACCAGGGAGAGGAGCGCATCCTGGTTCCATCGCCGAAAGTGGCCACCTACGATCTGGCCCCGGAAATGAGCGCCGCGGGGGTCACCGACGTGCTGTGCGCCGCGCTTCAGCGGAAACAGCACGACTTCCTGCTCTGCAACTTCGCCAACGCCGACATGGTCGGGCATACCGGCGTGCCCGCGGCGGTGATCGAGGCCGTGGAGACGGTGGATCGCTGCCTCGAGCGAGTGGTGGCCGCCTGCGAGGCCAGCGGCACCCGGCTCCTGGTCACCGCGGACCACGGCAACTGCGAGGTCATGGTGGATCCCGAGACCGGTGGTCCCCACACCGCCCACACCACGAATCCGGTCCCGTTCGTGGCGGTCAACACCGCGCTGCGGCGGCTCCGGCCCCATGGCGCGCTCTGCGACGTGGCCCCCACGATTCTCAACCTGCTCGGCCTCGAGCAGCCTCCCGAAATGACCGGACGCGCGCTTCATGAGGCCTGATCCCAGCATGCACCGCCTGACCCTCGCCGCGCTGTTCGCGCTGGCTCTCGTCCCTTCCGCCGCGGCGCAGGTGGGCCACGACCCGGCGCATTCGCCCTACCGGACCCTCCGCTACGGACAGTTCGTCGGGGTCTCCGGCGGGTATTTCCGGGGAGACGGCGGGCAAATCGGCGTGGCGCCGCACCACGGCAGCACCTTCGGATTGCGCTACGATTTCCTGGGCTCCGGAACCATTTCGCTGGGCCTGGCGGCGACCTACGGCGGGCTCGAGCGGTTCATCGTGGACAAGAACAAGCCGATCGAGGCCGGCAAGACCGGCCCCTTCACCCAGAACACCATGTTCTTCGAAGGGATCGTGCAGTTCAATCTGACCGGCGGGAAGACCTGGAACGGGATCGCGCCCTACGTGAGCGCCGGGATCGGGGTGGTGGTCGCGGCCCGCACCCCGGCGGATACGTCCGGCTTCACCTTCCGCACCAAGGGCGCGCTGACCCCCGCGCTCGGCGCCCGGGTCTTCCTGACCCCCCGGCTGTTTCTCCGGCTCGAGGCGCGCAGCACCTTCTGGCAGATCAGCTATCCGGGCATCTACCGGGCGCCGCCGATCACCGATCCGAGCAAGCCGCCGGTGATCACCGGGCCCGGGAAGGAATGGGTCACCAACGGGTGGTACACGATCGGCCTGAGCTACGCGTTCCATCGCCCCTTCTAGCGTCGACGGGCATGCGATGCCGGTATCTCTGACTCGAACGGTGGGCTTCCGCGCCACGCACCGCTACTACAAGCCGGCCTGGAGCGCGGAGCAGAATCGGGCCCGGTTCGGCTGGACCGCCGACGAGCCGGGCCACGCCCACGACTACACCTGCGCGGTGACGGTCACCGGCCGGCCCGACTCGGCCACCGGCATGATCGTGGACCTGGCGGTCCTGGACCGGCTCCTCGCCGAGCTGGTGGTCGTCCCCCTCGACGGCAAGCACCTCAACCTCGACGTGCCGGAGTTCGCCTACGGGCGGCTGCTCCCGACCTGCGAGGCGCTGGCCGAGTACCTGTTTGCGCGGCTGGCCCCGCGGCTGCCGGAGGGCGCCGAGCTGATGCGGGTTAGGGTGGCCGAGGACGCCAGCCTCCATGCCGACTGCGACGGGTGACATGAGCGACAGCGCCGGGCCCGCTCCCTCGAAGCCCGCCAAGCGCGGCGGCCGGATGTCCGACCAGGCCGCAGTGGAGGAAGTCCCGGTCTGGCTCGAGGTGAACGGCGCCCCCGCCGTCACCTGGATGTGCACCCCGGACCTCCTCGAGGAGCTGGCGGTCGGCTGGCTGGCCGGCGAAGGGTACATCGAGGCCATCGACGACGTCCGGCTCCGCCCCTGCGCGACCGACCTGGGCTTCTGGGCCGAGCTCGCGCCGGAGCGGGTGGAGCGGGTTAGGCTCGAGTCCCGGCGGCCGGTCCTGGCCTCCGGCTGCGGCGCGGTCAGCATCTTCCTGGCCGAGCCGGACACCATCCGGCCGGTGGCGGTCCGGGGCGCCCCCCCGCCGCTCCCCGGGCTCCGGGCGCTGTTCAAGGAGCTGTTCGGGAGAGGCGAACGATACCGCGACACCGGCGGGATTCACGCCGCGGCCCTCACCGACGGCAGCGCCCTCCTCACCCACGCCGAGGACATCGGGCGCCACAACGCCGTGGACAAGGTGATCGGCGCGATGATCCTCGCGCGGCGCCCGGTGGCGGGCGCCGGACTCCTGGTGACCGGAAGGATTTCCGCCGAGCTGGCCGCCAAGGCCGCGCGCGCCGGCATCGCCTGGGTGGCCACGCCCTCGGTGCCGTCCACCCTCGCGATCGAGATCGCGCGGCGCACCGGCATGGTGCTGGTGGGCCGGGCGGTGAGCGGGGAGCCGCACTATCACGGGGAAACGGGTGGACGGCCGGACCGGGGGACCGATGCCGAGTGACACCGGTCGCCCGGCCGTCCCTGACCCGGTCCGCGGCGCCATCCTCGCCGGCGGGGGAGCCACCCGGATGGGCGGCGCCGCGAAGGGCCTGATGGAAGTCCAGGGCCGCCGCATCCTCGACCGGCTGGTGGATGCCTTCGTCGAGGCGCTCGGCGCCCTCCCGCTGCTGGTGGCCAATGCCCCCGACGCCCCCGGGTGGCGGTCGGACCTGCGGGTCGCGGCGGACCGGCGCCCGGGCCTGGGCACCCTGGGCGGGCTCCATACCGCGGTGCTCGAGGCGCCGGCACCCGTCGTCTGCGTCGCCTGGGACATGCCGTTCGTTCCGGCCGGTCTGATCCGGGAGCTCGCGGCCGGGCTGGCCGAGGCCGATGTCGTGATCCCGGCCAGCGGGGGCCGGCGCGGCGTGGAGCCGCTCTGCGCCGGTTATGGCCCCGCCACCGGGACCCCGATGGCGGAGGCGCTCGATCGGGGCGATCTTCGAGCCATCGCCTTTCACGGGGCGGTCCGGGTACGGGTGCTCCCCGACACCCTGGTGCGGCGGTTCGGCAGTCCGGAGCGGCTCTTCTTTAACGTGAATACCGCGGACGATCTCGTCCGGGCCAACGGGATGGCGCTGTGACCAAAATCGTATCCATCATCGGGCACAAGAACGCCGGGAAGACCACGCTGGTGGCCGCGCTGGCCCACGAGTTCAAGCGCCAGAAAAAGCGGGTGGGCACCATCAAGCACGCCTCCCATCCGGTGGACGTGGACCGGCCCGACACCGACTCCTGGCGCCACTTCCACGAGGGCAACGCCGACGGGGTGCTGGTCGCGTCGCCCGAGCTGCGGGTCACCTTCGAGCGGCGGCTCGATGTGACCGGGCCGGAGGAGCTGGCCCGCCAGTACTTCTCCGACATGGACATCGTCCTGGTCGAGGGCTTCAAGAGCGCCCCCATCCCCAAGATCGAGGTCTTCCGGAAGGAGGCCGCCAAGGCGCCGCTGTTCGATCCCGAGGCGCCCAATGCCTCGGAGTGGATGGCCATCATCACCGACGACAGCCGCTACACCGCTCCCTGCCGGGTCCTCCGCTTTACCGACACCATGTGGCTCACGGTGCTGGCCATGACCATCATGGAACAGGGAAAACCGCTCGCCCCGTGACAGAGCCCCTGGCTCCTGCGGCCGCGGCGCGGCGGATTCTCGCCGCGATCCGCCGGCAGCCGCCGCTGCGGGTTCCTCTCGACGATGCGCTCGGCTCGGTGCTGGCCGAGGACGTCATCAGCCCCCTCGACATTCCGGCGTGGACCAACTCGGCCATGGACGGGTACGCCGCCCGAGCGGAAGACGTGCGCGGTGCCAATCCGCGCGCGCCGGTCACGCTCCGCGTGGTGGAGGCCATTCCCGCGGGCGCCTTCCCCACCCGCCCCCTCGGCGCCTTCGAGTGCGCCCGGATCTTCACCGGCGCCCCGCTGCCGGACGGCGCCGACTCGGTGATCCGGCAGGAGGACACCGACTACGGAGACGCGACCGTCACCATCAGCAACGACCGGGACGCCGGGGTGAACATCCGCCGCGCCGGCGAGGACATCCGCCTGGGCGACGTGGCGCTCACCGCCGGCACCGAGCTGGGGCCGGCGGAGCTCGGCGTGCTGGCCTCGCTCGCAGTGGCCCATCCGGTGGTGTATCGGCGTCCCCGCATCGGCATCCTGGGCGGCGGAGACGAGATTGTCGACATCGATCAGCCCGAGGAGATCCTCTCCGGCCGGAAGGTGGCGAGCTCCAATACCCACACGATGATCGCGCTGGTCCTCCAGGCGGGGGGCATTCCCGTCAACCTGGGGCTCATGGCGGACACCCAGGAGAGCGTACGGCGGCATCTTCGCCTCGCCGGCGACTGCGATCTCCTGGTCACCACCGCGGGCGTGAGCGTGGGCGAGCACGACCACCTCCGGGCCGCCATCGACGCGCTGGGCCGGATCGACTTCTGGAAGCTGCGGATGCGCCCCGGGGCGCCGGTCGGGTTCGGCGCGATCGGCGACGTGCCGTGGATCGGGCTGCCCGGCAATCCGGTGAGCGCGATGGTCACCTTCGAGCTGTTCGTCCGTCCGGCCATCCGGGCGATGATGGGTCAGGCCCTGCCCTACCGCTCGGTCACCCGGGTGCGGGTGGCCGAGCCAATCCGCCTGGGACCCACGCTGCAGCACTTTCTCCGCGCCGTGGTGACCCTGGGACGGCTGGGCCCCGAGGCGCGCCTGACCGGACCGCAGGGATCCGGGATTCTCACGTCGATGATCAAGGCCAACGCGCTCCTGGTCATCCCTGAGGGCCAGCACGAGACCCATGCCGGCGAGCACGCCATCGCCATCCTGCTCGACCAGCAACACCACACCGCCGAGCCGCCCTGGTAGGTACCGGAGTTCAGGTCCCCCGCACCATGTCCACGATGCGCTTGAGGTCGAGGTGCTGCGACTGCAGGTGAATTTCCTCCTGCACCCGCGGCAGCAGGGCCTCGCCCTCGGACCGGAAGCGCTGGAACAGGGCCTTGAGATCGTCCGGGGAGAGCCGGCGGCCCTGGGCGTAGTACTGCCGCGCAGCGTTGCCCAGGGCGTAGGTGGTGACGAACGAGACCCCCGCCCCGGCCGCCATGCCCGCCGTCCCGCCCACTACGCCGCCCAGGGTCCGTCCGAACAGACCCCGGCCCAGTCCGCCGAGGATCCGGCGGGCCATCCCGTCGAGCACCTGGGCCGCGGCGCCGATCCCCATCGCTCCCAGCAGATCCTTGATCTGCGCGGTGTCGAGGGTGTGGCCGTAGTCCGCGCCGATGCGGTAGACCAAGTCGCATCTGGAGCGGGATGATCGCGAGGGACGCCAGATTCTGGGGCAGCAGCTCGAGGGCGCCGGTGAGCAGCGCCTGTTTCCGGATCAGGTCGTCCAGCGCCGCCTCGCGGGTGGTGCCGGCAGGGGAGTCCGGCATCGGGCCGGCCAGCGGGGCCAGCGCCAGCGACTCCACCTCCTGGTGCACCGGCTCCACGCCCTCCCTGGGCAGATCCAGCAGCCGGCGCAGCTCGGCCAGAAACGCCTGCTCCCCGGCGTTGGCCAGGCCGTCGGCGTAGGCCACCGACGCCGCCATCTCGTAGGCGGTCCGGCGGGACTCCGGCGTGCGGAGCTCCGAGACCGCATCCGACAGCGGGAGCGCGCCCTGGTTGGCCCGGGTGGTGAGCGCCGAGGTGTCGCCGACGCCGAGCCGGGCTGCGATCCGCTGAAACTGGGCCTGTTCCTCGGGCGAGCGGTCGCCATCCGACAAGGCGGCCAGCAGACAGATCGCCACGATGGGATCCCGGTCCTCCTCCTGCATTTGGAAACTCCTTGGAGAGCTTGGCACGTTGCTCCGAACCTAACACCGGAGCGCGGGCGCCGGGGACCGGCCGAGGTTTGACGGAGGGGCCGGGGGAGATACCCTTCGTCGGCGGTCCCGCGCCGAGCATCGGCCCGGATTCTTTTCCTGCGGAGGGAGCCGAGTGTCGCACCACGGCGTGATGGTCTGGGGCGGATTCACCGCGATTGTCCTGGGCCTGCTCGCCGTGGACCTGTTGGTGGTCAACCGGCGGAGCCACACGCTCACGGTGCGGGGCGCCGGCCTCTGGACCGCGATCCTGGCGTCGCTGGCCGCGGGGTTCGGACTCTTTCTCTGGGGGTACGAGGGGAGCCACAAGGCGCTGGAATTCTATTCGGGCTACCTGATCGAGCTCTCGCTCAGCGTCGACAATCTCTTCGTCTTCCTGCTGATCTTCCAATACTTCCGGGTGCCGGACGCGCTCCAGCCCCGGGTGCTCAAGTGGGGCATCTTCGGCGCGATGCTGATGCGCGGGGTGATGATCGGGCTGGGCGCCTTCCTGCTGACCCGATTCGAGTGGGTCACCTACGTCTTCGGCGCCGTCCTGATCGTCGCCGGCGTCCGGATGCTCCGCCCAGGGGGCATGGAGCCGGTCAAGCCGGAGCATAACCCGGTGGTGCGGCTGGCGCGGAAATTTCTGCCCTTCACGGCCGACTATGATGCGGATCATTTCCTCACCAAGATGCACCGCAAGTGGTTCGGCACTCCGCTCCTCCTGGTGGTGCTGATCGTGGAGTGGAGCGACCTGGTGTTCGCCATCGACAGCATTCCCGCCATCTTCGCGATGACCCGGGATCCGTTCATCGTGTACAGCTCCAACGTGTTCGCGATCCTGGGCCTGCGCGCGCTGTACTTCGTGCTCTCGGGCGTGATGGGGAGCTTCCGGTATTTGAAGCCGGCGGTGGCCGCGATCCTGGTGTTCGTGGGGCTCAAGATGGGATTGAGCGCCTGGGTTCACGTGTCCACCGGGTTCTCGCTGGCGGTGATCCTCGGGCTCATCTCGGCGGCGGTGGCGGCCAGTCTGCTCCGGCCGGTGGACGGGAAGGCGGGATGACAGCAGGACGGGAGGACGGGAAGACGGGAGGACGGGAAGACGGGAAGCGGGTTCCCGGCGAGCGAGTAGATTGTGGCGGATGAGACTTCGGCCCCTGCTCCTCGCGGCGCTGATGGCGGCTCCGAACCCCTGTGCCGCGCGCCAGATCCTGATCCGACGGGTGGTCACTCCGCCGCCGACCACGTTCGCCGGGCTTCGGCAGACGGAAGGAGTCACGCCCTCGGGCCCGTGCGACCTCCCCGTCGTTGCCCTGGACACCGCCCTGCTGGTCCCCGTCGCGCTGGGCGATACCGGCAGTCTCCGCATGCCTCCGGGATGGTCGGTGCTGCCGCTGTACGAGGGCCAGGACCCATTCACCGTGACCCGGCTCGCCGGGCCGGATGGCAGCCGCGCGCTGATCCGGCGCCGGCGGAATGGATCACAGGGCCGCAGCTATCTCATGTACCGGAACGACGAGCGGGCCGCCGGGCCAACTTGCCTGGTGGATCGCGGCTCCGTCGGCGCCATCTGGACGTTCTACCTTCCCGACCCCGGAGTGCCCGATTCGCCTCGGCCCTTTCTCGCCGATGGGGACATCATGACGCCGGATGGGCGGTGGTACGGCATCATGATTTCGAGCGAGACCGCCGAGGCGAGGGCCCGGACCGCGTCGCTTCTCACCGCGGTTGCGCTGCGGCCTGTCATTCGGGAATGACAGGCCGGGCGGCCGCTGATACCCTTCCCGCATGACCACCCATACGAAGTACCTCTGGTTCGAGACCAGGAAGCGACAGGAGATCATCGACATCACCGACGAGGTGGAGCAGGCGCTCGCGGCCAGCGGCATCACGGAAGGGATGGTCCTGGTGTCCGCGATGCACATCTCGGCGTCGGTGTTTGTCAACGATCACGAGTCGGGGCTGTGGCAGGACATCCTGCACTGGCTGGAGCACACCGTGGCGCCGTGGGATCCCAAGCGTTACCAGCACAACGAGACCGGCGAGGACAACGCCGCGGCACACTTGAGGAGTCTGACCGTCGGGCACGAGGTCATCGTGCCGGTCACGGCGGGCAAGCTGGATTTCGGACCGTGGCAGCGGGTGTTCTACGGGGAATGGGACGGCCAGCGGAGGAAGCGGGTGGTGATCAAGGTGATGGGGGAGTAACTCGTGCGCCCGATTTCCATTCCCCTGTGTGCTCCCCGCCCCAACCCATCGTCCACTCCCGTGCAGGACGTCCGATGCTCGCGGGACATGAATCCATACGCGGGAGGTTCCAATGGAAGTCCGTGACCCGGTGTGCGGCATGCTGCTGGACGACAAGACTGCCCCGGAGCAGTCCACCTACCAGGGAACGAAGTACTACTTCTGTAGCGAGAGCTGCAAGCAGGCGTTCGACCTGAACCCGGAGGAATACGTCGCGGAAATACCGCAATCATCGCGGTGATGATCGGCGGACTCCAGATCGCTCCGGCCCGGGAAAACTCCCGGGCCGGAGTCGTTCCTGGCACGAACCTGCACCGATCATGGCTCCTCGGGCGGCTGACTCCCGACCACCAGTCCTACGGAGTCAGCGCCGCCGCCGCCTTGACCGCTAGGTCGACTTCGGCACGCACAGTGGGTGCTTGAACCAGAGCTTCGCGAAAGGGGGGTCGAGATCCGCTGGCTGCGCCGCTGGGCCTACGGCGGACAGATCTCGTTGATGGGATTCTGGTGTGTCAAGCTGACATTGATCGGCGGCGAGTTCACGATGTGGGTTCCGAGTCGGGCGAACAGCACGATGCTGAAGCTTCCCACGGTGTTGAAACAGCCCTTGAGCACCGCGCTCGCCGGGCCGGTGGAGGTAAATGTCAGGTCCGGAAACAGGCCGACGGCGGTCCATACCACCGGGAGCAGGTGCGCAAGGCTCGGCGGGACGGTGGCGGTGTAGATCGCCCCACCAATGCCCTCACCCATGTGGTCGTGGAGTCCGTTGGGCCAGAAGAACCCATTGATCTTGAAGCCGGTCGCGTCCTCCGGCACGCGTACGATATGCTCGGTATGGCAGATCTCGTCGCGTGAGTTGCCCAAGGCCAGGGCCTGGTTCATGGGGCCAGCGTAGCACGCCTTGAGGTCGACGGTGACTCCGGCCGTGGAGCTCGGCGTGACGCTGCCGGTGATGAAGCCAGGCGGGGTCAGAGCGGTGGCATCGGGCAACGCCAGAGTGGCCCCGCTGGCGGTGGCGGTCACGAAGAAGTTGGCCGGCACAACGAGCTGCCCACCGGTGAACACCAGCTTGAAGGTGGCGTCCAGCGTATTGGCCGAGTTTGCCAGCGGGTTGGCCAGTGTCAGGCTCTCGGTGACGCTGTGGGCACAGAGCCCGGCCTGGAACGACGCGAGGTCGAGGCCATTCTGCGCGGTGGCGAGGCCGAGGCCAAAGTCGGTCATCCGGTACCAGAAGATGGCGTTGTCGAGCGCGGTCACCCGCGAGGCGGTGAGCCCGGGCGCCGCGCAGATCTGCTCGTTGCCCGCAATGGCCTGCTTCACCTTGGCCACGAAGAGCTGTTCCCATTGGGCCCGGCGGCTCGCCAGGGTCGGGGCGTTCCGCCCGCCCGGGATGAACGAGTAGGTATCGAGCAGCAACGGCGTCTCGCCTTCCCAATCCCCGTAGGCGCCGACGGCCGCGACCAGCTGGGCGTCGGTCGAGACGGCGTTCAGCATCGGTAGTATGACCCGGTCGAACCAGAGCTCCATCAGGCTCAGCTCGAAGCGGTGGGGATTGTCGTTCAGCGCGATCACCAGCATGTCGAAGTAGAACTGGCTGCTCTGGGGCGGCGGGTTGGATCCCTGGAACAGCGCATCGATGTCCTGTGCGGTGCCGAACCCGGCGCCGACCCCGCTGAAGTGGAGCACCGAGAGCGCAATCGAGCTCTGGCCGCCCTTCGCCGGTGCCAGGCCGAGCGCCTGGCCGGTGCCCTGGTAGGTGAATCCGACCAGCCGCTGGTTCGCGCCCGGTTGCGGGTTCGTCGTGATTGTCAGTGTCGCCGGCTTGGCGAACACCAAGCCGCTGACGGCTGGAAATCGGCGCCCGCCACGAACCCGCCCGAGAGCGGCAACCCGGTCACTGCCCCCAGCGGCGTCATCGTGATGGCGACCGGTTGCATGAGCGCGAGCGCGGGCACGACCAGGGTGTAGGTGATGCCTCCTGCCCCGGTCGCCACGATGGTGCCTCCTCCCGCACCGATGGTCGCGGTCTGGCCGGCCCCGTTCTGCAGCGTGATCTGCACCGGGGCGGGAGGCACCAGGACCGTCGCGGTGTCGCTCTTTCCCTCTGAAAGCGCCACGATGCCGGCGCGCCCGACCTGGGCCGCGGTGACCAGGCCGCTGTTCGACACGCTGGCAACAGCCGGCGTGGTCGAGCTCCAGGCCACGGTCCGGCCGCTGAGCACCGCGCCCTGCGCGTCCTTGAGGGTGGCGGCGACCTGCAGGGTGGTCCCGATGGCGACGCTCACAGTATCGACGGAAACCGTCACGCTCGCGACCGGGGCCGGCGGCGGCGCCGGGGGCGGCGGCGGAGGAGGAGCTGGTGGGGGCGGGGGCGGCGGCACATTGGGAGACCCGGTATCCCCGCCGCCACACCCTAAGCCGAGCATCACGGCCAAGACTAGCGCTGCTCCGCCCCTGCACACCCGGGCTGGGATCATCGGGCTCATGGCTTGGTACCGGTGAAGGAGATGGCCCCCATGCGCATCACCCCGGTCATGGTCATCTGGTTGCCCGAGAAGGTGGCGGTGATCGTGGAGGTGAATGACTGGCACGGGAGGGGGGCTTCGCACAGCGTGTGCGTGGCGTGAAACACGTTTCCGGTGAGCTGCCCCAGCCACTCGGACTGGTTGGGGAGTCCGACGCAAGTTCCGTTACCGAATCCGACGACGGCAAAGCAGTAGCCGGCGGGGGTGCGGGGGGAGGATTGGGGGTGACGGTACCACTGCCGCACGCGGCAACGGCGACGATAAGAGCAACGGCGGCAAACCGGCTGGCGCGGCGAAGCGGCGACATGGGACTCTCCTCGGGCTGTACCCTCACCCGCGGTGGGGTTTGGGATCAGGAGGAGAGACGCAGGTGGGTTGCCGGATTCTCAGGCCAACTGGCCCGGGGACCCGGCGGGGGATATTCTGGGTCCATGATCCCGGGCATCGTCCTACTGGCGGCCCTCCAGGTGGCGCCAAGCGTCCAGCCGGCGCGGGACATCGTCGCGGGCGCCCTGCGCGCGGTCGAGGCCGACTCGGTCCGGCCAGCTGAGGCGCGCTGGCGAGCGAGGCCGCCCGGAGATCCCGGAGCGATGCTCGCCCTCGCGACCCTGGCCCGGCTCACCTACCGCTACGCCGAGTCCGACCGGCTCTACACCGCACTACTCGGGAAGACCGCCGCTCCCCGGGAATTCCGCCTCTACGCCCGGCTGGGCCTGGGCCAGTCCCACGCCGCGCGCTGGCGCTACGCGACCGCCGACCCCCAGCTCACCGCCGCAGCGGTCCAGGCCGATTCCCTCGGTAACCACGAGGTCGCGGCCGAGGCGCGCCTGGTCCTCGCGGCGCTGACCGGACGGCGCGGCATGGCCGACTCGACCCGCGCCCTCATCCTCGCGGCCGTTCACGCCGCGGAATCCGCCCCGCCCGCAACCCGGGCCCGCGCCGCTTGCACCCAGGCCAGCCTGCTCCGCGGCTCGGCCGCTCGGCGCGCGGATACGCTGGCGGCGGACGGGCTCCGGCTGGCGCGGGAATCGGGGGAGCGGCGGATCATCGCCGGCTGCCTGATCAGCGTGGCGCTGGTCGGCGAAGTGTTGGGGAATCAGAGGCTGTTTCGCGATCTGCTCGCCCGCGAAGTCGTCCCGCTGCTTCAGGAAGTGCACGACCGGCACGGACTCGCCGCGGCGCACCAGCTCCTCGCGTACATCGGCGCGCAGTACAGCGCCAACTTCTGGGACGGAACCCGGTTCGCCAAGGCGGCCATTCTCGGTGGGGCCCAGACCGGCAACGTCGCCGCGGCGGCGTGGGCCCGGCTCAACCTGGCGCAGGTGGCGCTGCGGCTCGGCGATCCCGGCGCGGCCCGCGCCGAGGCCGACTCGGCGCGCGCGCAATTGACGGCGTTGGAGGATCGGGGCGGGCTGGCCGCGCTGGAGTACGTCAGCGCCGAGGCGGCGCTGGTGGCCGGCGACGGGGCGGCCGCGCGAACCGCGCTCCAGCGCGCCGACAGCATGTACCGGGTGCTCGGCTATTCGAATTTCCGGCCGGGGGTCTGGTTCCGGCTGGCGGTCGCGGAGCGGATGGCGGGCCGGCTCGACGAGGCCGGACGGCAGCTCGACCGGGCCTTGGACACCGCGAAGGCGGCCCGACTGACCGGCGTGGTGAGCGACGCGGAATACGAGCGCGGACTGCAGCTGCTCGAGCTGGGCCGATGGAACGAGGCGGCGGACCGGTTCCGGGCCTTTGCCGAGAGCAAGCGCGATGCCGGCTGGCACTACCGCCTCGACGCGAGGGCGCGCCAGGCCGAGGCGTTGGCGCTGGCCGGCAAATTGGCCGAGGCGGAGACCGTCCTCGACAGCTCGCTCTTCCATCTGCTCAGTGACCGCAATGAGATGGAGCTGCTGACCGGCGCCGGGCAGCCGGCATTGCTCCAGGCGCGGCGCTTCGACTTCGATCCCGATCTGGGACTCGCAGCGACCGTCGCGGCGTTCGCCCGCGGCGGCAAGGCCAGTACCGCGCTCCGCATCGCCGAGGCGTGGCGCACCCAGGTGCTTCTCTCCAGCTCGGCGCGACGGGAAGCGCTCCGATCGGTGGTGCGCCCCGGTGGCGACTCGGCGTGGGCCGAGGCGCTGGCGCGGCGCCTGATGGTGAGCGCCCCGGACCTGGAGTCGGCTCGGCGCGGGCTCGCCGATTCCACCGCGGTCCTCTATTTCGTGAGTGGCCGGCGCCATGAGCCGGGCACCCGGTTCGTGCTGACGCGGGACGGGATCGCCACCGCTCCTCTCCCCCTCGGCGACTCGCTGGTGCCGCTGATCGCGCGCTACTCCGCGGCGCTCGAGGCCGGCAACGATCCGCTGCCGCTGGGGCGGGACCTCGCGCGCCTCGTGCTGGGTGACGGTCCCGACCGGATCGGCCCGGCCCTGACCCGCTTGCTCATCGTGCCCGACGGGCCGCTGCACCGGCTGCCCTTCGCGGCGCTTCCGCTGGCCGACGGGAAGCGGCTGATCGAGCGGTTTGCCATCTCGCTCGCTCCCTCGCTCAGGATCGCGCTGGGGAATCGCGATGGAGCCGCCGGCTCGTCGTCGCGCACCGTGCTGCTGGGTGGACCGGCGTACAGCCGGAGCGGCGGACGACAGTCATTGCCCGGCTCCCTGCGCGAGGTCACGGCCATCTCCCGGCTGCTGCCGTCTTCCGTGCTCCTCACCGGCGCCGCGGCGAGCCCGGAACGGCTGCGGTCAGGGATCGGGGACGGCGTCTCGCTGCTCCATCTGGCCACGCACGCCGACGTGACCGACAACGGCCTCCTCGCGAGCGGCATCGTGCTGGCCGCGTCCGGCGACCAGGACGGCTGGCTCGGCATGAGTCAGATCGCCGACCTGCCGCTCGATGGGGCGCTGGTGGTGCTCTCGGGATGCAAGACCGTCGGCGGGATGGTGCTGAACGGCGAGGGCGTGCAGGGGCTCACCACGCCGTTCCTGCTGGCCGGCGCGCAAAGCCTGGTGGCGAGCTACTGGGCGGTGCTGGACGGCGCGACGGTCGGTCTGATGCAGGATTTCTATGGCGCGCTGGTGCGGGGGGAACCGTTGTCGGAGTCGCTACGAGAAGCGCAGCGCGCTTCCAAGGCGCGCGGTGAGAAGCCCCGAGTATGGGCCGCCTTCGCAGTGGTGGGAAACGGAGACTACCGGCTGCCGGCCGCGCTGCAGCGGACCGCTCAGGGACGGAGGCCAAGCTTGCGCGGCGCCGAGCGCAGGTAGTTGCCCCCAGGCATTCTCGCCGAAACCACCCAGGACACCGGCATCGGGGCGGCCGGCGTAATGCCTGCGGGCAGCACGAGGACCGTATCGGTGCCCTCGGCTTCGAAGGTCACGTGGCCATCGTCGGCCACCAGCTCGGTCCGGTACCCGACCGCTCCCGGCACCGTCCGCCACACCAGGCGGGTGCCCGCCGTCACATCCGCCTCCGCGTCCGGCGTCACCAGCACCACATCGGTCGTCGTGCCGCGAACCACGTCAAGCCGTGCCGGGGCGAGCGCGCGCCAGAGCAGCCCCGCGCCCACCAATACCAGGAGCGACGCCGCCAGGAGGAACCAGCGCGGCGTCGCCGGCTGGCGCGGCCGGTCCGCAGCCAGGGTCCGCAGGAGCTCGTACTCTTGCAGGAGCACGGGGTCCGCCAGGACCACGTCGAGCAGCCGACTGCGCTCGGGCTCCGAGATTTCTCCCTGCGCGAGGGCCGCCAGCAGCTCGGGCTCGAGGTCGGCTCCCTCCGCCGCGCGGGCCCGCTCCTCAAGCTGATGGTAGGCCTCACGCAGCGCGGCGTCGTTCGCCGGTTGATCCACTAGCGTGCCTCCTCCCGAAGCGCGTTGCGCAGGTCGGTGAGCCCGCGGTAGAGCAGGTTGCGGGTCCTGCGCCTCCGACCAGCCGGTGAACGCCGCGATCGCGTCGCGGTCCTTGCCCTTCAGATGCAACCGCACCGCCACCCGCCGGTCGGGGCCGAGCCGCGCGAGCGCCCGGCCCAGCGCTTCCGCCAACGGCTCCAGCCGGGGCGGCTCGGCGGCCTCGGCCGTCAGCGACGCCTGGACCGCATCGATCGGCACCGTCTGCAGGCGCCGCTCCGTCCTTCGGCGGCGGAGGAAATCGATCACGGCGGACACGGTGGCCTTGTAGACATAAGACGGCGGCAGGTCGGTGCGATTCTCATCCGGGCGGTCCAGCGCCCGCCAGAGCCGGATCCGGACATCCTGGATGACGCTGTCCATTTCACCGGTCTCGAGCCCGGCCCGGAAGGCGGCGCTCCGGATCAGGCCTTCCGACCGTCGCATGGTGGATTCAATCGCGACCGAAAGACCCTCGCGGCGGGTGTCGGACTCCATGGTTTCAAGATACCGCCGTTACCGCGGGCATCGGTCATGGCTCGTCGGGCGGCACTGACTCCCGACCACCGGTCCTACGGAGTCAGCGCCGCCGCCACCGCCTTGACCCGCTCCACCAGCCGCGCCACTTCCCGTTTGGCCCGGACCCAGTCCCCCTCGTCGACGGCCTCCCGCACTCCGGGCAGCTCCATCGCCGCGTAGGTCGACTTCGGGGCGTACAGCGAGTGCTTGAACCAGGGCCGCCCCGGAATGCCGGCCGCATAGAGCCATTGCCGCTCCGCCGCCATCAGCCGCAGGTTGATACTCTCCGCCGCCGACTGATCGGCGTTGGTCGCCGCGTTGCCGGCCGCCGTCGCCGCGGCCGTTGCCGCCGTGCTCAACCCCGCCAGCGCCCGCCGCAGTGGCGTCAGGTCGAGCCGCGCCGCCACACCCGGCAGCGCCGCCAGCTCGTCCACGAACTGGCCCAGCTTGAGGCTGGTCTGGCGATAGTCGAGCGGCACCACCGGCGCGTTGGCCAGCCGGAGCGCCATGCGGCCCCAGACGTCGGCCATCGTGGTCATGTAGCGGAAGCCCGGGTCACCGAAATGGGTCATCCAGTAGTAGTTGTCGTACGCCGAGTGATACACGCCGTACGGCCCGCCGAATTCCATGTCCACGACCGGCATCCCCAGAAAATTCAGGAACACGGTGTAGTCCGACCCGCTGCCCAGCTTGTTCTCGACCAGACCGAGTGAGTCGCGGTGCTTGCCGCGCGGTCCCCGCCGTGGCGGCCCAGGCATCGAGCACCGATCCGCCCGACGGATCGGCCACGTCGCGAGCCGTCTGGACCACCAGCGGATTGAGGGTGGCCACCGCGCTGACCCCGAAGTTCCTGCCGCTGGTGGAGCCGTCCACATTGAGATACGCCACCGCGTTCTTCGAGAGATCGGCCGCGTTCTGCTCCCCCCACTCGGTCGAGCCGGTCAGGTGCCACTCCTCGGCGTCCCAGTCACCCAGCACGATGGTGCGCCGGGGCCGGATGCCCTGCTTGAGGAGCCCGCCCAGCACCCGCGCCAGCTCGAGCTGGGTGGCGGTGCCGCTGCTCGGGTCCACCGCGCCGAACACCCAGGCGTCGCGATGGTTGCCCAGGATGACGCTCTTCTCGGGCTCCGTGGCGCCGTTGATCCGCGCCTCGACGTCCCAGATCGAGCGGGTCTTGTCGTCCATCCGCACCTCGACCCGCACCGTCGCCGGGCCGGGACCGGCCCGATAGGTGATCGGCAGCGCCCCGTGCCAGCCGGCTGGCGTCTCCGGGCCGCCCAGCGCCTCGAGCAGCGGCCTGGCATCCCGGTAGGACATCGGCACCGCGATGACTTTCGGCACCGAGCGCGCCTCCGACTCGGGAATCCGGGGGGCGCCATCGACCGAAGGCCACCCGGGGGTCAGCGGATCTCCCGGGACGATGAAGTCGTAGGTGATGGCGCCGCGCTGGATGTGGCTCTCCGGTCCCCAGGGGCCCTCCGGGAACGTCGCGCCTTTGGTGAATCCATCCTCGGCGGGATCGGAGTAGATCAGCATCGCCTTGACGCCGTAGTGCTCGGCGGTGAGCGCCTTGAAGCCGCGGTAGCTGTACGGGTTGGAGTAGCGCACCAGGGCGATCTTGCCGGCCGGATCGATCCCCTGGGACTTGAGCCATTCGTAGTCGGCCGGGTTGCCGCTGCTGGCGTAGATCAGCTCGCCGGTCACGTCCCCCGAGGCGGACATGCCGAGGTAGGTGGGGCCGGCGTCCTGGTAGGTGTCCTTGTCCACCGGGTAGCCGTCCTCGACCAGTGTGGCCTCGTACTTCGTGGGGGCGACCATGGACACCTTGACCCGCTCGGGCCAGGGCAGCAGCACGTCGTACTTGATCAGCTTCACCTCTTCCCAGCCGTACTGCCGGAGCCGCTCCGCCACGTACTCGGCCAGCTCCTTGTTGCGGACCGATCCCGCCGGATGGGGCCGGTCGGTCAGGAAGCGGAAGAAGGCGCCGGTCGAGTCGCGATTCAGCGCCGCCGAGAGCCGGCCCTCGAGCTCGAGCTCGGCCCGGGCGGCATCGGGGGAGAAGCCCAGCAGGGGCCGCTGCGCCGCGGCAGGTCTCCAACTCAGCACTACCAGCGCCACGGTTGCGGCAAGTATTCTCTTGGTCATGGCAATCAAACTACTGCACCAGCGGCCCGGCGGCGCCCTGCTGGGCTCCGGCCTCATTCTGTGCGTGGCCGGGTGCGGGGGACGCCCGAACGGCCCGGAGCTGGTCCTCACCAACGCCAGGGTGGTCACCCTCGACTCGCTCCACCGGGACTTCACCACCATCGCCATCGGCGGGGGCAAGGTCGTGGGTCTGGGCAACGGCACCGATCCGGCGTGGCTCGCCGGGAAGCCCCGGGTGATCGATCTGGGCGGCGCCGTGGTGGCGCCGGCGTTCACCGACCACCACGTCCATCTCTTCAACATCGGGATGGCGCTGCTCAACCAGCGCGATCACGGCCGCCTGGCGATCGATCTGTCCCGGGTGCGGTCGCTGGCGGAGCTGGATTCCCTGGTTCGCACCCGGGCGGCCGGGCTTCCCAAGGGCGCCTGGATCCTCGGCACCGGCTGGAGCCAGGCAGGCTGGGGCACCCAGGCCCTGCCGACCGCGGACGTGCTGACCCGTGTCGCTCCCGATCACCCGGTGTTCCTGGCCCGGACCGACGGACACGCCGGCTGGGTCAACGCCCTCGCGCTGGCGCTGGGAGACATAACCCGCACCACCACCGACCCCGAGGGCGGCGAAGTCGTCCGGCTTCCGTCGGGCGAGCCCTCCGGCGTCCTGCTGGAACGAGCCAACGAATTGCTCGCCGCCCGGCTGCCCGCCCCTGCCGACAGCGACGTGGTCACGGCGTTCCGGCTGGCGGCGGAGGCACTGGCAGACCGGGGCGTGGTGGAGGTCTACGACGCGGGGCCGTTGCTGTATCCCGGCGTGGTGGCGCTCGACCTCGACTTTGCCCGCTACCAGTCGCTCCTGGTCCGGGCCGATTCGATCGCTCCCCTGCCGCTCCGGATCAACCTGATGATCCCCGCGCCCAGCCGCCTGGCCGATTCGGTGCTCGGTGCGTCCGGCATGCCGTTGGTGTTGTCGCCGCGGATCCGGATCACCCACCTCAAGCTGTTCGCCGACGGCGCGCTGGGCAGCCGAGGCGCGGCGCTCACCCACCGCTACGCCGACGATACCACCACCAGCGGCGTGGCGCGGATGACGGCCGGGCAGATTGCCGACCTGACACGGCGCGCCCTCGATCGCGGCCTGGGCGTGGCCACCCATGCCATCGGCGACGAGGCGGTCCATCGCACCCTCGATGCCTACGAGACCGTGCTCCGCGAGCGCCCGACGTTGAATCCGCGCCGGCTCCGGATCGAGCACTTTTCGTATGCGACGGAGGAGGATTTTGCCCGGGCCGTGCGGCTCGGCGTGCTCCTCTCGATTCAGTCCAACTTCAACGCGCTGCCCGAGGACGATCCGTCATTCGGTGCCATGCGGCTCGGCGGGGCCAGCGAACCGCGGGTCTACAACTGGGCCCGGCTCCTGCGCATGGGGGCGACGCTGGCCGAGGGCTCCGACTATTTCACCACGCCCGGCGCGCCGCTGGCCGGCTTCATCGCGACGCTCGGACGGAAGTACTCCGTGGGCCAGACGCTGCCCGATTCGCTGGCGCGTCCGCTCGCCTGGCGCATGAACGCGGCGCGCTTCGATCCGAATGGGGACCGCGTCGGAGGAGCGATCGTCGTGGGGAGCCCGGCCGATCTGGCCGCCTGGGGGGCGGATCCCTTCTCGGTGCCGCGCACCGACCTGGAGCGGGTGGGGGTCAAGCTGGTGGTGAACGCGGGACGGGTGGTGGTGGAGCGACGCTAGCCGGGAGGAACCCTCTGAACGCTGAACCCCGACGGCCATCGCTGGTCACGTACTTTGCGCTCACCTTCGCGGTGTCGTGGGGGAGCTGGGCCGCGGCCGCCGGGGTCGCCGGCGGCAACCTGTCCGCCACCGGGCCACATCCGGTGCTCCGGACCGTGCTCCTCCTGCTCGGCGTGTTCGCTCCGGGTTACCTCGCCCTCTGGTTCACCGCGAGGCAGCAGGGTGGCACCGGCGTGCGGGAGCTGCTGGGCCGCCTGGTCCGGTTCGACGTTCCGGCGCGGTGGTATCTGTTCGCCATCGGCTTCACCGCGGCCGTCAAGCTCACGGCGGCGCTGTTGCTTCGCATCGCCACCGGCGCGTGGCCGGCGTTCGGCACCGAGTCGTGGTGGATCATGCTCGGCGCCACCTTCCTCTCCCTGGTGCTCCTGGGCCAGGCTGGCGAGGAACTCGGCTGGCGCGGCTACGCCCTGCTCCGTCTGGCCGCGCGGTTCGGCCTGCCCCGCGCGAGCCTCCTGCTGGGCGTGATCTGGGCGCTGTGGCACCTGCCCCTCTTCGTCATTCCCGGCACCGACACCACCGGTCAGTCGTTTCCGCTCTACCTGCTCCAGGTGACCGCTATCTCGGTCGCGATCGCCTGGCTCTACGCCCGCACCAACGGCAGCCTCTGGCTCACGATGCTGCTGCATTCGGCGGTCAACAATACCAAGGACATCGTGCCGTCGTACGTCCCGGGCGCGACGAATCCGCTCGCGTTGAGCACGTCCCGGGTGGCCTGGCTCACAGTCGCCCTGTTGTGGCTATGCGCCGGGTACTTCCTGGCCCGGATGTCGCGGATGAGCCTCGAGCCATGACGAGCAACCGCCCAATCACCGACGATTCCGGCGCGGCGCTCCGCGGGTTCGGGCCGGCCGGACTCCTCGCGATGCTGGTGATCCTCGCCGGGAGTGCGTTGCCCAATGCGCTGCTTGGGGGCGTGCTGGTGCTGGTGTGGGCCAGCTGGTCCGGAACGCCGTGGCGGGAGCTGGGTTATGCCCGGCCCCGGAGCTGGCTCCGGGTTATGGCACTGGGCATTCCGTTGGGCATCGGGCTCAAGCTCTTCATGAAGGCGATCGTCATGCCGCTGCTTGGCGCCGATCCGGTCAACCCGGCGTATCACTACCTGGCCGGCAACCAGGCCGCGCTCCCGGGATTCATCCTGACGTTGATCGCGGTGGCGGGCTTCGGCGAGGAGACGGTGTATCGCGGATACCTGTTCGAGCGGCTGGGCAAGCTCCTCGGATCCGGAGCGGCGGCGCGGACCGCGATCATCGGGCTCACCTCCGCGCTATTCGCCGCGGCGCACTATCCGGGTCAGGGGCTGGCCGGTACCGAGCAGGCCGTCATGACCGGACTGGTATTCGGAGCCCTGTACACGGTGACGGGGAGCCTCTGGACGGGGATGGTCGTGCACGTCGTGTTCGACTTCACCGCCCTCGCCATGATCTACTGGAATGTCGAGTCCAGCGTGGCCCATTGGGTCTTCCGGTAGCCCTCCGCGTCCTTTCGACACGCCCAGCGTCCCCACCGGAGGTCACCCGGTGTCCTCCGGCCCCCGGCGGCATTCCGGACCTCGTTGTGTCCCAACGGCTTGGAAATGCGTCTCCCAGGCACGTCCCGTGCACAAGCGACCCCCGCAATGCCCCGACATCCCCTGGCTGTTCTGACCCTCCTCCTGGCGGCGGCCGCCTGCGAGGCGCCCACGGCCCCCACCGAAGGCGATAACCTCGCCGCGGCGCGGGCCCGCTGGACCGCCCAGAGCGGCCCGTCCTATTCATACAAGGTCAATCGCAGCTGCGAGTGCGTGCTGGGCGGGCGGCTCATGGCCGTGACCGTCCGCAACGGTGCCGTGACCTCCGCCGAGTACCTGGATTCGAGCTCGCCGGTGGAAGCTGCCCTGCTCACCTATGTCCTTACCGTCCCGGATCTCTTCGATCTGATTCAGGATGCCCTGGACCGCAAGGCCGCCTATCTGGCCGTGACCTACGACCCGATGTACGGCTACCCCACCCGCATCGAAGTCGACTACTCGGCCAACGCCGTGGACGACGAGGTGGTCATGAGCGCCCGGGAGCTCAGCTTCCAGTGACGCTGCCCCGGCTCCGTCTCCCGGTCGTAGCCGCCCTGGTGGTCTCGGCCTGCGGGGGGATCACCGGCCCGGGAGAGAACGACCGGCTCGAGGCGGCCAGGCGGCGCTGGGCCACCGACGGCCAGCACGACTACTCGTACGAAGTTCGTTCGGACTGCTTCTGCGGGCTGGCCGGCCGGTGGATCGAGGTGACGGTGCTGGGAGACCGGGTCGCGAGCGGGCGCTACCTCGATTCCGGTGTGGAGGTCGAGCGCAATCTGATCGGCGCGCTTCCTGCCGTTCCCGACCTCTTCGCCCGGGTCGCGGACGCGGTGAGCGCGCACCCGGTGCTCCTCCAGGTCGAATACGACCCGAGAGACGGTCACCCGACCCGAATCAACGTGGACGTGAGCTACCGGATCGCCGATGAGGAATACCTCCTGCAGAGCCGGAACCTCCGGGGACTCCTCACTGCCAGCGGAGCCACTCCGCCGAGGTAGAGCCATGCAAAGCCTCTCGCGCCGGGTACTGGTCCCTGCGGTATTGCTGGTGGCCGCCTGCACCTCCTCGACCGAAGAAAACCACGGACCTCCGCCCCTGCTGACCACGCTCCCGCGCGCCCTCTCCCCGGCCGAAACCCGGATGGCGAGCGCCGGGAACGAGATGGGCTTCGACCTGCTGCGCGAGGTGCGGCGCGGCGCCCCGGACCAGAACCTCTTCATCTCGCCTATCAGTGTCTCGATGGCGCTGGGGATGACCATCAACGGCGCCGGCGGGACCACCTTCGATTCGATGCGCACCGCCATGCGGCTGACCGGCGCCACGCTCGACGAGATCAACGCCGGCTACCGGAACCTCATCGACCTGCTCAAGGGGCTCGACCCCACCAGCCGGTTCCAGATCGCCAATTCCATCTGGGCCGACGCCGGCACGCCGTTCCTGCCGGCCTTCTTCACCGCGGCGCGCACCAATTTCGACGCCGAGGTGCAGGCCCTCGATTTCACGGCGCCGACGACGGTTGGCACCATCAACGACTGGGTGAAGACCAAGACCGGCGGGAAGATCCCCACCATCGTGGACGACCTCTCCGACGGCGAGGTGATGTTCCTGATCAACGCGATCTACTTCAAGGGGAGCTGGCGGCTGGCGTTCGATCCCAGGCAGACCCAGAACGCCCCGTTTCTCGCCGCGAGCGGCGCGGTGCAGAATGTCAGGACCATGATGCTCAAGCCGGAGCTGCAACGGTATACCTCGACCCGCGACTTCGAGATGGTCGAGCTGCTCTACGGCAACGGCGCGTTCGCGATGGATATCGTGCTGCCCCGGACCGACCGCACGCTCGCCGACGTGACCGAGGGACTCGATGCCGCGCGGTGGGCGGAGTGGGTGGGAGACCTGCACGACCGGGAGATCGGGCTCGCGATGCCCAAGTTCACGCTCGAGTATCAGCGGTCCCTGAAGGACGTCCTGACCGCGCTCGGCATGGGGGTGGCGTTCGACCCGCGGGCCGCCGACTTCAGCAACCTGGCCAACGTACACCCCGGCGAGCTGGTCATCACCAAGGTGACCCACAAGACCTTCGTGGACGTGAACGAAGAGGGCACCGAGGCCGCCGCGGCCACCTCGGTGGGCATCGGCCCCACCTCCGCGCCGCCCACGCTGCAGATCAACCGGCCCTTCCTCTTCGCGATCCGGGAGCGGCTCACCGGAACGATTCTGTTCCTGGGGCAGATGACCGAGGTCCCCTGAGGCCCTTCGTCAGCAAGTCGCCCCCTGACACGACTACACCGACGCGGCGGCCACGCTGGACGACACCACCCGGTTCCGGCCCAGCGCCTTGGCATGGAACAGGCGCGCGTCCGCCGTGTGCAACAGATCGTCGGGATCGTCGCCGTCGGCGGGCCAGCACGCCACCCCCGCGCTCACCGTCACCCGCACGCTCTCCACCCGCTTGGGTACCTGGATCGGCTCCGCGGCCACCGATTCGCGGATCGCTTCGAGCCGCTTGCGCGCCGCGTTGAGCGAGGTCTCCGGCATCACCAGCACCATCTCCTCGCCGCCGTACCGCGCCACCAGATCGCTCCGCCGCACGCCGTGCTGAATCGTCTCCGCCACCTTCTTGAGCGCCCGGTCTCCCGCGGCATGCCCGTAGCTGTCGTTGAAATTCTTGAACCGGTCGATGTCCACCATCGCCACGGCGAAGTGGCGGACATAGCGCCGGGAGCGGCGTACCTCGGCGCTCAGGAACTCCTCGAAATAGGCCCGGTTGAAGAGCCCGGTCAGGCGGTCGCTGTTGGACATCCGGCGGTGGCGCTGCAGCCGGAGCACGATGCCGGTGCAGAGCGCGGTGTGCAGCCCGAGCAGAATCACCCGGGACACCTGATCGCTCCAGAAGAACCGGCCGTATTCCCACGGTGAATACTGCGGGGAGTCGAGATTGTGCGTGGCGGTCACCAGGATGATGACGCCGATGTATTCCAGAATGGCCACCCCGCCCGCCACCACCGAGACCCGGAGATCGTAGCGCAGGCAGGTCGCGGCGATGGCCAGGAAGTAGGTCTCGAAGGTGACCTTGCTGTTCACCGCCTGGTGCGGATCGCCGATGAGGCTGAATCCGACCAGCGCCGACGACACCAGGGTCACGTCCATCAGGCTGGTGGCCAGGGGCAGCCAGACCTGGCGGTGCCCCTGCTGCACCACGTGATACGCCACCAGGGCGATCAGCACCGCGACCAGCGTCACCCCGAGCCCGGTCACATGGGTGATCCGCTCCTCGGGCCGCGAGATGATGAGATTGATCACCGGGACCGACAGCAGCACCGCCGTGAGCCCGAGCCGCACCCGCGCGATCATCAGCTCGGCGCTGGTGCCGGCGTCCAGCAGGAACGCATCGGGCTCCGTCCACATCACGGCGGCACGCGCCCGCAGCTCCTTCCACCGATCCCGAATCACATCAGGCGGTACTTCGGCCCGCTGCCGCCTTCCCGGGGACTCCAGCGCGGGCCAAGCACATCGGTGGCCTTGCAGTCGATGCAGTTGGGCGGGTTGACCCGGAGGCCGTCGGCGGTCCGCTCGTAGACGCCCGCCGGGCAGACATGGGCGTAGAAATCGGCGACGTCTGCCGAGATGTCGGGACCGACCAGCAGATGGGAGGGGATGGTGTCGCGGGTCGCGTTGCCCGATTTGAAGACCGCGTCCAGCTTGCTGAAAGTGAGCACGTTGTCGGGCTTGAACGGCTCGGCCGGAGTCGGGGTCCGGGGCTCGGCGGCATCTTCCTCGACCCGCATCCGCCAGCCGGGAAAGGCCCCTCGCGTGACGGTCATCAGGCCGTTCTCGACTCCGGCCAGGACGAAGCCGTGCTTGAACGCGAGGCGCATGTTGCGGGTCTTCCGCAGGTCGCTCGCGATGTAGCTGGCCCGAACCATCCGGTCGTACCCGGCCAGGGCCGTGCCGGTGGCGTTCCCGGTCTTGAGCGCCTCGAACGCCGCGCGCGCCGCGTACATCCCGGATTGCATCGCGTAGTGGATACCCTTGAGCGAGGCGACGTCCACGAAGCCGGCGCAGTCGCCCGCCAGGATGATTCCGTCGCCCGACAGCCGGTCGGGCAGGCTCCAGAAGCCGCCTTCCGGAATGGTCTTGGCACCCCACTCCAGCAGCTGCCCCCTCTCGAGGTATTGGCGGAAGAACGGATGCAGCTTCGTCCGCTGCAGCAGCTCGTGCACGTCGAACGACGCATCGTGGGCGTCGAGACCGGTGACGATCCCCAGCGCCACCTGGGTGGGGCCCATCGGATACATGAACGTGCCACCGAACACATTGAGCGGCACCGGCCAGCCGAGGGTGTGGACCACCCGGTCCAGCGGGCGCTTCACCTCCCACACCTCCTTCACCCCCAGCGCGTAGATCTGCGGGTTGGGGCTGCCCACGCCCTGCCACTGCCGCCACGCCTGGGACAGCGCTCCGCGGGTGCCTTCGGTCAGCACGGTCACCTTGGCGGTGAGGTCGGTGCCTCCCTGGAAGTCAGGCCCCGGGGTTCCGTCGCGCTTGAGTCCGGTGGGGGTGGTCCGGACGCCGCGCACGGAGGAGCCCTCGACGAGCAGGCCGTCGGCGGGGAACCCGGTGAACACATTCACGCCGGCTTCCTCGGCCCGCGCCCCCATCCACCGGACGATTTCCGAGAGCGAGGCGGCGTAGTTGCCGTGGTTGCGCATGGTGGGCGGCGTGGGAATCCGGAACCCGCCGGTGCGGGTCAGGAAGCGGACTTCCTCCTGATCCACCGGTTGACGGAACGGAAGCGACGACTCGGGAACGTCGGGAAAGAGCTCGCGGAAGGCGCGGGGATTCACCACGGCGCCGGAAAGACTGTGTTCGCCCAGGGCCCCGGCCTTCTCCAGGACCCCGATATTCACCTCACCCATGCCGGCGCCGGCCACCAGGCGCGTCAGCTCGATCGCTCCCGCCAGCCCGGCGGGTCCGGCACCCACGAACAACACATCCATCTCGGTGGCATCGGGCTCCGGCTTTTCGGCGAGGATCAACCGGTCGAGCGGCAGCCCGGGCTGGTGACGGCGGGGAAGAATCAGCGCCAAGGACCAGCCTCCGGCAGGATGGGGAGCGTCATGCTGAAATATAGGTCGTGTGCCGCATCGCTCACGATGCGCTGGCGGCCGGCTTGGGAACCAGGACGCTGAGCGCGGCCGGCCGGATCCGGTATTCGAGCGGCTGGTCCAGCACGACGACCTCGCCGTCCAGCGCCACGGAGACGGAGGCACCCCGCAGCGTGATCGTCGCGGCCGCCGTCAGGGTCAAGTCGAGTTCGCCGGAGCTGAGTGCCCGCCTGGTGAACATGCGCCAGGCAAGTCGCATCAGCCGGGGCCGTCCGCCGGTGCGCACCACGTAGATGGCGAGCTTCCCTCCCGCAAGCGAGGCCCGGGTGCCGGCCTCCAGCCCGGACATCGTGTACTCGTTGTTCCCGATGAACACGATCGGCGTTCGCGTCACCACGCGCTCCCCCTCCGCCTCGATGCTCACCGAGATCGCCGGATTCCCTTCCAGCGTTTGCACCAGGGCCCGGAGCGCGACGATCCACTTGCGCCACCCACGGGCCGGATGCGCGGCGCGCAGCCGCACCATCCGGGGATAGAGCCCCAGGCTGGAGTTGTTGAGAAAGAATCGTCCATTCACCTCGCCCAGGTCCACCTTGGCCGTGCATCCCGCCAGGACCACCGCGATGGACTCGTCGAGGCCGAGCGGAATGCCGAGGTCCTTGGCGAAGTGATTGAGGGTGCCGAGCGGAATAACGCCGAGCGGAATACCGGTGCCCGCCAAGGCCGAAGCGACCGCACTGATGGTGCCGTCCCCGCCACCACCCACCAGGGCCGAGACGCCCGAGGCGATCGCCGCGGCGATGGCGCGCCGGGCCTCCTCTCCGTTCCGGGCCACCGTGACGGTCACCGGCCGCCCCGCCGCGGCAAACAATTCCTCGAGCCGCTCCCGGGCCTGCTCGGCATCGCCATCGCCCGAGCCGGGATTGAGGACGGCCGCGACGGCGTTCGTGCTACTGATGCTCCGCCCGGGCCCGCTTGACCGCCTCGATGAGCGGCGGGACCACCTCGAAGAGGTCCCCGACGATGCCGTAGTCCGCCACCTTGAAGATCGGCGCCTCCTTGTCCCGGTTGATGGCGACGATCACCCGCGACGTGCGCATGCCGGCCAGATGCTGAATGGCGCCGGAAATCCCCACGGCCACGTACAGCGCCGGACTCACCAGCCGTCCGGTCTGCCCAATCTGATCCGAGGAGGGCCGCCATCCATCATCGGTCACCGCCCGGGTGGCGCCGACCGCGGCGTTTCCGAACGCCGACGCCAGATCCTCGACCAGCTTGAAATTTTCGGCGCTCTTGAGGCCGCGCCCGCCGCTCACCACCACGGGCGCCTCCCCCAGATCCATGCGCGCGGCGGCGCGCTGGGCCAGCTCCGTCACCACGACCCGCGCGGCGCCCGGGTCCATGGCCGGCTCGGACGGCTCCACCTGGGCGGGTCGGGCCTGCTCCACCGCCGAGATGGCACCGGGACGGAGCGACACCAGCGCGGGCGTGCCGGTCAAGCGGAGGGTGGCGATGGCCTTGCCCACATACATCGGATGGCGGGCCACCAGCGCCTCCGGGGTGATCTCGAAACCGGTGATGTCGGAAGCCAGACCGACGCCGAGCGCGGCTGCCACCCGCGGCGCGAGATCCCGTCCTTCGGCGGATGCCGAGAAGAAACCGGCTCGGAACGATCCGGCCTTGAGCTGGGCGGCGGCGGTGGCCGCGAAGACCTCGGGGCTGTAGCGGGCCAGCCCGGGGTGCTCCACGGCCACCACGCGGTCGGCGCCGAACCGGCCCAGCTCGGACGCCTTGGCCGAGAGGCCGGGACCGCCGATGGCCAGCGCGGTGACCTTGCCGCCGCCGCTTCCATCGGCGGCGCGCCGCGCCGCGGTGACCGCTTCGAATGCCACCTTGCGGAACGCGCCGGCGCGAAACTCGGCCAGGGCAAAGGTATCGGCCATCAGAGCACCTTCGCTTCTTCGTGGAGCAG
Source organism: uncultured Gemmatimonadales bacterium (assembly GCA_963762545.1). Lineage (GTDB taxonomy): Bacteria > Gemmatimonadota > Gemmatimonadetes > Gemmatimonadales > GWC2-71-9 > JABFSM01. The sequence continues at coordinate 754,017 of CAVXLC010000001.1, read as the reverse complement.
CCGCACCAGCTCGGGCACCGCATCGGGGCCCTCGCCCACGATCCGCCCCGCGGCGCGCTCCGGCGGCAGCTCGAGCTTGTCGATGGTCAGGCGCACCGGACCGAGCGCCGCCGGGCGGCTTTCGATCGGCTTCTTCTTGGCGGCCATGATGCCCTTGAGGGAGGGCAGCCGCGGCCGCGCGATCCCCTCGTCGATCGTGAGGACGGCGGGGAGCGGAAAGGTCACCGACTCGGTGGCGCCCTCCAGCTCGCGCTGCGCGGCGCCGGTCTTCCCGGCGAGGTCCAGCCTGGAAATGGCGGTGACGCAGGGAAGGTTCATCAGCTGCGCGGTCATCGGGCCCACGGTCCCGTTCCCGGTGTCGGTGGCCACGCGGCCGAACAGGATCAGGTCGAACCCCTGGCCGTTCAGCTCCGCGGACAGCGCCTGGGCGATGGCCAGGCCGTCGAAGGGAACCGGATCGGCCTGGAGATGAATCCCCCGATCGACGCCCATGCTGAGCGCCTTGCGCAGTGTCTCCTGGAGCGTGTCGGGTCCGAGGGCTACCGCCACGATTTCTCCCGGACCATGTCGCTCGTTGAGGCGCAAGGCGACCTCCACGGCGTAGCCGTCGAAGTCGCTCATGTCGAACTTGAGCCCGGTCGGGTCGAGCGACGTGCCGTCGGGCGCAATGGCAAACCGCATCTCGGTGTCGGGAACCCGCTTGAGGCAAACCGCGATCTTCACGAATGGCTCCTTAGAACGCCGCGAACCCGGTGATCTCCTGCCCCAGGATCAGCGAATGCATGTCGTGGGTTCCCTCATAGGTATACACCGACTCGAGGTTGGCCATGTGGCGCATCGAGTGGTACTCGGCCAGGATCCCGTTGGCGCCGAGGAGGCGCCGCGCCTCGCGCGCGACGTCGCACGCCATGCTCACATTGTTCCGCTTGGCGAGCGACACGTGCTGGGGGGTCAGGGTCCCGGCGTCCTTGAGCCGGCCCAGCTGCAGGCTCAGGAGCTGCGCCTTGGTGATTTCGGTCAGCATGTCGGCCAGGCGCACCTGCTGGATCTGGGTGCTCCCGATCGGCTTGCCGAACATGATCCGCTGTCTGGAATACTGGAGCGCCTCGTCGTAGCAGGCCATCGCGGCGCCGATCGCGCCCCACGAAATGCCGTACCGGGCCTGGGTCAGGCAGGAGAGCGGGCTCTTGATGCCGCCGCTCTTGGGAAGAATCGCGTCCTTGGGGAGGTGAACGTCTTCCAGGTGGATTTCACTGGTATCGCTGGCCCGGAGCGAGAGCTTTCCCTTTTGATCCTTTGCCGTGTAACCCTTGGTGCCGGTCGGGACGATGAAACCGCGAATGGACTTCGGGTCTTCGATCGCGCCGGTCTTGGCCCAGATGATGGAGACGGTCGCCTGGCTCCCGTTGGTGATCCACATCTTGACGCCGTTGAGTACCCAACCGTCCTTCGTCTCCCTGGCCGTAGTGATCATGCCGCTCGGATTGGAGCCATAGTCCGGCTCGGTGAGCCCGAAGCAGCCGATTTCCTTCCCGGCGGCGAGCCGCGGCAGCCACTGCTGCTTCTGGGCGTCGGAGCCCATGCGGTAGATGGGATACATGACCAGCGCACCCTGCACCGACGCGAAGGAGCGGATGCCGCTGTCCCCCCGCTCCAGCTCCTGCATGATCAGGCCGTAGGCCACGTTGTTGAGCCCGGCGCAGCCATACTCCTCGGGCAGGTTGGCCCCCAGGACCCCGAGCTCGGCGAGACCGGGAATGATCTGTTTGGGGAAGCGGCCTTCGATGTAGCAGTCGCCGATGATGGGCATGAGGTGCTCGTCCACCCAGGCCCGCACCGTATCCCGTACGGCGCGCTCCTCCTCACTGAGGAGCCGGTCCATCTGATAGAAATCGACACCGGCGAACGTCATCGCAACCTCTTGTGGGGACGAGAGATAGGCAGCACAAGATAGACGCAAAGACGCCAGGACGCAAAGACGCGAGGCGACTGCTCTTGCAGCGAGTCGCGGTGAGGCGGGGGCAGGTTCGAGTCGGGAGAACCTAGGTCGCTGGGGTGCGGGAGCGCCCGGCTGGCCGGGCGCCGATGGCCTTCCGTCGGAGGGCCGCCGAGGAGGGAGGAAGGCCCCCTCCGGCCGCCGCCAGCCCGAGGGTCCGAAGCAGCCTAATGGCCTCTTCCTGCTCGGCCTCGGTCAGTCCCCGCATCGCGTGCGCCAGCGTCCGGGCGTGGGAGGGAAAGAGGTCGCGAATCAGCCGGGTGCCCTCGCGGGTCAGTGCCACAAACTTGGCGCGGCGGTCTTCCTGGCATTCCTGCCTGACGACCAGGCCCTTTTCGGCCAGCCGGTCCACCAAGAAGGTGATGCCCCCGCTGGAGACCAGGATGCGGCGCTGGATCTCTCCCAGCACCATCCGGCCCCGGTGATACAGCGCCTCGAGAATCGCGAATTCGGTGAGCGAAAGCCCGTGCTCGGCCGCATGCGCGACCGCGTGCGCGGAGATGCTCGCGTGGGCGCGCGACAGCACCACCCACAGCTTGAGCGCTGACTGGGTTTCCGGCGGGATGGCGGGGTCGTCCGGGAGAACGCGTTTGGACATCGCGGCCCTCTGAGCTCGGGACGCCTGGACCAAAATTACCTCTCAGGTAAGATAACTCCGGAAATCGGTTCCGAGGCGGGCGACGGCCCGGCCCTCGATTCCGACCTCGGCGCACTTCTCCCGGAAGTCCCGCCCGTGCCCGAGGCGGCGTCCGGTTTCGGCCTGCCACTGGTGGACCATCTCGTGCAGCAGGGTCTCGGTCACCCGGGCCCATCCGTCGCGCTTCAGATGCCGATGCCCGAGGGCGATCTCGGGTTGCTCCCCGGGGCCGGGGGCCGGCCGGAATTCTCCCAGACGCCGTCGCATGCGGCGAGACAGCCGGATCGTGCAGGTACCCAGCGCGGCACCGAAATGCCGGATGTTGAGCTCGGAGTGGATCGCCCGGAGGCGGATGAGCGCGGCCTCATCCTCGGGCCGGGGCGCCTCCGCGGCCCGCGGAGTGGCAGGCTCCGCCGGCACATGGGCATGCACCGGGAAGGCGACCAGGATGCGCTGCGCCGCGCGCCGGTCGGCTCGGCGAATGCGCGGCCGGGCCCATTTCGCGATGGCGGCAACCACCTCGTCGGGAGCCGCCTCATAGCCGCGATGGACCCGAAGGGCTCCACGCCGCGTCATGCTGACCAGGACTCGCCGATTTGCGTGGAGAATGACCGGAACCGCGTCGGGGAGCCCATGGGCGCGGAGCCGGCGCGCCAGCAGCGGCATCACCCCGGTGCCATCCGGCCGTAGCGCGCCAGATCGGACGACCTGAACAGCCGGCCGGCCGGGTCCCACCGCATGTGGAGCACCGAAATGGCCTGATCGTCGATCGTGACGACGTTGAAGGCCGACGGTCCGCCGCCCCGGGTACGCAGGGTCAGGGTCCCCGAGGTGCTGACCACCACGGCTCCGTCGATCAATCCGGACCCTTCCTGATGATCGTGGCCGCACAACACCAGCTCGGCGCCGCTGGCCCGGATCTGCTGCTGGGCCCGGCGCCAATGGGCCAGCCCCATCCGTCGGGAGATGGCCCCGCGCAGCACATTGTGGTGCAGCACCAGGATGCGGGCCGCGCCGGCCGGTGCCGTGGCGAAGAAGCGGGTCACCCGCTCCACCTCGGACCCGGGCAGGTGTCCCTTCACCGCCATGTCGTTGGGATTCCAGGTCAGCGAGCCGAACGCCACGCCATGGCTGGTCAGCGCGCCGGCGATGGCTGCCCCCGGGATCTCGAGCCTGGGCGAGAGGTCGTCGCCGAAGTAGTGACGGAATTTGGTGTACCGGCGCCGGGAGCCGAAGAGGCCGAACGGGCTGGCCCACCACTGGACGTCGTGATTGCCGGGGATCACCAGCGTCGGCGCGAGCCGCCCGACCCGATCCCGGAAGTGCCGCGACATCTGCAGCTCTCCGTGCCGCCCGCGTTGCGAGTGGTCACCGGAAATGACGATGGCGCTCGGGGCGATCGAGGGAAGCATGGCCTCGCAGGCCTCGACCTGTACCAGGTCGACGTCCCGGCCGAAATGCATGTCGGAGAGGTGAACCAGGACGACTGGCGTCACCAGACGACCCGAACCCGGTAGGTCAGGGTCGCTTCACCCATCGCGGGCACCCGGACCCGGAACCGGGTCCGCGTGCTGGACACCTTCTCCGCGGGGACCGAGCTGGACAGCACCGACCATTCTCCCGACCGTTCCTCCAGGACTTCCACCGTGACGGCGGTGTCCTTCGCGCTGGCGATGGTCACCCTGAAGTCGGCGGTGGCGATGGTGCGGGTAGAATCCCGCCGGGTGGCGTAGGTGATCTGGATTCGCTTGGCCGTGAGGTCGAACGCCGAGCCGGCGGAGAGCCGCACATCCCGCCCCGGAGCGGTGTGCCCCGCGGACGATTCACCGATCAGCTGGAGCCGGCCCGCGTCGTCGCCCTGGTAGAGCCGGTAGGTCCCCATCGGCAGCGGCAAGTCGCCGAAGGGAGTCTTGAGCGCCCGCTTCAGGGTGTACCAGACCTCCACCGGGACCACGCTCTCGTCGTTGCCGTACTGGGGCAGCATCCCGTAGTAGGGAATCTGGCCCCGGACCACGTAGGACCGCTCCCAGGGCGCCGACGCCGGCTCGAACAGCGCCACGCCGGTCGTGACGCCGGGCTCGAGCGAGAGTCGCCCCGGAATGGTGTACAGGTGGGCCTCTCCGATCTGCTGTTCCTCGGCCGGAGCCCCCGCGACGGCCGCATCCAGGGTCTTCATCGCCTCCATGCGAAGCGGACTGGGCCGCCCGGCGGTGCCGACCGAGCCGGCCAGCAGCTGGACCTCCGCGTCGCTCACCCGGAGGGTGCCCGACGAGATTGACGCGAGCCCGCTGATCCTGGAGCTGCTCTTGCCGAGCACCACGGTATAGGTGGCGTTCCACCCGGCGCCCTGGGAGAAGTATCCGATCCGGAAGTCCGGCAGCCGGTTCACGGAGCGAACGGCGAGCGCCAGCGTGGGATCGGTCAGCACGAGCTCGGCCTGGTAGAGCGGCAGGCCGGGACGCTGAAACACCACCCGCCCGTCCTTGAGACGGAACCGCTCGGGACTCACGCCCACCACGGTGGCCGTCGCGGTATCCGCGACGCCGTTGGTGGTGCTGCCGGTCAGGAACTTGAGCGTCTGCCCGACCGCCCGCCGCATGGTGTTCTCCTCGTCCACCGCGGCGTCGTAGGCCGTGCCGGTGATCACTACGCCGGAGTCGAGCGCGAACACCGAGCTGGGGTCGAGGAGGCCCAGGGAGAGCCGGTGATTGCTGACGCCGGCAGCGAGGGCCTCGGGCAGGGTGCGCCGGACCAGCACGCGCCCGTCGTTGTAGATGGTGAGGCCGGTCTGCGCGGCGAGCGGCGCCGGCAGCGCGAGGGCGAGCAACAGGCAGAGCGATCGTGACATGGTTATCTCCTCGAGCGCGGGGCGCTCGGTTCGGTTCAGGGTTGTTCTCGTGGTGGGCGGCGCATGAGGTCCATCGCGATCTGGGTGGCGATCTTCCGGGTCAGGAAGTAGGTCGCGATGACAATGGCCGCGAGCCAGATCCGGGTCGACGGCCGGAGCGGAATGCGCAGCCATGCGTACCACACCACCAGGAGGCACGCCACCAGGGAGATGTACCGGGCCCGCGAACTTGCACGCCGCCGGAGCCGCTCGGTGCAGTCCGGGCAGAGATCGCCCCAGTTGATTCCCGGCGTCCGCGCGAGACACTCCGCGCACGGCACCGGGGGCTTAGCCGACGCGAGCGGCGACTGCATCTCCGAAGTCCCGGGTCGTCGCAGTGCCGCCGAGGTCGCGGGTGCGGATGCCCGCGTCCCGGATGGTGGCGGTGATGGCGCGCCGGAGCCGGGTGGCGGCCGCGGTCTCGCCCAGATGATCGAGCATCATCGCGCCGGCCAGCATCTGCGCCGAGGGGTTGGCCACGCCCTTGCCGGCGATGTCCGGGGCGCTCCCGTGCACCGCCTCGAAGATGGCCGCCGAGGCGCCGATGTTGCCGCCCGCCGTGAGGCCGAGCCCGCCCACCAGCCCGGCGATCTCGTCGCTCAGGATATCACCGAACAGGTTGGTCGTGACGATCACGTCGAACTGCTCCGGCTTGAGCACCAGCTGCATGGCGCAGTTGTCCACGATCATGTCGTTCGAGACGATCCGACCGGCGAATTCGTCGGCGATGGCCCGGCCCACCTCGAGGAAGAGGCCGCTCGCCATCTTAAGGATGTTGGCCTTGTGCACGATCGCCACCCTCTTCCGGCCGTGGCGGACCGCGTACTCGAAGGCGTAGCGGATCACCCGCTCGCAGGCGTACCGGGTCACGATCGCCTGGGACACGCCCACCGCGCGGGGGTCGTCGCCCACCTTGATGAAATGCTCGACCCCGGAGTAGAGCCCTTCGACGTTCTCCCGGATCATGACGATGTCGATCCCGTCGTAGCGCCCGGGGATGATCGTCACCGCCGGGCGCACGTTGGCGTACAGCTCGAATTCCTTGCGCAGCGCCACATTGACCGAGCGGTACCCTCCGCCCACCGGCGTGGTGAGGGGTCCCTTGAGCGCCACCCGCAGCCGCCGGATGCTCTCGATGGCGGCGTCGGGCAGCGGATCCTGGCCCGCGTTCACCGCGGCCATCCCCGCCTGCTGCACGTCCCACGAGAAGGTGAGCCCGGTCGCTTCGAGGGCCCGGACCGTCTGCTCGGTGATCTCGGGCCCGATCCCGTCGCCGGGAATCAGGGTCACGGCGTACGTCATGGGGATGACGGCGGAGGGGCGTCGGAGGCCAGGATGGTCGACAGGGCGACGCGAAGCGCCTGGTCGGCGGTTTCACCGGTGCCCCTGGCCATGGTGCGCCAGACCACCCGGCCCAGCCGGCCATCGGCGAGCACCGCGGAGAGCTGCACCGTGATGCTGTCCGAGGGACCCGGAGTCAGGTAGAGCGCGGCCGGAATGAAGGCAAAGCGGGCGCCGCCCGACAGCGCCACCAGCTGCCGCAGGTAGGCCCGGAGGGGGTCGGGCACGCTTTTGAGCGCCGGAGACCGCATCACCGACTGCCCCATCTTGTCGGGGCTGGGCATCACGCCCACCGCCCGCTCGGCGGTGCGGCGGAGCGCCGGCGGCAGGATCCACTGCACCTCGGGGGCGCGCTCCAGGAGGGCGTCACCCAGGAGCGAGTCGGCCCACCGCATGGTGCGGGTTCTCGCTTCGAGTCCGGTGGCGCCGGGGAGCCGCGGGTCCGACACGACCATGGTGAGGGGAAGCACGGTCACCAACTGTCCCGCGAGCGCGTCGGTGGCCAGCGCCACGATCGGCTCGGGGGTCTTGGACTGCTTTTGCTGCTGGGCGCAGGCCGGCGCCACGGCCAGCGCCAGGAGGACGAGGCTGCGAATCGGAAGAGACATGTGGGCCAAAGCTAACCGGCCCTTGGGGATTCGGGCTATTCCAGCGAGAGCCCGCCGTCCACCACGATGGTCTGGCCGGTGATGTGGCGGGCCTCTTCCGAGCAGAGGAAGGAGATCACCCGCGCCACGTCCTCGGGCTCGGCGATTCGTCCCAGCACCGAGCTCTTGCGGGCCTTGTCGATCACTTCGGGCGGGAGCAGGCTCAGGCGCTCGGTCCGGATGAACCCCGGGGCCACCGCATTGACGTTCACGTTGCTGGGCCCCAGCTCCACCGCCACGGCGCGGGTCAGCCCCTCCAGGCCGGCCTTGCTGGCCGCGTAGCTCGCCACGCCGAACCCCGGGTGCCCGGCCAGGTGCGAGCTCACGTTCACGATCTTCCCCGATCGCTGGGCCCGAAACAGCGGCGCCACCGCGCTGGTGCAATTGAAGGCGCCGGTCAGATTGGTGTCGATCACCTCCGACCACTCGGCGGGGTCGAGCCGCCAATGGGCGCCGTCGTTGGCCATGCCCGCGTTGTTGATCAGGAAATGGATGGTCTCGAATTTGGCCTTGACCGCGGCCACGAACCGTTCCACCTGGGCGCGGTCCCGGACGTCGCAGCAATCGGCAAAGACCCCGACGCCCATGGACGAGATGGCGGTTTCGGTGAGGAGCGCGGTCTCACGGACGTCCCGGCCGGGCAGATCGACGAAGCAGAACGCCACCGAGCAGCCCAGCCGTCCGAACTCCAGGGCGACACTGCGCCCGAGCCCGGTCGCGCCCCCGGTGATCATCGCCACCTTGCCCCGGAAGCCCTGGGAAATCTCCAGATCGGGCGCGGGCTTCTCGAGGACCGCTCCCGACGGGGAGGGGCGCGCCGCACGGCGCCATGAGGGAGGATCGTATCCGGTCGGGGGCATGGACTGGCGAAGGTACGGACCGGCTCCGGGGCCCGCAAGCCGTCGGGGCTTGGAACTACCCGATGCCGAGCCGTACATTAAGCCGATGAACCGAATCCTTTGGGTCCTGGTGAGCCTGGTGGGCGCAGCCGCCTGGGGGGTGATCGCCCTCAACCGGGGCGAGACCATCAGCGCGGCGTGGCTGGTCCTCGCGGCGGTCGGCACTTATCTGGTCGGCTTCCGCTTCTACAGTCGCTTCCTGGCCAACCGGGTCTTCGGTCTCGACGGCCGGGCCACCCCCGCCGAGCGGCTCAACAACGGCCGGGACTACTGTCCCACCACACGCTGGGTACTGTTCGGGCACCATTTCGCGGCCATCGCCGGCGCGGGTCCCCTGGTCGGGCCGGTGCTCGCGGCCCAGTTCGGCTGGCTGCCGAGCACGATCTGGATCGTCTTCGGGGTGGTGCTGGGCGGCGCGGTGCAGGACTTCGTGATCCTCTTCGGTTCGATGCGGCGCGACGGGAAGTCGCTCGGCCAGATGGCCAAGGACGAGATCGGCCCGATCACCGGGCTCTTCGCGATGATCGCCATCCTGGCGATCATGATCATCCTGCTCGCGGTCCTGGCCCTGGTGGTGACCAACGCCCTCAAGGACAGTCCCTGGGGCATCTTCTCGATTCTCTGCACCATTCCGATCGCCCTGGGCATGGGCCTCTGGATGCGGATCGTCCGGCCCGGCAAGACCGTCGAGGCGACGGTGGTGGGCGTGATCCTGCTGGTGGTGGCGCTGGTGGGCGGGCGCTACGTGGCGCTGTCTCCGACGCTGGCCCCGCTGTTCACCCATGGCGGCCTGACCATCGCCTGGGGCCTCATGATCTACGGCTTCATCGCCAGCGTGTTGCCGGTCTGGCTCCTGCTGGCCCCGCGCGACTACCTCTCGACCTTCATGAAGATCGGCACCATCGTACTGCTGGCGGTGGGCATCCTGATCGTCCGGCCACCACTGCAGATGCCGGCCCTGACCCGGTTCATCGACGGCACCGGGCCGGTGTTCGCGGGCAAGCTGTTCCCCTTCGCGTTCATCACCATCGCGTGCGGGGCCATCAGCGGATTCCACGCGCTGGTCTCGAGCGGCACCACGCCCAAGATGATCCGGCGGGAGTCGGATGCCCCGCTGATCGGCTACGGCGGAATGCTCACCGAATCGTTCGTGGCGATCATGGCGCTCTGCGCCGCTTGCGCGCTCGACCCGGGCGTCTACTTCTCGATCAACGCGCCGCTCGGCGCCCTGGGCGGCACCGTGGCGAGCGCCGCGGAGCAGATCCGCCAGTGGGGCTTCACCGTGACGCCGGAGCAGCTCACCGCACTGGCCAAGTCGGTCGGCGAGGCCTCGCTGCTGGGCCGAGTGGGCGGCGCTCCCTCGCTCGCCGTGGGCATGGCGCACATCTTCAGCGGCGTGTTCGGGGCCAGCCTGATGGGGCTCTGGTATCACTTCGCCATCATGTTCGAGGCGCTGTTCATTCTCACCACGCTCGACGCCGGCACCCGGGTCGGCCGCTTCATGCTCCAGGAGTTTCTCGCGCACGTCTGGGCCCCGCTGGGCCGCACTTCCTGGTACCCCAGCAACCTGCTCGCCTCGGGACTGGTGACGGCCGCCTGGGGCTATTTCCTGGTGCAGGGCGTACTCGACCCGCTGGGGGGCATCAACTCGCTCTGGCCCCTGTTCGGCATCAGCAACCAGCTCCTGGCGGCGGTGGCGCTCTGCGTCGGCACCACGCTGATCATCAAGGCGGGCAAGGTGCGCCACGCCTGGGTCACACTGCTCCCGCTCGCGTGGCTCCTCGCGGTAACCCTCACCGCCGGGTGGCAGAAGATCTTCGCGGCGGACCCCCGGCTCGGATTCCTGGCCCATGCCCGGGCCACCGCCGGACGGCTCGCCGCGGGGAATCTCGATCCGGGTATCGGAGCTCGGCTCATCTGGAACGACCGCGTCGACGCCGCGCTCGCCGGCATCTTCATGGTCGTGGTGGTGGCCCTGGTGATCGCCTCGGTACGGGAGTGGCTGCTGGTGATTCAGGGAAGGAAACCGGCGACCGTCAAGGAGACCCCGTTCGTCCAGAGTGCCTATGCGAACTGAGCCGGGGCGGCAAGGCGGGAGAACGGGAAGGCCGGACGCCGGGAGGTGGGGGCGGTTTCTCTCGGGGTTCAAGCGGATCGTCGGGATGCCGGACTACCCCGGCTACCTCCAGCATATGGCGGAGCGGCATCCCGGCTGCGCGGTCCTCTCGGAACGGGAGTTCTTCGAGGCCCAGGTCAACGCCCGCTACGGCAACGGCGCGTCGCGCTGCTGCTGAACGCCCGGCGCTAGAACGCGATCTCCACCATACCCGAAACGGTTCGATAGTGCGGGTACTGGAACCAGTCCACCCGCCCGAGGAAGGGGTCGGCGGTGTTCCCGACCTCCGGATCGTACCCCGAGTATCCGGTGAGCGTGAAGAGATTGCGTCCCACCAGCCCCACCGCCACACGCTCCAACGCGCCGAGCCGGAAGCTGTAGGTCAGCGCCACCTCGCGAACCTTGAGATAGGTGCCCGATTCGACGAATAGCGCGCTGCTGTTGAGCCCGTTGTAGAACGCGCGGTAGTACTCGATGCTCTTCTTTTCCGCGTCCGGCTTGCCGCGCTGGTCGAAGAGCGGATCGCGCTGCTCCAGGAACGGCCACTGCCGGCTCCCGTTGTAGACGTCGCCTCCCTGATTCCATTCCAGCAGACTCGTGAGACCGAATCGTTTGTAGCGAAGGGTCGACTGCAGCCCGGCCACGAAATCGGGCGTGCTGTTGCCGATCGGGACGAGCTGGCCCGGTGGGCAGGTGACCGGACAGGCGACCGCTTCGTAGGGAATCGGACGCTCCGGGGTGGAGCAGGCGCCGGCTCGGTCGCGATAGAGATGGTCCTCCCCGCAGCGCCACGACGCCTTCGCCACGACGTATCCCTCTTCGTTCACCACGAAATTCGCCGGGTCGAAGGCCTGGCCCGGGCCGGACAGCGCCTGCTTGTCGGGGTCGTCGTACAGTTCCGCGATGGTGCGAACGAAGCGGATGCCGTACATCACCCCGAGGGACTTGCCCGCGCCCACCAAGAAGATGCCCGGCTGCTGGGAGGCGAAACCGAGGAGCCGTTCCGGCAGGGAATATTCGGTGATTCGTTGCCGGATCCGGTCGCCGGTGAGGGTAAGGCTCCAGGCCAGATCCGGCGTTCGGAGCACCGCGTAGCCGAGGGTCAGTTCGTGGGTGGTGGCCCGAACCGTGCCCGCATTGAGCAAAACGTCGATGAATCCGACCGAAGTCTGGATCGATCCGAGCTCGATGACGTCACGAGTCGTCTTCCGCGAGTAGGCATAGTCCAGCGTGAATCGGCCTCCCCGCGTCGCCAGACTGGCTCCCAGCTCGAGCTCGCCGGAGCGGGGAGCCCGGAGCGGGTCCAGGCCGGTGATCGGCGAAAGGAACCCCAAGGGGAATCCGGGTCGCTGACCGGCGGTGCCGTAGGCCAGGTGGAGGGTGAGATCGTCGAGGGCGCCGAGGCGCAGATCCTGGTCGGCACGCCAGGCGCCGGCCACCCGATAGTACCAGCGGGTGCGACTCCGGGGAGCGAGGAGCGACATCTCGTCGCGCCGAACCGCGGCATCGAAGACATAGCGGTCCTCGAACACCAGGCCCGTCGTGCCATACCAGGACTTGACGTTGGCCTCGGTGTGGGAGGAGCTGACCTTCTCGGGATTCTCACCCAGGCCACTCACCGTCGTGGAATCGTCCACGCTACGGAACTCATAGGTGTACCCGAGCCGGACGGCACCGCGGACCCGGCCCCATTCCCGGCTGGCCAGGACCGCCGCATCGGTGTTGCGGGAGCGACCGCTCGAGAACCCGTGACTGAGGAAGCCGGGTTGCGGCGGCTGAGAGCGAGGCGGCAATTGGGTGGCGGAATCGAGGTCTTCCCGCTCGAGGTGGTGACTTCCCTCGAACACCAGCCAGCGCGCCGGATGCCACCGCAGCGTCCCGCTCCCGATCAGCCGTTTTCCGGCGACGGTCACCTGCTGGTTCGCGAGCGCATTGAGCGGATTGGAGGCGTTTCCGATCCGGTCCGGGATCGCGATGCGGTACGGGCTGCCGTCCGCATTGGGGGCCAGCAGATCCACGTGGGGCTCGAGAAACCGGATCCCGAAGAACGTGCCGGTGCCCTGGGGCGGAAGTTGCCGGTCGGACGTGCCGTAGAACCCGCTCAGGGCGAGGTCCACCGGGCCGAGGCGCTGATCCGCGTTGAGCCGCAGGTTCCGGCGCTGCCAGCCCGAGAGCGCGGACACCGTTCCCTCGTCCCGCGTGTTGTCCACCGACGCCGCGAAGTTGGTCCCCCGCTTCCGCCCCGCCACCGAGAGGTGATTCGCGAAGAAGAGGCCGGTGCCGTACAGCTGCGACTGGTGGTCGTAGTAGACCGGATAGGGATTGTCCGCGATATGGTCGGCCTTGAGCACTCGGGCGCCGCTGCTGTTCCGGACGAAGTCGACGGCCCCGCCGGGGCCGGTGGTGATCTCGAAGGGATGGGCCCCCGATTCGCCGAACCGAGCGGTCATGAAGGAGGGCCCGGCCTCACTCCGCAGGCGGATCTGGAGCTTCCCCTCCGGGCCCGCTTTCCCCCGCCGGGTGAACACCAGCACCACGCCGGCCGCACCGTCGGAGCCGTACACGGCGGCCGCGGACGGACCCTTGAGCACTTCGATACGCTCCACGTCGTCCGCCGGGAGATCCGCGAGCGAGCCCCGGATGATCGTGCCGTCGATGATGATCAGCGGGTCCTGGTCACCGGTGATTGCGGTCGCACCGCGCAACCGGAGCCGCAGCTCGGTACCCGGCTCGCCCGATGGCGCGATCGCGCGCACGCCGGCCATCCGCCCACGCAGGCCGCCCAGGAGGGAGGTGGCGACCACCGCTCCAAGCTCCCGGGCCGAGAGCCGTCCGATGGCATAGGGAGTCGGGTGGCGGTGCGTGGTGTCGGAGCCGCCGGGAGCGGGGGACGCCGGGTCCTGGGCATGCCCCTGCCGCGGTATCCCGGACAGCAGGGCGATCAGGACGGCCAGGGAGCGAATCGGTCTCCGCATGGGACCTCCGCGACCTCGCCCGGACACGGGCCTAACCCACGCTGAGCCGGCGCCCGGCCATCAGCCAGACCGGCATCAGCAGCGCCAGCCCCGCCGCCGAAGCCAGCAGCGCAGCGGCGCCACCCGCGTCCCGATAGACCCAGCCGAACAGCAGACCGGCCGGCAGCGCGGCCATGCCGGCCAGCCCCTGGTAGTCGCCAAAGCCCCGCCCGGTCCGGACCGGCGCCAGTTTGGCCACTGCCACCCGCTCGGCGGGCTCGACCAGGCCCGCCACCAGGCCGTGACCCAGGAACACCGCCAGTGCGCCGGCCTCTCCGATGTTGGTGGCGAGCCCGGCGATCGCGCCAGCGTAGAGCAGGGTCCCGAGGCCGAGCGCGGTCCGGGCGCCCAGCCGGTCCGACAGCCACCCGCCCGGATAGGACGCCGCGCTCCGCACCACGTGGAGCGCGGCCCAGGCCAGCGGTATCGTGGCAACCGGCACACCGAGATCCTGGAGCCGAAGCAGCAGCAACGTCTCGGGCAGGCGAGACGCGGTGAGCAGCACGAGCACACCTGCCGGCACCCAGAAGGCTGCGCCCCTGGCGTCCGTCCCTTCAACCACAGATTTCGCAGCAGGTCGCGACCGTCCTGTCGCCGCCCTGTCCTCTGTGGCCACCCGGTGCGGGACCGCGGAGGCACGCACACCTCGGAGCACGACAAAGAGGACCAGCACCGCCACCACCCCCGGCGCCGCGCTCCACCCGATCACGCTCCGCACACTGGTTTGCCGCTGGAGCAGGAACCAGGCGGTGAGCGAGCCCAATACGGCGCCCAGGTGGTCCGCGGCGCGATGGAATCCGAACGCCCGTCCACGGAGCCTGGGCGAGCTGAGCTCGGCGATCACCGCGTCCCGTGCGGGGGAGCGGATCCCCTTCCCGACCCGGTCGATAACCCGGAACCCGATGACCTGCCACGCCGCCCCCGCCAGGGAAATGAGCGGCCGCACCAGGACCGCGATGCCATAGCCCAGCAGGATCAGCGGTTTGGCCCAGCCCGGACGATCCGCCAGCCGCCCACTGCCCCACTTGACCAGCGCGGCGGTGAGATCGGCGGCGCCGTCCAGCGCGCCCAGCGCCATCGCGCTCCCGCCGAGCGGCCCGGTGACGAAGGCCGGCAGCACCGGGTAGACCATCTCGCTGGCAAAGTCGTTGAACAGGGAAACTGCGGAGAGGCCCTTGACCTGCGGTGACAACCCCTCGCCGGGCGGGTCAGCCATCGAGCCCGAGACCCCAGCGGATCAGCGGCACCGGCAGCCCGCCGTAGGCGAACACCTCGTCGTGGAAATTCGCCACGGTAAAGCGCTGTCCCCGCGCGGCCCGGACGTCGTCGCGGAGCCGGGTAAGCTCCCGCCAGCCCAGGATCGCGGCGCAGGCCTCGAGCGGGTAGCAGACGATCCGGCGAATTTCCGTTTCCGCCGCGCGGGAATCCAGCGGCAGCCGCGCCGTGAGGTGGCCCACCGCCTCGGCCGGGGAGAACTGTCTGGTATGGACCGCCAGATCCACCACCGCGAGATGAGCGTCCCGGAGAAACAGCACCCGCTCCGCCAACCGTGATTCCGGCTCGGCGGCATATCCCAGGGATCGCATCAGCTCGCCGGCGTAGAGGCCCCAGCCGAGCGGAGTGCTCGCCGCCGTGATGTGACGGCGCACCGGCCGGCTCAGCGCGTCAGACCGGCTCCGGTGCAGGTGGATGCCGGGCACCCCAAGCCGCGCGGCGATCCACGGCACCGCGCGTCCGTCTCCTCCCGCCACCACCACCATCGCGGGAGTCCGGGCGCCGGCGGGACGGTAGAACGCGGTCCCTTCGAGCACCCGTTCATATCCGGTTGCGTCCGCGGGCACCAGCGGCGTCCCCGTGCCGGACACCAGACCGCGGGTCTCCGCGAAGTGACGCGACGCCCCCAGCGCGGAGCCCATGGCGGGAAGCAGCCCGTCGGACGGTCCCCCCGGCGCGACGAGGTGTTCGTAGACGTCGCGCCAGGGCCGGGACGGATCGATGGTGGCCGCCAGCGCAATGACCTCCTGCTCCACCTCGGTCGCCAGACGGAGCGCGTTGCGGTAGACCTCCGCCCCGTTGTGCACGCTGGCGTGCTCGTGATGAAGCCGGCGGTCCACCTCGGCCTCCCCGATCGCCGCGCCCCCCGGGGAGGCGTCGGCCGCGATCTCCGAGCGCAGCGCTTCACGCATCCGATCGATGGCATTGTCGGCATCGGCCAGCGCGGCGGCCCCGTCGTCATCGAGCGCCTGCCACACCGCCGCGAATCGCGCCGCCGCCGCGACGATCAGCGTCGCCAGCCCGTCCAGCTCGGCCAGCGCCACCTCCACCAGGAGCTGGGGCGGACGGCGCAGCGTGGCGCGGGCCTCGGTGAAGAACCGGGGCAGCGCCCGGATCCGGGCCAGCGTCGCGCCGGCGGCGCCGGCATCGGGTACCTCTCTCGACAACAGGCTGTCCAGCGCGTCGCAGGCGTGACGGACCCAGAGCGCCGGGTTGCGGCGCCAGGGGTGTTCGTGCTCGAAACGGAACAGGAGGACCCGGAGGTGATCGAGGAGTCCGGTGCGATCTATCTCGTCGTCGGTATCCTCGATGTCGAGGTCCTCGACGGCTCCCGCGATCGAACGGAGGGCGGCCACGTGCAGCCGGACCGAGTCGGCTTCGAACGAGCCCAGCCGCTCGTCCTGGCCCGGGGCGCCGGCGCGCGTCGCGGCGGCCGGATCGAAGTGATACCAGAGATCGAGGAACGACCGGCAGAGATCGTCGGGGGAGGCCACTACCCGTTTCCGAGGATCTCGCAATGGTCGCCCAGGCTGACGCTCCCCCGGATATCGCGAATCACCACGTGGTTGCCGATCATGCTCTGGGTGAGCCGGGCGCCGGCCAGGTTGCAGTCCCGGCCCACGATGGAATGGGTCAGCTCGCAGTCGTGCAGCACGCTGCCCCGCTCGATCGTCACGTTGGGCCCGATGGTGGACCGTTCGATGGTGACTCCCTCCTCGATCAGCACCGGCTGGCGGAGCGTCACGCCGGAGTACTCCCCGGACCGGGCTGCGCCCTTCCGCAGCAGGATCTCGTTGGTCTCGAGCAGCGTGTCGAGCTTGCCACAGTCGTACCATCCGCCCACCTCGGCGGCCAGGATCCGGCGGCCGTTCTCGATCATCCACTGGAACGCATCGGTCAGGAAATACTCGCCCTTGTTGGCGGGGGCGGCGAGCACGTGGGAGATCCCTTCCCACAGCGCGCCGACGTCGCGGATGTAGTAGAGGCCGATGTTGGCGAGCTTGCTGATCGGAGTGGACGGTTTCTCCACGATCCGGGTCATGAAGCCGTTCGCGTCGGTGACCACCACGCCGAAGCGCTGGTAGTCCTCCACCTCCTTGGCCCAGATGATCCCGTCCGCATCGGTGCGACCGATCAGGGTGAGATCGGCCTCGAACACCGTGTCGACGAAGACGATGAGCACCGGACCGGTGACGAAGGGACGCGCGAGATTCACCGCGCCGGCGGTGCCGTCCTGCACCCTCTGCTCGACGTAGCGGCAGGGAATCCCGTAGCGCCGGGCCGAGTAGGCCTCCACCTGCTCCTTGAGGTGCCCGGTGATGAAGATCAGCTCGCTCACGTCCAGCGGCTTCAGGGTGTCCATCACCCAGTCGATGACCGGCCGCCCGGCCACCTTGAGCATTGGCTTCGGCACCAGGTGGGTATGGGGCCGCAGGCGGGTCCCCTTGCCGGCGAGCGGGATGATGACCTGCACGCGTCAGCTCCTTCCGTAGCGGTCCGACAGGCGAACCAGATCGTCCAGCTCGGGGGTCGAAGCCTCCAGGACGTCGCTGTCCACCACCGCTTCGATCTGGTGAACCAGCTTCGGGGGCACGTGGATCGACTCGCCGGCCCGAAACGGGCGCTCGGTCAGATCGTCCCCCCGGCCGAGTCGCAGGATCAGCTCCCCGCTCAGCACGTGCATGGTTTCGTCCTTCCGGTTGTGGTACTGGCAGCTCAGCACGTGCCCGGCCTTCACGTGCAGAATCTTCCCGACGTAGCGATCGGTCCTGGCCCAGATGAGCTCATAGCCCCAGGGTTTCTCGACGCGGTACGGCGCCTCGGCCATTACCCCTCCAGCATGCGAAAGTTGAACGACGAGGGGGAGGTGATGCACTCCCGAACGCACACCCCGCACCCCACACATCCCTCCACCTTGAGCACCGGATGTCCCGCCTCGTCAATGGCCAGCGCGCGCTCCCCCACCGGACAGGCTTCGGCGCAGACCCGGCAGGGGGTACCCTGGTAGGTGACACATCGCTCGGGCAGGAACTCGATCGCCGCCAAACGATACCCCTGCCACCCGTTGGGCGGGAGGGTGAGCGCACCGGTCGGACACGACTGTACACAGGGCATGTCGAGACAGACGACGCAGGGCTGGATCCGGGCGTCGATCGCCGGGGTCCCCGCCGCGAGCCCGCCGCTGGACGGAACCGGCTGCAGCGCGTGGGGAGGGCAGACCTGCTCGCAGGCGCCGCAGCGGGTGCATGCAGCCAGAAAGGCCATCTCGGGAAGGGCGCCGGGAGGCCGAAAATACTTCTGCTGGACGATACGCTCTTCGGTCTTTTCCAGCATCCGCTCGGCCCATTCGCCGAAGCTCTGCCGGAAAAAATCGCGGCGGTCACCGGGGGATAGTCGCACGCCGGGAATCTAGCGGAACAACGGCCAGACCTCCTTGGCGGCGCGGGTCAGGATGTCGGAGAAGATCAGGGCGGTATCGGGGTGCCGGCCGGGGTCCCCCTCGCCGACCGCGGTGTTCACCACCCCGATCAGCGCGGTGCCGGTGGCGAGATCGAGGTAGAAGAACGATCGGAACCCGCGCTGGCTTCCGGTGTGGCCCACCAGGCGCCGGCCGTCCACGCGTCGAATGAAGAACGAGAGCGCCACCGAGTCTCCCGAGGCCTCGCCGGAGGTGGCCAGCACCGGCCGCCACATCTCCTCGAGCGAGGCCCGGGCCAGCACGGGGACCGGTCCCGACGCGCCGGGACCCTTCCCGAGCAGAAACGCCAGGTACTTGACCATGTCCTGGAGCGGCGCATTGAGCCCGCCGTTCGACACCGTGATGCCGGTGTTGAAGTCGAGCCCGTTGGTCACCAGCTTGCCGTCCTTCACCTCGTAGTTGTTGGAGCGGTCGGCCAGCAGGTGGTAGGGCGTCAGATCGAAGTAGCTGTGGAGCATGCCCAGCGGCTTGAGCAGGTTCTTGTCGACGTAGACCTCGTAGTCGTCGCCCGAGAGCGCCTCGATGGTCCGCCCCACGAAGATGAGGCCCGGATTGGAGTAGCTGTAGTGGGTGCCGGGCGCCGTCATCACCTCGGTATACGGCATCATGGCCACGAGCTGGGACCATTGGGTCGGCTCGAACGGATGCCACGGCTGATCGCCGCCCCAGGGCCAGGTGGGATTCCGGAAGCCCGCCGAGTGGGACAGCAGGTGCCGCAGCGTCACGCCGTCCATGGGCCCGAACGGATTGTGCACCATCCGGAGCTCGGGCACGTACTGGACCACCGGATCGTCCAGGGACAACCGGCCCCGGTCCCGGAGCTGCATCAGGGAGATGGCGGTGAAGGTCTTGGTGATCGAGGCCCAGTGGTAGATGGTGCGGTCGTCGGTGGGGCGCCGGGTGGCCAGGTCGGCAAACCCATGGTGCTCCCGGCCGAGGACGCTGTCGCCCCGCACCAGCACCAGGCTGCCACCGACGACGCCCTCGCGGTCCAGCGCCGCGTCCCAGGCGGCGGCAAGCGATTGCCAGGCGTGGTCGAATCCGGCCGGCGCCTGGGCGGCGCCCGCCGTGGGCAGGCACAGGCAGAGGAGCATCGCTCCCAGACGGTCAGCGGTCACGCGTCACCGGTGAGGAGTTACGATTGGCAGCGTCACGATCTTCAGCCCCCAGCTTCCCGCTACATCAACGCTCGGATCCAGCCCCCATCCACCGCCATGCTCTGCCCGGTGATATAGCTCGCCCGCTCCGACGCCAGAAATGCGGCCAGCGCGGCGAACTCCTCCGGCTCTCCCATCCGTCCCATCGGCACCGAGGCGGCAAACCGGGCCAGGGCCTGCTCGACCGTGATTCCTTCCTTCTTCGCGGTGACCTCCGAGAGCTCCACCATCCGCTCGGTCCGGGTAAACCCGGGAATCAGATTGTTGACCGTGACGCCGAACGGCGCCACTTCGTTCGCCAGGGTGCGGGCGAACCCGATCACCGCGGCGCGGAGGCTGTTCGACAGCATCAGGTTGTCCACCGGCTGCTTGGCGGCGATCGATGTCACGTTCAGGATCCGGCCCCAGCGCCGCTGCTTCATGCCTGGCAGCGCCGCCCGGCAGAATTCGACCACGCTGGACAGGACCAGCGCGGTCGCCTTGGCCCAAGCCTCTGAGTCCAGGGCCTCGAACGGCCCCGGAGGCGGCCCGCCACTGTTGGTGAGCAGGATGTCGATCTTCCCGAAGCGGGCCATCCCCTCCCGCACCACCCGAGCCGGCTCACCCGGGCTGCCCACGTCCGCCGCCAGCGCCAGCACCGGCACGCCGTGCCGTCCGATGATGTCCGCCGCCGTCGCCCGGAGCGCCTCCTCCCCGCGGGCGCAGAGCACCAGCGACGCGCCCTCGGCCGCCAGCACATCCGCGACGGCGCGGCCCAGCCCCCGGCTCGACGCGGCGACCAGCGCGACCCGTCCCTTGAGTCCGAGATCCATCTACTTGCGCCGGAGGTAGTCGTCGGTCTTGTCGAGCCAGTCCTGGCGCGGCGGGAGAAAACACGTCCACGTCGAGGGTGTCCTCCAGCGCCTCGGCCTGGTGCGGCAGGTTGCCGGGAATGTGCAGCACCTCCCCCGCGCGCACCACGACGATCTCCTGCTGGTCCTCTCCCAGCCGGAACTTCAGCGCGCCCTCGAGAATGTAGGTGATCTGCTCGTTCTCGTGGTGATGCTTCGGCACCACGCAGCCCTTCTTCAGGTACACGTGGGCCAGCATCATCCGCTCGCCGGTGATCAGCCGCCGGTCGAGCTGGTCGGTGACCTTTTCCTTCGGCATGCTTTCCCAGCGATAGTGGGTCACCCGATCGGTCATGGCAGCAGTCTTTCGGCGGTGGGAGCGATCTTGCCGAAAGCGGCTTTCGCTTCGGCCAACTGGGCCTCGAGCCGGGCCAGCGTGGCCAGCGAGGCGTCGGTGGGGCGAAATTCGGCTCCGCCGGCCACGTCGCCCCCGCCGGAACCGACCTCACCCGAGAGCCAGACGAGATTGAGATAGACCCCGTAGGGCTCGACGTACCATTTGTCGTCGCTGTGCAGCTCGGTCCGCGACACCAGCTTGAGCTCCACGTCCAGGAGCTGCCGGTCGAGCGCGCGGAGCGCCTCTCCGGCGCCGTTCGAGGCGGCCGACGTCTTGAGCGTGTCCTCGAGCCGCTTGCGGAAGACCTCGATGCGGTTCACCAGCTCGACCGTGGCGTTCAGGTCGTCCCGGATCCGCAGCTGGGCGCTGGTGGAGGCCGCGAGGTCGGCGGCGAGGGATGAAATCGCGGGGTCGCGCAGCACGGTGAGCGGCTGGGTGGCCGACTTCCCCTCCGCGGTCACCCGCACGCTGTAGCGGCCCGGCAGCACCAGCGGGCCGGCCCGCTGGGGAGACTCGATGCCCCAGTGCACGATCGGGCGGACGGTCTTCCCCTTGAATCGCGGCTCCTCCCAGATGTGCGGGTTGTCCGGCGGTGTGGTGCGCAGCTCGACCTGGCGGGGCCCGTCGTACCGAAGATCCCAGGTCATCCGGTTGAGCCCCGCCCGCCCGGGGAACCGCACGGTGCGGATCACCTGGCCGGCGGAGTTCAGCACCTCGACCCGGACCGAGTCCTTGGGCACCGCCTTCAGCGTGTAGTTGATGTCCACGCTCCCGCCCCGGGCCTCCCGGAACGCGGGGCGCGGCGCGAACAGCCGGAGATCGGCGTCGGCCACCGGCTGGTCCGACTGCTCCAGCATGGTGATGTCCCGGAGCAGGTAGAGCCCCCGCCCGTAGGTCGAGACCACCACGTCGTGCGCCAGCTTCGGCACCACGATCCACGAGGCCGGCGCGGCCGGAAGCCCGTCCTTGAACTGGGTCCAGCGCGCGCCGTCATCCAGGGAATAGAAGAACCCGTGCCCGGTGCCCGCGAAGAGCATTCCCCGGCGATTGGGATTCTCCGCCACCGCCATCACGTAGTCGAGCGGGTGACCGGAGGGCAGGCCGTCGCTGATCTGCTTCCAGCTCCGGCCGAAGTCGGTGGTCTTGTAGATGAACGGCTGCCGGTTGTCCATCATGTGGTAGTCGACCGCGAGGTAGGCCGTGCCCGGATCGAAATGACTCGGCTCGATTTTCCGGATGGTGCCCCATGCCGGCATGCCCACGTTGGCGCTCACGTCGGTCCAGCGTAACCCGCCGTTCGCGGTGTACCAGACCTTCCCGTCATTGGTGCCGGCCCAGATCAGTCCCTTCTGGATCTCCGACGGCGCGATGGCGAACACCACCTCGCCGTAGAATTGGCCGAGGTTGTCGCCCACGATGCCGCCGGAGAAGACGATCCGGCTGGAGTCCCGGGTCGAGAGATCGGGGCTGATGACCGACCAGCTCTGCCCGCCGTTCGACGTCTTGAAGATCACCTGGCAGCCGTAGTAGACCGTGTTGTGGTCGAACGGGTCGATCGCCAGGGGCGGGGTCCAGTGGCAGCGGTACTTGAGCGCGTTGGGCGGCGAGTCGAGCGTGTGCATCCACGGGCTCACCGAGCGGGCCAGGCCGGTCTTCGCGTCGAAGCGGGTGACGGTATTGCCGTAGCACGAGGCCCAGACGATGTCGGAGTTGGTGGGATCCGGCAGGGTGAACCCGGACTCGCAGCCGCCCAGCCCGTGATCCCAGGTGGAGCCCCCCCCGAACCCGCCGAAGCCCCCGCCTCCGCCACCACCCTCCGCCGCAGCGGAATCGGCGCCGGCGCGCCCGCCGGCGGAATCGGGCCTCGTCCGGCGAGTCTGGGTGCTGTCCGGCCGAGGCGGAACCGGACGAGCCGGCGGGCGATTCGGGGACGCCTCGGGAACCGTGCTCGGCCCGCGCATCGTCCCGTTGTCCTGCCGGTTGCTGTACATCCAGTAGGGCACCCGGTTGTCCACGGCCACGTGATACATCTGTCCGATCGGCAGCGTGATACTGCTGAAGCTGCGGCCGTGATTGAGCGTGATGCCGGCTCCGCCGTCGCCGGTGACCGCCCATCGGTTGGGATTCTTGGGATCCATCCAGATGTCGTGGCAGTCCCCGCAGCCGCCCCCGCCGCCGCCCGAACCCGGACTCCCGATCGGGAACGTGGCCCCGCCGTCGAGCGAGCGGTGGAAGCTGCTGTTGGCCACCAGCACCTCGTTTTCATTCGCCGGATTCACCTCGAGCCGGATGTAGTAGCCGGCCCGTCCGATCAGCGAACGGTCCCAGCTCACCACCCGCCAGGCGGCCCCGCCGTCGTCGGAGCGCCAGAGCGACCCCTGGTTGGGCGTTTGAATCAGCGCGTATACCCGCGACGGATTCGAGGGCGCCACCGCGACGTCGATCTTTCCCACCGGCGACTTGGGGAGCCCCGGGTCGTCCAGCTTCTTCCAGGTAGCGCCGCCGTCGCGGGTGACGTGGACGCCGCTCCCCGGACCGCCGCTGAACATGCCCCAGGTGTGCATCACCACCTCCCACATTCCCGCGAAGAGCACATTGGGATCGTGGGCATCCATGGTGAGGCCCGAGCAGCCGGTATTCGCATCGACGAAGAGGACCTGGTCCCAGTGCTGGCCGCCGTCGGTGGTGCGAAACACCCCGCGCTCCTGCTGTGGTCCGGTGGCCCGGCCCAGCGCGCAGACGTACACGATGTCGGGATTGGTGGGGTGGATCAGGATCCGCCCGATGCGTCCGGTCTCCCGGAGCCCCATGTTGGTCCAGGTGGCCCCGGCATCGGCCGACTTGTACACGCCGTCGCCGACGACGTCCGCGTCCCGGATGGCCCACGCCTCCCCGGTGCCGGCCCACACGATCTGGGGATTCGAGGGCGCCACCGCCAGCGCGCCGATCGCCTGCACCGGCTGGCCGTCGAATACCGGGGTACTGGACAGCCCACCGTCGGTGGACTTCCACACGCCGCCGGACGCCGCGCCGAAGTAAATGGTCAGCGAATCGCCGGGGATCCCCGCCACCGCCGAGATCCGTCCGCCCACCGCCGGGCCCATGAAACGGAAGCGCGGCGGCTCGGGTGGGCGGTTGGCGAAGCCTGCGCCCCGCTGGGCCACGGCCGTCGCGGGCATCACCGCGAAGACCAGGGCCGCCAGCACACGGCCGCGACGGGATGTTCCGGCCATCGTCTGTACCCTCCTCCGAGTCGATCGAGGCCCGGCGTTACCGGCGGTCACCGGCCACCGTGGAGCTGACCTTCTCCCCCTTGAGCCAGTAGCCGAACCATTGCCGCAGCCGGCCCAGCCGGTCCACCAGCAGCCAGGGCTCCCCGCTCCGGGAGAGCTCGTGGGTCGATCGGGGATAGCGAACCAGCTCGACCGGCACGCCCTGTTTCTTGAGGGCCATGTACCAGAGATCGGCATTGCCGATCGGCGCCCGGAAATCCTCTTCCGACTGTACCATGAGCGTCGGCGTCCTGACCCGGTTCACCTTCCGGATCGGCGAGAGCGAATCGTACATCGCCTGATTGTCCCATGGCTTTCCGTAGAATTCGAACTCGGTCAGGCCCTGGGCATCGGACTCGCCGTACCAGTAGGTCCATTCGCTGATCATCCGGTCGGTCTGGGCCGCCTTGAAGCGAGTCGTCTTGGCGGTCACCCAGGCCGTCATGACTCCGCCATAGGAGCCGCCGGTCACCCCCATGCGGGTGGAATCCACATCGGGCCGCTTGGCCGCGAGGTCCACCGACTTCATCAGATCCTGGTAGTCCTCCGCGAACCAGCGGCCCCGGGTGGAAAAGGTGAACGGCGCGCCGTACCCGCTGGACCCCCGGGGATTGGTAAACAGCACCCACATGCCGGTCGCCGCCAGGTTCTGGAATTCGTCGAACCAGTTCTCACCGTACGACGAGTGCGGGCCGCCGTGGATGTAGAGAACCAGGGGATACTTCTTCCCCGGCTCGTACCCGTAGGGCTTCATCAGCCAGCCTTCGATTTCCAGGTTGCCGACCGACTTGTAGGTGAACCGCTCGGCGTCGGACCAGGCGATCTCGGAATTGATCTTGTCGTTGAAATGGGTGAGCTGGCGCTCGTCCTGGCCCGAGGTCGAGGCCACGTACAGCTCGGTCGGCTTCGTCATGCTGGTGCTGACGTACGCGACGACCTTCCCGGCGGCATCCATGTCGAACCCGGACAGCCGGCGCCGGCCGCTGAGCAGCTCGACCGGCTTGTGGGTGGCGGCATCCAGCGTCAGGAGGGCGGTCCGGCCCCCGATCTCGGCGCTGAACACGATGCGGCCGTCGGGCAACCAGCTCAGCTGCTCCGGCTCGTATTGCCAATCGCCCAGGGCGTTCTCCGGTGTGCCGCCCGCCGCGTCGACGATGTAGATGCGGGCGGAGGCGGTGCGCGTGGGACGGGAGACGAACGCGATCTTCCTGCTGTCGGGAGACCAGGCCAGGTTCCCCTCGTCGCCGGTGGCGGTGGTCACCCGCCGCGGGGCGCCGCCGGCGGCGGGCATCACGAAGATGTCGGTGTCGTTGCGGGGCGCCTCGTCCCGCTTCGCGTCGTACGGCAGCTGGGCCACCGAATCGCGCACCGCCCGCACCGTCGAGTCGGAGCGCAGCGACCCGTCCGCCGTGAAGGCGACCCACTGGCCGTCCGGCGAGACGACCACTCCCCGGTGCGAGTAGGCCTCGGACGTGATCTGCTTCCGGGCCCCGGTCTCGAGGTCCCTCGACCAGATCTGGGCCGCGCGGATCACCCGCGCCTCGCGCGGCCCCGGGATGAACCCCGCGTTATTGGACTTGTAGAGCATCTCGGTGATGTGCCGCCCGTCGAATCGGGCCGGATCCACCGGGTGGGTGATGGCATCGTAGGGCGGCCGCGCCAACGGCTGCATCTTGCTCCAGGGGTCGCGCCGGGTGGTGTCCCGCATCATCCCGGTCATGGCGGTGTCGGTGTAGAACACCAGCCGCGCCTCCCGGGGGCTCGTCCCCGCGGGAATGCTGTCCACTTCGAACGCCTCGCCGCCCGGCCGGTCCATGCGGAGCGCCCAGGTGCGGCCCTTCCCGCCGGGACGGGTGGAGGTGAAGAGCACCAGCTTGCCGTCCGGCGACCAGCGGGGGTTGGAGCTCTCGAGCCCCGGCGAGGTGAGCCGCGACGGCTCTCCACCGGCGGCCGGCACCAGCCAGACCTCCGAATGCCGTTTGTTCTCCGCGGCCACGACCGTCGTGACCGTGAACGCCACCTGCTTCCCGTCGGGCGACACCGCGGGCGCGCTCACCGTGGTCAGCCGGTACCAGTCGTTCGGGGTGAAGGCTCGGCCCTGCGCAACCAGCAGGGAGCCGGGCGCCGAGACGGGGAGGACCACCAATCCCAGCAGGGCCGCGCGACCGAGATGACGCATGAGGACACTCCTTCGGGTAGGACCAGGTTCAGCGGCAGCCGGCCGCCGGCCGCGATGCGCTCGAGGGCCGTTCGCCGGTCACGAATCCCGCCGCGGCGCTCACGGTCCAGCGGAAGGCAACGGCCTGGCTCCGCTGGTTGACCGCGATGCGGGGCCGAGTCACGGCGAGGGGAAAGTCGAATGTGGTGACGAACGGGGTCTGGCCGATACAGTGCGACATCCGGACGCCCACGCCCGCGTCGGCGACGACCGAAGCAGCCGTGCTCCCCAGGCGGGGCACGTCGCCGTTGGCGAGCGCCGCGTCCCCGAACGCCGCCACCCTGATCTCGCGGAACAACCGCGCCTTGCCCCGGGAGAGTACGCCCCGCTCGAGATCCGCGTTGACCGAGACCAGCCCCGTCGCGGTGCTGCCGGCCCCGAGACCCCGCAGCCCTCCGCCGCCCGGCGTCTGATAGTGAACGTCCTCCCCCGCCAGCAGCGCGCCTCTCGAGCGGAGAAAGGGATTGGTGAATTGCTCGTAGGGATCGGCCCCCGCCACGAAGAGCTGTCGCTGTTTGAGCGGCCGGCGGCCCGATTCCACCCAGCCCGCATAGGTCCGGAGCCTCAGACCGATGCGGCCCAGCCACCGGCGGGCCGTCGCTTCGCCGGTCAATCGGGCGTATGGCTGGGCGTCGTAGGAGTCGCCGGTGGTGAGACCGGCGCCACGGTTACGATACTCCACCCCGGAACCGAGCGTAAGCCGACCGGTGAGATTCCAGGGGCCGCGCTTCTCGCCGGCCCTGATCCAGGCCGAGGCCTCCACCGTCCCGCCGGCGTCCCAGAGCGCGGGGTCGAGATAGTCGGTGTCGGTAGTGACCATCCACCGGGCGCTCGCGCCGAGAAAGGTCTGGGCGCCGAAGCGCTCGTGCTGGTTGATCTGCCGCTCAGCGCTCGCGGCCAATCCACCCCGCCCTTCCAGCCAGTACGCCTCGAGGGTCTGCGTGGTCCGCGGCGACTGCAGCCAGGTCGGACTCCGGAGCCGCGCATACGCGCCGAGCCCTCCCTGATCGTTGATCCGCCTGGTGTTCAGGGAAACGTCGAGCTCGCCCTGCTGAAACCGGCCCAGGTAATCGGTGCGCACCCGGCCGCCCACGACCACGCCGCCGAAATCGTTGTACCAGGCCGTGGGAATGAGCCCCACGGTCAGTCGATCCCGGCGGGTCGGCTGGGAGAAGACCCGGTCGAGGTAGACGTAGGCTCGGGGGGCCGGCCGGAATCCGGAGATCCGCCGGACCTTGCGGTTGTTGAGCATGTTCCAGTCGTGCGCTCGCGCCCGGGGGTCCACCTCCACCTCGCGAGGCTTGCTCCGGGTCGTGAGCTCGACCCACTCCCGTTCCGCGGTCCCGATCGTCCGGGTGACCGCACTGTCGGAGGCGGCGCGGACCACGACCTCCACCGGAAACATGCCCGGCGCCTTGCGCACGACCTCAACGCGGGTCGTCCAGCTGTCGGCCGATCCGCCGGTCCGCCCCGTCTTCACCCGCCCGACCGCATAGTCGTACAGCACTGTGGTGTGCAGGAACTGCGCGAAGAACTGCGACAGATCCCGCTTGGAGACGTCCTCCGCCACGGCGCGGAACGCCGCCTCGTCGACGTGCTTGAGCTTCCAGCGCTGGTAATAGGTCCGGAGGATCGTGCGCATGGCGGAATCGCCCACGAGGGTTCGGAGCTGCTGAAAGAAGAGCTCCCCTCGGCCGTAGATCATCGAGTTGTAGGTATTGAAATCCCGATAGTGCTCGCTCACCAGGCTGGTCGGCTGGGACCAGCCGTCCACGTCGGAGAGCACCAGGCTCCGCTCGTTCGACTGGTAGCCGCCCCGGACGCCATGGGCCTCCAGGTACCAGGTGGTCTGGAAGCTGGTGAATCCCTCGTCGAGGAATCCCTCCTTCCATTCGTTGCTGGCCAGGATACCCATCAGGTAGTTGTGCCCCACCTCGTGCAGAATCAGCCCGAGGCCCGCGGATCCGTTGTGCACCATCATGGGAAACTCGGTGCCGCCGCCCTCGATGCGGTGGACGTTGGTGAGCTGCGGCCACGCGAACGGGCCGAACAGACCATCGAGCCACTCCAGTGCAGTCTGGGTGTTGCGCACCGCGATGCCGCCGCCCCAGGACTTCTCGTCTCCCGGCTGATAGAGCACGTGGACCGCCACGCCGCCGAACCGGCCGCCCTCGTAGCGGTAAGCCGGATTCATGGACATGGCGAAGTGATGGACGTCCTTCGCGACCCAGACGATTCGCTTGCGGCCCGGCGCCGCGTCGCCCTCGGCGCCGCAGCTGGGCGCGCCGTAGAAATCGCGCCGGTAGTCCACCGGCCGCTCCGGCGCGCGGTTGGCCCGGTCCCAGCCGGGATCGCCACAGGCCGGCACGCCGGTCGCCCCCACCACCTGGTCCTCGGGCACATCGAGGGTCACCCGGAAATCGCCGAAGTCGCCGTAGAACTCGCCGGCCGGGTAGAGGGGATGCTCCTCCCAGCCGTACTTGTCGTAGGCGACCACCCGGGGGTACCACTGGGCAAAGTCGAAGGCGCGGCCCCGCCGCCCCTGCCGCCGCGGGACCGTGGACGGGCGGGCCTCCCAGTTCATGGAAACCGCAAACGACTCTCCCGGCCCGATCGCACGCGGGAGCGTAAAGCGCGCCACCGTGCTGTCCGGCGCGAAGGGGTACACCGGAGCGACCACCTGGCCGTCGATCGTGACGCCGCTCACCCGGTTGTAGCCGTAGTCGGGGTCCTTGAGGTCGTTGAAGCGGCGCACATGCTCGGCGCTGTCGGCGTCGGCCCAGCGGGAGCCGGGCCGAAAGGCGTTCAGATAGAGATGAAAGGCGACCGTGCGGAGCGAGTCGGGCGAGTTGTTGTGGTAGACCACCCGCTGGGTGCCGCCCAGCGTGCCGCGCGGCTCGTCCAGGGTGGCGCGGATGTCGTATTCGAGCCGCTGCTGCCAATAGCTCGGCGCACCAGCCGGCGCCTGGAGCGCAAGCGCGAAGAGAATTGCCGGTGCAATCATCGGTGGCCGGGAGCTCCGTCGCGGGGGTCTGGATGTCAGTGTGGCGGGCAGCGCTGGAATGTAGCCAAGCGGAGGCCGGGTGGGTGGTCGAGTTCGGGCCGGTTGAACCGTTTGGTCATGTATTACGATATGAAGGCATATTATAGCCTTGACATACTAATAGTCTGGACTATTGTAGAATATCATTCCAATAGGTCGTAATTATGGCCACAGACGTTCATATCGACGATACCAGCCTCGCCATCGTGGCCGCCCTCGCACAGGACGGCCGAGCCTCCTATCAGGCCATCGCCGACGAGGTCGGGCTCTCCCGGCCCGCCGTCATGGAGCGGGTCAAGCGCCTGGAGGAACAAGGCGTCATCACCGGCTACACCGCGCGGCTCGACCGGGGCAAGCTCGGCCGGCCCATCACCGCCTTCATCAACGTGCGGTATCCCAGCTCCACCCACGTCGGCACCGAGCCGTGGATCCTCGCGCTGGAGAATCACCCGGACGTGCTCGAGTGTCATCATGTCGCGGGGGACGATTGCTACATCCTGAAGGTGGCGGTTTCCGGGGTGGACAAGCTCCAGGAAACCCTGAGGGCCCTCCGGCCCCGTGGGGAGCCGGCCAATACCCGGACCACCATCGTCCTCTCCACGATCTTCGAGAAGGCCAATGTCCTTCCCGAGAACGTACCGGCGGTGGCCCGTGGGTGACCTGCGCGGCCGGGCCTTTGAGGCGGTGGAGGCATGATCGCCCGTACCTGGCACGGCGCGGTGCGCGCGGAAGACGCCGAACCCTATCACGCCTACCTCCTTGAGACCGGCGTCCCCGGGTGCCGGGAAACGCCGGGCAATCTCGGCGTCAGTGTCTTCCGCCGGATCGAGGGCGCCGAGGCCCATTTCCTGTTCATCTCCTACTGGGAGTCGTGGAAGGCGATTCGCGCGTTTGCGGGCGACGACGTGGAAACGGCCCGCTACTACCCGGAGGACCGTCGCTACCTGCTGGAGCTCGAGCCGCGGGTCACCCACTACGAGGTGCTCGAAGCGCCCTGACGCTGGCCCCGCGGGGAGCGGCAGCCTACCTTTTCCCGAGGTTCCCTCTCCCGGCGGTCCGATGGACCCGCACTTCCTCGACAAGCTCAAGGCCAGGCTTGGCTCCCGCTACCGCATCGAGCGCGAGCTCGGTGGCGGCGGCATGAGCCGCGTCTACCTCGCCGAGGAAGTCGCGCTGGGACGGAGGGTGGTGCTCAAGGTGCTTCCGCCCGAGATGGGGGCGGTGCTCTCCGCGGAGCGCTTCGAGCGCGAGGTCCGCCTCGCGGCCTCGCTGCAGCATCCCCATATCGTCACCCTGCTCGCCTCGGGCAGCGTGGACGGCATTCTCTATTACACGATGCCGTTCGTCGAGGGTGAATCCCTCCGCACCCGGCTGGACCGTGAGGGCGAGCTCCCGGTCCCCGACGTGGTGCGGATGCTGACCGAGATCGTCGATGGGCTGAGCTACGCCCATGCCCACGGGGTGATCCACCGGGACATCAAGCCCGACAACATCCTGATGAGCCACGGCCACGCCGTCATCACCGATTTCGGGATTGCCCGGGCGCTCCGGGAGGCGGATGAATCGAGCCGCCTCACCGGGAGCGGCATCTCGATCGGCACGCCGGCGTACATGGCGCCGGAGCAGGCGGCGGCGGAGCGGGACTTCGACCATCGCGCCGATCTCTACTCGGTCGGGGTCCTCGCCTACGAGCTGCTGGCCGGTGAGCCGCCTTTCCGCGGTCCCACCGCCCAGGCCGTCATCGCGGCGCACATGACCCGGACGCCGCCGCCGGTCACCGACCTGCGACCCTCCGTCACGCCGGAGCTCGCCGCGATCGTGAGCCGCCTGCTGCAGAAACGGCCGGCCGACCGGTTCCAGAAGACCGGCGACCTGCTCGCGGCGCTCCGGGCCGTGACCGGGCCCGGAATCACCCCCACCCTCGCCGCCGCCGCAGCCCCCCTGCCCAACGCCTGGCCGCTGCCGCGGGTGCTGGGGTATTTCGCGGTCGCCGGCGCCGCCCTGCTGGGCGCGGCGTGGGGGCTGCGTACGCTGCTCGGCCTGCCCGACTGGTTCTTCGCGGCGGCGGTGGTGTTGCTCGCGCTCGGGCTCCCGGTCGTGGTCCTCGCGGCCCTGGCGCACAACCGCCGGGTCTCGGGTGGCGCGGATCAACCGACCCCGCCCGGCCTCCAGCGCCGCCTCACCTTGCGGCGCGCCGTCACCGGAGGCATCGCGGCGTTCAGCGCGCTCGGCGTCGTCACCGCCGGCTACATGGGCATGCGCGCCTTCGGCATCGGGCCGGTGGGCACCCTGGTGGCCAGCGGGAGGCTCAAGGCGCGCGAGCGGCTCATCATCGCCGACTTCGCGAACCAGACCAGAGATCCGCTGCTCGGGCCCGCGGTCACCCAGGCATTCCGGGTGGACTTTGCCCAGTCTACGATCGTCTCTCCGGTGGAGGCGGACTATGTCCGTCGCGTGCTCCGGCTGATGAAGCAGCCGGACTCCGTGCCGGTGGACCTCGCCACGGCCCGGGTCATCGCGCAGCGCGAGGGATTCAAGGCGGTGATCGCCGGCGAGCTGCAGCAGGTCGGGCCCAGCATCCTGGTCTCCGCGCAGCTCGTCAGCGCCGACTCGGGCCAGGTGCTCTACACCGCCCGCGCAACGGCCCGGGATTCCACCACCATCCTCGACGCGGTGGACCAGGTGTCCCGGAAGCTCCGCAACAAGATCGGGGAATCGCTCCGCTCGATCCGCGGCAACGCCCCGCTCGCGGAGGTAACCACCGGCTCGCTCGAGGCGCTGCGTCAGTACTCCCAGGCCATCCGTCTGGAGTTTCAGGGCGACGATCAGGGCTCGATCGCGCTGCTCGAGGATGCGGTGCGTACCGACAGCACCTTCGCGATGGCGTGGCGCAAGCTCGGCACCAAGCTGGCCAACGATGGGCTGCAGCCCGCCCGCGCCGATGAGGCCCTGGTCCGGGCCTTCGCGCTCCGCGACCGGCTGACCTATCGGGAGCAGAAGCTCACCGAGAACTCCTATTTCCTGGATCATCTCGGCGCCGTGGACAGCGCCGCGGCCACCCTGCAATCACTGCTGGCCGAATACCCCGACGATAGCTGGGCCTACAACAACCTGGGTGTCGTCTATGAGGTGGCCGGCAATACCATCGGCGCCGAGCAGGCCTACAGCGTGCCGCGGCGCTGGAACCGGAGAATCTCCTGACGTGGGGGAACCTCTTCTCGATCCGAGTCGGCCTGTCGCATTTCGATTCGGCCGCGGCGACCCTGGCCTACATGAAGTCGAAGTTCCCGGCGGGGACCCGGCATGGACAATCGCGAGGTGATCCTCGACCTCGGTCGCCGGGACTTTACCGCCGCCGAAACCCGGCTGCGGGAACTGCTGACCAAGTATCAGGGCAACCCCGCCGCGCGGGACCGATTTGCTCGGTCTCCTCGGGGGCGTCCTGAGCGTCCGGGGTAAGCTTGCCGAGGCGGATCGGATCCTGGTGAGCCTGGCGGACTCTCCGCGCCGCGAATGGAGACCCGGGGGGCGCCCTGAGGGCGCAGCTGATGAGAGTCCTGCCCGCGAGCATGCCCGGCATCGATGTTCGCGCGGCCAAGGCGAGTCTGGAGCGTATCCTTCGTACCACGCCAATGGAAGAGGTTCCGGAACGGGATCGGCCCAGGGGATCCTCATCCGGGTATTGGTGGCAGTCGGGGATCACGAAGCGGCCGGACGGGTGCTGGAGAGTCTCGATCGGGATCCGGGAAGCATCCCGCCTCGAGCCGCCCGACGGATCAAGCAGATGCTCCGCGGAGTGGTCCTTTCGCTCCAGAGGCAAACCCTCCCAGAGTCCATCGCCTCATTCCGGCAGGCGGAGGACCTCTGCCCATACTGTGTCGACGCCCCGATCGCCGACGCGTTCGACCGGCTCGGCATGCCCGATTCGGCACTGGTCTACTACGAAAAATGGGCCGGGGACGGCGAGTCCCTGGGACGCGGGGGTATACCAGACCACCCAGCCGGGCGCCTACTTCAGGATGGCCGAGCTTTACGAGGCCAGGGGGGACAGGGCCAGAGCCATCGATTTCTATGGCCGGTTCACCGAGCTCTGGCGGGAGGCCGATCCCCAGCTTCAGCCCCGGGTCGCCGAGGCCAAGCGGCGCATCGCCGAGCTCCGCAAGTCGATCGGCTAGGGGGTACCTAACGCGCCCACTTTCCGAACGGTACCTTATCGGCAACCCTTCGGCAGAATTCCGATGCGCAACTGGGCCGCCATCATCATGTCGACCGTGGTCCTGGTCGTCCTCGTCGCGTGCCCCCATGACAAGCAGGATATCAGCACTCCCCCACCCCCCCCGCCGCCGTCGTCCCAGGAGACTCCGGTGGCGAGCATCACTCTGGCACCCACTAACCCGGCCCTCGTCCCCCAGCAAACAGTATCCATCACCGCCACCCTCCGGGATGCCGCCGGCAATGAGCTTACCGGCCGGGCCGTAAACTGGAGCAGCTCGTCGCCGTCCGTCGCCACGGTCAACGCCTCCGGCATCGTTACCGGCCAATCCGCCGGTCTGACCACCGTTTCCGCTCAGAGCGGATCGGCCTCGGCCACCAGCATTGTCAGCGTGAAGGAAGGCGCGATGATCGGTGCGTCGGGAGGCGCCGTGTCCACCAGCAACAACACGGTCAGCCTCGTCATCCCAAGTCAGGCCCTGGCGGCCAACACGCCGATCTCGATCACCCCGATCCCGAATCCCGGCCCTGACCCATCGCTGGTTCCGGGCACCGCGTTCGATTTCGGCCCAAGCGGGACCCAATTTGCCCAGCCGGTGACGGTCACGATCAAGTACAACCCCGCGCTGCTCTCGGGAGGCGCCCATCCGGCGCTGTTCCGGCTGGCGCGACTGAATGGAGCTACCTGGACCGCGCTCGCCGGCAGCACGGTGGACCAGGCCCTGCAAACGGTGACCGGACAAACTCCCAGCTTCAGCGCCTACGCGGTGATCGAGATTCCACCGGTAACGGGAACGCTCTGCGTCGTAGTGAACGGACTCCCGGGAGGAGTGCCTGCTCAGGGCACCATCACGGGCCCCGATGGTTTCAACCAGCCGCTCACGGGAAACCAGGCCTGCTTCGACACTGCTCCCGGGTCCTATTCCGTGACCCCGGCCGAGGTGACCAGCGGCGGGAGCAGCTACAGCGCGGCGGCCCAGAGCGGGACCGTGAGCGCCGGACAGACTACCACCATCACGGTCACCTACGTCGCGGTAGTGAATCCCGTGCTGACGATCGCCGGTGGCGGACCCGGGACCGGCTCCGGACGGGTGACATCGCTACCTGCCGGCATTGACTGCACGATCACCAACGGCACTCCGTCGGGCACCTGCAACGCGGCCTTCGCGCGCAACACCGTGGTGGAAGTGCAGGTCGCCAGTGGCACACTGGCGAGCTGGAACGACGGGTGCGCCGGCGCGGCGTTGTGCCAGGTGACGATGAGCCAGGATCAGCGGGTCGTCGCGACCTTTGCGCTCCCGCCTATCATCGTGTTGAAGACCACCAAACCGGTCGTCGTGGCCGATCGGGTCCAGCAGAATCTCACCATCCAGTATTCGATTCAGAACGGCGGGAACGGGGCCCTGGTGCCGACCGTTTCTCCCGCCAGTCCAAAATCATGGCTGACGCTCAGCGTCATCGGCTCCAACACCCTGCAGCTCGTCATCAATGCGAATGGCCTGCTCCCATTCTCGGAGGCCAACACGCCCTATGTGGCCTCGGCGAAGGTCTCCTCTCCCGGGGCCGCCGATGTGCCGATCACCATCAAGTTTGCGCGGACCTTCGACCAGCCGGCCGGTATGGCCGCCACCGTGGTCCGATTCCATCGGTATTCCGGCGGACTCTCCACTGATGCGCCGCCGGCGAATGTGAACGCCCTGGTCGACCTGCTCGATGCCCGGACCAACACTCGAGTTCCGGCCCAGATCGTCGAGCCGGTCGATCCGGATGATCAGAACTGGCTTGAGCCACCGACGATCAACGCGAGCGGCCAGCTGGTGCTGCAAGTGCAGCCGTTCAGCGGCCTCCCGATTCCCTTCGGAAACCTGCCGTCTCCGCCGGGCAACCTCCTTGGCACTCCGATCCGGATCAAGCTGATCAGGGCGGACGGCACCTCCCAATGCCCGGCCTTTTCCGTTCCGCCGGATCCGAGCTGCCAGGTCTTCGTGTACTACACGGCCGATCCGTATCCCAAGCTACTGCTCCGGCCCTGGGGGGTTCAGCTCACGCCCGGTTCTGGAAACGACGCGAAATCGGCGGCCATCGAGGTGCAACCCGGGGGGCCCGGAACAACGATCGACACTCCCCAGCTGCTCCGTCATGACTGCGGCACCCGGCTCGCACAATCTCCCACTGTGACGGCCACGCAGGTGACCGTCAAAGCCAACTTCACCTCGTTCACCGACGACGCTGTCTTCCGTTGCACGGTGAAGATCGCAGCCACCTATCGCGACGATACCGGCACTGCCATCGCGGTAGACTCGGCGTCTCTCCTGGTCACCCTGGCCAAGCCCAGCCCCGACGCAATCACGCCGAGCCAGCGCGACCTGAACATATTGGCCACGGCCGGCGCGGCGGGGCCGGCTCCCGATGACATCGTACTCAACAACCTGGGACCGAATGTGATCGCGCTCGGCTCCGTGGTCTTCGTCTCCAA
Source organism: uncultured Gemmatimonadales bacterium (assembly GCA_963762545.1). Classification (GTDB taxonomy): domain Bacteria; phylum Gemmatimonadota; class Gemmatimonadetes; order Gemmatimonadales; family GWC2-71-9; genus JABFSM01. Next base: position 718,122 of record CAVXLC010000001.1, on the reverse strand, counting down.
TACCTGCCCGTCGGGAGTTCTGGCGACACCCATCATCGCGGGAACGACGCTGGGTCAGGGACAGACCGCGACCGTGTCGATCACGGTCAATCCCCTCGGCCAGGCGAAGCGAACCTGTTCGGCAACCCTGCGGATCAGCTCCACGACACCCGGGGTCTTGTCGCAGGACATCCCCGTATCGGTTCGGCTCAAGTAAACCTCGCGCGGTTCAACTCCCTGGAGGTTCTTCATGTCGGTCAGGAGGAGAGTGGCGGGATTGCTCTGTGGCACTCTGGCGATCGGATCGGCGGCGTCGGCGCAGTCACGCCAGTTCTTCTCGGTGCAGGCCTCCGGCCTCCTCGCCAGCCTGCATGGGAACGCGTTTGACTTGCTGCGGATTGGGACGGGGTTTGGCGGCGAATTCCAGGTTCGGGTGAACCCCAGTCGTTTTTCGGTGGGCGCCGGATTTCAGCTGACCAAGCATTCGAGCTCGAGCCAGGGTCTCACCAACCAGATGACCCTTACCGGGTTCTTCTTCGAGCCCCGGTATGCCATTCCGATCGCCAGCCGTGTCGTGGCGCCCTATCTGGCGGGGCGGCTGGCATTCTTGAAGCAGAAGACCGACCTCCAGGACATCGGCACCACATTCAAGGTGAAGGCCAACGCGGTGGCGTTCGGTGGGGGCGGGGGATTCGTGGCCCGTCTGAGCAATTCGATTGGATTCGACCTGGGCGTCGCGCTCACCTCGTCGGACTTTGGCACATTCAGTTATCGCGACAGCGGCGCCGATTCAGGGCTGGACGCAGGGAGCGGACTGACGTACGTCGTGAAGGCGGGTTTGAATATCGGCCTGGGCAAGCGTTGATTTCCGGCCCGGACTATAGCGGCGGCTTCTGGGTCAGCGAGTAACTCCGGAAACTCCAATCCGCGCCGAGCTTCGCGTACCGGAGCTGGAGATAGAGGGTTCCGTTGTGGCTTCCCGCCACGACCGGGTCGTTGTACCGTATGGCCACCTGCAGCGCCGACACGGCTTCGTTGCCCTCGAACCGCGTCTCCTGGCTGACCAGCGATGCCGCAGTCAGATCCTCGCGTATGAGCACGAGAAGCTTGTCCTTCCATGCCGGCGGTCGCCCCAGCTCGCTGCTGTACAGATTGCCCAGCATGGCGACGTCCTTCTTGACGATCAGCTCCACAAAATCACGGTTCCTCGCTGCGACAACCTCGAGCGGAGTGCGCGGCTCGGCCGGCGCTTCGGACGCTCCCCGTTCGGGCTGAGCCGGCGCGGCGGCGACCGGAGCGGGTGCCTCCGGGTCGCCGGCGTTCCCGCTGGCCACGGCGGATGGCCGGACCGGAAAGAGAAACTCGCCCCCTTCGTGGTTCACGTTCGAGATGGGGCCGTATTGCGGCATCACCGGGCTGTTGGCCATGACCGCATCCTGGATGTCCGCAAAGAGCTTCCCGGCGCGCAGGTAGTCCGACGGAGGGTCCTCCAGGCGCTTGATGACGTAGTCCAGGAATTTGCTGTCATCCGGGACCTTCTCATTCTTCGAACCGCTGGTCATCATCGTCCGGCTGGGCAGCTTGTAGACCCGCTCCCACAGGCTCGTTTCCGGAGCAAAGGCATCCCGCGTGAGCAGGGATCCGGCAAAACAGGCATCGGCAATGAGCAGAGTGTGGCGCGCCTTGAGCGCCCTGAGAAAATCCTTGACGTCGTTGTTCGAAATCCACTGGGACTGATTGAGGGGCCCGGCATCCGCGGGGAGCCAGTACCCCTCCTCCTTCTGGCTGTCCCAATGGCCGTGCCCCGCGAAGAAGATCAGCAGGTTGTCATTGGGGCCGAGTTCCGCCGACAGGCGGCTGAACGCCGCGTAGATGTCGGCGCGCTTCGGATTCGACAGGAGCACGACGTCCGCGGACTCGAACCGGTACCGGCGGGTCAACACGTCCGCCAGCCGCTTGGCGTCCCGAACCGGATTGTGGAGCCGCAGGACGTTGGGGTCGGCGTAGGACTCGACGGCGATGAGCAGCGCGTGATACTTGCTGAGACGGAGGGAGGCCGTGACGGAGTCCTTGGGAGTCGGGATGACTCCCCGATCTTCCTGGGCCCGGAGCATCGGGGCCGCGACGCCGGCCCATAGGGTCAGCGCACCGAGTATGAGCAAAGCCCGGGGTCCTCTCACGGTGTGCTCCTGTCGTGAGCCGATCGACCGACCCCCGCGCCGATACCTTAACCCGGCGCTCGGGAACCCGCAACATCCATGGTATTGTAGCCTTCCGGATGCCGTTCTTGCGCCCGGTGCGCGGCGCCGGTATATCCTGAACCTCCCCATGATCAAGCCGACACTGGTCATCCTCGGACTCATGGCCGCAGGCTCGGCGCGGGCTGCCGGCGCCCAGCAGCCGTCCCGGACACCCGTCAAGGCGCCCGCCGCGCCGCGCCGGTACACAGCCGAAGAGCGCCACGCCGCCGGCCAGGCCATCCTCAAGGAAGAGATCGACAACTACGGCCAGATCCAGAACCCGGGTTGGGACCACGCCATTTCCGACGTGCTCGCCCGAATCCGCTTCGGGACCGCGGAGCCCGACCTCGAGCTCCGGCCGGTGGTGGTCGGGAACCCCGAAATCAATGCGAGCGCGGCGCCCGGCGGGGTGATGATCATCAACGCCGGGCTGCTGTCCTGGGTGGATTCCCTGGCCCGGCAGGAAGTGCCGGGCGATTCGGCGCGAAGCGCCGAGCGGGCCCGGGCCTACCTGGCCTCGGTGCTCGCGCACGAGACCGCGCACATGACCCTGCTCCACACCGATCAGATCATCGACGCGATGCGGCGCCAGCTCCCGCTGGTCCGCCGGGACCAGCCGGTGCGGGACCCGTCGGTATTCGAGCGGGAGATCCACCTCCGGCCGCAGGTGCTGGCCGAGTACCGCGCCGTCCGGGTGCAGGAGCTGGCCGCCGACAGCATGGGGGCACTGTATCTGCTTCGGGGCGGCTGGGAAATCCAGACGATGATGGACCTGTTCCGCCGGCTGGAAGCCACCGAGGGCCCGGAGGGCGCGCTGGTGGCCACCTATCTCCGCGACCACCCGCGGGGCTCGACTCGGGAAGCCATGCTCGAGGCGCTGCGGGCCCGGCTCAAGCTGAACCAGGGACGGCTCGACGACGCGCTGGCGCTCATCAATACCAACACCGAGCTCAAGCTCGCCGTGGCCATGCTCGACTCGGTCATCCGAGATTTCCCGGCGCTGGTCCCCGCCCGGCACGCCCGGGCCGCGGCCTACCACCGCATGTGGCTGAATACGGTGCCGGTGCGGAGTCAGCAGCTCCGGGGCTCCCTCTACACCTACGGCGCCCGGCTGCTCCCCTCCATCCGCGGCGAGGGCCTGCCGGGCGATTCGCTCCTGCACGCCCAGGCGAGTGCGGGTTACCGGAGCGTCCTGGCCCACGAGGAGCTGCCCGGCGCGCTGAGCAACCTCGCTCTCCTCGACGCCTACGCCGGCCGGGCCGGCCCCGCGCGGGACGGCGCCGCACGCGCGCTCGAGCTGGTGCCCGATGACCCGCAGCTGCTCAACAACCTGGGCGTGGTCCGGTTCCTCACCGGGGACCGCGCTGGCGCGCTCGAGGCGTTTCAACGTGCCGTCGCGCTGCTCGGCGCGGACGAGGATCCCGCCGTGGTTTTCAATCTGGGCAGGACCCAGGCGCTGCTCCAGGATCCCGGCTCCCACGCCACCCTGGAGGAGTACCTGAGATTGGACGACCGGTCCCCCTGGACCCGGGAGGCGGCGGCCCTGCTGGACCGGACCCCCCCGGCGCCGGACAGCGCCGGGCCCGCCGGCGAGCCGCCTGCGATTCAGGGAGTGCGCCTCGGCATGTCCGGCGACGAGGTCTCCCGCATCCTCGGAACCCCGGCCGGCCGCGAGGACAAGAATGCCGGAGAGATCTGGCACTATCCCGACCTCGGCCTCAACGTGGGCATTGCCGGGGAGCGGGTCCGTTTCATTGCCCTGCTCGGTGCGGATGCCGGCGAGGTCGACGGCATCCGGGTCGGCTCGCCGCTCTCGGCGGCCCGGGAGCGCTGGGGCTGGCCGGCCGAGCGCAACCCGGGCTTCCTGATCTTCCGCCGGGGGGCGTGGCTCACCGCGGCCGATTACGGCGACCCGCGGGGGGCCGTGCTTCGGTTGTACCTCATCGCCCCATAGCCAACCTCAGCAGGAGGCGCCATGTCCCGTCGTCCGGCCCCACCGGCTGTCCTCGCCCGGTGTTGTGCCTCGATCATCCTCGCGCTCGCCGGCGGGGCCGGCCGCCTCGCGGCCCAGAGCGTTCTGGAGTACGATCACGCCACTCGCCAGGCGCGCCTCATCGAGGTCCATGGCGCCACCGCCGACACCACGCCGTTGGCACCGGGCACCCGGAAGGAAGTCCGCACCCCGGCCCGCGTGCAGATACGGGTGAGCAACACCAATACCGCCCTCTACCGGTTCTCGGAGCGGGCCGTCGCCGCCGCGCCCCAGGTCGAGCCGCTCCGCAGCTTCATGGGAACCCTCAAGCCGTATCTCCCCGAGGTTGCGTTGCTCACCGGCGGGGTCCGCGCGTCCGGCGGCCGCCGCGGGGAAGCGACCGTGGCGCGGAGCATTCTTCCTTCGGAGCTCAGCTCCGGCGTATCGGTCGGGGTGGAACGGGCCTGGGCCGCCGGGCGCCGGGCCGAGCTGGACGTCGCCACGATCGATCACGCGGTGTACGGAGCCCGCGGCCTGCAACAGACCCACACCCTCACCCTCCTGGCGCTGGAGCAGATGCGCACCGGGCAGGGCGTCGCCCAGGCCGCCGCCTCCCTCCGGGATTCACTCCAGCTCACCGGCGACGGGTGCGCCAGCGGCGCTCGCACCCGGCAGCTGCCGGTGACGCTGGCCCTGGCGGAGGCATTGGAGGATCTGTCCCGGGCGCGATTCGACCTCCAGCAGAGCGTGTTGCAGAACTACGAGGGACTGAGTGGCTACGCCGGGTTCGGAGGGCTCCCCGACTCGCTGATGCGGATCGGGCGCGCGGCGGACTCGGCCTCGGCGGACTACGAGCGGTTGCTCAACGTGGCGTACCAGGTCGAGACCCTGGCGCTCATCGCCGCCTACGCCTGCCCCACCTGGACCGGGGGCAACGTGCGGGTGAACGGCAACACCGAGCAAACCATCACCCTGAGCATCGACCCGCGGACCGAGCCCGAGCTGGCTCGGGTGGCCGACCGTGGCAATGCGGCCTACACCGTGACCCTGGCGCCACGGTGGACCGTGCGTCCCTCGCTCGGCGCGAGCTTCCTGGTGGCGCCCAACGGCACCTTCTCCAAATTCGGCGCGCGCACCACGGCCACCGGGGGCACGACCGAGGTGTTCGAATCCGCCATTCAGGATTCCCGGTTCAGTTGGGGGGTGACGCTTGGATTTACCTGGCGGGGACTCAGCATCGGGCGGGAGCAACGGCCCACGATGGCCTTCTGGCTGCCGGAGCTGACCGTCAATCCGACGGGTGACATCAAGTCATTCGCGGTGGGCGGCGGAATCTCGACCCGGTTCCTCAAGCTGGGCGCCGGTCTGATCTGGATTCGGCATTCGGAGCTGGTGGACCTGACCCTCGGACAGACCCTGCCCAACAAGGACTTCCTGCGCGTCAGGGACAGCTATCGGAGCCCCAAGCTGTATTTCAGCCTGTCGGTATTCGATTGGCCGCCGTTCCTGGCCAAGTAGGACCGCCGCGAACCCCTACGGCCTGCGGCGCATCTTTTCCTTGGGCCGAGGCTTCTGCTTGTGGGTGAGGTCCGACGGCTTCGCGACATCGGCCGCGACCTGTTTCTTCTTCTTGGCTTCGAGGATGGCCCGAAATCCGGCGAGGTTCGGGTCCTTGGGTGGCTCGGCGGGTGGTTTGGTCATGGAATGATGCTACCCAAAGCCGGCAGGGTGCGCCACTCGCCCCGCTCAGGGGCCGGGCCGGCCCTCCTCCCAGAATCTCCCCCGGCGCCCGGCGCCGATTCGAAGCCCGAGGAGCCCAGCCGGGTAGAGGAACGCCTGGTAGGCTGCCAGCTTCATCAATGCCGCCACCCTCGTTCCCGGACCGCTTCGCAACCCCTCCGGCGCGAGCATGAGCCAGGGCCGGCCCCACTCTCCAGTACCCATCTGCTTCAGAATCCTGACGCGGGTGCTCAGGTCGGGCAGGCACCAAAGCAGGACCAGCTCCTGCACGGCGCGCCGCTGCCCCCGCCGGTCCAGCACCAGTCTCACCGGGTCGAGCAGCGCGAGATGGGTCCGTGCCGTCGCGGAGAGGCCCAGCCCTTCGATGAATTCCGGGGGGACCGTCGCGCCGAACAGCACCTTCGCGAGCTGGAGGGTGAGCGCCACCACACCCTGCACCCGCATTCGCTTCGACTCCGATGCCAGCCGGCCCCAATCAAAGGCGGCCGCACTCGAGACCACCCGGTCAACATCCACCAACCGGCGCAGCTGGGAAAAACCGTCTTCCAGATTCTGCTGCGCCAGGTGGAGCACCATGTGCTCCGGGCTCGGCACCCGGGCGGGGATGCCGCCGGGCGTCGTGACCCATTGCGCATCGCGAAGAAACGCCGCATGGTCGAGCGCGAACGGCGACGTCACCGGCGCCAGGGCCCAGTGCAGCTCGACCACGAAGCCCTGGGGCTTCGTGAGGATCAGGTGATGGTGGTGCTCGAGGTAGAGCTTCTGGCGTTTCTCCGATTCCGGTTGGTAACCCGCCTCGGTCAGCCCCGTCACCGCCGCCGCCAGCGACTCCTTCGGCACCAGCACGTCGATGTCGCCGAAGGCGCGCTCGGCGGAATCTCGATAGGCGGTCAGTCGCAGCGCCGCCCCCTTGAGGAGCACCGCGGGAATGCCGCCCTCCGCCAATCGCCGGAGCACGAAGTCCCGCTCCAGGTCCCACATCGCCGCGTGCCGGCGCCTCAGACGGAGTTCGCCGGCGCCGTCGAAACCGGAGACCGACTTCAGCTCCTCGATCCGGCCGCCGCGGTCCAGCTCCACCAGGATCAACCCCAGCACCGAGAGCTGCTCGGCGCGTAACCGAAACTCACTCTGAAAAGGAGCGGTGAAGAACTCCGACGATTCGAAGGGGAAACAGTCCGCGCCGCGGCGCCGGGAAAGTGCCACCACTGCCGCCAACGGGGCGGAAAGCTCGAGCATGAAGTCCTTGAGCGCGGAAGGGGCCGGGACTGGCATTGTAGTAAAGGTACGACGGACCCTGAGGCAATGGCGAGAGCTGCCAAAATCTTGGCCGGATTTCGGTCAGACCAACTGACTAAATGACTGCTCCATAAGAGGTTGGCTCATGATTCCTCCTCATACCTTTACGACGCCGCAAGGGGCGTGCATTTTGCGTATCGGCAAAGCGTAACGGTCTAATTGGAGATGCCGCCATCCCAACACGCTTTCGAGTCAACGACGCCAATGTGGCATGGCGGGTGGCGGACGATGAAGCCGTTCTGCTTCACGCCGACAGCTCGGCGTATTTCGGCCTGAATCAGACCGGGACACTGTGCTGGGCCCAACTCGCCGAGCATCCGATGACCCTGGAGGAGCTGAGCGCCTGGGCCGGGAGCTTCTTTCCCGATGCTCCAGACGACCTCCAGGTGGAGATCTCCAGATTCATTGATGAGCTGGGGGAGCTCGATCTGCTCGAGAGCGCGGAAAGCACCGATGCCGCATCGAACCCTACGGGTACCACGCAGAACGGCGGCATGCGGCCGCCCTGGGAGGCGCCCGCGGTGGAGCGCTATGGGGAGCTGGAAAAACTGATCTTGAGCGGGGAATAGCATGACGATCAGCGACTCCGAGACCGGCGGGCCACGCTTGATCGCGAAGGAGCTCCAGCTCGAGGTTTCCTCCAAGCAACGCACGCTCTACTTCCACGGCGAATCGATGCGGCCGTTTCTCGTGGAGGGAGACGAGGTCGTGGTCGAGCCGGTGGAATGGGACAGCATCAGGCCCGGCGACGTCATCACCTATCGTTACCTGGACCGCTTTCCCACCCGCCGGGTCGTCCGGAAGACCGGGGACGGTCTGCTGCTCTGGTGTGAGAACTGGCCCGACCGGTGGTTCCGGGCCGCGCGGGGGGATGTGCTCGGCCGCGCCGTCGCGCGCCGGCGTGGAAGAGCGTGGCTCGCCGCTTCCGATCCGGCCTGGAAACTCGCCCGGCTTTCGGCCACACTCACCTGGGAGCTCCGCCATATCCGCCGCGTCGTCCTGCCCGAGACCCTGCAGCGTGCCCGCCGCGCGCCCGCCAAACTGCTCCGCATCATCGGGCTCCGGCCGCCCCTCGGCGGAAAATGACGGCATCGCCCCGAGCGATGCTCCGGTTCGGCAGCCTCTATGGCCGGTTGGAATCGGCGCGACAGGAATACACTGACGCCCTTGCCCTGGTATTCGGCGTCGGGCTGCATCCGCTCACTCACGAGGAGGAGGCCGGCCGCCACTTCGACCTCGTGATCGCGGACTCCTCCACGCTCCCTGACGGCGACGCCGCCGGCCTCAACCCCAACTGTCTTACGCTCGGCGGAACGCCTCGACACCCGACCATCGCAACCGATGCCCTCCGGGCCGAGCTCAGCCTGGACCGGCAGCCGGTGGATATCCGGCTCGTGGTGCTGCGTGACGATGTCCCCTTCCCCGCCCTGTGCGTGCACTTCGGCGTGATCATTCACAAGATCCTGTTTCACCTGGACCGCGTCATCCTCCACGCCGCGGCAGTCCAGGTCGACGGCGTGGTCTCTCTGTTCGTGGGAGACAAGGGCGCCGGCAAGAGCACGACCTGTCTGGCGCTGGCGCGCGCGGGTGGGACGGTGCTCGGAGAGGACCAGGTGATCCTCCGGCGGTCCGGCGCGCGGTATCTGGTCAGCGGCGGCGACGAGCGCTCGCGGGTGACCGAGCGCACCGAGCGGCATTTCTTTTCCGAGCCGCTGGCCGCCGAGGCCAGGGACTTTGCCGGCACGATGAAGAAAGAAATCCGGATGGGGGCGTTCTTCCGGTCGGAGCCGTTTCGGGACTTCCCCCCGCACCGTCTGCTCTTCCCCCGGGTCGACGGGCGCTTCGAGCTGCGGCCGCTCCGGGCCCAGCAGGCGCTGCGCCGTATGCTGGCGTACAATGGACATTTTCAGCGGTTCCAAGGAGCCCAGGACCAGGCGGACTTCCTCGACTTTCTGGCGGGATTCGTCGCCACCGTCTCCTGCTGGGAGCTTTCGCTCAGCGACGACCTGACCGAGCTCGACTCGCTCGCCGAAAGGCTCCGGAGTGCCTGAGCCGGCGGTGGTCGCGTTCCAGGGCCGCCGCGAAGGACGCTCGGCCTTCGCCCTCGTCAACGCCCAGTGGAGCCGCGCCCTGGCCGCGGACGGCTGCGTCGTGAAGGACTACTCCCCCGGGACCATCGCGCCGGACATTCTCATTCATCACGATTTCGAATCTCATTTCACCGCCTTTGCGCCGCCCGCAGGCGCCAAGTGCGTGGCGGTACGCACCTGGGACTTTGGCCCGCTGCCGCCGGCGTGGGTCGAGAAGATCAACCGGGAGTTCGTCCAGTACTGGGCTCACAGCGCCTGGATCGCCGAGCAGGCTCGCGTGGCCGGCATCGCCCCGGACCGTATCCGGATCGTGCCGCACGGCATCGACCCCCTGGTCTACCGTGCCGACGGGCCCCGGCTCGAGCTGGCCACCAAAAAAGGATTTCGCTTCTTGTTCGTCGGCGGCGTCAGCCTCCGCAAGGGCACCGATGTGTTGCTGGAGGCATACCAGCGCGCCTTCACGGCGGCGGACGACGTCTGCCTGGTGCTCAAGGACCATTCGGACGATCTCTTCTATCGGGAGCATCACGCGCGGGACCGGATCAAGGAGCTCCAGGCCGACCCGCTGGCACCCGAGATTCTGCATCTCGACCAGTTCCTTCCCGAGCCTGAACTCGCCGCACTCTACCGGGCCTGTGATGTCGCCGTCTTTCCCTACCGCGCCGAGGGGTTCTGCATGCCCATTCTCGAGGCGATGGCGTGCGGGGTGCCGGCCATCGTCCCGCGGTTCGGCGCCTGTCTGGACTTCTGCGCGGCGGAAACCTCGTACCTGATGAAGGTACGCCGGATTCAGGCCCCGGTATCCCGCAGCTTCAGCGTAGCCCTGGGATTTCAGGAGGAGATTGCGGAGGTGGATTTCTGCGAGGTGCCGGTGGGCCGATTGGTCACTGCGCTTCGCACGGCGTACACCGGCCCGGAAGCGGAGCGCCGGGAAAAATCCGCCGCCGGCGTAGCCCGGGCCCACGGGTGGTTCACCTGGGAACACGCCACGGGAATCGTCCGCCAGCAGATCCGGGAGCTCCGCGCGTAGTCTTCGCGGGCGGGCAGGAAACCTTCAGTCGCGGCGCGGAGTCACCCTTGAGAATCTGGATCGGTTCGGCGCGGCACGCGGCGACTGCGGCATTCCTGGTACTCGCCTGCAGGCCGCCACTGGTACCCTCCGATTCCCGGCTTCGGGTCGAATGGCCGAGCTATGGGGGAGATCAGGGAGGCCTTCGCTATTCATCCCTCTCCGTCGTCGACACCGGCAATGTCGGCCGGCTGCGTCCCGCCTGGGAGTGGCGCACCCGCGAATCGGCCGTGACCGAGGGGAATCATCGGCCCTACCCGCCCGGCAATTTCGAAGCGACTCCGTTGATGCTCGGAGACACACTTTATCTCAGCACCCCGTTCTACAACGCGGTCGCCCTCGATGCCAATACCGGCCGCGAGCTCTGGCGTTTCGACTCGCACGCCACCGAGTGGGGAGCATCCGGCCGGCGCGGCGTCGCATACGTCCATCGTGGTGTCGCGGTCTGGTCCGGAAACGGGGCCGAGCCGCGGCGAGTCTTCCTCAATTCCAGGTGGCTTTTGTACGCTCTCGATGCCGGTACCGGAAGGCCGATTCCGGATTTCGGGGTCGCCGGCTCCGTCGATCTCACCCAGGCCTTCTCCCGGCCGGTCGATCGCTACGACTTGGGCGGAACCTCCCCGCCGGCGATCTTCGGTGACCTCGTGATCGTGGGAAGCTCGGTGGACGACCGGTTGATCGACGACCACGATCCCCCGGGAGACGTCCAGGCGTTCGACGTGCACTCCGGCAAGCCGGTGTGGCGCTGGTCCCCGACGCCGAGGCCGGGAGAGGCAGGAGGTGACACCTGGGAGCCCGGGGCTGCCGACCGGGTCGGCCACAGCAACGTCTGGGCTCCCATCAGCGTGGATACCGCCCGTGGTTACGTCTACTTGCCGGTGAGCTCGCCGAGCAACGATTGGTATGGCGGCCGGCGGAAAGGGGCCAATCTCTTTTCCGAATCCCTGGTCTGCCTGGATGCGCGGACCGGTCGGATGGTCTGGCACTATCAGTTCGTCCATCACGATCTCTGGGACTACGACCTCCCCGCGCAACCGAACCTGGTTACCGTGACGATGGCGGCTCATCGGGTGGATGCCGTGGCGGTCGCCGCGAAGACCGGATTCGTGTACCTCTTCGATCGGGCCACTGGACGTCCCCTCTGGCCGATCGAGGAGCGGCGGGTCACGGCGAGCGACGTGCCCGGAGAGCTGGCCTCCGAGACCCAGCCGATTCCAACCCGGCCTCCGGCATTCTCCCGGCAGGGCTTCGGCGACAGCGACCTGGTCGACTTTACTCCCGAGCTCCGGAGCCGCGCGCGCGAGCTCGTCGCGAAATTCCGGAGCGGTCCGCTGTTCACTCCGCCCTCGACCCGGGGAACCATCGTCATGCCGGGGGCGATCGGAGGGGCTGGATGGGGAGGAGGGGCGTTCGATCCGTCCACCGGCCTCCTCTACGTCAAGGCGAGCAACGAGCCGGCCCTCGCCCGGCTGGTCAGCGACACCGGAACCGGCGACCGGGGATTCCTGCTCGATCCCGCGGGCGATCCGAACGAGATGCTCAGGCTCGAGCCTCTACGGGAAGGCTTCATTCCCCTCATTCGCCCGCCCTACGGGACCCTCACCGCCATCGATCTCGGCGCGGGAACGCTGCGCTGGCAGATCGTGCTGGGCGACACGCCGGAGATTCGGGCTCATCCCTCGCTTCGTCAGCTGAAGCTCCCTCCGCTGGGAGTCTCGGGTGCTCCCGGGTCGCTCGTTACCGCCGGAGGGCTGGTATTCCTGAGCGGGGGGGGGAAGGTCCTCTACGCCATCGATGCGCAAACCGGCTCGCCGCGATGGAGCTGGGACCTCCAGCGCAAGGGCTACGCGAACCCCATGACCTATCGCACCGGGGCAGGGCGCCAGTTTGTGGTGATCGCGACGGGCTCGGGCGAGGACGCCCGGCTCCGGGCATTTGCCTTGCCCGACGAACGCTGAGACGGGCGATGCTTCGCGTGAATCGATCGGAGCTGGCCGCCCGGCTGGATCGCGATCTGCGCGAGCGAGTCCTGCCCTACTGGCATCGAACCGCGATCGACTCGGTCTCCGGTGGATACCGGATCGACGACACCCACCGCACCATGCGCGACATCCTGCGGGGGCTCCGCTCCCGGCTCGGCCGAGCCAGCCACCCCTCGCCGGCGACGGGCGGGCCCGGGACTCGCGAATGGCACATCGTCTCCCAGTCGCGGCTGCTCTACGTATTCAGCCTGGCGCATCGGCTCGGCTATGGCGATGGGGGGCTTCAATACCTCGAAGCGGCGGAGCACGGCCACCGATTCCTCGAGAGCCGCCTCCGGGATCATCGTCACGGCGGCTACTTCTGGCGGGTGGGGGATCACGGCCAGGCAAGGAGCTCCGACAAGTGGCTCTATGGTCAGTCGTTCGCGCTGTTCGCCCTGATCGAATTCTACCGTGCCAGCCGCCGCCCCGAGGTCCTGGCCGAAGCGACCGCGCTGTTCCAGCTGGTGCAGGAGCGGATGCTGGACCCCGGGGACGGCGGCTGGTTCGAGCTGCTTGCTGAGGATTTCTCTCCGCTCCAGCCCGGACGCCCTACCGCGGAAACCGGCATCCACCATATCAGCGGCCTCAAGAGCGCCAATGGCCATCTGCACTGGATGGAAGCGCTCAGCGAGCTGGTCGACGTCACAGGGGCTCCGGACGCACGAGCGGCCCTGGCGGAAGTTCTCCGCATCAATACCGAGGTGTTCTTCGCCTCGCCGGGACTGAGTCCGTCGCACGTGACCGCCGACTGGCGTCCGGTCGTCGATGCACCCTTCGACCATTTCGGATACGGTCATGAGGTCGAGTTCGCCTGGCTGATGCTGCGGGCACAACAGGTGCTCGAGACCGCCCCGAACACCGCGCTCTTCGGCTCGCTGCTGTCCCACTCCCTCGACGGTGGCTTCGATTGGGTCCGCGGGGGGTTCTATCTGAAGGGCCGTCGGAGTGCGGCGATGGCATTCGACACCAGCAAGGTCTGGTGGGTGCAAGCGGAGGGACTGGCGGCCCTCGCGCACGCCCTGGTGACCCCGGGCAGTGGCGACCAAGTGCGTTACGAGGAAGCCCTCGCTTTGCTGGTCGACTGGATCTGGCGCCACCAGCGTCTTCGCGATGGGATCTGGGTCTGGAGCACCGACACCGCCGGACGCATCCAGAACCCAACCAAAGCGGATAACTGGAAGGCCGGCTATCACGAGGTGCGGGCCATGGCCGAGGTGGCCGGAGTGTTCCGGGCCGGAGCCGGCCCCAGGCCGTGAGATCCAGCCAACCGACCCGGCCGGGAATCTGGGGGAGCCGTCTCTGGCCCCTCGGGTTCTGCGCAGTCGGCCTGCTCATGGCATTTCATCCGACGATTCTCTCGGGCTTTCAGCAGATGCAGACCGACCTGGGGGATACCCGGCTCAATCACTACATCCTGGAGCACAGCTTTCGCTGGCTCACCGGGGATTCCCTCCATGCCCGGTTCTGGAATCCTCCGTTTTTCTATCCCCAGACCAACGTCGCCGCGTACACTGACATCCTGGTCGGCGCCGCTCCATTGTACTGGCTCTGGAGAGGGCTCGGCGTTGATCCCGATACCTCCTTTCAGATCTGGATGTTGGCGGTAATGTCGCTGAATTTCCTGGCGGCATACCTCTGGTTGCGGCGCGGACTTCGATGGTCGCTTCACCTCGAGCCGCTGGCGGCCTCGGTGGGAGCGTTCATCTTTGCCTACGGCAGTGCGCGGGTGGCGCAGCTCAGCCACCAGCAGCTCCTGCCCCATTTCTATACCATAGCCGCCCTCTACGCCCTCACCCGGATATTGTCCCCGACGGCGGAGGGCGAGGTCGACGCCGTTCCGGCGACGGGCCGCCGCACGACCGCGTGGATTGTCGTCCTCTTCGCGTCGGTGACACTGCAGCTCTACGCCGGGTTCTATCTGGGCTGGTTTCTCCTCCTGGCGCTGCAGGTGGCGACGGTCTGGTTGCTGCTCCTTGCCCTCTGCTCTCCCGGCTTCCGGCGCAGGGCTATTCCTCGGCTCTGGTCGATCATCAGCGGGCACTGGAGGGTCATCGCGGCCGCCTCACTCGCAAGCGCCGCAATTCTTGCCCCAATGGCGCTGCACTATCTGTCGGCCGGCAAGGAAGTGGGCTATCGCGATTTTGATCAGGAGACCATCTCGATGGCGCCGCGGATTCTCTCCTGGCTGAATGTCGGATATGGGAGCTGGCTCTACGGTCGGCAAGCGAGCTTGGCCCAGTTCGTTTTCCCGGCCGCCCAGGAACACCGGCTCGGCCTTGGCTTCGTCACGACCCTCACCGCGGCGGCCGGATTCTGGTGGGGAATCCGGCAGCGTCCGTGGCTCCGCTTCGTCGCCGTCTGCGCCCTCACGATCGGTGTGGTAGTGACGCTCTTTCCGGGCGGCTTTACGCCCTGGCGCTATCTGCACGGCATCATTCCCGGGGCGGACGCCATACGCGCGCTGGCGCGCATCGGGATCCTGATGCTGATTCCCGCCGGACTCGGGGTGGCCCTCGGTATCCAGTGGATTCTCAATGCCCGGGCATCGGGATCGGCCGTCCCGTTGCCCAGGGCGAAAGCCTCGACGCTGTCTACCGCTTTCGCCGCGGGCCTCGCAATGGTGTGCGTTGCGGAGCAGGGACGGACCACCGGGCACCACGACAAATTCAAGAGCCGCGCCCAGGTCGAGTCGATCGTGGGGCAGATTGGATCCGGCTCTTCCTGCGAGGCGTTCTTCTTCTCTCCCCTCATGCAACCGGGGCAACTGACCGAGGACTGGAAATTCCAGGTTGACGCGATGTGGGCCCAGATGCTGAGCGGCGTCCCGACGGTCAACGGCTACTCGGGGAACGATCCCCCGGGCTGGGACCTCGGCGACAATCGACTCAGAAGTCCCGCGGACGAGTCACGAATGCGTGGCGCGCTCGATCGGTGGGCAACCGCCAAGCGGCTCGACCCCGCCCGGATCTGCTGGGTTCGGATGCCGATGGGAGACTGATCCGGGCGGATTGTGGTTCCGCACCATCTCACCGGGCCAGCATCGCTTCGTAGGCCCGCACGGTCGCGGCGGCGGTCCGATCCCAGGAAAACAGCTCCGAGCGCTCGAGCCCCCGCCGGGCCAGGTCCGCCGCGAGGGCGTCGTCGGTCACCAGCTGAAGCATCGCGTTTGACAGCGCGTCCGCATCGATCGGAGAGACCAGCAGGCCGGCGTCGCCGACGACTTCGGGGAGCGAGGTCGAATCGGAGGCGATCACCGGTGTCCCGCACTGCATCGCCTCCAGCACCGGCAAGCCGAACCCTTCATACAGCGAGGGATAGACGAAGGCGCGCGCGCCGGAATAGAGCGCGGCGAGGTCGGTGTCGGCCACGTAACCCGCGAGCACCACCCGGGCCCGGAGCTCCGGGTGTTCCTGGAGCAGCGCGAACAAGGCGTCGGTCTTCCAGCCGGTGGCGCCGACCAGCACCAGCCGCACCCCGGGGAGTCGTTCCTGCTGCACCAGCCGATGGAAGCAGCGGAGCAGATGGGGCAGGTTCTTGCGAGGCTCCAGGGTGCAGAGGCTCAGGAGATAGGGGCCGGCCGGAATCCCGTGGCGGGCTTTCGCCGCTTCGATCCGCTCGCTGGATTCCTCCCGATAAAACACCTCCTTGGAGGCGGCAAATGGCGTGACGAAGACACGTTCGGGCCCGATGCCCAGGAGTGCCGACACATCGTCGGCCGTCGCCCGGGAGTTTGCCAACACGAAATCCCCGGGGAGGATGCTGTCGGCGATCGCGCGGACCTCGGCCGCGGCGGTGGGATACATCCACTCGGGATGCAGGAGCGGGATGAGGTCGTGAATCGTGAGGACGCGTACCCGCGCGGGAATCCTCCCCCGGGCGGGGAGCGGCGTGCGGAGTGAGTGCAGCACGTCGAATGAACCGGGCAACCCGACTCGGCGCGCGGTGGCGTTGAGGAGCGTCAGGGTGGCCCGGTCCCGACGCGCGTCGCGACCGGCATCCTCCGCGGCCACCACCTGCGCAATCAGGGCAATCGCCTCGGCGTCGGGCAGGCCCGGCTGTTCCCAGGCCCGCATGATTCGGGACGCCAGCCGGTCTTCCCCCTCGCGATCGTAGGCGAGGAGGAGCAGCTCGCTGGCCCAGCTGGCTTCGGCGGAAAAGCGGAGGGAAATGTCCTGCCGGCGCAGCATCGCGCCGATAAAGCTCTCGGTGGCCCTGAAGATTCCGGTGCGGGTTACCTCGGCGGCGTATCCCCGGCCCAGGACATTGACGTCCAGAAGGACATGCATCGAGTCCCTCCGCCTAGTGGGCCAGCAACTGCCTCCGGAGCTGGGCCAGCTTCCGCCGCACCGATCCGTCCAGTACCCGGTCGCCCACCCGGATCACGGCGCCGCCCAGGAGCTCCGGGTCCACCGCGAATCCGGTAACCACTTCCTTGCCGAGCGCCTTTTCCAGCGCCTGCTTGATGGAGGCCTGCATCGCGGCATCCGGCGCCCGGGCCAGCGTGATGCCGGCCCGGATCCGGTTGAACTTCACGTCGAGCAGGCCGCGGTACTGCGTGGCCATCTCGCCGAACAGCAGTTGGCGGCCCCGCTTGACCACCGCGGTCAGGAACTGCACGAACTCCCGGGGCGCGCCGGGCAGGGCCCCGGCCAGGATCTGCGCCTTCTTGGCCTTGGTCACCTTGGGCGACATGAGCACGTCCTGCGCCCGCGGCGACCCATCCACCGCCGACGCGATCGCCTCGAGCAGGCCGGCGTATTCCTCGCTCCGGCCGCTCTTCTCGCCCAGCGCGAACAGCGCCTCGGCGTAGTTCAAGGCAATCGAGACGGGCCTCAATGGGTCTCCACCTTCGCGAGGTAGTCGAGCACGATCTTCTTGTCGGCGTCGCTGTCGAGGCGGCTGCCGATCACCTTGGCCGCGGCGCCCAGCGCCAGATCCACCGCTTCGCGGCGCAGCTCGCTGACGGCCTTGTCCCGCTCCGCGGCGATATCCCGCCGGGCCCGCTCCAGCACCGCCTCCTGATCGTGGCGGATCTTGTCCACCGCGCTCGCCCGCTCCTTGTCCACCGCCGCCTTGGCCTCCGCCAGGAGGTGCTGCGCCTCCGCGCGCGCCGCCACCTGCACCTGCTGGGCCTGGGCCACCGCCGCCTTCGCCTCGCCGTTCAGCCGCTCCGCGTCGGCCAGCTGGCCTTTGATCTTCTCTTCCCGCGCCACGGTCTTCTCGAGGATCCCGGGCCACGCCCACTTCTTGAGCGCGAACATCAGGATCAGGAACACCAGCCAGGTCCACAGAATCAGGCCGGGATTCACCTCGAACGGCGAGGCCGGGGCTCCCGGCTCCGCGGCCCGGGCGGCTTCCTGAAGAACCAACAGCACCGCGAGCATGGCTACTGCACGAACTTGAAGAGCAGGGCGAACACCATCGCGATGATCGCGGCGCCTTCGAGGAGCACGGCGAACAGGATCGCCGCACCGCGGATTTCACCGGCGGCTTCCGGCTGACGGGCAATGGCCTCGGCCGCGCTGCCGCCGATCCGGCCCAGACCGATGCCGGCCCCGACGATCGCGAGCCCGATGCCGATGCCGGCGCCGAGCAGGCTGTTGTAATTCTTGGCGGCGACCGCGTCCATCGCCTGGAACAGCATCAGCATGTTCAACATGGAAGACGTCCTTGGATCAGATGGAGAGTGAGCTCCGTATCGCGCCGCCCGCGGTCGAAGCCGTCTCTCCGGCCGGCCCCGACCTGTCGTGGTCCGCCAGCGCCTTTCGGCAGCGGACTTCGCTGATCCCTCGATCAGCTACGTGGAACCCGGCTGCTGCGCGCCCGCCGACTTCCTCAGGAGGAGTGTCAGGATCGAGGATTGAGGGCTTCCCCTCGATCCTCGATCCTCACCCCTCAATCCTCGATCCTCAATCCTCAATCCTCGATCCTCAATCCTAGTGCTCATGCTGCATCAATCCGATGAACACCGCCGCCAGCAGCGCGAACACATATGCCTGCAGCGTGGCGACGAACAGCTCCAGCAGCATGATCCCGACCAGCAGGCCCACCGTCACGCCCGCGATACCGTAGCTCCAGACGCCCATGTGGCCGAACAGGAACATGATTCCGAACAGCGAGAGGATGACGAAGTGTCCCGCCGTCATGTTGCCGAAGAGTCGGACCGCCATCGCGAACGGCTTGACGAACTTGCCGAGCAACTCGATCGGCGCCATGGCAATCGAGATCGCCACGGCCCCGGCGCCGGAAATCCCCGGCACCACCGGGAAGATGCTCCGCAGGTACCCCTTGGGGCCGAGCTTGATGAACCCGGCGATCTCCACGGTGAGGAAGACCACGATGGCCAGCGCGCCGGTCACCGCC
The DNA here is from genome assembly GCA_963762545.1 of uncultured Gemmatimonadales bacterium. Classification (GTDB taxonomy): domain Bacteria; phylum Gemmatimonadota; class Gemmatimonadetes; order Gemmatimonadales; family GWC2-71-9; genus JABFSM01. Next base: position 699,349 of record CAVXLC010000001.1, on the reverse strand, counting down.
AGGTTGCCGGTGGGGCTGGCGCCCCACGGCAGGAGACCCAGCAGGTTGGCGTAGAGGATGAAGAAGAAGAGGGTCATCACCAGCGGGGCGAACTTCTCGCCGCCATGTCCGATGTTGGCGATCGCGATCTCGTCCCGGACCCAGAGGACCAGTCCCTCGATGGCGGCGGCAAACCCCCGGGGCGCCTGCTGGTCGGCCTGCTGCTTCTTCAGGGCCCGCCCGGCGGTCCACATGGTGAGGAACACCAGCACCGCGGCCAGCGCCAGGAAGATGACGTGCTTGGTCGGCGTGAGGTTGATCGCCAGCGATCCGATATGGATGTCGGGCCAGCGGTGCCAGCGGATTTCAAAGAACGAGAAATCCAGCGAATAGGCATCCGCCGTGTGGTGCATCACCAGCTCGCCGATATCGAGCGGCTCCGCGGCCTGGATCATCGGACCAGTCGTACCTCGAATAAGAGCAGGGGCAGCAGCACCCCGAGAAACCCGATTGCCGTGGGCAACGGCGGGAAGTGGACCGGATCCAGGCCCGCGGCCAGGGCGATGGCCACCACCCCCAGGAGCCGGAGTCCCATTCCGATGCCCCAGCGCTTGATGAACTGCCTGGGCGGCGCCTGCCGCACCGGCTGCATCAGCCCGATGGCGGTCACCTGAATCGCCAGCGCGAGCGCGGCGAAGCTGCCCGCCGCCAGTGCCGCCTGGGCCCCCCAGATGCGATACGACACCCCGGAAATCAGCCCACCGATCAGGATCCCGGCCAGGATGGTGAGCTTCACGTCTTGCCGCCGCCGGTCCGTCGGCCCCGCCAGGTGGGCTGGTTGGCCGGATCCGCCTTGAGCTCGCGCCAGATGCTCAGGAACCCCAGCCCCGCCCCCACCGCCGTTCCCACCAGCAGGAACAGCGGCCCCGTGTTGAGCCACCGATCCACCGCCAGCCCGCCCAGCAGGAACATCACGATCGCGCCGCCGAACCGGAGCCCGGCTCCCAGGTACTTGTACCCCTGGCCGATGGCCTTATCGGGCTGTTCCGGCTCCATATCCGGGGCAAAAATACGCGCTTGTGAAATATTTCGCAAGCGAAACCGCACTTCCCCCGAGGGCCGGTTCGGGGGTAATCTCCCGACCGGGGCAACTACTTGTGGCGGCGCCACGTAGGTTCATTGTCCCCGGGATTTCAATACCGACCTACCGCCTTACCGCCCTACCGGCCTAAATGACTGCTACCACGCCCGCGGATGCGACGTCAGACGTTCAGCAACTGGCTCGGCTGGCGACGGCCGTCGCCGCCCTTCGCACACAGGTGGCCCAGCGCATCGTGGGCCAGGACGCCGTGGTGGACGGCGTGCTCACCGCGCTGCTGGGCGGGGGACACTCGCTGCTGATCGGGGTGCCGGGGCTGGCCAAGACGCTGCTGGTGTCCACCATCGCCGAGGCGCTGGATCTGACGTTCAACCGGGTGCAGTTCACCCCGGATCTGATGCCCGGAGACATCACCGGCACCGAGCTGGTCGAGGAGGATCCGGCCACCGGGCGCCGCGGGTTCCGATTCGTGCCGGGCCCGGTGTTCGCGAACGTATTGCTGGCCGACGAGATCAATCGCACCCCGCCCAAGACCCAGGCGGCGCTGCTCCAGGCCATGCAGGAACATCAGGTCACTGCGGCGGGCAAGACCTACCCCCTGCCCGATCCCTTCTTCGTGCTGGCCACCCAGAATCCGATCGAGCAGGAGGGCACCTATCCGCTGCCCGAGGCACAGCTCGATCGCTTCATGCTGGAGCTCCGGGTCGGCTACCCGACCCGGGAAGAAGAGGAGGCGGTGGTGGAGCGCACCACCGGAGACCGGACCGCGTCGATCAGCCCGGTGCTCGACGCGCCGACGCTCCGCGCCATGCAGCACCTGGTGCGACGGATCCCGGTCTCCAGGGGACTGGTGCGCGCCGCGGTATCGCTGGCCCGGATGACCCGTCCGGGAGACGCCGAGGCGCCGGCGTTCATCAGGGAGTACGTGGAATGGGGCGCCGGACCCCGCGCGTCGCAGTATCTGGTCCTGGGCGCCAAGGCCCGCGCGGCGATGGCCGGCCGCCCGATGGCCGACCTGGACGACGTGAAGTCGGTGGCACCGTCGGTGCTCCGCCACCGGGTGGTGACCAACTTCAGCGCCGAGGCGGCGGACCGGAAGAGCGAGGACCTGGTCGCGGAGCTGGTGCGGAGCTCCGGCTGGGACGGGAAACGCTGACCCACCGGCGGGGCATCGGGCCGACCCTCGCGCTGTCGCTCGTGCTGTGGGCCAACGCCGCGGGCGCCCAGACGCTCGCCAACGGCCTGATCCGCGCCGAGTTCGGGCCTCGCGGCCTCACGGCCATCACCGATCTCGTCAATGCCCGCACCCACCAATTGCGCGGCGACGACTTCGCGGTCACCATCGACCAACACCCCTACGAGAGCCGCACCCTCGCCGCGCCGGCAAGGCGTACGGTACGCGACGGGATCGTGTACCACTACCGGGCGGCCCCCTTCGCGATCGACGTCACCTACGAGCTCAAGCCCGGTTGGCGGTTCGTGAGCAAGCAGATCAGCGTCATGGCGGATGCCGCGAGGACGTTCATCCTGAACGACGTCACGCTGTTCCGCGAGACACTGACCGAAGCTCCCATCGATGTCTTCACGCCCTCGAGCGCGCGGCCGAGCCTCGGCACCCTCGACTACGGCGCGGCCCTGCGGTTCGCGGATCACCGCTCGCTGCTGCTGGTGGCGCAGAATCCGTTCTTGCGGTTTGCGCTCGAGCGCGCCGAGGCCACGTTGCGCTACGCGCCCGACCTGGAGTGGAAGACCGGCTACGGTGCCTTCACGTCGGATCGCGGCCTGATCGCGCCGGTCCGCCTGTCGGGACGCCGGCTCCCCGCGCGCATGATTCCGGAATGGCGCCCGGCCGGCGACAGCCTGCCGGGTCTCGACGCAGCCGAGGTCGCGGCGTTCACCGGCATGGTGCGATCCCTGTTCATCTTCGAGCCCGCGGCTCCGCTGAACGTCTTCGTCGGCTGGTGCGCCAACGACTACCAGATCGACGTCGGGACGCCCGAGGGGCGCGCCGAGTATCGCCGGGTGTTCGACCAGGCCGCCGCGTCCGGGGCCCAGTACGTCCTCTATGCGCCGTCCAACTCCTCCCTCTCGCGGCGCGAGGAAAGCGTGGACGACTGGAGCTGGGAGCACGTGTTGTGGCTCGGCCTGGGCCAGAAGATCCGCCGCAACGAGTGGGATCCGCGGTCGAGTCCCATTCCTCCAAGTGTGCAGGAGATGGTGGACTACGCGCGCGGGAAGCAGCTCGGGCTGCTGGCCTACGTGTATCCGGTCCTGCCGTTCGCGCAGAACGCCGAGTGGCTGGTGCCATCGCGCGGCGACCCGCGCCGGAAGGCGGCGAGCCTCGGCAATCGCGCGTTGCAGGACTGGCTCATCGAGGAGCTGGTGGCGTTCCACGACCGCACCGGCATCGCCGGCTATTCGTTCGATCACACCTTCCTGACGTTCGACGGCACCAGCCGCTACGCCCAGTGGTGGGGATGGCGGCGCGTCATGGAAACGCTCCGACGCCGGATCCCCGATATCGTCATCGACGGGCGCCAGGCCTACCACCAATACGGGCCGTGGAGCTGGCTGGCCGGCAGCTATCCGCATCCCACCTTCAACGACGAGCAACCGGAAAGCTTCACGCCCTATCCGGACCTGCACTTCGATCGTGTGTCCGCCGATCGCGAACGGTACACGGCCTACCGCTATCGCAACTACGAGTTCACGCCGAGCGAGCTGGTGCCGGGATTCATCACGCATCAGACGTCCCGGTCCGACGACCGGGATGAAATGCCGTCCCGGCAGACGGCGGACCGCGGGACGGTGCTCACCTCGTACCGCGCCCGGGACTGGGACTACCTCGGTTGGCGCTATTCCCTGCTCTCTTCCATCGCCGTGGCCGGCTGGAACAACGTGCTGAACATGCTTCCAGCACGTGACTCGGCCGAAGGCGCCAGTTTTTCGGCGCAGGATCGCGCCTGGCTGCGCGAGTGGCTGCAGTGGACGGTGACCAACAAGGAGCTGCTCCGGCAGACCCGCAGCATTCTCGGACAGCCCGCCCTGGGCAAGGTGGACGGCACCTCCGCGATCATCGGCGATCACGGATTCATCTTCCTGTTCAATCCCGACCCGCGGCGCCTCACGGCGCGCGTCCCGCTGGACGCCTCCATCGGGCTGGCCGCGGGCCAGCGCTACGCGCTGCGGGAGCTGCACCCGCTCGCGGGCAGACGACTCGGCAAGCCCGGGGAGGGCTTCTGGCGCCGCGGCGATACCGCCACCGTCACGCTCGACGGCGGCTCCGCCCTGGTGCTCGAAGTGACGCCGGCTCCCGCCGCCGTCGAAGAGCCCACGGTGTTCGGCGCCCCCGGCAAGGGGTCGGTGGCGGATGGAGTGCTCACGCTCTCGGAGGTGGATGGGGAAGCCGGCACCGCCCTGCACCTCGTCGTGGCGCTGCCGCCGCGCACGGCGGTACGGCGCGCCACCGTCAACGGCGTGGACGCCACCATCCTGGGGCGCCGCGGCGACGTCGTGGAGGTGGGAGCCCGGGTGAGCGGGGCGGAGTTCCACCAGCTCGAGCCGGTGGTGGCCTGGGACTCGACCTTCACCGGCGGACGCGTCACCGGCACCTTCACCATCCCGCGGCGGATCTTCGACCAGCTTCGCGCGCGGCGGCGCCGGTGGCCGATTCCCTGGACGGCCGAGGACTATCGCACCACCTGGCTCGCTCCGGAGCGGCTGCTGCTGTACGCGCCGCTCAGCGAAGCCGACGACCGCTGGGAGGCCCGGCTCGTCATCGACGGGAAGCCGGTGGAGTTTCGCAAGGCCTACACGGCGGTGCGCGCCGTGCGCGGTACGTTCGTCGGATTCTATGCCGATGTCTCGCTGCTCGAAGCCGACCGGCCCTATCGCTTCGAGCTCGAGCTCCCGGCACTCAAGCCGGGGCAGCTGCTCGGGTTGTACTTCGAGAATGTGGAACCCGAATACGACACGGCAATCGTGCCGTTGGGCCCCTGACGCGAGCTACGGCTGCACGCCGAACGCATACACCGTGCGCGACCGGTATTCCGTGCCGGGGCGCAGGATGGTGGACGGGAATGCCGGCTGGTTGGGCGAATCGGGAAAGTGCTGCGTTTCCAGACAGAAGCCGTTGCGGCGGCGGTACACGTGGCCGCCCTTTCCCGTGATGGTGCCGTCGAGGAAGTTGCCGGTGTAGAACTGCAGGCCCGGTTCGGTCGTCCAGACATCCAGGGTGCGCCCGCTGGTCGGTTCCACCACGCGGGCGGCGTGCGCCAGGCCGGGTCCGCCCCGGGTGATCACGAAGGTGTGGTCGTATCCGCCGGCATGCTTCAGCTGCGTCTCCGGGTCGTCGATGTGCGCCCCGATCGCCACGCCCTGGCGCAGGTCGAATGGAGTGCCGGCGACCGGACTCGGCGGGCCCGACGGAATCAGGGTCGAGTCCACCGGAACGAACCGTTCCGCATCGATCGTCACGACGTGGCCCAGCGCATCTCCGGAGCCGTCACCGCCGAGATTGAAGTAGCTGTGCTGGGTGAGGTTGACTGGAGTCGCCTCGTCGGTGGTCGCGAGGTAGTCGATGGCCAATTCGTTGCGGTCCGAGAGCGTGTAGGTCACCTGCACGTTCAGCGTGCCGGGGTAGCCCTCCTCGCCGTCCCTGCTGGTGTACCGGAACACGATCCCCACCCCGCTGGAATCCTGCCTGGGCTCGGCGTGCCACAGCACCTTGTCGAATCCCTTGAGGCCGCCGTGCAGCGCATTGGGCCCGTTGTTCACCGCCAGGTGATGAGTCACGCCGTCGAGCGTGAACTGCCCCCGGGCGATCCGGTTGGCGTACCGGCCCACCAGCGCCCCGAAGTACGGTGACGAGGCGAGGTAGCCGCCGAGGCTGTCGTAGCCGAGCACGATGTCGCCGAGCCGGCCCGTGCGGTCGGGGGTGCGCAGCGACACGATGATGCCGCCGTAGTCCATCGCACGCAGCTCGACGCCGTTCGCATTGGTGAGCGTGAACACATGTACCGAATCGCCCGACGGCAGCACGCCGAATGGCGCCCGGTCGAACCTGGCCTTCGTGCCGCGATTGGTCATCTTGTCACCCGGCGCGCAGGACACCTGACTGAGGAGCAGCAGAGCCGCGAGCGGGCCGAGCGAGCAACGCACGGTGGCGCCGCTCACCGGGCACCAGGCTGGAACGTGACCGTCGATGCGGAGTAACCGTCGGCGTTGGCGCCGGTGGACGGAAAGGTGATGGTGGCCAGGCGGGTGGCTCCGCCGCCCGTCGCCTGCTGGAGCACCAGCGTGCCCCCGTTGGTGAGGCGTGCCACGAGGCGCCGGGCCGCGTCCGGGTCGGGCGCGATGACCCGAAAGGTGTACGACCGCCCCGCCAGCCCCTCGAGGGCCACGGCATACCCTCCCCCCACGTCGTCCAGCCGCTCGCTGAGCACGCGGGGCGCCGACGATCGCGCCCCGATGGCCGGCGGCATCACGGGAGGCACGATGCTCCAGCCACCCTGGTACGACACCGCCAGGACGACGCTGTCGGCCACCTGCGCCCGCACCGTCGCGTGCACATCGCCCGGGGTGCGCTGGGTCTCCACGCCCGCTCCCGGGACCCGCGCTCCCAGCGGAAGCGCCGGGGAGAATTCCACCACCAGCGGCAGGGGGCCGCGGTCCCGGCGACGCAACGAGAGCCGGATGTTCCCGTCGCCCCGCCGCACCACGAACGAGACGCGCTCGGCTCCCACCGGCACATTCTCCACCGCGACCGAGTCCCAATCGGGCGGCAGATGCGGCGCGATCGTCAGGTGCCGTCGCGGCGCATCGACCTCGATGCCCAGCAACCCGCGCAGCAGCGGGGTGAGGATCATCGAGGTGGCGAAGAACTGCTGCGGCACCGCCGTATCGAGCGATTGGTACAGCCGTCCCGACAGGACCTCCGGATTGCGGCCCAGCGACTGATCGAAGCCGGTGCGCGCGATGGCGTCGAGCGCGAAGCGGCCCGCCGCCGCGTTGTGATAGCGGTATTCGGCCAGCGCCACAAAACCCGTGACGAACGGCCACACCGCGCCGTTGTTGTAGTGCAGCGGATCGAAGAGCGGGCTCGCCGCGCTCAGCGGCCGCGCGCCCCAGTCGGTGCTGATCAGGGACGAGGCCAGCTTGGCCGCCATGTCGGCTCCGTGGCTGCGGTCGAGGACCCCGAAGGCCATCGCCGTGGCCGCCCAGGCCGTGAGGTTCGGGTTGACCGTCCCATCCTGCAGCAGCGCGAACCCGTACTGCCCGAGCGCCGGCATCCACAGCGTTCCCTCGATCGTCGCGAGCGCCCGGGCACGGACCGCTCGCGCCTGGATCGCCAGGGACGGCTCGCCCGCCGTCTCGGCCATGCGCGCGAAGCGGTCGAGCGCGGCGGCCCAGACGCCGCTCAGGTAGATGTCGGACAGGATGCCGATCTGCAGGTCGCCCACTTCGAGTGCCCCGGCGCCGGCCGACGGGTTCTCCATCAGGCCGTCGCCGTTCCGGTCCGTCGCGAGCGACCACTGGTAGGCGCGCCTGAGGTTGGGCCACAGCTCGCGCAGCAGCGCGGAGTCGCCCGTCTGCTGCCAGTATTCCCCGAACGCGAGGATCCAGAACGGCGTGGTGTCGCCGTGGTAGTACGGATACGGATAGCTGAACCAGTCCACGTGGCCGGCGCCCTGGGAGATCTCGTGGGTGATCTTGCCATCGGCCCGCTGATACTTCGCGAAGAAGCGCAGCGCCCCGTCGCGCACCAGGGCCGTCTGGCCCGCGCCGTCCATCGCGAACGAGTTGATGGACGCGTCCCCCCCGAAGAACCAGCCGAACCCCGGGCGGTCGCTGGCCGCCCCCGACAGGCCGTACCCGGCCACCAGCCCGCAGCCGAGATCGGGATTGCACACGAACGATTCGTCGAGGTTCACCTTCGCGTATTCCACGGCGCGGTCGAGCCCGGGATCGGGCGAGTGCAGCGCGAACAGCGTCGTGCGCAGCGAATCGGCATGCGCGACCCGGCGGGCCCACTCCCGCTCCGCCGCCCCCGGCGCGATCAGAGCGCGGTACAGCGCCAGCGCCGAGTCGGCCGGCATCTGGCCCCCGGCGAGCACGATCGGGATGTACGCGACGTGCAGGTTGATGCCCCGTCCGGGCGGTTCGCCCAGCCGGGGCGCGGTGTACCGCTCGGTGCCGGCCCCCACTCCGAGGACGAGCTGCGGCGGCGCCGCGGCGAGCATGTGCGCCGGCACGTCCGAGGCCTCGGTGACCGCCGGCGATCCGAGAAAGGCGTTGACCGAGCGCTTCGCTTCCGAGAAGAGAAACGCGCGGGCGTTCTGCTCCCAGATGAGGTACTGGCCGCCGAGCGCCGCGGGCCAGGCGAAGTGGATGTCCGGTGTGAACCGCGCGATGATGTCGAGCGGGCGGAGGGCATCCACCTCGAGGAGGATGACGATGGCGGGCTGGTCGAGCGGAACGAAGATGTGTTCGCGCACCGTGAACTGCTCGTAGGCGTACTCGATGGTCACGCCCTCGGGGCGCTCGGTCACCGAGTGGACGATGGTATGCCCGGCGATCGGCTCGGTGTACTTGGGGACCCGGAACGACAGCTCGAAATCGTGCAGCCACTTGAGGGGCCACGACCAGAGCTCCAGCCGGCCATCCTCGGTGCCCATCGCGATGGCGCGCCGGCCGACGGCGGAGAGGAACCTGCCGGGCCGCGCCGGGCCGCGGAGCGCGAGCGACGACTCGCCCAGCGGGAAATACGGAATGGTGGTCGTGGCGGAGTCGAACACCCGGTGGGCGACGGCGGGCGGCGCGCCCGGAGCGCGCGGCGGCGGATCCTGCGCCGACGCCGGCGGCCCGACAGCGGTGGCGAGCGTGACGGCAAGGAGGATCCACGCATGTCGTACCGCGCGGTCACCGCCCTGCCAGGGGAGGCGCATCTCGAGGAAATATTTCAACGGGCTCTCTATGGCAAGGGCGGCCGGGATCCCGGCGCCACCGGGAGTAAGGTAACGCTGCCTGGGGCCCCCAGGGCTCGGCGGCGATCCAGGCTTGCCAGGGCAGCTAGATTGGCGAAGCAGCCGGCAACCTCGGTGATTGGAGCGCCTCGATGGATCGTGCTGGACTCCCGGCTTCCCTGAGGACGCCCGTGGAACGATACAGTGGCTAGGTCGAACGAGCCGCGGATTTGCGTCCGATAACGGGTATTGCGTCAACCAGCGCCCCGCCCCCCCAGGCGGCCAGCCCACGGTAGAATACACCCGCTCGGTGCGGCAGCGGGGGCTCGAGGCCCCAGGGCGGGGGGTCGTCTCGGATCATGCCATGGCCGCCAGCGGCAATATCCTGTCAACGACGATCTGCAAACTCGACTCGGGCGGCCGGTCCGCGGGAACGGTATCGTACTGCCTCACTCTTTCGGGAGGGCACCATGACCGGCACGACCCGCATTGCCGCCCTTCGCTACACCCTGATCGCCGTCGGTGCCACGTTCACCTTCGGGCTCTATCCGCTCATGCAGTTCTGGCCCAGCGGCTGGAGCTGGGGGGTGGGCCATTCCCACTATCAGATGATGATCGTCGGCGTGTACGCCACGCTGGGAATATTTCTCATCGCGGCCGCCCGGGACCCGCTGGCCAACCGGAGCCTCATCTGGTTCACCATCGTGTCCTCCGCGGTCCACGCGGTGGTCATGGGCGCCGAAGCCCTCATGGACCCGGCCGAGACCGGCCACCTGGTGGGCGACGTGCCGGCCCTGGTGCTGGTGACTGTTGCGCTCGTGGTCCTGATGACGAGAGCTTTCACGATCACCGCCCAGACCGACCGCGCGGTCCGCCGCGCGGCCTGAGGGGACATTCACCCATGGAAGGATCCATGCTCCTGGACACCACACGGCAGCAGGCCGCTCTCGAGCGAGCCACCGAGCTGGCGCTCTCGTTTCTCGAGTCGCTCGATGCCGCACCGGTCTGCGCCACCACGCCGCTCGGCGAGCTGCGGCGGCGCTTTGCCCAGCCGTTGCCGGACCAGGGCGTGGACCCGGTCCGGGTCATCGACGAGCTGGCGCGCGATGCGGCCGGGGGCCTGCTCGGGACGCCGGGCGGCCGCTTCTACGGCTGGGTCATCGGCGGCGGCCTGCCCGCCGCGCTCGCCGCCGACTGGCTCACCTCGGCCTGGGACCAGAACGCGGGCCTCTACGCCTGCGGGCCCGCGGCCGCCGTCGTCGAGGAAGTCTGCGGCACCTGGCTCAAGGACGTGCTCGGCCTGCCGGCTTCGGCGTCCTACGCGCTCGTCACCGGCTGTCAGATGGCCCACGTCACCTGTCTCGCGGCGGCGCGGCACGCGGTGCTCGCGCGCGCGGGGTGGGACGTCAATCGCGATGGCTTGGCCGGCGCGCCGGACATCAGCGTCATTACGTCCGATGAAGTGCACGGCACCAGCACCCGCGCCGTGAAGCTTCTGGGCATCGGCACCGCGAACATGGTGGTGCTGCCCAGCGACGCGGAGTCGCGCCTCACGCCCCAGGCCCTGCAGGAAGCGCTGACCCGCGAGCCGGGGCGGCCCACCATCGTGATTCTCCAGGCGGGCGACGTCAACTGCGGCGCCTTCGATCCGTTTCCCGAGCTGATTTCCCTCGCCCACGCCTCCGGGGCCTGGGTGCACATCGACGGCGCCATGGGCCTCTGGTGCAACGCGGTTCCCGAATTGCGCCATCTGCTCGCGGGCGCCGAGCAGGCGGACTCCTGGGCCACCGACGGGCACAAGTGGCTCAACGTCCCGTACGACTGCGGCTACGCCTTCGTGGCGCACCCGGGGCACCACCGCGCCGGCATGGAGCACCGCGCCAGCTATCTGGTGCACGCGGACGACGTGCGGGATCAGCTCGACTGGACCCCGGAGCACTCGCGCAGGGCCCGCGGCTTCGCCACCTGGGCGGCCTTGCGGGAGCTGGGACGCAGCGGCCTGTCCGATCTGGTGGCCCGCTGTTGTCGCTACGCCCATGACATCGTCACCCGCATCGGCGCCTTGCCGAACGCCCGTGTCATCCGGGTGCCCCAGATCAACCAGGGGCTGGTACGCTTCCTGGACCCCCGGCCCGAGGCCACCGAAGCGGACCACGACAAACGGACCGACGCGGTCATGGCGGCGATCAACGCCACCGGCGAAGCCTATTTCACTGGAACCACCTGGCGGGGCCTGCGCTGCATGCGGGTCTCGGTGTCCAACTGGCGGACGACTCCGGAGGACGTGGACCGCGCGGTGGCGGCTGCGGCGGGGGTGCTCCAGCGGTAGAATAGGGGACCCCGGGAGAACCGGGCCGCCAGGCCTGGCAGGAGCGGCTGGCCAGGCCCAGAACCAGCGATCCGCTTCGATCAGCCGTCCACGGCCTGGCGTACCGCGCGGGACAGCTCCCCGCGGGTGAACGGCTTCTGCAGGAAATGCACTGCCGGCAGGATCGTCCCGTTGGCGGTCAAGGCATCCTGGGTGTATCCGGAGAGGAACAGCACCCGAAGCCGGGGGTGCAACCGGTGGAAGTGCTCCATCATCTCCACCCCGCCCATCTCCGGCATGATCATGTCCGTCACGACCAGATCGACCCGCGCGGAGGTGTCCGCCACCATCGCGAGAGCCTGACCGCCGTTGGTCGCTTCGAGCACCGTGTATCCCATCGACCGCAGCATCCGCGCGGTGGGAATCCGCACCGCCTCGTCATCTTCCACCACCAGCAGCGTCTCGGTGCCGGACTGCTCCCGCGCCGGCTTCACGGGAACCGCTTCGTGGGCCAGGCCGCTGGCCTGCGGGAGATACACCTTGAACGTGGTGCCGGCGCCCGGCTCGGTGTAATACCAGATGTGTCCGCCCGCATCGGTGACGATGCCGAAGCAGGTCGCCAGGCCGAGGCCGGTGCCGCGGCCGACCTCCTTCGTCGTGAAGAACGGCTCGAAGAGGTGCGCCGCCACCTCGGGCGGGATGCCGGTGCCGGTATCGGTGACCGCCAGCAGCACATAGGGACCCGGCACCACGTTCGGGTGGGTCCTCACATACTCCGAATCCAGCTCCACCGCCCGGGTCTCGATCGTGAGCCGCCCGCCGTCGGGCATCGCGTCCCTCGCGTTGACGGCCAGGTTCATGAGCACCTGGCCGATCTGGCCCTGATCGATGCGCACCAGGGGGAGGCCGTCGGTGACGTTGGTCAGGAGCTCGATGTCCTCGCCGATGACGCGGCGGAGCAGGCGGTCCAGGTCCACCAGGACCAGGTTGAGATCGAGCAGCACCGGCTGGACCACCTGATGACGGGAGAAGGTGAGGAGCTGCCGGGTGAGCGCGGCCGCGCGCTCCGAGGCGAAGCTCACCTCGCCCAGATACAGATGACAGGGATGCGCCTCGGGCAGCGCCTCCTGCGCCGCCTCGACCCCACCGACGATCGCCGTGAGCAGGTTGTTGAAGTCGTGGGCCACGCCGCCGGCCAGCCGCCCAATCGCCTCGAGCTTCTGGGCCTGCATGACCTGGCCTTCGAGTTGCTTGCGCTCGGTGATGTCGCGGGAGGAGGACAAGAGTCTCGGCGTGGCATCCGCCGCGGCCGGCATTCGCCGGTAGAGCGTCTCGACCCAGACGAACTCCCCATCCACCCGGCGGATCCGATAAGTGGCGGTCGCGACCCCGGAGCTGTCCGGGCGCAGCGCCTCCCCCCGGGCCCGCTGCATCAGGGCGAGATCGTCGGGGTGGACCAGTTCATCCACCGGCGTCGTCTCGAGCACCTCTGGGGTGTAGCCGAGCAGCGCGCTGCCGGACGGCGAGAGGTAGAGGGCCCGCCCATCCTCGCCGCGCAGGCTCACGATGTCCTGGCCGTTCTCGGCGAGCAGCCGATAGCGACTCTCGCTCTCGATCAGGTGCCGGGTGGTTCGGTTGACCTGATCCACCATCAGGTTGAAGGCCCGGGCCAGCTGGCCCACTTCCCCGGGTGCCGACTCATCCGCCGGGGTCCACGGGGCGCCGCTGGCGAGGCGATCGGCCCCATGGGCCATGGCTTCGATGGGGCGGCCGATCCACCGCCCCAGAAACACCGCGCCGAAGCCGCCAAGGACCAGCGCGGCGAGCCCGAACAGCAGCGCGTTCCTCAGGTAGGCGCCGGCGGGGGCCATGACCGCCGCCTCGGGGGCGAGGAGCAGGAACACGAAGGACGTGCCCGGGACCTTCGTCGCGATGCCTACCTGGGGGACTCCATCCCACTGGAACCGGGAGACGGTGTCGGCTGCGATCGCCGCGTCGGGCGGCGGCGGGATGAACCGGGTGAGATTGCTCCAGACGCCGGAGGAGGGTTGCCCGCCGATATACCGGATGGGAGGCCCGAACAACCCGGTCACTACGTCGGCGGTCTTCTGGCTGAGCGCGGTCCGGTTCCGCTGGACGATCACCCCGACCGGACGGTCGCCGAGCAGCACCGGGACTCGGACGTCGGCGTAGGAGGTCGAATCGTTGAGCCGGCCAAGCGTTGCCACCTGGAGCCCGACGGGACGGGGATCCGGCTCGGGCCCGAACCACGGTACCGAATCGGATGCGGCGGCCAGCAGGCGGATGCGACCGGTGGTATCGATCAGGGTGAGGACGCTGCGGCGGTCGGCGGGCGCTCCGGCCTCGAGGGCCTGCTGGGCCTCTGCGCGTTGCGCCGCGGTGGCCCCCGGCGCGAGTGCCGCGGCCACGGCCGGGTCGGCGGCCAGCTTCGTCAGGCGGGTGGCGGCTTCGCGCGGCGCAGCGGCCGCCGACTGCGCGAATTGCGAGGCCAGCGAGGTCAACCGCTGCCGGAAGGCCGCGGCAGTTTGCCGCCGAACCGCACGATACGACATCCAGGAGAGCCCCCCGCCCACCACCAGCAGGAGGCCCAGCACGACCAGGGCGATCCGTCCACTCAGGGACCCCCTGAATCGCTTCATGCCAGCGGCCCGTGTCGGGCGAATGCCCCCATTGGGGGCGTGCTATGGGCGCCCATCGCGCCGCTCCCACTCGTCCCACTGGGCCTGCAGATCGAGCCACCACTCGGCGGGAGTCCCGAACTCGAGGCTGAGCCGCTCGGCGAGCATCGGGGTCACCCGCGCCCGGCCATCCAGCAGGTCGAGGAGCTGGTCGGTCAACACACCGACTCGTGGAGCAACAGCCCGCGGGTCCAGCTGAAGCGGTCGCAGGAACCTCTCCTGCAGCATTTCACCCGGATGGGGGGGCGGTCGCCAGCCTCGTGCTCCCCACCGCTTCTCAGGGTCCTTGCTCATGACGCGTTGATCCCTCCCCGAGGGACGTCGAATGCACGTAATCAATTGTTATGAATTGTCCCATTCCGGGACACGACGAATTCTCAAGATGCAAGGAGAATACCGTGCCCGTCCCTGGGATGAGACCTAGTACATGTTATAGGCGGGCGAGGGGCGTCTTGGGGCCCGGAAGTCGGGCTAGGCGGGGCGCGGCTTGGGCGGCAGCCGCCGGGGGTTGATGGTGTGCAGGCGGTCGGCTTCGAGGGAGAGCTTCTCCAGCCACATATCCTCGAGCACCGTGAGATCGGCGACCGGATCGTAGCCGGGCTGCTCGGGCGGCGTCAGGGTGTCGAGGATCTCGAAGACGAACGAGTCCGCCCCGTGCTCGTTCCAGTCCGACTGGAGCGGACGCGACGGATGCCCGCCCAACTTGAGCTGGGCGCGGTGCCGGTTGAGAATGGAGGGAAGATCGGTGCTCGCCGCGACCAGCGCGCGGCCGGTGGCGGTGTTGTGAATCCGGTACACGCCCATCGGCGGGCGGCGCTGCTTGTACTCGCGGATCAGGGCCTTCCGGTCCATCGGGCATTCCTCACGGCAGCAGGCACCCCTGCTTCATCCGCAGGGCAATCGAATCTAACGCGGTCCAGTTGCGCGGCTCCCAGGTGGGCGAATCGGCGTTGGCGCGGACCCACTCGGCGGGGGGCCGGTGTGTTGGGCGGCTCAGGGTTGGGGTTTCCCGGGCCGAATGCTAGCTTGGCGACACCCCCCAGGAGGCTCCCATGCGCATCGGACGGAAGGAAGCAATCCTCGCCCTCGTCGCCACCATGATTCCGTTCGTCGGCCGCCGCGCCAACGCCCAGGTGCAGCGGCTCCCGCCCGGGGGCCTCACCGGCCCGAAGACCCTGGCCCCGCAGGTATCTACCGAGGTGGCGGACCTCCAGCGCCGGGTGGCCGCGCTCGAGGCCCAGCTCGCCAATCAGGTCGGGTTCACCAAGGATGCGGCGGGCAACCTCCAGTTGCGGGGGAATGGCAGCGTGCGGATCGATGCCGGCACCAGCTTTACGTGCTGGGCCGGTTCCCAGATGGACCTCCGGGCGTCGTCCAGTGTGTCGCTCCGGGGCGCCACCATCGCGCTGAACTGAGGATCATCATGCCAGGTCTCGTCACGTCGGGCGCCCTGCTCCGCTGCAGCCTGGGATCGGCCACCAGCACGCTGCTGGTGCCGGCGGTGGGAGGACCGGTCGCAGGGGGCAACCCGGTGGCCACCGTCGCGGACAACCGGGCGTTCCAGAATATCCGGCCCTTCGGGGTGTGCGCCTCCACCGCCAACCCCGCGGCATCCCCCAGCGCGCGGCCAGCCTGCGTTCCGGTCATCGCGATGCCGTGGGTTCCCGGCTCGCCCAGCGTGAAGGCGGGCGGCCTGCCGGTGCTCAACAGCACCTGCCAGTGCCACTGCCAGTGGGGCGGCGTGGTGTCGGTGGTGTCTCCCGGGCAGCAGAGCACGACGGTCGCATAGCGAAATCTCCCTCCCTGTAGGACGGCGGCCCACACGCCCCGTGATCAAAGTCGGACGAGACCGGTGCCCCGAGCCCGACTGACCGGCGCGGCTGCCCAAAGTATCCTCCTCGCCTGACAACTCGGCCGTTCGACTCAGGATCAGGGGGATAGTGTGCGGACTCTACGAATCGCGGGTGGATTCACTCTCGCCGGCGCGGCGCTGGCCGCCTGCTCGACCTATTCCTCCACCGGGCCGACCATTCCCCCGGAGACGCACCTGGTGCAGGTCTCCTGGTGCCACGGCCTGGAGCCGGCCTGGGTCGCGTTCCAGGACGGCGACGGCCCCTGGACCCGGGCCACACCCACCGCCACGGGCACCAACATCACCTACGAGTACCCCTTCGCAAGCAACCGGGGCGGCATCGCGACGATGTCGCCCGGCGGCGCCGGGATCACGTCCCTCTCGGTGACGTACGGGACGCCGGCCGAGCTGGCCGCCGCGGGCAACACCCGAACGGTCTTCTGCGGCGATCCGGACTCGAAGGTCCTCCTCGGCACCGTGGTCGGGCTCGACGCCGACGACACGGCGGTGGTGAGCGGGGGTTTCCTGTCGCAGATCCTGGTGGGACCGGACGATGGGGGCCGCTTCTCACTCAAGGCGCTGCCCTCCGGGCCGCACGACCTGGTGGCCGCCCGGACCACCGGGGCCAACAGGCAGGTGACCAGCTTCATCCTGCGGCGCGACGTGGACCTGCCGGACAGCACCATCATGACGGCGCTGGACTTCAGCTCGGCGGAGGCGTTCGCGCCGGCGACGGCGACCCTCACGCTCGATGGCCTGGGCGCCGAGGGCGCGAGGATCGGCGTGCGGCTGCTCACCGGCACCACCGAGGTGCTGCTCTCGCCGCAGCCGTCGAGTGTGTCGGCCGCGGTGGCGCGCCCCTACGCGGGGCTCCCGCTGGCGCAGCTCCGGGCGGGCGACCTCCAGGGGCTGTTCGCGTCGGAGCTGACCGGTCCCGCCATCCGTTTCGCGCAGGTCTACTTCCACTCCGTAGCGGACCGCACCCTGGCCCTCCCCGCCGCGCTGGTGCGGCCGACCTTCGCCACGGTGGCGACGGCGCCGTTCCTCCGGCCAAGCGCGCAGTTCGTGGCGCAGGCCGACTACGACCGGGCGGCCAGCGTCACCTATCAGCAGGGGATCACGACGCTGGTGAGCGTGACCATGACCGCCGCGTACGCCGGCCTCAACCTGGGCGGCTACGACCTGGTGGTGCCCGACCTGTCGGGCGCCGCGGGGTTCGACCCGGCGTGGGCGCTGCACCCGGGCGCTCCGGTCACCTGGACGGCGAGCCGGATCGGCGGGACGCTCGGGCTGGGGTTGGGTGCCCAGCCGACCGATGGGGCGTTCCAGCGGTTCGCGTCCGACACGGACATCATCCCGGCGCCGTGAGGGTGGGCGCGGCCTCTAGGTCGGCGGCGCCCGATGCGCCGAGGCAGCGAGATTCACCGACCCAGGTGCCGAAGATCGCGACGGGTTGCTGAGACCCGGTTATGGTGGGCACAATAGCCGGCGGGCAGCCGGTGCCTGCTGAGAGAACAGAATACACCAGCAGGTGCAGCAGGCGCGGGTCAGGCATCGGCGCCTCGCGGTGACCGCCTGCGCGATATCAGCGCGGCGATCGGCACGACGATCGCCAGCAGCAGCCATGATGCCGGCGGGACGGCCACGAACACGAAGGAGTGCGCCGATCCCGCCGGCGGCGCGACAAGACCTCCGTAGAAGGCCAGCGATCCCAGGGTGATCCCGAGCGTCACGCAATAGAGCGTAGCTCGGGTGAGCGCCGACCACCGCTTCGATGCCAGGTGAGCCCAGGCGAGGGCCACGAAGGGCGACAGCACCCAGACCACGAAGGCAACCAGCAGGAGACGGGGCGTGTTCCGGCCGGCCCGGAGCATCAGGCCCACCGAGCCCACCGCGCCAACCACCAACGCGCTGGCTGCCACCGTGCGGAGGAAGGCAAGCAACCCGCTGTCGGGGGTCACCGGATTCGCCGGCGAGGTTGTTCCGCCGAGATCTTCAATGCTCATCAATCGGAGGGGTCTTGGCCTACCTACTTCTTGTGGGCACCAGCGACTCCGAAGTGGCCGAGGACCTTCGACCATTCGTGGCCGCCTTTCTTCCAGGCCTTGGGCTTCGCCGTGCTCTGGCGGTCGTAGACCTTCTTGGCGTTGCGGAGTGCCTCACGAGCGTCCGTACGCTTGACCACAATGCCCTTACTTGTTGCTCTCTTCTCCGGCATTCCAACTCCAATGTGGTCGAGCACTTACAAGTATAGATAGCCGGTTCGCCGGGAGCAATGATACTGAGGGGGAGTAGACCATCTAGTCTGGTTTCGGCAGCACGCGCGGGTTACCACTCCGTACGAAGCGAGCAAGTCCGTTGTGTGGCGCAGGAGCCTTCACCCGATGACGCAGGACTTTCCGGAGCCCGCACTCCTCCGGTATCATCCAACTGTCGAGATGGTTGCCTCACCCCTCACCCAGAATCCCCCGCGATGAACGTCCTGATCAAATCCATCGAGGCCGAGTACCGGCGCTACAAGACCCTGGCCGAGGGGGCGCTGGCCCAGGTGCCCGAACGCCTCCTCTCGGCGCCCGGCCCCCACAACGGCAACTCGCTCGCCACTATCTGCTGGCACGTGGCCGGCAATCTCCAGTCGCGCTTCAGCGACTTCCTGACTACCGACGGCGAGAAGCCCTGGCGCAAGCGGGAGGAGGAGTTCAGTGCCCGGACGGTGTCACGGGAGGAGCTGCTGGCCAAATGGAATGCGGGGTGGGAGGTGCTGCTCGGCACTCTGGGAACGCTGGAGGACTCGCACCTGCAGACGTCGGTAACCATCCGCAGGCAGCCCCTGGCGGTGCACGAGGCGCTCAACCGCTCGCTGGCCCACGTCAGCTATCATGTCGGCCAGATCGTCTACCTGGCCCATGCGATCGTCGGGCCGGAGTGGCGCTACCTCAGCATCCCGCCGGGCGGATCCGACGCCTACAACGCCAAGCCCGACATCGAGAAGCCGCTGGCCTACGTGAAGGCCAGGGAGGGCGGCACCTCAGGCTGAGGTGACCCCCACCAGTGCCTCGAGCTGGCGCCGCTGCGCCAGGCCCACCTGGCGCCCCGACTCCTTCCCGTTCTTGAACACCAGCAGGGTCGGGATGCCCCGCACGTCGAATCGCTGGGAGAGATACGGGTTGCGGTCGCTGTCCACCTTGAGCACCACGATCTTGCCGGCGTGGGCGTTGGCGATCTCGTCCACGATCGGCGCGATGATCTTGCACGGCCCGCACCAGTCGGCGTAGAAGTCCACCAGGATCGGCACCTGGGTGCCGGCGATCACCTTGTCGAAGTCCGCCTCGGACACCGGGGTGGGGCGGTCCAGGTGCAGCGGCCGCGCGCAGGAGCCGCACTTGGGGCCCGACGACAGGCGGGCCAGGTCGATGCGGTTGAGCGTGCCGCAGAACGGGCACGGCACTGTCGCGAATTGAGCGGATGTGGACGTCGGCATGGGCACCTCGCAGGGAGACCGGGCCTCCGGGCCCGCGCAGCATACATAGTAGAGGACACGCCGCGGCGCTATCCGGCGCGCGACCGGCACCGCACCGCCTGCCGTAATGTGCTCTAAATGTTTGTGCATCAATGATTTAACCACCGGTAGCGTCCCCCCAAGTCTCAAATGATTCTGGTCATCCGCCACCGGGACGATTGAGCCCGGCCAATTTGATCCGTACTATCTCCCGCCCAATCCCAATTGGACTGCGGAGCGGACGCGATGGGCGACCGGTTCTTCCTCAAGACGCTGGGGCCACCCGAGCTCACGGGCGCGGACGGCCGCGCCTTCCGGTTCAAGGTGCGCAAGCATCTGGCCTTGCTGATCTATCTCGCGGTGGACTATCGTGGCGGCCACACCCGCGACGCGTTGGTGGAGCTGTTCTGGAGCGGCGTGGACGCCGAGCGGGGGCGCCACTCGTTGTCGGTCGCGCTGTCGGTGCTGCGCTGCGCGCTGGGACCGGGGGCGATTCAGGCCACCAACACGCGGATCCGGCTGAGCCGCGGCGTGGTGACGCTGGATCTCGACTTGCTGGAGCGGGGCGCGATCCTGGGCGAGGGGGAGCTCCCCCCGATCGAGGTGGACCGCTTCCTGCCGGATTTCGAGATCGACGACGCCCCGGCGTTCCAGCACTGGCGCGACCGGCAGAACGCCCAGCTTCTCCCCGCCATCCAGACCGCGTTCCTCACCCTCACCGACCAGGCCCGCCGCTCCGGCGACATGCGGCGGGTCCAGGCCTTCGCGGAGCGGCTGCTGGCGCTCGACCCGCTCTCCGAGGAAGGCATCCGGGCCCGGATGCTGGCGCTGGCGATGCAGGGCGACCGGGTGAGCGCGCTGCGCGCCTTCGAGGAGTGGAAGGACGAACTGGCCCGCCAGCTCGGCGCGTCGCCGTCGGAGCTGCTCGAGGCGATCGCCGCGCGGCTCCGCCGTCCGGTGGCCGAGCGTACCAGGGCCGAGCCGAGCCCGCCGTCGCAGGCGGCCCACTGGGCCGACCGGCACTTTGTGGGCCGCGCGGCCGAGTTCCGCGAATTGGTGGAGGCCTGGGAGGCCACCACTCAGTACAACACCCGCCACATCCTCGTCACCGGCGAATCGGGAATCGGCAAGTCCACCCTCACGATGCGCTTCGGCGCCTCGGTGGCGCTGGAGGGGGCCGCGGTGGCGCGGGTCCAGTGCTTCGAGCTGGAGCAGCGGATCGCCTTCGGCATGATCGGCGCGCTGGTGACCGGCCTGCTGGACAAGCCGGGCGCGGTCGCGACCGCGCCGG
This sequence comes from uncultured Gemmatimonadales bacterium, assembly GCA_963762545.1. Classification (GTDB taxonomy): domain Bacteria; phylum Gemmatimonadota; class Gemmatimonadetes; order Gemmatimonadales; family GWC2-71-9; genus JABFSM01. Next base: position 678,658 of record CAVXLC010000001.1, on the reverse strand, counting down.
AGTCGCTCGCCGAGGTGGCGCGGGTGGTGCCCCGAGTCCGGGAGCGATTCCCCCATCTGCCGCCGCCTCGGCGCGCCGAGGGAGAAACCGCGCGGATGCACTTCGCCGAGGGGACCTTCGCGCTGTTCGGCGCGATCATGGACGAGCAGCCGCTGCTCCTCATCGTGGACGACTATCCGAGGTCGGACGAGGCCAGCCTCAGCGTCCTCCACATGCTGCTCCGGCGGGCCGGCACCGAGCGGGTGATGGTGGTGCTGACCGGCCGGCCGGCGGAGGCGGGCGAATCGGCCCAGGTGCGGCGAATCCGGGAGGGCGTTTCCTATCTCCCGATGCGGCATATCTCCCTGGCGCCGCTCACCGAGGACGAGGGCGACGCGATGCTGGGCACCCTCTTGAGCGGCGCCGGCAAGGAGGTGGCGGCGCCGGTCCGCCGCGCGATTTTGCAGGCGGGCCGAGGCAATCCGATGGCGCTGGATCTCCTGGCGCAGGATTGGGCGGCGCATGGGGACGCGTCGCTGGCCATTTCGCTGCCGGCGATGAGCAGCGACATGCCGCAGTCGGCGCTGGAGGCGGTGGGGTATGACCGGCTGATCGAGCGGATGCTGCCCGATCTGGCGCCGCGGACTCGGGCCGCGCTGCAGCTCGCGGCGATCCTGGGTCCCCGGCTCAACGACCTGGACTACTTCGACATCGCGGACCTCTCGGCGGCCCAGACCCTGGCGGCGATGACCGACCTGGTGGACCGCCGGTTGTTGCGGGACGTGGGCGGGCGGCTCGAGTTCACCAACGAGCTGATTCGGGCGCGGCTGTACCTCAAGATTCCCTCGGCGGCCCGGATCCGGCTGCACGATGGCGTGGCCAACCGGCTCCTGGTGACCGGCGCGGTGGGCGAGAGCGTGCCGGGGCTGGAGATCGCCTGGCACTGTATTCGGGCGCGCCGGCGCGACGAGGCGACGCCGTACCTGATGAGCGGGGCGCGCGAAGCGATCCTGCACGGCGCCCCCGACGAGGCGGTCCGGGCGCTGTCGTCGGCGCTGGGGCATCTCAGGGGGCGAGCCAAGGACGAGGCGGCGGTTCTGCTGGCCGAGTCGTACCAGGAGATGGGGGACTGGAAGGCGGCGTTGGAGTGTTTGGAGGAGTTGCCTCGGGGGCACAAGAGCGACGATCACCTTCACGAGATGGCGCAATTGCTGATGGTAGAGAGTCGACGGGAGCTTGGCGAATATTCATCCGAGGAGCTGGACGCGATCGCACAAGACCTCACGGAAAGGGCACGCAACAGCCGAGCACACACTCAAGTGCGGGTACAGTCGGCTCTAACGGCCGCTCGCATTGCAGGCACTCTCGTTACGGTGTCCCTCTTGGAATCAGTGAATCAAATGTTGGCATCCATACCGACCGCGGATCTCGACCAACGGAATCACACAAAGCTCCTCTTCGCAATTGGCTATACACTGTACCACATGCGGAAGAACGCAGAAGGCTATAGCAAGACCCTCGCCGTTGCGCGGCTGTTAGAGGAGGCAGGAGCTGCAGACACCACCTACGTCTTGGTTCAAATGGGCCTTGGCGTCTTCGCATGCGTGAATGGAGCCTACGCCGATGCCATTCCGCACTTCGAGAAGGCACTGCATTCGGCAGCGAAGCTCGACAATGTATCTCTAGTGGCTCGTGCAGCTACTAATCTCGCTTTGTGCGCATATCGGATTGGATGTACAGAAGAACAAATGCGATGGTCCAGACTTGCTGAAGAGTCATCGACGAGACTCCACCCCGGTTCCTACAGCCGCGTCATGGCAATCTCTTTTGGGGGTCTCGCCAGCATCACTCGAGGACAAAGGCAAGAGGCGCAGGTCGCACTCACGAGGCTACGAGTGGTGAAAGAACGAGCCGAATACAATTGGGTTCGTCAATCAGCAATTCTTCATCAAGCAGACATGGAATGGCTAATGGGGAATGAGAGGAGGGCTTTCGAGACAGTTAAGGAGGCATTGAGTTCGGATCGAGGAACACCCAGAATGGCCTTCGTGGGAGGTCTGGCGAGATGGAGAACGTTGTGCTTGGTCAAAGACGGGCGGACTCAAGAGGCAAACGAGATGCTTGCGGGCTACCACCACGACATCGAGCGATCTCGATCTCTTCGACCAAGCCGAAGTGCTGTGCAGCATTGAGTATGTTAGGCGCCACATAGGGGGGATGCCATCGCAAGCAACGCATCAGGCGCGAACAATCCTGTCTCGATTACCCGTTCAGTGTTCGCTGCAACTTCAACAACGTGGGCTACTGCTGCCCGACCGAGGATCGTAGACCCTCCCAGAAGCTCTTTTGAGATCGAAGGGCAGGACGGCCGATCGGCCGCCGTTCGTGCTTGATCGTACTGACCTGTTCGGCAAGGAAATCTCGGTCCGAAACCATTCTGCGAATCGTGACCGAATTAATTGTGGCATCAACCAAGGTTGGATCGAACTGAATAGCCCGATACTTGATGAGTTCGGAAACTACTTTCTCGAACGAGAGTGCCTTACGATACGGTCGGTCGGTGCTCATCGCGTCGATCGTATCGGAAACCATGATGATGCGCGCTCCGAGAGGAATGGCCTCTCCGGCAATTCCATCCGGGTAGCCCTTTCCATCCCAGCGCTCGTGGTGCCAGCGAACGCTGTCCAGGACGTTTCCCTTGAACCGGGAAAAGAGGGCGACCAATTCGGCGCTCTTCGCAGAGTGGGTCTTCATGATTTCCCACTCCTCCTCGGTGAGCCGGCCTTCCTTTGAAAGCAGAGGGGCGAACTCCGCGTGGATCTTACCGACGTCATGAAGGAGCGCCGCGTTCTCGATCTCATCGACTAGCTGCGCGTCAAGACCCAGATCCGTGGCAATCGTCTTGGATAGTGCCGCAACCCGACGGGAGTGGCCGGAGGTATATGGATCCCGCGCCTCGATAGACTTCACCATCATCTCGAGTTGTTCGCGAAGATTCAACTCCAGTTTTTCGTAGGCGCCGTCCAATTCGTCATAGAGATTCTGGAGGGTATTCAGCTTCGCGTAGACGTGCTTCGCACCAATCAGAGGGAGGAAAATCGCAAGAAAGGCGAGCTTCGAGAGATCGCCGGAGGTGTCGAACCTTAGGAAGACCCAGGCCACCAGCAGCGAAAGGCTACTGCCTGCAGATATCATAGCCAAGAACCCAGAGGTGCCCCATCGTCCAGACTTGCCTAAACGGCGCTTTCCACGACTTATCGCTACGACACCACTGACCAGAACCGAATTAACAGGAAATAGACTACGGCACCCGCAAAGAATGCGAGGACCTGGGGTGCCACATCGCCGCGAAGCTGAGGTCCCCATGGTCGTAGGATAGCTAGGGGGAAGGGTACCTCCCAGCATCCGTAAACAATGATCGCAGATGCAGTCGAAGCTGCGCACTGCGCGACGTTGAAGACGGCCTTGATGGGCTCTCTTCGCATCGCCAACTGGCCAAGAGCTGTGGAAATACATCGCGAAGGACGCCGCCCCAGAACGCCCCGAAGATGAGCCCGCCGCTATGTGGACAACAAAGAAGGGCGAACCCTTCGCATCGCCACCTCGGACATTCGTGGCGGAAACTTCCAAGCAGAAACGCAACCAGAACAAGGACACACGTTGCCCCATCGCCCGGAAACATCCAGATGCTATCCCCATGCCGCAGCCATTGCCGTACTGGGCAGCGCTACGACGAAGACCACATAAGCCCAAATGACGCGTTTCGGTGTTCATGAGTCAAAGACTTGGGAGGAGATCCCAGGCTCTCACTTTAGTGCCAAAGTCTGGATTCTGCGAAGAACAAGCCGGTAATGAGCCTGCCTACGCCGAAAGCCGCAGCTGCGAGCCAGCTGATCATGAGCGTCACCTCCCCCCTGAATGTTTCTATAGATCGGGAAGTGGTCGGCCTCGCTATAGCCAACCGTACGCTCCGCTCAATTGTGCCCGCTCGACTCCGCTCGCCCTGCTGCGAAGACTGGGGTCCCCTCCCTCTAGTCCGTTCCTTTCAAACTGCGCTAAGGGTTAGAACAGGTTTCCACCCATCGGATCACCACTATCCCCATCGGCTCCAGCCCGCCGCGCTTACGCCGGCCGCCGAAGCTCCGTCCACCGATTGGTCGCGTCCAGCACCGCCAGCACCGCCGCCTGCTCGGCGCTCTCCCGCACCTCCGCCGTGCCGGTGAGCAGCGCCGTGTCCCGGCCGCTGCTGGCCTGCACCGCGGCAAAGACCACGTCCCGGTCCAGCGCCTGGATGAGCCGCGCGCCCTCCAGCATCATGGAGCCCTTGTGGAGCATCCGGTCCAGCACGCCCACCGTGGCCCGCGCCGCGGCTTCGAGCCGCCCCCGCGCGGTGTCCGGCCCTTCTTCCTCGCCCGCCTCCGACTTGCCCTCGAAGGTGAGCGACACCTGCACCATGGAGCGCTGGGCCCGCCGCCCCGGCTGGATGGTGAGCCCGTCGAACAGCACGGCGCGCTGCAGCGACCGGGCGTGCACCGCCTGCCGGTCGAGGGTCTCGATCGGGCGAACCTCCGCCGTCTGGGCGATGCTGATCTTGCGATGATCCACCCGGAGGCCCAGCTGCGCCAGCAGCGCGGACTCGATGTTCCGCACCAGCTGCTTGGGGGCCAGGCCCGCGTTGGCCAGGATGTGCACCTCGCTCACCTCGCCCAGCGGGGTGGTGACCACCCGCGCCGAGAGGACGCCTTCCAGCGAGGTGAGAAGATTCTCGGCCCGCCGCACGCCCCAGGGATCGGGCATGTCCGCCGCCGCCGGCATCGGGGGCCGGGAGGGCGGTGGATCGGAGGGACGAGCTGCGTGTGGTCCGGTCAAGGTCAGATCCTTAGTCAAGCCACCTGGTTTCGTCCCGCCGCCTTGGCGCGATAGAGCGCCCGGTCCGCGTTCACGAGCAGATCGCCGCTGGTGGGATGGGCCGGGTCGAACTCCGCGATCCCGATGCTCACCGTTACCGCGCCGAGCGGATACCCCAACCGGCGCCCCACCCCTTCGATGCCCTGCCGAAGCGCTTCCGCCACCCGCTCCGCACCGTCCTGCTGAGTGCGGGTTAAGATTACGACAAATTCATCACCACCGTAACGGGCCGCCAGGTCGGAGGCGCGCACCGCGGCACGAACTTCGGTGGCCACGGCACGCAGCACATCATTGCCAGCTTCGTGCCCGTACCGGTCGTTGATCTCCTTGAGCCGGTCCAGGTCCAAGAACAGCACGGTGAACTGCTCCCCGCTGCGCTTGCTGCGCTCCACTTCCTGGGTCAGCCGGTCCCGGAGCACCCGGAACGTCGCCAGGCCGGTCAGGAGGTCGGTGGCCGCCTCCCGCTGCGATTCGTCGGCCCGGCGCTCCTGGTACGGCGTGCACTGCTTCATGGAGGCCCGGCCCAGCGCCGCCGCCTCGGCAAATTCTCGACAGGTGTCGTACCCGCAGGCTCTGCAATCCCAGGGCCGACCGTTGGGTCCGAGCCCGATCGTCTTCAACACCTGTTGCACCGCCGCGGCATCGGCGAGTTGCGGACGCGGCTTGATATCGAAAACCGCGCCAATGCTTGCACTGACACCGGGCTCGACCACCGGCGCCGGACTGCGCGGCGGCTCGGTGCTTTGCACCACCGAGCGGCGCCAATAGAGCTCTTCCCGCGGACCCGAGAGCGGGTGATCCAGCACCCCTTCCGAGGACAGAATGTCCACGAAGCCCAGGTCCAGCTTGTCCACCGTGATGGCGCGGGAGAGCGCCGGCAGCGCGCCTAACCCGCGAAGCTTCTGGAACCGCCGGCTCGCCTGGCGCTGCTCCTGCAAAAGCGCCAGCGGCAGGCCGCCCGCCATGCTCAGGTGCCGCCGCCGCTCCTGGGGCAGCCGGGTGAAGACGGTGGGCTGGGCCGCCGCGGTGACGCCCCGCAGCCGGAGCAGCTCGACCAGGTCTTCATACGTCACCCAGGCATCGATTTCCGGCGCGCCCGGGGACGCCGACAGCCCGGAGTACACCACCTTGACCCCGGTGCCATAGAGCGAACGAAGGTAGCGCGCCTCCGCCACCGGAGGAGTGGCCACCGGCGCCAGGTACGGCACCAGCTCCGGATATCCGCTGCGCACCGCGTCCACCACGATCGGGTCGGTGGACCGGATCAGCGTGCCCCACCCGCTGTCCCGCCACAGTTTCAGGTACTCGCCGGCCACCAGCTCGTCGCCGATGACGCCACGGGAGACCACCCGAAAGCCGGCGGCGTAACAGGCGTTGATGACCTGCTCCGGCGAAACCGGATAGAAATGCGCGGCCGATTCGGTGCCGAGGATGAGGACGCCGGTGCCCTCGGCGGCGATCGCGACGGCGCGACCGAGCTCCCCCGAGACGTGCACCGAGTCGTGCGGACATTCCGGTACACAAAGGCCACACCGAATGCAGGACTCATCGAGCACCCGGACCAGCGACGCGTCCGGAGCGACAGCAATTGCATCTGTTGGGCAGACACGCACACAGGCCAGACAGGCCACGCACGAGTCTGGGTCAATGACAAAATTCACGAGGTCAACCTGCTGGGACCGGAACCAGGCCACCTCAACATTGCCATCCGGATTCTCATTGTCAAGCGATCCCGTGGCTCAAGTTGCTGCAAGAGCATAAGTTACGCGAGATTGAACTCTTTGATCTTCCGGTAGAGCGTCCGCTCACCTATCCCCAGCCGTCCAGCCGCTTGCCGTCTATTTCCTTGACACTCGCGAAGCGCGGCGGTTATGGTGGCCCGTTCTACTTCAGCCATTGTCATGCCATGACGGTAAACGACATCTGGAGGGGACACCGGCTCCGCTGGCTCGATCTGGATGGGGGAAATGGCGCTTTCGGGAACCTCGATGACCTGGACCTTGCCAGGGCGCTCGTCCAGCCGGCGGCGGAGCTCCTCGACCTGGAGCCTGAGGTCCATGAGCCCCCGGACGATGAATTCCAGCTCCTGCTGCCCGGCCCCGCCCCGGCCGAGTCCCCCCTGGGCCAGCACCGGGAGCAGCATGGGCGCCCCCTCCAGGATGTCCGAAGGGATGTCGGAGGCCCGGATCTCGGTCCCCGGAGCCAGCACCACCATGGATTCGACCAGGTTCCGGAGCTGCCGCACGTTGCCGGGCCAGGGGGCCTCCACCAGCCGCTGCATGGCCTCGGCGGTGATGCCCCGGAACGGCCGGTCGTGCTGCTTGGAGATCTCGCGGATGAACCGGCGCACCAGGAGCGGGATGTCGTCCCGGCGCTCCCGGAGCGGGGGCAGGTAGATGTTGAGGACCGAGAGCCGGTAGTAGAGATCCTCCCGGAACTCGCCCAGGGAGACGCTCTCCCTGAGCGGCCGGTTGGTGGCCGCGATGACCCGCACGTCCACCTTGATCGGCTGCACTCCGCCCACCCGGAAGAAGGTCCGGGTCTCCAGTACCCGGAGCAGCTTGACCTGGACGCTGAGGGGCATGTCGCCGATCTCGTCCAGGAAGATGGTCCCGTTGTCGGCCAGCTCGAAGCGGCCCAGCCGCCGCTCGGCCGCGCCGGTGAAGGCGCCCTTCTCATGGCCGAACAGCTCGGACTCGAGCAGGGTTTCCGGCAGCGCCGCCACGTTGACCGCGATGAACGCCTTGCCGCGCCGGTGGGAGAGGTCGTGCAGCGCCTTGGCCACCAGCTCCTTGCCGGTGCCCGATTCGCCCTGGATCAGCACCGTGCTGCTGACCGGCGCCATCTGCTCCAGCTTGACCAGCACCTCCTGGATCGAAGGGCTCTGGCCGCTGATGCCGGTGCGCTGCTGCAGGCTGCGCCGCTCCACCATGCGCCGCGCGATGGCCACCGCGTCGTCCATGGTGACCGGCTTGGTGAGCATGGCGGTGGCGGGCACCCGGGCGCCCCGCTCGTCCCGCTCGGTGTCGGTGGGCTCCAGCAGCGCCAGCGAATAGACCTCCTGCTCCCGCGCCAGGCGGAGCAGCTGCATGGCCGACGCCTCGTGCACCGCCCCGGTCAGAATCAGGAGGTCGGGGTGCTCGCGCCGCATGGCCGCGCGGGCGTCGTCCATGGGCGAGACCATGGCGGTGGTGAATCCGGCGCCCTCCAGCGCCGCGTTGAGCGGCACCGCGGTCTCGAGGTCGGCCATGGTGATGAGGATCTGGCTAGGCATGGTCGCTCCGCTCGCCGCGGACCAGGGCCACCGCGTGCTCGACCCAGCGGGCCAGCACGGCCAGGCCGTCCGCGACGCCGCCCGGGCTGCCGGGCAGATTGACGATGAGAGTGCGGCCCCGGACCCCGGCCAGGCCGCGGGAGAGCGCCGCGCGGGGGAACCGCGCCAGCGCCTCCATCCGGATGGCCTCGGCGATGCCCGGCGCGTCCTTGTCCAGCACCACGCGGGTGGCCTCGGGGGTGATGTCCCGGGGGGTGAGGCCGGTGCCGCCGGTGGTGAGGATCAGATCCACCTCGCCGCCGTCGGCCCACGTGGAGAGCGCCCGGACGATCGCAATGGTCTCGTCGGGCACCAGGCTCCGAGCCGCCAGCGCCAGGCCGCGGGACGCGACCCAGGCGACGATCGCGTCGCCCGAGGAATCGGCCCGCTCGCCCCGCGCGCCCGCGTCGGAAATCGTCAACACCGCCACCCGGATGGCGGGACGGGCGGACGGGAAGACCGGGCCGTCAGGCACCTTTCTTGACGCTCCCCTTGGTATAGAACGGCCGGCGCACCACCTCCGCGGCGATCTTCTCGCTGCGGCATTCCACCTCGAAGGTGGTCCCGATCCTGGACGCGCCGGCCGGAAGCATCGTGGTGCCGATGGCGTAGCCGAGCGACGGGCTCTGGCCGCCGCTTCGCACCTCGTCCACCGGGCGCCCGTCCTGCCAGACCTTGTAGCCATGCCGCGCGATGCCCCGGCCGTTGAGCCGGAACCCGACGGTCTTCCGGGTGACGCCCCGCTCCTTCTGGGCCTTGAGGGCGTCCCGTCCGATGAACGGCGAGCCCTTGTCCAGCTTGACGATCCAGGCGAGCCCGGCTTCCAGCGGGGTGATGGTCTCGTCGATCTCCTGGCCGTAGAGGGCGTAGCCCATCTCCAGCCGGAGGGAATCGCGGGCGCCGAGCCCGATGGGAACCGCGCCGGCCCTGGTGAAGGCCTCCCAGAGGGCCACCGTGTCCTTCCAGCGGCAGTAGATCTCGAAGCCGTCCTCGCCGGTGTACCCGGTGCGGGAGATGAAGCAGCCGACATCGGCCAGCGTGCCGGTGACGCACTTGTAGTAGCCGATCGAGGAGAGCGTGAGGCTCGCGAGCGGCTGGAGCAGCGCCTCCGCCTTGGGCCCCTGCACCGCCAGCAGCCCGGTGTCGTCGGAAATGTCGCGGAGCCGGATGTTGGGGCCGGTCTTCTGCTTCTGATCGACGATGTGCTCCCAGGCCTTGGCGCGGTTGGACGCGTTGACCACGATCATGAGCCGGTCGTCGAACCGGTAGACGGTACAGTCGTCCACGAAGGTGCCTTCCGGCGTCAGGATCCCGGAGTACTGCACTCCGCCGCTCTCCAGGACGCCCACGTCGTTGCAGGTGACCCGGTTGACGAAGGCGTTCCGATCGGGGCCGGTGACCTCGAATTCTCCCATGTGAGAGACGTCGAAGATGCCGGTCCCGGTCCGGACCGCCATGTGCTCGGCCATGATGCCGGTGGAGTATTGCACCGGCATTTCCCAGCCGGCAAAGGGCACCATCTTGCCGCCGAGGGCTTTATGAATGTCCACCAGCGGGGTCTGCTTGAGTTCTTCGGTCATTATTCCCTCGGGAAAAGTTCCTGGCCTCGTCGCCTCGTCGCGTCTCACCGCCCCACCAGCGTCACCAGCAGCGCCTTCTGCGCGTGCAACCGGTTCTCCGCTTCATCCCACACCCGGGACCGCGGGCTCTCCAGCACCGCCTCGTCCACTTCCTCGCCCCGGTGCGCCGGGAGGCAGTGGAGGAAGATCGCGTCGGGCGCCGCGCGATCCATGAGCTGGGTGGTGACCGTATATCCCTCGAACGCCGTGCGGCGTTGGTCGGCGTGGTCTTCGTCGCCCATGGAGATCCAGACGTCGGTGACGACGACATGCGCGCCGGCCACGGCCTCTTCCGGCTCCTCGGTGATGGTGACCCGGCCCCGCGCGGCGTTCCGCTCGAAGATCTTCCGGTCCGGCTCGTACCCTTCCGGGCAGGCCAGGCGCAACTCGAATCCCAGCAGCCCCGCGGCGTCGATCCAGGCGTTGGCGACGTTATTGCCGTCCCCGACCCATGCGACGATTTTCCCCTGCCAGGTGCCCATCGCCTCCTGCATCGTGAGCAGATCGGCCAGGACCTGGCAGGGATGCAGCAGGTCGGTCAACCCGTTGATCACCGGCACGGTGGCATAGCGAGCCAGCTCTTCGGCGTCATGGTGCGCGTGGATCCGGATGACCAGCGCATCGAGATAGCGGGACAGCACCCGGGCGGTGTCCCGGATCGGCTCGCCCCGGCCCAGCTGAATGTCGCGCTTCGAGAGGAACACCGAGTGGGCGCCGAGCTGGTAGGCGCCGACCTCGAAGGACACCCGGGTGCGGGTCGAGCTCTTGGCGAAGATCAGCCCGATGCTGCGGCCGGCCAGCGGCCGCTCGTCGCCCCCACTCGCCTTGAGGCGGGCGGCCAGCGAGACCACCGACGTGAGCTCGCCGGGATCCAGGTCGGAGAGGGCCAGGAAATCGCGCTTCATGGGTGTCAAAATGGCAGCAGGAGTCTACCATGACGGGCTTTGATCCGGCAGGCTTCACCGCAATCGTGGCCCTGGTGGGGCTGGTCATTCTGGTGGCCAGCCTGGCCTCCGGCCTGATCGAGCGGCTGGGCATTCCGGCGGTGGCGGTCTTCCTGGTGCTGGGCACCCTGCTCGGGCCCCACGGACTCGGACTGCTCGATTTCGGGCTCGACTCCTCCACACTCGGGGCCATCGCCACGCTCTCGCTGGTGCTGGTCCTCTTCACCGACGCCGTGTCGGTCAACCTCACCGAGCTCCGCAGCCAGTTTCGCATCGCCGCCATCGTGCTGGGTCCGGGCACGCTGCTCTCGGCGGCGATCACCGCCGTGGCCGCGTGGCGGATCCTGGGGATCGAGCCCGCCGCCGCGGCGATCCTCGGCGCGGCGCTGTCCTCCACCGACCCGGTGATGATGCGGGGGCTGCTGCGATTGGCGGAGGTGCCGTCGGCGGCGCGCTTTGCCCTCCGGATCGAGAGCGGCCTCAACGACGTGGTCACACTGCCCGTCGTGCTGGTGGGCATCACCGTGCTGGCGGCGGGCGGCATACCCGCCATGGGCCCGACCGTCCGGGTGGTGAGCGCGGTGTTCCTGCTGGGGCCGCTCGCCGGCGTGGTGATCAGCTTCGTGGCGGTGCGGGCGATGGTCCTGGCGCGCGGCTGGATGGGCATGCGGCGGGACTACGAGTCGCTCTACGTCCTGGGCATCGCGTTCACGGCCTACGCCGCCGCCGAGGCGATGCACGCCAGCGGGTTCATGGCGGCGTTCGCCGCGGGCCTCACCATCAGCATGATCGACGTGGAGCTGTGCGACTGCTTCCACGACTACGGCGAGGCCACGGCCGAGATGCTGCTGCTGCTCTCGTTCATCGCGTTCGGCGCGTCGCTGGTCTGGACCGGGCTGGAGGTGCTGAACGCCAGGACGCTGCTCTTCGCCGGGATCGCGCTGCTGTGCCGGCCGCTGGTGCTCATGCTGTTCCTGCCGCGGCGCGGCCTCGACCCGATGGCGCGACGGATCATCGTGTGGTTCGGGCCCCGGGCCCTGTCGTCCTTCCTCCTGGTGCTCCTGCCGGTCTTTGCCGGCATTCCGGGAGCCGGCCGGCTCTTCCCGGTGACGGCGCTGGTGGTGCTCCTCTCGGTGGTGGGGCACGGCGCGCTGCTGGCCTGGGCCACCCACGGGCTGACCCGCCGGGAGGAGCGGGACGAGACGCCGGCCGGCGCCACCGGACGGCTCCCGGGCAGCGAGATCGTCGCCCATCCCGAGCTGATCACGTTCGAGGAGCTGGAGCGGCTGCGGGCCGCCGGCGCGCCGGTGGTGCTGCTCGATGTCAGGACCGCGCGGAGCTACGAATCGTCGCCGCTCACCGGGGCCGGGGCCGTCCGGCTCCGCCCCGACCGGGCGGTGGAAAGCGCGGCCAGCCTGGCGCTGCCCCGGGAGGCGTGGCTAGTGGCCTACTGTGCCTGACTCGACGAACACACAAGCGTCCGGGTGACGCGAGAGCTTCGAAAGGCGGGCTGGATGGGGGGACGGGCGCTGGTGGGCGGTTGGAAGCAATACCTGGAACGCGGGTTACCGGTCGAGCCGAGGCCGGAGGCGGGATGACCGGGGCCGCGCCACCGCGGGGAGACCATTCCAAGGGGGTCCGGCTCGCGTTCCTGGTGGCGGGCCACCTCTGTGTGGTCATGGGACTCCTGGGATTCGTGCTGCCGATCCTGCCGGGCACCGTGTTCCTGATCGCCGCGGCCGCCCTGTACGCCCGGGGCAGCACCCGGTTCTACCACTGGCTCCTGCACCAGAAATACCTGGGCCCGCCGGTCCGGGACTGGTACCGCCACAAGGCGATGACGGTGCGGAACAAGGTCATCGCCATCGGCACGCTGGTCGCCGGAGTGGGCATCAGCGTGCTGTTCGTGGCGAAGGTGCTCTGGCTCAAGCTGGTGCTTCTGGGAACGGCGCTGGCGGTGACCGGAATGATTCTGCTGATCAAGACCCGCAGGGAACCCTCGTAGTCTCTTTGCCTCTTACAGGATGTACCTCCGCAGGTCGTCGTCCCCGATCACCCTGGCGAGCCGGGCCCGCACCTTCTCGGCGGTGAACACGATCTGCTTCTCGGGCCAGCCGGGCAGCTCGAAGAGCACCTCGTCCATCAGCGTGGCCATGACGGTGTGCAGCCGGCGGGCTCCGATGTTTTCCATGCGGTCGTTGGCGATGCTGGCTACCCGGGCGATTTCGAGGATGGCGTCGGGCGCGAACTCGAGGGTGCACCCTTCGGCGCCGACCAGTGCCGCGTACTGCCGGGTGAGGGCGTTCTCGGGCTCGGTCATGATCCGGACGAAGTCGGCCTCGGCCAGCGGGGTCAGCTCGACCCGAATCGGGAACCGGCCCTGCAGCTCGGGGATCAGGTCCGAGGGCTTGGAGACATGGAACGCGCCGGCGGCGATGAACAGGACGTGGTCGGTGCGGACGTAGCCGTAGCGGGTCTGCACGGTGGAGCCCTCGACGATCGGCAGCAGGTCGCGCTGGACGCCTTCCCGGGAGACGTCGGGCCCGCCGGTGGCCCGCTCGCCGGCGATCTTGTCGATCTCGTCGATGAAGACGATGCCGTGATTCTCGGTGCGGTCCAGTGCCTCGTTGACCACGTCGTCCATGTCCACCAGCCGCCGCAGCTCCTCGTCCACCAGGATCCGGCGCGCCTCGGGCACCCGCACCGTGCGCCGCTTCTTGCCCTTGGGCAGCATCTGCTGGAGCCACTCGGTGAAATTGAAGTCGGTGCCCTCCATCCCCTGGGGCGGCTGCATCATGTCGACCGGGGGAAAGCCCTGTGGAGTGACCTCGATCTCGACCTCGCGCTCGTCCAGCTTGCCGTCCACCAGCAGGGCCTTGAGCTTGTCGCGGGAGCGCTTGCGGCTGTCCTCGGCTTCGCGGTCGCTCCCGTCCTCCCGTCCTGCCGCCTTCCCGCCCGGCGGCGGCGCGGGAAGCAGGAGGTCCAGCAGTTTCTCGTCCGCCCGCTCCTCGGCCTGCGGGTAGACCTCGTCTTCCCGCTCGGTGCGCACCAGGTTCACGGCGGCGTCGACCAGGTCGCGCACCATGCCCTCGACGTCGCGGCCGACGTACCCCACTTCGGTGAACTTCGAGGCTTCCACCTTGACGAACGGCGCGCCGGCCAACCGCGCCAGGCGCCGCGCGATTTCCGTCTTGCCCACGCCGGTCGGGCCGATCAGGATGATGTTGGACGGGGTGATCTCGTCCCGGATCGGCTCGGGGGCCTGGGCCCGGCGCCAGCGGTTCCGGACCGCGATGGCGATGGCCCGCTTGGCCGCGTCCTGGCCCACGATGTACCGGTCGAGCTCCGCCACGATTTGCCGGGGCGGCATCTCCTCCAGCCACGGGAGCGGGGGCGCGGTTTCCGGTGCGGGCGTGGTCATGATGGGCGGGATTGAGGATCGAGGATCGAGGATTGAGGGAAGGGCCCACCTCGATCCTCAATCCTCGAGCCTGAATCCTCGTCAGAGCTCCAGTATGGTAAGATTCCGATTGGTGAACACGCAGATGTCCGCCGCGATATTGAGCGAGCGCTCCACCACTTCACGCGCCGAGAGCGCCGGATCGGGCAGCAGCGCGCGCGCGGCCGCCAGCGCGTAGTTGCCTCCGGACCCGACCGCGAGCAATCCGTCGTCTCCCTCGATCAGCTCCCCGGAGCCGGACAACAGGAAACTGTGGTCCAGATCCGCCACGATCAGCAGCGCTTCCAGCCGGCGGAGGATCCGGTCGCTGCGCCAGTCCTTGGCCAGCTCCACCGAGGCCCGGGGCAGATTGCCGGGATAGCGGTCCAACTTCTCCTCGAACCGCTCGAACAGGTTGAGCGCGTCCGCCACCGAGCCGGCGAATCCGGCCAGCACCTTGCCGCCCTTGAGGGAGCGGACCTTGGTGGCGGTGGACTTGACGATGGTATCGGCAATGCTGACCTGGCCGTCGCCGCCCAGGGCCACCCGGCCGGTTTTCCGAACCACCAGGATTGTCGTTCCGTGAAATGCCACCGTGTATCCCCGTGCGTGGGAGAGCCGCCGTCCAACGGTGGGCGGTCGGGAAAAGATAACGGCTCGGGAAACCCGCGGGGGATCAGCGCGCTGGAGCGGTCGAGTGGATCAACCGCCTCTGGGATGAGCCTGGCGGTACACCTGCTTCAATCGTTCAACGCTCGTGTGGGTATAGACTTGGGTCGTGCTGAGGGACGCATGACCCAGCAGTTCCTGGACCGCCCGGAGGTCCGCGCCGGCGTCCATGAGATGGGTCGCGAAGGTGTGCCTCAAGGAGTGGACCCGGTGGCCGCCCGCCGCGATGGCATCGAAGAGCCGGTGCATGCGCCGCTGAATAGTGGTGACGCCAAGCCGCCGCCCGCTCCGGTTGAGGAATACCGCCGCGCGGTCGGCGCCGGCTTTGCGGGCCACCGCCTCGCGGGCGAGGAGGTAGCGCCGGAGCGCCAGCACGGCCTTGCCGCCCACCGGAACGATCCGCTCCTTCCGGCCCTTCCCCCGCACCTTCACCTGGTCGCTCAGCAGGTCGAGGGTCCGGAGGTCGATCCCCGCCAGCTCGGAGAGTCGGAGGCCGCTGGAGTAGAACAGCTCCAGCATCGCGAGATCCCGAATCGCGGCGAACTCGTCTCCCCCCGCGCGCTCCTCGGCCACCGCGAACAACGCCTCCATCTCCGCCTTCCCGAGATAGGTGGGCAGCCGCTTGTCGATCTTGGGACTCTTGGCGGCTCGGGCCACGCCGTTGGTCATGCCGTGGTGCACCTGGAGAAAGCGATAGAAGGAGCGCAGCGCCGAGAGGGACCTGGCCGCGGAGCGACGGGACAGCCCCCGGCGCTCCTGCTCGCCCATGAAGCCGCGGATGCCGAGGCGGTCCACCGATTCCCACGACCAGACCCCGCCGTAGAACCGCCCCGCGAATTCGACGAACCGATCGAGGTCCCGGCGGTAGGCCTTGATGGTGTGGGGCGACTGGTCGCGCTCCTTGGCCAGATGCGTCAAGAACTCTTCGAGAAGACGGGAGGACGGGAGGACGGGAGGACGGGAGACTCCGCTCTCCGGCTGGGACTTTCTCGCCGTCCCGTCCTCCCGTCCCCCCGTTTTCACAGCGTCCCCACCCACGCCTTGAACTCCTGGAGCGCCCGGGCCACCAGCAGCTCGCGCTTCTCCGCCTTCTTCACCTTCCCCGGCAGCGGCTCCAGCAGGCCGAAGTTGGCGTTCATCGGCTGGAAGTGCCGGGGATCCGCGTCGCGCAGATACCGCAGCAGCGCGCCCAGCATGGTCGTCGGCGGCGGGGCGGCGGGTGGTTTGCCGGTGAGATGCCGATGCAGGTTGATCCCGGCCAGGATGCCGGTGCCCAGCGATTCGGTGTAGCCCTCGACGCCGGTGAGCTGGCCCGCGAAGAACACCGGCGCGCCGTCCCGGGTCGCGAGGCCGGGGCCCAGGCTGGCGGGGCTGTTGATGTAGGCGTTGCGATGGATGCTCCCGTAGCGGAAAAACTCCGCCGCGGCGAGTCCGGGGATCGAGCGGAACACCCGCTGCTGCTCCGGAATCCGGAGCCGGGTCTGAAACCCGACCAGGTTCCACATCTGGCCGGCCTGGTCTTCCCGGCGGAGCTGCACCACCGCCCAGGGCTCCCTGCCGGTGCGCGGGTCGGGAAGGCCGACCGGCTTCATCGGTCCGAAGCGCAGGGTCTCGGGGCCGCGGCGGGCCATCTCTTCCACCGGCAAGCAGCCCTCGAAGTAGGGCACCTGATCGAACTCGTGGCCGTGATACTCATCGGCGGTGCCCAGCGCGGCGATGAAGGCGTCGTAGTCCGCCTTGGACATCGGAGCGTTCAGGTAGTCGTCGCCGTCGCCCTTCTCGTAGCGGGACAGCCTGTAGAGCCGGGAGTGATCGAGAGATTCGTCGTTGACGATCGGGGCGATGGCGTCATAGAAGGCCAGCGCGGTGGTGCCGAGCCGGGCGCCAATCGCCGCGCCGAGTGCCGCGGACGTGAGCGGTCCGGTGGCCACGATGCCGGGCGCGGGGAGCTCGGTCGCCTCTCCCACCTCCACGCGGATATTGGGATGGGCGCGAATCCGCGCGTCCACCGCGTCCGCGAAAACGGTGCGGTCCACCACCAGCGCCGACCCGCCCGGCACCCGGGCCAGATCGGCGCATTCGAGCAGCAGGCTGTCCAGCATCCGCAGCTCCGCCTTCAGCAGGCCGTGGGCGTTGGCGGTTTCCACCGACTTGAAGCTGTTGCTGCAGACCAGCTCGGCGAGGGTGCCGGTCTGGTGCGCCGGGGTGGGCACCGCGGGGCGCATCTCGCGAAGGGTGACGGACACGCCGCGATTGGCCAGCGCCCAGGCGGCTTCGGATCCGGCCAGGCCGCCGCCAATGACGGTGGCCGCGAGTTGACTCATGCAGTCAAGATAACGGCGCCTTGCAGGGGCCCCTTGCCCGCCCCAGCGGATTGACGAGATTAGCGGAGCCATGACAACCCGCCGGGACTTCGTCGCGCTCGCCGCGGCCGCAGGCCTGCCGCACGCGCTCAAGACCGAGCTCGTCCGGGTGCGCCGCCGGTCGGCCCGCCCCTGGCTCGCGATGGCCGTCCGCTGCGCCCGCTGGATCGAGCGGAGTGCGCAGCCGACCGAGCGCGGCACCCGCTGGCCGGCCGACCCGCTCAAACCCGATTCGATGGGCCTCGACTTCTACGACGGGATGACGGGCGTCGTGGCGTTCTACGCCATGCTGTTCGACGCCACCCGGGACCCGGTCTGGCGGGATGCGGCCCGCGGCGGGGCAAGCTATCTCATCGGGGAGATGAATTCCGAGAAATCGGACATCGACGCGGGACTCTATTCCGGCCTGGCCGGCCTGGGCTACACCTTCATGTGCCTGGACCGGGCTCGCGTCGGCGACGGATACCGGGCGGCCGCGGAGCGGGCCGCGGATCTCATCGTCGCGAGGGCCAAGACCGTCGGTCCGGGCGTCGAGTGGTCCGATTCCTACGACATCATCAGCGGGACGGCGGGGACCGGGCTGTTTCTGCTGTACGCGGGGCTCGGATGGAAGCGCAAGGACCTGGTGGCGCTCAGCACGCGGGTCGGCCACCGGCTGATCGCCGCGGGGGAGAGCGCCGCGGGCGGAACCATGTGGTATCCCTCGGCGACAGTCCGGCGCAACTATCCCAATTTCTCCCACGGGACCTCGGGAGTCTCCTACTTTCTCGCGACTCTTCACCAGCAGACCCGGGAGCCCGCCTTCCTCGACGGGGCGCTCGCCGGCGTGCGCTACCTGGACGCGGTGGCCCACCGGGAGAACGGCTCCACCAAAATCTTCCATTCCACCGACGGAGGAGAGAACCGCTACTACCTGAGCTGGTGCCACGGGCCGGTGGGGACGGCGCGGCTGTTCTACCGGCTCCACCGGATCACCGGGGACCGGCAATGGCTGGGCTGGGTGGACTCGCTCACCAAGGCGGTCTTCGACAGCGGGGTTCCGGAGCAGCGGACCACGGGTTTCTGGAACAACATCAGCCAGTGCTGCGGCAATACCGGGATCGGGCAGTACTGCATCGATCTGGCGCGCCATCATCCGGCGCCCATGGTCGCGGCGTTTCGGGAGCGCATCATCAGGGACACCCTCGCCCGCGCCACCGACGATGCCGACGGGCTGCGCTGGGTCCAGGCGGAGAACCGGGTCTCACCCGAAGACATGGTGGCGCAGACCGGCTTCATGCAGGGTGCGGCCGGGGTAGGGACGTTTTTCCTGCAACTCGACGCGCTGGACCGCGGCGCGAGGTGGAAGTTTCCCCAGCCGGACACGCCGTTTACGGGGTGAGGACTAGCGCCCCGCGCGGCCGCCGAGGGCCACATCCTCTCGCGGGCGGCGCGCACCCGCGGCGGCAATCCCGGGTCCGCATCCTTCCCGAGGGTGACGACTTTCTGGTAAGAGGCTAAGAGGATTCCTTTCTCATCTTGATCAGGAGGATCAGCACCGTCATTGCGAGAGCGGTTCCTCCAAGCACCAGCCGGAGCCAGGGCGCCTTCGCCATGAAGACGGTCTAACCCGCTCCGGGAGCTTCTTCTTCCCAGTGGAGCGGTCCCACTCTTCGTAGACCTCGGGCGAGATCTTCCCCGTCACCAGGAGCTCGGCGAATTTCCAGCGCTGGGCCTTGCTCTTGAACGGCATGTGGTCCCACCCGTGGTGCGCGGGCGTCATCGTGACGCACTCGAACCGTACCCTCTCCGCGACCCTCCCGGCAACCCCGGGGCCGGCGCTTGACGATCTCTTGTCCCCCCCACCCCACCTTGGTCCCACCTCTTTCGGAGCAGGACCATGCGCGGACGGCTAGCGGCGGGGCTTCAGCGAACCATCTCGGCGGGGTGCCTCGCGGCCTATCTTGCCGGCTGCACCGGATGGCACGAGGTGGCGACCCTCACCCCGCCGCCGATCTCCGACCGCCCCCAGTCGCTCCGGGTGACGCTCACGGATGGCGGCGTCTGGGAGCTCCGGAATGCGCGCATCGTGGGCGACAGCGTGATCGGCCAGACCGGCGCCTTGTCTTCCCCGGAGCGAACCGTCTTCGCGGTCCACGACATCAAGAAGCTCGATGACCGCCAAGTCCTGCCGGGGAATACCGCGATGGCCTTCTTCGGGATATTGCTCCTCGTGGGAGGGGCGTTCCTGGCGGCCGGGTCCGCTATGAACTCGTTCCCGTGACCGCTCCCTCTTTCGGAGTAAGGCGCATGTACAGATCTCTGGCGGCAACCCTGTGCCTCGCGGCGTACCTGTCCGGCTGCACCGGCTGGCACGAGGTGGCGATGGGCAGCCCGCCGCCGATCTCCGACCATGCCCAATCGCTCCGGCTCACGCTCACGGATGGCCGACCGATCGAGCTCCGGAACGCGCGAATCGTGGGCGACAGCGTGATCGGCGGGTCCCCGGCGCGCACCTCGGTCGCCGTCCACGACATCAAGACACTCGCCGAGCGTCGAGCCAACGGAGGCAAGACGATGCTTGCCGTCATCGGGACGCTGGGCGCCCTGGCGGCGGTGGGGCTGCTGGTCGGCGGCGGGCACAAGACCAGCTCCGATACGACCTGCTTCGTCTTCTGTAACTAAGGCACCAGGCAGCCCTGCTTCATCCGGACCGCGATCGAGTCCACCGCGCCGAGGTCCTCCAGCGGATTCCGCGCCAGCGCCAGGAAGCTGGCCTCATAGCCCTCGGCCGGCCGGCCGATTTTGCGGCCCGGGTAGATCGAGCGCAGCGTGGTCTCGTACCACATCCGAAGCAGGGTGCGGTCGTCCCAGACCGCGAGCCGCCGCAGCGCGTCGACTTCCCGCCGCGCGGTCCAGCCGTACATGTCGGGCCCCACCGCGATCCGTACCCAGTTGTCACGCCAAACGGCTGGCCCGGTGGAGCCTCTGGCTCGACGAGTGCCAGAAGAGTGCGAGGTCCAAAGTCTGGGGCGGGGAAGGAACTGTCGCTCGAACCAACATACGACGGAAGCGGGTTCGCACCGAGTCCCCGACCCAGAAGGCGGCCCTAACCTCGGACCGAACGAGCAGCGGCCCGGAGCGGATCCGGTATTGCTTCTCGAAGGCCTGAAGCTGCTTGGCTCGGGCGCTGGCCGGCAAGGTCTGGAGGACGTCCTGGGCATACTGTTCGCGCATGGATGCCAGGCTCTCTTGGAGCATCGCGTCGATCAGCGACTGCGTGCTGTCACTGTGCTCCCCCCGCGCTCACCGGGCTCCGCGTCAGTCACCCCGGTGCGTTCGAGGTGGCCCACCAGCTTCGGGACGGCGACCTCAAGCTGGACCGCTCCGGCGGCTCGGGAGAGCGCTACGATCTCGTGGTGGTGGCTGGGGGAATCAGCGGGCTCTCCGCCGCGCATTTCCATCGGAAGGCGCGCGGCCCCGAGGGCGGGATTCTCATCCTCGGGGGGAGAAGGAGCGCGCCGATGCCCTTGGGAGCTCCCACCTTGTGACCCGCCGCCGACCCGCGTTACGACCGCCTGCTGCGCGTGGCGGGAATGGATGATTTGCTGTAGGGGCTTAGGATTCTCGCACGATTCGCGACACCCGCTCCGCCACCACCTCCGCCGGTTGCGACGCATCTACTGCCAGCCCGGCCCTACGGTACCAGGCTCCCCGCTTGGTCAGGAGCTCCAGGATCCGGCCCGTGGAATCCACTCCCAAGAGCAATGGTCGGGTGGTGTCCCCGCGAAGCCGGGCGGCGGCGGTGGGCGGATCGATCTCGAGATAAATGAGCAGCGCCGAACCGGCGGCTTCGAGGTTGCCTGGCTGCACGATCCACCCCGCCCCCGGCGCGATGACGTGGGGCGGCGCGGCCAGGGCGCCGTCCATCGCGGCGCGCTCCAGCTTGCGGAAGCGCGGCTCGCCGTGGGTCGCGAAGATGGCCGTCACCGACATCCCGGCGGCGGCCACCACGATGTCATCGAGATCGCTGAAGGCGGTGCGGAGCAGTTCGGCCAGCCGGCGCCCGACGGTGGTCTTGCCGGACCCGGGAAGGCCGACCAGGACGACGTGACGCTTCACGGACCGAGCTCGCTCCAGCGACGTCCCAGGCTGGCGACGTACCCATCGTAGTTGCGCCGCAGCTCGCCCAGGGAATCCCCCCCGAATTTCTCCAGCATCGCGTCGGCCAGCACCAGGGCCACCAGCGCCTCGGCGATGACGCCCATGGCGGGCACCGCGGTGACGTCGGAGCGCTCACTCTGGGCGTTCGCCTCGGCGCCGGTGGCGAGATCCACCGTCTTGAGGGGCGACATCAGCGTCGAGATCGGCTTCATGGCGACCCGCACCACCAGGGGCTCGCCGGTGGTCATGCCGCCCTCCAGTCCCCCGGCGTTGTTGGTCTCCCGGCGGAAGCCGCCCCTGGGATCGGCGGCGGCTTCATCGGCGAGGATCGCGTCGTGCACGCCGGAACCGGGCCGTCGGGACGCCTCGACGCCGAGGCCGATCTCGACCGCCTTGACCGCGGGGATCGACATCAGCATGCCGGCCAGCCGCCCGTCGAGCTTGCGGTCCCAGCTGGTGTGGCTGCCGAGCCCCAGCACCACCCCGCGGGCCACCACTTCGATCTGGCCGCCCAGGGTGTCTCCCGCCCGCTTCGCGGCGTCGATCCGCGCGATGATGTCCTTTCCCACCGCGGGATCGAGCACCCGGACTTCGGACCGGTCGGAGGCCGCGTTGAGGGGAGTGGGGAGGGAGGCGGGAGCCGCGGTGATCCCGCCCAGCGACACCACGTGGCTGCCGATCTCCACGCCGAACTCCTCGAGGAGCCGGCGCGCCAATGCCCCCGCGGCGACCCGGGCGGCGGTTTCCCGGGCGCTGGCGCGCTCCAGAATGTCCCGGGCGTCGAGCCGGTCGTACTTGAGCACCCCGACCAGGTCGGCGTGGCCCGGGCGGGGCCGGGTCACCCGGCGGCGGCGCAGGTCGCCCGGGGTGCCCTCGGCGGCCATGACGTCTTCCCAGTTGGCCCAGTCGAGATTGGGGATCAGCATCGCGATGGGAGAGCCCAGGGTCTCCCCGGCGCGAACGCCGGCGAGCCACTCGATCCGGTCCCGCTCGATCTTCATGCGAGCGCCCCGGCCGTAGCCCTGCATCCGCCGGGACAGCTCGGCGCCGACCTGCTCGGCGGACACCGGCAGGCCGGCCGGCAGGCCCTCGACGATGACGACGAGGGCCTTGCCGTGGGACTCGCCAGCCGTGGTGAAGCGTAGTCTCAGATCCCCTCCCGGTGCCTCATTCCCCTGTGCGGCCTGGAAAAGCAAACGGACCCGGCGACTGCCGGGCCCGGGGAGCTTGCCTGAGCACCAGTCAGGGGCTGGCGATCAGGACTCCGGTACCACCTTGGCGTCGCCCAGGATTCGCGGCGTGACCAAGATAATGAGGTCCTTCCGGTTTTCCGTCGAGCTCGAGAAGCTGAAGAGGCTCCCGATCAGCGGGAGGCTGGACAGGAGCGGGATACCCGAGCGGGTCTTTTCCACCGTGGTAACGGTCAGGCCGCCGATGACCGCGGTCTCGCCGTCGGACACGAGGAGCTGGTTCCGGGTTTCCTGCTTGGCGACGATGAATCCGAGGTCCGCCGCCGCGAGCTCCTGGAGGCTGGACCGCTCGGTGGACAGATCGAGGGAGATCTGGCCGTCGTTGGTGACGTGGGGCGTGACCAGCAGCTTGATGCCGGTCTCGCGGAACTGCACGTTGGCGCGCACCGCCTGGCCCGCCGCGGTCGGCGCGTTGGCGTCGATGACGCGGATCGGGATGTCCTCACCCACGCGGATGGAGGCCTGCTTGTTGTCGAGCGTGGTGATGGTCGGCTCCGCCTGCACGTCGGAGAGGTTCACCTGCTCCAGGGCCTGGAGGAAGCTGGTGATGGAGAACCCGCCGATGGCGGTCGAGAAGAGCAGGTCGAGGGCCGGGTTGCGGAGCACGGCGTCCCCGTTGCCGACCGCCGCCACCTGGTTGCCGCCCAGGTTCACGACGTTGACGCCGGGATCGTAGGGATTGCCGCCTTTGAGCGGGTCGGGGCGCTGCACGATCTTGTTGTAGAACTGCTCCCGCGAGCCGATGTCATACTTGAAGCCGAGCTGCTCGAGATCGGTCCGGTCGACGAAGATGATCTTGGCCTGGATCGACACGCTCTTCGGCTTGAGGTCGAGCTGGGAAACGAAGTCCACAACCAGATCGATGTTGCTGCGGACGTCGGTCAGGATGACGGAGTTGGTGGCGCTGTCCGCGACGGCGGTTCCGCGCTTGGTGAGAATGCCTTTGAGCGAGCCGACCAGCTCGCCGACGCGGGCGTAGTTGACCCGGACGACATGGGTTTCCCGCTGTTCCAGCGAGTCGATTTCGGCCAGGTTGGACGGTTGGTCCACCCGGAGGATGCCCCCCGGCATTTCCTGGGCGGTCAGGCCCTGGGCCGCGAGGATCGCGTAGAAGGCCTCGGTCCACGGCTTGTCGATGATTTCGGCCGAGACGGTGCGTTTGATGTCCTTGCCGAGGATGATCGACTGGCCACTGATCGCCTGGAACCCGGCGATCACTTCCTCGATGCTGGCATTGTTCCAGGTGACGGTGATGCGGGGCACGTTGCGGCCCTGGCTCCGGCCCATGGCCCGGTTGAGCGCGCGGGTATCGGAGTTGGTGGCCGGCGCTTCGGCGGTTTCAGGCGCCGGGGCAGGAGCGGGGGCTGCTGCCACGGCCACGGCCTGGTCGCGCACCGCGGTGACCGCGGCGCCATTCCAGGCCAGGAAGCCCTGATCCGATCCGAACGAGACCCGGATGGCCCCTTCGGAGCGCTCGACCCGGTAGGGGATCAGCCGCTCGACGTCCATGACGACGCGGACGACGTCGGGCGTGTACTGGCTCAAGCGCACGTTGAGGACGCCGGCCCGCTTCACCCCATCGTAGGCCGACCGGTCCATCCCGGAGCCGAGGGTGGCGCCGGTGATGTCCAGGACGATCCGGCTCGGATCGGTCAGGGTGCGGTCGGTGACCTGCACCGCGCCCTGGACCTGGATGACCAGTTCGGCTTTGCCCGACGCCGGCACGAGGCTCACCGCGCGGACTTCGCCGTCGCGCGCGGTTGCCGCGGGGGCCGGCGAGGGGGCCGCGAGGAGAAGCGCGCTCGCGAGGAGCGACCAGGAACGATGGATCATGGGGCGTTACCCTCCTGCTTGCGGATCGACAGCGTCTGCTGGCGCTCCGTGCCGTAGTCATCGATGGTGAAGGTCACGTCCTTCGGGCGGATGTCGGACACGCGCATCCGGCCCAAACGCTCTCCCTCGCGGACATTGTACCGCTTCCCGCTCAACCGGTCCCGCAACACCGCCACGCTGCCCGACGGATTGCGGTCCTGGTAGTAGACTCCGACCAGATCGAGATCGGCCAGCTCCGGCCCCGCCGTCCCGCCCTCGAGCACCGAGGCGAACGGATCACGGCTCCCGCCGGTGAACTCGTAGGTTTCCCTCGAGATGGGCGCGCCCGGCTCGGGGATCAACGACTCGTCGACCTTGAGGGGCTTGGGGGCGGCCGCCTGGCCGGCGGCGGGGGCCGCGGCCGGCTTGGGCGCCGCGCCTTCCTCGACCGCCGCGGCGGGATCGACCGCCGGCTTGGCGGCGCTTCCGCCGCCGCCGCCGCATCCGGCGAGCAGGGCGAGGAACAGCGTCCCCGGCCCGAGGGCTCTAGTTGCCACGCGGCCCTCCTTCCGCTCCGGTGGATTTGACGAAGGTCTTCACGACGAATTTCGCCTCCAGCATGGACCGCGAGGTGTCGCCCAGGGCGCGGGCCGATGTCGGATTGGCGGCCACCAGCGAAACGTCGATCGGCACGATGATGCGCTTGAGCCCGGCCACGTCGGTCAGGAATTCACCGATCTGGTCGTAGTGGCCGATGACCGAGATCTGGTAGCGATAGGTATCGAAGGGCGTGGGCCCGCTCTCCACCGGCTGGGGCGTGAGCGAGGCGACGTGCACGCCGCGGACCTTGGCCCGGGTGGACATGGCGTCGATGAGGCCGGGGACTTCGTTCTGATCCGGCACCAGCTGGCGCAGGGCCTCGAGCGTGACCCGATAGGCCTCGGTCGTCTGCTTGAGATCCTCCACCGAGCCGTGGGCGAGATCCCGCTTGGCGCTATCGGTGGACGCCTGCACCTGGGCCAGCGAGTCGGTCAGCGCCGCGGCCCGGTCCTGCTTGGCCTTGAGGCCGGACATCCCGAAAGTGCTGAGGCCGTCGCCGGAGTAGATCATGTAGCCCAGCAGCAGCGTGATCAGGATCGCGACGATCGCCTTGCTGCGGGTCGAGTCGAGAAGTGCCATGGTTATCGCTCCCCCGCCGGCGCCGCGGCCGCCTTGGCCTTGCCAGGACGGTCGTAGCCGACCCGAAGGGTGAACGCCGTCACGGCGCGCCCATGGTCGATTTCGGTGGTGGTGGTGACGACGGTCACGTCACGCAGCCAGGGAGAGTCCTCGAGCTGCCGCATGAACCGGGTGAAGCCCTGGATGTCCATCGTCCGGCCCAGGACCTGGAGCGAGACCGGGGGCGGCGCGATGCTGGTGCTGTCGAGCGGCGGCGGCGCTGGCACCGCGGCCACCGAGGTGAGCCAGGTGAACGGCGGCACCGCCCGGGTGACTTCGTCCAGGATGTGGGGCCACACGTACCGGTCGCCGTCGACCGAGCGGATCGTGGCGATCTGCTGCACCACGGAATCCCGGGCCGCCTCGGCCCGTTTCTTTTCCACCAGGAACGTCTTGAAGCGCCGATTTTCCGCGCGGGCGGTGGCGAGCTGGTCCTCCAGCGAGCTGACCTTGGACGCGGACCCGAATCCGATCCAGGCCAGACCGATCGCGGTGAGGGCAACCACCACCAGGGCGGCCATGGGCCACGGATCCTTGACCCGTGTGCGCATGGTCCTGAGCGCGTTCATGCCGCCGGCGAGCGAGGCGCCCGCCGCGGCGCGCTTTGAACCCGGCTTGAGGTTGATCGTGATCATGGACGCCTTCGGTGCGTGAGGGCGGGGCTCAAGCCGCGGTACGGAGGGCCAGGCCCACCGGGAGCATCAGCAATGGCGCGACTTCATCGATGTTCATCCCGTCGAACACCCCCTCACCCACCTGCAACCGCTTGATGGGGTTGGCGAGTTCGACCGGCAGCTTGAGCCGGTCGGCGAGGGTCCGGGTGAGCCCGGGAATCCGGGCGCCGCCGCCCGAGGTGTAGAGCCGGGACAGCCCGGTGGACGACCGGGCCGCGGTCTGGAGGAACGCGGCGGCGCGCTCGATGCCGACCGCCAGCTCCTCCCCGCGGGTGGTCAGGAACGGGGTCAGCACGTCGCTGGCCTCGAAGCCCTGGAGCAACTTGTCCGCTTCCTCGGCGGAGAGCCCGCGCTCCCGCTGGAGATCTTCCCGGAACCGGCGGGTGCCGACCGGCAGATCGCGGGTCAGCACCGGGATGCCATCGTCGAGGATGTTCACGTTGGTCATTTCGTGCCCGATGTTCACCAGGCCGACCACGCCTTTCATCCCTTCGGGATAACTCAGCTCGAACGCGTTGTGGAGCGCAAAGGAGTCCACGTCGATGACGCTGGGGC
The DNA here is from genome assembly GCA_963762545.1 of uncultured Gemmatimonadales bacterium. Lineage (GTDB taxonomy): Bacteria > Gemmatimonadota > Gemmatimonadetes > Gemmatimonadales > GWC2-71-9 > JABFSM01. The sequence goes on along the minus strand of CAVXLC010000001.1, from coordinate 651,772 downwards.
CGACGCCGACTTCCGCGAGCAGCGCGATCTTGTTGTCGATCAGCTCCCGCTTGGCCGCGACCAGCAGCACCGTCATCTGGAGGCCCTCACCCTCGGGATCCAGGATCTGGAAGTCGAGCTCCACGTTGTCCATGTCGAACGGCACGTGCTGCTCGGCCTCCCAGCGGATCACCTCGCGGGCCTCCGACTCCTTCATGCGGTCCATCGGAATCTTCTTGATGATCACGTCCCGGCCGCCGACCGCGGTCACCACCTGGCGCGGCTTGATGCCGGCGGACGCGAACAACCCGCGCACCGCGTCAGCCACGATCCCGGGGTCCATGACCTCGCCTTCGACGATGGCGTCGTCCACCAGGGAGGCGAACGCGACTTTCGTCAGGACCGGCTCGCCGGATCCATGGGAAACGACGGCCAGCTTGATCAGCCCGCTGCCGATATCAAGACCGACCGAGGTCTTCGTCCGGCTGAACAGTCCCATAAGGGCTCGATTTTCCGAGAGGAGTGTCGGTTACGCTACTAGTCGCGCAATCTTTTGTCAAGCTACTAACATGCTTGAGGTGATCTCAAGCAAGTGTTTCTAGTTTCTTGACTTATGACATTGGAACCAGGTCATGTTTCTGCCGCCGACCCAACCTCGCCTGTCCAGTATTGCACGCGGGTGACAAGCGAGCGGGCAACGGCTGTGCCACTCGCGGGGGGTTCGGCTACAATCCGTTGTGCGCAAACAGCTTAGATGCCGAACCCCCGGACCGGTGGGGTGGGGGTCCGGGGGTCTCGCCAATCTGTTTCGCAATGATCCTCTCGCTCTGCGTCAAAGGGAAACCGGCGCCCCCGGCGCACTTAAGGCAGAACCCGCCATCCCAGGGGGTACTTTCGGGGGTGAATTAGGGAATCCGGAGCGAGAGAATCGAGCCGGACGAGCTGTTCCAGAACCACCGACGCCAGGGGGTGGCCGGCGGCGTCGGACCTGACGCCGCTGGCGCGGATGGAGAACACCGGGCCGCCCAGGGCGCGCACCGCCGACTCACCGGTGGACGGCCCCGGCAGGGTAACGGCAATGAGGACGGTTTCCCGGCCCGCGACAAGCGGCGTTTCGGATTTGGGCCAGCCCGCCATGGCGTCGGCAAGCGCCGCCTCCGCGGCGCCGCGCGCCTGGACTTCCGCCAAGGCGCCGAGGCCGGCCTGGCGCTCCAGGCGAGCGAGCTCGAATGCGGTGAGCGAGATCGTTCCAAGCGTGGCGAGGACCGCCACGGCAAAGATCAGTGCCATGCCGCGGCGGTTCATGGCGCGTTCCGGAGCAGCACGGCCGCGCTCATGCTGTCGTGCTGGATCTGGGCCCGGGCCATACCCACGCCCGACGCCCGCTCGGTGAGGCCGGTGATGGCGAGGTCCGCCCGGACGATTGCCGCGGCCACTCGTCGTGGAGGTTCCGCTGCGGGAGAAGTAGCTGAAGGCCAGCCCCACTCCGCTGAATGGGCCGGCGAGCGGCTGGACGGACCCGCCCGAGCTCACACTGCGGAGGCCAAGCCATTGCGCGCCGCCGGAGGCATAGGCGAGCAGCTCGATGGGCTCGAAGACCCGAAGCGGACTGCCCGCACCGATGGCGGAGAGGTCCCTTGCCGGCACCCGGGCGGGGAGCACCAGCGCCGGCGTACCGTCGGGGCAGCTGCCGGCTGCCGGCGCGGCATCGAGCGCGGTGACCGTCCAGTGGTCCGGTCCCGAGACCGTGCCGATCGTCAGGCTGTCCCGTCCGGCGACTGCCGCGCGAAGCTCCAGCCACCAGTCGGTGCCCGCCCGGACCCAGAGTGAATCGGCCCTCGCGGCGCAGAGCACCCCGCTGCCTCGTACCGCACGCGCCACGAATCCGTTCGGGGCCGGGAGGGCCAGGTCGGGGCCGGCGGTGGAATCGCTGCCCAGCGGTTCGAGGAGCGCGCGGGAAGCGGCCGAAGCCGCTCGCAGCGAATGCTCCATGCCGAGGCGCTCCGAACGGTCCCGGAGACGGAACGCGGCGGACCGGAGGATCGACCATGCCAGCAGCGCGACGACGCTGGTGAGGGTGAGGGCGACCAGCGCCTCGATGAGGCTGGTGCCGCGGCGATTCATGGGCATGCGATCCGAGTGACCAGGGTATCGGCCCGCGCGACGATTTGAACCTGCACCCCGGCGCCGACGACCGTTGCCGTCCAGGACTCGTAGATCCCATCGGCGTGCCACTGGGAGCCGGCGCCGGGCGCAACGCAGGCCGGGGCGGCCGCCAGGACCTGGGTGCGGAGCAGGTCGGCCCGGGAGGCGAGTATCTGCGCCGCGCGACCCATCAGGCGGCCCGATCCCGCAAGCCGCGCCGTCGGGCCGAGCGTGCCGAGGAGCGCCAGCAGCCCGACGGTGGTCACGAAGAGGGCGACGAGGACTTCGAGCAGGGTGAAGCCGGAGGAGCGGGTTCGCATGCCCTGAATACACAACGAGGGGCCTCAAGGCCCCTCATCACTTGCGCGCGCGAGCGCGCGGATTCCCGCGATCGGGCCGCTCTCTAATCGAGACTGTACCGTCGCAGCTTGTAAAACAGGGTGCGGAGGCTCACCTGCAGCAGCCGCGCCGCCTCGCGCCGGGTGCCCTGGGCCGCGGCCAGCGCGCGCGCGATCGCTTCGCGCTCCACCGACTCCACTTGCGGCTTGAGCGCGTACCCGCCGGCCGGCGTGTGATTCCCGTGACCCTCGGCCGCCAGGATCGGGAAGTCGGACCGGTCCAGCCGCCCGGTGGGCGAGAGCGTCGCCGCGCGCTCCACGATCTGGCGCAGCTCGCGTACGTTGCCGGGCCAGGAGTATCCGGACAGACTGGACAGCGCCTGGGGCGTGAGGCTGATGGGGCGTCCGGTGCGGGAGGCCACCTGCTGGACGAAGTGGGCGACGAGCGCCGGGATATCCTCGGTGCGCTCGCGCAGCGGCGGCAGCGTGATCAGCACGCCCTTGAGCCGTTGCAGGAGCTCGGGCCGGAAGCGTCCTTCGCCGACGGCGTGATCCACCGGATGGCGCGACGTGGCCATGACGCGGACGTCGGCCTCGGGGCCGTGCGCGCCATTGGTCTTGCTCCCCAGGCGGGTCAGCAGGTTGGCCTGGCTGTCCTGGGAGAGCGAGACGACCTCTTCGAGCAGCAGCGTCCCGCGGTTGGCGGAGCGCCAGAGGGTCTGGGGATCGACCGGGGTGAAGAGATCGGGAGCGGCGTCACAGTCCACCGCCACGAAGGCGCCATCGCCGCGGCGGCTGAAGCGGTGCATGGCCTGGGCGAGGAGCGCCTTGCCGGTGCCCTTTTCCCCGGTGATGAGCACGGCGCCGTCCGCCGCCGCGGCCCGGGCCGCGAGCTCGAGGAGCCCGCGCATCTTGGGGTCCTCGGCGACCACCAGGGGCTCCAGGCCCCTGGCGCCGAGGGTGGCGCGAAGCCGGGCGACTTCCTGCCGCAAGCGTTCACGCTCCTCGGCTTGCTTGAGGGCGAGCAGCAGCTCGTCGGCCACCGGAGGCTTGCGGACGAACCCGTCCGCCCCCTCGCGCAACGCCGTGGCGGCCAGAGCCGCGCTCATCTCTCCCCCGGTCACGATCACCACGCCGGAGCCACCGCCGGAGCGATAGCGACGCAGGAATCCGAGCACCCCGGGCTCGCCGGTGCCCAAATCGAGGAGCAGCGCTTCGACGGCGCTCGCCTGGGCTTCGACCAGCGCAGCCTCGGGCTCGCGGCGGAGCAGCACCTCGTACCCGGCGGCCTCGAGCGCGGCACCGACGCTCTGGCGGAGGGTATCCTCGGGATCGACGATGAGAATGCGCATGGGATGCGGCACGTCAGCGCGGGAAACGGTCCCGCTACTGACAGGCGATCAGCCCCTCGACGGTTGCTGGTGAAGGCGGCGCCACCGGGCCGGTGAACAGCGCGCAGACGACCGCGGTGTTGACGTGCGTGGCCGTGGCGGCCCATCCGGAGCTGTTGGCCACGTTGATCGTGACCGTGGTGTTCGGGCTCGGCGAGTAGATGATCACGGAGTTCGGCAAGGGTCCGCCGTAGTACGCCGCGTTGTCGTTCCAGTAGCTCTCCTGCGCGGTCGCCAGGTTGCGCAGGTCCGACTTCATGGTGGACGTGAAAGCCTTCTGCTTGGTATAGTCGAACTTCGGGAGCGCGATCGCGGCCAGGAGGCCGATGATGACCACGACGATCAGGAGCTCGATCAGCGTAAATCCAGTGCGATTGCGCATGGTGTTCGACCTCCTTCCCGTCCTAGGTGTTAGCCCACCGTGGCGCGAGTGACCCCGGAGTGCGAGCCGGGGGGCGACGGCCTTCCAGCCGCCGCCCCCCGGCTACGCATCCGAGCTGGTTCAGCTGCAGGTGATGACGCCGTCCACAGTCGACGCTGCGCCCGCACCCACCTGCACCGTGCACTTCGTGAAGCCGGCGCTGATGGAGGCGTTGGTCACCGTCGCGGTGAAGCCGCTCGCCACGCCCGCCGCCGCGCCGGTGTTGCCGGTCGACAGCGTGAAGTTGCTGGCGGTCTGGAGCTGGGCGAACGAGCCGTAGGTCGCGTAATCCGAGAAGTACGCTTCCTGGGCGGTCATCATGTTACGAAGGTCGGTCTTGACCGAGGCCAGCTTGGCCTTGTCCTTCGTGGCTGCGAACTTCGGAATCGCGATGGCGGCCAGAATGCCGATAATCACGACCACGATCAGCAGCTCGATCAGCGTGAAGCCCTTGCGGTTGAACATTTTCTTTCTTCCCTCCCAATAGTGTGAGACTGCTGGCGGTGGTACGATAATCCGGCGATCAGGTGCCGCTCTTGGTTTCCGGGCACCACAGAGAGCAACGATGGTGCCACCCTCGCGGCCAATCCCTAAGCCGTTACCATTCAAGGGGATGATGCCAGGGACCAGGTGCCGGACCGGACCCGTTCCCTCGGCCGGTCCCTTGGACTTTGCAAGCCCGTGGACCCCGGGTGGCCCCCTCGCTCGAGAAAGGCGTGCCTCGTGACCCACACAGCCGAGCCGGTGTCGCCGCGTCGTTACCCGCGCTGGGTGCCGCCGGCGGGCCTGATCTGTCTCGCGATCGCCGCGTCGATCTCAGGAATCGGCAATCAATTCGCCCAGGACGATTTCGCCGTCATCTGGAAGAATCCGGCGGTGCACGATCTGATGCATGGTCTACGATTCTTTGCAGAGCCCTATTGGCCGAAGCCGTTCACGCCGGATCTCTATCGTCCGCTGGCTCTCCTCACATATGCGGTGCAATGGGCGGCCGGCGGCGGCGGGGCACTGCTGTTCCGCGTCGTCAGCTATCTGCTCTATTGTCTGGCCTGCGTGGCGATGTTCCGGGTTGCGCGCCTGACGCTGCCGCTTGCAGCCGCCTTTGCCGCCGCGGCGCTCTTCGCGGTGCATCCGGTGCATGTCGAGGCGGTGGCGATGGCGGTGAATCAGGGCGAGCTCTGGGTGGGCCTGCTGTCGTGCATTGCCGTCTACCGCTACGTCACGGCCCGGCGGGCCGGCGGGGCCATCCCCCCCGGCAGCGTGCTCGGCATCGGGGCGCTGTATCTGGTCGGTTGCTTCTTCAAGGAAAACGCGCTGATTCTCCCCGGATTGCTGGCGGCAGCCGAGCTGTTTCTGGTGCCGGACGGCGGTTCATTCGCGGTGCGGATGCGGCAGATCCGCTTCCCGTATCTCCTGCTGATGCTGCTCGCGGTCGGGTTCCTGGCCGTGCGGACGGCGGTCCTGGGAGGGAGCGTGCGGGGCACCACGATCGCCGAGGCGCTGGAGCCCCAAGGCCTGTACGGCCGGCTGCTCACCATGCTCACCGTGGTGCCCGAGTGGTTCCGCCTGCTGGGGTGGCCGGCGCATCTGCAGGGGGACTACAGTCCCCAGGAGATCGCGGCCCAGTACACCTGGAACACAGCGGATACGCTCGGGCTGCTGCTCCTGGTCGCGGCGGTGATCGCCGCGGTGGCCGCGCGCCGCCGAGCCCCGTCGATCTCGTTCGGCCTGGCCTGGTGCGCCGTGGCGCTGTTTCCGGTGCACAACGTGCTGGTGCCCACGGGAATCGTGCTCGCCGAGCGGACTCTGTTCCTGCCCAGCATCGGGGCGATGATCGCGCTGGGCGGATTCGGCGCGCTGCTGCTGGAAGGGGTCCACCCCGACCGGAAGCTCATCCTGGCGACGATCACCGGCCTCCTGGTGATCTTGGGCGTCTATCGCAGCACCACGCGACATCCGGTCTGGTCCGACCAGTTCAACTACTGGTTCGTGACCGCCAATCACGACGCGCCCCTCAGCTACCGGGCCCACCACGCGCTGGCCGAGATGTACGTCCTGGCCGGAGCGGAGGGGCGGGCGGAGCAGGAGTACCGGCTCTCGATCGCCCTGGCTCCCCCGAACGTGAGTACGGTCTTCCTGGACTATGCCAACCGGCTCCGGCTCAAGGGCTTCTGCTATCCCGCGGTCGAGCTGTACCGGAAGTCCCTCGCCATCGCGCCGAAGGTCCAGCCGGTGCGGGCATCGCTGGTGGCCTGTCTCATCAATCTCGGGAAGTATCAAGAGGCGCTTGAGGAGACCGCGATCGGGCTCGCCTCGGGTGAGGAGCCCGGCACCTGGCGCTGGCTTCGCGCGGCGGCGGACAGCGCGCTGAAAGCGGGCGCGCCGCCCGGCAGCGTCCATCTCACGCCGCCTTCCGACACGACCAACTCGCTCAAGACGGGCGCCACCCCATGAGGCGTGGCGTCGGTCGGGAGTGGCTCGCTCCCCTGGCCGTGGCGCTGCTCGCCGCCGTCACCTCCCTGCCGTCGCTCTACAACCGGTTCGTGTATGACGACGTGCCGGTCATCGTCCAGAACGACCTGGTGCATCGGCTCTCGGCCGCGCCGGCCCTCTGGCGCTCGAGCTACTGGCCGGCGGGGATGCTCTACCGCCCCCTCACGATTCAGGCGTTCAACCTGGAGTGGGTGCTCGGCGGGGAGCGCGCGCGGGTGTTTCACGGGGTGAGCATTCTGCTCGCCGCGCTGACGGCGGTCCTGGTGTGGCGGCTGGCCCGCCGGCTGCTGCCGCCGTCCGGGGCCGCGGTGGCCGCGGCGCTGTTCGCGGTGCATCCGGTGCACGTCGAGGCGGTGGCCAATGTCGTGGGCCAATCGGAGCTGCTGGCGGCGATCTTCACCCTGCTGGCGGTGGAGCGCTATCTGGCGTGGCGGGAAGCGGCGGCCCTGGGACCGGGTCACCGGCTTGCGCTGGCCGGCCTCACGCTGCTGGCGATCTGCTCCAAGGAAACCGGCTACGTCGTCCCGCTGCTCCTCGGCATCGCGGAGCTGTGCCGCTTCCGCTCCCCGAGGCGCGCGGTGGTGCCGGTGTTCCTCTGGCAGGCCGGGGCGATCGTGGCGGTGCTCGCGATCCGGTTCAGCGTGTTAGGAACCCTGGCCGGCGAGGCGCCGGCTCCGTCCATCGCCGGCCTCGGGCCGCTGACCCGCGCGGCCGGCATGCTGACCATCGTGCCGGAGTGGGCCCGCCTGCTGTTCTGGCCCGCCCACCTTCAGGGTGAGTACGGCCCGCCCGCGGTCAGTCTCACCGGCGCACCGCTCGGGTCCTACCTCCTCGGCGCGGCCCTGCTGGTCGGTGCGCTGGTGCTTCTGGCGTGGGGATGGTATCGGGAGAAGACCCTGGCGCTGGGACTCCTGTGGATGGCGGCGGCGCTCCTCCCGGTGAGCAACCTCATCGCCCCGACCGGGGTCCTCCTCGCCGAGCGCACGCTGTTTCTTCCCAGCGTGGGCGCCGTGCTGGTGGCCGCCATCATCGCCGTGAGGCTGGCGTCCCTCCTCAGGGCAACGCCCGTGGGCCTCCGGGTGGCCGCCGCCGCGGGGATCGCGCTCATCGTTGCGGCAGGGGAACAGAGCGCCGAGCGGGCAACAGTCTGGAAAACCCAAAGCATCTTCTTTGCCCATCTGGTGGACGACGCGCCCCGGACCTATCGAGCGCACTACGTCGCCAGCCGATTCTATTACGGCGAGAAGCGCTACCCGGAGGCCCTGGCGGAGGCCCGCGCGGCGCTCGCGCTGTACCGGCGGGACGCGCACGTGCACGAGCAGCTCGGGCAGGTCCTGCGCACGATGGGGCGTTGCGAGGAGGCGGTGCCGGTGCTGGCGGAAGGGGTGCGGCTGTCACCCCGGGAGACCACGGTACGGAGCCGGCTCATCGAATGCCTGCTCGCGGGGGGCGATACGGCGGGCGCGCGATCGGTCGCGGCGGACGCCGTGCGGGCCGGTCTACCAGAGTTTGAAGCGACCCTGCGACGACTCCGCCCTCCCTGACCCCACCTACTGGGACGGTTCGCTCCCGCGCGGAAGATTCGGCGAGCCTATCGCCAGCGCTCTACTGAGCGTCCCGACGTCTCGCTGGAGACGTCTGATGGTTGCGGCGGTGGTGGCGAAGTGGAACAAACTGAAGACGACGAAGAAATAGAGCATGAGATCGGCGCCTCGTCCGATGCTCAGGCGCGCCGCGAGCTGATTGGACCAGTCCGGACGAAGGACGAGCACGCCCCCCACGAATGCGAGGCTCAAGTAGATTAGGCGATCGCCCGCCGTGCTTCTGAGACGCACAATGTACAGGGCGTACAACCCCATGAGGACTATTAGGACTATCTGAGACCGAAGCATTGGCTCACCTCATTTTTGCGACCAGAAGATCCCAGAGAATGCTGATGGCACCCGTGAGTCGCTGGCCTTTGGCCATGGAATACTCGGTATAGGAAACGCGGACAGGGACTTCCATGCATCGGAGCCTGCACCGGGCGATCTCGGTTTGGATCTCCGACGCGTGGGCCATACGGTCTTGCTGCAAGTCCATGCGGCTCACCGCTTCGCGCCTAAAGGCGCGCAGACCGTTGTGAGTATCCGTCAAGGCAAGACCGGTGGTAAGGCGAGCCACTCCGGCCGCCAGCCTCAGCAGCGTACGCCGGAGCCGGGGCATGGATTCGGTGTCCTCCGGTCGGAGAAACCGGGATCCAAGGACAACCTCGGCCGCGCCGTTTGCAAGAGGTTCCACTAGCGGAACGATATCCTGAGGCCGATGCTGGCCATCAGCATCGAAGGTCACGATGTAGTCGGCTGCCTCCACCTCGAGGAGGTACTTGAAACCGGTCCGGAGCGCTGCCCCTTGACCGAGGTTGACCGGATGTCGCAGGACCAATGCCCCGGCCGCAGCGGCGCGATCGGAGGTGTCATCGTCGGAGCCATCATCGACGACCAAGACGTTCCAGTGGTCGCTCCGAAGCCCCTGAATTACGGCACCGATCACGCCGCCCTCGCGGAAGGCGGCAATCACGACCCACGTTCGCTCCCGAAGAGGCAGCGGCCCGGAAATAGCCGACTGATTCATGCTATGCAAGTGCGAAGTCCCGCATGAACGCCGATCCCCGCTCCCTGGTGATAGTGGTCTTGCTGCTGGCCGTTGTCCTCGCCGGGCGTCGGTGGGGGAAACGCCTTCGTAGCCTCTCCGTCTCGGGGGCTCGCGAATGGATTCTCCCCCTGAGCGGGGCGGTCGTGACGGGCGCCCTTACTGCTTGGGTGTGGGGCGGTGTTCGCGCCGTGCCGGTGATTCACGATGAGACTGCGTATCTGCTCCAGGCAGAGCTGTTCTCCCGCGGCCTATGGACGCTGCCCACACCTCCCGTGCCCGAGGCTTTTGCGCAGGCGGCCGTGCTGGTGACCCCCGTCCTCGCGCCCAAGATGCCCCCGGGTCACGCCCTCCTATTGGCCCCTGGAGTGGTGCTCGGACTGCCCGGATTGATTCCAATCATGCTCATTTCCCTCACCGGAGGGTTGATCGTCGCCCTGGCTCAGCGAGTCGCTTCCCCCGGGGTGGCTGTGCTAACCCTCGCGATCTGGCTCACGCAGGCCGGGCAGATGCGCTGGCGGGCATCATACATGTCACAAACCACCTCCGGAGCGCTTTGGCTGGCGGGCTGGTGGTTTCTGCTCCGCTGGCGGGGGGATCACCGCAAACGCTGGCTCATCGCGCTGGCGGCAGCCGCGGGGCTCGGTGCGGTCACCCGGCCATTGACTATGCTCGCCTGGGCCGTTCCGGTCGGAATCGTGGTTCTCCATGACGTTATCCGGCTGCGGCAATGGAAGGGACTCGCCTCGGCCCTTGCGGTCGGCACCGCCTGCCTGATGATCCTGCCCATTCAGAATCGGGCGATCCTGGGAGACTGGCGTACGAGCCCACTTTCGCTGTACACTCGCCAGTACATCCCTTTCGATGTGATTGGCTTCGGCCTCAATACGACCGAGCCCCTGATCGAGGCTCCCGTCGATCTCCGGCGTGCAATGACTAGTTTCAAGGAGCTCCACCGACAACACACGCTCAGAAACCTTCCCCGTATCTTGGCGACCCGCCTCAACGTCCTTTGGCTGCAGACAACCGGACAATGGCGTCAGGTTTGGATCGTCGCTTTGTTGAGCGGCCTCCTCCTTCTCTCGGGACCGGGGTGGTTCGCGCTGATTTCGGGTTTCGGATTATACATAGCCTATTTGTTTTATGCTCACGATCCCAGTTGGACGGCCTATTACGCGGAAATGACGCCTGCGGTGGCTCTGATATGCGCGGTTGGGCTGGCGTGGGGGTTGGCGCGGCTCTCTGGAATCAAGACCCTCCCGCTTCCGCTGGCCCTGGCGGCGACCCTCTGCGTCCTCGGGGTGGGCTGGAGAGATTTCGAGAATACGCGAATCAGCCGTACGGGCGCCCAAAGGCCCTACCGGCACTTTCTGGAGCGCGTTGCCGCTACGGGGGCCCAGCGTGCGCTGGTGTTTGTCCGGTCCGACGATTCGGCAGACCCGCACATGAGCTTCGTGAGAAATGTGGCCGACCGTGACCACGCCCCGATCGTGACCGCCTACGATCTCGGTCCCGCCCGGAATGACTCGGTCGAGGCGAGGTTTCCCGAACGGCCGGCTTTTCTCTGGGATCAGCGAACCGACCAGCTGACGCCGCTCCAACGGTCCGATTCATCCCCGAGAACACCATGAACCAACCCGAGTCCGAGTCTCTCGAGCGGATCGTTCCCGGCTCGCTCGAGGCGAGCGAGGCAACCGGCCAGGAGACGCTCAGGTTGCATTTGGAGCGCTACGACTTCGCGACCCAGCACCTGGTCATCGGAACGGCGCTCGATCTGGCCTGCGGCGTGGGGTACGGCAGCGCCATCATCGCCGCTGCGGGCCCGACCCGCCATGTGGTTGCCGCCGACCTTTCGGCTGACGCCCTGCGGCATGCCCGGACCGCGTACAGCCATCCCCGCATTTCCTTTCTTCGTGGCGATGGAGCAGCCTGGAGCCGTAAAGCCAGCTTCGACAGCATCATCTCGTTGGAAACGCTGGAGCACGTACTTCATCCACGGCAGTTCTTTGACGAGCTCGTGACGCTTCTCAAGCCGGGCGGGCGATTGATTGTTTCGGTGCCAACGACGCCTACGGTGGATGCGAACCCGCACCATCGCACGGACTTCACTGAACGGTCTTTTCTTGCACTGGGCCGCAGGCACGATCTCGAGGTTCTCGCGATGCTCAGGCAGGTCCAGAAGTACTCCCCGGTGGCCGTGGCCCTGCGGCGGGAACGGCGAACAAAGGATCTGCGCCGTGGCTTGGCGAGGTATTATTTCGAGTACCCCGGCGCCGCGGTACGGCGACTCCTTTCGATCCTTAGCGATGGATTCAGGAATCGTTACCTGACCGTGGTCTGGCGTCGTCTTGAATCAGGCTGAGCTCATTCGCCTTTCCGCCACGCGGCGAGCAGAGAGTCGCGCCGGAGGAGACGGAACTGCGGCGCCGCGCCGACCAGCCCGGTGGCGGGCTTCAGGAGGTACAGGGGCCGGCCGGGATAGTCGGCCAGGAGCGTGCTGTCTCTCGGGCCCAGGTCCCTGGCGTAGACGTTGCCGTACCCGCGCGCCAGGAGCAGCGGCGGAAACAGCGTGAATCCGCTCCGGTTGGCTTCGATCTTGGCAACGCACCGCGCCGGGTAGCGAATGCCCGGCGTGAGCCGGAGCGACGGATCGCCGGTGATCGACTCCGCGTTCACCAGGCGGGTCGAATCCGCCAGCAGCGGGTGCAGGCGGCGCGTGGCGATGTCGCGGCGCGGCGGCGCGGCCTCCAGGGTCACCAGGACGGAATCGAGGGCGCAGGGATCGGCCCCGCGATAGATCGCATCGGCGTCGGGACGGGATACGCCCAGCGCCCACATCCGCGCCACCAACTCGGCACCCCAGCTCTCCCGGACCAGGACCAGCGCGTTGCGCACCTGGGCCGGGCCGGCGGCACGGTCCGGATCCCAGCGCAGCGAGATCATTCCTTCCCGATATTGCCGGGCCCGACCCGGCACCGACGTGGCGGCGCCGAGCACCAGCGCGATGATCGCCGCAAACGTGGCGGAGCGGAGCAGCAGGCCGGTGCCCACCGCGGCCCGGAGCCGAGGCAGAAAACGCGCGGTCCAGAGCGCCAGCATCGGAAGCAGGGGATACACGAAGCGGGGACCCAGATAGAACCCGTCGTGCCAATAGGCCGCATACAGGCCGATCACGAAGAAACTCGCGGCCAGCAGGTAGCGATCGAAGGCGTCGAGCCGCCGGGTCAGGGCGAGCGCCGCGGTCATCGGGATCAACGCCGGAGCCGCCGTCTCGAGGAAGTAGGTCTCGAGGCGCAGGAAATAGAGATTGATGAGCTCGAGCCCCCGGGCCGGCGTATGGACCGGCCCCCAGGGCGAGGCGTGGAAGCCCAAGTCGTGGGCCTTGCCCCAGAGCACGGTGTAGCCGAACAGCAACGGGGCCCCGGTCGTCAGGAGGTTGGCCCAGCAGAGCAGCACGACCGGGAAGGCGATGCCCAACCCCGATCCCAGCAGCGCCGCCACCCGCCGATGCCTGACCGCCCGGATCAGGAGCCAGAGTCCGGCGGGCGCCGCAAAGGCCAGGGCATCCACCGGGCGAATCGTGGCCGCAAAGCCGAAGCCGAGCCCGGCCACCAGGCCGTCCCGGAAATGCCCGCGCTCGTCCGACACCGCGCGCGCCAGGCCCAGCATGCCCAGCGTGATCCAGAACAGGGCCGTCACGTGATTCATGTGGGAGCCGGACATGAACGCGGCGAACGGCGACAGCGCGAAGATCAGAAGGGCGCCGAGCCGGATGCCGCGATCCGGCTCGATGCGGAGGAGCAGCGCCCCGAACACCATGACCCCAAGGCCGGCCACGACGGGATTCACCAGCCATTCGGCGTGCACCAGGGAGCCCAGCGCCAGCATCGCGGGACCGCCCATCGGGAACTGCCCGTACACCCGGCCCGCCTGTTCCACGAGGTGCAGGCTGCTGAAGAACTCCTGGTGCGGCGCGGCGGGAACCCAGAGGTGGCCGGAGGCCAGCAACCGGGCCTGGAACACCTGGATGATCTCGTCGATCAACAGGGGGCGCCCGGCGAACAGATCGCGGGCAATCCAGGCGTAGAGTGCGAATCCCAGGGCCGCCACGCCCGCGGTCCAGGCGGTCCAGTGCAGCTCCGCGCTCCGCTGGAGCGGCGCGAGCCGCCCGTCACGCCAGAGCCCCGTGGCCCGCCGGGAGAGAATCCCGAGCACCAGTCCGCCGCCCGCGGCGATGCTGAGGCCGGTAAGCAGATCGGCCGCGACCAGGCCGTACCAGGGGGCGGCGTGACCACCGGGAATCCAGTTGGCGATCGGAAGGAAGCTCAGGCAGGCGACCAGCACCGCGGCCATGAGCGCGATGGCCCGATCCAGGCGGCCCATGCGTTACGGCGTACGCTTCCTGGGCGGGAACAGATTGAACCGGAGAATGTGCCAGAAGGCCGCCACGCCGTCCTTCCACCCGATCTTCTTCCCCTCCTCGTAGGTCCGGCCGCTGTATGAGATGGGCAGCTCCCAGATCCGCGCCTTGGCCTGGGCCAGGCGCGCGGTGATTTCGGGTTCGAAACCGAACCGGTTGCTGGTGAGCACCAGCGATTTCATCAGCGGCGCCTTGACGATCTTGTAGCAGGTTTCCATGTCCGTGAGGTTGAGATTGGTGAGGACGTTGGACATCAAGGTGAGCACGTGGTTGCCCACCGAGTGCCAGAAGTACAGCACCCGCCCTCCCCCACCCAGAAACCGCGACCCGAACACCGCGTCGGCCTTGCCCTCCATGATCGGGCCCAGGAGCATCGAAAGCTCGTCGGGGTCGTATTCAAGATCGGCGTCCTGCACCACGATCACGTCACCGGTGGCGTGCTCGATGCCGGTGCGGAGCGCCGCTCCCTTGCCGCGGTTCTTGGGATGATGCACCACAATGTCGATGGCGCCCCCTGCCTTCAGCTGGTCGAGGATCTCGGCGCTGCCGTCTCCGGAGCAGTCGTTGACCGCGATGATCTCCATCGGCAGGGGTACCGCGCGGAGCCGGTCCACGATGGTATGGAGCGTGGCCCGCTCGTTGTAGACCGGCACGATCACCGACAGTACGGGAATATCCATTTTCGCTCCGGGATGGCTCAGGGCGCGGGGGAGCCGGCGCCGTCGATGTAGGCGCGAAGCAGGGCCAGGCGGATGTCTCCCTCGGCGCGGGCCGAGTAGGGACGTAGCAGGTCGTATGCCGCGCGGGCCCGATCGGGCCGGCCGGCTGCGAGCTGGGCCCGCACCGCCGAGTCGAGCAGGTCGTCGGGGGGGATCCAGCTTCGGCCGGCAGCGGCTTCGAGCAGCAGCAGATCCACCGGCCCGGCGCCCGAGACCAGGTCCCGCCGCGCCAGGGCCTCTCCCAGCGCCACCGCCGCCCGGGCGGGTGCCGGAGCGCCCGCTCGCTCGGTGTACGCCCGGGCCCGGGCAAAGAACCCGGTGTCAGGGGGGGTGCCGCCCCCGTGCAGCGCCTTGCGAATGGCCCAGAAGTCGGAGATCCACCCCCGCCAGTTGGCGGGCGGGGTGCCCGAGGCGACCTGACGCCCCCAGCTGGCGTAGAGATACCGCTCGCCGCTGCCGGGGGCATCGGTCCAGGCGGAATCCGTGCCGGCGCGGCGAACCTGCGCGGCGAGCAGCATGCCCTTCACGCCGGGCACCGGGGTCAGCACGCTGGACGAGGCCGTATCGAAATCCACGGGCCGGAGCGACGGATCTCCCAGGTAGTCCATGACCCCGTTACCGAGATTGGCCAGACCGACCGCGGATTGCTGCAGGAAGCGGGCCCGCTCCGCGCCCAGATCCAGCACGGGGTAGAAGTCGGAATTGGCCCGGGCCTCCCGGGCGAACAGCGGCGCCAGTCCCTTGCGGTCGATGATCAGGGTGCGCTCCAGCGCCGCGTCCGCCATGGGGAGAAACCGGCAGAGATCCTGTTTCACCATGGGGAACCGGACCACCGACCAGTCGGGACGGCGCAGCGGCCCGTCGGCCGAGGCCACCACCAACATGTCACCGCCGTTGATGAGATAGATGCGGTAGTCGGCGAAATTCTGATGCAGCGCGGCCAGCACGCTCTCCACCAACCCGTCGGTCAGCTCGTAGGTATGGAGCCACTGCCCGAACACCGCTCCGGGCGCGAGATAGCCGCGGATTCTGGCATAGAACTCGGTGGTGAAGAGGCCGCTCACCCCGCTGACCCAGGGATTGGACGGCTCCGAGAGGATCAGGTCGTAGCGACTCGCGGCGGCGGCAAAATAGGACTTGGCGTCGTCGATCACGATCCGGGACCGCGGATCGTCGAAGACCCGCCGGTTGGCCGGGTAGAACACCCGGGACCCCGCCAGCATCGCGGGCTCGATCTCGATGGTGGTGAGCCGGGTCAGCGTGGGGCTCCCCAGCAGGAAATGCGAGGACATGCCGGTCCCATGCCCGATAACGGCGCCGACCCGGGCCGCGGGGGCATGGGCCAGCAGCAGAAGCGCCAGCATGGCCTGGGTCCCGTCGTCACCGGAAAAGACCCGGAGCGGCGCGGCGGTGTCGCAGCGCTCGAACCAGGTGACCGTGAGCGAGCCGTCGGGCTTGCCGTTGGTGGAGAGAATCCGGGTGCCGCCCACAGTGAGCCGGCTCGCATGCACCGTGGCGGTGCGGCCATCGGCGTGGAACAGCATCACCCGCTGCCGGCTGTCGGCGATGCGCCCGACTCGGAACACGCCGCTGGACAGGAGTCCCTGATCGAACGGAACCCGAACGATCGCGAGCACGACCAGCAAGGCCATGGCGCCGGCACCCGCCAGCGCGAGGCGGCGCATCGGCCGGCCCGCGCGGATCAGCGCGGCCAGCACCAGCAGTCCGAGCAGCATGTCCAGGATGCCGCCGCCGATGAGACTGCCCTTGAGACCGAACGCCGGCAGGAAAACCAGGCCGGTGGCGGCGGCCCCGACGATCGAGCCGAGGGTGTTCGCGCCGTAGATGGCGCCGATAGCCTGCTCGCCGGCTCCTCCCATCAGCATCCGGGTCATGAGCGGCAGCGTCATCCCGGCGCAGAAGGTGGCCGGGAGCATCACGGCGAGGCAGAGCAGATAGCGGGCCGAGGTGTAGAGCAGGTACCCCGGCTCGCTGCGCGCCACGCTCTGCAGCAGATAGGCGCTCCACTGGAACGATTCCAGGTAGAGCGGCAGGCTCGCGATGGCCAGGGCGCCCATCACCAGCTGGATCACCGCGAGGGTGCGGAGCGGGTCGGCAAACCGGTCGGCGCGCTTCCGCATCCACAGCGCGCCGAGGGACAGACCCAGAATAAAGGCCGACAGCATGAGCTCGAAGGCGTGGGTCGAGCTGCCCAGGACCAGGGAGAGCATCCGGATCCAGCCGACCTCGTAGATGAACGAGGCGATGGCGGTGCCGGCCGCGAGGGTGAGGAGGAGGCGGGCGAGCTGCCGCTCGGGCAAGCCGGCGGCAGGTCGATACGTCGGTACGTCGGTAGGCAGGTCGGTAAGCGAGATGTCTACCGACGTACCGACGTACCGACCTGCCGGCGCCGCCCCCGCCTTCCCGTACCGCACTACCACCATCGTGCCGAGGGCCACCACCAGGTTGAGCACCGCCGCGGCCGCGAGCGTCCCCGGAAGACCCGCGAGGTCGAACAGCACGAAGCCGGCCACCAGCACTCCGGCGGCGGCACCAAGGCTGTTGGTGAAGTAGAGCAGGGACAGGGTTCGGCCGGGCTGGCGGGGCACCCGCCGGAGCGCCCCGGCGGTCATCAGGGGAAAGGTGGCCCCGAGCAACATCGACTGGGGCAGGATGAGCAGGCCGGCCAGGGCCCACTTGGCCAAGACCACCGGCACGCCTCCGCCAAGTCCGGGGAAGAGGTGCTGGTAGGCCCAGCTCGTCGCGGGGAGGTAGATCGCGTCGTGAAAGGCGAGCCCCAGCACGCCGATCAGCGCCTCGACCACGGCATAGACGAACAGCGGATCCCGCATCCGGGCGGAGCGGCGGCTCACCAGGAGGGCGCCCAGCCCCATGCCACCCAGGTAGATGACCAGGGTGAGGATCTGGGCGTAGGCATCGTGGCCGACGAAGAGACTGAGATAGCGGCTCCACACCGCCTCGTAGAAGAGGCCCGCGGCGCCGGAGAGGACGAAGAGGAGGGCGAGGACCGCGATCATTCAGCCGCTCATCCGGCGGCCGGTTGTTCCTCGTACCGACTGAGCTTGCGGTACAGCGTCGAGGGATCGATCCCGAGGACCTCGGCCGCCCGCGTCTTGTTGCCGCCCTCCGCCTGGAGCACCCACATGATGTAGGCCCGCTCGATGACCTCGAGGGAGGGGTTGGGCGAGGAGCGCTCCGCCACCAGGGGCTCACGGCGCCGGCGGGTGATCCGCTCCGGCAGGGCACCCGGCTCGATCAGGGTGGCCTTGCTGAGCACCACCGCGTGTTCCAGGGCGTTCTGCAGCTCGCGCACGTTGCCGGGCCAGTCGTACACCATCACCGCGTCCAGGGCGTCGGCGGAGAGTGCCTTGGGCGCGGCCTCCCGTTCAGCGGCCAGCTCCCCGAAGAAATGGTCGATCAGCATGACCAGGTCGTCCCGGCGGTCGCGGAGCGACGGCAGCTCGATGGCGATGACGTTGAGCCGGTAGAACAGGTCGGAGCGGAAGTGCCCGCGGCGGACCTCTTCCTCGAGATCGCGGTTGGTGGCCGCCACGATCCGCACGTCGACCGGAATCGTTTCGGTGGCGCCCACCGGAATCACCTCGCGCTCCTGGAGCACCCGGAGCAGCTTGATCTGGAGGGACGGCGGCATCTCGCCGACCTCGTCCAGGAAGAAGGTCCCGCCCCGCGCGGCGGCGAAGAGCCCCTGCTTGTCACGGACCGCGCCGGTGAACGAGCCTTTCACATGGCCGAACAGCTCGCTCTCGAGCAGGTTTTCCGGGAGGGCGCCGCAGTTGATCGACATGAACGGGCCGTCGGCGCGGGCCGAGAGGTTGTGGATGTAGCGGGCCACGACCTCCTTGCCGGTCCCGCTCTCGCCCTGGATCAGCACGGTGGAGTCGGTGGGCGCCACCACTTCGGCCAGCTTCAGCACGTCGGTGAACCGGCGCGACTTGCCGATCGGCCGGGTGACGGTGCTCTTGTCCTTGCGGCGGATGTCCTGCTTGAGCTGGCGGTTCTCCACCCGGATCTGGCGGTACTCGCAGGCCCGCCGCAGAATCGCCAGGAGCTCGTCGTTCGAGAACGGCTTCTGGATGTAGTAGAACGCCCCCGCGTTGACCGCGGCGACCGCGGTCTGCAGCGAAGCCTGCGCCGTCATCAGGATGACCGGCGTCATCGAATCCTGTTCCTTGGCCGCCTGGAGGATGTCGAGGCCGGTCACCTGGGGCATGCGCACGTCGGTCAGCACGATGTCGTGGCTGCCGGACCGGATCTGGTCCAGGCCGGCCTTCCCGCCCTGCGCCGTGGTGACCTCGAATCCCTCCTTGCGGAGCAGGATCCGGAGGGTGTCGAGGATGCCGGATTCGTCGTCGACGATCAGAATCGAAGGCTGCTGGGTCATGCACCGTCCTCCGTGGGCCATTTTCCGTGCAGGAGAATGGTAAACGTGGTCCCCTTCCCCGGGGCAGAGTCCAGCATCACCAATCCTCGGTGCGCGGCCACCGCGCGCTCCACGATCGCCAGGCCGAGCCCGCTGCCACCCGGGCGGCCCGACACGAACGGCTGGAACAGCCGCCGCTGCAGCTCGGGATCGATGCCGGGCCCGTCGTCACGCACCCGGAGCCGGACCGGATGCTCGAACTCCGCCGCCTGGCTCAGCTCGCCGGCCCGGGGCCGGTCCACCAGCGCCTCGATCCGTCCCGCGCCGTTCATCGCCTGGGCCGCGTTGAGGATGAGGTTGGTCGTGATCCGGTGGAGCAGATCCTCGTCGGCCTCGATCTCGATTGGCTCGCCGCGCACCATGATCTCCACCCCCGGCCCGGTATCGGGATGTTCCCGCACCAGCTGCGCCGCCTCTCGCACCACCGCGGTGAGATCGATGGTCACAAAATGACTGGCCCGCACCCGGCTGAAATCGAGGAACTCCCCCAGGAGCCGAGACAGCCGGTCGCTCTCCCGGATGATGAGATCGGCGAGCAGCCGGTCGTCGGGGTCGTCCCGCGCGCTCCGGGCAAGCTGCTCGACCGAGCTCCGGATCGAGGCCAGCGGGTTGCGAATCTCGTGCGCCAGCGAGGCGGAGAGCGCCGCCACCGCCTCCAGCCGCTCGGCGCGCACATGCAGCATCTGGACCTGCTGCAAATCCGAGATGTCGGTGAAGATCGCCGTGACGCTGGGGAATTCCTCCTCCGGCCGGCCGAAGGTGGTGGTCGAGAGACCGATCGGCACGGTGCGCCCATCCGCCCGCCGGGCGGTTCCCTCGGCCCGATTGACCCGACGCCCCTTCCGAATGCCCGTCGCCACCGCGGCGAACAGCTCGGGAGACCGGCGCTCCATTTGATCGAGAATCGGCAGCCCCACGTGTTCGGCGGCGGTGAGTCCGAGCAGATGCTCGGCGGCAAGATTGATGAAGGCCAGCCGCCCCTGCCCGTCCACCGTCAGCACCCCGGACCGGATGTTCCGGAGGATCTCGTCCGCCTCGAGCCGAACCCGGTGCAGCTCGATGGCCAGCTCGGTCTGCTCCACCGAGGCTGTCCGGAGCCGCTGACCGAGAAAGGCCACCACCATGAAGACCACCGTGAACACCGCCACCTGACCCCAGAGCCAGGTGCCGGGAGGTCCCGGCTGCCCGAAGTACGCGTCCGCCAGAAAGATCGCGGCACCGAGGAGCGCCGTGACGATCCCGGCGCGGAGCGGCATGAGCAGCGCGTAGACCGCGATGACCAGCACGTAGAGCGCGGCCCAGCCGCTCTGCTGCGGGCCCTCGAAATGCACCAGCGTGGTGACCAGGAGCAGGTCCATCGCCGCCTGCGACTGCAGGAAGGCGAGACGACCGCGGCTCTTCTTGATGAAGGTGACGAAGATCCCGTACGCGGTAACGACATACGCCAGCAGTACGACCAGCACGGCCGTGAACGCCGCCTCCGGCGCCTGGGCCCGGACCAGCGCGGCCCGAACCAGCACCACCGCCGCGAGGACCACCCGCCCGACATAGAGCCAGCGAAGGAAACTGCGCTGATCCGGGGGACCGAAGCGTCGCTCCCCCGCGTGCGGCGGGATGGAGCCGTCGGGCACATCCGGCAGGCGGAGAGGATCGGTCAAAGGACCTGGCACCGTGATGAGGCGGAACTTAAACTGCACGAGGCTAGGACGCTAAGACGCAAGGAGGTAGCGCCTTAGCCTCCCTTCAAGGGAACCCAGGATGGCACCGGAATCACACGACCACGCCCGACTCGACCAATGGCTCTGGGCCGCCCGGTTCTTCAAGACTCGCGGACTGGCCGCGACGGCGGTGGACGGCGGCAAGGTCGAGGTCAACGGCAACCAGGCCAAACGCGCGAAGGCGGTCCGCCCGGGCGACGCCATCCGTATCCGCCTCGGGCCCTATGAACACCGGGTGACGGTGCTCGCCCTCGCCGCGCAACGCGGCCCCGCCGCCGTGGCCGCGGGTCTCTACCGGGAAGACCCGGCCGGCAAGGAGATTCGCGAGCGGATCCAGGAGCAGCACCGGCTGGCCGCCCGGATCAGCGGCGGGGCCGCGAAGGGCCGGCCCACCAAACGGGATCGCCGGGAAATCCAGAAGGTCCGGGGGAAGCGTTGAGACCGGCGGAGGTGAGAGGGGCCCGCCCCCTCACCTCCGCCGGTCCTGGCTCAGCCCTGCTTGTTGTACGCGATGCCCTTGGACTGCGCCTGCTCGATCGCAATGACCATCGCCGGCACGACGACCACCCCGGGCAGCAGGTTGGCCCGGAGGTCCCGGTCGATGTCCGCCGCCGTCCCCATTCCCTGCTCCGCCAGCTGGCTCACGAAAATGCCGAAGGCGTTGTTACAGAGCAGGAAGGTCGCGCCCATCTTCTGCAGGCTGGCGATCGAGGCCGGCGTCACCTGGCCGCCGAACAGCACCGGGTCGCCCGGCTTCGGCGCGTTGAACATGTTCCGCGCCGAGGGAGCCTTGGTGGCCGGATCGTCGAGCTTGACATAGGCGCCCAGCTTGTACTTGGCCCAGGCCGCATCGTTGAAGGCGAGCGGAATGCTGGCCGTCGGCCCGACGAAGTAGAACGTGCCGATCGCGTTCACCTGCCCCGGCTTGGTTCCGTACACCGTGGCATAGGTGTTCAGATAGTTCAGCATGTGGATGAGCGGTACGCCCGCGCCGTGGTTCGGAAAGTCGAACAGGCAGCGATGGGCGCCCGTCAGCTTGCCGAGCCAGGCATCCTGCGGCGCCGTTTGCGTCGCTTGGGCCGCGACCGAGCGGGGAAGCGTCCCGCCGATCCCGACCGCGGCAGCGGCGCCGGCGAGTCGGGTGAGAAATCCGCGACGGGCGGTGGGGGCGAAGGGATCCATTGGCACTACCTCCATCGAACGTGGGAACTACGGCTTCGGGCGGGACCCCGAGGCCTTGAGTGTTGCCGCGCGGGTCGAGTAGGCCACATCCGGCGGCGGGTCGCCGTTGGGCCAGTCCTCCGCCTTGCGGGCAAAATCGGGACGGGGACGCGAGAGAATGTACGCCGCCACGTCATAGGCGTGCTGGTCGGTGAGAATGACGGCTCGATCGAAGGGCATGTTGTCCCGGATGAACGCCGCCGCGGTACGGAGCCGCGCCATGCCGGCGCCGACGTTGAACGAGCGGGCCCCCCAGAGCGGCGGCGCGAGCGCGGTGCCCGCCCCATCGGGACCATGGCACCGGCTGCAGGTCTCCGAGAAGATCTCCCGGCCCTGAACGGTGTCCGCCGGCAGCGGCTCCAGCGTCCGGACTCCCATGCCGGGAATCTCTCCGGGCGGCGCCACTCCCCGGGACATGAAGGCCAGGTACGCCACGATGTCCCGCATCTCCCGGCCTTCCTTGGGAAGCGCCTTGCCGTTCAGACTCCTCTCAAAACAATCGTTCACCCGGTCCTCGATGAGATTGACCAGCCCATTGCGAGACCGGTACTGAGGGTACCGGACGTAGGCCCCGAGCAGCGGAAATGCCCCCGGCTGGGTCCCCTCCTTGAGGTGGCAACTGAAGCACCGCAGGCCACTCGCCGCGTGCTCCGGCAGACTGTCCGGCGTGTTGGCCAGGAGCGCCTTGCCCCGCCGGATGGCCGCGCCCATGACCGTGTTGGGGATGGCCGAATCGGGTGGGGGCCGCAGGGCTTCGGATGGGGCGCCCGACACCGGCCGGGGCGGCAGCTGTTTCACCCGGCACCCGGCCGCGGCCAGGACCAGCAGACCTGCCCGACAGAATCGGCTCGAACGAATCCCCACCGGCCCCCCGAAATGAAAACCGATCCGAACATAGGACGTTTCACGCCGGTCGAGCAAGCAACCTGAAACAAAGGTAAGGAGGGCAACGTATCGGGTTGCAACGTTACCCCGACTATTCGCTCCTGGGAGGGTCCCCCCATGAACCGCTACTGGCTCCGAATCGGACTCGGCGCGCTCCTCATTTTCGTGATCGGGACCGCGGCCATGGCCGGCGTGCGAAAGGGCAAGGCCGAATTCCGGCATTTCCTCGCGACCGCCGGGACCCGGATTCCTCTGCAGCTGGCCAATCTCAAGTTCCGATTCGACGGACGCAACCTCGGGAAGGTGACCGGAATCGATTTCCAGCGCACCGCGCCCGCCGACCCCGGACGGGTGACGGTTCGGGTGGCGCTCGCCGACCGCGCAGATATGAAGGCACTGCGGGACTGCAGCCTGACGACCGACGACATCTCCCACCTTGATGGGCAGACCGGATTCCGCTGCGCCGCCCCGGCCGAGCTCGGCGCGGGCGACCTGGTGGAAACCGGCAAGATCATCTTCGAGCCGGGCGCCGTTTCCCGACCCCTCTATCTGCTCCAGCGCGACGTGGACCGCTGGCGCCGGTCCGAAGTCCGAAGCCTCGATGCCAGCTTGAACGCCAGCGGTCATGGCGGGGTACAGGCCCGGGGCAACTTCGACATCGGCAGTCAGGGCGGGCCGCAGAAGGGCAGCTTCTCGCTTCAGGCCGACTCGCAGGGCGCGGTGATTTCGGTGAAGGACGACGCGGGCCGCAGCCTGCTGGACTTCCACGCCGACCAGAACGGGGTCAACCTGAACCTGCGGGACCGGCGAGGGCGCAACCTGATCAAGCTCCTGGCGGATTCGCTGGGCGCGGCGCTCAAGGTGCACTGATCGAAGAGCTCACCGTCCCAGGTCGAACTGCCTGGTGAATTTTACCACGAACGCCCGGTCCAGCGGCCGGGCGTTCTCGCCGGTCTCCCGTCCTTCGTTGAACACCAGAAACAGCCCGGTGCCGCCGGGACCGAGCCAGCTGAATCGTACGTTCGAGGAGAGGCTATTGGACTGGTTGTTGTACTGCGTGAGGGACTGCAGGTAGATCCTCGGCGTGAACGAATAGGCCAGCCGGAGCCCGAGCAGCACCCGGTTGAAATCACCCTCCTTGAGCCGTACCGCCTCATACCCCGCGCGAAATGCCGCCAGGAACTTCTCGTTGGGCCGGACCGACCAGGTCGATTCCAGGCTGGTATGATGGCCGGAGTAGAATCCGCCGGCGGTGAACGTCCCGGTAACCGAATAGGGGGCGCTCAGGTTGGTGTTGAAGTTGGATGTGAACTCGAACCAGTCGTAGATCCCGGGCCGAAGCGTGACGTTGTTCGCGACGACGAACGGTACCTGGAGCGCCTCGCGGATGAAGTTGAGCCCGGGAAACTCGAAGAAGGCGCCATTGGCGAAGAGAAAATGGTCGTCGACATGGACCAGGCGGCTCTGGGGCCGGCCCTGGGTGTCATCGTACTGCCGGAAGGTGATGTGGGGCCGGACCTCCCGGAACCAGCTCAGGTGCGGGGTGCGCAGATGGCGCAGGATGCGGGCGGTGTAGTAGCGAAACGTGGGCCGCTCGAGAAAGCCGACCTCGGGATTGAAGTTCTCGTCCACCTGCCGCGCCGCCAGGCCGAGCTCCCAGTTCCGGGTGGTGTAGCTGCCGGCGAAGTTCACCGCATTCGACGCCACCGAATCGGTCGGCGTTTCGGTGTGCGCCGCCCAGAGATCGAGGTTGACGACGTCTCCGATGCCGATGCGCGCATCGGCACCCAGCGTCACGTTGTAGTCCGGTGTGCTGTCGGTGTTGAGCCGGCTCACCGCGATGAGACCGACCTGGGATCGGTGCGGCAGCTCCTTGAGCGCGCGGACCACCGCGTAGTTGTTGTTCGGAACCAGCGTCGCCCCGGCCGCCTTGACCGATTCGGCCTGGATGTCGAGGACCCCGAGGGTCAGTCCCGCCGCCTTGCCGGTGAGCCGTCCTCCGCCGAGCAGGGGCACCCCCTGCCCATCCTGGCCGATCCCGATCCGGCGGCTGAAGAAGAGCTCCACCGATTCCGGGGTGCCCACGGCAAAGGTCCCGGCATTTTCCAGGAAGAAAGGCCGCTTTTCCGGAAAGAAGAGATTGAAACGCGTCAGGTTGATCTGCTGGTCATCGGCCTCGACCTGCGCGAAGTCGGTGTGATAGGTCAGATCCGCGGTGAGGCTCTGGGTCACGCCGAGCTTGGCGTCGCCGCCCACCTGGGCCGACAGATCGGTCTTGGCGTTGTGCTCGAAGTCCCGCTCCAGGCTGCCGAGAGCATAAGGGGTGACCAGGGCGATGCGCCGCGCCGGCGGCTCGAGCTGCGTCAAGGATCCCGCCTGGGACACGCGATACAGGGAGTACTGGCGCGGAATCGGAGCCCAGAAATCCTCTTCGTTGTTGCGCCGGATGTAGCGCGCCAGGTTGAGTCCCCATTCCTGCGTGCTTCCCCCGGCGTAACGAAGGGTCTGGAACGGGATCCGGAACTCCGCGGTCCAACCGGCGGAATCCACCGAGGTGGCCACCTTCCAGGTGCCGTCCCAGTTGAGGTTCGGCGCGCCGGTCTCCCCGCTGCGCGGGGTGCTGGCGGGACCGCCGAAGCCGGCCTCGCCTTCCTTGCTGATCTGCCCGTCGTGCTCGATGCCCGCAGGAGTGGTGCCGAACACGAATCCGTTCTGGCGGTCCCGGTAGGTATCCAGAATCACGATGAAGGCATCCTGTTCCTTGAGATCGACGTCGCGGCGCACCTCGCCGTGCACGATGCCCGCCGGGTCGCGGTCGTAGAGGCGAGCCCCGATGTAGATCGCTTCCCGGTCGAATACGATCCGAACCTCGGTGCGCTCGGTGGCGGCCGTGCCGTCGAACGGCTCATGCTGCACGAAACCGCTCAGGACCATCGCCTTGGCCCATACCCCATCGTCGAGGTGGCCGTCGAGCACCGGGGCGGTCTCGACTCGCACCGCCTGCGCAACCGGACGGGGTGGCGCCTGCGGCGGCGTCTGGGCGACCGCGGGGCCGGCCAGAAGCAAGCTTACGAGCGACGCGGCTCGATTCACAGAGTAACTCCGGAATTGCAGCGGGATTGGGCGCGAAAGTCGCACGGAGGGTAATGGAGCCTGAGCCGCGCGTCGAGGGCGCAGGCGCCCCCACTCTCAAGAATCCTTGAGGGATTCGATCAGGGCCGCGTTGGTGGGATACCGGCGCAAATCGGTGATCAGGTCGTTCATCGCGGCAAGCGGGGTCATCCGGGCGATCCGCTGGCGCAGCTTGCGGGACGCGGCCAGGCCGGCCTCGGAGAGCAGCAGCTCCTCCTTCCGGGTGCCGCTGGCCAGAAGGTCCACTGCGGGGAAGATGCGCCGCTCGGCGAGCTCCCGGGACAGCACCAGCTCGCTGTTGCCGGTACCCTTGAATTCCTCGAAGATCAGCTGGTCCATCTTGCTGCCGGTGTCGATGAGCGCGGTCGCGATGATGGTGAGGGATCCGCCGCCCTGGGCCGGGTCCACTCTGCGCGCGCTCCCGAAGAATCGCTTGGGACGCTCCATGGCCTGCGAATCGAGCCCGCCGGAGAGGGTACGCCCCGAGCCCTTGGCCGAGGCGTTGTAGGCCCGCGCCAGGCGGGTCAGCGAATCCACGATCAGGACCACATCGAGCCCCAGCTCCACCCGGCGGCGGGCCCGCTCCAGCAGCAGCTCCGCCACAGCCACATGCTGGGCCGGCGGATTGTCGAAGCTCGAGGCGATCACTTCTCCCACGCCGGCGGCTTCCATCTCGAACACTTCCTCGGGACGCTCGTCGACCAGGAGGATGAACAGGACCGCCTTGGGATAGTTGGCGCTTACCCCGGAGGCGATCGATTGCAGCACCATCGTCTTGCCCGCCTTGGCCGGGGCCACGATCAGGGCGCGCTGCCCCTTGCCCAGGGGCGAGAGCAGGTCGATGACCCGATTGGTCAGATCGGGCTGGCCGCCGCGCACGAGGTCGGACTCGAGCCGGAGCAGCTCGTTGGGGTGAATGGCGGACAGCCGGTTGAACTCGGGACGCTCTCCGCCACCGTCGGCCGCGGCGCCGTTGATCGCGGTCACCTGCATCAGCGACGCGGCGCCCCGCCCGTTCTGGGTCTGGCCGGCGACGTCGTCCCCGGTCCGGAGCCCGTGCTGGCGGATGAGCCGCTCGCTCACCCGGACGTCGCCGCCGGACGGCAGGTAACCCGCGGTCTTCGACCTCAGATACCCGCCGGCGTTTCCGGCGATCTCGAGCACTCCTTCCACGGCGCTCACCGCGAGGTGGTGTAGATGAGGTCCAGCAGCTCGTCGTACGTGGCCTCCGCCTCGCTGCCCCCGGCGCGCACCGCCTGGGCCACGCAGTGCCGCAGATGGTTCCGCATCAGCTCGCGGCCCACCGCCCGGAGCGCCTCGTGTACCGACGCAATCTGCACCATGATCTCGGGGCAGTACCGGTCTTCGCCGACCATCTTCTGCAGCCCGCGAACCTGGCCCTCGATGCGCCGAAGCCGCTTCTGATTGCGTTCCTTGATCTCCGGATCCACCCCGGCGGCCTTCCGGCCTGCCGTGGCGTCGGCGGCCTCGCAGCCGCACCGGGCAACGGAATCCGGCTGCTTCAGCGGTTCGCTCATGTCGCTCCCCTGGTGTTCCGGCCTCCCGGCCTCGTACGTCTTACCTGAATCGTCGCAACCGCAGGCTGTTCCCGACGACGCACACCGAGCTCAGGGCCATGGCGGCGCTTGCGAGGATGGGACTCAGCAGCACGCCGAACGGCGGGTAGAGTATTCCCGCGGCCACCGGAATGCCGATCACGTTGTACACGAAGGCCCAGAAGAGGTTCTGGCGCATGACCCGGACCGTCGCTCGGGAGAGCCGGAACCCCAGCGCCACCGCATCGAGCCGGGCCCCCATCAGGACGACGTCCGAGGCGTCGGCCGCGATGTCCGTGCCGCTTCCCATGGCGACCCCGAGGTCGGCCGCGGCCAGGGCGGGAGCGTCGTTGATGCCGTCGCCCACCATCGCCACCACCCGACCCAGGCCCTGCAGCCGGCGAACCTCCGCCACCTTCCCTTCCGGCAACACCTCCGCCAGCACCCGCCCGATCCCGGCCTGCCGGGCGACCGCCTCGGCGGTGGTCCGGTTGTCGCCGCTCACCATCACCACCTCGAGGCCGAGCCGGACCAGCGAAGCGATGGCGTCCGCGGAGGAGGGACGAATGGGGTCCGCCACCGCGAGCACTCCCGTCGGGCGGTCTCCGACCGCCGCGTATACCGTTGTCTTGCCTTGAGCGGCCAGCCGGGCCGCCGCATCGCGGAGCGGCCCGATATCAATGCCCCGACCGGCCAGCATAGCCTCGTTTCCCACGACGACCGGTACCCCGCTCACCGTGCCGAAGGCGCCCTGCCCCGCCACCGCGGAAAAGCCGTTCACCGATTCCCGAGCCTCGCCCCGGACGCGGACTCCCTCGGCAATCGCTGCCGCCACCGGGTGCTCGGAGGCCGCCTCCAGCGACCCGACCTTGCCGAGCCACGAGGGCTCGACGCCGCCGGGATGGGGAACCACATCGGTGAGAACCGGCTTTCCCTCCGTGACGGTGCCGGTCTTGTCGAGCACCACCGTGTCGATCTTGCCGGCCCGCTCCAACGCCTCGCCGCCCTTGATGAGCAGCCCGAGCTCCGCAGCCCGGCCGGTGGCCACCATGATCGCGGTGGGCACCGCGAGCCCCATGGCGCAGGGACAGGCGATGATGAGGACCGCCACGCCCGCGGCAAAGGCGCGGACGAAGGGCGCGTCCGGACTGAGCAGATACCATACGACAAACGTCGCGATCGCCAGCGACACCACCACCGGGACGAAGATGCCGCTGATGCGATCGGCCAGGCGCTGGAGCGGCGCCCGGGAACCCTGGGCCTCGCGCAGCAGCCGCACGATCCGGGCGAGCACGCTCTCGCCGCCGAGCGTCGTCGCGCGAAACCGCAGCGCGCCGGTGCCGTTCAGGGTGCCGCCGACCACCCGATTCCCGGCCACCTTTTCCACCGGCAGGGATTCACCGGTGAGCATCGATTCGTCGACCGCGCTGGTGCCCTCGACGATGGTTCCATCCACCGCGATCCGCTCTCCGGGCCGGACCAGCACCAGGTCGCCCACCCGGACCTGCGCGATGGGAAGCTCGAGCTCAAAGCCGTCGCGCACGACCCGGGCGGCCGCGGGCTGCAGTCGGGTCAGCGCCCGGAGCGCCGCCGAGGTCTGCCGCTTGGCGCGCGCCTCGAGTGCGTTGCCCACCAGAATCAGCGCGATGATCAGGATCACCGCTTCGTAGTACAGGTCGGGCGCGACCCCCCGCGCCAGAAAGAGTCCCGGGGCGACGGTGGCAATGACTGAAAAGAGCAGCGCGGCTCCGGTGCCGACCGCGATGAGCGTGTTCATGTCGGCCGCGTGATGCCGAAAGGCCTGCCAGGCGCGAATGTAGAAGTGCCGCCCCGCCCACAGCACGACCAGCAGCGTGATCCCGAGCAGTCCGAATGCGAGGCTGCCGGCCTCGATCCGAAAGAGCCAGGGCAGTGCGCTCCGCAAGGGAGCGTCGATCCACCGGGCGGCGAGCGCCAGCAGCGGGTCCGCGGTGTGGGAGTGCCCCGAGGCGGCGTTAGCCGCCATCACCGGCATGGTGAGCACCATCGCCAGCACACCGAGCACCAGACTCACGCCTGCCTTGATCCGGAGGGCGTGGAATTCCCGGCTCGCCTCGGCGTCCCGGGCGACCTCCTCGGCGGCGATGTCGGGCGCCGTGGAGGGAAGCGCGGCGTCGTACCCGGTCTGCTTGACTGCGCTCACCAGCAATTCCGGCGAAGTGACCTGGGGATCGAACCGGACCGTGGCCGAGTTGAGGAGGAGGTTGACGCCAGCCTGCTCCACGCCGGGGGTCCGTTCGAGGGCCCGCTGCACCCGCGACTGGCAGGCCGCGCAGGTCATGCCGGAGACCGGGAGCGTGACCGTGCGGCTCATTCGACCATCACCTTGCCGTGGAGCATTCCCATTCCGCAGGTCATCTCATGCACGCCCGGCCCCCCGGGACTCAGCTCCACCACCGTTTTTTCGCCGGACGGTAGGAAGCGGCGGATGCCGAAATCGGGAATCACGATCTCTTCGGAACAGGGATTGGTCTCCCGCCGGTCGAACACCAGCCGGACCGGACGGCCGGCTTTGACCCGGATGACCTGGGGCGTGTATCCGCCCGCGACGACGATGCGCACCTCCTGAACACCGGAATCAGTCAGGGTCGCGGCGGCGCTGCTCTGGCGGGCGACGAAGAAATACCAATTCACCCAGGCGATGGCGGCGATGCCGCCGACGAGTACCGCGATCTGATCCAGCGACATGGGCGCTCCGGGTGATGCCAGGTTGCGCCCGCATCATAATATACCCCCACCCCCTATGTCAATCGGGACGAGGAGTGGAACGCGCGACGCCCGGCCGCAGGGCCGGGCGTCGGGGTACCGCCGGGAGACCGAGGCCGGTTACCAGGAGATTCCCAGGCCCGCGGTCAGCACCAGATCGCTGCGCATCTTCTTGCCGGTGCCGTAGTCGGCGTTGTACAGGAGGGCGTCGCCGTCGAGGCGGAGACCGACCTGGCCATCTATGGGGATCCGGATCATCAGCCCGGCCACGCCGGTGACGTCGGTGGACTTTATGCTGGAATCGAGCACGCTCTTCTTGCGGTGCAGCGCGCCCAGGCCGGCGCTCAGCATGTAGGAGAGGCCTGGTTTTCTCGGGCTGCGCCCGATCAGGAACTTGGCGGTGCCGATCAGGGCATTGGTGCGGCGGGATCCGATGTTGCCGGCCGAGCCGCTTTGGAGAATGCGCTCCGGGGAGTAGCTGGCCGCGGCCTCGACGCCCCACCGGCCGCCCGGGGCATAGGCGTCAAACCGGGCGCCGCCGACCCACGCCGGGCGCCGGGTTAGGTTGATGCCTCCGATGGCGCCAGCGGTGCCCCCGGGCTGGAAGTACCCGCCATGAAAGGTCAGCTCGACCGCGTGAAGGCGCGGCTGTTCCATTGCTTGCTGAGCGGCGAGGGGGACCGCCAGGGCGGTGAGGACGGCCGGGAGCGCGGCGAGGCGAAATGATTTCGACATGAGCACCTTCCCAATGAGGAGCGGAGGATCGGCGCAGACGCACCAATATCTTGAGGATGGAAAGACTCTAGCAAGACCCGCACCCCCGGGACCGCGCCCGGAACTCGCGCGCTCGCAACGGGTTTCCTCCGGCGCGCAGGATCCGGCTCTCGCAGAAGCCGTCAATCGCCGCCGGGCGCCTCGGGCCGGGGCCCCGTCGGGACCGGCGGTGGATCACTTTCAAACACGAGCGGGGCGTCGCCCATGGGCGCCGCCCGGCCCCGCGTCTGCCGGTGCAGGCGGCCTACTGGACCGCGTTCACCATGTCGAAAATCGGGAGGTACATCGCCACCACCATGCCGCCGACGATGACGCCGAGCACGACGATCATGATCGGCTCCATGAGGGACAGCAACGCGCTGACCGCGACGTCGACCTCGGCGTCGTAGAAGTCCGCGATCTTGGCCAGCATCTCGTCGAGGCCGCCGGTCTGCTCACCGACGGAGATCATGGAGATCACCATCGGCGGGAAGACACCGGAGGCCAGCAGCGGGCCGGCGATGGTCTCGCCGCCGGCGATCGACTGGCGGGACGACATGATCGCATCGTGGATGACCCGGTTGCCGGCGGTCTTGGCGGTGATCTCGAGCCCGTCCAGGATCGATACGCCCGAGGAGATGAGGGTGCCCAGCGTGCGGGTGAACCGGGACACCGCGGATTTCCGGAGCAGGTCTCCCAGCACCGGCGCCTTGAGCAGCGCGCCGTCGATGCCCTTCTTGCCGTTGGAGGTACCGTAGTACTGCCGGAGGCCGAACAGGCCCACACCGATGGCGCCGATGATCAGCCACCAGTAGCGGAGCAGGACGTGCGATGCGCCAATGACCACCCGGGTCGGCAGTGGCAGGGTCATGTTGACCGACGCGAACATCGACGAGAAGGTCGGGATGACGAAGATGAGCAGGACCGCCACCGCGATGACCGCGACCGAGATGATGACCGCCGGGTACACCATCGCGCCCTTCACCTTGCGGACCAGCGCGTCGTTCTTTTCGAGAAAAGTGGCCAGTCGGAGCAGAATGGTGTCCAGAATGCCGCCGGCCTCGCCCGCCGCGACCATGTTCACATAGAGCTCGGGAAAGGCCTTGGGGTGCTTGCGCAGCGCGTCGGCCAGTGTGTTACCGGCCTCCACGTCGTACACCACCGCCTTGGTGACTTCCTTGAGAGTCTTGTTTTCGGTCTGCTGCGCCAGGATGGAGAGCGACTGCACCAGCGGCAGACCGGCGTTGATCATCGTGGCGAACTGCCGCGTGAAGATGACCACGTCCCTGGTGCTCACGCCCTTCCGGAGCGAGGGCAGCCGGACCTGGGCCGGGGCGACCCGGGTGCTCACCAGGATCATCCGGTTCTTCCGGATGAACGCGATGACCTCTTCCTTGGTCGGGACATCCAGCGTCCCCTTCAGGATCTGGCCGCTGGTGGCGTTCTTGGCGGTATACTCGAACATCGGCATGGTTGGGTCTCCCGTCAGGGTCTAGCGGCGGAGCACCGCGGGGCCCGCCTTGTCCACCGAGGCGATGCCCTGCTCCTCGATCGGCTTTTCGCCGATCGCCCGGAGGAATTCATTCGCGTCACCGGCCACCCGCAGACATTCGTCCTTGGTGACCTCGCGATTCATGTACATCTGGTACAGCGAATCCACCATCGTCTGCATCCCGTGTTTCTTGCCGGACTGCAGCGCCGAGTAGATCTGGTGCACCTTGTCGTCCCGGATCAGCGCCCGGATGGCCGGCGTGGCCACCATGATCTCACAGGCCATGACCCGGCCCTTGCCCCGCGACCGCTGGAGCAGGCACTGGGTCAGCACGCCTTCCAGGACGAAGGCGAGCTGGGCCCGGACCTGGGGCTGCTGGCTGGCCGGGAAGACGTCGATGATGCGGTTGATGGACTCGGCGGCCGAGTTGGTGTGCAGCGTGGCCAGCACCAGGTGCCCGGTTTCCGCGATGGTGAGCGCCGCGGCGATGGTTTCCAGATCCCGCATTTCGCCGACCAGGATGATGTCGGGGTCTTCCCGGAGCGCGTACTTGAGCGCGGCGGCGAAGCTCTTGGTGTCGGTACCGATTTCCCGCTGGTTGACGATGCAGCTCTGGTGGCGGTGGATGAACTCGATCGGGTCCTCGACCGTGATGATGTGGCCCTTCCGCTCCTTGTTGATCTTGTCGAGCATGGCCGCCAGCGTGGTGGACTTGCCGGAGCCGGTGGGCCCGGTGACCAGGATGAGCCCGCGGGGCCGCTCCGCCAGCTTGGCGGTCACCGGCGGCAGGCCCAGGTCCTCGAAGGTCCGGACGCTGAAGGGAATCATCCGGAGCACCATGGCCACGCAGCCGCGCTGCTTGAACACGTTGCCGCGGAAGCGGGCCAGGTTCTGGATGCCGAACGAGAAGTCGAGCTCGTCCTCGAACTCGAACCGCTTCTTCTGCTGCTCCGTCAGCACCGAATAGGCGAGCTGCAGGGTGTCCTTCGGCGTGAGCACGTGCTCGATCGAGGAATTGGTGATGTCGCCGTCGATGCGCAGCTTGGGGCGCTCGCCGGCGGTCACATGGAGGTCCGAGGCCTCCCGCTCGATCATCTCCTGCAGCAGGGCCCGCAGATTCAGGCTCATCCCGAGGTCTCCTTCACGACCTCTTCCAGGGTCGTGACTCCCTTCTTGATTTTCACGATGCCGTCCATGCGAAGGGTGAGCATGCCTTCCTCGACCGCCATATCGCGCAATTCGGTTGCCGAAGCGCCCCGCAGGATCATCCGGCGGATCTCCGGACTCATCGCCATGACCTCGTAGAGCCCGGCGCGACCCTTATACCCGGTGCCGCCGCAGGTCTCGCAGCCCTTGCCCTTCATGAAGGGAATCGCCCGAATCTCGTCAAGATTCGTGCCCGCGTGGGACAACGACTTGATTTCTTCCGGCCGGTAGGTGGCTGGGGCCTTGCAATCCTTGCAGATGCGGCGGACCAGCCGCTGGGCCACCACCAGATTGACGGCGGCCGAGACGTTGAAGGCCTCCACGCCCATGTCGATGAGCCGGGTGATGGTGCTGGCCGCATCGTTGGTATGCAGCGTGGACAGCACCAGGTGGCCGGTCAGGGCCGCCTTGATGGCGATGCCGCCGGTTTCCAGGTCTCGAACTTCGCCGATCATGATAACGTTGGGGTCCTGCCGCAGAAACGCCTTCAGCGCCGCCGCGAAGGTCAGCCCGATTTCGCTCCGCACCTGCACCTGGTTGATGCCGTGCAGGTTGTACTCGACCGGGTCCTCCGCCGTCATGATGTTTGAGTCGATGGTATTGATCCGCTGAAGGGCGGAGTAGAGGGTCGTCGTCTTGCCCGAGCCGGTGGGGCCGGTGACCAGGACCATGCCGTAGGGATTGAGAATGGCCCTGAGCAGATCCTGCTCCTGCTTGGGCTCGAACCCGAAGGTTGCGAGGTCCAGCGTCAGGTTGCCCTTGTCCAGGATTCGGAGCACGATCTTCTCGCCGAACAGGCAGGGCAGCGTGGACACCCGGAAGTCGATGACCCGGTTGCCCATCTTGAGCTTGAGCCGCCCGTCCTGGGGCACCCGGCGCTCCGCGATGTTGAGCTGGGAGAGAATCTTGATCCGGGAGATGAGCGCCGCCTTCATCCGGAGCGGCGGCTTCATGACCTCGTGCAGCGCGCCGTCCACCCGGTACCGCACCCGCATTTCGTGCTCGAAGGACTCCACGTGGATGTCGCTCGCGCCCCGCTGCACCGCGTCGGTCAGAATACCGTTGATCAGCTTGACCACCGGCGCGTCGTCGATCTGGGCCTGGGAGGCGCCTTCGTCTTCGGTCTCCGCGACCACTTCGACGTCTTCGGCCAGGCCCTCCATGTCCTTGAGGATCGTGGCGAGCTGCTGGTCCGAGGCGTCGTAGTACTTGTCGATCAGGGTCCGGAGCGTGAATTCGCCGGCGAAGACCGGGAACAGGTCGTACCGGGTGATGAACCGGAGCTCCTGCAGCAGCACCTGGTCGGTGGGGTTGGCCATCGCCACGGTGAGGGTGCGCCCCTCGCGCTTGAGCGGCAGCACGATGTGCCGCTTGGCGATGTCGGCGGGGATCAGCTTGACGATCTTGGCGTCCACCTCGAACCGGGAGAGATCCACCGCGGGCACGCGGAGCTGCCGCGCGACGATCCGGGTGATTTCCACCTCCGGCACCAGGTTCTGCTTGGCGAGGATGAAGCCGAGGGGCATGTTGGAGGCGCGATGCTCCGTCAGCGCCTGCGCGAGCTTCTCGCGCGAGAGCAGGCCTTCCTTGACCAGGATGTCCCCGAGTCGATCGGAGGGTAGCGCCGCCGTGGTCATGCCGTGCCGATCTCCCGAATTGACGAGTCCGCGTCCATCGCTACCGAGCCACCAGATAGGGGGTCAAACGGGCCACCAGGGACCGCCCAAACCCTGCTACCCTGCCAAGATCCGACACTGCGGCGAATGACCCCTTGTCCCGGCGATATGCCAGAATCGCCCGGGCCCGGGCCACCCCGATTCCGGGGAGGGCCACCAGCTCCGCCTCCGACGCCGAGTTCAGGTCCACCAGGCCGCCGCTCCAGCCCCCGGTCGGCGGGACGGAAGCTCTTGGAGTGCTAAGACTTGCATCGTTAGACGGGGTACGCACTTCCGTCGCGACCGCCCCGAAGCTCACCTTGTCTTGAAGAACCGCGAGCAGCGCCGATCCCACTCCTGGGACCCGGTCCAGGTCTGCCGGGCCCCGAAATGGGCCGTGCGCGGTGCGGAATGCCACGATGCGCTTTGCCAGTGACATGCCAATCCGGGGAAGTCGGGCGATCTCTTCGGCCGGAGCCCGATTGAGGTCGACCGTTTCATTGGCTCCGAGGGGCCGGGAAAGCTGGGTCGAGCGGGCACGCTGTCGGGCCGGGTCGGCCCGGTCGGCGCTCGGCGAGATGAGGATCGAGCCGGGCGCTGCGCCGGGCCGAGACAACAGGAGCCGGCCGGCGTGCCCGGCCACGGCCAGTCCGAGCAGCAGGAGGACGGCGCGCGGTTCGCGGCTCATGCGCCATCCTAGGAGCAGACCGTCCGATATGCCGGACCCGCATCACGCCGAGCGTGACCCGCTTACGCGGGCTTGGCCACGCGCACCAGCCCCATCCCGACATCGCCCACGATCTGCAGGCTCGCGGCGCTCACCTTGTCCGCGGTATCATCGGGCGTGTGATGCCACTTATTCCCCGGCCCGTAGTCGAAATCGATGAGGTCGATCGCCCGAATACCCGCTTCCTGCAGCGGGGTGTGGTCGTCGGTGATGGCAAACCCGTCTTCGTCGACGAACACCTTGGCGTACCCCAGACGATCGGCCAGATCCCATACCGCCTCCACGACGTCCGGGGCGCCCGTCACCGAACTGCCTTCCCGCTGGATTCGCAGATCCTTGTCGCCCACCATGTCGAACAGCACGGCGAAGCGCGGCGGCGGCCCCGCCGGCAGGTGCGCGGCGTAGTAGCGCGAGCCGAGCAGCACATCCTGATCCTTGCCCTGGTCGAAGCTGCCGTAGTCTTCCCCGTCCACGAACAGGAGGTCTACCCCGACGCCCGGCGGCGCCTTCTTGAGGGCGTCGGCCATGGCGAGCAGCACCGCGACGCCGGAGGCGCCATCGTTGGCGCCGGGCACCGGCAGCGTGCTGTCGCGGCTCGCCGCGGCGTCGGCTCTGGGTCGGGTGTCCCAGTGGGCCAGGAACAGCAGCCGGGCCGGCGCGGCCGGATTGAAGCGGGCCAGATAGTTGACCAGCGGGAGGGACACGCCTTCCCGGGTGACGTGGGTCCAGCGCTGCACCTCGACCGAATCGGCGCGGGTCCGGAGCAGACTGTCCAGCCAGGCCGCCATCCGGCGGTGCCCTTCGCCGCCCGGGATCCGGGGCCCGAAGGCGAGCTGGGCCTCCACGTACCGGAGGGCGAGCGCGCCGTCGAACTCCCGGGGGGGCGACGGCGCCCGGCCTTCGCACCCTGCGAGCATGAGCACAGCGGCGAGGATCGGTCGCATGGGGACGCGGGGTGAGAGGTGAGTGGTGAGAAGTAAGAGGGGGCGGCGACGAAGGGAAGGGTCCGGGCATTACCTTTCAGCATGCGCCTGCTCCGCTCCCACATCCTCCGGTCGGTCTTCGGGCCGTTCCTGTTCTCCTGGGGGGCGCTGACCGGGATGCTGATGCTCAATCAGCTGTCCCGGCGGTTCGGCGACCTGGTGGGCAAGGGACTCCCCGCGGGTGTAATCACCGAGGTGCTGGTGCTGTTCATCCCCTTCATCGTGGCACTGACGCTGCCCATGGCCATCCTGGTGGCGGTCCTGTACGGATTCAGCCAGATGGGGGTGGACAACGAGATCACCGCCATGCGCGCGTCGGGCATCAGCGTGGTGCAGATGGTCCGGCCGGTGTTCTGGGCCGGCATCGCGCTGGCGGCGGCCAACTTCTTCTTCGTGGATCAGGTGCTTCCCCGCACCAACCTCCGGCTGCTCAATCTCCAGACCGACATCGGCCAGAAGAAGCCGACGTTCTCGCTCAAAGAACAGACGATGAACAACCTGCCGGGCTCGCAGTACTTCCTGCAGGCGAGCGTCATCGAGGCCGGCTCGGGACACATGCGCGAAGTGGTGATCTACGACATGAGCCCGGCCGACGGCCGCCGGGTGATCTACGCCGACAGCGGCACCATGGCCTTCGAGAACGGGCAAAAGGATCTCGGCCTGCGGCTCTATTCCGGCCAGGTCCACGAATACAAGACGGCCGAACCCGGGACGGTGAATACCACCCGGTTCACCTCCAATACCATCAAGGTCCGGGACATCGAGAACGCCTTCAAGCAGAGCTTCGGCTCGGTCGAGCGGGGCGATCGCGAAATGACCACTTGCGAGATGATGGATCGGGTGGCCACTTCCCGCCTGACGGTGGCCGCCTCGGCCAAGCACCGGAACGCCCTCGCCGGAAACGACGTGCGGGCCCTGATGCACCTGTGGGGCGTACAGGAGGCGCCGCCCGCCGTCGCGACCGTGACGCCCCGCTGCGGGCCCTGGCGGAAGCTCGAGCGCTGGATGGCCAAGCTGCTGCTTCCCAGGGCCGCGTCGGCGCAGGCCATATCGGCCCAGCCCGCGCCCGGGCCGCCCGCGGCGGATTCGGCCGCGAGGGCCTCGGGGCGCTACGCCGCGGCGTTCTCGTCCATCTCGGATGCCACGATCGCGAAGGAAAACCAGGAATTCGCGCAGCGGGACGTCAACCAGTTCACGGTGGAAATCCATAAGAAGTACACTCTCTCGGTCGCGTGCCTGACCTTCGTGCTCATCGGCATCGCGCTGGCGCTCCGGTTTCCGCGCGGCGGGATCGGGCTGGTCATCGGCGCGAGCCTGGTGATCTTCGCGCTGTTTTACGTGGCCCTGACGGCCGGCGAGCAGCTCGCCGACCGGGGAGTCATCTCGGCCGCGCTGGCGATGTGGCTGCCCAACGTGATCGTGCTGGTGGCGGGAATCCTGGGATTGATCCGGGTGAATCGGGAATTCGGCTCGACCCGGGGCGGGGACCTCGGCGATCTGGCGGACCTCCTCCTGGGGCGGTTTCGCCGCCGGCGGGCAAGGGCCTGATGCGCATCCTCTCCCGCTACCTGCTGGGGCACTGGCTCCGGGTGTTCCTGCTCACCGCCATCGGCCTGCCCTTCGTCTCGGTCCTGACCCAGCTCACCGACAACCTGCGGCGCCTGCTGGACCGGGACCTGCACGCCGGGACCATCGCGCTGTCGTACCTCTATGCGCTGCCCCAGAACATCGCGACCATGATGCCGGCCGCCGCGCTCTTCGCCACCGTATTCACCGTCGGGCCGCTGGCGCGGAACTCCGAGCTCACCGCCGCCAAGGCCGGCGGGGTGAGCTTTCACCGCCTGATCCGGCCCCTGATCATCGCCTCCACGTTCGCCGCGGCGCTCTGTTTCATGATCGGGGAGTGGGCCACCGAGGCCACCACCCGCCAGCTCGAGCTGCAGAAGGAGCGGCAGGCCCGGAACGTCACCACCCGGACCAACTTCGTCTACCGCGCCGGGAGCGGGTGGGTCTATACCGTCCGCCAGCTCAACACCACCGACAACCAGATGCAGCAGGTGGTGCTGGAGCGCGCGGTGCGGGATTCGGCCGTCCCCACGATCTCGATCACCGCGGACAGCGCGCGCTGGGACCCCAAGGCCCACTACTGGCGGTTCACCCACGGCGCGAGCCACCTCATTCGCCGCAACGGCGACGCGCTGACGCTGACCTTTGCCGAGCTCCGGCTGCCGATCTTCACCCAGGCGCCGCGGGACCTGCTGATCGAGCCCAAGAATCCCGAGGAAATGACCTATAAGGAGCTGGGGCGCTACATCGCCGCGCTCAACAGTTCGGGCAACGACACGAAGAAGCTCCAGGTGCAGCACGCCATCAAGCTGGCGCTGCCGGCCGCCTGCCTGATCATCGCGCTGTTCGGCGCGCCCCTGGCGGTGTCTTCGCCGCGCGCGGGCGCGGCGATAGGCATCGCCATCAGTCTGGGCACCACGATCGTCTATCTGCTGATGATCAACCTGGCCCAGGCGGTAGGATCATCAGGCATCATGAATCCGGCCGCGGCCGCCTGGGCTCCCAACCTGGTGTTCCTGGCCCTGGGGGCCTGGTTGATGGTGAGGGTGAGGACGTGAAGAGGGGAAAGAGGCCAGGAGGCTAGGGGGCAAGGGGCAACCAGCAACGCGGGGGTCGGCGCAAATGCCGACCCCCGCGTCTTGGTTCCAGCCTCTGGCGTCCCAGCCTCGCCGCCTCGCTAGAACGTGTACTTCGCGCCCAGCTGGATCCGCCACCGGGAACTGTTGACGACGGCCTTCTTGAGCGAAGGGAAGGCGCTGGCGGCCGGCACCACGTACCGCCCGCGATCGTCGGACTGGGTGGCGGTGCCCCGCGTGTCGTAGCTCCCCAGGGCACCCGTGCCCAAGGTCAGGAAATTCACTTCCTCGAAGCCGCTGGTCTCCCGGTTGAAGCCCCAGTCCCGGTTGAGCAGGTTCAGAAGATTGAAGACATCGCCCGAGATTTCCAGCCGCTGCCCGTTCAGGGTGGGTATGATCTTCCCCAGGCGAATGTCCACGAACTTCTGCCAGGGGTTCCGGCAGGAGTTGCGCTGCATGATTTTGCCCCGCTGCTGGTCGAGGCAGGGCTCGCGGGTGATGAACGTATTGAGCCGGTCCCACTCGGCCTGGGCGGTGCTCCCGGTCGGAACCGCCAGGGTGATGTCGTTGATGTCCTTCGGAACATAGAGCAGGTCATTGCCGGAATTGCCGTCGCCGTTGACGTCCGCGTTGTAGGTGTAGGCGTACGGCAACCCGGAGCGCGCGGTGAAGATCACGGAGGACTGGACCCCGAACGGCAGATTGGCGGAACCGCTCACACTGATCTTGTTGCGAACGTCGAACGCCGAGGGCCGGAGGTTCCGATCGGCGAGTGTCCCGTCGAGCGCGGTGAATCGGAGGTTCGATGTCGCGATGCTCGAGGTCAGGCTCATCAGGTCCTTCGAGTTCGCGTAGGTGTAGGCCGCGTTGAACGACACCCCGCTGAACGACTTCTGGAGCTGGGCGGTAAACAGCACCGACTTGTCCGCGCTCTTGTTCATGTGGTGGACCACCTGGCCCACCTTGTCGGTCACCCGGAGCCGGGTCAGGGCGGTGCCAGCCGCATTGGGCGTGGCGTAGAGCTGGCGGCCCTCGCCGTTCACCTGGCCGAGCTTCACGTTGTCGTCGGTCTGATACATCTGGTTCTTGTTCTGGGTGAACAGGAAGTCCACCGTACCGACCATGCCCCACGGGAGCCGCTTGTCCACGCCGAGCGCGTACTTGAGCGCCTGCTGGAACTTGAAGTCCTTTTCGAAATAGTTGACTCCCGCGACCGGCGGCACCGGTGGCCCGCCCGCCGCGCAGGCCTGGGGAATGGCCCCCAGGTCCACCGTGAAGGGGGGCGGCGTCTTGCCGTTGCCGCCGGGGACACTGGCGTCACACAGCAGAGTCACCTGCTCCAGTCCGGTGTTGGTGAAGGCATTGGCCATCCACACATAGGGCGGACGCCCGCTGAAGAGTCCGACACCGCCCCGGACGACCGTGTTGCCGTCGCCCATCGCGTCCCAGTTGAACCCGAACCGGGGCGACCACAGTCCATTGCCGCTCGGGAACGACGACGTGTTGATGCCCAGGGTGTCCTTGAGCTGGGTCAGGTTGTTCTGGAACGGCTTGTCGCTGAACGGCACGTCATAGCGAAGCCCGAAGGTCAAGGTGACCCGGTCGTTGGGCCGCCAGGCATCCTGCACATACCCCCCGAACTGCTTCACCTTGAAATCGGAGACGAACCCACCCTCGCGCAGCGGAAGCAGCACCTCGAAGCGGCGGGCCAGGCCCAACTCCAGCGAATCGGCGCTGCCAAAGGTCCAGGTTCCGTTCTTGTTGTTGGCGAAGAGGTCTACGAAATGGAAGAATTCGTTGTGGGTCCCGACCGTGACCTGATGCTGCGATCCGAGATTGAACGTGAGGTTTGCGGTCGCCTCATAGATGTTCTGGTCCAGGCTGTTGCCGTGCGAGAACCGTTCCCCGGCCGCCTCGATCCAATTCCCCGCGACATCGCCCTGGACCTCGATCTGTGGACCGACGACGCTGGGACTTCGGGGGTCCCGCACCTTCTGGTAGCCCAGCAGCACCTCGAGATTCGCCTTCCCGATCAGACTGGTGTACTTGGTGCGCAGGCTGTTGGTCTTGTTGGTGATCGCGTACCCGCTGTTGGAGAGCATCCATCCGTCCCGGGTGCCGTCCGAGCGGGGGTTGCTCCGGAAGAAATTGTCCTGGCTGGCCTTGGTGTAGTTGTAGGAGACCTCGAGGGCCGAGGTGTTTCCGATATTCCAGTTGAGCTTGCCGAACAGGTTCTTGTCGGGCTTGCCCAGCTTGGACGGGGCATCGGTCCCCCCAGGGTCCAGGTGGTACTTGGTCCGGAGAATGTCCGCGACCCGGTTGGCGGTCGCAGTGGAGATGCCCGTGGTGGGGTCATCGGACGACAGGCCCACGAACGGCGTCGTGGACGTCTGCAGATCGGCGCTGACGAAGAACTGCAGTCGGTCCTTGATGATCGGCCCGCCGATGGTCCCGCCGTACTGCTTGATGTCGAAGTTCGAGAACTTGATGCCGATGGGACGGGTGGTATCCGCGCCCACCAGCTCGGGCCGCTGGATGTAACCAAAGGCCGAGCCGTGGAACCGGTTCCCGCCGGACTTGGTGATGCCGTTCACCAGTCCGCCGGTAAATCCGCCCTGGCGCACGTCGAAGGGCGCCACCAGCACCTGGAATTCCTGTAACGCCTCCAGGGAGATCGGCTTGGCGCCGGCGGAGCCCCCGGGCGTTCCGCTGGAAGACAACCCGAAGATGTCGTTGTTGACGCCGCCATCGATCAGGATGCTGTTGAAGCGGTTGTTCTGTCCCCCAACCGAGGTGCCGTTGGTGACCTGGGGGCTGCTGGCGAGGAGGCTGGTGAAATTGCGGCCCAGCAGCGGCAGCCGCTGGATGGCCGTATCAGTGACGATCTGGGCCGGGCCGGTCCGGCTCTCGTTGATGAGCGGATTGGTGGCGGCGACCACGGTCAGCTCCTCCAGCGTGACTGCCTGCTGCTTCAGCTCGAAATCCTGCACATAGCGCTGGCCGAGCGTCAGCATGATCCCGCTCTTGGTGGCCGGCTGAAAGCCGATCGCCCGGACGTCAATGGTGTAGGGGCCGCCGGGCGTGGCGTTCTCGAAGTTGTAGCGACCGGCCGAATTGGTGGTCGTCTGCTGCTTGGCGCCGTTGCTGGTGTTGGTCAGGAGGACGATGGCGTTCTCGACCGCGCCACGGGTCTCCGACGTGATTCTGCCGGTGACGGCCGCGCTGGTGATGCCCTGCGCGACGAGGCCATGGGCCCCGGCGAGCAGCAGCGCGACCGCTGCCGCCCCGAACCGTACTGCGCGCCCGATTGGCTGCATGGAACCGACTCCCGGATCATGTTTGGATGGTCCTGCTCGAACCGGAATTCCCCGGGCGGGGAACCGGCGTAGTGCTGTTGGTGACCGAGCTCCGGAATCCGCCCGATCGGGGGGCGTCCGAGCCGCCCTAACTTACCGTGAGACCGACCCAAATCAAGCGAGTCACCGAACCGTTACCGCCGGTTGACAGTTCCTACGGGGTTGATTTTCCCGGCCGCCCGCCCCACGAAATACACCGGGATCCCGACCAGGATGATGCCGAAGGTGATTCCGGTGCCGACGGGATCGGTCAGGAGCGCGTTCAGGATCATGCCTACGGCGGAAATGAGAAAGATGACGGGCACCAGCGGATAGCCGATGACCCGATAGGGACGAGGCAGCTCCGGGGACCGGCGGCGAATGACGAAGACCGACAGGACCGCCAGGATGTAGAAGGGCCAGATGCCCAGCACGAATTTGTCGGCCAACTGCTGGAAGTCGTTGAAGAGAACGTAGATCACGCCGAGCGCCGTGCACAGGAAGATCGCGGTGGAAGGACTCTGGAACCGGGGCGATACCCGGGCGATAATGGGAAAGAACAGCCCGCGGTCCGCCATCCCGAAGAAGATCCGGGGGCTGGCCAGCATGGTGCCGTTGACGCTGCTGAAGGTCGAGATCATCACCACCGCCGAGACGAGGCCGGCGCCGGCC
The DNA here is from genome assembly GCA_963762545.1 of uncultured Gemmatimonadales bacterium. Classification (GTDB taxonomy): domain Bacteria; phylum Gemmatimonadota; class Gemmatimonadetes; order Gemmatimonadales; family GWC2-71-9; genus JABFSM01. Next base: position 608,051 of record CAVXLC010000001.1, on the reverse strand, counting down.
GCCCCGAGCAGGGGGATGCGCTCCACCGCGGTGGCCGCGATCAGGGGCGACTGGGCCATCTCCGGGAGCGGAACCAGGTACATATACGCGAGGTTGACCAGCAGATAGATGGCGATGATCGCGAGCGTGCCGATGATGAGGGCCCGGGGCATGTTCCTGGCCGGATCCTTGATCTCTCCGCTCATGTAGGAGAGATCGGCCCATCCGTCGTAGGCCCACATCACCGAAACCATCGCGGTCGCCAGCGCCGAGATTCCGAGCCCCCCCACCCAGAGGGGAGTGAAGTTGGCGGCGGACCGGGTCGGGGCGGTGAAGGAGAGGATCACCAGCGCGAGCAGCGCCCCGTACTTCACCGCGGTCGCCACGCCGGTCACCGCGGCGGCCTTCTTGACCCCCACGTAGTTGAGCACCCCGACGCCGAAGATCAGACCCGCGGCGACATAGTGGACCTGGGCCGAGCTCAGGGGAACGAAATGGGAGAAGTATTCCGCGAAGATCGTGGCGATCGCACCCAGCGCGGCCGCCCGGATCACCGCCAGCTGCGACCAGCCGAACAGGAAGGCGGGCATCGGTCCCAGGCCTTCCTCGATGTACGTGAATACCCCTCCGCTGCGCGGATACATCGCCGCCAGCTCGGCCAGGGTGAGGGCACCCAGCAGTGCCAGGACCCCGCCCAGCACCCAGGCCACGAGCACCATCCCGGGAGAGCCTACCAGGCCGGCCACCCGGCCGGGGACCCGGAAGATCCCGCTCCCGATCGTGATGCCGATCAGGACCAGGACCGCCGAAAACAGTCCCACGGTACGGGGGAGGCGTTCGCCCCATGAATCACGCGGCGCGGGAGTGGTCATGCCGGCTCGGGAAGGGGAAGGAGTCGGGGCTGGTCGTCGCCGGAAGGTATATATTGTGCCGCGAGTTTAGCTAGCGGGAACCGCATTCGGCTCCCCGCTGCCCGTTCCCCTGCTTCCCGGTTCTCCGCATGGCGTTGCTTCGCGACCTGATCTCCCTGACCAAGCCGCGCGTTATCTCGCTGCTCCTGGTGACCACCGTTGCCCCGATGTTCATCACCGACCGCGGCCTGCCCTCCCTGGGTCTGGTCTTCTGGGTGACGGTGGCGGGATTCCTCATGGCCGGGGGAGCCAACGCCATCAACATGTGGTTCGACCGGGACATCGACACCTTCATGTCACGCACCAGGCTCCGTCCGATTCCGTCGGGACGCCTCCCCGCGGGAGCGGCGCTCCTGTTCGGTGTTACCCTGGGGGCCGTGGCGTTTGCCCTGTTCTGGCACTTCGTGAATCCGCTGGCGGGGTGGCTGGCGCTGTCCGGCCTGCTGTTCTACGTCTTCATTTACACGATGTGGCTCAAGCGATGGAGCCCCCAGAACATCGTGATCGGCGGCGCGGCCGGCGCCTTTCCGCCGCTGGTGGGGTGGGCCGCGATGACCGGCTCCCTCGATCTGGCAGCATTGTACCTCTTCGCCATCATCTTTTACTGGACGCCGCCCCATTTCTGGGCACTCGCGCTGATCAAGGAACAGGAGTACGCCCGGGCCGGCGTCCCCATGATGCCGGTGGTCAAGGGCGCGCACGAAACCAAGGTGCAGATGCTGGTGTACACCCTCATGCTGCTCCCGCTCACGATCCTGCCGGCGCTCGCGGGAACCCAGGGCCTGTTTTATGTGGTGGCGGCGATCCTGCTGGGGGCCAGACTGCTGTGGTATTGCCTGCGGCTGCTCAAACAGGAGTCGGTCACACCCCTGGCCTGGAGGATGTACAAGTTCTCGCTGCTCTATCTCGCGCTGCTCTTCGTGGCCATGGGCATCGACAAGCACCTGCCGGCCGGACACCCCACGCCCCGGCCCGACGTGGTCATCCTCGACCGGCCGGATGCCCGATAGCCTCCTCGCCTCTTAGCCGCTTCACCTGCTACGGCAGTATCAGATCCCGCTGCGGCTCCTTGGGTGTCACCAGCGGCCCGCCCGGCGCCCAGTACACGTTCACCTCGCTGCGCACTCCGAACTCGTTCGGCAGGTAAATGCCCGGCTCGACCGAGAAACCGCATCCGGTCAGGATGATGCGGTCGTCCTTGGTCTCGTAGTCGTCCATATGCGGGCCGGAGCCATGGAGATTCTGGTCGATCGAGTGCCCGGTGCGATGCACGAAGAATTCCCCGAATCCGGCCCGCTCGATCACGTCGCGAGCGGCCCGGTCCACCTGGTATCCGGCAAGCGGCTCCCCGCTCTGCCCGGCGCGCCGCACCACCTCGAGCGCCGCGTCCCTCGCGTCCCGCACTGCGGTCCAGACGGTCAGGACCCGCTCGGGGGGCTGGCTTCCGCTGAAGCCCATCCAGGTCTGGTCCGCCGAGATGGCGCCAGGATACCGGCCGAACAGATCGAGCAGCACCACCTGGTCCTTGGCCAGGGTCAGGTCCTTCCCCGCCACCGGCTCGTAATGCGGGTTGCCCGAATTGACGCCGAACCCGACGATTGGCGGGTGATCCGGCACCAGGCCTTCCTTGGCCATCATCTCCATGACGCGCTGCTGCAGTGCCGTTTCGGTCAGGCCCTTGCCGCCGCGGGTTACCGCAACCGCCAGCGCCTCCCTGGCGATCCACGCCACGACCTCGGCCGCTTCGATGTGCCGGGCCGCTTCGTCCTCGGTCCAGCGCGCGGCAAACTGGGTGACCAGTGGCGCGCTCGAAACCACCTTCCCGCCCAGGGACTGAATCAGGTCCACCACGCCGTACGGCACCCGGTCGAGGTAGGGTACCCCGTCCCGGGGCGAGATTTCCATGGCGACGGTCTTGCCCGCCACCAGACTCTTGAGCGCGGCGTGGAGCTCTTCCCACCGCGCGTAGGGAATGACCCGGCCGGGGAAATCGGCCACCGGCTGCAGCTCGATCTTGTGCGCCACCGCGACCGGCTCCTGGTCCGGCGTGAGGAGCGCGAAGAGCCGGCGCGATCCCAGGCCTCCCAGCGCCAGGAACCGGTTGGCCACCGGGTTGTGCCCCTGAAAATCGAAGAGCAGCCACCCGTCGGCCCCGCAGGTGGCGAGCCCGGCGCGTAGCAGCCTGTGATCATCCGGCGTCAACGGCTTCATTCGTAGCCTCCCGCCTCCGCGGCGCGCCAGAAACAGTGGTCGTCGCCCCGCGAATGGCAGCGTTCGTGGACCATCGCTCCCTCGAAGCCGGTCGCCACCCTGAGCAGCTCGGCGATGACGGCGCTGTAAAAGTAGCAGCCGGTACCCGGGAACCCCGCCGCGGTCGCCAGCGATTCGGTGAGTCGTACCTGGTGCCCACCCGGCGCCAGATCGAGCGGGATGCCCAGGAGCTTCCGGGCCACCAGTGCGGCCGACTTGGCCCCCAGGCGGCGGCGCAGCGGACGCGGCGTTACTCCGAGCAGGACCTTGGTGCCGAGGCCGGCGGAGCGGGCGGCGTAGCGCGCGGCGCGGCGTCCGGCATCGGAATAGACCAGCGTCGCGTCGGGCCGGCGTCCCACCAGGCGGAAGACCGAGATAGCCTCCTCGGCGGGCACCGAGCCGTTCTGTTCGACGGCCTCGCGATAGCGCTCGATCTGCTGGGCCACCGTGTTGGACAGGCCCAGGCGCTTCGAAACGGTTTCGCCGGCCAGCTCGTTCAGCCCGTCGTCCAGCGGTGTGTCAAGGTTCCGGATCGCCTCGAGCAGGCTGAGCGGGATCAGTGCGTGGATGGTAGGAGACGAGAGGCTCACGGCGCGTCAACTTAGCGACTTGTCGCGAGCGGTGGAATGGGCGCTTGCCCCCGCCCAACCGTCAGGGGACATTCCGCCGAATGGTGGCGATCCTGGCGCTGGGCGTCTCCTCTCTCGTGGCCATTGTGGCGGGTCGCGCCGGCGCGCTCACCCGGGATGGCTCCGTCGCGGCGGCCCTGGTGGGAACCGCGGTGCTGTGGGGGACCGGCTGGAGCGGAGCGGCAATGCTGGCCGCCTTCTTCGGGTCGAGCACGCTGGTCGGGCGGATCGCCCTGGTCCGCGGTAAGTCCGCCGATCCCGCCACGGAGCACCGCAATGCCCGACAGGTCCTCGCCAATGGAGCCGCCGCCGCCGCGGGCGCCCTGATGGGATTCCGGAACCTCCCGGCGGCGCTGTGGATCGTCTGCGGGTCCCTCGCCGCCGCCGCCGCCGACACCTGGGCGACCTCGATCGGGGCGTTCAGCGTGCACGAGCCCCGCCACCTGCTGACGGGACGGCCCGTGCCGAGGGGTACCAGCGGCGGCGTCTCCCCCAGGGGGACGCTCGCCGGCCTGGCCGGCGCGGCCGTGGTGGGGCTGTCCGGTGGGCTGGCGGGCGGAGGAGCGCCGCTGGCGCTCGCGGGCCTCGCCATCGGGTTCGGAGGTATGCTTCTGGACTCCCTGCTGGGCGCGTCCCTGCAGGGACGTTTCGAATGTCCCCGGTGCGCCGTGCCCAGCGAGCACCGGCTGCATCATTGCGGCACACCGGGCCGCCGGGTTGGAGGATCACCATGGCTGGACAACGACGGAGTCAACGCGCTCTCCACCGGGCTGGCCGCGCTCGTGGCGGGCGGAGCCTGGTGGATCTGGAGCCGGTGAAACCGGGCGTCCCGTGAGCGCTCCGCTCGATGTCCTGATCGCCGGCACCGGACCGGCGGGCGCCGCCGCCGCGCTCCGGCTGTCCCGCGCCGGCCTCCGCGTGGTGGCGGTGGACCGCGCCCGGTTTCCCCGGGACAAGATCTGCTCGGAGTACATGAGCCCCGAAGGCGTGCGGCATCTCGCCGCGCTGGGGGTGCTGGCCCGCGTGGAGGCGGCGGGCGGGCATCCCATCCGTGGCACCATGGTGGAGGCCCCCCGGGGATCCCGGCTCACCGGGCTCTTCGCGCGCGCGGGCACGGCCCCGTTCCGCGCCACGGGGCTCTCGGTGCCCAGGAGAGTCCTGGATCATGCCCTGGTGGAGGCCGCGCGCGAGGCCGGGGCCACCGTGCTGGAGGGGACGACCGTGCAAGGCGTCCTCCGGGAACGCGGAGGTGTCGTCGGCCTCTCGGTGCGGTCGGAGCGCGGCAGCGGCACCGAGCTGCGGGCGCGGCTTACCATCGGCGCGGACGGCCTCCATTCGCTGCTGGCCCGGAGCATCGGCGGCCGCCGGTTCGGGCCGCTCCGGCGCTACGCCTTCGTGGCCCACGCGGACGGAGTGCCCGGGCTGACGGATACCGCGGAGATGCACGTGGCGGCCGACGGATATGTCGGCATCAATCCCCTGGGCGGCGGGCTGGCCAATGTGGCGCTGGTGGTGCCGCGGGAGCGGGCCGCGCTGGCGCGGGGCCGTCCCGAGGCATTCTTTCTGGAACAGCTGGAGCGGTTTCCCGGGGTGCGGGGACGGGTGCGCGCGGGCGCGATCGTGCGCGAGGTGCTGGTCACCGGGCCCTTCGCGGCCTGGTCCCGCCGCGTGGTCGCCGCCGGCGCCCTGCTCACCGGCGATGCGGCCGATTTCTTCGATCCCTTTACCGGCGAAGGAATCTGCGCGGCGCTGCGCGGGAGTGAGCTGCTCGAGGGCGTCGTGCGCGACGCGCTGGCGCGGCCGGGTTCCCCGTCCGCCGCCGCACTGGCCCCTTACGCCCGGGCCCGGCGACGCGCCTTCCTGGGCAAATGGGCAGTGGAACGCGTCATCGGCTACGCCATGCTCGCGCCCGCCCTGTTCGACCGCGCCGTGGGCCGGATGGAGCGCCGCGGGCTGGCCCATACCCTGATCGGTGTTACCGGAGACTTCGTGCCGCCCCGGGCGGTGCTCAACCCCGTCTTTCTTTCCCAGGTCGTCTTCTGATGCCTCACGCCGACGTCGATCCAGCCGAGTTTCGCCAGCTGTGCGGCCATTTCACCACCGGAGTGGTGATCATCACCGCGCTCACGGCCGATGGCCACCCGGCCGGCATGACCGCGAACAGCTTCGCCTCGGTCTCGCTGGCTCCGCCACTCATCTCGCTCAACATCGATCACGCCGCGGATATGCATGGGGTGCTGCGCCATGCCACCCAGTTCGCGATCAACATCCTGAACAGCGGCCAGGAGGCGCTCTCCCGCCGGTTCGCGGGGAACACCAGCGGCCGCTTCGACGGCATCGGCTACCGCGTCGAGGATCGGGGCTTCGTGCTGCTGGACGGAGCGCTTGCCACGCTGACCTGCGAGTCCTACTCGTCCTTCGAGGCGGGAGACCACACCATCCATGTCGGACGGGTGGTCGGCGGCAGCGTAGCCACCGGCCGTCCCCTGCTCTACTACCGCGGGGGGTACATCACCGCGGGATTGCCGTGACCCGACTGGAGTCGGCGCCCGGCATCGAGCTGCTCGACGACCCGAGAGCCGAGCCGGCCCAGGTCTGCCAGTCGCTCCGCAACATCGCGCGCGCCAACTTCTGGTTCGGCGGCGCGGCGGCGGTCCGATTCGGGCTTCGGCACGCCCTCCCGGCGGGCGAGGCGCCGACCGGGCCGGTCACCTTCCTCGACGTGGGCACCGGCATGGGAGACCTGCCCCGGATGGCCGTCGCCTGGGCCCGGGCCCGGGGCATCACCCTGGTCCCCCTCGGGCTGGAACGCCACGGCGCGGCTGCGCGTCTGGCCCACCAGGACGGCCTGGCCGTGCTGGTGGGCGACGGGGACCTGCTGCCGGTCCGCGACCGCGGGGTCGACCTGGTCCTGCTGAGCCAGGTCGTTCACCATTTTTCCCCCGATGCCATTGTCCGGCTGGTCCACGAGTGCAGCCGGGTGGCCCGGCGCGCCGTGATCCTGGCGGATCTGCGCCGCTCCGAGCTGGCCGCGCTGGGGTTCCGGCTGGCCGGACAGGTGCTCCGGTTCGACGCCGATACCCTGCGGGACGGGGTCACCTCCCTCCGACGGGGATTCAGCGCCGAGTCGCTCGGCGATCTGCTGGCGCGCGCGGGGGTGACCGCGCGGGTCGTCCGGCGACCCGGCGCGCGACTCGTCGCGGTGTGGCGGCCTCCGGCCTGATGCGCACCGTGGATACCGCGGTGATCGCGGCGCCCCCCGAGCGGGTGTTCGGATACGCCTCCCAGGTGGAGCGCTGGCCGGAGATCCTTCCGCATTATCGCTGGGTCCGGATGCTCGATCGCCGGGCCGATGGCGGCGTGGTGGAGATGGCCGCCTACCGGCCCTTCGGCCCGCTGCGCTGGCCCACCTGGTGGACCTCCGAGATGTGGGTGGCCCCGGAGCGCCGGGAAGTGCGCTACCGCCATGTGGCGGGCGTCACCACCGGGATGGAGGTGCTCTGGAGCGTCGAGCCCGAGGGGAGCGGCAGCCGGGCCACCATCGTCCATGAGTGGACCGGCCCCTCCTGGCCGCTGATCGGCGGCGGCGCCGCAACCCTCGTCATTGGACCAATCTTCGTGAGCGGAATCGCATCGCGAACCCTGGCGGGCATCCGCCGGGCCGCGGAGGACTCGGATGGCTGATCGTCGTGTCGTGATCACCGGGGTCGGACCGGTTACCCCCATCGGCATCGGGCTGGAGCCGTTCTGGGGTGGCCTCAAGGCCGCGCGGTCGGTGGTGCGGAGCATCACCCGGTTCGATCCGTCCCCGTTCCGCAGCCACATCGCGGCGGAGGTCGACGGCTTCGAGCCGACCGACTGGATCGAGCCCCGGCGGGCCAAGCGCCTGGACCGCTGCTCCCAGTTCACGCTGGCAGCGGCCAAGCTGGCCATCGCGGACGCCGGGATCGAGCTCGCGAAGGAAGACCTCGACCGGGTCGGCGCGATGATGGGGACCGCGCTGGGCGGGGTCGCGTTCGCGGAGGCGGAGCACGGCAAGTACGTGGCCGGCGGGATTCGCGCGGTGGAGCCGGGGCTCGCGCTCACGGTGTTCGTCGGTGCCTCGAGCTGCAACCTGGCCATCGAGCTGGGCGTGAGCGGCCCCAACATCACCAACGGCATGAGCTGCGCCTCGGGAGCCATCGCGATCGGCGAGGCCTACCGCGCCATCAACCGGGGAGAGGCCGACATCATGCTGGCCGGCGGGGCCGAGGCGCCGCTCTCCCCGCTCAGTTACGGCGCCTTCGCCATCATCCGGGCCATGTCCACCCGCAACGACGACCCCGGCACGGCCAGCCGGCCGTTCGACAAGGGACGTGATGGGTTCGTGATGGGCGAAGGCGCCGCGGTCCTGGTGCTGGAAGAGCGGGAGCGGGCCCTGGCCCGCGGAGCGCCGGTGTACGCCGAGCTCGCGGGTTACGGGCTCACCAACGATGCCCACCACATGACCGCCCCGCGCCCCGATGGGCGCCAGGCGGCGCGCGCCATGCGGATCGCCCTGGACGACCGCCAGGTGGCGGCGGAGGCGGTCGGCTACGTGAATGCCCACGGATCCTCCACCCCGCTCAACGACCCCACCGAAACGCTGGCCATTCGCCAGGCGCTGGGCGCGCAGGCGGGGAGGATTCCGGTCAGCGGGACCAAGGGATACTACGGACACGCACTGGGGGCGAGCGGCGCCATCGAGGCCGTGATCTCCGCGCTGGCGCTCCGGCGCGGCTGGTTGCCGCCCAGCGTCAACCTGCTGGATTCCGACCCGGCCTGCGACCTCGACTACATCACGGGGGGCGGACTCGAGGCGAGCCCGGAATACATCATCAGCAATTCGTTCGGATTCGGGGGGATCAACGCGGCGCTGCTGTTCCGGGCGGCCAATTAGCCCGGCCTACCGTCCCAGCCGCCGCGCCCTCCGCCACAGCGCCAGCCCGTAGCCCCCCAGAATCACCGCGACGGCGGCGTACGCGGCCCACATGAACGCCGCGTTGGCCGACGGATCAGCCGGCATCGAGCTCTCCTCGCGCCTCGGCCTCGCGGCCGAGGCCGTAGCGGGTGGTCACGAACCCGATCAGCAGGACCGTATACGCGGTCAGCGACAGCAGCAGCGTCCGCAGCATTTCCCAGGGGAGCGACGGCGAGCTCGGCTTGAGCACGATCGGCTGGGGGTGCACCGTGGGAAAGAGATACACGGTCAGGTGCACGAAGGGCACCAGCACCATGCCGAGGATGCCCACCACCGCGCTGTAGCGGGCCCGCTCGCCGGGATCGTGCAGCGCCCCCCGCAGCGCCCGATAGCCCAGGAACAGGAAGAACAGGAACAGCGTGAAGGTGAGCCGGGCGTCCCAGGTCCACCAGGTCCCCCAGATCGGCTTCCCCCAGAGCGGCCCGGTCGTCAGCATCACCGTGCTGAACACCAGCCCGGCCGAGGCGGCGGATTCCGCGAAGAGATCCAGCCGGGCATCCCGGAGCCAGAGGTAGAGGATGCTGGCGATGCCGACCACGGTGAAGGCCAGCAGCGCGCACCAGGCAGCCGGCACGTGCACGTAGAAGATCTTCTGGGGCAGGCCCTGGAACCGTTCAATGGGCGTGAACCGCAGGGCCACGACGAAGACCGCGCCCAGGGCCAGGAGCCCGATCGCCACGAGGGCCAGCCCCCGGCGCACCACGACGCGCGCCCGTTCCGCCTCGGGCGTCATTCGTCCATCAGCGCGGGAAAGAGCAGCAGGCAGACGGTCACGAACACCAGGTCGTAGAGGGCCAGGATCTTGAGCCAGCCTAGAATCTCGCTCATAGGGCGTCCGGCCAGCAAGCGCGCCGTCACCTGGACCGCGCCGATGACCGGCGGGATCAGGAACGGCAGGACCAGCAGCGGGAGCATCAGCTCGGCAAACCGGGTCCGCACCGCGATGGCGGAGAACAGGGTACCGACCGCCACGAAACCCGCGGTCGCGAGCACCGCGGTGAGAACGATGCCGGACACCACCCCGCTCAGGTCCGCCCCGAAGAACAGGACGAAGAGGGGGAGGGTGACCGCCTCCACCGTGAAGACGAAGGCCAGGTTGGCGAGATACTTCCCGAGGAAGAGCGCCGATCGCGACACCGGCGCCAGCAGCAGGCCGTCGAGCGCGGCATTCTCCCGCTCCAGCGCAAAGGAGCGGTTGAGCGCGATCATCCCCGAAAAGGTGAAGGTGATCCACAACACGCTCGGCGCCAGGGCCTCCCGGGACACCGACCCGGCGTCGCGGGCGAAGTTGAAGATCACCAGCACCAGCGCCGCGAAGGCCAGCGCCGACACCAGGGCGGTCCGGCTTCGAACCTCGACCCGCAGGTCCTTGCCCGCGATGGCGAAGACCGCCCGGACCAGGTCACCCATGGAGCACCTCCCGGTAGCGGCTCAGAAACCCCTCCAGGGTGCCGCTCCTGGGCTCGTCGAGGGTCCAGGCCCCGCGCACCAGGATGTGCACGTGCGTCGCCAGCTCCCACGATTCATGCACGTCGTGACTCACCAGGACCAGCCCCTTCCCCACCCGCCGTTCCGCCGTGAGCAGGTCCGCCACATGATCCGCCGCCTTGGGATCCAGCCCGGTGAACGGCTCGTCCAGCAGCAACAGCCGGGGCCCGTGCAGGAGCGCCCGGGCGATCGCGAGCCGCTGGACCGTGCCCCGGGAGAGCGTCCGGATCGGCTGGTCCAGGCGCTCGGTGAGCCCGAGCGCGGCCAGCCGGCGCCGGGCGGTGCCGGTCGGATCGCCCGAGAGCTGGTAGAGCCGGGCGGCAAAGGCCAGGTTCTCCAGAGCGGAGAGGTCGTCGTACAGATGGCTCTGATGGGACAGCAGGCCGATCGCGCGGCGCAGGGAGGGGGCTCCGCTGAGCGCCTCCCCGTCGATCGCGATGGAGCCGGCGCTGGGGCGGGCCAACCCCGCCAGGAGCCGCAGCAGCGTACTCTTGCCGGCGCCGTTGGGCCCCACCACCAGGTGACACTCGCCGGGATAGACGCTCAGGGAGACGCCGCGAAGGGCCCTCAGGGCGCCGAACCGGCGCTCGAGGGAGGTAGCCTGCAGAAGCGGGGGACCTGCGGATGCCGCGGATGCCATCACCGCGGGAATATAGCCTACGCCTGCTTCGGCTCGATCTCGAACAGCTCGGTCATGAGGGTCAGGGCGAGCAGGAACCGCATTTCGTCGCTGGGGTCCCGCAGGACGATCCGCTGGCCCCGGTCGCTGGCGTGGCGCTGGATGAGCATGAGGGCCGACAGCCCGGCCGAATCCACCCGTTTGGTCTTCGCCAGATCCAGGATCAGGACGCCGCCGTCCGGCATCGCATCGAGCTCCCGGGTGGCCGCCGCGCGAAATTCCACCCGCGTGTCGAGGCCCAGGGCCTCCGGCGCGACGATGTTTCGGGCGGTGACCTGCGTGGCTGACATTCCGTCGCCTCCCACGCCCGAGCCGATCCGGAAATCATTCCCGGGGATCCTGCCTTCGGCAGCCGAGCCGTCTCACGCTCGCGAGACCTCTGGCTTTGCGGCCCCGGATCGCTCCGGGTGTGCTCTTGTCGGGCGAATCGATTGTGGCGAGCGGCACCACACCGGCGCCGCTCGACTCAATCCAACGGCGAGGAAAGTGCCATCGGGACCAACTCGCACCGGCGGAATCACTTACCCCGGCGAGCACCACACCGATTGCGCCCGGGACGCATCGCACTCCGCGACAGGTCATGGGGAACTGCACACCTGCATCGCGCCGTACTGGACGCATCTACCTGCAGCTTTCACCGGAGAGCTATGATTACTCTCACGCTCCCGGTCGTCCGGCTTCTTCCGCCCTCTGGCCCCATGGACTCCCAACTCTCCACCCTCCTGTCCGAGCAGCGCCGGTTCCCTCCCCCGGCCGACTTCGCCGCGCACGCCGTGGCCACCCCCGAGCTCTACCGCCGCGCCGAGGCCGATCGCCTGGGCTTCTGGGCGGAGGAGGCCCGGGCGCTGGAGTGGATGGCCCCCTGGTCCGCCATCCTGGACTGGCGCCCGCCCCATGCCCGCTGGTTCGTGGACGGCAAGCTCAACGTCTCCACCAACTGTCTGGACCGGCACCTGGCCGGGCCGCGCCGCAACAAGGCCGCCCTCATCTGGGAGGGGGAGCCGGGCGACCGCCGGACCCTGACCTACTGGGAGCTGGCCCAGGAGGTCAATCGGGCCGCCAACGCCCTGCGGAAGCTCGGCGTGACCCGGGGAGACCGGGTCGCGATCTACCTGCCGATGATTCCCGAGGCCGCGATCGCCATGCTGGCCTGCGCCCGGATCGGCGCGGTGCACTCGGTGGTGTTCGGCGGCTTCTCGGCCGAGTCCCTGCGCGACCGGATCAACGACGCGAGCGCCGTCGCGCTGATTACCGCCGACGGAGGGTACCGCCGGGGCCAGGTGGTGCCGCTCAAGCGGTTTGCCGATCAGGCGCTGACCGAGTGTCCCTCGATCCGCCACGTCCTGGTGGTCCGGCGCCGCGCCGGCGCGGAAGGGGACGAGGCGTTTGCCAGGATGCAGGAGGGCCGGGATCACTGGTGGCATCGCCTCCTGGAGGACGCCGGGATCGTCGCGGCTCCCGAGCCCATGGATTCCGAGGACCTCCTGTTCATCCTCTATACCTCGGGCACCACCGGGAAGCCCAAAGGCATCGTGCACACCACCGGGGGATACCTGACCCAGGTGGCGTCAACCACGAAGTACATCTTCGATCTCCGGGACACCGACGTGTTCTGGTGCACCGCCGACATCGGATGGGTGACCGGACACTCCTACGTGGTCTACGGCCCCCTCGCCAACGGGGCCACGGTCCTGATGTACGAGGGCGCCCCCGACTGGCCCGAGCGGGATCGCTTCTGGTCGCTCATCGAGCGCCACGGCGTCACCGTCTTCTACACCGCCCCGACCGCCATCCGGGCCTTCATGAAATGGGGCACCGAACACCCGGCCCGCCACGATCTCTCGACCCTTCGCCTGCTCGGCTCGGTGGGCGAGCCGATCAACCCGGAGGCCTGGATCTGGTATCGGGAGCAGATCGGCCGGGGGAACTGCCCCATCGTCGACACCTGGTGGCAGACCGAGACCGGAGGGATCATGATCACGCCCCTGCCGGGGGTTGTCACCACCAAGCCCGGCTCGGCCACCATCCCCTTCCCCGGCATCAGCGCCGAGCTGGTGGACCATCACGGGACCCGGATGGACACGGGGGGCGGCTTTCTCACCCTCACCGAGCCGTGGCCGGGCATGCTCCGGACCATCTACGGTGACGATCAGCGGTACCGGGACACCTACTGGAGTCGTTTTCCGGGAAGGTACTTCGCCGGCGATGGCGCCAAGGTGGACGCCGACGGCTACTGGTGGATCCTCGGGCGGGTGGACGACGTGCTCAACGTGGCGGGGCATCGCATCGGCACGATGGAGGTGGAGAGCGCGCTGGTGGACCACCCGATGGTCGCGGAAGCGGCGGTGGTGGGCCGGGCCCACGACCTCAAGGGCCAGGCCATCGCGGCCTTCGTGATCCTCAAGGAGGGATACCCGCTCAGCTCCGGCCTCAAGGAGGAGCTCAAGGAGCACGTGACCACGAAGATCGGCGCCATCGCGCGCCCGGACGACATCTTCTTCTCCGCGGACCTCCCCAAGACCAGAAGCGGGAAGATCATGCGGCGGCTGCTCAAGGACATCGCGGAAGGGCGGGCGCTGGGGGATACCACGACGCTGGCGGACCCCAACGTCGTGGCGAGGCTCAAGGACCAGTATGAGAGCGAGGAGGGCTAGATCTGCACCTGTGCGCCCAGCTCGATGACCCGGTTGGGCGGCAGCCCGAAGAACGCCGTCGCGGATCGGGCGTTGTTGGACATGACCATGAAGATCCGCTTGCGCCACATCGCCATCCAGAGACCCTTCGCCGCCAGGGCGGCCCGCTTCGCACGAGTCGCCCGGGTGGGCAGGAGGGTCTCCCGGCCAAGATAGAAGGTGGTCTCGTTGACCTTGGCGTGCAGCCCGAACGCCGCCAGCCCATGGACGATGTCCGGCACGTTGGGCGACTCCATGAATCCATACGAGCCGACCACCGTGAAGATCCCGGCGCCCAGCTCGTGCAGCTCGATGCGCTGCCCCGGGGGCACCTGCGGGATTTCCCCCGTGGCGAGCGACATCAGGATCACCTTCTCGTGCAGCACCTTGTTGTGCTTGAGATGGTGCAGCAGCACCGGCGGCGCCCCCGACAGATCCGACGTCATGAAGACCGCCACCCCGGGCACCCGCACCGGCGGCCGCTTCAGCATCTCCTTGATGAAGAGATCCATCGGGAGGGTACCCTCGCGCAGCACGGCGGTCACGATCAGGCGGCCCCGCCTCCAGGTGGCCATCAGCACGAAGACGATGACCGCGAGCAGGATCGGGAACCAGCCGCCCGCCGGAATCTTCACGGTATTCGCCGCGAAGAAGGCCAGATCCACGATCAGGAACAGCAGCGCCAGCGGCACCACCAGCCAGGGCCGCCATCCGAGACGGGTCCGCGCCGCATTGGCGAACAGCACCGTCGTGATGGACATCGTCCCAGTGACCGCGATCCCGTAGGCCCCCGCCAGGTTGGTGGACGTCCTGAAGCCCACCACCAGCGCCAGACACGCCACCATGAGGACCCAGTTCACTTCCGGGATGTAGATCTGTCCCGCTTCCACCTGGGACGTGTGAATGACCGTCACCCGGGGAGAGTAGCCCAGCTGCACGGCCTGCCGCGTCAGGGAAAACGCGCCGCTGATGAGGGCCTGGCTGGCCACGACCGCGGCGGTGGTCGACAGGACAACCATGGGATAGAGGAAGGCGGGCGGTACCAGGCGATAAAAGGGGTTGTCGATTCCCGACGGATCCGACAGGAGGAGGGCCCCTTGCCCGAAATAGTTGAGCAGCAGGGCCGGAAGCACCATGCCGAACCAGGCCACCCGGATCGGACGGGGTCCGAAGTGCCCCATGTCGGCGTACAGCGCCTCGCCACCGGTGAGCACCAGCACCACCGACCCCAGAATCAGGAAGCCCTTCAGGCCATCGTCCGCGAAGAAATTCACCGCGTATACCGGTGACAAGGCGCGGAGCACCGTCGGCTCCCGCAGGATGCCCCCGATGCCCAATCCGGCGATGGCGACGAACCACAGGACCATCACCGGCCCGAACACCTTCCCGATCCCCGCGGTGCCGCGGCGCTGGGCCACAAAGAGGACGATGAGGATGAGAATCGCGATCGGCACCACGTATTCCCGGAAGGCCGGTGTCGCCACGTCAATGCCCTCGAGCGCGCCCAGGACCGACACGGCCGGAGTGATGACCCCGTCCCCGTAGAGCAGCGCGGCGCCGAACAGACCGAGGAGCACCAGCAATCGCTTGGCGCCCCTCGCCTCGTCCTTCGGGCGCACCAACGCCAGGAGCGCGAGGATGCCGCCCTCGCCCCGGTTGTCGGCCTGAAGGAGGATCGTGACGTACTTGAAGGAGATGACGAAGGTGAGCGACCAGAAGATGAGCGAGAGCACCCCGAGCACATTCTCCGGGGTCGGGGGCAGGCCGTGCACCGGCAGGAACGACTCCTTGAGCGCGTAGAGCGGGCTGGTGCCGATGTCGCCGTATACCACCCCGAGGGCGGCGAGAGACCAGATGGCGAGCGCCTTTGCCCGCGGCGGGGTGCGCCGCGGTCCCGCGTCGTCGCTCATGTCTGGGCGGGCGCCCTCTTACGGCGATCGTACAGGGCGAAGCCGAAAATGGACACCACGATCACCGCCGAGCCGACGCACCAGCGGCAAATCGCATGGATGACGAAGAGCTCGAGGGTGGTCAGGTATCCGGTGAACAGGAGGGCGCCCGACGACAGCAGGAACAGCAGAGTGGCCGGCCCGGACCGCCCCGCGTAGCGGGGCTGCAGGGCCAGCAGCGCCAGGGCCAGCATCACCCCGTACCCCATCACCCCGATGAGCGACACCTCGACCCCGAGAAACCGGCTCTGGGGGGAGAGCTGCACCGTCTCGCAGGCGCCGGTACCGCAGGCCAGCGTGCCGATCTTCCCGATCTTGAACAGATAGAGGTAGATGGCCACGAACAGGCCGGCCATGCACAGCAGCGCAATGGCCATCCGGGCACGGCTCATGGAGTGGGCGACGGTGGCGTGGACGGCGGCAGCGAGCGCATGACGATGGCGCGGATGCTGTCAGAGGGCAGGACGTTGGAATAGAGCCGGCCGGCGATGACATAGCTGGGCGTGCCCGAGACACCCAGCTTGAGGCCCTCGTCGTAGCTGGCCTGAATCCTTCCGGCGAACTTGGCGGCCTTCATGCATTGATCGTACAGGGTCACGTCCAGCCCAGCGACCTTGGCGTAATCCGAGAACGTGCCGGCCGGATTCTTCTTGGGAGCCCATTCGGCCTGGTGCTGGTAGAGACTCTCGTGCATCGGCCAATACTTCCCCTGATCGTCGGCGCACGCGGCGGCATGGGCCGCAACTCGTGAATTGGGGTGCATGTCGAGCGGGAAGTCCCGGTAGCGCCAGCGAGCGATCCCGGTTTCGATCAGCTGCTGCTTGACCGCCGGAAACTGGATGCTCTCGAAGTCCTGACAATAGGGGCACTGGTAGTCGGCGTATTCGGTGACCTCGATCTTGGCCGAGTCGGAGCCCAGCAGGTAGCCGCGAAAGCCGGCGGTGTCGGCCGCCAGGACCGTCACATTGACCGGGATGCTCACCGCCTTGGGCTTCTGAACCTGATAGACCAGCGCCGCGATGCCGGCCAGGGCCGCGACACCCAGGACGAAGTAGAACCGGTTCATTCCTGCCGGGGCTTGCGCCATGGATCGTCGTCCTCGGGATCGGGGTTCAGGAAGTCCGGAAGCTCGCGCGCCTTCTCGACCAGCCTGCGGTGCTCGGCCACTTCCGGGGTGTCATAGGTCAAGCGGACCTCGTAGTGAAACAACTCGGATCGGAGCGCGCCCAGGCGTTCGAGCAGCTCGGGCACCTGGGCCAGCAGCTGACCGGACCGATCCAGCTCCGCAATCCGCTCGGCCAGCGACCGCAACATGCCGCGGAGCGCGTGCACCCGGTCATCGCCGTACACTTCGTCATGATCCGCCATACACCCGCCTGGTCACCTGCCGAAGACCCCGGCCGCCGATTTCGGGGCGCCGCCTAATGTAATTAACGCCGTTCCCGGCTGCAGTCGTGCCGGACCTTTGCGCCCGAACGGTACAAGCCATTATATTCTTTGTGAGCAATGGCTTACGCCGGGGTAATGTACCCGGCCTCCACCAATAAAGGACGGTGCATGACGAACAAGAAGAAGACCGAACGCTCTGCGGGGCCTTCGGTGGTCGAGCAGGCCAGGGACGAGCTCTTCAGCCACATTCTGCGTTGCGGCGTCCTCGAAGCCGAGCCCGAGCACCAGAAGGAATGGATCGACGACACCATGCAGTATCTCGCCGAACGCTACGCCGATCTGAGTGAAGAGCAGCTGACCCAGGTCCGCCTGCTCGGAGAACGGTTCTGCAAGCCGGTCGTGCGGGGCAAGCCCGAAGTCGCGGGCTCTTCGACCACCTGAGCGCGGTTCTCGATGAAGGCGGGCCGCCCGGTATCTGACCCGGGCGGCCTTTGTCATTTCTGCGGGCGCCAGCCGGGGGGAAAGCGCCTCCAGTGATACGCGGCACGAATACGGAAACCGCCGCCCAGACCGGCCTCGACCGCCCACCCCGCGGGCAGGCCGGGACTTCGCTCCAGGCCGGCGTAGACCATCAGATAGGCGCCCTTCCCTCCCCCAACCACCCCGGCAAGGCCTCCTCCGAGATACACGCTGGCGCGGCTTGCCGCCCGGGGACTCAGCACGTATTCCAGGGCGGCCTCGCCGCGCGCGGAGGAACGATCGCCCCGGAAGCCGGCGCCCGCCGAGAGGGCCACCCGGGTGCCCCCGACACTGCGCAGCGCCACCCGGGGGCCGGCCACCAGCCCGATCGGTCCGCCGGTCGAGGCGGTGACGGTGCCGTGGACGCCCCACTCGAACACCAGCCCCTGGCGCTGGGCCGCCAGCGGCGCAGCGGTCCAGCAGAGCAGAAAGAGCGCTCGCGCGCTCGCGCGGCGCATCCTCACCCGATCGAAATGTCGTATGTGATGGCGATATCGGCATTCAACGAATGGAGCACCGAGCAGTACTTCTGGTGCGACAGGTCGATCGCGCGCCGCGCCTTGGCCTCGTCGAGCCCCTGGCCCTCCATCCGGTAGACGAAGTGCAGCGTGAGGTAGCGCTTGGGATGCTCCGGCGCCCGGCGCCCGCTCGCCTCGATGCTGAACTGCTTCAGGGACACCTGCATCTTCTGGAGAATGCTGACGATGTCGGCTCCAGCGCAGGCCGACGCCGCGAGCAGCAGCGCGACCATCGGCCCGGGCGCCGCCTCGCCGTCGGCGTCGATGAGCGCGGTCGGGCCGCCCGCCGCACCGCCGCGAAACCGCATGCCGCCTTCCCACGAGACCGTCGCGTTTCGAACATGTTCGTCTTGCATGAATGTCCTTCCTGACCTCCTCGTTCCGTCGCCGCTTCGCGCCCCCGCGTCCTGGGCGAAGCCTCAGAATCATTCTCCCAATGGCCGCTTCTCCCGCGCCACCCGGGCATAGTCCCAAATCGCATAGAGCGCCACGGCGGCGGTGGCCCACGCGACCGGCCGCAACAGCTCCGAGCCGAGCAGGAAGGCCAGGAGGGTGAGTAGTTGACCGATGGTCACCGCCTTGCCGCCCAACCGGGCGGGAATCGCGGCGGGCCGGGTAAACAGCACCGTGGCGAGAAAGGCCAGTGCGGTCGCGAAGTCCCGGGCGAGCACACCGAGGATTTCGAACAGATTGAGCGCGCCCGACACCAGCACCACGGCAAAGGCGCAGGCCATGAAGAGCTTGTCGGCGACCGGATCCAGGAACGATCCCAGCCGCGAGCCGCCCCACCGCCGCGCCACCAGGCCATCGGCGAAATCGCTCGCGCCCGCCGCCGCGAGAATGGCCAGTCGCGCGCCACTGTCGGGAATGGCGACGAACGCGACGGCAAGAGGGAGGCGCACGGCGGTCAGGATATCGGCCGGCGACCACCAGGGACGTTGCGAGGCCATGCCGGAAACATACCAGCACGGCCCGGCGAGCCTTCAGGACGCGCCGCCGCCCCGCCCCCGGACGATGCCTTCCACGCGGAGCTCGGGGTCCAGATACCGCCGCGCCAGCATGCGGATCGCCTCGGCGGTGACCTGCTTGAATCCCGCCGCCGGGTCCGCGAGCTCCTCGAGGCCGGTCCCGATCAGCCAGCTTTCCGCCACCTCGCCCGCCACCGCGGCCGCGGTCTGCCGCTGGACCTGGGCCTGGCCCGCGAGATAACTGATGGCCCGCACCAGCTCCTCGCGATCGGGAGGCGCGTCACGAAACCGCGCCAGCTCGAGCAACAAGGCGTCGCGCGCCTCCGCTTCCCGCTCCGGCGACGTGGCGAGGTACAGCAGCAGCGCTCCCGCGCCCGCTCGCTGCCAGGACGACGCGATCACCGTGTACGCCAGCGATTGCTTGTCGCGAAGCGCGTGGAACAGCCGGCCGCCCAGCCCGCTCGCGATCGCCGACCACACCATCGCGGCAAACCGATCGGGATCGGTGCGCGAGGGTCCCGGGAACAGGATGGCGAGTCCGGTCTGACGCTTGGCCCGCTCGATCGCCACCACCCCGGGTCCCTCCAGCGTGCGCCAGGCTCCTCCGGTCGCGATGGGAGCCGGATCGCGGGGCGGGTCCTTTCCGAACCACCCGGCGAGCCGTTCGGCAAATCGTTCCGGCTCCAGATCTCCGACCGCCACCACCGCGGTGCGGCCTTCGGCCAGCTCGCAGGCGTGCCACCCCCGCACCATGCCCGCGGTCAGCGCCGCTACCGATTCGGGGAGTCCCTGCGCCGGCAGCCCGTATCCCGAATCCCCGAAACCCGCGCGAAGGGCGAGCTGTACCGGATAGCGAAGCATATCGTCGGCGGCCTGGGCCACCTCGTCGGCCAGGGTACCGCGCTCCCGGTCCACTTCGCCTTCATCGAATCCCGGTGCATGCAGTACCGAGTGAAGCAGGCCGGCCCCTTCGACCGCCTGGTCGGCCAGCACCGAGGTGTCGAAGCCGAACCAGTCCGACGAGACGTGCGGTGCCAGCCCGCCGCCGAGCCGCTCGAAGGCCAGGGCCAGCCCCCCCGCGTCCATGCCCCCGGCGCCGCGCACCGCCGAGCGCACCGCGAGCGCAGAGAGACCGGCCGCCTTGATCGTGTCGGGCACCGTGCGTCGCCGATAAGCGCCGATCGATACCAGCGGGACGCCCGGCTTCCGCCCGACCAACAGATCGACCCCGGGCAGGGCGATGTGCAGGACACCGGACGTGATCGCCCCCCGGACCGCAACCGGGGCAGGCGGCACCGGCACGGGGGGCTCGCGTTCCTCCGGCGGTGGCGACCGGGACGTCGCGAACGCGGCGCGGAGCAGCTCGGTAGTGAGCTCCGGTTCCGCGCCGTCGGGGAGAAACGCGACCGCGGCGACGGCGTCCGGCGCCAGCCACTCGCTCGCGACCCGCCGCACATCGTCCGGAGTGACCGCCAGCAGGCGTTCGTATTCCTGGTCCAGCAGATCCACGCTACCCAGCGCTTCGGCTGCGGCCAACGCGGCGGCCCGGCCTTCGACCGTCTCGAGGCGGCGGGCCCAGCGCGCCCGGAGCAACCGCCGGACCCGGGACAGATCATCGCTCGACGGACCCGTGGCACGGAGGCGCGCCACGCTCGCCGCGATGCCCTCGAGCGCCTCCGACAGCCGGGAGGCGTCGAGGTCGGCGGCAACCGAGAAGATCCCCACTTCGGTCGGGGAGTAGTGCCAGGTTCCCACCGACATCACGTGCCCGGGGGCCCGCAGGGAGCGATAGAGCCAGCTCGCCCGGCCGGCGCCCAGGACGGCCGCCGCGACGTCGAGTGCCGCGGCGTCCGGATGCAGCGCGGGGACGCCCCGCCAGCCCACCGACAGGTCGGCGCGGCGCACATCGCCCCGCAGGGTGCGGGCCCGGACCTCGCGATGCGGTGGCTCCTCCGGCGAGGGATCCTCGGCGAAGGCAGCGGCCGGCCAGCTCCCGAAGAATTCCCGCGCGGCGTCGAGCGCCAGGTCGGGATCGAGATCACCGGTCATCGAGACGATGGTGCGCGCGGGCACATAGCGGGAGCGGTAGTAGCCGGACAGGTCGTCGTGGGACAGGGCGGCCAGCTGCGCCTCGGTACCGATCCGCCAGCGGCGGATCCGATGCCGGTCGAACAGCAGCGCGGCCAGGGTCTCCGAGGTTACCGCCGACGGGGTGTCGAGTTTGCGGCGCGCCTCCTCGATGATCACCCTGAGCTCGCGCCGCAGCTCGTCGGGGTCGAGGGTGCTGCGGCGAAGCGCATCGGATTGCAGATCGAGGGCAACGGCGAGCGAGCCGGCCGGGAGCACGGCGTAGTACGTCGTGTGGTCGTAGCTGGTGGCCGCGTTGAGGTATCCGCCGGCGGCCTTGGTCTCCTGAGCGATCTGCCCCACCCCGCGGGTCGGGGTACCCTTGAACAGCATGTGCTCCAGCACATGGCTGATGCCGGAGAGACGGTCGGGCTCGTCGAAGAACCCGGCCCGCACGTGGCTCACCACCGCCACCGCGGGCGCGGTCGGATCGCGCTGGACCAGCAGCGAGAGGCCGTTGGAGAGGACCTCGCGGCGGACACCCGCGGTCCAGCGGGGGATCACTGGACGATCCGAAGGACTCCCGCTTCGGCACTCCCGCGGATGAACGCCTCGGCGTCGGTGAGCGGAATGATCACGCCGGTCTCTTCCTGGCTGCGGCGGGCTTCGCCGGCCATGAATTCCGTGAGTGAGAGCTGCACCGCGCCGCGCTCGTCCGCCTTGAGCTGCAGCAGGATTTCGTCCCAGGTCCCCTTGAGCGTCGTTCCCGCGAGGGTGGTGATCTGGTGCGGGTCGCTGCGTCCGTGCTTGCGCTGCATGCCGGGCAGGTCCTGGAGCAGCGCGCCGAACAGCTCCAGCTGATTGGGGTCGCGCACGCTGCCGTCGAGCTGCTGGGCCTCGATCTCCGCCAGCAGGTCCTCGGTGGGGTCGGGATCGGGAGCCAGCTCCCCCAGCCGCCCCAGCCACGGCGCCAGCTCCAGATCATCGTCGGCGAGGCGATAGAGCGTCTTCTTGAGCTCGACGGTACGCCAGAGCCCCAGCTCATCGAAATGATCCTCGGGCTCGGTCTTCTCGAGGTGCTTGAGAGCGGCCCCGCTCTCCCCGCGATCGTACAGCATGTTGGCCAGGTAGATCCGCGCCTCGGAGTATTTCGGGTCGATCGCGAGCGTGCGCCGCAACCAGAAAAACGCGCCGCCATCGCGACCGAGGCGGTGGGACACGTAGCCCAGGCAGGCCGCGGCCTCGGCGCAATCCGGCTCGGCGGTCTGGGCCAGATCGAAGAAGCGATACGCCTGCGCGAGCAGCCCGCTGCGGAACAGGGCGCGCCCCGCCTGCAGCATCATCTCGTGGTCATCCTGGAATCCGAGTCCGAGCAGCCGTTCGAAGCTGGCCAGCGCACCGCGCTGATCGCCCACGGCCAGGAGCGCTTCCCCCATGCCGGCCAGCGCGTCTTCGTGGTCGTGGTCGAGGGACAGGGCCTGTTCGAAGGCGCGCCGGGACCACGCGAACTCTTCGCGGGCGAGATAGGCGTAGCCCATCCCGATATGGAGTTCCACCGCGCTGGGGTAGAGTGCGAGACCGTCTTTCAGGGTCTCCAAGGCTTCGTCGTACCGTCCTTGATTATAGAGTTGGTGGGCTTGTTCATCGAAGTCGTCGGAGCTGAGAAAGGCATCCGACATCCGGTTGGCCTCCCGAGGGGGTTATGTAAACATATGAGGCGACAGGGCTTGGGACAAGTCCCTTCACGCGATGGTTTGGGGGGTTGACCGAGTCGACTGACGCTTTAAGTTACTGACCGGTCAGTTATTATTAGGAACCACGATGCCTACCCCAAAAACACGCGCTCCCAAATCCCCCAAGTGGAAGCGCCGACCCGAGGCGCGCGCCGAAGAGATCCTGAGCGCCGCCATCGAGGTGTTCGGTGACGTCGGATTCGCCCGCGCCAAGCTCGATGACGTCGCCACCAAGGCCGGCGTGAGCAAGGGCACGCTCTATCTCTATTTCGATTCCAAGGAAGAACTGTTTCGCCGGCTGGTCCAGGAGCGGATCGTTCCCTGCTTCGCAGTGGCCGAGCAGTACGTCAGAGAATCCCAGGTCTCCGCGCGGGAAATGCTCGAGTGGTTCATCCGGCGTTCGTGGGAAGCGGTGAGCCAGCCCGAAATGGTGCGCATCGCCCGCCTGGTCCACGCGGAACTGGCCAGCTTCCCCGACCTCACCCGCTTCTACTTCGACGCCGTCATCCTGCGGAACCGGTCGCTGCTCAAACAGATTCTCGACCGGGGCGTCGCCACCGGCGAGTTCCGGCTGGTGCCGCACGAGTTCGTCCTTCGTGCGGTGCCCTCGCTCCTGGTCCACGGCGCGATGTACCAGCGCGGATTCGGCGCCCTCGATCCCCAGGCCCTGACCGATGACGAGCTGCTCGAGGGCATCCTCGACCTCGTCCTGCACGGTGTCCTCGTCCCGAAGGAATGATTCCAATGCGCTCCCTCTTCCTCGGCTGTTTCTTCCTCTCGGCCGCCGTGAGCGCCTGGGCCCAGAAACCAGCAGCGCTGCCCCCGGTTCCGTCGGGCCCGCTCACGCTTGCGCAGGCGGTGGAGCTGGGCCGGCTCCGGGGTGTGCAGGCGGCGCTGGCGCGTTCCGCGGAGCACCTTGCCGAGGCGCGGGCAGGCCAGCGCCGGGCCGACCTGCTCCCGTCGATCGACGGCGGCCTCTCCTACGTCCGCCAGACTCTCAACCTCGAGGAATTTGGGCTGAGCGGTTTCACCGGCGTCACCGACCCGTTCAATGTGTTCCGGGCGGAGGTTCGGGTCAGCCAGTCGCTGTTCGACCCCGCCGCATGGGCCCGGCTCCGCGCCGCAAGAGACTCCGTGCTCGCCGCCGGTCTCGACGCGCAGAGCGCCGGCGCGCTTTCGGGCGCCGAGGCCGGTGTCGCATGGCTCAGGGTGTTCTCGGCGGAAGAGACGGTGCGGGCCCGCGTAGCCGATAGCACCGTGGCGTCGGACCTGCTGGATCAGGCCCGGCGCTCGCTCGATGCCGGAGTGAGCGCGGCGATCGACCTCACCCGGAGCCGGGTGAACTTCGGATCGGTCCGCACCCAGCTCTCCCTGGCCCGCAACGCGCGCGACCGCGCCCGGATCGACCTGTCGCGAGCGCTCGCCATTCCACCCGGGCAACTGATGGCCATCGCGGCGGACAGCACGCTGGAGCCGCTTCCGCTGGCCGATCAGGCCGATTCGGCCGTGGCGTGGGCCCTGGCCCATCGCCCCGAGATCGCGGCGGAGCGCCGGCGCCTGGAGGTGCTGGATCGCGCCCGCAGCGCCATTCGGGCAGAGTATCTCCCCTCGCTCTCCGCCGGGGGGCTGTTGCAGACCTCAGGCACCCAGATTGACGGCCTGTCCCGCACCTGGCAGGTCCAGGTCGGTGTGAAGGTGCCGATCCTGGATGGATTCCGCCGCCGGTACCGGTCCCAGGAGCAGGGGTTCCGCATCGAGGCGCAGGAAATTCGGGTGCACGACATGGCCGCCCGCATCGAAGGCGAGGCCCGCGTGGCCGTGCTCGACCTGGCGTCCGCCCGAGAGCAGGTCGCGATCGCCGTCGAGCGCGAGCAGCTGGCCATCGAGGAGTTGCGCCAGGCGGGCGACCGGTTCACCGCAGGCGTGGCGGGCAGCCTCGAGACCAGCAACGCCCAGCTCAATCTCACCGCCGCGCGCGATGCCCTCATCCAGGCGCGGGTCGCCTACGGCATTGCGCGCGTGGGCGCGGAGCGGGCGCTCGGCTTGATCGGCAGCAGCGACCAGTAACCCGGGACCCAGGAAGACAACCCAGATGACGTCGGTTACCCAGGAACAACCCAGCATGACTGACACCCCCCTGGCCGCGAGGCCGGCCAAGCGCCGTGTGCCCCTCCCCCTGATCATCCTCGGCCTGGTCGCCGTTGCGGGGGGGACCTTCGGCCTATCGCGCTACCGGTTTGCCCGGACCCACGTGGTCACCGACAACGCCCAGATCGACGGCCACATCACGCCGATCGCCCCCAAGGTGCAGGCGTTCGTGGCCCGCGTCCTCGTGGAAGACAACCAGAAGGTCCGGGCCGGCGACACGCTGCTGGTGCTCGACGATCGCGATCTCACGGTCCGGGTCGCCCAGGCCGAAGCCGACCTCCAGAGCGCCCAGGCCCAGGCGGGGAGCTCGGCGCGGGCCGGCGCGGCCACCGCCGCCCTGGCGACGGCGCGGTCCAATGCCAGCAGCAGTGAAGCGGCCGTGGCCGCGGCGCAGGCGGCGGTGCGCAAGACCTCGGCGGATCTCGAACGCTACCGGACCCTCGCCGCGCAGAAGGTCATTTCCGCCCAGCAGCTCGATCAGGCCCAGTGGGCCTACGACAACGCGCGGGCCGCGCTCGATGTCGCCTCCCGGCAGGCGGCCGCCGGGGGCAGCATGGTCCTGGGCGCGCAGTCCGAGGTGGCCGCCGCCGCCGCCCGCATGGCCGCAGCGCGCTCCGCGGTGGAAACCGCCCGGCTCCAGCTCGGCTACGCCGTGGTGACCGCGCCGGCCGCCGGGATCGTGGCCAAGCGCGCCGTGGAAGTGGGAACGCTGGTCCAGCCGGGCCAGCAGGTCATGTCCCTGGTGCCGGACAGCGGGGTGTGGGTGACCGCCAACCTCAAGGAGACCCAGGTGGAGCGGGTGCGCCCCGGTGCCAGCGTGGAGATCGAGGTCGACGCCTATCCCGGCGTGGTGTTCCACGGCACGGTCGCGAGCCTGAGCCCCGCGACCGGTGCGCGGTTCGCCCTGCTGCCGCCGGACAACGCCACCGGCAACTTCACCAAGGTGGTGCAGCGGGTCCCGGTGCGCATTGAAGTCGAGCCGGGCCAGAACCCCGGGCACCCGCTCCGCCCCGGCATGTCCGCCTCGGTCACCATCATCACCGGCTGACCCGGTGGGCACCTTCGCGCTGCCGCTGCCCCGCCGCGACCTGGACCGCGCCGAGATCTATCGGGCGCGCTACCTGATCGCGTTCGCGGTGGTGCTGGCCAGCGTGCTCGAGCTGGTGGACACCAGCATCGTGAACGTGGCCATCCCGCACATGATGGGGAATCTGGGCGCGACCCTGGACGAGATCGCCTGGGTGAGCACCGGCTACATCGTGGCCAACGTGATCGTGCTGCCCATGACCAGCTGGTTCTCCGACCGCTTCGGCCGGCGGAACTACTACACCGGGTCCATCGTGCTGTTCACCTTCGCCTCGGTGATGTGCGGCGGCTCTCACTCCCTCGAATCCCTGGTGGCCTGGCGCATCGTGCAGGGGATCGGAGGCGGCGCGCTCATTTCCACCGCCCAGGCGATCCTCTTCGACGTCTTTCCCCGGGAAGAGCGGGCCATGGCCAGTGCCATCTTCGGCGTCGGGGTGATGGTCGGCCCCACCATGGGTCCGACCCTGGGCGGCTGGATCACCGACAATTTCTCCTGGCCCTGGATCTTCTATATCAACCTCCCGCTCGGGATCCTGGCGGCGCTGATGACCTGGCGGTACGTGCCCGAGCCGAGCCACGGCGTCAAGCGCTCCGACTCGGTGGACTGGGCCGGGCTCGCCCTGCTGATCCTGGGCATCGGGACCTTGCAGATCTTCCTCGAGCGCGGCGAAGCCAGGGGGTGGTTCGAGGCCCGCGAGATCCAGATCGAGGCCGCGCTGGCGTTCATCGGTGTCGTCGGATTCATCTGGCGCGAGCTGACCGCCGAGCACCCGATCGTCGACCTCCGGGTGCTGCACAACCGACAGCTCGCCGTCGGACTGATCTTCGGCCTCGGCCTCGGCTTCGCACTCTACGCCAGCGTCTTCGCCATCCCGGTCTTCCTGCAGGGCACGCTCGGCTACGGCGCCTGGGAAACCGGCCGGGTGATGCTGCCCGGAGCCCTGGCCGCCGCCGCGACCATGGCGGTCATGGGCCGGCTGGGCCGCAGTGTGGACGCCCGAGCAGCCATCACCGCCGGCGTCCTCCTCTTCTTGATCTCGATGATCAAGCACTCCCACCTCACGACCCAGAGCGGGGTCGGCGATCTCTTCTGGCCCATGATTCTCCGGGGGGTGGGCACCGGAATGGTCTTTCCGCCCCTCACCGCGGCGGCCGTGGCCATGCTGCCGCCCCGCGATCTGGGTCAGGGCACCGGGCTCTACAACCTCGCGCGCCAGCTGGGGGAAGCTTCGGGATCGCGATTGCCGCCAGCATCATCACCCGCTTCACCGAGCAGGGCCGCGAGGCGCTCCGGGCCCACGTGAATCTCGCCGAGCCGGCAACCCAGGCGCGGCTGGCGGGACTGGTGCGCTCTTTTCAAACCCTGGGTGGAACCGCCGCCGAGGCGCAGCAGAAGGCCTTCGCGGTGCTGGATCGCCTGATCCGGCAACAGGCATCGGTGCTGGCCTACGACCGGGTGTTCCTCATCATGGGGATCACCTTCACCTGCATGCTCCCGCTGCTGCTCCTGTTCAAGAAGGGGAAAGGAGCCGGAGGCGCGGCCCACTAGTCACCGCACGAGGCGCCCGGCAGCCGGGATACCCGGATCCGCTGAGTCACCACGCTGCGGATGCCCCGCCGGATCGGTCCCCTCGCCTCGATGCCGCCGGTCACCGTGATGGTGCGCTCCCAGCGCACCGGTCCGAGGCGGCGATCCCAGGTCAGCGTTCCCGCCTCCTCGCTATCGCGTCGCATCGGCACGTCCAGCGTGTCGTTCAGCGCGCCGGTGGTATCGCTGCGGGCCTTGACGCTCCACCCATAGCGCCCCTCCCCCGACGCGACGGCCGTGAGAACGCCGGGCGCGAGCGACGGGAAGAAATCGGCCAGGATACCGCGCAGATCCGCAATCTCGGCCACCTCATCGGGGATGAAGGGCACCTGGCGCCCGGCATAGACCCCCTGGGGGCTCAGCGTGCCCCGCCAGCGCCCGCCCAGCAGACCCTCGGCGTCGGGCGTGGTGCGTCCTTCCGGTCCCTGACGCCAGACGGTGAGCGAATCGTACCAGGCGGTGAGGAGGAGCCCGGAATCGCTCGGCACGGCGCGAACCAGGAAGCGCCCGTCGCGACCGGCGGTCTCCAGCCGCAGCACCGAGCCGGATTCGCTCCGGATGTCGGTGCGCACTTCTTCCCGGAACGCCGCGCACTCCAGCATGTCCGCCGTGTAGCGGGGGGCGGGCGCCTGTGGCGCGAGCGCCAGGAGCAGCGCGAGGCCGATCCGAGTCTGGCGCCCCGGCGCGGGGGCGGATAGCATGGGACGGATCATCACGCCGAAAAGTGGGTCCCTTCCCCCGGAGAGTCCATGCGCCGCTTCCTCGCCCTGGCCCTGCTCGCGCTGTTCGCCCTCGGAAGCGACGTCGGCTTCGCGCAATCGCCGCCCCAGCGCATCCTCATCCACGCCGGCCGGCTGATCGACGGATTGAGCAACGACGCGCGCGCCGACCAGGCGATCGAGGTGGTGGGAGGCCGGATCACCGCGGTCGGTCCCTGGGCGGAGCTCTCGGGCAAGCCCGGCCCGCGCCAGGACATCGATCTGTCCGCCATGACAGTCCTGCCGGGGTTGATCGACGCCCACACCCACGTCCTTCTCCAGGGGGACATCACCGCCGCCGACTACGATGAGCAGCTCCTCAAGGAATCGATTCCCTACCGGACCATCCGCGCCACCATGGCGGCACGCACCGCGCTGCTGAACGGATTCACCACCCTTCGGGATCTGGAAACCGAAGGCGCGATGTATGCCGACGTCGACGTGAAGAACGCGATCGCGCGGGGCGTCATTCCCGGCCCCCGGATGTTCGTGGCCACCCGTGCCATGGCACCGACCGGCATGTACCCGCTCTCGGGCTACTCCTGGGAGCTCCGGGTGCCGGAGGGAGTGCAGATCGTGGATGGGGCCGACGCCATCCGCAAGGCGGTACGTGAGCAGGTCAAATACGGCGCCGATTGGATCAAATTCTACGCCGACCGCGCCTATTACCTCGCGGACGACGGACGGCTCCGGAGCCGGGTGAACTTCACCGACGAGGAGATGAAGGCCCTGGTGGATGAGGCCCACCGGCTGGGCCGCAAGGTGGCCGCACACGCGATGGCCTGGGACGGCATCGATGCCGCCCTCCGCGCCGGAGTCAACAGCATCGAGCACGGCCACGGCATGACGCCGGATCTGGTCGACCGCCTGGTGAAGCAGGGGGTCTACTGGTGCCCGACCATCTTCGTGGGCAAATACGTCGCGGCGGGACGGGGAGGCATATGGCCCCGGATGGTGGAGCTGGTGCGCGCGGCGTTCGGAGACGCGATCCGCCGGGGCGCCGGCGAGCTGATCGCCTACGGAACCGACGCGGGCGGCTACGCCTGGACCGAGAATCAGGCGCAGGAGCTTCCGCTCATGGTGGAGTACGGCATGACGCCCGTGCAGGCGATCCGCACCGCCACGGTCAACGCGGCGCGGCTGCTCGACATGGGCAGCGAGCTCGGCGCCGTGGCGCCGGGCCGCTACGCCGACCTGATCGCGGTGGCGAATGATCCGCTCAAGGACATCCGGGAGCTCGAGCGGGTCAGGTTCGTGATGAAAGCCGGTGTGGTCTACTCCGCGCCCATGAACGGGTACCGGTGATCGTGCGGTGGATCAAAGGTCTCCTTGATCGAGCGGGGTGACACCCAGCGCATCAGGTTGAGCACCGACCCGGCCTTGTCGTTGGTGCCGCTGGCCCTGCCGCCCCCGAACGGCTGCTGGCCAACCACCGCTCCGGTCGGCTTGTCATTGAGATAGAAGTTGCCCGCCGCAAACCGGAGCGCAGCCGTGGCTTCGACCAGGGCCCGGCGCTCCTGCGCGAAGACGGCGCCGGTCAGGGCGTACGGACTGGTCGAGTTCACCAGGCCCAGGGTGGTCCGCCAGGCCCGGTCGGGGTACACGTACACGGTGAGCACCGGACCGAACAGCTCTTCGCACATGGTGCGGTACTGCGGATCCTTCACCTGGATCAGGGTCGGCTCGATGAACCAGCCCTTCTTGTCGTCCGCCCCGCCGCCGGCCAGAATGGTCACGCCGCGATCCTTCCGCGCCTGCGTCAGATAGCCGGAAAGCTTGGTGAAGGACTTCGCGTCGATAACCGCCCCCATGAAGTTCCGGAAATCGGTGACGTCGCCCATCTTGATCTCCCCGATCATCGGGAGCACCAGCCGCTTGACCGCCGGCCAGAGGCTCTGGGGGATATACGCCCGGCTCGCCGCGCTGCACTTCTGTCCCTGGTACTCGAAGGCACCCCGAACCATGGCCACCGCGAGGGCCTCGGGATCGGCGCTGGGATGGGCCAGGATGAAGTCCTTGCCACCGGTTTCGCCGACCAGCCTCGGATAGGAGGCGTAGCCCGGGAGCCGCGTCGCCACGCCCTTCCACAGGGTCTGGAAGACCGCGGTGGATCCGGTGAAGTGAATGCCGGCCAGGGCGCGGTCGGCGAGCACCCGCTCGCTGATCTGCTGGGAGTCACCCGGAACGAAGTTGATCACGCCGGGAGGCAGCCCGGCCGCTTCCAGGAGCCGCATGATCATGTAGTTGCTCAGCGCCGCGGTGGCTGCCGGCTTCCACACCACGGTATTGCCCATGAGCGCGGGCGCGGTAGGGAGATTGGCGCCGATCGCCGTGAAGTTGAACGGCGTCACCGCATAGATGAACCCTTCCAGGGGCCGATGCTCCATCCGGTTCCACATCCCGGGCGACGAGAGCGGCTGCTCCGCGTAGATCCGCTCGGCGAAGTGCGCGTTGAATCGGAGGAAGTCGATCACCTCGCACGCCGAGTCGATCTCGGCCTGGAACACGGTCTTGCTCTGGCCCAGCATGGTGGCCGCGTTGAGGGTCTGCCGCCACGGCCCGGCCAGCAGATCCGCCGCCTTGAGAAATACCCCGGCACGATCTTCGAAGCTCCAGCTCGCCCACTCTCGCTGGGCCCGCTTGGCCGCGGCGATCGCCGCGGCGATGGCCCGGCCGTCGGCCTGGTGGGTGTCGGCCAGGTGGTGGGCATGGCGGTGTGGCGAAACCACCTTCACGGTCTTGCCGCTCCGGATGTCCTGGGCGTTCACGATGACCGGTATCTCGGTGACCGACCCGCCCAGTGTCTTGAGCTCGGCCTTGAGCGCGGCGCGCTCCGGACTGCCCGGCGCATAGCTCAGGACCGGCTCGTTGCGCGGCGCAGGAATGTTCGAACTCCCGTTCATGGATTTCTCTCCTGGGGTCGTGGCGGGACGGTGCGGTCGCCGCACCAATCTATCATCATCGAATTCGATCCGTTCCCACGAAGATCGGCGCCGGCAGCAGGTGGAACCCCGCCCGGGCCAGGATGGCCCGGCCCTCCACCGACAGGACGAAACGGGCAAATGAGCGGGCCAGCTCAGGATGCGGCGCGCCGGTGGGAATCGTGAGGGCATACACGATCGGCTCGCCGCGGAACTCCAGCGAATCCCGATCTCCCGGCCGGGATCTCGGCAGCCGTACCTGGGCCCGGGCGTACCAGGAGGCCAGCGCGGGGTCACTCAGGTCGACTTCCGGGGGGAGCGTGACCCACTTGAGCCCGGCGGTCTCCGCCAGCGAGCGGTAGCTCCAGGCGTAGTCCAGCTCGCCGGCCTGGACCAGCCCGGTGAGCTGAGCCTCGCTGGGGCGGATGTACCCGGGGAGGACCGCCGCGGAGAGCCGCGCGGCCAGCCCGGGCTGGTGATAGTGAGCCTCGGCGAGCTGGTACGCCATCAGGGCCCGATACCCATTGGGATCGAGCGCGGGATCCGAGTGACCCGACCGCACCCCGGGCCGAAGCAGGATCCGCCACCAGTTCTCTCCGGTGATCTCGCCGGCGCCGGCCGATTGCGCGGTGTACGCCAGCACCATCGCGTTGGAGGCGAACGTCACATACCAGGAGGCGTGGCTCGGCATCAGCACCTTGGCAATGACCCCATAGTCAGCCACGGCCACGATATCGGGAGTCTTCCCCAGCTCCGTGAGCTTGCGGGCGGCCTCCAGGCTGCCGGAGCTTTCCTGCATCGGCCGCACCGCGGGGTGAGACCGCTGATACGCGGCCAGCAGGGCGCGGAACGGATAGGCCAGGCTCCCGGCGTTGAACACCACCAACGGGCCGGCGGGCTCCTGGGCCGGCGCCGGGCCCGCCCAGAGGACCAGCGCGAGACCGAGCCCGGTGAAGGTCCGGCCGATCACGGGACCGCTCCGGACGGGGCGAGGTTGGCCAGCGCGAAGGCGTAAATGTCCGCTTGTTCCTCGATGATCTTCGAGATGGGCTTGCCCGCCCCGTGGCCCGCCTTGGTCTCGATGCGGATGTATGCCGGTCGCTTCCAGGCGGTTGCGGCCTGGAGCGCCGCCGCAAACTTGAACGAATGGGCCGGCACGACCCGGTCGTCGTGATCGGCGGTCGTGATCAGGGTGGCGGGGTAGTCGGTGCCCGGCGTCAGGTTATGCAGCGGGGAATAGGCCCTGAGCACTGGAAACTGGCTGGCCCTGTCCGCCGAGCCGTACTCGGCGACCCAGGCCCAGCCGATCGTGAACTTGTGGAAGCGCAGCATGTCCAGCACGCCGACGGCGGGAAGCGCCACGCCGAAGAGATCCGGACGCTGGGTCATCGCCACGCCGACCAGGAGTCCCCCGTTGGAGCCGCCTTCGATTGCGAGTCGGGACGGCGTGGTATAGCCCTCGTGGATCAGATACTCCGCGGCGCCGATGAAATCATCGAAGACGTTCTGCTTCTTCTCGAACATCCCCGCCTCGTGCCATGCCTCGCCGTATTCTCCGCCGCCGCGGAGGTTTGCCACTGCATAAACGCCGCCCCGCTCCAGCCACGGGATCAGGGTGGCGGAAAACGCCGGGGTGAGCGAGATGTCGAACCCGCCATAGGCGTACAACAGGGTCCGGTTCCGCCCATCGAGCGCCAGCCCGGTCCGATGCGTCAGGAACATCGGGACCCGGGTGCCGTCCCTGCTGGAAAAGAACACCTGGCGGGTTTCGTACTGGCCGGGATCGAATTTCACGCGAGGCGCCTTGAAGACTCCGCTCACGCCGGATTGGACGTCATAGTGCAGGATCGTGGTGGGATGCAGGTAGGAGGCGAA
The DNA here is from genome assembly GCA_963762545.1 of uncultured Gemmatimonadales bacterium. GTDB lineage: Bacteria > Gemmatimonadota > Gemmatimonadetes > Gemmatimonadales > GWC2-71-9 > JABFSM01. Next base: position 574,925 of record CAVXLC010000001.1, on the reverse strand, counting down.
GGCGTAGAACATCTGCGAATCCTCCCGCTCTCCCGAGGGGCCGGTCACGCTGCCCAGGCCCGGCAGCGCAATCCCGCCCAGGGGCCGTCCGTCGAGCCCGTAGCGCAGCAGCTCGGCATGCGCATCCTGGAGATAGCTGGCCACCACCGTCCGCCCGAAGAGCGCCGCGGCTTGCAGCACCCCGGTTGACTGCGGCACCACCTCGCGCGGCTCCGGGGGGCCCGACTTGGCCGCGTCCACCGCGATGATCCGCCACCGGGGCGCGTCGCGCGTCGTCTGGAAGTAGAACACGCTCTCGTCGTTGCCGAGCACGTTGTAGGCGGCGTCGAACTCGTCGAGCAGCGGCCGGACCGGCGCCGCCACATTCGGCGCGGCCGGATCACCCAGGTCGGAGAAGTAGACCCGGGTTCGGGTGTCGGTTCCCTGCGTCACGGTCACCACCAGGTAGCGGCCATCGTCGGTGACCGTGGCGCCGAATCCCCACTCGGGCTGGTCGGGCCGCTCATAGACCAGCACGTCGGCGTCCTGGGTGGTACTGAGCCGATGGTAGTAGAGCTTCATGTCCCGGTGGGCGCCCACCGGGCTCTCCCCCGGCTTGGGCTCGGGATAGCGGCCGTAGAAGAACCCCTTCCCGTCTCTGGTCCAGGCGCCGTCGGAGAATTTGATCCAGCGGAGATGGTCGGGGAGGTCCCGTGCCGTCACGACGTCGCGAACCTGGAAGTCCATCCAGTCGGACCCGCTGGCGGACGTCCCGTAGAGCAGCAGCCCGCCATCGGGGCTCGGCACCGTTACCGCCAGCGCCACGGTCCCGTCCGGGGAGAGCAGGTTCGGGTCGAGCAGCAGCCGCGGTGAATCTTCGAGCGTTTCCTGGACGTAGAGCGGGGCCTGATTTTGGAGCCCGTCGTTCCGGAAGAAGAACAGCCGGCCGCGCCGCGACACCGGCACCGAGTACCGCTCGTAGTCGAGCAGCTCGGTCAGCCGTCGCCGGATCGGCTCGCGCTCGGGCAGTCCCTGGAGATAGTCGAAGGTCACCTCGTTCTGCGAGCGGACCCACGCGGTGGTGTCGGGGGCATCCGGATCCTCCAGCCATCGGTAGGGATCGGCCACCCGGACCCCGTGATAGTCATCGGCCACGGGACCCATGGGGGTTGGCGGCGGTCGGCGGAGGGCGGGTCGAGCGGTCAGGGTCATGATGACGATCAGGGGGTCGGCAGGAGCGGAGGGAACCGGTTCGGGTCCCCCAAGATACCGACGGTCGCTATATTCTGCGCTTCCCCCGCACGGATAGAGCAGCCATGCGCCGACTCGCGCTTGCCGGTGTTGCCGCCCTCTCGATGGGAGCGTGCCGCCCGTACGACAACTACGCCCCCCTGCTGCGCCAGGGCGGCCTGGTGCCGGCCGAGCAGTTCGCCCGGTACGGCCGCGAACAGGCGGAAATGGTGGCAATCGGGCGTTCGCTCGCCAAGTGGAAGATGACGGAGGACTCCGCGGGCTTTACCGATCAGGCCGACAAGGCCGCCTGTTTCGCCCGGCGCTTTACCGACGTGGAAACCGTGGATGCCGATCCGCTGGGCCACCGCCTCACCGTACGGTTCAAGAGCGGGTGGCGTGCGGCGGCCATACCGGTGGAAGATGGCGTGGAGCCCGAGGCGACCCCGGGCATCTCCCCACTGGGCCAGAGCCCCTGTTCGTAACATCCCGGACGCGACGCAACCTCGACCCGGAGCCATCATGAGCGAAGCCGCCCCATCCCGTCTCGACGACTATCTCGATGTGTTCGTGTCGCCCACCGCGCTCTTCACCCGCCGGAGCGACGGAAAATTCGGGCAGGCCCTGCTGGTCATCGTGATCCTGAGCGCGATCCTGTTCTTCGCGACCAAGTCCGCCATGGCCCCCATCATGGACGCCGAATTCACCAAGGGAATGGCCGGCGCCATGAAGGCCAATCCCAACATGACGCCGGAGCAGATCGAGGCGGCCAAGAAGTTCGGCTCCATGTTCGCGCCGATCTTCATCCTCATCGCCGTCACGATCGCACCGTTCATCCTGGGACTGGTGATCTTTCTGGTGACCAAGGTGGTCGGCGGTGCGCTCAACTACGCGCAGGGCGTCACCATCGCGACGTTCGCGATGTTCCCCCGCCTGGTGGACTCCATCGTGGGCGCCGTGCAGGCCCTGCTGATGGACGAGTCCAAACTCACCTCCCGATACAGCATCAGTCTGGGTCTGGGGCGGTTCCTTGACCCTGCCACGACCAACGGCTATCTGCTCGCCCTGCTGGGGCGGGTGGACGTCTTCACCATTTGGGTCACCGTGCTGATCGCGATCGGCATCAAGGTGATCGCCAAGACCAGCACGGCCCAGGCCGTGGCCGGTGCCGCCATCGTGTGGCTCATCGGAGCCCTTCCGGTGCTCTACCAGGCCATGCGCCAGGGATAGTCCGCCTTATCGGATGGGGGGCGGCCACGCTACGCCCCCCATCCGCGCTGCCCCCCCCATCATCTCCGCCATTCCCATCCATTCCTCCGTCGACATCACGTTCTTCGACCCGTCCCGGAATTCGGCGAGCGCCGCCTCGATGGTCGTCGCCTTGAGTCGGCGTGGCACCCGGTCCGAGAGCAGAATGTCGGAGATGATGTCGTGCATCATGTGGAGATTGTCGAAGATGGCGGCGGCGCGCGGATGCCGGGCGGTGAATCGCGGCGCCACCGCGGCGGTCATCGGCATCGCCTCGGGAAAGCCCCCCGGGGTGTCGACCATTTTCCAGAAATGGGCCAGCGTCTGGGCGACTCCCGCCTGGCGAGCCGAAGGCGAGTCGGCGCCGAGCAGCGGCTCGTACAACCCCACCTGCAGCCAGTGATAGGCCCAGATCAATCCGTTGAACCCGGGGTCTTGGGTGCGAAACACCTGGCTGTAGGCGGCGTCGTCCATCAGCGACATCGCCTTCGGCACGCTGGAGAAGGCCAGCGCCTGATTGCTCAGGTAGTAGTCGGTGAGGCGCTCGACCAGCGCTCCCTTCCGTTCGGGCGCGATCCGCTCGTCGGAATAGACATCGTAGATCTGGCGGTGGAGCAGGTGAGCCCAGTCGAACATCTGCTTGGCCTTCCAGACCAGTCGGGCGTAGGACGGCATCACCGCCTCTTCGGCGATGGAGAATCGCGGTGGGTGCCGGAGCAGATCGTGAGTCAGGAATTCGAAGTCCTTCTCCAGCCGCTTGGCGGCCGTCGCGGGGTCGGCCCACAGCCGCTCGTACAACACGGCGTGACCGTAATCGAATGCATTGAAGAGCCGCGCCGCTTCCGGGTACCGGCGCAGGAAGCTCCAGTTGAAACTGCCCGGGTAATACGCCAGGTCGTCCCGGCGCTGAGCCGAGACAGGCCGGCTCATGGCCATCAGCAGGGCGATCATGAGCAGCCGTTTCATCGGGACCGGATCGGCATGAGGAAGGCCAGCGCAAAGGAGTGGGAGAGCCCGATCGTGAGATCGAATTCCCCACGGACGTGTGGCTTGAAATCCCAGCCCAGCCCCACGTCCCCTACCAGGGTCGGCAGCAGCTGCCGCCGGATCCCGAACCCGACCGCATATCCGGGCCGCACGCCACCCCGCGCCGAGGAAATCGACGCCTCGCCGACCAGCAATGTGCTGTGGCGGATCAGCGTCTGGTCCACCGCGAGACCGAGCCACCAGCGCGGCAACGGATCCGCCGCTCCGGGAGCCTCGGGCAGGCCGAGGGCCACGGAGCCGTTGAGATGAATCCGTCGGGTGCCGAAGGAACGGGTCGCGAGCCCCGTCAGGGCAACCCCGACACCGTGGCCACCCGCAACTCCCACCGGAAGCGAGGCGTCTATGCGAGCGGAGAGTCCCGGAAGCTTGGGACGCTCGGTCGAGAAATTGACCAGCAGAGACAGATCGGCACCCGCCAATCCCGCCGTCCCCGCTCCACCGCGAATCACCCACGGCAGGCGCACGGCCGCCTGGGCGCCCCTGGCAATTCCGTAGACCAGCTCCGGCGCCAGCAGATCCCGCCCACCCCCGCCGGCGCCGCTGCGCCGGTACCCGGCACTCAGCTCGAAACCGTACCGCTCGAGCGGATAGGCGTCCTCAACCGAGGTGGGTCGGCTCTGATCGAGATTGCGATAGTCGATTTGTGCCGCCGCCGGCACGGCGAAGCTCGCCGATGCCAGTAGCGTGAACCGGAACTTCACGAAGCCCTCTTTCCGCCAAGGTGAGAATTGTACGGCTCACACGAATCGGAGAAGGCTCTGAGGAGGAGGGGTGGGAGGTTCCCTCGAGGCCGGGAGCAGTCGGGTTGCGTCCTGCTCCGGCAGCACCGCCGGGATCACCGGAGACAACCGGACGGCCTGAACCACCAGCCCGGGAATGAGGGACGCACAGCTCGACTGGAGGGCGCATCGGTCCGCCGGACAGTGGGGACAGGAGTCCTGCCGGTGATCCGGGCTATTATTCGGCATCGCACCGTGGCTGCCGTCGTGCGGCTGCGTCCCGGACGCCATGACGCCGGTACAATGCTCGCCCTGACGGTGGGGCAGCGCTCCCGGCAGCATGAGCGCTGCCGCGACAAGACCGGCCACCATCGCGTGAATCCTGCGCGTTTTCCGCATCGTCTGAACCATAGTGACCGGAGGCTGTTCCGGCACCCCGACGGAGAGAAATCGTGACCAAAACCGGCAGCAGGCTCATCGTCATCCTCGGCATTCTGGGGTTTGTGGCCTTCCTGGCATGGTCAACTGTCTCCGCCCAGAAAGTCGAGTGTCACGTCTGTGTCGAATTCGCAAATGGCCGGAATTGCGCCACCGCCTCCGGGGACGATGAGAAGAGCGCGGCCCAAAGCGCCCAAACCACGGCGTGCGGCCCACTTGCGGCCGGTATGAATGCCACGATCGCCTGCGGAAACATCGCTCCGGTCACCCGACAGTGCCGGACCCGGTAACGGCACGACGTATGCAGAAACCCTGCTCGACAATCCGCAGGAATTAGGAGGCTATGGTACAGGACGAGCGGGAGCTGACCATCAGGGAAATGGACGAGGGTGAGGAGTTCGCCGCCTGGCTGGACGACCTCACCGAGCGGTACGACGACGGTCGCGCCGACGATGCCGTGCAGGAGCGGCATCTGGTCCTCTCCGACGAAATCGGAGACTGGATCGGCGGCCTCCGCTGGACGTTCCGCGGCGGCGTCGCCCAGGTGATCGACATCGGCGTCCTCCCGCGCGAACGCCATCAGGGACACGCCCACCGGCTCCTCTCCGCATTCGAAACCAGGGCCGCCGAGCAGGGCGCGCACCTGCTGGAGTTCTGGACCGACAACATGGAAGAAGAGGCCATTCTCTCGGTGATGGGCTGGCAGCGCATCGTCAGCCGCGAGGGATACATCGGCGGGCGCACCTGGTACCTGCTGGAAAAGCGCCGTACCTCCTGATACCCTGGATCGATGTCGCGGTTCGCGGGCTCGCGCTCCTCGCATTTGCGGGAGCGCTTTTCATTTTGGTGACAGCTTGGGCGGTGCGCCGCCGGCACATCGGCCCGTTCGGCTGGTGGCCCCGAATGGTGCATCGGGTGGCCGGCCCCCTGTTGTCACCGATCGAGCGCCGCCTCCGGCGCGCCGGCGGCAACCCGGTGGATGCTCCGCTCTGGCTGTTCGGGGTGGTCATCGTGCTGGGCCTCCTGGCCATCAGCTTGGTCGGCTGGCTCGGCGGCTCGATCGCCCTCGTCACCGCGATGCGAGGAGCCGGTATCGCCGCCTGGATCCGTTTGGTCCTGGACGGCGTGATCTGGCTGATCATGACGGCCATCATCGTCCGGGTCATCGGCTCGTGGCTCGGCCTCGGACGCGAGACCGGGTGGCTGCGTCCGGTATTCCTGCTCACGGACTGGATCGTCGCACCGATCGCGAGGCGGCTGCCGCCGCTGGGCATGATCGACCTGAGTCCCTTCGTCGCGTATCTCGCCCTGCTGCTGCTCCGTGCCCTGATCGCGGGACTGGCATCGTGAGTTTCCTCGAAGCCACCAAGGACGGGGTGCGCATCCGGCTCCACATTCAGCCCCGCGCCGCGCGTACCGAGCTGGCAGGCCCGTTCGGGCATGCGCTCAAGGTGCGCCTGAAGAGTCCCCCGGTGGATGGAGCGGCCAACGAGGAGCTGGTGCGATTCCTGGCGGAGCGGCTCCGGGTACCCCGCGGTGAGGTGCGCCTGGTGGCCGGTCACAGCGGCCGGAGGAAGACGGTGTTGGCGAGCGGGCTCAGCCCGGAAGAGGCGGCCAGGCGGCTGGGGCTCCCGATGGGCTGATGCTCCCGCTATGATTGGTGGTCCGGGATAATCGATCGTGGCGATTTGCGCTGCTTGCGGCCACGTTAAACAATCGCTAAAACGCCGCCCGGGGCTGTTTTAGCTTCGGGATTTTCCGTTCGTGGAGGTCATCGTTCAGGTGTCCGGCACCACTCAAGTGGACCCGCGGCCAATGGACCGGCGCTCCGCCCGGCTCGAGCGTCTTCCCGCGCTTCTGGCCCGGCGCATTCTGGTCCTGGACGGGGCGATGGGCACCATGATCCAGCAGCACCGCCTGGACGAGGCCGGGTATCGGGGTTCCCGGTTCGTGGATTGGCCCTCGGATCTCAAGGGGAACAACGATCTCCTGGTGCTGACCCGTCCCGAGCTGATTCGCGACATCCATGCGCAGTATCTCGCCGCCGGCGCGGACATCATTGAGACCAATTCGTTCAACTCCAACGCCATTTCGATGGCGGATTACCGGATGGAGGCGCTGGCGCGGGAGCTGAGCCGGGAATCGGCCCGGTTGGCGCGCGCGGTGGCCGACGAATTCGAGGCCCGCGATCCCGACCGACCCCGCTACGTGGCCGGCGTCCTGGGTCCCACCACCCGCACCGCGTCGATCTCACCCGATGTCAACGATCCCGGATACCGGAGTGTCACCTTCGAGCGGCTGGTTGCCGCGTATACCGATTCCCTGATCGGGCTGATCGACGGGGGAGCGGACCTCCTCCTGGTCGAGACGATCTTCGACACCCTGAACGCGAAGGCGGCGATTTTCGCGATCGAGACCTTCTTCGCCGGGCGGAGCACACGGCTGCCGGTGATGATCTCGGGCACCATCACCGACCAGAGCGGCCGGACGCTCACGGGGCAGACCGCCGAGGCCTTCTGGCATTCGGTGATGCACGCCCGCCCGCTCTCGGTCGGGCTGAACTGCGCCCTCGGTGCCCGGGCGCTGCGGCCCTACGTCCAGGAGCTGTCCCGGATCGCGCCGGTGTGCCTGAGCACTCATCCGAACGCCGGGTTGCCCAACGAGTTCGGGGGGTACGACGAAACGCCGGACACCATGGCGGTGACGCTCCGGGAGTTCGCCGAGCACGGTTTCCTCAACATCGTGGGCGGCTGCTGCGGCACCACGCCCGCTCACATCCGGGCGATCGCCGACGCGGTGCGCGACATCGCCCCTCGGGTGGTGCCGGACATTCCCCGGCGGCTCCGGCTTTCCGGCCTGGAGCCGCTGACGGTGGGGCCGGACACGCTGTTCGTCAACATCGGGGAGCGGACCAACGTCACCGGCTCGCGGCGCTTCGCCAAGCTGATTCTCGAGGGGCGCTACGACGCCGCGCTGGACGTGGCCCGCCAGCAGGTGGAGAGTGGCGCCCAGATGCTCGACGTCAACATGGACGAGGGGCTGCTCGACTCCGAGCGCGCCATGGGCACCTTCCTCAGATTGATGGCCGCCGAACCGGACATCAGCAAAGTGCCGGTGGTGGTGGACTCCTCGAAATGGTCGGTGATCGAGGCGGGCCTGCGCTGCGTCCAGGGCAAGGGGATCGTGAATTCGATCTCGCTCAAGGAGGGAGAGGCCGAATTCCTCCGGCAGGCCGAGCTGGTGCGGCGCTACGGCGCGGCGGTGATCGTCATGGCCTTCGACGAGCAGGGCCAGGCGGATACCGCGGAGCGCAAGGTGAGCATCGCGCGGCGCGCCTGCCGGCTGCTCACCGAACGGGCCGGTTTCGCGCCGGAAGACATCATCCTGGACCCCAACATCTTCGCGATCGCCACCGGCATCGAGCTGCACGACAACTACGGGGTCGAGTACTTCGAAGCCACCCGGCGCATCAAGGCGGAGATCCCCCTGGTCCACGTGAGCGGAGGGGTGAGCAACGTCTCCTTTTCCTTTCGGGGTAACGACGCGATCCGGGAGGCGATCCACGCCGTCTTCCTCTACCACGCGGTGAAGGCCGGCATGGACATGGGCATCGTCAATGCCGGCGCCCTGCCGATCTACGACGACATCCCGACGCCGATCCTGGAGCGGGTGGAAGACGTGGTCTTGAACCGGCGGCCCGACGCGACCGAGCGGCTCCTGGCCGTCGCGGAATCGGCCAAGAAGACCGCGGTCCGGGCCGAGGACCTGGCCTGGCGGAGCCTCCCGGTGCGCGAGCGCCTGTCCCACGCCCTGGTCGAGGGCATCGACGCCTTCGTCGTCGAGGACACCGAAGCGGCGCGCGCCGAGCTGGGCCGGCCCATCCGGGTCATCGAAGGCCCGCTCATGGACGGCATGAACGTCGTGGGCGACCTGTTTGGCAGCGGGAAGATGTTCCTGCCCCAGGTGGTGAAGAGCGCCCGGGTCATGAAAAAGGCTGTAGCCTATCTGGTGCCGTTCCTCGAAGCGGAAAAACAGGCGTTGCGGGATGCGGGGGAAAATCCGGACGCGCCCGCCCGGCCCAAGGGCAAGGTGCTGCTGGCCACGGTGAAGGGCGACGTGCACGACATCGGGAAAAACATCGTGGGCGTGGTGCTCCAGTGCAACAACTACGACGTCATCGACCTCGGCGTCATGGTTCCCTGCGCCAAGATCCTCGAAACCGCGGTACGCGAGAAGGTGGACGTCATCGGCCTCTCCGGACTGATCACGCCCTCGCTCGAGGAGATGTGCTTCGTGGCCGAGGAAATGGCTCGCGAAGGATTCACCCTGCCCCTCCTGATCGGCGGGGCGACGACCTCCCGGGTCCATACGGCGGTCAAGATCGCGCCGCGGTACGGCCATGCGGTGGTGCACGTGCTCGACGCTTCGCGCGCAGTCGGGGTCGCCGGAAGCCTGCTCAGTGAAACCCTGCGCGACGATTTCGTGCGGGGCGTGGCCGGCGAGTACCAGGAGATCCGCCGCGCCCGGGCGGAGCGGGCGGCCGGCGATCGCCTCGGCACCATCGGGGAGGCGCGGGAGGCGCGGTTCATTCCCGACGGGTCCGCGACGCCGCCGCCCCGCCCCGGCTTCCTCGGCACCCGGGTATTCGATGACCACCCGCTGGCGGACCTGGTCTCCGCCATCGACTGGACGCCGTTCTTCCAGACCTGGGAATTGCCGGGCCACTATCCCGCCATTCTCCAGGACCCGGTCACCGCGCGGGCCGCCGGCGCGCTGTTCGACGACGCCCGGCGCCTCCTCGACCGGATCGTGACCGATCGCCTGCTCCGGGCCAAGGCGGTGGTGGGATTCTGGCCGGCTAACGCCATCGGCGACGATATCGAGCTCTACGCCGACGAGTCGAGGGGCACCCGGCGCGCGGTGATCCACTCGATCCGCCAGCAGATGGCCAAGGCTCCGGGACGCCGGAACTATGCGCTCGCGGACTTCGTCGCGCCGCGCGACTCGGGCATCCCGGACTTCGTGGGAGCCTTTGCCGTCACCACCGGGCACGGACTGGATGCGCTGGTCAAGCGGTTCGAGGACGGGAACGACGACTACAGCGCGATTCTGGCGAAGGCGCTCGCGGACCGGCTGGCCGAAGCGTTCGCCGAGCGCATGCACCAGCTGGTGCGCCGGGAGCTCTGGGGCTACGCGCCAGAGGAGTCGCTGTCCAGCGAGCAGCTCATCCGGGAAGAGTACCAGGGGATCCGGCCCGCGCCGGGCTATCCGGCCTGCCCCGATCACACCGAGAAAGGCACCCTGTTCGAGCTGCTCGACGCGGAAGCGCGGATCGGCATCCGACTGACCGAGAGCTACGCGATGACCCCGACCGCCGCTGTGAGCGGCTGGTACTTCTGGCATCCCGAGGCGCGCTACTTCGGCGTGGGCAAGATCGGGCGCGATCAGGTCCTGGACTATGCCCGCCGCAAGGGCATGTCGATCGACGAAGCCGAGCGCTGGCTGGCTCCGAACCTTGGCTACGAGAGAGGGGGGCGATAGCGACATGCCGACCCTGCGCGAGCTGCTCAACGACGGCCGGATCCATGTCTTCGACGGCGCCATGGGCACCATGCTGTACGACCGCGGCGTGTTCCTCAACGTCTGTTACGACGAGCTGAACCTCCGTCAGCCGGCGCTGGTGAGCGAGATCCATCGCGCCTACGTGAAGGCCGGCGCCGAGCTGCTGGAGACCAACACCTTCGGCGCCACGCCGCGGAAGCTGGCGCAGTACGGGTTGGCGGATGACACCGAAAAGATCAACCGGGCCGCCGCCGAGCTGGCCCGCGCCGCCTCCGGGGGCCGTGCGGCCGTCGTGGGAGCCATCGGGCCCCTGGGACTCCGTATCGAGCCGTTCGGAGAGACCTCGGTCGCCGAAGCGGGCGCCGATTTCACTCGCCAGATCCGCGGCCTGCTCGATGGGGGCGTCGACGGATTCATCCTCGAGACCTTCAGCGACGTGGAGGAGCTCCGGGCCGCGCTCGACGCGGTCCGCCGCCTGACCGATCTGCCGGTGATCGCGCAAATGACGATCGGGACCGACGGACGGACCCACTACGGCACCGAGCCGGCGGTCTTCGGTCCGCTGCTGGAAGCCATGGGCGCGGACGTGATCGGCGTGAACTGCTCGGTGGGTCCCCAGGGGATCCTCGAGGCGGTGGAACAGCTCGCCCCGGTCGTCACCCGCCCGATTTCGGCGCAGCCCAATGCCGGACTGCCACGCGATGTCGGTGACCGCAAGATGTACATGGCCTCGCCGGAGTACATGGGCAACTACGCCAAGCGCATCGTGGAGGCGGGCGCGCGCTTCGTCGGCGGGTGTTGCGGCACTACGCCCGAGCATATCCGGGCCATCGCGGGGTTCGTGCACTCGGTGGCGCCGCGCCACGTGGGGTTTACTGCGACGGTCGAGCCGGCGACCGCGGGGGTCACGCCGGTACCGCTCGCGGAGCGTTCGCGCTACGGAGCCAAGCTCGCCGCGGGGACCTTCATCACCACGGTGGAAATCGTGCCGCCCAAGGGGGTGGACCCCGCGCCGATGTTCGAGCAATGCCGCGCCCTCAAGGCCGCCGGCGTCGATGCGGTGAACGTGCCCGACGGTCCCCGGGCCCAGAGCCGGATGGGGGCCCTCTTGAGCGGGCTCATGATCGAGCGCGAGGTGGGCCTCGAGACCGTGGTACACTATTCCTGCCGGGACCGGAACCTCCTCGGGATGCTCTCCGACCTGTTGGGGGCCGCCGCCGCGGGACTCCACAACCTGCTGCTGGTCACCGGCGACCCGCCCAAGATGGGTCCGTACCCCGACGCGACCGCCGTCTTCGATATCGATGCCATCGGGCTCACCAACCTGGTCGCGCGGCTCAACCGCGGGCTCGACCCCGGCCACAATCCGCTCGGCCGCCCCACCGAGTTCGTGATCGGAGTCGGGGTGAATCCGGCCGCGCCCGACCTGGACCGTGAACTGCGCCGGCTCCACTGGAAGGTAGAGGCGGGCGCCGAGTTCGCCATCACGCAGCCGGTGTTCGACCTGGCGCAGCTGGACCGATTTCTCAAGCAGATCGCATCGTTCCATCTCCCCATCATCGGTGGCATCTGGCCCCTGGTGTCACTGCGGAATGCGGAGTTTCTCGCCAATGAAGTGCCCGGCGTCACCGTGCCGGACGAGATCCTCACGAGGATGCGGCGGGCCAGCGAGCGCGGCCGGGAGGAAGCCCTGGCCCAGGGCGTCGCGATCGCCCGGGAGATGCTCGCCGCGGTGAGGGATCGGCTGCGGGGCGCCCAGGTCTCCGCGCCCCTGGGACGAGTCCCGGTGGCCCTGGAGGTACTCGAGGCGGGGACCTAGCGAATCCTCGCTGGGGCTCCCGCCGTATGCCCACTCGGCCACCGTCCCGTCTCAGTGGATCGGTTCGCTCCATCCGGCGCGCCGGGCAGCGGGTTTCTGTGTCAGGACGACACGCGGCACCGATGTTGATGGAGGACGATCACCCGGGGTATCTTCGGGTCCGATGGCTCATCACAGAGAGGTTGGGATGACACAGACCCTATCTACTTCGCCCGCGCTGACCATTCTGACCGAAGAGGAGGAGCTCTTCCGTCGGACGGTGCGCGAGTTCGCCGAGGGCGAAGTGGGGCCCCACGTCAAGGAAATGGACGAGGCCGGCAAGTTCCGTCCCGACCTCATCGAGAAGTTCTTCGAGCTGGGGCTCATGGGGGTCGAGGTACCCGAGGTATGGGGCGGCGCCGGGGGCACGATCTTCCTTGCCATGCTGGCCATCGAGGAGCTGGCCCGGGTCGACGCGTCGGCCGCGATCTACGTCGATGTGCACAACACCCTGGTGAACAACTGCCTGCTCCGCTGGGGGAGCGAGGAACAGAAGGCCCGGCTGTTCCCCCGCATGACCTCCGGCCTCCTGGGCGCCTTTGCCCTCTCGGAACCGAGCTCGGGCAGCGATGCGTTCGGCCTCCAGACCAGGGCCGAGAAGAAGGGCGATCACTGGGAGCTCACTGGAACGAAGTTCTGGATCACCAATGGAGCGGAGGCGGGGATCTTCATCATCTTCGCCAATACCGATTTCTCCAAGGGCTACAAGGGCATCACGGCCTTCCTGGTGGAGCGGGATTTCGAGGGCTTCTCGATCGGCAAGAAGGAGGACAAGCTCGGCATTCGTGCGTCGAGCACCTGCGAGCTGATCCTCGAAGGCTGCAAGGTGCCCGAGGCGAATGTCCTGGGACCCGTCGGCATGGGATACAAGATCTCGATCGAGACCCTGAACGAAGGGCGTATCGGCATCGGTGCCCAGATGGTGGGCGTGTCGCAGGGAGCGCTCGAAGCGGCGCTGGCATACGTGAAGGAACGCAAGCAGTTCGGCAAGGCGATCGCCGAATTCCAGGCGGTCCAGTTCCAGCTGGCGCAGATGCGCACCGACCTCGAAGCGGCTCGGCTCATGGTGTACAATGCCGCGCGGCTCAAGGACAGCGGCAGGCCGTTCACCGCCGAGGCCGCCATGGCCAAGCTGTTCAGCTCGCAGGTGGCCGACCGCATCACGTCCAATTCCCTCGAGCTGTTCGGCGGTTATGGCTATTCCAAGGAATACCCCGCCGAGAAGTACTACCGAGATGCCAAGATTGGCACGATTTATGAGGGGACAAGCAACATGCAGCTCATGACTATCGCCAAGGCGATGATCAAATCATAATCGTCTCAGGCGGGCGGTTTCCCGGCCGACTCGCGTCGAAAGATGGTTTCTGATGGTTCTGGCTCGTTTTCGTTCTGCCATTCTCGTCGTCATTACCGCAGCCGCTCTGCCCGCGAGCATCCGGGCTCAGTCGGCTGCGGCCGATCAGTCGCGGGCGCTTACCGAACAGCTCAACGGCTGGTTCGCTCGCGCATCCCGGGCCGCACCGGGCCAGTGGGGGATTGCCGTGGCGGCTCAGGACGGGCAGCTGATCTGGGGTGTTGAGCCTACGCGGCCCATGATTCCGGCCTCGACCGTCAAGCTGTTTACCACCGGGTACGCCCGGAGCGTCCTGGGCGGCGATGCCCGGAAGCGCACCCGGGTGCTGGGCCTCGGCCATGTGGATGAGGGTACCGGCACCTGGATGGGCACCTGGGCCCTCGAGCTGAACGGCGATCCGACCCTGGAGCGCTCCGCGCGCGGCGGCCCGAGCCTCGAGGATCTCGCCCTCAAGCTCCACGAGAAGGGCATCCGCCATCTGGTTGGCCCCCTGGTCGTCGTCACCGCCTCCGGCTCCGTTGGCGCCTCGTACCCCGCCGCCTGGAGCCCCCGCCACCGGGGCCGGATCTTTGCTCCCCTGATTGGTCAGCTCACGCTCAACGAGAACGTGCTGAGTTTCGCGGTCGCGCCGGGCGCCCGGGTGGGCCAGAAGGCGGTCCTGGTGGGCGAATCACCGGCCGGCGTCGGCGAGTTGGTGGACATCACCGCCAAGACTTCGAGCGGCAGGCGCACCCGGCTTCGCTACTCTCTGGTCGCCGGCGGGCATTACCTGGTATCCGGCGTCATCGGTATCCGGGCCCACCCGCGCAGCTTCTCGACGCCGGTCGCCGATCCCCGGGTCATGCTCGAAGCCAGCTGGGCCCGGGCCCTTCGTCTGGCCGGTATCGATTGGCAGCGGGCCAGCGGACTGGCCGCGCCCACATCCGCCGCCGTGGCCACCACGCTGGCCGAGGTGACCTCCGAGCCGTTCGATTCCATCGCCAGCGAAGTCAACCGGCGCAGCCTCAACATCGGCGCCGAGCTCCTGCTGCGCTGGGCCGGCGGGGAGGATCGTCCCGCCGACCGGCTGACCTCCCACGTCCAGGAGGTCACCGGCGACTTCACCAGCGTGCACCTGGTCGATGGCAGCGGGCTCTCGCACGACGACCGCGCTTCACCGATGGCGTTCGTGTCCTATCTCGCGCGGTTCCCGTCCAGCCCGGGCGGCCGGGGATTTCCCCAGCTCCTCCCCGCCAACGGATCCGGCACGCTGCGCAAGCTGGCCAAGGGTCTGCCCGGACCTGGCGTGGTACGGGCCAAGACCGGCACCCTGGGCGACGTGGCTACTCTGTCGGGTTACCTCGGTCGCACCGAGGGCGTCCTCCTGATCTCCCTCATGTACAACGGGCCCCGGGTCTGGGCCGCGCGGCAGGAACAGTGGAAATTGTTCCGCCTGCTGGGCGCGCAGGGCGTGATTCTTCCGATCGACAGCATGGACGCCATCGGGCAGTTGGGCGGTGAGAACCGCGAGCCGCCCGCCACCGCTCCCTAGTGCCCGCTTCGCCGCGTTCCCCGTCCTCCGCCGCGCGGGTGGTTTTCGCCGGCATCGTCGCAAGCACCCTCATCATCACGGCCGGAGCGCTCACGATGAGCCTGGCTCTGGGAACGGCCACCATCGCGGCGGGGTTGCCCGACGGGGCGGCGCTGGTCGCCGGCTCGGTGGCCTTCGTGGCAGGGATCCAGCAGCGCAATCGCCTGGGGCAGGCGGGGAACCGTTCGGCGGAAGACTGGTGGGGCGAAAACAGCGGACGGGTGCTGCTGGTCTGGGGCCTGTTCGAGCTTACGGCCGTGGCCGGGGCCGCAGTGGTCTTCGCTACGGGACATCTCACCGCGTTCGTGGCGCTGGCCGTACTAGGCCTGGCGGGCCTCTTCACCCTGCCACCCGGACGGGCCCCGGGCTGAGGCCGAGGATCTTGAGCATTGGCACCGCGGGTGTTATACTGTATAGATGCCGGTTGCGCGTTTAGCGCAATCGAGCAGGCTTCGGGAACGATGCATGGGGGTCGCTCTCATGGCGGCCCCCTTGTTCGTTCAGAGCCGCTCTCTCGGAACAGTCCGGGATATCGGTGAAGCCCCCTTCGCGAGGGGAGTTCTCGCGAATCACATGTAGTCGGTATGTACCGTTTCGGGACTCCGATTACAAACACAACAGGAGTAGGAAATGCGTACGACCGGCACAGTGAAGTGGTTCAACGACGCCAAGGGCTTCGGCTTCATCACCCCCGAGAATGGTGAGAAGGACTGCTTCGTCCATCACTCGGCGATTCAGGACAAGGGCTTCCGTTCCCTCGCCGAAGGCGAGCGGGTGGAGTTCACGATCGTCCAGGGCCAGAAGGGCCCCGCGGCGGAGAACGTCGTCAAGATCGCCAAGTAGTGTGAAGGCGGTGGGGACGGGGAGGACGGCCGGATGGGAGTACCCGTCCGCACTGACCCCTCCGTCCCCACTGTCCGTCCTCCCCAACGGAGATGCTGCATGATCGAAGTCACGATCGGTGAGGGCGACCGGCTCGACGGCGCACTCAAGGCGTTCAAGAAGAAGGTCATCAAGGCCGGGATCCTCAAGGATCTCCGCGCCAAGCGGCACTATCTCAAGCCGAGTGAAGCCAAGAAGCTGAAGTCCGCCGCCGCCCGGCGCCGCAAGCGCAAGGCCGCACGGTTCTAGGTCCCGGGCGATGCGCTACGCATCGCCTGCCGCGTCGTCGGGCATCCGATCCTCCCACAGCGCAAAGACGTTGTCCTCCGGATCGGCAATCATCGCCATCACTCCCCACGACATCTGCGTCGGCTCGCTCACGAAGCGTACCCCGCGCTCGTGCAGGATGCCGCAGTAGTGCAGGAGTCCGGGCACGTAGAACGTGATCCCGGTATGTCGCCCCACGAGCGCCCTGGCATCGGGGTGCACCGCGGGGTGCACGCCAAGGTGGGGCGGCTCGAGGAACAGCTCGAGTCCGAAGCTTCCCTGTTTGCTCACCGGTAGCCCCAGCGTGTCTCGATAGAACTCGACCGCCCGGTCGATGTTGGTGACGAAGATGGCGAAGGACTGTATGTGATCGATCATCGGGGTTGGAGACTCCTTGCGGCGGCCGCCCAGTTGCGCCGCATCCCGGCCAGTCCGGGGCGCTCGAGCGGCGTGTCGCCGAATCGCTCGGCGAATTGGTCTTCAGTCATCCCATCGAAAAATCCGGGATCAGCGGTGTCCAGCGCTCCACGGTCCCGGTATTCCGGGACCGTGCTCGGTTCGGCGAACCGGTGATTCCAGGGGCACACGTCATTGCAGATGTCACAGCCGAACCCCCAACCTTCCAGCCGGCCGGCGAACTCGCCGGGAATGGGGAGCCGGGATTCGATGGTGAGATAGGAAATGCACCGGGTGGCGTCGAGCAGCCGGGGCTCGAGAATCGCACCGGTCGGGCAGGCGTCGAGACAGCGGGTGCAGCTGCCGCAGCGATCGTACTCCGGGGCGGACCCCGGCGGGAGTGCCAGGTCGGTGAACACCGATCCGATCAGACAGAACGACCCCGACTCGGGGCGGATCAACATGGTGTTCTTCCCAATCCAGCCCAGTCCGGCCCGCTGGGCCAGCTCGCGTTCCGGCACCGGACCATCGTCGGTCCAGGGATGAGCCACGGCGGCACCGTGCGCCCGAAGCCAACCGGCCAGGAGTCCCAGGCGCCGCATCATCACCCGGTGATAATCCTCGCCGCGGGCGTACTTGGCCACTTTGATCTCCGGCCTTCCCGGCTTCCCGCCGTTCCGCTCCGGTCCCGGGAAATAGTTCTCCAGCACCACCACCGCGACGCGCGCGCCAGGCACGATATCCTGGGGTCGCTTCCGTTTGGCGGCGCGCCGGTGCAGGTAGCGCATGGTCCCCGCGTACCCGGCCTCGAGCCAGGTGTCGAGCGCATCGGCGCGCCGGCTGGGCTCCAGGGAGGCCACACCGCACGCGATGAACCCGAGCGATTCGGCATACGCCTCCAACTCCAGGATCAAGGACATGGGTGGCTACCGGCGAGGCGCACTGTCGGGACCCGCTCCGGGCCGCCAGACGTCGGTGATCACTCGCGCTCCCCGCTGGAAGGTGAAATACGACCAGGCCCATTCGAAGAAGACGATGATCCGGTTCCGGAATCCGATGAGGAAGAAGATGTGGACCCAGATCCAGAGCTGCCACGCCAGGAATCCCCTGGCCCGCACCCGGCCGAGGTCAGCCACCGCGCGGCCCCGGCCGATTACGGCGAGCTGGCCCTTGTTCCGATAGCGGAACGGACGCCGCGGCCGCCCGGCGAGGTCATCACCGATCGCGCGGGCGGCGTACTTGCCCATCTGGATTGCCACCGGGCACGTGCCGGGGAGCAGGGGGTATCCCGCCTGATGCGGGAAGGCGGCGGCATCGCCCAGGACCAGCACCTCGGCGTGACCGGGCAGCGAGCAATCGGGCTCCACCACTACCCGTCCCTGTCGGTCCACAGGCACACCGAGCGTCCGGAGCAGGGGGCTGGCCTCGTTGCCGGCGGCCCAGATCACCGTGTCGGTGGGAATTTGCCACCCGGCCGCGTGCACGAATCCGGGCTCGATCCGGGTGACGAGGGTCTCGGTCCGAACGTCCACGCCGAGCCGCCGGAGCGCGTCCTTGGCGCTGCCCGACAGCGCCGGGGGGTAGGTGGTCAGGAGCCGGGGACTCGCCTCGAGCAGCAGGATGGTCGCATCCCGCGGGTCGATACGCCGGAAGTCCCGGCGCAGTGAAAAACGCGCCAGCTCCGCCACCGCACCAGCCACCTCCACGCCGGTCGGTCCGCCACCCACGATGACGAAGGTGAGATAGCGCTGCCGAATCACCGGATCGGTTTCGCGCTCGGCCCGTTCGAACGCGAGAAGGACCCGCCGGCGCACTTCCCCGGCGTCTTCGAGATTCTTGAGGCCCGGGGCGAGCTCTTCCCATTCCGGATGGTCGAAGTAGGAGTGCCGGGCTCCGGACGCCAGCACCAGATAGTCGTAGGCCAGCCGGGTTCCATCGGCGAGGCCAATGGTGCGGTCGGCCAGCCGTGCATCGGTCACCTCGCCCAGGATCACTTCGATGTTGCGGCGGTCCCGGAGCACCGAGCGGATCGGCTGGGAGATGTCCGGCGCCGACAGCGCGGCGGTGGCCACCTGGTACAGCATCGGCTGGAAGAGGTGATGATTGGTCCGGTCGACGACCGTCACCCGCACCGGCATGCGGCCAAGCGCGCGCGCCAGGTACAGTCCCGCGAATCCCGCCCCCACCACGACCACGTGGGGAGTCACAGGTGCATCGTTTCCCGGCGCCAGCGGGCAAAGGCGATGACATCGCGGGCGGGGGGCACCGCGTCCTCGCTGCCGTAGGCGGTGTACATCCGCCAGCGGAGGTAGGTGCGGTCGGGAGCCGGGAGGAACGGCGGTCGGCGCCACCATTCCCTGCGGCGAAAGGCCCACGCGGTTCGGAGGAGATCCAACGCCAGGCGGGGATTGAACAGGGCCCGCGGGACGAGCCGGACGACCAGCGACGCCCAGCTTCCCCGCTCGCGATTGGCCGCAGGTTCCTTCGTCATGGGGCGGAATATAGGTTCACCGCGGCACTATATTGAGTCCGTGACCGACCGCCCGTTGATTCACAGCGCCCCCCCTGCCGGTCCCACCGAGGATGAGGTTCTCCTCGGCAAGGCGCCGTCGGCCGAGCGGGTGGAGGATATCCGGAAGAGCGACCCCTGGCGGGTCCTCAGGATCATGGGCGAGTTCGTGGAAGGCTTCGAGCGGCTGGGGGACATCGCCGACGCCGTCACGTTCATCGGCTCGGCGCGCACCCCGGAGACCGACCCCCACTACGGCCTGGCCACCGAGACGGCACGCCTGCTGGCGCAGAACGGCTTTCCGATCATCACGGGCGGAGGCCCCGGCATCATGGAGGCGGCCAACCGGGGCGCGGTGGAAGGCGGCGGCCTGTCCGTGGGGGTCAACATCGAGCTACCCCACGAGCAAGGCACCAATCCCTGGGTCAGGCGCAGCGTGTTCTTCCGTTTCTTCTTCGTCCGCAAGATGATGCTGGCGCGGTATTCCCGGGCCGTCGTGGCCTTCCCCGGCGGGTTCGGGACGATGGACGAGCTCTTCGAGTACCTCACCCTCATGCAAACCGGCAAGATGTCGATCCACCCGGTGGTCCTCTTCGGCTCGACCTACTGGCGGCCGCTGGTCGAGTGGCTCACCGAGACGGTGCGAAAGGAGGGCAAGATCTCGTCCCGGGATCTGGCGCTCTTCAAGGTCACCGACGATCCGGCGGAAGCGGCGCGCATCATCGTCGCGGCGCGCGACCAGCAGAAGACGTACCACCCGGCGCTCTGATCGCCAACCCGCCTCAGAATCCGTTCCCCTCTTCCCACACGGCTATGCGTCCATCTGCGCAACACCTCCGCGGCCGGCGAATCGATCCGGTGGCCATCACGGGCACGGAGACGGTCGCCGACCTGATCGACAACGCGTTCCTGGCCTACAACGCCGGCCGACTCCGCGAGGCGTGCGTGCTCTTCTCGGAGCGCATGCTGGCGGCGGACGTGACCATCGGCATGAGCCTGACCGGGGCCATGACCCCTGCGGGCCTGGGCATGAGCACCATCATTCCGCTGCTCGAGGCGGGATTCGTCGACTGGATCATCTCGACCGGGGCCAATCTCTACCACGATGCCCATTTCGGCCTCGGCCTGGCGCTGCACCAGGGCACGCCCTTTGCCAACGACGTCGAGCTCCGCGAGAAAGGCGTGGTACGGATCTACGACGTCTTCTTCGACTACAACGTCCTGCTCTCCACCGACGCGTTCGTGCGGGAGGTCTCGGCCAAAGACGAGTTCCAGAAGCCGATGAGCTCGGCCGAGTATCACTATCTGCTGGGCGGATATCTGGCCCAGCGTGAGAAAGCGCTGGGGCTGAGCCGGCGCTCCCTGCTCACCGTGGCGCACGACCTCGAGGTGCCGATCTACACCAGCAGCCCGGGCGACAGCTCCATCGGCATGAACGTGGCCGAGCAGGCGCTGGCCGGCAGCAAGCTCCGCTTCGACGTGAGCGCGGACGTCAACGAGACGGCCGCCATCGTGCTGGAGGCCAAACGAAGCGGAGGCAAGAGCGGGGCGCTGATCGTGGGCGGCGGCAGCCCCAAGAATTTCCTGCTGCAGACCGAGCCGCAGATCCAGGAGGTCCTCGGCATCGACGAGCGGGGCCATGACTTCTTCCTGCAGCTCACCGATGCGCGTCCCGATACCGGGGGCCTCTCGGGCGCCACTCCGGGCGAAGCGGTAAGCTGGGGCAAGATCGATCCCGACATGCTGCCCGGCACCGTGGTGTGCTACATGGACAATACCGTGTCGCTGCCGCTGCTCACCGCCTACGCGATGGCGCGGCATCCCCGGCGGCCGCTGCGCCGGCTCTACAAGAAGCGCGGCCCCATGATGGGGCGCCTCATGGAGGAGTACCGGGCGTCGCTGGCGTTCCGGGACAAGCGCGCCGGCGAGGCCGCGGAGAGCGCATCGTCGTGACCGTCGGGATGACCGAAGAGACCCGGGTGAGCGGCGTCAGCCGGGCGTACGCCAAGTATGCGCTCTGGCTGCTGACCGCGATCAACCTGGTCAACTATCTCACCCGCAACGCGATCTTCGCGCTGTTCGAGCCGGTCAAGCGCGATCTCAACCTGACCGACGCGCACCTGGGCTGGCTGGGATCGGCGTACGTGCTGGTGTTTTCGATGGCCTCGATCCCCGCCGGCGTCATCGGGGATCTGGGCTCCCGGCGGGTGGTGATCTCGGCGGGTGTCGCGCTCTGGAGCCTGGGCACCTCGCTGTCGGGACTCGCCCAGGATTTCGGGTGGCTTCTGCTGGCCCGGTCGCTGGTCGGTCTGGGCGGCGCGGCCGCGGCCACCGCCTCGGCCGCCCTGGTCGCGGACTACTTCCCGGGCAAACGGCGCTCCACCTCCATGAGCATCTTCATGGCGGGCCTCGCGGTCGGCGGGGTCTTCGGTATCCTGCTGGCGGGCGGGCTCGAGCACCGGTACGGCTGGCGCGCAGCGTTCCTCGCCCTCGGGGTGCCCGGCTTCCTGCTGGCCGGGCTGGTGCTCCGCATCAAGGACCCGACCCGGCCTGCCACTCCGGCGCGAGAGGGTGCCGAGGCCCTGCTGGCGGTGTTCCGCGAGCTGAGCGGTGCGGCCCGCCGAATCCTCTCCACCCGTACGCTGGTGGCGGTCTTTGCCGGTGGGGCGCTGATCTCGTTCGGCATGAACGGACTGGTCGGCTGGGCACCGACCTTCATCTCACGAGAAATGGATCTCACCCCGGCCAAGGCGGCTCTGCTGCTCGGCACCTATGGACTCTTGTCGGGAATTGCCGGGACGGTGGCGGGCGGACTGGTGGCGGACTGGCTGAAGACCCGGGTTCAGGGCGCGCGGCTGGTGGTCACCGCCGCGGGATTTTTTATCGGGTCTCCCCTGCTGATCTGGCTACTCTATATCCGGGACATGCACTGGTTCATTCCGGTGTTCTGCGGCGCGTTTTTCTTTCTCACCTGGTACAACGGCCCGCTCACCGCGGTGATCTTCGACGTGACGCCTCGCCGAATCGCGACCACGGTGTCCGGGGCCTACCTGATGTTCATTCACCTGGCCGGGGATGCGGTGGCATTCCCCCTGGTGGGCTTTCTGTCGGACAAGTTCGGGCTCGAGGACGCCATCGTGGTGCTTCCGATCGCCGCGGCGATCGGAGCGGCCATCGTCCTGTCGGCGGTCAAGGCACTTGCCGGAGACACGGCGCGCGCCACCGCGTGACTCACCCGCCGGTGGAATCGTCCCGACTCCCGACCACTTCATACCCAACCGATTCTATCGACGCGATGACCCGGGCCGGATCGATCAGCGCGGAATCATAGGCGATCTCGGCGCCGCCAATCCGGACGCCACGGACCTCCACGCCGGGCAAGGACGAAAGCGCCTGATTGACCGAGTTCAGGCAGTGACCGCAGCTCATTCCGGCTATCGTAAGCGTCATGGTTGGCACGCAGGCTCCTCCGCAGGGCTCGACCGCGAATGAGTAGATAGGCCAGAGGGGTATATCAAGCCCCGGGTCGGGCGACCGGAGCCAACCCCCGCCTTTCGCACCGGCCCGAGCGCGGCACGGGGAGAAGGAGGCCCGCGGATCGAAGTGCAATGATTTGCCAAACAACGAGTTACGCGATAGTCTCTGCTCGGCATGTCTCCTGCTCTTTGGGTCCCTATGTCGGACAGCCAGGCGGCGCAGATGGATCCGCTCGTACCCCTCCTTCCTCTGGAGGGGTCCGCGCCCGACCCGGTCGCGCTCGCAACCTGGTACCTGGCTCTTGCCGCCACGACCGCCGTGGAGGTGCCGCACGACCTGTTTGCCCTGTGGCTGTTTCCCGATTCCGGTGGCGTGGTTCTGCTGGGCCCCGAGGCGCTGGCCCAGGATGCCGTGAAGGTGCCGGTGCCGGAGCCCTACTTGCTGCAGGACCAGCTCTTTCAGCTGGAGCAGGTGCTGCGCCGAGCCAAATACGATTCCGCCATGGCGGTTCCGGTGAAGCTGGTCAGCCGGGATGTCGGAGTCATGGTGCTGGGCAGTTTTTCGCGTGGGTCGTATGGGCCGGTCCAGGCTCAGGCCCTCAAGCGTCTGGCCCGATCGTTGACCGGATCCCTGGCCGGCCTCGCCGAGGTCATGCCGTCGGCGGCGCCACACGCGGCGCTGGAGCCCGCGATGACGCGCGAGGATTTGCCGGGCCACATTGCGCGCGCGGCCGCCGAAGCCGCGACCGGACCTGACCTGGTTCGCCGGGTGAGCGGGGTGTTGTATCCGCTGCTGCCCCACGACCGCCTGGAGATCCTGGCCACCGGCACCAAGCCGGGCACGATCGTGCCGCTCTCGGGCAATTCCCCGACGAAGAACTCGCGCTTCGTGGGCGGCTTCGAGCCGTTCCGGGAAATCATCGCCCGATTCGGCGACGCGCCGACCCTCTCGCTCGACGATCTCACCGAGCATACCGGCTACTCCGACTGGGCCATCGGGGGCGCCGCGTCCGCGCCACAACCGGCGCGCGGAGTGCTGGGTACCCGCCTGGAGGTGGGAGGCCAGACGGTCGGGTATCTGCTGCTCGCGAGCGTGGCGGCGCAAGCCTACCGACCGGACGACGAAGACATCCTGGCGATGGCCGGCCTGCTGGTCGCGACCCGGGTCGCCGGGTTCCGCCTTGCGGCCGAGGTGGCGGCGCTCCAGGCGGAGATCGCGTCGGCGGACCTGCCCGCTCTTCCGCTGATCCGTGCCGCCGAGGCGCTGGCCGCGACCGGGCAGCTTCAGGAGGGTCTGCGACGATTCTCGGAAGGACTCGGCGCGCTGCTGCCGCACGACCGGATCACCCTGCACCTCCGCTGGGGGGAGGGTGAGGTCATCGAGCTCAACCCCGATTCGCCGCGGCCCTTCGCCGACATTCCCGCCATCGCCGTCGACTCGTTCGAGGGTGCGCCGGTGCTGCGCGGCGAGCAGGAGTGGCAGGTCCGGACGGTGGAGGACGGCCAGGAGCTGATGGTGCCGCTTGCCGTCGCCGGACGGGTAGTCGGCACGCTGGGGGTGCGGGCGACGGCGTTCTCGTCGACCTCCAAGTCATCGGCAGTGGCGCTTCAGTTCGCCAACATCCTGGCCCCGCACCTCGAGCTGCTCCGGCGAGGCGCCTCCGCAGGCATGGGCCCGGGCACTCGAACCTCGAAGGCGCCGGCGGCGGTGGAGCGATAAGGCAGCCAGCGCCGCCGAAGGATTGCGTCACCGTTCGAGGGCGCATATCGATCACGCTGCATCCTGCCAGGCAGGGTGCCCCCGAGCATGAAGCACCTCATCCGACTTCTTGCTGTGGCGATGCTGGTCCCGACACTCGCGACAGCCCAGGGCAGCAGTCACGACAAGCGCCCCGTCCCGCAACCGCCGCCAGCATGGACGGTTCGACCGGGGGCTGGGCCCGCAGCACGTCTGGCGGCTTCCCGGCGGAGGGCTGGACCGGTTTGATATCGGAGGGTTCTTCTTCCGGGTGGCGCCCTACGACTACGACTATTGCCACGACTGGCTCTGGGATAACGACGATATCGTGCTCTATATCGATCCCGACCACCCGGGCTGGTACCTGGCCTACAACCTTCGGAGGGGCTCGTACTGTCACGTGCTGTACCTGGGAGGCTGAGTCCGGGCGGCGCGCGCCGTCGTTGTCTGGCGCATCGAGGGGGCTACGCCGCAATCTCCTCCACGGTGATCTCCTCGAGGCGGCGCCGACGGGTTTCCACCCCGAAGGCCCACACCGCCACAGCGCCCAGGGCCATGGGGAGCGCCCCGATCAGTGCGGTCGTCGCCATGCTGGGCGGTGCGACCACGAGCACCACCAGCAGGATGATGAGCACACCGCCGAATTTGCTGACGCCGGCCGCCAGCCCGGTGGCGCGGGAACGGATGCGGGTGGGATATACCTCCGACGCGTAGGCGATCAGCACCGCCTGGACCGAGCTGATCCCGGTGATCGGCACGGCCAGCAATGCGAAGAGGAGGGCACGGTTGTTCACCACGGCATTGCCCGCGAGGACCAGCCCAAGCAGCGCAATGGCGGTGAGAAATCCGAGGAGAATCAGGGTCTTCTTGCTGCTCCAGGCTCCGTAGAGCCAGGCGATCAGGAAGGTGGCCGGGAACCCCAGAATCGCCGAATCGCGAAGGATCCTGGCGGAGCTCACCTCGCTGAACCCCAGCTTGACCAGATTCGAGGGAATCCACAGCTGGAACCCGAAGGTGACCAGTCCGACGGCAAGCGCGAAGAGCACCACGGCCACCGTGAGTCCCCCGAACTGGCGATCGAGGAGCCGGGCCCGGCGACCGGCCGCCTGCTCCTCTGCTCTCTCGGGCTCGGGTCGCCGATCCTCGATGACCGCGGCACCGTACCGTTCCATGACCGCACGGGCCTCTTCGGGACGGTCGTTCTGGATCAGGAAGCGGGCGGACTCGGGAATCCAGCGATTCAGGAACACCAGAAGCACACCGGTGGGCAGGCCGGCCAGCCAGAGGATGCGCCACCCGAATTCGTCGGGCGCCCCGAGCGTCGACGCGAGCCAGCTGGTCAGGATGTAGGCGCCGGCCACGTCACCGCCGATCAGCACCATCAGCCAGCCGCGGTGTTTGGCCGGAATCGTCTCGGCCAGCAGAGTGAAGGTGATCGGCAGCATTCCGCCGACGGCCAGGCCCATGAGGAAGCACATCACCAGATTCCAGCTGTAGGTCGGCATCGCCCCGCAAATGGCCGTACCGATGAACATCACGGCCGCCAGCAGGATCGACGCCCGCCGGCCGATCCGGTCGCCCAGGGCACCCCAGAGGAACGAGCCGATCACCGTGCCGAGGATGCCGGAAAAGGGCAGCAACGACACCGGAATGGACCCGTGCGGGTTCAGTACCGGGTGCTGGAGGCCGTACTCGCGCGTCATGCCCGGAACGACGAAGCTCAATGCCACCGGCTTCATCACGTCGATCGTGATGGCGGCGACCATGACGAGAATGAGCCCGAGGTGCGCGCGATTCAGCGGTACCTCATCGAGCGCCTTGATCTGGATCCGGGACGCGACGGCGGAATCGGTGCCGGCGTGCGGTGGCACCAGCCCGTAGAACGTGGCGATGAAGCCGGAGATGATCAGCACCATGCCGATCTTCATGCCGATGCCCATGGGCATCCCGGCGAGGATGTAGTGCATGTCGCGGGCGCCAAAGTACATGGGCAGATGGAGCAGGACCCCCGCCGTCACCGCGATCACCCCGAGCCAGAAGGTCACCGGATGGTGAAAGGTGATTCCGCCGAGGGGATACCGTCGTGCAGGGAGCATCGGGTCTCTGGGAATTGGCGCGAGGTGTTCCAACCGGTCCCGAGAATATAGGTATATTGCGGCCGATCTGAATCGATCAATCCCGTCCCGGCTCTCTGGATCTCATCAATGGCCTATCCCATCGCCCGAATCATCAATCTGATTCCCGCCGGGTCGCAGCGGCTCTGGTCGCTGAGCGAGTCCGACGCCCGGCAGCGGCTGCTCTCGGCCGATCCCGGCGCGGTCCTCGAGATCGACGGCTCCTTCGCCCTGGTGGCGAGTCAAGCGGAGCGGGTCATGCTGGCGAGAAGTCTCGACCGCCCGCTGCGGTATTTTCTCGCGAAGGCGGCCGAAGGGCCGGTGCTGATCGTGAGCGAGCGCATCGACGCGATCCAGGCCGAGCTGGCTCGTCACGGATGGGCCGATCAGTTCCACCCGAGCTATACCCGGATGGTGCCGGCGCATCACGTGACCACGCTCCATCTGGTTGGGTGCCCGGATCCCAATCCCGTTCACCGCCGGTTCTTCGATCCGCCCCGCGGGACGCTGCCCGGCAACCTGGACACGATCGGCCGGTGCTATATCGAGGCCCTCTACGCCGAACTGCGGCGCTGGCTGGCGGCGCAGGACCCGGCGGCGGCGATCGGAGTGCCGTTTTCCGGCGGCGTCGACAGTGGCGCGGTCCTGGTATGCCTGAACCGGGTGCTGCTCGACCTGGGCCAATCCGCCGCTCGGCTGAAGGCGTTCACGCTCTCGATCGATGGTGCCGGCGTGGATGCGCGCCAGGCGCGGGAGTTCCTGGCGGCGACCGGCCTGGAGATGCTCGGGGAGACCGTCGAAGTGCCGGCAAGCCGCCTCGACCCGCTGCGCGCCGTGGCCGTCATCGAGGACTACAAGCCGCTCGACGTCGAATGCGCCGCCGCCAACCTGGCGCTGCTCGCCGCGCTGCGCGAGCGCTACCCGGACTGGCGCCTGCTGGTGGACGGCGATGGCGGTGACGAGAACCTCAAGGACTATCCGATCGAAGAGAACAGCGAGCTGACGATTCGCAGCGTGGTCAACAACCGGATGCTGTACCAGGAGGGCTGGGGGGTCGAGTCGATCAAGCACTCAGAGACCTACAGCGGCGGATACAGCCGTGGCTGCGTGCGAGGCTATGCCTGCGCCGCGGCGCACGGGTACACGACGTTCAGCCCGTTCACCCGCCCCGCGGTCGTCGCGGTGGCCGAGGCGATTCCCTTTGCCGCACTGACCGAGGGCTCGACCGAACGGCTCTACGCCCTGAAGGGGGAGATCGTGGCCCGGGGCATCCGCTCGGTCACCGGAGTGACCATGCCGGTATTCCCCAAGCGCAGATTCCAGGAGGGCGCGATGGCAGAGGCGGCCATTCCCCGGCGGCCTCCCCAGGCGGAGGCTCGCTACCGGCGCCACTTCCAGACCCTGTTCGCGTCCTGACGATGCGCCGTTCCGCGGCGGACCGGCGGATTCGCGCGCTGCGTCCGCCCAAGCCGGCCGTGGACCCATGGACTCCACACGGCACCCTTCTCGAGGAAGAGCGGCGTCCTGATGGCCGCATCGAACGGGTCTTCACGGTGTTCCTCGCGGGCAGCGAGTGTCCCTACACCTGCTCGTTCTGTGATCTCTGGCGCTGGACCACCGACGGACCGACCCCGGCCGGCGCGTTGCCCGGGCAGATGGAGCGAGCGCTCACGGCAGTGACGGACCCGCCGCCCGACCGGCTCAAGCTCTACAATGCCAGCAATTTTTTCGACCCGCGCGCGGTGCCTCCCGAGGATTGGCCCCGGATCGCCGAGCTGGGCGCCCGCTTTCGGGGGATCACGGTGGAATCGCACGCGAGCACGGTCGGACCCCGAACTCTGGATTTCGCCGGCAGGATCACCGGCCGTCTGGAGGTGGCAATCGGACTCGAGACCATTCACCCGACCGCGCTGGGTCACCTCAACAAGCAGCTCGATCTGGCGCGGTTCGACCGGGCCAGCCGGTTCCTCGCCGACCACGGCATCGCTCTCCGGGTGTTCGTGCTCCTCGGCGCACCCCGGGTACCCGCCGAGGAGACCGTCGAATGGACGGTGCGCAGCGCAGCGTACGCGGCGGAGCGGGGCGCGGCGGTGGTGGCGCTGATTCCGGTGCGTGGCGGCAACGGCGAGCTGGAACGGCTCCGGGCCCTCGGCGAGTTCACTCCGCCCACGCTCGCGCAGCTCGACGACGCGCTCGACCGGTGCCTGGCAATATCCCCCGCCGTGGTCACGGCCGACCTCTGGGACGCCGAGCGCCTCCCGGCCTGTCCCGGGTGCCGCGCGGCCCGGATCGATCGGCTCAGGCGGCTCAACCTGACCGGACGGGCCGAGCCGCGGATCACCTGCCCGGAGTGCCCCACCTGATGGCGGAGCGATGCGAAATCGCGATCATCGGATCGGGATTTGCCGGCGCGCTGCTGGCGCGGATTCTGGCCCGCCTGGGCTATGCCGTGGTGCTCCTCGAGCGGGGCAGTCACCCCCGGTTCGCCATCGGCGAGTCCTCGACGCCGATCGCCAATCTGTGCCTGGAGCGGCTGGGACTGCGGTACCAGCTACCCGATTGCGGCCACCTGGCCGCCCACGGCCGCTGGCTGGAGCACCTGCCCGAGCTTCGCCGCGGCCTCAAGCGCGGATTCACTTTCTACCGTCACCATCCGGATACGCCGTTCGCCAACCGGGGGCTCGACTCGGAACGGCTGCTGGTGGCCGCCAGTCCGGACGATGCCGTCTCCGACAGTCATTGGCTCCGGGCCGACGTGGATCATCATTTTGTCCGGGAGGCCGTCGCCGCGGGCGTGGACTATCGCGATCGGGTCGAGCTGACCGACGCGGCGGAGGGTATCGTCCGGAGTCCTCCTCGGCGGGCGGGGGCCAGGCGGCGCGGCCTTCGAGCTTCACGCCGATTTCGTGGTCGACGGGTCCGGTCCGGGCGGATTCCTGGCGCGGCGGCTGGCTATTCCGTCGGGGCTTTCGCGGACCGCGACGCGCGCGGCGCTGGTGTTCAGCCACTTCCATGACGTTCGTCCGATGGCGGAGGTCGTACCCGAACTGCCGCAGGGGCCTTTTCCCGACGACTGGTCGGCCATGCACCATCTCCTCGACGAGGGCTGGATGTACAGCCTTCGCTTCGATCACGGGGTCACGAGCGCGGGGTTCGTGCTCTCGCCCCGCGGCATGGCCACGCTGCCGGCCGGTATCGGACGGAACCCCGAGGCGCTCTGGCGCGCGTTGCTCGACCGCTACCCCACCATTGCGGCGGCATTCGCCGACGCCAGGCCGCTCTTTCCTCTGAGGTTCCGTGACCGCATTCAGCATCGCCTCACCCGATCATCGGGCGAGCGCTGGGTCATGCTCCCGCACGCCTACGCGTTCGTGGACCCGCTGTTCTCGACCGGGATCGCGTGGGCGCTCCGGGCGATCGAGCGTCTCGCTCTGAGCTTCGAGGCGGCCGCGCCCGGCTCGCGCCGTCCGGCCGCGGCGGACCTGACCCGATACTCCGAGCTGCTGCACGCGGAGGCGGACCAAATTGATCGCCTGGTGTCCGGCGCCTATGAGGCGATGGCACACTTCGATCTGTTCGCGGCGCATGCGATGATCTATTTCGCCACGGTGTCGTTCGCGGAGGTGCGCCAGCGCCTGGGTGGCGAAGAGGTATGGGCGTGGAGCGGTTTTCTCGGCGTCGGCGACCCGGTGGCGGGGCCGCTGCCGCGAGCGAGCCGGCGCCGGCTGCGGCGGCTCACCGGCGGAACCGGCGACCCCGGCACGGCCGACCAGCGACGCCGCTATGGGGAGTGGGTTGCAGCGGCCATTGCGCCCCGCAACATCGCGGGACTCTCCGATCCGTCGCGGCATCAACTGTATCCGGTCGACCTCGACCTGCTGATCGAGCGCCACCCCCTGCTCGGGATGCGCCGCGATCAGGTCGTCGCGGGGCTCCCTGCGCTGCGGGGGATGGCGCCGCTCGCGACCGTGGCCTGACCGGCTCGGCGGAGGTCGAGCCATTTCGCGATCGGACCCACAACCGCAAGCGCCAGCAAGGGGGGAGCGGCGTTGAACGCGGTCGGCAGGGGCCATTGCCGGTCGGAGGCAAACCGGATCAGCGTCTCCATCAGGGCGATGAGGACCGCCACGGCCACCTGCGGCCCGCGCCGGCTCACCACGGTGCGCGGGTCGGTGATCATGAAGAACACGAACAACTGATACATCGGGCCGGTGATCGGAGCGATGTCCGGCACCAGCGGCTGCCCCAGGATGGTGGTCCGCGCCCAGGCCAGCAGCAGAAAGGCGGCCACGTAGGCGAGGGTGATGTGAATCACCCGGACCCGCAGGGCGATCACGAGGCCGAAGGCCCAGATGATCGCGTTGGTCCGGAGGTCGTTGCCCCACTGGTGGCTCAGGACGGAGATCCGGTTCGGCGCGGCCAGGAGCAGAGCGCAGATCGCGAAGTTGGTCGGGTTCCAGAGATGATTCTGCCGGTACTGCAGGACGTACTTCGATGCGATCGCGAGGAACCCGCCGAGCACCAGGGGCCAGAGCGCGCCTCCCTGCGGCTTGATGAGGAGGGTCAGACTGATCCCGCTGATATAGGCGCTCAGCAGGTTCGCGATCCTGCCGCGCAGGAACCACGACAGCAGCACTTCGGCCGCGACACACGTGCCCAGCGCCACCGCGAGGCGCGGATATCCGCCCACCACGCTGTAGCGGACCTGGGCCGCGACCAGCACCAGCGTGACGAGACCCGCGATCAGATACCGCGGGTCGAGCCGCCAGGCTCGGGCTCCGGTCGGGGGTGTCATGGAGGTCAGTGCGCGGGCTCCACGATGGTGAGGAAGCGATCCACCAGCGGATTGAGCACCACCTGCTCGCGGCCCGAGGGCCAGCGGATCAGGACCCGGTCCACCCGATCGCTCCGGCCGAGCCCGAAGTGCGGCCGCCGGTCATTCTGACTGGCGAATCCCATCCCGCCGTCAACGACCCGCAGTTGTTTCATTCCGCCCGACTCCACCTGCACCTCGGCGCCGATGGCGCTCCGGTTGCTGCGGGTGCCCACCAGGATGAACCCGATCCAGTGGTTGGCGCTGTCGGGGCGATTACGGTAGAGCAGCGCGGGCTGATTCTGATTGGCGACGATCACGTCCAGCGCGCCGTGATTCGACAGATCCGCGAGCGCCACGGCGCGGCCGTCATACTCGTCGGTCACGCCGACCCGGCTCGCGACATCCACCCATCCGGCCCGGCCCCGGCTCAGGAAGACCCGGGACCGCTCGTATCCGGACAGGCTCGCGGTTCCGAAGGCGGGCCACGACGTCGCGTCTTCGAATACCCGGCCGCTGGCCCCGGCGATCTTCGACATCGCGTACCAGTAGTTGCTGTTCCGGTCGGCCGAGATGAACCCGTTGGCGACAAAGATCTCGTTGGTGCCGTCGTTGTTGAGATCTCCCATCTGCGCGCCCCAGGCCCACCCGGCGTCGGCGATGACGGGGTCGGCCACATTGCGGAACCGGCCCGCGTCGGACATCAGGTTGAGGCGGAGGTTGTTGTTCTGAAACAGGTAGCCGGGCTCGCTGATGTTGGTGACGAACACGTCCAGCCGGCCCCGATTGTAGATGTCGCCCACGGTCACCGACATGCCGCTCTTCGATTCGCTTTCGAGACCGGCCTGGGCCAGGACGAATCGGGTGCCGTGGTCGTTCCGATACAGCTCCTCGGGTCCGTAGTCGTTGGCGAGATAGAGATCGGGCCACCCGTCGCCGTCGAAATCGCCGGCGGCGGCGGCGAGGGTCCACCGGGTGCTCCCGACGCCCATGCGATCGGTGACGTCCTCGAACCGGCCGCCGCCCAGATTGTGGAACAACAGGTTCTTGCCGCCGTTGTCGGCGAACTCGAAGCTGTCATGCATGATCCGGGTGGTCGCGAGCTTCCACAGGTCCACGTCGGAGCGGAAGTATGCGGTGACGTAGAGGTCGAGCAGGCCGTCCCGGTCGTAGTCGATCCAGACGGCGCCGTTGCTGTTGACCCAGCGATGCAATCCGGCCGCCTCGGTGATGTCCTGGAGATGATGGCCGTCGATATTCTTGAAGAGGGCGAGGTACCCGTAGCGATACACCAGCAGGTCCTCGCGGCCGTCGTTGTCGATATCTCCCCAGATGCTGCCCATCGAGACGCCGTCCCCGGGCCGGTTCAGGTCCGCCACGCCCGCGGCGGCGGCTATCTCCTCGAAGGTGCCGTCGCCCCGGTTGTGGTAGAGCGCGTTGGGTGCGGCGAACCGGCTGTTGCAGAAATACAGGTCGGGCCACGCGTCGCCGTCGACATCCGCGATGGACACCGAAGCGCCGACGGCCGCGACGTGGGGCTCGATATTGGCGATCCGGGGATCGAAGGTGGGGCGCCGGTGAAGGAAGTGAATTCCGGCCGCGGCGGTCTCGTCGCGGAGCACGAAACCCGGATGGTCCACGTCCGCCGGCGTTCCGATGGGGCCGCGATCGAGACGCACCGCCAGACCCAGGGCGCCGACGAGGAGGACGGCGATGGCGCCGCGCCGAAGAAGGGGATGGCTCACCACCCGAGCGAATATAGCGTCGCCCCGGGGCAATCGTCTCGGCCGGCCGGCTTGTGTGCCATGCCGCAGGCCTCTAGCTTCTCGGCCATGACCCGGGCGATCTGAGATGGCGCGGCACGACTGGCCCGGTATCCGGGGCTCGCTCCTGTGGTCGCTGGCCCTGGCCGGATGCGGTGGCGGCGACACCGCCGATTTCGGGAAGATCGTCGAGGCACAATCCCAGGGGTACGCCTACCTCGAAGCCAACAAGCTCCCCGAGGCGGCGGCGGCATTCAAGCGGCTGATCGCGTTGGCACCCGATGAACCCGCCGCGCGCACCACGCTCGGCATCGTGTATCTCAGGATGGGCCGCGCCCGGGACGCCGAGAGCCAGCTCCGGGAGGCCATCAAGCGAGACACCGCCAATCTCGACGCGCGCCTGGTTCTCGCGGCCGCCCAGGAGATGAGCGGACGCCGCGACCAGGCCAGGGAGGAGCTGGAACGGCTCGCCCAGGGTCCCTCGCCGGACCCCAAGATCTACTATGCGCTCGCGGACCTGGCGCGTACCGATCCGGACTCCATCCGGCGGGCGACCGACGCGCGGAGCGCGCTCGAACACCTGGCCCAGCGGGCTCCGGGCAACGTTCCGGCCCGGCTCGATCTGGCCCAGGTCCTGACCGCCGCCGGCGACGCCGAGGGCGCGTTACGCGAGCTGGAGGCGCTGCAGCAGCTGCCGCCAGCACTTCCGGACGAGGCCACACCGGCGTTCGACGAGGCGGTGCGGGCGCTGCGCGCCGCGAATCCCGCCGCCGCGGCCTCCGCCCTGACCCGGCTGCACCGGTATCTCGAGGTGACGCTTCCCTTTCAGACCGACCTCGCCAAACTCCTCGGACCGCAGATCACTCTTCCGGGAGTCCCCGCGGTCCAGCTGCCGCAGACCGAGGCCATGCGGCAACGGCTCGGCCGGGACAGCTCGGCGCCGTCGGTCACTTTCACCGACGCGACCGGGCACTATCTCCCGGCCGGGGGATCCGGCGCCGGCGTCACGGCCCTCGCGGTCGGCGATTATGACGGCGACGGCTGGGAGGATGTCTTCACCTCGGCCGGTGACACCGGACGAGCCAGGCTGATCGGCTGGCACGGCGCGGGGTGGACCGACCGGGCGCCGGACGCGGGCCTGGACGTGTCGGGCGCCATGGCCGCGAGCTTTGGCGATGTCGACAACGATGGATACCTCGACCTCTTCGTCGTCGACGCGCACGGAACCGGGCACCTGTACCGCAACGACGGCAAGGGCCGATTCAAGGATATCGCGGCTTCGGCCGGCGTCGATCGTCCGGGGCGGACGTCCAGGGTCGTGTTTGCCGATCTCGATCACGACGGCGATCTCGACCTGCTGCTCGCCACCGACGGCGGCCTCCGCTTTCTCCGCAACAACGCCGATGGGACCTTTCGCGACGTGACGGTCGACGCCGGGCTGACCGGTCCGGCCCCCGCCACGGACGCGGCCGTGGGCGACCTCGATGACGACGGCGTGATGGACGTGATCGCCAACACGGCCGGAAACGGACCGGCCCTCTTTCACAACAGTCACGAGCGGCGGTTCGAGAACCGGACCGGCCCGGCCGGGTGGACCGGCGCTCCGGGCGGTGGCGCGGTGGCGGTGGCGGATTACAACAACGACGGATACCTCGACGTGTTCGTGGGCGGCTCCGAGTCGGGGACGAACATGCTCTTCCTCAATGGGCACGACGGCCGCTTCGCGCCCGACCACCGCTCCAGCGCCGCGCTGGGTACCTTGCGCACGCTGGCCACGCAGGCGGCGTTGTTCTTCGACTACGACAACGACGGTTTTCTCGACCTGGTCGTGGTGGGGGAGCCGCACGGCGGCGGGCCGGGGGTGCGGCTGTTCCGCAACGACGGGACCGGCCGGTTCGTCGCTCGCACCGATCGGCTACCGCCCGGCCTGCCCGGCGGGCGCGCGGTCGTGGCCGCCGATATGGACCACGATCATGACCTCGATCTCCTCATCGCCGGTCCCGGTGGCCTGCGATGGCTCAGAAACGACGGCGGCAACGGCAATCTGTCCATTCAGGTGTCCCTCACCGCACTGACGACCGGCAGCGGCAAGAACAACGTCTTCGGGATCGGCGCCACCATCGAGGCCCGGGTGGGGGACGTCTACCAAATGCGGGTGGTGACCGATCGGGTCACGACGATCGGCCTCGGGCGCCACCTCAAGGCCGACGTGATCCGGATCGCGTGGCCGAACGGGGTGCCGCAGACTCTGTATTTTCCGGGAAGCGATCAGGACGTCGTGGAGAATCAGGTGCTCAAGTCGTCCTGCGGGTTTCTCTACGCCTGGAACGGCACCGGATTTCACTTCGTGACCGATGTGATGTGGCGAAGCGCGCTCGGCATGCCGGTGGGAATCGGAGGCAACGGGGACGCCGCGTACGCCCCCGCCGCGGCTTCCCGCGAGTACCTGAAGATTCCCCGCGACGCACTGGCCGAGGACCACGGGCTCTACCGGCTCCAGCTCACCGAGGAGCTGTGGGAGACCTCCTATACGGATGAGATCCGTCTGGTGGCCGCCGATCACCCGGACTCGGTGGATGTGGTGACGGATGAACGGTTCATTCCGCCCGGGCCCCCGGTCCGCCTCAAGCTCTTCCGCACCCGGCGGGTTCGTTCACCCGTGTCGGCGGTTGACGACCGGGGGACGGATCTGTTGCCGGCGCTCCTCCGGGCCGACGATCGTTTCGCGTCGGACCTGAGCCGGGAGCGATACCAGGGGGTGGTGAAGCCACACGAGCTGATTCTCGATCTCGGAGACGACCTCGGCGGCGGACAGACGCTGCTCATGTTGCGGGGTTGGATCTTCCCGACCGACGCCAGCATCAACATCGCCATGTCGCAAGGCCATGCGGCGACGGTAGCGTGGCCCACGCTGGATGTGAAGGACCGCTCCGGCGCCTGGCGTACCGTCATTCCCGATCTCAGCATTCCCTCGGGCAAGAACAAGGTGGTCATCGCCGACCTGACCGGGAAGTTCCCGGGCGCCGATCATCATGTGCGGATCCGGACGAATTTGGAGATCTACTGGGACCAGGTCAGCCTCGCGACCACTGCGCCCCTGAGTCCGGTGGTGGTGACGGCGCTGGCGCCGTCGGCCGCCGACCTGCACTATCGAGGCTTTTCCCGGACCTACCGGAAGGGCGGACGCTACGGCCCGCACTGGTTCGACTACCAGACCGTCTCCCGCGAACCGCCGTGGCGGCCGATCCGGGGACTCTTTACGCGGTTCGGCGACGTGAACCCGCTGCTCCAGACGGCGGATGACGAGTACATCGTGATGGCTCCCGGCGACGAGACCAGCATGGCATTCGATGCCGGGGGCCTCCCGCCCCTTCCCGCGGGATGGACCCGGGATTTCTTCCTGTACAGCGTCGGCTGGATCAAGGATGCCGATCTCAATACCGCGCATGGGGGCACGGTCACTCCGCTACCATTCCACGGAATGACCCGGTATCCGTACCAGGGCCGCGAGCACTATCCCGACGACGCGGCCCATCGACGATATCTCGAGGTGTATAACACCCGGCCGATGGGGCAGGACGGGTCCTTCCGCCCTGCATCCGGCACGCCTCGAGGAGGTCACTGAGCGCACCCGAGGGTGGTACTACCGCGTGGTGAATCCGAACACCATCCGGTACGATCCGTTGGCGTTACGCCAACCGCTGCCCATCATGCCGGTCTGGCCGCCCATCATCCCGCCAGCGGCCCATTGCCGCCCATGCCCATGCCGTACCGTTCCATGCCGATCGGGCCCCCGTCGGCATCCATCATCCCGCCGCCCATATGTATCGTATATGGTGTGGCCGGAGCGAGCGGCAGATCGGGCCGACAGGTGAGCGTTTGCCCGTTGCCGGACCAATTGCAGATCATCGGCATGACCGGCCCGGTGACTCCACCCTGGTGGAGCGGGCCAGGTACTGCTCCATTCCGGCCATCATGGGCCGGTTGGAGTTGAGCACGATGTCCGGACATGGGCCGTCGTGAAGTTGCAGCGACGCGGCTGCCAGGATCACCTCCACACATGAAAGCCTCCCGATGGCGCGATGATCTCGAAACCGCTCCCCGGCATCGGCCCCAGCATCGCCCGGGACCCTCGCCAGCTCAGGGTGACCTCCATCGCGGCGCTCGCGCGGCGCGCTGGAGGTCATTGTCGGCTGACGGTGTCCCATCCCGTCCGACACCGAGGAGGGCGATTGACTCACCCGGGAGCACTTCTTACGGATTCAACCCCGTTACATCATAGATCAGCAGCGCCGGCGTCCCGTTCGGTCCCGGGTTCTTGGCCGCGAACACGAACCGGCGTCCTCCAATGTCCGCGACCCGCGCCGTATGAACGCCCCCGGTCACAAAGCTCCGCCCGATCAGCGCCGGGCGCGCCGGGTCGGCCAGACTGTAGATGTAGAGGCCGGCGAGGTCGCCCTTGTCCCCGCTGACGGCGAGCAGCTTCCCGTCCGCGCTGCCTTTCACGTCCCCCACGGTGATCACGCTGTCGAGCAGGACGGAGTCCGCGAGGGCCGGCTCCCCGGTGGATCCGAGCTTCCAGATCTTGAGGGCGTTGCCGGAAACGTTGTTACGCGCCACGCCGCCCCAGGTTCCGGTGTAGGCGTACCCCCCGTAGACGAACAGGTCGGAGGAGTACCGTTCCGGCACGTTGCCGCCGCCCGCGGCGAGCGTCAGCGCTCCCGCGCCGAACCGGAGTTGATACAACCCGCCCAGCATGTCGGTGGCATAGAGGGATCCAGCCGACCCCTGGATCCCCCAGATATACGCCGTCGAGCTCGGCTTCAGACGCGCGATTTCCCGCGACGCCAGGTCGCCCGACAGCACGCCCGCGACGTCCAGCGCGACCACGCCGCCGTTGTAGAAGGAAGCGTACAGCACCTGGGCTGCCTCATCCATCCACAGGTTGTGGCTGCCTGCCGATGGGTCCGCATTCATGTGGTAGAATGCGACCTGCCGCGGCTGGCTCAAGTCCGAGATGTCGATCGCGTGGATATCTCCCAGAGATGAGATCGGCAACAGCCCCGGACCCTCCTGGGTCACGAATACGTAGCGACTCTCGCCGCTGACGGGATTGTGGAACCACCACGCGGTATGCACCGCCGGACCGCCCGGCACCCCATCATCGTCGGGCACGATGCGGGAGACCTCGACCGGGTGGCCCGGCGTCCCGCCTCGTATGCCGTTGCCGACGTCCATGATAATGAGCCCGGTATTCCAGGCAGATACAAAGACCAGACCATCGCGAACGAAGGTGTCGTGGATGCCGTACTGGGGTGGGATGGGCACTGTCGCGACCAGGGTCAGATCTCCTGGACGCGTATGGCTCGGCTCGGTGCTGCTTCCGCAGCCGGCGATCACCGCAGCGGCCAGCCAAGCCAACGACCGCCTCATGGCGCGTGCTCCATCATGGACGTGCCGGCGCCCGCCGACACGCCGTACCGCCCCATGCGGTGAGTCTCTCCAGCGGCGAGCCGCACTCCGGCTCCCAGGGACCACAGCGTCCTCCGACCGTAGAGGCTCTGACTCGAGAAGAGCCCGCCTCCGATGTCCGCCACCCGGGCATACGAGGCTTCAACGATCGGCTCCGCCTGAATCCTCCCGGCCAGGGTCCGCATCCGCACGCCATACCCGGCGGTGTGAACCGACCATCGCGTGGTACCCAGAATCGAATTCTCCAGGTGGGGCCGAAGCGACCGAAACGGATCTGAGGTGCGCTCTTCTTCGGGCCGGTCGGTCCGCTCGAACTGATAGTACGCCCGGTGGGCCCCAAAGCTCCACTGGGCTTCGGCCAGAACGCTTTCGAACCGGAAGAAGCCATCGGCCTCCTCGGTGCGGGCCCACTCCGCCAGGGCATAGAACCGCCCCATGCCCACGGGACGATCGAGCCTGGCTCCGACGTGCCACTTCCGCTGGTCGGTCGCCGCGCCCGGCCGGTTCTCCGGCGAATGCACCTTGGCCCGGGAACCCTCGAGCTCGAGCCCGCTCACCGGGGTGATGGTCATCCGCGCCGACCAGGAGTCGCCGAATCGATTGGACACCCGGGGCCATTGGCCGGGGCGCTCCGGCTCATCGCCATTGAAGAGCGCGGCTTCGACGATCACTGGACCGGCCTTGGCGCCGGCGATCGCCACCGCCCGCTCCAGGATCTGGCTCCAGTGGTGGTTGACGGGAAACCGAAGCGCGGGGCGGACCATCGGGTCGTCGCTCCCGAACGGCACGAAGCCCTTGCCGACGCTCACCGAGACATTCGCCGATACCGCCGACAGCATCACTTCGTGCGCGTAGGTGTGCGGGTGGCGACGGTCGTCGAATCCCTCACCCCAGTCTCCCAAGCCGAGCACGCCGTGGGGAATTGTGAGTCCCTCCAGATCGAGCGTGCCATTGAACACCAGATGCCGTCCAAACCCCTCGCCGTGCACCATGAGCATCGGCTCCACGACGTTGAGTTCCGTGGCGCTACCGCCGCCGGGAATCGGGGCGACGTGCGCCCCCAACAGCACCGCCTGTGCGGACCAGTGCACCATGAACCCTCCGCCCTGGGCCGCGGCCCCGCTCGGGTGCCAGAGCGCGACGACAGCGAGCACGCCGCCGGCGCTGATCCAGCGCACTCGCGTCATGGAACGCGCCGTCGCACGAGCATCGGCGATCCGGCGGCACAGGCGCAGGCTGCGGACGTCACAGGCCCCGACGATCGGAGGCTCGCGCGGGGTGCCGGGCAGGAACAGAGGATGGCCACCACGATAGTGGAACGCCCCAATGCCCCTCCGCTGGCGGCGGTGATCCGGGCAATGCCGATGCCGACGCCGCTCACCACGCCGGCCTGACTGACGGTTGCAGTGAGGCTGTCGGAGCTGGTCCACGCAACAGCACGGTTCTGGAGCAGGTTGCCGCCTTCGTCGCGCGGCTCGGCCCGGAGGGCCGCGGTGGTGCCCAGCACGACGAGGACATTGGACGGCACAATCGTAAGGCTCGCTACCGGCCCGGGCGCCCTCAAGGCAAAGGACCCGGTGCCGTCGAGAGGAGCGGTGACGGCCCGGCCCGCGCTATCGAGCACACTGCCGTTCACGGCGTCCCAGCTTACGCCGTCCTGGGAATACATCGCGATGGAACCGGAAAGCGCCGTGGGAATGCCCATGGGATCGTAGCGCAGCGTCAAGGATGCCGGTTTCAAGAAGAACAGATTCGCCGGCCCGAGCAGGAATCCGGTACGGTCAACCAGGAGTCCGGGACCGGCCGGCGGGGCGTCCAGTGTCTCTAGGGTGAGCCTGGTTTCGGCCACGAGGGCGCCGGCGGGAACTCGCAATACTACCGCTCCGGCCATCGCAGACATGGTGCCACCGGCGGCGCCTATCTTTCCACCCAGCTTACTGTCGATCGTGACCTCTGCGCTTCGGCCCTCGCAACTTGCCGAAATGCTCACCCGGCCGGCCGCCACGGACGTCACCAGCCCGGTAGCCGACACCGTGGCGACCAACGGATCCGTGCTTTGCCAGGTGACCGGGCGATCGAGAAGATGGTTCCCGGAGGCATCCACCGGCAGGGCGTGGAGCTGGAGCACCTCCCCCACGACGAGCACGGCAGCGGGAGGATCGATGGTCAACGCGCTCACCGCGGGCCGCGGCGCCGACGTGGCGCCGCAACCGGCGATGGCAATCAAAACGACCAACCATCTCATCGGGTCAAAAATCCACCGACACCTTCGTCACGAAGTTCCGGCCCATGCCGGGATTCAGCGCATTGGTCTTGATCCGGCTCAGGTAGTCCGCGTACGCCGAATTGAACGCGTTGCGTAACATCAGGTCCACCCGGAAAACGGAGCCCCCGGCGAGTACTCCGAAGCCGCCGCCCAGGTTCGCGATGGTATACCCCTTCGATTGATATCCCGCGCCGTCGAACGCCTCGGCGTAGAACTGCGCTTCCGCCGGATCCTGCCGGGTCTGTTTCCCGTTGGTCTCCCCACCGAGGCTGAGATAGGGATCGAGGAACGAGCCCCGGGTACGACCCTCGAGACGAATGCCGTAAGTGGCACGGAGCGGCGGCATCAGGGGGAGCGGCGCATCGGTGCTGGTGTTCTGACCCCGGGTGTAGTCGGCGCTTCCTTGAAGGTGAATAGCGCGCGTCGGGTGGTACTGCAGCGAGGCCTCGAATCCGGTGAGCCGGGCGTTGCCCTGGGTCACGTCGTAGATCTGGAAGCCCGATGCCGGGTCGGTGGTCCCGGTCGGCACCGAGTAGATGAAATTCTGGATGAGATTGGCAAATCCGCCGAGCTCGAGCAGCAGGTTCGCGCTCTGGACCCTGAGCGCGAGGTCGGTGTTGAACGAGGTTTCGTTGGTGAGGTTCGGATTCCCACGCTCGAAGGCCACCGTGCCCTCGTGGACGCCGTTCGAGAATAGGTCGAAGCTGGACGGGGCCCGGTAGCCCCGGCCCACGTTCAGCACCAGCGCCACCGGCTCGGTGACGTGGTAGAGCAATCCCAGGTTGCCGGTGAGCGAGTTGTAATTCCGGATCTGGGCGGAATTGCCCAGGTCATCGTCGGCTGCGACGTCCAGATGGCGGTGATCCACCCGCGCGCCGAAGGTAAGTCCCAGGTTCCCGCTCTCGATCTGCTCGAACACGAACCCGCCGACGTTGTAGGCGCTGCTGTTGGGGATCAGGGTCTCCACGCCGAACTTGTCGAAGCTGTTCCGGAGCCCGGACACGCCGATGATGCCGGCCAGCTTGCCGATCGGCGCATGGTGAAAGTGGACGCCTCCGGTCCAGGTCTTGGACAGGAGGCCGAGGCCCACTTCCGCCGTCACCGGATCCTCGAACTCACGGCGCCGGCTCCGCTCGTAGCCCACATTGGCTTCCAGGCGGGAGGCGCCCAGCGGCAGGGCCAGGTCCACTCTCCCTCGGCTGGTGGCGATCCGCTGGGTGGGCTCGGCGGCGGGATCCTCGTCGGTGAGGGAGATCTTCTCGTTGCGCTGCGAGAAGGTGGCCGTAACCGATCCGAAGCCCGCCCGATATCCGATGGTACCAGAACCCGCAACCGAGCGATTGGCGCTGTTCCAGAGCGTGTAGTCGGGCGTGTGGAGGTTCTGGCTGGTCCTGCCGCTCAGCGTACCGCGGAAGCCGAACCCGCCCCGCGCCCCTTCGAGCAGCAGCGCGCCGTCCGGCTCACGGTTGTTGGTGCCGTACGACCCCGAGATCGTTCCCTGCCCGACCGTGCGTCCCCCGTCCGCCGTCGGCAATTCCCGCGGAATCACGTTGATCACACCGCCCAGGGCGTCGGAACCGTAGAGCACGCTGGCCGGCCCCTTGATGACTTCGATCCGATCTGCGGTGGCGGTCTCGATATTGGGAGAGTGCTCATCGCCCCACTGCTGGGTTTCGAGTCGCTGGCCGTTGTCGAGCACCAGCACCCGGTTGGAGGTGAGGCCGCGAATCACGGGCTTTCCGATCCCAACGCCGGTGCTGAGACTGTGGACCCCCGGCACGCTCTGGAGCGTTTCGCCAAGGGATGGGGCCTGCGCGGTCCGGAGCTCGGTGCCGGCCACCACCGCCACCGGCTGGGGAGAGGTAAGGACCGACGTGGCGATTGGCGTTGCGGTGACCTGCAGCGCGGGTAGCTCGATGAGGCTCTTGCGGAGTGTCACATCCAGCGTAGCGTCCGCACCACTCAGCACCACGCGGCGGATCATGGGTGCATATCCGATGTAGCTGAACGAGACGCTGTAGGCTCCATCAGGCAGATTGGCGATGGCATAGCGCCCCCGGACGTCGGTCGTCGCGGAACGATCAGCTTGGAGCACTACGATCCGCACGTTCGCGAGGGCGGCGCCCGCCGAGTCGGTGACCCGGCCATCAATTCCGTGGTTGACGATGGACGCGAGCGCAATCAAGGACAAGAACGTCATATCTCGGAGTTCCTCACATAAGGGAGCCCCGCCAGGTGTGGCGGCGCTCGGTCGGTGTCTGACAGTTTGACGAGCTGCGTTGACGTCAGAGAACCGCTGGAGGAGCCCGGCTGAGAGGGAGGAGTCCAACGACTTCCGCGGAGGAGAATACCAGCTGATGGCGGCAGCCCTTCGGATCCGGCGCGGGGAGACGAAGCTCGGCGGCCTCCGGAGCAGGGGCCCGCGCCAAGGCGGAGATGAGGCCGATCTCACACCGGTCGTCGTGATCCTGGGCGCCGCGGGCTTCGAAGTGGGCCCGGTGACCGTGGCCCGGCCCGGCCCGGTGGCTGTGCTGCCACGCCTCGGAGAACGTAAGACCCGGCCCGCCCGCGAGGGCGGTCGCGAGAAGGACCAGCGCGGAGACGAACCGGCGCCTAGACCTCAAGCCGGTCTCCTTCGCGCGCGGCACCTGCATACAGCACCGGCATGAGAAACACGCTGATCAGGAGCCGGGAGAAGAGCCCGCCCACGATGACCAGCGCGAAGGGCCGCTGGGAGTCGGAGCCGACGCCGGTGGAGAGCGCGGCGGGGAGCAGGCCGAGCGCGGCGACCAGCGCGGTCATCATGATGGGGCGGAGCCGGTAGAGCGCCGCCTCGCGCGCCGCCTCGGCGATCGACCGCCCGGACAGCCGGAGCTCGTTGGCGTAGGAGATGTACACCACCGCCGTCTGCACCGACACGCCGAACAGCGCCAGGAACCCGATGCCGGACGACACCGAGAACGGCGTCCCGGTCAGGGCCAGCGTGAGAATACCGCCGACCGGCGCGGAGAGGGCGACCCCCAGCACGGTGATGAACGGGAACGAGAAGTTCCGGTACAAGGCAAACAGCAGGAGGAAGATCAGGGCCACGGTCAAGGGAAGCACCACCGCAAGCTGTCCCTTGGACGCGACGTAGTCCTCGAATTCTCCGCCCCACTCGACGTGATACCCGGTCGGCATGGTGACGGCGCGCGCCACCTTGGCTCGGGCCTCCTCAACCGCCCCGGCCAGGTCCCGCCCCTCGACGGCGTACTGCACGCCGATGTAGCGGGAATTCCCTTCCCGGTAGATGAAGGACGCGCCGCTGGTGACGCCGATCTTCGCCAGCTCGCGGAGGGGCACCTGCTGCCCGTCGGGCGTGGCCACCAGAATCGATCCGATTCGC
Organism: uncultured Gemmatimonadales bacterium; assembly: GCA_963762545.1. Lineage (GTDB taxonomy): Bacteria > Gemmatimonadota > Gemmatimonadetes > Gemmatimonadales > GWC2-71-9 > JABFSM01. The sequence goes on along the minus strand of CAVXLC010000001.1, from coordinate 530,839 downwards.
TCGGGGGTCTCGCGAAACCTCGGCTCCAGCCGGACGACCAGGTCGAAGAGCTTCTCGCCCTGTACCACCTGGGTGGCCGCGGTGCCGCCAACCGCCGCTTCGATCAGCCCGTTGACCTGTTCCACGCTCAGCCCATAGCGCGCGATCTTGGCGCGATCGATCTCCACCGTGAGACTGGGCTGGCCCAGCTCTTCCACCACCAGCACGCGGCCGATCCCACGGACCGCCTCGATAATCTTCGCAATCGCCCTGCCCTTCGACTCCAGCACCTGGAGATCCGGTCCGAACACCTTGACGGCGAGTGCACTCTTGAGGCCGGTCTCGGCCTCGTCCACCGCGTCTTCCGCCGGCTGGGTGTAGTTGAACGTGATGCCGGGAAACACCGCCAGTTTCCTGGCAATCTCGGCCACCAGCTGCGGTTTGGACCGGATGGGCCCCTCCCACTCATCATAGGGTTTGAGGCCGACGTAGAACTCGGCGTTGAAGAATCCGATCGGGTTGGTCCCGTCGTCGGGACGGCCATGTTCCGAGGCCACGTCGGTGACCTGCGGAAAGCCATGGAGGATCTGCCGAATCTCGGGAACGATCTTGCTCGATTCCTCCAGGGAGATCGTCGGCGGCATGGTGGCGCGGACCCACAACGCGCCCTCGTCGAGATGGGGCATGAACTCCGCCCCGATGGCTCGAGTCAGCAGTAGGGCACCGGCAAAGAGCGCCAGCGAGCCCGCCACGGTCCGACGGGGATACCGCAGACACCAGTCCAGTATCCGCGCGTACCAGGCACGAATGGATTCGAAGACCCGGTTCCGGGTTTCCTGAACGCCGGCACGCAACAACCAGGCGCACAGGACCGGCAGCACCGTCAGGGTCAGCGCCAGCGCGCCGATCAGGGCATAGATCGTCGTGTCCGCCATCGGCCGGAACAGCCGGCCCGACGGCCCCGAGAGCACATAAATCGGGAGGAACCCGGCGATGATGATGGCGACCGCGTACACCACGGGCCGGTCCACCTCGGAGGCGGCCTGTGCGATGATCTCCTTGAGGGATAATCCGCCCTCCCGTCGCGCCGCGAGATTCCGGTGAATGTTCTCCACCATCACCACAGCGCCGTCCACCAGGATGCCGAAATCGATCGCTCCGATGGACAGGAGATTGGCGGGGATGTGCCGCAGGTCGAGGAGGATGGCCGCAAACAGGAGCGCCAGGGGGATGGTCACAGCAACGATGAGCCCGGAACGCGCGTCCAGGAGGAACAGAATCAGAATGACCACAACGAGGAAGATTCCGCGGGTCAGATTCCCGATGACGGTCCGCGTGGTGAGATGCACCAGGTCGCTGCGATCGTAGAATGGATGGATCCGGACATCCTTGGGCAACACGCCGCCGTTGAGCTCCGCGGTCTTGGCCTCGACTCCCTTGAGCACCGATTGGGCCTGCTCCCCGGTGCGCATCAGCACGACGCCCTCGACCGCGTCGTTCGACTCGTTGAAGCCGAACTGGCCCAGGCGCGGCGCGAAGCCGACCACCACCTGCCCCACGTTGCGGACCAGAATCGGGGTGCCGTCCTTCACGGCCAGGACGACGTTCTCGATGTCCTGGGTGGAGGTGAGCCGGCCCAGACCGCGGACGTAATAGAACTGGCCGCCCTCGGAGTAGAAGCCGCCGCCGGCGTTCCCGTTGTTGGCGGCGAGGGCCGCGGCGATATCGGGAATCGAGAGCCCCGCGCCGGCCACCTTGGTGGGGTCGAGCAGGACCTGGTACTGCATCGTCTGGCCGCCGAACGAGGACAGGTCCGCCACCCCCGGCACCGATTTGTACGCCTTGGCGAGGATCCAGTCCTGGAGGGTCTTGAGCTCCATCGGGGTGCGATCGGGACTGGTCAGGACGTAGCGATAGACCAGGCCCGAGGGGGAGAAGAGCGGCGCCACGTCCGGGGCCACGCCGTCGGGCACCTCGACTCCCCGCAGCCGCTCGAAGACCCGCTCCCGCGCGAAGTAGTTGTCGGTGCCGTCCTGGAACACCAGACGCACGTCGGACAGCCCGTAGAGAGAAATGGACCGCACCACCTCCAACCGGGGCAGGCCGTTCATTTCCGTCTCGACCGGCACGGTGATGAGGCGCTCGACCTCCTCGGCGGCGTGGCCCGGCCACTGGGTCACGATCTCCACCATGGGCGGCGCGAGATCGGGGTACGCGTCCACCGGAAGCCGCATGAACGACCAGACGCCGATGCCGCCGACCGCGAGCGCGGCGAGGACCACCAGGAGAGGCTGCTCCAGGGCAACGGCCACCAGCCGGTGAATCAGCGACCGGCGCCCCGCGAGGCCTCCCGGGGTGACCGACGGGTCGAGAGGCTCGCTCATTGCTGGCCCGAGGCCTGGAGGAAGAGCGCCCCGTCCACCACGATCTTCTCTCCCGCGGCGAGCCCGGAGGCCACCTCGTACCGCCCGCCCACCCGCCCGCCCAGCTCGATCCGGCGGCGCGCGAAGCTGCCATCCGCCATCGCCACGAAGAGGTAGGGCAGGTTCTCGTCGTCCCGGAGCACGGCGGCGACCGGCACCAGCAGCCCGGTGCGGCGTGAGGCCGACTGGATGCTCACCTGCACCAGCATGTCCCGCTTGAGCAGCTCCCGCTGGTTGGGGACGATCACCCGGACCGAGGTGGCCTTGGTAGCGGGATCGACCAGGGCCGCGATGTAGTCCACCACGCCCCAGAGCGTATCGGGGGAGGCTTCGGTCGCGATGGCCGCCCGCTCGCCCCGGCGCATGTCCCGCAGGTCCCGCTCGAACACGTTGGCCAGCACCCAGACCACCGAGAGGTCCGCCACCGTGAAGCAGGGCGTGGAGCCGGCCTGCAGCAGCTGTCCGGGCGTGATCAGCTTCTCGACCAGGGTGCCGGGGATGGGCGCCCGGATGATGGCCTCGACCGGCGCGGCGGCGCGCCCCTCGCGGATGGCATCGACCGCGGCGGAGTCCACGCCCAGCGTCTTGAGCTGGGCCAGGGCCGCGTCCCGGTCCGCCTCGGCGCCCGCCAGGTCGGTGCGCGCCTGGTCCAGCTCGCGGCGGGCCAGCGCGTCGTTGGCGAACAGCTTCTCGTCCAGCTCGGCGATGCGCTGCGCGTTGCGCCAGACCGCCTGGGCCTTGCCGAAGGCGGCGACCGCCGCGGCAAAGTCCGGCGAGGCCACAGTGGCGAGGGCCTGCCCGGCGCGGACGTGCTCTCCGGGATTAACCAGGATACGCACCACCGGTCCGGACATCGGGGCCAGAATCTGGGTCGAGCGATCGGCACTGAAGGCGACCGTGCCGGTCGTGAGCACCGTCGGCGAGAACGTGGCCGAATCGACGGCCGCGATCTGGAACCGCGCCCGCTGGGCCGAATCCACCACGATGCGGCCCTCGGCGGGCGCCGCGGCGGGCTGGTCCGCGGTATCGGCGGAGCGGCCGCAGCCCGCGGCCACCAGGGCCGCAGCGATTCCCGCGACGACAATGAGTCTATTGACCACGGGGCCCTCCGGCCTCGAAACGTTCGAGCGGCGCGCCGACGGCGCGCTGCAAATCGGCGCGGGCCATGCTGGCCGCCGCGAGAGCATCGGTGTACTGGCTTTCGGCATCCCGGAGGGTCCGCCGCGCATCCAGCACCTCCAGCGCGGAGGCCCCGCCCAGGCCGTAGCTGACTGACGCGATGCGGTAGGCTTCACGCGCCGACGGCAGCAGGACATCCCGGAGAAACACCGCCTGGCGCTGCGCCGTGGCGGCAGCGGCATACGCGCTCCGCACGTCCTGGCCCACCTCGGCTTTGAGATCGCGATAGGAGGCCTCGAGCTCCAGCTCCCGGTGGCGCGACTCCGCGATCTCCCCCTTGGAGTGCTGCCAGAAGAAGACCGGGAGCGGCAGCGAGACGCCGGTGGAAAAGATGCCCGGCCCCGGAGCGGCGTAGTTGTGGCTGATTCCGAACGTGACGTCGGGGAGCCAGTATTCCCGCGCCAGCGCGGTGGTGGCCTTGGCTCCCTCCTGGGCACGCTGGAGGCCCACCAGCTCGGGCCGGGACTCGAACGCCGCCGCTTCCAGGGGCTCGAGCGCCGGCGGCGGCGGCGGAAGCACCAGCGAATCCGACACCGCGAGCGGCGCGCCGAGGGGCCGGTCGATGAGACGGTTGAGCGACGCGCGCGCGTTCACGATGTCGCGGGCGTTGGTGATGAGATCGTTTTCCGCCTGGGCCACGTCCACCCGGGCCCGGATCACGTCCAGCCGCGCCGCGCTGCCGCCCTCGAACCGCGCGTTGGTCTTGGTGAGAAAGTCCTCGGCGAGCGCCTTGGCCTGCTCGAGGTCGTGCTGGTGCCGGAGGGCGGCCAGCAACGAGTCGTACACCTGGGAAGTCGTCGCGGCGATGGTCTGGCGCAGGGCGAGCAGCGACGCCTCGGTGGACAACACGTCGGCGCGGCCGATCCGGCCCCGCAGGCGGAACTTGTCGGGAAAGGGGATCTGCAGGGAAGTGCCGACGATCCGGTCGGTGGCGGCGCCTCCGCCGAAGAGCCCGGTCGCCTCGTTGAATTCCAGATCGAACTGGGGATCCGGAATCGCCACGCCCTGGACCCGCCGGGCCCGGGCCTGGGCGACCTGCTCCTGGACCGCCCGGATCTGGGGATTTCGAGCCGCCGCAGCGGCCAGGGCCGCCCCGCGGGTCAGGCAGACCGAATCCGGCGCGGCGCTCCCCGGCCCCAGCGGGGTCGGGCGCACGCAATCGGGCACCAGCGGCACGCCGCCGGGATCGGGCGCCCGGCGCGCGGCGGAGTCAGGTTGTTGGGCCGATGCGGCGCCGGCGAATGACGCCAGCGCCAGCACCCATGTCAGGTGTCGCATGATGTCCCTGTGTGTTGGCGAGCGGCCGGCCCGGACGGACCCGGCGCTCTGGCAAAACGGAAATCAGGCGACGACGGGCGGGGCTCGCGAGAAGTAGCGGAGGGATGGGGAGCCACGGAGGACCGGCTCCCGGAAGGACGCCAGCTCGACGTGTTGGACCGCGACCACCGGGGGGGCCTCGGGGGGCCGGTCTCCCAGAATCCGCGGCTGGGCCTCGGACCGGATACTGCATCCGTCCCCGTGGCAGGCGCTCGAGGCCTCGTAGTGCGGCCGGAGCGACTCGACCAGCCGGCTGGGTCCATGGAACACCAGCGCGTCCAGCGTGGGCATGCCGCCACCGCCGACGCCGACGACGCAGAGCATCGCCGTGGCGAGCAACCGGCGGACCAGGGATCTTCCCATGGGCGGAATCTAGCCCGGGACGCCCGGGCTGGCCAATTCCGGGGCTTCCGTATCAGACCGGATGGCGGACCGGCCCCTCGACCGGCAGGATGAACCAGAAGGTGCTCCCCTCCCCGAAGATCGATTCCGCCCCGATGGTGCCGCCATGGAGCTCCACGAACTGCTTGCAGAGGGCCAGGCCGAGGCCGGTGCCCTGCTGCTGGCGGCTGCTGGAGGCATCGACCTGGCTGAATACCTGGAACAGTTTCTTCATGTCCGTCTGGCGGATGCCGATGCCGCTGTCCCGCACCGACACCCAGACGGCGTCGCGGCTGGTCAGGCGTGGCTGGTCCCCGGCGCGGTCCGCGGGCACCGGGAGCGGTACCGGCGTGCGCAGGGCCGACAGGCTCACGGTGCCGCCTTCGGGCGTGAATTTCGACGCGTTGGAGAGGAGGTTGAAGAGGACCTGACGGACCCTGATATGATCCGCCACGACGAACAGCGGCTCGCTTCCCACATCGACCGTCACCGTCTGCCGCTTGGCGGACCGGAGGCTGCTCGTGTCGGTCACCGCGCCCTGGATCGAGTCCCGCAGGTCGACCCGGGTCAGGTGGACCGACATGCGCCCCGCCTCGATCTTCGAAAGATCGAGGATGTTGTTGATCAGGCCCAGGAGATGCCGACCGTTCCGCGCGATGGACTCCAGAAAATCGCGCTGCTGCTCGTCGAGCGCCCCGGCGCCCGGCATCAGCATGAGCTCGGAAAACCCGATGATGGCATTGAGCGGGGTGCGCAGCTCGTGGGACATGTTGGCCAGGAATTCATCCTTGAGCTTGGTCACCCGGACCAGCTCGCGGTTCTTCTCCGCCAGCTCCCGCTCGTTGCGCCGGGTCTCCTCCAGCATGGTCGCGCGGTCGAGCCCCACGGCGACCTGTTCTCCCAGCGCGGTGAGCAGGGCGGTGTCATGCTCGTCGAAGGTCCGCCCGTCGAGCCGGTTGTAGGCGCAGGCGGCTCCGATCACCACGCCGGAAGATCGCAGCGGCACGCAGATGGCGCGGTTGAGGTGCGCCGGCAGGGTGTCGAGGGGAAAGTTGCGGGGATCGTGCTCCATGTCGTCGCTGGTGATCGCGAGGTCACCCAGCACCGTGAACCCGGCCAGCGATTTGTCGATCGGGAGGAGGCTCCCGCCCGCCCCACGAAGCAGCCCGGCGCCCGCCGCGACCCGGAGGAAGCGCCCCTCCTCCGCGAGCAGCATGATGGCGCTGCCTTCGGCCTGGAGCAGGCTGGCGGCGAGCTGCACCACTTCCTCGAGCAGCTCGCCGCTGCTGCGGACCCCGAGCAGCGTCGAACCCAGCCGGCGCAGCAGCTCCAGCTCGCGATTGCGTGCGGCGGCCGCCGCAATGGCGCCCTCGAGGTTGGCGCGTTGCCGGCGCCCGAGGTTCCGGCCGCGCCGCACCGCCAGCAGTCCGCCCAACGTGCAGCCCCCCGCCAGCATGGTGCCGAGCGGGCTCCCCCGATACGCCATGTAGATGCCGGCCCACCCGATCGCCATCGCCAGGAAGGTGAGCGTCGCCGGACGAATGAGGGTGGCCAGGAAGCCATCCCATCCGGTCGGCCGCGCGCCCTTCCCTCGCACCGGCTGGGTCATGCCGGATCCGGGGGGAGCAGGCAGTGGAACGCGGTCTCGCCGGTGGCCAGCATGCGGCGGAGGTAGGGACGGCAGAGCCCGCACTGGCCGCCGCACCCGGTCACCCGGATCAGCTCGTTGAGGCTCCAGGAGCGGGTCCGCGCCTCGGGCAGGAGATCCAGGAACCGCTGGTTTCTACAGACACAGCGATCGACCAGCACCGCCGGCCGTTCTCCGGAAACGCCGGTCATGGATTGGCGGGGCGGATGTCGATTTCGCTCACCAGCGCGCGCGGCGGCATCCGCAGGGCATCCAGAATCGCCTGCGCCACGTCCTCGGGCTTGAGGATGGAATCGCGATTGGGGTTGAGCACCGACTGGTCCCGCATCAGCGGCGTATCCACCGAGCCGGGGCAGACCGCCATCACCCGGACGCCGTCTTTCCGCACTTCCAGCATCAGGGTCTTGCTGAACCCCAGCACCGCGTGCTTCGACGCCACGTAGGCGCTGCCGCCGACGAACGCATTCTTGCCGGCCAGGCTGGCCAGATTGACGATGAAGCCGTGCTTGCGGGCGCGCATGCCGGGAAGGACTTCCCGGGTCACCAGATAGAGGCTGCGGACATTGGTCGCCATCGTCGCGTCCCAGTCCTCGAGGCTCAGCTCGACGAAGGGGCGGAGACGGGCGATGCCGGCATTGTTGATGAGGGTATCGACGGGTCCGAGCGAGCGGGACACCAGCGCGACCAGCGCCTGGACCTCCGCGGGACTGGACACGTCGGCCGCGCGGCCGGCCGCCTCGATGCCCTCGGCGCCAAGGTCCCGAAGCAGGGCGTCGACCTTGGCGGCGGTCCGGGCGCAGACGCCGACCCGATACCCGGCCCGCCCCAGCGCGAAGGCGGTGGCCCGGCCAATACCCAGTGTGGCCCCGGTAACCAGGGCGATCGGGGACGGCATGTGCAGGAATCTACAACGGCGGGGAGGGGCCTCGCCCCCCGGGGATCAAACGGTCGCGGGGGCCCGCTCCTCCCAGCCGGGGGCGCCTACCGACCCCATGAACGCCTCGAACACGTCGGGCCGCCACCACCCCCGGCAGCGCTCCAGCTCGGCCAGCGCCGTTTCCCGCGTCATGGCGGGACGGTAGCTCCTCGTCGTGGTCAGCGCGTCGAATACGTCCACGATGCAGATGACCTGGGCTCCGATGGGGATCTCGTCGCCGCGGAGACGATCGGGATACCCGGTGCCGTCCAGCTTCTCGTGGTGCCAGCGGATCAGCGGCTTGAGGTCCCAGGGAAACTCGACCCCGGCCAGCAGCTCCACGCCGTGGATGGTGTGGAGCTTCATGAGCTCGAACTCGTCGTCGGTGAGACGGCCCGGCTTGTTCAGAATCTCATGGGGCACCCGGACCTTGCCGACGTCGTGGAGGTAGGCGCCCAGCCGGAGGGTGGTCTGCTGCATAATGTCCAGTCCCAGCGCCTCGGCCACGGCCACCGCGTAGGTAGCCACCCGCTCGCAATGCCCGAAGGTGTACTCATCCGATGATTCGATCGAGAGTCCCCACTCCCGGACCACGGCGAGGAAGGTTTCCTCGAGCGTGGCCATCTTCCGGGACACGTCCACCAGCTCCACCCGGGCCTCGATCCCGTTGAACAGCTGGTGGGCGGAATTGAGCAGCACCAGCGCGTCCTGGTTCCGGCCCAGGATCTGGTGCAGCCGGGCCAGCTCGCGCGAGGCTTCGGCCTGGCCCAGCACCCAGCCGGTTTCGATCGCCAGATCGACGGCGGCCTTGAGCCGTTGCTCCGCCAGCACCGGACGGCCGGTATCCCGGAACACCATCCCGATGACCTTGTAGGCCCCGGACTTGTCCATGCGGGCGCCGAGCTGCTCGAAGATGTCGAGCGCCACCTCGGCACGGCGCAGCGCCTCGCTGTACTGCTGCCGGGCGTGGCACACCTCGGCATGATTGAGATTGCAGAGACCCTGGAGGTGCACGTCCCCGAACCGGGAGGCGATGGCGGCACTGCGGGTGAAGTGGCTCTCGGCCAGCTCGTACTGCGCGCGGTGGGACGCGATGAGACCGAGATTGTGATAGGCGATGGCGCAGCCCCGCTCGTCCATGGCCTCGCTGAACGCGTCCAGGGAGCGCTGATAGTGGTTCAGGGCAGCCTCGTGATCCCCGTGGATGGCGGCCAGGATACCGAGGTTCTGCTCGATCCGGCCCCGGAGCTCCTCGCTCGAGAAGGCGAGCTCGATCGCCTTCTGGTAGGTGGTGCGCGCCGCCGCCATGTGCCCGGCTTCGAACTCGAAGCCGCCGAGGGAATTGAGCGCTTCTCCAGCGAGGACCAGATCGCCCATGCCGAGGGCGCCGTAATAGCTGCGCCGGCAGAGCTCTCGCGCCTCCGCGCCGTTGTTGCGGCGGTGGTGGATCACGCCGAGGCGACGCTGGGCTTCCGCCAGCACCGCCCGTTCACCGTTCTTCTCCCCGATCGCCACGGCCTTCTCGTACGCCGCGACCGCGTCGTCCAGCCGGCCGGCGCGGTCGTGGGCCCTTCCCTTCCGGAGCAGATCGCCGGCCGGGCGAACCTCCGGATCGGGGGGGGTGGGAGGAAGCGCGGGGAGCCGTTCCTCCATGGCCTAGTACGCCACCGCGTAGCGGGAGAAATGGCGGATCACACCGGTGGTCGTCTGCTTGCTCGGATCGTTGACCGATGGAAGCAGCTCGAGAATCCGGTCGAGCGAGTCGGAGGTGTACACCACCTCCAGCTGTTGCAGGAGGGTGTGCCTGTCGCACCCCGAGTAGCTCAACGTGAGCAACGCGGGAACCGCGAACTGGAGGCCCGCGGGGGAGAACTGGACCGAGTGGGTGTAGTCGTTCTTGGCGATCCTCGCCGTGATCGTCCGCGGGGTCAGGAGCGCGCCGGGAGGAATCCAGAGGCTATGCGGCCCGACCGTGATCGTACCGCCCCGAAGGCCGATCGTCGCGGTTCGGCTGGCCTCCTTGAAGGGCTTGCAATAGACCAGCTCCACGGAGTCGCGACTCTTCGAAACCCTCGCGGAAACCGTGGAGCCGTTTCCCTCCTCCGGGGCCAAGGGCGACCGGCTCGCTTCGGAGCACGCCGTTGCGACGAGCCCCCAGGCGACCAGCGGACCGAACAGCAATCGTTTGAAACGCATCGTATCACCTGCCGCTTTCCAGCTACCCAGCTACTTCTGGAGCCGAGGGTCAGCACCCTGCATCCCTCAGCGAGGCTTGCCTCCCTCTAATAGGCCACGGCGTAGCGGGAGAAGTGCTCCAGCGGCGCGGTGACCAGCTTCTGGCCGGACAAGTCGATGGAGCGCAGAATCTCCAGGAGCTTGAGGCCTTCGTCGGTGTAGACAATCCGCTTGGGCAGCAGCATTCCGAGCCCGGAGCAATTGCTGTAGCTCATGGTCAGCGCCGCGTTTCGGGCAAACTGGAGACCCTCGGGAGCGAACCGCACCGAGTTCACGGAGCCCGGCACGACGTCTCCGCGGATGGTGGTCTGCCGCGAGAGCGCACCGGGAGGTATTACCAGCGTGTGTGGACCGACCCGCACCACTCCGCCGGCGGGTCCGATGTCGGCGGTTCCGGACGCGGCCGGAAGGGACGAGCACTTGAGGAGCGTCGCGTTGAGCAGATCACTAATCAGGCCGAACGACGGAGCCGCTGCCGTGGGGTCCGATGGTGCCGTAGCGATACCGGAGCAGGCGGCCAGGCTGAGGACGACACCGACCATCACCGTGAAGAGCGATCGACGAACTCGCACGCTGTGATCCTCGAAATTGGTAATGTCAAACTTCTCGACATACCATGTGGCAACTACTGTGCCCACAATAAATAAGCTTATCATTATTCGTACAGTATCATAGCGGTTGCCGGCTAACCATATTCTCTTAACCGCCTTGGCGCAGGCGCAAGTCCATGCACGAACGAAGGGACCATCCGATGAACCGGCCCGCCTCAGACTCCCCCGTGCGCTCCCGGAGACCGATTCCGGGCCAGAGTGTGGCGCGGCTCCGTCATCACCGGCTCGTCATCGCGCTGGGCGCGGTGTTTCTGGGATTGACAGGCTGCGGGAATCGGTCGAATTGCGCCCGCTGTGAGACCCTGGTCATCGCCTCCGTGGGAGAGCCCGATGCCCTGCTGCCGCCGTTGGTCGGTGAATCGGTGGGGCGGGATGTGAGCGATCTCATATATGAGCGCCTCGCCGAGCTCTCCGGCGGAGGGGCACCGCTGGACAGCTCGGCGCTGGAGCCGCGCCTGGCGTCGCGGTGGGAGCGGGTAGACCCGCTCACGCTACGGTTTCACTTGCGGAGTGGAGCCCGGTGGCAGGACAGCGTCGCGGTTACGGCGGGCGACGTCGTCTTTTCCTTCGAGGCGTACGCGGACAGCGCGCTCGATGCCCAGGCGCGCCCGGTCCTGGCCGGCCGGATCACGGCTTCGGCACCGGACGACTCAACGGTGCTGATCCGCTTTGCCGCTCCGGATCCCGAGCAGTGGTACGACGCCACCTGGCACGTGCGGGTTTTGCCGCGCCACATCTGGGATTCGATTCCCCGGGGACGCTGGGCCGATTCGCACGACGATCGCCGGATCATCGGGTCCGGTCCCTATCGGTTGGGCGGATGGGCCAAGGGTCAGACGCTGACCCTGGAGCGAAGCACCGGCGCCGAGCCGATCCGTCGGGTGGTCTGGCGCTTCGCCGGCGACCCCGACGCCGCGCTCAACCTGGTGCTGAGCCACGAAGCCGATCTGCTCGAGTCCATCGGCGATTCGGCGCGGGTGGCGCGGGTCGCGGCGGACTCCTCGCTGCGAACGGTGTCCTACCCGGCGGCGGTGTACGGGTTCCTGGGGTTCAACCTCGATGCTCGCGAAACCAGCGCCGTCTCCAGTCGCGAGGTGCGGCGGGCTCTGGCCATGGCCACCGACCGCACCACCGCGGCGCGCGCGGCACTGGGGCCCGGCACGGTGGCGCCGCCGGGGCCGATGTCACGCATCCTCTGGATCAACGACGCCGCGATACCGGTCGCGCCGTTCGATACGGCCGCCGCGGCAGCCGCGCTGGAGCGGACCGGCTGGAAGCCGGGAAGCGACGGCGTGCGCCGCCGGGGCGGCAAGGCGCTGACGGTGGACATCCTGGTGCCCGGCAGCAGCGCCTCCCGCAAGAATCTCGCGGTGATCGCGCAGGAGATGTGGCGGAGGATCGGGGTCCAGGCGACGGTCACCATCGTGGACTTCCCGGTGTTTCAGGAGCGGCTCCGGACCGGGAAGTTCGAGAGCTTCATCGGCGCATGGCTGGACGAGCCCAGTCCGCGGGGCCTGGGGGACCAGTGGACCACCGCCGGCATCGGCGTGCTCAACTACAGCCGCTACCGGAGTCCCGTCTTCGACTCGCTGTACCGGCGTGCCGCATCGACCAGCGGGCCGGTCGGCGCGGCGCGCGCGGCGTGGCGGGACGCCATGGCGCAGCTCAATCAGGATGTTCCCGCGATCTGGCTCTACACGCCCACCAACGTGGCGGCGGTGTCGAAGCGGGTCCAGGACGTCGCCATCGACCCATACTCGTGGCTGGCGAAGGTGAGGAGCTGGAAGGTGACCGGTGCGCCGTGAGCGACCAGGACGATCGGATCAAGCCTCAGCGGCCTCGCGGAGCCGGGCCAAATGGAGCGCGCCGCCGAGGGAAGTGAACAGGGCTTCCGCCTCGGCGCGCCGCTCCCTCGCGGGATCCGGCCGATTCAGGCGCCCATAGGCACGCATCGCAATGGCGGCCGATTCGGCCTGGAGCTGCGCGCTGCCGAACCGCCGGGCCACCTCGCGCGCGGACTCGGCCGCGGCGACCGCCCGCTCCGCGTCTCCCAGGCGCAGCCACCGCTCGGCGCGAACCCGCTCGATCTCGGCCAGCCCGATTTCGTCTCCGGCCTGATCCGCGAAGCGCGCCGCCCGATCCAACGCCTCGGCCGCAACCGCATGGGCTCCAACCGATACCGCCGTCTCGGCGTGTCCGGTCAGGGCGAGGGCGATGAGGGCCGGATCACCCACCAACTCGGCATGCCGCACCGCCTGCTCACTGAACCGATCGGCGGCGGTGAGCTGCCCCGCTTCCCGGCTCGCGACACCGAGATTGTGCGAGGCCTCGGCCAGTCCCCGCCGGTCACCCAGGCGTTGATAGGCCAGCAGGACCTCCCGGTAGAGGCTGGCCGACTCGACGAGCCTTCCCTGCTGTAGCGCCACGCTGGCGAGATTGTTCGATGCCCGAGCCCAGCTCTGGAGATCCCTGAGAATCCGGCTCAGATCGAGGGAGGCCGCAAAGGCCAGAGAGGCTTCCTCGAACCTCCCGCGCTCGTAGGCGATGGCTCCCAGGAGATTGAGGCAGCGCATCCGGCCGTCGTCGTCCACCCGAATCCGAAATTCGTCGAGCGCGTCCTCGGCGAGCCGGGCACCATGATCGAGCGCGCCGAGCCGAGTCGCTGCGGTAGCGACACCCAGGGCGAACTGAGGCCGGGCCGCGACATCCGAGACGGCATCGGGGGGGAAGCGGTCGAGCGCCTCCTGATACCGCCCCGCCGCCAGCAGGTCGCGGAGTTCCCGTTCGGGGCCCTCGTCAGGCGCGCGCATCAGGGCTCGGCTCGCTCAGTACGCGATGGCCAGACGGCTGAATCCCAGGAGGCTGGCGTCGAGTTCCTTCAGCTCCCGGATGCGGATCGTCGCCAGCCGAATGAACGGCTCGACCGGCGACTCCTGGCGCCAGATGGAGAGGATCTGCTCGATCTGCTGGTCCGTGCCGTCCTGGTGCCCATCGCCGTTGAAGTCCCCGTTCCCATGGTCGTATCGCATCTGGAGCTGAGCCGGATCCTCGGGACTGAACCGGAGACCGCTGGGCTGGAACTCGACCAGGATCTTCTGCGGGTCGGTGACGCGGATCGTGATCAGGACGGAATCCCCGTCGGCGAAGAGTCGGCCGTCGGGATAGGCGAGCAGGGTCCGGTCGCTCAGGTCGAGCCGAATGTACCGGTCCCCGCGGGAGCCGTCCGCTTTCTTGAAATACAGCTCGCCCCGGGCATTCTGGCCCCGCTTGGCCCAGAAGGAGATTTCGGCATTGAAGAGCGGGGGCGCGTTCGCGGCCAGCCGGAGAATCGTGAGCGCCGCTTCCGGCCGCTGCTCGCCGGGGACGGGGTCGGTGAGATCGGACCCGCCGCAGCCGGTGAGGGCGGCAAGCAGGGCCATGCCGATCCAATGGTTGACACGGGACGAGGTCATGTCAGGTCTCCAGAACGTCGGGGGCATCGTCGGATTCCCCGGCAAGGATTCGTAGAAAGCGCGGTCGGGAAATCCCGAGCCGCCGGGCGGCCAGCGACTTGTTTCCGCCGGCCTGTCGCAGGGTGTCGAGGGCCGCTTCGCGAACGATGCGGGCCAATGTTGCCGGAGGAGAGGTGCCGGGGTCACCCGGCCCCCGAGACGTCGACGGAGGCAACAGGTTCTCGGCCAGCAGCGTGCCGGTGGGGGACAGCACGATGCCCCGCTCGATGGCGTTGCGGAGCTCGCGAACATTGCCCGGCCAGGGGTGGCCCCGCAGCAGCCCGCGGACCTCGGGGCTCAGCGCGGGAACGGGAAATCCGTAGCTGGCCGCGAATCGGGAAACCATCGCCTCGGCGAGAAGCTCCACATCCCCATCGCGCTCCCGGAGCGGCGGGAGTACCAGCGGCACGACATTGAGCCGGAAGAACAGATCCTCGCGAAAGGCGCCCTCGCTGACCGCGCGGGGCAAATCGAGGTGGGTGGCCGCGATGACCCGCACATCGACCCGCCGAGGCTGACCGCCTCCGACCCGGCGAAGCTCCCGCTCCTCCAGTACCCGCAACAGCTTGGGCTGCAGCTCGATCGGGAGGTTCCCGATCTCATCGAGGAAGATCGTCCCCCCGTGGGCCAGCTCGAACAGACCCGGCTTGGACTGCACCGCGCCGGTGAACGCGCCCCGCTCGTGGCCAAAGAGCTCGCTCTCGAGCAGGTTGGCGGGGATCGCGGCGCAGTTGATCTCTATGAAGGGATGCTTGGACCGAGGACTGTGATAGTGCAGGGCGCGGGCGAGCAGCTCCTTCCCGGTGCCGGTTTCACCGCCGATGAGCACGGTGAGGTCGGGATGGGCGGCGACCCGACGCGCCTGAGCGACGACCCGGGTGAGCGCCGTGCTCTGGCCCAGAATCGCCTCGAAGCCGTTCCGCTCCAGCTCCATCGCCGCGAATCGCTCCGATTCGCCGGTGGCCGCGGCCGCCCGAACGGCGCGGTCCAGGGTACGCCGGAGGAGGTCGAAATCCTGGGGCAGCGCAAAGTAGTCCGCCGCCCCCCGGGCGACCGCGGTCGCGGCGATCCGATGATCCGCCGCCGCACCCAGGAGCATGCGCGGCACCGAGGAGTCCGGAGCCGAGCTCAAGAGATCGATGGCGGCCGCCTCCTCTCCGCCGGCCAGCAGCAGCACCGCCACCGCGCCCGGCGGCAGGGATTGGAGATCGGCTGCCGCCGCCTCGACAACGCCAAGGCCGAGCTCGCGCGCGAGCTCGGCCAGGGCGGTCCGGAAGCTGTCGGAGAGCCGCACGAATGCCACCCAGCCCCGGCTTCCACTCACCTCATCACTCAGCCGTCCCGGCCATAGTAGCCCTTTGCGCGGAGCGACGATTTGATGTTTCGGGTCACCAGGCCCTCGTTTGGCTGGCCCTTCAAGGCGGTGGTCGGGTTGACCAGGCGATTCTGGGCCGCATCGAGGAACCAGCCGTGGACATCCACGGTCAGATTCACCTTGGCCGTGCTGTCCGTCGCGAGCACCAGCGGCGGGGAGAGCGTCAACCGCTGCTCGGCGCTCACGTCGCTCAGATACTCGAAGGCCGTTCCGTTGAAGGTTCCCCGGGCCCTGATGCTGACATGGCGAAGATCAGGGTGCGCCGCGAGAAAGGCGCCATCGCTGGCATCGTTATCGTCAGTCTTGTGGACCTGGAACTGAACCCGGTCGTAAGTACCGGGCGCGAGGGAGACCTCGATCTCCTGCGCCGTGCCACCGCCGAGGGGCAGCGTGACCAGAAGGGGACCGGACTCGATTTCGGCGCAGTCGTCTCCGCTGGCGTCGTCACCGCCCTGATGCTCACTCGCGCCGTCGTTGCTGGAGCCGTCGAGCCCCTCGCCGGTGGTGTCGCAGACCGCGGTCGAGCCGACGCGGTCGAGCTCGATATGGCGAATGACGAGATCGACCTGGTTCAGGATCAGCACGTCACTCCCCACGTTGATGGTTTCCGGCGCCGCCTGCGGAGCCGCCGCGATGGTTCCGGCGCTCACCGAAAAGACCAGGCGCGAGCTGCCGGTGCGGCTCGACGGACCGCTCGCATCGCTGCACCCCAACGCTGCCACCGCCATCAGCGGCACCAGGACCCGTCCAATCGTGTTCGTCATAGAATCCCCCAAGGCAGGACAATCAAATCGGGCGATGAATTCGCCCGCATCGACCGCGATTTACGGCCGCTGTGCCCCTTGATTGGCAAGCGTGATGCCTCGGAGGCCTGATTTCTAAGCCATTGAAGTACAAGTGCTTATGGCTTCGCATCCGATCCAGACGCCCGGGATTCATAACGTTATGTTATATGATATATCATTTCATTACAATTGGGTCTCAGGCGGATCGGCACAGTGGGCCGATCGACTCGGAGGCCGATATCTTAGAGAATGTCGCTCTCCAGCTTTCATCCCGTCATCGCGCGGTGGTTTGCCGAACGAATCGGTGAACCCACCCCGGCTCAGCGCCGGGGATGGGACGCGATTCGTACCGGCGCCGACACCCTGATCGCGGCCCCCACCGGCTCGGGTAAGACGCTGGCCGCGTTCCTGATTGCGCTGGACGATCTGCTGCGCGAATCGCTCCAAGGGCCGCTCCCCGACGAGGTGCGGGTGGTGTACGTCTCCCCGCTCAAGGCGCTCTCGGCCGACATTCACAAGAATCTGGCCGAGCCGCGCAAGGAAATCCGGCGTCTGGCCGAGGAGACGGGGTTCGGGACGCCCCACCTGACGGCTGCGGTCCGCTCGGGCGACACCACGCCCGCCGAACGGCTGGCCATGCTCAAGACTCCCCCCCACATCCTGGTGACGACACCCGAATCACTCTACCTCCTGCTCACGGCGGAGAAGAGCCGGGCCATGCTGCGCACGGCGCGCACGGTCATCGTGGACGAGATCCATGCGGTGCTGGAGACTCGGCGCGGGGCCCACCTCGCGCTCTCGCTGGAGCGGCTGGATCACGTGGCGGGGCGGAGGCTCACTCGCGTGGGTCTGTCGGCCACGCAGCGACCGGTGGCGGAGGTGGCGCGCTGGCTGTCGGGGGCCGGTCCTGCCGCCACGGTGGTGGATGAGGGACACCGCCGCACCCTGGATCTGGGGCTCGAGCTCCCCGGCTCACCGCTCCAGGCGGTGATGTCCGCCGAGGTCTGGTCGGAGATCTACGACCGACTGGCCCGGCTGGCCTCCGAGCACCGAACCACCCTGGTCTTCGTCAACACCAGGCGGCTGGCGGAGCGCGCCGCCCGGCAGCTGGCCGAGCGGCTGGGTGAGGACGCGGTGACCGCGCACCACGGCAGCATGGCCAAGGAGGCCCGGCTCGATGCGGAGGAGCGGCTGAAGAACGGGCGGCTCAAGGTGCTGGTGGCCACCTCCTCACTCGAGCTGGGCATCGACATCGGGCACGTGGACCTGGTATGCCAGCTTGGATCTCCCCGCCGCATCGCCACATTGCTGCAGCGGGTCGGCCGGTCGGGACACACGGTGCACGGCACGCCGAAAGGCCGGCTCTTTCCCCTCACCCGCGACGAGCTGGTCGAGAGCGCGGCGCTCCTGCGCGCCGTCGGGCGGGGTGAGCTGGACCGGGTCACCATCTGCGAGCGCCCGCTGGATGTTCTGTCCCAGCAGATCGTGGCGGAAACGGCGGCCGAGACCTGGCGGATGGATGACCTGTTTGGGCTGTTCCGGAATGCGCGGCCCTACCGGGACCTGACCCGGACGCAATTCGACGCCGTGGTGAAGATGTTGGCCGACGGCTACGTCACCCGGCGGGGCCGCCGCGGCGCGCAGGTGCACTACGACGCCATCAACGGACGGATCCGGGGCCGCCGGGGCGCCCGGCTCGCGGCGCTCACTTCGGGCGGCGCGATTCCCGACAACTCCGACTACCGGGTCGTGCTGGAGCCGGAAGGGACGTTCGTCGGCACGCTCAATGAGGACTTTGCCGTCGAGAGCATGCCGGGCGACATCTTCCAGCTCGGCAACGTGTCGTGGAAGATGCTCCGCATCGAGCGGGGCACGGTGCGGGTGGAGGATGCCCGCGGCCAGCCCCCCGGCGTTCCCTTCTGGCTGGGAGAGGCCCCGGCCCGAAGCGCCGAGCTCTCGGCTGAGGTGTCATCCCTCCGGCAGGAGATCGGTGAACGCCTGCCCGACCGGGACGCCGCCCGAGCCTGGCTCAGGGGGGAAGGCATTTCGGGTACGGCGGCGGAGCAGCTGGTCGAGTATCTCGGAGAGTCGAAGCGGCTGCTGGGGTGTCTGCCCACCGCCCGGGAGCTGGTGGCGGAGCGGTTCTTCGACGAGGCGGGAGGAATGCAGCTGGTGATCCACTCCCCGCTGGGCAGCCGCATCAACAAGGCGTGGGGCCTGGCCCTGCGCAAGCGCTTCTGCCGGCAGTTCAACTTCGAGCTGCAGGCCGCGGCCACCGAGGACGCGGTGCTGCTGTCGCTCGGTCCCCAGCATTCCTTCCCGCTGGATACGGTCTTCCGATTTCTCCACTCGGACTCGGCCCGGGGCATCCTGGTGCAGGCGATGCTGGACGCGCCGGTGTTCGCGACCCGCTGGCGCTGGAACGCGAACATCTCGCTCGCGGTGCCGCGCTTCCGCGGCGGCAAGAAGGTGCCCCCGCCGCTCCAGCGAATGGAGGCGGACGATCTCCTCGCCGCGGCCTTCCCCGATGCCGCCGCCTGCCTCGAGAACATTCCCGGCGACCGCGAGATCCCCGACCATCCGCTGGTGGAACAGGTGATCGAGGACTGCCTCCACGAGGCGATGGATCTCACCGGGCTCCTGGCGGTGCTCCGGGGCATCGAGCGCGGAGACATCCGATACGTCGCGCGCGACCTGCCCGAGCCGTCGCCGCTGGCGCACGAGATCCTGAACGCCAAGCCCTATGCCTTCCTGGACGACGCACCGCTCGAGGAGCGGCGCACCCAGGCGGTGCAGACGCGCCGCGCGTTCGAACCCGGCTCGGCCGATGACCTGGGCGCGCTCGATCTGGACGCGATCCGCCGGGTGCGCGACGAGGCGTGGCCCGAGGTCGAGGACGCCGACGAGCTGCACGACGCGTTGATGGTATCCGGCTTCCTCACCGAAGCGGAAGGGATCGCCGGGCGGGACGGCCGGACCTGGGAGCCGTTCTTCCGGGAGCTGGTTCGCGACGGGCGGGCGGCCGCCATCGGCGGCCTCTGGGTGGCGACCGAGAGGATCGGGCTCGACACCACGGAGATGCTCCGCGGCCGGCTGGAGATCACCGGACCGATCACCACGGCGGCGGCGGCGGAGTCTCTGGGCGTGGATTCCGCCAGGGCCGAGGCGGCCCTCACCGCCCTCGAGGCCGAGGGCGTGGTGCTTCGCGGCGGATTCACCCCGGGAGCCCGGGAGCTCGAGTGGTGCGAGCGGCGACTCCTCGCCCGGATCCACCGGTACACGCTCAACCGGCTCCGCGCCGAGATCGCGCCGGTGAGCACCGGAGACTTCCTCCGCTTCCTGTTCGGATGGCAGCGGGTCACACCGGGCGAGCGGGGGGCCGGGCTCGAGGGCCTGGCCGCAATCATCGAGCAGCTGGACGGCTACCACGTGCCCGCGGCCGCGTGGGAGTCGGAGGTGCTGGCCGTTCGATGCGAGGAGTACGATCCGGCCTTACTCGATATGCTCTGCCTGACCGGCCGGGCGGCATGGGGCAGGCTGTCGTCTGCGGGCGGGGTGGCCTCTGGAAACGGCCCCGCCGGCAGCCGGCCGATCCGGTCCACGCCCATCGCCTTGTTCGGACGGGAGCATGCCGACCTCTGGTTGGGTCTGGCCGGGCAAAGGAGCCGGGAACGGCTTTCCTCCCGGGCAGCCACGCTGGTCGATGTGCTCTCCGCGCGCGGCGCGTCGTTCTTCCCCGAGCTGGTGGCCGCATCGGGTCTCCTGGCGACCGAAGCAGAGCAGGCCCTGGGCGAGCTGGCCACGCAGGGTCTGGTCACCTCGGACAGTTTCGCGGGCCTCCGGGCCCTGCTCACCCCGTCCGCCAAACGACGGCCCCTGGCGCTCTCGACGGGCCGGCAGCGTCGAGCTCCGTTCGGTCTCGAGCGGGCCGGGCGCTGGTCGTTGCTGAAGGCCGGGGAACCGCAGGGATCGGTGGCGCACATCGAGACCTACGCGCGGGTGTTGTTACGGAGGTATGGCGTCGTCTTTCACCGGCTGCTGGCGCGCGAGAGCATCGCCCTGCCCTGGCGGGACCTGCTGATGGTCTACCGCCGGCTCGAGGCGCGGGGCGAAATCCGCGGCGGGCGGTTCGTGGCCGGGGTCACCGGAGAACAGTTCGCCCTGCCGGACGCGGTGGCCCGGCTCCGGGCCGTGAGACGGGTGGACGTCGGGACCGGCGGCCTCGTCGCCATTTCCGCGGCCGATCCGCTCAACCTGGTGGGAATCGTGGGGCCGGGCGACCGGATTCCCGCCATTGGCCCGAACCGAATCGTGTTCGAAGACGGAAACCCGCTGGCGGTGCTGGAGGGAGGTGAGGTGCGCCTGCTGACGGAGGAGCCGCCCGAGCGCCGCGGGGCCATCGCCCGGGCGTTGGCCCGGCGTCCGATCAGCGGCGCGCTTCGGGCATATCTCGGAATGTCGGGCCGGCCGGCGGGGACGGCCACCCAGCCATGGCGCCGCGGCAAGAGGGGACTCAAAATCGAGGAGTGAACGACGCGGCCCGATGAATACCTCATCCAGGCGGCTTTGGCTGGCGATTGCCGAGGATCACGGCCTGGTGGCGACCGGGCTGGCGCGGATGCTGTATCCCCACCACGATGTCGCGGGGATCGCGCCAACGGGCAAGGCCCTGCTCACCATTCTCGAGCACATTCCGGTCGACTGCGTCCTGCTGGACATTTCCATGCCGGAACAGAGCGGGCTCGATGCCCTTCCCGAGCTCCGACGGCGGTGGCCGGAGCTCCGCATCGTGATGCTCACCATGCACAACGATCGCGCCCTGGCGGATGCCGCCCTCCAGCAGGGCGCCAACGGCTACTTGCCGAAGGACGTCACGCTGGAGGAGCTGGTCAAAGCCATCGACCTGGTGGACTCGGGCCGGAGCTACGTGTCACCCAGGGTGCCGCGGCACACCGACAACGTCGGAATTCACGCCCTCCATCCGAGCCTGCTCTCGCTCACGCCCCGGCAGGAGCAGATTCTCACGATGGTCTCGGACGGGAAGTCCACCGCCGCGATTGCCGGATCGCTGAATCTCAGCGAAAGCACGGTCACCTTCCATCGTTCCAACATCCGCAAGAAGCTCGGCATCACCAGTGAGCACGGACTGTACGAGTTTGCCGCCCTCATCCGGCAGATGATCCGGGAGCGGGAAACCGAGACTCAGGGCTGATCCGGAGGCGTCAGCCGAAGGGTCTCGAAGGCGACGTCGCCTTCGGAATTCGCGACGGTACCGTAGGCGGTCGCGCCGTTGACGAGCAGGATCCGGAGCCGGGTCGGTTGCGTCGATACCAGGGACGCTCCGGTGGTATCGGCCAGGACGTACTGATATCGCTCGTCCCCATCCTTCGTGTAGGACCGGAACTGGGCCAGGAAGCGCCCGCCGTCCACGGCGAACAGATGGATCAGCAGGATCTGCTGCTGGGCCCAGGCGCCGACGGGATTGTTCACCCCGGGAGGCGGCCGGTGGGACCAGTCCGGCGTGCGATACCAGGGCCCGCCGATCAGGGCCGAGGTCTCCGCCCCGGTGCTCCGGTTGACGAAGTACACCCGATTCGACGCATAGGCTCCGGTGACCACGTGGTTTCCCAGGGCCACGGCAAAGTAGTGCGTGAAAGTGGCCTGGAGCGGATTCGATGGCCACTTGAACGAGTGATAGGACGTCGTGATGACCCCGGTGGAATCGACGTCGTGCAGCGCCATCTGCTCGCCCGCCACTCCCCCCTCCCGGCCCTTCCTCACCCGCCCGCCGACCAGGAGCACATGCTCACTACCGGGAAGCGCGGCCACATTGTCCCAGGGCCCCGGCACCACCCGCTCTTCCAGCAGGGTGCCGGAGGTATCCCGGACGGAGAGCATGTTGCGACCGAGGTCGAGCACCACCAGATGCCCCTTGCCGTCCCGGACGATGCCGACCGGCTTGCGGAATTCGCCGGGGCCGTCGCCCGGCTGCCCGATGGTCCGGAGCAGGCGACCCTGCCTCGAGAAGACCTTGAGATTGCCGCGGGTGATATCGGTGAGCACGATCGAGCCGGGCAGGACCACGTAGCCGCTGGCGATGCCGATGGCCTCGTTGGGCGGAGTGACCAGCATGACCGAATCCACACGCTGGAACAGACCGCCGAACTCGACCACCGGTACGCTTTCCAGCGATGCGACGGGTTTTCCTTCGGCGGTTCCGCATGCCGCGGCCGCGATGAGGAGCGCGGCGCTTCTTCCATGGATTCGCATCAGTGGGATTCTCCGCTCTTCGAGGTCGTTGGTACGGGTTGAAGCGCTCCTCCCAGCAGCGGGAGGAGCCGGCCCAGCGGAAACTGCGCGGCGGCCGAGCTCGACCGATGGTCGACAAAGAGTATCCGGCCGGTGGAATCCGCCAGGAGAACCAGGGGCTCGTGCCTGACCCGGAGCGCGGTCAGGAAGACGCGCCCCCGATCGATCAGGCCAACGGACTCGAGGTGATCCTGGCGGAAGTAGTCCTTGAACAGCTGATCGTCGGCGCCGCTACCGATCAGAATGGGAGAGATTCCAGGGAGCTTCGACTTGAGGATCCGGAGCTCGAGCTGGTACGAGGAACAGCTGAAGCAGTCCTTGGTGCCGAGCACGATGACGAGGTTCACGCCGTGGGACAGGCGCCCCGCCAGCGGAACGGCGCTGCCGTCGACCGATTGCAGCGTCACCGCGGGCAACTGGGAGCCGAGCAGCTCGTCCGCGGTCTCGACGGCCGCGCCGTTCCGGGCATCGGCGCGGGCATACGCGGTGATCAGCGTGCCAGCGCACAATCCGATCAGTCCGATCGATGCCGCGGTTCGAATAGGCAGGGTCCGCATCATGCTGGCCTCACGGGTTACGAAAACGGGTACGACCCTTCAACCTCCCCCCAGCGATACGATTCAGTTCTTGGGGCAGGGATCGCCGGGGGTGTCGCCGCAACCCTGGACGAACTCGCCGTACGCGACGGCATAGCGCGTGGCGGACGCAGTGTTGGACAGCATGGTGGAGAGGGTAAAGACCAGGACCGCACCGAGGACGATTTTGGTGATGCCGGATTTGAGGACGTTCATTGTTGATTCTCCAAGAGTGGTAAGAAACGGAATGTCCGGTCGCGACCAGCTGCGCTGGGGGGAAGTCGCCGGGACGGGCACAAAGTTGCACGGCGTGCAATTCCTATCAAGCTGGAACCGTTCACAGGGGTCAGCGAGTTATTAGCGAATACCGCGAGTTTCTGTATGGATTTTTTTCGAATTCTCCCCGCGAGCAGCGTGAACCGGATTCGATGAGGGAGATTTCATCGAGCGTTTACCCGTAGCTCACGCCGCGATAAAAGGTGTTGGTATCGTCACAATGGGGAGGAGGGCTCGTCGCGCGGGAAAAAGAAAGAAGGGGCCGCACGCGGCCCCCGCATTCTCCGCAATCGCTCACCTATTACAGCGGCTGGAGCAGGTATTCCGGGTCGGACATCTGCATGCGGGGCTTGGCCGGACCCTTGGGTTGCCGGTAGACGTAGCGCACGCCCTTGAAGTTCCGCATCACCACTTCGTTCTCGTCGATGCTCTCCACATACTCTGGCAGCAGGGGGACCTTGCCGCCGCCGCCGGGCGCGTCGATGACGAAGTGCGGATTGGCCAGGCCGCTGGTCCAGCCGCGGAGCGCTTTCATGATCTCGAGGCCGGTTTCGATGGTGGTGCGGAAATGCTCGCCGCCGGCAACCTGATCGGCCATGTAGATGTAGTAGGGGCGCACCCGCGCCATGAGCAGGCGCTGCATCAGCCGCACCATCACCTCGGGCGTATCGTTGACGCCCTTGAGCAGCACGGTCTGGCACCCCAGCGGGATGCCCGCATCGGCCAGCATGCCCAGCCCGCGCACCGCCGAGGGGGTCAGCTCGTCAGGGTGGTTGAAGTGGGTATTGATGAACAGGGGATGAAACTTCCGGAGCGTATCGCAGAGCTCCGGGGTGATCCGCTCGGGCAGGTGACACGGCACCCGGCTCCCGATCCGGACGATCTCAAGATGGGGGATGGCACGAAGCCGGGTGAGGATCGCCTCGAGCCGCCGGTCGGAGAGCATGAGGGGATCTCCGCCCGACATGATCACGTCGCGAATCTCGGGGTGGGCTTCCAGGTACTGGAACGCCGACTCGAATTGCGACATGGGGATCTTTTCGGGATCTCCCACCTTGCGGCGGCGGGTGCAGAACCGGCAATAGCTGGCGCAGACCGGCGACACGAGAAAGAGGGCGCGATCGGGATAGCGATGGGTGATGTTGGGGACCGGGCTGTCCCGGTCCTCCGACAGCGAATCGACGATCCCGTCCACGACGTCCAGCTCCTGGATGGTCGGGATGTACTGGCGCCAGATGGGATCATCGGGCGACCGGATGAGATCCACCATGGGCGGGGAGATCCGGAATTCGAAGTTCTCGATGGCCTGAGTGAGCCGGGCGTGTAGCTCGACCGGGAAGTGCTCCGGGCCGAAGCGGTCGGCCAGCGCCTGGATGCTGGTGATGGACCGGGTCTTGAGAAGTTCCTGCCACGTGCTCATGTCGGCTCCTCTAGGATCGAGGATCGAGGTCGAGGATTGAGGATCGAGGGTCAAGGATTGAGGATCGAGGATCGAGGGAAACCCCG
Source organism: uncultured Gemmatimonadales bacterium (assembly GCA_963762545.1). GTDB lineage: Bacteria > Gemmatimonadota > Gemmatimonadetes > Gemmatimonadales > GWC2-71-9 > JABFSM01. The sequence continues at coordinate 505,833 of CAVXLC010000001.1, read as the reverse complement.
ACCTCTGAATCCTCAATCCTGAACCCTGAATCCTCAATCCTCAATCCTGAATCCTCAATCCTCAATCCTCAATCCTGAATCCTCTTCACGTACGTCACCAGATCATCGCCATCCTCATAATAATCCGCGATCCGGGCTCCCACATGGTACCCTCGGGCGGCGTAGAAGTCGCGGGTCGGCTGATAGTCGGCGCGCCCGGCGGTCTCCACCACGATGAGCCGCGCCTGGCCGGCCAGCTGGCGCTCCATCTCGGCCACCAACGCGCTCCCCACCCCGCGGCCCTGCCAGTCCGGGTCCACCACGATCCAGTAGAGATCGAAGGTCCCGACGGTACAGGGGGTGGGACCCCAGCAGATCCATCCGACCAGGGCCCCGTCGGCCTCGGCGCCGGCCGTCGAGTAGTCGGGGTCCCGGCGGCGACCGTTGCCGGTGGCGGCGTCGAACACATCGAGGGCGACCGAGACTTCCTCGGGCCGGAAGAGGACCGAGGCCCGGGTCATCGCGGCGACCCGTGCGCGATCCCGGGCCTCGAGCGGCCGGTGGGTCAGGGCGGCCACCGCGCGGCTCACGCGGCGGGGAGGTTCTGGGTCAGCGCCTCGGCGGCACGGGTCTGCTCGGAGCGCTGCACCGCCTCTTCCACCACGCGGAGCAGGAGATCGCCATACTCCCAGCCGCGGGCCCGGGCCATGCGGGCCAGACCGGCGTCGGTGGAGAGATCGGGGTTCGGGTTGACCTCGAGCACGTAGACCTCTCCCTGCTCGGTGATGCGAAGGTCCACCCGGCCGTATCCCTTGGAGCCCGTCAGCGTGTCCCAGGCCTGCCGGGCCGCCTGGATGGCCCGGCGGGCCAGCTCGGGGGTCAGGCTGGCTGGGCACACCGGCTCGGTGCCCAGGTCTTCGGCGCTGCCGGTGTCCCACTTGGCGGCGTAGGTCACGATGGGCCAGGTGCCCTCGGGCATTCGGTCGAACACGATCTCGGAGAGCGGCAGGATATCGCGGCCGACGAAGCCCACGTTGACCTCGCGCCCTGGCACATACTCCTGGATCAGGATCTCCTCCCACTGCTCGCAGACCTTGGCCAGCCGGTCCCGGAGGGCCTTCCGGGTGGCGCAGACCGAGCCGGAGTCGATCCCGACGCTGGCGTCCTCTCCGGATGGCTTGACGATGACCGGATAGCGAAGCCCGCTCGGCGGCGTGATGCCGCGGGCCAGCACGAACGGCGGCACCGGCACCCCGGCCGCGGCCAGCAGCGTGTTGGCGATGTGCTTTCGATGACAGATGGTAACCGGCCAGGAAGGGCAGCCGGTGAACGGAACCCGGGTGAGCTCCAGGGCGGCCACGGCGAAATCTTCGTAGCGGGCGTAGCCGTTCACGCCCTCGCAGAGATTGAAGATCAGATCCTGCCGCTGCACCCGGCGGAGCCAGCCGACGTCTCCCAGGTGCACCGGCAAAAGGACCGTGTCGTGTCCCGCCCGGCGGAGGGAGGTCTGGATCTCGGTGACGTTGGACATGACGGCCGCCACGTCCTTCTGATCCCAGTCCTGGCTGCCTCCGTCGAACAGGATCCCGATCTTCACGCCGCGGCCCGCTTGCGATCGACCGACTTCTTGAGGAGGGTGCGCCCGCTGATCCGCCGCCAGGCGATGTCGGCCACGGTCTGGATCAGCTCGTCGTAGGTCAGGCCCGCGGCGCGCGCCGCCTTGGGGAAGCAGGAATTGTCCTGGGGATTGGGCAGGATACCGGGCAGCGGATTGAGCTCCACCACCATCGGCCGCCCGGCCGCGTCGCAGCGGACGTCCACCCGGCACCAGTCGCGGCAACCCAGGATCCGGTAGGCGCCGATGGCGGCGGAGCGGACATCCCGGGCCAGCTCCTTGGGCACGTTGGCGGGGCACTCGAAGAGATCGAGCGGGTGGTCCGGCGTATCCCAGAGCCACTTGGCCTCGTACCCGTAGATCGGCTTGGCACCAAGCGGGAGCGCATCCCACCGCATGCCGACCAGCGGAAGGCAGCGGGCTTCCTTGCCGTTGCCCAGGATGGACACGGTGAATTCCTGCCCGGGCAGCCAGCTCTCGATCAGGACCGGCTCCTGGTAGGTATCCAGCAGGTCTCCCACCTCCTGGACCAGCTTTGCCCGATTGGTGCAGAGGGACTTCTCGGTGATCCCCTTGCCAGAGCCCTCGAGGGCCGGCTTGGCGAAGAGCGGAAACGGCAGGTTCACGTTCCGCGCGTCGGACCGGGTATAGGCCACGATGAACGGGGCCGTGGGCACGCCGTAGTACGCCATGATCTCCTTGGCCCGGCCCTTGTGCAGGGTCAGGGCCAGGCTCAGCGGATCGGAGGCATGGTACGGTATGCCCAGGAACTCGCAGATCGAGGGGACGTGGCTCTCGCGATTCACGCCGTAGAGCCCTTCGGCGATATTGAACACGAAGTCGGGCTTCGCGTCCAGGAGCGCCTTGGGGAAGTCTTTCCCCGCCTCGAGTGGAATCACCTCGCCCAGGGCCGAGAGCGCATTGGAGACGGCCTGAATCGTCTCGGGCTCATCCCATTCGGCGTAGAGGTCGGGCTGGGCGAGGTCGGTGCGGAGGGCTCGATTCGGGGCGACCTTGTCGAGCGCGGGGACGGCGGGGTCGCCGGCTTTCTTCTGCGCCGGCAGCACGGGCTTCTGGTTATAGGCGAACCCTATTCGTACCGCCAACGGATCTCCTTTGGTGAAGTTGCGGCCGGTCTCGCACGAACCTCAACACACGACCCGTGAACTGCAGTCTCCCTAAGGTAAGGAAAACTGCGAGCCTACACAATAGTTTTCAGCACACTTCGTACCGGACTCAGCGTCGTCATACCGTCTCGCGACACTATTCGGAGCTCCAATCATGTCGAAAACCCGATGGATCACGCTCGTCCTGGCGTGCGCGGCCACGTCGACGAGCGCCCAGCGCCCGCATCCCATCGCGGATCGCCTCCTCATCGTCACGATGGACGGCGTCCGGTGGCAGGAGGTGTTCGGCGGTGCGGCGAAGGAGCTGATCTCCAGGGGAGCCGGCGGAGTGGCCGATACGGTGGCGCTCACCGGCCGGTTCTTCCGCGATACGCCCGCCGCGCGGAGAGAAGCGCTGATGCCCTTCCTCTGGGGAACGATCGCCCGGGAGGGATGGATCCGGGGCGACTCCGCCGCAGCCGAGCCGGTGAGGGTCTCCAACGGGAAGCGGTTCTCCTATCCCGGATACAACGAGCTCCTGACCGGGGCGCCGGACGACCGGATCGACAGCAACGACAAGGTCCCGAACCCGAACGTCTCGGTGCTGGAGTGGCTTTCCTTCCGGCCGGAGTTCCGCAACAGGGTGGCGGCGTTCGGCTCCTGGGACGTGCTGCCGTTCATCCTGAACGTGTCGCGGAGCGGCCTGCCCGCCAACGGAAGCGGGCCGCCGGTGGTCCACCCCGTAACCGCGGAGGAGCGGCTCCTCAACGCCTTTGCCGCGGAGATCCCGCCGTATTGGGGCAATGTTCGGTTCGATGCCGTGACGATCCAGGGCGCCCTGCACTACCTCAGGGTCCGCAAGCCGCGGGTGCTGTACGTGATGCTGGGGGACACCGACGAGTGGGCCCACGAGCGGCGCTACGATCTCTACCTCGATGCCGCCCGGCGGGGCGATCAGTTCCTCCGGGAGCTCTGGGAGACGGTGCAGCGAATGCCGGAGTATCGGGGAAGGACCGCCCTCCTGGTGGCGACCGACCACGGCCGCGGGTCGGGAAGCGACTGGACCGACCACGGTCGGGACGTACCGGCCTCCGACCGGATCTGGATGGCGGGGCTGTGGCCGGGGAGCGGGAAGGCGGCGGTGCAGGGCGGAGCCATCGTGCAGGCGCAGTTCGCCGCCACGATCGCCGGGTTGCTGGGACTGGAGGCGGAGTTCCGCACGGCCCACCCGCGGGCGGCCGCATCGGTCCTGACTATGCGCCCCTGATCCGCCGGTAGTTCCGGAACGAGAACGGGTAGGCGTGCTTCAGATCGGCCTCGTGGCGCTCCTCGGACTCCAACACCCAGGCGGCGGCGTCGAACGCGGGGAAGTAGGTGTCGCCCTCAATGCGGGCATGAATGATGGTGAGATAGAGCCGGTCGGCCCGGGGCAGCGCCAGCCGGAAGACGGTGCCACCGCCGATCACGAACACCTCCTCTTCAGTGGCGCCCAGCGCCAGCGCCTCGTCCAGGCTGGGCACCACGGTCACCCCATGGGGCTGGAAGGCATGGTTCCGGGTAATGACCACGTTCCGGCGGTTGTCGAGCGGACGCTTGATCTCGTCGAAGGTCTTCCGACCCATGATGACCGTGTGGTCCACGGTCAGGGTCTTGAAGTGCTTGAGATCCTTGGGCAGATGCCAGGGCAGCTGGCCGCGCCTGCCGATGACCCGGTTTTCCGACATCGCGGCCACCAGCGAGACGATCACACCGCTACCGGCGCCCTGATGGCGGGCCAGGGATCGTACGCCTCCAGCGTGAAGTCCTCGAACCGGAATGCCTCCAGCTCCCTGACCGCGGGGTTGATGGCAAGCCGGGGCAGTGCCCGGGGAGTCCGGGACAGTTGTTCCTGCACCTGGTCGGCGTGGTTCAGGTAGAGGTGGGCGTCGCCAAACGTATGGATGAACTCACCCGGGGCCAGCCCCGAGATCCGCGCCAACATCATGGTCAGGAGCGCGTAGCTCGCGATGTTGAACGGAACACCGAGGAACACATCGGCGCTTCGCTGGTAGAGCTGGCAGGAAAGCCGGCCATCCTGGACGTAGAACTGGAACAGCGCGTGACAGGGGGCCAGCGCCATGGACGGCACATCCGCGACATTCCAGGCACTCACGATCATCCGGCGGGAGTCGGGGGTCTCCCGGATCTGCCGGACCACCTGGGCGATCTGGTCGATCTGTCGGCCATCGGGCGCCGGCCAGGAGCGCCACTGGTATCCATATATAGGCCCCAATTCCCCCATCGGATCGGCCCAGTCGTCCCAGATTGAAACTCCCGCCTCATTCAGAGTCCGCACGTTGGTCTCGCCCCGGAGGAACCAGAGCAGCTCGTGGATCACCGACTTGAGATGGACCTTCTTGGTGGTGACCAGCGGAAAGCCGTCGGCCAGGTCGTACCGCGACTGCCATCCGAAGATGCTCCGCGTGCCGGTGCCGGTCCGGTCGCTCTTGGGCCGGCCATGCTCGGCGATGTGGCGCATGAGATCCAGGTATTGACGCATTACAGGGAGCCGTGAGAGGTGGCGGGCGAAGGGGAGGCGCCGATCGGGTCCGGCGTGTCCGCGAGATCCAATCTACTCATGGAGAACCGCGCGAAGCGTTCGATGTCGCGGAGGCCGGCCTCGATGTCGGGCGGCAGGGGCCGGGCCCCGGCGCCGAGCTTGAGCGATCCGAACGGGCGATCCTCGGCGACGGGAATCTTCACGCCGGGATTCAGGATGCCGACCGGGTCGAAAGCGTCCTTCACGCGCCGGAAAAGCTCCACGATCTCCGGCCCGAAGACCAGGCCGAGCGAACGGGCCCGGAGCCGGCCGTCGCCGTGCTCGCCGCTCAGGGAGCCGCCCAGCCGGACGACCGCGGCGGTCACCTCCGTGTAGATGCCGGCCACACGCTCCTCCCACCCGGCGGTGGTGATGTCGGGGAGCAGGTTCACATGGAGATTGCCGTCGCCGGCGTGGCCGAACATCACCAGGTCCATGTCGTGCCGCTGACCGGCGGCCCGTACCGCTTCGATGTAGCGGCCCAGCGACTCCACCGGCACGCAGCCATCCTCGATCACCTGCATCGAGCGGCAGCCGCCTTCCTGGCCGGCGAGAATGGGGCTTACGGCGTGGCGGATGTCCCAGAGGCCCTCCAGCGAGGCGCGATCCCCGGCTTCCTCCAGGGTGGCGCTGTGGGGCCGGAGAATATGGCGGGCTTCGCGAAGCCGATCGGCCAGCGCATCGGGCTCATCTCCCTCGAGCTCCACCATCAACAGGCCCGCGACACCGGGCTCCGCCTTGCCGACGAAGCGCAGAAAGCTCGCGTCCAGGTACTCGACCGCGGAGGGATCCACTTCGAGGAGTTGGGGAACGACGGCCCCGAGGGACTTGAGTTCCACCAAGGCGGCGCGAATGCCGGCGTAGCGAGTCGGCACCCGAACCAGGCGAAACTCGGCGCCGGTCACCAGCCCGAGGGTTCCCTCCGACCCGACGATCAGGTCCACCAGGTCTCCCGAGGCGAGCCAGGCATCGAGCGCGTACCCCGAGGAGCTCTTTCGGACCCGGGGGAACCGCGCCAGGATGGACTCCCGCGCGGCCTGGAGCAAAGGCTCCACATCCCGGTAGAACCGGTCCACCGCCGGGCAGCGTCGCGGAGTGGCGCCGCGACGGAGGGTGAGCGCGTCTCCGTCCGCGGTGACCAGGTCGATCGCCTCGACCCAGCGGCGCATGCTGCCGGCACGGACCGAGCGAGGGCCGGCGGCATTGGTCGACACGATTCCACCCAGGGTGGCAAACCGCGCGCTGGACGGATTGGGCGGAAGCCGCAACCCGAATCGCTCGGCTTCGTCGGTGAGATCGCGGAGCGTGGCGCCGGCCCCCCCGTAGGCCCTGTGCGCGTCGGCCCGCACCTCGATGGGACATCCATCGAGAGCCGTAAGGTCAACCACGAGGCCGGCGCCGACATTGCCCCCGCCCATGCCGCTGCCCGCACCCCGGGGAACCAGCGGGACCCGGCGCCGGGCGGCCCAGACCACCAGCTCCTTGAGGGCGGAGGTCGTGGAGGGCACCGCCACCCCGTCGGGGATGATGCGGAAGATCCCGGCGGCTTCGGAGTATGCGGCGCGGGCGCGGAGGTCGGTCCGGGCCGACCCCAGGAAATCGGGGAGAGCGGGTAGTGCGCTGCCGGCCTGATGCCTGGGCGTCGGCGGAGCCATCATGGGAGTATTATAAGGGATGCCTGACGCTCCAGTACGGCCCGAGCTCATTCACCTCGACGTGGACCGCAGGCTGGGCCACGAGTGGGACGAATGGGACGGTCAGCCGCTTCCCAACGCGGGGAGCTTCGACTCCGAGCCCAGGGTCTTCTTCCTCTGGTCGGCGGGGGTGATCGCGGCGGCCGGCGTGGTGGCGGCGGTGACGCTCTTTCTCCTGGCCCCCAGGCTGGCTCTTCTCCACCCGCTGATTCCCCAGGTCCTGGCCTGGTGCATGGTCGGAGCCGTCATTCTCATCGTCCTTTGGTGGCAGCTGCTCGGCTTCTCCTACGCCTTCAATACCCCCCTGCTGCCCGAGCGCCTGGCCGAGCGTGGCCCGCTGCTGGTGCTGATGCGGTACACCTCGAAGCTGGCCGATCGGTTCGGGCGGCGGGATTGGGTGGAGAACGCGTCGGTGAAGGTGTACGATGCCCTCGCCCTGGCCCGGAAGCGCAAGGTGACCGGCGGCGAGCTTCTGCTGCTCATTCCCCGCTGCCTGTCCAAGGATACTCTCGACGGCGTGCTCGGCGTGGCCGGGAAGTACAAGATTCCCGTGTTCGTTGCCACGCGAGGACAGCTGGCCCGGCGCGTCATCCGGGAGCGGCGGCCCCGCGCGGTCGTGGCCGTGGCGTGCGAGCGGGACATGGTGAGCGGCCTCCACGACGTGGCGGGCAAGGTTCCGGTGCTGGGGCTGACGCTCACCCTGCCCAGCGGACCCTGCAAGGACACCCGGCTCGACCTGGGGCGCCTGGAGGAGTGGGTCCGAGCCTACGTCACTTGAGTCCGTGTCCCGCCTTCGCTCCTCCGTTCTGATCGCCGCGCTGACGGCTCGCGCCTCCATCCACGCGACGGCCCTCCACGCCCAAACCAGAGCGGATACGCTGGCGGTGCTCCACGCGGTGGAGCGGGCGCTCCACGTTCCGCTGGCCAAGCCGGGTGCCGAAGGTCATTTCCTGCTGATCGGCGTGGCGCCTCCATTGGCGGAGCTGGGATCCCTGGTATCGGAGACGTTCGGCCGCCTCTGCGTCGAGGGATCCCGCCTCACGCCCGAGCTGGGCATCGCGTCGATCGAGCTCACCCGATTCGTGGTGGCCGGAGATACGGCCCTGGTGCAGATTCGGACCACGGATGGTGGCGGCACTTCGGGGACGCTGGACCTGTGGCGCCTCCGGCGGGAGCCGGCGGGCCACTGGGAAGGCGCGGTCGCTTCCGGCTCCGCGTGGGAGGGAAACGTCGTCGCGGGGCGGGCGCCGGCCTTGACCTTCTGCCGGGGCCGGGAGCCGGGATGAGGTACCGCGCAAGAGCGGGCACCTCGGGGGGTATGGATGTATGATATCCATACAGGACCATTCTGGTCCCCTCTTGCCAACCCAGATAACTGGCTATCTTAGGGACGTCCGCACGACGTCTCCCCGTGTTAATCCCCAGTACTTACGACAGGAATCTCGCCATGGCCATCTGGAAGGAACAAACTACCGCCAAGATTGAACCGACTCCGCTGGCTTCGACGCCCACGCCGAGCCGGCCGTCGGAACCCGTGACGAGCTACGACATGCCGCGCCGGGCCAGCAGCGTCGATGGCAAGGAGTCGCTGATTGCCGCCGAGCTGACCATCGAGGGCAAGATCGAGGGCTCGGGACACGTCCGGATTGCCGGGCGCTTCAAGGGCGACGTGCACGTCCAGGGCAACCTCACCATCGAGTCCGGCGCCAAGCTGACCGGCAGCGTCCGGGCCAGCTCGGTGATCATCGGCGGCGAGCTGGACGGGAACATCGAGGGTGCCTCGCGGGTCGAGCTCCTGGAAAGCGGTGTGCTGAACGGAGATCTCAAGGCCGGCTCCCTGACGGTGGCCGCGGGTTCCCGGATGCGCGGTCAGGTGGAGTTCGGCTGGGACGAGAAGGCAGCGGCCAAGTCCGGCGTCGCGATGGGGATCAGCTCCGCGTCATGAGCACCGTGCGCCAGGGTGCTCCTGGAACGACGCGAACCTGCCCCCATTGCCGGACGACGATTCTGGAGAGTGCGGCCGTCTGTCCGTCCTGCAAGCATCACCTGCGATCCAACGCGTCGGGCAGCGCCGCCGCGGAGCGCGAGGTCCCGAGCTTCTCGGCGCTCAAGGTGCAGGGGACGATACGTCATCCGGCGGTCGGCGAATCCTGGGAATACTCGGTGTTGATCTCGATCAAGAACGACCGTGGCGAGGAGGTCACTCGCCAGGTCGTCGGGGTGGGGGCCCTGCACCCGGCGGAAACCAGAACGTTCACCCTCGCCGTGGAAGTGTTCACGCCGGCGGACGGGAAGGCCGGAAAGGCCCGGAGCTGAGCCTGCGGCTCGGGTGCTTCGCTATTGTGACGCACGCCGGTAGTCGAGCGGCGGCTTCCGGTCCCCCACCCTGCTGACGTAGGTAAATCCGCCCAACCGCTTGGCGAATTCCGCTCTGGCATTGACCAGGTTGACCGGATCGGCAAACAACTCGATCGCGGTCAGCGCCATGGTCTTGGCCGCGACCATCATCCCGTTGGCGCCGATCGACATTCCACCGGCCGCGGTCGCCTGCCAGCTGTGCGCCGGGGTCCCGGGCACCCAGGTGGCCGCGGTGAGCTGCACCGTCGGTACCACCCAGCTCAGATCCCCCATGTCGGTGGACGCGCTGGAGACGCCGGTCTCCGGCGGACTGATCCGGCTGGCTTCGTCGAGGGGCGGCAGGGTGCCGGTGAGGCTGGTCCGGATCTGTTCGGCGAAGGCCTGCTCCTCCGCGGTATACCGATACCCACCGACCCGGTCCAGGGCCCGCTGCATCACATCCTCGAGCGCCGTGTTGGGCAGCACATTGTAGACCGAGCTCATCACTTCGTAATCCATCGTCGTGCCGGTGCCCAGCGCGGCGCCCTGGGCCGCCTTCACGATGCGCTCCCAGATTCCGTCGAGCATCCGCATGTCGCCGTGACGGGCGTAGTAATACACCTCGGCAAAGTCGGGCACCACATTCGGCGCCTTGCCACCGTTGCGTGATGATGTAGTGAATCCGGGTTTCCTGAGGGACGTGCTCCCGCATCAGGTTGACCATCGCGTCCATCGCCTCGACCGCGTCGAGCGCCGAGCGGCCCTGCTCGGGCGCGGCGGCCGCGTGCGCGCTGATGCCGTGGAAGCGGAACTTGGCGCTGGTGTTGGCGAGTGAGGATGCGCGATTGACGGAGTTCCCGTCTCCCGGGTGCCAGGAGACCACGGCGTCCACATCCTTGAACAGACCGGCCCGCACCATGTACACCTTGCCGCCGCCGCCCTCTTCGGCGGGCGTGCCGTAGAATCGCACGGTTCCGGTCCGTCGGGTCGTGGCCATCCAGTCCTTCACGGCAATCGCGGCCGCAGTGGATGCGGTGCCGAAGAGATGATGGCCGCACCCGTGCCCGGGGCCGCCGTCGATCAGGACCTTCCGGGTCGGCACCGCGTCCTGGGACAAACCGGGGAGCGCGTCGAACTCGCCGACGATGGCGATGACCGGCTTGCCGCTCCCGTAGCTCGCCACGAACGCGGTGGGTATTTCGGCGACGCCCGCCTCGATCGTGAACCCGGCGGCCTTGAGCTGCTCCTGCAGCAGCGCGCTGCTCTTCGATTCCTGGTAGCCCACCTCGGCGAAGCCCCAGATCCGGTGGGCTACGTCGGTGTATTGCGCCCGGCGCGCCTCGAGTCCGGCCAGAACCTGCTCCTGGACTTTCGGGGGGATCTGGGCGGCGAGGGCGGCCGGAGCGATGAGGAGCAGCAGGGCGGCGAGCGGAGCGCGGCGCATGGGGATCTCAGGTGGCAGTGGGATGCGGCTTGTTCCGGGTGGTGTCGGGTTTGACCTTCGCGGTATCCGGCTTGGCCTTGGCGGTATCCGCCTTGACCTTGGTGGTGTCCCGCTTGGCCTTCAGGGAGTCGGGCCTGATCTTGGTGGTGTCGGGCTTGGCCTTCAGCGAGTCCGCCTTGGTCGAGTCGGGCTTCTGGTTCAGGGTGTCTGGCTTCAGGGCCTTCAGGACCCTGGCCAGCGAGTCCGCCTTGGCGGCCGCCGACATCTTGAGCTGGAACTCCCGCAGCGCTTCCGCGTCTCCATACTGGACAATCAGCTTCTGGATCACGGCGCTCAGCCGCTTCTGCAGGGGATGCTCCTCGGGAAGCGGCACGTCCAGCTCCCGCTCCGGACGGGACGGATCGGCCATGGGACGGAAGGTCGCCTCCACGGAGAGCTCGCTCCAGAACTGCTTGGCGGGGTTGATCCAGGCCCGGACCCGGACCACATCGGCCCCGAGTGGGCGCGTGGTGGTGTGCTCGAGGGTCCGGGCGTCGAGCCAGCCGGAGTCGATGTAACCGTCGCCTTCCCGGATGGTGGACAGCGCGATGCTGTCTCTGGCCATCCCCTCGGCGAGCGCGCGGGTGGCTTCGGGAATTCCCAGCTCGATTTCCGCCACGGCGGCGCTGGGAACCGGCTGGAAGTACGGCCGGGTGGTTGTGGCGACGCACCCAAGGAGCAGGAGGGGTGCGAGCCAGCCCGCCGGCTTCATAGCCCGAGCTCGCTGGGGACGGCCGGGGTCACGCTCCAGTCATAGAAGCCCTTCCCGCTCTTCTTGCCGAACCAGCCGGCCGTCACCATTCGCTTGAGCAACGGCGGCGGGGCGTAACGGGCCTCGCGGAACTCGTCGTAGAGGATTTCTCCCACCTTGCAGGCGGTATCCAGTCCCACGAAATCGAGCAGGGTGAGCGGTCCCATGGGATGGCCGCAGCCCAGCTTCATCCCGGTATCGATATCGACCACGGAGGCTACGCCCCGTTCCACGGCGCGTACCGCATCGAGCAGATACGGGATGAGCAGCAGGTTCACGATGAATCCGGCGGTGTCCTTGGCGGCCACCGGCTCCTTGCCGAGCCGGCGCGCAAAGTCGGTTCCCATGGCGAGCACCTCCCGCGAGGTGGAGACGGTCCGCACGACTTCGACCAGGGGCATCAACGGCACCGGATTGAAGAAGTGCAGGCCGAGGAAACGTTCGGGTCGACCGGTGACGGTGGCCATGGCCATGATGGAGAGACTGGAGGTGTTGGAAGCGAAGATCGTGGCGGGCGGGCAGAGCGCGTCGAGCGCGGTCCACTGCCGGTTCTTGAGCTCGAGGTCTTCGGTCACCGCCTCGATGACGAGATCGGCGCCGGCGAGATCCTCGATGGAGGTGGTGAAGTGCAGGCGATCGAGCGCCTCCTCGCGGGCCGCGGCGGTGAGCTTGCCCTTCTCGACGAACTTGTCGAGGGACTGCTCCACCTGCTTGCGCCCGCGCAGGATCTGCTCCTGGTGCAAATCCCGCGCGATGACCTCGTAGCCGGCGACGGCGGCCACCTGGGCGATCCCGCTGCCCATGAGGCCGCACCCCAGTACGCCGATCTTCTTGATTTCACTCACTTGGGCCTGGGCCTTTCGGGCGGTGCGATGATGGCTTTCCGGATTTCACCGGCAATGGTTTCCAGCAAGCCGCCGCCGCGCGGCGGAATCAGGTGGGCCGGCTTGACGCCGCCTCGCTCCAGGTAGTCGAGGGCCCGCTCCAGCCCCAGCACACAGCGCTCCGCCACGGGCTTGAACCGCCGGAGCACGAACCAGCCGAGCGCGCCGCCGACCAGGAGTGGAGGAACCGCCACCAGCCAGAACGCGTTCAGCGTGACGAGCACCATGGCGGCGGCGGCTCCGGTCGAGCCGCTCGCCACCGCGCCCGCAATGTGGGCGGTCCGCGCTTCCTTGAGACTGGCGGTCAGTGCCACGTGACAGTAGCCCGACTCGAGCTTCGAGAAGGTCGCCGTGACCAGCGATGCGCGTGCCAGCATGAACTTCGGTTTGGATGCGCCAAACACCGCCCCGCCACGCCGGAGGGCGGCCTGCATCGGGCTCAGCGGCTCGAAGGACACTCTGCCCGTGGTCTGTCGCTGCACCACCAGGAGTTCGTTCTTGTCGAACCAGTCGATCAGCGCCCTCGCCGCGTCCTCCGGATCGCCGAGGACGACCCGGTAGGCGCTGACCTCGGAGGGACCGACGGCGTGACCCAGAACGCCGGAGGTGGCCGGCGCCACGATCTCGGTGGCCTGTTCCAGCATCGCCTGCTGGAGATAGCGCCCCGGAATCCCGACCTCCTTGCCCAGCGCCACGACCTCGTCGGGGGTGAGGCCTTCGCCCACGTCGGCCTCTCCGGCCTGGAGCTCCGCCGCGCGCTGCATGATCCGCTCGAGCGCGGCGCGGTCGATCCGCTGGTCGGGAAGGTCGGCCATTCGAATACCCTCTAGTACGCTTCGACGATCACCGCGATGCCCTGCCCGCCCCCGATACAGGCGCTCCCCAGACCGTATTTCCCGCCGATCCGCCGGAGAGTATGCAGCAGGTGCACGGTGATCCGGGTGCCGGAAGCGCCGAGCGGATGGCCGATCGCGACGGCACCGCCCTCCACGTTGGTCTTGTCGCGGTCGAGGCCGAGCTCCTGTTCCACCGCCAGGTACTGCGCGGCGAAGGCCTCGTTCACCTCGACCCGGTCCATCTGCGCCAGGGTCAGCCCGGCGCGCTCCAGGGCCTGACGCGCCGCCGGCGCCGGGCCGATCCCCATGATCTCGGGTGGAACTCCCGTCACTCCCCACGACACCAGCCGCCCGATCGGCGCAAGGCCCCGCTGGTCCGCGAAGGCGCGGGACGCCAGGATACAGGCGGCCGCTCCGTCGGCGATGCCCGAGGCGTTGCCCGCCGTGACCACCCCGTCCTGCTTGAAGACCGGCGCCAGCCTGGCCAACCCTTCGGGCGTCGTATCGGGACGCATGTGCTCGTCCACGGCCCACGGCTCCGGCTTCCGGGTCTTCCGATCGGGCAGCGGAACCGCGCAGAGTTCGGCGGCAAACCAGCCGGCGTCCCAGGCCGCCTTGGCGGCCCGCTGGCTCCGGAGGGCAAACTCGTCCACCGCGGCGCGGGGAATCCTGTATTGGACCGCCAGGTTTTCCGCCGTGATACCCATCGGGCAGCCGCACCAGGCGTCGGTGAGCAACAGCCAGAGCTGGTCTTCGAGCGGAGGCGACTGTCCCAGCCTGACTCCCCACCGAAGTCCCCGGACCACATGAGGCGCCTGACTCATCGATTCCGACCCCGCGGCCAACACCACCCTCGACTGGCCGAGCAGGATCTGCTGCGCGCCCTGCACGATGGACTCGAACCCGGATCCGCAGAGCCGGTTGACCGTGAGGGCCGGCGTTTCGATCCGGCAGTCGGACCGGAGCGCCACGTGCCGGGCGATATAGGCCCCGTCCGCGGAGGTCTGCATCGCGTTGCCGACGACCACGTGATCGACCTCGGCGGCGGCAATGCCGGCGCGCTCGATGGCCGCCCGCGCCGCGACGGTTCCCAGGTCGGTAGCGGAGAGATCCTTGAGGGCACCTCCGAAGCTCCCGAATCCGGTCCGGACGCCGGAGAGAAAGACGATGTCGGGACGGGCGCTCATGGGTAGCTGTGGGGATCCTTCACCGGCGCTCCGCAGGTGATGCAGTGCCGCCACTCGGAATCGAGCTCGGTACCGCACCGCGGACAGGTGAAGGGAACGAGGCGCTTGCCACACCAGGGACAGAACACCACCTGCCTTCCCGCCGGCATGGCATGGCGGCAGTGCGGACAGGCGGTTGCGGCGGCATCCTGGCGCGCGTCCATGACGGGCTCGAGTCGAGTAGGGGCGGGTGGCGGAGACGGTGGAGGCGTCGGAGCCGGTGGTGGTGGCGGGGGCGGCGAGGGCGGCGAGGGCGGCGACATCACCGGGGGAGCCGGGGAATCGACTTCGCTGTTGTCTGCCACGATCTGGGCCGCGGCCATCGAAGTGATCTGGACGGTTACGTCGGCCAGCTCATCCAGCACGGCCAGGTCCGGCGTGGGCTGGGCCAGCTCCTCGCGGCACCGCGTGGCGGCGTCGGGAGGCACGGTCTTCAGATAGCCGCGCTCTCCCGCCACCAGCCGGAGCAGAATGGTTTCGTAGTCCTCCACGCTGTCTATTCCGAGGGCGCGGCGGTGGGTCCGGTAGGGGAGGATCGATTTCCGAACCGCGGCCACCTGCACCGGGCGGTGGACTCCGTCCCCGCTCGCGCCGAGCTGCTCCACGAGACGCCGGGCAAATCGCGTCAGCTCGTCCACGTCCTAGCCTCCAAAGGGAACCGGCACGGCATCGAGGTCGAGCGGGAATCGCTCGCCCCGACCCAGTCGCTCCTCCAGCAACAGAAAGGCTCCGTCCGGATCATAGTCGCTGTACCGCCCCGCCGCCCGCTTTCGGTCGAGCCACGCGGCGAAGCCCGACGCGACGAATCCGTCCGAGGTTTCCTGCGCCTTGGCGGCGCGGACCGCCAGGTCGTTGGCGTACTCGTTCTTGGGGTGGCCGTTGTGGCCGCGCACCCAGGCGAGCTGGGTGTCGTGGAGCGCGAGCGATTGGGATAACGCCCGCCAGAGCTCCACGTTCTCGAGCGCGCCGCCCTTCCGCTTCCAGTCCTTGGCAATCCATCCGGGCAGCCATTCCCGCACGCCCTTCACCAGGTATTCCGAGTCGGACACGATCAGCACCCGGAGCCGGGTTCCCTTGCCGGCCAGGAGCTGGAGGACTCCGATGGCCCCGGCCAGGGCCATCCGGTTGTTGGTCGTGTCGGGCGCGTGAGAGAAGAAGTCGCGGCGCACCAGTCCCCGCGGCGTGCGGGCCTCGAGGAGGCCGCCGGTGCCGCCCGGCGTGGCCCCTTCCTGCCCGTTGCCGAGGCAGCTTTCGTCGAGGTGAACGACGGCGCGGGCGGTCACGGGAGCACCTGGAAGTCGTCCAGGTCATTGAGCTCGAAGCGTAGCTCTTCGCCGGTCATCGGCAGCAGGCCCACCAGCGCCTCGGCGGGCCCCTGGTGCAGGAGCCGCTTGGCGACCACGACATATTCGGTGCCCCGGCGCATGAGCATGATCCGGCGGCCCAGCCGGGTCGCGTGCTCCAGCTGCTCCATCCGTTGCGGGGTCCAGCGCACCATTCCCATCCGGTTTCCGGTTCCGTTACTGTTCCGCCCGGCCGCGCACGACGGAGAGGCCGTGGGAGGCGGGGAGGATTTCGCCGATGACCGCGGCGGACGGGGTGGCCTCGCGCCGGAGCGCGGCGAGCAGGTCGTCGACCCGGTCCGGCGGCACGGCGAGCAGGAGGCCGCCCGAGGTCTGGGCATCGGTGCAGATGAACCGCTCGGCGGGGCTGAGCTCGGCCGACCAGGCCGCCCGGGCGCCATCGTGATTTCGCTGGGTACCGCCAGGTACACATCCCGCGCCGGCCAGCTCCAGCGCCTTCGGCAGCACCGGGAGACGCGCCACATCAATGCGGGCGCCCACGCCGCTGGCCGCGAGGATATTGCCGAGGTGACCCAGCAGTCCAAACCCGGTCACATCGGTAGCGCAGCGGACCCCAGCCAAGGCCGCGGCG
Source organism: uncultured Gemmatimonadales bacterium (assembly GCA_963762545.1). Lineage (GTDB taxonomy): Bacteria > Gemmatimonadota > Gemmatimonadetes > Gemmatimonadales > GWC2-71-9 > JABFSM01. Next base: position 489,409 of record CAVXLC010000001.1, on the reverse strand, counting down.
CGGGCCGCCCCGTCATTGAGCGCGGTCATGCTGGCCACCGCCGCGGCGAGGTCCGCCTCGGCGAGCAGATTCCGCTTGAGCGCCGTGGTCAGGATGCCGGTGCCCAGCGGCTTGGTGAGCACCAGGCGATCACCCGGGCGCGCCGCGGCATTGGTCAGCATCCGGTCGGGATGCACCTCGCCGATCACGGCCAGGCCGAACTTGGGCTCGGGATCGTCGATCGAATGGCCGCCCAGCATCAGGCAGCCGGCCTGCTGGGTGATGCCGGCCGCCCCGCGGAGCACCTCGCCCAGGACCTCGAACGGCACCTTGCCGCGAGGCCAGCCGACGAGATTCAGTGCGAAGAGGGGCCGGCCGCCCATGGCGTAGACGTCGGACAGGGCGTTGGCGGCGGCGATCGCACCCCAGGAGGCCGGGTCGTCCACGATCGGGGTGAAGAAGTCCACGGTGGCCACCAGCGCCCGATCGGCCGAGAGGCGATAGACGGCGGCATCGTCCCGGGTGGCGGCGTCCACCAGCACCTTGGCGTCCTCGATGGCCGGCAGGTGCTTGAGGACTTCCGACAGATCGGTACTGCCGAGCTTGCAGCCGCACCCCGCAGCATGAGAAAGGGAGGTCAGCCGGATGGTTGTCATGCTGCCCGGGAGTGAAGGGTGACCGGGCTCCTCGCCCTGGGGACGGCGCTGGTGCTGGGCTTCCTCCATGCGATCGAGATCGACCACATGGTGGCGGTTACGGCCTTCATCAGCCGGCGTCCTACCGTACCCGCGGCGCTCGCCTTCAGCTTTCGCTGGGGGCTGGGGCATTCGCTGTCGGTCTTCGCCGCGGGGGCGATTCTCCTGGCCACCGGGGTCAGCTGGTCGCCTTCGCTCGCGGGCGTCCTGGAAGGCGCGGTCGGCGTGGCGCTCGTGGCGGTGGGGGTCTGGTCGCTTCGCACAGCCCGGAACTTACACTCGCACCACCCGGCGGAGCATGGCGTGCATCGCCACGGAATCACGTCGGTCGGGCTGATCCACGGCCTGGCCGGGACCAGCGCGGTGGTGGCGCTCATCCCGGTGACCCTGCTCCACAACGCGTGGCTCGGACTGGCCTACCTGGCGCTGTTCGGCGTCGGGGTCACAGCGGGGATGAGCGTGTTCGCCGTGGTGGCCGCCCTGGCCATCCGAACGGCAGCGGGCAATTCCGTAGTCTGGGGACGTAGGGTCGCCTCCTACGCGGGCATCGGAAGTATTGCCGTGGGCCTGTGGTGGCTCGGGCGTGTGGTTCTGGGCGGATAGAACGTCTACTTTGCTGAAACCGCTCAGTCCTGAGATGTCCCCCCCTTGGAGGCCACCATGCAGCGTCAGCGTCTTCTCACCCTCGCCGGGGCCGTTCTGGCCGTCGCGTCGTGCGGCGGTTCCACCACCGGCCCCCAGACCAGCAATACCCCGGATCCACCGGTCGGAACCCCGGCCCAGGCCGCGACGGTCGAGGTACGCAGCAACTACTACAATCCCTCGAACCCGCTGATTGCGGTGGGCGGCACGGTGACGTGGACCTGGATCGACTCGGGTCACAGCGTCACCTCGGACGGGACGCCTTCCTTCGCCCCGAACGCGCCGGTGAGCGAGGCCCCCCACACCCTGGGCCCGGTCGTGTTTGCAACGGCCGGTACCTACAGCTTCCACTGCAGCGTCCATGGGGTGGCCGGGACGTACGGCAGCGGGACGATGACCGGGGCGGTCTTCGTCCGCTAGGCTGGAAACAGGAGGCGCCCCGAACTCCGGGGCGCCTCCGCCGAATGCGCAAAGGAGCGGCTAACGCCGCTTCTTGGACTTCCGGGCCGGCTTCTTCCGGGCGGGAGCTCGCCGGGCCGGCTTTCTCGCGGCCTTCCGGGCCACCTTCCGAGCCGGCTTCCGGGCGGCCTTTTTCCTGGCCGCCTTCTTCGCCTTGGCCTTCTTCTTGGCCGGCTTCTTCTTCGCCGCAGCCTTCTTCGGGGCCGCCTTTTTCGGGGCCGGCTTGGCCGCCATGGGCTTGGCCGCCATAGGCTTGGCCGCCGGCTTCGGTGCGGCTGGTGCTGCGGGCACCGGCGCCGGCTTCATCACGGGCGGCGGCGGCGGGGGGGGCGGGGGCGGCGGTGCCGGCGTGGACGAAGGCATGGGATCCATCCACCCCGACCCGGACCAACCCATTTCCGTTTCCTGGAACGCGGCCATGCTTGCTTCCTCCGGCTGCTCGGTTGCGGCAGGCCCCGCCGCAAAGGGGGCAGGCGCGACGGCGCCTTCGCTGATCGGCTGATATATCTTGCACAACTTCCGCTCATCTGCAAGCCGGAGATTTCCGCGATGCGGGCGCTGGCCCTCAAGCAACACGGCGGGATCCCAAGCCTCGAGCTCCTGGATCTCCCCGCGCCGGCCATCGCCGCCCCCGATGACGTGCTGATCCGGGTTCGCTCGGCGGCGCTCAATCACCTCGATCTGTTCCTGACCGAGGGGGTCAAGGGAATCACGGTCCGCTTCCCCCACGTGGTCGGCACCGACGGCGCCGGTGTCGTCGAGGCCGTGGGCCCGGGAGTGACCTCGGTCCGGCCGGGCGACCGGGTCGCCATCAACCCGGGGATCTCCTGCGGCCAGTGCGAGCTCTGCCGATCGGGCGAGGAACCCCTCTGCAGAAGCTACCAGATTCTGGGCGAACATCGGCCGGGAGCCGCGGCGGAGCTGGTCGTCGTTCCAGAACGCAACGTTGGGCGGATTGCCGGTAACATGCCCTGGGACGTGGCTGCGGCGTTCCCGCTTTCTACGCTCACCGCCTGGCGCATGCTGGTGACTCGCGCGAGCGTGAAGCCCGGAGAGACGGTGTTCATCTGGGGCATCGGAGGCGGAGTCTCGCTCGCCGCCCTGCAGATCGCCCGCCATTGGAACGCGCGGGTCATCGTCACCAGCTCGGCCGAGCGGAAGCTGGCCAAGGCCCGGGAGCTGGGCGCCGAGGCGACGTTCAATCACGCCGAGCAGCCGCCCGACGATATCGCACGCGCGGTGAAGACCCTCACCGGCGGGGGAGCGGACATCGTGGTGGATACCGTGGGGGAGAAGACCTGGGATGCGTCGCTCAAGGCGCTCCGTCCCGGTGGGCGGCTGGTGACCTGCGGAGCGACGTCCGGCCCCATGGTCAGGCTCGACATCCGGCGGCTCTTCTGGTTCCAGTGGAGCATCCTGGGATCGACCATGGGCTCGCGGGCGGAGTTTGCCCGGGTGATGGAGCTGGGCAATGACGGGAAACTCTGGCCGGTGGTGGACTCGGTGGTTCCCCTGGAGCATGGCGCGGCGGCCTACGAGCGCATGGCCCGGGGCGAACAGCTTGGAAAACTCGTGATCGAGGTCTCGCGGTGAACGAACTCTGGCAGCGGTTATCGGCGGGCGGGGACCAGATCCTCCGGGTCCTGCCCTCGTTCCTGTTCGCGGCAGCGATCCTGATGGCCGGGTATCTCCTGGCGCGTCTCATCGAGCGGTGGACCGACTCGCTCCTCAAGCGGCTCAACTTCAACCGGATGGCCGAGGCGGGGGGGCTGTCCGAGGCCATGGAGCGGAGCGGCACGCGGCTCGATCCGATTCACGCGGTAGGCAAGCTGCTCTTCTGGCTGGTCATGCTGGTAGTGATCCTGCTGGCCAGTACCGCGCTGGGCCTCACGAGCATCAACCTGATGTTCGGGACCATGCTCTCCTACATCCCGACCCTTATTGCCGCGATCGTGATCGTGATCCTGGGCATGATCGTGGGCGAGTTCGTCCGGGCCCTGGTGCTGGCCTCCGCCGGAGGGGTCGAGGGCGTGCCGATGCTGGCCAAGCTGTCCAAGGCGGCGGTGGTGGTGATCGCGATCTTCATGGCGCTCACCCAGCTCGGTGTGGCCGAGGAGATCGTCACCGCGGCCTTCACCCTGATTCTGGGCGCCATCGCGCTGGCGGCGGGCCTGGCCTTCGGCCTGGGCAATCGGGACCTGGCCGGTGAAATAACCCGGCGCTGGTATGAGGAAGGACGGGCAAGGCGGGAGCGGGCCCGGCAGGCCGCCCAGGGAAGAGAAGATGCCGCGGAGGCCGCGAATACCGAGAAGGATGGCGGCGCCTAGTCTACCCGCAAGCGGAGAAGCCTTCAATGCAGTGGAAGGACAAGCGAGTTGTCGTGACCGGCGGCAGTGGATTCCTGGGTTCATTTGTAACCGAACAGTTGCGCGGTCGTGGCTGTCGCAATGTCGTCGTCCCCCGCTCCCGGGAATATGACCTGCGCGATCGCGAGGCGATTGTACGGCTCTACCAGGAAGTGCAACCCCACATCGTCATACACCTCGCAGGGCTGGTCGGAGGAATCGGGGCGAATCGCGCAAACCCCGGAAGGTTTTTCTACGACAACGCAATCATGGGCATTCAACTCATGGAGTATGCCCGGCAATTCGCCGTCGAGAAGTTCGTCGCCCTGGGTACGATTTGCGCGTATCCGAAAATGACCCCGGTGCCGTTCAGCGAGGACGACCTGTGGAATGGGTACCCTGAAGAGACCAATGCTCCTTATGGGCTGGCCAAGAAGATGTTGCTGGTCCAAGCCCAAGCCTATCGGCAGCAGTACGGATTCAACGCAATATTCCTGCTGCCGGTCAACCTGTACGGTCCCCGCGACAACTTCGATCCGGAGACGTCCCACGTCATCCCGGCACTGATTCGCAAGTGTGTCGAGGCCAGAGACCGGGGAGACCGGGCGATCATCCTGTGGGGAGACGGGTCGCCGACCCGGGAATTTCTCTATGCCGAGGATGCCGCCCTGGGCATAGTGCTCGCGACCGAGCGATACGACGGAGACCAACCGGTCAATTTGGGCACCGGAGAGGAGATCGAGATTCGCCGCCTGGCGGAGATGATCGCGTCGGAGGTCGGCTTCTCGGGCAGCGTGGAGTGGGACACGACGAAACCGAACGGTCAGCCGCGCCGCTGCCTGGACGTCGCTCGCGCAGCCCAGCTTTTTGGATTTCAGGCCGAACACCGCCTCAAAGAGGGCGTTCCGAAGACCGTGGCCTGGTTCGAGTCCCATCGCCATGACCTTCGGGAAAGGACCTTCTGAGCCCACCCAAAACCGTCATGAAGCTGCTGGTCATATCGGCCGCCTTTCCCCCTTTTCGGGCCGGGGAGGCAGACCATGCGCTGCACCTCTGCACCGAGTTGGCCGGTTCGGGAGTGGAGGTGCATGTCCTGACCACGAAGGGAAACCGGGCACCGCGCGGATCGCCGTTCACGTTGTGGCCGATCATGCGGGACTGGTCCTGGCTGGACCTGCCGCGGTTGGTGCGGTTCATCAGGCAATGTGGTCCCGACGCAGTCATGCTGATGTATACCGGGTGGGTCTATAACGATCATCCGATGATCACGTTCGTACCCACAATTGCTCGACGTCTCCTGCCGAAGGTCCGTTTCGTTACGCAGATGGAGACCGGATTCGGCTCCTCGTGGAGCGGGTTCGGCCCACGCGTGTTGCGAAAGGTCGCGCAGCATTGGGCAAGACCCCGCGGGGTGGACTACTCGTTCGGGACCTTGTTGCGCGATAGCCATCGGCTCGTCGTCCTGAGCGAGCTCCATTCGGCCTATTTTGCCGCCTTGCTACCCGAGGCCAGGGACAGGATCCGGGTGATTCCACCACCTCCGCTGATGAAGATGTGTCCGGGCGGCCCGGTCGTCCGGGAGCGGGCGCGCGCGAGTCTGGGCGCGACCCACACTGAATTCCTGCTCGCGTTTTTCGGCTATATCGATCGCAACAAGGGGATTGAGATCCTGTTCAAGGCGGTCGAAATCGTGAGTCGGCAGGGCGGCAATGTCCGCCTGGTCATGGTCGGCGGTGGCCTGCGAACGGCCCAGGGGGGTTCAACGGATCGCGACGAGGGAATCGTCCGGTACGAGCAGGAGATGCTGGCCCTGCCCAAGCAGGCGGGCATCGACGACAAGGTCACCTGGACCCCAGGATACGCACCGAATAGTGACGAGGGATCGAGGTACCTTCGGGCGGCAGATGCGGCGGTGCTCCCGTTCGTCGCGGGGGTCACATTGAACCGGAGCTCCTTTGCGGCCGCCGCGGCCCACGGTCTACCGATCATCACCACGCGCGGTCCCCATCTCGAACCTCCTTTTCGAGACCGAGAGAACGTTCTGCTCTGCCCACCGAACGATGCGGAGTCTTTGGCCGTCGCGATTCAGTCGTTGATTCACGATGCCACGCTGCGCGAGCGGCTCCGCGGCGGAGCCGTGCGACTGGCGCGGGAGTGGTTTTCGTGGGAAAGCACCCTTGAGCGAACTCTCGGAGCGCTACGAGGCGGGAACTCTCACGGCTGCGGCGCGACCCGCGCCTAGAACCCTTTCGGGCCAATCACTCCGGCCGACTGGAGTGCCGCCAGATATTCCCTCACCATCTCGATCGGCACCGGGCCGTAAATGGCCGACACGGCATCCCGGATCTCGCGATCGGTGCGACGGCCATCAACCAGATTGAGCACTTCGTAGGCATATTCGCTGCCGCTGCCGCGGAGTCCGGTGTACCCCAGCAATTGCAGCGCCGCGGTCTTCTCCGCCCCGATATGCGCCTCGAGGTAGTCGTACCCGAAGACCGCCATCGGCCCCTTCGGGTCGGCCTTCCGCTGAAGGACCGGATCCGGGCTTCCGAGGTGCCCCAGCACCGAACGCGGCTCGGTCACGGTCGCCCTTAGTCCGGCCAGGAACTGCCGGACCCCATCGCGCTCGCTTGCATCAAGCGGCGCGAAGGTCTCGACCGATGCGAGGACCGCTTCCTCCGACGCAAAGTGCAGGCCCTGGAGGTTGAGTCCCTCGATCGGGTCCAGCGCGGCACGCCGCTCCATCATGGTCGCGGTCCGCCGGAGGCTCATCTGCTCCAGCAGCGGCAGCAGCGCCGGCACTCCCTCGGCCTTGAGGGAGGCCAGATAGTACCCGCTCGCCGCCCCGATGAACGCGGCGCGCTCGAGCTTGGTGGCGTCGATGTTGGCCGGCGTATCGAGGTTGGTGTGGATGTAGCGGTCGGGCCAATCGTTGAGATAGATGGCCGGGATGCGATAGGAGCCGTCGGTGTAGACCTCGTGGTCGCTGCCCATGGTGAAATCGGCAAAGTCGGCCTGGAGCGCCTCCTTCCCTCCTTCGGGCGACACCAGCGGGTACTTCGCATGGCCGGTCCCGGCATACTCCGCCGATTCCCGGTTGACCAGTTCCCCGAACGCGGCGCCCACATCGTACACGAAAGAGGGCAGGCTTCCGGGACCCCGGGTGACGTGGAAGATCGCCTTGGTCTCCGGGCCGCCGCCCACCATGTCCATGTGAATCACCGCCTTGATGCGGCCGGCCAGCTCGGGATACCCGTTGAGCAGCGCCAGCGTGCCTTCCACTTCCGGCGGCCAGATGAACCGCAGCGTCCGCGGGGGCCGTTGCAGGCGGCCTTCGGCGATGAGCTTGGCCAGCGTCCGTGCGGCCTCGAGGATGGCCACGCAGCCGCTGGCATTGTCGTTGGCGCCGGGACGCTGGTGGTCGAGATGGCAGCTGAACCCGATCTCCTCCTCGGCGAGGCGGGGATCGGCACCGGGAATGGTGGCGGTGACCACCTCGTAGGCCCCGGGGTGCTGGCCCGCAATCACCTTGGCATCGAGGCGGATGTCTTCTCCCCGGGCCAGCCGGCGGCGGAGCTCCCTGCCCTCCGCGAGGGAGACCATGAAGGCAAAGGTGGGGCGCGAGGAGAAACTGTCGAGGTGGCCCCATCGAACCAGATTTCCATTCTCACCCTGCCAGGCCGTGGGCTGATTCAGGGCGTAGCTCACGATGCCGGCGGCACCGAAGCGGTCCACGGCCAGGTGCTGCACCGCGCCGGGCTGCTGGGCGGCCAGCACCAGCTTGCCCCGGACGTCCTTTCCGGCGTAATCGCTTTCGGAAGTACCGTCTCCCACATCGACCAGTTCGGCGGTGGCCTGGCCGCTCTCGCTGTCTTCCGCGAGGGACACCGGCATGACGTCCCAGCTCGCGAGCCGGACCGCGCGCTCCCACCCGGTCCCGTTCTTCCGGAGCTCCCAGAGCTCGGCGAACTCCGCGTCCCAGGGCGGCCGCGACCGTTGGGTGCCATAGTAGCGCTTGCCGTCGGCGGGGAACGACTCGATGCGAGCGTCCTTGAGACCGTACCCCAGGAGCCGCTCCACCAAAAACGCCGCCGCCGCGTGCCACCCGCGCGAACCGCGCCCGCGGTGCTGCGTGGCGATGTATTCCAGATTGCGCTTGGCCGTGGCGCCGGCGAGCTCACCGGCCAGGGCGGCGATCACCGAATCAGGAAGGAGGGGGACGTCCTGAGCGCGAACCGGGCGGCTCGCGGAACCGAGAGCGACCGCCAGCAGCAGCGCCTCCCGCGTCACGGCTTGGCCGGAGGCGGCGGAGCGGCGGGAATCCGGATCTGCATCAAACGGACCCCCCGCTCGAACTGTTCCGCCACCAGAATCTTGTCGGCGGCCACCGCGACCAGGCGGGCCTCTCCCCGGAGCCGGAGCACCCGCTTGAGGTTCCCCTGCCGGTCCAGGACCTGGATCCGGCGCACCGAGTCGAGCGCGGGCTTGCTCTTCTCCAGCCAGATGCCGTCGGGCGCCATGAAGGCCGCGACAAAAGGCGCATGGATCAGCGCCCAGGGAAGATCGGTTTCCTTGGGCCGCACGTCGGCCGGAAAGCCCTGCAGGAAGCGGTCGCGATCGGCCTGGGTCACCTCGTAGACCGGATCGGGCAGCTCGGGGCCGTGCACCACCTTGCCGGTGGGATCGCGGACGTCGATCTGATTGTGCAGCAGCCGAGCGACCCAGACCGCGCCGTCGGGCCAGACGCCCCAGAGATCCACTCCGCTGAAGATCATCCGCTCGAATCGCTGGCTGGGCTCCCCGGGCCGCATTTCCTTGAGGTCGAGCGGCGCGAGCCGGACCAGGGTATCGAACCGGGTCAGGGTCCGCTGGGCCCGGACCACGGCGGCCGAGTCCCGGTTGCCGCTGCCGTCGCGCTTCGGGAGCGGTGCCACTTCGAAATAGAGCTGCCCGGCGCCATCGCGGGCCCGGGGCTGGCTGCCGCGCAGCGCATCGGGCGCGGGAAACGAGTCCACCAGCTTGCCCTCGCCGGTCCAGACGGTGGCGCGCCGCTTGCCCCAGTCCGACAGGTAGATCGTGTCGCCGAAGGTGAAGACCCCCGACGGATGGAGGTACGCCTGCTGCCGGGGCCCGCCCAGCGGCGCGACCGCCTTCTGGCCGAAGTCCGCGATCACCGCCGCATCGAAGTCGTTGGACACCACCGCCCAGCGCCCGCCGGCCAACGGCGCCGCCTGGGGAAGATTGCCCCAGGCGACCTCCAGCGTGTCGGAGGGGAAGGCCAGACTCTCCTCCGGCGGCGGAACGGTCGTCTCGGGACCGCACCCCACGCAGACGGCGGCGATGATGGCAAGGAAGGAGAGTCTCACGGCGATGCGATCTCCGCGGTGCCGGGCGTGATCTTCTCGAGGCCGAGCCGAGTCAGCTCGGCGTTGACGCCCGCGAGACCGCCACCGAGCAGATCCGCGAGCCGTTTGAGCTGCAGGTCGAGATCCGCCGAGAGAATCTTGAACACCTCGAGCGATTGGGCGGTAGGCCGGGCTTCGGCTCCGCTCGCCACGCCGGAGAGCGCGGCGATCTGGTTGTTGAGCCGGATCGGATAGTTGAGCGGATCCTGGCCGCTCCGGTTCTTGACCTGATAGATGGCCTCCTCGACCGACGAGAGCTGCGCGACGAGCGGACCGGCCACCTTGTCGAGACCGGCCCCGCGCGCGCCGGCCGAGGCTCGGCGCGCGGCGAGCTGCGCCTTCACGTTCCGGATGGTCCGGACGGCGTTATTGGCCTCGGAAGTCTTGTCCCGGACCTGGACCAGGAAGGCGTACTGGGTATCGAGGTCGGCCTGGGTGGCATTCCCCCGCGGATCCTTGAGGATATTGAACGCCTGGGTCTCGGACTTGTCGCCGACCGTCACACGCACACTGTAGGCGCCCGGCGGAATGACCGGACCGGCGGTGCCGGCGGCCCAGAAGATCATGCCGGTAAAGCCGACCGCGTCCTCGGAGCGGAGATTCCAGGAGAAGCGGTTCATCCCCGCCTTATTGGCAATCCGCTGGGGCGGGGTGTAGCGCCAGCCGGTGGGCCGGATTCTGGGGTCGGTCGTGTCGGGGCGAACGGCAGCCGGCATCACGCCGAGGGCGGCCAGACTGTCGCTCATGGACCGGGCCAGGGAATCCCGCGCGCCTCGCTCGGCCACGGTCTTGAGCGAGTCGGCGCGGGCCACGGAATCCTGCTCGCTCGAGAAGCTCCGGATCACCTTGCCATTCGCGTCGAGAAATTCCATCGTCACCTTCTGGCCCGGCTTCTTGAGCCAGTAGTTGACGACCGCGCCGTCCCACCCGGTGAGTCCCCCAGGCGTACCGCCGGCACCGCGGCCGAAGAAGAATCCGCCCAGCGTGGTGCGGTAGGCGTCCCGGGGCTTGAAGAGGTGGAGATCCTGGCTGGTGAGGCCGGCGGCGTACTGCCGCAATACGGACAGATCATCGAGGATCCAGAAGGCGCGGCCGTGGGTGGCGGCCACCAGGTCGCCCTCCTTCACCGCGAGGTCGTGCACCGGCACCGGCGGCAGATTGCGCTGGAGCCGCTGCCAGTGCGCGCCGTCGTCGAACGACACCCAGACCCCCCGCTCGGTGCCGGCGTAGAGGAGTCCGGCCCGGACCGGATCCTCACGGATCACCCGGGTGAACTCGCTGGCGGGAATGCCGTTGGTGATCCGGGTCCAGCTCTGGCCGTAGTCGGTGGTCTTGTAGAGATATGGCGTGTAGTCATTCAGCTGATAGCGGTTGGCCGCGAGGTAGGCGGTGCCCTTGGCGTGGGCCGACGCCTCGATCATCGACATCCGGGCCCACTCGGGCAGGCCCTTGGGGGTCACGTCGGTCCAGGTGGCGCCGGCGTCGCGGGTGACGTGCACCATACCGTCGTCCGATCCACCCCAGATGACTCCCTTTTCCAGGGGTGACTCGGCGATGGTGAAGACGGTGGCGTAGTACTCGACGCTGGTCTGGTCCTTGGTGAGCGGTCCGCCGGAGGGCCCCAGGGTCGCGGGGTCGTGGCGGGTCAGGTCGGGCGAGATGGCGGTCCAGCTCGACCCCTCATCGGTGGACTTGAAGATCACGCTCGATCCGATGTAGAGCGTGTTGGGGTCGTGGGGCGAGATGACGATCGGAAAGGTCCACTGGAACCGGTACTTCGCGTCCTTGGCGTCGTGCCCCATCGGGTTGAGCGGCCAGGGATTGATGTCGCGGGCGATCCCGGTGCGGGTGTCCATCCGGGTCAGCAGCCCGCCGTAGCTGCCGGCAAAGACGATGTCGGGGTTGTCGGGACGGACCGCGATGTAGCCCGACTCGCCGCCGCCCACGTCGTAGAAGTCCTGCAGATCGGCGCCGAAGACCGGCCGGCTCGGCATGCAGACCGTGCTGTTGTCCTGCTGCGCCCCGCAGACCCGGTACGGAAAATGGTTGGTGGTGACGACGTGATAGAACTGCGCGGTGGGGAAGTCCTGGTCGGTCCAGGTACGGCCGCCGTCCGTGGAGACGTTGCCGCCGCCGTCGTTGGACTCGATCATCCGCTGATTGTTGTTGGGCGCGATCCAGAAGTCGTGGCTGTCGCCGTGGGGCGCGCTGGTGCCCTGCCAGGTCTTGCCGCCGTCCCGCGACCGCTGGAAGTTGACGTTGCTGGCATAGACGACGTTCTCGTCCTGGGGATCGGCGTAGATCCGGCTGTAGTACCAGGCCCGCTGCCGTAGGCTGCGGTCGGCGTTGACCCGGGTCCAGGTGTCGCCGGCGTCGTCGGAGCGGAAGACCCCGCCGGAGTCGGCCTCGATCTGGGCGTAGATCCGCTTGGAGTTCGCGCCCGAGACCGAAATGCCGATATTGCCGATGATCCCCGCCGGCATGCCCGGATTGCGAGTGAGCTCCTTCCAGGTGCGGCCCCCGTCGGTGGTCTTGAAGATGCCGCTGCCCGACCCGCCGCTCACCAGCATCCAGGGCTTCCGATAGGCGGTCCACAGCGCGGCGTAGAGCGTTTCCGGATCCTTGGGGTCCATCGAGAGGTCGATGGCGCCGGTGGTATCGTTGCGGAAGAGGATCTTCGCCCAGGTCTTGCCGCCGTCGGTGGTCTTGAACACCCCCCGGTCGGGACTCGGGCCGAACACCGGGCCCAGGGCGGCGACGTAGGCGATATCGGGATTGCGGGGGTGAATCCGGATCTTGGAAATCTGCCGGGTTTCCACCAGTCCCAGGTAAGTCCAGGTCTTGCCGGCGTCGGTGGACTTGTACACCCCGTCGCCGTGCGAGACGTTGCCGCGGATCGGGAACTCACCGCCGCCCACGTACACGATGTCCGGATTGGCTTCGCTCACCGCGATGGCGCCGATGGTCCCGCCGAAGTACTTGTCGCTCACCGGCTGCCAGTTGGCCCCGCCATCGGTGGTCTTGAACACCCCGCCGCCGGCGGTCCCCATGTAGTACTCGTTGGGACGCGCCGCCGACCCGGCCACCGCGACGGAGCGCCCCCCGCGCTGGGGACCGATGTTCCGCCAGCTCAGCGTGCCGAAGGCGCTGGTGTCGGCGGTCTGGGCGGCCAGGGGAAGGGTGGCGAACGACAGCAGCGAGAGACTGAGCAGAGTGCGCACAGGATACCCGGGGCAAGTGGTTGGAATTCAGCGTTTCCCAAAGCTACCCTCCCCGGGCTCCGCCGCCATCAGGGGACTCCGCCGCGCGAGGAGGGCTGGCGCGCCGGCGGAGCCCCGTAGCTCAGGGATTCGGGCGGGGATTCGGCTGCGGCGGGCCTCCCTGCCCCGCCGCGGCGGGCGCGGGCGGGGCCAGCTGATCGCGCCCCTTGGCCAGGTAGGGAATGCCCCGGACCATCCAGTCCGGCGCCGGCGCCCCTTTCAGCTTGTTGTCGAAGAACTGCTGCATCCGCATCGCGATGTCCTTCTGATTGGCGCGGCTCGCCGGGTTGTGCACGTCGTTGTTGTAGTCGATCAGGTACACTTCCTTCCCGAGCCGCCGCATCCCCACGAAGAACTCGATGCCCTGATACCACGGTACGGCGTCATCCGCGTCGTTGCTCATGATGAAGAGCGGCGTGGTGACCTTGTCGAGCCAGAAGAGAGGGGAATTCTCGATATACCGCATCGGAGCCTCCCAGAGCGAGCCACCGATCCGGCTCTGGCCGGTCTCGTACTGGAAGGCGCGCGCCACGCCGGAGCCCCAGCGGATGCCGCCGTAGGCGCTGGTCATGTTGACTACCGGCGCCCCCGCCATCGCCGCGGCGAACATGCTGGTCTGGGTGATCATGTAGGCGATCTGGTACCCGCCCCAGGACTGGCCCTGCAGCCCGAGCCGCGCCGGGTCCACGTAGCCTCGGGCCAGCAGCATCTGGACACCCGGGATGACGGACTTCATGGCGCTGGGACCCGGATAGCCGTTCTGGTAGCTGATATCCGGCTCGAAGATCAGGTAGCCGTTGGAGACGTAGTGGGTCGGGTTGATGACGTTGCGCCCGTTGGGCGGGATGTAGCTGTGCAGGTTCTGCGACAGCGACTCGTAGAAGTAGGAGATGAGCGGATACTTCCGGGTCGAGTCGAAATCCTCCGGCTTGTAGAGCAGACCCTTGAGCGGCACACCGTCCGCGCTCACCCAGTGCACCAGCTCCACGGTGCCCCAGTTGAACTCCTTCTGCTGGGGATTGGCGTCGGAAATCCGGCTCAGCCGGGCGAGCGAGGGCCCCACCCAGAGGTTGGGGAAATCCACGAACGTGCCGCGGGTCACCATCCAGACATCGGCGTCTTCGGCCTTGAGCGGCGCACCGAAGGCGACATCGGCCATCACGATCCGTTCCGGCGCCTGGCGCCGGCCCAGCTGGTCCTGGTAGAACCCGCCGGCCTTGGTGTCCTCGTCGACCGCGCGGAGCAGCAGCGGCTGGGCGGGATCGATCGGGTCCCGCACGGCCTCGCCGCCGAAGAAACCGCCGCCGCCACCGCCCCCTCCACCCGCGCCGCCCCGGCCGCGCCGGACCTGCACCAGCCGGAGCACCACATGCTGGCTCCGGCCCAGCGAATCGGTGACCATGACCGCGGGCCGCTGTCCGTTGGGATCGAGCTCCCAGACGTCCCACCGGTCGTAGATCAGCACCGATTTGTCGCCCTTGGTCCAGCCGGCGAGGCCCCAGGCGGCCGGAATGGAGGGGGTGTCCCAGGTCTCCTGGCCGAAGCTCACGCCGGCGACCGGTCCGGTCAGATCCACCGTCTTCCCGGTGAGCGTGTTGTAGCTGTACCACTGCCCGTGATCGTAGAAGGCGGCGTACTTGCCCTCCGGCGAGAGCTGGGCCTGGCCGCTGATCTTTTCCCGGATGAGCCTGGGCGTGCCGGATTGCGGATCGATGAGGTACACGTCGCTGCCGCCGTCGCCCCACATCGACTCGATCCGGTAGCGCTCTCTCGAAACGGCCAGGGCCATACGCGCGTCGTCCGAGACGTCCACCGTCGGAATCGAATCATTGGCCAGCTGCACCAGCTTTCTGGTGGCCGGGAAGTAGATCGCCTGGAAGGAACGGTTCCGCTCCCGCACCGCGTTGAGGCGCTGCGTCGGCTGGAGGGCCGGATCCTTGTAGTGCCACAGGTCGAACACCGCCTTGCCCGAAAGCGAGTCGGCCGGGACCGAATCGGGCAGCGGCGGCGCGACGCCGAACAGAATGGCGCTGCCGGTCCGGGTAAACGAGACCGCCGCGACATCGGAGATCCGGTAGTCGCCGGCCAGCGCCTCGGGCATGACCACCGGCTGCGCCTCGCCCCCCTTGAGCAGGGCATAGTACAGGGCGTAGTGCGCCTTGTCCCTGCCGAATTCCTCGCGGTCGGAGAGAAACGCCACCTGCCGAGCCGCGCTGTCGAGCGCCAGGGCTCTGTAGTTGCCCCGGCCACTCGCCAGCGTGGTCGTGGCGCCCGTCGCCATGGTCCGGAGATAGGCGCCGTCCCGGGTCGAGTCTCGGGAGACGACGGTGTACCCCAGCACGGTCCCCTCGTCATTGAGCGCGTAGGAGAGCACGTCGGGAATGCGCTCCTCCGATCCGGTGTCCTGATTCCGGATGACCAGTGCCGACCCGTAGGTGCGCCGCACACCGGCGGCGCGGTTGCCGCGGGCGGTGGAATCGGCGCCGGCCGAATCGGGCTCCGCCACGTACGCCAGCCAGGTCCCGTTGCGCCGCGGCAGCCGGAAGCTCCGAACCGCGGGAATAGTGGTGACCTGTCCATTCGCCAGGTCCACGATGGCCAGCGCCGTATGAGTGGCCGCCGCGGCACCCCGGCCGCCGCGCCCCGCCCGGATGGCCTGGAGCCGCTCGACCTCGGCCTGGAGGGGCTGGGTGGTGACCACGACGAACCGGCTGTCCGCGGTGAACTGGGCCGGCGACGCGGTGGGGCCGGCCGGCTCGCCTTCTCCGGTGCCGCCGGCGGGAGGCCGGAGCCCGCCGGGAACATTGTTGGGCCGCCCGAGATAGCCGCGGGGCACCCGGTACTCGGTGGCCCCCTGGGTGGACCGGATCACCAGCTCGCCGTCTCCGACCTGCGGAATCAGGGTGTAGGCGGCCCACTTCCCGTCATTGGAGAGCGTCGCACCGGTGATCGACCGCCAGTGATCCCAGTCCGCCGGAGTGAGCACCCGTTTGGCCGCCGGTCCCTGCGCCGCGGCCACTCCGGGAAGGAAAACAATCAGGAACGCCAGAGAGACACCGCGGGCGAGTCTCATACGTGTCACCGGTAGGGGAAGGGCGGAGAAACTGCAGAAGATACGCGGCGGCAGCAAGCAACGTTGTCACGGCGGCGACCGGTACCCCCTGAGGAGCTTGCCGGTCGGGGTGGCGACCTCGACGGTCGGGATGCCCTCGCGCCGCCACCGTTCGGCCAGCGCGGCGGAACGGAGATCCTCGCCATCGTCGAGCAGGATCTCGGCGAACGTGATGCCCAGGGTTTGGAGGACCATCACGACCCCGACGCGCCACGCCGCGTACAGATCGGGAGGAAACGCCGAGCGCATGACCGACGGCCCGTCGCACGAGACCACCGGAAAGTGCCGCGGAAGCTCGATCGCGCCGAGATCGAACCAGGCGAAATCGCCGTAGGAGCGGAGCGGAGTGTACCAGAGCCGGACATTGTCGAGGCGGAGCGCGTCGATTACCCGGCCCATGTGCCGGTACCAGCCGCGGTCCTGTTCGAGGCTCCACACGATCGCACCGTGCCGCCCGGCCAGCGCGGCGCAGATGACCGTGGAGAGGCCGCTCCCGCAGTCGAGCACCGGGCCGGGCCGGTTCCGCACCGCGGAGGCGACCTCGCGCAGGAATCCGGCGTCCGCGGTCCAGGCCGGATTGCCCCACGCCTCCCGGATCCGCTCGAGGAGCTCCACGCTGACCGGCGTCCCGTCGGGGATGGCGCGCAGCTCCACCAGCCCCCGGCGCACCCCCCGCATGCTGCGGGAGAACCGAGCCGCCTCCACGACGGGCCGGAGCGGCGAGTACCGGGAGCCCGTCACGCCGCGATAAATCCGTCCGAGCAGGCGGCGGAGCATCAGGGGATTCTCCCGATCTGCGGGCGCCTGGCCTGATGCCGGTCGACCGGCCGGCTCGCGGCGGCGAGCTCTGCCGCGACCGCGGGACTCGCGAGAATCTTCCGGCCATCCCGCAGATCCTCGAGCAGCTCCCCGGCGACGCCGAAAGGGCCGCCGGCCCGGCGCAAACCGGCCGTCAGCAGTCGTTGCCGGGGCGGCTCCAGAAAGAGGACGCGCTCGCGGGCGCCGCGCGTGTCGCCGGTCGCGACGCGTACGTGCAGGTCATGCAGCATGACGGAGCCCTGCTGCATCAAGAGCGACTCCTCGACCCGCGCGAGGTATTCCGCGCGACCGAGCCGGCTCGAAAGGTATCCCAGCACGTCTTCCATCTCCCGGGCGGCGGCGCCCGACGAGGGGCCCACCCGGCCCTCCGGGTCCGTGACGACCGGAATCACCTCCAGATCCGTGATCCTCGAGCGGGAAATCCCGACCCGCAAGACGAACGAGGCAGCGGTGAAGGGGTGGTGCCTCGACTTCGGCCGGCCGAAGTAGAGGTTGCCGAGGCCGTGCGCGATCGCCCCGCCCCGCCAGGTTTCCACGCCCATCGGGACGTGGGCGTGATGGCACACGACCAGATCGGCGCCCGCTTCGACGTAGGAACGCGCCAGGTCGCGATGCGAGAGCATCGGGTACACCGACCATTCATACCCCCAGTGCAGCTGCACCACCACCAGGTCTGCGCGTGTCCGCATCGCTGCGATGTCCGCCCGAACCACCGAAGGATCGTGCGCGGCGGGGAGGGCGGACCCGACCCGGTCCCCGGAAACGAACCAATCGTCGGTATACGCCAGCAATCCGACCCGGATGCCCCGCACCTCGACCACCGCGCCGGCGCCGTGGCCCGGCCGCATCACTCCGACGACGGCGATGCCGGCCGATTCGATCCGTCCGGCCGACTCGAGCAGCGCCTGAGAACCGAAATCGAGGCAGTGATTGTTGGCACAGGTGACCCCCCGAACTCCGAGGTAGGCGAGCACGTCGATCGCGCATGGTGGGGCCCGCAGCATCGAGCCGATGACGCCGCCCGGCGTCTCGACGGATGTGAGCTGGGTCTCCAGGTTCAGGAACAGGGCCTCGGCGGAGCTCGCCAGGGCCGCGAGGCCGGGGAAGATCCGGTCGGGCTGCTGCGACCGGTCCCAGCGGTGCAGCGCGAGGTCTCCGCCGAAGAGAAGGGTCGCCTCGGCCCCGCCGGCCAGGGTCCAGCGAAGCGGAGACCTGGCGCGGGGGTAGGCGCGGGCCACCGTCATCCGCTCGAGCGGGGACCGAAATCGGAACGGCACCAGGGTGGCCGCCGGCCCTTCCCGAACCCACCTGCTCAGACTCGCCAGCATCCATCGCCCTTTCATCCGAAACCCCGGCCCGGCCCGGGCTCGTAGGTGAAGGTATCAAACAGATTACGATCCCGGTAACCGGTTGCAACCCCTGGGGGCGGGTCCCACATTGCAAGCGGCCCCCGGCGAGTCCGGAAGCAACGAAATCGGCGCTCCGGGCGTCTTACGGGCTGATCCCGACGGGGTCGATCCCAACCAGAGAATGAGGTATTCCGATGCGCCTCCCCCGCTCCCGCAGGTTCATGGTCGCGGCAGCCGTGCTGCTGGTCGGCGTCCCCGGGGCGTGGCTCCTGGCGCGCGGCCCCAAGGCCGCCGAGACGGCGGTCGTGGCGCGGGTCAAGCGAGGCGAATTCAAGACCGTCGTCACCACTTCCGGGGAGCTCCGGGCCCTCAAGTTCGTCCAGATCAACGTGCCCCAGAACGCCCAGCAGGCCAATCAGTACCAGATGAAGATCTCCAGCATCGTGCCGGAAGGCACGGTGGTGAAGGCGGGCGACGTGGTGGCCGAGCTGGACCGTTCGGGCATCGCCGCGCGGGCCTCCGACGTGGGGCTGGCGCTCCAGAAGGCCGAGGCCGTCTACGAGCAGGCCATGCTCGATTCCACGCTCAATCTGTCCAAGGCGCGGGAAGATATCCGCACCATGGATCTGACCCTGGAGGAGAAGCGGCTCGCCAAGGAACAAGCGGTGTTCGAGGCCCCGACGGTCCGGCGCCAGGCCGAGATCGACCTCGAGAAGGCCCAGCGCGCGCTGGCCCAGGCCAAGGTGGACTACCAGACCCGCACCGAACAGGCCCAGGCCAAGATGCGTGAGGTCGGGGCCGACCGGGACCGCCAGAAGAACCAGCTCGCCATCGTGCAGGATGTCATGGCGAATTTCACGATCAAGGCTCCCGCGCCCGGCATGGTGACCTACGTCAAGGAATGGAACGGGAAGAAGAAAACCACCGGCTCGCAGGTGAACGCCTGGGAGCCCGCGGTGGCGACGCTGCCCGACCTCACCCAGATGGAGTCGGTCACCTACATCAACGAAATCGACGTCCGGAAGGTGAGCGTGGGCCAGCCGGCGCTTCTCACGCTGGACGCCGATCCCACCAAGAAGCTCAAGGGACGGGTCACCAGCGTGGCCAACATGGGAGAGCAGCGACCCAACCAGGACGCCAAGGTGTTCGAGGTGCGGGTGGTGGTGGAGCAGCCCGACACGACGCTGCGTCCCGGGATGACCACCGGCAACGCCATCGAGACGTTCAGCATTCCCCAGGCGCTCTTCGTGCCGCTGGAGGCGGTCAACAGCGAGAACGGCGTGCCGTTCGTGTACAAGCAGTCGGGCGGCGGCATCGAGAAGCACGAGGTGGTGACCGGCGCGATGAACGACAACGACGTGATCATCGCCAAGGGCCTCGACGAGAATGACCGGGTGCTGCTCTCGCCCCCGGCCGACAAGGACAAGCTCCCGCTGGTCCGGCTCCCCGGCTCCGGCGCGCCGCCCAAGGCCGGGGGGGACACGGCGCTGGGCGCCCGCGCCATTCCGTCGGCCGGGGCGCCGACCCCCCCGACCGGCAAGCCCGCCAAGCCCGGCGCTCCCGCCAAGAAGGGCTGACCCGGTGGCCATCGATCGAACCGCGCTCGCGCGGCTGCGCGCGGCGATCATCGCGCACGTCCTGTTCGGCATGCGCACCGCCCTCGAGGCGGTCCGGCACAACAAACTGCGCGCCTCGCTCACGTCCCTCGGCATTCTCTTCGGGGTGGCCTCGGTCATCGCGATGCTGGCCATCGGCAAGGGCGCCGAACAGGAGATCCTGGCGCAGATGCGGCTGCTGGGCTCCAACAACGTGATGATCACGCCGCTGGTGGAGCAGAAGGAGGGGCCCGCCACCGAGCAGGACAACAAGGAAGTCAAGAAGTACTCACCCGGGCTGACCTATGCCGACGCGGAGGCGATCGCGGTGCTCCCGGCGGTCGAAACCACCAGCGCCGAGGTGGTGCTCAACAGCAGCATCACCCGGGAGGGGCTCCGGCGGTCCGGCAAGCTGGTCGGCGTGGACACCAGCTACTTCCGGCTCACCAATCTCGAGCTGGGCAGCGGCACCTGGTTCACGCCGGTGCAGGTGGCGCAGGGCCTGCCGGTGGCCATCATCGGCCACGGGGTGCGCTCCCGCTTCTTCACCACCGAAGAGCCGATCGGGAAGCGGATCAAGGTCGGCGAGACCTGGCTCACCGTGCTCGGGGTGCTGGCCGACCGCCGGGTCACCAGCGCGACCGCCCAGCGTCTGGGCATCCGCGACGCGAACATGGACGTGTACATCCCGGTGCACACCATGCTGCTGCGGTTCCGCAACCGGGCCCAGCTCACCCAGCGGGACATCGAGCTGGCCGCGCGGCCGGGGCAGTTCGTCACGGCGGACTCCTCGGAATCCGAGGAGCAGCGCCAGGAGCGCACCAATCGCAACCAGCTCGACCGGATCATCGTCCGGGTAGCCGACTCGAAGCAGGTGCCCGGGGTGGCCGAGATCGCCCAGCGCATGCTCTCGCGGCGGCACAACGCGGTGATCGACTTCGAGATCACGATGCCGGAGCTGCTGCTCAAGCAGGAGCAGCGCACCAAGACGATCTTCAACGTGGTGCTGGGCGCGATCGCCTCGATCTCGCTGATCGTGGGCGGCATCGGCATCATGAACATCATGCTCGCCTCGGTGCTGGAGCGGATCCGCGAGATCGGGGTGCGCCGCGCGGTCGGCGCCACCCAGAAAGACATCCTGTTCCAGTTCCTGAGCGAAGCGGTGCTGATCAGCGTGGCCGGCGGGCTGGCCGGGATCCTGGTCGGCGCCGGGCTCTCCATCGGTATCGAGCGGCTGGCGGGCATCAAGACGATCGTGTCGGCCCTCTCGGTGATCGTCGCGTTCGGGGTGTCGTTCACCGTCGGCATCGGATTCGGCATCGTGCCGGCCTATCGCGCCGCCCGCCAGGACCCCGTGGTCTGCCTCCGCTACGAGTGAGGGACATGACGCGCATTGCCATCGGCCTGGTCCTGGGCGCGCTGCTCTCCGGCGCGTCCGGCGGGCTCGCGGTCGCCCAGCAGCCGCTCACCCTGCAGCAGGCGGTGGAGCTGGCGCTGAAGCAGGGCTATCAGGCCCGCGCCGCCGTCGCCACCCGGGACGCCGCCCGTTACCGGGACCGGGCCTTCTTCGCGCGGCGGCTGCCCCAGTTCAGCATCGGCGGTACCGTCCCGGCCTACAACCGGTCGATCGTGCAGGTGGTGCAGCCCGACGGCAGCACGGTGTTCCGGCCCCAGAACCAGACCAACGCCTCGCTCAACATGACGGTGTCCCAGCAGCTGCCGATTTCGGGCGGGAGCTTCTTCGTGAGCTCGGCCCTGTCGCGCCTGTCGGTGACCGGCGAGCAGTCGTTCAAGACCTGGTCGTCGACCCCGGTGTCGTTCGGGCTTCGACAGGACCTGTTCAAGCCCAACGCGGCCCTCTGGGACCACCGCGAGGAAGTGGTGCGCTCCGAGCTGGCCGAGCGGCAGTATCTCGAGGCGCGGGAGGATATCGCGGTGAACACCGCGTCGCTCTTCTTCGATGTCTACTCGGCGCGGGTGGCGCTCGACAACCAGATCAAGAACGCGGCGGTCAACGACACCCTGTACACCCTGAACAAGGGGCGCTTCGAGGTCGGCAAGATCGGCGAGAACGACCTGCTGCAGAGCGAGCTCGCGCTGCTCCGGTCCCGGAACACCCTGGACGGGGCCCGGCTGGAGTACGACCGCGCCAGCGCGGCGCTCCACCTGGCCCTCAACGTCCCCGGCACCACCCCGATCGAGATCTCGTTCACCTCCGAGGTTCCCGATTTCGAGCCCGACACCACCCGGGCCGTGGCCGAGGCGCTCCGCAACCGGGCCAGCGTGTACGATGTGGACCTCCAGAACGTGCAGGCCCGCCGGCGTATTACCGAGGCCAGGCTGGGCGGCGGGGTCGGCGCCACGATCTCGGCGAGCTACGGATTCAACGCCACCGCGCCGGAGCGAAACCTGGTCTACAAGGATTTGCTCGAGGCTCGCCAGTTCTCCATGTCGGTCCAGATTCCGCTGCTGCAATGGGGCAGCCGGGGCGAGAACGTTCGCGCCGCCGAGGCGGACCGGGACCGGACCGAGAGCCTGGGCCAGAGCACCATGGAGCAGACCGCGCAGGAGGCCCACTTCGCGGCGCTGCAACTGTCCCAGGCGCGCCGCAACCTGGCGCTGTCGGCCAAGGCGGACACGGTGGGGGGCAAGCGGTTCGAGGTGGCGCTCAACCGCTACGTGATCGGGCGCATCGCCATCGACAATCTCTACCTGGCGCAGTCCGAGAAGGATCAGGCGGTGAGCCAGTTCGTGCAGGCGCTCCGGGGCTACTGGCAGGCCTACTATCGCCTGCGGCGCCTCACCCTGTTCGACTTCGCGACCGGGCAGGCGATCCGGTAGCCACTACCGATCCCGCCGGCCCTGCAGCGCGTTGAGCCGGGCCCGGACCCGGACCAGGTCCGGCAGCGCGGGATCGGCATCCTTCCAGTGGTCCAGCAAGCGCCGGTAGCTGGCGACGGCAGCGTCCCCGCGCCCCAGCCGCTCCTCCAGGTCACCGGCATCGATCAGCGCCGTGGTCCAGGCAATCTGGTCCTCGTTCCCGAACTGCGGGTGGGCGATCACTTCCCGCAGCACGCTGAGGGCGCTGTCGGGCCGGCCGAGCTGCTCCAGGGCGGAAGCCCGGCGCAGGCCGAGCATGGCCGGGAAGCGGAATCCCTCCGCGCGGTCGAACTCCGCCAGCGCCCCGCGGGAATCGCCGTCCTGGAGCGCGACGGTTCCGGCGACATAGTGAATGTGGACCGAATCCTCCCGGCTTCGGGGATCGGCGCGCTGCCGCATCAGGTTCAGCAGGGCCCGGCTCCCCGCCGCGTCTCCCTCGGCGGCATGGGCGTCGACCCCGAACGTCAGGAACGCGGGCGCGAGCGACGGGACCCGCGCCAGGCTGTCGAGCGCGCCGAAGTGAGCGCGGACCGAGGCCCGGTCGCCCGAGGCGCGCTCCGCCGCCATCACCAGGGCCAGGTTGCGGAAATAGCTGTTGGTCGCCTGCTGCTCGCGCGACATGCCGACCGCCCGCTGGAAGTGGTCCCGCGCCTGGGCCGCCGCGCCCCGCCAGAGGGCCAGATATCCTAACCCGCGAAACCCGAGCGACTGATCCCCCATCGCCGGCTGCCGCGTCATCCGGGCCAGCGCCGACTCGGCCTCGACCATGCGGCCGGTGAGCACCAGGGTCCCGGTGTATTCGAGGTTGAGGTTGCCCCGGTAGAGCGTCGTCGAGTCGAGCCGGGCCGCCGCGAGATAGGCTGCCCGCGCCGCTTCGTATTCGCCCAGATCCTTCTTGCAGGTGGCGATGTTGATGAGGGTGCCTGGATTCGAGGGATCCAGCGACCGCGATCGTTCCAGGGCCTCGATGGCCTCCCGACAGCGCTGGGCCTGCAGCAGCCCGGTGCCCAGGTTGTAGAAGGTCGCCGCCCGGGGATACAGCGCCGCGATCCGCCGATCGACGGCGAGCGACGAGTCGACGTCTCCCCGAGCCGCCGCGTAACCGGACTCGATCCGCAGCCGCTCCCATTCCGTCAACCGGTCCAGCCGGGCCAGTGCCTCCCGGTAATAGCGTTCCCCTTCCGCGCGATCGTACTGGTAGTAGTAGTAGGCGCCCAACGACCCCATCGCCATGGCGAATCCGGTATCGAGCGTCACCGCGCGCTCCCAATAGTCGCGGGCGACGCGAAACTCGCTCCGGCGCCAGGCCGCGGCACCCTCGGCGTAGGCCCGCAGGGCCTCCAGGTCGGACGTGGTGGCGAAGGCCAGCGGCGGCTGGCCGCGGAGCCGTTCGGCGGACTCTCCGATCCCCCGTTGCAATGCGCGGAGGGTGCGATCGACCACCTCCACCAGATCGAGGCCGCCGGCGGCCGACCCCGCCGCCGTCAGCACCACCTCCCCGGTCGCGGCCCGGATGAGCCGCGTCGTCACCGTGGTTCGATCGCGATCCGGCGCCGCCGCGATCGTCACGACCCAGGGCACCGCGTCGCGAACCGCCACCTCAAGCGCGAGGTCGGCGGTGAGATCACCGGCGTCCGGACTCCGTCCGGCGATCCGGAGCGATTCGAGAATACGGCTGCGCGAATAGAGCTCGATGCGCTGTGATTGCTGGAGTCCGACCACCGCCACGGTCTGGAGCGACCGGCCCAGGGTGCTGTCCCGCGTGGTGTTCTCGACGTCCGCGAGAATGACGCGATCGCCGGCGTGAAATCCCGCGATGGACCGGGGCCGCATCAGGGCATAGCCGCCGACCAGGACCAGCGCGATGACGGGAAGCGCGACGAGTCGGCGGCCTCGAAGCCAGCGCCGGCGCGGCGCGGGGCGCATCGCAAGGGCCCGCCGGGTCACCGCGACCCACTCGTCCCATTCCGGGGTGTCCGCCAGGGCGAAGCCCCGGAGGAACGCGGCCGCCCGGGCGCCGGCCGCCTGGTCGAAGTCGCACTCCACGTCGGGCACCAGGGCCCAGGCTTCCCCGGCCTCCACCAGGAGGGGCACACCCGCCGCCTGTGCGATGGCCAGCGCCGCGTGTCGAAGCTGCTCTCTTCCTTGCCTGGCGGTGAGATGGGGCCAGATACAGAGGAGGAGTGCATTGGTGCCCAGGGTCCGACCCGGCGCGCCGGCGAGCCGGATCAGCACCGCGAGCTGGCGCGGCTCGGTCAGGGCAATCGGGCCCCCGGGGCCGGAGAGCGCCGCGGCATCGAGGGTGTCGAGACGGAAGGAAGGCACCTGGGCAACCCGGGGGATTTACCGTCTCGCGCCGTCGTAGGCGATGAGCCAGTCGCGGGCGGTCTGATAGCGCGGGGCCAGGGCGGGATCGGCGCGGCGCCATGCGCTCTCCACCATCCGGAAATGGACGGCTGCGCTGTCCCGGCGCCCGCTCGCTTCGAACGCCCGAGCCAGCAGCTCGTGCAGCTCGGTGCGGCTCACGTACAGGTTCGAGCCATCCCAGCCGCCGCGCAAGGAGGATTGCAGCACCGGGACCGCTTCGCCGGCGCGCCCGAGGGCGAGCAGGCTCCGCGCGAGCTCGAGATTCGTCCGCGTGTATCCGAAGTTCGGGGAGTAGAGCGACCGGCGATACAGATCCACCGCGCTCTGGTGGTCGCCCGACGAGGCGGCCAGGAGGCCGCGAAGGAAGTAGTGCAGCAGCGGATCGCGGCCGTACAGGCTCTTCTGGCCCACGATTTCCGCGCTGTCGGCCAGCCGGCGCGCGAGATCAAATTCCCGGGCCATCACCGCGGCAGTTCCCCGCCGGACCAGACTCCAGGTGAGATCGCGCGCGTAGAGGCCGGGAAACCGATAGGCCTTCGGGTTGGGCACGATCGATTCCAGGACGCGGAGCGCCAGGAGGGGCCGGTCCATTTCGAGATCGAGCACCACTTCCCTGACCCGATCCGGCTGGAACTGCCGCTTGAGGAGTCCGCCCCCCGGCGCGCGGTCCGAGAGCACCAGCGCCGAGGCATCGCGATAGCGGCCCTGGTAGCGGTACAGGAGGGTACACAACCAGGCATACTCGCCGAGAGCCCGGAGATCCTCCCCGCCGAGCTGCACCGTGCACTCCGCATCCGCCTCGTCGAAGTGACCGGTGAGCAACCGTCCGTAGAAGATGGGCGAGACGCCAAGGTTGACGGCCTCGGGAGGCAATTTGCCAAGCTGTCCCACCTGGGCCGCGCCGGCCTCGTACCGGCCCAGATAGAACTGCTGCATCGCCAGCTCCCGGACCGGGGTGGGATCCTGCGGTCGTGCCGCGACCCAGCGTTGCAGCGCCCGGACCGCCGCTCCACCCGAGTCGGCCCATCGCAGCGCCGTCGTCAGCTGCCCGAACTCCTGGCACAACCGGCACGGCGCCAGCGGATTCGGCGGCGCCGACGAATCGATCGCGATCGCCCGCTCGATGACGTCCCGCATGCGCGGAGTAATGGGCGCGTGAAAGAGGGTAGCCTCGGCGACGCTCGCCAGGGCTTCCGGGTCCCGGGGAAAGCGAGCCAGAAGCGTGTCGGCATACAGAAGGGCTACCGGCTCGTTGTGGTCCCGGTAAATCGAGGTGAGGATCAGGAGCCGGTCTCGCTCGGGGGCGCGCGTCGCGAGCCGGAGCGCCACCGCCTCGACCTCCGGGTCCATCATGCCGAGGTCCCGGCTGGCGCGATGGGCATAGAACGCGGCCATCGCAAACGTGGAGTCCTCCTGCAGTGCCTCGTGGAAGATGGTGTGTGCGGTGTAGGTATCCCCCTGGTAGTAAGCCCGGAGGCCTTCCTCGTAGAGTCTCAAGGCAATGGGGGAGCGCGCAGTATACTCCGCCAACGATCGCATCGGGGCGCTGACCTGCAAATCGGCCGCGATCAGCGAGGTCACGCTGTCCAGCAGCGCGAGCCGATCGGTGCCGCTCACCGAGTAGCCTCCCCGAACCGCGCCCCGTCCGATCGCCACCCGGCGGAGGGCCAACCGGATCTGTCCGCCCGCCGCGGGTACCAGCTCGCCCTCGAGGATCTCGGTCGCGCCGGCCCGACGGGCCGCGTCGGTGCGCGCGGACCGGATGGTGTCGGTGCCCTGCCGCAGCAGCTCGATGATCCGGGAGTTCGCGATCACTTCGACGTCGCTGAGCCGGGCCAGACTAGTCGCCAGCACTTCGCTCAGGACGCCACCGACCCGGGCGGAGTCCGGTGCGGTGAGATCCCGAATCTGACCCACCGCCAGGACCGGGGTCCGGCGCGTCCGAGTTGCGGAGCGCGCCACCAGCATCGATCCGGCCAGGATGACCAGGACCCCGGCGGCGATCGCCGCGCGCAGGATCGCGCGGCGGCGGCCGCGGGTCGGCTCCGCAGCGTGGTCCACGTGCCCCGCCGGTGATGAGACCGGGACCGCCGGCGCCGGTGCTCCGCGCGGGGCGGGCTCGGGTGTCGCGTCGGCAGCGGCCCTGGTCTCCAGCCGCAGCTGTTCGGCCGCGCGTACGACGGCCGGATCCGGCTCGGCGTCGAGCTCACGCCGGACTCGGACCGCGTATTGCTTGGCGTGGGCAATGGCGCCGGCGCGATCGCCGAGACGTGCCAATGCGGACATGTAGGACGTGGCGAACCTCGCGCTGACCGGATCCAGGCCGGTCAACCGCTGCCAGATCTCGGCCGCGCGGGGATGGTCGCCGGTGGCGGCCGCCTCCCTGGCCAGCGCCTCGAACGCCGTCTCCGCCTCCCGGGCCAGGCCGGCGCGCTCCTCCTCGAGCCAGCGGTCGAACTCCGGCGCATCGCCGAGCGAGAGCCCCGCCGCGAAGGGACCCTGATAGAGAGCATACGCCTTGGGCCAGTCGTGCCGGGCGATCGCCTCACGGAACTCCTGCACGTCACAGGCGATGCCGTCGGGGGGGAGGCGCAGCTCATTGTCGGCGGTAATGAGGGTGCGGTCGAGGTCGCGCCGCAGGGCATACAGGCTCTGGGAGAGCGCGTGCCTGGCGCGGTCCTCGTCGGTATCGGGCCAGAGGATCGCCAGGAGGCGGTTTCGCGAGACGCCGCGGCGGCCGGCGGCGGCCACGATGACCAGGAGCGCCAGCCGCTGCGGGCGCGGGCTGGGCACCCGGGCGCCGTCTGCCGTCTCAATCCACACCCCGCCGAACGTCCGCAGCCGCAACACGTTAGGTCCCGACGATGAGATTTCGCTGATGGGGCGCAAAGCCTCGCTGACACCGGGAAACGAGACTATCTGCCGATTCTACCGCCCGTGAGCAACCAACTCAAGGCGGCTCGGCGATGGACCCTGCTCAGTGAGGAACAACCAGGTGCGACGGCTCGCCTTCTTCCTGCCCCTGACCATCCTTGCCCCGACCCTCTGGGCCCAGGCCGCATCGGATTCGGGCGCAGTCGTCTACGATCTCGTCATTCGCAACGGACGGGTACTGAACCCGGAGACGCGATTCGATGGGGTGGCAAACGTCGGGATTTCCGGTGGGACCATCCGGCGGATTTCCCCTGCCCCACTGAGCGGAAAGACGACCATCGATGCAACCGGGCTCGTGGTCGCCCCCGGGTTCATCGACATCCTTTCGTACGACCCGACCCCGATCGGCGTGTGGAACAAGATCGCCGACGGGGTCACCACCAACCTGTCAATGCACGGCGGGACCGTGGATCCCGCCGCCTGGTACGGGGCGTACGAGAAACAGCACCTCCCCATCAACTTCGGGGCGTCGTTTTACTACTCGGCGGCGCGGAACACGCTCAAGCTGGGCCGGTACCAGGCGGCGAACGAGGCGCAGATTCGCCAGCTCACGGCCATCGCCGAGCGCGCCCTCGGGAACGGCGCGCTCGGCGTGTCGTTTGCCCTCGAGTACAGCCCCGGAATATCGGCAGCCGAAATCCTGCCGGTGATGCGCCTCGCGCGGCGCTATGACGTTCCGGTGTTCTTCCACGCTCGATTCTCGGACATGGAGGAGCCGGGCACCAACATCGACGCGCTGAACGAGATCATCGGGTATGCGGAGAAAACCGGGGCGTCGGTTCATGTCGACCACATCACGAGTACCGGCGGCACCTTCTCGATGGAGCGGTCGCTGGCGCTGCTGCAGGACGCTCGGAACCGCGGCATCGACATCACGGCCTGCGCCTATCCCTATCCCTTCTGGGCGACCGCGCTCAACTCCGCCCGCTTCGACGCCGGATGGCAATCGCGATTCCGCATTTCGTTCGGCGACCTCCAGCTGGGCGGAACGCCGGAACGGCTGACCGAGCGGAGCTATCGGAGGTACCGGAGCGAGGGGAAGCTCGCGGTCGCCTACGCGATCCCGGAGGACAACGTCGTCGGGGCCCTGCAGTCGCCGCTGGTCATGATCGGGAGCGACGCGATTCTGGAACCCGGATTCAACAACCATCCCCGCGCGTCCGGCACGTTCGCTCGAACCATCGGGCGGTATGCGCGGGAGCGGACGGCGATCTCCCTGATGGACGCCATCGCGAAGATGACGATCATGCCGGCCCAGCGTCTGGAAAAGGGATCGGCCGCGATGCGTCGCAAGGGACGTCTGTCCGTCGGCGCGGACGCGGATGTCACCATCCTGGACTATGCGACCGTCCTGGACCGGGCCACCGTGGAGCACCCCGAGTACCAGTCGGTCGGCGTGCAGTACGTGATTGTCCAGGGAAAGGTCGTGAAGGATCCGGCGGGCCTGCACCGGGAAGTCCGGCCCGGGCGAGCAATCAGAAACGAATTCCCGGCATCGGTCGCCACCGCCTCGGGCGACGCCGGGCCGGGGAAAGCGTCCCGGCACTTCCAGCAAAGGCCCCGAGCCGCAACGCGTTAGGGCAACGGGTGAAACTGTAGCTGCGGAGCACCCTGTCACCGGGCGCCTGGCGCCCAGGAGAAACCAATGGATCGAACGACGGTAGTGAGTCTCGGGTCGCTGGCCTTCCTTGCCGGAGCCGCAGCGCCTCTTTCCGCCCAGGTACGGCTGCCGAAGCCGGTCATCGTCCAGCCGACCATCGTGGCGCCGACCTCCGGCCGCTATCGCGTCGTGATTTCCGGGTTCGCGGTAAACCACGAAACGCGCGATGGCGATAGTGACGGAAAGAAGGACGAGGTCTATGGCGCGGCGGCATTCGTGCTCTGGGATCGTCGTGACGGCCACATGATCTCAATGCCCAACATCGTGCGAACGCGCGAGTACGGCGACATCGGAGGCCGCAACAGCACTCGCATTCGGGCGGGATCGGCGAGCAGGAGCGGCGGTCTCTGGGGCGGCAATGGCATCCCGGACTATGCCCCGGTCGGGTACGATCCGCGGGCCAACCTTGCGCTGGCCCCTGCATACGACCAGTTCCCCTTGCTCGTCTTCGAGGGAGGACTGTCGGACGGCGTCGAAGCGCTCCTGGTGGCCCCGTCCTTGTGGGAATCGGACGGCCAGATGCAGGCCTTCGACAACTATTCGACCAATTGGCGCACGGGCGGGGTCACCAGGCTTATCGGCTCGCCCGCCGTCCAGAATCAGTTCAGCAACAGCAGCGTCACGTCGGCCGTGGTACCGGGGGACCCCACGCTGCAGACCATAGCCCAGGTGGCGAATTTCTTCACGGGAGGCATTGTCGGCAGCTATATGATCGGCGCCTCGACCCTGGTGACGGCGATAGTCGATCGGCCGATCGGACTGGCACCCATGCAGAATGCCGACCAGTACCAGGACCGGGTCGTCGTGGTGACGCGCGAGAAGCTCGCCTCGCTCGGCGTCGGGGCGGGATTCACCATCGCGATTCCCTTCGCCGAACCGTACGACCAGCAGCTCAACGGAGTGTACACCTTGTTCATGCGCGTTGAGCGCATTCAATGACATCGCCGACCACCCGTCACCGTGAGCCACTGACGGTCACCGCGAGGACAGCATGCCCGACGCCATGAAGGAGACCTCGCCGATGTCCACCCCACGATGCAGACTGGCGATCCTGGCCGGCCTGGTGCTCGCATGCGCGCCGGCCGGAAAGGTCGCCGCCCAGACCCTTTCCTTGAGCGTCGACACGCTCGCGTTCGCCGGCCGGGTGGGAGGACCGAACCCGCCCCCCCAGACCATCTCGATCACCAACACCGGCGGCGGCAAGCTGACCTGGCAGGTCGTTCCCACCACCGTAGCTCCCTGGCTCCAGGTCGGGCCGCCCATCGGCGGCGCGCGGCAGAATCTCTCGTTCTCCGTCCGGCTCGCCGGCCTCGCCCCCGGCGTCTACACCGACACCGTCGAGATCGCGTCCAACGACGCCGACTCACCTGCGATGGTGGTGGTCGTGTTGACTGTCCAGCCCACCAACGCGCCCGGCGGCAAGCCAGGGCCCGGCCCACAACCGTCTCTGCCTCCGATTCCAACTGACGGACGCTACCTCGCGGAGTACCAGGTCGAGTTCGTCTTCACCGGGTACACCGGCCTGGTCGAGGGCTATCCCAACTGCCAGGTCCACCCGAACGGAACCGACCGCATGGTCGGCAATCTCATCGGGTACGAACCGCCGACCCCCGATGAGGACGTGGAATACACCGGAACACTGCACCGGGTGACCGCGATCGATTTCTGCGAGACCAAGGGACGCAAACACCCCGGCGATAATGAGCGAGTCTGGTGCGTGGTCACGCTGACCGGCGCCACCAACATGCGGGTGAACCTCACGGTGTACGGGGAGGCCGATCGGGGGGCCTGGCTCAAAGCCGACCCCGATACCGGCGCGACGACCAAGGGCGTACAAGGCAACTGCGACCCGCAAGAGACTTCCGATGCCTTGAACGGCTACCCGACCGCGTCGGACGGCGGCGGCGCCTCGCCCAACGGCCAGCCCATCGAGGACGCCTTCGTGCCGCCGAAATTCTACGTCAACGGTCTGGCGCGGCTGCGCGTCGGGACCTATCTGCCCGACCCGAAGCAGGGCGGATGGGTTCTGCGGGTGATCCGGAAGGTCCGGTGATTCAGCCACGATGAGGAGCCGACTGCTTCCCGCCCTGGCGCTCGTTCTCACCCTGGGATCGGGCACCGCCGCCCATCGCGGCGCTCCGGTCTTCCGGGCGATTGCGCTGCTTGAGCGCCGCCCGCCCGGGGCTCCGCCCCGGGTCCGCTTCGAGTGGAGCCAGCGAAGCGGCGCGGTCGAATACCTCCTGTCCGGCTCGTGGACGGCCCCTGCCACGTGGACGGTGCAGACCCGCGAGTACCGGGTCACTCGCCGGAACGCGACGTCGTGGGACGACCGTCAGATCACCTTCGAGCTCTCGCTTCCCCCGGGCAGCCACTCGTGGAAGCTCGTGCCGGTACGGCAACCGAACGGGTCGGGCGACCCCGGCGCCCTCACCCAGATCAGCTTCGATCTCCAATGACGCCATCCCGCCGGCTCGCCTTCGCGCTGCTCCTGCTGGCTCAGGCTCCCGCCTCCGCGAGCAACCAGGGAGTGGGGCAGGCCGACGTCCGGATCCAGGCTCTCGACCTCACGCCGCTCAAGGGGTTTGTGAATGTCCGGGTCGTGGTGGGCAGCGACGGGGGTGATGGTGCCCGCAACGCGGCGCTCCACCTCTTCCTACCGGTGGGCACCAAGGCGGCCCGGCTGTCTCCCGGCTGTCAGCCGAGCCCGAGTTCTCCCGCCGCAGCGCAGGCGCGGGTCGACTGCGCCCTCGGCGAGCTCCGTGTGCGCGATCAGCGCGAAGTCATCATCGTGGCCACCGCGCCGCCCGCCGGCGTGGTGGCCCGATTCACCGCGTTCGCCTTCAGCGACACCCCCGATCCCCAGATGACCAACAACTACGCCGAGCGGGTGCTGCCCTAGGTCCCGAGTGGCCGCCGCTTCCCGCCGGTGGTTCTATCCCATCAGCTCCTTCAGCTTCTTCATCGCCTCGAGTCGCACCGCCCGGTCCGGCTCGCCGAACTCCAGGAAGAGCGGCCGGAAGTTCCAGTCGAAGGCCTCCTGCGCTCCGGCGGACAGGAACAGCGCCAGCGCCGCCGCGTGCACCCGCAGGTGGTCGGCGCCGTCGAGGGCGCATTCCAGCAGCGCCTGGCGCACCGCGTCGCCCGGGTGGTCCTCCGCCATGGTCATCAGGGCATCGGCGCCAATGTCGGTGCGGGGATCGCGGAGCAGCCGCACGATTTCCCGCTCCGCCGCCGCGGCATCCCCGCGCTCCGCCAGATGCCGCACGGCGCGGAGCCGCACCTCGGCGCTGGGGTGTTCGGCCAGCCGCTTGAGGGCCATGCGCGCCGGCGGAATCTCCAGCGCGGCCATCGCGTCCACCTCGCGCCAGCCCGCGCCGGAATCCTCCAGCCGCTCATTGAGCAGATTCAGGATGTGGGCTGCCTCCGGGTTGCTGAGCCCATGCAGGGCAGACAGGTCGTACCCGTCGCCGTCGCGTACCTGATCCACGGTCAACCGCATGCTCCGGACGAAGCGCTGGACCGCGGGACTCCGGGCCGGGTCGGGCTTGGGTAAGGGCGCGGAGGTCACGGTTGCGCCGAGGGGCGGAGGGCGGCGCGCAACCGCACGACGGCGGCAAGGAACTGGGCATGCTCCACCGAGGTCACCTCGGGAAACTCGCGCAGGGCCGCCTCGATGGCCGCCAGGCCCGGATCCACGTCGCACCGATGCGCCACCAGCCATTCCATGGCCGGCAGATAGCGCCGGATTCGCGCGCCGCTCACCGCGAATGGCGTCGGCTCGGCGTTGTTGGTCCGGAAGAACTCGGCCTCGTGCCGGAGAAACTCCGTGGCGCTCCGGCAGAGCGCGGGAGTCGGCTCGAGCGCCAGCTCGGGAAGCTCGAGCATCGGGAAGCTGTATCCCGCTGCCACCATGGACTCGGCGTCGGCTTGCCGGCGGGGGGACCCGCGGATTCCTGCGAGGGCGCGATCCCGGAACGGGTTGCCCTCCTCGGTGAATGGCTGCCAGGCCGAGAGCGGAGACTCGGCGGAGAGCCTGGCGAAGGCCGCCTCCTGCTCCTCGGTCTCTTCCCGCGTCTGACGCGCCTGAATCGCGCTCCTCGCGCGGGCCCTCCCGATGATGCTGGGCCAGGGTGACAGGGAGAGCAGCAGAATTCCGCCCCCGGCGATCACCCCGGCCACCCCGGGCGGCACCGCGGAGCGCAGCCCGGGGAGCCAGGTCCAGAGCGCATAGCCCATGATCAGCGGGGGAATCAGCATCGGAACGACCAGGGGCCACCGCTGCATGCCGTCGGGCTGGTGCTGCAGCAGCGCCAGCGCGGCGAACACCGCCGCACCCGAGAACGGAAAGAGGAGCAGCGCCGCGGCCTTGGCGCTCGATGGCATCTGGCCGCGCAGCCCCGCGATCAGGAGGAGCACGCCCAGGAGGACCCACAGGGCGATGGCGATGAAGAAGGCGTAGGCCTCGGCCAACCCGCGCCCCGCGGGATCGCTGGCCGGCAGCGTGAGCAGATTGCCGAGCAGACCCGCCCACAAACTCGCGCAGGCGAGCAGCGCGATGACGCCGATGACGGTCATGGGTGCGGATAGTCGCACCCGCGGCCGCGCGGCGCCAGAGGAAACCGGTCCGGCCTCGAGCCTACTCCCCCCGAAGCGCCTCCACCGGCGCCACCCGCGACGCCCGGGCCGCCGGGACCAGCACCGACGCCACCGCCACCATCAGCAACAGCACCGGTATCGTGCCGAAGGTCAGAGGATCCAGCGGGGCGACGCCGTACAGCAGGGTGCGCAGGTACCGGGTCAGCAGGACCGCAAGCCCGAGCCCGATGACGATGCCGGTGACCGCAGGGGCCATGCCCTGACGAAGCACCAGAGACCGCACTTCGCCCACGCTGGCGCCCAACGCCAGCCGGATTCCGATTTCCCGGGTGCGCTGGCTCACCGAGTAGGAGATCACCCCGTAGATCCCGACCGCCGCCAGCACCAGGGCCAGCGCCGCGAATCCGGCCATGAGCCCCACCGTAAACCGCTGCTCCTGCGTCGCGGCGCTCAGGACCGCGTCCATCGTGGTCACCTGGGTGAGCGGAAGGTCGGGATCCATCTTCCGGACGATGCTCCGGACCGGCTCCAGCAGGGGGACCGGATCGGCGCTGGTCCGGATGGCCATCGTCATGGAGCGGCGGGCCCGGCCGCCGTTGGAGATGGCCCATTGATTCTGGGGGACGAACCAGGCCCGCTTGACCGGTGTCAGCAGGCCGTTGTGGTGATAGTCGGCCACCACGCCAACGATGGTGCGCCAGGGCTGCTGGTCGCCGCCGAAGATCCTGAGCCGCTTGCCCAGGGGATCCTCGCCCGGAAAGTACTCGCGGGCCAGCGCCCGATTGATCATCACCACCTGCATTCCTCCGGGCGTGTCGGTGCCGTCGAAGAACCGCCCGCTCGCGAGCCGCATGCCCATCGCCTCGAAGAACCCCGGCGACACCGCCTGCCAGTCGGCCGAGAGGCCGGGCGTGTTGGGCGGCGTGGGGGGCCGGCCCTCGATCTGGAGGCCGGCATCGCCGATTTCCGCCGCGAGCGGCAGCACCCGAACGAACCCGGCGGCCCGGACGCCGGGGAGTCGCCGCACCTGGTCTCCGAGGTTCTGGTAGAACCCTTCCACGCGCTCGGCCTCGGGGTACCGCGCCGCCGGCAGGGTCAGCCGAAACGTCAGCACATTCCGGCCGTCGAAGCCCGGATCGATCTGCTGCAGGTTCCGAAAGGAGCGGATGGTGAGGCCAGCGCCGATGACCAGCAGCACCGCGAGCGCCATTTCCGCCACGACCAGCAGGGTCCGGCCCCGCCTCCGGCCCAGCCCGCCGCTCTGTCCCCGCCCGCCCTCATGCAGCACCTTGGCCAGATCCATGCGCGACACCTGCGCCACCGGAAGGAGGCCGAACAGCACCCCGGTAGCCACCGAGAGCAGCAGGGTAAATCCGAGGACCGACGGATCCACCGCGAGCTCGGAAAGCCGGGGCACCGTGGTGGGGGCCCGGGCGACCAGGACGCGGACCCCGGCCCAGGCGAGCAAGAGTCCCAGGGCGCCGCCCGCCACGCCGAGCAGAATGCTCTCGGTCAGGGCCAGCTTGAGCATGTGACGCTTGCCGGCGCCCAGGGCCGCGCGCACCGCGACCTCGCGGCTCTTCCCGTCGGCCCGGGTCAGTACCAGGTTGGCGACGTTGGCGCAGGTGAGCAGGAGCAGGAGCCCTACCGCGGCCACGAGGACCAGAAGCGCGAGGCGGACCTTGCCGCTCACCTCGTCGGTGAGCGCGACCGCAAACGCGGTGAACCGCATGGACTCGGGATACTCGGCGTAGGTCTTTTCCGTGGTCCAGCGCTGGGTCAGTGCCTTGAGCTCCGCGGTGACCTGGGCGACGGACACGCCGGGCCGGAGCCGGCCGATGGCATACTGACCATGGCTCCCGCGCACCGGCGCGCTCCGATTGGTCTGGATCGGCTGGATGATCTGGGCGGTGGAACGGCTCTGGAACTCCAGCGGGAACCGGAAGTCCCTGGGCAACACCCCGACCACCGTGGCCGACTCCCCGTCGAGCTGGATCGGCCGGTTCACCACCGATGGGTCCCCGCCGAAGCGCCGCTTCCAGAGATCGTAGCCCAGCATCACCACCGGAGGCCCGTTGGGGATGTCTTCTTCCGGCGTGAACACCCGTCCCGCGGCCGGGGCCATGCCCAGGACGGCCAGGGTGTTCGCGGTCATCTGCATCGCGGGGACGCTTTCGGCACCCCCGGGCCCGGTGATGGCCACCTCCCCGTTCTCCCCCCAGGAGGCCACGTCCTCGAACAACCGCTTCATACCCTGATAGTCGAGGTATTCCGCTTCGGAGACCCAGGTCTTGTCGAAGTTGCTCCATTTGCTCCAGATCAGGGCCAGCCGGTCCGGGGCACGGTAGGGCAACGGCTTGAGCAGCACCGCGTTGACCACGCTGAAGATGGCGCTGTTGGCGCCGATGCCGAGCGCCAGCGTGAGCACCACCACGGCCACGAATCCCGGCCGGCGGGCCAGCGAGCGGAACGCGAACCGGAGGTCCTGGCGCAGGTCGGACATGACGATACCCGGGTTGAGATGGGCGGGTGATGGGGTAGAACTTAGACCGGGGACGGGACAGAAACGTTGGAGGGGCGGAGCCGAAGGATCAGCACGACCGGGGGGACGCGGCCGCACTGACCCTTCGTACTGCTGACGACCTCGCCGGACTACGACGCCGGCTGCCCCTCGTACCTCTCGGCGGCGCGGCGCTTCGGCATCATGCCGTCATTCCGAACCCAGCGACTCCACGGGATGAATCCAGGCGGCCCGGCGGGCCGGAATCCAGCCCGCCAGCAGCGCGGCCGGGAGGATGAGCACCACGATGGTTCTGCAGGTGCCCCGGTCCGCGGGCGTCACCTCGTAGAGCATCAGCGCGGCCAGAGCCAGCCGAAGAATCCCGCCGTCACCAGCGCGTAGATCAGGCCGTCGAAGGTCGACTTGATCGTCATGGCCAGGGAACGGTGGTACCAGATCCACATTTGCCAGAGCGCCGCGGCATACCCCAGGAAGGCCGCGGCCCCCACGAAGCGGAACACCTGCAGGTACATGGCGCCGGCCGGGAGCGCCCGGCTCGCCACATAGCCAGCAAATATCGACACCACCACGCCGTAGAGAAACCAGAGCACCAGGGGCCGCCCCATGGACATCGGGCCGGGGGTCAGGAAGGTCACCACCATGACCGGCCCCTTCTTCATCTTCTCCAGGAACTCCGGCGACTTCATCTCGGCGCTGCTGTTGCAGCGGGGCACCATGTAGTCGCCGGGGGGAATCGCCAGCGGCCGCAGCGCGTCCATCACCTTGTCTTCATTGGGGATCCTGGGATAGTCCGTCTTGTGCCAGAACGGGCCCATGTGAATGATCGAGCTCACCAGGAACACCGCCACCGCCGACAGCAGAATCGGAAGCCAGAGTGCGCTGAGTGCCGTCATGAATCCCCCAGGAATGTGGTCCGGTTGGTCGTGCGCCCCGGCGAGAGCATAGCGCCCAATTCCGTTTTGCACCACATTGGAAGCGGGACCCGGAGACTGCGCGGGTCCCGCCCCGATACAAGGAGAATCCGATGTCAGCCCGCCTCGCCGCGGTGGCCGCCCTGCTGGCGGCCCTGTCCGGCATCAGCGCACCGCTTTCCGCGCAGGCCCCCGAGCGGTTCGCCGTAGCCAACAACGGTCCCGGGCCGCTCCCGTTGGGCACGGTCAAGGGAGAGCGCTACCCCCGGCTGGTGATCCGCAACGCGACCATCGTCTCCGGCCGGGGCACCCCGGGGACCAACCGGGCGATGCCGCCCGAGGGGCCGGTCGACATCGTGATCGAGGGGAACACGATCGTCGACATCGTGCTGATGGACGGAGTCAACGCGGCAGGATACGGCCCCGGCTTCCGGCGCCCGACCGGAGACCTGATCATCGACGCCTCCGGGAAGTACGTGATTCCCGGGCTGGTGGAAATGCACGCCCACCTCCCGCCGCCCTCGAGCGACTTCGGCGCCCACGGTCTCGACTACGCCTATCGTCTCTACCTGGGTCACGGCGTCACCATCGTCCGCGATGCCGGGAGCGGCGCCGGCATCAAGCTGCTCGCCGAGCAGCGGCGCCTGGCCGAGGCCAACCAGCTGGTGGCGCCCCGGCTGGTGCTGTGCCAGCGGTGGCCGCTGCCGCTGCGGCGCTGGGACATCGGCGACACGCCCGACAAGGCCCGGGTCATGGTGCGGGAGTTCAAGGCGCTGGGCGCCGACTGCGTGAAGGTCTCCAAGAGCCCGGGCCAGTATCCCGACGTGCTCGCGGCCATCGCCGACGAATCCAACAAGCTCGGCATGTTCACGATGGTGGATCTCAAGGTGTCCGAGAGCGACGCCGCGGTCACCTCGGATGCCGGGGTGAAGAGCATCGAGCACTGGTACGGGATTCCCGACGCGGCGCTGGTCGGCTCCCAGAGCTTCCCGCCCGACTACAACTACTGGGACGAGCTGGACCGCTTCCGGTACGCGGGGCTGCTCTGGTCCGAGGCCGACCAGCACCCGGACCGTCTGTCGGCCGTCATCGACAAGATGATCAAGAACGGCACCAACTGGGATCCCACGATGTCGGTGTACGAGGACAACCGCGACGTCTGGCGCAGCGTCGGGATGCCGGTCAAGGAAACCCTGATGCACCCGGCCGAAGTGGCGGCGGGGCCGGACACCACGGTGCACGGCGCGTTCAAGCGCGAGTGGAAGACGTCGGACGAGATCAACTGGCGGCGGAACTTCCAGATCTGGATGAAGTGGGTGAAGACCTTTCACGAGCGAGGCGGGCTGCTCACCGCCGGCAGCGACGAGGGCGGCATCGGGGGCATCGCGCTGATCCGCGAGCTGGAGCTGCTGCAGGAAGCGGGGATCCACCCGCTCGACGTCATCAAAGTGGCGACGACCAACGCCTACCGGACCCTCGGTCTCGACTCCCATTGCGGCATCCGGGTCGGATGCCGCGCCGACCTGGCCGTGGTGAACGGCAACCCGATCGACAACTTCAAGGTGATGTACGGCCGCGGCTACGGCGTGGCCGGCCTGGTGCCGCGCGCCGAGCAGTGGAAGCACGGCGGCGTGGCCTGGACCATCAAGGACGGCATCGTCTTCGACGCCCAGGCCCTGCTCCGGGAAGTCGAGTGGTACGTCGAGCAGGAGCGCGAGCGGCTCAAGGGGCGGGCGCTGTCGCCATGACGCTCTGTTCCCTGCGCCGGGAGATCATGCCGTCAGGACGGGAGCTTCATCCGCCGGACCAGGGCCTCGAAGCGGGCCCGGCCGCGCAGCGGATCCAGGATCGGGTTCACCCGGAGATAGGCCAGCCAGCCGCGCCGGTCATCGTAGGCCCGCTCGGTCCACTCGAGCGCCTGGTCCCAGTCTTCCAGTCCCAGGCAGATGGTGGCGAACGCCACCGGTGACACGTACCCGCGCTCCGCGCGCGCCACCATTTCGGCCAGCTGCTGCTCCGCCTCGGCGCGGCGTCCCGACCGCGCCAGCACGTACCCCAACGTGGCCCGGTTGTAGGTGCCGCCGCCCGACACCAGCATTGCCTCGCGGGCCGCGCGCTCGGCCTCGGGCCATTCTTCCTGCATCGCATGGGTGAGCGCGATGAGCCGGTAGGTCTCATCGGATGTGGGGTTCATGGCGACGGCGCGCTCGAGATGGCGCTGCGCCTCGCCGTACCGCCGCGCGTAGTAGTACGCGAAGCCGACGGTGCGGCGGACCGACACCGAGGACGGATCGAGCTCGGCGGCCCGGAGGACCTCGTGGCGCGCTTCGTCGTGCCGTCCCTGCGCCGCGAGCCAGAAGGCGTACCACTGCCGCGCGGTGGCGTAGGAGGGGTCCAGCTCGATGGCGCGGCGGAATTCCCGGCCGGCTTCGGTCCAGTTCCAATCGTAGATGAAGAGGCTCCACGCGAGCGACGCGTGCGCTTCCGCCACCGCTTCATCCAGCGCCAGCGCCTTTCGGGCATAGGCCTCGGCGCGCTCGAAACCCTCGGTGACGGGCACGCTGCGATAGTCGATCTGGAGGGCGTAGGAGTCGGCGAGGCCGGTATAGGCCTGGGCGTAGCCGGGATCCTCCGTCACCGCCTGCTCGAAATAGGCGATGGCCTCGGTGATCCCTTCCCGGGTGCGCTTGTTCCAGGCGTACCGTCCCTTGAGATAGAACCCGTACGCCGCGACGCTCGAGGTGCGCCGCTGCGCCACCGGCTCGACCAGCTCGGCAAACGAGGTGGCGCGCAACGTTTCGACGATGGTCCGGGCGATCTCCTCCTGGATCGCGAAGACGTCCTGGAAGGTCCGGTCGAATCGCTCCGACCAGAGCAGCCGACCGTCCTCGCTGGAGCTGAGCTGCGCCGTCACCCGGAGCCGCTGGCCGGATCGGCGTACCGTCCCTTCGAGCACCCACGCGGCGTCGAGCAGCGCGCCGATCGAGCGGACGTCCCGGGCCGCTTCCCTTGAGCGCAAAGACCGAGGTGCGGGACGCGACCGCCAGGCCGTTGACCTTGGCCAGCGCATCGATCAGCTCGTCGGTGATGCCGTCACTCAGGTACTCGTTCTCGGGATCGGAGCTGGCGTTGATCAGGGGCAGGACGGCGATGGCCCGACGGGTCGTTGCCGGGCCGCTCGTCCCCTCGCCACCGGGCTCCCGGGCCTCGAGCGCGGTGACGAACTCCGCCGCCGTCGCGTAACGATCCTGCGGCTCCTTGGCCAGGGCCCGCGCCAGCACCCGCGCCATCGAGGCCGGGACCTCGGGACGGATGGTACGGACGGGAAGCGGGGTCTCGGTGATCTGCTTCATGATCGTGGCACGGGCCCCGGTGCCCACGAGCGGGGGCTCTCCCGCCAGCAGTTCGTACACCACGCAGGCGAGGCTGTAGATGTCGCTCGGGGCGCTCAAGTCCCGCTCTCCCGCGGCCTGCTCCGGGCTCATGTATTCGGGCGTCCCCAGGATCGCCCCGGCCTCCGAGATCCCGCCGCGGATGTCGGCGGCGCGCAGGGCGCGGGCGATCCCGAAATCGGCGAGCACCGCGTGCCCATCGGCGAACAGGACATTCTCGGGCTTCACGTCGCGGTGGAGGATTCCCTGCCGGTTGGCG
Source organism: uncultured Gemmatimonadales bacterium (assembly GCA_963762545.1). Taxonomy (GTDB): domain Bacteria; phylum Gemmatimonadota; class Gemmatimonadetes; order Gemmatimonadales; family GWC2-71-9; genus JABFSM01. The sequence continues at coordinate 448,229 of CAVXLC010000001.1, read as the reverse complement.
TAGTCGAGCGCCGCGCCGATCTCGGCGGCGATGCGAGTGACCTCCGCCACCGGAGAGGCGCCCGCCCTGCCGCAGCCGGTCCCGCAGCGAGCCGCCGGAGACGTGCGGGGTGACGTAATAGAGCAGACCGCCGGCCTCGCCGGAGTCGAGCAGGGGAAGGATGTTGGGATGGGTGAGGCCCGCCGCGATCCGGATCTCGCGAAGGAACCGGTCGGTGCCGATCAGCGACGCGAGGCTGGGATGCAGGACCTTGATCGCCACGTGACGGTCGTGCTTGCGGTCCTTCGCGAGGTAGACGGTCGCCATGCCGCCGCGGCCGAGCTCCCGCTCGAAGGCGTAGCGGCCGGCGAGGGCCTCGGCGAGGGTATCGGGCGGCTCGGACATCGCGGGTGAAATATGTCCGCGCCGGGGCGGCAGCGCGCTAGGACCGAGGGCGCGGCGCAGCGGTGGGGGGCCAGATGACCACGTCCAGCGGCAGAGCCATTCGCGGGGGCGCCGCCGGCCCGGCCGGCGACAGACCGTGCACCGCGAGCATGTCGTTCCGCTCGAGGGCGACGGTGGCCGGCATGAGATCCCAGGGCCGGTGGTAGATGTCCGTGCGCCGAAGCGACGATCCGGCGCCGCCGGCATACAGGCAATAGCGCTCGACGCACCAGTGATCGAACGAGCCGGGCTCGGGCCGGACCGCGGCGCCGGCCGGCTGGTAGGTGGCCCGGAACGTGGTTCCATCGGGCCGGGCGGCACTGATAGTGGATCACGGCACCTTCGCGCCGAACCCGGATGTCGGCATGGACGTACGGCAGGTGATACAGGGCGCGGCCTCCCAGCACGAAGAACCGGCTCGCGGCGTCGAGGCTCAGGAACCATACGCCGGAGCGCCGCCCGTCGGTCACGTAGGTGCGCACGTTCATCTCGGGAACCCCGAAGGGCGGGAGCGGCACGCCGCGGAATCCCATCCGGGAAATCCGGAACGGGGCCACCGCCACCCACGCGACCCCGTCGAAGCGCTCGATGTCGAGCGCCGCCGGGATCAGGGGGCGGAGCGCGGCGGGATCCACCGGCCAGTGCTGGAACAGCAGGTCGCTCCAGCGCTGACTCCAGAGCCAGGGCCATGGCATCGGGGGCTTCGCTAGGCCGACTTCTGGACTTCACCCATCAGGGCGAGCTGGTTTCCGTCGGGGTCCCGGAACTCGGTCAGCCAGAGCTCGTAGGTGGGGGTGCGGTGCACCAGGTGGGGCGGGGCGAAGAACCTGACGCCGCGGGCGCTCAGCGTGGCGTGGGCCGCGTGAATGTCCGGCACCTTGAAGTAGATCATCGAGCCCCGCTGGGCCACCTGCCCGGGTTCCGGCACGCCCACCAGGAGCCGGACGGCACCGGCCTGGAAGAAGCTCATCTGGGGCGGCGCGGAGAAGAGGAACTTGAGCCCGAGGATATCCCGGTAATAGGCGGTGGCCTGGTCGAGGCTGGCGACCGGGATCAGGAGCTGGCCCACGGTGGCGGTGGCGAGATCGGCTGGCTCGGGCATGGCGGGACTCCTTGACCTTCCGGGTTCACGGCCATTACACTTAGCGTAGCTAACTAACAACCTAGCATAGCAAACTATTCGGAGTCAAGACCAGTTGCCCCAGCGTTCCCCGCGCGCCCCCCGCCCCAGCCCCCCCGCCCCGCCGGCGGTGGCCGACCGGGTCCATTCGGCCGCCATCCACCTGCTCCGGCGGCTCCGCAAGCAGGACGAGGCCATCGGGCTCACCGCGGCGCGGATGTCGGCGCTCTCGGTGGTGGTGTTCGCGGGGCCGGTGACCATCGGCCGGCTGGCGGACGCCGAGCAGGTGAGCGGTCCGACGATCACCCGTCTGCTGGCCGGCATGGAGCGCGACGGGCTGCTCACCCGGACCCGCGACACCGGAGACCGCCGGGTGGTCTGGATCAAGGCGAGCCCGAAGGGAACCCGCCTGCTCCAGGAGGGCCGGCGCCGGCGGATCGCGGCCCTGGCCGAGGATCTGGCCTCGCTCGACCCGGCGGACCTGGCGCTCCTGGCCAGGGCCGCGGAGCTGATCGAGCGGATCGCGCGCGGCGCGGGTTCGTCCTCGTGAAGGCCGGAGAGCCCAGTCGCACCGCCCAGCGGGTGGCTCTGCGGCGGGCGGCGCATCAGCTCCTCGATGCTCCGCCCGTGTTCGAGGACCCGCTGGCGCTCCGGATCGTGGGACGGGAGCGGGCCGACGCGCTGCGCGACGGGAGCGCCGGAGATGGCGGAGGCCTCGGCCGCTACCTGCGGGCGTTCCTCGCGGTGCGCAGCCGGGTGGCCGAGGAGACCCTGGCCAGGATGGTGGCGGAGGGAATCGATCAGTACGTCATCCTGGGTGCGGGCCTGGACACGTTCGCCTACCGCAATCCGTATCCCCGCCTCGCGGTATTCGAGGTGGACCATCCCGCCACCCAGGCCTGGAAACGACGCCGGCTGGAGGACGAGGGGCTCGAGCCATCGGGCGCGCTCAGCTATGTCCCCGTCGATTTCGAGCGGCAGTCACTCGGCGAGGAGCTGGAGCGCGCCGGCTTTCGGGCGGAGTCCGGCGCGTTCTTCTCCTGGCTGGGCGTGACACCGTATCTGGCGGAGGGGGCGGTCCTGGCGACCCTCGCCTACGTGGCCACGGTCACCGCCGCGGGCGGGGGCATCGTGTTCGACTATGGGTTGCCGCCGGCCTCGCTCGGACCGGTTCAGCGTCTCGCCTTCGAGACCATGGCCGCCAGGGTGCGCGCGGCCGGCGAGCCCTGGCGGACCTTTTTCGAGCCCGCGGCGCTGGCGCGACGGCTCCATGCCTCGGGATTTGCGCAGGTCGAGGATCTGAGCGGCGCGGAGCTGAACCGGCGCTACTTCGACGCGCGGACCGACGGCCTCCGGGTCGGCGGGCTCGGGCGCATCGTGCTGGCCCTCACGCCGAAGCCGGCTGGGCCAGCGCCTTCCTGACCAGCGCGACGGCACCGGCGGGATCCTTCACCTCCACCACCAGCCGCCGGTAGTGCTCGTGCTCCAGCTCGAACACGATGGTGCGCTCGGGATCGTGCACGTCGTAGAACACCGCGCCGTCCTGCTGGTAGAAGGTGCCCGCCGTCAGCACGCCGGGAATATTCGAGCCCGGCAGCCGGAAGCCGTGCCACCAGCCCAGCGCCGGCTCGGCGTCCTGCCGCACGCTCACGATGTGGGCCAGCGGGAACTCCAGCTGGCTCTTGAGCGCCCAGTACTTGTCCCAGCCCAGCACCTCGAGCCGGATGCGATCGCCCTGGATGGTGATTTCGACCATGGGTGCCTCCCGATCAACGGTGGTGCCGCCCGGAGACGGTCAACCGAAACGTAGCTGCCGCAGGGTGGCCGCGCGCAGGCCCGACCGGCGCTTGAAATCCCCGACGTCCGCGAACGGCCGCGTGGCCCGCGCGTGCAGCCACGCCTCGACCTCCGCCCCGCTGATGCCCGGAATCAGGCGCATCACGCCGGGCTCGACGGTATTGAGATCGAACGAAAGGGGCATCGCCTCTTCGAACGCGACCAGCCGCACCGTCTGCCCGGGGACCTCAGTCCCGATCTGGGGTCCCAGCAGCCGGTAGAGGGTTTGCGGATCCCGGAGTACCTCCGTGCGCCAGCGGGCCCGCGCCGATTCGAGCGTCCGGTTGTCGCGCTCGCCCAGGTCGAGACGCAACGCTCCGAGATAGTGGTTGCGCCAGAGGGCGGCCGCGGCCGGGTCGGCGAAGACGCCGTGACTCAGATCGAGCAGGACGTCGACGACTTCACCCGCCTCGTCGGGGAACCCGCGAAGATAGGCCTCGACGAAACGCAGCAAGAACGGATCATCGGCGCGCGAGCCCGCCCGGAGCATGTCCGCGAGCGCGACGAGCACCTTCTGCTGCCGCTCCCGGATCAGCCCGGGCGTCGGCACGGTGGCCCCGCGCATCAGCAGCCCGAAGAAGAAGGTCGCGTAGAAGCCCTCGGATTGCAGCAACTGGTTCGCGTCGCGCACGGAGGCGAAGTCGCGGCCCTTCTCGAGCTGCACCCGCAAATAGTCCGGCCCGGTGTAGGCCGGGGAGAAAGCGAAAGTGTTGTCCCGCACCTCCTGATACCGGGCCATGGTCTGCGAGAAGCTGAGCAAATCCCCGGCGGGGCGATGAAACTCCCCCAGCATGTCAGCCACCCCGAAGCGGAATCGCGTGTGGTAGTACCGGTCCCGGAGGAAGGGGTCCGAGGTGAGCTGCGCCGCCAGGGTTTCGAGGTGGATCGCGAACCCTTCGTCGAAGGCCGTCCCGCGGTCGGTCAGTGCCGCCGTGGTATGGGAAATCGCCGCCATCGCGTGCTTGGGGATTTCCGCCCCGCCGTTCAGCATGGAGAGCAGCATGTGGCCGGTCTCATGAAGCAGCGTCGTCTCGAACACCCAATCTTCCGGGGCGAGCTTGATGTAGGACGTGTGGGCGTGAGCGGAGGAGCCGGAATCGCCCTCCAGCCGGAGGCCGACCGCGGCGTGATTGCCGCCTGGTACCAGGGCCACATAGTAGACCGGCGGGCGGCCGTCCTTGCCTTCGGGCGTAAGCGCCCAGGCCCGCGCATAGAGGTCGAGCGCCATCCTCGCCGATTCATTGGCCATCCAGCCCACATAGGTCCGGACCCGGGCGGAATCGGTGACGACCCGGTACGCGGCCGAGTCCCCGGCACCGCGCCCAGCGCCGGGCTCGACGAAGACCACCCGTACATCCCGGCCCTGAGCGGCCGCACCGCGGATGCCGAGCAGGATGAGCGGCACCGCCGTCAATGCGCACCTGAACCGACGGATCATCGCTCCGGCCGATCCGCATGGGCGCGGAGCTCGAGCAACTGGGCATGGAACCGCGCGGCCGCCTTGCGGTTGCCGGCCGCGCTGGCCGCGTGGGCCGCTCCGGCCAGGGCGCGGTACCGATTCGGCTCGTGCCGGAGTGTGGTTTCGAACGCGGCCTGTGCCTCCGCCGGCCGCCCCGCCGCCAGCAGCATCTCGCCCAGCAGCTCGCGGGCCGGGGCGAGCGGCCCGGGGGTGATGGCGTTCTTTTCGGTGGCATCCTCGTGGTCCGCCGCCCGGCGCATCCGGACCAGCGCGGAATCGGTGCGCCCCGCGGCAAGGTCGAGCCACGCACCCGCCGCCTGCCGCTGGATGTCGATCTGATCGCTCCAATAGGCCTCGTGGGCCCGCACCAGGCGTTCGTGAATGCCGTCGAGCGCGACGACGGCGGCGCTCGCCGCCGCCGTGTCGCCGCTCCGCGCCGCCCCCAGCCCGCGGGCGAACCAGGTCACCGCATCGGCAAAGGGGGTCGGGCTGGGACGAACCTCGAGCCGCGCCGCTTCGGCCCACGCGCCGCGCTCCAGCGCGTAGCGGGCGGGAATCGCGGCTATGGCGTAGTAACCCGCGGCCGGGGGAGCGGCGCCTCCGACGGCGTTGGGGTCCAGGCGCGCGGCGACGGCAGGGAGCGAATCCAGAATGCGGCGGGCGGCCCGCTCCTTCCCGAGCTGGAGATAGGCGTAGGTGCGATAATCTCCGCTGTGCAGCTCTTCGGCGGTGGAGCCTTCCCGGCGCGCGGCTCCGGCCGACGCGACATTGGCGTCGATCGACTGCTGCCAGTAGCCGACCCGGGTCCAGGTATGGGATGGCATGTGGAGGGCGTGCGCCACCGCCGGGGCGATCCGCGAATAGCGGCGCGCCGCGCCGAGCGCCCGGCCGGCGAGCGGGGGCGCATCGTAACTGTGGATGATGTAGTGCGCGATGCCGGGATGGTCCGGCATCGCAACGAAGAGGCGCTCGAGGGTTGCCCCCGCGGCGAGCTGGCTCGCGTAGGACTTGTCGGCCGGATCGGCCGAGATGGCGAGCGCCAGTGCGTGGAAGATGGCGGCTTCGGTATCGGCCGGTTCCGCCGCGACCAGCTCGGCCATCGCGTCGCGATAGGCCAGGAGCCGGGCGCGCTGATCCACCGAGTCGGCCCGCTCATAGAGCCGGGCGACCGCCTCGATGTAGCGGGACTCCCGGGGTGTCGGCGCGCCGGTGACCCGGGCGTGGGTGACGGCGTCGAGCCCGCGCCTGATCTGGACCGCCGGCTTGACCCCCGCCGCGAAGGGATTGCCCCAGGCGGTCATCGCCAGGCCCCACCAGGCCATCGCGCAGCCCGGATCGGCACGGAGGACCTGGTTGAATTCGTCGGTGGCCTGGGCAAAGGTAAAGGAGTGCAGCAACGCGACCGCGCGATCGAAGCGGGGTCGGGCCGGCGCGGTACAGGAGGTGGAAAACCGGACGGTACCGATCGCCTGGCGTCCCGCCGCGGGATGCGGATGCTGCGCCGCGACGGGAGCCAGCAGCAGGAGAGGGATGGTCACGCGGGCCAGCCGCATGGTACCTCCTCGAACGGGTGACTAGGGCCAGCGGATTCGCAGCCAGCGCTCATTGCTCTCGGTGAGCGGAAAGAACCGCGCCCTGTCCGAGGCGAAGACCGCCGGGCGGCAGGGAGCCGGCCGCCCGCACATGAGCGTAGTCGAGTCGGCGTTGTGGGGCAGGCCCAGCACGTGGCCGAGCTCGTGGGCCGCCACATTGCGCAGCGTATTGGGCAGCGACAAGGAGAGGATGTCGGCCCGGCGCAGGCCGACGACCCCTTTGTTACCCGGCCGCCACGGCACGCTGAACGAGATCAGATCGGTGTGCGACAGGGCGATGACGATGTCTCCCGGCACTCCGCGCAGTCGGCCCAGCAGCGTATCGGTGCGGCCGCCGCCCAGGACGCCGGCGCTCGCCGCGCGGAGGATGTCGTCGGGCACCGAATCGTCGAGCACGGTGACGGAATCGAGGCTGAGGTGGACCCCGATCCGGACCAGCTCGCTGTTCCAATGGACGATGGCCTCGCGCACCGCCGGGACTCGGTCGTCGTCCGGAGCCGCCAGGATGGTCACCCGGAGCACCGGCCCGACCACCACGCAGGCCACAGCGAGGCGGAGCGCGGCCCTCACCGCGCTAGCCCGGTTCGCGGACCGTGACCACATGGTTCCTCCCTTCCCAGTGCCGGGCCTGGTTCCAGAAAAAGGTGAATTCGATCACCGCGCCGGCCGGACAGTCCTCCGTGGGAAGGTCTACGAACCAGAGATTCAGCGCGCCGACATGCATAGCCTGCATCCGGTCGGTGTGCACCCACCCGTCGGCCGACCAGACCACGGTGGCGTCCGCCTCGACGACCAGGCGCAGGATCTTGCCGCGAGGCATCCGCCGCAGCGGGTGACGAAAGCTCCAGAACTCCTGCCGGCTCGCCACCGGATGAGCGACATAGCGCTGGAACGCCGGCTCGACCCGATCGAAGCACACACCGTCGCGGGCGCTGCGCACCAGGGACAGATATTCCGCGTGGGCCCAGCAGAGCGGCATCGCCGCCCGGGTGGGCCGTCCGCGCCACAACAGCCGGTCCGGCAGGTCTTCCGCGTCCCATAGCTGCTCGCTGATCATACCGCCCGGGTTGGCGAACTGCTCGATCGCCGCGATGAACGGCATCGGATCGCGCCCGGCGGCCAGCTCGTAGTGGCCGCGCTCCCCCGTCAGGATGGGCCAGGAGCGGCCGGTCCCGGTTCCATCGAACGCGCCGCCGTCGTCCTTCTGGCCATAGCCGTCATGGTTGTAGCGGCGCCAGCAGGGACCCTGGGGCAGGTCACGCTGGAGCAGCCGGTCCATCACCGTGACGGAGTCCCGCACCGTGGGATCGTCCGCCGCTCGAATCCCCAACCGCACCAGATGCAGAAAATCCCCGCCGATCACATTCCGGGCCGGGTGAATCCCCCCGCCGTTGGGAATAGCAAGCATGGTGGTGTCGGGATCGGCATGCGGATCGGGCGTCCCGGCATCGGTGGGATTGATCCGGATGTAGTGGCGCCGCACGCCTTCGACCGCCTCCCCGCGTGTGGTGACGGTCCACTCCTCGAGATGCGCCGCCAGCCAGTCCGCATACTCGAGGATGAACGTCGCGGTCGGCGTGTCGGCGTACCGGCCGGCGAACTCGGCCGCGCAGACCAGGCCGGCGATCACCGTGGCGAGCGTCGACGGTGAATAGCCGGCGCTCTCCTCCCAGCGGTCCTGCGCGGTCACCGGCCCGTGCCGGATGAGATAGGCGGTGGCACGGAACACCATCACGCGGGGGTCGAACAGACCCAGTGTGGCGCCTTCGCGATGGAGCCGCCACGCCAGCAGGATGGGCGCGGCAATTTCATCGAGCTGCACGCTGGGCCAATAGGCGTTCCCGTTGATCCAGCTGTTCTGCGGAAACCGGCCATCCGCGCGCTGAATGGCCGCGAGCCAGATCAGCGCGCGCAGGGGAGTACCGGTCTGGCCGGTGGCGAGCAGGGCGCTGGCGCTCTGCACCAGGTCCCGGGTCCAGACCAGATGGTATCCGCCCAGATCGTCGTCGCCCTTGGTCTCACCCCAGGGGATGCTCATGGAGGCGACCAGCGCTCCCTGGAACGTCTTGTCCTCATGGGCGAGCAGGATGCAACGGCTCAGCCGGTACATGTGACCGCCGTCGGACGTGTACCGGCTGAAGTCGTACCGCGGATTGACCACCGTGCCCTGCCACTGCCGCACATAGGCTTCCCGATGCATTTCGAACGGCTCGGCCAGCGACTGCAGCAGCTTGGCTACGGTGCTCTGCGCACTGCGGCCAAAGGCGATGGCCAGCGTGAACGGGGCGTCGCTCTGGGGGACGATCTCCCCAGTGAGCGCGATGTTGCCGTGCGGGGCGGCGCGGAAGGCCCAGTCCATCATGAGGTGTTTCTTGAGGTCCTGCCACCCGTCACTGGCGCCGACATAGCCGATGGACCGCCGGGTGAATCCCTGGCTGCATCCCATGACCAGATGGGTGCCGCGGCGCGCGGCATGGAGCAGATCGTTGCCGCCGACTTCGGAGCACCAGCCGGAGTTGCCCGCCCCGTGGCGCTCCAGGTGGGGCGCCAGCAACGCGTAGAGACGCAGCTTGCCCCGCAGCGACGCGTCGAACACCTCGAGGGTGGTGTACATGAGCACCACCGAGCGGTGCGGGTCGGTGAGGACGTCCTTGATCAGGCGGTAGCGCCCGTTCGGCTCGGTATTGATGAGGCGGTAGAAGACGCAATCCCGCTCCGGGTACTCGACCTGGTGAATCAGATCCCGCTTTTCCTCGTGGCAGAAGGTCGCTCCGTCGCTGATCAGGAACTGACAATCACGGGTATTGGGCTGGTCGACGGTCGGGTAGTAGATCTCGTTGATGATGCCATAGGCCAGCGTGAACCACACTCGGCAGCTGGTGTGATACGAAGTGCCGAGGCCCTCCTTGGCGCTGGAAGTCCAGCGGGGAGCGATGCCGGGTGCTCCGAAGGCGATGGAAGGCGCCGCCGGGGCCGTCAATGGAGGAAGCGCTCCGTCGAGCGCCCGGCATACCGCCGGGTCCAGAGGCGGTAGCCGCCCTGGATGGCGTTGGCATTGTCTCCCAGGCTGGTACCGGGTGGAAGCTTCTTGACCAGCCGCGCGTTGCCTCCCCCCAGCACCACGTAATCGGCCTGCAGCGCGGCCTTGAGCTGCCGGACGATCCGGTCGACATGCTGCCGCCATTTCCGCTTGCCCAGCCGCTTGAGTCCGGCCAGCCCGACGTACTCTTCGTAGGTGCGGCCCTTTCGATACGGAAGATGGGCCAGCTCCATCGGCTCCAGGACGGTGTCCGCGATCAGCGCGGAGCCGAGGCCGGTTCCCAGGCCGAGAAAGAGCATGCGGCCGCCGCGATAGCTGCCGAGCGCCTGCATCGCGGCGTCATTGATGAGCTTGACGGGCCGACCGAGCGCCTTCTTGAAGTTGAATCCGACCCAGCCAGAGCCGAGGTGGCGCGGCTCGAGCATGGCGCGGCCATGGACCACGGGCCCGGGATAGCCGATCGAGACGGCATCGTACTTCCACCCCGCCGTCGCGGCCTTCACCGCGGACACCAGCCTGGCCGGGGTCAGCCGCGGGCCGGATGGAATCTCGATCCGCTGCGCGTGTCCGGTGGCCTGCACCTTCACGTGGGTGCCCCCAATGTCGATGACCAGGACTTTCATGCGTCGGAGTCTCCCAGCCTGCGTTCGGCAAACCGCGGCCGTCCGTCCGATTCGAGGAATTGCGCGAGCTCCCGGGCGGGCGCTTCGGGAGCCACGGCGATGCCCCGCGCCGCGAAGTCCAGGAAGATGCCGACCCACGGCATCTGTTCGGGGGAGAGCGAGCGGGCATTCTGCTGCATGGCGGTTTCCACCACACCCGGCTCGTAGCTCATGATCGCGGCGTCGTCCGGCACGCGCTGGCCCGGCGCGCCGGAGTCCCATTCGGCGGCGAGCACCATGCCGGCCATTCGCAGGGCCGCCTTGCTGCTCCCGTAGGCGGACAGACCCGGGAAGGCCCGGACCCCGGCACCCGACGAGACGTTGGCCACCCGAAGGGCAACGCCGGGGCGAACGGCCCGGGTCACGAAACCCATGAGCCAGATCGGCGCGACGGCGTTGACCGCATACACCTCCTGAAGCGTCGCCGGGTCCAGGTTGGGCAAGGGCCCGAGGCCGGCTGGTGTGGCCGCGTTGTTCACCAATCCCACCCGCCGCCACCGTGCCTCGGACAGGAGGGGGCGAACATCGGTTTCCATTGCCCGGACCAGGGCCGGCGGATCCTTGAGATCTACTTCGAGATGCCGGTACGCGGGATGCTTGATGCCCCCCGAGCGTCGGGACAGGCCGAGAACCGTCCAACCCCGGGACAGGAGCTCGCGCGCCAGGGCCGCTCCGATGCCGGCACTCGAGCCGGTCACCAGCGCGATGCGATCTGCAGGTTGGTTGGTCATTGGTGCGTGGAGCTCTCAGTGGCCCCGCAACAGGAAGGCGCCGGACCGCGGGACCAGCCCGAGCATCATGCGGGCGTTCCCGGGCCGCGCCGGCGCAGTCCGCGCGCCACCAGGGTGAGGATGAACGCCACGATGATCAGTTCCCTCGATACGGCGAGCTTCGGGATCAGACCGAGCATGCCGCAGAGGGTCACGAGCAGGAGGAGGATGGCAACACCGAGGATGATATTGCCGAGAAGCCGCAGGGACGCCGGTGTCATTGGTGGCCTCTCTATTCGACCCGCAGGATCCGGAACATGCCAAGGGCCGCGTGCTGCGTTGCCGCGGCCGAGTCCCTGAGCTGGCACAGCAGCACGTAGGAGCGCCCCCGTTGCAGGTCCACGGTCAGGCTGACGATGGAGGTGTTGCCCGGGGATGCGAAGATGGCTCCGCCGGCATCGCCCTCCAGGTAGTACTGGGAGAGCACCCGAAACCCGGCCCCTTGCTGGTGGGCCGCGACGATCTGGGCCGCGCCGGCCCCGGGACGCATCAGCCCGATCAGGACCTCATGAAACTTCATCCCGCGATTCTCGAGCGTGAAGGTCGTCGGTCCCGCCTGCGTCACCTCGGGCGCGATGAAGGCGTACTCGTTGGCGACGATATGAATGACTCGCGGTGCCGCCGCGGGACGCCACGCGGTGGCGAACAGGGACATCCCGATGAACAACAGCGGCCCCGTACGGAAAAGCGCTGGAATGGTCATGCGGAAGTATACCCAGCATGCTCCAATGGTGATCAACGCCAGGCAGAATTCACGTCGAACCCGGGACCGGAAGCGTGACCCGGGTATGGCTCGCCTGATCGTCGAGCGTCCCCCCGTGAGCCAGGATAATGCGGCGGGCGAGGGCCACATCGGCATCCAGCGTCAGGGAGGGTCCTCCCTCGACGATGAGCCTGATCTCGCCCTGCTCCGCCACCGCCGCGATGGCGATCGCATTGCCCGGCGTGGCGTGGCGCACGAGATAGCGAAGCAGCCGTTCAAGCGCCTCCTGCAGACGGACTCGATCACCGGCCACCCGGGGCAATCCCGGCGCCACATCCAGCGCGATGGTGACACCGGCCCGCGCGCCATCGGCTTCGAGCTGGGGCTTGAGGGCCCGGAGTAACTCGCCGATCCTCACCTGTTCACGCCGCAGGCTGAGCGCGCCGCGGTCCAGGTCGGCGATGTCCCGGAGCCGCCGGAGCTCCACGTCGGCGGCTTCGGCCGCGGTGTGGGCGCCGGAAAGCATTTCCTCCTGGTTCTCGTTGAGCGGCCCGAAGTGATTCTCCAGGAGGATATGGAGCGGCAGCCGCACCTCGTCGAGCTGGCGCGACAGGGCCGAGGCCGCTTCGGCCAGCAGCGCGGCATACTCCTGGACCCGCTGGCTCGCCGCCACTTCCCGCCGCCGGCTGCCCGCTTCCGCCTCGGTCACGGCGCCGCTCAGCCGGTCCACCACGGCCTCGATCGAGTCCAGCTCGTCGGGGGTCCCCGCCGGACTGGGCCGTCCGACCAACCGCTCCAGCCGCCGGGCCACGTACCGGGTATTCCGCCACGCCAGGATCAGGGAGCCGACCGCGGCGACAGCGGCCGCCGCCACCACCCAGCCCGGCGCAGACCGGTACAGGTGGCCCCAGTAGGCCAACGCCGCCACGGTGAAGAGGCCCAGGATGGCGGGCAACACCGCGAGGTACAGCCGTTGCCCGACCCTCATGCCGCGCCCTCCTTGTCGGTGTCGAGCGACACCACCAGCACGTCGATGCCCAGCGGGTTACTGATCAGGTGGTCGACCACCGAGGCCCGCCTGAGACGCTGCCACCAGGACCGCTTCGACTGTCCCACGATAATGACGGTGACGCCCTTGTCGCCGGCAAAGCGGAGCAGCGCGCTCGGCACGTCTTCCGATTCGAGCTTCACCACCTCGGCGCCCATCGCCTGGGCCCGCTGGATGTTCTCCACCAGCTTGCGCTGCAGGGTCGCGTCGATCCGGCTGGCGCTCTCGGCCGGCGTTTGCACGTAGACCCCGTACCAGTCGGGATTGAGCCGGCCCGCGATCCGACTGGCCTTGCGGAGCAGGACCGCGGTGTATTCCGGGTGGCTCGACATCGCCACGAGGACCCGATCCACGGTTCGGCGCTCGGCCCCCCGCCGGCCGGCCGGCTGGGCCTCGATCCGCGCGGCGATCATCTCCCGGGTCCGGTCCACCGAGCTCGCCACCTCGCGGAGCGCCAGCTCGCGCAGAGTGGTGAGGTTCTCCTCGGTAAAGAAGCTCTTGAGGGCGGTGGACACCTTGTCGGGGGAGTAGATCTTCCCTTCGACCAGGCGCTGGCGAAGATCTTCCGCCGAAATGTCCAGGTTGATGACCTGGTCGGCGAGCGTGAGCACCCAGTCCGGCACGGTCTCCCGGACGGTCACGCCGAGGGTGTTCTGGATGACGTTGTTGAGGGACTCGAGGTGCTGGATATTCACCGCGGAGATCACGCTGATCCCCTCGTCGAGCAGCGCGACGACGTCCTCCCATCGCTTGGCGCGGCCGGAGCCCGGCACGTTGGTATGGGCCAGCTCGTCGACGATGGCCACCTGGGGCCGGCGGGCGATGATGGCCTCCGGATCCATCTCCTCGAGGACGACCCCGCGGTATTCGATCTTCTTGCGCGGAACGACCTCGAGGTCGCGGAGCTGAGCCTCGGTTTCGGTGCGTCCATGAGTCTCCACGAAGCCCACCACCACGTCGACCCGGCGGTCGCGCAACTGGTGGGCTTCGTTGAGCATTCGGTAGGTCTTTCCGGTACCCGCCGCCGAGCCGATGTACAGCTTGAGCTTGCCGCGCTCCCTCGCCTGAACGATATCCGCGAAGGAGAGCTCCCCGGGTGACGGCGCGGCAGGCTCGGCCATACGGGAAACCTATCGCCGGCGCGGGCGAAACGCTCGCGCCGGGTGGCTCACCGGGTGGCTCAGAAGATGTACGACGCCGCGAGGCCGGCAGTCACCTGCGAATGCTTCCCGGTCCCGCCGAAATCACCACGATTGGAATGCTCGATCCGCACTTCCGGCCGGACCAGGGCATGCGGCCAGCTCTTGATGTTGAGCGTCACTGTTCCGCTGGTCAGCTTGCGGTCAGTGGCCGCCGGAAACCCGAAGACTCCCGAGGTTCGCACGCCGTCGGCATCGTTCGCATACTCGCCCCGGAGGGCCAGCGATGCCTTGGACGAAAGATCGAATACGCCCCACAGCCCCAATGCCGACCAAGAGGCCTTCCCGCCGCCGGCGCCGAGGCCCTCCTCGCCACCAACGTCCAGCTCGGTGTAGACCGTGGCGGTCGAGGCGGGCTTGAAGGTGCCGACGAACTGGCCGCCGTACCGGTTATTGCTCCCGTTGTTGGCTTGCTCGGGCCCGAAATAGCCGAGGAACGACAGGGCGACCCGGTCGGACGGCGTGAGTGCCAGCCGTCCCATGAACGATTTCTTCGTATTGTTGTCCTCGACCACGTCCCAGCCGTTGATGACCCGCAGGCCGAGCTCGGCCTTGCTGGAGAAATGCGCGTCGAAGCTCAACCCGGTATCGGTGAAATTGCTGACGAAGATGTAGGCGTACCCGTGCGAGAAATTCGGATTCAGGATCTCGTCCACGTACTCGACGTCCATCATGGTCCAGCGCTTGCCCGCCGAGAAGCGCAGATAGCTCTCCGGGCCGGTGGGCACGTTGAGGCTCACAAACGCCTGGGGCACATCACCGTTGTCTCCTAGAGAGAGGCCGGCCGAGCGTATCTGTGGGGCATTTTGACCGAACAGCAGGTCCACCTGGAATCCGGCATCCAGCTTGTCGGCCGCGGGCGCCTTCAGGAACGTCAGTCGGGCGGCGTTGAACTGGAACTGGTCGTGGAACCGGTCGTAAAGGCGGCCGGTGATTCGATTGCCGTCGGGGTGGGAGGCATAGAAATAGGATGCCGTCACATACCCGGAGATGGTGATCTTGTTTCCAGCCGAATCGGTGCCGGCCGTGGCCTGGGCCCCGAGGGCCACGGGGGCCAGGCAACCGACCGCCGCGGCCAGCAATGCGCGCGTGCTCACAGGAATCCTTTCTACTGGTTTGGCGCCGACCGGTGCGGAAACGCACTGTCGACCGCGATATTGAGCATGAGGACATTCACCCGCGGCTCCCCGAAGAACCCGAACTGGCGGCCCTCCACGTGCCTGGCAAGGAGTGCGCGCACCGCGGTCTCGCTCGCGCCGCGGGCCCTGGCCACGCGGGCCACCTGCAGCTCGGCGTTGGCCGGGGAGATGTGCGGGTCGAGCCCCGATGCGGACGACGTAACCATATCGGCGGGAATCTTGCCCTTCACCGCCCCGTCTTCTTGCACCGCCTTGTCCACCGCGCCGGCAATCAGGGTGTCCGCCAGTTTGAGATCGGTCGGACCCTTGTTGGTGCCCACGGATGCCGACGCGTCGTAGCCATCCGCACCCGCGGCGGAGGGCCGGGAGTGGAAGTACCACGGCTGCTTGAACGTCTGGCCGATGAGCTCACTGCCCACCACCTTGCCGTTCACCGTGACCAGGGACCCGTTCGCTTGGTGCGGAAACAGCACCAGACCCAGACCCGTCACGAGGCCGGGATAGAGCGCGCCGGTGATCACGCAGAGCACCAGCGTGAGAACGATCGCGGGACGAAGCTGCTTCCTGAGCATTGTCATACCAGCCTCAACAGCACGAGGGCCATATCGATGAGCTTGATCCCGGCGAAGGGCACCAGCAGGCCCCCCACGCCATAGATCCAGAGATTGCGACGCAGGATGGCGCCCGCGCCGGCGGGACGATAGCGCACGCCGCGAAGCGCCAGCGGAATCAATGCGATGATGATGAGCGCGTTGAAGATGACGCTCGCCAGAATGGCCGACTGGGGCGAATGGAGCCCCATGATGTTGAGTGCGTTCAGCGCCGGATAGGTGGCCATGAACATCGCCGGGATGATGGCGAAATACTTGGCCACGTCGTTGGCGATGGAAAAGGTGGTGAGTGAGCCCCGGGTCATGAGCAGCTGCTTCCCGATCTCCACCACCTCGATGAGCTTGGTTGGGTTGGAGTCGAGGTCGATCATGTTCCCCGCCTCCTTGGCCGCCTGGGTGCCGCTGTTCATCGCCACCCCGACATCCGCCTGGGCCAGCGCCGGCGCGTCGTTGGTGCCGTCACCGGTCATGGCCACCAGCTTGCCGCCGGCCTGCTCCCGCCTGATCAAGGTCATCTTGTCTTCCGGCTTGGCCTCGGCCAGGAAGTCGTCGACCCCCGCTTCCTGGGCGATCGAGGCCGCGGTCAGCGGGTTGTCCCCGGTGATCATGACCGTCCGGATGCCCATCGCACGGAGCCGGTCGAACCGTTCCCGCATCCCGCCCTTCACGATGTCCTTGAGGTAGACCGCGCCCAGCACCCGGGTCGACCCATTGTGGCGCTCGGCCACGACGAGCGGGGTCCCGCCCCGCCGGGCGATCCCCTCCACGATGCCGTTGATCTCGTCGGGGACCTGGCCCTTCCCCTCCTTGACCCAGCGGACCACCGCGTCCCCCGCGCCCTTGCGGAGCTGCACGACGCCGATGTCCACTCCGCTCATCCGGGTGACGGCGGAGAACGGAACGAATGTCATATGCTCGTGCTCGGGGGATTCGCTCACCGACCGGCCCCGCAGATTGAACTGCTGCTTGGCCAGCACCACGATGCTGCGGCCCTCGGGGGTCTCGTCGGGAAGGGAAGCGAGCTGGGCCCGGTCGGCCAGCTCATTGATCGTGACGCCGTGCACCGGGAGAAACTCCACCGCCTGGCGGTTGCCGAGGGTGATGGTGCCCGTCTTGTCCAGCAGCAGGGTGTTCACGTCGCCCGCTGCCTCGACCGCCCGCCCGCTCATGGCGATCACGTTCTGCTGGATCATCCGGTCCATGCCGGCGATGCCGATGGCCGACAGCAGGCCGCCGATCGTGGTGGGAATGAGGCACACCAGCAGCGCGATCAGCACCGGAATCGACACCGAAGTGCCGGAGTAGACCGCGAACGGCTGCAGCGTGGCGACCGCGAAGACGAAGATGATGGTGAGCCCGGACAGCAGGATCGTGAGGGCGATCTCGTTGGGGGTCTTCTGGCGCGACGCGCCTTCCACCAGCGCGATCATCCGGTCCAGGAAGGTCTCGCCGGGATTGGCGGTGATCCGAATGACCAGGTAGTCGGACAGGACCTTGGTGCCACCGGTCACCGCCGACCGGTCCCCGCCGGACTCGCGGATGACCGGCGCGGACTCCCCGGTGATGGCGGATTCGTCCACCGAGGCCACTCCCTCGACCACATCGCCGTCGCCGGGGATCACTTCTCCGGGCCGGACGATGACCAGGTCCCCCTTGACCAGCCGGGCGGCCGGCACCGCCTCGACATCCCGCTTGTTGGCCGGATTGCGCAGCCGCGTCGCCGACGTCTGGGTCCGCGAGGCCCGCAGGCTGTCCGCCTGCGCCTTGCCCCGGCCCTCCGCCATCGCCTCGGCGAAATTGGCGAACAGCACGGTGAACCAGAGCCACAGCGCCAGCTGGAGCGTGAAGCCCAGGTTGCCGCCGCCGCGGACCAGGTCCTGCCCGAGCACGATGGTCGTGGCGATGCTGCCCAGCAGCACCACGAACATCACCGGGTTCCGCACCATGTGGCGCGGCGCGAGCTTGGTGAAGGCGTCGCCGATCGCGCGGCGGACGATCGGCGGATCGAAGAGCGGTCGCTTGGTGACGGTCATGTCAGAAGAGCCTCCCCGCGCCCATCAGCAGGTGCTCGACGATGGGTCCGAGCGAGAGCACCGGGAAGAAGGTGAGTGCGCCGACGATGAGGACCACCGCGATGAGCAGCACGACGAAGAGCGGCGTCGTGACCGGGAAGGTGCCGACCGATTCCGGCGCCACCTTCTTTTCGGCCAGAAAGCCGGCCAGGGCCAGCATCGGCACGATCATGACGAACCGGCCGATGAGCGTGTTGAGCCCGAGCAGGGTGTTGTAGTAGTAGGTCGATCCGGTCAGGCCGGCGAAGGCGCTGCCGTTGTTGCCGGCCGTCGACGAGAAGGCGTAGAGAATCTCGCTGAGCCCATGGGGGCCGGCGTTGTTGAGGCCGGCCAGCCCGGGCTGCACCACCACCGAGATGGCCGTGAGAGTGAGAATCGCGGCCGGGAAGATCAGGACGTAGAGCATCACCATCTGCACTTCGCGCGCCTGAATCCGTTTTCCGAGATACTCGGGTGTCCGCCCCACCATCAGCCCGGCGATGAAGACGGTGAGCACCACCATCATGAGCAGGCCGTAGAGCCCGGCCCCGACGCCGCCGAACACCACCTCGCCCAGCTGGATGTTGACGAGGGGTACCAGGCCGCCGAGCGGCGTGAAGGAGTCGTGCATCGAATTGACCGAGCCGTTCGAGGCATCGGTCGTCGCGGTGGCCCACAGGACCGAGTTGGCGATGCCGTAGCGGACCTCCTTGCCCTCCATGTTGCCGCCCGACTGCACGTCCGACGCGACCACGTCGATCCCGCGCGCGGCGTGGATCGGATTGCCCCGGGCCTCCGCCCAGTACGCCGTCGTCACGCCGCCGGCGAAGATCACGAACACCGCGGTCCAGAGGGCCCAGCCGTGGGCCCGTTTCTTCACCATCTCCCCGAACATCCAGATCAACCCGGAGGCCAACGCCAGGAGAGCGAACATCTCGATGAAGTTCGACCACGGCGTCGGGTTCTCGAACGGGTGGGCCGAGTTCATGTTGAAGAAACCGCCGCCGTTGGAGCCGACCTGCTTGATGGCGATCTGGCTGGCGGCCGGCCCCATGGCGAGGACCTGCTTGGCGCCCTCCAGGGTGGTGACTTCGAGATACGGCTTGAAGTTCTGGATGACGCCCTGCTGCATCAGCAGGAGAGCCGCGATGAAGGAAATCGGGAGCAGGAGGTACAGCGTACCGCGGACCGTATCCACCCAGAAGTTGCCCAGCCGCCCGGCGCTCTTCCGCGCGATGCCCCGCACCAGCGCCACCGCGCAGGCGATGCCGACCGCCGCGGAGATGAAGTTGTGAAACGCGAGCTGGGTCATCTGCGAGAAGTACGACATCGTCGTCTCCCCGCTGTAGGACTGCCAGTTCGTGTTGGTGGTGAACGACGCCGCGGTCTCGAAGGACTGGTGGTCGGTCACCGCCGGG
Organism: uncultured Gemmatimonadales bacterium; assembly: GCA_963762545.1. Classification (GTDB taxonomy): domain Bacteria; phylum Gemmatimonadota; class Gemmatimonadetes; order Gemmatimonadales; family GWC2-71-9; genus JABFSM01. The sequence continues at coordinate 429,158 of CAVXLC010000001.1, read as the reverse complement.
AAGTGCTGCGGGTTGAGCGGCAGCAGGTGTTGAAGCCGCAGGACCACGTAGGTCAGCAACATGGACGCGACGCTGAAGAGCAGCATGCCGCCGCGCGTAGCGGGTCCAGTGCTGGTCCTCCGTCGGATCGATGCCGCTGACCCGATAGATGACCCGCTCGACCGGCGCCAACCATCGCATGGAGCCGTCATAGATCCGGACCATGTAGAGCCCGAGCGGCTTGGCGACCAGCAGCAGGCAGAGTCCGTAGAAGAGGATCTGCAGCCAGCCATTGGCGGTCATATCAGAACTCCTCCGGCCGGAGCATGGTGTACAGGAGGTACCCGAGCACGGCCAGGGTCAGCACGATGGCCACGACGTTGCCGAGACTCATGGGGTCGGTTCCTCCTTGGCCGGGACGCTCTTCTTGCCCTGGGACTCGCACCAGCGCACATAGGCGATCATGAGCCAGAAGAAGCCCAGGGTGCCGAGGATGTAGAGCGCGTCCTTCATATCGAATCCACCTTCCGTTGCACCGCACCGTTGCGGCGACCGGACGCAGGATACCGTCCGTGGCGCGAAACCGGGGTAAATGTCCGTGAGCGGGGCGTGAAGATGTCGTTAAAAATGTTCCAGACTGCGCCGCCGGACCGACGGCGGCTCAGCGGGGCGGGTTATTCGGCGGGCAGTTCCGCGGCGGGAAGGGTCAACGTGAAGACGGCACCACCGCCCGGGCGGGCGGCGTAGCGAACATCGCCCTCCTGAGCCCGGGCCAGTTGCCGGGCAATGGCGAGGCCGAGCCCGGCGCCTCCGACATCCGGGAGCGCGCCGGGAGAGCGATAGAACGGCTCGAAGATGGATCCCGCCTCGGTGGCCGGGACGCCGGGACCGCGATCGGCCACGGCAATGGAGAGGAACGCGCCGGCCCGGCCGACGGCAATTTCAACCGGCGTTCCCGCCGGAGAGTACTTGTGGGCGTTCTCGACCAGGTTGACCAGTATCCGAAGCGATTGCGCCAGGTCGAAGCGACCCACCAGCAGGGTGCCGCCGTCCTCCAGCCGAACGGTGATCTCGCGACCGTCGAGCGCGCCGGAGACGCGCTGCAGCAGCGCGCCGATCAGCTCATCCACCGCGTTGATCTCGATGATGCAGACCCAGCTCGCCGCTCTTGAGGCGGGTCAGGTCCAGCAGGTTGGCCACCATCCGGTTGAGCCGGTCGGCCTCCTCCTCGATGGCGAGGGCGCGCTCGTCTCCCCCTGCCATCTCGTGGGCCAGCGCCTTGATGGTGGTGAGCGGGGTCCGCAAGTCGTGGGACACCGACGCGAGCAACGCGTCCTTGAGCCGGTCCGCCTCCTGCAGCACTTCGATGCGACCGGCCTCGGCCTCCAGCCGGGCCCGCTCGACGGCGAGCGCCGCGTAATGGGCCAGCGCGGTCAGAAAACGGAGCTGTGCCGGTGAGAGATCGAGCGGCCGCCGTGCGCCCAGCTCGAGCACCCCGATCGTGCTCCCGCGAACCGCGAGGGGGAGAAAGACGCTGAGGGCGTCATCCATTCTGCCCGCAGGAAGGTCGGCGGTCCCGGTGAGCCGGCTGGTGCCGTCGGCCCGAAGGATCGCAACGCGGCCATGCTCGGCCGTCCAGGTAACGAGCGGGTCCGCTGGGCTGGTCCCTTCCCGGTCCGGGACTCGGGAGGTATGGATCCGGCACCGGTCAAGCTCCAGCTCGGCGCGAACGACGTCGGTAATGGCGGCGAGAGCCTCCTCGGCGCGGCCCACCTTCAAGGCCTCGGCACCCAGCGTGGCAAATCGGTCGACCTCGGCGGCGCGCCGCCGGGCGGCGTCGGCCTCCCCCCGGAGCCGGTGGAGGATCTCCGCGACCACGGCGCTCACGATCAGAAACGCTACCAGCACCAGCCAGTCGAGCGGGTCGTTGAGCGCGAAGGTGTGGTAGGGTGGCAGCAGGAACCAGTTGAACAGCAGAAAGGAAATCGCCCCGAGCACCAGGCCGAGCGCGCGGCCGCCACTCAGGGTTCCCGCCAGAACGACAAGGAGAAACACCAGCGTGATGTGCGCCTTGTCGAGGCGTCCACGCAGCTGCACCAGGAGCAGCGTGACGCCGGCGAGGACCAGGCCCCACACCAGCCAGCGCCAGACCGGGGCGCGGGGCACGCTAGTCCTGCGCGGCGAACTCCGCCGCGGTCGCAAAGCGATATCCAACGCCCGGCTCGGTGTGGATATACCGGGGCCGAAGCGAATCGGCCTCGATCTTCCGGCGCAGGTGGGCCACGTACACCCGGAGATACTGCTGGGCGTTGCCGAACTGGCGGCCGCGCCAGACCTGACCGAACAGATGCTGGTGGGTCAGGGTGCGGCCGGCGTTGACCATCATCTCCCGCAGCAGATCCCACTCGATCGGAGTCAGGTGCACCGGGTTTTCGTCTACCGTCAGGCTCCGGGCGGTGAGATCGAGTATCAGCCCGCCGATCTCGATGCGGGACTCGCCGGCCGGGCCGCGACCCTGGGCCCGGCGCAGCAGGGCCCGGGACCGCGCCTGAAGCTCCGAGGTGCTGAATGGCTTGGTGACGTAGTCGTCGGCGCCGGCGTCCAGCAGCCGGACCTTTTCTTCATCGGAGTGGCGGGCGGAGAGAACCAGAATCGGAGCGACCGACCAGCGCCGGATCTCGCGACATACATCGACGCCGGGCATGTCCGGCAGGCCCAGATCCAGCACGATGAGATCGGGGCGTTCCGACGCCGCGAGATCGATGCCCTGGGAGGCGGTGGCCGCCTCCAGAATTCGCGCGCCCGCGTCCTTGAAGGCGTTCCGGACTACTCGGCGGATCTGGGCCTCATCATCGATGACCAGCAGGGTAGGACCTGGCATCCGGCGCTAGACGCTCGTTTCGTCGAGCGACCGAGGCATCCCGCGCCCCATTCCCGCGCCGCGCTCGAGCGCGATCGCGGCTTGTTCCGCGAGTGCCTCGACCGTCCGGAGCTGGGTCTCGGACAGCCGGCGTTCGAGGGCCTCGGGCCGGGCCACCGCAATTCCCACGATCCGGGTCGGGCTCTTGAGCGGAACCACCAGCGCTTCGGCGCCGGCGCCATGCACGGCGCTCCATCCTGCCGCTTCGCGATGCTCGACCGCCCAGGTGGCCGCCATCCTCACGTCGAGGCTGACCAGCGGTCCCTCCGTGGGCCATTCAGGTGATCCGGCGTTCTTCGGCAGGCGGTCGAGCAAGAGCACCGTCGCCTCCCCGCCGACGGCCCGTCCGATGTGCTCCGCCGCAATGGAAATCTGGGCCCGGCTGTCGGGCGCGACCGCCAGCTCGCGGGTCATCTGATACAGCGCGTTGGTCTGGCGCTCCCGCTCGGCGGCATCCTGGGCCTGTTCCCGGATCCGGCCGGTCAGCTGACCCATGAGCAGCGCGATCGCAAACATGACGCCAAAGCTCACCACGTAGCTCCGGTCCAGCACCGAGTAGGTGTAATACGGGGGCACGAAGAGGAAATCGAAGAGCGCGACCGTTGCGACACCGGCAAGCACCGCGGGGCCCCGGCTGAAACGCGAGGCGACGAAAACGACGGCCAGCAGGTAGAGCATGGCCACGTCGATGGGCTGCAACCGGCTCCGCACCACGAGCCCGATCGCCGTGGCCAGAACCACCGCCCCGGCGGCCCGCACATACTCGTTTTCCAGGAAAGCGAGGAGAGACCGGGAAGACGCCGGCTGCGTCGTATTCAATGGCGAGGGACCCCTGGTGGGGGAAGGTGGCTCACCCCAAGGAACTCCCCCGGACCGACCGCGTCAAGTTCGCTACCTGAGGCCGCTGGTAACTTGCTCCGCCGTGCGCGGGAGGTCGAACGCCTCCTGACGCTTCAGCTGGTCGTAGGCATAGCCGCGAAGGCCTCCTCGGCCTCGAGCGAGCCGGGTTGCTCTTGAGCCGAGGGCCAGGCGGGGTTCCAGGTCGAATGACCCGATTCGGCCGGATTTTCCGCCTTCAGGGGAAACACCCGGACCCCGGAAGGGGACCGGCTTCCCCTACCGGAGCTGGACCATGCCGAACATCCGTTTCCTCGGAGCCGTACTCCTGCTGATTTCGGCCACCGCCTGCGGCGGAGGCGGAGACACCGCGGGCCCCGACCTCGGATTCCTGGTCCAGGCGAGCGTTGCCCCGCCCACCAGCGCCGCCGCCGGCAGCGTCCTGCCCATCGCCGTCAAGGTCCTGCATAAGGAGAGCGGAGGCGGCACCACGCCGGTGGCCGGCAAGGCGGTGACCCTCACCGTCACGGCCGGAGGCGGCACCGTGAACGGCGCGGGGTCCGCCACGGTCACCAGCGGCGCCGACGGGAGCGTCAGCGCCACCTGGACGCTTGGTCCCGCGCTGGGGGCCCAGACGCTGCGGGGGTCGGTATCCTCCACCGAATTCCTCGATTTCACCCTCACCGCCACCCAGCCCCCGCCGAGCCAGCTCGCGCTCTCGACCCAGCCGTCGGCGGCGGCCCAGAGCGGCGCGGCGCTGGCGCAGCAGCCCACCGTGCAGCTCAAGGACGCCGGTGGCAACAACGTGCCCCAGGCCGGCGTGGCCGTGACCGCCGCGATCGCCAGCGGAGGCGGGATCCTGGGCGGGACGGTGACGGTGAACACCAACGCGAGCGGCGCGGCGGTCTTCACCGATCTCGTGGTGAGCGGGGTCATCGGGAACCGCACCTTGTCATTCACCGCGACCCTCAACGGCTCCTCCGCGACCGTCAGCTCGGGCAGCATTGCCCTCGCCGCCGGCGCGGCGGCCCAGCTCACGGTCACGACCCAGCCTTCCAACAGCGCCGTCGGCGGCGTGGCGCTCGGGCAGCAGCCCGCGGTGCAGCTCCAGGACGCGGCGGGAAACAACGTGGCCCAGGCGGGTGTGGTGGTCACCGCATCGGTCGCCACCGGGCCGGGATCCGTGTCCGGCACCGCGACGGCAACCACCGATGCCGCCGGGGTGGCGACCTTTGCCGGACTCGGCGTGACCGGCGGGGCGGGGCAGGTGACCGTCACGGTCGGTTTCGCGGCCACGCTCGGAGGCCAGCCCCGCAGCACCGCGTCGGGCAACATCACGGTGATTCCGCCGCCCCAGCTCCTCATCGCCACCGCGCCCTCGGCGAATCCCCGGAGCAACATCGAGTTCTTCCAGCAGCCGATGATTCAGCTCGCCGACGGGCTGGGCAACGAGGTGCACCAGGCCGGGGTGGCGGTCACCGTGTCGCTCGCCAGCGGAACCGGGGAGCTGGCGGTGGGCCTGTTCGTGGCACCCACACCGGCCGCCCCCGCCGCCCCCGGGGCGAGCCTCACGATGCTGACCGACGCCAACGGGCGGGCCCAGTTCCACGACCTGAACATCCTGGGGACCGGGAACCATACTCTGCGGTTTGCCGCTCCGGGTTATGTCCCGGCGACCAGCGGTACCCTGACGCTGACCAATCTGCTGGTGAACACCGCGCCAAACGGGCTCGGCGAGCTGGGACAATTCTCCGGCGCCGCGGGGTCGGACGCCTACATCCGGTTCGTGGTTCCGGCCGGAACCAATGATCTCTCGTTCGATACCTACGGCGGTCCCGGCGACGTGACGCTGTACGTCCGGCAGGGTGGTGACTTCCCGACCCTGGCGGATCACGCCAATTGTCCGCTGAACCCCAGCGGGCCGGTGCAGCGCTGCGTCTTCACCGGCGCGGCCGCGACTCCCGGGGTCTGGTATGTCGTCACTCACGGGGTCACCGCGTTCAGCAACGTGCGGATGCAGGGCGCGGCCTATGGTCCCGCCTGCGCCCAGACTCCCCTGTTCCTGGGTGTGACGGTTGGTCCCCGCACCTTCGCGCCGGCCACCGACTGCAACGTGCCGTTCGGCCCGCTGCACCGATACCGGTTTACCTCGGCCTCTCAGCAGACAATCAGTCTCACGGTGGCGTCGTCCGATTTCGTGAGCCTGCTCATCAAGGATCCTGAATCTTCCAGCGGCCGTGTGGATGCCGGAGTCCCGACCGGAGGCACAACGCCGATCTTCCTCATGGGGGCCCATCCGCTCGACATCGTCGCGTTCCCGATTTCCGGGGCCCCGACCTACAGCATCACGGTCAACCCGGTCGCATCTCCCAACGTCACGGGGTGCCCCTTTCGCGGGGTGCTCAGCGGGGTGAATACCACTCTCACCCTCGCGAGTACCGACTGCCCGGGCATTTCCGCGGGCACTTTGTCGAACCGGTTCGAGGTCGTGATTGGAGGCAACCAGACGCTCACGGTTTCCGCGACCCCGGCACCGGGAACGTTTGCGCCCCGGATACGGATCATGGATGGCCTGGTCCCATCTGGAGTGCCGGCATCGGTGCTCGTGACGGCCGACGGCACCGTTACCCAGGGAGCCACCCTGGTCTTCACCAACCCGGGGGCGATCAACGCCAACTACACCATCGAGGTGACGTCGGTGCTCCCGGGGCAGACCGGTTCCTACGTGTTGAAGGTCGATGCCGCGCCGAACTACTTCAACCTGGCGCCGCCCGCCTTTCTGAAGGTGGGGAGCGGAGCGCACGCGCCGCTATGACACGCGAACCGGGCGGAGCCGCACCAGGTTGCGCAGCCACCGGGCCCGGTGCTCTCCGCCGCCGCCGATCGCGATCCGGAACGGGCCCTCTGCCGCCGGCAGGGGGCCGCCGGTCTGGGTGATCGCCACGATCACGGTGTTGCTGCTGAACTGGTCGTCCAACTCGGACAGCCATAGGCCAACTGGCAGCCGTCCGAAGCTTCCGATACCAGCACCAGAATCATGTTGGGGCCCCGCAGCTCGTGCCCGGCCGGCGCGCCGGCGAGGGTCATGAGGGCCCGAACCGTCGGGCCGCGCGCGGTGGGCGGAATGGCAAGGCGCGGCCCGGTGCGACAATCCGGGCTGAGCGCTACAGCGGCGCCTTCGGCATCCGGCCCGGGGTCCACGGCACACCAGCCTGCTCCGCGGCGGCCTCCAGCGCCTTCAGGTCCACCTCGATGAGCTGGCGCATCTGATCCAGGACCCGCCCGAATTCTCCCCGAACGATGTCGATCTGGGCCTGCTGCGCGGCCGTCGGCGCCTCCAGCGTGCCGCTCCAGCCGTTGCCGATGGCGCTCTGCAGCCGCCCCAGCAGGCTGGGCGGTGAGGCTTCGTTGCGCCGGGCCCGGGTCGGATCGCCGTTGAGCAGCTCCCGGGCATCCTGGAGCCGCCGCTCGATGTCCCGGACCCGTCGGGCGAGCGACGTGTCCGCCGCCGGGGTCTCGTCGATGGCCCGCTTGAGGAAGCCCACCCGGCCCGCGGTCTCGTCGATCAGCGCCGCGGTGCCCAGCACGGCCCGCTCCAACTCCGCGGTCCGGATCTGTTCGGTCAGCGTCGCGATGGTGCGGCCGCCCGCCCGCGCCTCCGGCGGATCGGCCGGAATCACCGAAACCTTGACCGGATCGCCCAGGGGGCGGAAGGCGCCGCCGACCCTGGACCAGAGCGCCACCTGGTAGGTGCCCGGCACGGCGAAGGGCGCGACCGGTCCTGACCCGAATGGGAAATCAGGGTCCGGCTGGAACGGCGGCCCGTTGACGGGATCGGTGGGCTGGAGCCGGAGGTCCCAGGCCACCCGGTGGATCCCGGCGGTCGCCGGGGCGGTGAACCGGCGCACCATACGCCCGGCCGAATCGCTGACGGTCACCACGACGGCGGGATCCTCTTCGCGATCTTCCACCTTGAGCGAGTCCCACGGCGGGAACGGCGAATCGACGTTTTTCTTCTCGGCGGCGGCATCCGCCTCGCGGCGGCGGGCCTTCTGCGACTTGAAGCCGTCCTTGAGATAGTAGGTGATCAGCGCCCCATAGGGCGGATTCTCGGCGCGATACTGGCCGTGCCCCTGGAACGATCCGCCCGGCAGCCCCAGCGGGCTCGATTCGGCATAGAGGTAGGCCGGGCGGGAGGCGAACAGCCGGGCGGGTTGCGCGGCGTACTCGGGGCGCCACTCCCGCAGGGCGGCGTAATCGTCCAGGACGTAGAACCCCCGGCCGAACGTGGCGAGCACCAGGTCGTTGGCCCGCTTCTGGATCGCGATATCGCGCACCTGGATGGTGGGCAGGCCGCCGAGCTTGACCCAGTGGGTGCCGCCGTCACGGGTGACGTAGGCCCCGAACTCGGTGCCCGCGAACAGCAGATTCCGGTCGACGTAGTCCTCGGCGATCGCCCAGACGTCGCCGCGGGCCGGCAGGTCGCCGGCGATACTGGTCCAGGTCCGTCCCAGGTCGGTGCTCTTGAGCAGGTAGGGCTTGAAGTCGCCGGTCCAGTGGTTGTTGAACGCGGCGTAGACGGTGTTGGGGTCGTGCTGGGACGGGACCACGCGCGCCACGAAGGTCGTGTCCGGGACCCCCGGGAAGTGATCGATCGCCCGCCAGCTGTCGCCGCCGTTCTCGCTGACCTGGATCCGGCCGTCGTCGGTCCCCGCGAACAGCAGCCCTTCCTTGAGAGGAGATTCCGCCAGCGCGAAGATGGTGCCGTACAGCGTGGTCGAGGAATTCCGGCCGACTGCGTCGGGACCCCAGAGCCGGTCCATCATCTTGAGGGAGTTGCGGTCGATCTGGCGGGTCAGGTCGGGACTTACTGCGCGCCAGCTGTCGCCCCGGTCGTCGCTCCGCATGACCCGGTTGTTGGCGAAGTAGATCCGGGTGTGGGAATGGGGGCTCACCAGCAGCGGGGAATCCCAGTTCCAGCGGAAGCCGGCGCCGTTGGCGGCGTCCTCGGGCTGGATCCCCATCACGTCGCCGGTGCGCAGGTTGAACCGGCTCAGGTTGCCGAACTGCGACTGGGCGTAGACGGTGTTGGGATCCTCGGGATCCACCACGCTGCCGAACCCGTCGCCGCCGCTGGTGATGAACCAGTCGGCGTTGCGGATGCCGTTGTTGGTGCGGGTGCGGCTGGGCCCGCCCACCGAGAAGTTGTCCTGGGCGCCGCCGTAGACCCGGTAGAAGGGGGCCGAGTTGTCGGTGGCCACCCGGTAATACTGGGTGATCGGGAGATTGGCCATGAAGCGCCAGGTCCGGCCCCGGTCCACCGTCTCGTACACTCCGCCGTCGCAGCCGACGATCAGGTGGTCGGTGTCGTCGGGGTCGATCCAGACCACGTGGTTGTCGACGTGCTTGAGCGCTTCACCCACCCGGTGGAAAGTCTTCCCGGCGTCCTCGCTCACCTGCAGAATGACGTCCACGGCGTAGACCCGGTCCACGTTCTTCGGATCGGCGAAGAGCTTGTTGTAGTAATTCCCGCCCGACTGGTAGCTGCTCATCTTTTCCCAGGAAGCGCCGCCGTCCCGGGAACGAAAGGTCCCGCCCTTGCCCTGGGCCGCGTCGGCGACGGCGTACACCACGCTCGGATTGGCTGGAGAGACCGAGAGTCCGATCCGGCCCAGGTCCTCCGAGGGAAAACCGGACTGCGACTTGTTCCAGGTCTTGCCGCCGTCGGTCGAGCGGAATACGCCGGACCCCGGCCCGCCGGCGATGAAGCAGCAGGTGCGCCGCTGCCGCTGCCACATCGTGGCGATCAGGACGTCGGGATTGCGCGGGTCGAGCTGGATGTCGTTGGCGCCGGTCCAGTCGTCGCCCGGCAGCATGCGGGTCCAGGTCTTCCCGCCGTCGGTGGTCTTGTAGACCCCGCGGTCGCCGCCCTTGCGCCAGAGCGGTCCCTGCGCCGCGACGTACACCACATCGGAATTCCGGGGATCGATCACGATCCGGCCGATGTGCTCGGACTCCTTGAGCCCGGTGTTGGTCCAGCTCTTTCCGCCGTCGATCGACTTGTAGACCCCGTCGCCGAAGGCCACCACCCGCTGGGCGTTGTTCTCCCCGGTGCCGACCCAGACCACGTTGGGGTTCCTGGGGTCGATGGCGACGGTGCCGATGGAGAAGGAGCCTTCGCCGTCGAAGACCGGCGCAAAGCTGAGGCCGCCGTTGGTGGTCTTCCACAGCCCGCCAGCCGCGCTGCCCACATACCAGATCTTCCGGTTGGAGGGGTCCACGGCGATGTCGGCCACGCGGCCGGACGTGAGGGCCGGCCCGATGGAGCGGAACTGGAGCCCCGAGGCGACGGCGGCGAACCTGGACGAGTCGGCGGGCGAGGTCTGGGCGGCGGCGAGGCGCGCCGAGGCGCCGAGGGCGAGGACAATCGAGAATGTGCGCATGGGGAGAATGTACAGCGCGAGGGGCCGCGCGGCAGGGTGGCCGGGCACGCGCTAAGATTAGGGCAGGCATCCCTCGCAGCCGGGCCTGGAGGCCACATGGCGGAGAAGAGCACCCGCTTTTCGACGATCTGGAACATGAGCTTCGGGTTCCTGGGCATCCAGTTCGGCTGGGCCCTCCAGATGGCCAACATGAGCGCGATCTACGAGTATCTGGGAGCCAAGCCCGACCAGATCCCGATGCTCTGGCTCGCGGCGCCGCTCACCGGCCTCCTGGTCCAGCCGATCATCGGCCGCCTCAGCGACCGGACCTGGTCGCCGCGGCTGGGGCGCCGCCGGCCGTTCTTCCTCATCGGTGCGATCCTGAGCTCCTGCGCGCTCATCGCGATGCCGAACTCCGGCAGCCTCTGGATGGCGGCGGGGCTGCTCTGGATCCTCGACGCGTCGATCAATATCTCGATGGAGCCGTTCCGGGCCTTCGTGGCGGACCTGCTGCCCCCGTCCGAGCGGACCCGGGGCTTCGCCATGCAGAGCTTCTTCATCGGCTTCGGCGCGGTGATCGCCTCCGCGTTGCCCTGGATGATGACCAACTGGTTCGGCGTGGCGGCCGGCACGCCGGGCACCATCCCGGTCACCGTCCGGCTGTCCTTCTACATCGGCGCGGCGGCCTTCTTCGGGGCGGTGCTGTACACCATCCTGACGACCAAGGAAAAGCCGCCGGCCGACCTGGCGGCGTTCCAGCGGGAGAAGGCCGCGAGCGCGGGGCTCGGGACCGGCGCCCGGGAGATCATCGCGGCGATCAAGGCGATGCCCGACACGATGCGGCAGCTGGCGCTGGTGCAGATCTCCACCTGGCTCGGCTTCTTCTGCATGTGGCTCTACTTCCCGGTGGCCGTGGCGACCAACGTGTTCGGCGCCCCGGACCCCAGCTCGCCGCTGTATCAGCGCGGAGTGGAGTGGGCCGGAATCTGTTTCGGCGCCTATTCGGCGGTCTGTTTCGGCTTTGCGTTCTTCCTCCCGCCGATCGCCCGGCGGCGGGGCCGCAAGGGCACCCACGCCATCTGCCTCCTGGCCGGCGCGGCGGGGCTGCTGTCGGTGACGGTGATCACCAACCCGACCCTGCTGCTGCTGTCCATGGTGGGGGTCGGCATCGCGTGGGCCAGCACGCTCTCAATGCCCTACTCGATCCTCGCCGGCTCGATTCCCCCGGGCCGGACCGGGGTCTACATGGGGATCTTCAACTTCTTCATCGTGATTCCGGAAATCATCGCGTCGCTGGGCTTTGGATGGGTGATGTCCCACCTGCTGCACAACAACCGGATGGCCGCGGTCGTCGCCGGCGGGGCGTTTCTCGCCCTGGCCGCGCTCCTGGTCACCCGGGTGACCGACCGCGCCGAGGCGCCGGCGTGAGGACGACACTGGGAGTCCTGCTCGCCGGCTTCCTGCTGGCGGGAGCCGCGGCGGCCCAGGCGCCGGTCGTCGAGAAGGTGGATCCGCCCAGCTGGTGGACCGGATCCACCATCAACCCGGTGCGGGTGCTGATCCGGGGGCACAACCTGGCCGGCGCGACGGTCGCCTGCGCCCGGGTGCGGTGCACCGGTCTTCGGATCAACGCGGCCGGAACCTATGCCTTCGTGGACGTCACGATCGCGGGCGGGGCCAGGCCGGGTCGCTTTCCGTTCACGCTCCGCACCGCGTCGGGGAGCGCCGAGGTTCCCTTCGAGCTGACGGCGCCGCTGCCCAAGGCGGGGCGATTCCGCGGGTTCGGCAGGGACGATGTCGTCTACCTGATCATGCCCGATCGCTTTTCCAATGGGGATCCGACCAACGACGACCCGGCGATCTCGAAGGGTCTCCTGGACCGCGGCAAGTCGAGGTATTATCACGGCGGCGATCTCGCCGGCGTGCGCCAGCGCCTGCCATACCTCAAGGCCCTCGGGATCACCGCGATCTGGCTCAACCCGATCTACGACAACAACAACGCGCTCAATCGGCGCGAGATGTACGACAACCAGCCGATCACCGATTATCACGGCTACGGCGCCGTGGATTTCTACGCGGTCGACGAACACTTCGGGAACCTGAAGGACTTCCGGGACCTGGTGGATGCAGCGCACGCCCAGGGCATCAAGATCATCCTGGACATGGTGGCCAACCACACCGGCCCGTATCACCCATGGGTGAAGGATTCGCCGACACCGACGTGGTTTCATGGAACGGCGGAGAACCACCTGGCCAACGACTGGCAGACCTGGACCCTGGCCGACCCGCACGGCACCCCGGACACCCGCCGGACTACGCTCGACGGCTGGTTCGTCAACATCCTGCCCGACCTGAACCAGGACGATCCCGAGGTGGCCCGCTACATCATCCAGAATTCGCTCTGGTGGGTGGCGATGAGCGGGATGGACGGCATTCGGCAGGATACCTGGCCCTATGTGCCGCGCCGGTTCTGGCGGGACTGGATGACCGCGCTCCGGCGCGAGTTCCCCGCACCTCCGCGTCCTCGGCGAAGTGTCAGACGGCAATCCGGCGCTGGTCTCGTTCTTCGAGGGGGGCCGGACCGCAATTCGACGGCATCGACGACCAGGTCGACATGCTGTTCGACTACCCGCTGTTCTATCCGCTGCGCCGCGCCTTCGGCGAGGGCGGTCGGCTGCGCGAAGTGGCGGAGATGCTGGCCAACGATCGGATGTACCGCGACCCGACGGCGCTGGTGACCTTCCTGGGCCTGCACGACGTGCCGCGCTTCATGAACGACCGCGGTGCCACGACGGCCGGGCTCGAGCTGGCCTACACCTTCCTGCTGACGACCCGGGGCACCCCGCTCCTCTACTATGGAGACGAGATCGGCCTGCCGGGCGGCGGCGACCCCGACAACCGCCGGGATTTCCCCGGCGGCTGGCCCGGCGACCCGCGGAACGCCTTCGATTCGGCCGGACGCACCGCCGACGAGCAATCCGTCTACGCCCACCTCCAGGCGCTCCTCAAGCTTCGCGCCGAGCACGCCGACCTCCGAAGCGCCGGCACCGAAAACCTGGTGACCGGCGAGCAGGTCTTTGTCTACCGCCGCGGGAAGCTGGTGGTGGCCCTGAACAACGACACCGCGCAGACCGCGGTCCGGGTGCCGCTCGGCGCGCTGGGCGCCGACCTGCTGGGCATCTGCGCGGCTCCGCGCATCGAGGGAAATGCTCCAGTCGTGGTCCTGCCCGCGCGCACCGGTTGCATCTTTCCGGTCACGGCCGAAACGATCCCCGGCCCGTCCCTGGGGGTGACGGGAGACCGCAGGCTGCATCCGGATTTTCCCTCCCGGTTCGTGGCGCCTCGCAACGTCGAGGTCTGGCTCCCGCCCGGCTACACCTCCCACCCCGCCGAGCGGTATCCGGTCCTCTACATGCACGATGGCCAGAATGTCTTCGACCCCGCCACGTCGTTCGGCGGGGTCGACTGGGCCGCCGATGAAACCATGACCAGGCTCATCGGGGAGCAGAAGGTGCGCTCCGCGATCGTGGTGGCGGTCTGGAACACGTCGAAGCGGTATCAGGAGTACATGCCGCAGCAGCCGCTGGCGGGCACCACCAGCCACTCGACCGGCTTCGGGTCCACCGTCCAGAACAGCGAAATCATCTCGGACGCCTACCTCAAGTTCCTGGTGACCGAGCTCAAGCCGTTCATCGACCGGACCTATCGCACCAGGCCGGGGCGGGCGGACACCTTCACCATGGGCGCCAGCATGGGCGGGCTGATCGCGGCCTACGCGATGATCGAGTATCCCGGAGTGTTCGGCGGGGCCGCCTGCCTGTCGACGGGCTGGCCGGTGGCCGATGGGGCGGTGATAGCGTACCTCGGCCGCCATGCGCCCGACCCCCGGACCCACCGGTTCTACTTCGACCTGGGAACCGCCACCCTGGATTCGCTGTTCCCGCCCTGGCAGGCCCGGGCCGATTCGGTAGTGCGGTCCGCGGGGTACGTGTCGGGGAAGAGCTTTCTCTCCCGCACGTTCGCAGGGGCGGAGCACAACGAGCGCGCCTGGCGCTCGCGGCTGGAGATCCCGCTGGAGTTTCTCCTGGGGCGGTAGGCGAGATCGGCCGGGCCACCGCGGGCTTCGGTCATTCTATTCGGCCTCTTCGAGCCCCTTGCCGATCCGGAAGACGTGACCGTCCGGGTGGCGCAGGTGCATCTCTCTGACATTCCAGGGCTCGTCGGTGGGGGGATGGGTGACCTCGAGGCCCTGCTCGAGGCAGTGCCGGTAGATGGCATCGACGTCATCCACCCATATCGACATCCAGACTCCCTTGTCGGCGGCCTCGCCAGCACCTGTCGTCGTGCTGAAGGCGCTCTTGCCCCGGCCGCCCTGACTGTCCAGGCACAGGAAGATCTCGCACGTGCCGGAGCAGACGGCGCCGAACGTGGGCGGGCTGCCCCAATCCCAGCCCTTCTGCCAGCCGAGCTTCTCGAACCAGGCGAAAGTCGCCTGGATATCGGAGACGTTCAGGATCGGTGTGAGGCCCTTCGCGTCCATGTCCGAATCCCTCGAGTGGGTGCGCCGCGCATCATGTCTTGTCGTACTCGGCGACCAGGCGCTTGGGCGCGTTCCGGCGCCAGGCTTCCTCCAGGACCTCGCGAAGGTCGGTCAGCCGCACCGTGGCCAGGTGAATCAGGACAGTCGGATAGCCTCGATAGTGGTCGGTGGTGAAGAAGGTCCCGGGATCCGCCTGCATCCGGAAGTCGCGTTCCTCGTCGCCGCACTTGACCACCAGCGTCTCCCCGTCCTCCCACATCCGGGCGAGGAATTTGCTCCGCACTCGAAAACCCGGGGTGCCGTAACTGGAGCCTTCCTTGACACCGGGCAGGGCGAGGGCCACCCGCCGCACCGTTTCCAGGTACTTGGTCGGTTTCCGGGGCACGTGACCTGGCTCAGCCCGCGGGCCGGATCCGGATGGCCTGGCCGCCGCCGGGCGCCAGAACTACGCGGAGCCGGGTCGCGGAGGTGACCGAGCGCCGGGTGATGGCCACCGGCAGCGGATTGTCCAGCCAGTTCGCGTTGGGGCCGTCGGCATAGATCTCCGCCACGTATCGCCGGCCGGGAGTCAGGAACGAGAGCGGCAGGTCGAGCGTGCGGGGCTCCTCGTCGGTGATGGCCCCCAGGAACCAGCTCTGGCCGCCGCGCTCCCGGCGCGCGACCACCACGTAGTCGCCGATCCGGCCGGCCAGCACGCGGGTCGTATCCCAGTCCACCGCGACGTCGCGGATGAACTGGAACGCGGGCTGCCGCTCGTAGTTCTCGGGGAGATCCGCGGCCATCTGCAAGGGAGAATAGAGCACCACGTACAGGGCGAGCTGCTTGGCCAGCGTGGTCCGGACCCGCGGCTCATCGGGCCGCTTGGCGTGACCGCTGCTGCGCTCCAGGATATCGAAGATCCCCGGCGTGAAGTCCATCGGACCGGCCAGCAGGCGGGTGAAGAACAGAATGGTCTCGTGCTCCGGCGGGTTGCCGCCGTCTCCGCTCCACGCGTTGTATTCCTGGCCCCGGGCGCCTTCGCGGCTCATCATGTTCGGAAAGGTGCGGCGCTCGCCGGTGTCGTGCATGGGCTCGTGGGCGTCGACCATGATCCCGTACCGCGCGGCCGCCTCGATCACCCGGCGATAGTGCTGCACCATGAACTGCGAATAGTGGGAATGCCCCTCGCTGGTCAGGTCGGTGACGTATCCGGTCTTGATGGCATCGAGACCCAGCGATCGGTACAGGGCGAACGCGCTGTCCATCTGCCGCTCGTAGTTCTCGATCCCGCCCGACGTCTCGTTGTGCACGATCAGCCGCACGCCCTTCTGGTGGGCGTACGCCGCGACCTCGGGGAGATCGTAGTCCGGATAGGACCGGGTGAAGGAGAAGGCGTCCCGATTGGCGATCCAGTCCCCGTCCCATCCGAGGTTCCAGCCTTCCACCAGCACGCCGCCGAGGCCGTTCGCCGCGGCGAAATCGATGTATCGCTTGGCGTTGGCCGTGGTCGCCCCGTGCTTCGGGCCCGAGCTCCAGGTCATGGAGCCGATGTGCATGCCCCACCAGATGCCCACGTACTTCATCGGGTGGATCCAGTCCGTCCTGGCGAGGACGTTCGGCGGATTGAGATTCAGGCCAAGCAGCGATGGCGCCAGATCGGTGGCGCGGTCGGCCAGCTGGATGGTACGCCAGGGCGTCACGAACGGCGTCCGGCCCCGCACCTTGATCCCGTCCGCCATCGGCGCCAGGGCGGCGCGCAGGGTGCGGCCCTCCATGCGCGGCCCGCTCAGGAACATCCGGGCGTAGTCCACCAGGTTGGCCTCGTGGATGACCATGAAGGTGCGGCCGTCCCGGAACTCCATCGTGAGCGGGGTCTGGACGCTGTCGAGGGTGCTCACCGGCCCGGACGAGTACAGCTCCTCGGAGCGGTCCTTCCGGGGCCAGTTGGACGGAATCCACCAGGCGCGCGCGTTGTCCGCCAGGGCAAACTCGGTCAGCTCGTCGGTCATCTCGAATGCGCCAAGCCCGGGCTGTTCCGGGAGCTCGTAGCGGAAGCCGATGCCGTCGTCGAAGGCGCGGACCCGAAGGGTGAAGCGCCGGTTCGGGGCGGCGGTTTCCTCCACGGACACGGCCAGCTCGTTGTGGTGGTCATGCACCCGGGCCACCTCGCCCCACGGCTGGGTCCACCATTCGTCGTGCGACCCGCGGGTGGTGTCGGTGAGGCGCAACCCGTCCCGGAGCGGCGGTGCGCCCCGGAACTCGAAGCCCAGCAGGGAGGGCAGTACCAGGTCGCGGCCATCGCGCGCCAGACTGTAGTACAGCCGCCCCTCCCGCAGGGCCACCGTGACCACGTTGCGGTGGTCGGGCGAGGTGACGCGCGCCTGCCCCCGGACCGGGGCGGCGAGCGCGGCGGCGGCGAGGACGAGCGCGAAGATGCGCGGGGGACGAACCATGGGCCTCTCCGGAATCGGGAATCGACTACCCCGGCGAAATAGTAGGTCCGCCCCGGCGCTTGGGCCAGCGGGCATCCTCCCGGCTTGCGGAAGGGGCCCATCGTGCGATATGTCTGAGCATTCGGGTCCCCGCCGGCACCGTTCTCCGGGAGCACCGCGTGCAACAGATCCACCTCGGCGCGATCGACTACGCGATCCTGATCGTCTATTTCGCCTTCGTGCTGGGGATCGGCCTGGTGCTCCGGCGCTACGTCAGGAGCAGCGAAGACTTCTTCCTCTCGGGACGCTCCATCCCGACCTGGATCGCCGGCCTGGCCTTCCTCTCGGCCAATCTGGGCGCCCAGGAAGTGATCGGGATGGGGGCCTCCGGCGCCAAGTACGGGATGATGACGAGCCACTTCTACTGGCTCGGCGCGATCCCCGCGATGGTGTTCGTCGGGATCTTCATGATGCCCTTCTACTACGGCTCCCGGGCCCGGTCCGTCCCGGAGTATCTCAAGCTCCGGTTCGACGAGAAGACCCGCGGCTTCAACGCGATCACCTTCGCCGTGATGACCGTGTTCTCCTCGGGCATCTCGATGTACGCCCTGGCCAAGCTCCTCGAGCTGGTGCTGGGCTGGAACTTCCACACCAGCGTGGTGCTGTCCGCCGCCATCGTCCTGGCCTACATCTTCCTGGGCGGCCTGACCTCCGCCATCTACAACGAGGTCCTCCAGTTCTTTCTCATCGTCCTGGGCTTCCTCCCGCTGGTGCTGCTCGGTCTCAAGGATGTGGGAGGATGGGCCGGGCTCACCGCCAAGCTCGCGACCGTCGCGACCAACGCCGGTTACCCGGCCGGCGCCTGGTCCAGCTCGTGGCGCCACCTCGATTCGGCCGGCTCCAATCCCATGGGCGTCGAGTGGTTCGGCATGGCCATGGGGCTGGGATTCGTGCTGTCGTTCGGCTACTGGTGCACCGACTTCCTGGTCATCCAGCGCGCCATGGCCGCCAATTCGATGACCGCCGCGCGCCGCACTCCCCTCTTCGCGGCGATTCCCAAGATGCTCTTCCCCGCCCTGGTGATCCTGCCGGGGATGATCGCCATCGCCCTGCACGCCACCCGGGGAGGGCTGCTGCCCACCGGCAGCGACGGAGCGCCGAACTACAATCTCGCGGTGCCCGTGATGCTGGCGCACTACCTGCCCTCCGGCCTGCTGGGCCTGGGGCTGACCGCGCTCATGGCGTCGTTCATGTCCGGCATGGCCGGCAACGTCACCGCGTTCAACACGGTGTGGACCTACGACATCTACCAGTCGTACATCCGCCCGGGGCAGTCCGACCGCCACTACCTGCGGATGGGCCACGCGGCCACGGTGTTCGGGATCCTGCTCAGCGTGGCCGCGGCCTACGCCACGACGCGGTTCAACAACATCATGGACATGCTCCAGCTCGTCTTCGCGTTCGTCAACGCACCGTTGTTCGCCACCTTCCTGCTGGGCATGTTCTGGCGCCGCACCACGGGACACGGAGCGTTCTTCGGGCTGCTGCTCGGGACCGGCGCGGCGGCGATCCACCATGGGCTGGTGTTGCCCCACGGCGCCTCGCCGGGACTCAAGGGCGGTTTCCTGGGGACGGTGCTGCACACCTACCCGAGCGAAATGGCCCAGAACTTCTGGACCGCCATCTTCGCGTGGAGCACCTGCTTCGTGGCGACGATCGCGATCTCGCTGCTCACGGCGCGCAACAAGTCCGACGAGCAGCTCACCGGGCTGGTGTACAGCCTGACGCCGCGCCAGCAGGACGGTGGATTGCCGTGGCTCAAACGGCCCGCCACCCTCGGTGTTGCGGTGCTGGGGCTCACCCTGGTGCTCAACCTGATCTTCTGGTGAGGATGCGATGAACCTCGATCTGCGACTGCCGATCGGCCTGATGTTCTCGATCTTCGGCGTGATGCTGGCGCTCTACGGACTCGCGTCCGACACGGCGATCTACGGACGCTCGCTCGGCATCAACGTGAATCTCTGGTGGGGCCTGGTGCTGCTGGCCTTCGGGCTGGTGATGTTCGCGTTTGCGCTCCGGGCCAGGAAACCGGCGCCGCCGCCGGGGTGACCGTCCACCGCTCGATCATCGCGACCTTCGCCGCATCATTCGCGAGCAGGCACACCGCCATCGCGTAGCCGAAGATGCCGAGGGTCTGACACCAGGGCAACGGCGCGAGCCCCGGCAGGCCCAGCAGCGTCAGCCCGGTTCCCGCGAGGGCATCCGCAGCCAGAGCCGCCGCGAGGCTCCGGCTGGGCCGAGTGGTCCAGAACCGGCGGCGTTCCCGGGCGGACAGGATGGAGAACACGCCGAGGTAGAGCAGCAGCAGGAAACTGAAGGTGTAGAGAGCGTTGTCGTTGGTCCCCAGGCCGAAATGTTTCCAGCCGACATACAGGGCGAACAGGGCCTCCGCCACCATCATCCCGCCCAGGACCGCCGACACCGCGACGAACGCCCCGATGTTCCAGGTTTCCGGTGTTCTCGACCAGCGTACCCGGTCGGTGGCGAGTGCGATCTTCGCGAAGTCGGTCAGGAAGACCAGCAGCAGCATCACGAACGCCGAGATGACGAACTTGCCGGTGACCACGAAGGCGATGGCGACGAAGGCGGCCTTCAGGATCGTCCGGCTGATCTTGTTGAGCACCCAGGTCAGGATCCGCTGGTAGATGGTCCGCCCCTGCTCGACCAGGGCCACGATATTCGTGAGCCCCGGTTCGGTCAGGACGACGCTGGCCGCGCCTTTGGCGACATCGGTGGCGCTGCTGACGGCGATCCCCACCTCCGCCTGGCGCAGGGCGGGGGCGTCGTTGACCCCGTCGCCGGTCATCCCGGTGACGTGGCCCGCGGCCTGCAGGTGCTGCACCACGATGAATTTGTCCTCGGGAAATACCTCGGCAAAACCGTCGGCGCCCGCCAGCAGGTCCACCGTTTCGTTGCCGGGCCGGGCCGCCGCGGCCTTGAGGTCGGCCACCCGGACGATCTTGGCCAGGCCCACTCCCCACCCGATCTCGCGCGCCACCGGCAGGGCATCGCCGGTGAGGAGCTTCACCGCGACGCCTCGATCGCGCAGCGCGTCGATGAGCGACCGGGCATCGGGACGGAGGGGGTCGTACAGGGTCACCAGGCCCAGCATCGCGAGGCTGCCCGCCTCGGGGCCCCGGGCCACGGCCAGGGTGCGATAGCCCTTGCCGGAGGCGTCGGCCACTCTCGCTTCCAGGGCTTCGATCGCCGGGGCCGGGAGTCCGCAGGCCTGGGCGACGGTCCGCACCGCGCCCTTCATCACCCGCAGCCGGGTCCCGTGCTGGTCGACCACCGCCTCGGTCCGCCGGGTCGCAGCGTCGAAGGGCGCGAAGGAGACCGGGGTGGCCGCGGCGGGCCCGTCCAGGAGATGGGCCTCCTTCGCGGCCCGGAGGAAGGCCAGGTCGATCGGATCCTGATTGGCCTCCTCGGATGCGAGGGCTCCGGCCATCAGGACGTCTGCTTCCGCGGCCCCCTCCAGCGGAATGACGCCGGTGACGGCGAGCTGGTTCATGGTGATGGTGCCGGTCTTGTCGACGCAGAGCACGTCCATGGTCGCGGCATCCTCCGCGGCGCTGAGTCGGGTGACCAGCACGCCCCGGCGCGCCAGCTCCTTCGACCCGACGGCCATGCTCACGGTGAACATGACCGGCAGGGCTACCGGGACCGCGCTCATCAGCAGCACCAGCATGAGCGGAGCCATCTCGAGCAGCGGGGCGCCGCGCACCAGGGCCAGCCCGGCCACCACCGCCAGCAGCCCACCGACGATGAGGAAGAGCCAGCGAACCACGTTCGAGACCACCGCTTCGATATGAAGCGTCGGGCGCGCGAGCTGGACCAGCTCCGTGGTGCGGCCGAACAAGGTCCTGGCCCCGGTCAGGAGCACGACGCCGTTGCCCTCGCCCCGGCGGACCACCGAGCCTGACGAGACCACGGCGCCCGCGGCGATATCCGCGTCCTTCGACTCGCCGGTCAGGGCCGATTGGTCGGCGCTCAATGCGCCGGTGAGCAGCCGCAGGTCCGCCGGGACGATGTCGCCCGGGCGGAGGCGCACGATGTCCCCCGGAACCAGCTCCCGCGCGGGCAGAACCTGCCAGGCCCGGTCGCGCCGCACCCGCGCGCTCACCTGCAAGCGCCGCCGCAGCGTCTCGACGACCCCCGCCGCTCGGCGCTCCTGCGCGAAACTCAGCACCGCGTTGACGATCAGCAGAGCGCCGACCACCGCGAGATCGGAATATTTCCGGAGAACCGCGGAAAGGATCATGATCAGCTCGAGCATCCACGCCGACAGACCCCAGAACTTGGCGAGGAAGCCGAGGACCGGATGGGTTCGTCCCGGCGCCACCTCGTTGTAGCCGGATTCCCCGCGGCGCGCCTCCGCGTCGCCCTGGGTGAGACCGGACTCGGGATCCACGTGGAGCGCCGCGAGCGTGTCGGGAACCGACGCGGATGTGAGGTCGGGCCGGCTCGCTTGGTGACCCGCCCCGCTCTTCCCGGGCGGAATCACCGGACCGGTTCCATCGTCAGGGCCGGCCGAAATCCAGGGCGATGGACTCCACCTCCACCCCGTAGCGCCCGGCGGTCACCGTGACGCCCTCCTCCCGCCGCAGGGACAGCTCCAGCCGCTCCACGTGGTCGAGCCGCGGCCGGTCGGTGCTGCCGCCGCGCCCGGCGGCCGGACCAACCCAGTAGCTCCACTCGCCGGGAAATCCCTGCGGCAGGAGCACACCGCGGCCCGCCGTGAACGAAGCGAGCGGCACCGACCGTCCGGTCCAGGTGCTGTCCACCGGCACCGCCGCGCTCCAGCTGGTGCCGTCGTCTTCCATCAGCGTGACGTGCAGGATCTGCCGGGGCCCCAGGCCCCGGAGCCGGAGCCACACCGTCTCCGCGCCGGCGATCGTCTCCCGGCGCGCCTGGATCCGGTCCTTGATCACCAGCGACGCGGTGTAATCCGGAGGACTCCAGCCGCTCTGGTCCACCGGCAGCTCGAAGTGCATGATCGGCTGGCCGGTGAAGCCCGACACCCCCAGGCGGAAGAGCCCGCGGCGTCCCGCATCGCCGATGCGGGTAAAGGTCAGCCGGGAGGCGTCGGTGCGGGGCGTGAAGAGCACCAGCGGCGTCCGGGCTCCGACCACATCCACCTTCCAGGAATCCCCGCTGTAGTAGTCCCAGTCCCAGGGCCTCCCCCGGACCCCGGCGGGAAACGTGGCGCTCGAGCCCCCGCGGAACGTCGTGATCACGAACTCGTGCGGCCCCTCCCGGAGCGCCGCCGCCGGAACCGTGGCGGCGTACTCGTATCCGCCCGAAGGATGCATCGCGAACGCGCGATAGAAGCCGCCCGCCGTCGGCCGGAGAAAGAGCACCGCCGAATCGGGAGGGGTCGGGTCGACGATGCGGGCGCGGAGCTCCGCGTCCCGGTCGACAACGTACGCCGGCGCGGCCAGCGACTGCACCGAAGTCGCCAGCGAATCCGGTGGCGGCGCATGGTATTCGGCGAATCCCACCGCGCCGATGGACGCCGGGAGCGCGGCGGCGTTGACCGGCCCCGCCGCGCTCAGGACGTAGACACCCGGCCGGACCATGAAGCGGCCGCCCTCGGCCGATTCGCTTCCGGCGTTGCCCGCGGTCACCGGCTGTACGGTGAAGGACTCACCGAGGTCCGGCAGGGCAATCGTCATGGGCCAGACCCGGCTGATGGCGCGGGTCACCACCTTGTCGGGGTTGGGCGGCTCGAAGGGATCCCGCACCGGCACGGCGTCGGGATAGACCTCGAGGCGCCAGACCCCCGGGCGCACCTTGTCGAGGAAGTAGATGCCCTCTCCCGGATAGGTCACGACCGGGGAGGAGCCGTACCCGGCGATGCGGGTCAGCGAGGCCGGATCCTTGGGGCTGGTCCGGGTCGAGCCGGCATAGAGGAACGCGTCCCGCGCCACCAGCTCCCCCAGGTTTTCGTCGGGCGAGAGATGGAAATCGCCGAAACGCGTGTTCTCCGGATAGGGGCCGTAGGAGCCCAGCCGCGGCAGGCGGTGCATGACCTCCGACGCGATGATGGCGCTCATCGCCTTGCGCGGGGTGTAGACCAGGTTCAGGTAGTGGGTCTGCCAGCCCAGATTGCGCGAGGCGGTCCCCAGCATATCGTAGGCGAACATCGCGGCGAACTGCGTCCCCACCGCGCGGAAGGTCCGGGCCATGGCCGGGTACATCGTGCCGGTGCGCAGATCCGGGCTGTCGAACTCGTAGACGATGCGCGGCATCCGGGCCAGCTCGGGGCGCAGCATATCGGGATAGGCATCGGTGGTGCGGAGGTAGTTCCCCCGGAGCTCGTGGCCCGAGTTGAGGCCGGTCGGGTACCAGCCGAAGGTGAGCCCCTGGACCTTGGACTGCCGGATCGCCGCGCCGATCCGGAAATCCTGGCTCACGTTGTAGAACACCAGCTTGTTGCATCCCGTACTGCGCACCGCTTCGGTCAGTGTGTTGAGTAGCGCACCGATCCCGCCAGGTCTTCCGGGTGGTGCCACGGCTCGTTCACCAGCTCGATGAAGATGATCGCCGGCTCGTCCTTGAGCGCGACCCCGGTGTAGGGATTCACGTGATTCAGGATCTGGCGCAGATAGTTGACCTGGGCGGCAATCGCCGCGGGGTCGGTGCCCATCTTGCCTTTGCCGAAGTGCCGCCCGAAGCCGGGGTCCGAGGTGTCCGCCAGGGCATCGGGCCAGTTGGCGCCGTAGAGCTGGATCGGACTGAACAGCAGGTAGATCCCCCGCTCGCGGGCCCGGGCGATCAGGTAGTCCTGCAGGTCCAGGTGGTCGTTGGCGATGAGATTTCCCGCGCTGTCGGAGGCCTCCCAGTCACCCCAGAAGGTGAGCCGCATGCCGTCCCAGCCCATCCGGGCGAATTGCGCCATGTCCTCGTCGATCATCTTCTTGCGATCGCCGTGGACGTAGCCGGCCGCCCGGTAGTCCGAGGCGGTGGGCAGGACGTAGTTGGCACCGAAGAGGGTGACCTCGCGCCGGTCGTCCTGCCAGCGCACCACCCCTGCGGAGTCCAGATAGACCGCGCGGGTGGCACGACTCGGGGAGACTGGTCCCTGAGCGTGTCCCGCAGCGACCGGAGCCGCCAGCAACACCGGGATCAGCAGGGCCAGCGGGAGCGCCGAGCGCATTCGGAAGGCTCCTGGAGTACTCATCGGGGCAGCTCCGTCTTGGCGTACTTCACCAGCAGCGCCTGGAATCGCGGGTTACTGCGGATCGGATCCCAGCGCGGGTCGAGGCGGAGCAAGTGGACGGTCGTGCGAGACGGACCGGCGAGCAACCGCTCGATCTCTGCGAGCGCGGCGTCCGTCTGGCCGGTTTGTATCAGGATCACTCCATACCACGACACATCCCCAAAGCGATCCTTACGGTACCAGTCCGACTGCGCCAGCCAATCGGCTTCGCGCAGCGCGTCCGCGCGGCGCCCCAGCCCCGCGAGGACCGAGCCTCGCAAGCCGTGGACATTCCAGTCGCCGGGGAGCACCCCCTCCTCGACATCGAGCAATGCCAACGCCGTATCGGAGGCGGCCCGAGCAGCGGCGGTATCCCCGCGAAGGGTGTACGCGCGCATGGCCCAGAGGGCTCGAGGCAAGGAGGCCCCTGAACTCCCGTGCACTACGCGGAGGAGCGCGAGGAGGGAGTCAGGGTGCCGCTCCATCAGCAGCAGCTGCAGTCGGGTGTCCCCGACAAGGTCGCCCCCGACGCCCGGCTCGGCGTCCAGCGGCAAGCCTTTCAGAACGGCCCGCAGCGTGTCCAGGTCACCCTTCCACAAGACGTAGCTCCAGGCCATCGAGAGACGAGGCTGAACCAGGTCCGGGGCCAGCAGGAGCTCATGCCGGTACGCCTCGATGGCCTGTGGGTAGCGATGAAGGTAGTGATAGCTGTCCCCGATGGAATGGAGCAAATTCGTATTGCGAGGGTCGAGTGTCCGCGCGTGGTTGAACGCCACGAGCATGCTGTCCCAATTGCCGAGGTTCCGCTGCAGCCTGGCGACCCAGGCCCACAGCTCGGCGTCGTTCGGCGCGCCGCGCAGCCCGAGGGCGAACTCGTTCAACGCCTCGGGGTAGTCGTTGCGAACCAGGTAGTACGCGAGGCCCACCGCCAGGTGCGCCTCTGGCAGATTCGGCGCGAGCCGGCGCGCCACGTCGGCTTCGTGTCGCGCCTGGTCCAGCCTGCCCGGAGACCGATCATACCCCAATTGGTACATCGACCAGTGAGCGTATGACAGCGCCGCGTGGGCCGGGGCAAACACCGAATCGAGCGACACGGCCCGCTCATGAAGCTGTTGCGCGATCTCGAAATTCTGGCGAAGGAGACCGGG
Organism: uncultured Gemmatimonadales bacterium; assembly: GCA_963762545.1. Taxonomy (GTDB): domain Bacteria; phylum Gemmatimonadota; class Gemmatimonadetes; order Gemmatimonadales; family GWC2-71-9; genus JABFSM01. Next base: position 403,640 of record CAVXLC010000001.1, on the reverse strand, counting down.
CCGCCGCTGGTACTCGAGCCCCTGCAGGTAGAGCTGATACGCCTCCGCGTTCTGCGTGGGCGCCGCGGCGATTGCCCCGGCCTCGGCGCTCGTCAGGGTTGCCCCGACCGCGGCAACGATCCGCTGGGCAATGTCGCTCTGCACCGAGAATGCGCTATCCAGTATTCGGTCGTAGCTCTCCGCCCAGAGATCTGCCTGGGTGACCGGGTCGAGGAGCTGTACGGTGACGCGGAGCCGGCTCCCGACGACCTGCACGCTGGCTTCGACGATGCTCCCGACCCCGAGTTCTTCGCCGATCTGGCGCGGCGACTTCGACGTCTCCTCATAGAAACGGGTCGATGTCCGGCCGATCACTTTGAGTGATGCCACCTTGGAGAGCTGAGTCAGCAGCTCGTCGTGGAGCCCAGCGGCGAAGTACGCATGCGACGAATCGGCGCTGAGGTTCTTGAACGGCAGAACGGCGATCGAGGTCCGTGACGGGCGGGGTACCGCCGCGTTGGCTCTCAACCAGCGCGCAACCCCGAAGGCCCCGGCGAGCACGACGACCACTGCACCCCCAGCCCACAGCGCCCAGCGCGGCCGTCGCTTCACTGCGGCAGCCTGCGGGGTCAGCGTCGGCGTCCCGCCGTCACTCGACGCGGACTTCTCCGCCGCCAGCGGCAATTCGGCCCCCAGTGAAGGTGTCGGGGGTGGCTCGGTGCCCATCGCGGGAGGCAACTCGCCCCTGCGGATCCGCTCGATCTTTGCGAGGATCTCGCGGTCGGGCGCGAGGTCGAGCTCATCACGGAGACGTCGCGCGTGAAGGTCCGCCACTTTGATGGCGTTGGCGCGATCCCCGATTGCGGCGAGGGCGCGGACCTGCTGGAGCACCACGTGCGAATTCAGGGGATCGTGCTCCGCGGCACGCGCCCACCATCCCACCGCCTCGTCCCAGGCCCCGGTCCGTTCGGCCGCCGTCGCCAGGTGCTTGAGCGCCTCCACGTACTCGCGCGACAGCCGGGTGCGCTCCCCGTCCAGCCAGTGCTCGAACTCGGCCGCGTCATCCACGTGGAAGCCATCGAGCAGCGGACCGCCGTAGGCGCGTACTGCCTCCGCGTACCGGCCCTCGCCTACGGCCCGAGTGAACGAGCCGATGTCGGACCCCACGACGGTGGAATCGAGACGGAGGAGCTGGGACCCGGATGGGACCGCGTCCGGATGCAGGACACGGCGGATGGCATGAAGGGCGTCGCGCAGGCCGTGGCGAGAGCGGGCTTCGTCGCTTTCCGGCCAGAGTAGCGCGACGAGCCGTTCGCGGGTGCAGCCGAGGCTCCCGCACACCGCCAGTACCGCCAGGACTGCTTCGGCCCGGCGTGGGGACAGTGGCGGCACGGCGATCCCGGATGGCCCTTCCACCGAGAGGCCTCCGAGCACCCGGAGTCGGTACATGCTGATCCTTGCCGCCTTTCTCGCCGCTCTCGGGCTAAGCCTAATGCTGCCTTGCGGATGACCCGCCGGCAAGAGGGGACGGGGATGTACTTCGACGCCGCTCCGACGCCACCACGACGATGCCGCGACGCCCGGGTCTCAGCTTGGGATCCTGGCGAGCCGGGCTCGGTGGCCCGGTCGAGGGCCGCCCGGCTCCACCCTTCACAGGAGGTGCATCATGACGAAACGGATCGGCTCCGGACACCGAGGATCGTCCATCCTCATCCTGGGGCTCCTCCTGACGGGCTCCGCGTGTGCGCCCGGCTTCAGCGCGGCGGGCAACGCGGTGAACCCACCAGCTGTCGAGAACGCCGTTCAACTGAACGTCGCCAACCACTATAACGGCCCGATGGAGATCTACGCCGTCGGTTCCGGGACTGTCCACTGGATGGGAAGGGTGCTTCCGGGACTCGCCAGCCATTTCGTGCTGAGCCCGGCCATGTTCGCCAACGGTCCGGTGGAATTCGTGGCCCGAGCAAGCGACCGCGAGCCGCCGGTCCGGTCCGATCGGCTCCTGCTCGCTCCCGGCGCCATCGTGGACTTCGAGGTCGCGACCACTCTGACGAACAGCATCGCGACAGTGCGGCCGTAATCCCCGGCCAACGGTCCAACCAGGCGATGCGCTCGCGCTTTCCTCCTGGCCTGGAGGGAGGCGGCGCGGTTGCATGGAGTCTCCTTAGCGCGCCGGCGGGACCGCCGGCGGCTCGTGGCCCGGCGTCACCGGCACGTTGATGCTCGCCTGGCCCAGTCCATCCGCCCCGACCGTTACGCGCAGGACGCCCGGTTGCCCGGCGCGCAGGATGGCGAGCGCCCGGCCATTGAGCACGTGCCGGTGGTCGGAGCGGAACGGCTCGTGGTCCTGCGGGTCCGCGTTGTCGAGTGACAGGAGGCTGCCGCCGGTCACCGCGACATGAATCAGGGCGCCGGCGGTAGGAACCACCGTGCCGGCCGAATCCACGATCTCGATGGTGAGGTGCGCCACGTCCCCCGGCTCGGCGGTTATCGTATCCCGGTCCACGGTGAGGCGGATCGCCGCGGCCGGGCCCGCAGTGCGCACTTCGGCGTGGCACGCCACGGTGCCGTCCCGCCGCTTGCCCACCGCCCGCAGCACGCCCGGCTCGTAGGGCACGTCCCAGCTCAGGTGCAGGTCGTTGGTCGTGGCGCGGACGACCGGCTGGGCGTAGCTGTTCCAGCCCCCCGAGGTGCCCTGGGCCGGGAACTCCAGGCGCTTTTCGCCCAGCGACCTCCCGTTGAGGAACAGCTCCACGCTGTTGCAGTTGGTGTACGCGAGCACCGGGACGCTCTGGCCTTCCCGCCCCGGCCAGTTCCAGTGGGGAAAGAGGTGAAGCACCGGCTGGCTGGTCCACAGGCTCTGGTACAGGTAATACGCGTCCTTGGGGAACCCGGTGATATCCATGGCCCCGGAGGCGAAGCCGTGGAAGGGCCAGGTGCTCTCACCCAGGTAGTCGACCCCGGTCCACATGAAGTTGCCCGCGAAGTAATCGTGCAGGGTCACCCACTTCCAGAGCCGCTCCGCCTCGAGCATGCCGGAGGCATAGTTGGCCCGCACGACCGCCGGATCGGGGCCCAGCGAGTAACGCTCGTCGAAGCTCTCGAAGATGGAGCCGCTCTCGGTGCCGATCATCTTCCACTCGGGATGGGCGTGCCGGTCCTCCTCCGCAAACAGCTCGCGCCGCTCGTGCCAGCGGTCCACGTAGTTGTAGCCCACGATGTCCAGGCCCTCGAGGAACGCCGGCGTAGCGGCCCCGTCGTCCGCGGCAATGTGATCGTTGCCGGTGGTGACCGGCCGGGTCGGGTCTTCCCGGTGGAAGAGGTCGACCAGCCGGCGCAGCACCTGGGGTCCGTCGGGTGTGGTCTGCTCGCCGATCTCGTTGCCCGCGCTCCAGAGCACGATCGAGGGGTGGTTGCGGTCCCGGTGGATGAAATCGGTGACGTCGCGCTCGGACCACTCGGCAAAGTACTGATGGTACCCCTCGGGCACCTTGGCCGTGGTCCATTCGTCGAACGCCTCCGCCATGACCAGGAAGCCCAGTCGGTCGCACAGATCGAGGAACTCGGGCGCCGGCGGGTTATGGGACGTGCGGATGGCGTTCGCCCCCATGGCCTTGAGCAGCGTGAGCCGCCGCTCCCACACCCGCTCCGGTACCGCCGCGCCGACCCCGCCCCCGTCATGGTGCAGGTTGACGCCCCGCATCTTGACCGGCCGGCCGTTCAGCAGGAATCCGCGGTCCTTGTCGTAGGCGATGGCGCGAATGCCGAAGGAAGTCGTGACGTCATCGGCCGCGCCGGCGCCGGTCAGCACCACCGAGCGGAGCTGGTACAGGGCCGGGGTTTCCACCGACCAGAGCCGGGGCGACGGCACCTCCAAGCGCTGTTCCAGCTCGATGGAGTGGCCGGCGCTCACCGTGAAGGGTGTTTCGGTGCGGGCCACCTCCCGCCCCGCCCCGTCGGCGATCGACGTCCGAAGCATCCCTCGGCGCGGTGCGCCGGCGCCGTTCTCGACCCGGGTGCGCGCCACCACCGTGGCCCCGACCGAATCGGCGCGCGGGGTCGTCACGGAGGTGCCCCAGTGGGCCACGTGCAGCGGGTTCACCAGGGTCAGCCAGACGTGGCGGTAGATGCCGCTGCCGGTATACCAGCGCGAATTCGGCTGGCGCGAATTGTCCACCCGTACCGCCACCACGTTCACGCCGGGAGCCAGGTGGCTGGTGAGGTCGTACGCAAAGCTGCTGTAGCCATAGGGGCGCCGGCCCAGATGGACGCCATTGACCCAGACGTCGCTGTTCATGTACACGCCGTCGAATTCGAGCCAGGCCTCCCGGTCGCGAGGCCCGGCGGGCAATCGGAACGCCTTGCGGTACCAGCCCAGCCCCGAGGGGAAGTAGCCGACCCGTCCGCCGCCGGGGGCGTCCTGGCGGGGCGTGCCCTCGATGCTCCAGTCGTGCGGCAGGTCGAGGCGGCGCCATTGATGGTCGTCGTAGCCAGGCTGTTCGGCACCCGCCGGATCACCCAGGGTAAAGCGCCACCCCGGGTCCATGGACAGGCGCTGGCGCTGGGCGGCGGCGCGACCCGGCCCGCCCGCGAGCGTGGACAGGCCGAGCAGGATTGACGTGACCACGCGGATCATGCGCATCTCCGGGTTCCCTCCCGCCGGCTCACGGCGGCCGCTACATTGGCGATCGGAACACGTCCTTCGATCCTGGGGTGACGCAGATGTGGAATCGCTTCGTCGCGGCCTTCGCCTGGCTCATGCTGGCGGCGGCGTCTCCCGCGGCGGCCCAACCCCCCGGCGCGCCGCGCACCGCCACCGCCCTGGCCCCGGACACGGCGTGGGTGGCCAGGAGCGCGATCTACGAGGTCTTTGTCCGGGACTTCTCGCCCACCGGCAATCTGCGGGGCGTCACTGCCGGGCTGGACCGCATCCGGGCCGTCGGGGCGAACGTCGTCTGGCTGATGCCGATCTATCCGGTCGGGATCCTGCACCGCAAGGATCCGCTCGGATCTCCCTACTCGGTGCAGGACTACCGGGCCATCAATCCCGCCTTCGGCACCGCGGCGGATTTCCGGGCCCTGGTCCGGGCGGTCCACGCGCGGGGGATGCGGCTCATCCTCGACTGGGTCCCCAACCATACCGCGTGGGACAACGTCTGGGTCCGGGACCACCCCGACTTCTACGTCCGGAACGATAGCGGCGGCCTCACTGTTCCGCGCGACGATCAGGGCAAGCTCACCGACTGGACCGACGTCGCGCAGCTCGATTACCACAACCCCGGGCTGCGGCGCGAGATGATCGCCGCCATGCGCTACTGGCTGGAGGAGATGCAGGTCGACGGATTCCGGGTCGATGCCGCCGGTTTCGTCCCCGACGACTTCTGGCGCGAGGCCGTGCCCGCGCTGCGGGCCGCCGCCGGGCGTCGGATTCTGCTGCTCGCCGAGTGGGGCGATCTGAAGATGCACCGGTGGGGCTTCGATCTGACCTACCCCTGGGACGCATATCAGGGACTCAAGGCGGTCTGGAAGGGCGCGCCGGCCGCCGCCTTCGTCGAGCGCGAGCTGGCCGACCAGCGCGCCATGCCGCCGGGCGGCATGCGGCTCCGCTTCACCACCAATCACGACGAGACCGCCTGGGACCAGCCGCCGGTGACGCTCTTCGGGGGCCCGGCGGGCGCCCGCGCGGCCTACGTCGCCATGGCGCTGCTGCCGGGCCGGCCCCTGCTGTACGACGGGCAGGAGGTCGAGAGCCCCCAGAAGCTCGGCTTGTTCGTGCGCCAGCCGATCGCCTGGAGCCAGCCCCACGCCGCCGAGGCCCGGGCCTTCTATCGGCGGATGCTCGGCCTCGCGCGGACCGATTCCGCCTTCGTGTCGGGGAGCCTTGCCGCAGTCGAGACGACCGCCCCCGACGACGTGATTGCCTATCGTCGCGGCGACGCGGTGGTCCTGGTGAACGTACGGTCCCGCACCATCAGTGTGGGCATCACCGGGTTCGATGCCGACGGAGCCCGCGATCTGCTGTCGTGCCGGATCCGGCACGGCGGCACCGTCACCCTTCCCGCCTATGGTGCGGTAGTGCTGGTGCGCCGCCCGGCGGGCCACCGGCCGCCTACCGGCGGGTGAGGTCGAGCACCAGGCTCTCCCTCGGGCCCAGCGCGCCGGGAATCGGGGCGTAGCCCCGCACCCGCCCATCGCGGCCCACCTCCAGCCGGGCGCCATGCGCACCGCCCAGCAGGTTCCGCGGCCGGTACCTGCCGGGCGGCAGGGCTCCGGGCCCGGAGCCGATCGAGACCCGCGAGACCGCCATGCCGCTCACATTGGCAACCACCAGCACGGCGCGATCTCCGGCACGGCGGAGGTAGGCGGTCACCGCCGGGCTGCCGCTGGAGAGCGGCACCAGCCGCCCGACCGCAAGTGCGCCATTCTCCCGGCGCAGGTGGATCAGCCGGCGGTACAACGTCAGCAGCGAGCCCGAGTCCTCGCTCTGCGCCGCCACGGTGGTCGTCATCGAGTCGGGCTGGGCGCTCTCCCACGGCGCGCCCGTGGTAAACCCGCCACCCCGTCCCGCCGTCCACTGCATCGGGGTCCGCAGCCGCTCGTCCGGCTTGTCGCCGGTCATCCCGATCTCTTCCCCGTAATAGACGAACGGCAGCCCGGGCAGCGTGAGCAGCAGCGTCGCGGCGAGCTTCGCGGCGGCCACGTCTCCACCCAGCCGGGTCATGGTGCGGGTACCGTCGTGGTTGCTGAGCAGCGGCGACCAGCGGTGCGCGGGCATCGTGTCTTGATAGCGGAGATAGCTTGAAATCAGCCCGCCCGGCGATCCCCTCCGGACAGCCGAAATCAGCGAATCGGCCAGGTCGAAGGCGAAGTACGAGGTCAGCTGGTCGGGGTAGTACGGAAGGATCCTCCCCAGGCTGTCCCACACCTCGCCCACGGTGTACGCCCCGGGCGCGATACTGTCGATGTGCGCCGCGTACTCCCGCAGAAACGCGTGGGTGCCGGCGCAGTCCTGCTGGCAACTCCCCTCCTCCAGCAGGTAGGGCACCGCGTCGAGCCGGAACCCGTCGACGCCCATCTCTCGCAGCCAGTATGTAGCAACCTTCTTGGCTTCCTCCCGCACCGCCGGCGTCTCGTAGTTGAGATCCGGCATCCCCTTCCAGAACACCCCGTAGTAGTACTCGTCCCGCACCGGCGACCGGTGCCACGCCTCGGCGCCCCAGGGACCCTTGCCGAGCGGCGTCGGAGAAAAGCGATACCAGGCCCGGAAGGGTGAGGTGGTGTCCCGGAGCGCCGCCTGGAAGGACGGGTGGTCGCTCGAGGCGTGGTTGAGCACCATGTCCACGAGGACGCGGATCCCTCGCCGGTGCGATTCCGCGACCAGCCGGGTGAAGTCCTCATTGGTGCCGTACTCCGGCTTGACCCGGTAGTAGTCGCTGACGTCGTACCCGTGATAGCTGGGCGAGGCGGTGATCGGCATCAGCCAGATGCACGAGGCGCCGAGGTCGGACCCGGTGGCGGGATTGCCGTCGTTGATGTAGTCGAGTCTCGCGATCAACCCGTTGAGATCTCCGATGCCGTCGCCGTCGCTGTCGGCAAAGGAGCGGACGAACACTTCGTAGCAGACGGCGCCGCGGGTCCAGGCCGGCTGCTCCTGGACAACGGCCCCGGAAGCCGGCGCCACGCTCCAGAGCAGCAGTGCCCCGGCCAGCGACCGACGGAGGAAGCTCATTGTTTCGTGGCGACGTCGATCGCGACAGCCGATTTCGCCGGCAGGTCGAAGTGCACGTGGCCGCCGGCATCAACCCCCACCGACTTGCCCCCGCAGATCGCTCCGGTCAGCCCGCCGGTCAGGAGATCGCAGTAGGTCCCCGGCGCCAGTCCGGTCACGACGTCTACTGTCGCCCCACCGCTCCCGTTGTTGATGGCCACGAAGCCCTTGTCCCCGCGCGAGAACGCGATGGCGTTGACCCCGTCGTCCCACCAGTGGTTGAGGTCGGTCCCGGCCACCACGCGGCGGAAGCGCACCATGTTGCGGATGGACGGGTCCCGGTGCTCGCAGACCCACTTGCCGATCGTGGCCGTCTCGAGGCTCGCGGCGCAGACCAGATCAATGGTGTTCCCGTTCCCGTCGGACGGCGGGCCCATCGAGTTACCCCCCGGGCAGTCGAACGCGAAGCTCGATAGAACCGACGGATAGCCGTAGGGCTGCGCCAGCATCCACACATTCGCCAGGCGGAAGGCGTCCCCGTCCCGGTAGCCGATGCCGCAGTTGTGCTGGGTGTCGTGGTTCTGGAGGAACACCACCGCCTTGTCCGAGGGCATCAAGCCCCAGGCCACGTCGGAGAACTGGTTGCCGGGGGTGCCGTTGGGATTGAGCTGCGAGATGTGCTCGCCGCCCACGCCCCGGAATTTGTTGCCGACCCCAACGAAGGTGAATTCGGTGATATCCGCGGCGCCGCCCGAGGCATACCCCTCGCCGAAGTAGTCCCGCGGGGCCAGGGCCTCACCTCCCCCGCCGATCACCTCGAGGAAGAGATACGGCAGCGGCTTGCCTTCGGCGGCCAGCGCGGTGTTTACCCGGGTGATGATCTCGTCGAGCTCCACCTGCTGGATGTGTTTGGCGGCGTCGATCCGGAACCCCGCCACGCCCAGCCGGGCCAGCATGAGCAGGTAATCGGCGATCTTCTGGCGCACCGAGCTGAGCCCGGTATTGAGGTCCGGCAGCGAGAGCAGCTCGCAGTCCTGCACGTTGGCGGCGCTCTGATAGTTGTTCACGGTACACGCCGGATGGAAGTCGCTCGGTGTGTACAGCCCCGGGTAATTGTACTTGCTGTAGGCCGTGCCGTTGCTGCCGACGCCGGGGCTCGGGGAGTTGGTCATGTGGTTGATCACCGCGTCGACGATGATCCCGACGTCCTGCGCCTTGCAGCGGCCCACCATATCGATGAACTCGGCGCCGGTTCCCGAGCGGCTCCGGGCGATGCTGTAGCTCACCGGCTGGTAGCGCTCGCTCCAGTCGTGGCTCGGCGTGATGCTGTGTTCCTGCGGCGGCGACACCTGCACCGCGGCGAAGCCGGCCGGTCCGAGCACGTTCTCGCACTCGGCGGCGATGTCGGTCCACTTCCAGTCGAACAGGTGCACGAAGACGTCCCCGGCCGCCATGTGACCGCTGGGGCGGTAGGTCTGCGCCAGCGAGGGCCGATCCGGGGGCAGCTGGTTCGAGGGAGGGGGGGCCGTGGTCTGACTGCCGCACGCCGCAATGGCAAGCGTGAGAAGCCAGAAGCTCCGCCGCAACGGCGGCGGAGCTCCGGTGTCATGCAGGGTCAGGTAACGCGAGGCGATCAGTACCCCGGGTTCTGCTTGAGGTTCGGGTTGGCCACCAGCTCGTTCGACGGAATCGGGAACAGGTTCAGGTGGGCATCGGTCGCCGCGCCGGCCTTGACGCCACCCTTCCACGCCCACAGGTAGGTGCCGCCGGTGAACAGGCCGTACCGGATCAGGTCCATCCGGCGCTGGCCCTCCCACAGGAACTCGCGGCCCCGCTCGTCGAGCAGAAAATTCAGGGTGAGCTCGCCGTCGGTGATGTTGCCGCTGGCGTTCCCGAACGCCCGCTGCCGGAGGGCGTTCACGTACGCGAGCGCCTGGGCCCGGGTGCCGCCGCCGCCCCGCAGCACGGCCTCCGCGTAAATCAGATACGCGTCGGCGAGCCGGAACATCGGGTAATCGGTGTCGGCAAACCCGGGATTCGAGCCGGCCGCACCGGTCGAGGTGCGGTTGGAGAACTTGGGCGCCTTGATCCCGTCATCGAAATTCCCGATGCTGTTGATTGCGACCCCGTTCCCCACGGCGGCAAAGTAGGAATTCCGGGTGTCTCCGGCGGTAAAGCGGTTGAAGGCCTCGGGCTTCATGCGGAGTCCGTACCAGCAACCATCCACGCCATAGTCGCCGGCGTTCATGCTGCCGCCGCAGGAAGCGTGGATCAGGAAATTGGTGCTCCCGTAGGTCTGGGTCTTGAGCCCGTCCTCCGGCACCGCGAAGATGATCTCGGGCGACGTGTTGTTGTCGGCCATGAACATGCGGCGATAGTTGGGATCCAGGGTGTAGGGACCCGCAATGGCGGCCTGGGCCTCGGTCAGCGCCCCGGCATAGTTCGCGGTGCCGGTATAGACCGCCGCGTTGAGGTAGACGTGGGCCAGCAGCATGGAGGCCGCCGGGCCCGTGGCACGGCCGTAGGTGGTCGGCCCGGGCAGCGGCAGATCACCCTTGATGCTGGTCAGCTCGCTGACGATGAAGTCGTAGATCGCCTTGCGGGTGGCCTGTTGGGGCGGCGTGGCACCCAGCGCATCGGCCTCGGTGACCAGCGGAATGTCCCCGAACAAGTCGATCCCGTGCCAGTAGCTCAGGGCCCGGAGGAACCGGGCCTCGGCGCGGTACTGCTTGATCGTCGCGGCGGTCGCGGCGCTGGTCTGACCCCGCTCGGCCAGCTTGGCATCGGTGGTCTGGCGCAGGAACTCGTTGGCCATCCCGATCTGGAAGTAGATCCGGTAGTACATGCCGTTGACAAACGGGTTCGTCGACCCCCAGCTCGACTGGATCAGCTCGGGCAGGCCGACATCGCCCCAGGCGATGACCGCTTCATCGCTCGGCAGCTCCTGGTGCTCCCAGTAGAGGCGGATATACTGCGAAAATCCGCCATCGATGCCCTGGATGTCGGTCTGGCCGTCTCCCCCCTGTTGTCCTCCGACGGCCAGTCCGGTGTACACCTTCGCGATGAAGGCCCGGTACGAGCTCACATCGGTAAAGATGTTGGCCTCGGTGACGGTGCTCTTCGGCTCCACCGTGAGATTCGTGCACCCAATCACCCCCAGCATCAGCAGGGTGGCCGCGGCGCCGAGCGTCTTGCAGGTTCTGAGGCTCATAGGTCCGTCCATTCTGGAATAGTCCATGGCGACGCGGTCAGAACCGCAGGGTGAGGCCGCCGGTGAACGTGCGCGAGCGCGGATAGATGTTGTTATCGATGCCATTCAGCCCCGCGGTCGGATCCACTCCGCTGTACCCGGTGATGGTGAACGCGTTCTGCACCGTCGCGAAGAGGCGCACCGGCTGGGCCCGATACTTGAACGAATAGGCGAGCGTAATGTTGTCCATCCGCAGGAACGACGCCTTCTCCACATAGTAATCGGAGAGGTACTGCGGGGTGACGAAGCCGGTCGTCAGCACCGAGGCATGCAGGTTGTAGGGCGAGCCCCGGGTGACTTCCGAATAGGTGCCCAGGTTGGACGCCACGTTGTTGTAGACGTAGTTCCCCAGGTACGAGCGCAGCGTGAAGCTGAGGTCAAAGGCGCGGTAGCCCAGGTAGGACGAGTGGCTCAGCATCCACTTCGGGGCCGGATCGTGGAACGGCCGGCGGTCATCCTGATTAATGACGCCATCAGGCCGGTATTGGCCGACGCAGCCCGGCGCGGCCGGGCAGGCAACCGGATCCAGCACCGTCGGTTGATCCACATACATGTCGAGGTCTTTGGTCGAGTAGATCGGCTTCCCGTCCGCGCCCAGCTTGTGCTGGTACACGTAGAAGGAGTTGATCGGGACTCCCGGCTTGAGCACCTGGATCGTCGTCCCCACGCCGCCGGCGATGCCACCGGTCAGGATCTTTGACGCGGCGCCGGCAAACGGGTTGATGCTGGTCAGCTCGTTGGTGTTGTGGGAGGCGGTGAAATCGGCGGTCCAGGTGAGGCCCCGTCCCCGCGCCTCGATGATCCGGGCGCTCAGCCCCAGCTCGAGGCCGTGATTCTTCATGCTGCCGATGTTGGTCGTAACGAAGTTCGACAGGTTGGTGCCGGCAGCGACCGGGACCGTAAAGATCAGGTCCTTGGTGTTCTTGGTGTACCAGTCGATGGTGCCGGTCACCCGCTGGCTCAGGATGGTGAAGTCCATGCCCACGTCGTAGGCATTGGTCGCCTCCCACTTGATGCCGGGATCGACCGCGCCCGGCCGGATCGTGGGAACGAACGTGTTGCCGAATTGCGCCTGCGACTGGTCGGCCCCCAGCAAGTAAGACGCGAACTGCTGGTAGTTCCCGAACGCCTGGTTGCCCGTCTTGGCCCATGAGGCCCGGAGCTTCAGATCCGAGAAGAGCTTGTTGTCCTTGAGGAACGGCTCCTGGGAGATCCGCCATCCCACCGAGGCAGACGGGAAATTGCCCCACTGATTGTCCGGCCCGAAGCGCGAGGAGCCGTCGTGCCGGAGGCTGGCCGAGATCAGGTACTTGTCGTTGTAGTTGTAGTTGACCCGCCCGAACACGGAGATCAGCCGGCTCTCCTCGATGTCCTGGAAGTTCACCACCGACCGCGCCGAGGTGACACCGTTGCCGCCCAGGAGGTTGGTGGAGAGGCCGTTGGCCGAGTAATAGGGATACTCGGCGTGCGACCAGGCGTACGAGTAGCCGCCCGTCACATCGATGGTGCCGGGCACCGAGTTGAGCGGCGCCGTGTAGTTCAGGTAGGTGTCGAACCCGGTGTTCGCCTGGCTCTGGTTGGCCCGGTAGTCGGAGCCGCCATTGCCGTTCTTGGTCTGGCCGTGCAGGGTGCTGGGATAGAATGACTGCCGGTCCGTCCGGGTGACGTCGTAATTCATGTTGCCGTTGACCTTGAGCCCCTCCAGGAACGGCAGCCGGTAGGAGGCCTGCACGTTGCCGAGGCTCCGATAGGTCAGCCCACGGTCGGTCGCCAGGTTGAGGAGCGCCACCGGATTGTCCGCCGATTGCAGCGAATTCCCCGGCCAGTCATAGTAACCGGTGGGCGTGTTGGCATCGAGGATCGGCTGAGTCGGCCCGAACTGAGCCGCGTTGGAGAGCACCCCGCCGGGCGTGAACAGGTCCTTCGCGCGCGAGCCCCGGAGGTTGGCGCGTACATCCAGGCGGTCCTTGAAGAGGCGCTGCTGGAAGTTCAACCCCAGCGAAAGCCGCTCGGTCGTCGTGCCCCGGATGATGCCGTCCTGATTGAGGTAGCCGGCCGACAGCCGGTAGTTCATCCGGTCGTCCGCCCCCGAGACCGCAAAGTTGTGCTCCTGGCCGAAGGCGGTGCGGTCGACCTGGCTGAACCAGTTGGTATTGGCGTTGCCCAGTTGACCCACATTCTGGGGCGCGTACTGCGTGACCGCCGCCCGGAACTGGGCCGCGTTCAGCATGTCGGGAAGCCGGGTCACCGACGAGGAGGACATGCTGCCGGTGTATTCGAACTGGGTGCCCCGGTGCCCTGCCTTCGTCGTGATCAACAGCACACCGTTGGCGGCATTGGCCCCGTAGATCGCCGCGGCCGAGGCATCCCGGAGCACGGTGACGTTTTCGATATCGTTCGGGTCGAGGAAGTTGAGCGGGTTGCGGCCCGCGGACAGTCCGCCGCCGGAACCAAAGCCCACCGCCACGCCATCGATCACGATGAGTGGCTCGCTGCTGGCGTTGATGGAGGTGGCCCCGCGAATCCGGATTGAAAAGCCGCCGCCGGGCTCATTGTTATCCACCACCTGGACGCCCGGGACCTTGCTGCGAATGAGCTCTTCCGGGCTGATGATGCGCCCGGTGTTGAAATCCGCCGCCGACACCTGCGTCACCGCGCCGGTAATGTTCCCGGCCCGCTGCTCCCCGTACCCGGTCACCACGATTTCCGACAGGGTCACGGCGCTGGCCGCCATGGCCAGGTCGACATCGATCGTCATCCCCGACACGACCGTGACGGTCTTCTCGGTGGGAGCGTATCCGATCAACCGGGCGTGGAGCGTGCCCGTGCCGGTGGGGACTCCAGTGAGGACGTATTGCCCGTCCGGCCGGGTCTGCGCGATACGGGCCCCGAACCAGACCGCGGCACCGGCGAGCGGAAGCCCCGTCACCTCGTTGGTGACCTTTCCGCGAATCGTACCGGTCTGCGCTTGCGCGCGAAGCGGTATTACTCCGAGTGCGACGAGCAGCGCACCGATGACATACCGACGTGGTTTCATACGCGCCCTCTGAGTGCTGGTGGGAATGAGAAATGAATGGCAAACACGCTGCCGAGTAACGGCGACAAGACTAAGGAAGGAGCGGGCACGTCCGTGCTCCGCGGAGTTTGAAGGAATCCTGCCCATGCGGTGCGACAAGCACCAGCGAGAGAATCCAGTATGCCGCCCGGACCACCCTCCGTCAAGTACATTCGCAGCCCGGAAGATGAAGGGGAGGACAAGAGGGTATGAAAGGCACTTTACCGGGCCTGACCAGGTGTCCGGAGTGGCGTAAGCGGCTTGTACGCAGTACCATACGCCGCTTCGCCATGAGCTTCCCGCGTTCCGCCGGCATCCTGCTCCACCCGACGTCCCTCCCCGGCCCGAACGGCATCGGCGAGATCGGCCCCGAAGCACACCGGTTTCTCGATTTTCTCGCCGAAACCGGCCTCCGAATCTGGCAGATGCTGCCGATGGGACCCACCGGGTACGGCAATTCTCCCTATCAGTGCTTCTCGGCCTTTGCCGGGAACCCCCTGCTCATTCATGTGCCCGGTACGGTCGAGGACTTTCCCCCCCACACGGTGGATTTCCCGTGGGTCATTCCCCATAAACAGGCCCTGCTGCGCCAGGCCCTGGAGCATTTCGAGCCAGACGAAGGCTATCGCGCCTTCGTCGCCGGTCAGAGCTGGTGGCTGGAGGACTACGCTCTATTCATGGCGCTCAAGCAGGCGCACGGGGGCGTCGCGTGGACCGAATGGGAGCCGGGAGCCGCCCTGCGACACCCTGCCGCGCTTGACGACTGGCGGTCCCGGCTCGCGGAGTCGGTGGAGCACTACCGCAGGGAGCAGGCGCTGTTCTTCACCCAATTCTCCGCGCTCCGGCACGCGGCCGCCGCCCGTGGCATCCAGCTCATGGGCGACATCCCCATCTACGTCGCGCACGATTCCGCGGATGTCTGGTCCCATCCCGCGCTGTTCAAGCTGGATGACCGGGGACGGTTGCTGGCCCAGGCCGGAGTCCCCCCGGACTACTTCAGCGCCACCGGCCAGCTCTGGGGCAATCCGATCTACGATTGGGAGGCGATGCGGGCCCGGGGCTACGACTGGTGGATTCGCCGGATGCGCGCCGCGTTCGAGCTCTTCGACCTGGTCCGGGTGGACCATTTCCGCGGCTTCGAGGCGTTCTGGGAGGTGCCGGGCGCCGACACCACGGCCGAGAACGGCCGCTGGGTCGAGGGGCCGGGTGCGGAGCTGCTCGCCGCCATCACCGAGGCGCTGGGGCCGCTCCCCATCGTGGCCGAGAACCTGGGCGTCATCACACCGGCCGTCGAAGAGCTGCGGGAGCGCTTCGGCTACCCCGGGATGAGCATCCTGCAATTCGCGTTCGGGACCGACGGGCAGGCCAACCTCTTTCTGCCGCACACCTACCCCCGCGAGCGCGTGGTCTACACCGGGACCCACGACAACGACACCACCCTCGGCTGGTGGAACTCCTCGGGTGCCGGGGACTCCACCCGCAGCGAACGGGACGTGGCGGAAGAGCGGGACTACGCCATGCGGTACCTCGCGACCGATGGACGCGAGATGAACTGGACCCTGATCCGCACCGCCCTGGCCTCGGTGGCCAATACCGCCCTCATCCCGATGCAGGATGTCCTCGGGCTCGGGAGTGAGGCGCGGATGAACCTCCCGGGCCGCCAGTCCGGCAACTGGGAGTTTCGCTATGCCCCGGAACAGCTCACGCCCGGCATCGTCCAGCGGCTCCGCGAGCTGGTGGATCTCTACCAGCGCTAACGCGCCGTTACGGCCGCGCCGAGCCGCGGAGCACCCGCAGCGCCCAGAGGCAGAGAACCGCCGCCGCCGCGGTGATGAGCACCCACCCGGGATCCTTGACGAGGTGCACCCCCTCCTCCACCACTCGCCAGACGTGCAGCACCACGAGCAGGCCAAACACCGCGCCGGTGGTCATGACATAGGTTCTCATGAGGTGGCCTCGGTTACCGTGGATACTCGTCGTGCCGCCGGACCCAGTACTGCCCCCGATCGCCCTCGTCCCGGCCCTTGGGCACCAGGTCGAGGTAGTTGTAGGCGGTGTTGAGCAGGTCGATCCCCCGGGCGTAGGTCGAGTAGGTGTGGAAGATCCGGCCGGAAGGGTCGCGGTAGAACACGCTCACCCCTTCGCGCTCGGAATCGCCCGGGTCCTGCTCGGCAAAGTTGTACAGCGCCGTCCCGCCGGCGAGCGCCTCGGGTGTGAAGGATGCCTGGTAGTCGAAGTTGAATCCGGTCTTCCCCGACGACACCCACTTGAAGGTCCACCCCATCCGCTGCTTGTACGCCTCGAGCACGGGGGACGGCGCGCGCGACACGGCGATCATGGTCACGTCCCGGTGGTTCAGATGCACGATGATGTCGTTGAAGTTGTCGGCCCAGAAGGAACAGTGGGGGCAGCCCGCCTTGGCGTCCGGGGCGAACATGAAGTGGTAGACCACGAGCTGGCTCCGCCCCTCGAAGAGATCCGCGAGGGATTCCCTGCCCGCCGGGCCCTCGAATGCATAGGCCTGCTCCACCGCCACCCAGGGCAGCTCCCGGCGGGCCCGGCTCAGGTCGTCGCGGAGGCGAGTGAATTCCTTTTCCTTGACCAGGAGGCCCCTTCGCTCCTCGATCCATTCCCTGCGGGACACCACACGATGGTCGGGCTGCATCGAATGCTCCACTCGATTCGGCCTGGAATCGTACCGCTTCCGGACGGTGTCGCAAGTCATGACGGACGACTTCGCGGCGCCCAATTTCTGCCAATTGCCGAGGCGCACAACGCAACCCACCTTGTCCGGTACCCCATTTCACCTGGCTACCTCAAGGAGATCGCAGATGCGGTCACGCTCACGGCTATTCCGGCTGCTTCCCTGTGTCCTTCTCCTGGCGGGTGCGTGCATCCACGATTCGCCGGTCGCGCCCAGCGCGCAGTCGCCGTCCCTGCTGATCGGGCCCGGGGGCTGCTCCCTGCCCTACCTGACCGGCGGCATTCTCGAGCCGATCAACCCCGATAGCTCGAGCAGCTTCAAGCTCGGGCGCACCATCCCGGTCAAGATCCGGATCACCGACTGCGTCAGCGGCGAGCCCGTGAACACCCTGGCGCCCGACGTCTCCCTGGCGCTGATCGACCTCGGCGGCGGCCCGGTGAACGAGCTGATCTCCTCGAGCGCGGCCGACGAAGGCACCACGATGCGCTCCGCCGGAAGCGGGCAGTACATCTTCAACCTCTCCACCAAGCTGAGCCAGTTCAACCTCGGGCAGGACCTGAGGGCCGGCGTCTATCAGCTGACGATCTCGGCTCCCGGAGAATTCGAGGACGTGGTCGTGCAGTTCGCCATCAGACCGTAGTACCTCCCTTGTGCTCGAACCGGGGCACGATCGTGCCCCGGCGGCGTTCGACTCCGCGTCCGGCCCCCTCGAGCGACTCCAGGCAGCGGAGCGGCTGGCGCCGTGGCGGCGCGGCTAGCCTTGCGGCTTCCGGAACACGCCGAACGCGCGCAGGAGGAAGATCAGCACCACCGCTCCTGCCACCGCGACCACGAACCGCACGATGCCGCCCGTGGGCGCGAGGCCCAGCATTCCGGCGAGCCAGTAGCCCAGCACCGAGCCGACCACGCCCACCACCACGTTGGCGAAGCAACCCATCTGGGCGTTGGTCTTCATGACGATGCTCGCCAGCCAGCCGACGATTCCGCCGATGATCAACGAGATGATCCAGTTCATGTGCGTACCCTCCGAGGATCGACGCCACCCACCCGCGCGCCCCGGCGCGCGGCGCGGCTAGCGCATCGCCTTGCCGGCCATCTGCATGATGTCGTCCAGGGGATTGCCGTCGCCGTTCAGATCGAGCATCGAGGCGAGCCCCGGCGCGGCGGCGGTGGCGGCTCCCTGGCCGCCGAACAGGCCACCCAGCATGCCGCTCAGCCCGCCGCCTGCCGGGGCCGGTTGCGCCGCTGCGCCGGCGCCCTGCTGCTGCTTCGCCATGAAGCCGGTGACCAGCATCGCCAGCATCGGCAGCATCTTCTTGAGGGTGGACGGGTCGAGCCCCGACTTCGCGGCGGCATCTTGTGCCACCGTGCGGCTCACGTCCTTGGAGCCGAAGATCTGCCCCAGCACCTCGTTACCCCGGCTCACGTTGGTCGGCTGCGGCGACAGCACGTCGTCGAGCAGGCCGCCGCCACCGAGCTTCCCGAGCAGGCCGCCGAGCCCGTCGAGGCCCGCCGGCTGCACCTGCGCCTGCTTCTTGAATCCGCCGAGGATCGCCGGCACCAGCGCCGCGGCGCCACTGGCCGCCTGGGTCTCGCTGACGCCCAGCTCCCGCGCCATCGACTTGAGGCCGCCCATCTGGGCCAGGATGTCCGTGATCTGCATGGGGCTGCTCCCTTCGCTCGGTACTTGTTAAGTGGCTGACGGGATCACGCGCCCGATCGTCGCGGGGAACCCTCGCCTCCGGTCCACCAGACGCAAGCTACCCCGCGAATCGTGTGGATATGGCATGCGATGCCTATAAGAGACATTTAGACGATGGGACGATGATCCGTCCGGCGAGCGGTTTCCCACCGGCAGACAGGATTCCGAGCAGCAGGAGCGGTGACCCGCAGTACCCCGCCTCGGTCGGAATCGTAGATTCTCCCATCCCTCTCCCTGGCGGTCCATGCATGCGCGCTGTCGGCCTCCTCCTGCTGCCGCTCTTGCCCGCCACCCTGGCCGCCCAGGTCGCCGAGCCGCCCAACGCTCCGGCCGTGGTCACGGGGGACGGCGGGCATGTCCATCTCAGCTATGACGGAGTCTCCATCTTCGATGGAGTCATTCGCGCCGACGGCGCGGCCGTCGAGCTGCGCACGCTCACCGACACCGTGGGCGGCATGGTCACCCAGATCCTCAAATGGACCGTCCGCGGCCGCGGCCTGGTCCACGTCATCGGGACGGTCGCCGGCAGCGGCGAGGCCTTCTCCGCCGAGGCGGAGCCGCGGCAGGACGGGCTGCGCGTCGTGCGGCAGCGTACCGGCTTCGGCACCAACCGGCTCGACCGCGCCGTGTATGACCGCCAGGGGGACTGGGTGCTCTCGACCGATTTCCCGGCCGACGTCAGCCTCACGCCGCTGGCCGCCAACGAGGATTCGGTCAGCTTCCGGCTCGAGGCCACAGGACCGGAAGTGGCGCTCCGGTTCCGGCCCCGCTACTACGGACGTCACCGCGGGCTCGCCTGGTACCGGCCGTGGACCTACCGGCCGTGGCACGCCTCGGTGGCCGGGTGGACCTCCTGGTACGCCTTCCGCGACGCCGTAACCGAAGCCGATATACACCGCACGGCGGATGTGTTAGCCGAACGGCTGCTGCCGTACGGCTTCGAGTATCTCCAGATCGATGACGGCTACCAGAGCCCGCCGATCGGCGTCCCCGACCACTGGCTGACTACCAACAGCAAATTCCCGGCAGGGCTTGACGCCCTGCGACGCTACATCGCGGGCCGGGGCCTCAAGCCGGGACTCTGGACCAATGTCTCGTTCCAGAACCGCTCCTGGGCCGCTAGCCACCCGGAGTACTTCGTGCACGACTCCAGCGGCCCGGCCCTGGGCAACTGGGTGGGGTACGTGATGGACGGGTCCAATCGGGCCACCCTCGATACCCTGGTCCGGCCGGTGTATCAGGCGCTGGCCCGTTCCGGGTGGGCCTACGTCAAGGTGGACGCGCTGCGGCACCTGCTCTACGAGGGCTACAACAGCCACGCCGACTACTTCCGCAGCCGCGGCCTGGACCGGGTCGAGGTGTACCGGGGGCTCGTGCAGGCCATCCGCGACGCCATCGGGCGCGGGGTCTTCATGCTGGGGTGCTGGGGGATCCGGCCCGAGCTGATCGGCATCGTGGACGCCGTGCGGGTGGGGAACGATGGGTTCGGCTACGGCGGGTTCGCCCAGTACAACTCATTCAACAACGTGGTGTGGCGGAACGACCCCGATCACATCGAGCTGTCGCAATCCGATGCCTGGCGGGCGACCTCCATCGCGTCGCTCACCGGCTCGCTCCTGATGCTGACCGATCCGCCGGAGGTCTACCGGACCAGCCGGGTGGAGGCGGCCCGGCGCGCGGCCCCGGTCCTGTTCACCGTCCCGGGTCAGCTCTACGATGTGGACCCGTCGCGCTCCGAGCGCCTGACCGAGACCGCCACGACCCTGAGCGGATCCGGGCCTCGGCCCTTTGACGCCGAGCAGCGGCTCGTGGCGACCCTCTATCAGCTGGATGTGAACCGGCGGTTCGCGACCTGGACCGTCCTTGCCCGCACGGCGGGCGCGCCCGCCGTGATCCGGTTCACCGACCTTGGTCTCGCGGCCGGGCACGACTACGCGGTGTTCGAGTTCTGGTCCAGGCGCCTGCTGGGACACTTTCGCGATTCTTTTCCGGCGGGGCCGATCGACTCTCGATACCAGGTCCAGGTTCTCTGTATTCGCGAGCGCACCCCGCATCCCCAGCTCCTCGCCACCAGCCGTCACCTGACCTGCGGTGGCCCGGACCTGCAGCGTGTCTCGTGGAACGGTACGGCGCTCGAGGGCGAGAGCAGCGTGGTCGCCGGCGATCCCTACGACCTGTACCTCAGCGAGCCGGCGGGATACCGCTTCGCCGGTGCGCGGGTCGACCGAGGGACGGTGCAGAGGGCCGGCCGCGCAGGAGCGCTCCGGACGGTGCGGATCATGCCAGCCGGTGGTGGGACGATTCGCTGGCGGGTGGTCTGGAGGCGTGAGCGGGAAGCACCGCGGTGAAGCCCCCATCGCC
Source organism: uncultured Gemmatimonadales bacterium (assembly GCA_963762545.1). Classification (GTDB taxonomy): domain Bacteria; phylum Gemmatimonadota; class Gemmatimonadetes; order Gemmatimonadales; family GWC2-71-9; genus JABFSM01. The sequence goes on along the minus strand of CAVXLC010000001.1, from coordinate 382,881 downwards.
GGCATCATGGCACGCGCCGCTCCTCGCGCGCCGCTGGAGGCTTCGCCATCGACGCCGGCATCCGTACCGCCACGACTTCTCCGCGAACGGTGATCGTACCATGAGCCGACACCGTGACCGCGACGACCGACTTGCGCTCGGTGGCCAGGGTCACATGGGCGCGGAGCTCGAGTTCGGGCCCCAACGGTGTTGGCTCACGGTAGTCGACGCGGAGTGACGCCGTGACGAAGCGGGGCGCCGCTGCCTCGCCGATCTCGCGCCCGTCCATGCGTTCGGCCGTGGCCGCGGCGGTCCCCATCGCGTGGCAGTCGATCAGCGAGGCCAGAAGTCCGCCGTACACGAAACCGGGCATCGCCAGGTGTTCCGCGCGGGGCGTGAAGCGCGCGACCATTTCGTCGCCCTCCCGGACGGAGCGCACGTGGAGGCCGTGTGCGTTCAGTCGCCCGCAGCCGTAGCAATGGGCGAAGTCGTCCGGGTAGTAATCCTGGACGGCCTTCGGTTCGGAAGCGGTCATCGGTGGCTCGCCAGCCCATCGCCGGGGGCACATCGAGTCGGTGCCAGTGCACGATGGACTCGCGACACCTTCCGGCAATTCATCGGTCTCGGCTCTCGGCTCGCGGCAAGGAATCCTCCGACGCTGCTTTCATGGCATGTCGTGCGCGTGTGCGCCCATGCCACGCGCGATCATCAGGTGGTGCGGGGTGTGGTGCGCGCCCTCGGTCATCAGTCCAATGAAACCCAGGCCGCGAACACGGGCAACCGCGCGCGCATCGCCGCTGTTGCGCGCGGTGACCGTCATGCGCATGCCGCCAGGGATCGCACTGGCCGTGGCATGGTACGCCGCCATCGCATCGAGCATCGGGGCGTGGGCGCCAAGCATGCGGCGAATGGCCAGGTTCACCGGGGCGTCGCCCGTGACGTCCAGCACCACACCGCCGGGGGCAGACGACTGACGTACGCGGGCCTTCATCGTGACGAGATCCATGTCGATGAAGTGCTGCCGAAGGGCCTCGAGGTTCACCTTCGACCAGTCCGTTGTGGTGTCGGCGTCGAGGAGGCTCACGATCTCCTGGATCGCGGCAAATGCTGCCTGCCCACCCTGGGTGGGCCGCGTTCCCGGTGTCTCATGCTGCATGCCCGCCGGGTGTTGCATTCCCGTCGGTGGGGTTCCTTGCGCGCCGGCCCGCGGCGCGCCGGCGATGAGAATGAGTGCGGTGAGCGCGTGAGCACGTGACATTGGCTTGGGTACTCCCTGAGGGTTGAACGATACATCATGGGTCGAATAGACCCACGGCGCCCTGAAGTGCCTGGATGAGTCACACCGGTCGCCGGGTGGCGTTCGCCCTCTGAGGCAAGACCGCCGGAGCGGGATGGCGTCACCGCCCGGTCTTTCGAGGCTCGGGAACCTACCAGCGGGCTCGGTAGCCTCGCGCGTCCACATGCACGAACGGGCCGTGCGCACTGGTGGCGCGGTAGAGCCCGAGCCCACCCACCAGGTCCGGGTGCGCCGCTTCGACCCGCTCGGCAATGCGCTCCAGGAACTGGGCATCCGCGAAGGTCGTGCGACCATCGCCGTCGAGGTCGTCCATGACGCCGTTCCCGTCTGCGTCCACGAACACGTCGGCGGCGTCGCCGTACATGTGCTGGCTGTCCTTGGACCGGCCGCCCTTGGGCCCGACGCCCTTGGCGTTGTATTGCGGGGTCCGGAAGCCCGACATCACGTGGAGCCTCGACGAGAGGCCCGCATGCTCCAGCGCCTCCCCGATGAGCTCCAGCTTGTCCAGCAGCCTCGGCTGCAGCACCAGATACTTGGGCCACACGTCCTGCTGGTCATGGGTCAGGAAATCGGCGAGCCGAAATCGCTTCGACACCGGGGTCGCCTCGTTGGCCCGAGTGACTTCGATGAAACCCTCCGGGAGCGCCCACCGGGTCTTGCGGCCCGATTCCCCCGGCCAGAAACCGATGTTGTAGCCCCCCAACCGGGCGCCTGCCTTGGCGCGGAACGGGATCAGTCCCAGGAAATTCACTTGATCGCCATCCGGTGCGGTCACCCCGAGCAGACGAATGCCCGGTGCCAGGTTGTGAACCGGAGCGAGCAACACCCGCATCACTGGATTCACCGCGGCCTGCTCGGGAGTCGCCAGGATCGACCGGAGGTTTCCGCTCCGGCCCAGGAAACTCGGCAACAGTGAGCGCGCGCTGTCTGAGTGTGCGTCGGACCGGGGGGCCGCGGGAGGCACCGCCGCCATCCCGACCAGGAGCGCCGAAAGGCCCAGCACCAGGATGCCCCCGGCCGCGAGCGAACTCAGTCCCCGCAGCGTTCTCCTGCGGTTGGGTCGAGTGGTCAAAGTCCGTCTCCCTGTAAGAGGCTGCCAGAGCCGCACACGAGTGGCAACTCACGTGCCTCGGCGTGGCTTCATGGTTCACGGCGAGGCTTCATGATTTCACGGGCGGTAGGGATACCCCTTGGCCAGCAGTCCCGCCGCACGTCGTAGAGGTACGCGTCATATTCGTTGGGCAGCATGGACTTCACACTTCCGAGCGGCTTTCCGGCCCGGGCACCTGCCGAACTCGCACGGGTTCGGCCGATATCCGCCACATTGGCTGGCGTGGCTGACGCGACCTTCTTGACGAGGTATGAAGAATCCTTCAGCGCCGGCGACGCGCTGGCCGCATTTCGCGCAGCCGGGTAAGCTACAGCGTTCAGGCCCCCGACAGGATCAGCGTGACCGAGCTTCCAACATCCCTGGAACAACTGAGGGCGGCACTCGCCGACCGCTACCGCCTCGAACGGGAGCTCGGCGAGGGCGGAATGGCCACGGTCTACCTGGCCCACGACCTCAAGCACGACCGACGGGTTGCCGTCAAGGTGCTCAAGCCGGAGCTCGCTGCCGTGCTGGGCGTGGGGAGAGCCGCCCCTGAACGGTCCCACGGCACGTACGATGATCGCGAAGCTGATGACGGAACGCCCGACGTCATTGCGGGTGGTGCGCGACGTCGTGCCGCCGTCACTCGACACCGCCGTGATGCGGGCCTTGGCGAAGGCGCCGACGGATCGGTTCTCGAGCGCGCGCCAGTTCGCCGATGCGCTCACGGCGCCGGAGCCGCCGGCCACCCCGGGCAGCGAACCGAAGCGCGGGCCGGCCACGGGCCCGGCGCGGCGGCGGGGTACCGTCGTTCTCGCCATCCTCGGCGTGGCTGGCGCGTTCGCGGTCGCCCGGTCGGGAATCCTCCGGCGGCCCTCATCCGCCGCTGGCCATGCGAACCAGCCCGCCGTGATTCGCTCGATTGCCGTCCTGCCGCTCGACAATTACTCGGGAGATTCCACCCAGGAGTACTTTGCCGAAGGGATGACCGATGAGTTGACGGCCGCTCTCGCGACCATCAGCCAGCTCCGGGTCACGTCGCGCGGCTCGGCGATGCAGTTCCGGGGCAGGAACCGCCCGGCCACGCCGGAGATCGCGAAGACGCTCGACGTGGATGCGGTGGTGGAGGGTTCGGTGACCCGATCCGGCGACAAAGTCCGGATCACCGCCCAGTTGATCGACGCCCGGGCGGACAAGCACTTGTGGGCCAAGAGCTTCGAGCGCAGCTCGAGCGACGTGCTGGCGCTGCAAGCCGAGCTTGCGTCGGCGATCGCGCGCGAGATCAACGTGCGCCTGACGCCCGACGAGCACTCACGGCTCACGACCGCGCCGAGTGTGAATCCGGAAGGCCACGATGCCTATCTCAAGGGCCGCTATTTCTTCAACCGTCCGAGCGACGAGAACCTGCAAAAGGCGATTGCCCAGTTCGAAGAGGCCGTGAGGCTGAGTCCGGCGTTCGCCCCGGCATACTCGGGGTTGTCGGACGCGTACCTCTGGGCCGGCTATAACGAGGGGTTCCTGACCGCCTCCGAGGCAAGGCCCAAGGCCAAAGCAGCCGCCGAGAGGGCGGTGCAGTTGGACGGCAATTCGGCCGAGGCGTACACGTCACTCGCCACCTTCAAGCTCTTCTACGAATTCGACTGGGCCGGTTGCGAGCGCGAATTCCGGCGGGCGATTCAGCTCAACCCGAACTACGCCTTTGCGCACGATCAGTTCGCCATGGCGCTGGCGTTCACCGGACGATTCGATGAATCCGTCGCGGAAAGCCGGCACGCGGCCGAGCTGGATCCGTTGTCCCCGCAGGTGCTGGTCGATGCCGCCATGGCCCCTGTGTTCGCGAAGGACTTCAAGACGACCAGGGAGTTGGCGAGAAAGGCGGGGGAGCTCGATCCCACCTATTTCTTTCCCGTCATGCTGGAAGGCTGGAGCGGCCTCGATGCCGGAGAGTTCCGCGAGGCGATCCCGTTCATCGAGAAAGCGACGACGATGGGCGCCCCTCCCTTCGTGACCGCGTATCTCGCCTACGCGTACGGGGCGGCGGGCGATCGGAGCCGCGCGATGGCAGAGCTCGAAGCACTCAAGAAGCTGTCGGCTGGTGGTCGGGTGCTGCCGTTCAATCTGGCGCTCGTGTATCTGGGCCTCGGCGACCACGCGCGAGCGCTCGACAACCTCGAGCGGGCGCTCGCTGGCGACTCCCAGATGATGGCGTGGCTCGGACGGGATGCCATCTTCGATCCGCTCCGCGCGGAACCGCGGTTCGTGGCACTGATGAAGAAGCTGAACTTCGTCAAGTGAATCGCGTCGGGGGCGGCGCGGGTCGTCACGGCGTCAGGGCGCCGCCCAGCTGCTTCCAGAGGTAGGCGTAGGTCAGGGCCAGCGTCTTCGCCCGCTGGGCGCTGGTGACGCCGGCACCGTGCCCTCCTTCGGTGTTCTCGAAGTAGTAGAAGGGAATCCCCATCGCCTGCATCTTGGCTGCCATCTTGCGCGCGTGGGCGGGGTGCACCCGGTCATCCCGGGTCGTGGTGGTGAACAGCACCGTCGGATAGGTGGTCCCGGCCTTGAGGTTCTGATAGGGAGAGTACTTGGAGATGTAGCTCCACTCCTCCGGCTTGTCGGGATCGCCATACTCTCCCATCCAGCTCGCCCCGGCCAGCAGGTGGCTGTAGCGCTTCATGTCGAGCAGCGGGTTCTCGATGACGACCGCCTTGTAGAGGTCAGGACGCTGGGTCAGGGCCACCCCCATGAGCAGCCCCCCATTGCTCCCGCCCATGATGCCGAGACGCGCCGGAGACGTCACCCGCTCGCGGATCAGCTCTTCGGACACGGCGGCAAAATCGTCGTAGATGCGCTGCCGGTTCTCCTTGAGCCCGGCCCGGTGCCATTGCGGGCCGAACTCTCCTCCGCCCCTCAGATTCGCCAGGACGTACACCCCGCCGCGCTCGAGCCACGCCGCGCCCTGCGTGGCGGCATAGGACGGGGTCATGGAAATCTCGAACCCGCCGTAGGCGTAGAGCAGCGTGGGGTTGTTGCCGTCGAGCGCCATGCCCTCGCGGTGCACCAGGAAGAAGGGCACCTTGGTGCCGTCCTTCGAGGTCGCCTCCCGCTGCTCCACCTGCAAACCGGTCGCGTCAAACTGGGCGGGCAGCCGCTTCACCTCGGCGACGCTGCCATCCTCGAGACTGGCGTAGAGGGTCGTCGGCTGAACGAAATTGGCGAAATCGAAGAAGAACCGGTTGGTCGTGGTCGCGCTGGCGGCCACCCTGATGTCACCCAGCCCCGGAACCGGCACCGTGCCGTAGGTCCAGGCGCCGTCCGCACCGGGGTGATACCGGCGAATCTCGCCCTGCACGTTGTTGAGCACGCCGACGAGCAGGTAGTCCTTCGTGGCGGAGACGCCCCGGATCGTCTCGCGCGGACCGGGCTGCATGATGAGGGAAAAGGCGCGCTTGCCGGCCAGAAAATCATCCAGCTTCATCGCCACCAGGGAACCGGTGCCCCAGGTCGTTCCCCCCACGGTCCAGGGATCCCGCACATACACGATCACCTGCCCGAGCCTCAGGTAGACGTCGGAGTCTTCGGGCCGATCGAGCTTCACCAGTTTGCCCTGCTCATAGAGGTAGGCGACGTTGGTGTAGAAGGTCTCGCCGTCGGTGATGCGAACGTAGCGCCGGCCGTTCTCCTCGTAACTGAAGGAGCCGACCGACACGTGGCTCGCGGGCACCTCGAGCACCGTTTCGGCGGAGGAGAGCGGCGTGCCGCGCTTCCAGCGCTTGAGCATGCGCGGATAACCGGACGTGGTCATGCTGCCGGGCCCGAAGTTGGTGCCCACCAGCACCGTGTTCCGGTCCAGCCAGGTGATGTCCGACTTGGCCTCGGGGAGCCCGATGCCGCCGGCCACGAATTGCCGGGAGCCGAGGTCGAACTCCCGCACCACGTTGGCGTCCGAGCCGCCCCGCGCGAGGGCGACCAGGCAACGCTGGTTCTCCGGCTCGAGACAGTCGGCGCCGGCAAACGACCAGGTGACCCCCTCGGCCTTGCTCAGCGCGTCCACGTCGAGCACGGTTTCCCAGGTCGGCGAGCCGCTGCTGTAGTCGTTCCAGCTGGTCCGCCGCCAGATGCCGCGCTGATGCTCCTGGTCCTGCCAGAAGTTGTAGATCCGGTCGCCGATGATCCGGGGATACGCGATCTTGTCCTTCGAGTCCATGATCTGCTTGATCCGGTCGAAGATCGGCTGGTACAGCGGCGACCTGGTGAGGACCGCCTCCGTCGCCGCGTTCCGGGCATGGACCCAGGCCATCGACCGCGGGCTGGTGACGTTTTCCAGCCAGAGGTAGGGATCGGCGGGGGGCTTCTGGGCCGCCATCGCCGCCGGCATCGAAGCGCCGAATGCGAGGAGGGCAAGGAGACGCGGCAGCTGTCGCATACAGGCTCCGAGGATTCAAGGCTCAGTTCGAGGACGATTTCCCAACCCGCAATGCCTTCCCGCTCCCCTTTCCCACTCGCTCCCCATCCCGGAGCGCGATCTTCCCGTTCACCACCACGGTCGGAATGCCGGCCGGATACTGAAACGGATCCTCGAACGTCGCCCGGTCCGCTACCGTCGCCGGATCGAACAGCACAAGATCCGCCCAGGCCCCCGCCGCGATCCTCCCCCGCCCCGCCAGGCGCAGCCGCCGGGCCGGCATCGCCGTCATCTTGTCCATCGCCTGCGCCAGTGTGATCACCTTCCGCTCTCGGACGTAGCGACCCAGCACCCGCGGAAACGTGCCGAGCCCGCGCGGATGCGGCCGCCCGCTCCGCGCCGGCCCGCTCACCGCGAACGCGCCGCCGTCGCTGCAGATCATGCACTTGGGGTGCGCCAGGAACCGCTCCAGATTCTCCTCGCTCATCCCGAACACCACCGTGCTCACATTGGTGGTGCTGTGCTTGAGCAGCGCCACGGCCGCCTCGTAGGGCGCGAGCCCCCGCGCCTTGCCCCAGTCGTCCAGCCGCTGGCCCACCGCGCCGCTGTCCGTCGCGGCCTTGACGCTCGCGAGCTGCACGTTGTGCCACCCGCCGATCAGGGCCGCCTTGTCCTCCGATTCGGTCCGGATCCTGGCCGCCGTGGCCGAATCGTCCAGCCGCTTGAGGAACGGCTCATCCCCGCCGTCCAGCGCCCAGACCGGAAACATGTTGGTGAGCCCGGTGCTCCAGGCGATGTAGGGATACCGGTCGAAGGTGACGTCGAGCCCGGCTTTCTCCGCCGCCCCGATCCGCGCGAACACCGCGTCGATCTTGCCCCAGTTGCGGGCGCCGGCCGTCTTGAGATGGGAAATCTGCAGCGGACACCGCGCCCCCCGGGCGATCGCGATGCTCTCGTCGATGGCCTCGAGGAGGGTATCGTCCTCGTTCCGCATGTGGGTGGCGTAGGGAAGCCGGCGCACCCGGAGCGGCCGGCAGAGCGCGATGAGCTCCGCCTGCGTCGCGAAGGCGCCCGGGGAATACTCCAGCCCGGTGCTCGCCCCGCAGGCACCGCTCGCCAGCGCCGCCTCCACCAGGGCGGTCATCCGCGCCAGCTCCTTCGCCGTCGCGGGCCGGTTGGCCTCTCCCACCACGACCCGCCGCACCTGACCCAGCCCCACCATGGTCGCGACATTGACCGCGCTGGGCATCGCCTCGACCCGCGCGAAATACTTCTGGAACGAGGTGGTGCCATCTTCTGCCGGCACGTGAGACCCGCCGTCCTGCCCCACCACCACCGTGGTCACTCCCTGCCGGACCACCGATTCGGCGGCCGGATCGGCCGCCAGCCCACCATCGGCGTGGGAGTGGATGTCGATGAAGCCGGGCGCCAGCGCCAGGCCCCTGCCGTCGATCTCGTCGGTGCCCTTGGCCGAGAGCTTCCGGGCCACCGCCGCGATGCGCCCGGCCCGGACACCGACATCCATCTCGGCCCCCGGCGCGCCCGCGCCGCCGAAGACGGCGGCGCCCCGGACGATGAGGTCGTAGGACGCGGCGGAGTGAAGGTGAAGCGCCGGGAGGCCGAGTGCGGCGAGGCCCAGGCCGGTGGAGGAGACGAAATCGCGGCGGGTGGTCATGGCCCGCAATGTACCGCGCGGCGGGAGCTCGCGCCTTCGGGACCCTGCGGGCCGGCGTTACCCGGGTCCTGGTACGACCTCGAAGTCACCCGCGCGCGGGCCCGGTCGAAGCACCCAGCCGGGTGCCAGCATCAAGGTCCACCCAGTGCCAGTCACCGAGGAGCCCTCGACCGTGGCCGGGCCCGGCAGCACCAGGCTCTTCCGGTCGCCGGTCATGAGCACGAGTTCCGCGACCAGGCTCCCCCAGTCCCCGGTCGTCCGGAACGATGGGTAGACCGTGCCCGCGCCGGGAATTGGCGTGATCCCATTGGTCATGAAGGCATTGCTGCGCCCGTTCGGGAGCACGAGGACCGGGCCTTCGACGAACCGTTGGCGCAGCTCGGCCACTCGACGCTGCCGATCCGCTTCGCGGGAGTCCTCCGCGATCCGGAGCTCGGGCCCCTGGTACCGCTCCGCCGCCGAGACGGCGCCCGCCGTCGGCGTGAGGCCGGAGGCGGCCGTCAGCATGTCGCCCAGGTCGTCGTGCGACGTGATCCGGCGGGTCCAGCCGGGCGACCAATCGTCGAGCAGCAGGCCGTAGGCCGCACCCGATGGATTGGCAAAGGTCCGGACCAGCGTCTGGTTGATGATGGGTGCCTGTCGAAGCTGTTCGATCGCATCGGCGATTGCCTCGGCAACCGAGGCCGCGGCGGCCACGGTGCCGGTGTACTGCGCCAGGCCCTCGTTGATCTCGAGCCGCCGCTCACTCTCCGCCGCCCCCGTGAACCGCGCGCGCCGCGCCGCGCGGAATCCGAGTGCATCCCGAACCGCTCCGTCCCGTTCGGCGCCCGAACCGCTCAGGGCTCGCGCCAACGCGCGCCATTCGAGCTGCAGCCAGTAGCGCCCGTCCGGCGTATCCAGGTGCTCGTTGACGCCCTCCTGCACCAGGAGTCCGAGCTGGGGCTGAACTCGATGAAACAACTCGTGCAGCATCAGGCGGCCGCGACTGTGCTCCACGGCCGGTATGGTCGGCCAGGCCAAGGTGCTCCACCGGGCGTCCCCCCAGGTCATCGCCGCGTTGGCGTACCCGATGGCGGGGGGCAGCTTGGCGTCGGGCACCGGCTGGTTGGTCGCGTAGGTCTTGGTGGCCGCATCCGCGATGACCATCGGTCCGCACAACGAAACACCCCAGAGCCGGCCGCCCTCCCGTTCGCAGAGCACCGCCGCTTCCCTGAAATAGGCAGCCGCCTTTGACTGGTCCACCTGCGCGGCGACGGACCGGGCGGTGACCAGCAAGGCAAGCGCCGCCCACGCAGCTCTCATGCTCGAGCCTCCCGGGGCCTCACCGTCTTGCCCACAGCGATCCCAAACCGACCCCCACGGTAACACTCAGATCATGGCTGGCGCCGCCGCCCAGCCGCCTGCTCAGGTAGTCCTCGAGGGAGACAACCAGCGCCACGCCCGCCATGCGCCGGGCCGCAAGGCCCCCGACGTGCAGGGCGATTCGTGTATCGCCGGTCCGGAACCCATCATCGCACATCGAGCCGCTGGGGCACTGGAGCTGGAGGAACCCCTGGACCCCATAGTGATAGAGCACGACGCCCGGTCCCGCGCCCAGCCGGAAGGTCCACGCGGTCGTCTGGCGCTGTGCGGTGAGATCCGCGGCCACGCCCGCGAACCCGCCCGAGACGATCGAGCGGGGAGTGCACGCGTTGGTGCACGCCGGCGTAGGACTGAAATTCGTGCCGCTCGACACCCCGAAGGTCCCCGACACCCGAACCCCGAGCAGTGCGCCCGGCGACCGGACATCCACCCCGAACGCGACCGCGGGCACGCTGCGCAGCTCGCCCCGGGTCACTCCCACCGTTCCCATACCCCCGGCCGCCGTGTACAGGCCGGCCCGAAGGTCGGCGCTCACGGATTGCGCGTGCATGGCGACCGGGAGAGTCGTCAGCAGCACGCCGAACAGCGCCCGGCGGGACCTGGTGAAGGTGGTGGGCATGGCTCGACTCCCTGGCAGGATGGAGACCGCCTGCCAACCATGGGGGACCTGGGCCCGCCCTGCAACCCCAGACCCATTCCTTGCGTCCGTGCGCCCTAATCGTTCCGCAGCGCCACCAGTGGATCCACCCGCGTCGCCCGCCGCGCCGGCACCAGCGTCGCGATCACCGCCGCGCCGACCAGCGCGCCGGTCACCCCGCCGAAGACCACCGGATCGAACGCGCTCACGCCGAACAGGAAGCTCGAGAGCGCCCGGGTCGCCGCGAACGAGAGTGCGAGTCCGATCACCGCGCCCAGTCCCGCGACCACGATCCCCTGCCGCAGCACCAGCCGCACGATGTCCTTCCCCTCGGCGCCCAGCGCCCGCCGGATGCCGAGCTCCTGGGTCCGCTGCGAGACCGAGTAAGCCATCACGCCGTACACCCCGATGATCGCCAGCACCAGCGCGACCGCCCCGAACACCGTCAGCAGCTTGGGCATGATCCGGTCGCCCTGGTTCTCGAGATCCACGTGCTCCTGCAGCGTGCGGATGTCATAGGCCGGGAGATCCCGCGCCACCGCCGTCACCTCGTCCCGCACCTTGGGAATGATCGACTCGGGATCACCCGAGGTCCGGACCACGTAGCGCAGGCTGCGCACGAAGTACTGCGGCGCCGAGAAGTAGGCCAGCGCCGGCGGTGGATCGTCGGGACCGAATTCCCGGACGTCCTTGACGATGCCCACGACCTCGTACGAGCCGGACGAGAACACCACGCGATGCCCGATGGCGTCGCCCGTGGGCCAGTGCCGCTTGGCCAGGGTCTCGTTGACCAGCAGCACCTTGGGCGACCCGATCCGGTCCGCCGAGGTGAATTCCCGTCCCTTCACCAGACCGATCTTCATCGCGCCCAGGTAGCCGGGCGTCGCGTCGCGCCACTGCAGTACCGGGCGCTTGCCTTCCTCCGGCACCGGCTGGCCCTCGACGTAATAGAAGGTGCCGGTGCCGCCCGCCATCGGGAGGCGGGTCACCGCGCCCACGGCGGTCACCCCGGGAAGGGCCGCGAGGCGAGCCTGGAGCTGGTCCTGCACCGTCAGCACCGTGGTGGTGTCGGGATACTCCTTTTCCGAGAGCGACACCGCGAAAGTGAGCGCGTTGGCGGGGTCGAAGCCCAGGTCGGTGTGGCTCAGCTTGAGTGAGGCCTTGATGAGCAGCCCGGCCGAGATGAGGAGCACCAGGGCCAGGGAAACCTCGGCCACCACCAGGGAGGTCCGGAGCCGGCCGTGCTTCAGTCCCATCGAGCCGCCCCGGCCACCGTCCTTGAGCGGATCGGTCAGGCTGCCCCGGGTAACCTGGAACGCCGGCGCGATGCCCGCCACGATGCCCGCCACCAGAATCATCACGAATCCGTACCCCAGTACCCTCGCGTCCAGGCCCAGCTGCTCGATGCGGGGAAAGTCCACCGGGATGAGCGTCCGGAACCAGCGGACCCCGAAGATCGACAGCACCAACCCGAGCGCCCCGCCGGCCGCCGCGAGAATCAGCGACTCGGTGAGCATCTGGCGGATCAGCCTGCCGCGGGCCGCGCCCAGCGCCGAGCGTACCGCCAGCTCGCGATTCCGGCCCGCGGCGCGGGAGAGCAACAGGTTGGCCACGTTGGCACAGGCGATCAGCAGCACGAACGTCACCGCCACCATGCAGATCATGCCGGCCTGCTGCGCCGTGCTGTCCACCACTTCCTCGTACAGCGAGACGGCGTGGGCCCCCATCCCGTGGTTGGTGGCGGGATACAGCTCGGCCTGCCGCTTGGTCATGGCCACGAGCTCGGTGTTGGCGCGGTCCAGGGTGGCGCCGGGTTTGAGCAACCCGATGGCCTCGTACCCGTGACTGCCCCGGTCCTCGGTCGGCGAAATCTCCAGGGGAGTGTAGATGTCGTTGACGTCCCCGAAGCGGAAGTGCGCCGGCAGGATGCCCACCACCGCGTAGGACTCGCCATCGAGCCGGATGCTCTTGCCGACGAGGCCCGCGTCGGAGTTGAAGCGGCTCTTCCAGAAGCGATCGTCCAGCACCACCACGCGCCCGCGCCCCGGCGTCTCCTCGTCGGCGTTGAAGAAGCGGCCCTTGGCGGGAGTCACCCCGAGGAGCGAGAAGAAATTGGGGCTGACCCGGAGGCCCTGGACCCGGTCCGGACGATCGCCGTCGGCCAGGTTGTAGTTGCCGCCGGTGTACGCGGCGAACGACAGGGTGGCGCTCTCCTGGCGCCAGTCGACCAAGTCCGGAAGCGAGAGACTGTTCTGGCTCCAGCCCCGTTCCTTGTTGTCGCCCCAGACCTGCACCAGCCGGCCGGCATTGGGATAGTCGAGCGGCCGGAGCAGGAGGATGTCCACCCCGGCGAAGAGCGTCACGTTCACCGCGACGCCGATGGCGAGGGACAGGGCGGCAACGAGGAAGACGCCGGGAGCCTGGCGCAACGAGCGCCACGCGTACTTCACATCCTGGAGGAGGAGGTCCATGGCGACGCTTCGGGTGAGAGGTAGACGGTGAGACGCAGAGCGGAGTCTCACCACTGTGACCCTGTACGCCCGGGTCCCTCCCGAGGTTTCACCATGAAACGCATGAAACGCGGCCGGCGCCTCGACCCTCCGGCTCGGCTACCGCTTGCCGAATTCCCTGGGCGCCTCCGCTTCGTGTTGAATGTGGAGAGGGGCAGCGCGAGCACCGAGAGCGCCGCCGACCGGGTCGAGCCCGGCTGGCTCTCGGCAAAGCGGTGGCCCAGCAGCGCGCCCATCGCGGCGAGCCCGAAGGTGAGGGGGAAGACCATCACCAGGCAGAGGGCGCCCTCCCAGCCCAGGAGGAACGTCACCCCCGTGGCGAGGGCCAGCGTCAGCGCCACGACTTGGAGCGTGTCGCGCAGCTCTCCCGGATGACGGCGATTGAACAGGAAGGCGGTCACCACCCCCATCAGAAACGGGGTGCCCATGAAGAGCGACAGGCCGTAGACGCCCCGTGCCATCACGCTCACGACCATCATCATCAGCGCCACAGCGAGTCCGGCGCCCATGGCCAGCAGCGCCCCGGGCAGGGTGCGATCCCCGGAACGAAGCTCGGCCGCCGCTTGGGCGGAGACCGGCGTGGAGGGCATCGCGAACGCCAGCGCGAGCATGAGCAGGTAGTTCAGGTATGGCACGAAGAAGAACAGCGTCAGCCACACCGACCGGCCGGCGTCCAGCACCCGCCGGAGAGTGAGCGTCACTCCGATCCAGATGAACGGAAGCGTCCAGGCCAGCAGTGCGGGAATCAGCCACTGGGGCGCTCCGGAGAACCGGCCCGCCAGCAGGAACGAGAGGGAGCGGAGATAGTCGAGCGGAGTCCACCAGCGGCCGGTGCCCAGCAGGATCAGCGCCGCGTCGCCGGCATACTTGAGTGCCATGAGCGACAGGCCGTGCCGGAAATACGTCCGGGGCGGAACCGGGTCCTGGAAGGAGAACCAGAATCGGAGCATTAACAATTCCCGCCAGAGCGCATCTGTATCACCTGTGCCGGGCGTGACTGCGCCACGTTCGTCCACCCATGCAACGCTTTTTCGGGATGCCGCATCTCATTGGGTGAAGCAAAAGCAAAACGACCGGGAGACTCCGATGCTGCTGGCCCGACACGAGACAACCGATACCCTGGAAATCTTCGATGAGCGCGGTCGCCCCGTCGGCAGCGTCACGCTGCCCAGCGACCCGCGGCTCTTCGGTTCGGAAAAGGGAACAGTCTATCTGAATCGGTCTCTGCCCCACCTCCCGGAGTCGTCTCGCCCCGCCCACGCCGCCTAGCCGGCACCCGTATTTCCGGAGGCGTCACGCGCCTAAGTTTCCCGCGTGACGCACTCCGCCCTCCCCCAGCGCCGATCAAGTTCCCGGAGACCCCTGGCGCGCGCAAGCCTCGCCTGGGTCCTGGTGCTCGCTCCCGCGGAACGGCTCGCGGCGCAGGCATCTCCGCCGTCCGAGCAGCCCGGGGCCGTGGCCGAGGCCACCCGGGCCATGTCCCAGGGGCGGCCCTATCTGGCCAGCCGGCTCCTCATGCCCGCTCTGGCCGGCGCCCAGGGTGCGGACCCCGCGGTGGTACTTCTCGCCGCAAGGGCGGCGGCCGGATGGGAGGGATGGGGCACGGTAGTCCGGCTCCTGGCCGGCCAAACGTGGCTCGACCGCGCCGAAGGCGGTGAGGGGCGGGCCCTCCTGGCCCGGGCCCGGGTCGAGCAGAGTCAGGACGCGGTCGAGGATGCCCGCGCCGCGGTCAAGGATGGCGGCTTCGACCCTCCCGGCGCCCGCCTGATCACCCTCGCGCGGGCATTCGACCGGGCCAGTCTGCTGGACTCCGCGGCACTCGCCTATCAGAAGGCCGCCGCGCGCCTGCCCGACCTCGCCGACTGGCTCCGGCTCCGCGCCGCCGGCGTGGTGGCCGACTCCGCCCGGCGCGCGACCATCTACCGCGAGATCTCCCTGCCCGCGGCGATGCCCCGGATCCCTTGGACCGAGGCGCTGGCCCGGGAACGGGCCGGCGACGGACTCGCCGCCGCCCGGCTCTACGAATCGCTGGGCGCCACGCTCGCCGCCGCGCGGCTTCGCCTCGCCGCCTCGCCCGACTCGGCGGCGCGGGTCGCGATCCGGCGCAGCATGCTCGGCGTGATCACCGGGCGGACCTCCCCGGACGACGCACGGGAGGCCATCAGCATCCTGGACCGGTCCTTCGCGCCGCTCACCAGCGCGGAAGAGCTGGCGGTGGCCCGGCGCGCGGCGACAGACCTTCCCGGGCGCGCGGTGTTGGGCTTTTCCCGAATCCGGCCCCTCTCCGACGCGGACCGGCTGGCCGACGGCATGGCGCTGGCTCGCCTGGGCCGGCACCGCGAGGCGATGGCGGCCTTTGCCGCGGTCAAGTCTCCCGACCTCAAGACCCAGGCACGCTACCAGCGGGCCAGGAGTCTCCTCAAGGCCGGAACCCGCGGCGCCGCGATCGCGGCCCTGCGCCAGGTCGGCCGGGGCACGGTGCGCGACAGCGCCACCGCAGCCACCGCCGGATTCCTGGCCGCCGACCTCCTGGTGGACCAGGGCGACGAGACCGCGGCCCGCACCCAATACCTCGAGGTGGCGCGACGGTTTCCCACCACGCCGCACGGCTCCCGCGCGGCGCTCATCGCGGCGGTCATCGCGTTCGGGCAGCGGGAGGCCCGCGACGCGGCGCGGGAGCTCCAGGCGCTGATCGCGCGCCCCGGCGACCGCAGCGAGACCGCCGCCGCGA
This sequence comes from uncultured Gemmatimonadales bacterium, assembly GCA_963762545.1. GTDB lineage: Bacteria > Gemmatimonadota > Gemmatimonadetes > Gemmatimonadales > GWC2-71-9 > JABFSM01. The sequence continues at coordinate 367,198 of CAVXLC010000001.1, read as the reverse complement.
TCTACTGGGCCGGCCGGGCCCTCTGGGCCACCGGCGACAGCGCCGGGGCCCGGACCCGTTGGCGCTCGCTGGTCGAGCATTCGCCGCAGTCATACTACGCTTTGCCGGCCCGCGACCGGCTGGGCTCGAGCCCGGCGCTCCCCCCGCCGATCGCGCCGTCGGCCGACCTTTCCGAAGCGACGATGGTGGCGCTGGAGCGGGGCGCGCAACTGGAGCGACTGGGACTCCGGGTCGAGGCGCGGTTCGAGCTCGACCGGATCGCGCGCGAGGCCGAGACCACGCCGGCCCTCCTGCCGGGGACGGCGCGGGGATTCGCCCAGCTCGGATACATCGCGCGGGCCTACAAGCTGGCGCTCCGGAGTCCCGACTCGACCCTGGCGCGGCTGGTCTTCCCGATTCCCCGGCGCGCCGATCTCTTCGACGAGGCCCGGCTGGCCGGCGTGGATCCGCTGCTGGCCGCCGCGCTCATCCGGCAGGAATCGGGCTTCGATCCCCAGGCCCGCTCCGCGGCCGACGCACGCGGACTGATGCAGGTGGTGCCCAGCGTCGGCGCCGCCTTCGCGCGGGCCGACGGGCTCAGGGACTGGGATGCCGGGCTGCTGTATCAGCCGGAGATCAACATGCACTTCGGGCTCAACCACCTGGCCGCCTCGCTCCGGCGCTCCCCCCACCTGGCCCACGCCCTCGCCGCGTACAACGCCGGCACCCGCGCCGCCGATCAGTGGGCGGCCCTCCCCGGAGCGCGTGGCGATCCCGACCTGTTCATCGAGCGGATCCAGTTCGCCGAGACCCGGGACTACGTCCGGCGGATACTCAAGAATCTGGCCACCTACCGCGCGTTGTATCCCGTCGCGCCGTGACCGGCGCGCCCTCGCACGATCCCTATCGCGCGCTTCGGGAACCCGGGTTCCGGCGCTATCTCACCGGCAATCTGGTCGGCACCATCGGCTTCCAGATGCAGGGCGTGGCGGTGGGCTGGGAGCTCTACGAGCGAACCCATTCCGCCTTCGCGCTGGGAATCGTCGGACTGGTGCAGGTGGTGCCGATCATCCTGCTCTTCCTGCCGGTCGGTCACCTGGTGGACCGCTACGACCGGCGGAAGGTGCTGATGGCGGCGCTCGCGGGCCTGGCCCTGGCGGCCGCGGGACTGGCCGCGGTATCGGTAACCCGGGCCCCGGTGCCACTGTTCTACGCTTGTCTCTTCCTGAGCGGCACCGCGCGCGCCCTGCTCGGTCCGGCCAAGAGCGCGCTGCTCCCGGAAATCGTGCGGCTCGATGCGTTTCAGAGCGCGGTGGCCTGGAATAGCGGCGGCTGGCAGATGGCCGAGGTCATCGGGCCGGCCATCGGGGGCGCGCTGCTCGCCGCGACCCGCACCCCCTCGCTGGTGTACCTGACCCATGCCGCGCTGGCCCTGGCGTTCCTGACGCTGGTGGCGGGCGTGCGGATTTCGGGTGGGCGCCGCCCCACCGTGGCCGCTTCGCTCGACTCGCTCCTCGACGGCGCCCGCTACGTGTTCCGCACCCGGATCCTCCTCGCGGCCATCACGCTCGATCTGTTCGCCGTGCTCTTCGGCGGCGCCGTGGCGCTGCTTCCGGTCTATGCCAAGGACATTCTCCACGTGGGGCCGGCCGGGCTGGGCGGGCTGCTGGCCGCGCAATCCATCGGGGCGGTGAGCACCACGCTGGTGATGGCCCACCTTCCGCCCTTCAAGCGGGCCGGCCCCGCGCTGCTCCGCGCGGTGACCCTGTTCGGCCTCGCGACGATCGGGTTCGGACTCTCCCGGTTCTACGCCCTTTCCCTGCTGGCGCTGGCGGTGGCCGGCGGAGCGGACAGCGTGAGCGTGGTGATCCGGATGACCCTCGCTCAGCTCGGCACCCCCGACGAGCTGCGCGGCCGGGTCTCGGCGGTGAACTCGCTGTTCATCGGGACCTCCAACCAGCTCGGCGAATTCGAATCCGGCGCCATGGCGGGGTTCTTCGGCCCGGTGGTGTCGGTGGTGGCGGGCGGCATCGGGACGCTGATCGTGGTGGCCCTGGTGGCGGCGAAGTGGCCGGAGGTGCGGCGGCTCCGCCGGTTGGAGGAAGCGCTTCCCTCACCGGCCCAGCCGTCATGACCTGCATTCCGGTGATTCCCCGCCGATCAGAATGTCGTATGAACCGAGACACCCAGCGCATGCGTGTCGGGCCGCAGTATCGGCATCAGGGAGACAGCCCTCTCGTTGTGTCGACGCACGGCGCCCTTGAGGGTGGCAAGGTCCCACACTGCCAGGCCGGTAGCGATGCCGAGGCCGCCGAGCACGAGGGCGGCGCCGCCGACGCTATCGTTGTTGTTCCACGACGCGGCGACCCCCGCCGTCAATCCACCGAACAGCGCGACAGTCCTGAGGCCGAATCGGGCAAAACCCCGTCCGCCGAGTCCACCGGCCCAGTCTCCGATGGAGGGCCCCAGCAGCAGGCCCCCGCTGGCAAGCAAGAACCCTCCGGTGGTCGGCCCATGCTCCCAGTCTCCCTTCCCGGCCATCATCATGGCGACCCCGGCGATGATCGGGACAACCGTCGTCCCGATGCCTGCGGCCAGCGGTCCCGATCCCGGATCGAAACCGGGGTCGCGGTGTTGCGCCGCGAGGGTGGTGCTGCACAGGATCATACCGAGAACCAGCAGTCTCAATCGGCGCATCGGGAGCTCCTCGCTTGGGGTGACCGGCGAGGTGCAATAAGCCGATCGCCCGTCAAGGATCAGTCAAGGAGATATTCCGGCTCATGAAAACGACCCGATTCCGGCGGTTGCAGCTCCCCCTCCTGGCGGCGTTCCTCCTGGTCGCGGCGCCCTTGTCGTCCGCAAGCGCGCAACGCGGCGGGGATACGCTGCGCTCCCGCGATGTTCCCGTGTGGGCCTTCTGGCTCCAGCAGTCCTGGGCTGGAGCCGAGCTGCTGGCCCTCCTCTTCGCCGCCTACCAGCTCTGGGCCCGCCGGGCCGAGCGCCGCCGGGCCGAGGCGGACGCGGCGGCCCTGGCGCTCAAGGCAGCCAACTACCAGGCCTGGGCGGTGGTGAACAGCGCGCAGGGCAAGGGGGGCAGCGGCGGCCGGATCGATGCGCTGCAGGACCTGAACCAGAACAAGATTTCGCTGGCGGGGGTGCGGCTGGACGGGGCCTGGCTCGAGAGCATCGCGCTGCCCGGCGCGCGGCTCAGCTTCGCCAGTCTCAAGGAGGCCAACCTCAAGGGCGCCAATCTGCAGGGCGCCAATCTCGAGGGCGCCGATCTCACCGACGCCAACCTCACCGGAGCCAACCTCGGCGACGCCCTGCTCAAGGGGGCCAACCTCACCGGGGCGCTGCTCGGCGCGGCGGACCTCCGGCGAGCCGACCTGGCCGACCTCAAGGGCTGGGAGGCGATGGGTAACGCCACCTACCTCCAGATCGACGGCATCCGGCGGGCACCGGAAGGCTTCCGGAAGCGCGCGCTGGAACGCGGCGCGGTCGAGGGCGAAGCCCGCCCCGATTCCCTGGCGGACGCCAGCTTTTCCCACCTCTTCCGCACCGTCTGACGCTCCGGGGCCGGTTCGCCCTTACCCTCGGCCCGCCGCGTCCTATACTCCACGCGTACTCCACGCGGCGTTGCGCATTTCTGGTCGACCGGTTATTCTTGTCTCAGCGGTCGATGCGCCAGTGACGGACAAGTTCCGAGTTGACGTGAGGGGCCCAGCCAAGCGCGGGCCCCTTTTTTCATCGCGTGATCGCGGACAGCGACGGGGAATTCCCGCGTTGTGGGAAGGACCCTCTCGTGAGGTTTGTCACGGGGACATGCAGTAAAAGGAGATAGGAAATGCGTACTACCGGAACCGTGAAGTGGTTCAACGATGCGAAGGGCTTCGGATTCATCACCCCCGAGGATGGCGCGAAGGATTGCTTCGTGCATCATTCAGCCATCACCGGCGACGGCTTCAAGTCGCTGGCCGAGGGCGAGCGGGTCGAGTTCACCGTGGTCCAGGGCGCCAAAGGCCCGGCCGCTGAGAACGTGAGCCGCGCCCCCGCCAAGTAACCAGGCAGCGGATTCAAGAACAGCCGGCTCGGTCACCGAGCCGGCTGTTTCATTTCCGAGTCGGGACATCGCGCCGATAGTCAGCGGAACAGACTCCCCAGCTCACCGGGGGCGAGGGGTCGCGAGGCGCCGATCAGCCCGGTGCGGAAGGCCGCCTCGCCCAGCACTTCCTCCGGCGCCTTGCCCGCGGCGCGGAGCTCTCGCACGCCGCTCGCGCCATCCCGTTTGGACAGCTTGTGCCCTCCCGGATCCGTGATGAGCGGGTGATGCAGGTAGAGCGGCGGCTCCTTCCGGCCCAGCCGGGCGGCCAGCATGATCTGCCGCCCGGTCGAGGCCAGGAGATCCTCCCCGCGGATCACCAGATTCACCCCCTGGCGAGCGTCATCCACCGCCACGCAGAGCTGGTAGGTCCAGTTGCCCCGGGCGTCGCGAAGCAGCAGGTCTCCGCACTGCAGCGCGGGGGTCTGGCGCTGCGGCGGAAGGCGCAGATCGGCGAATTCCACCGACTCCTCGCCGAGTGTCACCCGGAGGCCGAGCCCGTCGGCCGGGGCGAGCCGGAGCGAACGGCAGGTGCCGGGATAGCGCAGCTCGTCCCAGTCGTCCAGACCGTCGGCCCGCATCCGCTGGGCGATGTCGGCGCGGGAGCAGCCGCAGGCATACACCGGTGATTGCCGTCCGAGGTGGAGGGCGGCGCGGCCATAGGCGCGATCCTGGTCGCTCTGGCGGAGCACCCGCCGCTCGCCCCCGGGAACCAGTCCGAGCCACTCGAGGTCTTCCACGATGGCCCGCTCGAATTCGGGCCGGGAGCGCTCCCGGTCGTGGTCCTCGATGCGGAGCAGCACCCGGCCTCCCGCGGCCTGGGCCACGCCCCAGGTCCAGACCGCATTGGCCACGTGGCCCAGGTGGAGATATCCTGTCGGGCTCGGCGCGAACCGGGTGACCGGGCGGGCGGGGACCCGGGAGAAGTCGAAGGGCGGCATCAGGCCCCGAAAATAGCCCCGGCCGCGACCATCCCGAGGGTCGGAGCATCTTCTCTCCGGTTCCAATCACTTCCATCGAGGGAGCACTTCGTGCGTCAGACCCGTTTTCCGGTGTTCGCGGGCGCCCTGGCGGCCCTGGCCGTCACTTCATCCGCAGTCTCGCAGCAGAAGATCGCGCTGGGTAAACCCGACGCCGAGACGAAGGAGTCCTTCACCCGGGTTACCGCCGTCCGCGAGCTGCTCTCAGGCAAGGTGCTGGTCGTGGATCAGCAGGACAAGGTGGTCCAGCTGGTGGACCTGGCCGCCGGCACCATGACCAAGGTGGGGCGGGAGGGGCAGGGCCCCGGCGAGTACGGCCTTCCGTTCAATCTGCTCGGGCTCCCGAGCGGCGAGACGCTGTTGTACGATGTCGCCGGACGCCGGTTCCTGACCATCAGCCCGGAGGGCAAGCCCGGCGCGCTGCTCGAGATGCCGCGGCCGTCGGCTCCCCCGGGCGGCGGGGGCGGACCCGTCGTCTCCTTCGGAATTACCCTCCCGCGCGGGGCGGATGCGCAGGGCCGGATCTACTTCGAGGGGTCGCCCTTTACTCCGACCGGCGGCACCGCCGACTCGGTACCCATCATGCGCTGGGACCGGGTCAAACCGACGTTCGATACCGTCGGCTTCGTGACCCAGCCGGCCGGCAGCGCGGTCTCGTCGGGCGGCAGCGGCCGGTTCACGGTCCGGATCGGCGGCGGCAAGGTGTGGGCGCCCGCCGAGACCTGGGATGTGGCCGGCGACGGGCGCGTGGCGCGGCTGGTGCCGTCGCCCTACCGGGTCCTCTGGCTCGGCGGGGGCAAGCCGGTCGTCGGACCGGCCCAACCGTACGCTCCGATCAAGGTCACCGAGGCGGACAAGGCGCTCTACAAGGAAAACCTCGCCAAGGGGCCGCGGATGCAGATCACCATCGGTGGTCCCGGCGGCGGGAGCCGGAGCGGGCCGGCCCCGAGCATCCAGCAACCCGATCCCGAGTTCTCCGAGACGATGCCGCCGTTCAGCGGCCGGGGCTCGGTCCTCGCCACGCCCGATGGACAGGTCTGGGTGCTCCGGACCCGCCCGGCGAGTGACAAGGTTCCGGCCTACGATGTGTTCGATCGGACCGGCGCGCTCGTCAAGAAGGTGGTGCTCAACCCGAACAGCCGGGTGGTGGGCTTCGGCAAGGGCACGGTGTACGTGGCCCGGACCGACGAGGACGACCTGCAGTACCTGCAGCGCTACAAGCTGCCGTAACCCGCAGGGCAGGAAGAAAAAAAATCGAGGTGGGAGGGGGGCACGGGGCGGTGAGTGGTTCATTCCCGCCTTCTGCTTCCCTCCCACCTCTGCGTTCTGCTGCTATCGCGGGTTGCTTACGCCGCGCCTCGCCGCCCGATCAGGGGTTCCCCCCGACCGCGGGGGTCATCTTCTCCCCCCATTTCCGGTACCAGCTCATCATATACAGCTGGGTCCGCATCCAGTTCGACGGCCGGGAGCCGGTGCCGTGCCACTCATTCTCGAACCGGAGCAGCACCGCCGGCACGCCGCGCATCTTGAGCGCCGAGTAGAACTCCTCGGTCTGCGGCATGGGGGTGCGCTGGTCGAGCACGCCGGTCATCAGCATGGTCGGGGTCTTCACGTTCCCGACGTACATGAGGCTGGAGTGCTTGAGCCACGGGGCCGGGTCTTCCCAGAACGGCTTCTCGAAGAAATTGTAGGTGAACAGCGGGATGTCGGTCTCGCCCGCGAAGGCCAGCCAGTCGATGACCGGGCAACGGACCGCCGCCGCGGCAAAACGGTCGGTGTGCCCGATGACCCAGCTGGACAGCACGCCGCCGCCCGAGCAGCCGCCCACGTACATCTGCGCGGTGTTGATGTAGCCCCGCCCGATCACCGTGTCGACGCCGGCCATCAGGTCGTCGTAGTCCACCCCGGGGTAGTCGTGCATGATCGCGTTGCCGAACGCGGTGCCGTAGCCGGTGCTGCCCCGCGGATTGGTATAGAGCACCACGAAGCCGTTGGCGGCAAAATTCTGGAACGAGAAGTTGAACCCGGTGTTGTAGTTCCCGTGCGGGCCCCCGTGAATCTCGAAAATCAGCGGATACTTCCGCGAGGGATCGAAGGACGGCGGCTTGACCACCCAGCCCTGGATCCGGGCGCCGCCGCTCGAGGTGTACCAGATCTCTTCCACCTCGCCGAGGCGGGTGCCGGTCAGGAGGTCGGCGTTGACGTCGGTGAGCTGCGCCAGCTCGGCCGGCTTCTTGACATCCAACCGGACCAGGTCGGGCGGCCGGGTGTAGTTGGTGCGGACCGCGAACACCGTGCCGTTCTTCGTGATCGCGGCGCCGCTGATGAGATGGGTTCCCGTGGTGATCTGGCGCGGGGCCGCTCCGAGCGCCACGAACCAGAGGTTGCTGGTGCCGCGGTCCTGCACGTCGAAGTAGAGCCCCTTGCCGTCGGCCGACCAGCTCACGTCGCCCGGGTCGCGATCGAGTCCGGCGCTGCGCAGCGTCATGCCGCTGCCGTCGGGGGCGATGGTGTACAGATCGGCGGCGTGATAGCTGGACGGCCCCGCCGCCGGGAATCCCTCGAACGCGATCAGCTTGCCGTCGGGCGAGACCACGGGATTGCCCCACTGGCCCGCCCGCGCGGTGAGGCGGCGCTTGGCGCCGCTCATCACATCGATCGCGTACAGGTTGGATCGCTGATACATCAGCTCCGCGTCCGACGAGTCGTTGCCGGCCACAATGATCGTCTTTCCGTCCGGCAGCCAGTCCCATCCGCCGCGCCCGGCATTCCAGTCTCCCCGGGTTAACGGGCGCGGGGTCCCCCCGGTGGCGGGAACCACGAAGATGTGGCTGAACGCCGGATCCAGGTAGCCGGTGCGGTCGGACCGGTAGATCAGATTGTCCACGATGCGCGGCGCCTTGGTCCACTGGGCGCCCGCGGGAGCGGCGGGGAGGTCGATCCGCCAGGTGACATCCTTGGGCACCAGCATGGCGAAGCCGATCGACTTCCCGTCGGGAGACCAGCGGAGGGCTCCCGGGCTCTTGGCAACGTGGGTCACCTGGGTCGCCGCGCCTTCGGCGTCCATGAAACGCACGAAGATCTGGCTGCCGCCGGGCTCTCCCTCGGCCAGGTAGGCGATCCGGGTGCCGTCCGGTGACCAGGCGGGGTTGGAGCCTTTCACCAGGAAGCGCATCCGGGACCCGTCCGCGTTCATGATCCAGAGCGCGGAATCAAAATTGTCCTTCATCTTGTCCACCGACCGGCGGGAGAAGATCACCTGGGACCCGTCGGGCGAGGGCCGCGGGTCGCTCACGGTCTCGTAGTCGAGATAGCGGCCCACGGTGAGCAGCGTGTCGGAGGGCCGCTCCTGGGCGCGGAGCGGCAGAACGGCGGAGCCGGCGGCAATCGCCAGCAGGACGAAGGGGCGCATCGAAGACCTCTGTGGGAGCGGATCAATCAATCTAGCGCCGCCCCCGGGATTCGGTATTATCTGCGTTTCCGGAACGGGCTCACGCAGGAAAGGGCATCATGAATCGCACGGTTCGGCTGGCCTGCATCGGGTTCGCGCTGGGCGTCCTCCCATTCCCTATCGTCGGGCGGCAAGCCGGCGTCACCGAGACTCCGATCGGCCCGAAGCTCGCGGTCGGGCAGTATTCCGTCAGTCCCGATGGCGGGCACCTGGCCACGGCCGGGGCGCACGGCAGCCGCTCGGTCGTGTTCCTGGATGGCGTCGCCGGGCCGGACTTCGACCAGGCCGGCAGCAGCAACGGCGCCTCGGACCGCGACGACATTGCCTGGAGCCCCGACGGCGCCCACTCCGCCTACGCCGCCCGGCTGGGCGCCCAGCTCCTCGCCGTGGTGGACGGCAAGGTCGCCTTCACCATCATCGCCACCAGCCAGGGCGGCGCCACCCTGGGCCTCGACCCCTGGAACAACGGCATGTCGTTCCGGACCCATACTTTCCTGTTCAGCCCGAGCGGCGCCCACCACGTGGTCGTCGCCATCGAAGGCGGCGGCGCCACTCACGCCTTCCTGGACGGGGGGAAGGGGCCGCTGGTGGGACAGATCGATGCGTCCCAGCTCGGCTTCGCCGCCGAGAAGCTCATCTATGCCGCCACGACGCCGGACACCAAGTGGCACGTGTTCACCAACAACGTCCCGGGGCCTGCGTTCGACCAGGTGACCGGGTTGGTGTTCAACAGCAACCACCAGCACTACGCCTACATCGGCCGGAGCGGCGCCAACAGCGTGGTGGTGACCGACGGCGTGGCCCTGACGCCGAGGCCCAACGTGGTCACCAGCTCCGGGCTGCACAACCTGGTGATCGCGTCCAATGGTCGGGTGGGATACCAGGGCTACAGCGGCAAGGGACCCTACACGGAGCAGCTCTACATCGGCGACCAGCTGGTCGCCCCGGAAACCGTGGCCTTCGCCGGTCCCCCCGCGCGGAACGGTATTGCCCCGGTCATCTACCTCGTATTCAGCCCGGACGGGAGCAAGTACGCCTACGTCAAGCCGGTGCCCGGCGGGGTGGCCGCGGTGATCGACGGCAAGGCCAGCATTTCGTACGACGCGGTGGGCCAGATGGCCTTCGGCCCCGACAACAAGCGCGCCTTCTTCGTCGGCATGAAGAAGCCGGTCGCCAACTTTGTTGTGGTCGACGGGCAGGAAGGCGACATGGTGAACACGGCCAAGAACTTCGTGTGGAGCGCCGACGGGAGCCGGTTCGGCTACGAGGCCTATCAGTCCCAGGGGGGCGGGTTCTCGTTCGTGGTGGACGGCAAGGCCAGCCCGCACTACGTGAACCTGATCGGGAATTCTCTGGCCTTCAGCGCCGATGGCAAGCACAGCGTCTGGGCCGGGTGCACCAACTACAGCAAGTGCGAGCTGGTGATCGACGGTACCGCCACGCCGCTGCCCAGCGTCGGTGATTTCACCTCGCGCCAGCGGCCCCAGGTCCTGCCTCCGCCGGTCATGTACAGCCCCGACGGGCGGCTAGCCTATGTCTACCCCAAGTCCGACGGCACCAACGCCCACGTCGTCATGCTGGGCGGCCAGGAAGTCGCGCGCGGCACCAGCCTGGAGTTCCCGGTGTTCAGTCCCGACGGCAAGCATTTCGCGCTGATCAATTGGGCCGGCAAGGGGTACCAGGTGATCGTGGATGGGAAGCCGGGACCGATCTACGAGGACATCTTCGAGGCCAATTCGAACGTGGTGCGATTCCTGGACCCCCACACCCTGCGCCTCCTCGCGGTCAAAGGGGGGCAGGTCTATCGAGTGACCATCGCGGTACCCTAGTGCGCGTTTGGGCCTCTTAGCGTCCTAGCGTCTTAGCCTCCTGGCTCCGTGCCACCGCGCCGTCGCTGGATCTCGTGCCGCACCCTCGCCTGGATCATCTCCACACCGATCTTGTTGTGGCCGCCCTCGGGGATGATGATGTCGGCGTAGCGCTTGGACGGCTCGATGAATTCCAGATGCATCGGCCGGACCGTGGCCAGGTATTGCCGGATCACGTCGTCCATGCTGCGCCCGCGCTCGGCGACGTCCCGCTGCAGCCGCCGGATGAAGCGCACGTCTTCGGCCACGTCCACGTAGATCTTGATGTCGAACAGCGCGCGGAGGCGGTCGTCGGCGAAGAGCAGGATGCCGTCCACCAGGATCACATGGCGGGGTTCGACCCGCTGGGTGAGGGTGGCCCGGGTATGCGCGGCGTAGTCGTAGGTCGGCTTGTCGATCGCCTCGCCCCGCGCGAGGCCGCCGAGCTGCGTCACCAGCAGTTCGGTATCGAACGCATCGGGGTGATCGTAGTTGACCCGCTTGCGATCCTCCAGCGGCAGGTGCGACAGGTCGCGGTAGTAGGCATCCTGGTCGATGAACGCCGCATCCACCCCGTCCATATCGTAGATGGCCCGGGTCACGGTCGTCTTGCCGGACCCCGACCCGCCCACCACCCCGATGATCAGCGGCCGCTCGGGCACGGCCTACGCCTCTTCTCCCGTCGTTTCCTTCTTGTGCTCCGCGCTCACCTTCGCCGCCACCTCCGCCGGCGCCTCGGCATAGCCGTGAAACCGCTCCCGGTGGGTGCCGCGTCCGTGGGTGATCGAGTGGAGCGCGGTCGAATACCGGTACAGCTCGGCCTGGGGCACCAGCGCGTTGACCTTGGTCAGCCGACCGTCCTGCTCGGTGGACAGAATCTGGGCCCGCCGGGGCGAGAGGTCCCCTAAGACGTCGCCCAGAATATCGGAGGGCGACCACACCTCCACCGCCATGACCGGCTCCAGTAGCACCGGACGGGCCTTGGGGCTCACCGTCCGGAAGGCCAGGATGCCGGCCATCCTGAACGCCTGTTCGCTGGAATCGACGTCGTGGTACGAGCCGAAGTAGCACTCGCACCGGAAGTCGACGCAGGGATACCCGGCGATCGGCCCCCGGGCCATGGCCTCCTGGACCCCCTTGTCCACCGCCGGAATGAACTTGTTGGGAATCACCCCGCCCACGATGCTGTCCACGAATTCATAGCCGGAGCCGCGGGCCAGCGGCGAGATCCGGATGTGGCAGTCACCGTACTGCCCGCGCCCGCCGCTCTGCTTCTTGTGCTTGCCCTGCCCCTCCGCCATGCCGCGGAAGGTTTCCCGATAGGCCACCCGGGGCCGGGTGAGCTCCGCATGCACCCCGTACTTGCGGGCCAGCCGGCCCAGCAGGATTTCCAGGTGCCGTTCGCCCATCCCGTGGATCAGCGTCTGGCCCAGCTCCGAATTGTATTCGAAGTGGAAGGTGGGATCCTCCTCGTGGAGCTTGTGGAGGCCGGCGGCGAGCTTGTCCTCTTCCCCCCGCTGCTTGACCAGGACCGCGCTGGTCGCCTCGCCCTCGGGGAATTCGATCGGAGGAAGCCGGACCGGGTGGTCCTTCCGGCTGAAGGTGTCGTTGGTGTGGGTGTCCCGGAGCTTGGCCACCGAGCCGATATCGCCCGGAGAGAGCTCGGTCACTTCCTGGCGTTCCTTGCCCTGCTGCACCGAGAGGTGGTTGAGCTTCTCCGACACGCCGTGCTCGGCGTTCCAGACTTCCTCCCCGGTCCGGAGCGTGCCGGCGTACAGGCGGAAGATGGACACGTCGCCCACGTGGGGCTCGGACATCGTCTTGAACACCCGCCCCACCATCGGCGCCTTGACCGGCGGCTCGAGCTCCGAGGGCGCGGGAAACAGCTCGACCATTTCGGTGAGCAGGGCCCGCACCCCGTGCTGCAGCTCGCCGCTGCCGCAGAACAGCGGGACGATCTCGCCCGCCAGCATGGCCTTCTTCATCGCGGGCACCACCTCCTCGCGGGGAATGCTTTCCCCCGCCAGGTATTTCTCCAGCAGCGCGTCGTCGGTGGCCGCCACCGCCTCGGTCATCTGCTCCGCGTAGCGGCCGAAGGCCTCCTGGTACTCGGGCGGAACCGGCACCTCTTCGTACTCGCCGGCTTTCGAGCCGGGCTTGAAGAGCTGACAGGTCTGGGTGAACAGATTGATGATGCCGCGAAAGGTGAGCCCGTCTCCGACCGGGATCTCCACCGGCAGCACCTTGGGAGTCAGGTGCTCCCGGATGTCGTTGAAGACCCGCTCGAAATTCGCGTTCTCCTTGTCCATCCCGGACACGAACAGGATCCGCGGCAGATGGTAGTGATCGCAGGCGGCCCAGCACTTCTCGGTCCCCACTTCGACGCCGCTCACGCCGGAGAGCACCACGACGGCGGCGTCGGCCACCGAGAGACCGCAGACCACTTCCCCGAAGAAATCGAGATAGCCCGGCGTATCGAGGAGATTGACCTTGACGTTCATCCACTCGGCGAACCCCACACCGAGTGAAATGGAATGCTTGCGTTCGATTTCGTCGGGAGAAGAATCGGTGAGGGTGCTGCCTTCCTTGATCGAGCCGTGACGACGGGTCGTTCCGGACACGAAGGCGAGGGCGTCGACGAGCGTGGTCTTGCCACTCGCTCCGTGACCGACCAAGGCCACGTTTCGAATAGCGTCAGGGCCGTAAATCTTCACGGCCGCCTCCTTTGGGCTCGGGATTCCCGATCATGCCCCCCCATGACGCGTTTGTCAAACCGGGCCGCCCCGGCCGGAGCAGCCTCCCGCCAACCGGTCATGTAGGCGGGCCGCGGATTGGGTGATAGATTGGGACATCAAGGTGACGCCGGCCATGGCGTCGCGGATCGGAGCCCCGCTGCCAGAGGGGGCGACGAACCGGATCATGGCCGTATCCTGACCGACCGATCGGAATGATCGGCCGGGGGGTACGGCCATTTTTCTATTTCGGGGGTCTCCATGAAACGGGCTGCCAACCGCACCAATGGCAAAACGGAAGTAATTGACGCCAGCGAAGATACATCGCTGAACCAGCGCCAGCTCCTGCATGCCCTGCAGCGGGTCAAGGCGGGGGACTTCTCGGTGCAGCTCCCCACCACCTGGTCGGGGATGGACGGCAAGATCGCCGACACTTTCAATGACATCGTCACCGCCAACCAGACCATGGCCCGGGAGCTCAAGAGGGTCGGGCAGGTGGTCGGCAAGGAGGGCCGGACCCGGGAGCGGACGAAATTCGAACAGGCCAAGGGCTCCTGGGGGGAGATGGAGACCTCGGTCAACACCCTGATCGACGATCTCCTCCGGCCCACCACGGAAGTGACCGGCGCCATCGCGGCCGTGGCGCAAGGCCATCTGACGCAGACGATGCGGCTGGACGTCGACGGCCGGCCCCTGGAAGGCGAGTTTCTCCGCTCCGCCACCATCGTCAACACCATGATCCAGCAGCTCGGGGTGTTCACCTCGGAAGTGACCCGCGTGGCCCGCGAGGTCGGTTCCGACGGCAAGCTGGGCGGTCAGGCGCTGGTGCCCGGGGTCAGCGGGGTGTGGAAAGATCTGACCGACTCGGTCAACTCGATGGCCAGCAACCTGACCGCGCAGGTCCGCAACATTTCCGAGGTCACCATCGCGGTGGCCAGCGGCGACCTCTCCCGCAAGATCACGGTGGATGTGCGGGGCGAGATCCTGCAGCTCAAGGAAGCCATCAACACCATGGTGGACCAGCTGCGCTCCTTCGCCTCGGAAGTCACCCGCGTGGCGCGGGAAGTCGGCACCGAGGGCAAGCTGGGCGGTCAGGCGGTCGTGCCGGGCGTGGCGGGCACCTGGAAGGACCTCACCGATTCGGTGAACGCGATGGCCGGCAACCTCACGGCCCAGGTGCGCAACATCGCCGAAGTGACTACCGCGGTGGCGAGAGGAGACCTCTCCCGCAAGATCACCGTGAACGTGTCGGGCGAGATTCTCGAGCTCAAGGACACCATCAACACGATGGTGGACCAGCTCAACGCCTTCGCCGGAGAAGTAACCCGCGTGGCCCGCGAGGTCGGCACCGAGGGCAAGCTCGGCGGGCAGGCCCAGTCGCCCGGCATCGGCGGCATCTGGAAGGACCTGACCGACAACGTGAATTTCATGGCCTCGAACCTGACCGCCCAGGTCAGAAACATCGCCGAGGTGGCGACGGCCATTGCCCGGGGAGACCTCTCCAAGAAGATCACCGTGAACGTGTCGGGCGAGATCCTTCAGCTCAAGGAGACGCTCAACACCATGGTGGACCAGCTCAACGGATTCGCTTCGGAGGTCACCCGCGTGGCCCGCGAGGTCGGGACCGAGGGGCGGCTGGGCGGTCAGGCCGCGGTACCCGGCGTGGCGGGCACCTGGAAGGACCTCACCGACAACGTCAACCTGCTCGCCGCCAACCTCACCACCCAGGTGCGCAACATCGCCGAAGTGACCACAGCCGTCGCCCGGGGAGACCTGTCCCGCAAGATCACCGTCGACGTGAAGGGCGAAGTACTGGAGCTCAAGGTGACCATCAACACGATGGTGGACCAGCTCAACGCCTTCGCGGCGGAGGTCACCCGCGTGGCACGCGAAGTAGGCACCGAGGGCAAGCTGGGCGGCCAGGCCCAGGTGCTCGGCGTGGCCGGCACCTGGAAGGACCTGACCGATTCGGTCAACTCGATGGCCAGCAACCTCACCGGCCAGGTGCGCAACATCGCCGAAGTGGCCACCGCGGTGGCCCGGGGAGACCTGTCGCGCAAGATCACCGTGGACGTGAAGGGAGAGATCCTCGAGCTGAAGGACACCCTCAACACCATGGTGGACCAGCTCAACGCCTTCGCGTCGGAGGTAACCCGCGTGGCCCGGGAGGTCGGCACCGACGGGCGGCTGGGCGGCCAGGCCGTGGTACCGGGCGTGGGTGGCACCTGGAAGGACCTCACCGACTCGGTGAACTTCATGGCGTCGAACCTCACCGCCCAGGTCCGCAACATCGCCGAGGTGGCCACCGCCATCGCGAACGGCGACCTCTCCAAGAAGATTACCGTGGACGTGTCGGGCGAGATCCTGGAGCTCAAGGACACCCTCAACACGATGGTGGTCCAGCTCAACGCCTTCGCGTCGGAAGTCACCCGCGTGGCCCGCGAGGTCGGCACCGAAGGGAAGCTCGGCGGCCAGGCCCAGGTGCCCGGCGTGGCCGGTACCTGGAAGGGCCTCACCGACAACGTGAACTTCATGGCGTCGAACCTCACCGCCCAGGTGCGCAACATCGCCGAGGTCACGACCGCCGTCGCCCGGGGAGACCTGTCCCGCAAGATCACGGTGGACGTGAAGGGCGAGATCCTCGAGCTCAAGGACACCATCAACACGATGGTGGATCAGCTCAACGGCTTCGCCGGCGAAGTCACCCGCGTGGCCCGCGAGGTCGGCACCGACGGCATCCCTGAGCGGAGTTTGTCAAACGGAGGGCCCTGATTCGGCACTTGCGGACTGTCCCCCTCCCTTCGAGTTTAACGGTGCCTTTTTCAAGCCCGCGAACGGAGACCCCACCATGGCCAACGCGACCGTGCCTCTCACCCGGCAGCGGTTTCTCAAGACCCACCGCACCGATACCTGGTGGGTCAAGCCATTGGTCGTCCTGGTCGTTCTGGGCAGCTTCGTCATCTACTCGACCTGGGCCGCGTTGCAGAACGCCCACTACACGTTCGGCCCCTACCTCTCGCCGCTCTACAGCCCGGAAATCTTCGGAAGCTCGCCCCATGCCATCCTGGGTCCCAAACCGGGGTGGTGGCCGGGGTTCCTGCCGTTCAGCCCGGCGCTGCTCATTCTTCCGTTCCCGGCTTTCTTCCGTTTCACCTGCTACTACTACCGCGGCTCCTACTACAAGTCGTTCTGGGCCGACCCGCCGGCCTGCAGTGTCGGAGAGCCGCGCAACACCTACCTGGGCGAGCGGTACTTTCCTCTGATCCTCCAGAACATCCACCGCTACTTCATGTACGTCGCGGTGGTCTTCCTCTTCATCCTGGGCTACGATGCCTGGAAGGCGTTCTGGTGGGCCGATCCCGCCACCGGCGTCGAGCGCTTCGGCATCGGAGTGGGCACGCTGCTGCTCGTCGCGAATGTCACCTGCCTGAGCGGCTATACCCTCGGCTGCCACTCGCTGCGCCACCTGCTCGGCGGCTTCCGGGATCAGTTCTCCAGGCGGAAGGCGTTCAAGACGCCGTATGCCTGCGTCACCTGTCTCAACTCGGTGCACCACCGCTGGGCCTGGGTGAGCCTGCTGGTGGTGGGGTTCAGCGACATCTATATAAGGATGTGCTCGATGGGTTACTGGCACGATCTCAGGATTCTCTGATGACAGAGGTCCAGACCTTCGACCACGACGTCCTGGTCATCGGGGCGGGCGGGGCGGGCCTCCGGGCGGCCATCGAAGCCGCGTCCAAGGGCGTCTCGGTGGGGCTGGTGTGCAAGTCGCTCCTCGGCAAGGCCCACACCGTCATGGCGGAGGGCGGCGTCGCCGCGGCCATGGGCCATGTCGACGACCGCGACAACTGGCGGGTGCATTTCACCGACACGCTGCGCGGCGGCCAGTACCTCAATAACTGGCGAATGGCGGAGCTGCACGCCAAGGAGGCCCCCGATCGCGTGCGCGAGCTGGAAGCCTGGGGCGCGCTGTTCGACCGGACGCCCGACGGCCGGATCCTCCAGCGCAATTTCGGCGGACACCGCTATCCCCGCCTGGCCCACGTGGGAGACCGCACCGGCCTCGAGATGATCCGCACCCTCCAGGATCACGGTGTGCACCAGGGCATCGACGTGCACATGGAGGTGACGGTCGTCACGGTCTTTACCAGCCAGGGGCGGGCGGTGGGCGCCCTGGCCTACGATCGCGAGCGGGGCCGGTTCCGGCTGTTCCGGGCCAGGGCCATCGTCATCGCCACCGGGGGCATTGGCCGGGCCTACCGGATCACCAGCAACAGCTGGGAGTACACCGGTGACGGACAATCGCTGGCCTATCAGGCCGGGGCGGCGCTCCAGGATATGGAGTTCATCCAGTTCCACCCCACCGGAATGATCTGGCCGCCCAGCGTACGGGGCCTGCTGGTGACCGAGGCGGTGCGGGGCGAAGGCGGCGTGCTCAAGAACAAGGACGGCCGCCGCTTCATGTTCGACGACATCCCGGAGAACTACCGGGCCCAGACCGCCGACACGCCCGAGGAAGGGTGGCGCTACGTGCAGGGCGACAAGAACGCCCGGCGTCCGCCCGAGCTGCTGACCCGGGACCACGTCGCCCGCTGCATCATGCGCGAGGTCCGGGCCGGCCGCGGCAGCCCTCACGGCGGGGTGTTCCTCGACATCGCGTGGATCAAGGAAAAGCTCCCCAACGCGGGGGAGCACATCAAGAAGAAGCTGCCCAGCATGTACCACCAGTTCAAGCAGCTGGCCGACATCGACATCACCACCACGCCCATGGAAATCGGCCCTACCACGCACTACATCATGGGCGGCGTGCGCGTGGACGGAGACACCCAGATGAGCAGCCTCCCCGGCCTCTTTGCCGCCGGCGAAGCCGCGGCGGGTCTGCACGGAGCCAACCGGCTGGGCGGCAACTCGCTCTCCGACCTGCTGGTCTTCGGCCAGCGCGCCGGCGCGTCCGCCGCGGAGTTTGCCTCGAAGCAGGGAGCCGTGGCGCCGGACGCAGGCCAGGTCAACGAGGCGATGAAGGACGCGCTGGCGCCGTTCGAGCGGAGCACCGGCGAGAGCCCCTACGCGGTCCAGCACGATCTCCAGACCATGATGCAGGACTGGGCGGGCATCGTGCGCACCGAGGCGGACCTGCTCCGCGCCGCCGAAGGGCTGGCCAAGCTGCGCGAGCGCGCCGCCCGGGTCGGCGTCTCCGGCAACCGCGAATACAACCCCGGGTGGCATACCGCGCTCGATCTCCGCCACTTGCTCACCGTGTCCGAGGCGGTCGTGACCAGCGCCCTGGCCCGGAAGGAAAGCCGGGGCGGGCACTTCCGCGAGGACTACCCCGAGAAGCAGCCCGAATTCGCCGGCGCCAACTTCGTGGCGGAAAAGGGCGCCGACGGGCGGGTGGCCCTCCGCTCGGTGCCCATTGCGCCGATGCCCGACGAGCTCAAGAAGCTGGTGGAGGAATACAAATAGGATTGAGGATTGAGGATCGAGGATTGAGGGGCTCCTCTCAATCCACAATCCTCAATCCTCGATCCTGACAAGGAGCCTGACGCATGCCCCAAGCGACGTTCCAAATCTGGCGGGGCGAGCACGGCGCCGGCCATTTCATCCCCTACGACACCGAGGTGTCGGACGGCATGGTGGTGCTGGACGCGGTGCACGATATCCAGAGCGGCCAGGCCGGCGATCTGGCGGTGCGCTGGAACTGCAAGGCCGGCAAGTGCGGCTCCTGCTCCGCCGAAATCAACGGCAAGCCCCGCCTCATGTGCATGACCCGGCTCAACGAGCTGGATCTCACCAAGCCGGTGACGGTGGAGCCGCTCCGCGCCTTCCCGCATCACAAGGACCTGGTGACCGACGTGAGCTGGAACTTCCGGGTCAAGCCGAAGATCCGGCCGTTCGCCCCCAGGAAGCCGGACGCGCCCGACGGCACCTGGCGGATGCAGCAGGAAGACGTGGACCGGGTCCAGGAATTCCGGAAGTGCATCGAGTGCTTCCTGTGCCAGGACGTCTGCCACGTCCTCCGGGACCATCACCTGCACGAGGAATTCATCGGGCCCCGCTTCCTGGTGTACGCCGCCAGCCTGGAAATGCACCCGCTCGATACGCTGGACCGCACCGAAGAGCTTCGCAAGGCCCACGGCATCGGCTACTGCAACATCACCAAGTGCTGCACCACGGTCTGTCCCGAGGGCATCCACATCACCGACAACGCCATCATCCCGCTCAAGGAGCGCGTGGTGGATCGCGCCTTCGATCCCCTGGTCAAGCTGCTCGGTCTGTTCAAGAACCAACCCGCCGGCGGGTGAGGGGTCCCATGCGCCTCCCGGCGGTCCTGCTGGCGGGGCTGGTCGCCGCTCCCGGGGTGCCGGTCACCGCGTCCGCCCAGTCCCTGGCCCGGCGGGTCGAAGCCGTGATGGCGCGGCCCGAATTCGCCCACGCCTTCTTCGGGGTCGAGTTCTACGACCTCGACGCGAAGAAGCCGGTCTATCGCCTCAACGGCGACAAGTTCTTCACCCCGGCCTCCACCACCAAGCTGCTCACCGTGGGCACCGCGCTGGAGCTCCTGGGCCCCGACTACCGGTTCCATACCCGGGTCTATCGCACCGGCCCGATCGACGCCGACGGGACCCTGGAGGGAGACCTGGTGCTGGTGGCCAGCGGAGACCCCGACCTCTCCGGCCGGGCCCGGCCGGACGGCACCCTCGCGTTCAAGAACGAAGATCACTCCTACGCCGGCGAAGCGGTCGACGGCGACCCGCTGGCGGTCATCCGCGAGCTGGCCGGCCAGGTGGCCGCCAGGGGCATCAAGCGGGTGTCCGGGCGGGTCATCGTGGATGCCTCGCTCTTCAGCGGAGGCGATCGCGAGGGCGGCACCGGCGTGGTGATCTCTCCCATAGCCGTCAACGACAACGTGATCGACATCCTGGTCACGGCGGGACAGAACGCCGGCGACCCGGCCACCATCAGGGTCGCACCCGCCACCGCGTATTTCCGTTTTACCGGACACGCCGTCACCATCCCGAAAGACTCGGCGGGGAGCGGGGACTTCACCGGCGATGTGACCAACCCGGACGGCAGTCACACCGTGTCCGCGGCGGGAACCGTCGAAGCCGGGAGCGGCACCCACGTGATCCCGTACGCCGTGCCCGATCCGGTGCGCTTTGCCGAGTTCGTGTTCACCGAGGCGCTGCACCAGCGCGGGATCGCCGCGGCGCCGCGCCAGCAGGGAGAGAATATCGACTTCGCGGCCCTGGCCAAGTCCTACACCGACCAGGCGGCCGTCGCGGAGCACATCTCGCTCCCCTTCAGCGAGGAAGCCAAGGTCACCCTCAAGGTGAGCCAGAACCTGCACGCCAGCATGCTGCCCCGGATCGTCGGGGCGGTCGTCGGCAAGAAGAGCGATCCGCAGGCGGGGTTCGATCTGGAGCGGGAGTGGCTCCGCAAGGCCGGTCTGGATGTGGGCAGCGCCTCGCAGGGCGACGGGGCCGGGGCGAACGCCCACTTCACCCCGGACTTCATGGTGGCGTACCTGGCCTTCATGGCCCGGCAGAAGAGCTACCCCGCGTTCTTCGCGGGGCTGCCGGTGCTCGGCCGGGACGGCACCCTGTTCAACATCCAGGTGGAGTCTCCCGCGGCGGGCCAGGTGCACGCCAAGACCGGCACCTTCGGGGTGGATGACCTGCTCAACGCCGGGCAGATGGTGACTGCCAAGGGGCTGGCGGGGTACTTCACCCGGCCGGACGGACGGCACTTTGCCTTCGCGGTCTACATCAACAACGTATTCGTGAAGACCGGCGACGAGATCACCAGGCTCGTGGGACAGGCGATCGGGGAGATCGCCGCGGCGGGGTACCTGGCGCGATAACAGGATCGAGGATTGAGGATCCAGCAGCCTCAATCCTCGATCCTCGATCCTCAATCCTCGACCCTCACTCCTTCTTTTCTTCCCCTCCGATCCCGCTCTTGGAAATCAGCTGCGCCGCCAGCACCGTCTGAATCACCGCCGCGATGTTGCCGGTGGCGGAGTTGGCCGCACCACCGCCCTCGCCCCCTGAAATCGTGATGAGCCGCGCCTTGGCCAGCGCGTCCGCGATGACCGGCGCGATGTCGGGAATCATCTCGATCTGGCGGTACTTGAAGTAGTTCTCTCCGCCTTCCCGGATCGCGTCGTTCACCTTCCGAATGCTCTCCGCCGTCGCCTGCGCGATGGTCGTGATCTTGATGGCTTCCGCGTCGGCCCGGGCGACCGCCTCGATCTTGACCCGCTCGGCGTCGGCCCGCGCCTGCGCGATCTGGGTGGCGTCGAGCTCCGCGGCGCGCTGCAACGCGACCGCCTCCTGCCGCTTGGCCTCCGCCTGGGCCACCAGTGCCGCGTTCGACGCCTTGGTTTGCTCCAGCTCCCGGTTGGCGTCGGAGATCGCCCGCTCCGCGGCGAGCTGGGCCTCCTTGGCCCGCCGGCCCTGCTGCGCCGTGGCGATGTCGGCGTTGGCCTGGGCCTCCGCCGCCGACTGGCGCCGCCGCGCCTCGGCCACCTCCGACTGCACCACCTTGATGTTGAGCGAGTTGAACACCAGGCCCAGATCGGTCAGCTCGCGCGAGCACGCCTTCCGGATGATGATCGCCAGCGGATCGTCCTCTTCGCTCTCGGCGATCTGCAGGTCGGTCCCCTCGCCGCCAATCGTCGCGGGCAAGGTCACCTTGACCCGCGGCGCCGTCTTCGCGGAAAAGAGCTGGTCCTGGGTGAGCAGGTTGATGGCGCGGCGCCCCGAGCTCGAGAGCAGGTCGGTGATGGTGTTGAGCTGGTCCGATTCCGGCTTGGCGAAGTACCGGTTGGCCGCCGTCTTGATCATCGTGTCGGTGTCGCCCACCGAAACGATGGCGCTGGCCAGCACCCGGATCTTGATGGGCCGCGGCGTGCCGTTCTCGTCCATGTCCGCGGTCTGGTCGGTGATGTCGAGGTCGACGTTGATCACCTTGCTCGAGATCGTCGTACCGGTGGTGAACAGCGGGATCTCCTTGGACTTGCCGGGGCCCCGGTAGATGACCGTCGAGCCCTGCAGCCAGCTCACCAGCCGGATGGTCCCGGCCTGGACGTCGCGGAGAAAAACCGAGACCAGGGCCGGGACCAGCACCACGACCCCGAGCACGATGCCTCCGATGACCAGCGTTTGATTCATGGAAGTGCCTCCGGCGGGCGCGGGCCCGCGAGCGAAACGATACACCGGTTGTGTTCGCCGTCGACGTCTTCGATCAGGAGCATATCCCCCCGGCGAATCCGTCGCGCGCGTGATTTCTCCTCGGCCGAGAGCGTGCCGAGAAGTTGAACGACCTGCCCGTCGAGCTCGAGCTTGATCAGCCCCTGGCCCTGGGCGTCGAAATCCATCATCGCTTCAGCTTCTTCCAGGACGGCGCTCTCCAGCATCAGCGCCGGGCGGGACTCGAAGCGGAACATGAATTTCCAGAGCGGCCCCACCAGGAACTTCTCGAAGGCAAAGCCGCCGGCCAGCGCCGCGCCGAGCAGGAGCGGCTCGAACAGGAAGGGCCGCACCAGCAGCCCGGTCGCGCCGACACCCACGAGAAAGCTGAAGAGAAGGCGGGGAGAAAGCAGGCCGGCAAACCTCGCCAGCCCGGCATGGTCGTGGTGCCCGGCGTGCCCGATGTGGTCACCGTGGCCGGTATGCCCGTGGCCTGCATGGCCCGCGTGCCCGTGTCCGCCGGCGCCCCCGTGATGCCCGAAGCCGAGGAGGGCCATGGCGGCCAGCCCGGTCACTCCGAGCGCAAGACAAAACCCGTAGGGGCCCATATGCTTGGATGAAAGATACAGCGGCGGCGGTTCGGCGGGTCAGGTGACCGGGGTCGGGGTCCGCATCCCCGCGTCCACTTCGCGGAACGCGTCCATCAGCTCGTCGATTCGTGCGCCGACCTGGCGCGCCGCCTCCAGATCCGCGGTGAGATCGTGCTGGGTGCCCGCGCCGGCCTTGAGCCGGAGCAGGTCGAGCCGCAGGTGCTCGATGGCCGCGTGCGTCGAGGCCAGCTTCTCGCCGTCCCGGTCCGCGCCGGAGCCGCGGAGCCGGCCGGCCTGGGCTTCGAGGCGCTCCAGCACCCTGGGTATCTCGGAAAACCGCTGCTGCAGGTCTTTGGGCATCGCCTCGAAGAGCGCATTGGCGCCCGCGGCCAGCGCAACCTCGGTCGGCTCGCCGCCCACCGCGCCCCGAGGTTCCTTGCCGCGCGCCCCCGCCATCCATAACAGCTTCTTTTCCAGGATCCTCCACCAGAACCGGGACCACCACCCCTGCTTGCCGGGCCGAAGGATGCGGGTCAGCGCGCCCCGCACGAGCACGATCGGCACCAGCGTGAAGACGGCGAACAGGAGTCCGTCCAGGAGCGGGCCGCGCTCGGTGCCCGACCACCAGGTGAGAGCGGCAACCCAGCCCCAGAACAGCGCGGCGGGCGCGCCCAGCCGGGCAGCCCAGGTGAGGACACGACGGGTGCCGCCGACCCCCACAATGAGCTGGACCGGTTCTTCATCCGCCTCGTCGGGCTCCTCTTCCGGGCGGCTGAGCGCTGCGCGGACGTCGGCCATCGTGTACCCCTCACTCAGGAGCTTCTTCCCCCGCGCCACAAGCTGGATACCCCGGAGCACGAACAGCCCCACCATGATGAAGACCGAGTACACCAGGATGTTGAAGAAGAGCGCCCCCCCCCAGCTCATCAGCACCACCGTTTCGGCGCCCAGCACCAGGACGATCGCGAGGTAACTGGACACCTCGTGCCGGAGCGTCCTGAGGGCGCCGACGAATCGGGCCACCTGCACCGGCACCGCGCTCCGATGAGCCAGGATGCCGCCCAGCGCGCCCGCGAGGGCTTCCGCGTCGGGGAAGCGATTCTCAGGGAGCGGAGCCACGCATTTCTCGATGATCGCGGCCAGCCGGACCGGTACGTCGGTCCGTCCCTCGAGGGCGCGCCACGCCGTCACCCCGAGGGAGTAGAGATCGCTGCGGCGGTCCACCGGCTGCCCGGCCCGCTGTTCGGGGCTCATGTAGCGAACCGTGCCGACCACTTCGCCGGAGCCGGCCGCGGCGTCGGGGCTCTCCACGTGGGCGATGCCGAAGTCGCTCACCAGCGCCCGGCCGCCGGCGCGCTCCAGCAGGATGTTCTCCGGCTTGATGTCCCGGTGTATTACGCCGTGCTGGTGGGCGTAGCCCAGCGCCCAGGCCACCTCCTGGAGCAGCCGCAACGCCGGTTCGGGCGCCAAGGGCCCCCGCCGGGCGATGCGCTCGGCCAGCGTTTCTCCCTCGACGTATCCCATCACGAACAGCACGAAGTCCCCGTGTTCCTCGACCGAATGAATCGGCACGATGTTGGGGTGCGACAGCCGGGCGGCGGTCCGCGCCTCCCGGAGGAATCGCTCCCGGAGTCGGGGGACCGAGGCCAGCGATGGAGGCAGCAGCTTGATGGCGACGGGACGGTCGAGGCTGAGATCGCGCGCGAGGTAGACGATCCCCATGCCACCGCGCCCCAGCTCCCGCTCGAGAGCGTACCGCCCGGCGAGCGCGGTCTGGAGTGCCAGGAAGGTGGGAGAGGATGCTTCGTTCATGGCGCCCCGCTGTACGTGGCCGCGGCAACCGAAGGTTTCAGGAGCGCCTCCGGGCGCGGTTGCCCGCGCGTCGGCTGGCCTCCAGATTGGTCGGATACCCGCCAAGGAGTTGCAGTGATGTCCTGGCTGCAGAGCCGCCGGACCGCCCCTCACCCAATTTGGGGCCTCGCCCTCATTTTCGCCTGTTACCCGATCACCGGCCCGCGGCAATGACCTTCCTCAACCTCCACGAGGTCGAGCAGCTGGCCCGCGAGCGCCTCCCCGCCCAGACGTTCGACTATTACGCCGGCGGAGCCAACGACGAGGTCACCCTCGCGGCCAACCGGCGGGCCTTCGAGGATCTGGCCATCCGCTACCGCGTGCTGGTGGACGTGAGCCGCCGCGAGCTCGGCACCACGCTGTTCGGCCGGGCCGTCGCGGCCCCCATCGTGGTGGCCCCCATGGCGTTTCAGCGGCTGGCCCATCCCGACGGTGAAGCCGGGACGGCCCGCGCGGCCACGTCGCTCGGCCTGCCCATGACCGTGAGCACCTACGCCACCCAGTCGCTCGAGGAGGTGCGCGCCGCGACCACCGGTCCGCTCTGGTTTCAGCTCTACGTCCACCGCGACCGCGGCATCACCCGCGAGCTGGTCTCCCGGGCGGCCGCCGCGGGGTATGACGCCCTGGTGCTCACGGTGGACGTGCCCGAGATCGGCCGCCGCGAGCGCGATGAGCGCAACGGGTTCCGGCTCTCCCCCGATCTCCGGGTCGCCAACTTCGGCCCCACCGCCAGCAGGCCGCTCCAGACCGAGGCCGCCGGTTCCGGCCTGGCGAATTTCATCAGCGGCCTGCGCGACTCCACGCTCCAGTGGACGGATCTCGCCTGGATGAGCGAGCTGGCCGGCATCCCCCTGGTGGTGAAGGGCGTGGTGCGCGCCGATGACGCCCGCCGCGCGGTGGATCACGGCGCCGCGGGCCTGGTGGTGAGCAACCACGGCGGCCGCCAGCTCGACACCGCCATCGCGAGCCTCCACGCGCTCCCCGACATCGCCGCCGCCGTGGGCACCCGCACCGTGGTGATGATGGACGGCGGCATCCGCCGCGGCACCGACATCCTGAAGGCGCTGGCGCTCGGCGCCCAGGCCGTGATGGTGGGCCGGCCCGTGCTCTGGGGCCTCGCGGTGGACGGCGAGGCTGGTGCGCGCAAGGTCCTCGAGCTGCTGCTCGCCGAGCTGGACCTCGCCATGGCGCTCGCCGGGGCTCCCCGGCTCGCGGACATCACCGGCGATCTGATCGCGTGAGCTGGCCCCAGCGCTACGATCCGCTCGGCTCGCCCTTCTGGTCGACAGCGGTCGCGGCGCTGCCGATCGTGGCGCTGCTCGGTTCGCTCGCCTGGCTCAGGCTCAGGGCCCCCCTTGCCGCGCTGGTGGGGCTGGTCGCGGCGATCGGTGTTGCCGTCCTGGTCATCGGCATGCCGATCCGCATGGCGCTGGCCGGCGCGGCCCTGGGCGCCGCGTACGGGCTGCTTCCCATCGGGTGGATCGTCCTCAACGTCGTCTTCCTCTACCAGATCGTGGAGCGCCGCGGCCTGCTCGACTCGCTCCGCCGCGGCGTCGCGGGCATCACCGGCGACCGCCGGCTCCAGCTCCTGCTGGTCGCCTTCTCCTTTGGAGCCTTCATGGAAGGGGCGGCCGGCTTCGGCACGCCGGTGGCCGTCACCGGCGGAATCCTGATCGCCCTGGGCTTCAAGCCGCTCGAGGCGTCGGGACTCTCGCTCATCGCCAACACCGCGCCGGTGGCCTTCGGGGCCCTGGGTACGCCCATCGTCGCCCTGCAAGGCGTCACCGGGCTCGATCTGCGCGCCCTGTCCGCCCAGGTGGGGCACCAGCTCCCGGTATTCTCGGTGATCGTTCCCTTCTGGCTGATGTGGGCCTACGCCGGATGGCGCGGCATGCTCGAGGTCTGGCCGGCGGCGCTGGTGGCGGGGGTGTCCTTCGCGGTTCCCCAGTTTCTGGTGGCCACCCTGCACGGACCCTGGCTGGTGGATATCGTCGCCGCGGCGAGCTCGATGGTGTGCCTCGTGGCCTTCCTGAGGGTCTGGACGCCGGCCGGCGGCCGCATGCCCGCTTCCGCCGGGGCCCCGCGAGCGGAGCATCCCCCGGCCGATGCGGTGCCGGGCAAGGCCTGGGTTCCCTGGATCGTGCTCACCGTGCTGGTGTTCGCCTGGGGAACGCCCCAGGTCAAGAACCTGCTCAACGGAGTCTCTTCGCCCAAACTCCCGGTGCCGGGACTCCACAACCTGGTGGAGCGGGCTCCTCCCGTCGTCGCGGCCCTCACCCCCGAACCTGCGGTGTTCACCTTCAACTGGCTCTCCGCCACCGGCACGGCGATTCTGTTGACCGCGCTGGTCACCGCGGTGCTGCTCCGCTACGGACTTTGGGAGCTGGTGCTCACCTGGATCTCGGCACTCCGGCGTGCCGGCGCCTCGCTGCTCACCATTTCGCTGATGCTGGCGCTGGGATACGTAACCCGCTACAGCGGTGAAGATGCCATCCTGGGCCTGGCGTTCGCGCGGGCCGGCTTCCTCTATCCGTTCTTCGGCACGATGCTGGGATGGCTCGGTGTGGCGCTCACCGGATCGGATACTTCATCGAACGTGCTGTTCGGCAGCCTGCAGACCATCACCGCGCGGCAGCTGGGCCTCGACCCCGTGCTGATGGCGGCCGCCAATTCCTCCGGCGGCGTGATGGGCAAGATGATCGATGCGCAGAGCATCGTGGTGGCCGGGACCGTGACCAACTCGGATGGGCAGGAAGGGACCATTCTCCGCTATGTGTTCCTTCACAGCGTCGCGCTGGCATCCCTGGTGGGGCTGCTCGTCATGCTGCAGGCGTACCTGATCTGAAAAGGTCCCACCTTTTCCCCTGGTGCCTCGTAGCCTCCTCGCCTCATGTCTTTTTCCCCCCACGGGTTCCTGCAGCGTGGCTTCGATACTACGCTTCAGCGGCACCCGGGACTCTCCCGCTGTCGGGCACTCTTTCCGTGGATTCCCATGTCGTTGGCGCGATCGGTTCCGGCGTTCTTCCTGCTCGTCTCCGCCTGCTCGGCCGGCGCCTCCCCGAAGACCGCGGCCGCCCCATTTCCGGCGCCGGTCGTCACCCCGGGCGAGGTGATGACGCTCCTCTCTCAGCTCTCCGATGATTCGCTCCGCGGACGGCTGACCGGATCGCCGGGAGCCTTTCGGGCTGCGGCGATGATCGCCGGGGAAATGCGGCGGCTCGGGCTCGAGCCGGCCGGCGACAGCGGCTATTTCCAGCGGGTGGCGCTCTACCGGGTGACCGACACCGCCGGGAGGGTCCGCCTGCGGCTGGCGCCCAGCCGGGCGGCGCTCGATACCATCCCGGCGGAGCGCCGGGTCTGGGCCGTCAACGTCGTGGGTCGCCTGCGCGGGTCCGACTCATCGCTCGGCGGGGAGCACATCCTGGTCGATGCCCACTACGATCACATCGGAGCGGCCGGTGATCCGGGAAACCATTGCCGCGCCGACGGGGCCGACAGCATCTGTAACGGCGCGGATGACGATGCCTCCGGCGTGGTGGCCACCCTCGAGATCGCCAAGGTGCTGCGCGGGGGCGCCCGGCCGCGCCGGACCGTGCTCTTCGCGGCCATGACCGGCGAAGAGCTGGGACTGCTCGGTGCCCGGTGGTACGTCGACCATCCGGCGCTCCCGCTCGCCACCATGGTGGCCAACCTGGAAATCGAGATGATCGGACGGCCCGATTCCTTGGCCGGAGGGTCCGGCAAGGCGTGGCTCACCGGGTACGACAAGTCGACGATGGGGAGCATGCTCGCGGCGGCGGGAATCCCTCTGGTTCCGGATCCGCGGCCCGCGCAGGATTTCTTCCAGCGCAGCGACAACTACGCGCTGGCCCAGCGAGGAGTGGTGGCCCACACCCTCTCCAGCTTCAACCTCCACGGCGACTATCACCGGACGACCGACGAGGCGTCGCGGGCCGACGCCGGCCACATGGCCGGAGTGATCGATGCGGCGGCGCGCGCGGTGCGCCTTCTGGCCGACGGGCCCCGGCCCGAATGGAGGCCGTCGGGACGGCCGGAGCCTGCCCGACCCTGACTCAGCCCGGTGGGCCGAGGCTGTCCGGGGCCTTGGTGAGAATCGCGGCCAGGCGGGCGGGATCGATGTTGCCGCCCGACACGATGCAGCAGATCGTCCCCCCGCCCGCCTTCCCGGAGAGTGCAGTCGCGACGGCCACGGCCCCGGCTCCCTCGGCCACGATCCGCATCCGCTCCACCAGCGTCCGGATGGCGTCCGCCGTTTCCTCGAGCGATACCACCGCCACACCCTCGATCAGCCCCTTCACCAGCGGCCACATCTCGGGCAGGAGCCCCGACGCACCGATACCATCCACGAAGCTGGGCCGGTAGGGAACCTGCTGTGGTGATCCGGCTGCCATCGAGGCGCTGAGCGGAGCCGCGGTCTCCACCTCGCACGCGATCGCCCGCGCGCCGGGACCCAGGTACTTGAGTGCGCTTGCGATGCCTGCGATCAGCCCTCCGCCACCATAGGGCACCAGCACCTTCTCGACATGGGGCAGGTCTTCGAGGATCTCGGCCCCGATGGTGGCGTTGCCCGCCATGACGGCAAGGTCGGAGACCGGATGAATGAAGTGGCCCGGCATCCCCTCGTAACGCCGCTCCAGCAGCACCCGCCACCACCGCTCGAACGGGACGGGCACGATCTGCGCTCCCAGGCGATCGAGGGCCGCGAGCTTGGCCTCCGGCGCATGGTCCGGCACGATGGCGGTGAACGGGATGTTCCGGCTGCGCGCGCACCACGCCAGCCCGAGCGCCATGTTGCCGGCGCTCGCGGTGTAGATCCCCCTGGCGAGCTCGCTTGCCTCGATCGTGCCGATCGCGTTGCGGGCACCCCGGATCTTGAACGATCCGACCGGTTGCAGCGTCTCCAGCTTGAGCCAGATGTCGCGCGGCCCGTCGTAGGGCAGCCGAACCAGGGGCGTGCGAATCGCCGAATCCTTGATGCGTTCCCGCGCTTGCCGGATGGCCTCCAGCGGAATTCGGTCGGGCATCGTAACGCTCATCGCCGGCGTCCTCCACGACGCGGGTTGGCATGTCGGTGACGGTGCGGTCGCGCCTTCCCGGGCGCGTTCTTGAGCAGTGACCCGAGCTCCTCCAGCGAATCGGCGCGGAGCGGGGGCTCTCCGCCCCGTACGACCGCGAAGCGGAGCGGCCGGTCGAGGGACGGCAGGGCGCCGGGGGACAGCCGCCGAGCCTGGCCCTCCCGGAGCCGCAGTCGCACCACCCCGGTGCCCGAGGCGATTTCATAGTCCAGGGGAACCGCGTCGCCGTGCAGCCGCACCATCGAGGGCAACGCATCCAGCCGGCGTCGCTCCGGCTCGGGCACCAGCCGTTCCGGCTCGAGTGACAGCGGCGTGTCGAGAAACTCCTTCCAGGAGCGCGTTCCACCGAGCTGGGCCCGGAGCACCGCTCGGACGGCCGGTTCGGCCGCCGCCTCCAGGGTCCCGCCCGATCGGCGCCACCATTCCTGGAGGGTGCTGGCACCGCGACGGACCGGGCCCTGATCCGGGTGTCCGGTTTCTCCGGCGAGCAGCGCCCCGATCACCGCGTCGCGGCTCGGCTCGAGCAGGTCGTCGGGAATCCTCCCGGTCAACGGCTCGATGTCGGTTTCGAGCTCGAACCCGAAGTATTCCAGCCTGCGGGCCACCGCGAGCTGTTGATGTCGGCGCGTTCCCGTGACCACGATCTGCGGCGGACCGAGGGATGCGTTGCGGCGCACCAGTTCGTAGGAGATGGTCGTGCCCTCGACCGAGGCGCGGGGCACTCCGAACCGGTCGGCGAAGTATCGAACGTTTCCCGCCACCGCGCCCCAGGTCCCGGCCACCGAGGTCTTGGCCACACGTACCTCCTGCCCATCCGCGGTGTGCTCGTCGATCACCAGATCGAAGGGCATCACCTTGGCCACCAGCTCGATGAACGCCTGCCGCAGCTCGCGACTGGCGTACGGCAGGGTCGGCGGCAGCGAAAGCTCGAGCGAGCGATAGACCGAGGCGGTGCCCATCGCCGCGTCCTCGATCGCCTTGACCAGCACGCCCCGCCGCTGGCCCCAATCGGCCAGGCCCTCGTCGAACACGTGGCGCGGCAGCCCGTACATCTCTCCCAGCGCCCCGTGCTGGTTCACCGCCTCGGCATAGAGATTGTACGCTGTCAGGTGGTCGCTGCCCTGCACCAGTACGCCGTGCAGCTCGCGCTCTTCCCGCGTCATCCGGTGCAACGATTCGATGTTGGAGCAGACCGCCGCCATCGGGATCACCGGCGGGTCCGCCTTGACCAGCAGCTCGGCCCAGGCCCGGTCCACCGGCATGGCCTCCACCTCGCGGCCGTAGTCGGTGAGCCGTCCCGCCGCCACCAGCCCGCGTTTCGTCAGCAATTCCAGCGCGCGACGGTACGCCACCTTGTCCAGCGCCACCGGCAAATCGAGATCGCGGGCATCCACGCCGAGAGCAGCGCAGGTAAGCGCGACCCGCTCGGCGTCGCCGGCGAGCTGGAATTCCGGCGGCGTCGGCCGGAGCGCCTCGAAGTCGAGCTGCCGGTCCGAGAGAATGGTCACCTCGCCGTTGGCCACGCGGCCATGGACCCGCCCCGCCATTTGCAGGATCTCGTTGGCGCCGAGATAGAGCCGGTGCAGCACGTTCCGCCCCCGGTCGACGCGGTTCCCGTAGCGGGCATCGTAGATCACCACGGTGTCGAGGCCGGGGATGTTGAGCGCCGACTGGCCCGCGGCGGTCATCGCGAGCAGGAAGGGCTTCGGGACGGACCCTTCGAGAAAGGGACGGATCACCCGGATCGGTTCCCCGCCATGATAGAACGCCGAAGCGAGCCTGGGCCACTGATCGCCAAGCTCCGCGGCGAGCCGCTCCACCTCGGCGCGCGTGGGGACGAACACCGCCACGCCGCGACGCTCCTTGATCAGATGGCGGACGACGCGATCGTCGAGGAATTCTTCGACATCCTTGGCCACGACTGTGACCTTGGCCCGGAGCCTCGGATCGAACGCACTGGTTTCCAGGACCTCGGCGCTGTTGAGGTACTTGGCATAGAAGGTCGGATCGACGGTGGCGGAGAGCCAGATGAAGCGGCAGCCGGTCCGTTTGCCCAGTGCCAGGCAGAGCTCCAGCTCCGCGGAGGTCTGGTGGATCTCGTCCACCACCAGCGTATCCCGATCGGTGATCAGGTCATCCTGGAACCACCGCCGCGCGATCCCGGTGGTGACGATGACGACGTTCCATGACGGGGTCTCCGGGGTGGCCTCCCGCTCGCGGTTGACCACGCCGTAGCGAAGGGTCTCCTGCAGGATGGCCTGCGCGATGGGACGGATACCCAGCGTCTTTCCGGTACCGGTGCCGGCCACGATTCCGAACGCCTTGCCGCTCGCCGCCCACTCCCAGACCATCGGTCCATGCTTGCGCTGGAGCAGCGTCTCGATCTCGGTGCCCAGCGCCAACTCGATTGTCTCGCAGGCGGCGCGGGTGGGCGCGATGACAATGACCCGGCCCCGTGGGTGGGTGGCCTTCCGGTAGGCGGCTGGATCGAGCGGGAGATGGTGGTCGCGAGATGGGTGCATGGGCCCCCAAACCTAACGCCCCGGCCGCCCTGTGATGCCGAGCCGGCCAGGGCCCCAAGAAAAAGCGAACGACCCCCCAAGAAACTCGGGGGGCCGTCCGACCCAGGCGGGGAGCCGTGGGTCTCATGGTGGGGCCGGGAAAGCGGAGCCAGAGAGGCTCGAGGGGAGGACGGCCCCACCCCTTCGGTTAGTGATCGTCGCGGTGATCCGGGCGGCCATCCCTATGATTGTCCCGGCGGTTGTCCCTCCGGTTGTTCTGCCGACCATCCCGCCGGCTATCGCGGCGATCGTCTCTCCCGTCGCGACGGTTGTCGAATCGATCGTCCCGGGGCCGCTCACCGCGGTTGTCATATCGCTGGTTGGATCGATCGTTGT
This sequence comes from uncultured Gemmatimonadales bacterium, assembly GCA_963762545.1. GTDB lineage: Bacteria > Gemmatimonadota > Gemmatimonadetes > Gemmatimonadales > GWC2-71-9 > JABFSM01. The sequence goes on along the minus strand of CAVXLC010000001.1, from coordinate 334,485 downwards.
ATCGGTTATCGAAGCGCCCGTTCACTCGAACGTCGTACCGATCGTCGTAGCGGGCGCCATACCCGTCATCCTCGAGCCGGTAGAACCGGCCACCCCGCTCGTACATCCTGAGTTCCACGAGATCGGGCCGGTACCGATCGAGGTAGTAGGCATCGTCATCGCGATCCCAGTAGACGATGACGAGCCGGCTGCCCCGCTGAAAGTCCCTCCACCAGTCGTCCCGACGATAGTCGCGGGCCCGGACCCACTCGATGTGGCCGATCGCCCGGGGCCGCCCTCGATACCCATCACGATCATGGTCGCCAATAGTGACCCGGCCGGCGATTGGACCGCCGCCGATGATGATGTCTGCGCGGACCCGTTGAGCCGCGGCCGGCTGCACGCCGAACAGTGGGAGCAACAATGCCGAGCCGAGTACGAAGTTACGGGTGATCACAATGACCTCCATGTAGAATTGCAGCGCCTTCCGGCCCCGGTGAAAGCGAGCGCCGTGCCATTCCGTATCTCCTTGCAGGGCAACGCGAGAGCATGGAGGGTGGCCCGGCACTGTCCTCCAGACCGGACACTCCGGGGGGGCGGCCGGGACATCGGCGGGACGGCTGGCTATATTCGGCCCCTCGTCATTCACCACGCGGGCGGCTTCGTGGCACAGCCATTCAAGGTGTCGGTTTCGAAGGAGTACCTGGGCTTTTCATCGGCCCATTTCATCACGCTGGCGGGCCACCAGTGTGAGTCGCTTCATGGCCACAACTATCGGGTCGGGGTGACGGTCGAGGGCGGGGTCGATCCCGAGTGCGCCTTCGTGGTGGATTTTGCCATTCTCAAGCGCATCGTCCGGCCCTACGTCCAGGCGGTCGACCATCGGGTGCTGCTGCCGACCCAGAATCCCAAGCTGGTCCTGACGCCGGACGGCGACCGGATGCTGGTGGACTATCTGGGGGCGCGACGCTTCGTGTTCCCGCTCTCGAACTGTGCCTTGATTCCGGTCACCAATACGACCGCCGAGATGATCGCGGAGTATCTGGCGCACCGGCTTCGGGACGACCTGCGGAAGGAGGCCCTCCCCCACCTGGACGCGATCGAGGTGGAAGTGGAGGAAAGTGTGGGTCAGGCGGGGTACTACAGACTGGCGATGCGGGAGTAGTCCTGCTACCGCACGAAGGGCTTGGCGGGGCCCTTGAGGCTCGATTCGGTTCCCGGCTTCCAGGTCACCTGCTTCTCGATCAAACTTGCCACCTCAACGTCCTTCCCGGTGATTCCGCCCGCGCTGTGGGTGGAGAGCGCCACCTCGACAGCGGGCCAGGTCACCGTCAGATCGGCGTGATGATCCGCTGCTTCGCAAATGAACGCGATGGCGTTCGCCACCAGCATCGACCCGCGCCAGCCGTCGGTCGTGTAGCGGCGTCGGAGGGCGCCGGCCTCGAGCCGCCACTCCGGTAGCGCCGTGAGCCGAGCGGCAATTTCGGATCCCTCGAGTGCCCGTTCCGGTTTCGGCATGATCCCTCCGCTGTCCTGGCGTCTAGTCTCCCAGGCTGATGCCCAGGTTTCTCGCGGTCATGATGATCCCGCTGTCGAGCGGCACCAGTTTGGGCCGTCCAATGACCTGAACCAGGGGAACCCGGCTCACCGTCGGCGGCGTGTAGACGACGCATGTGCCAAAATCGGCGGCAGCGATGCCTCGCACGGCGCCGGAGCCGAATCGCAGGGCCAGGAGCCGGTCGAACGTCGTGGGCGATCCGCCCCGCTGCAGGTGGCCGAGGACCAGGGACCGGGTCTCCTTCCCGGTCCGCTCGCCGATGGCCTTCGCCACCTCCTCGCCGATGCCTCCCAATCGCTCGGCCCGCCCCCGTCCGGCGCGCTGGCGCAGGACGACATGCCCGCCCCTGGCGCGCGCACCCTCCGCCGCCACGACGATCGAGAACCGCCGGCCGCGGTGCTCCCGCTCCATGATCTTCTGGCACACCTTGTCGATGTCGAAAGGAATTTCAGGAATCAGGATCACGTCCGCGCTGCCTGATAACCCGCTGTGCAGCGCGATCCACCCGGCATACCGCCCCATCAGCTCCACCACGAAGACCCGGTCGTGGCTCTCGGCGGTCGTGTGAATCTTGTCGAGCGCGTCGGTCGCGGTGCTCACGGCGGTGTCGAAGCCGAAGGTGGACTCGGTGCCGGATACATCGTTGTCGATGGTCTTCGGGACGCCGACGACCGGGATGCCCTTCTCGAAGAGCCGGTGGGCGATGCCCAGGCTGCCGTCGCCGCCGATCGCCACCAGGGCGTCGAATCCATGGGCCCGGAACGCGGCGATGAGATCGTCGGAACGGTCCTCCTCCACGATAGAGCCGTCAGGAAGGAGGCGGGGCCACTGAAACGGGTTGCCGTAGTTGGTGGTGCCGAGAATGGTGCCGCCCAGGTGGGTAATGCCGCGCACCTCGCGGGGCCCCAGCGGGATCAGGCCCGCCTCGGGCTCGTCCAGCAAGGCCACCAGCGGACGATTGTCCTTCCGGTAGCGCTCCTCGATGGGGAAGAGGCCGTCATACCCCCGGCTGATGCCGTAGCTTTCCCAGCCTCGCTGGTGCGCCGAGAGCACGACCGCGCGGATGACCGCGTTGAGCCCGGGCGCGTCGCCCCCGCCCGTCGAAATGGCAATCTTCATGCGGCCATGCTTACGCCCCGAGGGCCCGGATCAGGCGCTCGACCTCGCCCGGTTCGGCGTGCCGGCGCAGCTCTTGCTTGGAAAAGATCAGGGTTCCGTCCACCATCACCTCGAATACTCCCCCTGACGCGGGGATCAGCGTGACCGAGATGCCTTCGAATTCCGCCTCGAGCTCCGCCGCCAGACCGGCGGCGCGTTGTTCGTAGTTTCAAACGACGCAGTATTGGATGGTAACGCGCATCGATGCTCCGGTGACTGGAGGAGAACGGGCCGGGAGAATCCTGCTTCGGGAGCCCGGCGATGGCAAGGGACCCGATTAATATGACAGTATGCTGAACGTGCTCCTCCTGGCCGCCGCGGTTGCCATGCCGGATACCACTCCGGTCCGGGCGATCTACGTCAACGCATGGGCCTTCGGAACCAAGAAATTCTACCAGCTGGTGCACCTGGCCGAGACGACCGAGGTCAACGCCCTCGTCATCGACGTCAAGGACGACACCGGCTACCTGACCTACCGTTCCGAGGTACCGGTTGCGGTGGAAATCGGCGCCAATACCCAGCTCCGGGCCCGGGATGCCCGGGAGCGCGTGGCACTGCTGCGTGCCAAGGGCATCCGGCCGATCGCTCGGATCGTCGTGGCCAAGGATCCCCTGCTCGCGGCGAACAAGGCAGCCTGGGCCATCCGGAACGGCTCGGGCGGCGCGTGGACCGACCGGAAGGGCACCCGGTGGGTGGACGCGTTCAATGACTCGGTCTGGGTGTACGCGGCCTCCCTTGCCGCCGAGGCCGTGCGCCTCGGCTTCGAAGAAATCCAGTACGACTACGTCCGGTTCCCCGACGAGTCCAGGGGGCGAATGGCCCAGGCGGTCTTCCCGGCTCGAAAGGGCATCGAATCGTCCCGAGAGGGAATCCACCGGAATCTGCAGCTCCTGGCGGCGCGCACCCGCGCACTGAAGGTGCCATTCACCATCGACGTCTTCGGGCTCACCACGACCGCCGAAGACGACATGGGCATCGGCCAGTACTGGGAAGACCTGGTGGCCGCCGCCGACGTCGTGCTGCCGATGGTCTACCCGAGCCATTACCGGCGCGGCGTCTACGGGGTCGCCCGGCCCAACGGGTCGCCATACATGATGGTCAAGCGTGCCATCGAGGACGGCCTGCGCCGCAACAAGGCGCTGGCGCCCAAGCGAACCGCGGAGATCCGGCCCTACCTGCAGGCCTTCACGCTCGGACCGCCACGGTATACCCCGTTCCAGGTGCGCGAACAGGTCCGGGCGCTCAGCGAATTGGGCATCCAGTCATGGGTGCTCTGGAATCCGCGCTCGGTCTATGAGCGCGGGTACTTCAAAGCGGACACCTTGCGCACCCCCGGTGCGGTCGGAGGAACACACCAGCCGTGAGCGCTGCGGCTCGATCGGTGGGGTACGGGTGCGGTAGGGCGGCCCTGGCCTGTTGCCTCCTGACCGCTCCGCTCGTCGCGCAACGCCGGCCCGCGCCGCCGGCCGCGGACGGACCTCCGCCGGGAGACTGGCAATCGACCGGACGCGACAACGCGCTGACCCGATACAGCCCGCTCGACCAGATCTCCACCGGCAACGTGGCTCAGCTCCGGCCGGTCTGGAGCTTCTCGACCGGTGCGCTTCGCGGCCATGAGGGCAATCCGCTGGTGGTGGGCTCGCTGATGTTCGTCCACACGCCGTATCCCAATACCGTTTTCGCGCTCGATCTCTCCCAGCCGGGCGCCCCGGTCAAGTGGCGCTACAGCGCGCCCCTGCCTGGCCCCGCCCCCAAGTCCCCACCCACCGATTCCCGCATTCCGCCAATGCCGACCGGCTGCTGCGACGTGGGGAGCCGCGGCCTGGCCTGGCACCCCAGCGGAAAGCTGTATGTGCCCCTCCTGAGCGGCGAGCTCGCGGCGCTCGATGCCGCCACCGGCCGGGAAATCTGGCGGGTTCGCAATGCCGACCCGAAGCTCGGCGCTACCCTCGCCGCCGCCCCGCTGGTGGTGCAGGACCTGGTCATCGCCGGCGTCTCGGGAGCCGAGTACGGTGTGCGTGGCTACCTGACGGCGTACGACGCGCTGACCGGCCGGCTGGTGTGGCGGGGGTACAGTACCGGCCCCGATTCCGAGGTGCTCCTCGAAGGAGCCGCGAACGCCAACTATCTCTCCCATCAGGGCCGGGACCTCGGCGTCTCGACCTGGGGTGGTGACGGCTGGCGCCACGGGGGCGGGACCACGTCGGGGTGGATCTCCTACGATCCCGGCCTCAACCTGATCTACTACGGCACCGACCAGCCTGCTCCGGGAAATCCGGCCGCAAGGCCGGGAGACGACAAGTGGACCTCGTCCATCCTGGCGCGGGACCCCGCCACCGGCAAGGTGCGCTGGGCCTTTCAGATGACGCCGCACGACGAATGGGGCTACGGCGGCTCCAACGAGAACATCCTGGTGGAGCTGACGATTCACGGTGCGCCAGTCAAGGCGCTGGTCCACTTCGACCGGAACGGCTTTGCCTATACGCTGGACCGCGCCACCGGCCGGGTGCTGGTCGTCGAACGATTCGGCCCGGTCAATTGGGCTCGGGTGATCGACCTCGGCACCGGACTTCCGCAGCGCGACCCCCGGTACACCGCGCCATCGCCTTCGGCTCCCCCGGCGGCAGGGAGTCGCGTGCCTCCAGGACCGGCGACAGCGGGTATCTGTCCCGGAAGCATCGGCACCAAGTTCCTCGAGCCGGCGGCATTCTCCCCGCTCACCAACCTCTTCTACCTGCCGCTCAACAACCTCTGCATGGCGCTCCGGATCAGTCCGGCCGCGTATGCCGCCGGGGAGCCTTATGGCGGAGCGACGATCACGATGTCGCCGGGGCCGGGCGGCAACCGCGGTCGATTCGTCGCGTGGGACGCGGCGGCTGCATCCATCGCCTGGGAGACGAAGGAACCGCTGCCGGTAGCCGGCGGTGCGCTCACCACCGCGGGGGGATTGGTCTTCTACGGCACGCTCGACGGATGGCTCAAGGCGCTCGACCAGCGCACCGGCCGGGAGCTGTGGCGTTTCAAGACACCCTCGGGAATCATCGGCAACCCGATCGCGTTTTCCGGCCCCGACGGCAAGGAGTACATCGCGGTCGTGTCCGGCGTCGGCGGCTGGTGGGGACTCGGGGCCAACGGCGCCTTGCCCGACCTCGCATCCGTGAGCAATCCCGGGGGGGTGCTGCTGGTCTTCGGGCTGTGAGACGGGTCGGGACCTGGCTGGCCGTGCTGATTCCGGCCGTCGCAGTCGGCGCGGCCGGTCAGAGTCCGGGGCACGAAGTCGTGCGGCGCACCGGGAAGTTTCAGGACCGCCGGCTCGACGAGAGCTCCGGCGTCGTGGCCAGCCGGCGGCATCCCGGATTGCTCTGGACCATGAACGACTCGGGCGGAGATCCGGTTCTCTTCCTCACCGATACGACCGGCGCGGCGCTCGGCGTCTTCCCGGTCCGCGGGGCGCAGAATGTCGACTGGGAATCGCTGGGCCGCGGCCCCTGCGGCAAGCTGGAATGCCTGGTGATCGGAGACACCGGCGACAATGACGAACGCCGCGCCTCGGTGACTCTCTACCGGGTGCCGGAGCCGGACCCGGGCGCGGCAACAGCTCGGGCCACCGGCCCCCCCGCGGAAAGGCTGACGGTGCGCTATCCCGACCAGCCGCACGATGTCGAGGCGCTCTATGTGGAGCCCGACGGCGCAATCGTCCTGATCACCAAGGGCCGGAGCGGCAGCGTCGTATCGTTCCGCGTCCCAGTCAGGTCCTGGGGCTCCGGCCGGGTGGTCACGGCCATCGAGGTGGACCAGCTTCCCATTCCGGTGAGCATGTTGACCGGACGACTGGTGACCGACGCGACGATCTCTCCCGACTGGCGGCGGGTCGCGGTACGAACCTACCGCGATGTGTACTTCTTCCTCCGCGACCCGGACGGTCACCTGCGGGCCGATCCCGACCGTCCCCGCTGTGACATCGCGGGACAGGAGCCACAGGGAGAAGGGATCGATTTCTGGGATCAGCATACGCTGGTGCTCACCAGTGAGCGCGCGGCGTTCCCCGCCGGTACCATCACCCTGCTTCGCTGTCCCGGCACATGAGGCTCCGTCCGTCGCAATGGTGGATTCTGGTGCCCCTGCTCGCGGGACTCTGGATCGTGCTCGACCACCCGCGACCCCGCCCGCCCCACATCGCGGAATGGCTCGATGCCGGCGGCGTGATGGTCCGGACGGTGCGGGCCGGCAAAGGAGAGCCGACGCTGCTACTTCTGCATGGGTACGGTGAGTCCCTCACGACCTGGCGCGCGGTATTCGACCGCCTCGCCGCGCATTCCCGGGTGATTGCGATCGACCTGCCCGGTTTCGGCGGGAGCGCCAAGCCCGACACCTCGTACTCCTTGGCCACATTTACCGCGCGGCTCTCCAGCTTCATCGACCGCTGGACCACCGGGCCGGTGACGGTGGTCGGCCATTCGATGGGTGGGGAGCTCGCGGCGGCTCTCGCGCTGGCCCGGCCGGATCGGATCAAGGTGGTCGTCCTGATTGCCCCCGCCGGATATCGTATCGGGCTCGGCGGCATTGCCGACACGATGTATCCGGCCAAGGCCCGCCGCGTGGGCCAATACCTGGCATACCGCTCGTTCATCACCCCGATCCATGACCCCGGCTGGTTGGCCGAGCCCGACTCGGCAGCCGACTACGATCAGACGGGTGATACGGCGTATGCCAAGTCGGCGGCACGGGTGCTGGAGGACTTTGATTTCCGGGCGCTCAAGGACCGGTTCTCGGAGCTCACGCAGCCGACCCTCCTGTTGTGGGGTGGAAATGATCCGGTGGTGCCCTTTGCGGTGGGTGACACTCTCTCCCGCCTGATTCCCTGCGTCCAGTTCGTCGCCTTCCCGACCGCCTTCCACCGGCCCCACGCCGAGACGCCGGATACGGTACTGGCCGTGATTCGGGCGTTTCTCGATCATCCCGGATGTGGTCGGAGATAAGAGGTTAGAGGCACCCGCCGGCCCGTGCCCTACCAAGTAGCAGCAGACGCTACTATTTTTGCGGCGCTCTGCGGCACGTGTCCCCCGTCAACCCGGGAGTCCATCTGGACCTGCCCTCCTTTCACCGCGTTCCGGTGACCTGGCTGCTTGAACACGGCAGCGAATCGATCCGCCTCAGGACCCGTCGAGAGCTTTCCTACCCTGGTACCGTCCCGCCCGAGACGTTTGCCGCAGATGAAGAGGCGGTGGCCGGCTCCAAGCTGGTCCAGACGGTCGTCAAGAAACAGAAGGACAACGGAGTCTGGGGCGCCAACCTCCTGGGACTTGCCGCGTCCGCCAAAGACGGCATCAAGGACGTGGGGACGATCCCCCAATACCGGAGGCTGCTGCAACTCGGCGTACCCCGCTCGGCCCGCCCGTACAAGCTGGCGGACCGGGTTCTTTTCCGGATGCTGTCCCGGGACGAGGATCCGTTCCTCCAGTTTGAATTCGCCAAGCTTTCCAAGGACTCGGCGGCCTCGGCCGAATGGGCCCGGGAGCACATGCGGGAGGCGGCCGCCGCCGCGCTGGCCGAAGCGGGCTACATCGAGGATCCCCGGCTTCGCGGCGCGGCCCACAAGATCGCGTCTTCGGTGTCGGCCTTCCTGCGGAGCGCGCTCGCCGAGAAGCCGTATATCCGGTCGGGGGCCAAGACCATCCTGAACCCCGAGGCGCATCCGCCCACCTGGTATTCGGTGGCCATGATCGCGGCCATGCCCAACCTCCAGCGCGAGCGTGCCGGGTTCACCGAACGGCTGGGGCAGTACCTCGGGCTCGCCATGTCGAAGAAGGCGTATGTGTGGCAGATCGGGAAGCGGGTCCACAAGCCGGAGCTGCTGCTGCTCGGCGATCCCATCATCGCGGATGCCAAGGGCAACGCCAAAGACATTCCGCTCGCGCTGCACTTCATCGAGCTGCTGGCCCGGATCAGCGCCCTGCATACCAACCCGGTGGCTACCAAGGTGCTGGCTCGGCTGATGTCCGAGGTCGATGAGCAGGGTGTGTGGCGGCCCAAGGCGCTGAAGACCGCGCCCCGCGCGATCCACAAGATCACCTATCACACCTATCCGCTGCATCAGGAGTCGAAGGGTCCCGACACGAGGCTGGTGGATGTGACCTTCCGGCTCGCGCTGATTGCACGGCTCCTGGGCTGGCCGCTGGAGTATCTGTAGTGGCCACGCTCGACCTGACTACCTTCGGGTTCACGCCCACCGAGAGTCTGGTCTACGAAGTCCTGCTGCGCGGCGGCCCCGGCACCGGGTACGCCATCGCGCGCGCCGCCGGACTGGCGCGCGCCAATGCCTATGGTGCGCTGGAGGGACTGGTGCAGAAGGGCGGCGCCCGGGTGGAGGAAGGCCGCCCCAAACGGTATCGGCCGGAGCCGCCGCCGGCCCTCATGGCGCGCATCCTCGATCGGCAGGGACAGGCGCTGGACGAGGTGAGCCGCTCGCTGGAACAGATTTCGGTGCCGGACACTCCCACCCTGGTCGAGCTGACCTCGGCGCGGGGCGCCCTGTCGATCGCCTCGCGGGAGGCGGCGCGGGCCACTGAGCGCATCCTGCTCCACGCGTCGCCCGACGCCTACCCTCCCCTCATTCCTTCGCTGCGGAAGGCCGCCGGCAGCGGGGTGACCCTGTCCCTTTCCTCGGTGGCGCCGGTGGATCTCCCCTTTGCCACGGTGACGGTGGCCGCCGACGGTGAGTGGCCGGGACAGCCCTTCCTGATGGTGGTGGACGGCCGGAGCGCGCTGCTCGCGGCGCGGGAGGGAGAGCGGGTGCTGGGCCATTGGGGCACCGCCCCCACGCTGGTGGCCGCCGCGGCGCTCGCGATCGGGAGTCTCCGGGGCGGAGGCTGATCGCGCGCATGGACGAATTCTTCCAGGAACTGCGCCGCGAATACCTGTCCGAAGCCCCAGCCCGCCTGGGTGAGCTCCGGAAGGACCTGGCCGCGGCCTGCGCCGGCGAGGCCGACGCGGTGCCTTCGCTCAAGACCCGCTTTCATCGGCTGGCCGGCTCCGGGGGCAGCTACGGCTTTCCCGCCATCACCACCGCGAGCCGCGAGGCCGAACGCTGGCTGGCCGATCACCCCACCCCCGACGACACCGGCTTTGCCTATCTCGGCGCATCCATCGGCCGGATCGCCTCCGCGTTCGACGAGGCGGCGCGCGAGCTGGGCCTTCCCACCGCTCCGCAGAAGCGCCCCGCCTTCGGCTGGCGAGCCCACCTGGTGGGCGGTGCCACCGACCTGGTGGCGCGGCTCACTTTTGCCCTCCGGGATGCGCAGTACGCGGTGACCAGCGCGCCCATCGATGCCGATCCCGCCGCCATCCCGGCCTCGGAGCGGCCCGATCTTGCCGTCGTGATTCCGGGCCCTGATGAAGCCGCGGAACCGGCGGTGGCGCGCTGGACCGCCGGCGGCTACGAGCGCCACATCGGGGTGGCGCTGGTCGTCGATCCCAAGGGAATCGATCTCCTGGCCGAGCCCTACGCTCGACTCGATCTGCTGGTGCAGCTCTCCGAGGCGGATGCCGTCGTCTCGCGCTGGGCCCGAGCCGTGGCGCGCACCGCGGCGTCTCCCGCCTCGGTGCTCGTGGCCCTGGCCGATGCCGCCGAGCGGAGCGCCGCGATGGGCTGGCTCGATACCGCGGGACTTCGGGTGATCGCCGTGGCCACCGCGCACGAGGCCGCGGAAGCGCTGGTCCGGGAGCAGCCCGACGTCGTGCTGCTGGATCTCACCCTCCCCGACGCCGCCGGCCCGGCGCTGGTCCGGCTCATCCGGCGCACTCCACGGCTGGCGCTCACTCCCGTGGTGGCGGTCTCGAGCCGGGACACCGACGCAGAACGGGATCTGGCGATGGAGGCGGGTGCGGACGAGCTGCTGTGCCGTCCACTCTCCCAGACCAGGACGCTGTCCGCGGTGACGCACCGCTCGGCGCGAGCCCGCCGGCTCGACGAGGCGGTACGCCGGGATCCCCGCTCCGGATTCCTGACCGTAGGAACTCTGCTCGACGAAATGGAATCGGTGCTGGCCTATGCCCGCCGCGAGGGTGAGCGGATCTCCTTTCTCCTGCTCGACGTCGATCATTTCCGACGGGTCAACGAGCAGCTCGGTCACCAGATCGGCGACCAGATCCTGGCGCATGTCGCGGGTGCCATTCGCGAACGGGTCCGGGCCAGCGATCTTGCCGTCCGCATGGGCGGGGAGGAGTTCGGCATCCTGCTGCGTCACTGCGGACCGATCGACGCGCTGGCGATCGCCGAACAGATCCGTGCGGCAGTAGTAGCCAATCCACCGGTAGTGGAAGGAACGCCGATGCCGGTGCGGTTATCCGGCGGGGTGGCCGGCTATCCCGAGCACGCGATCGGCATGCGGGAGCTGCTGCTGGCCGCGGAGCGCGCGCTTCGGCAAGCCAAGGAGACCGGGAGGGATCGGGTGGTGGTGAGTAGTTAGGGAGGAGGGAGGAGGGAGGAGGGAGGAGGGAGGAGGGAGGAGGATTCGCGGGGGGGTGCGCGTGCGATGTCTCCGGCCGCTGTGCTGTGTTTCCAGTCTTCTCAATGCGGCGCTCGCCGCGCAGGTCCCTCAAACTCCCGCGCAGCTCGGCGCGTTTAGCGGAGTCGTGGTGGCGCGTTCCGCGGCGGGTCCGGAACCCTCGTCACCCTGACCGGACCACCATACACCTGGGTGGAGGTGGACTCGGCCGGCAAACCATTGGTAGTGGCGAGCCCGTTCGACTCGCTGTCCGGCCGGGACCGTCTGATGCGGCAATCGGATATCGAAGGGTGGCGGAGCTACGGTGTCCTGCCCATTGATCGCGGCTACCTGCAGGAGTTCGAGAAGCCGGACCGGACCGCTCGAAAACTCATTGTCTACGACATCATCGGCCGGCCTTCCAAGCGGCCCGATCCGGGCACGATCCCCATCTTCATCGCCAGCGTTCCCATCCCGCGCCGACTCCTCGGCATCCTCTACAAGGATCCGTTCGGAATGGTCACCCGGCTCTATGAGTACGAGTACTAGGCAGCGGTTCGCCTGGGTTCAGGAGGAACCAACCGTGTGGGAAGTTCCTGCAATACCGTCTCCCCTTCGGGGACGGATGATTTCGAGCCCCTCACAACCGTTTTAGAGACGCGTCGCAGCATCAACTGTCACAGGAGAAGGCGCTTACCATGAATGCACTCAGATCCCTTCGCATTACCGGCATCGCCGCCATCGCCATGATCGGCCTGGCCCGTCCGGAAGCGTCATTTGCCCGCCAGACCCCCAACGACGATCCCGGAGCCGGGCCGGTCCTGGCCAGGCTCAAGGAGAAGGATGCGGGAATGGAGAAGGTCCTCGCCGACGCCGCCGGCTACGCCGTCTTTCCGTCGGTCGGCAAGGCCGCCGTCGGCGTCGGCGGCGCCCACGGCAAGGGCGTGGTCTACGAACACGGAAAGAAGATCGGCCGCTCGACCCTGAGCCAGGTGACGGTCGGACTCCAGCTCGGCGGCCAGGAGTACAGCGAGGTGGTGATCTTCAAGGATCAGGCGGCGCTCAACAACTTCAAGAAGGGCCATCTCAAGCTCAGCGGTCAGGCGTCCGCCGTGGCGGTGAAGGAGAGGGTGTCGGTGGATCTGGCCTATCGGGACGGCATCGCCATCGTGACGATGGCCAAGGGCGGCCTCATGTACGAGGCATCGGTGGGGGGCCAGAAGTTCTCGTTCGAGTCCGACGTCGCAGGGAATTGAACAAACCAAGCGCCCCGATCCCCGGGGCGCTCATCCGCCGGCCCGGGCCTGCGCTCCCCGATGCTGGGGAACGCAGGCTCTGGTGTTTACCCTCGCAGCACCACGATGGAGGCCGCCTCCCGCATGGCGGTGGTGAGCTGTTCCAGCCATTTGACCACCTCTTCCACCCGATCCGGCGGCAGGATGCCCTTCCCACCGACTCTCCGCTGACTCACCGTGAGCGTCCGTCCGACCTGGCTGTAGGTCAGGGTCAGCGACCCGAACGGGCCGCTCAACGCGGCATTCTTGGGCAGCTGGGCCTTCCAGCCCTCGGGCATCGTGAGGTTGAGCACCACCTCACCGCTCGCGTCACCGCCAACCAGGGCGGCGTCGATCGGAAAGCGCCGCGGAGTACGGGCTCGAAGTTCGGCCACCAGCGGCTTGATGTCGCCGGGCGGGCCGAGGAACGGAAGGGATAGAATCGCCGCGCCACCGGCCAGCTGGGCGGCGCGTCCGTTATGGGTCGCGAAACCGATGCGGAACGGCCCACCGTGGGTCGTCTCGTCGGTGAACTTGAGACTGTCGCCTTCCGATTCGCGATACACGTTGCTCGCGATGCGCCGCAGATACTGCGCCTTGGCGGTGGAGTCCATCGGCTCCCGCTCCAGCGCCGAGCGCATCGCATCGCCGGCGGCACCGCTCATGGCCATTTCGATCTGGGCGTTGGCGAAGCCGGCCGAGTCCAACGCGGCGTTCACCGTAATCCGGCTGGTGACCTCTCCCTCGTCCTTCTCGGGGGTGACGGTTTCCTCGGTCCGGCCGTCCGGGCGCACCACCAGCACGAACTGGCCCTGATCGGGGCCCGGAAGACTGCCCCAGGGCACGTCCCCCGCAGTCAGGTCCACGAAGATTCGGCCCGCCGGGCGCTCTACCGCGGCGATGGCGTGATTGAACTGGGAGATGGTGGGCAGCCCGCGCTCCACCCGTCCGCCCGCCGACAGCAGCACCGGATAGGCCGTGACGCCGAGCCGCTTGGCCAGGGTGATGAAGAGCGTTGCCTTGTCCTTGCAGTCGCCGTAGCCGGTGGCGATCACCTCCGTCGCGGAGCGGGGCTGGTATCCTCCCATGCCGAGCGAAATGGCGACGTACCGCACGTCCTGCGAGACGTACTTGTGGATCGCCTTGATCGAGTCCTCGAGGGTGAGGGCGCCTTTGACCAGGGTGGCCAGCTTCCGATCCACCTCCGGCGTCACCGCATACCGGTCACGGGCCAGGCCGGCGTACCAGCTCCCGATGTCCTGCCAGGACGACGGCGCGCTCACGTTGATCGACATGTCGACGTCGTTGGAATCCGCCGCGAACAGCTCGGGTTCGATCTTGGGCACGTCCTGGGTGGCCCAGGTGATCACCCGGCGCCCGCCGGATTCGACGGTGACCGGTTTGAAATTGAGATTCTTGGCCACGACCTTGGGCGTGAGGTCTACCGGCGTATCGAGCACCAGCCGGGAGCGCCGGACCAGGAGCCCCGGGTTGACCCGCCAGGGAGCGAAGAAATCACCGGAGCGGAACGGCTTGAGCTCTTCGAGCGTGTAGCTGTAGTCCACGATAGTGCCCGGCCGCACGTTGGGCAGGGAAAGCCGCCGGACCTTCTGCTCGACATAGGACGGATCGCCCATCGCGGCGGGGATGTCGGCATCCTGGGTGATCCCCGGCTTGTCGCTGATGACCGTGCCGTCCGGCATCACCACCCTGGCCCAGTTGACCGTCAGCTTCTGGTGCCGCGGCTCGAAGGAGAACTGGAGCTCGGCCCACTGGTCGATCGCGTCTTCCTTGAGGATCTGGACCACCTGCCGATAGGTGCGGCTGCCCCGGCCATCGGCCTCGAAGCGCAGCACGCCGTCGTCCAGCAGGTAGACGAACGGCTCCCTCGGATACTTGGCCGAATCGACCGCGAGAGAGTAGAGCGAGTCGGGCGCCGGGCGAACGGCACGGAGGCGGACCCCGTGGCCGGGGGCGCCGGCGAGACTGGTCAGTGCGAAGACTACGGAAGTGGTACGCAGCACCCAAAACACTCCAGTCGAGATGAATCAATTTAAACGGCTTGGCGGCGGGACGACCCTTTCGGGCCGCCACCGCCGCCAACCAATCACCGTTACTGGTGCCGCTGCGGCGTCGGGCCTAGTGGTATCCCGCCGAGAGCGGCTGCACGTCGCGCGGGCTCTCTTCGCCGAAGAGCAGCCGTCCTTCCCGGAACGAGGCACCCCGCAGGGTCAGGGCCAGCACCTCGCCCAGCTCCTGCACGGGAAAAATCTGCATCCTGGCGCGGACCGCCTCGGGCAGATCCTCCAGATCGGCCTCGTTCTCCTTCGGAATCAGCACCCGGGTGATTCCCGCCCGCTCCGCGCCGAGGATCTTCTCCTTGAGGCCACCGATGGGCAGCACCCGTCCGCGCAGCGTGATCTCGCCGGTCATGGCGATATCGTGACTGGCGGGACGGCCCGACATGGCAGAAATCAGAGCGGTCGCCATGGTGACGCCGGCCGACGGCCCATCCTTGGGGATGGCGCCGGCGGGAACGTGGATATGCACGTCGCGGGAGAACATCTCATCCGGGATCCGGAGTGCCGCAGCGTGCGATCGGGCGTAGGTCCAGGCGGCCCGGGCACTCTCCTTCATGACGTCGCCCAGCTGACCAGTCAGGACCAGCTCTCCCTTGCCGGGCATGGTGGACGCCTCGACGAACATGATGTCGCCACCCACGGGGCTGTAGTACATCCCGGTGGCGACGCCGGTCGCATCCTGGCGGGCCGCCTTTTCGGGATGGACCTTGGGCCGGCCCAGCAACTCGTTCATCATCGTCGCATCGATGGCGATTTCCGAAGCGCCGTCGGCCGCAAAGCGCCGGGCGACCTTCCGGGCCACCTTCGAGATTTCCCGCTCCAGCTGGCGGACTCCCGACTCGCGGGTGTAGCCGCTGATGATCTCCCGGAGCGCGTCGTCGGTGATGGTGACCGGCTTGCCGACCAGGCCGTTTTCCTCCAGCTGGCGGGGAATCAGGTACCGCCGGGCAATCTCCTGCTTCTCCGCCTCGGTGTACCCCGAGAACTCGACCACTTCCATCCGGTCGAGCAGGGCGCCCGGGATGTTCTGGAGGAAGTTCGCCGTGGCGATGAACAGCACCTCGGAGAGGTCAAAGGGCACCCCAAGGTAGTGATCGGTGAAGCTGTCGTTCTGAGCCGGGTCCAGTACCTCGAGCAACGCCGACGCCGGGTCGCCCTGGAACGACACGCCGAGCTTGTCCACCTCATCCAGGAGGAAGACCGGGTTCTTGGTGCCGGCCTGCTTGAGCCCCTGAATGATCCGGCCCGGCATCGCGCCGACATAGGTGCGGCGGTGCCCCCGGATGTCCGCCTCGTCCCGCGCGCCGCCCAGCGAGATACGCACATACTTCCGCCCCATCGAGCGGGCGATCGACTTGGCCAGGCTGGTTTTGCCGACGCCGGGAGGGCCGACGAAGAGAAGAATGGGCCCCTTGGCCGACCTGGCCTCGGACTCGGGTTTGGGCTGATCCTCCGCGGGCGGAGCGGCTGGAGTCGCGGCCGCCTCGGCACCGGAAGCAGGCGCCTCGGGAGCCGGCGTCGCGACGGCGCGCTCGGCCGTGGCCGCCGCGCTGGCCCGCTCGGCTTCCTGGCGCAATTGCCGAACCGCCAGGAACTCGAGAATCCGGTCCTTCACATCGCCCAGGGCATAGTGATCCGCTTCGAGGATCTCGGACGCTTCCTTCAGGTCGAGATGTTCCACGCTCCGGGTGTTCCACGGCAGCTCGGCGATGGTCTCCAGGTAATTCCGGATGACCTGCGTTTCCATCGACTCACGGCCGATCCGATCCAGCCGGCCCAGCTCGCGATCGACCTCCTTGCGCGCCTCGGGAGTCAGCTCGAGACTCGCCAGCTTCTGGCGCAACTCTTCCAGATCGTCGGCGTCGTCCTCCTCGCCCAGCTCCTTGCGGATCTGTTTCATCTGCTCGCGGAGGAACATCTCGCGTTGACGCTCGCCCAGCTCCTCCTGCACCTGCGACTTGATGTCCTCCTGCGCATCGAGCACCGAGATCTGGCGCTGTACCAGCACCAGGACCCGCCGCAGTCGCTCTTCGACCGAGAGCGCCTCGAGCAGGGCCTGACGCTGCACCGCGGGGATGTCGATGTAGCCCGCGACCAGGTCGGCAAACCGGCCGGGATCGTTGACACCGTTGAGCACCTGCTGGACCACCTCTTCCGGAAGGCCGGACTTCTGTCCCAGCTCGGACGCGCGCTGACGGACCTCGCGGTAGAGTCCCACGAACGCCGGATCCTCTGGCGCCAGAGGCGCCATCTCCTCGGCCTCACGGATGATGGCCTCCATGTAGCCGTTCTTCTCCGATACGTGCATCACGATGCCGCGCCGCTCGCCGTGCAGCAGCAGCTGCATTCCGGACAATCCGCGCTGCAACTGGCCCACCTTGGCGATGGTGCCGATGGTGTACAGGCCCTCCGAGGTGACCTGTTCGGTGTTCTCTCGCTGGCATATCGCGAAGACCAGGTGATCTGGGGTGGCGAGCGCCGCTTCAATGGCCCGTACCGTTCCCGGGCGTCCGGCGCCGATCGAAGTGGTGACGCCGGGAAGCAGCACCACATCTCGGAGCGGAAGGACGGGGAGGGTCAATCGTTCAGTCATGGGGAATGCCCTTTCGTGCTATCGGGACGTTCCAAGGCCCGTGCGGCACACGGAGCCGTCCCGAAGATGCCCTGGGAGGGGCACGGTCGATGCCAAGGACCCACCGCAGGCATCCCAGGGGCTATCAACCACCGATTGATACACTTACGGGATCAAACAGGCCGAAAACCCCGCGGGTAGGCGGGTGATGGGAACTGTCAAAACGGCTTGGTGAGCCTGGTTGGCATGCTTGCCAGGGCTCCTGTTGCCGAAGATGAATCCCGGGGATGATCGGATGCCTGGTTGCCCTGCGGGCAATAATCCGACAAATTGGTAAGCTGTTGTACGAACATCGTTTCTGACGCGAGACCCATGGTCGAATGACCGGTCCAAACGACATTAACGAGCGGCCCCTCGCCCAGCGCCTCAAGGAGGCGCTGGGTGATGTGTATACGCTCGAGGGCGAAATTGGTCGAGGGGGAATGGGCGTCGTCTATCGCGCCAGAGACGAGCGCCTCCATCGTCGCGTCGCCATCAAGGTGCTTCCTCCGGAGCTGGCCTTCCAGAAGGAAATCCGGGAGCGATTCACGCGAGAGGCGCAGACCGCCGCCCGGCTGTCGCACCCCCACATCGTCCCGATCCACGATGTCGGTCAGGGCGCCGGCATCGTGTACTTCATCATGGGACTGGTGGAGGGAGAGTCGCTCGGAGGACGTCTGAAGCGCCGGGGCAAACTGCCCCCCGACGAGGTCCGGCGGATCATGAAGGAGACCGCCGACGCGCTCTCCGCCGCCCATGCCGTTTCGGTGATCCACCGGGACATCAAGCCGGACAATATCCTGCTCGAGGGCACGCGGGGGCGGGTGATGGTGACGGACTTCGGTATCGCGAAGGCCGTCTCGCAGACCTCGAGCGCCACGCTGACCGGCGTCGGGGTGGCGATCGGGACGCCCCAGTACATGAGCCCGGAGCAGGCCGCGGGGGAGCGGGAAATCGACGGTCGATCGGACCTGTATTCGCTGGGAGTGGTGGCCTATCAGATGACCAGCGGGCAGCTCCCGTTCAACGCACCGACGGTGGCCGGCATTCTGATGAAGCAAATCACCGAGCCGGCCCCGATCCTCCACGAGACCCTGGACGGGGTCCCCGAGGACCTCTCGCTCGCGATCGCGCGGTGCCTCGAAAAGGACCCGGAAAACCGCTGGCCCACGGCCGACGCGTTGCGCCGGTCGCTGGAAAGCCGGACCGTCACCGGCTACCGGCCCACGCCCGCCGTATCGCGGGTCGTTCCGCGCAAGAGCGGCACCGGGACCCGCCCCAGACCGGCGTCTCCTCTGGAGCGCCCGCGGATCCCGGCAAATCCGGGCGGTGCACTCGCGCCAAGAAGTCCCAGGCCTGGTTCGGGCGGCAGGTTGTACGGCGGGGTGGCACGGGGTGGAAGTATCGCCGGCGGGAAGTGGGTGCGGAACGACCGGGGCGAATGGGTGCGAGCGGAGGACGTGGGCGACCTGGGCCTGACCGATACCGGCGAGCCGCGTGTGGTGCAGCGGGTCCGCGGCCAGTTCGCGAAGTGGGCCGCGGCAACCGGCGGTTGTTTTCTGCTCAACCTCGCGACCGGCATTACCAACGGCCCCTGGTTCCTGTTCGTGGCCGCCGGGTTCGGCTTCCCCCTTCTCAAGAGCTATTCGCAGCTCTGGCAGGCTGGCTACAGCTGGAGGGATGTGCTGAACCCGCCGCCCGCGGCGGACGCGATCCGGATTCCCGGCGCCAAGGGCAGAAAGGCGCTGGCCCCGCCGGTGGCCTCCGAGCTGGGCGCATACTACGAGCGCATGAATCACATTCTCGACGACCGGAAGAACATCCTTCGGATGATGCAGCAATTGCCCGAGGCCGACCGGAAGCAGCTGCCCGAGGTCGTGGAGACCGCCGAGCGGCTCTATGAATCCGCCACCGATCTGGCCCGGACGCTCAACGACATGGATCAGAGCTTCGGCGCCGGTGCCGCGGACCGGATCAAGTCGCAGCTGGACATGCTGGCTCTCCGGGAGGAGAGCGAGGAGCGCAACCGGCAAATCGGGATTCTCGAGCGGCAGGTCAAGACCGCCCTCGAGCTGACCGCCAAGCGGACCGCCCTGCTCCAGCGGTTCGAATCGAGCGAGCTTGCCATGCGGAATCTCCGGCTGGATCTGATCAAGCTGCGCACCGGCGGCATCGGCGCGCTGAACGACGTCACCAGCGCCACCCAGCAGGCCCGCGCCATCTCGCGCGACGTTGAAAACCTCACCGCTGCCGCGAGCGAAATCCGCGAGGCGATGGGGTGACCTCACCGGGTACTCCGTTCGACAACAAAGACTATTGGGAATCCAGGCTCCGGGAGCATTACTCGCTCGCGGGGGTGGGCTATTTGCGGCTGGGCCGGCGGTACAACGAATGGATGTACCGGATTCGGGGTGAGGTGTTCGACCGAGTCGCGGGGGAGATCGCGAAGGAGAAGCGAAGCGGAAGCTGGCAGGGCGACTCGGTGCTCGATGTCGGCTCGGGCACCGGGTTCTACGTGGACCGGTGGAAACGGCTGGGGGCCAGGGTCACCGGGCTCGACCTCACCGAAGTGGCGGTGCACGAGCTGTCGCGGTGTTTTCCGGGCAACCGTTTCGTGCGCGCCGATATCGGGGGCCCCCTGGACAGCGTGCCGCTCCGGGCCGCCTCCTTCGACGCGGTCTCGGCGTTCGACGTGCTCTTCCACATCGTGGACGACGCCGCCTACGGCCGGGCCTTCCGGAATATCGCAGCGCTGCTCAAGCCCGGGGGCTGGTTCCTGTGGTCCGACAACTTCCTCCGGAACGTCACCGAAAGGATTGCCCACCAGGCCAGCCGGCCGCTGGCGGAGAGCGTCCGCCTGGTGGAGTCGGCCGGCCTCACCGTGGTATCGCGGGTGCCGATGTTCGTGCTGATGAACTACCCGGCCGATACGCGATCCCGGCTGGCCCGGTGGGCCTGGACGGCGATGGTCGCACCTGCGGTGCTGGGTGAGCCGTTCGGCTGGGCGGTGGGCGCCGCGCTCTTCCCGCTCGAGCGGATGCTGGTGCGCGCCAGGCGCGAGAGCCCGAGTACGGAATTGATGGTATGCCGGCGGATGGCCTCCGCCTGAATGGAGACCCCCCAATGATCCTCAAGCCCTGGCTGCTGCTCTTCCCGGTGTCCCTCCTCCACGTGGCGCCGGTCCGCGGACAGGCGCCGAGCGAGCGACTGGATTCCATCGCGCGCGCGGTCATCGCCCGGGAAGGCGTGGTCGGTGCCGAGGTGCTGGTACGCCGGAACGACCGTGTGCTGCTGCACCAGGGCTACGGATTCGCCGACCTGGGCCTCGAGGCGCCGGTCCGCGGAGAGACCGTCTTCCACGTGGTGGGGCCGATGCTTCCCTTCACCGGAGTCGCGGTGCTCCAGCTGGTCGAGCGCGGCATGCTGTCACTGGACGATGACGTCTCGCGCCACATCCCGGAGTTTCCGATGCAGGGGCATCGGGTGACCGTGCGGCAGCTGCTCAACCATACCTCGGGCATCGTCGACTACCACTACCTGGGCGATCCGATCGACGCCACCAGCCGGCAACCCAAGGCGCTGGACGAGGTCATGGCGTTGTATGCCGGGAAGCAGTGGGTCAATGAGCCGGGAACCCGCTGGGACTGGTCCATCTCGGGGTTCCAGCTCCTGGTGACCATCGTGGAGCGGGTATCGGGACAGGCGTTCGGCGAGTACGTGCGGAAGAATATTTTCGAGCCAGCCGGCCTCGGAGCCACCACCTACTGCGACGACTTCTCCCTGGTTCGCAACCTGTCCCACGCCTACCGGCGATACCAAAGCGGGGTCGTGCCGGCCAACGAGAACGACATGGCTTACAACGCCGACTTGCGGTTCTGCAGCACGGTGGAAGACCTGGCCCGGCTCTGGACCGCGCTCCGGTCCGGGAAGCTGATCCGCACCGATACCTTCCGGCAAATGCAGACCGCCGAGGGCGCGGCCATCCGGATGAGCGCCCAGGATTCGATGGCCCACTATGGACTGGCCCTGACGATCAATCACGAGGACGCCCACGTCCGGATCGGGCAGCACGGCTCGCTGTTCGGGTACAGCGGCAGCCTGTACGATTTCCCCGCCGACAGTCTCACGGTGGTGGTGCTGACCAACACCGAGGGTCAAAACGCCTACGCGATCACCCGGGCGCTGGCTCGCGCCGTCCTCGGCCTGGAGCCGCTCCCGGCGACACCGACGGCTGTTGAGCCCCACCTCGCGGATGCCGCGGTCACTCCGAACGAACGGCGGGAGCTCGACGGGACCTTCGTGCTGAAGCTCGACCGGCTCGGTTCCGGCCTGCATGATTCCTACGCCCAGTACCGGCGCACCTACCGGGTATTCGACGAAAATGGCCGGCTCATGATCCAGGCCCTGGGTGCCGGGCCGGAGCGGCTGCTCAAGCAGGAGGACGGCAGCTTTGCCATCCGGTCGGCGCCGCGAAGCCGGTTCAGGTTCGAGAAGGAACAGGGACGGGCGACGCGGCTGCTGCTGGATTCCCAGGGATTTGGAGTTCCCCTGTCCGGTGCCCGGGTGGGAGACGGCGACCCGGTCACCTTCCACCTCCAGCGGCCCTGAACGGTCAGTCGCTCCGGAGCGCGGAGTTGGGATCCGCCCGCGTCGCACGCAGGGCGGGCACGGCGCTGGCCAGCAATGCCACGGCCAGCAGGATCGCCCCGACGGCAGCGTAGGTGGCCGGATCTCGCGCCGATTGCTGGAACAGCAGCGGTTGGATCCACTTCGCGGCCAGGAGCGCGAGGGCCAGGCCTACCAGCACGCCGGCCATCGCGAAGCGGACTCCCTGCCCCACCACCAGCCGCACCACGTCTCCGGATCGCGCCCCCAGCGCCACCCGCACCCCCAGCTCGTGCATCCGCTGGGCGACATTGTAGGTGATCACGCCGTACAGACCGACGGCCGCCACCAGCAGGGCCAGGATCCCGAATGCCACGAACATGGTCGCCCCGAGGCGCCAGGAGCGGCGCTGCCGGTCCACCAGCTCGCCCATCGAGCGCACCGTGACGTAGGTCTCGCCCGGCATGACCGCCTGCAGGGCCTTTCGGACCGGCTCGAGCTGGGACTCCGGATCTCCCCGCATCCGGAGGATCAGGGCGAACCCTTCTTCCGGGTGGAACTGGGTGTTGGGGAGGTAGTAGTGAAACCGGTTGTCGTCGAGCAAGCTGCTCTGACGAGCATCCTCGGCGATTCCGATGACGGTCGTGCAGGGCATGGTGTCGCGCCCGACGCGCATGCACTGACCGATGGCGTCCTTCCCCGGCCACAGCACCTTGGCCATCGCGGCGCTGACCACCGCCACCAGCGGAGCGCCGGCCCGATCGTCGCCGGTAAAGGGCCGTCCGCGAATGATTCGGGTGCCGAAGGTGGCGAAGTAGTCGGGTGTCGTGGACTGGTAGGTGAATCGGCCGAGCTTCCGAACCGAATCGATGCCCTCCACGTGGAGGCCGGTGCCCGACGTGCTGTAGAACGGAACCGCGCTGATCCACGCGGCGTGCTCCACGCCGGGGATCGCCTGGGCGGTTTCCAGGAGCCGGCGGCCGAGCCGGACCTGTTCGCTGTCTCCCATCTGCATGCCGCGCAGGTTGCGCTCGGCCAGGAGCACCGGCTCGGCGTCATAGCCCAGGGGCATGGTGCGGACGTGATCCAGGCTCCGCACGAACAGCCCCGCGCCCACCAGCAGGATGACCGAGAGGGCGCCCTGCAGGACCAGCAGCGCGGCCCGGGTCCGGGACCGGTGGTAGGTGCCTTCGCGCGCGCCCGCCTTGAGGCTGCCGGCCAGGTCTCCCCGGGTGGCGAGGAAGGCGGGCCCGATGCCGGTCAGGACCCCGGCCGCCAGCGCGAACCCCGCGGCGACCACCAGGGTGCGCCAGTCGGTGAGC
Organism: uncultured Gemmatimonadales bacterium; assembly: GCA_963762545.1. Classification (GTDB taxonomy): domain Bacteria; phylum Gemmatimonadota; class Gemmatimonadetes; order Gemmatimonadales; family GWC2-71-9; genus JABFSM01. The sequence goes on along the minus strand of CAVXLC010000001.1, from coordinate 311,411 downwards.
ACCTCGAGCCGCGATCCGTCGCGGAGGAAGAGCTGGCGCATCGCCGCGCCGCCCCACTGCGCCACCACCACGCCCGCGAGACAGCCGAGGCCGGCGAGCATCAGGCTCTCGGTGAGTCCCTGGGCCAGCAGACGGCGGCGGCTCACCCCCAGGGCCAGCCGGACCGCGGTTTCCCGGCGGCGCCGGAGCACTCGGGCGAACATCAGGTTGGCCACGTTGGCACAGGCGATGAGCAGCAGGATCACCGCCACGCCCGTCACCCAGAGCAGCGTCTTCGATTCGAGCCCCGCGGTGGGTCCCGCCGCCTCCTTGAGCGGACCCGCGATGGCGTGGGGCTTGGCCAGCGCGGCGGGGGTTCCGGGCTCGATCGCCATCTCGGCATTCCAGCTCTTGACGTACGCCTGGCTCAGATCACGGGCGGCGGCCTCGACGCTGACCCCCGGCTTCCGTCGCGCCATGACGCTCATCCAGCCCCAGTTGTAGCGGGTGAAGTAGGTCGCGGCCTGGCGCGGGTTGGGGTTGTTCCCCGCGAACGTGGTGATGGGAATGAAGACCGCCGGCGGCTCCGCGTCGGAGTTCCCCACGAAGCCTCTCGGGGCGACCCCGATGATGATCGTCGGCACGTTGTAGACCTGGAGGGTCTGCCCCAGGACGTCTCGTCCGCCGAACTCGCTCTTCCAGAAGGCGAAGCTGAGCACGGAGACCGGAGCGCCGCGCGGCGTGGAGTCCTCCGCCGCCACGAAGAACCGCCCCAGTGCGGGTCGCATGTCGAAGAAATCGAAGAACGAGGCGTTGACCACCGCGACCTGCCGCTCCCGGGCGGCATCCCCGACCCCCACGGCGGTGGAGCGCTGGGCGAACCCGGCGAACTGGGAGAACGAGCTGGTCCACCGCTGCATGTCGAGGTAACGGGCGTACTCGAAGCCGGAACTGATGTCGGTCCGGCCCCGGTAGTCGCTGATCAGGTAGAGCCGGTGCACCCGGGCCGGATCCCGCAAGTAGGGAAACGGCCGGAACATCAGCCGGTCGATCACTCCGAACATCGCGGCGTTGGCTCCGATCCCGAGCCCGAGCGTGAGCACGACCGTCGCGGTGAACCCGGGCGAGCGCCGCAGGCCCCGCAGCGCGTAGCGGACATCCTTCTGGAAATGATCGAGCCAGGGGAGCGACCAGCGGTCCCGGGTCGCTTCTTTGAGGACGGTGGCGTTGCCGAGCCGCCGCCGCGCCGCGTAGGGCGCCTCGTCCGGGCCCGCGCCGTCGGCCCGAACATCGCGCTCGAGCTGCTCCCGGTGGAACCGGAGTTCTTCGGTCAACTCCCGGTCGAGCCTGCCTCGCCGGAACCAGTCGCGAATCCGCGCCAGCCACTCACGCATGGATCGTCTCCCGTCAGTCGGACCGAAGGGCGGAGTTGGGATCGGCCCGGGTGGCGCGGAGCGCGGGCACGGCGCTGGCCACCGCTGCGACCGCCAGCAGCATTGTTCCAACCACGCCGTAGGTCACCGGGTCCCGGGCCGACTGGTGGAAGAGCAGGGGCTGAACCCATCGGGCAACGATCAGCGCGGCGGCGAGGCCGATGGCAACGCCCGACATCGCAAAGCGGAGACCCTGCCCGACAACCAGCCGCACCAGGTCCAGGGCCTGGGCGCCCAGGGCGATCCGCACGCCGAGCTCGTGCATCCGCCGGGCAACGTTGTAAGTGATCATGCCGTATAGCCCGACCGCCGCGACCAGCAGCGCCAGCACCCCGAAAGCGACGAACATGGTAGCCCCGACCTGCCAGGAGCGGCGCTGCTGATCCACCACCTCTTCGAGGGGGCGCACCGTCACGTAGGACTGTCCCGGCATGACCGACTGCAGCGCTTTCCTGATCGGCTCCAGTGCCTTCGGCGAGTTTCCCTGCATCCGCAACAGGAGATAGTTGCCGCGGGCGGGCTCGAACTGATCGATCGGCAGGTAGTAGCGGTACGGCTTCTCGTCACCCAGCAGGCTCCGCTGCACGGCGTTCTCGGCGATCCCGACTACCGTGGTGCAGGGCATCGTGTCGGCGCCGATCCGGAAGCACTGACCCAGCGCCTCCTTGCCGGGCCACAGCACCTCCGCCATTCCCTGGCTCACGACGGCCACCCGCGGCGTGCCGGCCCGATCCTGTCCGGTGAACGGGCGGCCCCGCAGAATCCGGGTGTCCATGGTGAAGAAGTAGTCCGGAGACGCGGCTGCGACGGTGAAGCGCCCCAGCCGCTCCACCGAATCGATGCCCGTGACGTAGAGGTCTCGGCCGGAGGTGCTCCAGAACGGCACGCTGCTGACCTGGGCTGCGTGGGCGACGCCCGGAAGTGCTTCGGCCGCGGCGAGCAGACGTTTCCCGAGATCGATCCGCACGCTGTCCGGCAGATCCGTCCCGCGAAGGTTCCGGCTGACCATGAGCACTGGGGCCGCGTCGTACCCCAGGCGCAGGGCGCGGACGTTGTGCAGGCTCTTGACGAAGAGACCGGCTCCAACCAGGAGGAGAACCGACAGCGCGCCCTGGGTAACCAGCAGAATCCCGCGCGCGCGGATCGGCTGGTGGGTGCCTTCGCGAGCGCCGGCCTTGAGGCTGCCGGCCAAGTCTCCCTTGATCGCGAGCAGGGCCGGTCCCGAGCCGGACAGAATGCCGGCGACTAGCGCAGCGACCGCCGCCACTCCGATGGTACGCCAGTCGGTCAACACCCCCAGCGTCCCATCGCTGACGAAGAGGCGCCGCAGCGCTGCTCCTCCCCACTCGGCGACGAGGATGCCCGCGACCAGGCCAAGCCCGGCGAGGAGCAGGCTCTCGGTCAGCGTCTGCGCGATCAGCCGGCCGCGGCTGACACCCAGCGCCAGCCGCACCGCGAACTCCCGCCGCCGACGCAGCACCCGGGCGAACATCAGATTGGTCACGTTGGCGCAGGCGATCAGCAGGACGACGACGGCAACCCCAGTCACCCAGAGCAGTGTCTTGGCTTCGAGCCCCGCATCGGGGCCGGCCGACGACTTGAGGGCTCCGGCGATGGCGATGGGATTGGCCTCCGTGGCGGACGGCACTTCGGGGTCGAGGGCCCGCACCGCGTTCAAACTCTGCAAGTAGGCACGGGTCAGGTCGGCCGATGCCGCAGCCTCCGACACGCCGGGCTTCCGGTGCACCATCAGGCTCATCCAGCCCCAGTGATACTGGCTGAAATAGGTCTTCCGGTCATCCGGACCTCCCATGTAGCCGGCATAGGTGGTGATCGGAATGAACGCCACGGGCGGTGAGGTCCGGTCAGGAACGCCGACGAACTCTCTGGGTGCGACGCCGATGATGGTGCAGAAGACATTTCCGATCTGGAGCGTCTGGCCGAGGACGTTCCGGCCGCCGTACTGCGACATCCAGAAGGCGTAGGTCAGGACCACGACCGGTGCACCCTGAGGTGTGATGTCTTCCGCCGGGGTGAAGAACCGTCCCAGGACGGGGCGCACCGAGAAGAAATCGAAGAAGCTGGCGCTCACGGTCCCGATGCGCTGTTCCTGAGAATCATCACCGGTCCCTACCGCCAGGGTCGGGTTGGCAATTCCCGCGTAGCGGTCGAATACCGACGAGAATTTCTTGAGATCGAGGAAGGTGGCGTACTCGTAGCCCGAACCCTGGGTATAAGTGCGGCCCCGATAGGTGTTCTGGAGATAGACTCGATGGACTCGGGCCGGGTCCCGCAGGTAGGGGAAGGGCCGGAACATCAGGCGGTCGATGACCCCGAACATCGCGGCGTTGGCCCCGATCCCGAGCCCGAGCGTCAGTACGACGGTGGCCGTGAACCCCGGCGAGCGGCGCAGACCCCGCAGCGCGTAGCGGACATCCTTCTGAAAATGGTCCGAGCCAGGGGAGCGACCAGCGGTCCCGGGCGTCTTCCTGGTGACGGGTGGCATTGCCCAGGCGGCGGCGGGCGGCGTACCCGGCTTCTTCGGCGCCGGCGCCGTCGGCTCGTGCGTCGCGCTCCAGCTGCTCCCGGTGAAACCGGAGCTCCTCGGCGAGCTCCCGGTCGAGCCGGTCTCGGCGAAACCAGTCGCGGAGCCGCGCCAGCCATTCGCGCATGATGACCTCCAGTTGGTGCGGTCCGTCCGGTCAGGCGGGGCGCATGACCCGGCGGATCGCCGCCATCTGCTCGGCGAACCCGGTTTCCTGCGCTCCCAGCTCCCGGCGGCCAAGCGGAGTGATCGAGTAGTACCGGGCCCGCTGATTGTTGGGGGTCTGCTTCCACTCCGATTTGATCCAGCCCTTCTGCCGCATGCGCTGGAGGGCCGGATACAGCGACCCTTCTTCCACCTTGAGCATGTCCAGCGACAGCCGCCGGATGTGCTGGGCGATCCCGTAGCCGTGCATCGACTGGGCGGTCAGCGTGCTCAACACCAGCATATCGAGGGTCCCGGGGAGCATGTCCCGCCTGGAGGATGGTGTCATGCCAAGAACATAGCCTGTCTAGGACCTAGACGCACTAGGGCCTCAAAAGGTTGCCTCTGCCGGAGCGGGCCGAGTCGGCAGCAGCCAACCAACCGCGGCGGCGGCGCGAATGCAGGAAGCGTGACCGGAGATCAGGGGCTGGCGGGCTGGGGGAGTGGAGCGCAAGGAGCCGCGCGGGAAGCGTCTCCTCCGGGTGACAGCGCGGGGCGGCGGCGGCATGGAAGGCGGGCTCCCCGAGCCGGGCCATCCGAGGAGGTGCAAGATGCGTCACGCTCGAGATGGCATACCTTCTGCAAATCCGGTGCGCCATGCCAGTCGTCACCTGCGCGGCGGGGCACAACCCGTCGCTCGCCCGCCGCTAACGGCACCGATGTATTCCGCGCTGACTGTCCTCGCCCGGTTGCTCCCGGTGCTCGCCGCCGGGCCTTCGGCGGAGGCCGACACCACCCTGGTGCCGGCGACCGTCCGCACCGAGAAGGCCGCGCCCCTGATCGCGGCGTCGACCGTCGACTGGGCCGCGCTCCGAGGTGACGCGTCGGGCGGGCCCGACACCGCGAGCATGCGGGCCCGCACCCGGGCGGTCGAGTACAGCGGATTCTACCAGGCCCGCCTCAGGGTGCACCGGATTCTCAGCTACACGATGATCCCCCTGTTCATCGGCTCGTACGTCACCGGTGACCAGATTCTCAAGCATCGCAACGATCCGCCGGAGTGGGCCACCAAGCTCCACAGGCCGTTTGCCATCGCCACCGGGACGGTATTCGCCGTGAATACCATCACCGGAGTCTGGAATCTCTGGGATAGCCGGAAGAATCCGGTGGGACAGACCAAGCGCACCGTTCACTCGCTGCTGTTTCTGGCGGCGAGCGCGGGGTTCACCTATGCCGGCACCAGCCTGGCCCACGACGCGAAGAACCACGAGGACTGGTACCATTTCCACCGGACCGTGGCGGTGGCCTCGATGGGGGTGTCGGTGTTGAGCTGGGGGATGATGCTGTTCTTCAAGTAGGACGGTAGGGCGGTAAGTCGGTGGGTCGGTAGCACTCCTACCAGCGCAGCAGGTCTTCCATCGCCTTTCCGATGCCCTCGCTCTGGGGGAGGATCGCGTCTTCCAGCTCCGGCGCGTAGGCCACGAATGTATCGGTGGCCGCCACCCGGCGCACCGGGGCGTCCAGCCAGCCGAACGTATCATCCGCGATGCGCGCGGCGATCTCGGAGCCATAGCCCCACGAGAGCGCATCCTCGTATACCACGAGCGCCCGGCTGGTCTTCCGGACCGAGGCGTGGATCGTGTCCCAGTCCACCGGCGTGAGCGAGCGGAGATCGATGACCTCGACGGAGGCACCGGTCCGCTCCTCCAGCTCCTTGGCGGCGACCAGGGAGCGCTGGACCGTGGCGCCATAGGTCACAACCGTCAGATCGTGGCCCTCTCGCACCACCTTTGCCTTCCCGAACGGGATCATGAAATTGGGGCCGGGGTTGGGCGCCTTGTTATAGGTCTGGCGGTAGAGATGCTTGTGCTCCAGGAAGATGACCGGATCCTCACAACGGATGGCCGTTCGCAGCAAGCCATTGGCGTCGAGCGCGGTCGAGGGGCAGATCACCCGGAGGCCGGGGACGCCGGTGAAGATCGCGGCACCGGTCTGGGAGTGATAGGGCGCTCCGCCCTTGAGATACCCTCCGTAGGTCACCCGGATGACCACCGGTGCCGCAAAGGCGTTGTTGGACCGCCAGCGCAGGATCGAGAGCTCGTCCCGGATCTGCATGTACGCGGGCCAGATGTAATCGAAGAACTGGATTTCGACGACCGGCTTCAAGCCGCGGGTGGCCAGCCCGATGGCCCGCCCCACGATGTTGGCCTCGGCGAGCGGCGAGTTGTAGACCCGGGTGCTGCCGAATTGTTTCTGCAGCCCCCAAGTCACCTTGAACACGCCGCCCTTCCCCTTCACCTGGCCGATGTGCTCTTCGCGGCTCACGTCGGCCACGTCCTCGCCGAAGACCAGAATGCGCGGATCGCGCGTCATCTCGTCCTTCATGCAGACGTTGAGCAGGTCCACCATCGTGGTCGGGTCCCCGACAAAGCGGGGATCATCCTCGGTGTCGAACTGCTCCGAGGCTGGATCGACGTCGGGGGAATAGACGTACTGGTACACCGTGCCGGCGGGCGGCTGCGGCGAGGCCAGTGCCGTATCGGAGGCGATGGCAACTTCCTCGTCCACCTCGCGGCGGATCCGGTCGATTTCCCCCTCGGTCGCGACTCCCTCGGCGACCAGGTACTTCGGAAACTGCACCACGGGGTCTCGGGCGGCGTCGGCATCCCGCTCCGAGGTGGGCCGGTAGTGGGTCTCCTCATCCGAGAGGGAATGGCTGTAGGGGCGGATCACCTTGGCGTGAACCAGCGCCGGCCCCTTGCGGGCCCGGGCATAGTCCACCGCCTTGCTCATCACGTCATAAGACGCGAGCGGATCGCAGCCGTCCACCTCCAGGATCAGGAGACCCGGGAACCCGGTCACCAGCCGGGAGATCGAGCCGCCCGGGGTATTGACCTCGACCGGTACCGAGATGGCGTAACCGTTGTCCTCGATCAGGTAGACGATCGGCAGCTTGAGATTGCAGGCGCTGCTGAGCGACTCCCAGAATTCTCCCTCGCTGGTGGTCCCGTCTCCCGCCGAGACGAACACCACCTCGTCGCCCTTGATCCGTTCCTCCCGGTCGGGGATCGATTCGTTCTGAGAGTAGCGAAGCCACGCCTCCGCCGCGCCGACGGCCTGGAGGAACTGGGTGCCGGTGGGACTCGACGCGGAGACGATATTCAGCTCCTTGTGACCCCAGTGGGACGGCATCTGGCGACCACCGGAATTGGGATCATCCGCGGCACCCACCGCCGAGAGCAGCTGCTCGGTGGCGGTCATGCCGAGCCCGAGGCAGAGGGCGCGGTCGCGATAGTAGGTGTAGAACCAGTCGTAGGCGGGGCGGAAGACCTTGGAGGCGGCCACCAGCACCCCCTCGTGGCCGGCCCCCGAGATCTGGAAGAAGATCTTGTTCTGGCGCTTGAGCTGGATCTCCTTGTCGTCGAGGCGACGGGAGAGCAGCATGAGCCGGAACATCTCGAGCAGGTCGGATTTTTCCAGCCTGGCGCTCGGGCGGGTCTTGGTTGTCGGGGCAGGTCGGGTCGCCATGGGCAAAATTTAAGCGGAGCCGGCGGCGGGCGCGAGCGGCGCCCGGCTACTGCGGGAAGACCACCCTCCCCCCGACGACGGTGGTCGTGACCCTGGCCCGGCTGATGGCCCCGGCCGGAATCCGGGTGAGGTCCTGGTCGAACACCACGAGATCGGCCCGGTATCCCGGCTTGAGAACGCCGCGCGTTCCCTCCGCGAACACGCCATAGGCGTTGGTCGCGGTATAGGCCTTGAGGGCCTCCGCCAGGGTGATCTTCTCTTCCGGTACCCACCCCTCCGGGTTCTTGCCGTCCAGGGTCTGCCGGGTGACGGCGGCCTGGAGTCCCACCCTCGGGTCGAGCGGTGCCACGGTCCAATCGGAGCCGAACGCGAGCCGTGCCCCCGCCGCCAAGAGGGATCGGAACGGGTAGGTGGTCCTGATGAGCTCGGGCCGGATCCGCTTGGCGGCCCAGCGGCCGTCATCGGCCAGGTGGTAGGGCTGCACCGACGGGATCACGCCGAGCCGGGCGAAGCGCGGGATATCGGCGGCCCGGAGATGCTGCGCGTGCTCGATCCGGAACCGGCGATCGCGCGGTCCGTGGGCCTGGGCGACACTGTCATAGATATCGAGCAGGAGCGCGTTGGCGCGATCGCCGATGGCATGGACCGCCACCTGCAGCCCGGCCGAATCGGCGGCACCGATCCAGCGGCGCAGGGAGTCCTCCGGAGTGACGAACAGCCCCCGGGTGTTCGGCTGGTCGCGATAGGGTTCGAACATGAGTGCGGTGGTCGAGCCGAGGGAGCCGTCGACGAACCCCTTCACGCCCGCCACCCGGATCCAGTCGTCCCCCGGCCCGCGCACGCGGACGCTGTCCGCCATCGAGCGCCAGTCTGACAACGGGATGTAGTTGGCCACCCGAAGGGTCAGCGCTCCCCGGTCCCGGGCGCGCCGGAGCGCCGCGATCTCGTTCCAGCCGGTACTGACGCTGGCCACCGCGGTCACTCCCAGCGAGGCGGCGTGCCGCATGGCACGGGCCAGCGCCGAATCGAGCTGGGAGGGCGACGCCCCGGGTATCACGGCGTTGACCGGGTTCATCGCCTCGTCCTTGAGCACCCCGCTCAGCTCCCCGTCCCGTCGCCTGACGATGGTGCCACCGGGAATCTCCCGGGCCCCTCGATCGAGCCGGGCCGCGGCCAGCGCCAGCGAATTGGCCAGGGCCATGTGGCCATCGAGGCGATTGACGAACACCGGATTATTGGGCGTCACCGAGTCGATCCAGGCCCGATCGGGGAGCGGAGCGCCGGGCCATTTCTCGTGATCCCAGTCGCCGCCGAGGATCCAGTCCCCCGGCTTCTGGGTGGCGGCGAACGCCTTGAGGCGTTGGGTGAATTCTTCGGGCGACGCGGCATCGCGCAGATCGACGCTGGCGAGCTGGAATCCGCCGGAGAAGAGATGGACGTGATCGTCCATGAAGCCGGGGGTCACGAAGGCGCCGGGGGAGGAGATCTGTCTGGTCCCCGGCCCCAGGAGCGCTCCGACAGCGGAGCTGTCTCCGACCGCGACGATGGTATCCCCCCGGGTCGCGACCGCGGCGGCCCAGGGACGGGCGCTGTCACCAGTCCAGACCCGGCCGTACACGACGAGATCGGCCCTGGGGCCCCGGGAACAGGATACGAGAAGACCAAGCAGGACGAGCGCGAGGAATCGAGGCATGCGCCTAACGTAGCGCGAGCGGAGGGGCCCGGCCAGCGACTAGCGGTGGATCAGAGCGGCATTCACCTCATCGGCGGCCTGCTGGAACAGCAAGGCCCGGGAAGCCGGGATCTGGATCGTGGCCCCGGGGACCGACAGGACGGCGGGCGAACCGATCACCGAGCGATGGAAGAGTCCGCCGAATACCGTAAGGGCGGCCAGATAGGTGCCGGCCACGGAAGCGTGCAGGCCATCGGCGGCGTACAGCACCAGCGCCGGGTCCCGGGCCCAGGCCGCGCGCCAGGCGTTGCCGGCCTGCAGAAAGGCTCCGTTCACATCCAGCGCGGCCAGCCGGTACGACTCACTCGAAGCGTCGAAGTCGCTGAAGTTCACCTGCTGGGGCCAGATCTGATACAAGGCCGGCTCGCCCCCTTTGTCGCGGATCAGATCGGAAAACATCGCCACCCACTGCCGCAGGTTGTCCCGGTTCGCGGGCACCGCCGACGGCCCCTGCTGCATCACCACGAAATGCCAGCCGCCCTTGGCGATCACGCTCCGGGCCTGGCCGTCGTTCCAGTGGTCTTCGAGCGCGTAGTCGGGTTTGGCCACCTGGGCAGTCTGCACGCCCTGAATGCCGGCCGAATCGGCCAGGGCCCTGACCATGCCCGGCAGGTCGTTGACGTAGGTGAGGCTGTTGCCCACGAAGAGGATGCGGGTGGTGGCGCCGGGATCGGGGGCGGGATCGGAGTCGGGGGCGGTGTTGTCCAGGCCGCAGCCAGCCGGGGACAGGCACAGCGCGAGCGTGAGAATCCAGCGACCGAGGACCATATCACCCCGACGCGGGACGCCGGGGAGCGGTTTCAGGAGCCGCGTAGCACGGTGCGGCCTCAGCGGCCGGCCAGCCGCCGCAGCGCCTCCAGTTTTTCGATGGCGCTGGTTCCCTTGGCGGGCGCTGCGGGGGTCACCGCGAAGAGATCGCGGATATCGAGCAGGATTTCCAGCATGAGCTGATCCCGCATGTAGGCATTGTCGAGATCGGCCATCCGGCGCTGGTCGGCGGCCTCCTTGGCCCGGTCAAATGTCTCGCGGTAGATGCTTTCGAGGTTGCCGAGAATCTTGTCGCGTGGGCGCATGGGCAGGACTGAGGATTGAGGGTTGAGGATTGAGGGTTGAGGATTGAGGATTGAGGGGCGAGGCCCACCGACCTCGCCCGACCGAAGTATACTTGGGATGAGCCCTCACCCTCGATTCTCCATCCTCAATCCTGAATCCTATGCTGTCAAACAAGCGCATCCTCCTGTTCGCGGCCGCCCTGTACGAAGATCTCGAGCTCTGGTATCCCAAGATCCGGCTCGAAGAGGAAGGCGCCGCCTGCGTCGTCGCGGGCCTGGGCGAGAAGACCTACCTGGGAAAGCATGGCTATCCCGTCAATCCCGACAGCACCGTGGACGAGGTCGATGCCGGACGGTTCGATGCCCTGGTGATTCCCGGCGGCTTCGCTCCGGACAAACTGCGCCGCTCTCCGCGAGTCCTGGCGATCACCCGGGAGGTATTCGCCGCCGGCAAGCCAGTGGCCTTCATCTGCCACGCGGGCTGGGTGCCCATCTCGGCGGGCATCGTCCGGGGACGCCGGGGCACCAGCGTGGACGCGATCAAGGACGACCTCGTCAACGCGGGGATGCTCTGGGAAAACAGTCCCGTGGTGGTGGACGGCAACATGATCACCAGCCGGACCCCGGCCGATCTGCCGCATTTCTGCAAGGCGCTCATCGCCGCCTTGAGGAAGAGCTGAGATGTCGTTCTCCGAGGCGCAGGCGCGCGTGGACGCGTGGATCTCCCGGTTCGAGGAAGGGTATTTCCACCCGCTCACCAACCTCGCGCGGCTCACCGAGGAGGTCGGCGAGCTGGCGCGCGAGATCAACCACCGGTTCGGCCAGAAGACCAAGAAGCGGGAGGAGCCCGAAGGGGACCTGGCCATGGAGCTGGCCGACATCCTGTTCGTGGTGATCTGCATCGCCAACCGCGAGAAGATCGACCTGCAGGAGGCGTTCGACCGGATGATGGACAAGGTGGACCGGCGCGACACCAGCCGCTGGACCCTCAAGCCGGGCGAGCCCGCCTCCTAGAACCTACTCCGCGCGGAGCGCTTCCATCGGATCGACCTGGGTGGCCCGGCGGGCCGGACGGTGGGTCGCCAGCCGCGAAACGAAGGTCCCGTCCAAGATCGTTTAGAGTGGTGAGGCGATGGGCGTCCCGTACTTCTTCGCGGGCGACCGTCACGCTGCCGAGAGCGCGTCGCGCCAGGTTTCCGCTGCCGGCCCCGGCACGCCGCGGGCGGCGTGCTTGGCGGCCTCCATGTCGAGGTGGACCCGGAGCTCCTCCTCGACGTCGGCATCGAACCGGCGCCGGCCCAGGAGGGCGCGGAGACGGCGGATCAGGCGGAGGGGTGCGAGCACGAATCCTCCCCAGCACCCCGGGCTGATGTAGGGAGAGGAGGCCGCCATGCCGGAGAGAACGGCGCGCTTCCCGTCGATTGTCAACAAGAAGGCCTATCGGGCGTCGATGAAGCAGGCGCTCCCGTAAGTCGTGCCCAGAAACAGCGCGAGAAGATTCGGGCATGATCGCACGAGGTTCACTCCCAGTCCTTGGGCTCGCTGCGCAGCTCTTCCAGCAGGATCAGATAACTGGCGTAGCGCTCGGGATCGACCACCCCCGATTTGGTGGCCTCGCGAATCGCGCAGGCCGGTTCGTCGCGGTGGGTGCAATCGGCGAATTTGCAGCGGTCGATCAGGTTGCGCATTTCCGGAAAGCAGCGCGCCAGCTCCCGCGGCTCGATCCCCCAGAGCCCCACGTCGCTGAATCCGGGCGTATCCACCAGCCAGCCGCCGCCGGGCAGCGGCACCAGCACGGCGGCCACCGTGGTGTTCTTGCCGCGGCGGTTCTTCTCGCTCACCTCGCCGGTCCGAAGGGCCAGGCCGGGCTGGAGCCGGTTCAGAATGGTGGACTTGCCCGCGCCGGAGGCGCCGGTCAGCAGCGATTCCCTGCCCCGGAGCTCGGCGAAGAACGGCTCGAGACCCTGGCCGGTCCGGGCGCTGATCGGGAACACCTCGTAACCCGCGCGACGGTACCGGGCGGCCAGCCGGTCCGGCGACCCGAGCTCCGTCTTGTTGATCACCAGCGCCACCGGGATCTCGTTGGCCTCCGCGATGGCGCAGAGGCGGTCGATGAGCTGGGGGATCGGCTGGGGATCGGCGACCGAGGTCACCACGTACACCCGGTCGAGGTTGGCCGCCACCGGGCGGTTGTTGCGCCCCGACGGGGTGCGCCGTTCCAGCAGGTTCCGGCGCGGCTCCACCGCGGCAATGCCCAGGGTGCCCTGGTCGTCCCCCTCGTCGAGCGCGACCCGGTCTCCCACCACCACGCGATCGTAGCGGCTCCGCTTGGCCTTGCCGCGGAGCACGGCCATGACCTCTCCCTCGGGGGTGGAGACCCGGAAGGTGCCACCTTCCCGTTCCAGGACCAGGCCGCTCCGGGTGCCCACCTCACCACTCTCCCGGCTGCGCGGCGATCGCGGCATCGAGCTCGGCTTTCACATCGAAGAGCGAGAGGCTTTTGATGCGCTGGTCGGCTTCCTCGGGGGTTCTTCCCCAGGCGAGCGAGCCGGATTCGAGGTGGCCCGCGGGGGCGTCTCCCGACGGGTTCCAGCGGACGAAGAGCAGCGCCGCGCCGTAGCGGCCCCGTTCGTCGGGTTCTTCGTCGACCCAGATGGCGACCGAATAGGCGTGGCCGTCGCTGCCGCCGAACGCGGAGGCGCGATCGTGTCGCTTCATATAGCCGCCCAAGGTCAGCTCGGGGTCGATTGGCGGGATAGTCCCTCCCGGAGTACGCCACCCAGGATGAAGGTGATGTTGGCGGGCCGTTCCGCGAGGCGCCGCATCAGATAGGGGTACCATTGGGTACCGAAGGGAACGTACACCCGCATGCGCCAGCCCCGGGCCCGAAGGCCGGCCTGCAGATCCCGCCGCACGCCATAGAGCATCTGGAATTCGAACCGCGCCGGGTCGATCCGGTGGGTCCGCGCGAACGCCTCGGTGTGCGCGATGATCTCCTCGTCGTGCGTGGCGATGCCCGGATAGGTGCCGCGGAGGAGAAGCGCCTCCAGGAGACGGACGTAGTGGGCGTCGACGTCCTGCTTGTCGGGAAACGCCACCGCGGGCGGCTCGAGGTAGGCGCCCTTGCAGAGGCGGACCCGCGCGCCGATCGCGATGAGGTGCTCGATGTCCTCGGTGGACCGGCGCAGCGCCGACTGGATGACGACGCCCGCGTGCGGCCCGAACTCGGGATGGAGGCGCTGTTCAAAGAACTCGAGGGTGCGCGCGGTGTACGACGACGATTCCATGTCCAGCCGGATGAACCCGCCGAGCGATCGGGCCCGGTCCAGGATGCGGCGCATGTTGCGCTCGCAGAGCGCGGGGTCGATGTCGAGGCCCATCTGGGTCAGCTTGACGGAGGCGTTGACCTCGACGCCGCCCTCGGCCAGGCGCTCCAGCAGGGCCAGGTATTGCCCGCAGGCGGCCTCGGCGGCGGCGGCTTCGGTGACACTCTCGCCGAGGATATCGACCGAGGCCGTGATCCCGCGCTCCCGGAGGGACGCCGCCGCCGCGACGGCGGTATCGATCGTCTCTCCCGCCACGAACCGCGAGGCGAAGAAGCGGGCCAGACGATTGCGGCGGATGAATCGGAAGATGGCGGCCTGACGGGAGAGCCACAGCAGGAGCCTGCGCACCACGGCCCGCCTATCTCCGGAGCCGGAGCCGGGCCACGCACCCGCGGCGGTCGGTCCGGTTGTGCAGGGTGACCCCGCCGCCGTGCGCTTCCGCCACCTGCCGGCAGAGCACCAGGCCGATGCCCGAGCCGCTGGGTTTGGTGGTGAAGAAGGGCACGAACAGGTTGGCGGTGGTGGGAAGCCCGGGTCCTTCGTCGCGCACTTCCACCTCCAGTGTGTCGTCCGTGACGGCCCAGGTCACCTCGGCCGCGCCGCCGGTGATCTGGGCGGCCTCGGTGGCGTTCTTGATCAGGTTGATGAGGACCTGGTCGAGCTGATCGCCGTCGGCGCGGATGCTCACCGGGGGGCCCTCGATCAGGCGCACCGGGCGCCGTCCCTCGAGCAGCACCACCCGGTGCACCCACTCGCCGACGTCGAGGGGTGCCAGGGTCGGCGGCGGCAGCTTGGCGAGGCGCGCGTACGAGGCCATGAAGCGGTTGAGCGCGTCGCTCCTCGCGCGAATCACGTCGAGCCCCTTGTGCAGATCGTCCTCCCAGTCGGGCGGACGGGGCTCCCGGTCGAGCAGACTGGTCAGGGTGCCCGCCAGGGAGTTGATCGGGGCCAGCGAGTTGTTGATCTCGTGCGAGAGCACCCGGACCAGGCGCTGCCAGACCTGGCGCTCCTCGGCGCGCAGCACGCGGCTGATGTCGGCGAGCACCACCATGTCGAGCGGCAACCCGCCCTGCCGGAAGGGGCGCCGGCGGACTTCCCACTTTCCGGTGGCGGCCCCGGGCACCGCCATCTCGAGGATGCGGGGGGTGTCGCCCTCCAGCGTCTGGGTGAGCCCGAGCTGCTCGGCGGTCCGTCCGATCAGCCGCTCGGCGGGCTGGCCCAGCAGCCGCTCGCCGGCGCGATTGGCCAGCCGCAGCGCCCGCTCGGCGTCGAACGCGAAGACCGCGACATCGATCTCCTCCATCACCCGGCGCAGCAGCGCGTCGGCCTCGAGGGCGCCCAGCCGCTGTTCCCGCAGGGTTTCCTGGAGGGCGTTCACCTCGCGGCGCACCGCGCCCAGCACATCATCGCTCTCTTCCTCGCGGGCCCGGAGCGTGAAGTGCCCCTCGCGCAGGCCGGCCAGGAGGTTGGCGATCACCTGGAGCGGCCGGATGACCCGGAGCTGCGCCGCGCGCGCGGCGACCAGCCAGCCCACCACCAGGGCCCCCAGGATGGTGCCGCGGAGCAGTCCCGAGGCGGGAACCAGCCAGAGCAGGATCGTGGCGGCGACCATCGCGGGCAGGCCCGCGAGGAGGGCCAGCAGGAAGATCCGGCGGTCGTGGGCGAGCGTCACGTGAGAAAGGTAAGAGGTAGGAGCCCCTTACAGTCCGTACCTCTGCAGCCGGCGGTACAGGGCGCTGCGCGACAGCCCCAGCGCCTTGGCGGCGAGGCTCACGTTGCCGTCGTGACGGGCCAGCGCCTGGCGGATCGCTTCGCGTTCGAGCTCTTCCAGGTTCATGCCTGCGGGCTCGCCCGCGCCGGCCCGGGCCGGCGGCGGCGCCAGGGCGAAATCGGCGGCTTCCAGCGTCGTCCCCCGCGCCAGCAGCACGGCGCGCTCGACCGCGTGGTCGAGCTCCCGGACGTTGCCGGGCCAGTCGTAGCCGCGGAGCAGCAGGGCGGCCTCGTCGGTGAATCCTTGGTGCGGCTTGGCGTAGCGCGCCGAGTGGCGCTTCAGGAAGTACTGGGCCAGCGGCAGGATGTCCTCGCGGCGCTCCCGGAGCGGGGGCAGCCTGATCTCGATGGTGTTGATGCGGAAGAGCAGGTCCTCCCGAAAGCGCCCGGAGGTCACTTCCGCCTTGAGGTCGGCATTGGTGGCGGCGATGACCCGGACGTTGACCCGGCGGGTCTGGGAGGATCCGACCCGCTCCAGCTCGCCGGTCTGCAGGACCCGGAGCAGCCGGGCCTGCTGGGAGAGGCCGATGTTGGCGATCTCGTCCAGGAACAGCGTGCCGCCGTCGGCGAGCTCGAAGCGTCCGGCGCGATCGGTCTTGGCATCCGTGAACGCGCCCTTGACGTGGCCGAACAGCTCGCTCTCGAACACGCCTTCCGAGAGGCCGCCCACGTTCACCACCACCAGCGAGCGGTCGCGGCGCCGGCTGGCGGCGTGAATCCACCGGGCGACGACCTCCTTCCCGGTCCCGTGCTCGCCGGTAACGAGGACGTTGGCGTCGCTCGGCGCGATGCGTTCCATCAGCTCGAGCACCGGGCGCATCGCCGGCGACTCGGCGACCAGATCGGGGAGCCCGCTCCGGCGGAGGAGCTGGGTTTCCTGTTCCAGCCGCTGGGTGGCGCGCAGGGCGCGGGTGAGCTCGACCTGGGTCCGCAGGGTGGTGAGGAGCCGGGTGTTGTCCCACGGCTTTTCGATGAAGTCCCGGGCGCCCAGGCGCATGGCCTCGACCGCCTTGTCCACGCTGCCCCAGGCGGTCATCACGATCACCGGGAGCGTGGGATCGATGGCCCGGATCCGGGAGAGCAGGTCCAGCCCTTCGCGTCCCGACGTGGTGTCGCGGGTGTAGTTGAGGTCGATGAGCGCGGCGTCGGCCTGCTCCCGGTCCAGCAGCGCGATGACGCCCTCGGGCACCTGGGCGGTGGCGGTGCGATACCCTTCCGCCTTGAGCAGGAGGCGAAGGGCTTCGACGACGTCCGCCTGGTCATCGGCGATGACCACCAGTGGGGAGGGCACG
Organism: uncultured Gemmatimonadales bacterium; assembly: GCA_963762545.1. GTDB lineage: Bacteria > Gemmatimonadota > Gemmatimonadetes > Gemmatimonadales > GWC2-71-9 > JABFSM01. The sequence continues at coordinate 294,610 of CAVXLC010000001.1, read as the reverse complement.
GCGGAAACCCCTATTCCCTCACCAGCCATCCATCCTTCACCTGCACGATTCGCTTGCTGAATTTCGCGTTGTCTTCCGAGTGGGTCACCTGGACGATGGTGGTCCCCTCCCGGTTGAGCCCGCGGAACAGCTCCATGATCTCCCGCGCCTGCGCGGAGTGGAGGTTGCCGGTCGGCTCGTCGGCCAGGATCAGCTTCGGCTTGGCCACCACGGCGCGCGCCACGCCGACCAGCTGCTGCTGGCCGCCAGAGAGCTGGTTGGGGTAGAGGTCCTTCTTGCCCACGATCTGGAACCGGTCCAGGATGTCCGCCACCATGGCCTGGCGCTCCCCCTTGGGCACGTCCCGGTAGGAAAGCGGCGTCTCGATGTTCTCGTAGACCGTGAGATCGTCGATCAGGTGGTACTGCTGAAAGACGAACCCGATGAACTGCCGGTTGAGCTCGGCGCGCTGTTTGGGCTTGAGCTGATGGACCGGGTGTCCGGCGAACTCGTAGAAGCCGGTCCAGCCGGCATCCAGCATCCCCATGATGCCGAGCAGCGTGGACTTCCCCGCCCCACTCGGCCCCATGATGGTGACGAACTCGCCTTCCTCGATATTCAGATCGATCTGGCGGAGGACCCAGGTCCGGGACGGACCGGTCTGGTAGAACTTTTCGATGCTCTGGAGCTGGATCATGGACGCTCGCTCAGACGCAGGGGCGCTGGGACGCAAGGGAGGTCGCGGTGCCGAGGCGCAATCTAACCGCCCCGCCCGGCTTCACCCCGTGAAGCGGCTACTCGCTCCGCAGCGCGGCAATGGGGTTCACCCGCGCCGCGCGAAGGGCCGGCAGGATGCTCGCCCCGGTGGCGACCGCGGCCAGCAGGAGGGCCAGGGCAACGAAGGTCACCGGGTCGGCCGGACTCAGGCCGAAGAGCTGGTTTCGAACCAGCATCCCGGCGCCGAGGGAGAGCACCCCGCCCACGCCGAGGCCGATCGCCGTCAGGCGAAGCCCCTGCCCGAGCACCAGGCCTACCACGCCGCGGGGGTCGGCGCCGAGGGCCAGCCGCACCCCGATTTCCCGGGTCCGCTGGCTCACCGAATACGATACGACGCCGTAGAGGCCGATCGCCGCGAGGAGCAGCGCGACGCCCCCGAACAGCGCGAGCATACGCGCACCCATCCGCTGCGCGATGGTGGCCGGAATGATCTGCTCGCTCATGCTCCGGGGGTCCAGAAACGGCAGCGAAGGCACGGCGGCCGCCAGGTGCCTCCGGAGCGCCTCGGCCAGGGTCCGAACCGGCACGGCGGTGCGCACGTGCAGGGCGAACTCGGAGGTGTACTGCTGGGCGATCGGATAGTAGATGAACGAGTACGGCGCCTCGGTGATCTGCCGGTGCTTCGAATCCTGAGCGACGCCCACGACCGTGACCCTGGCGGAGCCGCGGGAGAACTGCTTGCCGACCGCGTCCTGGCCCGACCAGAAGCGCTTGGCGAAGGCCTCGGTGACCACGGCGACCGGGGCGGCCCCGGCGAGGTCCTGGGCCCCGATCGGCCGGCCGCTCCTGAGGACCAGTCCCATGGTCTCGAAGTATCCCGGGCTCACCCGAGCGTACTGGACCGACATGTTCTCGTCCTTGCCGGGCGTGTACCCATCCACCGCGATGCCCGCGGAGGAGGTCCCGCCGAATCCCAGCGGGACGAAATCGCCGACCGCGGCGTTGACCACCCCGGGCTCCGCGCGAACCCGGGCGAGCACCCGCTCGATCATCGCCGGTCCGGCCGAATCAGGTAGGCCAGCCAGGTGCAGGTCGGTGGAAACCAGCAGCAGCCGGTCGAGATCCTTGAATCCGAGATCGACATGCTGCGCCCTGGACAGGGCCCGGAGAAACAAACCAGCGCACACCAGGGCCACGAGTGAGAGCGCCACCTGGCCCGCGACCAGCGTGCCGCGAAGCCGGCCGCGGGCCGCGCTCCCCGTGGGAAGCGCCTTGAGCACCTGGATCAGATCGGGCCGCGAGGCCCGCAGCGCGGGCACCAGGCCGAAGAGGATGACAGTCGCGAGGGTGACCGCCAGGCTGAACAGGACGATGCGCGGGTTCAGACTGGTCTCGAAGTCGATCGGGAACGGCGCCGGTGGAATGAAGCCGCGGATCGCGTTCCGCCCCCACCACGCCATCAGAAGGCCCGCGCCTCCGCCCGCCACCGCGAGCAGCAGGCTCTCGGTCAGTAGCTGGCGGACGATGCGGGCCCGGCCGGCTCCGATCGCCAGGCGCACTCCGAGCTCCTGCCGGCGGGTGGCGGCCCGGGCCAGCAGGAGATTGGCGACGTTGGCGCATGCGATGAGCAGCACCAGCCCGGTCACGCCGAGCAGCGCGCCCATGACGGGCAGCAGCGCCGCCGACGCCCCCTGCGACTGGATCGAGGCGAGCACCGGATGGTTCATCTCATTCGGATAGAGGCGATCGAGCTCCCGGCCGACCCGGGCCAGGTCTTCCCTGGCCCCCGCGAGTGTCATGCCGGGCTTGAGCCGGGCGATCGCGTCCAGCCACTGCCACCCGCGATCCTGCCAGGGGCTGGTGCCGTCCAGCACCGTTCGCGTAGTGACCGGCAGGTACAGGTCCATGTTGAGACCGACGTAGGCTCCGCCGAAGCGGGCCGCGGCGATCCCGATGACGGTAAAATCATGGCCGTTCAGATTGAGCTTCCGGTTGATCACCCCGGGGTCGCCGTGGAATCGCCGCTGCCAGTAGGAGTAGCCCAGCACCGCGACCTGACTGGCATCGCGCTCCTCCTCGGGGCGGAACGATCGTCCGGCGACCATCGGCACGCCGAGCACGTCGAAATAGTCTGCCCCCGCGATCAGGCTCCAGGCCCGCTCGGTGCCGCCATCGATGCGCACACCGACCTGGGTCAGGTTGAAGACGGTGATCCCGTCGAACGCGCGGGTCCGCTGGCTCCAGTCCCGGTAGGATGGGTAGGACACCGCCCAGGTGCCGCCTCCCGGCGCGCGGGTCTGCAGGTAGGTCAGCCGGGACGCATCTTGCACCACGGGGAGCGGGTTGAGGACCCATCGGTCGGTCCAAGTGAAGATCGTGGTGACCGCGCCGATGCCAAGGCCGAGGCTGGACACCGCGACCGCGGTGAACCCCGGCGTCCGGGTCAGCGAGCGGACCGCGTAGCGCAGGTCCTGAAGGAACGTTCCCATTATTCGCTCCGCAGGGCGACGAGAGGATCGATGCGCGCGGCGCGGCGGGCCGGCAACAGCGCGGCCCAGAGCGCGACACCCAGGAACGCCAGCACCACGGCGGCGAAGGTGGCCGGATCGGAGGGGCTCACGCCGGTCAGGAAGCTCTTGAGCAGACGGGTCGCGGCCAGGGCCGCCACCAGGCCGATGCCGACGCCGACGGCCACCGGGCGCATGCCGTTTCGCACCATGAGCCGGACGACATCGCGGCGGGCCGCGCCCAGCGCGACCCGCACCCCGATTTCGCGGGTGCGCTGGCTCACGCTGAACGCCACGATGCCGTAGATGCCCATGGCGGCCAGCAGCAGGGCCACCCCCCCGAAGCTGCCGAGAACGATCGCGGCCACCCGCTGCGGCAGCAGGGTCAGCGCCAAGTGCTCTTCCAGGGTCTGCGCGCTGAAGATCGGCAGGTCGGGGTCCGCCCCCAACAGGCTCGCGCGGACCGCGCGGACCGCCGCGGCGGGATCCCGGCCGGCGCGGGCCACCAGCGTCAGGACCGGGTAGTACTCCTGTGCCAGCGGGAAATAGACGTACGGTACCGGATCTTCCGTCATCGTCTGGTACTTGCCGTCCCGCGCCACCCCGACCACGGTCAGAAACGGTCCGGCCGGCCCCTGGACGCTGATGCCCTGACCGAGCGGGTCGGACTTGGGCCAGAATCGCCTGGCGAAGGTTTCGTTCACCACCACGACGCCGGGCGCGCCAGGACCGTCCCGTGCATCGATGGCGCGGCCCCGGACGATCTCCACCTGCATCGTCTCGAAGTAGCCGTCCGAGACCTTGGCGTAATGGAATTCGAGGTCCTCGCCGGGCTGCCGCGGATGGTCCCGCACGGTCATTCCGCGGCGCGAAGAGCCCCCCGGCGCCAAGGGAATCTGGGTGGTCCACGCTGCGGCATCGATCCCGGGCGTCGCGCGGAGCCGCTCCAGGGCGGTGGCGATCAGGATCCGACCCCGCTCGGGCGGATAGCCGTTCAGGGAAAGATCGACCGTGCCCATGGCGCCGTTCCGCGCCCGAAACCCGGGATCGATGGCATTGGCGCGGCCCAGGCTCCGCAAGAACAACCCGGCCGCGATGAGCAGCAGAAAGGAGAGCGCGACCTGCCCCGTGATGAAGGCCTCCCGCATCCGCGTGCGGACCGGACGGCCCCCGGCCGATTCATCCTTGAGGGCGGGCACCAGAGCCGGCCGCGAGGCCTGCACCGAGGGGACCAGGCCAAGCAGCACGCCGGTGAGGAGCGAGACCCCGATCGCGAAGCCGACGACCCGGAAATCCATTGGCAGCTCGAGCCGGACCGGAACGCCGATCGGCGGCTGGAAGCGCTCCAGCAGCCGGGTCGCCCACGCGGTGATCAGGAGTCCCAGCCCTCCACCGATGCAGGTCACCAGCGCGCTCTCGGTCACGAACTGGCGAATCAAACGGCCCCGGCTGGCGCCCAGCGCCAGCCGGATCGCGATCTCCCGGCGCCGCGCCGCGGCGCGGGCCAGCAGCAGCCCGGCGAGATTCGCGCAGGCGACCAGGAGCACGAGCCCCACGACCACCATGAGGAGCGCCGACCCCGCCACGGCGGGACCGCGGGCTTCCGGCGGGTCAATTCTGATTCTCGACTCGGTGAGCAGGGTGAGTCGGCGCCCCACGCCCCGCACATCGGTCCATTCCTGGGGATGTTCCCGGTGCAGCGCCTCGGCCAGCACCGTCAGCTCGGCCTGCGCCGCGCCGGGGGCGACGCCGTTCTTGAGCCGGCCGGTCAGCAGGAAGGACCGGTTGCCGCGACTCCATTGATCGGACCCCGGATCGAGAACCGCCTGCATCGGCGCCGGCATCCAGAGGTCGAGCTTGTGCCCTCGCAGAATGCCCTGGAACCCCGGCGGCATCACGCCGATCACCGTCATTGGCCGGCCGCTGATCGTGATCGCCCGGCCCAGCACGCCGGCATCGCCGCCGAACCGGCTTCGCCAGAGACCGTCGCTCAGGACCACGACCGGGATGGGGTGCAGCGGGTCGCCTTCCTCGGGGGTGAAGCCCCTTCCCAGCGCGGGCCGAACCTCCAGAACCTCGAAATAGTTTGCGCTCACCAACTCGGCGACCAGCCGCTCGGTGGCGCCCTGGGCCGAGAAGCTCACCGGCTCCATGACATGGGCCGCCAGACCCTTCAGGGTCTGGCTCCGGGCCGCGATATCCTGGTAGTCGGCGTACGCGGAGGTGCCGAAGGGAGGCCCGCTGAAGTCGCTGGTGAAGATCCCCACCACGTCGTGGGGCCGGGGCAACGGGAGCGGGCGAAAGAGCAGGCCGCTCACGATGCTGAAGATCGTGGTATTGGCGCCGATGCCCACCGCGAGGGAGAGCACCGCCACCGCGACGAACCCCGGGGTTCTGAGCAGGGTGCGCCAGGCGTAGCGCAGGTCGGCGAGCAGCGTGGTCATCGATCCATCACTCGGCACGAAGGGCGATGAGCGGATCGACCCGGGTCGCGCGCTCCGCCGGCCGCCAGCAGGCCAGCATCGAGACGCCCGCCAGCAGCATGCCCACCGCGCCGAACACGACGGGATCGCCGGGACTGACCGAGAACAACACGCTCCGCATGAGCCGGGTCAGTCCGAGCGCCGCGGGAATCCCGAGGGCCACGCCGAGACCGGCCAGTCGCAGCCCGCGCCCCACGACGAATCGCCGGAGGCCGGACCCGTCGGCTCCCAGCGCCATCCGGATCCCCAGCTCCCGGGTGCGGCGGGTGACGACATAGGACATCGTCCCGTAGATCCCGAAGGCGGCGAGGCCGAGGGCGATCGCACCCAGGGCGCCGAGGAGCAGCGCCATGAATCGCACCGGGGATACCTGCTGGGCGAGATCGGCGTCGAGGGTCATGACGTCCTCGACCGGCTCATCGGCATCCACGGTGCGGGCCACGGCCTTGAGGGTCGCGGCGGCGGTGGCCGGGTCTCCGTGGAACCGAACCATCAGGCGGACCGGACCGGCCGAATCCTGAGCCAGGGACGTGTAGAGCAGCGGGATGGCGCCGCGCCCGAGGGGATGGTTGCTCACATCCCGCGCAACGCCGACGACGGTGAGCCAGGGGGCCCCATCGTCGATCTTGAGCCGCTTTCCCAGCGGGGACAGTCCGGGCCAGTAGAGCGAGGCGGTTCGTTGGTTCACCACGACCACCGGGGGGGCGGCGGCGCCATCGGTTGCGGCAATGGCCCGGCCGCTCACCATGGGAATTTCCATGACGCGGAAATAGTCGGCGGCCACCGCGCTGCCGTGCCCGGGACCCTGGCCCATCGGCACCGGATCCAGGGCGCCCTCGAGCCGCACCCGGGTGGCGTGACCCACAAAGGAGTTCAGGAACACCGGGCGCTCGATGGTCGCCGCCTCGATCATCGGCTGAACCCGGAGCCGCTCGAGCAGCTGGGCTTCGAGCAGCCGGACCTGCGCCGGATCCTGGTACCGCGGCGCCGCGAGCTGCATCCGTGCGGTGAGGACGCCGTGCGGATTGTACCCCAGATCCTCGGTGCGGCTCTCCACCAGGAAGGACTTGATCATGAGGCCCGCGCCGGCGAGCAGGACGATCGCCAGCGCGATCTGGGACACGGCGAGCGCGCCCCGCAGCCGTCCGTCGCGGCGTCCGGTGGTGGCGCCGGCGGCGCCGGTCTTGAGGGTCTCGTTCAGATCGATCCGCGACGCGCGGAAGGCGGGGCCCACGCCGAAGGCGAGACCGACCGCCAGCGACAGCAGAAGCGTGTAGAGCAGGAACCGCCAGTCGGTGCCGAGGCGGATCCAGAACGGCATCGCGGAGTTGATCAGCCCGCTCACGTACCGTACCCCCCAGAACGAGAGCAGGAGGCCCACCCCACCGCCGGCCAGACCGAGCAGCGTCGACTCGGCCAGCAGATGCGCCGCGATCCGGGCCCGGCTGGCGCCCAGCGCCACGCGCACGGCGAGCTCCCGGGCACGCGCGGTGGCCCGCACCAGAAAGAGATTCGCCAGGTTGGCGCAGGCGATCAGCAGCACGAATCCGGAAGCGCCGAGCGCCAGGAGAAACGCCGCTCCGCTGGTATCGTTGGAAATGTTCGGCTTGAGCGGCCCGACCCGCGCGGCCCACCCGTGGTAGGTCGCGGAATCCTGGGCGGCGAGCCGGGTCGAAATGCCCAGCATTTCGGCCTGGGCCTGTCCCGGCGAGATGCCGGCCTTGAGCCGCCCGACGGTGCCGATGGCGCCGACCAGGCGATCCGGCGATCCGGTGATCGACGCCTCGGCGCCCATCGGGAGCCACAGCGCCGCGAATTCGGGAAAGGCAAAGCGGGGCGGCATGATGCCGATGACGGTGTGGGGGGTACCATTGACCCGCACGGTCTTGCCCACCACCGCCGTGTCGCCCCCGAAGCGGCGGAGCCAGAGGCCGTATCCGAGGAGCAGCACCGGGGACGCGCCGGGGGCATCGTCGCCGGCGGTGAAGCCGCGGCCCCGGACCGGCATCACGCCGAGCAGCGGGAAGAGGGTCGCGCTGACGGCCGCCCCGCCTACCCGCTCGGGCTCTCCCTCTCCCGCCAGCGCATAGGCGTCTTCGCGATAGGCGCCGAGGGCCGTGAAGCTGGCCGCATTCCGGCGCCAGAACTGGAACGTGGGGTACGCGGTGCCGACGCCGCACCCCGCGCAAAGCTCCGCGGGGTTGTCTTCGCTCAGGTCCATCAGCCGCTCCGGCTCCGGAAAGGGGAGCGGCCGAAACTCGATGGCGTTGACGAAATTGAAGATCGTGGCGTTGGCGCCGATGCCCAGCCCCAGCGAGACGACCGCCACGGCCACCAATCCCGGCGCCCGGGCCAGGGATCGCGCGGCGTGCTGGAACTCCGCCAGGATGGACACGGTCGCCGCGCCGGGGCCCTGGGCTAGTGGTGCACGTCGACCCGGCTGCCGCTCGATTCCTCCTCGACCACTTTGCCGTCGAAGAGCTTCACCTCGCGGTCCGCCCACTTGGCGTAGCGGGGGTCGTGGGTCACCATGCAGATCGTGGCGCCGCCGCGATGCAGTTCGCGAAGCAGCTCCATGACCGCTTCTCCATTCTGGGAGTCGAGGTTTCCGGTGGGCTCGTCCGCCAGGAGGATGGCCGGCTCACCCGCCACCGCGCGGGCCACCGCGACCCGCTGCTGCTGACCGCCGGAGAGCTGCGAGGGGTAGTGCTTCATCCGGTGCGCCATGCCCACCCGCTCCAGCGCGCTGGTCACCCGCTGCTGCCGTTCCGAGGAAGGCATGCCGCGGTAGGTGAGCGGCAGCTCGACGTTCTCGTAGACGGTGAGGTCGCCGATCAGGTTGAAGGCCTGGAAGATGAAGCCGATCTGCCGGTTCCGGACCCGGGCCCGTTCCGAGGGCGTCAGGCTTTCCACCGAGTGGCCCGCCAGCGTGTAGGTCCCGCCGCTGGGCGTGTCCAGCAGCCCCAGGATGGAGAGGAGCGTCGTCTTGCCGCACCCGGAGGGCCCGGAGATCGACACATACTCGCCTTTCATGAGCTGCAGGTGGATCTCGGAGAGGGCATGGGTCTCCAGCTCGTCGGTCAGGAAGACCTTCTTGATGCCGTCGAGCTTGATCAGGACTTCGCCGGGCGCGGTGCTCATTGGTGACTTCCTTCGTTAAGGACCAGGGCCTGAAACGCTTCGGAGCTATTGTTTGATACGTACACGGTCGACATTGTCCCAACGCGACATGTCGGACAGGATCACCACGTCTCCCTTGGCCAGACCTTCCTTGATCTCTACACTGTTCACGGAGGTCCGCCCCAGCCGCACCGAGACCTGCTGGGCGTAGTGGCCGTTCTCGACCAGCTTGAAGATCCCGATGGTGGCGTCGGTCTGGCCGTAGGGAGGACGGCCGGTGAACAGCACGTTCTTCATCCGGGCGATCTCGATAACCCCATCCACGCTCAGGTCCGGCCGTGCGCTGGGCGGTGGCGTGCCATCGAGCGCCACGTCCACCGTGACGGTTCCAAGAGTAGAGGAGGGATCAATCCGTGAGACGTGCCCCGGCAGGATACCGTTGCGTGTGTCGATCGAGGCCTTCTGGCCGATGGCCAGGTCCTTGGCCTGAGTCTCCGGAATCCGGAGCACCGCCTTCAGGCGGAGCGGCATTGGCACCACCTTGGCGAGGGTGGCGCCGGCCTGGGCATACTGGCCGATCTGCAGAGGAATCTCCGAGAGCACCCCGTGGGTGCCGGCCCGAACCACCATGGACGCCTTGAGCGCGTGCTGGAACGCGGTGATCGACTTGAGCCGGCTCACCTGCTCCTCCTGCACCCTGATCTGCTCATCGATCGTGTTGGTCATGATCTTGAGCCGCTCTTCCTCGAACTCCACCTGCTTGCCTAGCGCATCGGCCAGCTCCTGCGCCTTCTGCTGATCGAGCGGGATGATCAGCCCCTTCTTCAGCAGCTCCGCCCCCGACTCGGCGCGGCGCTTGGCGTCCAGCCAGGTGGAGCGCAGGTTGGCCACCGCGGCGGCCTGCGCCAGCTTGTTGCTGTTCAGGCTGGTCCTGAGTTGGACCAGCTGCGATTCGGCGTCGGTCTGCTGCCGGTCGGCGTTCAGCGTGGCGATTTCAACATCGGGATTGACCAGCTCCAGCAGCACGGTGTTCGCATCCACCGTCACACCCGGCAGCAGGTTGAGCTTTTCAACTCGCCCGGAGGTGACCGCGGTGATCCACCGAATGTCCTCGGGCACGAGTGTGCCCGGGCCGCGCACCTCGAGCACCATCTCTCCCTGCTCCACGGTGTCCAGGTAGATGGTGCCCAGGTCCACCGTCGGAGCGGCGGGACGGAGCCGGCTCAGCAGGATGGTGACGATGACCAGCGCCAGAACCCCCGCGCCGATCAGGAAGAACTTCTTCCGGTTCTTTACCGGCTCACGCTTTATGTCCATTACCGGCACTGATTCGAGGTCGACACACAGAGACTGCCCGAGGCCGGCGTAAGGGAAGAGCCGTGCCGCGGGGCTCAACTGATCATGTCATTATGGATCAACGAGTTAGCCAAATGGACCGGGAGACGGTCCGGGCCGGGTTGCGCGGTTGTGGGACTCCCCAGTCCCACGAACGAACAGTGCTCAGGAATCCGGGTGGAAGCGCCGGCCCTCCTGGGCCATGGCCACCAGGCCGGGAGCGGGGGCGAAGCGGGGTCCATACGCCGCCGCCAGCCCTTCCAGCGTCTGCACCACGCGGGTGGCGCCCAGCATGTCGATGTAGCGAAGCGGTCCGCCCCGGAACGGCGGGTAGCCGATGCCGAAGATCGCACCGACGTCGCCATCGCGGGGGGAGCGGACCACGCCCTCGAGCGCGGCCATGGCGGCTTCGTTCAGCATGATGTAGACCAGACGCCGCTCGATCTCACCGCGATCCACCGACGCGAGCGGTGCGACGCCGAGCAGTTTGTAGGCGGCGGGATCGGGGTCGGTCTTGTGGCCGTCGTGATAGAGATAGAACCCTTTGCCGCTCTTGCGTCCCACTCGGCCGGCGTCCACCATCCGCGCGATCCCGGGGGCGGGCGTCATCCGCTCGCCGAAGGCCGCCTGCATGACGGCACCAGCCTTCTGCCCGACATCGATCCCGACCTCATCCAGCAATGCGATGGGACCGACCGGAAACCCGAACCGGGTCATGGCCCGGTCGATCGCCTCGATTGGCATGCCTTCGGCCAGCAGCAGCCCGGCCTCGTTGAGGTACGGCGAGAGAATCCGGTTGACCCAGAAGCCGGGGCGGTCGGCGACCACGATGACCGTCTTGCCCATGCGGCGCCCGAACTGCACCGCGGTGGCGACGGCGGCCGGCAGGGTGAGCCCGGTGGGAATGACCTCGAGCAACGGCATCCGCTCGACCGGCGAAAAGAAATGCATGCCGAGGATCCGCTCCGGGTGACGGGCTCCCTCGGCGATGCTCGCGATCGGAATCGTGGAGGTGTTGCTGGCGATGATCGCGTCGGGGCGCACGATCTCCTCGATATCGTGCATGACCCGGCGCTTGACGTCCAGGTCCTCGAACACCGCCTCGATGACCACATCGGCGCGCTCGAAGCCGCTGAAGCCCCACGTGCCGGACAGCAGCGCCGCCTTGCGCTCGAACTCGACCTTGCTGATCCGGCGCCGGGTGAGCTGTCCGCGCAGGATCTCGGTGGCGGCGAACAATCCCTTGCCCACCCGCGGCAAGTCGGAATCCTTGAGTCGCGCCTCGACCCCGGCCTGGGATACCGCCGTCCCGGCGATACCGGCGCCCATGAAGCCGGCGCCCACGATCCCGAGCCGGCGGACCGGGCGCGGGGCCGCGGTACCCGGGGGTACTCCGTCGTCCTTCTTGAGCGCGGAGGTGGCGAAGAAGATCCGCACCAGGTTGCGGGAGACTTCTCCCACGGCGAGCTCGCCGAAGAGCTCCGCTTCCTTCCGGAGCCCCGCCTCCATGCCGTGCTCCAGCCCGGTGCGCACGGCGTCCAGGGCGGCGAGGGGTGCGGGAAAGTTGCCGCCGGTCTTCTGGAGGACCGTCTTCCGGGCCGTCGCGTAGACGATCCGGCGCCCCAGCGGGTTACGCTCCAGCAGCAGGCTCCCCCGCTTCTTCCGGTCGGCCGGGCCGTGGCGCGCCAGCCGGTCGGCGGCGGCGAGGGCCACCGAGCGCAGGATGCTGGGCGGCACCAGCTCGTCGATCAGGCCGAGCTTGAACGCCTTCGCGGCGCGCTCGGTCTTGCCGGCCAGGATGATGTCGAGGGCGGCGCGCACGCCGATGAGCCGGGGGAGCCGCTGGCAGCCGCCGGCTCCGGGCAGAATGCCGATTTGAATCTCGGGCAGCCCGATCACGGTCTTGGGAGAATCGGTGGCGACCCGCCACGCGCAGGCCAGCGCGAGCTCGCACCCCAGTCCGACGCACGCGCCGTGAATCGCGACGACGATGGGCTTGGGGAAGCGTTCCAGCCGGTTGATCATCTCCTGGCCGGTCCGCGAGAGCGCAGTGCCCTCCGCCGCGGTGGCCACCCGCTTGAACTCCTCGATGTCGGCCCCGGCGACGAAGGTGTCGGGCTTGCCGGATAGCAGCACCACCGCACGGGCGGACGGATCGCCCTTGATATGATCCAGGAGATCTTCCAGCTCGTTGCTGAGCGGGGTCCCCAGCATGTTCACCGACTCGCCCGGGACGTCGATCGTGATGACGGCGATGCCGTCGGTCTGGCTCAGCGTGAAGGCGCTCATCCGATCCGCTCCAGCACCATCGCGAGCCCCATCCCGCCCTGGGCGCAGATCGAAATGAGCCCGAACTGCACCGAGCGCCGCTGCATCTCGTTGGCCAGCGTGGTCACCAGCCGGGCGCCGGTGGCGCCGAACGGATGGCCGATGGCAATCGACCCGCCCATCACGTTGGTGATGTTCCAGTCCACCTCCCCGACCGCCTGGGAGCGGCCCAGCCGCTCGGCCCACGCCTTGGAGCCCCAGGCCTGCGCGTTGGACAGCACTTGCGCCGCGAAGGCCTCGTGGATCTCCACCAGCCCGAGTTCCTTCCAGCCGATCCCGGCGCGGTCCAGGGCCTTGGGGACCGCGTACGCGGGGCCCATCAGCAGCTGCCAGCCCGGATCCACCGCGGCGACCGCGTAGCTCCGGATCGCCACCAGGGGACGGTATCCCAGCGCCCGCGCCTTGTCCTCGGACATGATGAGCACCGCCGCCGCACCATCGGTGAGCGGAGACGAGTTGCCCGCCGTTACCGAGCCGTAGCGCCGGTCGAAGACCGGCTTGAGCTGGGCCAGCGCCTCGAGGCTGGTCTCGGTCCGGATGCCGTTGTCGCTCTCGGTGATCTGATCCATCGCCCGACCGCCGAACCAGGGCGCGATTTCGGCGGTGAGCCTGCCGTCCGCGGTTCCGGCCGCGGCCCGCTGGTGGGACAGGAGCGCCAAGCGGTCCTGGGCGTCACGGGAGATGCCGTTTTCCTTGGCCATCTTCTCCGCCGACTGGCCCATCGACTCCCCGGTAGACGGCTCGGCGATGGCGGGGGCCAGCGGGACCAGATCGCGGGGCCGGAGCCGAGAAAACGCGGCCAGCCGGCCACTCAGGGATTTGGCCTTACTGGCGGCCACGAAGATCCGGCTGGCCGCCCGGGAGTGGAGGATGGGGATATCGGAGAGCGACTCCACCCCGCCGGCAAGGATCACATCGGCGTGGCCCATCAGGATCTGGTCGTGGGCGTTGGTGATGGCCTGGGCGGCCGAGGCGCAGGCCCGATTCAGGGTGTACGCCGGGATGGTCCGGGGAAACTGGGGAAGCAGGGAGACCTCGCGGGCGACGTTCGGCGCCAGGACCGAGGGGATCACCTGACCGAAGATCACCTCGTCCACCTCGCGGCCGTCGAGGTTGGTCCGATACAGCAGCTCGCGGGCGGCGTGCCGCGCCATCTGGACGGCGCTGGCGTCCTGGAGAACGGTCCCGCTCCGGGCGAACGGGGTGCGAAGGCCCGCGACCACCACCGGCCGGCGCCGGGGGGCGGAGAACAGATCGAGGCTCAACCCCGTTACTTTCGCTGCGCGAGCGCGCTGGCGATGGCGCTCCAGCGGGCACTGTCCACCGCCTCGACGACTTCCCGGCCGTGCAGCACGACGAGCGGCGCCACCAGCTTGAACAGCTCGCCGGTGCGCAGCAGGTGTTCATCCGACGAGGGGCCCCAGCCGAAGGCCTTCTGGGCCTCGAGGAAGGTCTCCGCGAGGAGGAGTCCGCCGGGCGCCACCAGGTCCACCACCTTGGGCATCCGAGCCCGATCGAGGTAATTGAACATCAGCACCGCGTCGAACTTTCCCAGATCGGGCCAGGCCTTTTCCAGATCCGCCTCGATCCAGGTCACTTCGAGGCCGCGCGCCTTGGCCTCCCGGCGTCCCTGCTCGAGGCTCAGCGGGTCCTTGTCCACCGCCGTGACCTTCCCGCCCAGCGCCGCGGCCGCCAGGGCGTGGCGTCCGGCCCCGGAGGCCAGGTCGAGCACCCGGCTGCCCGACTGGATGCGGTGGGCATGCCACGCAAACCAGCTGCTCGGGCGCTCGAGCTCGGTCGCATCGGGAGAGTCGGAGTAAACTCCTAGCACATGACTCCTTCGGTTCGCGCCTCGCTCCGGGATCTCGGCGCCGGCGGTTTCGACCTGCTCGTCATCGGCGGCGGGATCACGGGGGCCGGGATCGCGCGGGAGGCGGCCCTGCGCGGCCTGTCGACCGCCCTCGTCGAGGCACGGGACTTCGGGGAGGGGACCAGCTCACGCTCGAGCCGTCTCATCCACGGGGGACTGCGCTATCTCGAACAGGGCCGCCTTCACCTGGTCCGGGAGGCCCTTCGCGAGCGGCGGATCCTGCTCCGCCTGGCCCCCCACCTGGTCCGGCCCCTCCCGTTCATTCTACCGGTATTCAAAGGCGACCGGGTGCCCCGCTGGAAAGTCTCCCTCGGCCTCACCCTGTACGACATCCTTGCCGCGGGGGGTAATGTGCGCCGCCACCGGACGCTCGGCAAGCGAGACCTTCAGGAGGCCGAGCCGCTGATCCGGGAACGGGGCTTGACCGGGGGCGCGATGTATATCGACGCCCAGTGCGACGATGCCCGGCTGGTCGTGGCCGTGGTCCGGGCGGCGGCGGGTCAGGGCGCCAAGGTGGCCAACTACATGCGGGTGACGGGGTTGATTCCCACCGTGGCCGGGATCCGCGGGGCCTACCTGCGGGACGAGCTCTCCGGCGAGGTGGGCGAGGTCCGCGGGCGGGTGGTGGTGAACGCAACCGGTCCCTGGACCGACACGATCCGCCGCCTGGAGGATCCCAACGCGGTCCCGCTGCTCCGCCCCACCAAGGGAGTCCATGTGGTGGTGCCCCGGAACCGGATCGGCAACCGGAACGCGGTCATCTTCACGAGCCCGGTGGACGGGCGGGTCATGTTCGTGCTTCCCTGGGGAGCCTGGAGCTACATCGGCACCACCGACACCGACTCCCCGGAGGGACCGGACCAGGTCACGGTGGATCCCGCCGACGTGATCTACCTGCTCCGCTCCGCCAATGCCGTGTTCCCGAGCGCCCGGCTCACCGACTCCGACGTCATCGCGAGCTGGGCCGGGCTTCGGCCCCTTCTCGCCGCGGATCCGCAGGCCCCGGCCTCCGCGGTGTCGCGGGAACACCGGATCGTGCGGGGGCCCGGCGGCTTGTTCACGATCGCGGGCGGCAAGCTCACGACCTGGCGCAGCATGGCGGCCCAGACCACGGACCAGCTGGTCAAGGCACTCGGCCATCACCGGCACAGCCGGGGCCGCGCCGCCAGCGAAACCGAGCCGCTCCCGGGCGGGGAGACTGCCGTGCTCGACGGGTTCCGGGGTCCCGGCCTGGAGCTGGGTCTCGGCGAGGCCACCGTCGATCATCTCCTGTCCCATTTCGGCGCCGAGACGCCGGCCATTTACAAATCCTGCCGGGAGCGACCGGACCTGGCCGAGCCGCTGCACCCCGAGCATCCGGCGGTGGGGGCCGAAGTGGTGTTTGCCGCCCAACGGGAATTCGCGATCCGGGCCGAGGACATCCTGTCGCGCCGGCTGCACCTCACCACGGAGACCCGCGATCACGGCGAGGCGGCCCGAGCGAAGGTCGAGCGTATCCTGGCCGAGACCCTCGCCGCGCGGCGGCCGGATCCCGATCACCCCGCCGGGACAGCGGCGCCGCCGGCGTAGTGGCGTGCGGACGCGTCACCCCGGCTTGACGCCGAAACCGCGCCGTTCCATCCGGCCCCATCCCTTGGCCTTGCGGAAGACCGTCACCAGCCCACGCAGCCGCCAGAGGGCGGTGAGCTGGCGATATCCGAAGTTCTCCGCCACGGCGAGCCAGATCAGCCGATAGAGGTCCGAGCGCCTCGGATATCGGCGGAATCCCAGCTCCTCCAGCGCCACCGCCGTGAACGACAGCCCGATGCCCAGCCCGATCGCGACCGACAGGAACGCGGTGGCGTAGAGGGAGGACACCCGCCCGAGCACCAGCGCCACCAGGAACCCGATGTAGCCCAGCACCTCGATGAGGGGGCTCAGCATCTCGAGGAAGACGAAATAGGGATAGGCCAGCATCCCGATCCGGCCATAGCGGGGATTGAACAGCATCCGGCGGTGCCGCAACAGCGTTTCGACCAGGCCCCGCTGCCACCGGTCCCGCTGCCGGCCCAGCACCTTGAGCGTGCCGGGACACTCGGTCCAGGCCACCGGATCGGGCACGAAACCGATGGTGTAGGGAATCTGCTGCTCCAGGCAATGCCGGTGCAGCCGGACCACCAGCTCCATGTCCTCGCCGACGGT
Source organism: uncultured Gemmatimonadales bacterium (assembly GCA_963762545.1). Classification (GTDB taxonomy): domain Bacteria; phylum Gemmatimonadota; class Gemmatimonadetes; order Gemmatimonadales; family GWC2-71-9; genus JABFSM01. Next base: position 278,090 of record CAVXLC010000001.1, on the reverse strand, counting down.
GTCGGTGGCATAGCCGCCCACTTCGACGACCAGCTCGCGCCGGAAGACGCCGAACGCGCCCGAGATGATCAGGGTCGACTCGAGCTCGTGCCAGCCCATCCGCCCCGCGAGGAAGGCGCGGAGATACTCCAGCACTTGAAACCGGGGCAGCAGCTCCCGGGGGAGGCGGACCTCGACCACCGAGCCCTCCTGCACGGTGCACCCGTTGATGATCCGGATCACCCCGCCCGCGGCGATGGTGCGGGCGTCCTCCACGAACGGGCGGACGATCCGGGTGAGCGCCTCGCGCTCCAGCAGGCTGTCCGCATCCATCGCGCAGAACAGCGGGGTGCGACAGAAGTTGAGCCCCGCGTTCAGGGTGTCCGCCTTGCCGCCGTTCTCCTTGTCGATGACCCAGAGCACGTGGTGGGTCCTGCTGCGGTAGACTCCGCGGATCCCGCCGGTGGGAATGTCTCCGGTCTGGAGCCGGAACGCCTCTTCCAGGTCGAAGGCTTCCTTCAGCCGATCCAGGGTGCGGTCCTTCGAGCCGTCGTTGCAGACCAGAATCTCCATGTCGCCGTAGCGCAGGGTCAGGAGCGACCGGGTGGCCTCGACGCAGGTGGCCTCTTCGTTGAAGGCCGGCGCGATGAGGGTGATCGGCGGCATGCCGGTCGAGCCGAGGAGGTCCTCGATGTCCAGCGAACGGAGCCGGCGCACGTAGCGGCGCAGCGAGCGGAAGGCGAACAGCCCGGTAATGAAATACCCGGCGCTCAGCACAACGAAATAGACCAGCACCATCGCGTTGAAGAGGTCGAGGATCCGGAGCAGGACCCCGTACATCAGGCGGGTTTTCCGGCCAGCAGCTGCTGCGCCAGATGGGCGCGCGGCGTGTCCAGCCGCGCCAGCGCCTCCAGCTTGTCGGTGGCGCGCGCCTCGAGCAGGGCCTCGCCGGCCCGCAGCACAACCCAGGCGGACTCGTCGTGAAACGCTCCCACGATGAAGGGAAGATCCTCGGCGGCGCCCACGTGGCCCAGGGCCGCGATGGCCCGGGCCCGGACGATGGGCTCCTTCGAGGACGCGTGGCGCCGAATGGCCGGGAGATGCTCGGTGCGCCCGATATGCGCCATCAGGTTGAGCGTGGCAGCGATCAGGTTGCGGTCGGTCGCTTCCTCGAGCACCTGGGCCGCCGCGTCAGCCGAGACGTAGTCGTGCAGCTCCCGCAACGCATCGGCGGCCACCGCGCGCACGCTGGGCGGGTACGTGGAATCGGCCAGCGCGCGGCGGAGCGCCGGCGCCACCGCGGGCCCCATCGTCGCGAGCATGGAGGCGAGAAAGCTGGGCCGCCACTGGTCGAAGCGGTGCATGCGGCTCAGGATCCCGGCGGCATACTCGGGGCCCCCGGTCCGGGCCAGCGACCGCGCGGCGACCATCGCCACGAGGGGGGAGGGATCGTCCAGCGAGCGGAGGATCACGCCCATGTACCGACGGCTGCCCAGGGTGCTCAGCGTCTGGACCGCGCGGGCCCGCCGCTCCGGGGTGCGCCGGGTCAGCTGGCGGAGGAGCAGATCGAGGTAGGGCGCCGCGAGATCGTCCACGATCCGGCGCTCCGACCCGGACACCCGCTTGGCGAAACGGAGGAGGTAGTTGACGAAACGCAGCCGGTCCGTTGGGCCCACCAACGCCCAGAGCCGCTCAGGCGGCGTGACCCCGACCACGACCTCGAGCGTGAGGGGCTCCCACAGACGTTCCAGCCGGTTCCAGTGCCGGGCCTTGCGATCATTCGAGATCCGGAGCGCCACCGCCACCAGCGCGAGGCCCGCCGCGGCGGCGCCGAAGATCAGGTTGCCGAGGATGAGTAGTGCCAGGGCGGAGTCCCGGAGGTAAAACTCCCACAGCCGGGACCAGATCACCGACGCTCGAGCAGGCGCTCGATCCGCGCCATGAGCTCCGTGGGCGAGAAGGGCTTTCGGATACAGTCATCGGCGCCCGCGCCAAGCGCGCGAACCACCTCGCGCTCACTGCCGATATCGGAGAGCACCAGGATCGGAATCTTCTGGTACCGGGTCATGACGCGCAGCCGGACCAGCAGCTCGATGCCCTCGATGCCCGGCATCATGGCGTCCAGGATCACCAGGCCGGGCTCCATATTCTGGGCGGCCGCCAGTGCGGCGGTCCCGCTCGCGAAGTGCCGCACGACCATGCCCTCCCGGGTCAGCCGATGACGGATGATCTGGGCGGTGAGCGGGTCGTGCTCAGCGAGGAGGACCTCGACCGGCCCGGTGCGCTGCTCCGCGATCGGCGGAGGCTCGGGCGTCGTCACCGGCGCCGGCGGCGGCACCGGACGCGGGGCGGACAGGAGCTCGGTCACCTGCTCGCCCAGCGCGATCGGGTCGAACGGCTTCCGCACGAAGGCCGCGGCGCCCAGCGCCAGGCACTCGGACTCGACCCAGCCCTCGTCCGACGCCGAGATCACCACCACCGGAAGCCCCGCAGTGAGCGGGTTCTTCCGCAGACTGGCCAGGACCAGCCGGCCGTCCAGGTCCGGCAAGCCCACATCGAGCAATACCAGATCGAGCCGGCGGCTGGCCAGCGCCTCGAGGATCGCCACGGCCGTCGTCGCCACCAGAACCTGGCGGCCGGGCTTTTCGAGAATGGCGACCAGGAGCCGGGTGAGCGCGGGATCGTCGTCGACCACCAGGATGGCCTGCTGCCGGAACTCGGGATGAACCCGCGCGGCCAGCATGGCGTTGAGCATCTGGTCCGCCGCGGCCGCCAGGGCATCCGGCTCCGCCACACGTACCCCGCGGGCCGCCTCCTGGATCGACAGGAATCCATGCTGCGCGCTGGAGCGCTCCAGCATTTCCGCCAGCCGGAGGATAGTGAGACAGGCGGCCGGCTGAGTGGGGAGGGCGGCCCGGGCGATCTCGAGCGCATCGATGTGCGGCCCGAGCGAGCGCACGTAGGGATCGGTCCGATCGCCCGAGGTGCTCACCTGATTCACGGCTTGACCGGCCGGGCCACCGGCCCGGTGATGGACCGGAACGCTTCCTGCATGGCGGCGAACAGCGGCTTGATCTCCTGGTGCCAGGTGGGGACCTCCCAGGTCCGCCAGCTCCAGGCCAGCGGGGCGCCGCAGCCGAGCAGCGTGCCACCCGACGCCGGCGAGCGGGGATCATAGCTCTGCACCACGAATCGGAATCCGTCGGTCTCCGTGCCCCACGGTCCGGTCCCGCCCTCTTCCATCCCCTCGAGCACCCGTCGCGACGATGGATCGAGCACCTGGAGCATGCCCCACGGGATGCGCGCCTCGATGACCCCGGTGCGCGGGTCCGCAAACCAGTCGGCCAGGGTCGTCTCGGATTGCCGCGCGAACCGGAGCCGGTTTCGCTCGTAGGTGGCGGCAGGATACACCGTGCCGTCGCGCCCGATCCGCGAGCGGTTGGTTTCCACCTTCAGGGAATCCCACCGGGGCTCATCGTGGGCCACCGAGGTCCAGGGGCGGTTGTACACCTGCATCACCTGGGGCGGCACGCTCCCCGGCAGCGCCACCGTGCGATACAGGGCGTAGGGCCGGTCCACCAGCAGGTACCCCCGGTCCGGGCCGCCGAGGTCGAGGACGAACTCCAGCCCGGCGCTGCAGCGGGTGCCGGTATAGGGAAGCGTATGCCCGCCAAGATCGGGCCGGTGGGTGTCGATGCCCACCAGATAGCGTCCCCGTTCCCAGTCGACGGCGCCGACATCCAGCCGGAGATAGACGTAGGCCTCGTCGGAGGTCACCCGGAAGTCCTTGATGCGGAGCGGAGCCGCGGCATTGCCGGCGTCGATCGGCCAGTGGCGCCCGCGGTCACCCCAGTCCGCCCCGGCCCCGTCAATGGTGATCGCCGAGTCCTTCGGGCCGGCCCGCATCGCGATGATGCCGTAGTTCTGCTCGGCGTCCAGCGGATTGAGCCAGAGCCGGTTGCGCTCGAGCGGCTGCTCGAAGTCGATCACGATCCAGTTCTTCTTGAACCATTCGTCGATCATTTCGAAGAGCACCGCGCCGGCGGCGCCGGACGCGTGGATGTCCCGGGTGAGCCGGGCGTCGATCTCGGCCTGCTCGGCCTCGGAGTGCCCGCCGTGATTCCAGCCCTGGGGCTGTACGTGCGCGTTGCCGCGGGACGACGGAACGCCGTACTCCGAGATCATCACCGGCATGTCGCCATGATGCTCCACCAGCTCGCGCAGATAGCCGAAGTAATTGCTGGGCCCGTCGGGCGACCGGGCCTTGGCATAACCCGGGTCGAGCACCATGAAGTCGGGGTAGTAGGGGTAGGCATGGAACGAGGCGAACGACCCCGCGGGATTGGCCGGGGTGGCGCGCATCTTCACGGCATCGAGCCCGATGGCGTCGTTGTCGAACTCGCGGGGCGTTTCGGGCAGGAGCCATTTGCGCAGCAGCGACTCCTCCTTCCCGGTGCTCTCCGTCGGATGCGTCAGCGGATCGAGGGTCGGCCAGTTGGTGTACGCCACCGGCCGGATTGCATTGTAGGTATCCACCTCGTACCGGAGCAGGTAGTCGCACTCCTCCGTCAGCCAGACCTCGGTGGCGTTCCCGGCCGCGATCTGCAGGTAGCGCCCCTGATAGGCGGTGAGGGACGGATGCGCCTCCGAGAAGGCCACGACCGAGTACGGCTCCCACTCCCGGCCGATGATGTAGGCGATCACCCAGCGGGAGATGTCGGCAGTGTAGACGCCCGCGGAGTGACCGGGGCGCGGCTCGATCACCGCGTGCCCGTGCAGCAGGTCCACCACCCGCCGGGCTTCGGTCCGGAAGTCGCCCCGCCACTCGGGATCGTCATACCGCTCCTCCAGGTCGCCGGGAGGGAGCTCGGTCCACACGCCGTGAATCACCCAGAGCGGCGCGGACGGGTGAGCCAGGTTCCACTTCTCCACCGCGCGGTAGAAGTGGGGCGGATGAATGGTGTAGACCCGAATCGTGTTCGACCCCATCTCCGCCGCGAGGGCGAGCCACTTCTCGTAGGTACCGTCGTCCGGCGGGAACTCGGAGGGATGCTTGCCCGGCAGCGCCGCCCCGATGTTCACGCCCTTGAGCCACAGCGGCGACCAGCCTCCCCGTCCATCGGGAATCTCGAAAATCCGCCGCCCGGTCCGGGCATCCACCCGGAGCGCGGCCAGGCGGCGCACCGCCGGCAGTTTCACGTCGGCGTACGACTCCGGCAGCCGGCCCAAGTACCAGCGGATCAGCGAATCCTTGGGAAACAGCACAGCGGCGCGGCGAAACGAGTCCCGGGCCCCCTTGGTGTCCCCCTGCCGGTAGGCCGCCATCCCCATGCCGGTCAGCGCGTCGTAGCCATCGGGCGCTTCGGCCAGCGCCCGGGCGAAGGCGCGGCGCGCCTCGTCGATGGCGCCCTGGCGCATGGCGACGTATCCGAGACCGGTGAGCGCGCCGGGGTCCCTCGGGCACTGCGAGAGCACCTCGCGGAATGCGGAATCCGCCCGGGCCATGCGGCTGCTGCGGTAGGCGGCCCAGGCGGAATCCAGCGTCACCGCCGCGCCGCGCGGGAGGGGCACACAACCTGCAGCGCGGGGCGACTGAAGCGGGTTCGGAAGCGCGGGAGGAGCGACGATCACGGCAACCGCCCCAAGGGACCGCAACCACCTCGAGAGGCACGCGCATGACGGCACGCCTGAAAAGAAACGGTGCGGCAGTGATTGCGCTATGGGGCGCACTCGCGAGCGTCGCCGCCGCGCAGGCCCGGCCGATCGACACCGCAATCCGTTCCGGCGATTCGGCCTGGACCTCCGGCCGGTTCCCGGCGGCCCGGGAGGCCTACACCAGGGTGCTCGCGCTGGATTCGCTCACCTCGTCCCGCTCGGTGTACCGGCTGGCGGTGATTCACAGCTGGGACGGGGATCTGCGGCAAGCCATCCCCTTGTTTGCTCTCTACGTCCGGCTCGAGCCCCGTGACGAAGAAGGCCGCATCGCGCTTGCCAAGGCCTATGCCTGGAACGGGAATACCGCCAACGCCGTGGCGATCTACGATTCCATCCTCTCCCGGGACCAGACCTACCGCGATGCCGCCCTGGGCGCCGCGCGCGCGCTCACCTGGGCGGGCCAGTACGACGCCGCGCTGGCGCGCTACGACCAATGGCTGGCGCAGTATCCCAAGGACATCGAGGCGGGCCTCGCGCGGGCCCGGAGCCTCGCCTGGGCCGGGCGGCTCAGGCAATCGGAGCGGTCCTATGCGGCGCTCGGACGCGGCGGCGAAAATCTTGAAACCCAGAAGGGCATCGCGATGGTGGCGGCCTGGCGCGGAGACCTCTCCCGCAGCGAGCGGCTCTGGCGCGGGCTCTCGACCAAGGCGCCCAAGGACGCCGAGATCTGGGTGGGCCTGGCCCAGGTGCTCCGATGGTCGGGGAGAAGCGAGGAGGCGCGGGCCGCGCTGGAGCGCGCCCTCCAGGCCGATCCGGCCAATTCCGACGCCCGGGAGCAGATGCGCTGGGTGAAGGCGGAGCTCGGCTGGACCCTCGAGCCCGGCGGCTTCGCCTTGTGGGACAGCGACCAGAACCAGAGCCAGCTGGTGTCGCTGGCGGCCAGTGTCCGGCCGGTCTCCCGGACCCGGTTCACCGTCAGCGGCAGCTATCGTGACGCCCAACTCGACGCCACCACCGGCCACTCCGTCACCGGCAAAGCCAGCCTGCTGATGCACGCGGGCAGCCTCCTCTCGCTGACCGGAGAAGCCGGCGCGGTGCGCACCAGGACCGATCAGGCGCTGCCGCGACATGAGCGGACGTTCGCCATCGGGGGGGCCCGCGCCACGATGCGGCTCTCCTCGGGTTTCACGATAGGAGGCGGCGTCTCCCGGAGCGCGTTCGATGAAACCGCCGCCCTGATCGTCTCCGGAATCACCGTGACATCCTACGCCGGCGAAGCCGATCTGGGCCTGCCCGGCCGACTCGGTCTGGCCACTGGCGGTGAAGTCGCGGATCTCAAGGGTGGCTCCGGCCCGAATCGCAGGCGCGCCGGGTTCGCGGTGCTCAACTGGCGCCTCAAGCGGTCCCTGTCGTTTTCGCTCCTGGGCCGCGGGTTCGGCTACGACCAATCCCCCCACGATGGATACTTCGCTCCCTCGCGATTCCTCCTTGGAGAGATCGGCACCCGGGTGGGGCGGGGCCGTGATCTCGGATGGGCGGTCGAGCTCTCGGGCGGGGTGGGGGTCCAGCAGGTCCGGTTCGATGATCCCGGCGTCACGCGAGGAACCCAGCGGATCGGCGCCTCCCTCGCCTACCGGCCCAGGCCCGGCGCCGAATTCGTGCTCGAGTATGCCTTCTCGAATGTGGCCAACACGACCGGGACGGTCACCGGCGGAGGATCGGTCTACCACGCCAATACCCTTGGATTGCGAACTCGCCTGACCTGGTAGGTACGATTCCAACCGCCGCCTTCGCGGGCGCGGCCGGGCATTTATCTTTAACCGCATGGATCACCCCGTCGATCCCAATGTCTTCGAGACCGCCAACGCCGGGTTCGCCCAGGCGCTCTACGAGGATTACCTCCGCGATCCCGAGTCGGTAGCGCCCGACTGGCGGCGCCTGTTCGAGAGCGGCCGGGTGGGCGAGCGTCCCGCAGCCGGAAACGGCGCCTCCGCGCAGGCCACCAAGAACGGCGGCGCCACGGAATCCCTGCCGGTCGCGACACCAGCCGCCCCGCCCGCCGCGACCCTGCCCCACGGCAGCGCGGCGCCGATCAAGGGGCCGGCGGCGCGGCTGGTGCAGAACATGACCGAGAGCCTCTCGGTCCCGACCGCCACCACCTTCCGCGAAATCCCGGTCCGGACACTGGAATCGGCGCGGAGCCGCTTCAATGCGGGCCTCAAGGCGGCTGGCCGCGCCGAGAAGGCGTCCTTCACGCACTTCATCGCGTGGGCGCTGGTGCAGGGCGCCCGCCAGCACCCGGTCATGGGCCAGTCCTTCGCCATGATCGAGGGCGTTCCCCACCGGGTCTCCCCCGACGGGATTCATCTGGGCCTGGCCGTGGATGTCGAACGGAAGGACGGGAGCCGGGGGCTCGTCGTGCCGGTGCTCAAGCACGCCGAGGCGATGACGTACGCGGAATTCCAGGCCGCATACGATGCCGTCGTCGAGAAGGCCCGCACCAACAAGCTCCTGCCCGACGATTTTGCCGGCGGCACCATCACCCTCACCAATCCGGGCGGGCTCGGCACCGTGGCCTCGGTGCCCAGACTCATGGCGGGCCAGGGGTCCATCATCGCCGTGGGCGCCATTGCCTATCCGCCGGAGTTTGCCACCGCCAGGCCGGATGCCATCGCCCAGCTCGGCTTGAGCAAGGTGATGACCATCACCAGCACCTACGATCACCGGGTCATCCAGGGCGCCGAATCGGGATCGTTCCTCCGGACCGTCGAGCAACTGCTGGCGGGGGAGGCGGGATTCTACGAGGGGATCTTCGGCGCGTTCGGGCTGGCCTGGGATGGCGGGACGGGAGGCCGGGTCCTTCCTCCGGTCATCCCGTTCTCCGGTGCTCCCGCCGGCCCCCCCGCTACCGCCGACGACCTCGCCCAGGTCGCCGCCGCAATGGCGCTGGTCAAGGCCTTCCGCACCCACGGACATCTCGCGGCCCGGCTGGACCCGCTGGGCAGTGAGCCGTCCGGCGATCCCGCCCTCGATCCCGGTTCGCTCGGCCTCACGCCGGAGATGATGGCGAGGATCCCCGCCAGGGTCCTGCGCATCGCCGTGCCGGGAGAGACCCTCGCCGACGCGCTGCCCAGCCTCGAGGCCACCTACTGCGGCACCATCGCCTACGAAGTCGAGCACGTCAGCGACCATGGCCAGCGGGTATGGCTCCGGCAGATGATCGAGTCGGGGGCCCACCGCCGCCCGCTGTCCCGCGACGACCGGATCGCGCTGCTGGACCGCCTGATCGCGGTCGAGGCGTTCGAGCGGTTCCTCCACAAGGCGTACCTCGGACAGAAGCGCTTCTCGATCGAGGGTGTGGACATGCTGGTGCCGATGCTCGACCTGATCATCGAGCTGTCGGCCGATCGCGGCGCCCGCGAAGTGGAGGTCGGCATGGCGCACCGGGGCCGGCTCAGCGTGCTGACCCACAACGTCGGCCGTCCCTACGTGACCCTGTTCGCCGAGTTCGAGGGCGGCAAGAGGGCCGACGGCAGCTACCAGCCGGAGGAGGAGGGCACCGGCGACGTGAAGTACCACCAGGGCGCCGACGGAGCGTATCGGACCCGGTCCGGCCGGGCGATCACCGTGGCGCTGGCCCACAACCCGAGTCATCTCGAATTCGTGGGACCGGTGGTCGCCGGCCGGGCCCGGGCCCAACAGACCCAGCGCCGGGGCCAGGAAGCGGTCCATGATCCCGCGGTGGCGGTCCCGGTGGTCATCCACGGGGACGCGGCCTTTGCCGGACAGGGCGTGGTGGCCGAGACGCTCAACCTCGGAGCGCTGCGGGGATACCGAGTCGGCGGCACCATACATCTCATCACCAACAACCAGATCGGTTTCACCACCGACATGGCGGATGCCCGGTCCACCCGGCATGCCAGCGATCTGGCCAAGGGCTTCGACATCCCGATCATCCACGTCAACGCGGACGACCCCGAGGCCTGCCTGGCCGCGGTCCGGCTGGCGAGCATGTACCGGGAGGAATTTCATCGCGATGCGCTGATCGACCTGGTGGGGTACCGCCGCTGGGGGCACAACGAGGGCGACGAGCCGTCGTACACCCAGCCGCTCATGTACGAGCGGATCAAGAACCACCCCACGGCGCGAGAGCGCTACGCCGGGTTGCTGGTCCAGGAGAATCTGCTCACCGCGGAGGAGGCGGAGTCACGCTACGCCGCGGCCTACCAGCGCCTGGTGGAAATCCAGCAGGGGTTCAAGGCCAGCGCGCCACAGACCCCGGCCACCGGAACCGCGGGGCTGGGCGTGAAGGTGCCTTCGGGAGAAGTGGTCGAGACCGCGGTGCCGGCCGAGCAGCTCATGGCGCTCAACGCCCAGCTCCTGGCGGTGCCCGAGGGCTTCACGGTCCATCCCAAGCTCAAGCGCCAGCTCGAGCGCCGCATTCCGGCCATGGGGCTCGACGGCGGCATCGACTGGGGCCACGCCGAGGCGCTCGCGTTTGCATCCCTGCTCACCGAAGGCGTGCCGATCCGCCTCACCGGCCAGGACACCGAGCGGGGCACCTTCAGTCACCGGCACCTGGTGCTGCACGATGCCGTCACCGGCCAGACCGTCACTCCGATCTCCCGGCTGCCCGGCGCGCTGGCCGCGTTCGAGGTGTACAACAGCCCGCTCTCCGAGCTGGCGACCCTCGGATTCGAATACGGCTACGCCAACGCGGCGCCCGAGACGCTGGTGCTCTGGGAGGCGCAGTTCGGCGATTTCATCAACGGCGCCCAGGTCATCGTCGATCAGTTCATGGCGGCGGGATTGTCGAAGTGGGGCGTCACCAACCGGCTCACGCTGCTCCTGCCCCACGGCTACGAGGGCCAGGGCCCCGAGCACTCGAGCGCGCGGATCGAGCGCTTCCTGCAGCAGGCCGCCGAAGGGAATTTCCGGGTGGCCAACTGCACCACGCCGGCGCAGTTCTTCCACTTGATGCGGCGCCAGGCCCGACGCAACCGGATCCGGCCCCTGGTCGTGTTCACGCCCAAGAGCCTGCTGCGACTGCCCCAGGCGGCCTCGCACCTCCAGGAGCTCACCAGCGGAACCTTCCGTCCGGTCATCGACGATCCCGATCAGGGCGTTCGAGCCCGGGCGGCGACGGTCGAGCGGGTGCTGCTGTGTTCCGGGAAGATTTACTACGATCTGCTGGCGGAGGCCGTGAAGCTGGGTGACCGGCGGCCGCCCATCGTGCGGGTGGAGGGGCTCTACACCTTCCCCGAGGACTCGCTCAAGGCCGTGCTGGCCCGCTATCCCGCCGCGCGGGAGGTAGTCTGGGCCCAGGAAGAACCCCGGAACATGGGCGCGTGGTCCTACGCCGCCCCGAGGCTCGTGGCGCTGCTGCAGAGTGGACAGGTGCTCCGCTATGCGGGCCGGCCCGAGCGGGCCAGCCCCGCCGAGGGATACCCCAACGCCCACGCGGCCGAGCAGGCCCGGATCGTGGCGGAGGCGCTGGGCTGATGGTTCGGCTGATCAGTCCGGCGGCAGCAGCGGCCGCTCGGTCACCTGCTTGACGATTTCCTTGATTCCATCGGAGAGGTGATCTCCGTAGTGCAGCAGGAATACGCCCCGGCTGCGCCGAGCCAGCAGGAACGCCAGGAAGGGGGTGTCGGCCTTGGCGGAATTGCAGGTGGGGCACGCCAGCACCAGGTTGTCGGGCCGGTCGTAGGCGGTCTGGCCTTTTCGGGGCCGGACATGGTCGAGGGTCACTTCATCGGGTCCCATCATCTTGCCACAGTAGGCGCAGACCGGTCCGTGAAGGCCGAGCAGCCAGTCGCGGTGGGCCTGATAGGACCGGCCTCCGGACCGCCTGAGGGTCGTGGACGAGGCCATGGATGGAGCACGGGGGGCACGCTTGCGGGACTTGCGGGGCACGGGATCTCGGTTTGGGGCGATCAAAGTGTTCGAATTCAAGTCGGAAATCTAATCGCACCGCCTCGCTGGTCCTAGGATTGGCGGCACCGGCACGACGAAGCGGCGGTCCGGATCGGACCGCCGCTTCGGTACGCAACCGCATCGTTGCGGCGGCGGCACTCGCGGCACGCGGCGGAATCGAACGCGGTATATTTTCCGCTCCTATCCGTTCAGCCTACGCCGCTGCCTCCACGGTACGAAAGGAGCGCTCCCCTGACGGTCGACACCCTGCGGTCGCCCGCGCGTCCGGTGCCCGACGCCGATCCGAACCTGACCTGGCGGAGCATCAACACCATCCGGGTGCTCGCCATGGACGCGGTGCAGGCGGCCGAGAGTGGCCACCCCGGCACACCCATGGCGCTGGCGCCAGCGGCCTGGCTCCTCTGGACCCGGCACCTCAAGCACGATCCTTCCAATCCGACCTGGCCCGACCGGGACCGCTTCGTGCTCTCCTGCGGCCACGCCTCGATGCTGCTCTACAGTCTGCTCCACCTCACCGGGTACGACCTGCCGCTCGACGAGATCCGGCGTTTCCGCCAGTGGGGCTCCCGGACGCCGGGCCATCCGGAGCACGGCCACACGGTCGGCGTCGAAACCACCACCGGACCGCTGGGCCAGGGCGTGGGCAACGCGGTCGGGATGGCCATCGCCGAGCGGCTCCTGGCCGGGCGGTTCAACCAGCCGGACCAGCCGATCGTGGATCACCGGGTGTGGGCGTTCTGCAGTGACGGAGATCTGATGGAAGGCGTGGCGAGCGAGGCCGCCTCGCTCGCCGGTCATCTGAAGCTCGGCAAGCTGACCCTGGTCTACGACGACAACCACATCACCATCGACGGGAGCACCGCCCTCTCATTCAGCGAAGACGTCGGTCGGCGGTTCGAAGCCTACGGCTGGCGGGTGCTCCATGTCCCCGATGGCAACGATCTCGACGCCATCGACCATGCCCTGACACTGGCCGGCGCCGAATCCGAGCGCCCGACGCTGATCGTGCTCCGCACCATCATCGGCTATCCGGCACCGACCCGGCAGAACACCGCCAAGGCCCACGGCGAGGCGCTCGGCAAGGAGGAAGTGGCCAAGACCAAGGCAATCCTCGGCTGGCCGGCCGAACCGGCCTTCTTCATTCCGCCCGAGGTGCCGGCCGGCATGGCGGGGCCGCGCGAGGAGTGGGCCCGGCGGCGGCGGGAATGGGACGCCCGGTTGGCGAGCTACCGCAGCGCTCACGGCGAGCTGGCCGCGGCCTTCGACGACGCCCTGTCGGGGCGCCTCGCGGTGGACTGGACGAGCGTGCTTCCCACCTTCGCCCCCGGCACCGGACTGGCCACGCGCCAGGCGTCGGCCAAGGCGCTGGAGGCGCTGTATCCCGTGGTGCCAACGCTGGCCGGTGGGTCGGCCGACCTGGCGGGAAGCACCGGAACCGGCGTCAAGGGGGCGGCCGATTTCGAAGCCGGCCAGATCGGCCGCAACTTCCACTGGGGCATTCGCGAGCACGCGATGGGCTCGGTGATGAACGGCATGGTCCTGCACGGGGGCGTGCGGCCGTACGGCAGCACCTTCCTGGTCTTTTCCGACTACATGAAACCGGCCATTCGGCTGGCGTGCCTGATGGGAGTGCCGGTCACCTACATCTTTACCCACGATTCCATCGGCCTGGGCGAAGACGGACCCACCCACCAGCCGATCGAGCACCTGGCCGCGCTGCGCGCGGTGCCCAACATGACGGTCATCCGTCCCGGGGACGCCAACGAGACGGCGATCGCGTGGCGGGTGGCGCTGGAGCACACGACGGGCCCGACCGCCCTGGTGCTGACCCGGCAGAAGCTGCCGGTGCCCGACCGGGCTGCGCTGGGATCCGCGGAGGGGCTGCTCCGGGGCGGCTACGTGCTGCGCGAGCCGGCCACGGCGCCCCGGGCAATCGTCATCGCCACCGGCTCCGAGGTTGCGCTGGCCCTCGAGGCCGCCCAGAAGCTCGAGGGCGAGGGCGTCGCGGTGCGGGTGGTGTCGCTGCCGTCGTGGGAGCTCTTCCGGAAGCAGCCCCAGACCTACCGGGACGAGGTGCTCCCGCCCTCGATTCGGGCCCGCGTGTCGGTGGAGGCGTTGTCCCCGATGGGCTGGCTCGAGTGGATCACCGACGACGGCGAGGCGATCGGCATCGATCACTTCGGCGCGTCGGCGCCCGCGGAGCGGCTGTTCCAAGAGTTCGGATTCACCACCGACGCGGTGATCGCGGCGGTGCGACGTACCCTGGCGCGGAGGCGCTGATGACGACCAATCCCCTGATTCGGCTGGGGCAGCTGGGCCAGAGCCCCTGGTATGACTACATAACCCGCGAGCTCATCGCCTCGGGCAAGTTGGCCCGCCTGATCCGGGACGACGGTCTCCAGGGCATGACCTCCAATCCCACCATCTTCGAGAAGGCCATCGCGGGAAGCGCCGACTACGACGCCGACATCAGCCGCCTGGCGGCGGAGGGGCGCGCGCCCGGGGCGATCTTCGAGGCGCTCGCCGTCGCGGATGTCCGCGCCGCCTGCGACGTCTTCCGGCCGCTGTACGACCAGTCCGGGGGCGGAGACGGGCTGGTGTCGCTGGAGGTGAGCCCGGAGCTCGCGAACGATACCGCCGCCACCATCGCCGAGGCCGCGCGGCTCTGGCACGCGGTGGGGCGGCCCAACGCGATGATCAAGATCCCCGGCACCCAGGCCGGCCTGGCGGCTATCGAAGCCTCGCTGGCGGCCGGGATCAGCATCAACATCACGCTGCTGTTCGCGGTGGCCCGCTACGAGCAGGTCATCGAGGCGTTCTTCCGGGGCCTCGAGCGGCGGGTGGCGGAGAAACTGCCGATCGACCGGATCACTTCGGTGGCCTCCTTCTTCGTGAGCCGGGTGGACGGCCGGGTCGATCCCCTCCTCGACCGGGCCGGCGATCCCCACGGGCTCCGCGGCACCATCGCCATCGCCAACGCGGGATTGGCCTACGCCGCATTCGAGCGGAGCCGCGCCACGCCGCGGTGGCGGGCCCTCGCCGCGGCCGGGGCCCGGCCCCAGCGGCCCCTGTGGGCGTCCACCAGCACCAAGGACCCCAGGTATCCCGACGTCTATTACATCGAGGCGCTGATCGCGGCGGATACGGTGAACACGATTCCTCCGGACACCTTCGACGCCTACCGCGACCACGGGCGGCCGGAGCCGAGGATTGCGCAGGCCATCGCCGCGGCGCCGCAACGCCTCGCCGCGCTGGCCTCGATGGGAATCGATCTCGCCGACGTCACCCGCTTCCTCGAGGAGGACGGCGTCGCCAAGTTCGCCGCCTCCTACCGGCAGCTCCTCGGCGGGATCGAGGCCAAGGCGAGCCAGCTGGTCGGACGGTGAGAGGTCCCTCTCGCCGCTCACCTCTCACCGCTCCGGGCCCATGCTCTCTCTGCTGAAGCGGATCTCCCTGACCCAGTGGATCATCATCGCGACCATCGCCGGCGCCGTGGTCGGCTGGCTCGACCACGACGTGTGGCTCACGGCCAACGTCGGCGAATTCCTCAAGCCGCTCTCGAACATCTTCCTCCGGATGATCAAGAGCATCGTGGTGCCCCTCATCTTCGGCAGCCTGGTCGTGGGCATCGCGGGGCATGGGGACGATCTCAAGCGGGTCGGCCGGCTGGCGCTCAAATCGCTGGTCTACTTCGAGACCGTGACGACGGTGGCGCTGTTCATCGGCCTGGCGGCGGTCAATCTGATTCGCCCCGGAGACGGGGTGTCGCTCGCCGTTTCGGCCGAAGACGCCAAGGCCCTCCAGAACGCGCCGGTCACCCTGTCGGGCGTACTGGAACACACCGTGCCGCAGAGCTTCTTCGAGGCCGCGTGGAAGAACGAGGTCCTGCAGGTCGTCTTCTTTTCGGTGCTCTTCGCGGCGGCCCTCACCCAGGTCAAGCCCGGCCGAGCCAAGGACTCGATGCTGGGCTTCAGCGAGGGCGTGTCGGAGGTGATGTTCAAGTTCACCAACATCGTGATGAAGTTCGCGCCGTTCGGCATCTTCGCCGCCGTGGCCGGCACCATCGGCAAGAACGGGCTCGGGGTGATCCTCGCGCTGGGCAAGCTGGTACTCACCCTGTACGGCGCGCTCGTCGTCTTCGTCCTCCTGGCCCTGATCCCGGTGGCCCTCCTCGCCCGGATTCCGATCGGACGCTTCTGGCACTGGGTCCGGGAGCCCTGGCTCATCGCTTTCACCACCGCGAGCTCCGAAGCGGCGCTGCCGCTGGCGATGGAGAACATGGAAAAGTTCGGCGTGCCCCGCCGGATCGTCTCGTTCGTGATGCCGACCGGGTACTCGTTCAACCTCGACGGGTCGACCCTCTACCTCGCCGTCGCCGCGATCTTCGTGTCCCAGGCCGCCGGCATTCACCTCGGGCTGGGGCAGCAGCTGGTCATGATGCTCACCCTGATGCTCACCAGCAAAGGCGTGGCCGCGGTCCCCCGCGCCGCGCTGGTCATCCTGTCGGGGACCCTGGCGCAGTTCGGGCTGCCGCTCGAAGGCGTGGCGGTGATCCTCGGCGTGGATGCCTTCATGGACATGGCGCGCACGTCGGTGAACCTGCTGGGGAACTGCCTGGCCTCGGCGGTGATGGGGCGGTGGGAAGGCGAGCTCAAGCTCGTCAAGGACGACGGCTAGGGCTTCGGCTTCTTGTCCTTCTTGATGCGGGCTGGAGGCGTGCGGGTCCAGAGCACGATGGCGCCGCAGCCCGAGTAGCGGTTGAGCTCCGGCGGCACTTCCGCTTCACCCGAGTACACTTCCACGCCGTCGAGATCGCGGGGCGACTGCAGCCACACCACCGACGCGTCCACGGGAATGCCGTCCATGTAATACGCGGGCTGGCAATTGCGGGGCGCGCGCGAGAAGGACGCCCGGCAGATCGCACCCCGGCAGTCGACTCGCATGCCGGCCACGCCACGCAGCAGATCCCCCACCGTCCGAGGATCCCGCTTCTCGATTTCGTCGCGATGGAAATAGCGTCCGCCACCCTCCTGACTCCGGCGCAGGAAATCGGGCGGGAGATTGGGCTTCTCGGCGACCTCGAGGTCGGGGAGTCGCACGCTCTCGGGATCCACCTCGAACTCCACCTCCAGCGTCTCCAGCGGCTTGACCTCGATCGGCGAGGTCAGCGTAGTAAAACCGATGGCGCTCGCCTGAATGACGTACTTGCCGGGCGTGAGGCCGTTGAACGAAAACTCCCCTCGCGTGTTGGTGGTGGCCAGGAACGGCGTGCCGAGCAGCAGCACGCGCGCGCCCGCGACACCGGACCGGTTGGCCGCGGTGAGGACGGTGCCGTTGATTGCGCCGAGTCGTTGGGCGTTGAGCGGCGGGCACAGGGCCAGGAGCGCCATCAGGAGCCCGAGACCGGGGCGGGCCGGGGAACGCATACGCATTTCCCATCCCCCGAAGAACAGCGGAGCGCCGGGCGGCGCCGAATGCTGCGTCTGGAATATGGCCGGGCGGAGTGGCCCGTCAAGCAGAGTGCGCGCGGGGTCCGGACCGGTCGGGGAGGGCGGCCGAGTCCACCAGCCAGCGGACCACTCCGCGGGCGGGGAGCACCATCCGGGAAGGCTCCTCGGCCGAGCCGCCGTCTTCCCCCAGCGCGCGTTGCAGCGCGGCGGCCTTTTCGCTGCCGGTGACCAGAAAGATCACTTCACGAGCGGCCCGAAAGACGATCGGAGTGAGCGTGACCCGCCAATGCGGGGGCGCCGGGCCTCGTGCGGCACGCGCCCAGCGCTCCCCTTCGCGCAGGGCCGCGGATCCGGGAAAGAGTGATGCGGTATGACCATCGGGACCAAGGCCCAACAGCACCAGGTCGAATCCGGTACCGGGCCGTGGTGGCCCTTCCGGAGTGCCGAACCGCTCTCTGAGGATGCCTTCATACTCAGGGGCCGCGAGCGCGGGGTCGGCTTCGCCGCGGATGCGATGGATGTTTGCGGCGGGGATCGGGACCCGATCGAGCAGGGCGTCCTGCGCCATGCGATAGTTACTCGCCGCATCATCGGGCGGCACGCACCGCTCATCGCCCCAGAACACCTCCGTCGCCCCCCAGTCCATCCGATTCCGGCGGGGCTCGGCCGCGAGGAGCTGGTAGAGCCCTCGCGGGGTCGAGCCTCCCGCCAGCGCCACCACGAACCGGCCCCGCGCGTTGGTCGCCTGCGCCGCGGCCGCCACGAACCGCTCCGCCGCCGCCGCCATGACCGCGTCGGGCGTC
This sequence comes from uncultured Gemmatimonadales bacterium, assembly GCA_963762545.1. Taxonomy (GTDB): domain Bacteria; phylum Gemmatimonadota; class Gemmatimonadetes; order Gemmatimonadales; family GWC2-71-9; genus JABFSM01. The sequence goes on along the minus strand of CAVXLC010000001.1, from coordinate 260,266 downwards.
GGAAACCTCTCAACCATCGCGCGTCGCGGAGCGGAGCAGCACGTCCACCCGGCCATCGCTCCGGCCCACCAGCACCCTCTCCGCGGTGCCCAGGAACAGGCCCGTATCGACAACTCCCGGAATGCGGCGCAGCTCCGCGTCGAGTGCGCGGGCAAGGTCCGGCGTCACCAGCGGCTGGGCGGAGGCGCAATCCAGGATGAGGTTGCCGTTTTCGGTCTGGAACGGACCGCCGCCGTCCGGAGCCGGGCGCACCACAGGGACGAGCCCCAGCGTTTTGAGCCGGCGCAGCGCGAGACCGCGCGCCAGCGGAATCACCTCCACCGGAATGCGGCCCTTCTCGCCCAGCCACCGAACCAGCTTGTCGCCACCGACGATGATGATCTGCCGCCGGGACGCGGCGGCCACGATGCGTTCACGCACCAGAGCGCCGCCCCGGCCCTTGAGCAGATCCAGGTTGGGGGCCACTTCGTCGGCGCCATCCACGGTGAGGTCGAGCTCCAGCTCTTCGGCGAGATCGACGAGGGGAATGCCGGCCTCGGTGGCGCGCCGGGCCGAGTCGGCGGACGTTGCCACGCCGGACACGCTCAGGCCCTGGCGGGCTCGCGTGCCGAGCAGCCCGATGAAGCAGGACGCGGCCCGCCCAGTGCCCAGCCCGACGGTCGCGCCATCGCCGACCAGCGCCAGCGCGGCCTCGGCGGCCGCCTGGACCTCCGGGTACGCCGGCGCGCGGTTCATCGTGACGCCGGCGCCGAGTCCAGCGCCGCGGAAATGATGGCCTGCGCTTCCCGCTGGATTGTCCCGCAGGTGGGCCGCGTCACGGAAGCTCTCGGCGTAGAGCTTGTAGACGTCCTCGGTGCCCGACGGGCGGGCGGCAAACCAGCCGCTCCCGGTGACGACCTTGAGACCGCCGATGGGCGCTCCATTACCGGGCGCGGCGGTGACCAGGCCGGTGATCGGCTCTCCGGCGAGCGTGGTGACCGGGACTTGCCCGGGAGACAGCCGGGCCAGAATGGCCTTCTGCTCCCGGGTCGCGGGGGCGTCGATCCGCTCGAAGACCGGCTCGCCCAGATCGCGGGTCAGGTCGAGATACACTTCGCCGGGATCCCGACCGAGCACCGCGGTCATCTCGGCCGCGAGGAGTCCCAGGATGATTCCGTCCTTGTCGGTCGTCCACACCCCGCCATCGCGTCGCAGAAACGTGGCGCCGGCGCTCTCCTCGCCGCCGAACCCGAGGGATCCATTCCTGAGCCCCTCGACGAACCACTTGAAGCCGACCGGCACCTCGAACAGCGGGCGCCCCAGGCGGGCGGCCACCCGGTCGATCAGGCTGCTGCTGACCACGGTCTTGCCCACGCCCGCCCGGGCCGGCCACCCGGGCCGATGGGCGAAGAGATAGGCGATCGCGGTGGCGAGATAGGCATTGGGTTTCATGAGGCCGGCGCTCCCGGCCACGATCCCGTGGCGGTCGTGGTCCGGATCGCAGCCCCACGCCACGTCGAACCGGTCCCGCAGGCCGATCAGCCGCCGCATGGCCCAGGGCGAGGAGCAATCCATCCTGATCTTCCCATCCCGGTCCACGGTCATGAAACGGAACGTGGGATCCACTTCCTCGCTCACGATCGTAAGCGGAACGCCATAGCGCTCCGCGATCGCGCCCCAGTACCGGACCCCGGCGCCGCCCATCGGATCCACCCCGAACCGGAGCCCGGAGGCCCGCAGCGGTTCCAGGTCCACCACGGTGCCAAGATCCGCGACGTAGGCCCCGAGATAGTCGTGCCGCCGGGTGGTCGCGGCCGCCAGCGCCCGGGCGAGCGGAATCCGCTTCACCTCCACCAGGTCCGCGGCCAGAAAGGCGTTGGCGCTGTCCTGGATGGCCCCGGTCACCAGCGTGTCGGCGGGACCGCCATGGGGCGGATTGTACTTGAAGCCGCCGTCCTCGGGCGGGTTATGTGACGGCGTGATCACGACGCCGTCGGCCAGACCATTGGATCGGCCGCGATTCCAGGTCAGGATGGCGTGGGACACCGCCGGGGTCGGGGTATAGCCCCCGTCGCGGTCCAGCATGACCTCCACGCCGTTGGCCCCGAACACCTCCAGCGCGCTGCCCCAGGCCGATTCGGAGAGCGCGTGGGTGTCGATACCCAGGAACAGCGGCCCGTCGATTCCCATCTCGGCGCGGAAATGACAGATGGCCTGCGACACGGCCAGGATGTGCGCTTCGGTGAAGCTGCGATCCAGCGAGGAGCCGCGATGCCCGGAGGTCCCGAAGGAGACCCGCTCGGCGGGGACCGACGGGTCGGGCCGGGACGTGTAGTAGGCGCTGACAAGCCGGGGAATGTTGGCCAGCATGCCAGGCTCGGGAAGCTCTCCCGCCCTCGGGTCTGGTTGCATCGGCGTTTACAGCGCCGGCGTCACCCAGCCGCCCACCGGCGCGGTGAGCGCGTCGGCCTCGGCCGGACCCCAGGTGCCGGGCTCGTACTCGAACAGCGGGGTCGCGGAGCCCAACACCGGCTGCACCACCGCCCAGGCGGCTTCCACCGCGTCTTCCCGGGCAAACAGCGTCGGATCGCCCTCCATCGCTTCCCCCAGCAGCCGCTCGTAGGCCTCCATCTCGCCCTGGGGGTGGCGCACCACCTCGAACTCGGTCGGCTCGGAAACCAGCTGGTCTCCCGCCTGCTTGACGCGCGCGCCGATCGTGATGGCCACCTCGGGACTCAGCTGGAAGCGGACGTAGTTGGCCTCGCGGGGCCCCAGCTTGATGGAGGGAGGACGCTTGAGCGTGACCCGCACCTCGGTGGTGGTGGCGGTGAGACACTTGCCGGCCCGGATGAAGAACGGCACGCCTTCCCAGCGCCAGGAATCGATCATGAGCCGCACCGCCGCAAACGTCTCCACCGTCGAGGCGGGGTCGACGTCCGGCTGGGCGCGATAGCCGCGGAACTGGCCCCGCACCACATCGTCCGGGGTGAGCTGGCGAATCATCCGGAACACCTTCACCTGCTCGTCCCGGATCGACTCGGGATAGTGGAAATCAGGGGGCTCCATGGCCAGGAATCCCACCACCTGGAGGATGTGATTCTGGATGACGTCCCGGATGGCGCCCACTTCCTCGTAGAAACGGCCACGGCCCTCCACGCCGAACTGCTCGGCCAGGGTGATCTGGACGCTCTCCACCTGGTAGCGGTTCCAGATCGGCTCGAGGAAGGAGTTGGCGAACCGGAAGACCAGGAGGTTCTGGACCGGCTCCTTGCCCAGGAAGTGATCGATGCGGAAGATGTCCCGCTCATTGAACACCCGATGCAGCGTCTGGTTCAGCGCGCAGGCGGAGTCGAGATCCCGTCCGAACGGTTTTTCCACCACGATCCGCGCGCCGGTGGCGCACCCGGAGCGGCCCAGCCCTTCCGCCACGATGGGAAACATCGCGGGCGGGATGGCGAGATAGTGAAGCGGGTGCTGCGAGGGCCCGAGCACCGCCCGGAGCCGCTCATAGGTCGGCGCTTCGGCGTAGTCGCCGCCCACGAATTGCAGCCGCGATTCGAGGCAGGCGAACGCGGCGGGATCAACGCCGCCGTGCTTCTCGATGCTGTCCCGGGCTCGCGCCACCAGCTGGGGCAGCGTGTAGTCGGGGCGCGCCACCCCGACGACCGGAAGGTCCAGGTGCCCCCGGCGGGCCATGGCGTGGAGGGCGGGAAAGATCTTCTTGTAGGCGAGATCGCCGGTGACGCCGAACAGCACCAGCGCGTCGGAGCGCGGCGGCATCATGCGCCGACGCTCTTCTCGACGTGCCCGCCGAATTCGAATCGCATGGCGGAGAGGACCCGGTTCTGGAAGTCGGCCTCGCCGCGGGAGCTGAACCGCTGGAACAGCGCCGCGGCCAGGACCTGGGCCGGCACCCCCTCGTCGATGGCCGCGTCCAGGGTCCAGCGGCCTTCTCCGGAATCGGAGACCCGTCCCGCGAAGCGCGCCAGCGATGCATCGCCCGCCAGCGCGGACGCGGTGAGGTCCAGCAGCCAGGACTGGATCACGCTGCCGCGCCGCCACACCTCGGTGATGTCCGCCAGGTCGAAGTCGTACTGGTAGAACTCGGGGTTGCGCAGCGGCGAAGTCTCCGCATCGGCGGTTCGAGAGAGCTTCCCCATGCCCGCGTGCTGCAGGATGTTGAGTCCTTCGGCATAGGCCGCCATCAGCCCGTACTCGATGCCGTTGTGGATCATCTTCACGAAATGCCCTGCGCCGTGCGGGCCGCAGTGCAGATAGCCGAGGTCGGCGGTGCCGCTCCGCGCCTCGCGCCCGCGGGTGGGCGGCTGGCTGCCCCGTCCGGGGGCCAGCGTCCGGAAGACGGGATCCAGCCGGCCGACCACGTCCGGCTCACCGCCGATCATCAGGCAGTAGCCCCGCTCCCTGCCCCAGACGCCGCCGCTGGTGCCGCAGTCCACGTAGTGGACCTCCCGCGCCGCCAGCGTTCCGGCGCGCCGGATATCGTCCCGGTAGTAGGAGTTGCCGCCGTCGATCAGGACGTCGTCCGGCTCGAGCCGGGGCGCCAGCGCCTCGAGCGAAGTGTCCACCACCGCGGCCGGCACCATGAGCCAGATGGCCCGGGGCCGCGCCAGCTTCGCCACCAGCTCGTCAAGCGACGCAGCGGGCACGGCGCCCTGCTCGGCCAGGGCGCGAATCGCGTCCACGGACACGTCGTGCACCACGCACTGGTGACCACCCTCGATGAGCCGCCGCACCATGTTGGCGCCCATGCGGCCCAGTCCGATCATGCCGATCTGCATGGCGTCCTCCCCCGGCGCCAAGGAAGGAGACGTTGGCCGGGGCTGCATTATACTCGCGTCGGAGAGGAGGAGGTGACCGAAGCACGTGGCCGACTGGCCCAGTGGCAACAGGAGCGAGAGGCGCCGGTCGGAATCGAACCGACGAATGGAGGTTTTGCAGACCTCTGCCTTACCACTTGGCTACGGCGCCGATGGCCATAAAGTGCCACGGCACATAGACATCCGCAAGGTTGGTCAGCCTTGGGGAATTCGCCGGGTGGCGGTGTCCTGATTGAGGCGAACCGCCGCGTCGATCGCGGCACTCACCTGGTCGGGCGACCCCTCACCCACTTTGAGCCGCATCAAATCGAGCCGCATGCGCTCCAGCGCGCCGATCGCCCGGCTCAGTTCCTCCTGCTGGCCGGGTTCGTCGCGCAGCTCCTCGACCCGGCAACAGAGCTCGTGACCGATTTCGGGAAGCTGCTCGAACCGCTCCTGGAGATCCGCAGGCAGCTCGTTGAACAGCTTGACCGCCCCCGCCTCCAGCATCCGCTCGGCCGGCTTGCTGTCGGGCCGAGGCGAATACGCCGGTGCGGCGAGCCCAATCCGGGCCAGCCGAAACACCATGCGGCCGAACGGCCCGGAAAGCATCCGCAGCCAGTCTTCCTTCGTATGACGAAGGTCCCCGGAATATTCTCCCCCATAGACCGCGCGGGCTTCCTCGGCCAGCACGCGTGCCTCGAGGGCGGCCGCCGAGCGCACGTCGTCGAACGTCAGACCCGAGCGCAAGGCGCTCCGGGCGGTGCGCATCAGAAACCAGAGGGGCCAGAGCACCGCGACCGACAGCAACACGATGGCGCCGACCCGCGAGGCCGGATCGGGCGGTACGCGTACCCAACGCCCGAACCAGAGGACCAGGGCCACCAGCATCAGCCAGGCGAGCGCGACACTGCGGCCCTGACGGAAATAGTGCCGGATCGGCGCCGGCACTTCCTGCGCGGTGAGTCCGGTGGCCGCCAGCGCCTCGGCGAGCTCCTCCCCGGTGGCGAATCGCCGGGCCGGGTCCTTGGCCAGGCACCGATCGACCGCCCGGGTCAACTCCGGGGGAAGGTCGGGTCGGACCCTCGCGAGCGGCGGAGGCGGCTCGTTCAGCTGCTTGGTGACGACCGCGATCGGGCTCGGGCCGTCGAACAGCGGTTGCCCGGTCAGCGCGAAGAAGGCCGTCGCGCCCAGGGAGTAGAGGTCGCTCCGGCCGTCCACCGGGTTCCCGTACGCCTGCTCGGGGCTCATGTACTGCGGCGTGCCGATGAGTTGTCCCGCCCCGGTGAGCGACTGGCCGTCCGCGGCGCGGGCCACGCCGAAATCGGTGATCATGGCCCGGCCCGACGCCTGCTCGAGCATGATGTTGTCGGGCTTGATGTCGCGGTGAATCACCCCGTTGGCATGGGCGTACCCGAGGCCCCAGGCCACTTCCTGGATCATCCGCGTGGCCGTCGCCGGCGGAAGCGGTCCGCTCCGCAGCACCCGCTGCGACAGGGTCTCGCCCCGGACGTAGGCCATCACGAAGAACACCAGGTCTCCGTGCTCCTCGACCGCGAACACCGTCACGATGTTGGGATGGGACAGGCGGGCCACCACCCGGGCTTCCTGGAGGAACCGTTCCCGGATGGCCGGCTGGGCCGCCAGGTAGGGCGGGAGCAGCTTGATGGCCGCCGGGCGGTCGAGACCAGCGTCGCGCGCCAGGAACACGATTCCCATCCCGCCCCGGCCCAGTTCACGCTCCAGGGTATACCGCCCGGCCAGCGCCGCCTGGAGATCGAGGAATTCCCGGGAGAAGGCCGGCCGCTCCGCCATCGCTACCGCACGGCCTCCTCCCCGCCGGCCCGGCGCTCGACCCCCGGAACGTGCCGAATCCAGCGATACCGGATGCGGAGGCCGATCGCGACCACCATAAGGGCGGCGAGGATCTCGATGTACACCTTCTCTCCGTCGAAGTAGTCGACCGGTGTGTCCTTGAGGGTGGGATCGGTGAGGATCGAGTGCACGAAGAACACCGCGGCCGCGGCGTAGGTAGTGTAGTGGAGCAGCTTCCAGCGCCGCCGGCCGATGTCCTGGCGAAAATACGACGTCACCACGATGAACGTCACCAGATAGAGCGCCAGCGCCCCGGCGCCGTTGATGAGCGGCTGCTTGTCGTAGCCCAGAGGGTAGAGCAGGTCCAGGACCCGGAAGTGCTCCTGGGAGGAGAACAGGAGCGTGATCGCGTGGGCGCCCGATACCGCCAGGGCGATGTACCCGGTCCAGTTGTGCAGCTGGAAGGTCTTGACCCGCCGGTACGGCCACGACCGCACCGGGTTGTACTTCACCGACATGAGGAGCCCCAGCAGCACGTTCAGCGTGAGCAGCGTGATCGCCGTCAGGCCCAAGTAGCTGGACAGGTCGATGGCGGAGATCATTGCTTGCGAACCGGAGTGAACCGGGTCCAGATCACGATCAGGCCGCAGCGGGCCTCGCTCGGGCTCAGGTGGTACTCGGCGGGATACTCCGAGGGGCCCAGATAGACCTCGACCGCCTGCAGGTCCTCGCGATCGAAGCCCTGAAGCACGCCGACGTCCGCCATCGCGCCGTCGACCGCCACCTTGGGTCTGCATCCGAGAGGCGTGCGGACCACGTGCGGGACGCAGATACTGTCGCGGCAGCGGACTTCCATGCCCCGGAAGGTCCGGAACAGATCCACCACGCTGGGAGGGCGGCGCCAGCCGATCTCCTCTCCCGTAAGGAACTGCCCGATGCCGAGCTTCTTGCGCGCCACGAACTCTTCGGGGAGCCGGAGCCGGGGATCGGCTCGGAGGCGCCTCGGTGGTGGTCACCAGATCGGGGAGCCGGTTCGGGTCCGGCACGCCCAGCTTGACCTCGAGATCGACCCGCTCCCGTTCGCCCACCACGACCGAAGTCAGCGGCGTCTGGTCGCTATCGCCGCGGGCCTGCACCAGGTAGGTGGCCGCGCGCAGGCTGTCGAACCGGAACCGTCCCAGGCTGTCGGTCAGCACCGAGCGCCCGGCGCCGACCAGGATCACCCGAACCTTCGCGATCGGCAGGTGGCTGCCGGTGGAGACGACCACCCCCGCAATAACGGAGCGGCGCTGCTGGGCCGCCAGCGGGACGGCCGTGGCCAGCGCCGCGGCGGCGAGGACGAGGGGAGCGCAACGGGACCGCATGGTCGATGATCCGGCTACTTCACGATCCGTACGCTGTCCACGAAGTAGTTGGTTTCGCCGAAGCAGGTCGAGGGAAGGCCCCGGTGCTCCTCGTAATACATCACCACGCGCCGTCCGAGGACCAGATTGATCTGGCGAGCCGTCGCCTCCTTCCGCACCGTGAAGTTCCAGAGCACCGGCGCCACGCCGGGGATCGTGGTCAGCGCGAGCTCCCCTTCCCAGGTCTTGCAGAACCAGCCCTTCTTCGAAAACTTCTGGATATACCCCGCGCGCTCGCCTTCCGAATAGGCCCAGTTCAGTACGCTCACCGTGTACAGCACGAAGAGCAGGATCGGCGTGAGGATGATCACGCCGACGATCAGCTTCCACCGCTTCCACCACGGCCGGCGGGGTGGCGCGACGGCGGCCGGCGTGGCGGCGGGGGCCGGCTCGGGGGCATCGGTCGGATCGGTCATGGGGGAGAAGGTACGGGACCTCGGCTCAGCGATCCAGTCTGCCGCTGGTCGAGAACGCGAATCCCTGACCGATCACGAGCAGACAGCCGAACCGGCCGTTGTCCTCGCGGTTCCGGCAGGCCACATCGACCCGCGACGACCGCACGTCGGTGGCCCGGGTCGGGCCGAACCGAAGGCCGGTCCCCACGCTTCCCCTGGCACGGCGGGGCGAGCCCGCATACCAGGCCCCGCCGTAGTCCGCCCAGGCGGCCACACCGATCGCGGTGAGCTTCAGGAAGTCGTTGGTGAGAGTGAAGCGGTACTCGGCGCTGGTGAAGAAGGCCCGGTCGCCGGTGAAGTAGTGCTGGCGGAATCCGCGCGGCCCGCCGTGGGTTCCACCCAGATCGAATTCCCCGCCCGGCTCGGGGCGCTCCATCCATCCGATGGAACCGTGGATCACCGCCAGATGCCGCGGACCGGGCTGAAAAAAGGCAGTGCCCGCGAGGTGAACCGAACCGGAGTCCAGGCCGGCCGCGGTATAGCGCCCTTCGGCGATACCGCTGAGCTGGACGAACGAGCCGGGCCGGCCGAATCCCGTCTGGAGCGAGAGGTAGGGAACCAGGCCGTCATCCTGGTACCCGAACGCGCGGGACGCGAGGGTGAGCCCGACACCGACGGAGGTACTGACGTCGATATCCTCGGCCCGCGCGAACCCCTGCAGCCCGCGGGAGACCAGGAACCGGGCCCGCCGCCATTGGAGGAAGGGCCCCGCCGCGACGGTGACCGTCCGTCCAATCGTATCCACTCTCGCCTCGTCGGCGAAGTCTTCCCGACGGACCTGCCCGCTCAGCCCCAGCCGGAAGTAGCCCGCCGGGCCGGCCCGCAGCGCCCACGCGGCGGCGGCGTATCCGAGGGAGGCGCGGCGGCGCAGCGTATCGCGGGCCTCCGCGTCTCCGCCGAAGAAACGAAGCACCCGGTAATCGCGAACGTCCACGCCGACCTGCCAGCTGCTCCGCTGGGACAGCGAGAAGAACGGTTTGGAGAACTGCGCCTGACTGACGTCGCCGTCGCTGAGATGCGCGTACAGGAAGCTCAAGCCCACCCGGCCGGCGAACAGCCGGGGCTGCCGGAAGACCGTCGTGATGGTCGAGCGGTCGGGATCGCTCTTGTACCGGATGCTGGCCAGCGTGGCGGTGCCGAGAAAGTTGAGCTCCTCCACGCCCAGGGTCGGGGAGAAGCTGCCGCCGGTGCTCTGAATGTTGAAGAGCGGGCGGGTGCTCCAGCCATCGCCGGTGGTCACCCGCACCAGCAGCCCCGAGTCGCTCCGCACCGAGTCGATATCGACCGAGCGGAAGATGCTCAAGGACCGGAGGTTGCGCGCCGTCTCCGCCACCCGGGCCGAGTCGTACGGTTCCCCGGCCCGGAACAGCAGCTCGCGCCGTACCACCCGGACGCGGGTGGTGATGTGAAGGCCGTTGGCCGCCCGGGCGAGAAAGTTCGTGGCTTCCGACGGCGCGAAGATATCGTAGCGGCGGATGTCGATCGCGCGGACGACCGGCGTGGTGTCGCGGGGGGGGGCCGTCTGGGAATGGAGAACTGCGGGCGCAAGCGCGGCAACGGCCACCACCGCGGCCCGGAAAATCACTGCCCTCCTCCGTGCGTCCCGGGGCCTAGCCGAGGCTCTCGAGCAGCTTCCAGAGCTCGACCGCGCTGAAGTCGTGGAAGCGGCGGACCAGCTCCTGCTCCGAGGTCTCGACGAAGATCCATCCAGTCGAGCGGGTAGCCTCGCTGGAGACGAAATGCACCCGGCCCCGGACCGGCGGCGTACCCGGGGTGGCCTCCAGGTAGACGCGCCAGGCCGTACCCCCACGGGCCAGGTCGCCCAGATGGCGGGCGCCCGGATGCTCCGGCAGCTCGATCGGCGATGAGGTCATCCCTGTAATGAGTAAGGCCCGAACACCCTGTACGAAAGGGGGCGAAACCTCGGAGGCCCCGCTAACTTTGGGTCCCCATGACCCAACCCCCGCCCGACCCCGTGACGTCCCGGACGGTCTGCGCCGCCTGTGGTGCGCCGCTGACCGGCCCCTTCTGCAGCAGGTGCGGCGAGCCGGCCGACCGAGGCTCCTGCGCCGCCTGCCAGACGCCCCTCTCGCCGGGGGCCCGGTTCTGCCATCGCTGCGGCGCCGCCACCGGCCCCGGCGCGCCGGCCGCCACCCGGGAGCGCACCGCCTGGATCGTGGCGGGTGTCGCGGTCATTGCGTCGTTGCTGCTGGTGGTGTGGAAGCTCGGTAGCGGCCCGCCCACCGTCCCCGACATGGCCAACGCCGGCAACGTCGATGCGGGCCGGGAAACCGGGGCCGCAGCCCGGGCGCCCGACATCAGCTCCATGACGCCCCGGGAGCGGTTCGACCGGCTGTACGATCGGATCATGACCGCGGTGGAGAAGGGCGACAGTCAGACCGTGACGCAATTCGCTCCGATGGCGCTCGGCGCCTACGACATGCTGGACACCGTGAATGCCGATGCCCGCTACCACGCGGCCATGCTCCACCTGACGCTGGGGGACTTCCCCGCCGCGTTGGCCCTCGCCGATACCATCCAGCGTGGCGCCCCCGGTCATCTGTTCGTCGATATCATCCGGGGCGAGGCGGGGGACCGGCAGAACGACACGACCCTGCTCAACCGTAGCTACCGCGACTTCCTCGACCACTACGATGGTGAGCTCAAGGCCGGCCGGGTCGAATACGAGGAGCACCGGCCCGTCCTCGACGACTTCAGAACCCGGGCCAAGGCGAGCCTGGGACGGTGACCATGCCTCGAACCATCCACGTCGGGCATTCCCCCGATTCCGATGACGCGTTCATGTTCTACGCCCTGGCGGAGCACAAGCTCGATACCGGCGACCTCCGCTACATGCACGAGCTCTCGGACATCGAGTCGCTGAACCAGCGAGCCTTGGCGGGGGAGCTGGAGGTGTCCGCCGTCTCGATCCACGCCTACGCCTACCTGGCGGACCGCTACGCATTGCTGGCCAGCGGCTCCTCCATGGGCGACGGCTACGGCCCCCGGCTGGTCTCCATGCGGCCCAGACCCGCCGACCCCCGGGCGGCGCTCCGGGACCTCCGCGTGGCCGTGCCCGGGCTCCGTACCACGGCCTACCTTGCCCTCAAGCTCTATCAGCCGGATGTCCAGGCGGTGGTCATCCCCTTCGACCGGATCGGCGAGGCCGTCAAGACGGGGCAGGCCGATGTCGGACTCCTCATCCACGAGGGCCAGCTCACCTACGCCGACGACGGATTCCATCTCTGGCAGGACCTGGGAGCCTGGTGGCTGGAAGAGACGGGACTCCCCCTGCCTCTGGGCGGCAACGTGGTCCGGCGGGACCTGGGACCGGCGATCACCGCGCAGGTGGCCCGGGACCTTCGCGCCAGCATCGAGTATGGTCTGGCCCACCGCGCGCCGGCGCTGGCCCACGCCAGCCGCTACAACCGCGGCATCGGCGAGGAGCGGACCGACCGGTTCGTGGGCATGTACGTGAATCAGTGGACCGTGGATTACGGGCGCCGCGGGCGGGAGGCGGTCCAGCTGCTGCTGGACCGGGCCTACGAGGCGGGCCTCATTCCGGAACGGGTTAGGGTGGAGTTCGTCGGATAGGGAGACTCCCTTCCCGGCCACCTCCGCTTAACTTCTTACATCACGAAGACCGGCCCCCCTTCACCCCGGACAGCCGTGGACGCTGCATTGCGCCCTGCCGAGCCCGCCGGCCTCCTCGTCGTGGACGATGAGGAAGCGATCCGCAACGCCCTGAAGCGATACCTCACAGGGCAGGGCTACGACGTCATCACCGCCAGCACGGGAGAGGAGGCCATCCAGGCGGTCCGCCGCCACAAGCTGGCCTGCCTCCTGCTCGACGTCCGCCTGCCCGATGCCAACGGGGTCGACCTGGTGCCCCGGCTCCTGGAGCTCGAACCCAACGCCGCCATCCTGATGCTCACCGCGGTCAACGACGCCGCAAGCGCCACGCTCTGCATGCAGCGGGGCGCCATGGACTACCTGACCAAGCCGGTCGACCTCGCCGATCTCGCCCGGGCGATCCAGCGCGCCCTCCGGCGCCGCGACACCCAGATGGAAAGCGCCAAGATCAACCAGTGGCTCAAGGAGGAAGTGGCCCTCCGCACCGCCGAGCTCCGGATCGAGCGAGCCAACCTGGAGCGGATCTCGGTGGCCACGCTCGAGGCACTGGTCAATGCCCTCGAGGCCAAGGACCCCTACCTCAGAGGCCACAGCGCCCGGGTCGCGGACTTCTCGGCCATGGTGGCGGGGGAGCTCGGCCTACCCGACGAGCAGGTGGAATCCATCCGGACCGGCGGCCGGCTCCACGACATCGGGAAGATCGGCATCCGAGAGGAGATCCTGAACAAGCAGGGCCCGCTCACCGACGAGGAATTCGAGCACGTCAAGCTCCACCCGGTCACCGGCTCGGACATCCTCGCGCCGCTCACCCACCTCGGTCACGTCATCGACTACGTGCGGAGCCATCACGAGCGCTGGGACGGCCGCGGCTATCCCGACGCCCTCGTCGGCGACGCCATTCCCCTGGGCGCCCGCATCATCGGCGCGGTGGAGATCTACGACGCGCTCACCACCTCGCGGCCCTATCAGGAAAAAATGACCCCGGAGCTCGCGGTCGAGCGCCTCCGCGATCTCATCGGCACGGTCGTCGACCCCGAGGTCCACCGCGCGCTGCAGGCGGTCGTTGCCCGCCGGGAGGCGCTGGTCTTCCTCGACGACTCGCGTGGTTGATCGCCGCTCGCTCAGGGTGCTGGTGGTCGAGGACGATAGTGCCATGGTCTCGATGCTCCGGGCCATCCTCGAGAACGAAGGGTATCACGACATCACCGTCGTGGAGAGCGGCCTCGCGGCGCTCGACTCCGCCTCGTCCACCGACCTGGTGCTGCTCGACAATCAGCTCCCGGATGCCACCGGCATTGATCTGCTGCCCCGCCTCCTCGCCCAGCCCGATCCCCCCTCGGTCATCATGGTCACCGGCGAGGGCAGCGAGGAGCTGGCGGCGAACGCCATGCGGCTCGGCGCCGAAGACTATCTGGTCAAGGGCCCCCAGCTCCTCGAGGCACTCCCGGGGCTGGTGGAGCGGGCCCGGCGGAACCGGCTGCTGCGCTCGACCAAGGCGGAGGTGGAACGGGATCTGGTGCGGGCCGAACGGCTCGCCGCGATCGGTGAGATGACCGTCACGCTTCACCACGAGCTCAACAATCCGCTGATGGGGGCCCTGGCCGAAATCGAGCTTCTGCTCGCGCGGCCGGCGCCCGACGCCGACCTCGCGGCCGCCATGGACGTCATCCGGGCGGCCCTCCTCCGGATGCGGGACATCATCAAGCAGGCGGGCGACCTGCAGCGGGCCGACAGTACCGACTACCTGAGCGGCCTGCAGATGATCAGCCTGGCCGCCGCCGACGCGCCCCGCCCCGTGGCCCGGGGCCGCGCGGTGCTCTGCGCGCCGGACCAGGAGCTGGCCCGGACCACCGCGCTGCTGCTGCGCCACGCCGGCTTCAACGTCGAGCGCGCGACCACGATCCCCGAAGCGGAGGAAGAGGCCGCGCGCCTGGACACCACCCTCGTGGTGCTCGCGGTACCGGGGAATGCCGCCGATCCGCTGCGCCGCTTCCGCCTCCCCATTGAGCGCTCCTACGCGCTGGTGGTGCTCGTGTCCGGCGATCCCGCCCCAGCCCGCACCACCGGCGCCGACCTCGTGCTGACGCTTCCCTACGATCCCTCCGCGTTCCGGGAGGAGGTCCTTACCGCGCTGGCCGGCCGAGGCCATGCGCGTCGCTCACGCGGGTGAAATCGGCGCCACCCCTCCCTGTTTCTCCGCGGCGTAGCCCATCCCGCGCAGCCGGATGAGCCGCAGCCGCATCGGCGGATGGGAGGCGAAGAGATCCCCGAGGAATCCCTCCTTGTCCGCGAGATTCCGCTGTCCCGGATCGATAATGCAGAGGTGGGCGGCGCCCCGCGCGATGGCCCGGGTCGCGCCGGAGGCGGCATCGATCTTCTCGAGCGCGCTCGCCAGCGCCAGGGGATTCCGGGTGAGCTGAGCGCCGGTCGCGTCCGCCAGATACTCCCGCTTGCGGCTCACGGCCATCGAGAGCAGGGAGGTGATGAACGGGGCCAGGACCAGGGAAATGAGCCAGGCCACCAGCACCACCAGCGCCAGCGGATTGCCCTTCTTTCCGCCGCGTCCCCCCAAACGACCCCCGCCCCCCCGCAGAAACTGTCGCATCACGTCCGACATGAGGGCGACCGCCCCGACCATCGCGGCCAACAGCGTCATCAACCGGATGTCGTAGTTACGAATGTGGGACATCTCGTGCGCCACGACCGCCTGCAGCTCGTCGCGGTCCAGCACGGCCAGCAGTCCCTGGGTGACGGCGATATGGGCGGTAAAGGGATCCCGACCGGTGGCGAACGCGTTGGGATCCTGATCGGGGATGATCCAGATCTTGGGCTTGGGAAGCCCGGCCGCGATGGCCATTTCCTCGACGACGTTATCGAGCCGCTTCAGGTCCGGCGTGGCCGGCTCGATCAGCTCCTCCGCACCGGTGGCGGCCAGGACCCGCCCCGCACCGTTCCGCCAGGCGTACCACGCCATCGCCCCGGAAATGGTGCAGGCGATGAGCCCGATGAACGGGATCACGTGGTGATAGTGCTCCGGCGGCAGGTCCCGGGTTTCCAGATAGAACGCCAGATCCCCGCCGAACCCGATCCAGGCGAAGAACAACACGAACCCCACGACCAGCCAGGCCGACTTCCGCTTGTTCGACTCCTGCTGGGCGAAGAGGTTTTGGTCGCTCTCGCTCACGCCGAAGGCTTGTTGAACGAAAGGTCCACGTTGGGCACGGCCCGCTCCGCCTGGTCCTCGATCTCCCATAGCTCGGCCGGCGAGGCCTTGGCCAGCCCGGCCACCAGGCTGGTCGGGAATTGCATCTGCCTGGTGTTGTACTGGGTCGCGACGTCGTTGTAGAGCTGGCGCGCAAACCCGATCTTGTTTTCGGTGCTGGTCAGCTCCTCCTGGAGCTGCAGGACGTTCGCCGAGCTCTTGAGGTCGGGATAGTTCTCCGTCAGCGCGAAGAGCCTTCCCAGCGCCTGGGTCAGCTCACCCTCCGCCTTGGCGGTGCCCGCGACGCCCTGGGCGGATACCGCCTTGTTCCGAGCCGAAATCACGGCCTCGAGCGTGCCCCGCTCGAACTCCATGGACCCCTTGACGGTGTTGACCAGGTTGGGAATCAGGTCGTGCCGCCGCTTCAGCTGGACATCAATCTGCTTCCAGGCATTGACCACCTGGTTCTTGAGCGCGACGAGCGAATTGTAGGCGCCCATCACCCACAGTCCGACGATCACCGCGACGACCAGAATAATCACCAGACCCATGCGTGGCCTCCGGAGCGGGAAGAAACGGTCCGGCGGCGCCGGCCCGTTCATCAAAGCGGAAGAAAGAAGTGGACCCGGCCCCGTGGACGCAACCGGAGGCCCGAGAACGGTCTCCGAAAGGTTAAGGCGTCGATTGGATGCCGGAGGCGGCGAATCGGTGAAGGGGTCTCGGGCTCATACCCCTAGCATTCCGGCATGCGACGCGGCGTCACTCTGCTCGAAATGCTGATGGTCCTGGTCGTTATCGGCCTTTTGGCCGGCATGGTCATACCGGGAGCGGCCTCGCTGGCGGATCGGCTGGCCGTGGAGCATGAAGCCGCCCGTTTGCTGGTGGCGTATCGCTCCGCCTGGCTCACCGCACGGGTTCAGCATCGGCTGGCCCTGCTTCGGGTCACCACCGACTCGCTCGCCATTTGGACGGTAAGCAGCGCGGGGGCTCCCGACACGGTCCTGGCCTGGCTGGCGCCGGGCCCGGCCCAGGCGGGGGTATCGATCCAGGGAGTGCCTCACACCACGGTGTTCGCGCCGTTCGGTGCCGCCATGGGTTTTGCCAATACCCGCCACGTGCTGGGCCGCGGCAGCGCCAGCCGGCAGGTGGTGGTGTCGAGGCTGGGAAGAGTCCGGGTGTTGCCCTAGAAGACAACGTCGACATGCACCTGGATATCCGGATCCATCTTCAGCACCAAAAACCGGGTGAGCCGGTCGATCTTGTAGTCGTGCAGATTCATCGGAAGGCTGGCGCTGAGATGGATTCCGTCGCTCCCCCGGACCACGGTTCCCTTCACTTTTTCGGACCGGGTCACGCCGTGAATGATGAACTTCCCGTCCAGCACCACGCCCGCGCTGTCCCCCCGCTCCCAATCCACCAGCACGCCCCCCAGCTCGAACCGGATATTCGGATAGAGGTCGGCATCCATCGTCTTGACGAGGTCTCTGTCCCGGCGATCATTGGCGGTCTTGAGCGTCTTGACCGGTGCCTCGACCCACCCCCGGACGTCGCCGAGTGCCTCGCCGCCGATCATTTGGCCGTGCACATCCTCGGTGGTACCGGTAAAGTCCCCCAGCGTCGATTTGCCGTCGAAGCTGAGGGTGGCATGCCGAACGTTGGCGCTGGGCCAGGACCGCTGAGCGAACAGCGCTGTCGGGGCTCCCGCCGCAAGGAGAAGGTACGCTGTGACGTGTACCTCAGACAGCGACATCAACCGGAGTTTCGAGCTCGTAGCGGCGGATCTTGGCGAGCAGCGTGGAACGAGCCAACCCCAGCAACTGCGCCGCTTTCCGCCGGTTCCCGGCGGTGTAGTGCAACATCGCGGCAATCTGTCTCCGCTCAACCGCCTCGAGCGGCTCGGGGGGGGCGGCGTGCTCCCCCATGGCTTCCCGGAGCCGCTGCCGATCCAGCTCGGGCAGCGACAGGTCGAGCACCAGGAGGCCGGTGGCCGCGTCGCCCCCCTCACCGATCAGGGCCGCCGCATCGGCGCCCCGGGTTTCAATGGTCGTCTTCCCAACTTCCTTCCGCAGGCACTCCGCCACCCGCTCCGCGCGGGAAGGATCGTTGCTTACCACCAGAACCGGTCGATTTCCGTTGTCAATCATGGGTAACCTCCGTGATTCCCCGAAATTTGCTTGCCGAAGACCCGAGCAGATCGGGAGCCTGGATCGGGCCCAGACAGCCCCGGTTCCCTGCCCCCACCATCGTTTGTACCCCACCGGTATGACCATGCCCCCGGACCTTGGCCGGCTCATTCCGGGCGACCGGGTCCAGGATGCATTCCTCGTCCTGGGAGTGGAGACGCGCAGGGGAGACTATCCGCACACGGTCTTAACATTAGGGAACTCGACCGGGGCCATTCCCACCGCGCCCTTCTGGGCGGAAGAACAATCCCAAATCGCCGGAATCGTCAAGCGGACCGTGGTCATGGTCACGGGAGAGGTGTCCGTCTATCGGGACCGGCGCCAACTCCGGGTAACCTCGATTCAGGCGCTCCCCGAGGGCTCGGTTGCCCCATCGCAGCTGCTCCCGACCGTCGGAGAGGTTGGCTCCCACTGGGCCTACCTGGATCGGCTCCGTAACGGCATCGGCGCACCCCGCATCGGCGCCGTGCTCGCTCTCTTCTACCAGGATCCCGAGTTCCGCAGGAGCTTCGAGGCCTGTCCGGCAAGCACGGCAGGACATCACGCCGCATTGGGAGGTCTGCTCAAGCACACCACCGAAGTGGCGGCCATCGCGCTGGTGATCGCTCGGCAAGCGGCCGCCGACCTCGACCTGGTGCTGGCCGGGGTCCTGCTGCACGACATCGGAAAGCTGCTGGCCTATCGCTGGGACGGCGCCTTCGAGTCCACCGACCTGAACGCCCTCCTCGGCCATGTGGTCCTCGGCGCGATGATGCTGGACCGGAGGGTTCGGGCCTGCCGGGTAGCGCCCTGTACCGAGGAGGAGCTGGCAATTCTCCTCCATCTCCTGCTGTCGCATCACGGCAAACCCGAATTCGGGGCGCCGGTCCGGCCGCTGACCCTCGAGGCGGAGGTCCTGCACTACGCCGACAATGCCAGCGCAAAGGCGGCCAGCATGGCCGATGCAATCAGGTGCGACCGGAACTTTCCCCTGGGGTCCCAGGTGAGCCTGTCGGGCATCTGGCAGGTGGATCGCCGGCGCATTTATCGAGGGCGAAGCGACTGGGGGGCCTGAAAACAGGAACGGCCGCACAGCTTTCGCTGTCACGGCCGTCCCATGCGCAAACCGGCTGGAGTCGGAGCTCTCGCCGCCGTTCTTCTCTTCCCCGCCACCGTTGGCTGTTCCGCCTATCGGTAGGGCGATGGAAGGCCCCAGTGTTGATCCCCAGGCCGGATGGCCATCCCACCTGGTTCGTTCACGCCAGCGCTGCGAGTCGGATCGGGTCGCGGACCGACCCTTCGCACTGCACTCCGAGGCGCTACGTCGGAGCGGGTAGAACACGCGACTGGCTCTACCTGTTCGGGCCGGGTGATCACCAGGTTCATCGATGCCCCGGACGAGCGAGCGCCCAAGTCATCTCCCCTGCCGAACCGCCCGAACTGTCACCGCTCTCCAAGGCTCCTGAGAGAAACCTCTTCGACCGATGCGCTTCCAAGATAGGAAGTCGGCAAGATCTTGCAAGTGCCTGATTTTCTTCGGGTTACGTCGTGTTTGGTGGGCAGTTTGTGGAGTGCCAAGTCGTGTGATTTCAGCCGCCACGGACGTCCCGACACATACTGTGGAAATGTGGATCAACATCCGCACATAGCGTCAGGACTCCAGACCCACCTCGATGTACCGATAAGTGGGTTCTTCCTCGACCCCGCCGAACAGCGCTCCGGCCGAACTGGCCGCAAACCAACCGCCGATGAGGAGGTGTTCCGTGCCCAGGGCCTGGACAATGGGCCGAAACCAGCGCCGGAGGTGCCGGATTTCGGGTGCGCGCCGACCCAGCAGCGCCATCAAGACCCCATTGCCGGAGGTGGCCCGCAGAAAATGCGCGAGCGCGTGCGCGCGCTGCGAGAACTCGACCGCTTTCACTCCGGGCTCGTCGAACAGCACTCTCCCCTCGAAGACATCCATGGGAGGCGCATCGAGTCGGGGACCCAGATAGACAAACTGCCGCCCGCCGTCGGCCAGCTTGCGCTCGACAACCGCCGCGGCGGTCTCACTGGTGAGCCTCGCCGCATGAAGCAAATCGTCGTCGGGAAGCAGCCCGACCGCGGCGGTCCATTCGAGTGCCGCCAGCGCGGTTTCCACCGGGCAGCCGGCGACATCGTCGAACGCGAGCAGCCGCGGCGCCTGATCGGCGCGCAGAATGAGATGCGCCAGCCCCTCGGTGCGATCGAGGAACGTGCGTACCGTGAGCGTTCCGGGCGTGGCCATGAGACGAAGCTTAAGGTCCAGATCGGATATTGACAAATCCGAAAGCGGAAGGAACTTCTCAGGAGTCTTGGCCGGCGCGGCGGCACCTACCAGTCACCCGCCTTGCCGGTTTCCCCCGAGCCGAGAGGCTCCCAGCACATGAGGTCGTGGCAATGGCCAAGGGTACCGTAAAGTGGTTCAACGACGCGAAGGGGTTCGGTTTCATCGCCCAGGATGGCGGCAAGGATGTCTTTGTCCATCATACCGCCATCATGGCGGACGGCTTCCGGTCATTGGCCGAGGGTGATGCAGTAGAATTTGAGATCGTCGACGGACCCAAAGGACTGCAGGCCTCGAACGTCAAGAAGGCCTGACGGGCACCGCTTTCACCGGACCGACCGCCGGCGTCTAGGGTCCAGTTCGCGCCCTACCACGCCGGCGGTCCTCGTTGGTAGCTTCCCGCACCATGCCGATCCTGATCCCGCCCCCGCCGCCCGCTCCAGCGGCTATCGCCATCGCCGCGCAGCAGCTTCCGCCCCTCGCCTTTGTCGGTTTTCGGGCCCATATGCCGATGAGCGAAGCGCATGCCCTGGTCACGTCGGCGGGCGGATCGCTCATCTGCAAGGCCACCACCGACCCGCGACTCCGCGAGTGTACCGGAAACCTGCCGTTTCCCCAAATCGCCCAGCCCTTCAAGCTGCTGATCTCCTCGGTTAGAGACACGGCCGCGGTCATTGTCCTCACCGCCGCGGTCAGGCAGGCCGACACCAAAGACTGGGTTCGCGCCCTAACCCAGGATTTCGGGACGCCGAACTACAAGCCCCAACCTGGGGTGTCGGAGAGCTGGCAGTGGATTCGGAAAGGACAGATGCTTCGCATAGTCCAGCGTATATCTGGCGGGGCGCTGGAGGCCGCAGTCACCTTGACCGATGGACCGTTGCTCGATGCCCTCGGTCCTCCCGCCCCCCGGGAAACGACCAGGCCCAAAAAGAAGAAGCCGGACTAACCGTCCGGCCCAGACCACCCGCCGCTCCCCATTGGGCTATTTCTTCTTCCTGGCTTGCTTCGCGTGAGGCTTGGTCATTGCCTTGGGCTTGGGGTGATGGGCAACGTGATGAACCGGCTTGACCGGCTTGACTGCCGAAGCCTTGATCTTCTGCTTGGGCTTGCCCAGCGCCGGCTTCTTGGGCTTGTCGCGCTCCGCCGCCCGCTCGGCGCGCTTCTGAACGATTGCCCGGGCTTCCGCCAGCACCCGCTCCCGCTCCTCTGCCGCCATCAGGTTCCGCCGGACGGCATAGTTGAGCATTTCGTCGGCATCCGCCAGATCGAACTCCCGAACCCGGCAGGCCGCGCGGATGAGGTTGACGATGGCGTCGGCAACGGGGCTCCGGAGGACCTGGGCGATCCCCGGCAACACTTCCATGAGCGAAGTGATCTGTGTCCCACCGAGTTCCGTCGCCACCGTTACCTCTGTCCCGTTGCCCGAATTGGCTGGCGCAACGTATAAACTGGGAGGGGGCCGCGTCAAGAAACTGGTGGGAGGAAACTAGTAGTTGTTAGAAAGATACCCGAAAAAAAACCGAATCTTCAGACCCGCATGTCACGCCGTGGTGCGTCGCCATCGTAGATCCGGTCGATGTCTTGCCTGGCGGTTGAGCGTTCTTGGTGTCCCAACGACTATTGCGGAACGCTGAAGATCCGTCCCCACCGAATGTTGGTGAAAAACGGAAGCGGCTTGTAGGTACTCCCGTCGAAGCTGTAGTACACGAGCAACGGCCGGCCCCGGACATTGCCCCTCGGAAGGAAGCCCCAGTATCGGCCGTCATACGATCCATCCCGGTTGTCCCCCATCATGAAGAACGAATCGGGCGGCACGACGATGGGACCCCAGTCATTGAGATCGGGGTGGTAGCCCTCCGGATTGACCCCCCGAACCAGGTGCAACACCTGCCAGCGGCGCATCTGCTCCCGCTGCAGCGGATCGGCACTGGAGTTCGGATCGGTTCGGATGACCCAAGGCTCGTTCACCGGCGCTCCGTTGCGGTAGAGCTTGCCGTCCTTCATGGAGAGGGTGTCGCCGGGAACGCCAATCAGGCGCTTGACGACTTTGAGGCCCTCCTCTTCCACCGAATCGAAGACCAGGATCTCGCCCCGGCGCGGCTCCCGCACCGCGGGCAGCCGCTTGTGAATCAGCGGGACCTCCGCGCCATAGAGCAGCTTGTTGACGAAGAGAAAATCCCCGACCAGCAGGGTGTTCTCCATGCTTCCCGAGGGGATCCGGAACGCTTCCACCAGAAACGTCCGCAGGAAGAACCAGACGATGAGCGCCACCGCGATCGACTTGGCCCAATCCAGTAACCACTTGCCGAAAGACTTCATTCGCTAATCAGCCTCCGAAGGTGCATCGCGGGACGCTCCAACGCCTCGGCCTTCCAGCGTCCTTCCCGTCACTCAACCCAGTCTGCGATAAAGATATCCGTCTCCCCGTTCTCCCTGCCATGACGGTTGGACGCCCAGACAAGTTTCCTCCCGTCCGGGCTGAACATGGGGAAACTGTCGAAGTCCGGATGGGTGGTGACCTTTTCCAATCCACTGCCGTCCACGTTGATGAGGAACAGATCGAACGCGCCGCTCTTCGGACTCTCGAAATTGGACGAGAAGATGATCCGCTTGCCATCGGGATGAAAATAGGGCGCGAAGTTGGCACCTCCGAGGTGGGTGATCTGCTTCGCGTCGCTTCCGTCGGCATTGGCCACCCACAGCTCGACCCGGGCAGGACGCACCAGCCGGTTGTGCAGGAGCCGGAGGTAATCCGCGCTGTCGGCGGCCGTGACGGGATATGCGGCGCGCCACACGATCTTCTTTCCGTCGGGCGAGAAGAAGGCGCCGCCGTCGTATCCTACCCGCGAGGTGATCCGGTGAACCTCCCCGCCCTCGAGGTTCATCGTGTACAGATCGATGTCCCCGTCCCGGGTGCTGGTGAAGATGATGGTCTTGCCGTCGGGAGAGACGGTGGCCTCGGCGTTGTAGGCTCCATTGTTGGTGAGCGCCCGGAGGTCGGAGCCGTCGGTCTTCGAGGTGTAGATCTCCAAGTTGCCAAGCGGCCAGACGTATCCCTGCGACCGATCGGGAGTGGGCGGGCAGGCGTGGTCATGGGCGAAGGTCGAGGCATAGAGCACCCGTTTGTCGCCGTCGTAGAAGAAGCCGCAGGTGGTGCGGCCCCATCCATTGGAAATGCGCCGCAGGCCTGAGCCGTCGATGTTCATCAGGTATTCCTGATCGCACCCGCCATCGAGCCGCTCGGTGCGCTGGAAGATCAACTGCTTGCCGGAGCGGGAGAAATACGATTCCGCGTTGTTGCCGCCGAAGGTCAATTGACGGATGTTCCGGAGATGGCGCTCGCCTGCTTCCGGCTGATGGAAGACCGTGCTGGCTCCCCCGCCGCCGGCGTGGGCGCAGCCTGCGAGCAGCGCCGCCGCGACAAGACCGCGGGCCCTCATCGCACCGCCTCCAGCACTTCCGCGGCATGTCCCTTGGGTTTGACCTTCTCGAAGATCTTCACGATCGTCCCCTGCTCGTCGATGACAAAGGTGGTGCGGTGAATGCCGAAGTACTTTCGCCCGTACATCGATTTCTCTCCCCAGACCCCGTAGCGCTCCGCTACGGCGTGGCCCTCATCGGCGAGGAGCGGGAAAGGCAGGTCGAACTTCTTCCTGAATCGGGCATGCGACGCGACGCCGTCCGGGGAAACCCCCAGAACCACCGCACCGGCCTTGCGGACCGCGGACCAATGGTCGCGAAACTCGCAGGCCTCGACGGTGCATCCGGTGGTGTCGTCCTTGGGATAGAAGTAGAGCACGACCTTCTTCCCCTTGAGACCGGCGAGCGTCACCGGCTCACCGGCGTCGGAGGCGAGCGAGAAGGGTGGTGCTTTCCTGCCGGGTGCGAGCATCGGGAAATGAGCGGCGGACGGTGAGCGGTGACCGGTCAGTCGCACCGGCAGGGACCTTAAGGTAACGCGAATGCCTTGAGAACGCCGTCCTCTCCGTCTCCGCCGCTCGCGATCACCACGAATTGCCGTCCACTCCTGGTCCGGTAGGTCATCGGCACGGCGTAGCCGAAGCGGCCCAGATCCCCCCGCCAGAGCTCCCGACCGGTGGCGGCATCGAAGGCGTAGAGCACCGAGCCGCCCCCGGAAACGAACACCAGTCCGCCCGCCGTCACCATCGGCCCCGGCGAGCCGACCACGCCGACCGGCGCCAGTCCCAGCCCCTTGAACAGGGGATGGTTCCGAATGCGGGGCCAGTCGCCCACGGTCACCTGCCAGAGCTGGACGCCGCTCGCCAGGTCAATGGCCGTGAGGGTTCCGTAGGGCGGCTTGATGATGGGAACGGTGCCTTCGACCTCGGGCTCGGCCCGGTCGCCCGGAGAGGAGCTGATGCCGAGCGCTGCGTCCGGCGCCATCGCGTAGTCCGCGTCGTTGGTCTCGGAGCGCACCGGGTGGGCCACCTTGAGCAGCGCCGGTGAGTTGTTCGCCTTGACGTAGAAGACCCCGGTGAGCGGGTCGAAGGCTCCCCCGCCCCAACCCGATCCGCCGATCACGCCGGGGAGGGCGATGGTGCCTTCGAGGGACGGCGGCGTGAACAGCGGTCCCATCCGGTGCCCCGCCACGGCGGCCAGCGCCATCGTCTTGAGCTCGGGGGTGTAGTCGAGCAAGTCCGCCTCGGTGACGCCCTGGCGGCTGAACGGCTTGGGCCAGGTAGGCACCGGCTGGGTGCCGGAGGCGTGTTCACCGGGCACATCGCTCCCGGCCACCGGGCGCTCCTCGATGGGCCAGACCGGTTTCCCGGTCACCCGGTCGAACACGTAGAGGAAGCCGGTCTTGCCCGGCAGGGCCACGAGATCGAGCACCCGCCCCTCGCGGTGCACCGTGGCGAGCAATGGCGGCGCCGGCGGGTCGTAGTCCCAGAGGCCGTGGTGCACCATCTGGAAGTGCCACAGTCTGCGGCCGGTCCGGGCATCCAGGGCGACGACCGACTCCGCGAAGAGGTTGTCCCCGGTGCGCGCCCCTCCGTAGAAATCATTGCTGGGCGTGCTCACCGGCAGGAACACCATGCCGCGCGCCGAATCGACGGTGAACGGGGCCCAGACATTGGTATGGCCCATTCGGGCCTCGGCATCGGCTTCCCAGGTTTCGGCGCCGGACTCGCCGTGGCGCGGAATGGGACTCCACCGCCACACCCGCCGGCCGGTGCGCACGTCGAAGGCCTGGACGTCGCCGGGAGGATCCCCGCGGTAGGTGATCCGGTCGGCCACGCCGTTGCCCAGGATCACCAGGTCCCGCCAGACCACCGGGGGCGAGGTATTGGTGTAGTGAAGGCGATTGGTGGGATGAATCAGACCGGTGGTGAGGTCGATCTCCCCGCCCCGGCCGAACGAGGGGATCGGTTTTCCGGTGGCCGCATCGAGGGCGATCAGCCGCCAGCGGGAATTGAGAAAGACCCGCCGGCTGGTCCCGTCGCTCCACGCGGCCACGCCGCGATGGACGAAGCCCATGCCGTTGGGAGGCTGTCCGGCGTCATACGCGCGCGGATCGTAGCGCCAAAGCTCCCTCCCGGTCGAGCCGTCCAGCGCAACGACCTGATTGTAGGGCGTGGAAAGAAACAGCGTGTCGCCGATCATGAGCGGGGTGGCCTCGAACAGGCCGGGGTGGGCGCGGGAGGCGGAATCCCGCTGCTCGCCGGTGTGCCACTCCCAGGCGCTCCGCAGCAGATGCACGTTGTCGCGGGTGATCTCCGCGAGCGGGGAGAATTTCATCGCTCCGGGATCCCCACCGTAGACCTTCCACTCGCCGGCCGGCGCCATGGCGCCGTCGCCGGCGTCGTAGCGCTGGACCCGTCCTCCCTTCATCACGAACCGGACCCGGCGCAGCGCGGTGATGTCGGCCGAGGGATCTCCCGCCACCGCGATGAGGTCCGCGTCGAATCCGGCCGCCACGGTGCCCAGCCGCACGCCCAGTCCCAGCGACTGCGCGTTGAGGGACGTGGCGGAGACCACCGCGGCCATGGGAGACTGACCGCCTTCCTGGACCCGGCACACCAGGTCCTCGGCGTTGCGCCCGTGCGAGCCCGCCACCGCGTCGGTCCCGAACACCACCTTGAGCCCGGGTGTGGCCATCGCCAGCCGGAACGCGGCGCGGGCCAGCGGGATGGCCCGCTCCATGGCGGCGAACCCCTCGGCGTTGTAGTTGCCGATGCCCTCGTATTTGGATCGGTTGTCGAGGTAGTTGCGGAAGACCAGGGAACACTGCGGGTCGAAGTAGGTGCCGTGCTGGCTCAGCAGCGCGAGCACCTCCGCCGTGGCAAATACGCCGTGCTCCACTTGCGAGCACCCGGCCAGCGCCGACGCGCGCATGCTCTCGACGCTGTGGGCATGGACCACCGAGCGGAGGCCCTGGGCCCTGGCCTCGCCGCACAGCGCTTCCAGCTGCGCATCGGACATGGTCTGGGTGCCTCCCTCACGAATGCTCCGGGAGGCGAAGATCTTGATGAGGTCCGCGCCGGCGGCCTTGCGGCTCCGGACCAGCTGGCGGAGGGAATCAACTGAGAGCCGTTGGTCGGTAATCGGGTCCAGGGACGTCAGCATCCGGGGGCCGGTCAGCCGGCCGGCGGCGATGGCATCCCGAAGGTCTCCGTCCGAGCCGTCGCCCAACTCCTGCACGGTGGTAAACCCCGCGTTCAGGGTGGCCAGGGCGTTGGCGGCGGTGGCCAGCGCGCCCTGCGCGGGCGTCTCGCCGTCGTTGCTGGTGTGCAGTCGGCCGGCCGCGTTGAAATGCCAGGCCATGTGATCGTGGACATCGATCAGCCCCGGCAGCAGGGTCAGGCTGCCGAGCTCGTAGGTGGCGCGGGCGCCCGGAGCCGCCTTGGCGACCCGGACCACCCGTCCCCCGGAAACCGTCACCACCGGGTTCAGCATGACGCCGCCCTTGCCGTCGAGCAGCCGGGCGGCGTGGATGGTGACCGGCCGATCCTGGGCGCGGAGCGCGGTGGCGGTCGCGAGCGCGGCGAGGACGGCGAACGTGCGCGGGACGGAACGTGACATGGTGACCTCGCGGTGACTAGCGCTTCGGAAAGACCTTGCCGATCTCGGCCGCGGTTCGCAGCGACAGGGCACAGAACGTGAGGGTGGCGTTGGCGCACCCGCCGGACACCGAGGTGGGCGCCCCGGCCACGAACAGATTCTCATGATCGTGGGTACGGCCCCACGGGTCGGTCACGCTGGTGGCCGGGTCGCTTCCCATGCGGCATCCGCCCGCCGGATGATCCTGAAAGGGGTCGCTCCGCGCCGAGAGCAGCGCGCCGCCGCCGGCACGAGCCATCTCGCGAAACAGCGCCCGGATGGCCGCCTCGCTCTCCTCGCGGAGCGCGGCCGATTCGGGCGCGTCGCGGAAGCTGAGCGACGGCAGCGGATCGCCCCAGGGCGTCTTCCTGGCGGAGTCGAGGGTGAGCGCGCTCTCCCGATCGGGAATCACGTCGTAGTAGGCCCGCACCCGGGCGGTGCCGCCGGCGGCTCGGCGGCGCCAGTCGGCCAGCAGCTCGTCTCCAAGGAGGAGGCGGCCGTCCTGATCGGCCAGCCGCGGCTCCCGCCCCACCGACGACTCCCAGATCCTGAGATCGTGGCGGAGATAGCGGCCGGTGGGCGGGACCCGCATGAATTGCTTGGTGACGAGACTGTGCTGCTCGTTCATCCCGGGAAACAGCTCGAGCGGCAGGCTCACGTAGCCGTTCACGTTGCGATGTCCGGTCAGGTACTTGCCGACCAGGCCGGAACGATTCGCCAGGCCGGCGGGAAAAGCCGCGGTCGCGGAATTCAGGAGCAGGTGGCTGCTCCAGACATAGCCGCCCGCCACCACGAAGGTGCCGGCCCGGAAGTCCACCTCCTGCCCGGTGGCGCGATCGAGGGCGATGGCGCGCGCCACCCGGTTTCCCGGGCCTTCGACGTCGAGGCGCCGCACGACGGTGCGGGGAATCAGACGAATCCGGCCCGCCTTCCGCAGCGCGTCCCAGGTGAAATCGGGCGAGTACTTGGCCCCGATGGGGCACGCCGGAAAGCAGGTGTCGTTGCGGCAGCAGGCGGCGCGGCCCCGGTAGGGAACCGAGTTCTTGGCCGAAGGCTGGCTCCACATCGGGATGCCGGCCTTGGCGGCCCACTCCCGCAGCAGGTGCAGGTTGTAGGTCAGCGGGAGCGGCGGTTGGGGGAACGGCCGCCCCCGCGGATCCAGATCCGGCGGCCCCGGTTCTCCCGCGACGCCGAGCCGCTCCTCGGCTTCCTGATACCAGGGATCGAGATCGTCATAGGAGATGGGCCAATCGCTGCCCACCCCGTACAGCGAGCGCACCCTGAAGTCCTCGGGACTGAAGCGGGGCGTGACGCCACCCCAGTGCATGGCGAGTCCGCCCACTTGCATGGAGCGTGATTGAATCCCCGCGACCTCGGTGCCGTCGATGTGGTCCCGGCTCCAGGGGCTCTCGCCGTAGTCGAGATAGCGCCGACGCATGGCCGGCCGCGCGGCGAGCCGGTCGGGTTCCTCCCCCGCTTCCACGACCACGATCGTCGCGTTGTGCTCCTCCGCCAGTTTCTCGGCCACCATCGCGGCGCTGATGCCGGAGCCGATGATGCAGACGTCACTCTCGATGACGGGGCGCGGCATCGGTCAGCCACCCCGCGCCAGGGGAAGCGGACGCCCCGAGGATTGGGAGAGCGGGCGGCAGGTTTCCTTGCCGATTCGGGCGCGATAGCAGAGATCCTGCGCCGCGGACGAGCCGTAGTAGTGGGCCAGCAGCCCCACCGCGATATGGGGTGCGCGATCGATCTGGGGCCATCCGCCCGAGGACATGCCGCCCAGCGCGGCGCGCACCAGCGCGGCCCGCTCGACCCTGGCGCGGGTGACAAAAGGCGCGCCGTGAGCCTTCCGCGCCGCGGTGTCCAGCCCGGCCAGCTGCGACGCCCATTTGAGAGCCGGACTGGGACCGGTGTGGCGGAGCTCGCCGCTGCCGTACCCATGCAGGATCTCGGCGCCTTCCCGGTACCCGGCGAGCCACCGCTCGAACTCCGCCACCGCGCGCTCGGTGCCTCCGCTCCCCAACTCCGAGGGAAGGATCGCCTCGGCCATGGCGCGGAGCAGGGCCGGATCGAGGGACCGCACCGCGAGCCGGTGAACGCGGCGTGCCACGAACGGGAGCGGCAGGAGCGCGGCGACTCCGACGAGGAACCGGCGGCGGCTGGGCATCGCGGGTTATGGCAGCATTGCGGAGGGCACCGCCGGCAGGGTCCGGACCCGGAGTACCGGCGCCGGCTGGCCCCGTCTGAGACTCCGGTCGAAGAAATTCCAGGTGAGCAGTCCGTCCTCGGAATCGGGTTCGAGCAGGTACGCCGCCAGGCGGCCCAGCGGCTGGTCGGTATCGACCATGTACCAGCCCGGCAGCGCGGTGATGCTGCCCGCGCCCCACTGCCCTTCCACCCTGATGGTGCGATGCCCTTCGAAGAACGGCTCGACAATCAGGCTGTCCACCTGGAACTGCTCGCCGCTCCCGGACCATGGCGCGCTCAGGCGGCGCACCTCCACGCCCTGCCCCCGGAGCAGCGCCGCGATGTCGGAGTACTGGGGGGCCAAGAGGTACGCGGCGGGGATCGCCTCCTTGCGGGTGGCCTCGAACCGGTCGAAGACCGGCATCCGGATGGTCTTGAAGACCCCGGTCTGGCGCCGCCGCGAAAACGGCCCGCTCCCTTCATCCGCCTTCTCGGTGATCTCGGCGATGACGTCCATCCGGGTCGGCGGAGCCAGCGTGGACCGCACCGCGATCGAGTCGGGACGGTCCCGGCTCGCGGCCAGGTTCAGCGACTTGATCGTCGCCTTCTCCGTGGCGGCCAGGCGCAGGACTTCGAGCACAAAGTTGTAGGTGGCATCCACCCGGGTCTTGAAGTCGATGTGCGAATACGCCTCGCTGAGAATCGCCATGCGCCCCCGCAGGCCGATCCAGTTGGTGCCGAAGCGCGGCCGGGGATCGTAGGTCTCCCAGCCCTGGACCAGGGAGTCGGGATCGGCGTTCCGGAAGTTTCCGTAGGAAAACACTTCCTGCTTGTGCCGGGCGCGCATGCGCGACCGGATTTCGGGAAGAAAGGTGTCCCGGATGTAGTCGTTGGCCGGGGAGGAGTTGGGGTTGAGCCCGGCGTCGTAGGTCAGGACGTAGCCGTGGTAGCTGCCGTCGGTGGTATGCAGATCGATGAACAGATCGGGATCCCAGGCGTTGAGCAGGCTCGCGGCGGCTCGGGTTTCGGGAGCCTCCTGCTTGAGATAATCGCGATTCAGGTCGAGGCCCTGGCCGTTGGCCCGCTGGCCCACGCTTGCCGGGCCCTTCTGGCCCGGGCGGTTCCGGGTTTCCGGTCCGAACGCATCGTTGCCGTCGGCGTTATAGATGGGCACCACCACCAGAACGACGCTGTCCAGCAGCGGCTTGAGGGGGCCCAGGGTGAGATCGCGGAGGAGCATGAGGGCGGCTTCCTTGCCCTCCACTTCTCCCGCATGAATGTTGGCCTGCAGATAGATGACCGGTTTGCCGGTCCGCGCCGCCCGAGCCGGCGCGTCGACCAGCGGCCGGGAGGCGATGATGTATGGCAGCAGCCTTCCCTGGGGGCTCAGGCCCAGCCTGCCCACCCGGATTCCGGCCCCGAGGCGCTGCAAGGAATCCACGAACGCCAGGACGTCGGCGTGCGTCGATGTCTCGGCGTAGGCGGTACGCTCGGGCCGGGTCTGCTGCGCGGCGAGGGGAGCGCCGATAAGGAGGAGGAGCGGGAGAGTGCGGAAGCCGCTTGGCATGGGCAGAATGATACCGGAGGTGGCTAGCGCAACCGGACCAGGAGCGGCAGGCCGGCGGCCTTCCGGTTGTTTCGGCCGGTTTCGACCAGGTTGGGGAGCTGCCGGCCGTCGATCTCGAGAACGAACCGGAGATCGGTCACGTTGTTGTCCGTCTTGAAGTCGAAGCCGTCGATATCGTCGTCGGTCTTGGCCGAAAAGACGATCCGATTGTCGCCGTCCTTCTCGATCTTGTCCTGGTCCCGGCTCACCACGACCGGGGCGCGTCCGCCCACCATACGGGGGTGTCCCCGGGGACCGACACCGACGTGCGCCGGACGGCCCGGGTAGAGTACCCGGCGCTCGGTCTCCACATCGATCCGCTTGAGTGACTTGAGTTTCCCACCCTCGGCGGTCACCGAGCCCGCGAAGTGGCGCAGAGCGCCCTTGGTGGTCCAGCGCACTCTCCAGGTGTCGTCTTCCTTCCACAGGAAGTACCCGAGATCGGCGCCTTCCGAAAAGACCGGGCGGCCCTCGAACTCCGCCGCCTGGGCCCGCGCGGGCGTGGTCGGCGCGAACAGGGGGGCGCACAACAGCAGGGCCGTGCCAAGCGATCGGTTCACGTGAGGGTTCCTCGGAGGGCGGGGAGCCGAGAATATGCCGACGGGAAGGCGGGAGGGCCAGGAGTCACACGCCGGCGGGCGCCGACGGAGCGATGCCGCCCTCCCCCGGCGCCGGATGCAGCCGAAGGACGGGCGGCGGTCAATCCCGGCGGTCCGAGGCGCCCGCCGGGACGCGGTGTGCCGAGGTTACTTCTTGCCGAACAGAAACATCGCCCCGGCTGCCCCCTCGAAGCCGAGGGGGCGGGAGGGCCCGCATCCTAGAACATGGACCAGAGGTACTGGTTGGTGACCTCGTGGTGGAACTGGATTTCCGGAATCTTGATCTGGGCGCCCAGCGCCTTGGGACACCGCTCGGCGGACCCGAGCTTGAGATCGGCGTAGCGCTTGTGCACCGACTCGCCGAACAGATCCGAGGCGAACTTGCTGCCCTTGAAGAGCCGGATTGCGTCGTAGATGTTGTCGGGCAGGAACCGGGTCCGGTCCCGGCGCTTCTCTCCATTGTCCTTCTCGATCGGCCCCTCGAATCCGGTCCGGAACATGGTGTAGATGGCCAGGTACGGATTGGCGTCCGGGGCGATCGACCGCACCTCGACCCGTGCCGATTTTTCGTTGCCGAGGGGAATCCGGATCATCGAGCCCCGGTCCACCGCGGACGCCTTGATCTGGTTGGGCGCCTCGAAGTGCGGGTCCAGCCGGCGGTAGGCGTTGACGCTGGGATTGAACAGGAGGCAGATGTCCTGCCCGCTGGTGAGTATCCGGTCGATGAATTTCCAGCCGAGTTTCGACAGCTTGTCGGGCCCCTTGGGATCCCAGAACAGGTTCTTACCCTTCTGGCTGACCGAGAGGTTGGTATGCATGCCGCTGCCGTTCACGCCGGTCACCGGCTTGGGGAGGAAGCTCGCGGTCATATCGAGGCGCGCGGCGACCTGCCGGCAGATCAGCTTGTAGAGCAGCACCTGGTCCGCCGCGATGCTCGCTTCGGTGTAGGAATAGTTCATTTCGAACTGGGAGGGCGCCACCTCGGGGTGGTCCTTCTCGTTGGCGAAGCCCATGGCCCGTTGCACTTCGGCGGCGGTGTCGATGAAGGAGCGCAGCGCGTCGCCCGGGAGGGAATGGTAGTAGCCGCCAGTGCTGATGAACTCGAACCGGCCGGTCGCGTGGTAGTGCCGCTCCGCGTCGCGCCCCTTGAACAGGAAGCCCTCGATCTCGTTCGCCGCGTTGCAGACGTACCCGTCCCGCTGGTAGAGCCGGTCGAGGTAGCTCTTGAGGCGGGCTCGCATGTCCGCGGCGTAGGGGGAGCCGTCCTTTTCCAGCACGTCGGCGAACACCAGCACCTTGCCCGGCCCGAACACATCCGAGGGCAGCCAGTAGAACGCCGGCCAGTCGATGCCGAGGCGCAGGTCCGACTCGGCCTGCTGGGTGAAGCCGCGGATCGAGGAGCCGTCGAAGGTGAGGTTGTCGGCCGAGTTCAGCAGGAACTTCTTATCGTAATCCAGCATGTGCAGCCGGCCCTCGAGGTCGGCGAAGCACACCGTCACCGCCTTGATGCGCTTCTCGTCGGCCAAGTACTTCATCCGCTTCTCGCGGATCTTGGCCGCTGCCACCCGGGCCAGCCGTTCGGCTTTGGCTTCCAGGTTCATTTCCTCGAGCCGGTCGTAGGGGATTTCCAGGAAGTCTCTGAGGTCGCTGCTCATCGGCGGCTCCGCGGTGGAGGATTGGGGGTGGCGACAGTTTACCGCGGATATGATAAAAAATCAAATGGCTATAGTTATTTCCACAAATTTTAGGCTAAAACAATCAAATATTAAGCTACATAACTATCGCGGAGGCCCAGCCGGGAGATCGGTACCGGCGCCCCGGGGGGTCCGGTCCACCAGGGTGGCCTTGACCGGCGCGCCGACCGTGAGCCGCTCGCTCCCGCCCACCACCACCTGCTCGCCGGGATCGATGCCCTGGCGGACCTCAACATAGCCGGGGGTGCGGACGCCCAGCAGCACCTCGCGCCGCTCGGCCTTGTCCGCCCGGATCACCCACACGAACATGGAGCCCTGCATCGGGCTCACCGCGTCCTCGGGGATGACCGTCGCGGCGGGTCGCACCGCGGTTTCCAGGCGGGCTTCGATGAACATCCCGGACTGGAGCTCCCGCTTCGGGTTGGGCGCCAGCGCCTTCACCGTGATGGTCCGGCCGGGGAGCTGCACCAGCGGGTCCACGAAATCGACCTGGCCGGTGAAGTCGCGTCCCGCCAGGGCCGCGACCCGGAAGATCACCTTCTGCCCCACCCTGAGCTGGTCGGCGTAGCGCTCGGGTACCTGGAAGGCGGCGCGCTGGGGGTTGACCGTCTGGAGGGTGATCAGCCGGGTGGAGTTGTTGACGTAGTCGCCCAGGCTGGCCAGCCGTTGCCCGGCGACGCCGGCGAAGGGCGCCCGGACGATGGTGCGGTCGAGCCGGAGCTGCAGCAGGTCGAGGCTGGCCTGGGTGCTGCGCATCTGGGCCTCGGCCCGCTCGACGTCGGCCGGCGCGGCGGCCTTGTCGGCGAGGAGGGCGCGGGTGCGGGTGAGCGCCTGCTGGGCAAGGTCACGGTCGGCCTGGGCCCGAGCCACCTGCGCCTTGAGCTCCTGGTCGTCCACCTTGAAGAGCGGAGCGTCCTTGGTCACCTCCGCGCCTTCCCGTACCATGATTTCCACCAGGCGGCCGTCGACTTCCGGCCGCAGCTCGATGGATTGCAGCGGCTCGATCTGGCCGGTCGCGGTGATCGCGTCCACGACGGTATCGGTGCGGGCGACGGCGACTTCCACGGGCACCGGGCCCGAGCCGCCCCGTCCTCCCGATCCGCCGGCGGCGCCGTCGGCGCTCAGGGGAGCCGGATCCTTGCCCCCGCCACAGGCCGAGCCGAGGGCGAGGAGCGCCGCCAGGGTGATTCGTCTCACGAAGGTCCCTTGTCGCTGAAGAGTCGCCGGCCGAGGATCGCCTCGAGGCCCGCCAGCGCCAGCCGGGCCGCGTATCGGGCCTGCACCAGCTCCGCTTGGGCCTGGGTCAGCGCCGATTGGGCGTCGAGCAGGTCGAGAATGGTACTGGCACCGGCGCGGTAGCGCGCCTGCTGGACCCGGAAGGTTTCCTGGGCGACGATCAGGCCCTGGGAAGAGTAATCCGCGGTGGCGCGCGCCGTCTGATAGGCCTCCCAGGCCTCGGTGACGTCGGCCTCGGCGCGGCGCTCGAGATCTTCCCGGGTGGCGCGAGCCAGATCCCGGGCGGTGCGGGCCCGGGACAGCGCCAGCTCGCGCTGGGCGTTGTCCCAGAGCGGGAGGCTCACCGAGATCGTCACCGTGCTGCGGGAGAGGCCGTCGGGATAGAAGCGGTCGCCGAAGGAGGTCGTATTGGCGCTCAGGACGGCCTGGGGGAAGTACCGGCTGCGGGCGGACTTCACGCCGGCCTCGGCTGAGCGCTGATTGGCCCGCGCCACCCGGTATTCGGGGCCCTGCTCCAGCGCCAGGCTCATGGCTTCCGGGAGGGTCAGTGGAAGATCGGGGGCCCGTGCGGTGTCGAGGGGCACCGCGTCGACCCCTCCCGGCGAGCCGACCCGCTGCCCCAGGACCAGCCGCGCCACCCGGAGCCGGGCCTGATCCTGCAACAAGGCGATCTGGGCCCGGTTGAGCTCGAGCACGAGCTGCAGCGAATCGGTCTGGACCGCGGCCCCGCTCACCACCCGGGCTCGCGCCACCACCAGCTGCTCCTCGGCGCGCCGGGCCCGGTCCCGGCTCACGTCGAGCAGCTCGCGATTACTCAGCACCGCGTAGAAATCGGCCTCGGTGCCCAGGGCGGTCAGGAACCGCTGCTGCTCTTCACCGGCCCGGGCGCTCTCGAGGTCGGCATTGGTCCGGGTCACATCCGCGAGTTTCCGGAACCCGGTGAACAGATCGAAACGCGCGTCGAGCCGCGCGGTCGCGCTGGACTTGGCCTGCGCACCGATGCCGACGTTGAACTGGGGCCGGGAGAAGCTGGCATAGTCGGTGGCGATCGTGATGGCGGGGAGCACCATCGCGCTGCGCGCCGCCCGGCGGGCCCATTCGGCGTTGTCCACCTGGCCCAGGGCCTGCACGTAGTTCGGGTCGAGGCGGGCCGAGCGGGAGAGCGCCTCGGCGAGGGTCATACGCGGCATCGTGTCGGCCGCCGTTCGCGACGGCCCGGCCAGCGCCGCCAGCACAAGCAGGATCATTCCGCACCCACCGCGCGGGCGGGCGCCCCCGATTCGGCCGGGCGGCGCCGTCCGGCGCGCAGCCGCAGGCCTTCCATCAGCGAGTAGACCACCGGCACCAGGAACAGGGTCAGCGCCGTGGAGAAGACCACGCCGCCCACGATGGCGTATCCCAGCGGGCGGCGGCTGATCGAGCCGGCTCCGAGCGCCAGCGCGATCGGGATGGCGCCCATCACGACCGCCACCGAGGTCATGAGGATCGGGCGGAGCCGGACCCGACCGGCCTCGAGCAGGGCGGCCGTCGTCTCCAGGCCCTTTTCCCGGAGCTGGTTGGTGTACTCCACCAGCAGAATGGAGTTCTTGGTGACGAGCCCGATCAGCAGGATCATCCCGATCTGGCTGTAGAGGTTGATGCTCGATCCCGCGATCCAGAGGGTGAACAAGGCGCCGGTCACCGCCAGCGGGACCGCCATCAGGACCGTGAAGGGGTGCACCACCGACTCGAACTGGGAGGCCAGCACCATGAACACCACGATGAGCGCCAGCAGGAACGCGAAGTAGAGCGAGCTGCCGCTCTCCCGGAGCTCCCGGGACTCGCCGGTCAGCGCGATCGTCGAGCCCCCCGGGAGCACCTCGCCGGCGATTCGCTCCAGGGAATCCAGGGCTTCGCCCAGCGTGAAACCGGGGGCCAGCCCGGCGGAGAGCTGGGCGGACCGGACCCGCATGTAGTGGCTGAGCTGGCGGGGGCCGACGCCCTCCTTCACCTGGGCCAGCTGCTCCAGCTTGATCAGCTCCCCGTTCCTGCCGCGAACCGCCAGGCCGCTCATGTCGGTGGGCGTGGCTCGGTCCTCCGGGGAGAGCTGCACCATCACGTAGTAGAGCTTGTTGGCGCGGGTGAACGTGCTGGCCCGCTCGCCACCCAGCATGGCTTGCATGGTGCCCGCCACGTCGCGGACCGGGACGCCGAGGTCTTCGGCCCGGTCACGGTCGTAGGACACCGACAGCTCCGGCTTGTTGACCCGGAGGTCGGTGTCCACGTTGGTCAGTCCCTTGACCTGGCGGGCCCGGGTGATCAGCGCATCCATGCCCACGCGGAGCGAATCGAAATCCGGATTCCGGACCACGAACTGCACGGCGGAGCCGAACCCGCCGAAGGCCGGCGGGTTGTTGGCGAAGGCGAGGACGCCGGGTATCTGGGCGAGCTTGGGCCGGAGGTCCTCGATGATTTCCTGGGCCGACCGCTTGCGCTGCGACCAGTCCACGAACCGGATGTAGATGCCCCCGCTGTTGACCCGCCCGGCGCTTCCGCCGAACCCGCCGATGACGCTGGTGTAATTGGCGATTTCGGGCACGGCGGCGAGGATCTTCTCCACCTCGCGCTGGTATTGATCGGTGAACGCGAGGGTGGCTCCCTCCGGCGCGGTGATGGACACCTGGATCTGGCCGCGGTCTTCCGGGGGGACGAATTCCACCTTGAGCCGCCGGAACACGACCACCGCCAGCGCCACCAGCACCGCGACGGAACCGAGCACGACGAGGCGGTGGCGCAGCGCCGCGCCGAGCATCCGCTGGTACCCGGACGCGACCCGCTTGAAGCCGCCCTCGAGCGCCTGATAGAGCACCCCGTGCCGAGGGGGGACCCGCAGAATCTTGGCGCAGAGCATCGGCGTCAGCGTGAGGGCGACGAAGCCGGAGATGGCCACCGAGGCGGCGACCGCGATGCCGAATTCCTTGAACAGGCGGCCGGTGCTGCCCGTGAGGAACGCCAGGGGAATGAAGACCGCCACGAGGGAAATCGTGGTGGCGATGACGGCAAAGGCGATTTCCCGGGTGCCCTTCATCGCGGCCTGCTCGGGAGGTTCGTGCAGCTCTTCCTGATGCCGGAACGCATTTTCCAGCACGATGATGGCGTCATCCACCACGATGCCGATGGCCAGAGTCAGGGCGAGGAGGGTGAGGTTGTTGATGGAGAAATCGAAGGCGTCCATGATCGCGAACGTCGCGATGACGGAGGCGGGGATGGCCAGGCCGGGAATCAGGGTGGCGCGGACATTCCGGAGGAAAATGAAGATGATCAGCACCACGAGTCCCGCGGCGAGGATCAGGGTTTCCTCGGCTTCCTTGATCGAGCGCTTGACGTAGATCGACTGGTCGAAGCCAAGGCTGGCCTTGACGCCGGGCGGCAGGGCGGCCTGCAACTCGGGCATCGCCGCGCGGACCGCGTCGGCGACGTCGACCAGGTTGGATTTCGACTGGCGCACCAGGGAGAGTCCCACGGCCGGACGGCCGTTGAAGCGGAAGAAGCTGCGCACGTCCTCGGCGCCCAGCTCCACCTTGGCCACGTCACCGAGCTTGACGAGCTGTCCGTTCTGGTTGGCCACCACCATGGCGGTAAACTCTTCCGGGGACTTGAGCTCGCCGAGCGAGCGGACCGAGAACTCGCGCCGGTCCGACTCGATCCGGCCGGCGGGGATTTCCACGTTGCGGCTCTGGATGGCGCTGACCACGTCCTGCACGGTCAGACCCCGGGAGGCCAGCGCCGTGGCCGAGACCCAGACCCGCATGGCATAGCGCCGCTCCCCCCGGATTTCGGCCCGGGCCAGGCCGGGAACGGTCTGGAGCCGCGGCTTGAGGATCCGATCGGCGATCTCGGAGAGCTGGAGCAGGTCGTAGTTGTCGGACTCGATGCCGATGAACATCATGGGGCGCGCGTCGGCATCCTGCTTGCTGACGACCGGGTCGTCGATTTCCTGGGGCAGCCGGCCGCGGACCCGGGAGACGATATCGCGCACGTCCTGGGCGGCGTCTTCGATCGGCCGGTTCAGGTTAAATTCCAAGTTGATATTGGTGGACTGCTCCGAGCTACTGCTGGTCATGGTGCGGAGACCTTCGAGCGAGGCGAGCTGCTCCTCCAGCACGTCGGTCACCGCCGATTCCATCACCTGGGGGTTGGCCCCGCGCAGGGTGACGGATACCGACACGATGGGTGGGTCCACATCGGGAAACTCCCGCACCGCGAGCTGCCGATACCCGATGACGCCGAACAGCACCAGCGCCGCGCTCGTCATGCTCGCGAACACCGGCCGCTTGATGGAAATGTCGGAGAGATTCATGCGCCTGACAGGCCTCGACGATGGGGCGGCGCGGGACCGACGCGCCGGGGTGACATCCCTCAGGTACGCGATTGTGCGCCAACACGTTGAGACTTACCCTGGAGGAGGATGGCCGACAAGCTGACCGCCCGCCAACAGGCCCAGATCGCGGTCCTGGAAGGCCTGACCGCCAAGTTTGCCCAGATGCACCGGCTGATCGAGGAGATGGCGGGCGCCCGGGCCGACATCTCGGTGGTCCGCCGCCTGTGCCGGCTGCTGGACGAGGGCAAGGGCGCTACCAGCGGCGTGGGGCTCTCCGCCCTGACTCAGACCATGGGAACGATGGGAATGCTGGCCCGCCGGACGGGGGGGGAGCAGATGAAAATTCGGGGTCTCAGGGAGGGGCTGGCCAGTCTGAAGATCCACTACGATGGCGCCCTA
Organism: uncultured Gemmatimonadales bacterium; assembly: GCA_963762545.1. Taxonomy (GTDB): domain Bacteria; phylum Gemmatimonadota; class Gemmatimonadetes; order Gemmatimonadales; family GWC2-71-9; genus JABFSM01. The sequence goes on along the minus strand of CAVXLC010000001.1, from coordinate 221,352 downwards.
CGAATGGCCAAGACGCCCCTGGCTGCGGATGACCCGGCCGCCGCGCCTTAGCGCTTCTTGGCGACCAGCCGGTCGACGAGGGGGCCCGAGATCAGGACGACCATCCCGTTGACGATCCCCCCCACCAGCAGGGTGACGTAGGTCAGGGCGAAGAGGATCATCCCGGCCCCAAGTGCAGCAAAAATGCGAACAATCGTCTCCATAGTTCCCTCGGGTATGAGGCAGTATTTTACCCGTCCCCCCGCCCGGCTGGCAACCGCGGGGCCCCAGTCGACTCCAGCCATCCCTCATGAGGTAACCGTATGCGGACGCTTTCGATCATCGCGTTGACCAGCCTGCTCGCCGCTCCGCTGGTGGCCCAGGGCAACCCGGCCGATCCCGACAAGAAGGTTGCAGGCGGTGGAACGTTGCCCGCGGGCTGGTCGGCTCGCCTCGACCAGGCCTCGGCCAGCCTGAACGACGTGAAGTTCGTGGCGATGGGCACCGGATTCCACGTGACGACCGGTCCCGCGGTGATTCTATGGAAGGAGACCGATGCGGTGAAGGGCCCGTTCCATACGCTCGCCACGTTTACCCAGACCAAGGCCCCGACCCATCCCGAAGCATACGGCATCATCATCGGCGGCAAGGACCTCAAGAGCGCCACGCCGGCCTACCTGTACTTCATCGTGCGGGGCGACGGGAAGTTCATGATCAACAAGATGGGGGGCGGGGCCCGGACGACGCTGGTGCCCTGGACCGACAACGCCGCGATCGTCAAGCAGGACGCGACCACCGGCAAGGCCACCAACAAGCTCGAGATCGATGGCAAGGTCGATCCCAGCAAGATCGCCTTCAAGGTGAATGGTACCGTGGTCCACGAGATCCCGTCGGCGGGAATGGACCTCGAGGGCGCCGTCGGCCTCCGGGTGAATCACAACCTCGACGTGCACATCGACGGGTTCGCGGTGCACAAGTTCTAGAGGAACGCAAGGACACAAGGACGCCGGAAGTTGCTCACGCCGATTTGATCTGGGTCCAGATGTCGTCCCATAATCCGCTCGCCCGGCCGAGATCCTTCTGGATTTCGAGCCGGGCGAGCTCGTTTGCGGTGGGATACGGCACCGGATCCCCGAGCAACGGCATGGCCGCCTGGTTGGGCGACCCATAACCGGTGGCCCCGGAGATCGCGGCGCCGACGGCGGGCCGCAGGATGTAGTTCATGAATTCGTGGGCGGCGCGCGGATGCGGCGCCGCGGCCGGCACCACCAGGGAGTCGATCCACAGGGTGCTGCCTTCGCGGGGGAGGATCCACTCCAGCGCAGGCTGCTCGCGGCGGGCCTGCGCCGCATCGCCGTTCCACAGCTGGGCCAGCCAGACATCCCCGGCGATCAGCTGCGCCTTGACCGGCGCCGAGAGATACGCCTTCAGGTTCTTCTTGGCGGCGATGGCATCCTGGCGCGCGGCTTCCAGCTCTCCCGGATCGACGGAGTTGATCGAGTGTCCCCGGAGCCGAAGGAAGGCCCCGATCACGTCGCGGAGATCGTCGAGCATGGTCATCTTGCCCCGCGGCTCCCGGCCCAGGAACACGCTCCAACTCTCCGGGGCCGCGGCCACCAGGTCTTTGCGCCACGCGATGCCGGTCATTCCCCATTGCCACGGCACCGTATACCGGTTGTCGGGATCGTGGGACAGCCCGCGGAAGACCGGCGCGATGTTGCCGAGATTCGTGAGATACCGAAGTGACAAGGGAGCCAGCAGGCCGCTCTCCAGCAACACGGTGACCGCGTAGGTCGTCGGCATGACCAGATCGTAGCCGCTGGCGCCGGCCTGCAGCTTGGCGACCATTTCCTCGCTGCTGTCGTACGTATCGTAGGTCACCTTGACCCCGAACTCCTTCTCGAATCCCGGAATCACCTCGGGCCCGATGTAATCGGACCAGTTGTAGATGTTGAGCTCGGGCTCGAGGGTCCCCAGCTCGGCGCTCCCCGCGCGGGGCCCCGCGGCCTTGCCGCGGCCGCACGATTGCAGCAGCGACAGCCCCGGCAGGACGAGCGAGGCGCCCAAGGCTCCTTCGAGAAAACCCCGGCGGGACATGGCCATTGCGGTCCCCGTTCACCCCCGCGCGGCGGCGAGGGGCCGCTCACGGGTCAGCCGGAACGCCAGCCAGATCAGCAGGGAGGTCACCAGCAGAATCAGGGTGCTGATGGCATTCACGGTCGGCTCCACATTGCGCCGCACCATGCCGTACACGACCACGGGAAGGGTCGACGACCCGGTGCCGGCCACCAGCGACGTAATGACATAGTCGTCGAACGACATGGTAAACGCCAGCAGCGCCCCGGCGATGATGCCGGGCCAGAGCTGGGGGACGGTGACGGTGCGGAAGGCGGTCAGCTCGTCCGCGCCGAGCACCAGGGCCGCCTCCTCGAGGCTCCGGTCCATGCCGTCCAGCCGGGCGCGGACCACCACCGCGACAAAGGCGATGTTGAACGCGATGTGGGCGATCGTGATGGTGCCCAGCCCGAGCGGAATACGGAGGAGGACGAAGAGCACCAGCAGGGAGATGCCCACGACGATTTCCGGCGTCACGATGGGAAGATACAGGAAGCCTTCCACGGTCCGGCGGCCCCGGAACCGGCCCCGGGCCAGGGCGAGCGCGAGCAGGGTGCCGAACACCGTCGCGACGGCGGTGGACACCGTGCCCACGATCAGGCTGGCGCGGAGTCCTCGCAGCAGATCGACGCGCACCGCCAGCTGCCGGTACCAGTCCAGCGTGAACCCGGTCCACTCCACCGAATACCGGGAAGCGTTGACGCTGAACACCACCAGTACCAGCACCGGCAGGTGAAGGAACAGGTAGACCGCCCCCGCGATGACCAGCGCGCCCCGGGACACCCGCCGCCTCATGGCGCGCGGCGCTCCGGTGCGCGGTCGCGCAGGCGCAGCGACGCGGTCACCGCCACCAGCACCAACGCCATGAGCGCGAACGACACCGCGGAGCCGAACGGCCAGTTGCGGGCCGAGGTGAACTGATTCTGCACCAGATTCCCGATCATCACCTGCTTGGCGCCGCCCAGGAGGTCCGAGGTGATGAAGGATCCGAGCGCCGGCACGAAGACCAGCAGGCACCCCGCGATCACGCCCGGAAGGGAGAGCGGCAGGGTCACCCGGACGAAGCGGGCCCCGGGCCCGGCCCCCAGCACCTCGGCCGCCTCGAGCAGCGCCGGATCGAGTTTTTCCAGCGAGGCGTAGATCGGGAGCACCATGAACGGTAAGAACCCGTACACCAGGCCCAGGAGCACGGCAAACGGCGTATACAGCAACGTCAGCGGCTGCGCGAGGATCCCGGACCGCAATAGCAGCGAATTCACCAGCCCGGTGTCGCGGAGCAGGAAGATCATCGCGAAGGTGCGCACCAGGAAACTGGTCCAGAACGGAAGGACGATCAGGAAGAGGAGCAGGCTCCGGTGGCGGCTCCGCGCGATCACCCAGGCCACCGGATAGCCCAGGAGGAGACACGCCAGGGTGGCCGCGGCGGCCCAGACCACGGTCCGTCCCAGCACCTGCAGGTACAGCGGATCGAGGAACCGGCGGTAGTGCTCCAGAGTGAATCCGGGATCGACTCCGCCGTAGCGCCCCCGGGGCATGAAGCTGGCCGCGAGCATGAGGAGCATCGGCACGGCGAAGAACACCAGCAGCCACAGGGTGCCCGGGGCCAGCAGGGTCGCCGCCTCGAGCCCGGGCCGCCGGGCCAGCAGGGCCAGGATGCGGCGCCGGAGCGGGCTCACTCCTGCTCCAGCAGCTGGGAATCCTCGGGCCGCCATCCCACGGCGGCGTGATCTCCCCGCTTCCACTCGAGCGGGCGGGTCAACTGTCCTTCGTTGCGCAGGGCCACCACGAACGACGACCGGTCCGCGAGCGCCACCCTGACCCGCATCATCTCTCCCTGATAGACCACGTCCTCGACGGTTCCGTGCAGGGCGTTTTCCTCCGGCGGCACCGCGTTCCGGGCAAACAGATCGGCCCACTCGGGCCGGATCGCGAGCCGGATGGGCTTGCCGGGGGCAAGCCCGGGCTGGTCCGGGACGCCGATCAGGCCGAGCGGCGTGGCGACGTTCCAGCCGCCCTCACGCGGCGACTGGACCATCCCTTCGAGGAGATTCGATTCGCCGATGAAGGTCGCGACGAACGCGGTCCGGGGATTCTCATAGATCTCGGCGGGCGACCCCAGCTGCACGATGCGACCACGATCCATCACCGCGATCCGGTCGGACATGGTGAGCGCCTCGTCCTGGTCGTGGGTAACGTAGACGAAGGTGATGCCGAGCGAACGATTGAGCTCGCGCAGCTCGAGCTGCATCGTCTTTCGGAGCTTGAGATCGATGGCGCCCAGGGGTTCGTCCAGCAGCAGCATCTCGGGCTCCAGGACGAGCGCCCGCGCCAGGGCCACCCGCTGCCGCTGGCCGCCGGAGAGCTCGGCGGGACGCCGCCGGCCGAACTCCCCCGGATCGAGCCGCACCATCTCGAGGGCCCGGGCCACCCGGCCGGGAATCTCCGCGCGCGCCACGCGACGGCGCTCCAGGCCAAACGCCACGTTCCGCTCCACCGAGAGGTGGGGGAACAGGGCATAGCTCTGAAAGACCATGCCGAGCCGCCGCTCGTAGGGCCGCTGGTCCTCGACCGGCTCGCCGGCGATGAAGATCGCCCCGCCGGGATCCGGCGACTCGAGGCCCGCGAGCAGCCGGAGGGTGGTCGTCTTGCCGCATCCGGACGGCCCCAGCAGGGAAAAGAACTCGCCGCGACCGACGTCGAACGAGACGTCATCGACCGCGCGGGCGGTTCCGAAGGTCTTGCTGACGTGAAGAAATCGGGCGATAGGCACGGAGGCGTAACGTGCGCTCTGGACGGGTCTCCGGCAAGGACCTAGCTTCGGATCTGGAGGTGTTCCCATGCTCAGACGCGATGCGCTGGCGTTCCTCGGGACCGCGGTGCTGGTTCCCCTGCTCGCGCCCCTGTCGGCCCAGGAGCGATACGTGCTCGGCGAGGGGCTCCACGCCCGCCTGGCCGGGAATCAGGCGGCCGGCCGGGCACTCACCCCGGCCCAGATGGCGCTGGTCACCGCACTCGCCGATACGATCCTGCCCCGCACCGATACCCCTGGCGCCCTGGACGTGGGCGTGCCGGCGTTCGTGGACCTGCTGGTCGCCGAGTGGTACAGCGACGAGGATCGCGACGGGCTGCTCAAGGGCCTGGGCGGATTCGACGAACGATGCCGGGCGGCGCTGGGCAGGAATTTCGCCGAGCTGACGGTGAGAGAGCGGGCCGGTTTCCTCGCCACCATCGACGGCAAGCCGGGAGAGAAGGGCTCGGTCGAGGCGGCCTACCGGCGGCTCAAGGACGCCATCGTGTACGGCTACGTCACCTCGCAGGAGATCGGCACGAGGCTCGCCACCACGCCGATCATCCCGGGTCGGTTCGACGGCTGCACGCCGGTGGGAGGTGCCCAATGAAGCCGGCACAGGACACTCCCTGGGACGCCATCGTCGTGGGTAGCGGCATCAGCGGCGGCTGGGCGGCCAAGGAGCTCAGCGAGCGCGGGCTCCGGACCCTGGTGCTGGAGGCGGGTCGGGACATCGATCCCGCCACCGACTACGTGGAGCACGTCCAGCCCTGGGAAAAGCGCTTCCGCGGCTGGGGAGACCGGAAGGCGCTGGAGCGGGACCAGTATATCCAGAAGAACTGTTACGCCTGCGACGAGTGGAGCGGCAAGTTCTTCGTCAACGACCGCGAAAATCCCTACGAGTTCGAGGCCGACAAGCCGTTCCACTGGATCCGGGGACGCCACGTCGGCGGCCGGTCCATCATGTGGGGCCGGCAGGTGTACCGGTGGAGCGACCTCGATTTCGAGGCCAATGCGCGAGACGGCATCGCGGTGGACTGGCCCATCCGCTACGCCGACATCTCGCCGTGGTACGACTATGTCGAGCGTTTCATCGGCATCAGTGGGCAGAAGGAAGGCCTGGCGCAGCTCCCCGACGGGCAGTTCCTGCCGCCCATGCAGATGCGCTGCGCCGAGACGCTGGTGCGGGAACGGCTGCTGGCCAAGTGGGGCGGCGAGCGGGTGCTGACCATCGGGCGGTGCGCCATCCTGACCGAGAATCACAACGGCCGGGCGGCCTGCCACTATTGCGGCCCCTGCGAGCGGGGCTGCATCACCCACTCCTACTTCACCAGCATCGGCTCGACCCTGCCGGCGGCGCGGGCCACGGGCCGGATGACGCTCCGGCCCAACAGCGTGGTGCACAGCGTCATGTACGACGAGACGAAGGACCGCGCCACGGGTGTCCGGGTGATCGACGCGGTCACCATGCAGCCGCTGGAGTTCCGGGCCCGGGTGATCTTCGTCTGCGCCTCGGCGCTCGAGTCGGCACGCCTGCTGCTCAACTCGAAGACCTCCCGGTTCGCCACGGGGCTGGGCAATTCGAGCGATCAGCTGGGCCGCAACGTGATGGACCACACCTTCGGGGCCGGTGCGAGCGGGATGATTCCGGGCATGGAGGACAAGACCTCGTACGGCCGGCGGCCCAACGGGATCTACATCGCCAGATTCCGCAACGTGAAGGAGAAGCACCCGGATTTCCTGCGCGGGTATGGTTTTCAGGGCGGGGCGGGGCGCGACGGGCCGCCCCGGCCCAAGGCCGGCTTCGGAGCCGACTTCAAGAAGGAGCTCTTCCGACGGGATCTGGGCCCGTGGCGCTTCTCGATCGGAGCCTGGGCGGAATGCCTGCCCCGGGAGGACAACCGGATCGAGCTGCACCGCACGCTGGTGGACAAGTGGGGGGTGCCGGCGCTCAGGGTGACCTGCACCTGGGGTCCCAACGAGCGGGCCCTGCTGGAGGACGCGCAGAAGACCGCCACCGAGATGCTCGAGGCCTCCGGAGCCAAGGACATTCACACCTACAACGACCATCTGCCTCCCGGCCTCTGCATTCACGAAATGGGCACCGCGCGCATGGGCCGGGACCCCAAGACGTCGGTGCTCAACGGGAACAACCAGGTCTGGGACGCCAAGAACGTCTTCATCACCGATGGGGCGTGCATGGTGTCATCGGCCAATCAGAATCCTTCCATCACCTACATGGCGCTGACGGCGCGAGCGGCGGCGTTCGCGGTGGATGCGATGAAGCGCAATGAGCTCTAGGAGTCAGGATTCAGGATTGCGGGGTGAGGGAAACCGCCCCGGCCGGCGGGAGTTCCTGAGCGGCCTGGGGGCCGCCGTCCTTGCCACGAGGGCTGGCGCACTCGAGCGCTGGCGGTTTGACCGCGTCACGAAACTGGGCAAGATCGGCATCCAGCTCTACACGGTGCGGCGGGACTTCGCCAAGGACGTCGAGGGCACCCTCGCCAAGCTGGCGGCGATCGGGTATCGGGAAGTGGAGTTCGCCGGCTATCCGGAGGGGACCGCGCAATCCCTCCGCAAGATCCTCGACCGTCATGGGCTCCGGGCGCCATCGAGCCACGTGGGCGTTCAGAACCTGCGGACCGACTGGGACCGGACCCTCGATCAGGCGGCCGTGGTGGGCCAGCGCTACATCGTGGTGGCCTCCATCCCGGCGGAAGAGCGCCGGACCGCGGACGACTGGAAGCGGATCGCCGCCCTGTTCAACAAGGCCGGTGAAGCGGCCCGCGCCAAGGGGATTCAATTCGCGTATCACAATCACGATGTCGAGTTCGTTCCGCTGGAGGGGCAGCTCCCCTATGACCTGCTGCTGCAGGAGGCCGATCCCACGCTGGTCCAGTTCGAGATGGACCTCTACTGGATCACCAAGGGCGGCCAGGATCCGCTGGCGTATTTCGCCCGGTGGCCGGGGCGGTTTCCCCTGGTGCACGTGAAGGACATGGACGCGACGCCGCGCCGTTTCTTCACCGAGGTCGGCAAGGGCACGATCGACTTCAAGCGGATCTTCCGGAAGGCCGGCCAGGCGGGGATCCGGCACTACTTCTACGAGCAGGACGACGTGCCGGGATCTCCGTTCGACAGCGCCAAGGCGAGTTACGACTATCTGCGGTCCCTCCGGTACTGAGCTGGAGCTGTCACGGACGTCACAGATGATGCGGGGGCCCTGATGGAGTCGATGAATCGGCGGCAGGCGGTGGGCACCGTCCTCGGTGCCGCCGGAGCGCTGGCCGGAACGCTCGGCGGCACCCGGACTCGGCCCGGCAGCACGGCGGTCCAGCCGTCGCCCGGGCCGGGCCGGCTCAAGCAGTCGGTGTCGTACTGGCCCTACTCGAAGATCCCGCTGCCGGACTTCGCGAAGGCGGCCAAGGACATCGGGCTGGCGGCGGTGGACCTGCTCCAGCCCGAGGAGTGGCCGGTCGTGAAGGATGCGGGGCTGGTCTGCTCGATGGGCTATCCCACCAAGCGCGCCGATTTCCTGGCCACCGGCTTCAACGATCCCACCAAACACGACATGCTGGTGGACGAGCTGGAACGCACCATTCCCATGGCGGCGGCGGCGGGGGTTCCGAACGTGATCGCGATGTTCGGAAACCGGAAGGGCCGGAGCGACGAGGAGGGCGCCGCCAACTGCATTGCCGGGCTCAAGCGGATCGCCGCCTCGGCGGAGCGGCACGGCGTGACCGTGTGCGTCGAGCTGCTCAACAGCAAGGTCGACCACAAGGACTACATGGGGGACCACTGCGCCTTCGGGGTCAGGGTCATGGAGGGGGTCGGATCACCGCGGGTCAAGCTGCTCTATGACGTCTACCACATGCAGATCATGGAGGGAGACATCATCCGCACCATCCGGGACCACATCGCCCACCTCGGCCACTTCCATACCGGGGGCGTCCCGGGGCGCCACGAGCTCGACGATGCCCAGGAGCTCAACTGGCGGGCGGTATGCACGGCGATCGCGGATACCGGATACCAGGGATACCTGGCGCACGAATTCGTGCCCAGCCGGGATCCGCTGACGTCGTTGAAGGAGGCGGTGGCGTTGTGCGAGGTGTGACCAAGGCGTGGTCACCCGGTCAGGTGGCTACAACAGTCCCGCCGGGACCCCGGCCCGCGTCGTGAGGAACTGGGCCCGGCCCTGCAGCGCGGGGAACCGTCCGAGATAGTCGGCCGACCAGGCCTGGGTAAACTCCTCCAGCCTCGGATCCGGCACCAGCGCCCACACGCTCCCCCCGAACCCTGCTCCGAACGCCGAGGCGGCGGTGGCGCCGAGCATTCGGGCGCTCCGCTGCAGGTGCACGGTTTCCGGCACCTGGTTCCCCAGCCCCTCTTCCGCACCCCGCTGGGAACGATCGACCAGCTCCCCTAACCCGGCCACCGCGCCTTTGCCCAGCAGGTCCGCGACCGCCGGTATGATCTCCTCGCACTCGGCCACGAACTGATCGAGCCGGGCCTCGAGCTGCCGCTGGCGCGGATGCCCGGCGAGCCAGCCGCGCAGGGTGAGGGCCGAGCCCCGACGCGCGGTGATGGCCGCGTACAGGGTCCGGGCCGGTCCGCCGTTCCGCTCGTGCCAGATCCGGAGCAGCTCCGCCGCCGTCTCGGCGAGCCCGTTGTAGAGCGCCATCGCCTCGCGGGTCTTGGCCGCGGTGATGCCGCTCACCGCCACGACCAGCGCATGCCCCGGGGGAAAGGGCACCGCGCGCTCGAAGCGCACCGGATCGAACCCGTACTGCATCAGCATCCCCGGTCGAGAACAGAGAATGGCGGTGTGATCCTGGCTGCCTCCCTGGGTGCCCACGCCACCGTCGTCCGGAAATCGCCCGAAGGCCCGGCCGTTCTCCACCGCGCCCAGGTATCCGGCGACCGCCTCGCGGGTCGGCAGGGCGGCGCGCCAGCCCGGGGTGTCCGGCAGGCCGTTGGCGTCGGCCAGTGCCAGTGCTACCGCGGTGACCAGGGCGCTGGAGCTCGAGAGCCCCGCGTCCCGGGGCAGGTTGCTGTGAAAGCTGAAATCGAGGCCGACGTACAGGGGTCCGAAGTCCCGCGACAGACGCCGTATCACGGTGGCAGGGTAGGCAGTCCATTCCCCCTTGGGCAGCGGAAGGTCGGCGCGCAGCGGGAGCTCGCCCTGGAGGCCTCCCGTCTCGTCGGTGATCCGCAGCACCGATGCATCGAGCGGGCGCGCAGCGACCGAGATTCGCTGCTCGGTGGCGCAGATCAGGCTCCGCCCGCCGGCATAATCGGTGTGCTTTCCGAGGAACTCGATCCGGCCGGGGACCCAGTAGCGACGGAGCGTCAGAGCCGCACCTCCACGCCGGCCAGCCGGCCGGCCACGGCGGAAATGTCTCTCCGGCTCGAGAGATCGAGCACAGTCTCATCCGATTCGATCACCTGAAACCGCACCCCCAGCTGCTCCATCGCGTAGCGCACCGCGTCCTGGAGCTCCAGCTCTCCGCGCGGTGAAGGCCGGATGGCCCGGCACGCGGCGTAGATAGGCGGGGGCAGCAGCCAGAGGTTCATGCTCACCAGCGGATCCGGCCCGAACGTCCGGCTCTCCTGCTCCGCGGGCTTTTCGACGATCCGGGCCAGGGTTCCGTCCGGCCGCACGGAAATCAGGGCGAAAGCCCGGATGCGTTCAAGGGGAATGTTCCCGCCGGCGAGCAGCGAGGTCTGACGGAAACCGACGAGGCCGGCGGCGGGCGCCGCGCCCGCGGGCCCGGAGACGCCGGGGCGCAAGGTCGCGAGGCTCCGGAGGGCGGTCACCGGGTACAGATTGTCCGAATTGAGGACCAGAACCGAGTCGTCCCCGGCAAACGCCTCCGCGGCGAGCACGGCGTCCGCCGTGCCCAGTGGCTGCTCCTGGATCGCATAGGAAAGCGCGAGGCGGGTCAGGCCCTTCCCGTAGTGTTCCCGGATGGCGCCGTGCTCCGGTCCGATCACCAGGCACACCTCCCGGAGTCCCGCGTCGGCCAGGCCGCTCAGCACGTAGTCCAGGAAGGGGCGCCCCACGGGGATCATTGCCTTGAGGCCCCGATCGGCGGCGGTCTGCTGGTCCCCATCGAGGGATACGCCAGCGTCGGGCCGGCGCATGCGGGTCCCGAGCCCCCGGGCCAGGACGACGGCCTTGCCAGTCACCGGCTGGCTCCGTCGCGCGGTCCGGGGAGCGGGCTGGTCACGAAACGGTGGAGGCGGACCACATGCGCGGCACCAGCTTGAGCAGGGTCGCTCCGCTCAGCACGAACGCCGTCAGCCACATCAGCCCCTGCCCGGTTCTGCCGTAGAGGAAACTGCCCGTGCCGAACAACGCCGAGTAGACGAAGAGGCACCCCACCATCCAGCCCAGCATGGCCATGGGCAGGCTGTCGGGCGATGCCTCCACCCCCGACTCCGCGCGAAGCCGGGCCCACCCCGGACCGGCGGGCCGCACCAGCCGGCAGAAGCGCACCAGGGTGTCGCGGTCGGTGCCCGGCGCCAGAAACGCGGCCAGCACCCAGACCACGGTGGTGGTGGCGACGGTGGCGATCAGCGCGATATGGGACGGGACCTGATGTCCCTGTTTGCCGGCGATGAAGAACGCCAGCGCCATGACGAACGAGCTGGTCATCGCGGCGATTTCGCTCCAGGCGTTCACCCGCCACCAGAACCAGCGCAGCAGGTAGATGAGCCCGGTACCGGCGCCGATCGACAGGATGAGGTCGAAGGCTTCCTTGGCGGTATCGAGCGTGAAGGTGAGCAGTGCCGCCGAGATCATCAGCAGCGCGGTGGTGATGCGGCCGGCGAGCACGTAATGCTTCTCGGTGCCGTTCCGCTTGAGGAAGCGCCGGTAGAAATCATGCACCAGGTACGAGGTGCCCCAATTGAGGTGGGTCTCGATGGTCGAGCGATACGCCGCCAGCATGCCCGCGATCACGAAGCCCAGGAACCCGGCGGGCAGGAACCGGAGCATCGCGGGATACGCGATATCGTGCCCGATCAGCTTCGGCTCGAGGTAGGGAAAGGTGCGGGCGATGTCGGACAGCTGGGGAAAGACCAGGGTGGAGCAGAGCGCCACGATGATCCAGGGCCAGGGGCGCAGGGCGTAGTGCATGATGTTGAACAGCATGGTGCCGACCACCGCGTCCTTCTCGGTTCGCGAGGCGAGCATCCGCTGCGCGATGTAGCTCCCCCCGCCCGGCTCCGCGCCGGGATACCAGACCGACCACCACTGGACCGTGAGCGGAATGATGAAGACCGACAGGGCCACCGACCAGTTGCCGAAATCGGGCAGCAGGTTGAGGGTCGCGGGATCGATCTTCCCGAAGAGCCCGTGCAACCCGCCGACTTCGGGCTGCCTGAGCGCGAAGTAGGCCACCGCGAACGCACCCGACATGGTGATCAGGAACTGGATCGAGTCGGTCACCAGCACGCCCCAGAGGCCCGACACCGAGGCGAAGAAGATGGTGATGACGGAGCACACCAGCAGGGTCCGCTCCATGGGCCAGCCCAGCACGATGTTGGCGATCTTCGCCGCGGCCAGGTTTACCGTCCCCATGATCACGCAGTTGAAGAAGAGCCCCAGGTAGACGGCGCGGAAGCCGCGGAGAAAGGTCGCGGCCGGTCCGGAGTAACGGATTTCGTAGAACTCGAGGTCGGTGAGCACCCGGGAGCGCCGCCACATCCTGGCGTAGAAGAACACCGTCATCATGCCGGTCAGCAGGAAGGCCCACCAGAGCCAGTTCTCCGCCACCCCGCGCTCCCGCACCATGTTGGTGACCAGGTTCGGGGTATCGGTGCTGAACGTGGTCGCGACCATGGAGATGCCGACCAGCCACCACGGTGCCGCGCGCCCCGAGGTGAAGAATTCGGCGGTGCTCGACCCGGCCCGCTTGGCGAAGAAGATCGCCGGCAGGAACGAGATGACGATGCTCAGCGCGATGATGCTCCAGTCCAGCGGCACGAGATGCATGCGGGGCCTCGGGGCGGAAAGGCGCTCATGGAGCAAAGACGCAAAGACGCAAAGACGCAAAGACGCAAAGACGCAAAGACGCAAAGACGCAGACGCGGAAGATCCAAGCTAAGGCCGGGAGGGGATCGGGAGCCAGAGCCAACCCCGGAATTGGACGTACATTTCCCGGTGGCCGGCGCACTGGCAAAATCCTACATTGTCGCCCATGATTGCCACCGTGAACCCGATGCACCCGAAGACCTCTACGGCCCCCTACCGCCCCCGCGCGCTCCTGCACGGCCCGGCCGAGCTGCACCGGGCGGTGGACGAGCGAGACGCCTCCTACGAGGGGCTGTTCCTGGTCGGGGTGAGGACCACCGGGATCTTCTGCCGGCCCACCTGCCCCTCGAAGCAGGCCCTGCGGGAGAACCGCGAGTTCTTCGCCACCGCGAGCGACGCCAGCGCGGCCGGCTACCGGCCCTGCCTGCGCTGCAAGCCGCTGGAGCGGGCCGGCGAGCACCCGCGCTGGGTGCGCCGGATCATGGAGGCTCTCGACGCCGAGCCGGCCAAACGGCTCACCGACGCGAAGCTCGTCAAGATGGGCATCGTGCCGGCCACCGCTCGGCGCTACTTCATCGGGAGATTCGGCATGACCCTCCACGCCTACGCCCGGGCCAGGCGCCTTGGGCTTGCGCTGGACCGCCTGCAACAGGGAAACCCGGTCACCCCCACCGGATTCGACAGCGGCTTCGAATCGGACAGCGGGTTTCGGGACGCCTTCAAACGGCTGTTCGGCAAAAATCCGGGAGAGACGCGGGACACCGCGCCGATTCTGGCCACCCTGATCCCGAGCCCGCTGGGTCCGCTGCTCGCCGCCGCAACCGAAGACGGACTCTGCATGCTGGAGTACGCCGACCGCGAAAAGCTGCCCAAGCAGGCCGCCGACCTGATGCGATTCTACGGCCGGCCGGTGGTCCCGGGGCGGAACGAGCACATCGATCGCATCGGCCGGGAGCTCGACGAGTACTTTGCCGGCGAGCGGCACCGGTTCGACGTGCCGCTCGACCTCAAAGGCACCGAGTTCCAGGAGAAGGTCTGGAAGGAGCTCCTCAACATTCCCTTCGGCGAGACGATTTCCTACGAGGAGCTGGCCACCAGAATCGGGAAGCCCACCGCCCAGCGCGCGGTCGGGCTCGCCAACGGGCGCAACCGGATTCCCATCGTGGTGCCGTGCCACCGGGTCATTCAGAAGAACGGGCAGCTTCGGGGCTACGGCGGGGGCCTCTGGCGGAAGCAGTTCCTCCTCGATCTGGAGCTCAAGGCGGCCGGCCTATCGCTGGCGCTCTGAGTGTAGGTCCCAGACTGGAGGGGCCAGGCGAAACCCTGCCCGGCCCTTCCGGCCTCGGGACGTCAGAGTGCAATCGCCAGACCAAATCCAACCGTTGCCCTGAGGGTTCTCCGAACCGATTGATCCAGCGGCACCCGGATCAGAACGCTCGGCCGGACCTGGCCGCGCCGGAGCTCGACCATTCCGGTGATCACATGCTCGGTGCGCTCACTGAAGTTGAGGTCGCTCTCCGTCGCAAGCAGGCGCCCGGTGATCCCGACCGTGGCCCGGACCGCCGCGCCCTCATAACCACCCTGCACGCCGTAGTCCGCGAATAGCTCTGGGTCAACGCCGTCGCCCTTCGTGGGCACGAGGAGCGACGGGCCGATCTTCGCCCCGATGAGCATCCCTCCGGGGGACACCGAGCGGAGCTCCGCCCCGGCACGCACGGTGAGAACGTTTGGGAGGAAGGCTTCGAGCCGGTCGGGATCGGAGAGCGCGCCGACGCCCATGGCGCCCTCGGCGGCGGAGGTCGACAGATCACTCACCAGCGGGAGACGCAGACCGATGTAACCGGATAGCGGGCGACCCTCGCGGTGGATCCGCACGCCGGCGTAGGGGTTCCCCAGACGCAGCGATGATTCGGCCGGCAGGGTTCCGACGGCGAAGCCGGCGCGGACCAGGGGCACATCCGCCTCGACCCGCATGATCTTCCCGACCGGCCCGCTCCCCGAGAAAAAGACGGCGCCGCTCAGAAACTGATAGCCTTCCTCCTTGAAGAAGGGTTTGAGGAAATCGGCGCGGACCACGGTCCCGCCGGCGGGGTCGAGCCAGTACTGCTGTGCCGGGAGCGGGCCGCTCCCGAGGACAATTGCCAGCGCGAGAACTCCGGCGCGGCGAGACCATGCCTTCGCCATCATAACGTACCTCCTGAGAGTGGGAGTAACGAACTCTTCAGTCTCCCAGGAGGCGGTCAAGCGGGAGTCAAGAATGCCACCGACCCTCATGCGCGATGCTCACGCCCGGGCCGATGATGGCGCCGGCCTAGCGGTGAGCAGATAGCGGGGAACGAACGCCTCGAAGTCGTCGAAGTTGGACACCGCCGCAGCATCCACGCCTGGTCCTCGATGGGTTTCTTGGTGCTCTTGGCGATCGGTGCCCGCAGCCCGAGCGTGCCGCAAACGCCCTTGTCGTCCTCGCCGATCCGGAGGCCGGATGTAGGGGTTGCCCAGCCGGACCGAGTTCTGCTTGCCTCCCGCAGTCCCGTAGTCTTGCCCCGAGCGCAGGATCGGGAGATCGTCCTCGACCCGGAATCCATCACCGATCCTGATGCTGGCCGACGGCACGAGTGCCCCCGTGAAGAACTTGCGGCCGTCGCCCTTGAGGAGAGGCAACCAGGCGTCGATCCGGATGGCATCCCGGCCCTGCTCGTCATGCCAGTACCGCTGGGCATGGACCGCCTTACCTGAGAGTGTCAGCGCGGACACGGCGAACAGGAAGCGAAGGACGCGGGTCGAACCCATATTGTGATTCCCCAGTCACGAGAGATTGCGATGAGCCGCCGAAAGCGCCTTTGCGATGCGGCCAAGAGAGGCCGGACGGAAGGGGCGACCTGACCGTGGGCCAAGCACGGGCCCTGGCAATCGTCAACCCGACCGCGTCGCGGGGTGGCGCGGGCCGGCTCTGGCCGCGGATCGGGCCGCTCCTGAGCGACCGGTTCCCGGATCTCACCGTTCGCTACCACGGAGGCTCCCGGCGATGCGGAGCGCTGGGCGGGTGAATGGGCCGCCGGGGGAGCCGATCGCCTGGTCATCGCGGTCGGGGGCGACGGCACCGTCCACGAGGTGGTGAACGGTCTGCTCGGCGGAGGCGGTCCCGCCCGCCTGGGCATCATTCCAGCCGGCACCGGTAACGACGTCGCGCGGAACACCGGCATCTCCGCCGACCCGGACGCCGCGGTCGAGCGGCTCTGTCGGGGCCAACCGACCCCGGTGGACGCGGCCCGCCTTCGATTTCACACGCCGGCGGGGCTCGCGCGAAGCCGGTTCTTCATCAACTCGACCTCGGTGGGCGTGAGCCCCAGGGCCAATCACATCGCCGGAAGGATCCGTCGCATCCTGCCGGGCCGGATCTGTTACGCCCTGGGCGGGGTCCTGGCCCTCATCGCGGAGGGCGCCGGCGACTACACCGCGTCCTGCGCCGCGGGGATCCTGCATCACGGTCGCGCTCTCAATATCACGATCGCCAATGGCGCCTCGTTCGGGGGCGGCATGCGGATCTCCCCAGCCTCCATCGTATCGGACGGCGCCCTCGACCAGGTGGTGATCGGCGCGATCGGCCGGGTCCGGGCACTGCTGGCCCTCTCCCGGCTCTATGCCGGGACCCATGTTCACATGCGCGGCATCAGCATCACGCCGGTGCGGGAGACCGTGCACCTGCGGCGGGCCGACGGCGCCATGCTGATCGAAGCCGACGGGGAGGAATTCGCGGCGGGGAACGAGCTGTGGGTGGATGTCCTGCCGGGAGCCGTGCAGCTCCTCTAGTTCGAGCCTTCCTCCGACCGCTGCTGGAATACCCGCCGGGCCTCCGCCAGTCGCCGCAACACCTCGGACTTTTCGGCGGCGTCGTTCCACCCGGTGTGGGCGTTCGCCGCCGCCTCGAGCCGCTCGATCCAGCGCACGAACCAGCGGGCGGAATCCGGCGAGCGGACCGGCCGGCCGGCGACGGTCACATAGATGGGGCTGGTCGTGGCGTACGGATAGGCGTCGAGCACCGGAGCGGTGGCTTGGGCGGACCAGGCCCGGACGATGAACCAGCCGCTGCGGGTGATGGGAAGCGGCACCACCGCATCGGCGCGGGTGCCCCCGTCGGTGAGCGGGATCGGTGCGACCACCACGCCGTTGGCGACGATCTCCAGGCGCTCGACCGGCACGATCGAGCGCAGGGTCACCCGGGCCACGACCTGGTGCACCCCGGCGGCAAAGGCGAGCTCGTCGCCGATCTGGTGTCCGCTCAGGGTAAACCCGAGCAACGGCCCGTTGGACACGAAGGTGCGGCCGGCCTTGAGCGCGGCCAGCCAGTCCCGGTACCGGAGCGTCGCGCCGCTCCGCACGTAGACCCGGTTCATCCCGACCGGGCCGCGCAGCGAGGCAAAATTGGCCATCGCGTCGGTGCCCGCGCCGGCGGGAAGGCGGAAACCGGTGTTGAGCAGCCGGTACCACACGTCGGCCGTGATCCGGTGGTCGCTGAATCCCATCACTTCCATGTAGTCCAGCTTGCCGAGCGCCACGTCGACCGGGAGGCCGCTGATCGGCGGAGTGGCGGACTCCGGATCGGGCGCCGGCGCGTCGAAGGGATGGACGTAGCCCGAAATGCCCCCCTGCGCGTGCGCCAGATCGATGATCGTGGCATTGTCGGGATACAGGCTCGACGCGGCGGTATTGGCGTAGCCGGCGTAGTTGGGCAGGATGAGATTCTTCGTCAGACCCAGGTGCCCGGTGTGGCCCCACCAACTGGTGTGGAATTCCTCGTCGTGGGCGATCACCGTGCGCGCCGTCGACACCGGATCGGGCCGGCCCCGGAACATCGCCTGATCCGGAATCCGCTGTTCCTTGTTCACGATCAGGTCTTCCACGACGTGCAGGTCTTCGGCCTCCGCCTGGCGGCGCAGGTGCGCCGGATCGTTGCGATAGGCGCCGCCGTAGTTCATGTGCACGTGCAGGTCGCCGCTCCACCACCCCGCCGCCGGGAGATCGATCAGCCGCGCGAGGCGAACCCGCTCCACCCGCCGGGCTCCCGGCGCCACCGACACCTTCCGCACCACTCGCGCGAACTCGAGGCCCTTGGTGACGTCCACGGTGTAGTCACCGGCGGGCAGGGTCAGGGTGGCGGTGCCAGTGGCGTGGAAGTAGGTGACCTCGAACTTCCGCACCGTGCGGTCGAACCCGTCATCCGCATGCCGCCAGGCGGTATCGGGGGCCCAGCCCCGGCCATCCGCCCCGGTCACCGACACCCGGGCCGGGGTTCGGGACCCGGTGGCGTCCTCAAGGAGGACGGTAAGCGTTCCCGCCGGGTGGAGCCGATGCCGCACGGTGGCGCGAACCGGCTCGATCGCGCCGCCCGGGATGCGCACCACCTCGAGCGAGGTGGTGCCCTCCCGGTTGCCGATGAAGGCCACGCGACGTCCCTCGGGAGACCAGCGGGGCGCGGTGTGATCGCACTCGCAGTAGGTGAGCTCGAACGGATCGCCTCCAGCGGCGGGGGTGAGCCAGAGGTGATTCCGCTGGCCCCCAAGATAGGAGCTGTACACCACGCGCCTGCCGTCGCGGGACCAGTCGGGCCGGGCCTTCCAGTTGGTCTCTTCGTCGCGGATCGCGTGCATCGGCGCACCGGGGCGGGCCTCCATGCGCCAGAGTCCCCCCGATCCGTAGACCCGGTCGCGGTTCGATACCAGGATCAGCTCGGTGCCGTTGGGCGACCAGGTGGGGGACAGGTACTGATCGTACGCGCCGTAGTAGTAGCGCTCCGAGGACGTCGACGTATCGGAGGTGAGACGGACGGGCGTTCCCGCCGACGGGCGCACCGAGTCGGGTTGCATCGGAAGCAGGTATACGTGCCAGCGGCCCTGAAATGCAGTCGAGGCGTAGGCGATCCTGGTTCCGTCCGGCGACCAGCGCGCATCGAGATTCACCGCCCCGTTGCCCACCAGCACGCGGGTGCTGCCGTCGCGGGTGTCGAGCAGCCAGAGCTCCAGCGCGTCGTTCCGGTACGAGGTGTAGACGATGTACCGGCCATCGGGAGACCAGTCGGGCTGATAGTCGTATCCCGGTCCATCGGTGAGCTGGCTCGCCTCGGTGCTGCCGAGCCGCTGGCGCCAGAGCGAGCCCTGCATCGAGTAGACCAGCTCGGTTCCGTCGGGAGACCAGGCCACCGACGACGGCCCGCTGGTGACCTGGGGGAGGTACATCTCGCGGTAGTAGTAATTGTGCGGGACCGCGATCTGCTGGAGCACGGGGGCGCGCTGAGCAGCGGAGACGCCAGGACGCCAGAACGCCAGAACGCAGAGCAGGGCCGCCGGACGAAGGAACCCGGGCAGGTGCGGTGAGTCCACCGTGGGTCCGTGCGTCCTCGCGTCTTGGCGCCTCAATCGAGCGCGCTCAGACACTGATCCAGAATTCCCAGCGCGAGGTCCACGTCTTCGGCGTCCACCACCAGCGGGGGCGCCAGCCGGAGGGTGTTCTTCCCGGCGGCGAGCACCAGCAGCCCCTGGGCGAACGCCATCCGTTCCAGCCGGGTCACCAGATCG
Organism: uncultured Gemmatimonadales bacterium; assembly: GCA_963762545.1. Taxonomy (GTDB): domain Bacteria; phylum Gemmatimonadota; class Gemmatimonadetes; order Gemmatimonadales; family GWC2-71-9; genus JABFSM01. The sequence continues at coordinate 201,860 of CAVXLC010000001.1, read as the reverse complement.
CCGGCCGGCTCCCGGGTGGACCGATTCGCGACGAACTCGAGGCCCTGCATGAGCCCGACGCCGCGCACCTCGCCGATGCTGCCGTGCTTCTGCGCGAGCTTCCGGAGACCCGCGGCGAGCTGGTCCCCGCGGGACTTGGCGTTGCCGACCAGCTCCCGCTCGACGATGTCGAGCGTCGCAATCGCGGCGGCGCAGCACACCGGGTTGCCGCCGAAGGTGCTCCCGTGGGCCCCATGCTCCCAGGTGCTGATCGAGTCCTTGGCCACGATCGCCCCGATCGGCATGCCGGATCCCAGCCCCTTGGAGGTCACCAGGATGTCGGGCTCGACTCCCTCGTGATCGCAGGCCCACATCTTCCCGGTGCGGCCGACCCCGCATTGCACCTCGTCGGCGATCATCAGGATGCCGTACCTGGTGCAGAGCTCGCGCACCGCGGTGAGCCAGCCGGGCGGCGGGAGAACGTACCCGCCTTCGCCCTGGACCGGCTCCACCACGATCGCGGCCACGTCCTTGGGGTCGAGGTGGCGGGCGAAGAGGTCCTTCTCGATGTGGTCGACGCAGTAGATCCCGCAGGAGGGAAAGGTCTTGCCGAACTCGCAGCGGTAACAGTAGCCGTAGGCGACGTGATGCACGTCCGGCAGGAACGGGCCGAAGCCGGCGTGCTGGCGCGACTTGCTGGAGGTGAGCGAGAGCGCGCCGTAGGTGCGGCCGTGGAAGGCACCCTTGAACGCCACGAAGGCGGTGCGGCCGGTGGCATGGCGCGCCAGCTTCATGGCGCCCTCGACCGCCTCGGTGCCCGAGTTGCTGAGGAACACCCGCTTCTTGCTCGGGCCCGGGGCCAGCCGCGCCAGACGCTCGCAGAGACCCGCCATGCTCTCGTAGTAGAAATCCCCCCCGCAGATGTGCAGGAAGCGTCCCGCCGCGTCCTGGATCGCCTTGACCACCTCGGGGTGGCCGTATCCGGTGGAACACACCGCGATCCCGGCCATGAAATCGAGGAAACGGTTGCCGTCGACGTCCTCGACCATGGGACCCTCGCCCCGGGCCACGACCAGCGGATACTCCTTGATGTAGCAGGGCGCGGTCACCGCCTCGTCCCGCGCGATGATGGCTCGGGCCTTGGGCCCGGGAGGCGGCGTGAGAATCTTGGGATACGGTTTCATGGGCAGGACTCCTGGACTGTGACCGGCGGCCCTGCGGCGGCCGCCGGAACGTTCGGGTTCATCGATCGCGCGGTCGCATGTCGCCGAGGGCCCGCTCGAACCGGACGACGATCTCGTCGATCTCGGCCTTGGTGATGACGTACGGGGGCGCCAGGACCACCAGGTCCCCATTCACGCCGTCGGCGTGGCCCGTGTTAGGCCACACCATCAGCCCCTGCCGTTCGGCGGCCGCCAGGAACCGCTCGGTGAACCGTTCACCCCGCGGGAAGGGGGCCCGGCTCTCCTGGTCGGCCACGAACTCGATGCCGGCCAGCAGGCCGCGGCCCCGAACGTCTCCCACGTGGGCCAGCCGACGAAGCGGCTCGAGCCGCTCGTGCAGCACCCGACCCATGGCGGCGGCGCGCGCCACCAGGCCGTGGGTCCGGAGGTGGCGCACCGCGGCGAGGCCGGCGGCGCACATGGCCGGCGAATGGGAAAACGTCTGGGCATGAAGCAGCGCCCCGGATCCGTGGGCCAGGACGTCCGTGAGGCGCCGGGGAGCCGCCACCACCGCCAGCGGCGCGTACCCGCCGCTCACGCCCTTGCCCATGACCTGGAGATCGGGAACGGCGCCGTAGGGCTCGAGCGCCGACCAGGTCCCGGTCCGACCGGCGCCGACCAGGACCTCATCCGCGATCCAGAGGACCTCGTTCCGGTCGCAGATCTCCCGGATGGTGCGCCAGTAGTCGTCCCGGGGCACCGCGGCGCCGGTGGACGAGCCCCCCACCGGCTCGGCGATGAACGCCGCCACCTTGTCCGGCCCGATCCGGGCCAGCGTCTCTTCCAGGGCCCGCCCGCTGCACCGCGGGCAGGCGGGGTCGCCGCCGCGGCAAGGACACCGGTAGGCGTACGGTGCGGGCACCCGGGGCACCTCAAGGAGCCAGGGACGAAAGTACGTCTTGTAGTGCTCCCGGGCGCCGGTGGACAGCGTGAGCATCGTGTTCCCGTGGTAGCCCGGGGTCAGCGCCACCAGCGTGTCTTTTGCCGGCTTGCCCCGTTCGACCCAGTATTGCCGCGCCAGCTTGAGCGCCGCCTCGACGGCGTCGGAGCCGCTCGACAGGAAGTAGAACTGGCTCAGGTCTCCGAGGGCGAGCGCGGCCAGCTCGTCGGCCAGCGCCTCGGCGGGCTCGTTGGTGAAGCTCATGCCGCTCACGAACGCCACGCGGCGGATCTGGTCCGCCACCGCGTCGACCACCTCGGGCACCCCATGGCCGAGACAGGCCACGTAGGCGCCCCCGCAGGCGTCGAGATACTCCCGGCCGGTCTCGTCATACAGCCAGCAGCCCTGCCCACGGACGATCAGCGGGTAGTCGCGGGCCAGGCTGCGGTAGAGAACGTGGGACTCGGGGTAACGGTGGGACATGCGGGAAAGTTACCTTCCCGGCATGGCTACGCGCGCCTCCCTCCCGATCCTGCTGCTGGGCCTCCTCCTGCCGGCCGCCTGCAGCCGCACCGGTCATGCGGATCTCGTCCTGCGCCACGGGGTCATCTATCCCGATGCGGGAGATTCGGCCACGGTGGAATCCCTCGCCGAGCGGAATGGTCGGATCGTCTACGCCGGGGACGACCGGGGGGCCCGGTCCTACATCGGAGACCGGACTGAGGTGGTGGAGCTGGCCGGCCGCATGGTCCTTCCGGGATTCCACGACACCCATATCCACCCGGGCAACGGGATCGAGCTGGCCGAGTGCACCCTGGAGGGCCTCTCCACCGGCCAGGCTATTCTGGACTCGGTCAGCCGGTACGCGGCCGCCCATCCCGACCTGGCCTGGGTACGGGGCCGGGGCTGGCAGCTCCCGGTGTTTCCCGAGGCGAATCCCCGCAAGGAATGGCTGGACCGGATCGTGCCGGACCGCCCGGTGTACCTGAGCGCGGCCGACGGGCACTCCGCCTGGGTCAATTCGCGGGCGCTGACCCTGGCGGGGATCACCCGGACCACCTTGGACCCGCCCAACGGACGCATCGAGCGCGATCGGGTGACCGGGGAGCCCACCGGCACCTTGCGCGAAGGCGCGACCGATCTCGTGCGAGTGCTGCTGCCGGCCCGCACGCCCGAAGAGGTCCGGGCCGGAATCGCCCGCGCCCTCGCCATGGCGAACCGATTCGGCATCACCACCGTGCACGAAGCCAACGCGGGCCCCGAGCTGCTCCAGGCCTATGCCACCCTCGACAGCGCCGGCCAGTTGAGCGCCCGGGTGATCGCGGCCTTGCAGGTCGATCCCCGGGCCGGCCCCGCCCAGGTGGATTCGCTGCGGGCCTGGCGCGGCCGCTATCACGGCACCCACTTTTTTTCGCCGAGTGCGGCCAAGATCTTTGCCGACGGCGTGATCGAGGCGAAGACCGCGGCGCTGCTCGCGCCCTACGTCGGGAGCGAGGAGCGCGGAGAGCCCAACCTCTCTCCCGCGGCGATGGACACGCTGGTCGCGGCGCTCGACGCCGCCGGGTTCCAGGTGCATGTCCACGCCATCGGAGACCGGGCGGTTCGCATGTCGCTCGACGCCTACGCATTCGCCCGCCGGCACAATGGCCCGCGGGATGCGCGACCCATCATCGCGCATCTGGAGCTCATCGATCCTGCGGATATTCCCCGCTTCGCCTCGCTGGGCGTCATTCCGAGCTTCCAACCGCTCTGGGCGTTCGCCGACAACTACATCACCGATCTCACCGAGCCGATCCTGGGCCCGGAGCGCTCCCGCTGGCTGTATCCCATCGGGTCGGTGGCGAAGGCCGGCGCGCACCTGGCGGCGGGCAGCGACTGGTCGGTCTCGTCGATGAATCCGCTGGAGGCCATCCAGGTGGCGATCACCAGACGGGCGCCCGATTCTCCCCCCGGCCCGGGATGGATACCCGAGGAAACCGTGGACCTCCCCACCATGCTCCGCGCCTACACCAGCGGCGGTGCCTACGCGGCGGGAGCGGAAGCCAGCAACGGGAGCCTGGAGGTGGGAAAGGCCGCCGATCTCATCGTCCTGGACCGCAACCTGTACCGGATTCCGGTGACTCAACTTCATTCCGCGAGGGTCCTGCTGACGTTGCTGGACGGCAAGGTGGTTTGGCGGGATCAATCCTTGCATTGACGGCCGGCCGGGCACGGAAATATCGCCCAGAACCCATTGCGGCGGATCGAGTTGTCCGTATACTCGGACAGAACCGTCTGCCCGGGAGGACACCCCCGTGGTACAGCGCAGCTCACTCCTGATGACCGTCCTGGGCCTGGTCCTGGCCGCCGGTGCGGTCCAGGCCCAGACCCCCAAGGCTCCCAAGCCGAATCCAATCCTGCGTGGCGCGGTTCACGACACCGTCGGCCAGGCGCTCGAAGCGGCCCAGATCGAAATCATGGGTCTCAATCTCGTCGCAACGACGGGCGGTTCCGGCGGCTACCGGTTCGACAACATCAAGCCCGGCAAGTACTGGGTGGCGGTGCGCCGGATCGGGTATGCGCCTCTGCGGGCTGCCCTGACGTTCAACCCCGGTGACGACCGGGAAATCGTGTTCGAGCTCGAGCCCCTGGCCCACCTGCTTCCCGAGGTCGTCGTCAGGGGAGAGGACAGGCGCTGGATGCGCCGCTACCAGGATTTCGTCTGGCGTTCCCACTCGTCGTTCGGACACTTTCTGACCCGGGACGACATCGAGCAGTCCCATGCCACGTATCTGGGTGACATCGTCCGGCGCTACCTGCCGTTCACGACGTCGGATGTCTTCTTCACGCCGGCGTTCAACGACGGCTTCCTCGGGCAGGACCCGCTGGCCCGTTTCGGCGGCCGGCTGGGGCACAACTGCGCCCCCGCGGTGTCGGTCAACGGGGCCCGTCCGATCGGTGGCTGGGCCGTGAACGACTTCCAGCCGGATGCGGTCGAGGCGATCGAGGTCTACCGGAATGGGTACCAGATGCCGGCCGAGTTCGTGGGCTGGGACCTGCCCTGCGGGCTCGTGGTGGTGTGGACCCAGGTGCAGTAGCGGCAACCAACCGGGGCCTTGCCGTTATCTTTCCGGTGGCCCCTCACCCGGCAAGGCACCGATGTCCCGATCATTCTCCCGACGTGAATTCCTGACTCGCGGCGTCGCCGCGGCCGCCGCGGCAGCCGCCGTCCCCGCCCTGCTGGGCGCCCGGTCCGGCACCTCCATGGTGGTCTACAAGGACCCGAACTGCGGTTGCTGCACCAGCTGGGTCACGCTGATGCGGTCGGCCGGATTCGACATCTCGGTGCGGGACACCGCCGATGTCCAGTCGGTCAAGCAGCGGTACAGGGTCCCCTCGGCGCTGGCCTCGTGCCACACCGCGCTGGTTGGCGGCTACGTCATCGAGGGCCATGTCCCCGCCGACCTGATCAACCGGCTCCTCAAGGATAAGCCCAAGGTGCTGGGACTGGCCGTGCCGGGAATGCCGGTGGGCTCGCCGGGCATGGAGGGCGGCACCAAGCAGGCCTACGATGTGGTGACCTTCGACGCCGCGGGAAAGACCACCGTCTACGCGCGGCGCTAGCGCCACTTCGTCAGGATCTCTTCGCGGCGGAAGCGCCTGAGGCTGCTGGCAAAGAGCCACAGCGCCGCGAGTCCGCCCCCGATCGCTCCCGCCACCCGCGCGCCTGGATCATGCCCTCACGGGCTGCTCGGCGGAATCGCGGGAACCTTTCGGCCGGCCAGCGCGCGATTGAAGGCGGCGAGGTCGACCGTCAACAGGGTCTGCAACCGCGCCAGCTTCTCGTCCAGCTCGGCGGAGAGCTCCCGGAAGACGACGACTGCGGCGTCGGTGGGCCGGGCATCTCCGCTTTCGACACTGCTGCGCAGCGCCGAGATCCGGTTGGTGAGCCGGATCGGGAAGTTGAGCAGGTCCTGATCCGAACGGGTCCGGGTCTGGTAGAGCTCCTCCTCGAGCGCGGTCAGCCTGGTTTTGAGCATCTCCCCCTGCCGGGCGAGCGCCGGCGCCCGGGTGACCCGGTCGTCGATCGCATCCCGCACCCTGCGGAGCGTCACCACCGCCCCGTTCCCGAGATTCTCCTTCTCCTGGATCTGCCGGGCAAAGGCGAACTCGGCCGCGAGGTCCGCATCCGTGGCCCGCTTGAGGCGCGGGTCGCGCCGCACCGCGAACGACTGGGTGAGGATCTTGCCACCGGCGGTGAGCCGGACCTGGTACTCGCCCGGCGGCACGGTGGGACCGCCGTCGTTCCAGGCACCCCAGAAGACCAGGCAATCGAAGCTCACCGAGCCGGGATAGCGCAGATCCCACCAGTAGCTGTTGAGCCCCGCCGCGCGGGGCGGCATCCGCTCGCGGTACGGACGCACATCGCACCCCATCTGTCGGAGCCGGACCGAATCGGCCGACGCCCGCACGGTGTCCGGCGGCGCGCCGAGGTAGGTCCGGATGCTGCGGCCCTGCCCGTCCAGGATCTCGATCGTGAGGGTATCGGCCGGCTTCTTGAGGAGGTAATCGAACCGGGCGCCCGACAGAGACCGCACCGCGGGTGCCGGCTTGAACAGGTAGACATCGGCGGCGACGACCTCGGGCGTCATCCCGCGAATCGCCGTGAGTCCCTCGAGCAGCCACATCGAGCGTCCGTGGGTGGCGATGACCAGATCGTTCTCCTCCACCACCAGGTCCGGCACCTGGACGTCGGGAAGGTTCAGCGCGATCGACTGCCAGTGGTCGCCGTCGTCCCAGGATGCGTAGATGCCGTGCTCGGTCCCGGCGTAGAGCAGGCCCTTGCGCTTCGGATCCTCCCGAACCGCGTGGACGTAGTCGTCGGCCCGGATGCCGGCGACCGTCTTCCGCCAGGTCTTGCCGCAATCATGGGTGCGGAAGATGTAGGGCGCCCGGTCGTCGAGCTGATAGCGCTTGGCCGCCAGATACGCGGTGCAGACGTCGAAGCGCCCGGCCTCGATCAGCGAGATGCGGCTGAAGCCGGGAAGGTCCGGCGGCGTGATGTTCGTCCAGGTCTTGCCGCCGTCCCGGGTGAGATTGGCGATCCCGTCATCCGAGCCGGTCCAGATGGTGTTGAGATCCTGGAACGACGGCGCCACCGTGAAGATCGTGCCGTAGATCTCGGGGCCGTTCATGTCGTGGGTGATCGGCCCGCCCGAGACGCCGAGGGTCGTGGGGTCGGCCCGGGTCAGGTCGGGGCTGATGCGCTCCCAGGTCTGGCCGTCGTTGGTGGTCTTGAAGAGGTGCTGGGAGCTGGCAAAGATCAGGTTGGGATCGACCGGAGAGAACACGATCGGAAAGGTCCACTGCCACCGCTCGGGCAGAGCGCTGGCCGGCTCGCCGGAGAAGAAGCGGGGATACACCTGCACGTCCCGGGTTTCGCCGTTGCTGCGGTCGTATCGGGTCAACAGCGCACCCTGGCTCCCGGCGAAGAAGACGTCGGGATTCCGCGGATCGGGAGCGATGTAGCCGCTTTCGCCGCCGGACACGTGATAGAAGAAGTCGGCCGTGGAATTGAGGAGCTGGGTCGCCGGAACCGCCCCCGAACTGGCGACGCAGAAGGTGCTGTTGTCCTGCTGGGAGCCGCAGACGTGATAGGGGAGCTCCCGCGTGGTGGCCACGTGGTACGCCTGGGCGGTGGGGTACATGATCGAGGTCCAGGTTCGCCCGCCGTTCAGGCTCACCGCGCCGCCGCCGTCGCTGGCATTGGCCAGCCGCTGGGTATCGTTGGGGTCGATCCAGAGGTCGTGGTTGTCGCCGTGGGGATCCGGCACGCCGGTGAACGTCACGCCACCGTCATCGGAGCGGAACATCGTGGTGTTGAGGACGTAGACCCGGTCCTTGTCCCCGGGGTCGGCATAGATGCGCGAGTAGTAGAAGGCCCGCTGCCGCAGCTTGCGGTCGGCATTGGTGCGCTTCCAGGTGGCGCCCCCGTCGTCGGAGCGGAACACCCCGCCGTCCTCGTTCTCCACGATGGCCCAGACCCGCCCCGGCACGGCGGGCGACACCGCCACGCCGATCTTTCCAATGACGCCCTTGGGCATGCCGGGGTTCCGGGTCAGCTCGGTCCAGCTGTCGCCGCCGTCGACCGATTTGAACAGGCCGCTGCCGGCCCCGCCGCTCGACATGGTCCAGGGGGTTCGGTAGGCCTGCCAGAGCGCGGCGTAGAGGATGTTGCCGTTGTGGCGATCGATGGTGAGGTCCACCGCCGCGGTCGAATCGTTCCGGAACAGGACCCGCTCCCAGGTCTTGCCGCCGTCCCTCGAGCGGTACACTCCGCGCTCCGGGCTGGGCGCGTACGGCTTGCCGAATGCGGCCACGTAGACCAGGTCGGGGTTGGCGCGGTCCACCCTAACCCGCGCGATGGCCTGCACCCGGTCGAGCCCCGCGCGGGTCCAGGTCTTTCCCGCATCGGTGCTCCGGTACATCCCGTCGCCCTGCATGATGTTCCCGCGGAATTCGGTCTCGCCCATCCCGATGTAGACCACATCGGGGTTTGATTCGCTGACCCCGACGGCCCCGACCGAGGAGCTCCGGATCTGGCCGTCGGTCACCGGGCGCCACGACGTGCCACCGTCGGTGGTCTTCCAGAGCCCGCCGCCCACCGCGCCGAAGTAGTACTCGTTGGGGCGGCTGGGGATACCGGTGACGGCGGTGGAGCGTCCGCCCCGGTTGGGGCCGATGTTGCGCCAGGTCATCCCCTTGAAGAGCGTGGTGTCGAACCCCTGGGCGGCCAGCGGAAGGGTGAACGCGAACGAGAGGAGCACGGGCACCGCCGCCGGGAACCGGAATCGCATCAGGACCTCATGGAGGGACGCAAGGACGCAAGGACGCAAGGACGCAAGGACGCAAGGACGCAAGCCGGAGCCCGGAACCTACTGGATCGCGCGCCGGTGCGTCCAGAGCGGGACGACCCGGCTTGCCGCGGCCCGGGCCCAATGCCAATTTTGCCGCATGTTCATCGGACACTTCGCGGTCGGATTTGCCGCCAAGCGCTGGGCCAGAGAAGCCCCGCTCGGCGTGCTGCTACTGGCGCCGCTGTTCCTCGACGTACTCTGGCCGGTGTTCTGTCTGCTCGGCATCGAGCAGTACCGGATTCTTCCCGACGGAGGGCCGTTCACCCGGCTCGAATTCACCAACTATCCATGGTCACACAGTCTGGTGATGTCGGGGGTGTGGGGCCTCGTGCTGGGCGCGCTCTGGAAGCTCCGCGGCGGCAGCACCCGCACCGCCGCCCTGCTGGCCGCAGCGGTGGTCAGCCACTGGGTGCTCGACTGGATCACCCATCTCCCCGACCTTCCCCTCTGGCCCGGCTACGGCCCCCGCCTCGGCCTGGGACTCTGGCACTCCGTCGCGGGAACCGTGGTCGTCGAATCACTCATGCTCACCGGGGGCGTGGCCCTCTACCTGTCCGTCACCCGCGCCAAGGGAGCCATCGGCGGCCTGGGTCTCTGGATCTACCTCGCGCTGCTGGCCGCGCTCTACGTGGCGAGCATCGCGGGGCCTCCCCCCCCGGTCGGCGCGGAGCGGCTGGTGTCCCTCGTCGGGTTGCTGTTCGTGGTGCTGGTGCCGCTGGCATCCTGGATCGACGGGCACCGGACGGCGGGAGGCTAGGAGGTCAGGAGGCCAGGAGGCTAGCTTCGAAAGAGCTGCGGCAGCTGGGTCACCAGCGTGTAGCAGCCAAGCACGGCCATGATGAGCGCCGCCGCGCTTCCCGCGACGGTGAGGCCGAGCGGGTGCCGGTAGCCGTTCATGAGCTCGGCCCGACGCGCCGCGATCAGCATCGCACCGAGACCGACGGGCAGCACCACCGCATTGAGCGCGCCGACCGCGATGAGTATGGAGATCGGACGCCCCACCAGCAGGAATACCGCGGTCGACACCACGATGAACCCGATGATCAGCGGCGACGTCAGGGTGTTCCATGAGGGTCGGAGGGTCCGAAGGAAGGTCACGGAGGTGTAGGCCGATCCAACCACCGAGGTGATTGCCGCGGCCCACATCACGACCCCGAAGAACCGGTAGCCCAGCTCTCCCGCCGCGTGCTGGAACACGGAGGCGGCCGGGTTGGCCGGGTCGAGGGTCAGTCCCTGGCTCACCACCCCCAGCGCGCCCAGATACAGCAGCACGCGCATCGTCGTGGCCACCCCGATGCCGGCCACGGCGGACCGGGTGGCCGGGCCGACCGCGTCCGGGCCCGAGAGGCCGGCGTCGAGCAGGCGGTGCGCCCCGGCGAAGGTGATGTACCCTCCCACCGTTCCACCGATGATGGTCACCACGGCCAGCGCGTCGAAGCGGAGCGGCGCCACCGTGCGAAGCAGCGCCTCGCCGACCGGCGGATGCGCGGCGATGGCGACGTACAGCGTGACCAGCACCATCAGTGCCCCCAGCAACTGGGCAAACCGGTCCATGGCCCGGCCGGCTTCCCGGGAGAGGAAGAGCCCGATGGCAATGGCGGCGGACAGCGCGGCCCCCGCTCCGGTGGGCATCCCGACCATCGCATTGAGGCCAAGGCCCGCGCCGGCCACGTTGCCGATGTTGAAGGCCAGGCCGCCGGTGGCGACCAGAATCGTGAGGAGGCCGCCCAGGCCCGGCAGGACCCGGTCCGCCAGGACCTGGGCCGGAAGCCGTGCGGCGACGATCACCCGCCAGATGGTGAGCTGGGCGCCGAGATCGAACAGGACGGACAACAGAACGGCAAACCCGAAGCTCGCGCCCAGGCTTGCCGTGAACACGACGGATTGGGTGAGGAATCCCGGCCCGATGGCCGAGGTGGCCATGAGAAACGCCGCCCCCAGAAGGAGGCGGAGCCGGCCGGGAATCTCACGGGGTTCGCTCGGGTTGATCTCCAACCTCCGGGGCGGTTCCTAGGTCGCGGGCGGGTCCTTCGACCGGGTCTTGCTCACCCCGGTCAGGATGCCGAGCCCGAGCAGGATAACGCAGGTGATGGCGATATAGAGCGTCGCGATACCGGCGGTCGCCATGGCCCAGGCCACTCCGCCAATCACGATCACGAATCCGATGATATACAGCAGGAACGACACGAGCGCCTCCCTGATGGATGCGATCCAATAGTAGCACCTGGCGGCAGCACCTGGTGGCTTCGGGCCCAGTAGTGCCGACCGCCGAGTATTTTCAGCCACCATGCATCCCGTCCCCTGGCATCCGAAGCACATCCTGGTCTCCCACACCCTGCATGAGGGCCTGGGCGAATATCTCCTGGCCCGGCGTCCGGACCTCTCGATCCGCGCGATGGGCGCGGGGGAGATCACCGCCCAGGACGTCGAGTGGGCCGACGTGCTGGTCGGATTCCGCCCGCCGCGGGTAGGCCCGTGGCGGGCGCTCCGCTGGATCCACTGCATCGGCGCGGGCGTGGATGCCTTCGTGTTCCGCACGGGATTGGCGCCGGACACGCTGATCACCCGGACGGCGGAAGACTTCGGACCGCAGATCGGGGAGTACTGCCTCAGCCGGGCGCTGGCGGTGACCCAGCGGCTCCGGCATCTCGAAGCCGAGCAGCGGGCCAGAAGGTGGAAGCCGAAGCACCCCGAGCCGATCCGGTCGACCCGAGTGCTGGTGGTGGGCGCCGGCGCGGTGGGCCAGGGCATCGCGAACGCGTTCCTGGGCGCCGGATGCGTGGTCGAGGCGGTATCGCGCGCCGGCGGGCCTCGGGCGCCGTTCGGGCGGGTCCGGGCCATCGCGGACTTTGCCGAGGCGGTGCGAGGGGCTCGATGGCTGGTGCTGGCCTGTCCGCTGACCGAGGAGACCTACCACCTGCTCGACCGGGCTCGGCTGCCGCTCTGCGACGGCGCCTACCTGATCAACGTGGGCCGGGGTGCGCTGGTCCAGGAAGCGCTCCTCCCCGAGGCTCTGGATCGGGGTTGGCTCCGCGGCGCCGCGCTCGACGTGTTCGAGACCGAGCCCCTGCCGGCCGAATCGCCGTTGTGGGACCGGGCCGAGGTGACCATCTCTCCGCACATCTCCGGGCTCACCACCATCCCGGGAGCCGGGGACGGCTTTCTCGCCTGCCTCGAGGCCGTCGAGGCGGGTCGGCGGCCCGCGCTCGCGGTGGACTCGACCCGCGGGTATTAGACGCGGCAAGGCCCCGCCGGTGTCACGGCGGGGCCTTGAGTGATCGGAAAGGGCCCGTCAGCTCAGATCTTGAACGCGAACCCGCCGGTGATCGGGAACATCATCGCCGTCTTGTCGGTGAAGATCTGTCCCTTGGTCTTCTTCAGGGCCAGGTCGGCCTGGGCGCTGCCGATGAGGCCGATGCGATCCGCGAACCAGTAGGTGACCGTGGCGCCCGCGTTCGCCGCGAAGTGAATGTCGCTTTTCACGCCCCGGGTGTCCTTGAGCTGCTGATTGGGCGAGAACACCATGATGCCGGGACCGGCGTTCACCGCGAAGGTCACCTTGGCGGTGTGCACGAGGTCGAAGCTCGCCTTGAGGAAGGTGTGCAACACACTCCACTGCAGGTCGTCGGGACCACCGATGACCGTGCCGTCCGGCAGCTTCTGGCTGTGGTGGGCCCAGTCGGCGGAGAGGCCAAGGTGGAGTCGGTCGCCGAGGGCGATGTACGCGCCACCGCCGAACGAGCTCTGCCCCTTGAGCGAGTCCTTAGCTTCACCGCTGCCGAAGGTGTACCCGGCACGCACATCGACCGTGGCGTACCGGTCTTGCGCGAAGACGGGGCTCGCGAGAAGGCCGAGGAGACCAGCAGCGAAGATGGGACGAAGGACTCTCATGCGTCACTCCCTTTGGACGAATGGGTGCGAAATGCTCGGTTGCCACGCGTTGGACGCGCTATTTCAGGGATGCCGGAGGGGCATCGGGAGCCCCAACCCGCACCCAATCAACGCCTTCGGAGGGGTTTGGTCAAGATGCTGGCCCCGGCGGGAAGGCCCAGGGTCCTGACGGCGCCCCCTGGCGCAAGGTAACTTGGCAGTAGCAAAATTCCCTCACTTCTACGGAATTCGATCGATGCCGAACATCGCCGCGCTGCATCCTCAAGTCGTCCATTTCGTCGTCGCCCTGGGCCTGCTCGGCGTCCTGTTCCGGGTGATTTCCCTGCTGGGCAAGGGCACCTGGCTCAACCCCGCCGCGGCCACCCTGCTCATTCTGGCCGCCGGGGCGGGGGTGGTCGCCCAACAGTCGGGAACCGACGCCCACGGTCCGGTGGAGCGGGTGCCCGGGTCGCGGGAGGCGGTTCAGGAACACGAGGAGTGGGGCAAGCGGACCCGGAACGTGCTGCTGGCGGTCGGGGTCCTGGAAGTCTTCGGGCTGCTTCTGGCCACCCGGGGAGCCGGGAAGGTGATCCGCGGCGCGTCGGCGCTGGTGGGCCTCGGCGCCGCCGTCTGCATCTACGAAGCCGGAGATCACGGCGGCGATCTGGTGTACAACTACGCCGGCGGCATCGGGCTGCGCTCGGGGGACCAGGAGGACGTGAAGCGGCTGCTGGTGGCGGGACTCTATCACGAGGCCCGATTGGCCCGGGATTCCGGACGGGCCGAGGAGGCCGCCCGGCTGACCGACCAGCTCCTCCTCCTGCGACCCGATGATCCGGCGGTCCGCTTTCTGGCCATCGAGTCCAAGCTCCGGGACCGGAAGGACCCGCAGGGCGCGCTGAACGACCTGGCCCAGATGCAGGTGGCCCCCGACGATCCCCGACTCGCGACCCGGCGCGGCATGCTGATGGCCCAGGCGCTCCAGGCGACGGGACAGACCGACAGCGCCCGCGCGGTGCTCACCGCGCTCGCCCAGAAATTCCCGCAGAGTCAGGCCGTCAAGGCGGCCCTGGACAAGCTGAAGTAGCTCAGGCCCGCAGGTGATCGGCCCGCCAGGACCGGACGGCGGCCTTGATCTCCCTGCGGGTGGCAAGCTCCCCGGCCAGGACCCGATCGACCAGGCCGGGGACCTCCGCGTCGGAGGCGAACCGCAGCGCCACCAGGTGGTCCCGGGACAGCCGGGCGATGTCGGCGCCCCGGCTCGGCATGAGCCGGGTCAGCCGCAGCGTTTCCTCGAGGCGGATGACCCGGTCCTGCACCCGCAGGGCCATCCCCCGCGCATAGAAGACCGCCAAGAAAATGGCGATCGCCACCACCGCGCCCCAGGCGGTATCCACCCCGGGGTGGCGGACGGCGTTGACGATCCACACGATCGCGTTGATCAGGAGGACCGGCAGGGCGAAGAAGTGAAACCCGGGGACATAGCGGGCGTGGCTGGCGTAGGACTGGGCGGTGTCGGACATGAGGCCTCGGTGGAGTCGTCGAGTGTCCCGGCGGCTAGGCGGAGCGTCCGGGCGATTTTCGTTTCATGAAGTACCAGTAGAACGGCAGCCCCGCCGCGAGCAGGCCCGCGCCGATGAGAGAGAACTCGGGCTCGGCGATGATGGAATTCACGATCAGATACGCCGAAAAGAGGATGAACACCACCGGCGTGACCGGGTAGCCCCACGCCCGGTAGGGACGCGCCATTCCAGGCTCCCGCCGGCGGAGCACGATCACCGAAATGCAGGAGAGCGAGTAGAAGAGAAACGAGACGAAGACCATGCAGGTGATCAGGTCGTTGTAGGTACCCAGCAGCACGAGGAGGGACGACCACACGCCCTGGACGACGAGCGAGGTATTGGGCGTGGCGTACCGGGGGTTCAGCGTCGAGGCCCACGAAAAGAACTGGCCTTCCCGGGCCATGGCCCAGGGAATCCGCGCCGCGGTGAACACGATCCCGTGGTTGGAGCCCAGGGTCGAGACCAGCACCGCCACGGTGATGAAGGCCGCTCCCCCGGTGCCCAGCACCACCCGCATCGCGTCGGCCGCCACCAGGGGCGACCTGGCGGCGTTCTCCCGCCCCAGGACGTAGAGAATCGCCAGGCTCACTCCCACGTAGAGCACGCTCACCAGCACCGTCGACAGCAGAATCGAGCGGGGCATGTCGCGGGCCGGGTTCCGCATCTCGCTGCCCACGTAGGTGATCTCGATCCATCCGTCGTAGCCCCACAGCACCGCGATCATCGCGACCCCGAAGGGCCCGATCAGCGCGCCCATGGGCTCGGTGGGCCAGAGGGGCTGGAAGTTCCGCACACTGCCGCCCGGCAGCAGCAGGCAGAGCGCGACCAGGGCGACGACCGCGCCGATCTTGATCAGCGTGACGACGTTCTGGGTGACGGCGCCCACCTTGAGGCCGAAGCAGTTGATCAGGGTGAGCAGGAGAATCGATCCGATGGCCACCAGCTTGATCGCCAGCGGCGAGAGCGGCAGGAAGAAGCCGAGGTAGGTGGCGAATCCCACCGCGATGGCGGCGATCGAGGCGGGGTTGATCACCACCGAGCTGCCCCAGCCGTAGAGGTAGCCCCAGACCGGCCCCAGGGCCCGCTGCAGGTAGATGAATTGCCCGCCGGCCCGAGGCATGGCGGCGCCCAGCTCGGCGATGCAGAGCGCCCCACAGAGAGAAATCACCGCGCCCACCACCCAGACCAGGATGGTGGGGAACGACGCGGTGAACGCGGCCGCGATGGCGCTGGGCACGATGAAGATCGACGAGGCGATGATCGTCCCGACGTTGATCATCGTGGCATCCAACAATCCCAGCTCACGGCGCAGTCCGTCCTCCCCGCGGGTACCGGCGGGCACGGGCTGTTGCGGAGGTGGCGCGGTGGAGGCCATCGGGTTCACCAAGCTACCGCCGGACTACAGTCGCCGGAAGCGGCCGCTGGTGGCTCGGGCGCGGAGCCGGGGCTATCCTATCAGCTACTGCCGCTCTTCGCCGTTCGTCACCCGGAACCGGACCACCGACCCATGCGATGCGCCGCCGCAGGCCTGCTGCTCCTCCTCGTCCTTCCCACCGCCGCCGTCGGCCAAGCGCGACCCGCCGCGCCCCGGGCCCGGGGAACACCGCCGGCCGGCACCCCGCGCGCCGACTCGGCCGGCGGCGCGCGGCAGGCGACCCCCGACACCACCGACCGGCTGCGGGCGGGTTTGTTCGCGGGCCTCCGGGTCCGGAGCATCGGTCCCGCCGCGCCGTCGGGACGGATCGGCGAGGTCGCGGTGCATCCCGCGGCCAAGCACACCTGGTACGTGGCGGTGCACTCGGGCGGCGTGTGGAAGACGGTCAACGCCGGCACCACCTGGACGCCGGTGTTCGACACCCAGGGTTCCTACTCGATCGGGACCGTGGCGATCGATCCGGGCAATCCGCTGGTGGTGTGGGTCGGCACCGGTGAGAACAATTCGCAGCGCAGCGTGGGCTACGGTGACGGGGTCTACAAGTCCACCGACGGCGGGCGGAGCTGGACCAACCTCGGCCTCAAAGCCTCGAACCACATCGGGAAGATCCTGATCGACCCGCGCAATGGCAACGTGGTGTACGTCTCCGCCGAAGGGCCGCTCTGGTCGGCCGGCGGCGATCGCGGGGTCTACAAGACCGTGGACGGCGGAAAGACCTGGACCCGGTCGCTCAAGGGAGACGACTGGACCGGCGCGTACGACATGCAATTCGACCCTCGCAATCCCGACGTGCTCTACGCCTCGACCTGGCAGCGGGCCCGGCGGCAATGGGGGTTCATCGACGGCGGCCCGGGATCGGCCCTCTGGAAGTCGGTCGACGGCGGCGCCACCTGGTCCAAGCTGACCCGCGGTCTGCCCACCGAAGAGATGGGCAAGATCGGGCTCGCCGTGTCGCCGGCGAACCCCGATATCGTATACGCGCAGATCGAGGCCGCCAACCGCGCCGGCGGATTCTTCCGCTCGGTGGACGCGGGACAGAACTGGGAGCGGATGAATCCCGCGGTGGCCGGCCCGCCGTTCTACTACCACAAGCTGTTCGCCGACCCCAAGGATCCCGACCGGGTCTACGCGATGAACGTGCAGCTCCAGGTGACCGAGGACGGCGGCCGGACCTTCCGCTCGATCCAGGGCCGCTCCACCCACGTGGACAACCACGCGCTGTGGATCGATCCGGACGACACCGGGCACATCCTCTCGGGGAACGACGGCGGGCTCTACGAGACGTTCGACCGGGGCGCCACCTGGATGTACGTGGCCAACCTCCCGCTGGTCCAGTTCTACAAGGTGGACGTGGCCCAGAGCGAAAGCCCGTTCTATCTGGTCTGCGGCGGCACCCAGGACAACAACTCGGTCTGCGGGCCCTCGGCGACCAGGAACCAGCACGGCATCGGCAATGCCGACTGGTTCATCACCACCGGGGGCGACGGGTTCACCAGCAAAATCGACTGGCAGGACTCGAACACCCTCTACGCCGAGTCGCAGCACGGGGAAATGGTCCGGTACGACCGGGCCACCGGAGGCCGGATCGGCATCCAGCCCCAGCCCGAGAAGGGAGACTCGGCGCTGCGCTGGCACTGGGATTCCCCGCTGCTCATCAGCCCCCATTCCCATACCCGCCTCTACTTCGGCTCGCAGCGGCTGTACCGGAGCGACGACCGCGGAGACACCTGGAAGGCCATTAGCGGCGACCTGAGCCGCCAGCTCGACCGCAACCGGCTCAAGATGATGGGGCGGGTGTGGAGCGTGGACGCGGTGGCGAAGAACACCTCGACGTCCTTCTTCGGGACCATCGTGTCCCTGGGCGAATCGCCGCTGAAGGAAAACCTGCTCTACGCCGGCACCGACGACGGCGCCCTCAGCGTCACCGACGACGGCGGGACCACCTGGCGCAAGATCGAGCATTTTCCCGGCGTACCGGACACCACCTTCGTGTCGAGCGTCACCCCGTCACGGCACGACGTGAACGCCGTCTACGCCGCGTTCGACAACCACAAGGCGGGTGACTTCAAGCCCTATCTCCTCAAGAGCACCGACCAGGGCAGGAGCTGGACCTCCATCGCCGGCAATCTTCCGGAGCGCGGCTCGGTCCTGGCCGTGGCCGAAGACCACGTCAATCCGAATCTGCTCTTCGCGGGCACCGAGTTCGGCGCCTACTTTACGGTGGACGGCGGCAAGAAGTGGATCAAGCTGGCCGGGCTGCCCACGATTCCGGTGCACGACATCGCCATCCATCGCAAGAACAACGACCTGGTGCTGGCCACGTTCGGGCGGGGCTTCTACATCCTGGACGACTATTCCCCGCTCCGCGACGCCGCCCGGACGGTGGAGCAGGGGGCCGCGCTGCTGCCGGTGCCCGATGCCTGGATGTACCTCGAGGCGTCGCCGCTGGGTGGCGGCCCGCGGGGGGCGCAGGGCGACGCGCTCTACACCGCGCCGAACCCCGGCGTGGGCGCGGTGTTCACCTGGTTCATGCGGAGCGAGCTCCGGACCCGCCGCGCCCGGCGGCTGGCCGCGGAGAAATCCGCCGTCACCAGGGGGGAGGACGTCTTCTACCCCCCGCTGGACAGCCTGCGCGCCGAGGACCGCGAAGAGCCGCCCGCAGTAGTGCTGACGGTGGCCGACCAGCAGGGCAACGTGATCCGCCGGCTGAACGGGTCCACCGCGGCCGGGTTCCAGCGGATCCGCTGGGATTTCCGCTACCCCGCCTCGACGCCGATCACCTCCCTGGCGCCGCCGCAGCGGGGCGGAGCGGACGACGGGTTCGCGGGGCCATCGGGACCCATGGCGGTACCGGGCACCTACACGGTGACGTTGTCGATCCGGCAGGACGGGCGCGAGACGGTGGTGGGTTCCCAGACCTTCAAGGCAGTCCCGCTGGGCCAGGGGACGCCATCGCTGGCGGATGGCGCCGCGGTGGCGGCGTTCCACCTGGAGACCGCCCGGCTCCAGCGCGCGGCCATGGGCACCAATGCGGCGCTCGCCGAGGCGGACACCCGCCTCCAGCTGCTCCGGCGGGCCATCGATGCGACGCCGGGTACCCCGGCGCTGGCCGACCGGGGCCGGGCGCTCACCGAGCGGCTCCGGGCATTGCGCACCGAGATGGACGGCGACAACGTGATTGCGGGAGAATCGGAGCCGACGCCGCCGACGCTGATCGACCGGATCCAGCGGGTGGTCCAGAACACCTGGTCAACCGTCTCGGCGCCGACCGCCACCCATCGCCGGAACTACCAGATCGCCTCGGAGGAGCTGACCGCGTTCTTGCCGCGGTTCCGGGCGTTCCTCGACGATCAGAAGAAGCTGGAGGATGACGCCGAGGCGGCGGGCGCCCCGTGGACGCCGGGCCGGGTGCCGGTGTGGAAACCCTGAGGCAGACGCACAGACGCCAGGACGCAAGGAAACCACCTTGCGTCCTGGCGTCCCTGTGTTGATCAAGGTACGGTGCCGTAGACAATCTCCCCGTTCACCA
This sequence comes from uncultured Gemmatimonadales bacterium, assembly GCA_963762545.1. Lineage (GTDB taxonomy): Bacteria > Gemmatimonadota > Gemmatimonadetes > Gemmatimonadales > GWC2-71-9 > JABFSM01. The sequence continues at coordinate 182,486 of CAVXLC010000001.1, read as the reverse complement.
CCGTCAGCAGCGCCTTGGTCTTGGGGATGTCCAGTTCGGGAACGGTCATGATGTCCTGGGACAGGATCGTCAGATCCGCGAGCTTGCCGGGTTCGATCGAGCCGCGCTGGTGCTCCTCGAACGCGGCGAAGGCCGGCCAGATGGTGAACATCTTGAGGGCCTGCTCCCGGGTCACCTTTTCCTCGGGATGCCAACCCTCGCCGGAGTGTCCGGCGAGGTCCTTCCGCGCCACCGCGGCGTAGAATTCGATCATCGGCTCGCCCCGCTCCACCGGCGCGTCCGAGCCACCGGGCACCGGCACCCCGAGCTTGATGAAGGTCTCCCAGGCGTAGGCGCCCTTGAGGCGCTCCATGCCGAGCCGCGACGGCGCGAAGTAGAGATCGCCGATGGCGTGGGACGGCTGCATCGACGCGATGACGCCGAGCGTCTTGAAGCGCGGGATGTCGGCGGGATTCACGATCTGGGAGTGCTCGTCGCGCCAGCGCGGCTCCTTGATGGCGCGCTGGTCGGGGGGCACCTCCTGCATGGCGCGCTCGTAGAAATCGAGGGTCAGGCGGTTGCCCCGGTCGCCGATGGAGTGGGTCGAGACCTGGATGCCCTTCTTGAGCGCCGCGACCAGCATCGGCATGAGCGCCACGGTATCGGTGGTGATGAGCCCGCTGGTGCGCGGATCGTCGCTGTACGGCGCCAGCAGCGCGGCGCCCCGGCTGCCCAAGGCGCCGTCCATCACCACCTTGATGTTGCGCACGGTCAGCCGCCCGTCGAACTCGCCGAGCACCGGTCCCTGGTCGATGAGGCGGTTCGCGTCCGCGCCCGGGCCGGTGATGTTCTTGTAGATCCGGATCTTGATCTTGCCGTCACGATAGAGCCGGCGCAGCCGCTCGACGTCGTTCCAGGTCCCGTGGGCGTCCTGAATCTGGGTCCAGCCCAGCCCCACCTCCCGCTGCACGCCCTTGATGATCTGCTCGTCCAGCTCGGCCTCGGTCTCGGGAGGAACCAGGCGCCCGACCAGGCCCTGCGCCCGGTCGATCAGCATGCCGGTGGGCTCGCCCGACGCGTCCTTGTTGATCGCGCCGCCCGCCGGGGGCCGGGTGTCCCGGGTGATGCCGGCCAGCCGGAGCGCCGCGCTGTTGGCCACCGAGGCATGGCCGTCGGCCCGCTCCAGCACCACCGGATTGTTGGGCGCGATGCCGTCCAGGTCCTGCCGGGTCGGGAAGACCGGCGGCTTCCAGAACGTCTCGATCCATCCGCGGCCGGTCACCCACTGGCCCGGCCGGGCCTGGTCCACCCGGGCCTTCACCAGCGCCAGGAACTCGTCGAGGCTCTTGGTGCCCTCGAGGTTGAGCGTCATTTCGCGCGCGCCCACGCCGGAGAGATGCATGTGGGCATCGGTGAAGCCGGGGAACACCGCCGCCCCGTGCAGATCGATCACCTTGGTGCCGGCCCCGGTGAACTTTCGCGCCCCGCCGTTCGAGCCCACGAAGACGAACTTGTTTCCCTTGATCGCCACCGCCTCCGCCCGGGCCTGCTTGTCGTTGGCGGTGTAGACCTTGCCGTTGGTGAAGACGATGTCGGCCGGCTCCTGCTGGCGAGCACCGACGACCGGTGCCAGCAGGACCAGGGCGGTGACGACGGGGGCGCATTTCATATCAGTTCCTGCCTTTGGTAACGGTCGTGGTGCGTTCGTTGTCCCCGCCATCCGGCGGCACCGCCTTGGGCGCCACCGGATACAGACCCGCCTCGGCGAGCTGCTTGTAGAACGCGGGGAGGCGAGCCATGAATGCATTCACCGCGGCGACGGCTCCGGGAACATCTTTCCGGAGCTCGCCGATCTGGCGCGTTTCGTCCTCGCTCGCGGGCGCGGTGGCCCCCTCGAGCCCGCCGGTGAGGTTGCCGACCCGGAAGCCGAGGTTCCTCCGGAACTCGTTGAAGTCGAAATCAGGCGACGAGAAATCGAGCCCGATGCCGAACTGCTTCTTGAGCGGCTCGAGCGCCTTGGTCAGGGAGTCGAGGGTCGCCTTGACCGCCGCCGGAATCGCCGCGCTGTCGGTCAGGGCGGCCTTGATCTGGGTCAGCTGGTCATTGGCCTTCCGAACCGCGGCCGAGGCGTGCTGCACCCGGTTGCCCAGCGCCTGCAGCTCCTTGAGCGCATCGTAGCGGGCCCGGCGATCGGCGTCGCTGATCACGATGTCCGGCTCGCCCAGCACCCGGACCTTGCCGCTGCCCGCCTCCTTGCCGTTGAGGACCAGCGCGACCTGGTATTCGCCCGGGAGCACCAGGGGCCCCTCGGTAACGTTGCCGTCCGGATTGGCGCCCGGCGGCGGCGGCGTGGCGGGCGCCGGCCCGGGTATCGGCTCGACCCGGAGATCCCAGACCGCCGAGTTGACGCCCGCCGCGAGCCCGTCCTTCGTGGCGTTGCCCCGGAGGGTGCGCACGGTGGCCCCGCTCGCGTCCCTGACCACGATCGCCACGCTATCCGCCTTGGCGCCGAGGTGATAGAGAATCCGCGCCCCGAAGGGAGGGTTCTGCCCCAGCCACAGCATGTTGCCTTCGAAGCCGCGCTCCCGGTCGTCGGCGATGCTGCGCTGGGTCGCGGGCTCGATGTCGAAGAGGAAATTGCCCGCCGCCTTGGCCGCCGCGTACTGCTGGAACGGGGCGAGGTCGTCCAGGATCCAGATCGCGCGCCCGTGGGTCGCCAGGATCATATCGTTGTCGCGCGGATGCAGGGTGATCTCGTACACCGGCACGGTGGGCAGCGAGCCGGCCACCTTGATCCAGGTCTTGCCCCGGTCCGCCGTCACCCACAAACCGCTTTCGGTGCCGAGGTACAGCACGTCGGGATTCTTCAGATCCTCGGTGATGGTCCGGACCACCTGGCCCTTGGGCAGGTCGCCGGCGATGGACTTCCAGCCCTGCCCGAAGTCGGTGCTGACGTAGGCGTAGGTACCGTAGTCGCCGACTTTATGGCCGTCGAAAGTGACGTACACCGTGCCGTCGGCGAATTTCGATGGCTCGACCTTGGAGACGTTGGCGAGGCGCGGCGCGCCGGGAATCCGGCCGGTCAGATTGTTCCACGATCCGCCCGCGTCCCGCGACACCTGCACCTGGCCGTCGTCGGAGCCGGTGTAGAGGAGGCCGGCCACCCGGCGCGACTCGGCGATGGTGAACAGGGTGCCGAAATCGTTCACGCCGTCGTTCTTGGCGACGGTGATGTCCTTGCCCTTCACGCCCATCAGGGCCACCGTGTCGCGGTTGATGCCCAGGCTCAGATCGGGGCTGATCGCCTTCCAGGAGTGGCCCCGGTCCCGGGAGCGGTAGAGCCGGTGCCCGCCGATATAGATCGTGGCCGGATCGTGCGGCGAGATCAGGAACGGCGTGTCCCAGTTGAAGCGGATGGCGGTGTCGCTGACCGGCGCCTCGGGCTTGATCGACTTCCGCTCGTTGGTGGTCCGGTCCACCCGCGCCATGAAGCCTTCCTGCGACTCGGCGTAGATGATCCGGGGGTCGACCGGATCGATCATCGAGACGAAGCCGTCGCCGCCCTGGACCACGAACCACTCATCCTGGCCGATGCCGTCCCGGCTCCGGACCTGGCTGGGACCGCACCAGGAGTCGTTGTCCTGGAGACCGCCGCAGACGGTGTAGGGCGTCTGGTTGTCGTAGGCCACATGATAGAATTGCCCCACTGGCAGATTGGGCAGCCAGACGTAGGTCCTGGAGCGATCGTAGGACACGCCGACCCCGCCGTCGCCGCCGATCATCACGTGATCGGAGTTGTTGGGGTCGATCCAGGCCGCGTGAAAGTCCACGTGGATCTTCTCGGCGGCGTTGTTGTTGAAGGTCTTGCCGCCGTCTTCGGACAGATGCAGCATCGTGCCGGGGACGTAGATCCGCTTGTCGTCGTTGGGGTCGATCCGGATCTGGGAGAAGTACATGGGCCGCGGATTGGTGGCGCTCATCTTGTTCCAGCTGGCGCCGCCGTCCTCGGAGCGGTACACCCCGCCCTGCTTGGGATGCTCGACCCGGGCGTACACGATGCTGGGATTCCGGCGGTAGACATCGAGTCCGATCCGTCCCTTGTCGCCGGCGGGAATGCCGTTCTCCAGCTTGCTCCAGCTGCGACCGCCGTCCACTGTCTTCCAGATGGCGCTGTTGGGACCGCCGCCGTTGAACCCCCAGCTGGCCCGCCGCCGCTGGTAGGTGGCGGCATACAGCACCTTGTTGTTGGACGGATCCATGACCAGGTCGGTCCCGCCGGCGTCGGGGCCGGCGTCGAGCACCCGGGTCCAGGTCATGCCGCCGTCGCCGGTTTTGTAGATGCCGCGCTCCCCGCCGGCCTTCCAGAGGTCGCCCAGAGCGGCCACGTACACCACGTCGTTGTCGACCGGGTCCACCACGATGCGGGGGATCTGCCGCGACTCGGTGAGGCCCATGTTCTTCCAGCTCCGTCCCCCGTCGGTGCTCTTGTACACGCCGTCGCCCCAGGACGAGCTCTGCCGGTTGTTGGATTCGCCGGTGCCGACCCACACCACATTGGGGTCGTTGGGCGCGATGGTCACGTCGCCGATCGAGCTCACGCTCTGATGGTCGAAGACCGGCGTGAAGGTGGTGCCGTTGTTGACCGTCTTCCAGACGCCGCCGGTGGCGCTCGCCACGTAGAAGATCGCGGGGTTCTTCTCGAACACCGCGAAATCATCGATGCGTCCGCTGGGGGCGGCGGGGCCGATCACCCGGAAGCGCAGCCGGTCGAACGGACCGCCCGGCCGGGCCGTATCGGGTTTGGCGGCCGGGGCCGCGGGCGCCTGTCCCAGGAGCGGGGTGGCGATGACGAGAAGACACAACGCACGGCGGAGCGCCGATACGGGCTCGAGCATGTATGGCTCCAGGAGGGAGGCCTCGGATTGTCGCACCAGCGGGGCGAGATAGCTTACTCTATGTTTCCACGCCGGACAACGTTGAGCGCGCCAGGCGCCGCGCGGTTGAGGCTTCACATGCGTGTTGCAATCTGGACAGTCCTGGTGCTCCCGGCCCTCGCCTCGTGCGGCGGTGGCGGCCGGGTGGACGCGCCGGAGCCGGCCCGGAACTTCAGCTTCGACGCCGATTCACTCCCCGCCCTCCCGACCCTGCCCCCGGGCACCATCGTGGCCCCGCTGGCCCTCGATCTGGATGCCGCGGTGGCGGCGCTGGAGCAGGAGGTGCCCCGGCACTTCGGCAACATCGAGAAGCGGCTGCCCATTGCCGGCTCCAAGCGCAAGTCCTTCGCGTTCGAAGTGGATCGGGGCTCCTTCAGGGTGGCGTTCGCGGGGGACACGGTGCTCCTGTCCGCGGTCATCAGTTACAAGGGACGAGGGTGGTACGACCCGCCGATCGGCCCCGACATCAACGGCGAGTGCGGCACCAAGGGCCCGCGGCCCCGCGCCCGGCTCGCGCTGCGGGTGGTGCCGCGGCTCAGCGCCGACTGGCGGCTCAAGGTCCGGACCCCGCGGGTCCGGGTCACGCCGCTCACCCTGACCGAGCGGGACCAGTGCGAGGTGTCGCTCCTCAACCTGGACGTGACCGGCAAGGTGATGTCCGCCGCCGAGGGCGCCCTCGCGAGCGTGATTCCCTCGCTGGAGCGGCAGCTCGCCAAGCTGGACGTGCGCACGCCGCTGGAGAAGATCTGGGTCGACCTGCAGAAACCGATCAAGATCACCGACAGTCTGTGGCTGGTGCTCGAGCCGCGCGGGGTGTACCTCGGCAAGGTGGAGGGCGCCAAGGAAACCGTCGGCGCGCAGGTCGGTATCTCCGCGGCGCCGCTGATCCTGAGCGGCCCCAAGCCGGTCGTGGCCACGACTCCGCTCCCTGCGCTGGAGCCGATCCGCGAGGTGGAGGGGTTCTCCATGCTGGTGGAGGGCGCGTTCGACTACGCGACGATGAGCGCCGTGCTCACCCAGAAGCTCAAGAAGAAGAAAGTCGCGGCGGCCGGCGGCGAGCTGGTCGTCAGGAAGGTGACCGTGTTCGGCGTGGGACGGGGACGGCTGGCGCTGGGTCTCGACTTTTCCGGCACCGCGCAGGGCCGGATCTGGTTCCAGGGCACCCCGCGCTACGATCCCGCCACCGGGATGCTCAGCGTCCCGGACCTCGACTTCGACGCCACCAGCGCGGGGATGCTGGTTCAGGGGGTCGCCTGGCTCAAGGGCGACGCGATCCGCGAATTCCTCCGGGACCAGGCCACCGTCTCCGCCGGTGAGCTCATGGGGCGGATTCAGACCATGGCGGTCAAGGAAATGAACCGCGAACTGGCCCGCGGGGTGCACCTGTCCGCCACCATCGACAAATCGGAGCCCGCCGGCATGCGGGTGCGGCCCGATGCCATCGTGCTGCGGGCCCGGGCGTCCGGCTCGGCCCGGCTGGACCTGGGTCCCGATCTGTTCAAGGCCAAGAACGGCGGCGGCTAGACCACCGGTGCCGAACGCACCAGCGGAATCACTTCCTCGGCAAACCGCTCCATCTCCTCGAGCTGCGGACTGAACTGCAGCAGCAACAGGTCCAGCCCCGCCTGTTCGAATTCGAGAATCTGCTCGGCGATCCGCTCCGGCGTGCCGGCCAGCCCGCTCTTGAGTCCCCGGTTGGACACCGAGTAGTCCTCCAGGCTCACCCGCTGCTCCAGCCGCGTGTTCGCCATCCAATCCTCGTAGTTGGCGTACCCCGCCGCGCTCTGGCGCACATCCGTGATCCGGGCCACTTCGCGGCGGGCTGCTTCCTCGGTGCCGCGGCAGACCACGTACCCCGCCGCGCCGAACCGCAGCGGCGCCTGGGCGAGCCCGGCCGCTTCGCGCCGGGCGGTCATGTCGGACACCTTGGCCGCGATGACGCCGGGCGGATCGCCGTGCATGACGTAGGCGTCGCAGGTGCGGGCGATGAGCGACTTGGCCGCCTCGGATTCCCCGCCGGCGTAGATCGGCGGGCGCGGCTTCCGGACCGGCTTGGGCGAGAGCAGGGCGTCGTCCACGCGGTAGTAGTCTCCCTGGAAGCTGAAGCGGGGCCGGCTCCACATGCCGTCCACCACCGCGAGCCACTCCGCGGTCCGGTCGTACCGGGCCTCGTGATCGTCGAAGGTCACCCCGTACCGGCGGGCCTCGTCGGCCCACCAGGACGAAACCACGTTGAGCGCCAGCCGCCCGTTGCTGATGTGGTCGATGTTGGCGGCCTGCTTGGCCAGCAGCGCCGGCGCGTGAAAGGTGGGCCGGACCGCCACCATGAGCTCGAGCCGGTAGGTCACCGCCGCGAGCGCCGACGCCGTGGTCCAGGCGTCCAGCGCCGGCGCGTCCGGTCCCTTGATGTCGTTGAGGTTGAGCTCGGCGATCAGGGTCAGATCGAAGCCGAGCTCCTCGCTGCGCCGCGCCAGACGGGCGACGTAGTCCCAGCGGGCCGCCATGCCTTCGTCGGCGACGTTGCGCAGCCAGCCGCCGAAGACCGGGAGCCAGTAGCCGAAGCGCATGGTCACGCCGCCTCCTGCTCGAGCCAGTCCACCAGGCGGACGAACGGGTCGAACCCGACCACGCGGGGCCCTTCGGCCACGAAGTTCGACAGCGCGTTGATGTCGTAGAAATACGGCTTGCCGTCACGGGAATCGATGAAGTACTCGATCCCGCCGACGTCGATGCCCGCGGCCCGCGCGATGGCTTCCACGGCGCGAATCAGCTCGGCCGGCGGCGTGAATTCCTCGACCTTCATCCCGTTCTTCGGCGCGTCCACCGCGCAGGCGCCCCGGACCAGCTCGGCCCCGTCGACCGTCTGGCAGACGTCGGCGGGGCAGAGGTTGAAGCTGCCGCCGGTCGGATACACCCGGATGCCGTAGAGGAAGCTCCCGCCCAGCACCTCGACCCGCACGATGCGGCCGTCCTCGGCGGGGACGTACTCCTGCACCAGCCCCGTATGATCCACGCCGAGCTCCAGCTCCTCGAACGAGGCTTCGGTCAGGGCATCGGCACTGTCGAACAGCCGCACGCCGGCGCCGCTGCCGCCGATATTGGGTTTCACCACGACCGGAAACCGGAGCCCGCGCGCGGCGGCCGGGGCGTCGATGGCGCGGGAGATCACCCGGGAGCGGGGATGGGGCAGGCCGAGCTGCCGGAGCAGTGACAGCTGCAGCGCCTTCGAGGTCTCCACCGCGTAGGCCCGGCTGCCGTTGATCACCCGGACCCCGTGGCTCTCCAGGTGGGCCAGGTAGGCCTGGATGAGAAACACCGCGTGGCCCGCGTCGCGCAGGTACGCCGAGGGGCTCATCCGGTTGAACACCAGCCCGTAGGGAGGCCGGGGCGAGGAGGGGTCGTACCAGTGCTCCGCGGCATGGAGCCGCTTGACCGGAATGCCCCGCAGCTCCAGCTCGGTGAACAGGGGCCGGAACCAGTCGGGGTGCTCGTACAGGATCCCGAACGGAGCGCGGGTGGATGTGGCGGTGGTCATGGGAATCTCCCGGGGTAAAAAAACAAAACGGCCGCGACGTTGGGGTCGCGGCCGATGAGGCTGCCTGGCTCTCGCTACAGGGGATCTAGGGGAATCCCGCGCCGCGCGCACGCACGCTCACCGCCCACGACCGGGGGCGACACATGAGGTGACGGCTGGTACAGGTGCAGAGCGCGTGGGTCAGCATGGAATCCAAGATAGGCGGGAATGCCGGCGGAGCAAGCCTAGACGCTCCGGGTCTTCCAGGTTCCCCGCCTGAACAGCACCGAGCTCGCGACCGCGAGGGTCGAAAACGCGACAGCGATGGCGATCGCGACGCCGTCGGGACCCAGGCCGACCCGCTTGGACAGCACCCAGGCGAGCGGAATCTCCCAGAGCCAGAAGCAGCACAGGTTGAGCAGCGTCGGGGTCCAGGTATCTCCCGCGCCGTTGAAGGAGCTGGTCAGCACCATGCCGTAGGCGTAGAACAGGAAGCCGGCGCTGATGATCCGGAGCGAGTCGACCGCATATCCGTGCACCACCGGTTCCCGGGTGAACGCCGAGATCAGCGCCGGCGCGAAAGTCACGAACACCAGTCCGATGAGCCCCAGGAAGACCAGGTTGTACCGGCCGGCCATCCAGACCGACTGCTCGGCCCGCTCGGGCTTGCCGGCGCCGAGCGACTGGCCCACCATCGTGGCCGCCGCGTTGGCCATCCCCCAGGATGGCAGCAGCGCGAACATCACCACCCGCATCGCGATGGTGTAGCCGGCCAGGGCTTCGCTCCCGAAGGTGGAGATGACCCGCACCAGCCCGACCCAGCTGGTGGTGCCGATCAGGATTTGGAAGATGCCGGTGCCGGACAGCCGCAGCAGGCGCCCCAGCAGCGCGACATCGAGCCGGAGATGCTCCTTCCGGATGACGAAGCGGTTGTGACGCTCGGAGAGCCGGTAGAACTGATAGACCACGCCCATCCCGCGGCCCACGGTCGTGGCGACCGCGGCGCCGGTGACGCCGAGGTGGGGAAAGGGCCCGAGGCCGAAGATCAGCAGCGGGTCCAGGATCAGGTTGCAGATGTTCGCGATCCACAGCGAACGCATGGCGATCGTGGCGTCGCCGGCGCCCCGGAAGATCGCGTTGATCAGGAAGAGCAGCAGGATGATGAAGTTCCCGCTGAACATGATCCGCGCGAACATCGAGCCCCCTGCGATGACCTCCGGCGAGGCGCCCATCAGCCCGAGCAGCCGCGGCGCGAAGAGCCCGCCGACGACGGCGATGGGCACCGCCACCAGGATGCCGAGCGCGATGGCCTGGACCGCGGCCCGGGCCGCGCCCTCGGGATTCTTCTCGCCGATCCGGCGGGCCACCATGGCCGTGGCGCCGATGCCCAGCCCCATGCCCAGGGCGTAGATCATGCTGAACATCGCCTCGGTCAGGCCGACCGTGGCGATCGCGTTGGCGCCGAGCCGGCCGACCCAGAAGACGTTCACGACGGCGAAGACCGACTCCAGGGCCACCTCGAGCACCATCGGCACGGCCAGCAGCAGGAGCGCCCGGCCGATCGGGCCCGCGGTGTAGTCGTGCCGGTGGGCGCCGCGGACCGCCTCCTTCACCGCGGCCCAGATGGTGGGCGGCGGCGGCTCGATGACGGAGGGTTCCGCGGACGGCTCGGCGGCGATGTCGGTCATGGGGCCGGGAAAATAATCTGGCCGGGTCCGGCCCTCACGCCAGCAATCCCCCATCCACCACCAGCACCTGCCCGGTCACGAACGACGCGCCGTCGCCCGCCAGGAACAGCGCCGCCGCGCCCACTTCCGCGGGCTGTCCCAGGTGGGGCAGCACCTGATCGCCGGCGAACTCCTTCCGCCGCACCGGATCGTTCCACAGGTATTCGCTGAACTCGGTCTGGATCAGCCCGGGCGCGATGGCGTTGACCCGGATCCGGTGCGGCCCCAGCTCCCGGGCCCAGGCCCGGGTGAGCATGATCAGCGCCGCCTTGGTCATGCTGTACAGGATGCTGCCCGGCTGGGGCTTGAGGCCGGAGACCGACACGAGGTTGATGATCGAGCCGCCCCTCCCGCGCGCGATCATTCCCGGCGCGACCAGGTTCACCAGCCGAAAGGCCGCCTTGAGATTCACTTCGATCATCTTGTCGAGCTGCTCGTCGGTGGCGTCGAGGGCGGAGCCGGTCTGGACGTTGGTGGCGCTGTTGTTCACCAGGATGTCGATCGGACCCAGCGCCGATTCGGTGTCCCGCACGGCGCGCTCCAGCTCGTCGCGGCGCCCCACGTGGCAGGCGATCGGATGGACCCGCCCCGGCAGGTGCGCCAGCGCTTCTGCGGTCCGCTGGAGCACCTCGAGCTTTCGGCTGGCAATCGCCACGCCCGCCCCCGCCTCGGCCAGGCGGGTCGCGATGGCCCGCCCGATGCCGCGTCCCCCGCCCGTCACCAGCGCCACCCTGCCGGTCAGCGAATCCGCATCGCGCATCGGTGCCTCAGGCCGTCGAAGAAGGAAGGCTGTGGTGCATCAGGCGGAACATACCGCCGCCATGTAGCTTCCAGTACATGACCGTCTCCGCCTACACGAATTTCAGCCGGGCCGAATGGGCCCGGCTGCGGGACGCCACGCCGCTCACCCTCTCGGTGACGGACCTGGCCGAGCTCCAGGGCCTCAACGAGGCGCTCTCGCTGAACGAGGTCGAGGAGGTCTACCTCGCGCTCTCGCGCCTGCTCAACCTGCACGTCGCCGCCACCAAGGAGCTGGAACGCGTCACCGATCGCTTTCTGGGCAAGACCATCTGCCGGAGCCCCTACGTTCTGGGCATCGCCGGCAGCGTGGCGGTCGGGAAGAGCACCACGGCGCGGGTGCTCCGGGCCCTGCTGGCCCGCTGGCCCGATCATCCGCGGGTCGACCTCGTCACCACCGACGGATTCCTCTTTCCGAACCGGGTCCTCGAGGAACGGGGACTCATGGCCCGCAAGGGATTCCCCGAGAGCTATGACGTCCGGCGCCTGCTCCGGTTCGTGGCCAGCCTCAAGGCCGGCGTCGCCGAAGTCACCGTGCCGGTGTATTCCCACCTGACGTACGATATCGTCGCCGACGAAGCCCAGGTCATCCGGCAGCCGGACATCCTGATTCTGGAAGGCCTCAACGTGCTGGAGGGGGGCCCCCGGCAGCAGGAAGACGGGGCCGGGCTCTTCGTATCGGACTACTTCGACTTCTCGCTCTATGTCGACGCCGCCGAAGCCCACGTCAAGGAATGGTTCCTCGCGCGGTTCCGGCGGCTCCGGGAGACGGCATTCCGGGACCCGAAGTCGTATTTTCGAAAGTACGCGCACCTGTCCGACGAGGAGGCCGCGGCCTTTGCCGGCCGCGTCTGGGACGAGATCAACGGCGCCAATCTCCGGGAGAATATCCTCCCCACCCGGGAGCGGGCCCACCTGATTCTCGAGAAGAGCGCCAACCACCGGGTGGAGCGGGTCAGGCTCAGACGACTGTAACCCGGGCCCGGTGAAACATCCGGAGCCCGATTCGCGTTCTCAGTATCACCTATCCGAGAGGTCACCATGCTTCGTTCCGCGTCCGTATTGCTCGGGTTGCTGGCGCTCGCCGCCGGCGGCCTCTCCGCCCAGATGCCGATGCCCAAGACCGATGACATTTCCCCCAAGCTGATCGGCACCTGGGAAGGGCCCTACCAGTCGGACCAGGCCCCGCCGGGAGCGCTCCGGCTGGTCATCGCGAAGGAAGCGGAGGTCTGGAAGGTGACGCTCCAGGTCCAGTCCGATCAGCCGATCGACGCCGCGGAGGTCCGGGATTTCAAGGTGGAAGGCGCCCAGATTTCCTGGGCCCAGGACATCATGGGGATGGAGTGCAAGACCGAGGCGACAATCGAGAACGGGACCCTCAAGGGGGGGACCGAGTGCTCCCAGGGCGGCGCCGTGTCCATCACGGCGACGTTCGTGATGCTCAAGAAGTAGCGGCTACTCCCGGACCCGGTCCAGCCGCCGCAGCGCGGCCAGCATGGTCCCGACCGCCCGCCCGAAAAAGGCGGGCGTGATCGTTTCGGGATCGTCGGTGGGCCGGTGATAGTCCTTGTGGTCCTCCACGCCGAAGTAGATGAACGGGATGCCGGCGGCGTGGAAGGGACCGTGGTCGGAATCGTTGGTCCAGTCCTGCTGCCCCGCGACCCCGGCACGGTCGTGCCCGAAGCGGAGGTGGACCGGCGCCACCGTCGCGAGGGAATCGAGCACCGGCCGGAGCGCCGGGGTTTGCGCCGTCCCCGCGGCCCACAGGTCCCCGCTGTCGCTGTGGCTCACCATGTCGAGGTTCACGTTCAGCGCGATCGCCTCCACCGGCACCGGCTTGGCGGCCAGGAACGCCTTGGCGCCGAGGAGACCGCTTTCTTCCCCATCCAGCAGGGCCACGATCACCGAATGCGAGAGCGGCGTCCGCTCGAGCGCCTCGGCGATGGCGAGGACCGCCGCGGTACCCGAGGCGTTGTCGTCGGCGCCATTGTAGATCTGGCCCCCCTTGATCCCGACGTGGTCGTAGTGGGCCGAAAGCACGATGTACCGGCCGGGATACCGGGTGCCGGGGATCAGGCCCAGCAGGTTCACCCCGCCGGTGGAGTCGGTGACCCGGAACGGCTCCTGATACCCGGCTACCAGCGGGGACACGCCGAGAGCGGCCAGACGCCGCAGGAGGTAGGCCCTCGCGCGGGCGCCCCCCGGGGTGCCGATCCGCCGGCCTTCCATCGAATCGGCCGCCAGCACCCGCACCGTGGCCATGAGCCCCGCGGTGTCGACGGCGGCGACGCCCTGTGCGGAGACCAGCAGTGGCGCGATCAGGCCCCCAAGCGCGAGCGCGCCGGCCAGAAGGCCGGCGCGCTGGAGTGCGTCACGACCCGCAAGGCGGGTCATTCGTTGCCGAGTCGCTTGGTCTTGACCAGGATGGCTCCGCCTTCGTGTCCCGAGCCGTACCGCCCCGAGGCCTCGGTGCCCCCCATGTAACGGATCTCGATGATGTCCGCCACCGGCACGTTCTTCATTTCCTCGACCTGCTCCTGCTTGATCTCGTCCAGATACAGGACCGGCATGAGCGAGGCATTGGCGCCACCCGAGGAGCTACCGTACGGATCGGTGCCGCCGGAGGGCTGGGTCGGATCCGTGCCGCTGGGCTTGTAGGGATCCGGGGCCGACGACCCGCCGCCGCCCGATCCGGGGTCGCTGGTGCCGCCGAGCGATTTGAAGTCGATCTTGGGGCGGTACGCCCCGGTGGATCCCACGGCCATGGAACCCTTGGCCCGGGTGGGCCTGAGGAAGGTGGGGCGAAGCAGCCGGACCGCGTCGTACGCGTTGGTGATATCCGGCCGCTCGGCGATCTCCTCGGCGGTCAGAACGTACTTGTCCCGCTTCACCTTGACCGCAGGCTTGATCTCGACCTGCTGCGCGCGAACGGGGGTGACCAGCACGGCGGCCACCACGGCCGCGACAGCGAAAGACGTCCAACGGGCAATGCGCATAGATCCTCCGGGATCCGAGGCCTTCCTGAACGTACTGCCCGGGGGATAGGGGGTCAACGCGGTCGGATTTCGACCCGTCGCATGACCTCCCCCTCCCGGGCCGCATCCAGCAGCTCCATCCCCGCAACCACCCGTCCCCACACGGTGTACTCGAAATCGAGCCGGGGATTGTCCACCAGGTTGACGAAGATCTGGCCGTCCCCCGTGTCGCGACCCCGAGTGGACACCCCGAGCGTCCCGCGATCGTGCGGGCTGGGGCCGAGCTCGTCCCGGAGGAACGGTCCATCCCCCGCATATTCGTTGGCGCCGGGGCTCCCCCCCTGCAGCACGAAGTTGGGAACAACCCGGTGGAGCGTGAGCCCGTCGAAATACCCCCGCCGTGCCAGACGCGCCAGCCGGACCGTCGTTAAGGGGGCGGCGTCGAGGTCCGGCTGCACCACCACCACGCCCGAGGCCAGGGTGATCCGGAACACCATCCCGCGGAGCGCATCCAGCTCCTTCGCCGAGACCGCCACGATCGGGAGGCGTCGCGGCGCGGCGTGCTGCGGTCGTCCGGTCCACCCGGTGAGCACGACCGCCGCCGACTCGGCGATGACCGGATCGAAATCCCGGAGATAGGAGAGCAGTGCCGTTGCGCTGGGCGGACCGCCCAGCTGATGCAGCCGGGTGAGCAGCGCCACCCGCGCGTCCCGGGAAGTCTCCCGCCGCTCCCGGGTGGAGCGGGCCAGTGCGCCGAGCAAGGCGGTGGCTGCCTCGTCGCGGGCCGGACTGCCCGCGAGCGCGGTGGCCGCGCCGATGAGCAGCTGACCATCCGTCGCGCCGAGAGCCGCCCGATAGACGCTGTCGGCGGCGTGGCCGCGCACCGCCGCGAGGCCCGCGATGGCCGCCTCGCGCACGTTGGCCACGCGGTCGGCGGCGAGGCGGAACAACGCCTCGGCGTCCCGGAGCACCGCGGCGGCGCGCGCGGCGTACATCCGGGACTGCCAGGGCTCCTGCGCGCTCGCCCGGGGGAGCGTTTCCCGCGCGCGCTCCGGGGCCGCCCGAGCCAGGCTCACCAGCGCGTGCGCCGGGCGATGCCAGGTGTCCGAGGGAGCGGAGGCCAACCCGGCGAGCCGGGCAACCGCCACGGAATCCGAGCCGCACTCCGCCAGAAGGTCGATCGCCAGGAGCGACACCGCCGACGCGGGATCTTCCGCCGCCGCGACGAGGCGGGGGCACCACGCGGCATCCTTCTGGTGGGCCACGGCGCGGAGCGCCTCGATCCGCACCATGGGCGCGGGGTCGGCGAGCGCCGCGTCGAGCAACCGGTCCCGCGCGGCTCCCGGGGGGATGGCCGCGAAGCCGGTGGCGGCGAGGCGGCGGCTCTGCGGGTCGCTCGAACCCAGCAACCCGGCGATCGTCCCGGAGTCCGCCGCCTGCGCGGCAAGGAGCGCGCCGAGCGCGTGGCGCCGGACCGGCTCTTCCACCGCGCCGGCGGCCTGGGTCCGGAGCAGCGTCGCCAGTCCGCTGTCCAGGGGAACCCGCCGCCAGGTGGCCCGGACCAGGGTCTCGAGCCCGCGCGCCACGCTCCGGGCCGCGCTGCGGTCTTCCCCGACGGTGCGGGACAGCGCCACCAGCCGGTCCCTCGCCGAGCCGATTTCCTCCGCCGTGAGATAGGGCAGCCGGCCGAGGGAGAGCGCCAGCGCTCCGGCGACGTCCGGATCCCGCTCGAGGCCGGCCCGCGCCGAGAGCGCCGCGATGAGCTCGCGCCACGCCGCTCCCCGGTGGGAGGCCGAGGAATCGCCGCGAAATCCCTGGGCCGCCTGGGCCACCGCCTCGGCGGCCGATGCGCGAATGCGCCCGGAGGCGTGGGCCAGCAGCGGAACCAGCGCGGCGGCGACGCCGGGGCGTTCCAGGCGCCCCAGCGCGCGAATCGCCTGGAGCGCCACCGTGGTGTCGGGGTGGCGCAGGCTGCCTTTCAGGAGGAGAAGGTCCGCGTCCGAGGGAGCACGGCGGTCTTCCGCCCGGAGGATCTCCGCGCGGAGCGACGCGCCCGATTGGGCCGCCGCGGGACGCGCCCCGAGGGCAAAAAGGAGGAGCCAGAGGGTCAAAAGCGGGCGCATAGGGTGCTTTCCGAGGGAAAATCGAGTTTTTCCCTATTGTGTCCACAGCGAAGATGCTTAACTTTTGCTTCCGGGAGTACTTCGTTGCGCCCCCGCAGTCCCCGTTCGGACCCTCGACAGGAGACGTATCGATGGCGAAGAAAAAGGCCGCTAAGAAGTCCGCGAAGAGGAAGGTCGCCAAGAAGACCAGCAAGCGGAAGCCGAGTGCGGCGTTCATGAAGCCGATGCAGCCCGACGCGGCGCTCAGCGAAGTCGTCGGTTCCAAGCCGATTCCCCGGACCGAAGTCACCAAGAAGCTCTGGGCCTACATCAAGCGGAAGGGCCTCCAGGACAAGAAGAATCGCCGCAACATCAACGCCGACGCGGCGCTGAAGGCGGTCTTCGGCGGCAAGGGCACCGTCAACATGTTCGAAATGACCAAGCTGGTGTCCCGGCACATGAAGTAGCCCGTTCCCCCTGGGGAACGCAGAGAGGGCCGGGCCGCAACGCCCGGCCCTTTCGCTTGCCCGCCGCTCACGTCTCCCGTGCCAGGGGCGACAGCCGGTCCATCCAGGGGCGGGCCCGTTCCAGCTGGGCCGCCAGCCGGTAGAGCGTAGCCTCGTCACCGAACCGCCCCACGAAGTGCATGCCGATCGGAAGACCCGCGGCGTTCCAGCAGAGCGGGACCGACATCGCCGGCTGGCCGGTGGCGTTGATCACCGGAGTCCACGGAATGAACTCGAACACCCGGTCGGCAGTGCGCTCGAGAATGCCCGCGGCCCGCAGGGCGCGGCCCGCGTGCAGCGCGCCCATCACCTCGAGGAGCGCCCGCTCCGAGGCGGTGGGTTGCAGCGCGCCGGTGCGCACCGGCGGTGCCGCAAGCGTCGGGGTCAGCAGCACGTCGTAGCGCTCGAAGAACGGCGCGATCTCCCGTGCGGTTCGTTGCAGCAGCCGGACGGCGCCCAGGAGCTGCGACGCGGGCATGGCGCGCCCCAGGAGCATGAGTGCCCAGGTGGCGGGCTCGAAATCCACCCGGTGGGCCCGGCGGCCGAGCTCCCGCTCGGCGTCGGCGATGTCGCCCGCCAGCTCGGCGGTGATCATGGCGAGGAAGGCGCGCGCGAAGGCCCGTCCGTCGAACGTCGGCGTGGCTTCCTCGACGTGATGGCCCAGGCCGTCCAGGAAGCGCGCGGTGTCCCGGAGCGCGCCGGCGCAGTCGGGGTGCACCGTCCCGCCCAGCCAGGGCCGGTCGGTGAAGGCGATGCGGAGCCGCCCCGGCTCCCGGAGCAGCTCCGCGGCGAAGGGACGCTCCTGGTACGGCGCGGCGTAGGGCGCGCCGGCATCGGCGCCGGCGGTCGCGTCGAGCACGGCGGCACTGTCCCGGACCGAGCGGGTCACCACGTGCTCGACCACCGCCCCGTGCCAGATCTCCCCGAAGTCGGGGCCGGTGGGCACCCGGCCCCGGGACGGCTTCATCCCGAACAGACCGCAGCAGGCCGCGGGAATCCGGATCGACCCGCCGCCGTCGCCGCCGGTGGCCACCGGCACCATCCCGCTCGCCACCGCCGCCGCCGAGCCTCCGCTCGAACCGCCGGTGGTGCGGGTCAGGTCCCACGGATTGTGGGTGGGGCCGAACCGGGCGGGCTCGGTGACCGGCGTGAGGCCGAACTCCGGGGTGTTGGTCTTGCCGAGGAATATGAAGCCCGCGCGGCGGTAGCGCGCCACCAGCTCGCTGTCATGATCCGGCGTGTAGCCGTCGAGGAAGCGGCTGCCGCAGCCGAGCGGCTCGCCCGCGACGCTGGCCAGGAGATCCTTGAGCAGCAGCGGGACGCCGCGGAAGGGACCGTCCGGCAGCGGACCCGCGGCCGCCGCGCGCGCCGAGCGGTCCATGCGGTGGATCACCGCGTTGACCCGGGGGTTGAACCGCTCGATCCGGGCGATGGCGGTTTCGACCAGCTCGAGCGGACTCACCGCACGATCCCGGATCATTCCCGCGAGCGCGGTGGCGTCGTGGCGCAGGTAGTCGGCGTCGCTGAGCGGCTTGCCCGCCATGGAGTTCTCCTGTAGCCTGTAAGCTCGATGCCAATCCGGGACGGAGCAACCGCCAATTCCCTGCTGCGCGGCCTCGCCGCGGTCGTGATGGGCCTCGTCGTGGCGTTCGTGGTCACCTTCGGCGTCGAGTGGGTCAACACCCTGCTCTATCCGCTGCCGCCGGGCACCGACCCCCGCAACCAAGCGGTCATGCGGGCCGCGATGGCGCGCCTCCCGGCCGCCGCGCTGGTCCTGGTGCTGGTGGGCTGGTTTCTGGCCGCGGTGTCGAGCGCCTGGATAGCCACCCGGATCGCGCGGGGGGATCACCGCCCGGCCTGGTTCCTCGGCGTGCTGCTGGTGGCGGCGGCGGTGGGCAACCTGCTCACGTTGCCGCACCCGGCCTGGTTCTGGGTGGCCGGCCTGGCCCTCTACCCGGTGGGGATCGGGCTCGGCGCCCGGCTCGGCGCCGGGGTCCTCACCCCGGGCGGTTAGCCTCCCGCGCGATCGCCGCGAGCATCGAGCGCCGGATCAGGGCGCTGCCGGGGTGCACCACCAGCCAGTAGCGCTTGAAGGCGAGCCGGGTATCCACGTCGGCTGCCACGATCCGGGTCTCGGTCGAGAGCCGGGTGTGCTGGTCGGGCGCGGGCTCGACCAGGAAGTTCCACGCCACCAGCACCTCGCCGGCGGGGGGCCCGGCGCGAAACTGCTCGCGATCCGCCGGCTTGGGCCTCGCGGATGCCTTCCAGAAGCGCCCAGTCACTCCCAGAACGATTTCCGAGGCCGGTCGCTCCGCCACCAGCCCGAACCCCTGCTTCGCGAGCCGGGCGAGCCTCAGCGCCGAATGCGCCTGTCGCTTCCGGAGCGCCTCAATCGTTTCGCCGGGGGCCGCCAGCAGGGCCGGGATCGCCCGGAGGGCGAACAAGAGGGAGATCAGCCCCGACTTGCCGAAATCGGTCGTGCCGAGGGCGGCGAACACCCGCTCCGGCGGCGCATGCACCCCCCGGACATGGCGCATCACGATGTCCGGCTCCGGCATGAGCTCCTTGATCAGGGATGCCATGCGCCCAGCCGCCAGAGCACGAAGGCGTAGTCCAGGGCGATCTCGCGGAGCCGGTCGTACCGCCCCGAGGCCCCGCCGTGTCCGGCGCCCATGTTGGTGAGAAACAGCAGGGGGCCCGCGCCGGTCGCGAGGGTGCGCATCCGGGCCACGTACTTGGCCGGCTCCCAGTACATCACCTGGCTGTCGTTGAGCGAGGTGCGCACCAGCATGGCCGGATAGGCCTTCCGCGCCAGATTGGTGTAGGGACAATAGGGCCGGATCCAGCCGAATTGTTCCGGGATCTCGGGATTGCCCCACTCCTCGAATTCCCCCACCGTGAGCGGCAGGGAATCGTCCAGCATGGTGTTGATCACGTCCACGAACGGGACCTGGGCCAGCACCGCGGCAAACAGATCGGGACGGACGTTGGTGACCGCGCCCACCAGCAGCCCGCCCGCGCTGCCTCCTTCGATGGCCAGCAGGGCGGGCGTGGTGCGGCCCTCGCGGACCAGCGCCTCCGCCACCGCGATGAAGTCGGTGAAGCTGTTCATCTTGAACGCCATCCGCCCGGCGTCGTGCCACCGCTTGCCCAGCTCGCCGCCGCCGCGGACGTGGGCAAACGCCAGCGCCACGCCGCGGTCCAGGAGGGAGAGCCGGTTGGAGGAGAAGCCCACCGGGTAGGGAATCCCGTAGGCGCCGTAGCCGGTGAGCAGCATCGGCGACGGACGGGGGAGCGGCGGCTCCCGACGGAACACCAGCGACACCGGGATCTCGGTGCCGTCCGGCGCCGGGACCGACAGCCGGGCCGAGCCGTACAGCGCCGGGTCGAAACCGCCCAGGACTTCGCGGCGCTTGAGCAGCGCGCTCTCCCCGGTGGTGAGGTCATAGTCGTACACCGAGCCGGGTGTCACGGGCGATTCGTACCCGTAGCGCAGCGCGCCGGTGTCCCATTCCGCGTTGGGGCCGGGGTAGGCCTCGTACACCGGCTCGGGAAAGGTGACGTAGCGGGCCGCGCCGCTCATCCGGTGGGTCACCCGGATCTTGACCAGGCCCGCCTCGCGCTCCCAGGCCACCCAGTGGCCGGCAAAGGCGTCCACCCCTTCCAGCATCACATCGTCGCGGTGGGCCAGCAGCTCCTCCCAGCGCGCCGGATCGGACTCGTCCTCCGCCGCGCGCACCACCCGGAAGTTCGGACCGGCATCGTTGAGCCGGAGCAGCCAACCGTCGCCCAGGTGATCGGCCTCGACCTCCCGCTCCGCGCGCCGGGGCACCAGCATCCGCCAGGGCGAACCGGGCTCTGCGGCGGGGAGGAAGCGCATCTCCGAGGTGGTGTGGCTCTCGATCGAGAGCAGGATGTGACGCCGGCTCCGGGTTCGCTCCAACCCGACGCGGAAGCGTTCGTCGTCCTCCTGAAAGACCAGCTCGGGCGCTCCGCCCGGCTGGATCCGCCACACCTGGTAGTACCGCTTGGCGTCGTCCTCCAGCGCGTAGAAGAGGGTCCGGTTGTCGGCGGCCCAGGCCACGGCCCCGCACCGGCCGATCGGGCCCAGCACGGTGGCGCCGGTCTCGAGGTCCTTCACCAGCAGCGTGTACTCGCGGTACCCGGTGTCGTCGGTGGAGTAGGCCATGAGCCGGCCGTCGTCGCTGATTTCCAGGACGCCCAGCGCCATGTAGCCGTGCCCCTCGGCCAGGACGTTGAGGTCGAGGAGCAGTTCCTCCGGCGCCTCGAGGGTGCCGCGCTTCCGGCAGTGCAGCGAGTACTGCTTGCCTTCCTCGGTCCGGGAGTAATACCAGAAGGCGCCGTCCCGGTAAGGCACCGAGAGGTCGGTCTGCTTGATCCGGCCCAGCATCTCGGCGTAGAGTGCATGCTCCAGCGGCTGGATGGGCGCCAGCACCGTCTCGGCGTAGCGGTTCTCGGCCTCGAGGTAGGCCAGCACGGCGGGATCGTTCCGGTCCCGGAGCCAGTAGTAGTCGTCCTCCAGCCGTTCCCCGTGCAGCGTACTCGGGTGGGGCCGGCGGAGCGCGGCGGGGGGCGACGGGTCCGGGTTAGGCATCGGCCTCAGCGCTTGAGCCGGGCCGCCAGCCGCTCCTTGACCGCGGGCCATTCGTCGTCGAGGATGCTGTAGTACACCGAGTCCCGCACCGACCCGTCGTGGTTGGTCCGGTGTTTCCGGAGCACGCCCTCCTTGACCGCCCCCAGTCTCTCGATGGCCTGCTGCGCGCGGAGGTTCCGGCCGTCGGCGGCGAACTGCACCCGGAGCGCGCCCTGATCCTCGAAGGCGTGGGTGAGCAGCATGAGCTTGGCCTCGGTGTTGACCGCCGAGCGCTGCACCGACGCGGCAAGCCAGGTCCACCCGATCTCCAGGGTCCGCCAGTGGCGATGGATCTCGAGGTACCGGGTCGAGCCCACCGCGCGGCCGGTCTCGGGGTCGATGATCGCGAAGGGAAGCTGCTCACCCGTGGCGGCAAGCTTCCAGGCGTCGTCGATCCACTTCCGGACCTCGGCCACCGAGTCCGGCTGGGGGATCGGCATGAAGCGCCAGATCTCCGGATCGGCGCCCGCGGCCAGCAGATCGTCGGCGTGGGAGGGATCGAGGGGCTCCAGCTTCGCCGCGTCACCATACAGCACGACCGGGGTCGGATTCATTTGACCAGCGCCGAATAGGCCAGCGTCCGGAAGAGCTCCAGCAGCCGGATGCCGGTGGTGGGAAACCGCTGAATCATCACGACGGCCACCAGATGTTCCTTGGGGTCCACCCAGAAGGTGGTGCCGTAGATCCCGCCCCAGGAAAAGGTGCCCGGTGAGCCGTACACGCCCGCCTCGCCGGGATCGAGCAGGACCTGGAAGCCCAGCCCGAAGCCGCTGCCGGGGCCGAGCGGAGCGCCGGGCAGGTCGCCGGTGTGGCTCGCGGTCATGAGCTCGACGGTCTTCCTGGAGAGCAGCCGGACGCCGTCGAGCTCGCCGCCGTTGGCCAGCATGGCCAGGAACCGGAGGTAGTCGCCGCCGGTCCCCACCAGCCCCGCACCGCCCGAGAAATAGGTCCGGGACCCCCGCGAGGCGGCGCCGGCCAGGATCAGCCGTCCCTCGCTGAACGACTGCATCTCCCCTCGCATCGGGACCAGCCGGCCGGTGGAGTCGGGCATGTCGGGCACCACCAGCCGCGGGGCCTTCGCATCGGGCACCCAGAAGGAGGTCTCGCGCATGCCCAGGGGCGCGAAGATCCGCGCCTGCATGAAATCCGCGAGGGACTGGCCCGACACCACCTCCACCACCCGCCCCAGCACATCGGCGTTGAGCGCGTAGGCCCAGCGGGTGCCGGGCTGGAACAGCAGCGGCTGCCGGGCCAGCCGCTCCACGTTCTCGGCCATCGTCGCCATGCCGGGCGGCGCGATGCCGTCGGAGATGCCCGCGGCGCGATACGAGTCGCCGACCGGGCCGTCGTCCAGGAAGCCGTAGTCCAGCCCGGAGCGATGGGTCAGGAGGTCGCGAATGGTGATCCTCCGCCTGGCCCGCTCGTAGGTCATCGGCTTGCCCGAGTCGGCGCCCGGCACCGCCACCCGCATCTCCCGGAACGCGGGGAGGTACCGGGACACCGGGTCGGAGAGGAGCAGCTTCCCGTCCTCCACCAGCATCATGGCCGCGACGCTGGTGACCGCCTTGGTCATCGAGGCCAGGCGGAACAGCGTGGTGGAGCGCATCGGCGTGCCCGCCTCGCGGTCCGCATAACCCGCGGAGTCGAGCTCGACCAGCTTGCCGTTCCGGGCCAGCAGGGCGAGCACCCCGGTCACCTCGCCGGCGACGACGGCCGAATCCAGCATCGGCCCGATCCGGCGCAGCCGGGCCGACGACATCCCGGCGGCTTCGGGCGCGACCTTCGGCAGCTGCGCGGCCAGCGGCGCGCCGGCCAGCGGCAGCAGCAGGAGCAGCCCTCCGATCGGGCGCATCAGCGTCCGCCCGAGCGGGGCAGGGTCTCGAGGCGCCGGACCGCCGCATCGAGCAGATCGTGGGTCTTGCAGAAGGCGAAGCGGGTATACCGGGTACCGTCCTGGGGATGGCTCCAGAAGCTGGTGCCCGGCACCGTGGCGATCCCGCCCTCGATGGTGAGCCAGCGGGCAAACTCCGGCGCCGGGAGATCCGAGATGCCGGAGAAATCCGCCAGGATGTAGTAGGCGCCTTCCGGCGGCACGCAGCGGAAGCCGGCCCGGACCAGGGCGCCCATCAGGATCTCGCGCCGGGCCCGGTATTCCGCGCCCAGGCCCTCGTAGTAGTCCCGCCCCAGCGACTCCATCGCCACCGCCAGCCCCTCCATGAGCGGCGCGGGCGCGCCCACGGTGAGAAAGTCGTGGACCTTGCGGATGGCGTCGGTGACCCCGGGCGGGGCCACGATGGTGCCGATCCGCCAGCCGGTGATGCTGAAGGTCTTGGACGCGCCGGAGATGGTGATGGTCCGCTCCCGCATGCCGGGAAGCGTGGCGATGGGAATGTGCTCGCCGCTGTAGAGGATGTGCTCGTAGATCTCGTCGGTCACGGCCCAGGCGTCGTGGGTCCGGCACAGCTCGGCGATCCCGTTCAGCTCGGCGCGGGTCAGCACCCGCCCGGACGGATTGCCCGGGGTATTGACCACGATGGCGCGGGTGCGGCTCGAGAAGACCCGGGCCAGGCGGTCCAGGTCCAGGGGTTGGCCGGGCAGCAGGGGCACGAAGACCGGCTTGGCGTCGCAGAGGATCGCGTCGGGGCCGTAGTTCTCGTAGAACGGCTCGAAGACGATCACTTCCTCGCCGGGATTCACGACGGCCAGGAGCGTCGCGGCCATGGCCTCGGTGGCGCCGCAGGTGACGGTGAGCTCGGTCTCGGAGTTCACCTCCATCCCGTACCAGTCGCGGTACTTCCGCACGATGGCGTCCCGGAGCCGCTTGGAGCCCCAGGTGATCGCGTACTGATTGATGTCCGCCCTGATGGCGGCGGCCGCCGCCTCCTTGAGCACGTCGGGCGCGGGGAAATTGGGGAAGCCCTGGGCCAGGTTGATGGCCTGGTGCTCCGCGGCCAGCCGGGTCATCCCGCGGATGACCGATTCGGTGAAACCGTGAGTCCGGCGAGCCGTGTTCATCCCGTGAAACTAACCGGTGGCCGCGACGCGGTCACCGTGCCGAGGACCAACCGGCTGGCGGCCCGGCGCGATCAATCCGAGCGCAGCACCTGGCAGGGATCGGCCCGGCTGGCGCGGGCGGCGGGGAGCCACGAGGCCGCTACCGCGGTGAGCAGGACCAGCGCCGTCACCGCCAGGTAGGTCGGCGGATCGGCCGGCGCCACCCGGTAGAGCAGCGACTGGATAACCCGCGTGGCCAGCAGCGCGATCGTCACGCCGGCCCCGAGGCCCAGGGCCGTGAGCCCGACCCCGTGCCGGACCACCAGCCACTGCACCTGGCCGGCCCGGGCTCCCAGCGCGATCCGGATGCCCATCTCCCGCATCCGGCGCCGCGCCAGCTGCGCCGCCACGCCGTAGACCCCGACGATGCACAGCGCCAGTCCCACCCCGGCAAACGCCAGCATCAGCGCGGTGAGGAACCGGTCCCGGCCCAGGGACAGCGCCCGCACGTCGTCCATGGTCCGGAGCGACGCGATCGCCAGCAGGGGATCGATCCGCGCGACCAGCTGGCGGACCGGGCCGGCGAGCGCCCGCGGATCGTCCCTGGTGCGCAGCATCAACGTCATGCCGCTGCGGCCCTCCTGGGCCGCCGGCGCGAGGAATTCCGGCGTCGGCTCCCGACTCAGGCTGCCCTGCCGCTCGTCACCCACCACCCCGACGATGGTCCGCCAGGTGGAGGACGAATCGGGCACCCGGTCGAAGGCCACCCGCTGTCCGACCGGATCCTGGCCCTTGAAGTACATCCGGGCCAGGGTCTGGTTGATCAGCACCACGTGGGGGGCGTCTCCCCGATCCGCGTCGGTGAACAACCGGCCCCGGATCAGGGGCACCCGCATCACCTTCGGGTAGTCGGGGTCGATGTCGCGGTGCAGCACTTCGCCGCCCCGCTCCATCGGGGGACGGCCCTCGATCCCGAACTCGCTGGTCCACGACGGCGGCCCCAGCGGCACCTGCGATACGAGTCCGGCGGCTTCGACGCCCGGCAGGGCCCGCGCGCTCCGGGTCAGCTCGTCGAAGAACGCCAGCACCTTCCGGGTGCTGTCGTATCGGATGCCCGGCAGCCCCACCTCCACCGTGAGCACATGGGTCGAGTCGAACCCGGGCTCCACCTGCCGCAGCAGCAGGTAGCTCCGGACCAGCAGCCCGGCGCCCAGGGTCAGGGCCAGGGCCAGGGCGACCTGGGCCACCAGCAGGGCCTCGCTCCAGCGCCGGGCCCGCAGGTTGCCGCTGGCGGTGCGTCCCTCGTCCCGGAGCACGTCGGCGGCGACGCGGCGCATGGTCCACACCGTGGGGGCGATACCGAAGACGGCGGCGCAGAGGAGCGTGGCTCCGAACCCATAGAGGAGCACGGTCCAGCTCATGGCGATATTCTGCATGGGGAGCATGCCCCGCGGCTGCAGCGCGCCCAGCACCCGGGTGCCCCACCAGCCCACCGCCAGGCCGGCCACGCCCCCTAACCCGGCGAAGACCGCGCTCTCGGCCAGCGACTGCCGGAACAGCCGGCCCCGGCCCGCTCCCAGGGCGAGTCGCACCGCCGATTCCCGCTCCCGTCCGGCGGCGCGCACCAGCAGCAGGTTGGCCACGTTGGCGCAGGCGATCAGCAGCAGCGCGGCCACCGCGCCGAACATCACCAGGAGCGGCAGCCGGGTGGTGCCGACCAGGAACTCGTGCAGCGGGGTCAGGCCCGCGCCCATGTGCGCGTTGGTGGCCGGATAGTCCCGGGCCAGCCGCTGCACCACCGTCTGCAGCGCCGAGTTGGCGCTCTCGAGGGTCATCCCCGGCTTGAGCCGGGCCACCGGCAGCATCCAGTGGGCCCGCCGGAACCAGACCGCGGCCCGGCTGGCGGGATCCCAGCGGACCGACTGCCAGACCTCGGCGTCCAGACCCGGAAAGGAGAAGCCGGCCGGCAACACGCCGATCACTTCCACGTCCCGCCCGCCCAGCCGCACCGTCTTGCCCACCAGCGCGCGATCGGCCCCGAACACGTCGCGCCAGGTTCGGTGGGACAGCATCACGATGCGCGGCGCGCCGCCGTTGTCCCAGGTTTCCTCGTCCCGGAAGGTGCGGCCCAGTGCCGCCGCGACGCCCAGCACACTGAAGAAATTGCCGGTCACCGCCGTGGACTTGAGCAGCCGAGGCTCCCCATAACCAGTGAGCGTGGTGGTGCCGCTGAAGCTCGGATAGGCGGCGATGTCGGTGAACGCCCCGGCCTGCTCCTTCCAGTCGAGCAGGTTGGCCGGCGCGGCGGACTGATTGACCCAGTGGAAATCGGGGTTCGACTCCCACAGCATCACCAGCCGGTCCGGCTCGGCGAACGGCAGCGGCCGGAGCATCACCGCGCTGACCGCCGAGAAGATGGCGGTGTTGGCCCCGATCGCGAGGGCGAGCGTGAGTGTGGCGGCGACGGCCAGCGACGGGCTGCGCCGCAGGGTCCGGAACGCGTACCGCAGATCTGCGGCGAGGTCCTCGAGCCATTCCTGCACGCGCATGCGACGTTCCCGGCGTTGGGCGGATCGGTGAAGGCCCGCGGTGGCCGCGGGAAGGCTGGGTCCCAGACGGCGCAGCGCTTCGGCGCGCGCCGCGGCTTCCGGCATGCCGCGCGACACCAGGTACCGGGTGTGCTCCTCGAGCAGCGAGGCCAGCTCGGCATCGGCGTCGGCCCCGGCCTGGCCCGGGCGCCGCACCGGGAGCTCGAAGTCCCGGGGCACCCCCGGCTTGATCTCGTCGGGGCTCATCGGGCGTCGAGGATCGCGGCGAGCGCCGCGACCGAGCTCCGGAGCGCGGCGGACTCGGCGCGCAGGTGCGCCTTGCCGGCCGGCGTCAGGCTGTAGTACCGGGCCTTCCGGTTGTTCTCGGTGGTGCCCCAGGCGGCCGCGACCAGCCGGCGCTCCTCGAGCCGGTGGAGCGCCTGCAGCAGGGCGGCGGATTCGATCGCGAACTCGTGGCGGGACCCGTCCTCGATCCAGCGGGTGATTTCAAACCCGTGCATCGGGCCGACGGTCAGAGCCTTGAGCACGAGGACGTCGAGAGTGCCTTTGAGCAGGGCCATTGAGGGACCGGGCGTCAGGGTCGGGGCGCGGGAAGCGGAGCTTCCACCAAGTTACTACGATAAGACGCTTGGATGTAGGAAAAGGTTGCAACTGGCCGCTGGCGCGGCATTCTTGCTGCATGAGAAACCCCCGGATCGTCCTCGCCGCCGGTTTGGCCCTTGCGGCGTGCGACCGCTCGGCCACCCTGGGTAGTCCCGCCGCAGCGCCCGGGCTCTGGGCGCTTTACCAGCAGTCGCTCCGGAGCGCCAAGTACATCGACCTCACCCACACCATCACTCCGGCGATCCCGGTCTGGCACGGGTTCGGGCCGGCCACCTTCGGTCCCACCCTCAATCCGGCGACCGGGAAGCCGTACACCTACGCCGCCGACGGGTTCGAGGCGACCGCGTACCGGCTCACCACCGATCAGTACGGCACCCAGCTCGATCCGCCGGCCCACTGGGCGCCGGAGTATCCCGCCATTGACGAGCTGCCCCCGACCTTCGCGGTGCGTCCCCTGGTGGTGATCTCCATCGTGGACTCCCTGGCCCGGCATCCGGGTTACCACCTGCAGGTCGGGGACATCCTCGCGTGGGAAGGGCGCCACGGCCGGATCCCCGAAGGCGCGGTGGTGATGGTGCGATCCGACTGGTCCAGGGACTGGCCCGATCCGGGGCTGGCCACCCGGACGCCGTTCGCCGGCGTGTCGCTCGGCGCGCTCAAGTTCCTCCATCTCGAACGCCACATCCTGCTCCACGGCCACGAGCCCCTCGACACCGACACCACCGCGGCGCTCGAGGGCGAGTCCTGGCTGATGCACCACGGGTATACCCAGGCGGAAGGCGTCGCCAACCTCGATCAGGTGGCGGAGACCGGCTGTCTGGTCACGATCGGGTATCCCAAGCTCGGGGGTGGTGTCGGCGGGTACGCGCGCTATGTGGCGATCTGCCCCTCGACCTGGGGGCACGGCGTCTCGGTGGGCCAGGTGCCCGAGGCGCCCCTGCCCCGGAGCGACCGGCCGCTGCAATGGGATTCGGTCCGGGGAATGCGGGTCCGGCGCTAACCGTCCGGTCCGGCAACGCACGCATACCTCGGGTTTCTCTCCGGGAGACGGCGATGCGATCATTCCATCAGCACGCCAACGACAAGGGACCCGTGACCATCAGGCCGGCAGCGCCCGACGACCTCCGCCCCCCGAAGCTCATCGAACGCCTCTGCGATGCCACGCGGCTCCTCGAGGCGGTCGCCCTGGACCGCGGTCTCCTCGCCCTCGCGTCCGGGGAGGACCGGCGCCGGTTTCTCGACGCGGTGGGAACGGTGTTTCACCCCGACGCGAAGGCCCGCCGGCGGCTGGTGAAGGCGACGGTGCGGCTGCGCAAGGCGGCCCGCATCGAGCAGGACGAATCCACGCTGCGGCGAACCGGGATCCGGACCCTGCGCCGCCAGACCGTGTTCACCACCCCGAACGTCTATCCGCCGGACGGCTTCGAGCCGCAGGACCGGGACGAGGAGCCGGAAGCGCGCGAGGCGATCGAGCCGGTGCACTGCTACATCTGCAAGCGACGGTATTCCGCCATCCACCACTTCTACGATTCGCTCTGCCCGACCTGCGCCGAGCTCAACTTCGCGAAGCGCACCGAGCTGGCCGACTTGCGCGGCCGGGTGGCGCTGCTCACCGGCGGGCGGGTGAAGATCGGCTATCAGGCCGGGCTCAAGCTGCTCCGGTCCGGCGCCCGGCTCATCGTCACCACCCGCTTTCCCCGCGACTCGGCGGCGCGCTACGCCCGGGAGCCCGACTTCCCCGAGTGGGGCGATCGCCTCGAGATCTTCGGCCTGGACCTGCGGCACACCCCCAGCGTCGAGGCGTTCTGCCGGGAGCTGCTCGCCACCCGGGACCGGCTCGACTTCATCATCAACAACGCCTGTCAGACGGTGCGGCGCCCGCCGAGCTTCTACGAGCACATGATGGCCCACGAAACGGCGTCGCTGCAGAGCCTTCCCGCGGCGGTCCGACGGCTCATCGGCAGCTACGAGGGACTCCGGGGCTACCACCTCCTCCAGGGCGCCGAGAGCGTGCCGGCCACGCTGGATCGCCGCCTGGGCGAGGCGGCCGGACTCACCCATGCCGCCCGGCTCTCCCAGGTGCCGCTGCTGCCCGACGAGCAGACGCCGGATGCCCGGCTCTTTCCCGAGGGGCGGCTCGACCAGGACCTCCAGCAGGTGGACCTGCGGGGGCGTAACTCGTGGCGGCTGCTCATGGACGAGGTGAGCTCGGTCGAGCTGATGGAGGTGCAGCTGGTGAACGCCATCGCGCCGTTCGTGCTCAATGCCCGCTTGAAGCCGCTGCTGACGCGGACACCGGAGCGTGACAAGCATGTCGTCAACGTGTCCGCGGTCGAGGGGCAGTTCTACCGGAAGTACAAGACCACCCGGCATCCCCATACCAACATGGCCAAGGCGGCGCTCAACATGATGACCCGGACCTCGGCCACCGACTATCACCATGCCGGCATCCACATGAACAGCGTCGACACCGGCTGGGTGACCGACGAGGATCCGGTCGAGATCGCGGCACGCAAGGTCGAGGAGCATCGGTTCCATCCCCCGCTGGATATCGTCGACGGCGCGGCGCGCATCGTCGATCCCATCCTCGCGGGGATCAACACCGGCCGGCACGTCTGGGGACAGTTCTTGAAGGATTATCAGCCAACCGACTGGTAACGGCAGCGGTGCTGTGCGGGTCACCCGGGGACTGCCGTCCTACCTCAGGGTGAACGCACCAGGGAGGCACACCATGACCGAACGCAGACCACCACCGGAAGGGACCCAGCCGGGCGAGCTGACCCAGGTGTCCGATATCGAAGGCACTCCGCTCCCCGACGAACTGACCGGTCGCGCCAGCAAGACCGACGACGACCTGGCCACGCTGTTCGACAATGACTCGCAGGAACATCTCAAGGACGGGTTCCGCGGGGGCAGTGGCGAAGAGGAGCCGGCCGGAAGCTAGATTCCCTCCGGTTCCCCAACCGGAAGGCCGGCTATGCCCCGTCTTACGCTCGCCCTGTTTGGCATTGCGCTCGCCGTCGCGCCGGCGGCGCCGGCCCAAACCAAGGCAGCCTCGATGGCGGGACGATCCACGGTCTACGCCCCGCACGGCGTCATCGCCACCAGCCAGCCCCTGGCCACCTCGGCCGGGCTCGCGGTGCTGCAGGGCGGAGGCAATGCGATCGACGCGGCGGTCACCGCCGCCGCGGTGCTCAATCTGGTCGAGCCGCACATGACGGGGATCGGCGGCGACATGTTCGCGCTGTTCTGGTCGGCCCGGGACCAGGAAACTGGTGGCGCTCAATGCCAGCGGCCGGTCGGGCTCGCTCATGACCCGCGACGAACTGCTGAAGCGGGGGCGGGACCACGTGCCGCTCTTCGGCCCCGAGCCGATCACCGTGCCGGGCGCACTGTCGGGCTGGGCCGCCCTCCTGGAAAAATACGGCACCATTTCCCTGGCCCAGGCGCTCGCGCCGGCGATCCGACTCGCCGACGAGGGATTCCCGGTCAGTCCGATCATCGCGGGCCAGTGGGCCAACGCGGTGGAGCGGCTGGCCAGGGACGAAGGCGCCCGCGCCACGTATCTGGTCGGCGGGACCCGCGCGCCGGAGGCTGGAGAGTGGTTCAGAAACCCCGATCTGGCGGCGTCGTTCCGGCTGATCGCCCGGGAGGGTCCCAAGGCCCTGTACGGCGGTGAGCTGGGCCGGCGCATCGTGGACCGGGTCCGGGCGCTCGGCGGATTCCTCACCCTGGCGGATCTCGCCAATCAGAAAGTGGAATGGGTCACGCCGATCTCGGCGACCTTCCGCGGCCACACCGTGTGGGAGCTGCCGCCCAACAACCAGGGCATCGCGGTGCTCGAGATGCTCAAGATCCTCGAGCCTTACGACCTCAAGGCCATGGGTCACAACTCACCGGCCTACCTGCACCACCTGATCGAGGCCAAGAAGCTGGCCTATGCCGACCTGGCCCGCTGGATCGGCGATCCCGCCGCGATGACCGTGGATGCCAGGCGGCTGGTGGATCCGGCGTTCATCGGGGCGCGCCGGGCGCTGCTCGATGAAACCCGGGCCGCCGAGCGGGTGGAACCGGGCGCCGCCGCCACGGCCAGCGAGACCATTTTCCTGGCCGTCGCGGATTCGGCCGGGAACATGGTGTCGTTCATCAACAGCAACTACGAGGAGTTCGGATCGGCGGTGGTGGTGCCGGGCACCGGATTCGTCCTCCACGACCGCGGCGCGGGCTTCACGATGGAGCCCGGCCTGCCGAACACCGTCGGCCCCAACAAGCGTCCCTTCCACACCCTGGTCCCCGCGTTCGTCACCAAGGCGGGTCCCACCGGCGAGCAGGAGCCGTGGCTGGCCTTCGGCGTCATGGGCGGATCGATTCAGCCCCAGGGACATCTTCAGGTACTGCTCAACCTGCTGGAGTTCGGGATGGACCTGCAGGACGCGATCGATGCGCCGCGGTTCCGGCATTTTTCCGGACTCGAAGTGGGGCTGGAAGGCCCGATCCCGGACTCGGTCCGGCAGAGTCTGACCCGAATGGGACACCACGTGGTGATGCTGACGCCGGGAAATGCGGGTGGCGGACAGGCGGTGATGCGGCTGCTGCGCGGCTGGGCGGCGGCCAGCGATCCACGCAAGGATGGAATGGCGGCGGGTTGGTAGGCCGGCCACCGGCCGGTTACTCCGGCACGCCGCTGGCCCGGAAGCTCGGCATCAAGGAAGGCGCCGCCGTGCTGGTGATCAATCCGCCCGCGAACTACCAGTCCCTGCTCGAGCCGCTGCCCGATGGCGTCCGGTTCGTCCGCCGGGTGTCGGCAGCGACCGACCTGATCCACGGCTTCTTCACGCGGAAGGCCGATCTCAGGATATCCCTCGCCGACCTCCGTTCCAGGATCAGGCCGGATGCGGCGGTGTGGATCTCGTGGCCCAAGAAGGCCGCCAGGGTTCCCACCGACATCGTCGAGGACACCATCCGCGAGGTAGCGCTCCCGATGGGCTACGTGGACATCAAGGTCGCGGCGTTCGACGACGTCTGGTCCGCGCTCAAGCTGGTCATCCGGAAGGAGCACCGGCCGCGCGGCTGACCGGCGCCGGCCGGGCGTCCGCGAACGCCGAGGGGTGAGCGCCGGCGGCGCTCACCCCTCATGCGTCCCGCGCAGATCCGGCCGGGCTACGGGCGAGGTGGCCGGGCCGAGGGCGGCAGGATGCCGCTCGCCCGCAGATACATGGCGGCCTGGGCGTAGTGATCGGCCCAGTCCTGGGCCAACGCGATGACCGCGCGGGCCCGAGTGGCCTTGCGGCCGCCGAAGAACGGCACCGAATCCCCCAGCTGGGCATCCTTGATCGCTCCCACCACCGTGCCGCAATAGTCGAACGACTTCCGCAGCCGGGCGATCAGGTCGGCCTTGGGGGCGGTGGCGCCGGCGGCCGATTCCGAGGGGGTGGCCATGCTGCCGCTGATGGCGGCGCACAGTGTCTCGTTCGACTCGGCTTCATGGGCCAGGATCTCGCCGAAGCTCATCTGGGCCGGGGTTGGCTTGAAACCGTACTTGTCGGCCGGCATCGAGTCGGCAGCGCCGGGCATGTTCCTGGCGTACCGCGTGATGGTGGCTTTCATCGCCGAGGCAATGGCGCCCGGCTGATCCTGGGCCGGGAGCGTGGCGGGGGCAGCGAGACAGGCGACAACCGCGATACTCAGCACGCACTTCATTGCAAATGGCTCCGCAGAGGGGGAGGGCGAACTTAGCTCCGAAACCGGCCGGACGCACCATCGCGCCGCGCTCGGGATGGGGGCGTTACGAGGCCGCCGATGAGCCCGGAAACCCCGGCGCCGTGGTCACCCGCTCCGCCTGCGCCACATGGCGCCGGCCATGCGCGAGGCTGGCGGCAAACCATGCCGCGAGGTTGAGGCGGATCCACCCCCCGCCCGCCGCGGCCGACCTGGCCCGGACCCGATCCAGCGCGATGCCGCGCGCCCGGTCCAGGGTATCCCGGAGCTCCCCCATCGCCCCGGCGAATTTCTCCAGGACGGTTGGCTTGCCCAGCCCGGAGGCCGGCACGAAGTTCCTCGGCGCGGGCAGCGGACGCTTGCCGGGCCGCTCCATCAGCGCGACGAATTTCCGGCCCAGCCACCCGTAGGCGTAAGGACCCTCGGCTCCGGTGATGCCCTCGACCCGGGCCCGCTCGAGGGCCGGCCGCACGTTGCCGAGCATGAGGATCGTGGCGGTGGCGAGGTGGTCGAGGCACTCGGCGACGGACCACTTGCCCGGCCCGGGCCGCCAGGTGAACTGCTGCTCGGTGAGCGGCTCCAGCCGCAGGCGAACCTCCTGTTCGATCAGGAAGAGCTCGTTGAGCCAATCGCCGATCTGGGTTCTGACCGGTGATACCATCGAAAAGCCTCCTCGCCGCTTCGCCGCTTAACCTCTCAATAGATTCCGAGATCCTTCCCCGACACCACCGCGCCGGTGTAGCCCTTCCGGATCTCCGCGAGGAGGTCGGCCTCCGTTGCATCGCCCCAGAGCATCTGGTGGTACAGGACCAGGAGCTTGGGCCGCGCCCTCGTCGCCATCGCGGCCAGCTCGGTCCCCGACGTGTGCGCGTCGGCGTGGTACTTCTGCCATGCCGGCGTGCGTAGCAGGAATCCCTTGGTCGCGTACGCTTCGTGCACCAGGACATCGCAGCCGTTGCACGCGCGCACCACGGCGTCATTCGGCCGCGAGTCCCCCGAAACGACCACGCTCCGGTCCCGGGTCTCGAACCGGTAGCCCAGGGCATGCGTCCAGTTGGCGTGCGGGGTTTCATAGGCGGTGACGGTGACGTTGCTGTCCCGATAGACCACGCCGTCGGTCACCTCGTGCGCCTCGATCATCCAGCCGTTCTCGCTGTGAGGTTGCAAGCCGGTCTGACGATTCTCGATATCGGCGCTGTACGCCTCGGTCAAATGGGTCGCCATGGCCGACGTTCCAGGCGGGCCATACAGCTGCAACGCGCCGCGCCGCTCCCGGATCCATCCAGTGTGAATCACATCGGGCAGTCCTATCGTATGATCGGAGTGCAAATGGGTCAGGAACACGACTCGGATCCTTCCGGGATCCAGCGCACCGACGCCGGCTCGCCGAGCCTGCTCGGCGCGCCGCATGACTCCGGCCCCGGCGTCCACCAGGTACGCGGTGCCGTTGACCACAATGGCGACGGCGGGCCCGGAATGATCCGGATCGGGATTCGGAGTGCCACTCCCCAGCACGACCACCTGGGTCCCGGGGGTCTGCGCGACGAGCGCTCCAGGCCCGGAAACCAGAGCCACTACGCCACACAGGAGGCACCACATGTTGCTCGGCATCGGACGGGGGTACTTCGCGGGTTGGGGCACGCTGGCGCTCCTCAATGCGGGTGTCGCGCAGGGCAAGAACCGCAGCGGGCTCATCTGGTTTCTGCTCTCGCTGCTCCTCGGGCCGTTGGCGACGCTCTGCCTGGTGCTGGTGGACAAGAAGTGAGGCGGCGGCCTAGCGCTTGGCCCGCGCCGCCGCCACCATCTCCTTCACCTCCCGGAACAGTGTCGGGGCGTGATACGGGATGCCGTCCTTGATGGTCCACTCGACGCCGCCGGTGTGTACCGTCTTCCCGTCCTGGATGGTTTCGGTGCCGGTGGGATAGAGCACCTTGAGATCCTCGAGCGGGTTGCCATTGACCACGACGAGATCGGCCAGGTAGCCCGGCCGGACCCGGCCGATCCGGTCCTCCATGCCGAGGATCCGGGCGTTGTTCTGGGCCACATGCTGGAGCACCTTGAGCGGCGGGAAGCCGGCTTCCTGCTGCAGCTCCAGCTCGCGGATCAGGGCAAAGCCGTACATCTGATAGATGAATCCCGCGTCTTCCCCCACCCCGATGATGCCGCCACGCCGCTCGAAATCCCGGAGCGCCGCCATCCAGATCCGGTAATTCTCCTTCCAGTAGGCTTCGTCGGTCGAGCTCCAGCCGATGAAGTAGGAGCCGTGGTTGGCCGGGTTAGGCTTGAAGTACTCCTCCAGCGTCGGATGCAGGTAGTCCTTGAACCAGGGCTGGTTCTGGGCCCGGGTCAGGTCCCGGCTGGCCTCGTAGATCACCAGGGTGGGGTCCCACGCGACGTTGTGGTCGACCATCGCCTGGAGCACCTTGCCGAGGCGTTCGGGGTCGGTCTCGCGCCAGAGCCGCCCGGCCCAGCGGAACCGGTCCACCTCGTTCTGGTAATTGTAGCTGGAAGGAAAGTGCTGCACGCCGTCCGCCAGCGCCGCGTCGGGCACGCCGTACCAGTGCTCGATGCTCCGGGTCCCGAACTTGATGTCGTCCCAGGCGTTGGTTTCCTCGACCCCGGCGTGGTGGGCGATCGGCAGGCCCACAATATGGGCCTCCTCCTCCATCGCCTCCATCAGGTCGCGGTCGATGCCCACGATCTTGATGCCGTCCACTCCCAGCGCCTTGAGCTCGCGGACCCGGGCCCGCGCCTCGGCCGCGGTGTTGATGCCCCGGCTTTCCACCGCGTCACCGCCGCCGCCGAACAGCCCGTAGACCAGAATCCGCGGGGAGACGACGGTGCCGGCCGCGCTGGCCGCCCGGAGCTGCAGGGTCTTCCGGGTGGTGCTGCCGACATCGCGCACCGTGGTGATGCCGCAGGCCAGCCAGAGCTTGAGCTCGTACTCCAGCGGCTGGGGAAGCCCGCCGCGCGAATCCTGCACGTGGCCGTGGGCGTTGATCAGCCCGGGCATCACGTACTTGCCGGTGGCGTCGATCTCGACGCTCGCCGTCGGGCGCCGCGCCAGGCCCGCCTTGACCGCCACCGGGTCGAGCGGCACCATGTCCGCGATGGTGTTCCCCTCGATCACGATGTCGTAGGGTCCGGCGGCCGGCGTGCCGTTGCCCGCGATGACCAGGGCGTTGCGAATCACGTACCGGGCGGGACGCACGCCCGATTGGGGGCTCGCCGCGCCCTGGGCCAGGGCCCGGCCGGTGAGCCCGGCCAGCAGCAGAACCGCGAACGCCGCCCTCATCGGATCGCCGCGGTGAGGGCGCGGCCGTCGAGCGGCTCGGTGGGCACCACTCCCAGCGCCCGCGCCAGGGTCGGGGCCATATCCACGGTGCGGACGAACTGGGGATAGCGCCCCGGCTTGAAGGGAGCGCCGTAGAAGAGGATCGGCACGTGGGAATCCTGCATGTGGGGGGTGCCGTGCTGGGCCACGGGGTAGGTGCTCCAGTAGCTGCCTTCGGTCAGGGTGATCACCGCCTCCACCGGCACGTCGGGCGGAAACATCTGGACCCAGCGTCGCGCGATGTAGTCGGTCGCCATGTTGGCCTTGGCGAGATCGGCAAAGCGATCGGCCCGCAGCACGCCCGGAATCCGCCGGGCCGTCGCCACCAGCGAATCGACCGCGGCCCGGAGGACACCCGGTGTGACGCCGAGGGAATCACGGTCCACCAGGAAGGCGCCGCTCTCGAAGTCCATCGCGTGGAGGTTGGCTCCGGCGGCCTGCAGAACGCGCTCTGCGGCGGCCACCGCCGGGCCCACATCCACCCGCAGCGGCGCCGGCGTGATCCGGCCATGGTTGAGCTCGGGGAACGGCTGGACCCCGTGATCGCCCGTCAGGGCAAAGATGATGCGGCTGGAGTCCCGGAGCCGGTAGAGCGAGTCG
Source organism: uncultured Gemmatimonadales bacterium (assembly GCA_963762545.1). Taxonomy (GTDB): domain Bacteria; phylum Gemmatimonadota; class Gemmatimonadetes; order Gemmatimonadales; family GWC2-71-9; genus JABFSM01. Next base: position 145,499 of record CAVXLC010000001.1, on the reverse strand, counting down.
ATGAACCGCCCGATGGTGCGGTCCAGCCGCAGGATCTGGTCGTGCACCTCGCGCGAGTCGGGTCCGAAGCGATGGCCGATCAGGTCGGTGGACGAGAAGGACACGGCCAGCACATCGGTCTCGGGACCCTTCCCCAGATCGAGCGCCATCACGCCGGCCAGGGCAAGCTGGGCGCTCAGGTCGTCCATGAAGGGAAACCCGGGATACTGGAGCGTCGCGGTGTCGCCGCTGGCGGACAGCGCATAGGGAAAGGTGAACCGCCGCCCCGACGACTCGATCGGCACGCTGTCCGGCTCGGCGTAGGCGGAGGCGGGGAGCAGGAGGTCCCAGACCTTGCCGGCGCTGTCGCGGGGAATCTGCCGGGCGTTGAACGCAGTGACCCAACCGGGCAGAGTGTCCCGGTACCAGCTGCTGGTGGTGTAGCTCCGGCCGCCCCACCAGTACACGTTCTGCTTCGAGCGACCGATCGGGAGAATCGCGCCCCGATCCTTGTACGAAATCGAGAGCGCGCGGGTCCTGGCGTCGGCCGCCGTGAGCCAGTCAGTGAGGGTGGTGCCGCGGAACCGGAACGGCGAGGCGCCCAGATTCGCGGAGCCGATCAGCTTCGAATTCGGATCGTTCACCCCCGCCAAATTCCGGGTGATCCCGGTGCTCCGGGGGAATCGGCCCGACATCGTGCTCGCATGTCCCGGCGCCGTCTCGGTGATGGCGTGATCCTGGTGCCCGTTGGTGAAGAGGGCCCCTCCGTCGAGCAGGCGCTTGAACCCACCGGTGAACTGGCTCTTCCAGCGATCGAGGTAGTCCTCGCGCATCTGGTCCACGGTGATGAACACCAGCAGCGTCGGCCGGGTCGCGGGAGGCGGCGGGGTCGCCGGGCCGGGCAACGGCGCGGTGCAGAAGAGGGCGCCGAGCAGGGAGCCGGTGAGCGACGGACGGAACAAGTGCATGAGGGAAGGCCGGGGGTCGGGGGATCGAGGAGCCGGAACGAGTGGGATAATACTGGATTCCGGCGGTCCCCGGCGAGCGCCGGGCGTCCCCCTCCCGCCCGGCGCCGCCCGGCAGTATCATCGAGCCCTTCCCTCCTCCGGATGGCCCATGCGACTTCCCGCCTGCTGGCGGCCCTCCCTGCTGTTGCCGGCCCTGATGTTTCCGGCCCTGCTTGCCGCGCGCCAGGGAGATTCCACCGCCAAGAAGCCCGGCCGGCTCTTTCGCGCCACCGATCCGGTGGTCATGTGGCTCAGTTCGGATTTCAAGACGGTCTTCAAGGAACGGGATTCGACCAGCACCAAGCAGTTCCCGGCCTCGCTCCGCTATCTGGGGGAGAAAGGGGACACCGTATCCCTGGACGTGCGGCTCTCGACCCGCGGCCACTACCGGCTCCGGCCGAGCTCCTGCTCGGTACCCCCGCTCAAGGTCTGGTTCGACAAGACCAAGACCAAGGGGACCCTCTTTCGCCGGGAACGGCTCGCTCAAGCTCACCACCCACTGCCAGAAGGGCGATCGTTACGCCCAGAACATCTACGTGGAATACGCCGCCTACGGGATGTACAACGCCCTCACGCCCCTGAGTCTCAGGGCGCGGCTGGCAACGGTGAACTGGCAGGACTCCAAAGACCCGAGCTTCACGATCACCCGGCCCGGCTTCTGGGTCGAGGACGACGACGAGATGGCGGCCCGCAACCACGGCAAGATCCTCAAACAGACCGGGGGACATGCGGAGGAGATGGAGCCGCATCAGATGGCGATCACCGATCTCTTCCAGTACATGATCGGCAACACCGATTTCTCGCTGATGATGCTGCACAACTACCGGATCGTGCAGACCGATACGTCGATGAACTTCTACCCGGTGGCCTACGACTTCGACTGGTCCGGGCTGGTGGACGCACCCTACGCGCGGCCCGACTATCGGCTCCCCATCAAGCGGGTCATCGACCGGCTCTACCGGGGCGGCTGTCACACGCCCGAGCTGCTGACCGAAACGATTGCCCGGTTCAAGGCCAAGAAGGGGGAGATCTACGGCGTGCTGCAGGGCATCCCCGGAGTGACGCCCGACCGGCTCAAGGAAGCGACCCAGTTTCTCGACGACTATTTCAAGATGATCGACGATCCCGGCGAGGTGCGGCGGGAGTTCCGGCGGGTCTGCGACACCTAGGGGCGGGGGCTCAGTCCGTCCTTGCGCGCCGTCTCCAGAAACCTCGGATCGGCGCGCAGGCCCGCGAATAGCGGGTTCATGACGAAGAGCCGGAACCGCCTGGGCCGGCGCTCCCGGAGCTTCAGGACCCAGTCCATCGCCTTGGTCCATTCCCCGAGCTGGGCATAGAGAGCGGCGATCCGTTCCTCCCGCAACTGCGGCACCGTATCCTCCGGAATCCGGTAGGGCGCCGCCGCAGCGGCGAGCTGGGCGGCGAGCTGCCCCGACAGGTCTTCCCGCCGAACCCGCTCGTAGCCCGCCGTTCCGGCCTCCGCGAACGCCTTGGCATACGCCGCGGCTCCCGCGGAGTCTCCCCCGTCTCGCCGGACCTCGATCGCCTCCGGGAATCGCCGCAGCTGCTCGAGGGCGACGATCAGCCGGCGGCGCGGCCCCGGGACCGTGGGGTCGAGGTCGAGCGCCCGGCGCAGCGCCACCGCCGCCGAGTCATACTTGCCCGCGCGCATGTAGAGATCACCCAGCGTGTTGAATCCCGCCCCGAACGGCTCCAAATCCACCGAGCGACGGGCCAGCGCGATGGCGGAATCCACCCGGCCCTCGATCTCTCCCACCTCGATGGCGGTGAATTGCAGCACCTGGGCGTCATGGGACGCCAGCCGGAGGGCCGTCGTGGCGCTCCGTTGCACCCCGGGCCAATCGTCATCCAGATAAAGCGCCTTGCTCATCACGTTGATCCACGGATCGCCCAGCGTGCTGTCGACCGCGAGGGCTCGCTGGGCGGCCCATACCGAGGAGTCGACATACTGCACGAAGGGCTTCCATCCGCGAAACGCCGACACGAAGTAGTAGGTGCCCAGGAGTCCCTGGGCCTGGGCAAAGCCCGAATCGACGGCCAGGGCCTCCCGGGCGTAGTAGGCCCCCGAGTCCATCAGGGCCATGGCATTCTGCGCGCCCAGCGGCACGCCGCGGAGCTCCAGGCGTCGGCCCCGGAGATAGAGCTCGTACGCCTTCCCGCTGCTGGTCGGCCGCCGGGCGATGGTGGCCCGCTCGCTGCCGGTCAGCTGGAGCCGGAGCGCATCGGAGATGCTGCGCGCGATGTCGCCCTGCATCGACGCGACGTCGGCGGTGTGCCGCGCGTAGCGCAGGGTCGTGATCAGGTCCCCGCCGGGAATCCGGAACAGCTCGGCGCTGACCCGCACCGAGTCCCCGACCCGGGACAGAGCCCAGGTGAGCACCGCGCCGACATTGAGCCGCTCGCCCAGCTCCAGATTGTTGAGCTGGGGCTGCTGGCGCCGCATCTGCTCCACCAGGCTGGGCGCGGTCACCCGGAGCTGGGGCAGCCTGCGCAGCAGATCGGTCACCGCCTCCTGAATGCCGTCGCTGAGATAGGCCACCGTGCTCTCGGGCACCGCGGGCGCGATCACCAGCGAGTTGATGGACTCGGCGCGGCCCGGCCGCGCCAGCCGGGTGACGGCAAACAGGGCTCCGGCGAGCAGCAGGATGCCGGCGCCGACCCCCACCCCGGCCCGGCGGCGCCGGGCCGCCGGCGGCGCGGCGTCTCCCCCGAGCATCGCGGCGAACTCGGCCGAGGTGTTGAAGCGCTTGCTCGGATCCCGCTCGAGCGCCCGGGCGATGGCCTCGTCCACCGCGGGCGGCACCGAGGGCTCCAGGGTACGCACCCGGGGCGCCTCCTCGGTCAACCGCCGGGTCAGCATCGCGGTCACCGGGCCGGTGAAGGGGGGCTGGCCGGCGACCATCTCGAACAGGGTGCATCCCAGCGCATACAGATCGGCCCGGCCGTCCAGGTGGCGCTCGCCGGTGACCTGCTCGGGACTCATGTAGGCGGGGGTGCCCAGGGCCATGCCGGGATTGGTGATGGTCCCCCCGGCCTCGTCCAGCGCCCGGGCGATGCCGAAATCCGCCACCACGGCATGGCCCCCCGACAGGAGGATGTTCTCCGGCTTGATGTCGCGATGAATCACGCCGTGGCGGTGGGCGTAGTCGAGGGCATCCGCCACCTCGCGGACCAGACGCACCGCCTCGTCGATCCGAAGCCGCTTATCCCGGGCCAGCCGGTCCCGGAGCGATTCGTCTTCCACGAACGGCATCACGTAATACGCCGAGGCCGGCTGCCCCTCTTCGGCCGGGATGGTGCCGCTGTCGAGCAGCGGCAGGATGTGGGGGTGATTGAGCCGGGCCGCGATCCCGATCTCGCGCTCGAAGCGTTCCACGCCGATGGCCCCCGCGAGCTCGGGGCGAAGCACCTTGACCGCGACCTGGCGGCGGTGCCGCTCGTCTTCCGCGAGGTAGACGGTGGCCATGCCGCCGGTGCCGACCAGTCGCTCGACCCGGTAGCGGCCCGCCAGGGCGGACCGGATGCGCTGCAGGCTGTCGATCATCATCGGTCAGGAAAGATAGCGCTCCTTGATGATGCCGAGATGGTGGCGCTCGTGCCCCGCGATGATCCACGCGATGGCCCGAACGCTCACCGGCCGTTCGCTCGCGGTGCCCACCCGGGTCACCGACTCGGGCGGAAGGTGCCGGAGCAGGGCCAGCGTGGCCGCCCGGACCACCCGAAACTCCCCGAGGAGATCGGCCAGGGTCCTGGCGTTCGCGCCGGCCTTGGGCACCCAGGCGTTCTCGTCGAAGCCGGGCAGGGGAATGGTGTCTCCGCGGGCGATCCGGAGGACCCGATAGGAGAACACCCGTTCCGCGTCCGTCAGGTGGCCGAGGACCTCCTTGAGGGTCCACTTGCCCGGCGCGTAGGCATAGCCGCCCCGGGACTCCGGCACGGCGGAGAGCAGCGCCATCGTCTCCTCCGACTGCTGTTCCAGATTCACGAGAAAGTCGCCGTCGGGGACTTTGGCCACGTAGCCGGCAAAGGCCGGCGCGTACTCGCTGCTGTCCGGTCGATCGTAGCGGGGGGTGGTCATGGCGTCTCGAGTGGAAGAGTAAGCGTCGCCGGCGCGAGCGTCCCGATCACGGCTTGGGCGCCTCGGGCCGGAGCGTGACCCGCACGTAGCGCGAGCGGTCGAGAAACGCGCGCGCGGCGTCCCGGATCACGAGGGGGGTGAGCCGATCGAGCTCGGGAGCCAGCGCGAACCGGGTCGCGGGATCCTCGCCCTCCCGGCGGGCCGCCGTCAGGAGGGAGAGCCACCACCCGTTCTGGCGCAGGTCGGTTTCCCGGCTCCGGATCTCCGATTCCTTGTACTTGGCCAGGTCGTCGGCCCGGGGTCCGTTCTCCCTGAGGGAGTCGATTTGCGCGAAGACCGCGCCCACCAGCGAGTCGGCCCGCTCGGGGGCGGAGCCGAAGGTGATGAACACGGTGTACTCCGGCTTGGGGATCCGCGCCGCCGAGGCGCTGACGCTCACGCTGTAGGTGCCGCCCAGCTCCTCGCGCAGCTCCTCCCGGAGCCGGATATCCAGAATGCTCCCCAGCGCGTCGAGCGCGAATCGTTCCTCCCGGGTGGCGGTGGCGGGACCGCTGAACACCAGCGCCGTCTGGCTCTTGGGCTCGATGCCCTTGCGCACGGTGCGCTCCACCACGCCGGTGGGCCGGGTGATGCCCCGGTCGGAGGCGCGGTCGGGGGCGCCGCGGGTCGGCAAGTTGCCGAGGTATCGCTGCACCAGGGGGCGGATCGAATCGAGGTCGAACGTGCCGACCAGGAAGAAGGTGAACCCGGCGGCGTTCGCGAACCGGGCCCGGTAGAAGTCCAGGGCGCGCCCCGGACGGATCTCGTCGACCATCGCCGCGCTCACCGGCCGGGACCAGGGATGGTGCTGCGCCAGGGTCACCGACAGCGTATCGCGGAACGCCACGTCCGGACTGGCGCTCCGATTGGCCAGCGCCGAGCGGACATTGCCGAGGAACGCCTGGACCGCGACGCTATCGAGCCGCGGCGCGGTGAACGAGAGATAGGCCAGCTGGAACAGCGTCTCCGCGTCCCGGGGCGAGGCGCGGCCCTGGAGTCCCTGCTCGTAGGAGCCCAGGTACGGCGACACGTTCACCGCCTTGCCCGCCAGCTTCTTGGTGAGCTCGACCGCCGAGAACGCACCCAGCCCGGAGAGCGACACGACCTGGGCCGCGAACTGGTTGCTCACCCGGACGCTGTCGTCCGACAGGGACAGGCCCCCCGGGCTCACCGCCTGCAGCAGCAGCTCGTCGGCCTTGAAGTCGGTGGGCTTGAGGACGACGTGTACCCCGTTGGCGAGGGTCCACTCCACCGTGCCCAGCGCGGTGTCCCGCCGCTCCTGGGTGATGGCGGCCGGCGCGAGCGGCGCCGACACCAGCGCATCGGTCGACACCGTTTCCGCGTAGGGCGCAATGTCGGCCCGCTTGACGGCCGCGAAGAGACCGAGGAGGTCCGCCGCGGTCGGCAGCAACGCCCGGTTCTTCTCCGGCGCGCTCACCAGGATCACCGGCGCGCCCTCGGCGAGCCAGCCTTTGGCCACGGCATCGAGCTCGGCGAGGGTGACCCCGGGGAGCACCGCCCTGGCGCGGGCGAATTCCTGGCCGATTCCGGGAATGCCGCTACCGGTGAGGTAATGATCCACGTACTCGTCCACATATCCGGCCGATTCGCTCTTGTCTCGTTCGGCGTAGGCCTGCTCCAGGCCGCGGAGGTACTCGGCCCGGGTACGGTCGAGCTCGGGCTGGGTAAAGCCGTGACGGCCGGCCCGCTCCAGCTCGGTGAGCACCGCTTCGAGCCCACGGCTGACGCCGCTGTCGGACACCGCCGCACCGAAGCTGAACGCCTCGGTGCTCCGCACCAGCTCGCTCCGGCCGGCCCCGGCGCCGATGAAGGGCGAGTTGGCTTTCTGGGTCAGCTCGTAGAGCCGCTCGTTCAACATCGCCGCGGCGACGCTCTCGACCAGCTCGTCGCGCCACGCCTTCACCGTGCCCTTGACCCCGCTGGGCTTCTGCACATAGACCGACACCGAGGTGCTGGTCGCCTCCGGATCGGTCGCGATCGAGACCTCGGGTGCCTGGTGCGGCGGCACCGGCGCGGCCAGCCGAGGCCGCTCCTGGCGCCGCACCGGAATCGAGCCGAAGTGGGAGGTGATGAGCGCCTCGATGCGGCCCGCGTCGAAGTCTCCCACCGCCACCACGGCCATTAGATCGGGACGATACCAGTCCGCGTAGAACCGGCGGATCGCCGCGCCGGCGCACTTCTGGATACACTCCGGCGTGCCGATCGGCAGCCGGACCGCGTAGCGGGAATCCCGGAACAGCGCCGGCAGCTGCTGGTCGAACATTCGCTGGCCCGCCCCGCGGCCCAGCCGCCACTCCTCCAGCACCACCCCGCGCTCCTTCTCGATCTCGGTGGAATCGAAGGTCACGCCGTGGGCCCAGTCTTCGAGAATGTCGAAGGCGCGGTTCACGATGTGCGCGCTGTCGGTGGGAACCTGGAGCTGGTAGACGGTTTCGTCGAACGACGTTCCGGCATTGAGATCGGCGCCGAACCGCATGCCGATGGATTCGATGTAATTCACCAGCTCCTGCTTCTTGAACCGGGTGGTGCCGTTGAAGGCCATGTGCTCGACAAAATGGGCCAGGCCGCGCTGGTCATCGTCTTCCAGGATGGAGCCGGCATTCACCACGAGGCGGAGCTCGGCCCGCTTCTCGGGGCGATGGTTGACCCGGATATAGTAGTGGATGCCGTTGGGAAGCCGGCCGATGGTGACGGCCGAATCGATGGGCAACAGGGAATCGCGCGGGGCCTGCGCGGCGGCCGCCGAGGCCAGCAGGGACGCGAGGACCCCAAGCCGCAGGGACGCAAGGACGCTTCGGATCATGTTCCGCGAACTCCTTCACCGCGAAAGAGCTGACCATACCGGCGCTTGAATTCCGCCTTCCGCGCCTCCGCTCCGCTGGCCTGAATGCCCCGGCAACGCATGGCCGCGTGGGCGTCCCAGCCTTCGGGCCACGACCGGAAGACCAGCATCCGGCAGGCGGGACACCGCACCCGCTTCCCTACGACCTGGCCGACCGAAAGTTCTTCCGCGTTGACGATGATCCCCGCGGCATCCAGCCGGGGCAGCAGCGAGCGCTGCGACGGGCCCGCCTCCAGCGGCACGTCGGCGAGGAGCGCCTCGACCCCCAGGGCCAGCGCGCCGCGGAGCACGTCCGCCGGGAGCTCGGGGTGCGCCGCGAGGAAGGCCTCGGGATCCTTGCCCCGCTCCAGATGTTCCAGCAGCAGCCGCACCGGAATCCGGGTCCCGGTGAACACCGGAGATCCCTTCCTGACTTCGGCCGTCCGGACGATCACCTGATGCAGCGCACGCACCGGTTCCTCCCCAGGGCACTGGCCTGCGAAGCTAACGCCCCCCGAGTAGCGGCGCAGCCCCGGGCCCCGTAGCTTGCCGCCCCATGGAATCCCCGGGTCCCGTGCTGGTGGAAGCCTGCGTCGACACCCCCCGATCGGCCCGCCGCGCGGTGCGGGGCGGCGCGCGCCGGCTGGAGCTCTGCGGCGGCCTGGTGGAGGGCGGCATCACGCCCAGCCCCGGCGTGATGGCCGTCGTGCGGGAGCACACCGAGGTTCCGATTCACGTCCTGATTCGTCCCCGGGGCGGGGATTTCCTCTATGCCAGCGACGAGATCGCCGTCATGCTGGCGGATATCGCCGAAGCCAGGCGACTCGGCATGGCCGGCGTGGTGATCGGCGCCCTCACGCCGGAGGGCCGGATCGACGAGCGGGTGACCGCGACGCTGATCGAGGCCGCGCGCCCGATGTCGGTCACCTTCCACCGGGCATTCGACCTGACCGTCGGAGCGATCGAAGCCATGGAGGCGCTGGCGCGGCTCGGCGTCGAGCGGGTGCTCACGTCGGGGCAGGCCAATACCGCGGTGGAGGGCCTGGACCTCATCCGGGAGCTGGTCGGCCGGTCGGCGGGACGGGTGACGGTCATGGCCGGCGGCGGCGTCGACGAGGACAACGCGCTCCGAATCGTGCGCGAAACCGGGGTGAAGGAGCTCCACCTGCGGGGTGGCACCGAGGAGGACAGCGGGATGACATTCCGCCGGCCCGGCGTGTTCATGGGCCGGCGCTACGCCCCCGACGAGTACCGCCGGTCGGAAACCAGCCAGCAACGCATCCGCGAGGTGGTGTCCCGCGCAAACTTCCGGGAGTGAGTCACCGGCTCCCGGTGTTCCGCCCGCTCCGTTACGCGAGCCCCAGGTGCTTGAGCACCTCGGGCGGAGGTCCGTCGAATTTCGGCAGCGCGACATTCCCGATGTACTGCAGGTCCCGCATGCCGGCATCGGTGGTGTAGAACCCGGTCGCGGTCAGGTCCCGGACCAGGTCGAAGAACCGCGCCGCCGCATGGAACTCCGGCCTGGCGTTGGGCAGATAGCATATATCGTCGCAAATCCGGGTGCGCTCCTCGGCGGACAGCCGCACGAACCGGCGGCCGAACCGCCGGGCGCCTTCGGCGTCGAGCCACGCGAGACCGCCCCGCACCCGGACCAGGTCCCGCATCTGTCCGTCGTAGGGAGCGCTCACGTACTCGTTGATGTAGGCCGGTACGCCGACGGTGGACGCGGCGGGACTCTTGGCGTCCGCCGGGATGATCGTATCGCAGAGCACCGCCAGGGTTGCCAGCTCGTGGGCGGACAGCTTGCGGGGCCAGGGCGCCCTGGGGTGCAGCAGATCGGGGTCGGTGGGGGTGCCGCGGGGGCCGGTGCGAACCGGGGCGGGGGCCTGACCCGGAGCGGCCGGCGGTCTGCGGTGCCTGCGCCGCGAGCGTGTTCGCGAGCACCGGCAGACCCGTGATCGCGACCATCGCCTTCAGGGCATCGCGCCGCTCCATGCCGGAGCCGCCAACGGCCTCTCCGGAGTTCTCCGATTCCACGGGTTGCTCGCTCATAGGTTCCCCTTCTTCAGCTCGTCCACCAGCCGGTCCGAGGTCCGCCACGCCAGCGCCAGGATCGACAAGGTCGGATTCTTGTCGGCATTGGAGACGAACGGCGCACCGTCGGTCACGAACAGATTCTTCACGTCCCAGGACTGGCACCATTGGTTGAGGACCGAGGTGGACGGGTCGGTGCCCATCCGGCAGGTGCCCACCTCGTGGATGATCTGCCCGCCCGCCGCGATGACCTTGGACCCATCGGTCTCCACCTTGCCGCCGACGACGGTACCGCCCATGGCCCCGATGATGTCGGCGAAGGTCTTCACCATGTGGGCGGCCTGGCGGGTCTCGTGGTCCGAGAACTTCCAGTGGAACCGGAGCACCGGAATCCCCCACTGGTCCACCACGTCGGGGTCGATCTCGCAGTAGCAGTCTTCGTTGGGGATCATCTCTCCCCGGCCGTCGAAGTACAGGAAGGAGCCGTAGTAGCGCCGCGCCTCCTCCTTGAATCGCTTGCCGTACGCGCCGTTGGTGTAGGCCTCGAGCCCGCCGAATATCCCGGGGCCGGGCATCCCGCGGCCCCCGCCGAACTCGATATGGTAGCCCCGTGCGAATCCCAGCTTGCCGGCGAGCTGGTCCTGGTAGAGCCACCAGGGCATGTACATGTGCTCGCCCGAGGCGCCGTCCTGATTGTGCGGCGGACAATTCTCCAGGGCCGGGATCTGGCCGGAGATCCCCGCGCCCACCGTGTCCATCAGATACTTTCCCACCAGCCCACTCGAGTTGGAGAGCCCGTTGGGGAAGGCTGCACTCTTGGAGTTGAGCAGCAGCCGCGCCGTCTCGCAGGCGCTGGCGGCGAGGACCACCACCCGCGCCGTGGCGTGCTTGTCGGTGCGGGTGATCTTGTCGACGTAGCTCACACCGGTCGCCCGGCCGGCCTGGTCCACCGTGACCTCCCGCACCATCGCGTCGGGCACGATGTCGCAGTTCCCGGTGGCGAGGGCGGGCGGCAGCAGCACCGTGGTAGACTGAAAGTTGGCCTTGATGGAGCAGCCGTTCCCGCACGGCGTGGCCCAGAAACAGGCCTGGCGGGAGAGCATCGATTGCCGGAGCACCCGCTGGGCCAGCCGGTTGCCGGGATGGAGCTTTCCGGGCAGGGTGCCGGCGTCCTGGCGCTTGGTCATGATCGCCAGGTGCGAGGGGATGACCGGAATGCCGATCGGATCGCAAGCCTTCTTGGTGAGCAGCTCGGATGCCCGCGGCGCGGGCGCGGGCATCAGCACGCCGGGAGGCGAGCCTGGGGTATTCTCGAGATCCTCGCTCCCGCCGAAGACGCCCACCAGCATTTCCGTCTTGTCGTAGTACGGCGCCAGATCCTGGTAGGTGATGGGCCAGTCGGCGCCCAATCCGTCGCGGCTCTTCGGCTTGAAATCGTAGGGCCCCATGCGGAGCGAGATCCGGCCCCAGTGGTTGGTGCGGCCGCCCAGCATCCGGGCCCGCCACCAGGAGAAGCTGCTGCCGGGCGCCGTGGTGTACGGCTCTCCCGGCACGTTCCAGCCCCCGTCCACGGTCGCATCGTAGAAGCCGAAGGGCTTGTCCCGGGTGCCGCCGCCCCGGAGCGGCGCTTCCCGGGGCAGCTTGAACATCGGCGTCTCGCGCACCGGGTCGTAGCTCCGGCCAGCCTCGAGCACCAGCACCTTGAGGCCGGCCACCGCGAGCTGGTAGGCGGCCATGCCGCCGCCGGCACCGGAGCCGACCACAATCACATCGTAGGTCGTCTGAGCCTTGGGGTTACGCAAAAACACAGTGTCGCTCCGGAAGTGAGTTCGGTGCCGCGATCTTACCGACCTACCGCCTTACCGCCCTACCGCCGTTCCGTCGCTTCGAGGAGTTCCTTGAGAAAGCCCCCCCACACCGCCGGCAAGGAGTGGGTCCCGTGCCCCCGGGTCTGATCACTGATCGGAATCAGGATGTACCGGCCGTGCGCCACCTTGCCGATCTCCCGCTCCATGAGCCCGAGCTCCGGCGGATTCACCTGATCGTCGGCGGAATTGATCGCGAAGAGCGGCGCCTTGATCTGCCCCAGGTGCGGCGCCGGGTTGTAGTCGCGGGAGGCCTCGAACTGGTAGATCATGTCGTTGGCGTCCTGCGCCGCCAGCGTACGCGCGGTGCGGACCGCGAGCGCCGAGTCGGCGGCGGCGCGGGTGGGCAGCTCTTTCTGCCATTGCAGCGGTGCGCTGATCATCAGCATCAGCACGTGGACCGCGTCTACCAGCCCGCGGGGCTCGGCGGAGTATTCCCCGTTCTTCCACTCCGGGTCGCCTTCGATCGCCTCGATGATCATCAGCCGCATCATCCGGTTCCGTCCGGCGATCTCCACCGGGTTGCTGGCCAGCGGCATCAGCGCATCCATGAAGTCGGGGTAGGTATAGCCCCAGATCCAGGTGTGCATCGCGCCCATCGAGGTGCCGGTGACCAGGCGGAGGTGGTTCACCCCCAGATGCTCGGTGACCAGGCGGTACTCCGCCTTCACCATGTCGTCATAGGTGTACTTGGGGAACCGCATCCGCATCCCGTCCGAGGGCTTGCTCGACTTGCCGTGGCCGATATCGTCGGGGAGAATGATGAAGTATTTCGTGGCGTCGAGGAGCTGGCCCGCCCCGAAGAGATGGCCCCCGAACGTGGGAGACAGGAACCCCCGGCCGGTCCCGCCGGTCCCGTGCATGATCAGCACGGCGTTGGTGACGGTCCCCGAGGCGTCCTTGGCCGGCGTGCCGATCGTGGTGTAGTGCAGCCGGAGCTCGGGAAGCACCTCGCCGCTGCCGAAGGCAAAGTCCCGGATGGTGAAGTCGCCCTCGACCGGCGCCGGGTAGTTGGACGACACCTGCGCCGAGGCGCTGCTCCCGCCCAGCAGCGCCGCCAGCACGTAATAGCGGATGGGCATGCTCATCCCTATTGGCCCACGATGCGGGCCCGGATCAGTTTGTCCAGCCTGGGAAACGAAGCATCCAGATACCTATTACCACCCTGGAACATCGGGTCCTGCCGCCGGGCCCGCATGCCGCCGCCGGAGTTGTCCCCATACCCGGCGTAGAGCCGGTCGAGCACGTCCATTCCCTTCACCACCCGGCCCAGCGGCGCGAAGCCCTGCGAGTCGAGCGCGGAGTTGTCCCGCAGGCTCACGAAGAGCTGGGTGGTCCGCGTGTTAGGCCCCGTCATGGCAAAGGCGAGGGTGCCCCGCTCGTTCTTCGCGCGCACCGAGTCGTCCGCGATGGCCCGATACCGCCACCCCTCGCCCCACACCGTCTGCGCCGCTTCCGGGCCACCGGTCCCGACGCCCGGAATCCCGAACTGCGCGATATCCCCCGGGCGCACCCGGAAGAACCGCGAATTGTCGAAGTACCCCGAGGTCACCAGCTCGTAGAAGCGGTCGGCGCCGTGGGGCGCCCAGTCCCGGTGCACCTCCACCACGAAGCTCCCCCGGTTGGTCGTGACCTCGACCTGAAATTGCGCCGGTCCGGGCGGCGGCGTCTCCGGAGACATCGCCCCGGCACCGATCAGCGCCTTGGAGATCATCATGTGGACCCCGACCTTGCCGTCCACCAGCTCGGTGATCCGGAGATCCCCCGCGATGCTGGCCAGCCGGTAGGCCTCGACCTGCGGCAGCGCCCGCGCCTCCATCAGGTAGTCGATCATGTTCCGCAGCGCGATGCGGGTGGCCACCGTCAGGCTGGTGTCGGTTCCCATCGTGATCACGTGGGTCGGCGTCTCGGCGCGGGGCCAGGCGAGCCGATGTCCCTTCCGGACGAAGAACTGGAGCCGCCCCCGCAGCGAGGTCTCGATCGCGGTCTGGTCCACTTCGCCGTCGCCCTGCGCGGCGTGTCCGTCTCCCACCTCGAAGAGCGCGCCCGCCGCATGCACCGGGATGAACAGCGTGGTGCCCGCCACCAGCTCCCGGTTGTCGAGATTTCCCGCGTGGATACCCGGGGGATTGCTGCTCATCCGGCCCGAGTCCGGCGGCGGCGCCACGCCCATGCTGCCGAAGAAGGGCCGGAGCGGCACCAGGATCCCTCCCGGCAGCTCGCCGGTCATGCGTATGGTGTCCAGCGGGATGATCCGGGTGCGCGGATCCCCGCAGGCATCCCGCATGAACCCGCTACAGCCGTTGTATCCATACGGAATGGCGAATCCCACGCCGAGAATCCGCACTTCGAGCACATCGCCCGGCTCGGCGCCCTCGACGTAGATCGGCCCGGTCAGGATATGGCCGCCGGGACCCTTGTCGGTGACCTGCGAAACCACGGCCCGGAGCGAGGCCTCGACCGCGTCGGGCGCGACGCCCGCCGCCACCAGACGGTCGGGCGTGTTGGTGAGCAGGGTCTCGACCTCGACGATATCTCCCGACGCGATCCGGAGCGCCGGTTTGGCCTCCGCCCAGTAGTAGCCGTACGCGACGGTGGTCGGGCTGGCGGGAAGGCGGTGCATGGTGGGCGAGTGCTGCGCGGCGGCGGGAACGGCGATCAGCAGCAGCGCGGCGGCTCCCGCGACCGCGGCGAGCGGCGCCGAGCTCACGCGGCCCCGGACATCAGAGACACTTGAGAACGTGGGCGGAGGCTCCATGAATCAGGGTGAACGTGCCCAGGACTTCGCCGGTGTCGGTGAGCGTCACGGTGAGGGTCATCCGGTTCCCGCGGACCGTCCCGTCATAGCGGGCCGGCCGCGATTCGGGAGGATCGGGGGGGATGATGCCCGGACCGCCGTGCCCCGGGAAATGCACCCCCACGGCCGAAAACCGTCCTCCCTCATCGGGGCGGACCACGCCGCTGATCCGGCCGGTGGCACAATCGTACTCCAGCGTGGCGCCGCTGTCGGTGGCCACGAGGCCCAGATGCTCACCACCCCATTCCCCGGTTATCACCGCGGGAGTCTCGGGACCCATGCAGCCGACCAGGCCCAGGAGCAGAAGCGCACTATACCGGCGAGGCATACCCAGTGATTCTAACCCACCGGCGCCGCGAGCGTTAGCTTGGGCGACATGACCTCGCCTCCTCCCGGCTTTCCGTCCTCCCGGCCGGCCGATCCCGTCACCTACGCCCGCGGGCTCGGCCTGTTCAGCGGCACCATGGCGGTGATCGGCGGGATCATCGGATCGGGCATCTTCCTGAACCCCGCCATCGTGGCCGCGCGGGTTGGCACGGCGCCGATGACCCTGCTGGCCTGGAGCCTGGGCGGCGTGGTGGCCTTGCTGGGCGCGTTCATCTACGGCGAGCTCGCGGCGCGGGTGCCGCGGGTCGGGGGCGGCTACGCCTACCTGCGCGATGCGTTCGGCCGGCTGCCGGCGTTTCTCTATGCCTGGGCGCTCCTGCTCATCATGGCCACCGGCGCGATTGCGGCGGTGGCGTTCACCTTCGCGAGCTATGCCGGCGCGGTGTTCGGATTGCCCGAGGGAGCACTGCCCTACCTGGCGGCGGGGGCGATCATCCTGCTGACGGCGCTGAACTACGTCGGGGTGCGCCCCGCCGCGTGGACCCAGAACGTCTTCACGGTGCTCAAGCTGGCGGCGCTGGCGGTCCTGATCGTTGCCGGACTCCTCCTGTCTCCCGTTCTCGCCGCTTCCCAAACTCCCGTCCTCCCGCCCTCCCGTCCACCCATCCCGTCGTCCGCCTTCCTCGCCCTCGCGACCGCCTTCGTCCCGGTCCTCTTCGCCTACGGCGGATGGCAGCAGACCAACTTCATCGCCGAGGAGCTGGTCGATCCGGAGCGGAATCTCCCGCGCGCGCTGGTGCTGGGGGTGATCGGGGTGGTGACGGTCTACATCCTCGCGAACATCGCGTATCTCAAGACCCTGGGCGTCGCCGGCCTCGCGGCCAGCACCGCGCCCGCCGCCGATACCATGAGCGCGGTGCTCGGCCCCGGCGGCCGCACCGTGATCAGTGTCGGGATCATGGCGTCCACCTTCGGATTCCTGGATCTGGTGATCATGGTCTCGCCGCGGGTGTACCAGGCGATGGCCGCGGACGGGCTGTTCTTCGCATCCTTCGCACGGCTGCATCCGCGGTTCCGCACTCCGGTCACCGCCATCATGGCCCAGGGGGCCTGGGCCTGCCTCCTCCTGGCCACCCGCACCTACGGGCAGCTGCTCGACTACGTCACCTTCGCGGACTGGATCTTCTTCGGGCTCACCGCGGCCACCCTGGTGGTGTATCGAAGGCGGGACCCCTCAGGCGGCGCCGGCCCCTCCTTCCGGCTGCCCGGGTATCCCGGCTCCCTCGTGCTGTTCATCCTCGCGGCGCTCTACGTGGTGGGGGGCTCGATGCGCTCCAATCCCGCCAACGCCCTCCGGGGAGCCCTGCTGCTGACCGCGGGAATCCCGGTGTACCTGTTCTGGTCCCGCCGGAAGAGTGGGGGCTGACGCGAGTCGCACAAAGATCGGTTCACTGAACATCGCCCGGACGATGGTACCGAGATTCCGGGACTTGAGCGCTGCGACGAATGTGGCGGAGGACATGGGGACAAGCTAGCCGGCCCGGGTCACGATGCGGTGTGTTCTGGATCACGGCTCTGCCACAAGCTCCTCGATGGCCAAGGCGCCGTGGTGCCGGGCCAGGTCCGCGGTGAGGGTGGTCTTGCCGGTGGACTCCGAGCCGGTCAGGACGATGCGGCGAGGGAGGCCTTCCACTGTCTCCACCCCAGGATCGCGAGCCCGAGGAACACGGCGTACTGCACCATCGTGGGATAGGAGTGCTGGAAGTAGAAGAACGGCACCGAGACGCAGTTGATCGCCACCCAGAGCGGCCAGCACTCGACGAACTTGCGGGCCATCATGTACTGCCCCACCAGGCTGGCCGCGAAGAACCCCGCATCCATTCCCGGCGAAGGATCGGCGGTGTGATGGCTCAGGAGAAGCCAGATGGCCAGCATCGAGATCACCCCGCCCAGCGCGAGCAGCAGCGCCTGCCGGCGGGGCGTCCGGGTGACCTTGAGCTCGGTCTTGGCCTGGCCCCCGAAGAGCCACTCGTACCAGCCGTAGAGACTGATCACGCCGAAGAACGCCTGCAGCGCCATCAGCGCGTAGAGCTTGTGGTCGAAGAAGTAGACCGCGTACATCGTCACGTTCACCAGCGACGTGGGCCAGCTCAGGATGTTCTGCCGGGTGCTCAGGAACACCGACACGATCCCGAACGCCGCGGCCACGATCTCGAAGGTGCTCACCGCACCACCGGGCCGATGGTGTCGTGATGGCCGTTGATGAAGCGCCGCAGATACGGCCCGATCGCCTCCCGCGACACGAAGCCCGCGGCCCGCGCCGCCGTCTCCTCTTCCTCCGGCGTGCGCCCGGTCGGCGCGGCGTAGTCCTGGAGGTCGCGGTAGAAGCCCACCGTGAACAGATCCCACGACGCCCCGGCGGTGCGGGTGAACACGAAGTTCCCCGGCTTGCCGACCGACCGGAGGAAGACGTTCTCCATGTCCCGCTCGGCCTGGAGCGAGTCCCGCTCACCGGCCAGGGCCGTGAAGATTTCCAGATGGAAGTAGCCGGCCCGATCCGCCGCCGCCCGGAACGCCTCGAGAGGCGGCCCCGACGTGAACAGCTCTTCCTGCCACGCCACCAGCCGGTCCCAGAGCCGATCGCGCCCGGAACGTTCGGTCGCGAAGTATTTCGACAGGCTGCCGATGGGCTGGAGCAGCACCAGGTCCCACTGGTCGCCCTGGGCATGGCGCAGCAGCACCGGCCGGGACTCGGCCGGCGCCGAGTCGCGCCGGGCCCGCAGCAGGTCCACCAGCTCGACCAGCCGGCCCGGCGCCGCCCGCACGAACAACGCCCGATACGCCTCGGCCGGATGCTGGACCAGGGCAAGGCAGAGCATCAGACTGATCACGGAGTGATCCTCAGGAGTCCTCGGGGGGCTGGGAGCGGCGGGTTTCGGGCGGGCGGAAGTCCGCCAGGCCGCGGAGCAGAACCGCCGGATCGCGATCCACGATCACCATCCCGCGCTGGGTTTCCCGGACGAAGCGCTCGACCAGCGCGTCGTTCACCGAATGGAGCAGCTTGGTGTAGTAATCCGCCCGGTTGAGCAGGCCGCAGGGCTTCTCGCGATCGGCGGGCTGCCCCCAGTTCCACACCGCCACCAGCTCCTCCAGCGAGCCGAAGGCCCCCGGCAGCGCCAGGAACCCGTCGGACAGGCTGGCCAGGGCGGCGTGGCGCTCCTCGATGGTGGCGACGACCTGCCGTTCGCTGAGCCCGGAGGGTATCTCGGAATCGAGCGCCTCCGAGGCGGTCACCACGGCGATCGCGCCGGCCCCCGCCCCGAGCACCGCCTCGGCCAGCGCGCCGCCGGCCCCCCGGGTCTCGCCGGCATACACCAGGGTGATCCCGTTGTCGGCCAGCAGCCACCCCACCGAGGCGGCGAGCTCCCGGTGCTCGGGCCCCGCGTTGGGGTCGGGATCGCAGAACACGCACACGCGGCGTAGCGGCATCGCGATGTATAATAAGTCATGCCAACCCGCCGCGAATTCTTCGAGCGTTCCTCCGCCGCCGTGGCCGCGAGTCTGGTGGCTCGCTCCGCCGCCGCCGCACCGGTTCCCGCCCCTGGTCCCGAGCAGGGCACGCCGATCCCTCCCTCGATCAAGGCGCTGGCCTCGATGCGGAGCCTGGCCCGGCCCATCACCGTCGAGGAGCGCCAGGGCCGGCTCGCCCGGGCCCGGGAGCTGATGGCCGCCGAGAAGATCGGCGCCGTATTCCTGACCGGGGGCACCTCGCTCAGGTATTTCACCAACATCAACTGGGGGCTGTCCGAGCGGCTGCTGGCGCTGGTGCTGCCGAAGGCGGGCCGGGCCTTCGTGGTCTGCCCGATGTTCGAGCGGGACCGCGCGATGGAACAGATCGAGGCCGGGCCGCTCAAGGGCACCGCCGACGTGATGACCTGGGAGGAGCACGAGAGCCCGTACCAGCGGGTGGCCGAGGGTCTCCGGGATCGGGGCCTCAGCACCGGACGCCTCGGAATCGAGGAGACGGTGCGTTCGGTCTTTGCCTCCGGCGTCGGGGCCGCCATGCCCGCCATGGAGCTGGTGAGCGGAACGCCGGTGAGCGCGGGATGCCGCATGATCAAGGACGCCCACGAGGTGGCGCTGATGCGCCTCGCGGCGCACGTCACCCTTCGGGCTTACGAGGCGGCGTACCGGGCGCTCCATGACGGCATGACCCAGGATCAATTCGCCGATCTGGTGGCCCTGGCCCACACCCGGCTCGGCTTCGAGGGCGGCGCCGGCGTGCAGGTCGGGAAGTTCTCGGCGCTGCCCCACGGCTCGACCACGCCCCAGGTGATTCGCGAGGGGTCGATCCTGCTGATCGACGGCGGCTGCCAGGTCGAGGGGTACAGCAGCGACATCAGCCGGACCTTCGTGCTTGGTCGCGCAACTCCAAGGATGAAGCAGGTCTTCGAGATCGAGCAGCGGGCCCAGAAGGCCGCGCTGGCCGCGGCGCGGCCCGGGGTGGAGTGCCAGTCGGTGGACGCCGCGGCGCGGAAGGTCATCGTGGACGCCGGCTTCGGGCCGGACTACAAGTACTTCGGCCACCGGGTGGGGCACGGCCTGGGCATGGACGGCCACGAATGGCCCTACCTGGTGCGGGGCAACACGCTGCCGATGCAGGCGAACATGACCTTCAGCGACGAGCCGGGCATTTACATCCCCGGGGAATTCGGCATCCGGCTGGAGGACGACATGCATATCACCGAAGACGGGGCGGAGCTGTTCACGCCGACGAGCCCGTCGCTGGAGGATCCGTTCGGGAAGTGAGCCGCCCTAGGGCGTCACCGCCGGGATGCCCTTGTCTCGCACCAGGGCATTGAATCGGTCGAGCTCGGCGCCCAGCACCCCATCCACCCGCCCCTTGAGTCCGGCCCACTCCGCCTCCAGATCCGCGAACCGGGCCCGCACCCCGCCGGTCACCGGCGCGTCGCTACCGTCAATGGACTGGACCAGCGCCTGGAACTGCGCGTTGAGCCCCGGCGGATAGTTCACCACGTCCTGGAAGGTCTTGTTTTTCACATTGACCAGCAGCGACTCCAGCGAGTCGATCTTCGCGACCAGCGCCTTGCCCGCCTTGGCGAGCGTGTCCGCCGCCGGATGCTCTTTCGTGCGGGTCAGCAACTCCTCCACCTGCTCCCGCGCGGCCCGGAGCCTCCGCGCCGCGCCCTGCACCTCGTCGAGGCGGGCAGACACCTTGTCCAGCATCTCCTGCTGCCCGCGGAACGCCTCGGCGCTGGTGGCCGCGCGCGGATCGGGCAGCACGTCCAGCGGGCGCTCCCTGCGCTCGCTGCCCAGCGTCACCCGCACCGTGTAGGCGCCCGGCACCACGCGGGAGCCGGGACTCGGGCCGCTCAGGGTGCCCGGAACGCCCGCGATCCCTTCCCGCCGCAGGTCCCACACGAACCGGTTGAGCCCCGCCGCCGCGGGCAGCCGGGGCGAGCGCACCGCCGAGGCCGGCGCATCCTTGGGCGGCGCCGCGCTGGTGAATTTCCGGATCACCGCACCATGGCCGTCGAGCACCTCGAGCGTCAGGGCGCTCAGGCTGTCGGACGCCTTCGCCAGACGGTACTGGATGATCGCGCCGTTGGGCGGATTGGTCCCCTGGCCAAGCTGCTCGGCGCCGCCGCCCAGGCTGGTCCGGTAGGCCACCCGCGGCGTGACCAGGTAGAGCGGCGCCTTCTCCATCGAGTCCGCCATCTCATAAAGCGGCGAGACATCGTCCATGATCCAGAAGGCGCGGCCCTCGGTCGAGATCACCACATCCTTCCGGGTCACGCGGATGTCGGTGACCGGCACCGCCGGCAGATTCCGCTGGAACGGCTGCCAGTGATTCCCTCCATCGAACGAGAGATAGGTGCCGGTCTCGGTGCCGGCATAGAGCAGATCCTTCCGGGTCGGATCCTCCCGCACCACCCGCACCGGCTCGCCGTCGCGCAGCCCATTGACGATCTTCGTCCAGCTCTTCCCGTAGTCGGTGGTCTTGTAGACCATCGGGGCGTTGTCGTTCCACTTGTGCCGGTCCACCGCGATATACGCCGTGGCGCGGTCGTGCGGCGATACCTCCACCATGTTGATCAGCGACTCGGGCAGGTCCTTGGGCGTCACGTTGTTCCAGGTGGCGCCGCCGTCCCGGGTGAGCTGGACCAGCCCGTCGTCGGTGCCCACCCAGATCACCCCCTTCTCCGACGGACTCTCGGCGATGTAGTAGATGGTGCCGTACACCTCGCCGCCCGCCCCCTCGTTGGTGATCGGCTCCCCGCCCCACCCCTGCCGGCTCTTGTCGTTCCGGGTGAGATCGGGGCTCACCACGGTCCAGCTCTGGCCCCGGTCGGAGGAGCGGAACAGCACGTTGCCACCGTAGTAGAGCGTCTGCCGGTCGTGCGGCGAGGTGATGATCGGGGTGCTCCAGTTGAACCGGTACTTCATCTTGTCCGACGGCTCGGCCAGCCCGACGGTGGGATACGGCCGCACGTCGCGGATGAACCGGTTGGTGGCGTCGAACTCGTCGAGCTGCCCATGGTACCCGGTGCCGTAGACGTAGCGCGGGTTGGCCGGGTCGAGCGCGATGTGGGCGCTCTCGCCGCCGCCCACGATCACCATGTCCTCGAGGGGAATCCCCCCGCCGTCGGTGGCGCTGGGAATCGACACGGTCGAGTTGTCCTGCTGGCCGGCGTAGAGCCAGTAGGGAAACCGGTCGTCCGTCATGACCCGGTAGAACTGCGCGGTGGCCTGATTGGTGATGGGAGACCAGGTGGTGCCGCCGGTGAACGACACCGCCGCGCCGCCGTCGTCCGCCTTGATCAGGTTGGCGGCATTGTCGGGGTTGATCCAGAGGTCGTGATTGTCGCCGTGGGGGTCGGGGAGGGTCGATGAAGCTCTTCCCGGCATCGATCGATTTCATGATGGGCGAATTCATCACGTACACCACGTCGGCGTTCTTCGTATCGGCCGTCACCCGCATGTAGTACCAGGAGCGGGCCTGGAGAATCCGGTCGCCGTTCACCAGACTCCAGGTCTTGCCCTGATCGTCGGAGCGATAGAGCCCGCCCTGGTCCGCCTCGACGATGGCCCAGACCCGGTCGGGATTGGTGCGGGACACCGCCACGCCGATCTTGCCCATCAACTTGGGCAGCCCGGTCTCCAGCCGAGTCCAGGTGTCCCCGCCGTCCATGGTCTTCCAGATCCCGCTGGTGGGCCCGCCGCTCCGCACCTCCCACGGGGTGCGCTGGGTGCTCCACATCGCCGCGTAGAGAATGCGGGGGTTGGAGGGGTCCATCGCCAGATCGCTGGGGCCGGTGAGCGAATCGGGCGACGCCAGCAGCAGCTTCCAGCTCCGTCCCCCGTCCATGCTCCGGTAGACGCCCCGTTCCGCGCTCCGGCCCCAGCGGCTGCCCTGCGCCGCGACGTAGACGATGTCGTTGTTTCGGGGATGGACGATGACCCGGGAGATGGTGCGCGACTCGCTGAGCCCGATCCGGCTCCAGGTGCGGCCGGCGTCGGTGGACTTGTACATCCCGTCCCCATAGGAGGACGACACGCCCCGCACCGGCGCCTCACCGGTGCCGACGTAGATCACGTTGTCGTCGTCGGGCGCCACGGCAATGGCGCCGATCGATCCCATCTTGAATTGTCCGTCGGCGATCGGGCGCCAGGTGATGCCGGCGTCCTCGGTCTTCCAGACCCCGCCTCCGGTGGCCCCCATGTAGTAGACCATCGGCTTGCCGGGCACGCCGGTCACCGTGGTCGCGCGGCCGCCCCGCCACGGCCCGACGCTCCGCCACGAGAGGCCGTTGAAGCGGGCGGAATCCTCCGCCGCCGTGCCGGGCCCCGACCTGGATTGTGCGGTGGCTGGTGTGATCGCGACGGTCAGGGCAATGGCGGCAAGCACCAGGAGCGGTGCCGGGGAGCGGCGCATGCGAAACCTCCGGAAGGGAAACGAACGGAGCCGCCCCGTTGGAGGCGGCTCCGTAGTGTATCCCGATCGGCGCCGAAAGCCACGCCGCCCTCACCTCAGACTGCCCTGGGCTACTCTCCGATGGAGATCAGCTGCTCCAGGCTCGCGTTCATCTCTTCCTCCGGCGGCTCCCCGCCCCGCCGCGCCTCGGCCAGCGAGTGACGGGTGAGGAAGAGGGAGTGCCACGCGCCCCGGGAGGTGCGCCGGAGGGTCTCCAGCGTTTCCCGGAGATCCGACGGCGCCACCGGCTTCACGAGGTAGCCGCGGAATCCGGCCTGGCGGAGTCGGGTCGCGTCGCCCGGGTTGCCGACCGCCGGCAGCATGATCAGCGCGGGGCGGGCCAGCGAGTCGTCGTTCAGAATGTCGCGGCCGGCCTGCTCGTAGCCCAGCGCGTCATGGTCGCTGAAGATGAGGATGGCCGCTGCCCGGCCCGCGGCCGCTCTGGTGTGGAGCTCGGCCATCGCCTCTTCGCGGGTGCTCAGGCCGGTGGCCTGATACCCGGCGGCCTCGGCGATGGCGGCCCATCCCGCGCGCTGATCCGGATCGGCGTCCACCACCAGGAGTCCGCCCCCCGACACCACCGGAACCGCGGCAGCCAGCTCGGCCGACCCGTAGCCGGCGGGCTTCGGGGTGAGGGGCTCCTCCAGCACCGGGAGCGGGAGCGACGCCGTGAAGCGGGTGCCCGACTCGGGCAGATTGCTCACCGTGAGCTCGCCACCCATCAGGTGGGTCAGCTGCCGGGCGATCGGCAGGGAAAGACCGCCGTCCCGGCCGGGGTAGACATCGCCCCGGGAGAACGGCTCGAACAGCGTGGGCAGGAGGTCATTGGGAATCGAGGGACCGGTATCCTCGACCACGAACCGGACCCCGCCGTGGGCGGAACGCATGGAGCCCCGCGCCACCTCCACCACGATCTCCCCCCGCTCGATCCGGGTAATCGCGTCCCGCACCAGCGACGACAGCACCTGGCGGATCCGGCCGGGATCGCCGGTCACCCGGCGGGGCGCATCGGGCCGCCACGCCAGCCGGAGCGCCAGCCCCTTGGCCTCGGCCTGGGCGGAGAGCGCGGTGGCCATGTCTTCCACCATCACCCGCAGGTCGAACGGAATCGGCTCCAGTGGCAGGGTGCCGCCCTCGAGCCGGGAAAAATCCGAGACGTCGTTCAAGATTCCGTGCAGGGCCCGGGCGGCGCCGTTGACGGCGTCCACGTAGGCCCGCTGCGTGGGTAACAAAGCCCCGGTCCGCAGCAATCCGGTCAGGCCGAGTATCGCGTCGGCGGGCGTGCGCATGGTGCGGCTCACGGTGGCCAGGACTTCGCCCCGCACCAGGTTGGTGGATTCGGCGGTCGAGCGGGCGCGTCGAAGGGCGTCGAGCTCCACCAGCAGCTCATGCAGCTCGGTGGTGGCACGCTCGAGCGCGGCGGCCAGCCGCTCGCGCTCGTCCTGGGCTTCGGTGAGCGTTACGGTGAGGCCGTCGAGCACTTCCCGCCAAGCCGGCGGAAGCGCCTCGAGCGACCCGAAGGTTCGAATGAGTGGATCGGTCAGTCGGTCGAGCACGCCAAGAACGCTCCCGCATAGACGATGGCAAGCCGTTCCGTATATCGACGGGACGGAAATCGGTGCTTCGTGCTGCACCGTATGCGCATTTATTGATCCAACTTGAACTTAGAAGGCTACGGCTCACAAGATTGCGTTGAACAAGCGTCGATATCGACCGAATAATTGACAGGAGTAGCTGGCATAACTACTCTGCACACCAGCAGCGAACAGCCTACCGGCTTGAAACCGAATGAGTTAAGCCATCCGGGGGAAGCAATCAGGAAATACGACAGTCCGCGGACACCCGGATGAGACCGGGATGGAAGCCCGCCGCGGCCACCTGGTGGTGCAGCGAAACGCACGCGCAGAGCGCGAGATATCGTCGCTCAGCGCGAGGCGGGCGCGATCGGAATCCGCACCTGGGTGCTCTCCCACCGCAGTACCAGCTCAACACCATTCTGATGGCCGCTCGACTCGGGTTCGACGAACAGCGTGAGCCGCTCGAGCGGCGAGGCCACGGTTTCACTCGGCAGGATGGCCCGTCCCAATTCATCGGCCTTCACGGCATCGGTGGATTCCGATTCGATGCTCCACTGCGACGTCGAGCGGTTGAGGATGATCTCCCAGGTTTCCGGACCCGGCACGGTGTAGAGCGAATGCCGGCCCGCGGGGACGGGAATGCCGGCGATGTCCAGGGCTCCGGTCGAAATGATGGTCGTGGGTTCGTTGGCGCCGGTGCGCCAGAGCCGGCCGAACGGCACGTACCTGCCCCCGATCATCCGCCGCCCCCGGGAGGCCGGCCGGCCGTAACAGACTTTGACCCTCGCCGGGCCCACCGTGAACGAGACCGAACCCATCGGGCTCGGGCGGAGCTGCCAGGTGGGAAGCCGGCCCCAATTCCGGGGACAGGGAAGCCGGACCGCAATCGCGTCGGACACCGGAATGGCCGTCACCGCCACCGGCAAGGCCGCGAGCAGCACCACCAGCATGCCGGCGACGACCTTGCCGACCCAGGTGCCGAGAATCAGAAACGCCGCGTAGAGGAGAAAGCCGGCGGCGGCAATCCAGACGATCGAGAGGGGGAGAATGGCGGTGACCGGAACCCGTGGGGCCAGCCAGTGTCCCGCCAGGAGGATGAGGCCGGCCAGCACCGCCCCGGTGCGGAGCCTCCTCCGGGTCACCGCCAGGCCATCCGGTCCCTGAGCCCGGTGATGTGGGCGACGTGGTGCTTTCCATGCCAGGCGTACATGGCGAGGATGTAGTCGAGTCGGAGCGACTTCTTCTGCTCGGGATGGAAGTAGGTGCGCTCCCACTGGTGGGGCGTCAGGCTCCTGAGCAGCACCACCCAGCGTCGGTGCAGCGATTCGAGCATCATGAGGGACACCCCCACCTGGGTACCCCCGGTGTCCGGCAGCTCCGCCCAGCGGGCCTCCTCATAGGGCTTGATGGTGGGGTTGTCTTCGGTGAGCGCCAGCTTGAACCGGACGTAGGCGTTGATATGGCTGTCGGGGACATGGTGCACCAGCTGCCGCACCGTCCAGCCCCCCGGCCGGTAGGGCGTGTCGAACTGCTCGTTGGTGAGCCCGTGCACCGCGGCCCGGAGCTTGGCCGGCGCTTCCGCGATTTCGGCGATCCACCCCTCGAGCCGCGCGGGCGTGATGTCTCCCGTGACGGCAAACTCTCCGACGGGATAACGCAGGTCGGTCATGGCCCGATGCTCTTTCTTTCAGCGGTCAGTGTCGCGGCGAGGCCGAATCGGCGGCGACGCTGATCAGCACGGCGCCCGCCGACAGTGTGATGCGCCCGTCGGGCGGAATCTGCACGTAAAGATCCCGGCCGGTTTCGGTCAGCGCCGGGTACTTGTCTCCGATGTCCATCATCATGGATCGCAGCATGAGCTCGGGAACCGGAATGGCCCCGACGCTGACCATGCGGAGCCTGAAATGCGCCAGGCCTTTCTCGGCGGGCACCTGCTCGATTTCCGCGGAGAGCACGGTGGCCGGATCCACCAGCGCGGAGAGGGAGCCCAGCATGGCCTTCGCCTCGGACGGGAGATCCTGAATCCGCCCCGAGAACCTGATCAGCTGACTATCCACCGCCACGACGATTCCCACGCTGTCGGGGAGCGGTTTGACGCCGAGCCGGGCCATGAGGTAGGAGGCCCAGTCTCCGGCTTCGATGGCGCCCCTGGCGGCCTTTCGATCCAGGAATACCGAATCCACCACCGCCTGGGCGCGAACCACTCCGCCCGGAGTGATGCGCCCGGGCGTCTGCGCCGCGGCCGGACTCGCCCAGAGCAGCACACTCGATCCCAGCAGTCTCAAGGTTCTCACGTCGCCCTCTCGAGGCCGTCTTCCCGCCATAAGACGATGGCCAGGAGCACCGCCCCCACGGTCACACCCAGGTCGGCGACGTTGAACGTCCAGAACCGGGTGTTGCCTACGCCGATATCGATGAAATCCACGACGCCGAGCGGCGAGCGGAGCCGGTCGAGCAGGTTGCCCAGCGCCCCGCCGATCACCAGGGCAAGCGCCGCGGCCCGAAGCGCGGCGTCGGGAGCGGTGCGTCGGTAGAGTCCCAGCAGGAGGGCGATCGCCAGGAAGGCCAGGGCGCTGAAAATGAATCGCGACCCGGAACCCAGGTCCAGATTCAGGGCGGCGCCGGTATTGTAGGCGAGGGTGAGCCGGAGCCAGTCCCCGAGGAGGGCGTGGGGCCCCGGGTCCCGGCGCAGCACGGACTCCACCAGCTCCTTCGTCGAGCAGTCGGCGAGGACCAGGGTGGCTGAAACCGGCCAGAACCAGCGGGCTTTCCGATCGAACACGTTTCCAATATGACCGATCAGAGCGCCGGGAGGAACTGCGGGGCCCGGCGTGCCTTGGTGGCCTGCTCGAAGGCAAAGGCATACCGGATCAAGGCGCCCTCGCTCCAGGCTTTTCCGAAGAAGGACAGCCCGATCGGCAATCCATGCACCCATCCGGCCGGCACCGTCACGTGCGGGTATCCGGCCACCGCGGCGGGAGTCGAGGAGCCCCCGGTGTAGCGGTCTCCATTCACCAGATCGGTGGGCCAGGACGGACCGGCGGTGATGCCGATCAGCGCATCCAGACGGTGGGCCGCCATGACCGCGTCGATCCCTTCGGTGCGGGACAGCCGCCGGCAGGCCGCGACCGCGGCCCGGTACTTGGGATCGGTGAGCTGTCCCTTCTTGACCGACCTCTCGAAGATCTCCTGCCCGAACCAGGGCATTTCCTTCTCGTGGTTGGCGCTGTTGAACGCGATCAGGTCGGCCAGCGTCTTCATCGGGAAGCCGGGCCCGCGGGTGGCGAGGTACGCCGCGATGCCGGCCTTGAATTCGAAGTCGAGGATGAGCGTCTCCGGGTCGCCCAGCTTCGCGATGTGGGGAATGTCGGCGGGATCGACGATCACCGCGCCCGCGTGCTTGAGCGCGGCGATGGCCTCCGCCAGCACCGGATCCACGCTGGAGGGCAAGCCGAACCCCTTGCGCACCACGCCCAGCCGGGCGCCCTTCAAGCCGTCGGGCCGCAACTGGTCGGTGTAGCCGCCCGGCGCGCGTGCGCCGGTGGCCCGGGTGGCCGAGTCGCGCGGATCGGCGCCCTGGATCGCGGCCAGCACCAGCGCGGCGTCGGTCACGGTGCGGCACATCGGACCCGCGGTGTCCTGGGTGGCCGAGATGGGAATGATGCCGGCCCGGCTCACCAGACCCACCGTGGGCTTGATGCCCACCAGGCCGCAGATCGACGACGGGCACACCACCGATCCATCGGTTTCGGTCCCGATGGTGACCGCGGCGAGGCTCGCGGCGGCCGCCGCCCCGGAGCCGCTCGAGCTGCCGCACGCGTTGTGATCGAGAATGTAGGGATTCCGGGTCAGCCCGCCCCGGCCGGTCCAGCCGCTGGTCGAGGTGGTGGACCGGTAGTTGGCCCACTCGCTCAAATTGGTCTTGCCGAGCAGGACCGCGCCGGCGTTGCGCAGCCGTTCCACCACGGTGGAATCGCGGGGGGCGTTGCTGCCCGCCAGCGCGAGCGAGCCCGCCGTCGTGGCCATCCGGTCGCCGCTGTCGAGGTTGTCCTTGACCAGCACCGGCACGCCGTGCAACGGGCCGCGGGGGCCCTTGGTCTTCCGCTCCTGGTCGAGCCGGTCGGCAATCTCCAGCGCGTCGGGGTTGAGCTCGATGACCGAGTTGATCGAGGGGCCGGCGCGGTCCATCGACGCGATCCGGCGGAGATACTGCTCGGTGATGCTCCGTGCGGTCCACCGGCCGGAGGTCATCCCCTCCTGCAGCGTGGCCACGGTGGCTTCTTCCAGCTCGAACGACTGGGGGAGCGGCACCGGGGCCGCGGCGGGACCGGCGTTCGCCGGGGAGGAGAGCCGGGGGACCATCGGAAGCGCCACCCCGGCCGTGAACGTGCCCTGCAGGAATTCCCTGCGCTTCATTGGATCCTCGAATCGGCGGGGGACGATGGATCTCGGCCGGCCGCCCGGCAGGCCTTGAGCTGGTCGAGATAGGTCTCGGGAAATCGGAGCTGGGTCGCGACCTCGATGATGCGTTCCAGGTACCGGCGCGACGGCACTCCGGGCGCGTCGTCCACCGGCCGGTAGATCATCGCGGTGACCGCCGCGCCATCGGTGGACATCACCCGCGCGGTATCCTTCCGGTAGAACCCTTTCGCGACGCCTTCGAATTCGTCCAGCG
This sequence comes from uncultured Gemmatimonadales bacterium, assembly GCA_963762545.1. Lineage (GTDB taxonomy): Bacteria > Gemmatimonadota > Gemmatimonadetes > Gemmatimonadales > GWC2-71-9 > JABFSM01. The sequence continues at coordinate 116,262 of CAVXLC010000001.1, read as the reverse complement.
CCGCTTCGTCCTGCAGAGTGAGCCGCCAGAGCACGCCATGCACCGCCCGGCCGGCGGCGGGCCGCACCGTCCCGTAGTGTCCGGCCGCGATCCCGAAGGCGTGGTCGGGCAGCACCGCGGGGCCCAGCCGCACCGCCCCGGGACACTGCTCCGCCATATGGACCGGGTCCATGTTGGCGCCGTAGGAGAAGTAGGTGGTCATCGGCCCGCCGTCACGGCGTGGTGCCCCCGCCCGCCCCGCGCACCAGCTGGCGCACCGCCGGAATCACGGTGATCCGGAGCAGGCCCTGGGGCCGGGACAACGTGTCCAGCGCCGCGTTCCGGGACGCGATCCAGTCGGCCGGCGCGGGGCCATGGTCGAGCTGGTTCAGCGCCTCCAAGCCGATGGCGCCGACCCGGGTCAGGGCCCGCGCGGCCAGTGCCGCGTCGCCGACCAGCGGGGCGTGCACCGCCAGGGCGTCGATCGCCGGGGCGAAGGCCGGCCAGGCTTCGAAGGCGGCGCGCAGCCGGGCCCGGGCGGCTTGATCTCCCGCGAGCGCCGCGGTGGCGAGCGCCCTGGTGTCCCACTGCGCCGGCGGGTCGGGGCGGGCGGCATCCACCGCGAAGACCAGGGGGGTGAGCTGGGTCGGCTTCTGGAGCGACGTCCGCTCGCCGAAGCTCACCGGCTCGACCAGACCCAGGAACGCGACCAGGGTGTCCACGTTCCTTCCCTGGGCCAGCCGGCGGGCCATTCGAGGCGTGTGGGTCTCGTGTCCCAGGCCCAGCTCCTCGAGGCGCACCCGCATCACCGCGAGCCGGCGGTACATATCCGGCACGTCGCGCACCTCGCGGGGGGACCAGAGCCGCTCGGCGATCGCGGCCATTCGGGGCCAGATCCTGGAATCGATGGACTCCTGGGTCACCTGCTCGTGCCACATGCAGGCTTCGCCGCCGAGCACCCGTGCCTCCTGCTCGGCGGTGAGCCCGCTGCCGGCGGGGAGCGGATCCACCAGGTAGTGCGCCTCCGCGGTGAGCATGTGATCGAGATACCAGCCGGCCGACAGGATCCCGGCGTAGCCCTTCCGGGCCCCGTCCACCAGCGACTGCTGCCCCCGCCACGATTGCACGACGGTGCCGGACGGCAGCCCGGGATTCAGAATCTCGTCCCAGCCGACCATTCGCTTGCCATGGCGGCTCAGGATGTCCGAGAGGCGGCGGTTGAAGTAGGCCTGGAGCGCATCGTTGTTGGCGAACCCCTTCGCTTTCATGAACGCCCGGATCCGCGGATTGTGCTGCCACTGCCTCGGGGCGACCTCGTCGCCTCCGATGTGCCAGTAGTGATCGGGGAAAAGCGCGGCCATCTCGGCGACGAACGAATCCAGGAACCGGTAGGTGGCTTCGCGGGTGGGGTCGAAGGCGGGGTCGAACACCCCGAACCGCCGCTCGATGGCGTAGGGCCCGGGGGCGCTGGCGAGGCGAGGATATCCCACGAACCAGGCGGTGGAGTGCCCCGGCATGTCGAACTCCGGAACCACCCGGATGCCGCGGTCTCTCGCGTAGGAGACGACCTCGCGGATCTGCGCCTGGGTGTAATACAGCCCGTCCGATCCCTTGGCGGCCAGCAGGGGAAATCGCTTGCTCTCGACCCGGAACCCCTGATCCTCGGACAGGTGCCAGTGCAGCACGTTGAGCTTGACCGCCGCCATTCCCTCGATCTGACGCTTGATCACGTGGACCGGCTCGAAGTGCCGTCCCACGTCGATGAGCAGCCCGCGCCAGGGAAAGCGGGGCGCGTCCTCGATGCGGACGGCCGGCAGGTACCAGCCCGCGGAATCCGACTCCACCAGCTGGAGCAGCGTCTCCAGGCCGCGGAGCCCGCCGACCACGGTTTCGGCGACGATGCGCGCTCCGGTGGTATCCACGTCGAGCGAGTACGCCTCGTTTTCGGACTCGGACTGCACCGGCTCTCCGGCCCCGTGCACCCGCACGCTGAGCGAGAGGCGGGTCGGGGCCGGTCCGCGCAGGGCAGACGCCAAGGGGAGCGCCGTCCGAGTCTCGAGCCGATGCACGGCGCGCTCGATCCCGCGGCGCAACCGGTCGTCGGTGTACCAGGTGGGCTGGGCGGTGAAGCCGCTGTCGAGCCGGAATCTCCCCTCCCGCCAGGTCACGCTGGCCGGGACCGGCATCAGGGCGTGAGGCAGGTCGGCGGGTTGGCCCGAGGGAAGCGCAAGCGCGATCACCGCGGCAAGCAGGAATCCGAAGTTCATGGAAACCAATTTAGCGCTTGCGCCGCACTGGCGCGGCCACGATCATAGAGCCATGAAACGCCGCAGCTTTGTCGCCGCGCTCGCCGTCCCGCTTGCCTCGCGCGCCCCGGACATCTTCCGTGCCCGGCAGGCCGGGGATGAACCGGCGCGCCCCACCGCGGCCCAGCTCGCCTGGGAGGACCTCGAAGTCGGCATGTTCGTGCACCTGGCCCCCAACACCTGGCAGGACCTCGAGTACGACGACCGCTCCATCCCGGCCGGCGAGCTGCAGTTCGCCGCCGACCCGGAGCAGTGGGCCGACACGGCCGTTGCGCTGGGGGCGCGCTACATCGTGCTGGTGGCCAAGCACCAGGGCGGATTCTGCCTCTGGCAAACCGCCACCTCGGAATACTCGGTGCGCCGGACGCCATGGAAGAACGGATCCGGTGACGTCATGGCCGAGCTCGCCGCCGCCTGCGCGCGGCGCGGCCTCAGGCTCGGGGTGTATCTCTCGCCGCGGGATGATTTTCTCGGCGCCGGCCCATCGGGCCGGACGGCCGCTCCGGAAAATCAGGAGGCGTACAACGCGCTGGCGCGGCAGCAGCTCACCGAGCTGCTGACTCGCTATGGCCCGATTGCCGAAATCTGGTTCGACGGCAGCTCGGTGGTCCCGGTGGGCGATATTCTCACCGCGCACGCCGGGAGCGCGATGATCTTCCAGGGCCCCGAGGCCACGATCCGCTGGGTCGGCAACGAGGACGGCTTTGCTCCCGATCCGGTGTGGAACGCGCTGGACCGCGGTGACGCCGCGACCGGCATCGCGACGGCACTGCACGGAGACCCCCGCGGCAACGCCTGGATGCCGCTCGAGGTGGACGTCTCGATTCGCCGTCCCAACTGGTTCTGGAGCACCAGCAATGAATCCCGGCTGCTGAAACTGGAACAGCTGCTCGAGATCTACTATCGGTCGGTGGGCCGGGGCGCCCAGCTCCTGCTCAATCTGCCGCCCGACCGAAGCGGCCGCATTCCCGACGCGGACGCGGCCCGCGCGAAGGAGCTGGGGGACGAGCTCCGGCGGCGGTTCTCCCGGCCGGCCGCCGAGACCACGGGCAGGGGACCGACCGTCACCCTCCAGATGCGCGAGCCGATGGCGGTGGATCATCTCGTGCTGGAGGAAGACCTGAGAACCGGCCAGCGGATCCTCTCCTACACCCTGGAGGGCCACATCGCCGGCCGGTGGCAGTCGCTGGGGGGCGGCACCTCGGTGGGCCACAAGCGAATCCACCCGATCGCGCCCCGGCGCTACGATGGGTTCCGCGCCAGCTTCCCCGCGGCGCTGGGGGTACCGGGGCTGCGCCGCCTGGCCGCATTCCATACCGGGGCGGCGGCGCCACCGACCTGGTTCCAGGGGGCGCCGGTGTGGGCCGACGACAGCGCCGGACGCTGGTCCGGCGTCGCGCTGGACGTGGACCTCACCGAAAAGATCACCGCGGCGGCACAATACCGTCTCCGCCTCGTGGCCGTGGGCGGGCAGCCGCTCGCGCTGGCCAGCCCGGAGCTGCTGGTGAACGGGGTGCCGGCGCCCGACCTGCTCCGCGTCGCCCCCGGTCGCAGCGACGTGCTGATCCTCACGATTCCCGCGCCGGGGCAGCCCATCCGGTTGCGGGGCCGGATGCCCCCGGGAAGCTCCGGCACCGTTCTGCTCCGCCGTCTCTGACGCGCTTGCGGCCCCGGGCCGGCGCGGGCAGCTTCCTGTTCCACTCATTCATCGGAGTCCGCCATGTCCGTCGCCAAGGTCACCGAGATCAGCGCGACCTCGACCAAGGGGTTCGAGGACGCGATCAAGGCCGGGATCGCCCGCGCCTGCAAGACGCTCAAGAACGTGAAGGGGGCGTGGGTCAACGGCCAGAAGGTGGAAATCGAAAACGACCGGATCAAGAACTACCGCGTGGATCTGAAGGTCACCTTCGTACTGGAAGACTGAGGTCCGCGGCGGCGCTACCGCGGGGAGGCCAGGAGAGGGTGCCGGCGAAGCCGGTTCCGGAGCTCGGACTCTCCGATCACCCCGCGGGCGCCGTCTTCCGCCGATACCGGGTCGGGAATCGAGGTGAGGATCCAGGCATAGATCTCGTTCCACCCGTTCCGCTCCGCCGCGGGGAGCGCCTCCGGATCCAGCCGGGTCCATCGAGTCAGGAACGCCTCGTGGAAACCCCAGAAGGATTCCCGCTCTTCCACGAATGACCGGGCCAGGCGGCGAAGCTCCTGGTCGTGCCGGCTCATGGGTCTCTCCCTCCCTTCATCGCCGCCGCGTGCACGAAGGCGCCAATCAGCGGGTGGGTCCGGCCTTCGAGCGCGGCGCGCTCGGGCTGATAGAGCGTCAGCACGTAGAAGGGATGATCGGCCAGCTCCACGGCCCGCACCTCGCCGGCCGCGTCGCGCGCGATGACCCGGAGCGGCCCCGACGCCATGCGCCGCTCGTATTCGGGAGACAATCCATACCGGCAGTGATAGGTCTCGACCGCTTCCGCCACGCCATGCACGGCGGCCAGCAGGGACCCCGGCACAAACACGACGGCGCCGCGCTGCTCCACCAGCCCGCAGGAGAGCGGCGTGATGACCCGCTCCGGTGCGTCCGGATCGGTTTCCGCGTGCGCGGCACCGGCGATGCCCATCACGTTGCGGGCGTATTCGAGCAGCGCGTGCTGAAAGCCGCCGCAGGTTCCCAGGAACGGGCGCCGGCTTTCGCGAGCGTAGCGGATCGCCGAGAGCGCACCCGCCTCGCTCCGGTACGGCGAGGCCGGGACGCACCAGAGGCCGTCGCAGCGGGCCAGGGCGGCGCCGGCCCGGCCCTCGAGTGCGTCGGTGCCGAACCAGGTCACCCGCATGTCGGTGCCCAATGCGGCCCCGGCCAGGTCGAGCGCCCGGGGAATGGCACGGTGCGCGATGACCGCGGGGTCGTGATCGCCGATCAGCCCGATAAGAACCGGCATCAGGCGGCGCGGGCGCCCGAGCCGAGCCAGCGCCCGGCGCGCACCGAGACCGGCCAGACGATGCGGCGGGCGCGAGCCGGAGTGCCCCAGAGCGCCGCGAGCTCCTCCCCGAATGCCGGCACCGGGTCGTGACCGTTGGCCTTCATATAGCGGCCCACCGCGGACCAGGTCCGGACATACCCGAGGAGCTGGGCCAGGGTGAAATCGGCCTCGATCTGCAGCGGAGGCGCGGCCACCTCGGCGATCGGAATCTCGAAGTGACGGTAGCCCCGCTCCACGTGCACCCGCTCCTTCGGCCAGTAGGCTCCCACGGTGCCGTCGTAGAACCGGGCCAGGGCCTCGTCGATGCCGGGCTCGGCGCTGGGTGCGCCGTAGCACCAGGCTGCGAACGCGCCGCCCGGCACGAGGATCCGGTCCACCTCCGCGTGGAATCGCGGGTGATCGAACCAGTGATAGGCCTGGGCCACCGTCACGAGGTCCGCGCTTCGGCCGGCCAGCGCGCTCAGCTCACAGTGCTCCGCCAGGTAGTGGACCCCGGGAGCCCGAGTGCGGGCCCGGAGCTGCATGATGCTGGCATCCGATGCGATCACCCGCGCGAAGTGCGGAGCCAGCATGGTGGCCGCCTGACCCGAGCCGGTGGCGACGTCCCAGGCGAGTCGTCGGGCGGAGGAGAGCCGCGCCAGCCACTCGAAGAGCGCGGCGGGGTATCGGGGGCGAAACGCCGCATAGGCGGCCGAGTCTCGCGAGAAGTAGTCGGCAAAGCCGGCGGCCGAGCCGCTCACGCGGCGCCGGCCTCCGCGGCTCTGCGGGCCAGATACCGCTCGATGGGGGCGAGCCGGGCGTCGGCGTCGGGCAGGGCGCTGACCAGGGACTCGAGGTTCTGCAGGTAGTCGGGGTAGCCCGCCAGCTTCCGAACGTCCGCCAGGTAGGGCCTGAGCTTCGAATACACGGCGAGGTGCTCGGTGTTCGCGGCGTGGAACATGTCGACGTCGATCGCGCCGAGCACCACGAACGAGGCGGCCATCTCCCAGTAGGTGGTGACCATGCGGTACGGCGCGCTCTCCGAGCCCACCCAGATCCGCAACACGTCCTTGGCGCTGGTGGGGTGGAACTTCAGCACCCACCAGTCGCGCGCTGCCCGCATGGCCGGCTCGCGCCGGGATTCGTAGAGGCCGAGCAGCAGCTCGGCGCTCTTCTGCTTGAAGGCCGGGATTTCGCTCATCGGGTCCTTGTCAGCCGGCCTCAGGCCAGCACGCGGTACACTGCCCAGCGCGGCGACCCTAAGCTCTTCGGCAGAGGTGGCGCCGCTAGTTCACGTGCACGGTCTGGTGGTACACCCGCTCCCGCCGGAGCGGTGCGGGATCGTGCAGCACGTGAATGACCGACAGGTCATAGTCGCCGGGTGCCAGCGCCTGGACCTGGGCGCGATAGAAGTTCTGGGTCAGGAAATTGAATCCCGGCCCGGTGAGGTACAAATCGACCTGCAGCTCGAGGGCATTGCCGGTGCCGAGATGCAGATCTCCGAAGAGGCTGAAGCCGCCGCTGGTGGTCTGGATCACCCCGGTCACCACGAGGGATCCGCTCCCGCCGACCGCGGTGATGGGCAGCGTCGGGATGCCGAATACCACGCCGTTCTCGAACTTCAGCGTGGGGTGGTTCGGTTCGGTCGGCGAGCCGCATGCGGCAAGCAGCAGGAGCAGCGAGAGGCGGCGCATCGGGATTCAGCCTTCGGGGCTTTCCTCGACTTCGACTTCTTCCAGGTGGATCCGGTGCAGGATCCGGTGCAGCACCGGGGCGATCATGATGGTGGTCACGACAATCAGCAACAACCCGGCATAGAGCGCAAAGAACGCGGCGAACAACCTGCCGTCGGTCGTGGTCACCGCGCCGACCTGCCCCATGCCACCCAGCAGCATGGCCGCGTTCAGAAAGGCGTCGAGCCAGGCCAGCCGTCCAAACTCATGGTAGCCCCAGGTGCCCACCGCCAGCGACAGCGCGATCAGTACCAGTGCGGCGGCCCCATGGGCGCCGAGTCGGCGCAGGAACAGGCGCCACGGAAGCAGGGGGAGGCGGCGGTGCTCGTACATCGCTCTCAAGATACCTCTATCGGGCCTTGCCGCGGCGGCGGCGGCGCGACCCCGCGGCGGTGGCGCGCACCGGCGCGGGAGCGGGCACCGGTTCCCTGCCGGCGAGGTGTCCGAATAAGTCCTGACGCACCGCAGGGTTGCGCAGTTTCCACATCACCCCGTCGGTGAAGTAGTGATGGATGTTGAGGAAGGCGAGGAAGGCGAAGCCCACCACCTGGCCGGGCCGCGATCCGAGCCAGGTGGTCACCACCGCCATCGCGCCCATGGGCACCAGCACGGAGGCCACCACCGACGCGGCCAGGAGGACGATCACATAGGCCAGCATGTGCCGCATCACCCGCCCGCCGTATTCGCCGCGGCGGGTGCGGTTGGCTTCGACCCGCAGCGGGAAGATCAGGTACTGGAGCGCGTGGGCCATCTGCACCACGAACAGGGCGGGGAGACCCCAGCGGGCCATCGCGGCGTACCAGACGAAGATCGCCACCCAGGGAATCAGGGTGCGCACGCCGGGCAGGCGCCCGGTGCGTATCCGATGGAGCGTGAAGCCCACCACGCCCATCGCCAGCGCCAGGGCCATGGCGAGCGTCACCACCTGGTAGACCGGCGTGAGGTCGAACTGTTGCGCGTACGCCAGGTGGAAGAACCACACCACGTGCCACACCAGCAGGATGTAGAGCGCGCCCCGAATCAGTCTCCGCTCCACCGGCGTGAACGAGGCCCCATCGAGATGGGCGTAGGTGGCCGTCATGCCCCAGGCCTGACCGGTGTAGTGCCACGCCAGGTAGGCGTTCTGCGCCGTGAGCACCAGGGAGATCGGAATATCGGTCCACCGGCTCGCCACCACCGCGCCGCCGCAGCAGAGCAGCAGGACGGCGGGAACGTAGACCGCGGCCCATGGGTGGGCCCGGATGGTGTCGCGGGTCCGGTACACCATCCGGTATGAGGCCAGAAAGTGGGGCATGTTGAGCAGCGCGGCGAGCCAGGCCTGCACCCCCGCGCTCACCAGCAGCATCTCGCTTCGGCCGCTGAGCAACAGGGGGACCAGGATCAGCAATGACAGCCCGCCGGCGCAGAGGCCGTCGATCACCGGCGAGACGATCGCGGGACGCGGCGCGGCGAGGGCGGGTGCGCTCACCGGGCTCCCCACAGCCGCTTCAGCATCTGGATCTGGCCGGCGTGATAGGCGTCGTGCATCGCGATGCCGATCAGGAGGTCGCCCCAGGTCCACCGTTTTCGTCCGGAGGGCTTGGGCAGCAGGGCGGCGGGAAAGTCCTCGATGGCCTCCACCAGGAGCCGGTGCTCGGCGGCCAGCAGCGACCGATCCGCGGCCCAGGCGGCCTCGGTGGCCGGCGCCGGCATCGCCGGCCAGTTGGCGGGGCTCCGGGAGAATCCCGCCGACGCCAGGCCGAGCATCCGGCGGCGCACCGCATACATCCAGTAGGCGGAGTGGAGGGCGAGCTCCCAGATGGTATGGCGCCCGGGACGGGGACGCCACCGTGCCATCGCTGCCGGAACGCCCCGCACGGCGCCGACGGGCGTCGGCCCCCCGTGCCATGCCTGGCCCCGGCGAGGATGGATCGTGCGGGCGATGAGCTGGAGCGTCGGGTCCATGGGAGGTCCTGGGGCGTCGGGGGTCGGAATGCTCGCCCCCAAATATCACACCGGGACCGCCGTCACGGCTTCAGCGGTCGGCGTCGCCCAGGAGAGCCTCGAGGTCGAACGGATCGGACAATCGGAACTCCGGAGCACCCCGGGGCGTGCGGGGCCACTCGCTCGCGGGACGGTCCCAGGTCAGCTCCAGGCCGATGCCGTCGGGATCGGTGAGGTACACCGACACACTCACCCCGTGGTCGGAGGCGCCGGCCAGGGGAATCCCGGCGTTGATCACCCGGCGAACGGCGGCGGCAAGATCCGGCCGGGTGGGGTAGCGGAGACCCAGATGGTAGAGCCCGGTATGGTGGGGAGGCGGGGGAGACGCGCCCTTGCTCTCCCAGGTGTTGAGGCCGAGGTGATGATGGTAGTCACCCGCGGCGACGAAGGCGGCGCTGTCGCGATATCGGGCCACCAGGGTAAAGCCGAGCACGCCGCAGTAGAACTCGAGCGACCGGTCCAGATCGCGGACCTTGAGGTGGGCATGCCCGAGGCTGGTTCCTTCGGGAATGCGATAGCTGGTGAGCTGGAGTGTGGGTGCGGTCATGGCTCGCTCCGGTTGCGGCATCCCGGACGAACGATCGGAGTCACGCAGATGATGTAGCGCCGCAAACGCCTCTCGGCTAGGGGACCGGAAGGGCCGGCGCAGGATCCGGCGGCACGCTACGCCGGCGGAGCCAGCCGGTACACTCGCACGGTCTCGATGCCGTCACCGTCGGTGTGAACTCCCGCGACATAGTCCGGCCCGACCTCCCTGATCTCGAAGCCCTCGGGCACCCGGACGGAGGCTCGTGGCCCGCCGGCGGCATCGAGGACGAGCCAGGTGACCGCCTCCGAGCCGGCGGGGAAGGGCTGCACCCAGAGCGAGCCGTCGGCGGCGGGCACGACCGACTTGAACACCGGAAGGGTCGAGCTCATGGCCGCCCGGGAATAGAGCGCGGTGAGATAGGGCCGGGCCCGCTCACTGGGATTCCGGTCGAGCGCCTGGTTCCGCAGCCGGAGGATTTCGGGGTCGGTCAGGGGCCGCGACTCCAGGGGGAGCTGGATCAGGCGGAGCACCGCCCCGGCTGTGGAATAGACGCCCAGCACATTGCCTCCGGTGTCGCCGATCAGGACCTCGTCTCCCAACACCGCGCTGACCGACGTGGGCCCGAGCGGCGTCGGGCCCACGACGTCGCCATGGGACGCATTGGACGGGTTGTGCACGAAGAACGTCATGCCGGGGAATTCGCCCATCCAGGTCACCGGACCCGATGCATCCGGCGCGATGACACCCACCCGGGCCGTGTCACGATAGGTTCGCTCCGGCCCGTAGATGTTCGGCGTGCTGAGGGTCACCACCGCCCAGCGTCCGCTCCGCAGCCGGCCCACCACGCTGAAGCGGGCCGCGGAGTCCCGCGCGGTGACGGGAATGGTCCGGACCACCTTTCCGCCGGTGAGCAACAGGGTGATGCGGGCGTTGACGGCGTCCGCAATGAAGAGCGTGTCTCCCGAGCGGCCCAGCAGCGACAGGCTCCGGAATTCGCCGGGGCCGGCGCCGCTGCGCCCGAGCGCGCGGAGATAGCGTCCGGCCCGGTCGAAGATCCGGATTTCATTGCTGGCGCCGTTCGCGACGGCGATCTCGCCGCCGGCCAGCCGCAGCACCATCCCGATGCGCAGGAACTCGGTGCGCGGGTCTCCCTCCCGCCCGATGGTGACCGACGGGGCGGCCGAGAGGCGCCAGGTGGCCGTCGGGGCCTGGGCCACGCCGGCGCGGGGGATCGCGAGCAGCGTCAGCGCCGCGAGGCGCGCGCGGCGGCTCACCACCATCCCAGCAGCTTCCACCAGAGCAGGCCGACCCCGAGCCAGATCACCACGTTGAGCAGGGAGACCAGGAATCCGATGCGCCACCAGGTTCCCTGGGTCACATAACCCGCGCCGAAGAAAATCGGCGCCGAGCCGGTGCCGTAGTGGGTCAGGCAGGCATCGAGGTTGGAGAAGTAGCCCAGGGAAAAAGCGGCGAGGGCCGGCGGCACGCCGGCCGCCAGGGCCGCCGCGATGAAGCCGGGATACAGCGCGGTGACGTGCGCCGTCATGCTGGCAAATCCGTAGTGCAGGTACAGGTACGCCAGCACCAGCGCCAGGAACGCCAGGATCCAGGGCAGGCCGTGCAGGTGCCCGAACAGGGCGGCGGACAGCACGCCGATCACGCCGTTCTCCTGCAGCGCGTCCGCCATCATGAGCAGCGGCGCGAACCAGATGAGGGCGTCCCAGGCCCGCCGCTCGGCGAGCAGATCGTCCCAGGTGAGCACCCCACAGAGCAGCAGGGCGGAGACGCCCGCCAGGGCCACGAACGCGTTGGGGACCCCGTGGACCGGCGAGGTGATCCACCCCGCCATGACGCCCAGCATGACGACCACCAGCCACCATTCGCCCCGCCGCATCCGCCCCAGCTCCCCGAGCGCGGCGCCGGCGTGGGCCCGGGCCGGCGCGGTATCGGTGAGCGTGGGCCGCGCCAGCCGGTGCAGGAGCAGGGGCACCAGCGTGAGCGTGAGCAGCGCGGGCACGATCGAGCCCTCGAGCCACCGGATCCAGGTCAGATCGACGTGCGCGATCTGTCGGGCGAAGTCGGCGATCAGCGGGTTGGCCGCCATACCGGTCAGGAACATGCCGGAGGCGGTATAGGTGGCGTGGAAGCTCACCAGCATCAGGAAGGCGCCCAGATGCGCGGCGGTGGGCCCGGGGGTCGAGCCGGCCGCCTCCGCGATGCTCCGGCTGATGGGATACATGATGCCGCCGCCCCGGGCCGTGTCCGACGGCACGAACGGCGCCAGGGCCACATCGGCGGCGGCGAGCGAATACCCGAGCGAGAGGGTGCTCCGGGCAAAGCGGCGGATGAACAGGAAGGCGATCCGTTGTCCCAGGCGGGTGACCGTCACCGCCCGGGCGAACAGGAACGCGGAGAAGACCAGCCAGACCGTCGGATTGGCGAACCCGCTCAGGACCTTGGCGGGAGGGAGCGTGCGGGTTATGCCCAGCAGCGCCATGCCGGTCAGGGCGCTCACACCCATCGGCACCGGATGCGCCACCAGCGCTACGATGGTGGCCACGAAGATCGCGAGCAGGTGGCGCTGGGCCGCCGTCAGCGCCGGCAGGGGCAGGAACCAGATCAGCAGCGCGGGCACCAGCACCGCGAGCCAGCGCCGCGCCGGGATGCCGGCCGCGACGGGATCGGCCGGGCGGCTCACACCGCGGGCCACACCGGCCCCAGCGCGAGCGAGAGGGCAACGATCGAGGGGGGGAGCGGGGCGGGACGGGCGCTCTGGAGGCAGAATTCCGGGGTGGGGCCCAGCACCATCTGGCGCATCCACAGCGCGCCTGCCGCGGCCGACACCACCGGCTCGAGCCGGGCGAGGAACTCGGCGTAGCGCAGGCCGGCGGGTTTTCCGAACCAGGCCGCCGAGCCCGGCCGCGCCAGCGGGGCGCCCAGGGTGAGCCCGTAGAGCCCGGCGGTGCCGGCGGCGGCCAGCCGGGCGACCGCATCATGGGGCGCCTGGCGCGGGCCCGACACCGCGGCCTCGTTGAGCGCGGCCAGGGCGGCCATGTCGCGGACCAGATACCAGTCCTCGTAGGCCGCGTCGCCCTGGTTGGCCCAGGGCGCGCCGCGCAGGCTGACGGTGGTGGCGCTCAGGAATCCCGGGGGAGGGTGCGCGGCGAGCGCCGCCTGAAAATCGCGCTGCCGCGACTCGTACTGCGCGCCGGGAACTCCGGCCTGCCTCCAGTGCCAGAAGGCGTAGGACAGCAGCTAGAACTCCCTGCGCTTCATTTCCTTGAAGAACCGCTTGTTCTCTTCGTCCTGCTCGGGCGGCTTCTTGCGCAGCGTGTCGTCGTACTGGGCCGCGCGGTCCACCTTGGGGTTGGCCGCCTTGGCGGCGTTTTTTCTGACCAGCTTGGCGATGCGCTGATCTTCACGCTTGGACATCGACGCTCCTCTCTCCGATCAGGTCACCCGAACACGTGGCTGTCCAGCCACTGGATCAGACTCTTGTCCACCGCTTCGGCCGTCGCGTCCCGGTTCTGGGGCATGACCGGAATCCGTTTGCCGCTCTGCATCAGGTACCAGCCGGGAGGAACCGCGGCCAGGTCCTTGGCGGGGTTGGCGAGCTGGCCCTCGTACGAGACAAAATGAAACTCGCGCCCGCGGTGCAGCAGGCGCTTCTGTTCGATTTTATACGCACTCATTGATCATGTGCCGGCTAGGGGAAAAGACCGCCTCTGGAATCTAATCGTGTCGAGGCGTTCTACCGCCGATATCCCCCGCCGCCGCCGCGGGAGCCTCCGCCCCCGCTCCCCGCGCTCCGGCGTTCCGCCTTGGCCTTGGCCCGGGCCCGGTCGTCCGCCTTCTTCGCCCGGATGGCGGCGATCCGCTCGGCCAGCGGGACTTCGAGCTTCTGTTCCGCCTTGGCGTGGTAGTCGAAGCCGGGCACGGTAACCCGCTGCAGCCGTTTCCCCACCGCCCGCTCGATGCCCCGGAGCTCGTTCTCCTCCTCCGGCGCCACGAACGTGAAGGCATCACCGGTCAACTCGGCGCGGGCGGTGCGGCCGACGCGATGGATGTAGTCCTCGGGCGCCTGGGGCACGTCGAAATTGACCACGTGACCCAGGGCCTCGATGTCGATGCCGCGGGCCGCGATGTCGGTGGCCACCAGCACCCGATACTTCCCGGTCTTGAAGCCGGCCAGCGCCTCGGTACGCTGGGCCTGGCTCCGGTTGCCGTGGATCCGCTCGGCTTTCACGCCCTGTTTGACCAGGTAGGCCTGGAGCCGGTTGGCCCGGTGCTTGGTGCGGGTGAACACCAGGGCCTCCTTGATCTCGCCGTGCTTGAGCAGGTGCACGAAGAGCGCCGATTTCAGCTCCTGGGGCACCGGATACACCGCCTGGGTGATCCCGATCGCAGGCGCCGACTTGCGCTCCAGGTTGATGGTGGCCGGGTCGTGCAGCATCTCCCGGGTCAGTCCCATGATCGGGGCCGGCATCGTGGCGCTGAAGAAGAGGGTCTGGCGCCGGGTGGGAAGGTGGCGCAGCACCCGGCGGATGTCGGGCAGGAAGCCCATGTCGAGCATGCGGTCGGCCTCGTCGAGCACCAGGTACTGCAGGCCGGCGAGCTTCGCGTAGGGAAACCGGAAATGATCGAGCAGCCGGCCCGGCGTGGCGATGAGCACGTCCACCCCGCTCCGGAGGGCATGCTCCTGCGGCCCCATGCCGACGCCGCCGAACACCGCGGCGGCGCTGATCGGCGTATGGACCGCGAGATCGTTGGTGTCTTCCAGGATCTGCGCCGCCAGCTCGCGGGTGGGCGTGATCACCAGGGCCCGCGTGGTCCCGCGCGGCTTGTCCATCAGCTGGTGCAGGATCGGCAGCAGAAACGCCGCCGTCTTCCCGCTGCCGGTCATGGCGCAGGCGAGCACGTCGCGGCCGGCCAGCGCCGGCGGAATGGCATCGGCCTGGATGGGCGTGGGCCGGGTAAAGCCCAGCTCCTTGATGCCCTTGAGCAGGCTGGGGTGCAGCTTGAAGGCGGTGAACGGCACGCGCGATCCTTCCTCGGGGGGACTCGCCGGCCGGACGATCCGGCGGGCTCGGAGAGAGCCGGGAAAGATCGCGGGAGAGCGGGGCTTTGGCGAGGTCCGGTCCGGCTACGCCGTGGGCCCCAGATGCATCCGCCGCGCGACGCCGTCGAACCCCTCCGCCTCGCGGCGATTGGAGGTCAGCAACGACACCACGATGCCCGAGAGGAACGAGAGCGGCATCGTGATCAACGCCGGGTTACGGAGCGGAAACCACGCCGAGGGGTGCTTCAGGACATCCACCTGCAGCGTGGGTGACAGGTAGATCAGGATCAGCGTGCTCGCCGTGCCGAGCAGCATACTGGTCACCGCGCCCGCGGTCGTGTAGCGGCGCCAGAATATCGACAGGACCAGCGCGGGGAAATTGGCGCTGGCCGCGATGGCGAAGGCCAAGCCCACCATGAACGCCACGTTCTGTCCCTTGAAGGTGATCCCGAGCAGGACGCCCAGGATGCCGAGCCCGACCGTGGCGATCCGGGCCACCTTGAGCTGCTCGACGGCGTCGGCCCGCTCCTTGCGCACCACGCTGACCCACAGGTCGTGGGAGAGCGCGGCGGCGCCCGAGAGCGTGAGGCCGGCCACGACCGCGAGGATGGTCGCGAACGCCACCGCCGCGATGAATCCCAGGAACGGCGTCCCGCCGAGGAATTCGGCCAGCAGGGGCGCCGCCATGTTGCCTCCCGGCTCCACGCTCTTGATGGCGTCGGGCCCCACCAGCACCATCGCGCCGAAGCCCAGGATGAAGGTCATCAGGTAGAACGCGCCGATGAGTCCGGTGGCGTAGAACACCGACTTCCGGGCCGCCCGGGCATCCGGCACCGTGTAGAAGCGCATCAGGATGTGCGGCAGCCCGGCCGTGCCGAACATCAGCGCGAGTCCGAGCGAGACCGCGTCCAGCGGCCGGGACACCAGCCGGCCGGGCGCGAGCACTCCGGCGCCGTACTTGTCGGCGGCCGCGGCGAAGAGCGCGGCGGGGCTCCAGTGGAACCGCGCCAGCACCAGCAGCGCCAGCGCCGTCGCGCCGGACAGGAGCAGCACCGCCTTGACGATCTGGACCCAGGTCGTGGCCAGCATCCCGCCGAACAGCACGTAGGCGATCATCGCCACGCCCACGATGACGATGGCCGTCTCGTAGGGAATCCCGAACATCAGCCGGATCAGTCCGCCGGCGCCCACCATCTGCGCGATGAGATAGAACGACACCGTGGCCAGCGTCCCGATCGCCGAAGCGATCCGCACCGGGGTCTGGCTGAGCCGCACGGCCACCACATCCGCGAAGGTGTACCGGCCCAGGTTTCGCAGTGGCTCGGCGATCAGGAAGAGGACCACCGGCCAGCCGACCAGCCAGCCGGTCGAGTAGATCAATCCGTCGAATCCCGTGGTCGAGACCAGGCCGGCGATGCCCAGGAAGGAGGCGGCGCTCATGTAATCGCCGGCCAGGGCGATACCGTTCTGTCCCGGGCTGATGGTGCGGCCCGCGGCGTAGAAGTGCTCGGTGGTGCGGGTACGGCGCGCCGCCCACCAGGTGATGCCGAGCGTCGTCGCGATGAACAGGAAGAAGAAGCCCATCGCGACCCGGTTCGGCTCGCCGATCCGGGTGGTGGTCTGGGGGAGGAGGGAGAGGATCATTCCCGGAGCCGGTCGAGGGCCGCATCGTAGTGGGTGTTGGCCCAGCGGACGTACACCCAGGTGAGGAACCAGGACAGCAGGATGACCAGCGCGCCCAGGAGAATGCCGAGCGAGAGCCCCGGCGCGACCAGGCGCGCCATGAAGGGCTTGTCGTAGGCGATCAGCAATATGAATCCGAAGTAGAGCGCGACCATCGCGGCCGTCAGCGCGACCTGCACCTTCCCCCTGGCGGCGGCGAGATCGGCGAGGCGGGTGTCCGCCATACGGGACTCCGTCGAGTCGGGGTTACCATTGGACCGGGGATCAGCACCAGTATACGGCTCGGCCCGCCGGCCTTCAACGGCGGCCTGAGCGCCTCCTAGCCTCCTGGCCGGAGCTCCACCTGAAACGAATCGTGATCATCGGCGCCGGCGCGGCGGGTTCGATGGCGGCCGTCTTTGCCGCTCGGGCCGGCGCGGAGACCATCCTCCTGGAGCGGACCCGGGACGGCGGCCGCAAGATCCTGATCAGCGGGGGCGGCCGCTGCAACATCCTGCCGGCGCGGCTGGACCTCGCGCGCTTCGTCACCGATTCCCCGCCCCACACCATGCGGCGCATGGTCCGCGCCTGGCCGCTGGCGGAGCAGATCGCCTTCTTCGAAAGCGAGCTCGGGCTCCCGCTGGTCGAGGAGACCGAGTCCGCCAAGCTCTTCCCCGCCTCGCACAAGGCTCGCGACGTCCGGGATGGGCTCCTGTCGCTGGCCCGGCGCCGGGGCGTGGAGCTCCAGACCGGGACGCGGGTGACCGGCTTCGTCCCCCGGGCCGGCGGTTGGCGGGTGGAGCGCGAAGGCGCGCCACCGCTCGACGCCGATCGCGTCATTGTCGCGACCGGGGGCCTGTCGGTGCCCAGCACCGGCAGCGACGGCCTCGGACTGCGGGTGCTGGCCGACCTGGGTCACACGATGCACCCCACGTACCCCGCCCTGACGCCCCTGCTGGCGGAGCCGGCGCCGTTCGGCGTGCTGGCCGGCATATCGCTCCCGGTCACCATCACGGCGCGCGCCGGCGCGCGCCAGGCCGCCGCCACCGGCGGGTTTCTCTTCACCCATCGGGGATACAGCGGCCCCGCGGTCCTCGACGTCTCCCACGTGGCGGTGCGGTCGTATGAGGAGGGGGGAGACCGGGCCCGCATCACGGTCCAGTGGACCCCGCTCCGGGAGACGGAGTGGGAGCGGGCGCTCCGGCCCGATGGAAACCGGAGTGCGGCCCGCGCACTCTCGGAGCATCTCCCCGACCGGCTGGCCCTGGCCCTGCTGGCCGCGGCGCGGGTCGAGCCGGGCCGGACGCTGGCGCAGCTGCGCCGGGAGGAGCGCAGCCGTCTGACCGAAACCCTGGTCCGGGGAACGCTGCCGTGGACCGGGCACGAGGGCTACAAGAAAGCGGAAGTCACCGGCGGAGGCGTGAGCCTGACGGAGATCGAACCCGCCACGATGGAGAGCCGGCGGCACCCGGGGCTATACATATGCGGAGAAGCGCTCGATGCCTTCGGGCCGATCGGGGGATACAACTTTCTCTGGGCGTGGGCGACCGGACGCGCCGCAGGACTGGCCGCGGGCGCATAGGGCTCAGGCGGGCGTTACCTGGACCGGGGCGCCGGACACGATGTCTCCGGAGGTGAGGACCCGCGCAAACCAGCCGCGCCGCCCGGTCAGGGTCCGCACGAACTCGGGACCCTTCTCGTTGCCGACGTACGGCAATACGTAGACTTCGGTGCAGGGATCGCAGGGCTCGGTAACTTCCAGCAGCGCCGGACCGACGCGGATCTTCGCCCCCGGCCGCAGCGACGACTCCGGGACGCCGGCCAGCGTCAGGTTCTCGCCGAGGTCTCCGGGCTCGACCGGCCAGCCTTCGTGGCGCAGGGTATCGATCACTTCCCGGGTCATCACCAGGATCGCGAGGTCCGGGTTCCCGTGGACCTTCGTGGTGCGATAGTGGTTGTAATCACCCTCAGCGCCAGCCGGTGTGACCCGGAGCCGGGGCACTGCCTGCTTGGGAAGACCGCGCTGGCCTGGAGTCTTGGGTTTGATCGAAAGCCGCTCGATCGAGCCCGACGCCTTCACGAGGCCTCCTCCACCGTCACTTCCGCCGCCCCCGAATCATCGTATTGGACCCGCACGGTCCAGGGCTGGCAACAGACCTGGCAGTCTTCGACATACTCCTGGGTGCTGCCGCCCGCGGCATCCAGCTCGATGGTGACCGTCTCGCCGCAGTAGGGACAGGTAACCTCCGCCTCGGTCTGGACCTCGCCATCGGGAAACGCCTCGTCCTCGTCCCGCTCTTTCGATTCGTCGAACCCGGCCTCATCGTCCCTGGAACCACGCATCGCAGTGTCCTCGAGTGTCCACTTCATGAAATCACGCCATCCCCGGAGCGCGTCAGGCGTCCCGGAGCCCGACAAGGATAATGGAGTGCCGGGGGAGGCGGGATCACTGCCCGGTTCGGCGGATCCTCACGATCGGCGGTCCGCTTCGGGTCTCGCCTGCCTTCCGGGGACATTGGCCCGATCCGGCGTCGGACGGCTCTTCCGGCTCGCGATCCCACTTGTAGGGGATGTGCTGGTCCGCGCAGACGACGAGGATGGCATCGAGCGGCAATGTCTCATAGCGAACGATGACGGCGGTGTTGGCACCGTCATCCCGCATGCTGTTGCGACAGGTGGCCGACCCGGAGATGTAGTCCACCGCAATCCAGCCGCGCGGCATCGCCGAGCCGCGGCAGACTTCCTTGCTGCCGGCCTGGCCGGCGCTGCTCCGGGGGTTCGGGATGGTGCTCCCCGGGTCGGTGCCGGGATTCGAGGTACCGGGAATCTGACCCGGCGTATTGTAGGGCAGGTTGGCGCAATTGGCCGCCAACGTGACGAGAGCGGGAAGCAACCAGATCGCGGGCTTCATGGGCGGCCTCCGTGCCTCAGGGCCAGTAGTTGAGGGCCCACTGCCGGGCGAAATACATGCCGACTCCCGAGAGCACCGTGCTCACGATGAACGCGGTCATGAAGCCGACCCGCGCGCCGATCCACCACCCCACCGCCCCGCCCAGGGTGGCGCCGAGGAACATCATGACCTTGACGATCACGATCGGGCCTTGGTGGGAGCCGGGGGGATGGCCTCGAGGGCGCGCCGGTACGGCGCCAGAATCCGCCGCCAGCTGTCGACCAGCCGGCGGAATTCGGCGGGGCACTTGTCTCGGCGGTGCTCCGGAAGCCAGTTGTCGGTGACGATCTCGGGGTAGCGGGTCGGGTCCCGGGCGTAGATCCAGCAGATGATGTTGTAGACCCGCTGGGAATCGAGCCCGTGGTCGTCGGCGAAGGCGAGGTCATCGAGCACGTTGTGGCGCGCATTGGTCACGAACCATCCGACGGCGCCGAAGGCCAGCGAATCTCCCGGGGCGCCCTGTTGCAGCAGGAGAATCGTGGCGAGCTGGTCCACCGCATCCTCTTCCTTGCCGGTAATCGGCAGCTGGAGCACATCCACCAGCGCGTGCCCCAGCTCGTGCATCAGCGCGAAGACCACGGTGCCGGTGACCACGTACTCGCCGCCCGGCGACTTGGCGAAACGGTCGGAGAGGGCCTTGAAGAGCTCGTAGCAGAGGGTTACCCGGTGGGTGTTCTCGTCGTACGATGCGTTGGGCTCGTCGCAGTGCGCCGTCTCGAGCACGATGTCACGGGGGATCCGCAACGAGTCGTTGAGCCGGGCGGCAATGGTGTCGAGAAAGCGATTGGCGATGAGGCCGGCCCGGAAATCCTCGAAATCCGCATCGGCGGGGCCGTAGTGCGCCATGAAGCGCCCCGAGGCATCGGCGGTACCGCCCAGAACCCCTGCGGGCACATGCGGTTTGCAGGCGGCGGCGAACAGCAGGGCGAAAAGCGGCAGGATCCGTGACATGAGGGGCCTCGCAGCCCAAGCTATCAGGACCGCCGGTGCCGGCAAAGCCTCCGCCGGCGGCGGCGATCCACCCGAGGCAGGCTCAGGCGCGCTTCACGAGCCTGATCAAGAACAACAGTATCATGGCGCCGACCAGCGCGGTGATCAGGGCGCCGGCGAGCCCCCAGGTGACGATGCCCAGGCGGCCGAACAGCCAGGCTCCCAGGAAGGCACCGATCACCCCGACCACCATGTCGCCGAACAGCCCGAATCCGCCGCCGCGCATGATCTTGCCGGCCAGCCAGCCCGCGACGACGCCGATACAGAGAAAGAGCAGCAGGTTCTGCGTGGACATGTTCATGAGGCATTCCTCCGTGGATCGAGGGACCGCCGGAACGGTGACGCCGGCATGACGTTACCTCCCGCCGGTCCATCCCGATACCCCGGGCGACCGTTATCCTCTCCGTTTGAAGTACTGCACGGCGCGCTCGTGGCGTTCCGCGGCCGCCCGGGTCTTGAACGTTCCGAGATTTCTTCGTTTCCCGGTCTCGGGGTTCTTCTTGAGCGAATAGAGCCGGTACCGTCCCGACGGAAGCTTGCGAATCATGGCGTTGACTCCTTGGCCGCGCCCTATTGGACGGGGCGACGGCGGCCCTTCGCGGGGGAGATATCGATCATGAGGGCAAGGACCAGCCCCACGATCGGCCCCAGGGTCCACTGTCCCTGGAACCAGTGCTGGACCGCGGTGTACCAGAGCAGCGTCGTCGGCAGGAAGATGAATCCGAGAATGGGCCAGAGCACCGAGGTGAACATCCCGTCGAACCAGCGGCTGAAGAACCAGAGCAGCGCCACCAGCAGCCGGGGCGTGGCCAGCGCGAAAATCGCGAGCAGACAGGGCATGGGAGCAACCTATCGTTGGGGTCCGAACAGCAGCAGCCCCGAGGCGACCATGGATCCGATCGTGAGACCCCCGAGGACCACGAGTCCCAGAATATGCGTGACCAATGCGCCGCGGACCCCGACAAAGTCCATCGTCCCGAGGCGGCCTTCGACATACAGGTCATAGGGTCCCGGTTCCGCCAGCCGGAAGGACTGGTGCTCTTCCAGGGGAACCGCGGCCACCCCGGCGCCCGACAAGGTACGCAGCAGGCTCCGGATCGTGAGCGCCAGCAGCACGGCAGCGAGGACGAATCCCGGAATGGTCAGGAAGAGCCAGCGGGACAGCGTCATGGCCGATGGCTCCTGGCCGTGCTCACCGTCGTCCCCGGGCTCCCGGTGGGCGACTCTCCTTGGATGGTCACCAGGAGTCCCTCCCGCAGAGTGTGCCACACATATTTGATCAACGTGAGATCAGGGGTCCGTCTGAATCCCCGGATCGACGCCGTCCGGAGGTGGTGGTCCTCGTCCGTTCGGTTGTGCTCCTTCAGCACGAAGGTCCGGGCGACCATCGTCTTGAGCCAATCCGACAGCCCGCTTTTCCGGGTTACCTTGTCGACGAATTCGGCGCGAAGGCCCCGGTAGAGCATCTGCATGTCGCCGTCGGCCACGCCATCCCTGACCCGAAACGTGAACCGGGCCGAGTCGAGGCGGCCGCCGGTAAGACGGATGCCCACCAGATCCACCGTCATGTCATTCAGCCGCCTGGCCTCCAGGCCGCGGACGGCTCCGTGGTACTCCAGGTCGAGCCCAGGGGCCCGGAAGTCGTAGGAGAACGTGACCGTGGTCGGCGCCGTCCCCGCCAGCAGCGTGCGCAGGTCGATGACCACGGGCGGGTTGGACCGCAGCGTATCATTGGTCAGGTGATACACCTCGATATGGGTCTCCGCGAACCGGATGGTGCCGGCCCGCGCTCCATCGATGGCCCGCTCGGAGTACCGGAATTCGCTGTTCTCGAGGCGAAACGTGTCGAGCCGGACCGGCTTCGCGATGGTCCGGAAGAACTCGTGGGGCAGCCGCCGCACCGTGTCTCCGGTCCCGGGAACGGTGCGGTCCAGGTCGGCCTCGACCAGCAGGCTCTCCGCCACCGCGCCGGCCGCCTCGAGGCGACCCCGGACCAATCCCCACACGTCGAGCCCGGTCACCGTGAACGAGGCGGCTCGAAGCAGGAAGCGGCTGCGGACGGGATGCCCGGCCTCGCGCCGGCGGCGGAATGCCGCCGAATCCGGAATGATCTCGATGCCGGTGGCGAGGTAGGTGCCGCCCAGGACGCTCAGATGGGACGAGCCGACCCGCACCCGGTACAGGCTGTCTCCTTCGGGACCGAGTGCCGCCAGGAGGCGCCGTTCCATGGACGCGACGCCGGTCTCCCGCCGCACGTACAACCCACCGGCCAGGAGCAGCATCCCGAGGGCCAGGATTCCACCGATGACCCAGACCCGGCCCCGGTGTGCGAATGGGTTCACGACCTTCGCCGGACCCGTCCGCTGACCCAGATGGCCGTCGCCAGGAAAGCCAGCGAGGGCAGGACGACGTAGCCCAGGATTTCCGCGACCCGGCCGGCCCAGCCGAGTGAGCCCATGCCGGGGTTGAGGAACCCCTCGAGCCGGTTTCGGATGAGGGTCTCCCGCCAGACTCCGATCTGCCATGGGACGATGGTCGCGCCGGCCCAGAATGTCAGCAGCTGCCCGTCGTGCCACCCTCGAATCCAGCCGGTGATCCGCCGGGCCATTGCTCCGGGAGCAAACCGCCGCACGGCGCCGTCGCGACGCAGGGGAACGAGGGAAGATTCCGGCGCGGGAAGCGGCATGGGGACTAGGCGTCGGCACCGGCGTCGAGGGAAAGGACGCCGAACTCCGGATAGCTGACCCGGTACCCGAGGGCGCGGCCCAGGCGGGCCAGCATCGCGATGAGCGCCCGCTGCAGCCCGACGGGCAGGCCGGCCACGTAGGTAGCCGGCATGGTGGCCTGCGCCAGGACGGCCAGCTGGAGCGGATTGGGAGCTCCGCGCCGGTTAACCCGGCCGGTCCCGGCCAGACCGAAGATCGTGAGGATCGCCTGGAGGCTCGCGGTCAGACCCCGGAGGTCCGGCGGGTCCGCCACGGCGGTGTGCCGCACGTGGAGCTCGGCGTTGCTGCAGCTCCAGGGATGCCGGTGGGGTACCCCCAGCGGCAGCACGACGGTCTGCCCGGGGCCGGCGTTGCCCTCCGTCCCGCCGAGGAGGTAGCGGGCCTCCCCCGAGAGGATCTCGAACGATTCGGTCCAGGTGGGATGAAAGTGGGTGGGCAGCGCAAACTGGCCGGCGTAGGGCTGGTTGATGTACTCGAGGACGAAGGAGCGACCGCCGGTGTCGGCCGGCAACGTCACCAGTCGGGCTCGCTGCCCCATGGGGCGGTTCACGAACCAGGTGTCGGTAAGCGTACCGGACGGCGACACGACGGCCGCCGGGTCAGCGCCTGGTGCCGACGTGGGGCGGGTCCTCGCCGAGCGCGGTGGCCAGATCGATGAGGTGCTCCTGTTCCTGCTTGAGAATTTCCCGGATGTGCTCGGCCATCGCGAACTCGCCCAGGGATTCGCACTGCGTGACCCGCTCGCGGTAGTTCCGGATCGTCTCGCTCTCGTTCTTCAGGTCGAATCGGAGCAGGTCGGTGGCCTTCTTCGACAGCTTCACCGGGTTCGGGACCACGGTCGGGGTGCCGCCCAGATAGTCAATCTGCTTGGCGATGGTGATGGCATGGCGGAGCTCCTCGCCGGCGTGCTTCTCGAGCTCCTGGGCGATGGACATGTAGGCGGCGCCCTTGAGCACCTGCGAATAGACGATATAGGCGATAATGGCCTGGTATTCCCGCGCCAGGTCTTCGTTGAGCCGCTCGACCAGGCGGCCCCGGGTCATCGGCTCGTCGGCCGGGACCTGGTGCGCGGGAGCGGAGGGGGGCGTCTTGGCCACGGGTTCTCCAGTCGAGGCAGGTTCGGAGTCAGGGCGCGGCCGGATCGGCCAGGGCCGCGAGATCGGCGGTGTCGGTAAAGACGAGCGACTCGGAATTGATGCAGAAGCGCAGGCGGGTGGGCGGGGGCCCGTCGTCGAACACATGACCGAGGTGGGCATCGCACCGGGCGCACAGGATCTCGGTGCGGACCATGCCGTAGCTGCGGTCCTGGTGCATGATGAGGTTTTCGTCCGCCACCGGCCGGAAGAAGCTGGGCCAGCCGGTGCCGGAGTCGAACTTGGCGTCCGACCCGAACAGAGGGAGCCGGCAACAGATGCAGGTGTAGATCCCCTCGCGCTTGTTGTCGAGCAGGTTGCCGCAGAAGGCGCGCTCGGTGCCCTTGCCCCGCGCAATCAGGAACTGCTCCGGGGTCAGCTGCGACCGCCATTCGGCATCGGATTTCACGAGATGGGCGGAATTGACCGGGCCCACCAGCCGGCCGTCCCGGCCGATGACTTTCACCTTCATTGCCGCTCCTTCCGCCGGAGATGGCTTTCAGAAGGACGAATGCGTGAATCCGAGGCCGACATCGGCCGTGTGCCCGTTCCAGGGATCGACCGAACGAAGCCGTATTTCTCCCCGGACGCCCCAGCGCCCCGCCAGATGCACACGGAGTCCCCCCAGGGCGAGCATGGTGAACTTCCAGTGTGCCGGGCCCGAGAGCCCGGTCGTCCCGGTGCCCAGCCCGACACCCAGGTACGGGCGAACCATGCCGAGCCGCTGCTGGACCTGCACCGCGAGCTCCGGAAACATCCATGTGTTGTGATGCCCGAACTGGGTGGTAGAGCCGAGGAACCCGAGGCCCGGCTCGAGGAACACGGTCCGGCGGACCACCGGAATGGCAATGCCGACCTTGAAGGAGAAGCCGGTATCGGTAAAGCCGCCGCCCGCGCCGATGGTGGCGGCGGAGAGATCATACCGGGAGGCCCCCACGAGGACGCCGTACTCGACGGCCGGTCCCTCCCGCTGCGCGCTGACCTGCGAGGGAACCCCCGCGAGGAGCAGGACAAACGCGGCAGCCCGCACCAGTCGCATCATGAACACCTCACCCGAGAAGACCGAACGCCAGGCCGATCAAGCCGAACTGTACCGCATGATAGCCGCCATTGATCAGAAAGTGGCGGAGGCTCTTGCCCTCGAACAGATAGCTGGTGGCGAACGAGGTGCCCACCCAGAACACTCCCGCCGCGAGTCCGGAGCCGACCGCGTAGACCAGGTCCGGATTCGGCCCGATCGCAAGCCCGAATACATAGGAGGCCAGCAGGCCCATCACAAAGGTCGTTCCATACATCCGGAGCGGGTTAAAGTCCTTCTTGATGGTTTCCCGGGTAAACCCGTTCTCCGCCATCCAGGCCTTGGAGAAGAGGGGTCCGTACCAGATCGCGCCCAGCACGAAGCCCAGGAGCGTGGCCACCAGCATGGCGAGCGGCGAGACGTGCGGCAGCATTCCCATGGGCGCTCCTTGGGCGCGGGGGTAATCGTGAGACCGGGATGACGCAGGTAACCTACCGCCGGGCTCGGGGGACGCCAGTTGGCCGGACCGCCGTGTGGGAGGGACGCGTCGGACCGAGCCGGGTCATGCGGCCGGGTGGATTGCGGGTGGGGAGGCGGGTGGAATCCCCCGGCTCAGTGCTCCGGGTTCAGGCGGTTGACTCCCTTGTCCTGGGCCAGCAGCCGCTCGGTAAAGTCGAGCCGTTCCTGGGTTTCGCCCAGCTCCTGACGAAGCGCGCCGACCTCGCTCTCGAGCGCCTCGAGCCGGTGGCTGAGCTCCGCGGGCAAGCCGGGGCCGTACTTGTCTCGGCTCAGCTTCAGAACGGTGCCGCAGACGATCGCGATGATGGGGATCATCAGCGCCAGTACGGCGGGATTCATGGTGCTCCTCCCAGGAGAGTCCGGCGTGGCGGCAGCGTGACATGCATAGTGGCGCGTCGCCCTGGGGGGGCGCAAGCGACGCCGTTCAGGGCTCGGGGGCGAGGTTCAACCGGCTCGCGTAGTCGCCGCGAAACTCCCGCGGATGGAGGAATCGGGAGCGCCCGCCTCGGAAGGGGGTGTCCGGGGGTCCCGTGAGCACAGGACGAGCACCACCACCAACGCCAGCCATCGGGACCGCGTACTAGACAAGATCACCACGTTCTCCCGTGGAACATGGCCGCCAGTTATGTTAGGGTTTCTCATCTCGTCCAGGAGGCCGTTTTGAGCTGGATCGTTCGCGTACGCTCGAAGCAGTCGAACACGAAGGGCTGGCAGGCCCGCATCCCCTACGGTCCGGTGAACCCCGACACCAAGAGCCGGCGCTACCGGAGCCGGCTCTTCTCGGACGCCGCCTTCGGGGGATCCATCAAAGCCAAGCGCGCGGCCGAGCGGTGGCTCAAGACCAAGGGCCGCAAGTAAGCCTCAAAACGCTACACCTGTCGAAGCCGCGGGAGGAACCCTCGCCTGGAAGCGGAGCGCGGGGCCCGCGGCCAGGCTCGGCGGCGCGATAGCCTCGGGTGGTCATGGGCGGTCATTCCTTCCGGTTCAATGGTCCGACCAGACGATGGACTGGTACACCAGCTGGCGCACCGGCTTCCCGCGCACCAGGGCCGGCCTGAACCGCGAGCGCCGGAGTACCTCCCAGGCGTCCGGGATCAGGTCCCGATCCGAAGCCAGAAACGCCACAAACGACGCCGTGTCGGCCGCTCCGGATTCGCCCACCACATACTGGGCGACCACCCGGCCCGCCTTGCCGTGATATCTGGGCAACGGTTGATGCAGAACCGACACCGGTGAGTCCACCCTGGTCTCGTCGTAGGGCGCGGCCGAGGTGGTATCGAATCGGGACTGGGTGCCAAGATTGAGGAACAGGCGCAGCAGGCTGTCGGCTTCGGCGCCGGTCAGCTCGGCCCGCCAGCCGGTGGACGAATCGGCGACGGCGATCCAATGCGTGTTCTGGAGCTTCCCCTTTTTCCGTTCCCGTCCCAATGCCAGCGCCCCATGGCGATTCAGGGGCGTCAGGGGACGCGACCACTGGATGCCGTCCGCCCGGGCGTCCGGCACCGGGACCCGGAGGGCCGCCGCCGCGCTGTTGAGCCACTCCAGCACGGTGTCGGGATCGAACCGGAGCCACACCAGGCCCTCCTTGTCGTGGCCCTCCTTGCTCCCGGCCGACGGCTGCATCAGCACATGGAGGCCGGCAATCGTGTCGGCCGCGAAGCTCAAGTCCATCAAGCGAAGCGGGAAGCCGACGATGGCCCGGGGCGCCTGAGCCGCGGCCGGGCCGGCAAGGCAGAACGCGACGCCAATGGTGATCAGACCGCGACGAGCCGTTCCGGGCCGCATGCTACCGTATCCGTACCAGGGCCGGGACCTCGGATGGCCGGAGCTGGAGCGAGTCGAATCGGACCGCGTCGCCGCTGCCGGGAACAAAGGGATTGGACTGGGGAAGCCCCACGACGTAGACTCTGCCGGCTCGCGCCGCCACCGAATCTCCCGGGGGCGGTCCCCCCTCCTCCCGCACCGCGACCCACGCCGCCGAGTCATAGACCGCCACGACGACCAGGGTCTGGGGCCGGATCGAGGAATCGGCCGGGATGAATACCAGGTTGAGCGCCCCCGGGCGCGCGGTGCCCAGCTCCTGCGTTGAGAGGGAATCGACGCGGTAGAGGCCGGCCCAGCGAGCCGGTACCAGCAGCTCATAGCTCCCGTCCGGCGCGATCACCGACCGCTTGTCGGCCGGGGTCGCGGCCGGCTCACCGCGCGAGCCGCCGCATCCCAGGGCGCACGCGAGCAGCGCCGCACCAAGCTGCCTGACACCCACGGAGACCGTTAGACTCTTCGGCATGAAGCCTCTCTTTTTCGCGTCGCCCGCGGAATGGCGCCAATGGCTGCAGGAGAACCACGCCAGCGCGGCCGAACTCCTGGTGGGATTCTACAAGGTCGGATCGGGCCGGCCCAGTATCACCTGGCCGGAGTCGGTGGACCACGCCCTCTGCTTCGGGTGGATCGACGGCGTGCGTCGGAGCATCGACGAGACGAGATACCTCATCCGGTTCACGCCGCGGCGGCCCGGCAGCGTGTGGAGCGCCGTCAATATCAGGCGGGTGGAGGAGCTGATCAGCGCCGGCCTCATGCACCCGGCCGGGCTCGAGCGGCTGAAGGCCCGGAAGGAGAGCGAGTCCCGAATCTACTCCTACGAACAGCAACGCAAGAACGCGACCCTCTCCCCTGAATATGCGGCGATACTCAAGGCCAACCCCAAGGCCTGGAGATTCTACCAGAGCCGCCCGGCATGGTATCGGCGCACCACCAGCTGGTGGGTGATGAGCGCGAAGAAGGAGGAGACCCGCCAGCGAAGGCTGCGGGCGCTCATCGCCGATTCGGCGGCCGGACGGGACGTCCAGCCGCTGCGGCGAAAGTAGGTCAGCGCCCCAGCCGTACCGCCGTGGGATGGGTGGGCTGGTAGAGGCCGACCTCGCCTCCACTCGGGAGGGGAATGGTGGTGCGGATGCCCCAGCGCTCCCGGCTCACCGGCGTGCAGGCCACCAGCCTGGAGGCCAGCTGCTGCATGGTGCCCTTGAGGTCATCGCACATGAAATAGAGCACCGCGCCGAGCAGGTCGCGGCCGCCGTGAAAGGTCGCTTTGTCCGCGTCGGTCGGGTGCACCGCCACCTCGGCGGGTGGAAGCGCGAAGATCAGCCACCCCCCGCCGGCATCCACCGATTTCAGCTCCAGCGTGTCCCTGAGGAATGCGCGATCGGCTTCGGGGTCCCGGTTATAGAGCAGAACGTGCGCACCGTTGATCATCGTGACACTCCCGGGAGATAAGCGCATCGAAGGCCGTGGGAGCCCGCTCGGACCTCCGCGAGAATTATCGCCTCGAATTCTGCCCCACAAGGCCAGCCAGGCACTCCGCGAGGTGGTCGGCGCGTTCCGGGGCGAGATGAAAGAAGAGCTCCGGCTCGACCAGCTCCAGCTCCATCAGCACGGGGCCCCGCTCGGCGTGGACCACGTCCACTCGCGCGTAGACCCAGCGCGCCGGAACGGCGCGGAGCACCCGCGCGCCGAACGCCCGGAGCTCCGGCGCCGCATCAATGCGGCGGGCCTCGCCCCCCAGGTGCGGCTGAACCCGGAACTCGCCGGGCGCCACCTGCTTGCACACCGCGTGGCTGAACGCCCCGCCGAAGAACATCAGCGAGACTTCACCGCGAGTCCGGATCTCGGGGATGAACTCCTGCAACAGCGCGCCGGAGCGGGAAAGCCGGGCGGCATCCTCACCGGACAGGACGGTCTCCGGCGTCACCAGAATGGTTCCGTGGGCGCTGGCCGACACCCGCGGCTTGAGCACCGCCAGGCGCCAGCCGGTGGCCCGGAACAGGGCGCCAGGATCGGGGGCCACTCCGGCGGGGAGCCAGTGGGTGATCGGAAGCGGTATGCCCTGTCGTTCCAGCCCGCGAAGGTACTCCTTGTCGAGATTCCAGAGCACGGTGTCCGGAGGATTCCAGAGCCGATCCGGACCGGCCCGGAACGCGGAGACCCAGGCCCGGAATTCCGGAGCCCGGAGATGGTAGTCCCAGGTGGAGCGCAGGCAGACATACCGGTCCGGTGCACCGGCCGGCTCGATCGAGTCCCACGGGGCGGAGGTCACCGGCACGCCGTGTGATTCGAGCGCCCCGGCCAGGAGGGCGTCCGAGGGCGTGAGCCCCGGAGACGCCCGATGGGTCGCGAGGACGAGATTCATCGCGACAGAGGAGACCGGCCGGACAGCGGCTTCAGGGTTTGGCCAGGAATTTCTCGACCGCGGGCCACACCAGCGCCGGCTGCTCCACGTAAGTGAAGTGCGCGGCGCCGGGCACCTTGAGCAGCTCCGCCCGGGGCAGCGAGGTGACCCACTCCTCCACCAGATCCATGGGGATGGCTTCCTGTTCTCCGTGCACCACCAGCGTCGGGATGTCCAGGTGCCGGAGCCGGTCCCGGAGATCCCAGTCGCCATAGGAGGCCATGACGACGCGATTGGTGGTGATGAGCCCGTAGCGAATCCCCCGGGGGTCGGAGGCGCAGAGATCGGAGCGGATGAGCCGCTGGGTCCGGGCCGGATCGGCCAGGCGGGGCTTGAGGGCGACGGCCCAGAGGTCGCGGCAGGCGGCCCGCGCATCCGCCGCGGGATCGGCCATCCGCCGGTTGGCATCGGCCATACGAACCCCGTCGGCGCTGTCGAGCCGAGGCCGTACGTTGGCCGCGAATCGGCGCCAGAAATCGCCCCGGCGCGGCGGCACCGGACCGAAGAACACCATGCGCCGCACCGCCTCGGGGTGCGCCAGCGCGTAGGACGCGGCCAGCAGCGGCCCGTACGAATGGGCCACCAGCGTCACCCGCCCCAGTCCGAGCCGGGTGCGGACCTCATCCAGGTCGGCGATCTGCCGCGCCACGACCAGGCGGAGCGTATCCGCCGGCAGCTCCGATTTTCCGGTGCCGCGCTGGTCGTAGAACACCACCACGTGCCGCGCGGTCAGCGGCGCGAAGTCCGCGGCGATGCTCTCGAGGTCGACCCCGGGCCCACCGTGAATCGCGATGAGGGTGTCGGGTCCGGTTCCCACGATGCGATAGTAGAGGCGCGCGGAATCCGACGTGGTGACGTAACCCTCGCGGACCGGACGGTGAGCCTGGGTGGTGCCGGTGCGCGCCAGGGATCCGGTGAGAACGAGCGCGCCGAGCACGGAGCGAAAGACGAACATGGTGCCTCGTATCACTTGCGCCGCCAGGGTTGGAGTACCGTATACACCGCCACGGCGGTGGCGCCTTCCCGCACCGCGTCCACGAGGCGCCGCCGGATGAGCCGGGCCAGCGCCTCCTGGACCGCCCGCTTCGACAGGCCGGTGCCCGCGGCGAGATCGCGCAGGGGAACTTGCAGCGCCGCCGCGCCCGCGCCATGGGTGAGCCGCCACAAGAGGAGATAGACCAGGAACGCGGAGGGCTGGCGATCGTGGCCCACCAGGTCGGGCATCAGGGTATCGACGACGTAGGGATCGAGCTCGATCGCGGTCACCGCTGGCTCCTGTGGCACTCGATGCCATAGTACGGCATTCACTTCCGGAACGCCACCAGGGTGGTGCCCTGGATGTGCAGCAGCGGTATGCGGGTGGCCAGCTCGTTCAGCGCCCGGAATACGCCGGGGCATTCCGGCGAGTAGTCGTGCCAGAGCACCAGCCCTCCCGGGCGCACCATGGCGAGCGCCTTGGCGGAGTCGCTCACCACATAGGAATAGGCGTGGGACCCGTCCACGAATACGACATCGCACGCGGCGGCGAACGGAGTGGGGTCGAATGACTTGCTGTCCCCATAGAGCTGGACCACCCGCGCTTCGGCCTCGGTGCCGGTGTAGAGGAAGCGGGTGAAGCGGGACTCCTCCCGCGCGTAGGCCTGGGCAGTGGGGTCGTCTCCCGGCACCGATTGATAGGACCCGACCTGGCCGGGCGCGAGGGTCAGCGTCGTCACGGTCCCGCCATCCGGCTGATTCTTCGCCCAGAGGTAGGCGGTCTTCCCGGTGCAGGTGCCGAACTCGAAGAGACGTCGGGCATCCCGGGCCAGGACGGCCAGGATCCACGCCTCGGTGTCGGAGGTTCCGCCCGGAACCCTGATGGTCCCCCGCCCGACGTAGGTCACTTCGGCGGCGCGGGTGGGTCCGAGCTCATCGGGCTGGAACCTCGGGTCGAGCCGCTCCACCGGCACCCTGGGAATCGGCCACCGCCGGAACAGCCCGCGTTGGCGCTGGCGGGCGCGGAGCACCAGCCACTCGCGGGTTACCAGCAGCAGGCCGGCGGCCAGCACGAGGACGAGGACTCTCTCCATACGCTCGATCGTCAGGGCAGGAGCGCCGCGATGCGCCGAATGGTGTTGGCGTTCCGGAACGTGCCCCGGTTGCCCAGCGCCTTTTCCAGACGGGCATAGGAAACCCTGGACTCGAGCATCGGGACCCGGCACAGCCAGTACAGCTCCCGCTGCTCGGCATGAAAGTCGTCCACGTCGGTCCGAAAGGTCAGAACGGTCTTGCGCGCGGCCGGCCCCAGAGGCGTCGGGAACAATCCGATGTACACCCTCGCGCCGGGGGTCGCAGTGGCGGCGGCGGGAAACGGCGTCCGCTCCGCGATCCGCTTCACCTCGAGCGCGCTGCGAACGAACGTCGCCACCTCGTATCCCAGCGCCAACTCGAGATGACCGGCAATGCGGGTTTCCAGGGCGGCCGCATCGCGCGCCGCCGAATCGAACAGGACATTGCCGCTGGCGATGAAGGTCTTCACCCCGAAGAAGCCCAGCGCCTCGAACAGACTCCGCAGGCGGTCCATCTTCACCACGTGGCCGCCCACGTTGATGGCCCGGAGAAAGGCGACGTAGCGGGTCAGGGAGGCCTTCGGGGTCATCGGAGGAGAATCCAGAACCCGGGCAGCGGCTGCAGCACCCGGTTCATGGCTCCGGCCGCTCGGCGGCGAGCGCCCGCTCCATCCGGCGATCGGGCACCAGCCAGATGAGCGCGACCACCACGTACAGCAATCCCGCAAGCCATTGCCGCCAGAACGCGGAGGCGATCGCGATGAGGTAGATCACCGGCGACAGGTTGCCCTTCAGATCGTTCCCGACCGCCCGGGAGAGCAGGGATTCCCTGCCGTGGGCCCGAAGCATCACGCGCACCAGGACCCAATAGGCCAGGGCGGCCATGAGCAGCACGGTTCCATAGAGAGCGGTCGGCACCGCGGCGAAGTGATTTTCACCCATCCACCCGGTGACGAACGGAACCAGGGACAGCCAGAACAGCAGGTGAAGATTGGCCCAGAGGACGGCGCCGTTCACGCGGTGGGCGACGAACATCAGGTGGTGATGGTTGCTCCAGTAGATGCCGAGGTACAGGAAACTCAGGACGTAGCTGAGAAAGACCCAGAGCAGCGGCGCGAGGGAGGCGAGGTCGGTGCCATGCGGCACCCGGAGCTCCAGGACCATGATGGTGATGAGAATGGCGAGCACGCCATCGCTGAACGCTTCCAGCCGCCTGGTGTCCATGCGCCAAAACCTACCGGTGCGGTGAAGGGGACGCCACGCCGGGACGCCGTGCCGCACTTGACGCGGCCCGAGGGAGGCTGTTGCTTCGTCAGTGATCCCCACTGGACAGCTCATGCGGTGGCTCCTCCTGCTGGCAGCCATGAGCGCGCCGGTCCTCCCGCTCTTCGCGCAAACTCCCCCGGTCGTCGCGCTGGGGCAGAAGGTCCGGCTCCGCCTTCCGGCCGGGAACGGCAAGTACCTTCCCCGATTCGATGGAACCGTTGTCGGGATCGCGGGCGACACCCTGACCCTCCGCCCCAGCGTGGGGGGCGGGTCCCGGCTCTACGGCCGATCGAGCGAGAGCCAGCTCATGGTCCTCACTGGACATCAGCCCGCGGTGCTGCGCGGGGCCACCATCGGGGCGCTGATCGGCGTGCTGTCGGCCGGGTTCGTGGCCACCTTGACCGGGCCGTCGTGCACCGGCAACGACGTACTTTGCTTCATCCATCGCCCGGTAGCGCTCAGAAACGCCGCCGTGCTCGGGGGGGTGGGTCTCGCGGCGGGGGCCGCCATTGGGGCCTTGAGCCCGCGGAAGATCTGGACCCGCGCCTGGCTGCCTCGGGTGGAGGGCACCCCCGGCGGGGGGGCCGGCGGATTCAGCCTGGGAGTGTCAATCGCGTTCTAGGTGGTGCCCGGCGGCGCGAACGCCTCGGCATAGTCGGCCATCGCGGCGCGCACCACCCGGCGGGCGTGCGCCAGGCCGTAGATCTTTCCGATGGTCGCGTGCACCGGCTCGCCCGGCACGAGCTTGTAGGTGAGGAAGTAGTGCTGCAGTCGCTCGACCAGCACCGGCGGAACGTCGCCGATGTTGCGCGCGGTTCCCCACACGTAGTCGTTCTCCAGCACCGCGATGATCTTGTCGTCCGCCTCCCCGCCGTCGATCATCTGCAGCCCCCCGATGACCCGGGCCCGCACCAGGATCTCGTTGCGCGCGATGGCCCGCTCGCTGAGCACGCAGATGTCCAGCGGATCGCCGTCTCCCCGCGTGGCGGTCGGCGCCAGGCGGCACACCCGATCGTGGCAGTAGGTTCTCGGCACGAAGCCGTAGAGGCTCGGCGGCTGCGAGGAGCTGCGCTGCGGCCGGTCGATGCGGAGATACCCCGAGGCCTTGTCCACTTCGTACTTCATCAGATCGAAGGGGGTGATCTCGATGAAGGCGTTGAGCACGTCGGGCGGCTCGGGGCCGACATCGAGGCCATGCCAGGGATGCGGCCGGAACGGGCTGACCTTCGCAACAGGCGTCATGGCTCCTCGGGGTTCAGTTGGGCGGCGCGGCGGCCAGCCGGCGGCTCCGTCAGCCATCCCGAACAGCGGGGTTCACACCTTCCGGCTGTCATACGCCCAGTGCAGCAGCGCCTGACGTTGCCGGCGACGGCAGCGCAGATCTCCGGCCACGCAGCCCAGCCGGATCTGCGCGATGTGGCGTTGCATCGCCTTCCAGCGCCTGATCTGCCGCGCATCGTCGGGGCCGCGTCGCCCACGATAGTACCGGCAGTACCACTGGAACCAGCCCCGCGGATCCTCGGGATGGATCCAGCCCTTCTCGCGCCATACCGAGAGCGGCTGCGACGCGTTCACCCCGAAGCAGTTGAGCGTCGGATCGCGCCGGCCCGGGCTGAGCCTGGCGCCCCGGAACCAGCTGGCCGGAAACTCCTTCCGGCAATCGGTCAGGTACTTCCCCCCGAATACGCCGAGCCGGAGCATCTGCGGCGGGGTAAGGTCGGGCACGAAATCGGGATCGAAGTTCCGACCCGCCGGTTCCGTGAGAACGTACCGGTAGCGCCGCTGCATCCGGTCCGAGATGACGACGGCTCTTGGCGTCGGACAGGAGTCTCCTGCCGTCAGGGGTCCGTGCCGATCGAGCCGAAATACCCGACCACCCGATCGTGGGAGCCCTTGCTGGTGTAGACGTCCGGCCGGCGCGACTCGATCACCCCGGCGACCACCTCGGCCACTTCCTCGACACTCTGGGAATTGGGCAGCTGACGGGAATCGGGCCCGCCATGCAGGGCGTTCCGCCCGAACTCGGTGCGCACCACTCCGGGTGACACCAGCGAGAACTGGATATGGGGATGGGTCTGCTGGACCTCGGTGCGGAAGCTTGCGATGAGCGCGTTGAGGTAATGCTTCGAGGCGGTATACGCCGAACGAAACGGGGCGAGGGGAATCCGCCCCAGCATCGAGGAGATGTTCACCACCTGCCCGGTTCCCCGCTCCTTGAAGTGCGGGAGCACTTCCTGGATCCCGTAGAGCGCCGTCTTGACGTTGATCCGCATCATGGCGTCGATATCGTCGTCGGTGAGCTGCGACGGCGATCGGGTGATGCCCTGCCCGACGTTGTTGACCCAGACATCGATGTGTCCGAAGCGGCTCAGCGCCTCCCGCACCACCCGGCGAACCTCGTCCCGCCGGGTGACGTCGGCCACGACGGCGTGGGCCCGTCCCTGGCACCGCGACACCACGGCCCGGAGCGCGTCCTCCCGGCGCGCCACCAGGACCAGCCACGCGCCGCGACTCCCCAGCAGCTCCGCCAGCGCGGCGCCGATGCCGCCGCTTGCCCCGGTGATCACCACGACGTGGTCCTGCATCACTGATAACTGACGCCGGGATAGAGCAGGCCCACCGCGCTCAGAAAGAGCCGGTTGAACCCGTACCCGAACAGCTGCCAGGCGAAGAACAACCCGATCAACCCGAGTCCCCGCAAGCGCCACAGGGTTTGCAGGTACTTCCGCCCCGTGCCCTCGGTGAGAAACAGCGGCACCACCGCGCTCCCGTCGAGCGGAGGTACCGGCAGGAGGTTGAAGGTGGCCAGCAACAGGTTCATGGAGAACACCGCGCCGACCAGGAAGGCCACGCTGTCCACCCAGCCCCCGCCGACCGCGGCCGTCACGTGGCCGAAGCTGATATGGTCCGGCGGCAGCAGCAAGCCGGCCATCTGCCCAACCCGGAGCAGCAGCACGGAGAGGAGCACCAGCAGGAAATTCGAGGCGGGCCCCGCCAGCGACATGAGCGCCGACCGCCTGGGGTATCGGAGCGCCCAGGCCGGATCGTACGGCGCGCTGGCGAATCCGATCGGCCATCCCGAGGCAATCGCGGAGATCAGTGGCAGGAGGACCATCCCGATCGGCTCGCGACGGATATGCGGAAGCGGATTGAGCGAGACCTGGCCCCCGTGAAACGCGGTGGGGTCCCCCTGCCGGTGTCCCGCCCAGGCGTGGGCCGCCTCGTGCAATGTGGTCGAGAACAGAAAGACCACATAGTAGATCAGGGCGTCGGCCATCTTCGGCATCGGGCTCTGCGGGCGAGGGAATGACCCAACAGTACCCCGCTGCCGTCCCGGGGGCCAGCGCACGAGGCGTCGTGAATGGAGCGAGCGGTGTACCGCGAACCGGCGCCGCGCGAGGTCGGCCGGTCTACTGGACGCGAACCTGGGCCGATCCGCAGAAGTGGGGCTGATTCGTGGCGCAGGCCACCACGACGGTGACCCCGGCCCGCCGCGCGGTCAGGAGACCGGCCGGCGTGATGGTGGCGGTCGCGTTGTCGAGAGCCAGCCAGGTCCACCCGGGGGCGACGAAGTTGCTGGCGGTCACCATGAATTCCACCATTTGTCCGGTCGACACCGTGGTGGCTTCGGGCGTGACCGTCACGGTGGGGGCACCGCCGGACGCGGGGACCGCGATGATCGCGGCCGCCACCGCCCCGCAGATGCTCGGCGCGTTCGAGGCGCAGGCCCGCACCTGGAATGCGCCGGGCTGGCCGGCCAGAAGCACCCCATCCGGGGAAATGGTGCCGTACCCCGGGTCGGAAAGCGACCATTCCCAGCTGGCCACCGTGCTGGTGGAAATGGCCTGATACTGCAGCTTGCCGCCCGATACGATCGTCGCATCGTCCGGCCCCACCGTGACCATCACCGGCGCGGGCGGCGGCGGGGGTGGCACCGGAGCGGCGCCGTAGGTGCCATCACATCCGGCAACCAGGACCAGCGTGATCAGGGGAAGCGTTGCGCGTCGAGACATGGCGGGCTTCGGTGGCGGACTCAGGTACATTGCCGGTCCGACGGTCCCGGGTCAAGGGTGAAGCGGCGGCGCCCGCCTCGAGGCTACGGCCGGATGCCGGGAGGATTCTGGAGCGAGATCTCGAAGAGAGTCCCCCAGCGCTTGCCGGTGACCAGGAGATGCCCGGTGCGCCGATCGAAGGCGATCCCGTTGAGCACCTCCTCCATGGGCGATCGCGCCCTGGCCTCCGCGGTCAAAGCCGCGAGATCGAGCACTTCGCGGATCAGGCCGGTGCGGGGGTCGATGCGGACGATCCAGTCGCTCTGGTAGACGTTGGCGAAGAGCTCGCCGTCGATGTACTCCAGCTCGTTGAGGCGGGTGGCGGGCGCCCCCGTCGAGAAGGAGACGGGCAGCCGGCGAGTCACCTGAAAGGTGCCGGGGTCCAGAAAGCGGAGCGTGTCACTCCCATCGCTCATGATCAGGCTCACACCGTCGGTCGCGAGTCCCCACCCCTGGCCGTAGTAACGGAAGGAATCCACCGGAGCCAGCGTGCCGGCATCGTAGACATAGCCGAGCTGGGATTGCCAGGTGAGTTGGTAGAGCCGTCCCGCCAGGAGCGCCAGGCCTTCGCCGAACCGCTTTCCCGATAGGGGCACCGACTTCCGGACCCGGCCGGTGGCCAGGTCCACCACCCGAACATCGGAATGCCCGTAGAGCCCGGTGCTTTCGTAGAGCATCGTATCGGAATACACCAGGCCCTGGGTATAGGCGGCAGGATCGTGCGGGAAGGTGCGAACGACCTGGTATCCGACCCGCGGAGGCGACGCCTCCCGCGCCCGGCATCCCCCGGCCAGGGCCAGGCTCACGAGGAGCAGGAGCGGGATCGGGATCGGCGCGGAACCGGTCATCGGAGTCGGAGCGCTCAGGCCGGCCGACGCGGCCGTTGCTTGGCCGAAACCGACTTGATGATCGTGCGAAACCGAGAGGTTCCCGGAAACGGCGGCGACGCCATGACGACGGCGCGCCCGATGAGTTGCCGGATGTCCGGCGAATCGAGATCCGTGGCGGCCTGGAGACGAATACTGCGCACCACGTTGCCGCCACCCTTGAGCAGCTTCCTGGGATCGGGCATCGTGGCTCCCTTCAGGAAACAGAGCGTCACCCAGCGCGGGACCAGGAGCAAGGAGAGCACCGCCTCCGAGGGTCGCTCAGTGGGACCATACCCGAACACCAGCCCGTTGTAGTTGTCGTAGACGAATTCGATGCCACCGGGAAGCAGCTTGCGCATCTTCGCCCGAGCCTCCCGGCCAAACCGGGCGATTTCCGGAGTGTACTTGGCCAGGAAGGAGCGGATCTCCTGGTCCGGCGATGACGAAGGCCTCTTGGGTTCGCGGGTCATGCGCCTCCGAAGAGAAGCCAGAGTCCGAGGATTCCGATCGCGACCCCGACGACTTTGCCGAACCGGGCCGGCGTCAGGCCGAACAGGATTCGCTCGCCCAGCAGGGTTCCCAGCACCACGCCCGCCACGGCAATCCCGATGGGCTGCCACAGCGCCACGAGCTGGGGGCCAGCCCGTTCGAGATAGATCGGTGCACGGGCCAGGTCCACCAGCAGCCCCGTGGCCGTGGCGGTTGCCACGAACGCGGCGGGCGAAAGCCCGAACGCCGCCAGGGCCGCGGATCGCAGACCGCCCTGATTCCCGGCGAGCCCCCCGAAGAATCCCGAGCCGACACCGAGCAGGCCCACCAGCAGCCCGTGTGGATGCCAGCGGGTTGCCCATCCCGAAAGTTGCGCCAGTGCGGTGAGCAGCAGCAGCGCTCCCAGAATCCGGGTGAGGGCCGGCACGCCGATCCGGGCATAGAGCAGCGCGCCGAGCAGGCCGCCCGCGGCGCTCAGGAGGCCGAAGCGCAGCAGCACCGCCCGGTCGATCCGGGCCCGCAGCCGCCAGCAGCGCAAGGCGGTGGCCACTGCGTGCGGGATCATCACCGCGGCGACCGCGACTCCGGTTCCGAAGCGCGCGGCCAGCAGCGGCGTGAGCAGGCTCCCGATCCCGAAGCCCACGACCGATGCGGTCGCGCCCGCGAGGATGGCGGCAAGCAAGAGCGCCGCGAAAAACCAGGTCACCGGCCCGGTCCCTAACCCAGCAGCGCCACGATGGCGGGCTCGAGCTGGGCGGGCGGGGTCCGCGGCCCGAAGCGGTGCCGCACCAGGCCGGTCCGGTCCACCAGGAATTTGGTGAAGTTCCACTTGATCGCGCGGGTGCCCAGGAGGCCTCGCCGGCGGGACGTGAGATGCCGGAACAGCGGATGTGCCGCGGGCCCCTTGACGTCGATCTTGGCGAAGAGCGGAAAGGTGACCCCGAAATTCGCGCTGCAGAAGGCCTGGATCGCACCCTCGTCGCCCGGCTCCTGCCCTCCGAACTGGTTGCAGGGAAAACCGAGGACCACGAATCCCCGGATCTGGTGTCGCTGATAGAGCTCCTCGAGCCCCCGGTATTGGGGTGTGAAGCCGCATTCGCTCGCGACGTTCACGATGAGGCAGACCTTCCCGCGATAGATGGAAAGCGAAACCGGCTCACCGGTAATGGTGCGCGCCGAGTACTCGTAGATGCGCGTCGTGGCGGAATCGGCGGCCGTCATAGAGACCGCGGCCCGTCGCTCTCGACGATGGCGCCGCGAAGGAGCTCACGCACCGTCAGGATGATGCCGCCCCTCGGATGCAGCTCGGTGATCGGGCTGTGCACCGGCGCGATATCCGCGCTGTCGACCGGAACGAGCTGGTCGAGGCGGAGCAGCCCGCGGTCGACCCGGGCGAGGACCGCCATCGCGATGGGCAGCTTGTACACGCTCTGCATCGGAAACCTGGCGGCGCCCCGCACCGATACGGTCTCGTCGGTTTCGATCACCGTGGCCGCGACCCCGATGCGGCCGTCGATACTGCGGGCCAGCGAATCGATGGTGGCACGGAGGCCGCCGAGCGGACACGACGCGAGGCCGACGAGCCAGGGGGCGGCCCCGTCGATCATTCGATCTCCTTCACCAGCACGCGATCGGTCTGGCGGTCCGGCCCGACGAAGAATTCCGTCGACCCGACGTCGGAGAACCCGCTCTTGGTGTAGAAGGCGATCGCGCGGGGATTCCGTTCCCATACTCCGAGCCAGAGGGTCCGCCCGCCGAGCCCGGCGGCCGCGTCCACCGCCGCCGCCATCAGCCGGGCGGCCAGGCCGCTTCCGTGCCAGAGCCGGTCCACGTAGAACCGCGCCAGCTCCACCGGCGCGGGTCCCGTCACGCAGGGCGGCGGCGGATGGCGGCGGACCTGCGCATATCCGGCCAGGGTGCCGTCGGCTTCGATCAGCAGCGTCACCCAATCCGGATCGGAGAGTTCGCGCCGCTGCTGCGGGATGCCGTAGGCGGTGCCGAGATGTTCCGCGAGGTGGGCGGGATCGTTGGCGGAGCCGAAGGTCTCCTCGAAGGTTCGCGCCGCGAACCGGGCCAGGGCTGGCGCGTCGGCCGGAGTGCCGCGGCGGATGGCAGGGCTGGTCATGTGGTCCGGGTCGGACGGCTTCCGCGGAGTGACTGCTAGCAGACCGCGTCCAGGGGAAGGGCCGTGGTCCAGAGGAAGAGCGTGTCTCCCGGAAAACCGGGAATGGGAACCTTGGTGGTGGATTGGTGACAAACCGCGCCGGCATCGGGGTTGGGCCCACCGGCCTGGAAGCCGATCCCATATTGAAAGCGGGATTGCACCCGGAACCCGGTCGTCGCCCGGACCAACTCCACGCCTTGCGGCGTCTGGATGGTGGCCACGGCCGTGAGGCTGTCATCCGCCTGCAGGCCGACGGGATTGAAGTTCTGGGGATTCGCCGAGGTCGCCGCGGTGCCGCCGATCCAGAGATACGAACGATGCGGGCTCTGGATCTGGAGCTGAACGACCACGGGAAGCAGCACCGGATCCGAACCGAAGAACGAGACGTTCAGACTGGCATCGGTCGTCGTGCCGGTGACATATCCGCAGGCCGCGGCCAGCGGGATCAGCAGGCGCCAGGAGCGCCGGGACATCGAGGAGTCTCGCACGCCTGAATGCTGGGGCCCGCGAGGGCCCCGCGCAAGTCAGCCGTGACTCCCCCGACGAGACTACCCGGCCAGCGTGGCCTGGAGTTTCATCGGCACCGCGGCCAGGGCCTTGGAAACAATACAGTTGACCTTGGCGTCTTCCGCCATGCGCTGGAATTCCGCCTGGGTCTGCCCGGGCACCCGCCCCCGGGTCACCAGGTCGATGCCGGTGATGGCAAACCCTTCTCCCACCTTGTCCAGGTGTACCGTCGCGGTGGTCTCGAGGCTGGCCGGCGGATGGCCCGCGTTGGTGAGCATCATCGAGAGGGCCATGGTGAAACAACCCGCGTGCGCGGCGCCGAGCAGCTCCTCGGGGTTGGTTCCCGGAGCGCCCTCGAAGCGGGTGCCGAACGAGTAGGGGCCTTCGAAGGCGCCGCTGCCCAGCCGAATAGTGCCTCGGCCCTCGCGCAGGGTGCCTTCCCACCGCGCGTCGGCTTTGCGATTGATCATGGGGTTCGAGCCTCGGGTTCAGGGTGACGGTGGGGTACCCTGACAAGATGAACCGCGCGACCGGCCGCGGCAATGCGCGGGTCGGGCCCGGCTCAGAGGCGGTAGAGCAGGACGACGATTGCCGTGAGCAGGGCGGGAATGCCGGCCAGAAAGAGTCCCGCGACAAGCCG
The DNA here is from genome assembly GCA_963762545.1 of uncultured Gemmatimonadales bacterium. Taxonomy (GTDB): domain Bacteria; phylum Gemmatimonadota; class Gemmatimonadetes; order Gemmatimonadales; family GWC2-71-9; genus JABFSM01. Next base: position 74,467 of record CAVXLC010000001.1, on the reverse strand, counting down.
TCCCTCCCGAGTATGGCCCCTCCCGTGACGCCGCCCCATGAGGGCCAGGCCGGCGAGGATCATCGCGACGCTCATCCAGACCCCGGCGGCGCTCAGCCGGCTGCTCCACACCCGGGTGGAGGCGCTATCCAGCCGGAGCACCGTGACCGCGATGGACACGCCGACGACGAGGAGGACCGGCACCGGGCTGAGCCAGAGGTAGATCCGCTCGAGCGCCGTCAGCGATCCGACCTGGAAGCCCGCAAGTATGAACCAGGACAGGCCGAGCAGAATGAGTAGCAGCGCGACGGTGATCACCGGATCTCACGTCCCACGGTCGTGCTCGTCATCCTGCCCGGGAAGGACCGGTAGGAGCTGGCCCGGAGCATACCATTTCAGGGCGCCGGAAGGGCAGCGGCCGATCTGGGCCGCCACCTCCGCCCGCGTGGCGGCCTCGGGCCGGACCCACCGCTTGCGCCCCACGTCGAACACCGCCGGGAGCCCGCGCACGCACCGGCCCGAATGGATGCAGAGCCCCGGCTCGAAGGTGACGGTGATGTCCGCCGACTCGTAGACCTGCCTGCGCTTTCCCATGCTTCCTCCTTCGCCGCTCCCCTGGGCCGCCGCAGGGCGGACCGGTGTCAGGGAGTGCCCCCGAGCGCGTATTCGAATTGGTAGGAGTGCTTTCCGTCGGTGATCGTGATCATCATCGTGCCGGTGAGGCCGGTCAGCTCGCCGGTGCCCGAATCGGGGACCACGATGATGTCGAGCTGCGGCGCTCCCCGCGTCATCGTGGCGTGGTGCTGCAGCACGAAGCTTCCGCTCCGGCCGTGGAGCGTGCCGGTCACCCGCTCGATGGCCACGTATCCCGCCGAGCCCCTGACCGCCGTCCCGGCCGCGAGCATCTCGCCCTTGCTGGTGGCGTCGAGGTCGCCGTGGAGCTGCTTGTCGATGGACATCCTCGCGAGCGGCGAGCCCTCGCTCGAGTCCGACGTGGGCAACGGGCCGAGCTTGACCTCGAAGGTCCCACTCGCATGAGTCTTCACGGTGCCTCCCTCCAAAGTAGCGCGGGATCTTCCGGGGGGACACCGCCCGGGCTCATCATACGGGCCCCCGCCGGCCAGTCCGATCGGGATTCGCGGGGCGAAGCGAAGGCATCCACCGGCCCACCTCCCGCACGTACCGCTCGTAGGGCGCACCGAACTCCCGGCGCAGCGTGGGTTCTTCGTAGCCCACAATGAACAGGTTCACCACCACGATCCAGGCTCCGGTGAATTCCAGCATGGACCACGACCGGGTGACCAGACATTCGCCGATCAGGATCGTGATCACCCCCAGATACATCGGATTCCGCACGAAGCGATACAGTCCCTGCACCACGAGCTCCTTGGGCGGATCGGCGGGAGAGAGGGTGCCGTGCCCGGAGCGCGCGAATTCCACGATGCAGGCCGCGAGCAGCGCCGTTCCGGCGAACATCAAGGCGAGGCCGAGCAGGTCGACGGGGTTCCCCAACTGGGGGTGCGCCTCCCTGAGTCCGAAGAAGCGCCACGGGAGGTATCCGGCCTGGACGCCGGGAAGGAGCCCGGTCCAGATCAGGCTGCGGACCGCGAGCCATGCGGCCCCGAGGTGCTGGTTCATGAGCGCCTCCCCATGGGGCCAACATAACGCGCGCCGCCCCGCCAGCCCGGGCCAAGGTCACGCCGGGGTCACGGCTCCAGGCGTTCTTGTAGTCAGCTCTCTGAACCGAGGTGCGCCATGCTGGCCAACTGGATCACCCTCTCCCGATTCCCGCTCCTGCTGCTCAACATCCTGATTCTGTACCAGGGGTCGGCCCCGATCCGGTTGGCCGGCGCGGGGCTGCTGTTCCTTGGCCTCATGCTCGATACGGTGGACGGCATGGTGGCCCGGAAGACGGGGCAGACCAGCCTGTTCGGCAGCGTCCTCGACATCGCCGCCGACCGGACCTACGAGCTGGTGCTGTGGCTCTGTTTCGCCGACCTGGGGCTGATTCCCCTGGCGATACCGCTCATCGTCATTGCTCGGACCACGCTCACCGACGCCTTTCGGAGCATCGGCATAAAGCAGGGGACAGCGCCGTTTGCCCAGCACGAGACGTCGCTGGGCCGGTTTCTGGTGGGCTCGACGGTCATGCGGGTCGGGTATTCGATCGCCAAGACCGTCACCTTCTGCGGCCTGGCACTGGCGCAGGCGTTCGGCGGTCTCCAGGGAATGGGATGGGCCGGTGTGGTGCCCGGCATGACGGCCGCGCTCCGGGTCATCGCCTGGATCGCCGTCGGCTTCTGTGTGCTTCGGGGGGTGCCCGTCATCGTGCACTCGGCCCGCCACTACTGGGGATCGAGCGGCGGGGGTCGCGTTACGGCGCCGGTTTCCGGGGGTCGTCCGCGGGGTTCACGTACGTAACCGTCCATGGTCCCTGTCCGTGCAGCTGCAGCACGGTCTCAGTCTCGAACCAGGCGAAGTGCGGCGTGCCGGCCGGCCAGTACCCGAACGAGCCCACCGGCAGGACCCGCATGGCGCTCTTGTCGAACGCTCGCCCCATGCCCAGGTGCAGCGCGCCCGAGATCACGGTGGCGTGCTCGGTCTGGGAGTGATAGTGCGGTGCCACCTTGAACCCCGCTGGAAACTTGATCCGCATGGTGAAGACTCCCGGCTGGGTCGGATCGCCCTCCAGGATGGCCATCTTGGCCCCCTTGGGGAGCGACGCCGGGCCGTCTTTCCATTGGACCTCTCCCGACGGATATAGCGTCATCCTGGCCGAGTCCGCCGACGGCTGCTGCGCCGCCGCGGACGCCGCGCTCACCCCCAGAAGGCCCGCAATGAGGAAGCCACGCATGGGTCGCGCTCCTTGGGTTGCCCTCGTCAGTTGCCCGGATGGTACTCCCGCTCGGTGTGCCCCTTGAGCTGGGACGGATAGAAGTACACCTCGCGGAGGTTTCCGGTGCTGTACCGCACCGCCTGATCGTTGAAATGGGGCGAGGCGGGATTGCCGCTTTCCCCGCCGGCGGTGACCGCCCGCGCATGCACGCTGTCGCCGAACTCCACCATCGCCACGAAGCTGTTCCCGCTGGTGCCGTAGATCTTCTTCGAGCCCTTGTACGGGCGCGCCCCGAACGAGGCCAGCGAGCCCCACTGCGACGACGTGAAGGGAACCGGGATGCTGGGACCCGAATCGTTGAACGGGTGGACGATGTCGTCGGTCAGGCGCTGGAACCGGTTGATGTCGCCCCAGGGGGTCTTCCAGCTTCCGAAATCGGCGGCGAGCTTGTCGGACGCCGCGGCCAGCGCCTCGAGCTTCTGGCTGGCCGGCGTCTTCTTCGCGACATACTCGTACACCGACATCTCCTCCGCTTCGGCGTCCTTGCGGACCCGCCGCCACATCTCCTCGCCCCAGAACACCGCCAGCGAGGTCGGCACCGAGGCGGCCGACCAGCGGTAGTCCCACTGCCGGAGCAGCTCGATCTGGTCGGCTACCTTGGCCTTGAGCGGGTTGCCGGCCGGCGTCTGGTCGTACGCGGCGATCAGGGTCGGTATCAGGTCGGCGAAAGCCGTGAGGTAGCTGTCGAATGCCGCGTCCCTGAGCGAGGCGAGCGTGAAGTCCTTCTTGCCCTGCAGCACCCGGATGGCATGAATCCCCCGCGGATTCTCGACGCCCCGCTCCATGTACGCCGGGTAGTCGGCCTTCCTGGGGCTGTTGGGGCCCGCCGCCGAGTAGGGCCAGTTATTGGTGTTGTAGAGCCAGCCGTTGGGCGGGTTGAGCAGATTGGGACTCTCGTCGATCGAGTGAATCCCCTTCCACTCGGTGGCTGGATCGCTGCCGTCCACCGGCTTGGTCCAGTCGAAGCGGGTATCGCGCTTCGGGATGAAGTTGGCGTGGAAGTAGGCGATGTCGCCGTCGGCGTCGGCGAAGATCGTGTTGTTGGAAGAATTGGTGTGCAGCTCCATGGTGGCGCGGAACGATCGGTAGTCCCGGGCCTTGGTGCGGGTATACGACTGGGTCAGCGCCTTGAGCGGCTCCTGCATCAGCCGGACCGTGATCCACTTGCCGCCGGCCTCGCGCACCACCGGTCCATGATGGGTCCGGTAGACGGTAAAGACCTTCTGGGCCATGCCGGCGGCGGTCTTGTAGGGCACGGTGATCCGCGTGGCCGTGACCGGGCGCTCTTCCTTTCCATACCGGTAGGAGTAGGCCGAGTCCTTCTGCACCACGGTCTCGGCGTATTCATCGATGTTGTCGACGCCGCTCGAAGTGTGCATCCAGCCCACCCGGTCGTTGAAGCCCTGGTAGACGAAGAACTGGCCCCAGGTCACCGCGCCGTAGGCGTTGAGGCCCTCGTCGCTGGTCACCTGGACTTCGGAGCGAAAGAAGAAGGAGGTGTGCGGGTTGATCAGCAGCAGCGCGTGGTGCGACGCGGTGTTCGACGGCGCGATGGCGAATCCGTTGGATCCGCTGGGCTCCGGAGGAACGCCGCCGCCGTCGTCCAGCACCTGGCTCACCACCCGATTGCCGTAGAAGGCCTCCAGCCCTTTCACCGACACGGTTTCGATGTCGCCGCCGATGCTCCCCTCGCTGAAGGTCAGCGCCATCCACGGCTCGAAATGGGTGATGACCCTGGGCTTGACCTCCGGATGCCGGGCCAGAAAGAAATTGAGTCCGTCGGCCCAGCCGTTCATCAGCGCCTTGAGCCACTCGGGGCTCGCGGCGTACATGGCCTTCATGCTGTCGGGGTCGATGAACAGCTTCATCCTGAGGTCCTGGTAAATCGCGGACTCGCCCTCGGCCTCCGCCAGCCGTCCCATCGCGTTCAGGTAATTGGTTTCCACCCGGTTGAAGTCGTCCTCGGCCTGGGCGTAGATCAGTCCGAAGACGGCGTCGGCGTCGGTCTTGCCATGGATATGCGCGATGCCCCAGTCGTCCCGTACGATGGTGACGTTGCGGGCCTGCTGTTCCCAGCGCGCGAGGTTGCTGTCGGCGGCCTGGCTGGACGCGCAGGCGGCGGAGGCAACCAGCAGGAAGACGATTCGGGGCATGAGTGGCCGCTCGGCGAAAAGGCTGATGGGTTCGATCGCGTTGATACTACGAGATACGGGACCGGATGGTAAGCCGTTGGAGGTCGCCGAGGAGTCAGCCGGCGGTCCGGCGATACACCATGAACGCCCAATGGTGCCGGGCCCGAAACCAGGGACCGTTCCAGCCGGCGCGACGAAGCCGCCGGCCGATCATGCCATTCATGATCCCGTGCCCGACCAGCAGTACCGTCTCCTCGGCCGCCGCCAGCTCCGCGAGCGCCGTGGTCGCCTGTAAGGCACGCTCCCGTGCTTCGGGGTAGCTCTCGATACCGGGAGACCAGCCGAAGTACCAAGCCAGGCGTGCCAGAGAGCTCCACAGCGTGGGACGCAGCCGGAGGCCGGCTCGAATGCCCGCGGCAGGCAGAGCAACCTCCCTGAACAGCGGATCGACTCGGGGGGCCCCTCCGGGCGCGACGGCCTGCGCCGATTCCAGCGAGCGGCGCAACGGGCTCGAGGCGAGCACCCGGCTCGACCGCGCGATCCCCACCAGCTCGGCCGGCGGGGGATCCCCCGGATCTATCGGCGCGGCGTCCCGTCCTCGGGCCCAATCGGCCAGCGCATATCCGGGAATCGGGGTCGTCTCGTCCCAGGCGGGCTTGCCGTGACGGGCCAGGACGATCGTGCACACGAAGCCGGGCATTCCGGCAATCCTACAGCATCCACGGAATCACCGCGCGGACCTCACGCCGGTGCCCGGACAGCGCCGTGGCAGACATGCATCAGTTCCCCAGGAACGCGGCGATTCTGTCGTTGACAAACGTCAGGTCCGCGGGATCGATCCCGATCCCGGCGGGGTGCCCCCACAGGGACGGAATCGGCGTCAGGGTGGCATGCGGAATGAATTGCGCCTCGTAGCGCGCGTCGCTGAGCGGAAAATACAGATCGGTTTCCGACGGCATGTAGAGCAGCGGCACCTTGATGGAGGCCAGCGCCTTCTCGATGCTCCCGCCGAACCCCGGAGTGGCCCCGACGTCGTGGCGCTGCCAGGTGCGGGCCTGGAGAATGAGGTCGTTCGCATCGGCCCCGGGAATGAAGTTCTTGCGGAGGTTGGTCACGAACCCATCCAGCGTGGTTCCCGGCGGGCTGATCTCGTGCCACAGCTCCTGGCGCCACCATTCCTGGGAGAACAGCCATCCGATCCATATCTGGCTGAACAGCTCGACGCCCTGCTGCGGCTGGACGGTGTAATCGCCCCGCTGAAAGGCCGGGTCGAGCTCGATCGCGGCGATCTGGGCATCCAGTCGAACCACGCCGTGAGGCCAGCACTTCGCGGTCCCCGACGTCGCCACGATGCGGTCGGTAAAGTCGGGATAGCTCACCGCCCATTGGAACGCCTGCTCGGCGCCCATCGAGAATCCCACGATGGCGCGCAGGTGGGTGATGCCGAGCTCGCTGGTCAGCAGCCGGTGGACCGCCTCGACATTGTCGCGGATGGTGGCCACCGGAAACCGGGGGCCGTGAAAGGGCTCCGGCGTGTTGCTCGGCGAGGAGGAATGCCCGTTGCCGAACAGCTCGGTGGCCACCAGGAAGTAGCGGGTGGTGTCGAGCGCGCGCCCCGGCCCGATGAGCCGATCGTACCCGTGGTGGTCCGCCAGGTAGTGGGACGGCAGCAGGATCGCGTTGTCGTGCGCGGCGTTCAGCCGGCCGTAGGTGCCGTAGGCTACCGATACGTTCGGCACGGTGGGGCCGCCCTCGAAGGTGAATCGGGCCAGCGTGAACACATGATGGGCCGCCTGGTCGGGCCCCCGACCCTGAGCCACGACGGCCGCCGCGGACAACCCCAGCAGAACCCCGACGATCGGCAGGATCGGTCGGCGCCGCCGGTTCATGCCGTGACCACGGAAAACGCGAGCCCGTCGTATCCCTTGCCGCCCACCGTCTGCAGCACCGTGGAGCTCAACCGGTGGTCGGCGGCCAGCATGTCGTTGAAGCGCCGGACGGCCAGCACGTTCGGGTCGCCGCTGGCGGGATCGGCCACCGCCCCGTCGCGCACCACGTTGTCGGCGATGATCACGCTGCCGCGGCGCACCAGCCCCATCACCAGGGAGAGGTACTCCGGATAGCCGGTCTTGTCGGCGTCGATGAACACCAGGTCGAAGGGCGGCCCCCCTTCCCCGGCGAGCTCGCGCAGCGTGTCCCGCGCTGGACCGACCCGGATCCGGACCCGGTCCGCCAGCCCGGCCCGCTTCAGGTTTGCGGCCGCGACATCGGCATGAGCGGGGTTGAGCTCGAGGGTCGTGAGCTGCCCATCCGCCGGCAGCGCCTGGGCCAGCCAGATCGTGCTGTAGCCGCCCAGCGTACCGATCTCCAGAATCCGCCGGGCCTGGCAGGCCCGGGCCAGCAGGAAGAGCAGCTTGCCCTGCGGCGGAGACACACTGATCGGCGGGAGGCCCGCGGCATTGCTGGCCTGGAGCGCCGCGGCGAGCACCGGGTCGGGCTGAACCACGAGATCGGTGATGTACTGATCCACTGCCATCCAGCGTTCCTTCATCGGGGTCCCCCTACATGCGTTCGTCGGCCGTCGGACCATAGATCGACGGAATGGGCACGTCGCACAGCCGCAGGTAGACGGTGAGCTGCCCCCGGTGATGCACGAGATGGCTGATGTGGTTCCGGACCACCACGGCGCGGGGCCCGGAGAACAGTGCCCTGCCCTGCCGCTTCAGGCTCCATATCACGGCGTAGTCCGCGTCCTTCGAGGCAAGCAGCGCCTGGCGAGCGTCGCGCACGTTCTTGTCGAAGCCCGCCAGCAGAGTTTCGGTGGTCTCGAACGAGTATGGCGCGGCGGTGGTAAGCTCGAGCTCGGTCTGCTGAATGGTGTTGGCGACCCAGCCGGGCATCCACGAGACCAGCTGGGCCAGGTGGCCCAGTGCAAACGACTTGGGATGCGGTTTCCATTGGCCTCGATCGCCAGGCACGCGCTCGAGCAGCCTTCGGGTGATCGCCATCTCCTGATCGAACTCGGGGAGCAGCGTGTCGGCAATCGTCATGGTCTCGGGATGGCTCGGGGAATGGTGGGCGGCCGTCCCGGAACATGGATCCGGGCAGGACCCGGCGTCAAGAATGGACCGCGACCCTAGCGCGGCGACCGATGCCTGCCCCGCAGCTCCGAGAGCAGCCCATGCAGCACCCGCGCCGCCTGGCGGCCCAGCTCCGCCGCCCATTCGCGGGGCGCGTCCCAGCTCGGCTGCTCCATGCCGCACCCCCCGTCCGGCGGCTCGGTGCCTTCCAGGAAGATCTCGCGGGAGCCGCAGTCGGCATCGGCGAGCGTGACGTAGCCCTCGCTGATTCCCTCGGGGACCTCGAACGACTCCGACTCCGCGTCCGAGCCGGCGTCGGCCAGGAAGCGCGCCACGATCGGCAGCGCCGCGCCGGCCCCGGTCAGCCGGAGACTCCGGCCGTCGTCGAATCCGACCCAGACTCCGACGACCAGGGACGGCGAATAGGCGATGAACCACGCGTCGCGCCAGTCGTTCGACGTTCCGGTCTTTCCCGCGATGTTCCCGAACCGGCCGTCCTGGTTCAGCGCGCGGCCGGTTCCCCGCGTGACCACTCCTTCGAGGGTGGAAGTCACCAGATACGCCGTGGCGGGATCGACCACCCGCGCCACCTCGGCCCCCGGCGCCGCGTCGAGCTCCGCGCCGTAGCGGGCCTGGCCCAGCACCACGCGGGGCGAGGCGAGATCTCCGCCGGCCGCCAGCACACCGTAGGCGCGGACCAGCTCCAGCGGCGTCACCTCCGAGCTGCCGAGGGCCAGGCTCGGCACCGCGTGCAGGGGACTGGCGATGCCCAGCCGCCTCGCGGTCGCGACGATCCGCTCCGGGCCGATGGTGAGGCCGATTCGGGCAAACGGCACGTTGAGCGACTGCTCCATCGCTTCCCGTACCGTGACCGGCCCGCGAAACTGTCCGTCGTAGTTCCCCGGCTCCCAGGGTCCCTTGGGCGTGTCGACCCGGAGCGGCTCGTCTTCCACCATCGAGGCCAGGGTGAAGGCGGGATCGTGTCCCTCCCAGCGCTCCAGCGCCGCGAGGGCCACCACCGGCTTGAAGGCGCTGCCCGGCTGGCGGCGCGCCAGCGCGGCGCGATTGAATTGGGAGGCGCCGTAGTCCCGGCCGCCCACCATGGCGAGCACTTCGCCGTTGCGCGGGTCGATCGCCACCAGCGCCGCTTCCGCACCACTCATCGCCGACCGGTCCAGGCCGCTCCGGACCGCCCGCTCCGCAGCCCGCTGCAGCGTGGCGTCGAGCGTGGTGTACACCGCCATGCCCCGGCCGGGAAGCCGGTCGGGGAGCGTGGCGAGCGTGAAATCCCGAAAGTACCGCCCGTCGATGGCGCTCCCCCCAAACGTGCGGGTGGGAAGTCCCGTCCGGCTCGCGCGCTCGGCCACCGACCGGGGAATGCGCTCCTGGTCCGCCAGCAGCTTGAGCACCAGGTCGCGCCGCTCCCGGGCGGATTCCGGGTTACGGGTCGGGACATACCGGTTGGGCGCGCTGATCATCCCGGCGAGCAGCGCCGACTCGGCAAGCGTGATCTTCCCGGCACCCTTGCCGAAGTAATAACGCGCGGCCGCGCCGACGCCGTGAATCCCCCGGTCGGCATCCTGGCCCAGGTAGATCTCGTTGAGGTACGCCTCGAGAATGGTCGGCTTGTCGTACCGGATTTCCAGCACCAGCGCCATGGCCGCTTCGCGGAGCTTCCGGAGCGGGGTCCGGCTGGCCGAGAGAAAGAGATTCTTGGCCAGCTGTTGCGTGATGGTGCTTCCGCCCTGGGTGATCCCGCCCGCCTTCACGTTGGCGAGCAGCGCTCCCGCGATGCGGCGGACGTCAAGGCCGTGGTGCTGGTAGAACCGCCGGTCTTCGACAGCGAGCACCGCCTGCACCAGGTGGTCGGGAACCTCCGAGAGCCGCACCGGGATGCGCCGCTCCACGGCGGTGCCGCCCGGCGTGCCGATGGCCACCGGCGCGCGCCGTTCGCCGTCCCTTCCCCAGGGAACCGGGCGGGTGTAGAGGGCGGTCGGAATCCGGTCCGCCGGAGGAACCAGCCTGGCGCGGACGATCGCCTCGGTCCCGATGGCGACGAAACCGAGCGCGGAAAAGACGAGGGTGAAACGTACGATCAAGCGGAAGGACACGCGCGCGCGCACGGCGCGAACAGCATCACGGCAACGCAGTACGATCGCCTGCCGGTCCATCGTGGGGCTCTCCGAGGACGTCTACCTCAGATGGGACGCTCCGGGGGCCCAAATGGTTTCAAGGTGGAACCGCGACACAGGCGGCCGCCCGCTTGAGCAACAGATCCCGCTCCCGGGTGTTACGGGTCAGCGCGGCGGCGCGCTCGAATTCCCCGAGCGCCTCGTCGAACCGTCCGAGCTTGAAGAGCAGATCGCCGCGCACGCTCGGCAGCAGATGATACATCCTGAGCGACGGCTCCGCCGTCAGCGGATCCACGATCGCGAGTCCGGCCGCCGGACCCGAGGCCATCGCGACAGCGACCGCGCGGTTGAGCTCGACGACCGGAGAGGGTGTCAACCGGGCCAGCGCCTGGTAGAGCTCCACGATCCGGGCCCAGTCGGTCTCCTCGGGCGTCCGGGCCCGGGCATGGCACGCCGCGATCGCCGCCTGGAGCGCGTAGGGGCCGGCCGCACCGCCCAGCGCCTCCGCGCGATCGAGCGCCGCCAGTCCGCGGCGGATGAGGAGCGCGTCCCAGCGGGCCCGGTTCTGCTCGAGGAGCAGGATGGGCTCGCCTGATGGACCGACCCGCGCCCGCGCCCGCGAGGCCTGGATTTCCATGAGCGCCACGAGGCCGTGGACCTCGGGCTCCGTCGGGGCGAGCTCGGCCAGAATCCGGCCGAGGCGAAGCGCGTCCTCGCAGAGCGCGGGCCGGATCCAGTCGCCGCCCGCGGTGGCCGAGTACCCCTCGTTGAAAATGAGATAGATGACCTCGAGCACCGAGGCCAGGCGCGCCGCCAGCCCGGGCCCCCGGGGCACCTCGAAGGGAACCCGCGCGTCGGCCAGGGTCTTCTTGGCCCGGACGATCCGTTGCTGGACGGTGGGCACCGGGATGAGGAACCCGCGGGCGATCTCTTCGGTGGTCAACCCCCCGAGCAGGCGAAGCGTGAGCGCGACCCGCGCCTCGCCGGAGAGCACCGGATGACAGGAGACGAACATGAGGCGCAGGAGATCGTCGCCCACGTCGTCATCGAGCGCGGCATCGAGGTCTGGTACCGCGGACTCCTGGCGGGCCTCCAGCTCGTGGCCCAGCTGCTCGTGCTTGCGCTCGAGTCGCTTACCGCGGCGCAGCTGGTCGATGGCCCGGTGCTTGGCGGTGGCCATGAGCCAGGCCCCGGGATTGTCGGGCACGCCCGATTCCGGCCACCGCTCCAGCGCGGCGAGGAGCGCGTCCTGGGCGAGATCCTCGGCCTGGCCGACATCGCCCACGATCCGCGCCACGCCGGCGATGATCCGGGCCGACTCGATTCGCCAGACCGCATTGATGGCGCGCTGCGTATCGGTAGCCGTCACGGCTACCAATCACATCAGCTCCTTCGGCTCTGGCAAGGCCGGTAGGCGACCGGGCACATCTCCGCCGCTCACCAGAGAACGTGGAGGAGCCGGATTCCCCAGCCGATGAGCGCGAGCGGGATGGGCAGCAGGGTGAGCCCGACCGCGAAGGCGAATCCGTAGCGGAACAGCGCCGGGCCGACCGCGGCGAAGTTCGAGCCCCAGCGGCGGCAGATCAGGGCGTCGAGGGCGGGACCCAGGCAGAAGAAGCAGTTGGCGAGAAACCCATAAACCAGGATGAGGCCGAGCGGAATTCCCGGCGCCCTCGGGCCCGGCGGCAGGAGTCCCGCGACCGTCAGGACGCCGAGGGACAGGAGTCCTGCCGCGCCGACCGCGACGTTGTACGCGAGCCGCCGGGACTCCCACCACCGAATGACGGCCCAGGTGCCGGGGTGCGCATAGGGCGCACGGAAGAAGAATTTGGTGATCGCGGACATGGCCCGGACTCCGAGGCGAACGGACTGATCCCCATCTACTTTACACCGCAAAGTTGATCCGGTCAAGCCGGTCAATGCGAGGGGAGCCCGTAGACCGAGTCCATGAACCGGACATAGACCGCGAACGGTACCAGCCCGAGCTTGGCGCGGCGCTCATCGAGGTGCACCGAGTCCTCGATGGGCTCGACGACCAGCTTCCCGTTCAGGATTTGCGCCTTGGAGCCATAGCGCTGGGGGCGTCCGGCGTCCCGCAGCAGTTCATCAGTCAGCAGCGCCAGATCCTGGCCGTCCACGTCTCCCCGCCGGTACGCGGCCTCGATCAGGGGAAGTGTGGCGGCCTGGAACGCCCGGTCATTGCGCGCGTGCTCGAGCAAAAGAAAGGCGGCCCGGGCGCCATCCCGTCCAACCGAGGAGATTCCCGGCCACTGATAGCGGCGGAGAATAGCCTTGAGCCACTCGCCGTTGACGGAGTCCTGGGCTTGGAGTCGCCGAACCATGCTGGAATCGGGGCCCGCGCCCCCGTTTCGGAAGAAGCTGAACGCGGTGTCCCGGAGCGCTTGGTCGCCTACGACGCGCCGGAGCAACTCGGCGCGAATCGCCGCGTCCGGAACCAGCTTGGGCCGGCAGCCTGGAGAAATCGTCACCAGCAGCAGCAGGGTGGTCCGCCGCGCCTTCATGGGGAACGGATTCCTCGAGTCCGCGCCTCCACCGCGTCGAATCGCTGCGCCAGGGCCGCGACGGCGGCGGCGGACCAGTGCCGGTGCGGGGTCACGGACGGACCCTGGACCAGAGGGGCCGGCGAATGGCAGGCCACCAGCAGCGCGGCCTGAAGCGTCCCGGAACCGCCGAGGATGGGTCGGCTAATAGGCCAGGCTGCCCTTGAGGAAGAGCGGGCCGGGGGCCTGGCCTTCCGCCGTCGCCCGGAGCCGGAACATCAGACCGCCCCAGGTCGTGTTGCAGGATATGAAGTAGTCGGATGTGGTCCGCCAGTCGGTGTGACTGAAGCGAAGCGAGGTCCCCGCCCCACTCGCCTGCAGCTCGAACGTGAGACGGGTGCCCTCCCAGTCTTTGCCGGTTTCGCACACCCAGCTGGCCCGGTGCGACGCGAGCTGGGTCTGGGGGCGGAGGCGGTACACCGTGGCGCGGTTGAAGAAGCCGAGATCGACGGCGCCGTCGGGCCGCACCACCACGTCCTCGGCCCACCATTCGGCGAGCCCCGTTCCGGTGGCGACCAGGGGAAAGAGGGCGGCCGGTGGCGCGGCGATCGTGATGAGATGAACGATATCGGGCATGACACGACCTCAACGTGGTGATCAGACGCCGGGGCGCGCGGCCAGCGTGGAGAGGATCCGGGCGTATTCGGCCGACAGCGCGTTCTCGCGGGTGACCGACAAGCCGAGATCACGCAGCAGGCCGTCCTGGAGCCGGTAGATCCATCCGTGCACGGCGAGCGGCTGCCCGCGGCGCCAGGCGTCGAGCGCAACCGTCGTCCGGCACACGTTGGCGACCTGCTCCAGCACGTTCAGCTCGGCAAGGCGGTCGGTGGACTGGGCCTCAGTCATCGCTTTGGTGAAGAGCTGCTGGTGCCGCTCGACGACGTCCTGGATGTGGCGCAGCCAGTTGTCGATCAGGCCCAGGGGCGTTCGTCTCCAGGCCACCTCCACCCCGCCGCACCCGTAGTGACCGCACACGATGACGTGCTCGACCCGGAGCACCTCGACGGCGTACTGCAGCACCGACAGGCAATTCAGATCGGAATGCACCACGATGTTGGCCACGTTCCGGTGGACGAACAGCTCGCCCGGCAGGAGCCCGACGATCTCGTTCGCGGGGACCCGGCTGTCCGAGCAGCCGATCCATAGATATCGCGGTGCCTGCTGCCGGACCAGCCGGTCGAAGAATCCCGGATCCCGGCGCGTGACCCCCTCGGCCCACCGGCGGTTGTTGGACAGCAGGTCCGGCAGGTTAGTCATCGGCGGCCATCGGCAACGCGGGGCTCCGGAAGAATCTCAGGGGTGGAATGTAAGCTGATCACTCTCCACCGCATCGACCACCGCCAGCAGCCAGGTGCGTTGCTGTTCGGCGGATGCGGCACGAATCTGGTCGGCATCGGCCTCGTAGCCGTGGCGCGCCAGAAAGTCGCAAAAGCTCGCCGGGACCTCGGCGTCTCCGGAGGTCAGCACTACACGCAGCTCGGCGAGCGCCGGAAGCCAGCAGTTCGAGCAGCGGTAGCTCGTGAGAATCCGTCGCTGGTCCGGCCGCCAGCGCGGCACCACATGCGCGTCGGGTCCGGAGCATGGCGTGCGGCAGCCCGAACAGAGCAGGCTGAAGGGCGGCTCCGGCTCCTCGGTCATGTGATTCGTCCGGCGGGATGGCAGGCAACCGAACCGGTGGGCAGAACCGGGATGGCCGGCCGGGATGGGGTGACCAGCGGCGTTCCACTCACGGGTACCGGCATGCCGGCCACGTCTGGGTCACCCCGTGGGTGAGGATGAATGGACCGAGCAGCCGTTGCAGGGCGGGAACCGCGATGCTGAGCGTTATGTGGCTCCCCGCGACGGTCCCGCTGAACTGCGCGGGATACTGAACCCTGCCGGGATAGACGCCGGTCAGCTGCGTGAAGCTGCCGGAGAGCTCGAACGCGCCGGACGGAATGGGCTGGTCTATTTCCCCGTACGAGCCGTAGCAGCCACCGGAGGCCAGGATCTGGAGCGTTGCCTTGGACTCGGAGATGGTCAGGCTGATTTCGTTCGAGCCCCAGACCCCGGGCTGGTCCGGTCCGGTGGACGCGCACCCGGCCAGGATCAGCGCGCACCCCAAGGAAGTGATGATCGAGCGGACGATCTGCATGACGTTTCCCTCCGGTCCTCCTCCCCAAGATAGCGATCCGGCCGCGGGGGGGAGAGGACCGCGCTCAGGAAGACATCCGGCGCTCAGACCCGGTCCCGCTCACGGTTCCCGGGATATCGGCGCCACCGGGCCGTGCCCGGGATAGACTCGCGTGGCACCGCGGGACCGCAGCAGCCGCCAGCTCCGGGCCGCGAGTCCGTCGTCGCCGTCGCCCTGGAGCGCCGGCGCCGTGAGGTCGCCGGTGAACGCCGATCCGTCGTCGAGCACCAGGGACACACTGTCGTCGGAATGGCCCGGCGTGGGCACGATCTCGCCGGCGATCCCGATCCGGGACAGCACGGTCCGGCTCTCCGCAAACGACACCGCCACGTTGTCGTGCGTGGTGATGTCGACGTAGTGATCGACCGGCTTGGTCCAGGTCTTCATGCGCGGGATCGCGTCGCCCTGAGTTTCCAGTACGAGCAGCCCCATGCCCGCCCGCTTGAGCTCCTGCGCCAGCCCAGCGTGATCGATGTGATAGTGCGTCGCGAGGCCGTAACGGATCTCTCCGAGCGGTACGCTCATGCGGGTCAGGCTCGCCCGCATCACGCCCATCGTGCCGGGATATCCGAGATCCACCAGCAGCCGCGAGCTCCCCGCGCTCACCACCCAATAGTTGGTGGAGCGGTAACCCACGTTGACGATGGTGACACCCGACATCAGGGCTTCACGTCGGTGGCCGCCTGCACCGCCTGGCGGAAATCCAGCGGCGCCTGGATGCCGGTGAAGGATTCCTCGGTGCCGCCGGTGCCGATGACGACGATCTCGCCGAATCCCAGCAGTCGGCCGCCGAGCGTCTGGGTGACGGTAATGCCCTCGATCTTGGGCAGCAGGAGCTCGACCGACCGCGTCTTCAGCACGCCGAGCTTGATGATCACCCGCTTGTTGGTGACGGCAAACTCCGAGGAGTGCCTCCGGAGATAGGGCACCGCCAGGATCGGCAGCATCGCCGCGACGGGCAGCAGTGCGAGGAGCTTGGTCGTCGAATTCAGCGCCAGGATTGTGAGGGGCAGCAGGACCAGGAGGACGACGAGCACGGGAACGGTGTAGATCTTCCAGTGCAACCGGGTACGAAAGGTGACCGTTTCGCCGGTCAGCAGGTGTCGCTCGATGTAGCTCATGTCCCCGCTCTGACGGAAAGGGTGGCTGGTGCCGCTACCATTTTACCCGTGGCGCGGTGGCCGAGCCAGGCGGGTTCACCCGTCGCTGGCCGCACCACGGCACCGGACCGCCTCCGTCAGCGCGGCGAGTGCCCCCTGCACCATCGCGGCCAGCTCGGGATCGGCCGCGATGTCCGCGGCGCCGCGCGCCCGGCCGAGCAGCGGAACCGATGCCTGAGCCCCGGGCACCACGTCGGCGGCCATGGTCCGGAGGGTTTCCACCAGCGAAGCTTGCGCATGGACCGCGCGGGGCGCCGGGTTGAAGAGGCCGACCGGCTTGGTCACAATCTCGATGCCGCTGACCAGCCAGTCGAGCGCGTTCTTGAGCACCCCGGGTACGCCATGCGCGTATTCGGGACTGGAAATCAGCACCGCATCCGCGCCGGCGATACTCTCGCGAAGGACTCGGACGGCCGGCGGAGGCGGGTCGATATCCAGATCGGGATTGAAGTGCGGCAATGCGCCGAGACCGTCGAACAGGATGATGCTGGTGTCGGCCGGGGCCAGAAGCCCCGCGGCGCGCAACAGTTCGGTGCTGATGGAGGCGCGCCTGAGGCTGCCGGAGATGGCGAGGATCTTCATCGGAGAACGAACCAGCCTCCTTCAGGCTAACCGCAGAATCCGGTCGCGGGATGGACCCGGGCGCGCCCGGTCCCCCCGATGGCCCGTTCGGGAGGCGCCTCGAGACGATAGGTGACCTGGACGGTGCTATCGGCCTCGAGCTGGCCGAAAGTCACCGATGCCACCTGGGCGGGACGGCACTCTCCGGTCGCCGGGCAGATCTCTCCGCGGCCGAGGTCCTGGATTTCAGGGCCCACGTTGAAGTGGTGGCCCAGGACCTCGGACAGCCCCCGATAGATGGTGATGGCCGAGTAGGGACGCCCTGGGAAGGTGGCCACCGCCGGCTGATCGGTGAGGAACAGGGCGATCGCCGGGCCGTCCCACGGCGCGCAGGTCTGTACCAGGGCGGCGTTCGCCGCCGGCTCGAGCGCTTCCGGAGCAGTACAGGCAAGCACCGCGGTGCCGCAGATCATCGCCTTGAGAGATCCAGTTCGTTTGGCCACGGCGGCGCTCCTGGTGAAATGTTCCCGGGAGATGCCCGGCCGAGCCGCCCTTACACAGGACCGGCCGGCCCCGCTGCCAAAGATACCTGCCGCCGCCCGGCTCGCAGTTGCACGATCAGGTAGATGACCGCGGCGACGTTCAGGATGATGGTCCCCGCCGGCGCCGGGGCGGGATGGCGCCGGAGCGCCAACACCTCGAAGGGCAGATAGGAGATCGTGGCTATCACGGTCAGGTACTCGGCCCAGCGGCGGGCCCGCATCAGCCCGGTCCCCTCCACGACAAAGAGGCCGGCGTACAGGAAGGCGCCGACGGCGAGCTCCACCAGTCGGCGCGAGTCCGCCGCGCTCAGGAGGGACACGGCCCGCTCCGCCCAGGCGGAAATCAGGCGATGACCCTCCCGCAGAGCCAGCCGCTCCAGCCACGCCTCCGTCAACGCGGTCCGGGCAGGACTGAGGAGACCGAGCGCGGCCAGTCCCGCCCCGAGGAGCACGGTGGCCTTGGCAAACTTGAAGACCGCGATGAGCTGAAGGCCGCGGTGGGGCTTGGTCTCCGTCACCGGCTAGCGCAATCCCGCGTCGGCAAGCACCCGCTGGATGAAGGGCCCTTTGGCGTCGGTGTGGGCCTCCCGATCGGTCCGGTACTGTTCCGCCAGGCGCCCCTTGAGGAGCGCGTACTCCGCCGCCACGGATCCATGCCGGCGGAGGTGATCCCGGAACACCAGGCGCTCGGCCCAGAGCCGGCTCGTCACCGGCACGAGATGGAGGTGATGGGTGCGGCGGGCCGGGGACGGCTTGCAGAACCAGTGCATCAGATCGGGGCGATAGGGGAAGTACCGGTACTGCAGGCGTTCCGCCGCGGCAATCGCCGGGCGGGAATCGTCCAGCGTCCGGACGCCGGCCATGATGTCGACGATGGGCTTGGCCGAGAGCCCGGGAACCGCGGTGCTGCCGACATGCTCGATCGGTCCGGTCAGCCATTCCCCCAGCGTGTCGAGCAGGAGCGCGCGTTCCTGCTCGAATCGGCTGGGCCAAGTTGGGTCGTAGTCGACCAGGACGACCGGTGCTTCCGGATCTCCGGACATGAATGCGGCGGCCTCGACGGTGCCTGGACTGCGGGCGCTCAAGCGACCGCGCCCGGGTTCGGAAAGCTAACCGGCGGGGTCACCCGCGGCCCCTCGCGCGAGAAGAGGGAGGTAGCGCTCCTGGAGCAATCGCACATGGTGCAGCTCATGCCCGGCAATGTGAAACGCCAGGCCACGGGGTGTCGCCCGATACCCGTTCACTTCACCGGCACGGGTCCATGCCGCCGGCGACACACTTCGAAAGAAGGTCAGCGAGGCGGCCCGTACCGCGCGATAGTCGGAGAGCAGCTCTCCCCACGAGCTCCGCTCCGCGCCCCGACCCGCCGCATACACCTGTTCATCGAACCCCGGCAGGGACAGGGATTCTCCGCGGGCCACGCAGAAGGCCCGATAGGCGAAGACCCGCTCGTCGTCGACCACGTGCCCGACGACGTCTTTCACCGTCCACTTGCCCGGCGCGTAGCGGAGTCCCGCGAGCCGGTCTTCGGGAAGGGACTGCAGGAACCCGAGGGTACGCTCGGCCAGGGCCTCCAGCACCGCCACGGCGTCGGAACCCTGGACCTGATCGATATCCGCCTGAGCGTAAGGCGCGTACTCACCCGGGGCGGGGCGGCCGCTTCCGCGCTGGTCGTTCATGGCGCGACGGCCCGGTGCCGGGCCAGGCGGGTGGTGAGGTGGCGCTTCACGTCGGGCCACTCGGTCGCGAGGATGCTGTAGATCACCGAGTTCCGGACGGTGCCGTCACGCCGGGCCTGATGGTGGCGGAGGACGCCGTCGAGCCTGGCGCCGAGGGCCGCGATCGCCCGCTGCGAGGCAAAGTTGAAATTGTCGGTTCGAAAGCCCACGACCTGGCACCCGAGCGCCCCGAATGCATGGGTGAGCAGCAGCAGCTTGCAGGCGGTGTTGACGTGGCTCCGCTGCCAGCGCGCGGCGTACCAGGTGTAGCCGATTTCGACCCGGTCGATCGGAGCGGCGATGTCGTGATAGCGCGTGCTCCCGGCGATGGCGCCGGTCGCCAGCTCCCGCACCACCCAGGGCAGCATGTGGCCGGCCCGCTGGCCGTCGAGCGCGGTCGCGATGTACGTCCCGGTCTGCTCGGGCGCCGGGACCACCGTGTACCAGAGCTCCCAGAGCCGGCCGTCGGCCGCGGCGGCCGCCAGTCCCTCCTGATGCGCGGGTGTCAGGGGCTCCAGGCGGACCCCGTAGCCCTCGAGTGTGACCGGAGCCAGGACGATCACGAAACCACCTCGGCGTGGAAATAAACCATGCGGTGAAGCCCGAAACATAACCCGTGACCGGTGAGCCGATGCGGCCGCCGGCGGGTTAGCCGCGCGTCAAACATTCGCCGCCGCCACCGCCCCCCTCTCCGGAATTCCGTCCCGCCTGTCGCGTGCGCGGTGCGGCTCAGGGCGGGGGCCTGCCGTCAGTGTGAGGTGCCGGGACCGGGCTCACCAGCCCGGAACACTCCCACTCCGCCCTTCGTCGCGTCGGCAAACGCGTGGGTGACGAACGGGTACAAGCCGGCTTCCGCCAGCCGGAATTCGAAGACCGCGCCGCCACCGACCGGCACATTCCACGTCTGCATGCCTTCGAAGGGGCGTCCGAAGCCGTCCGGAATGACGCGGTCGAAGATCGCGCCGACCACGTGGAACGAGCTGATCCGGTTCGGCCCCGCGTTCACCACGAAGAGCCGGATCGGTTTGGCCACGGGGACCGGAATCGGGTGCGTGGCATACCGCGAGGCCACCCCGTTGAAGACCACGAAGTCGGGCGACGCGTTGAGCACCTTGTCCCAATTCATGCTCCGGATGGAATCGGGGCCGGTCGGCGGCCCCATGTAGAACTCGCTCTGGACCAGCACGAATTCGCTGGCCGGTGGCCGGGGAACCCGTGGATCGACGATGAGCGCCCCATACATGCCGTTGGCGATGTGGCTCGCCACGGGCGCGGTGCCGCAATGGTACATGAACGCGCCCGGCACCCGTGCCACGAACTGGAAATGGATGCTGTCCCGCGGCATGACGTTGCGATAGGCCCGGCTGGGCGCGATCTCCGCCGCATGAAAATCCATCGAGTGCGGAATCGGCGCCCCGTTCACCAGGGTGAAGTCCACCGTGTCTCCGACGGTCAGGCGGATGGTGGGACCCGGCACGATCGAGTCGAAGGTCCACGCCTCGTAGACCACCCCCGGGGAGACCTCGTGGCGAACGTGGGCGGTGACGAAGCGGATCCGGCGGTGATGGCCGCCGCCGGGGGCCGGGGCATCGGCGGCGCGATCGGGCGCGGTCAGCGCCGCTCCGATGGGAGCTTCGCCATGAGAGACCGAGCTCGGAGGCTGCTGGGGAGCCCCCGGACTCGGCGCCTTCGCGCCCGCTGCACTCTGGGGAGGCGAGGAGGGCGCGGGCTTCCCGCACGCAGCCACCGCCAGGACACATACCGCAACGCGTCGCATCAGCACGGTCGACCTCGGACTGTTGAATGAATGTCGAAACGGTGGGACCCCGGAGGTCCTACTCGTCAAGCGTGGGCAGTGATCGTCGTTCGGCCTGCACCCGGGCGCGCTGCCGGGCATCGGCGGCATCGAAGGTTCGCCAGAGATTGTATACCCACAGCATCGCCCCGACGGCGAACAGCGAGCCGCCTGCCGTCATGATCCAGCGGGCCTCCGGCTCATTGTGCGGCTGCATCAGGAAGCCGAGGACCAGTCCCGCCAGGCCGACGTTGGCGCAGAACAGGTGTGCGACCGCCAGGCGGGGGCTGTGCAGCGGATGACCGAACAGCCTCGGGAGCAGCTGGTAACCCACGCCGAAGACCAGCATGGTGAGGAAACCCACCACGTTCATGTGCGCGTGCGCCGGGCGGTAGATCAGCCATTGCGGATGCACCGCGATCGCCAGGCCCAGCACGATGCCGGCGGCAAACCAAAGCAGCGAGGCGCGGATGAACGCCTTGATGAACCAATCCATGGATGTCGGCCCGTCCCGTCACGCAGTGATGCCATCGAGGAACCCGAGCGCCGCAAGATATCCGGAGGCGGCCGCTTCCGTGAAACCGTGATACCTTCCGCCGATCCTCACCCACCGTCCCACCGGGGGCACAGCACGGGCACGGTAAACCTCGAGAGTCGCGGCATCGCGCCGGGACTGAACGCGCCGGGCGGGCCAAGCGCGCGGGCATCACCCCCGACAGCGACGTGGCGGCGCTGCCCTGGGGACCGCTCGCGCTACGTCATCCATCCCGATGGCGTCGAGCTGACGATCCCGAACCCGCGCTGACCCGCTCTCGGACCGTCGCGATATCCCGTACCGGCCGGATCTCGACGCAGCCGGTGCGCGCCCAGGGAAAATGCGCCGCGATCTGGACCGCTTCGTCCATGTCCCTGGCCTCGATGAGGTTGAAGCCCCCCAGGACTTCCTTCGACTCGGCGAATGGACCATCGGTGGCGGTGGTGCGGCCGTTGCGAATGCGGACCGACTTTGCGGTGGGCGCATCCTCGAGCATCTGGGACTCGATGAGATGGCCGTCCCGGCGGAGCTCGTCGGCGTGCGAAAGGCAGTCGCGCATCATCGCGTCCGCCCGACCGTCGGGCAGCGCGTCGTACAGCGTGCCGTCGATGTAAATCAGCAGCATGAACTTCATCGGGATCCCTCCGGAGTGCGTTTCGTCGGGGCCGGCGCGCCGGTCTCTCTGGTTCGGGTGGTCCACTGCCAGAGCCCGTCGACCGCGGCGCGGGGCAGCCTGAGCCCCAGCTGCCGAGCCGCCATGATGATCTGGCCGCGGTGATGGGCCTCATGCGCGACGAAGTACGTCAGCACGTGGCCGAGGTCCAGCGGCAGATTCTTCCATACATAGCCCTTTGAGGGCGGCAAGCTGCCGCCGGAGGCGAGCCCGAGCCGCAGCAGGACCTCCATCCCGCGGCTGCTGCGTGCCAGCGCCGCTGCCAGTTGCCGCCGCGACACCCTGCGGTGATCCACCCGGACCGGCGCGGAGATGCCATGCTCGCGGCCCAGCGTCTTGATCCACATGCACCGCGCGTTGTGAAGGTGCGCGGCGATCATGCGAATGGTGCGGCCCGGCAGTCCGGGTATCGTGGCCTCCCAGAGCTCGAGGGGGAGCTCCGCAACCAGAAAGACCGTGACCCGGTTGCTGGTCCGCCAGGCGGTCAGGATCGTGGGCCCCAGGTCGGGCGCGCAAGGCGACCCGGTCGACCCGGGCTCAGTGGTCCGTCTCGTCATAGACCGGTTCCATCGGGACGGCGGAGCGGTCGCTCCGCGGGCGGCTGCTGTCCCGGACCCGGGAGCGAACCAGTCCGCCCTCCGGCACGTTCCCCCGCGATCAGCGCCTCGACCGAGGGATACCGGTAGATGACGGCCGCCCCGGCCGCCGGCAGTCCGCCCGTATCGGCCGTAGGTCCGTAGGTCGAATGGAGCGAATGCCCCAGGAGTCGGTGGTAGGTGGTCAGCTGGCCGCGGTGGTGGGCCGTGTGCGCGATGCGTCGAACCAGGACCCAGGCCCGGGACCGTTCGACCGCGAAGAACGATACCGGAGCCGCGAACCACTCCGGTGGCTGCATCTGGAGACCGCCGAGTCGCTGGCCGGAGGCTTCCGCGTAGTGTTCGAGGAACTGGAGCCGCTCTTCGCGCTCGGGCAGAGCCGGAATCGTACTCGGCAGCCCCAGCATTCCCGTACACCACGCGTCTTCGGACAGACATTGATGAACCAGCTGCTCGCGCACCGAGCGAGCCAGCTCGGCGGGGCGAAAGTCGAGATCCGCATCATGGAACTGAGACCAGACCGTGAGCGTCTTCAGGCGCTCCGTTGCGAAGGTCTCGACGAGGAAGCCGTACGGCATGCTCCTCCTTCACACGGGCGGGAGTATCTCCGCCAGTACCTCGTGGGTCCGCCGCACCGTCGCAAACTCGCCGTGGAGACTCGCCAGCGCGAGTCGATGCATCTGTTCGGCGCTGTGGTGCTCCCCGTCCGGGCCTGTCCGCTCGAATGTCGCCGTGCCGTCGGAGACCACGATGGCGGTGAAGCCGAGGTTGGCGGCCATGCGGGTGGTGCTCGACACGCAATGGTCGGTGGTGAGGCCGGCGAGGACCACGGTGTCGATCTGCCGGGCCCGGAGGTGTGCCTCGAGCGCCGTGCCGATGAAGGCGCTGTTCACCTTTTTCTGGAAGATCGGCTCACCCGGTTCCGGGGCAGCCTCCGGCTTGAACGCATTGCCGGGCCGGTCGGCGCGGAGCGGTGAATCGGCCCGCTGGGACATGTGTTGCACGTGAATGACGGGACGGTGGGTCTGGCGCCAGGCCGTCAGCAACGCCGCGATGTTGCGCTCCGCGCCGGGGTTGTTCCGTTCGCCCCATACCGGCTCGTCGAGGCCCGCTTGCACGTCGATCAGGAGCAAGGCGGCGTTGGCTGAGAGCGTCACGGGGGCTCCCGGGTGAGCGGAAAACCGGCTCTAGCGCGCGGCCGCCGGCTCGGAGTCGGGCATCCCCCAGGTCGCCGGGGTGGCCAGTTCGAGACTGTTGCCGGCCGGGTCGCGAAAGTACACCGACAGGCCGCCACCCGGCCAGGAGACTTCGCGCTCGATCGCCACGCGGGCGCCCAGCAGATGCGCGCGCCAGGCCGGTAGCTCGGCTTCGGCCACGCGAAAGGCCAGGTGTCCGGGCCCTTCCGCGCCGTGATGGGCGGGTTCGGCAATCGTGGTCCGCGGATTGAACAGCAACACCATGCCGGCCCCGCAACGAAAGAAGACGTGCCGCCCCGGCTGCTTGGCGAACGGCTCCAGCCCGAGCACCCTTCCGTAGAACGCCTCCGCCGCCTCGAGGTCGGGACAGTAGAGGGCGGATTCGAGCACTCCGCCGGGCCGCAGGCTCACCGGCGGCGAACCCGATATTCCGCGAACAGGGTCCACCCGCCATGCCCGTCCGCCGCCTCCAGACGGAAGTGCCACGCGTCGGCGGAGCGGTCGTACACGAAGGTGTCGGAGAATGCCTGCTCGGGATAGGGGAACGTCACGTGGATCGTGTCGCCGCGCGCGTCACCCGTGGCATGGGGAATCGAATACCCTGCCCCGGTGTTGTCGAGCCAGTGGGCGACGTATTGTGCCTTCGCGCTGTCGACCCCGAGAAAGACCCGCGCCTCATAGGCGGACGGTTTGCTGACGTCCTCCATGTGCAGCTCGATGAAGCGGCCGCGCAAGACCCGTTCGACGTCCAGCCGGTAGGTCGCGGGGTTGCCGCGCACCGCACCGGTCATCAACCAACGGCCCGCCATGCGGCCGAGCAGGCTGTCCATCGCGGCCACGCTCGGCGCCTGGGCATGGAGCGTACCGGCCGAGCCAAGCAGACCAAGAGCCAGCAGGCAGCTGCGGAGCGTCCGCAGGCGTTGGGCGGACATAGGATTCCCTCGCCGTCAGTGCGTTTCCCCCGGACCCGACTCCCTGTATCGGGAAGAAAATAGCCGCGCGGTCCGCCTCAGCGCACGGACGGGTAGATCTCGTCCCCGATCCAGTACTGGGCCACCAGCAGGGCAAAGAGCGTCCCCGCCAGCCAGAGGACCCAGCGCCGACGGCGCCACGTGTCGGCGGCCGGGGATTGATAGAAGAGGAGCTCCACGAAGTACGCCACGCAGTAGCAGAGGTTGGCGAGACCCGCGAGGACGAGCAGTTGGAGAAGGTGTTCCACCGTCAGGGCCGGACGGAAGTGCGGCCAGGTCAGGATCACCCAGGCGAGAGCCTGCCCGGCGAGTGCGAGATTGTACCACAGGCGGCGCAGTTCCCAGAACCGGATCGCGTCCCGAAGGAATTCCCGGAACGAAGCCGAAGTGTCAGGCCCGCTCGACGAGCCGCTGGCTGGTTGCATGGCGGTGCGTGCCTCCGCGCCTGGGGAACCGAATGGGTTTCCATAGACAAAGTACTTTGTCGAACAATGTTCCGCAAGGCACCTGGGCGGCACCCTCGCGGCGGCGGCTTCGGTCTCTCGGCGGCCGTTACCGGCTCCGGTACACGTCGGTGCTCAGGTATTTGAGGCCGGAGTCGACCATCAGCGTGACCACCGTCGCACCGGGACCCAGGCGCTCCGCCACGCGAATGGCGGCAACCACGTTGGCGCCGGAAGAGGTCCCCGCGAAGAGCGCCTCCTCCCGCGCGAGACGCCTCGCCATGCGCTCCGCGTCGTCCGTGCTGACCGCCAAGATCTCATCCACCAGTGCCGGGTCCCAGAGCGGAGGAATCCGGCCGATCCCGATGCCTTCGATCCGATGGGCCCCGGCCTGACCTCCCAGCAACACCGAGGACTCCGCGGGTTCGACGACCACGATCCGGATGCCCGGGTGGTGTTGCTTCAGCACGGTGGCCACCCCCCGCGCCGAGGCCGCGGCGCCCGCGGAGTGGACGAAGGCGCCGATCTCCCCATTGGTCTGGGTCCAGATCTCCTCACCGAGCGGGAAATAGCCGGCGATGCTGTCATGATTGCTGAGCTGGTTGATCCAGTAGGTGTGCGGCTCCTGACTCAGTTGGCGGGCCGCCTCGATCATGTCCAGGATCAGTTGCCGGGTGGTGAGGCCCCCCTCGCTGGGAATCACCGTCAGTTCCGCACCCAGCGCCGCCATGTGATCCCGCTTCTCCCGGCTGAACGCATCGGAGGTAACGATTCGGAGGCGGTAACCCTTGGCGGCGCAGACCAGCGCGAGCGAGGCGCCGGTGCTGCCGCCCGTGTACTCGACGACGGTGTCTCCGGGCCGGAGTCTCCCGTTTTCCTCGGCCCGCGAAATCACGGCCAGCGCCATCCGGTCCTTCATGCTGCCGGTGGGGTTCTCCCACTCGAGCTTCACCAGAATGTCCGCGCAGCCGGGCGGAACGACCTTGCGCAGTCGAACGATCGAGGTGTTGCCGATCGCACCGAGAATGTTCACGGGTTGGCTCGGCCTCAGGCGGGCCGCAATCGGGGGTCTGCGGTGGCCGCCGCGGCACGCCACATCGAGAGCTGCCCGAGGTGATAGCCCAGGTGTCCCGTCAGGAGGTAGACGGCAAAGCTCCCGGCGGTCGGGAAGGCCGGGCGAGCCGGCTCGAACGGATTGGGCGCCGAGAGCGCCTCGGCGGAGGCGGCCGGCGCGTTGGCCACGAGATCCTGATACACCGCCCGGAAGGCGTCGACCAGCTCGCGCATCGGCGGGTAGGTCGCCGGGTCCCGGCTCGGGATGGTGCCCGGTGAGAAGAGTGGCCGCCACGCCTTGGGCGCGCGCGGCGGGAGTCCGCAGAGCCGGCGGGCGAAGTCCCCGGTAACGACGAGGTGTCCGAGCAACCACCCAGCGGTCTTGCCGCCCGGGCTGGGTTCGTGGGCGAGGTGCCGGTCCTCGAGGTCAACGAGCCAGCGCTCGTACTGGGTCAGGAGGAATGCACCTTGGGTGGCAGCGGCTTGCATGACGACCTCGCAAAAAAGTGGACCGGGTGGCCTCGTGGCTCCTACGATCGCGGTGTCGGATGGTCAGTCACCACCGGCAGGAACGGAACCCAGGGACCGATCGCTTCCCGGTACTGCTTGGCCAGGACGCGCGCGACTTGGGCGATGTGCCCCAGATCGTGAACGACCCACGCCGCCAGCAGCTGCCGCAGGGTCACCCGGCCAAGACCGGGATGCGCGCCCGGCAGGTCCAGCTGCGCATCGGTGAGGTTCCAGGAGCGAAGCAGCGCCAGGTTCGCCGCGCGGAGCCGGGCGAATTCCTCCAGCAGGGACTGGAGGGAGCGCTGCGCATTCCGCCCGCGATGCCGGAACCGGTCGTAGGGCTCGAATGCCGGATCCGAACCCCCGGCAAGAATGATCCGGGCCCGGGGCATCCAGTCCGTTTCCTCCCCATCGATGAGATGCCCGACCACGTCGAACGGACTGAAGGTCCCGGGTCCCTCGGTCGCACGGGTCCAGACCTCATCGAGACCGCCCAGCAGCTCGCGAAGGGTGCCGGGAGTGCGCTGGAGCACCTCGATGGAGCGGTCCAGGTGAAACCGCATCAGCGCGAGAAGACCGTGCCGTGGGGGACGGCCGTTCCCGTGAAGCCGTGCGGCCAGCTCCGGCCGGTCAGGCTGATGCCGGGCCGGGCACCGCCCGCATCGCGAAACCGGTCGTCGAACGCGAGCCGGCCGTCGCGTGGGTCGAAGTCGATGACATACAGCCGGTTGCCGGTTCCGCCGCCGCTCGAGTTCAGCACCACTCGGCGGCCGGTGGGATCAATCGCGATCCAGTGCGGCTGCTCGTCATCGCCGATGCTGAGCGTAGACACGCGGCGCGGATGTTCCGGATCGGTGATGTCGAGGGCGATGAGCGCGTGCGCATCCGGCACCGTCTGCAGCCAGTAGTGTCCGGTCAGGATCGGGACACCGCAATTCGTCCCCTCGAATGCCATCACGAAGCTGGCCGTCGGGTTGGGGCCCTCGATGTCGCGCAGCAGGTACAGGCCGCAATTGAAGGTGTGGATGTAGACGCTCTTGCCGTCCGCCAGCAGGCGCGGCTCGCCGGTGAACCGGTGTTCGTCGCCGCGGGGGCCGGGCGGGAGCCGAAGGCTCCGCAGCAGCTTCAAGTCGGACAACCGCCAGAGCTGCACCCACTCCGCCGTCGCCTTCGTGTTCGCCGTGTCCATGTCGGTGGTCGTGGAGACCGCACGATCGAGCGCAGCGATCGGGAGGACGCTGTATGGATAGATCCGCTGGTCCGGAATCGTCGGGTCGCTCGCGGCCCCGCTCTGCACCGGATGCCCCCGCTCCTCCATCTCGACCAGCCCCCCCGTGGTGTGTGCAGCGCCGTTCACGGCCATGGGGGGGCCGTCGTGGCGCATGCCTACCGAATCGGCGCGATACTGGAAGGTGGCCAGCACGTGGCCATTGGCGAGCCTGACGAACGTGTGCGGGTGGCTGTACCCGGCCACCTCCCCGAACGACGTGAGGATGCGCGGATGCAGGGGCTGCGACAGATCGAACAGCCAGGTGCGTCCGGCGTGAAAGCCGTTGGCGAGGAGGTGCCCGTTGGCCGGCATCTCGGATTCGGTGTGATGCGGGTGCGTCCCGGCCACGCCCGTCGGGATGGAGGCGACGACGGTACCATAGCCGGCCGACGAGGCGGTGGCGTCGATCACCGCGAGAAAGTCGCTGGCCTTGCCCTCGGCATCTCCGGCCCAGAGGAACAGATAGGAGGGCGAAGGCGCGCGGGCACCGGTGGACACGAGGCCCAGGATCGTGAGCATCGGGATCAGCAAGCGTCGCACGGCTCCTCCGCTGTTGGCCGGGGCTCCGGATGGCTGGGATGAAGGGTCACTCGAGGGACCTTCAGGAACGCTCCGGGATCCACGGCCTGGAATATGGTGCCTATCGCATGGCGCCGGCCATGGGCCCTGTCCCTCAGGTCGCGGCCCGTCGCAGTTCGTCGAAGGCGGTGGCAAGCTGGCCGGGCTGATGGTGGGCGTTGAGGCCGCTGGGATTGGGCAGGACCCACACGCGGGCGCCGGCCAGGCGCTCGGGCTGCCGCCCCAGGCTCGCGCGGGGCCGGCGAAAGGCCATCCGGTACGCGCCGATTCCCAGCACGGCCACCCATTGGGGGGCATGACGGCGGACCTTCTGCTCGAGGCGGGCCAGGCCCGCGACCAGCTCCGCCGCGCTCAACTCGTCCGCGCCGGCGCTGGCTCGCTCCACGAGGTTCGTGAGTCCGTATCCGGAGTCGAGCAACAAGCGGTCCTCGGCCGGCGACAGCAGGCGTTCCGTGAAGCCGCCGGCGTACAGCGCGGGCCAGAAGCGGTTTCCCGGACGGGCAAAGTGGTGGCCTACGGCGGCCGAATAGAGACCGGGGTTGATCCCGCAAAAGAGCACCTGCAGGCCGGGCGCGACGACGTCAGGAAGGGTGCGTCCCCCGGCTGCGGTGAGCTCGGCCTTGGATGGGTGCTTGGGCTTCACTCGGTGAGCGTCCGCCTCTATCGGTGGAAGGTGTAGCGGTACCGCTCCGCGTACTCGACATCATCCGCGTCGCGGAGCGTCCTATGGACGGCTCCGGGGCTGGCTAGGAATCCCGGACCGCATACAGGAAGCGGGCGTAGCCGATCTCGGCGGCGTTCTTGGCGAGCTCGACATTGGCCCAGGCGACGACATCGCCGAACGGCCGGTGCTGAAAGGGCCACCGCGTTCGCCGCGTGGATCGCAGGTCGTCGTCGGTGAGCCCTACCAGTGCTTCACGCCACTCCACCTGCAGCCGCCCGACCCACCCGCTCACACCCTCCGCGCTGCCCGGCCACAGGATTTGCTCGCGTGCGAGCGTCCCGTCCCCGAATGAGTGGTCGAGAACCATGGACCACCAGAACCCGAGGTGCCACGTCAGCCACCCGATGCTTGGCGGACCCAGGTCGTATCCCTCGTGCGTCGGCCAGTCGGCGCGCCACCCTCCGTCCGAATGCTGGTGCACGTGCAAGCCCTGACGTGCCGGGCGCCACAGGCACTCCCCGGTGGTCAGGCCGTTCAGGTGGAGAGCGGTGAGCTTCCATGCCGTGTCGAGCTGCCGAATCAGGTAGCCACCAGCCTCGTCGACCATCAGGAGCCGTCCGAAGGAGAGGATGACGGACGCCGGCACCGGCGAGTCCTGGGCAGGTAATAGCCCCCAATGACCGCTCCCACCGTATCATCGGGAGCGCGCGAGTCGCCGTCCGCTCGCTCATCCGTCACGATCGCGGTAACCTGCAGGGCCGAGGCCCCCTTCTCACACCGCACAGCGCAAGCGCACGGTCCACCGCCAGCAGGCCGACGAGATCTTTGGGGGGAACGCTCTCCCGGGCTCAATAACCCGCCAGGATTCCAAGGTGGCCCAGTCGGGCCGGCCGGATCACGGCGCGGCGATCGAGCGGCAGCCGACCCCGGCACAGGTCAGCGCCACGAACACCTCGGCGCGGATCAGCCAGCGGCCGTCGCGCTTCACCCACTGCGCGGAGTAGCGGCCCCGAATGGCCGGCGGACCGCTGGCGGCGCCGACGTGGCCGACCCAGGTACCGGTTTCGAACGCCAACGGCCAATGGGAGCTGACCTCGACTCCCGTGGTCTGGCGTTGATACACCAACGCAGAGGTGCGGTCACCGGTCGTGTCGAACAGGGCCAGGTATGCGGTCCGTCCGACCACCGGCTGACCGAGGCCCCGGCGAATCATGACGTCATCGGTCCAGAAGGTCGCGACTGAGTCGAGTTGGCCGGCTGCAATGGCGCGATTCTGAGAGATACGGGCCACCCGGATGGCCTGCTGCTCGGCAGCGGCCGTGACGACCCGTTGCTGCTGCGCCGGTGCGCTGACAGGTCCCAGGATGCTCAACCCGAGCAGGACTCCCGCGGCGGCTGTGGTCACGATGCCTCCGAGTGTTTGTGCACGGTCACCAGCACCTCGCTCGGCTCGAGCGCCCGTACGGCATGGCGGACGCGGGCGGACAATGCCAGGAGCTGACCCATCCCCACGTCGTGGGGCTGTTCTCCCGCTGTCACTTCCAGGTGGCCGCTCAGCACGTGGATCGTCACCACCCCCTCGGCCTCGTGCTCCTTGAGCAGGCCGCCGTTCTCGAACACGAACAGGAGAAAGGTGACGGGTCCATGGCGGCCGAGGGCAATTTGATGGTGACCGTCAATCGCGTGGTGCGCTTCGGCCTTGAGCCCGGCGATGGCGGAGGTGAGGTCGATGCGTTGGACACTGTCCGGCCAGCGATCCCGGGGGTGCTGCCGGAGACGATCAGGAGGTTCCATTGAGCGCTCGCCCGTTCAGCGAGAGGGATGAAAGACGTCCTGTCAAGATACTTCGTCGGGCCGCGTGGCGCGCCGTTCCTCAGGGGGCCACGAGGTCGCGTTTGTACAGTATGGTGGCGTCGTCCAGGCAGCGAAGCACCGCATCGGCTACATCCGCGCGGGCGATACGGGAACCGCTAGAGGGCGCGACGCGACGCAGCGTCGGCTTCGGCCACCCGGCGCGCCGCTTCCCGCCAATCGACCGCGGGAGCCACATCCTCCGCGTTCAATGCCAGGGAGTCCTGCGCGCGCTGCACCACGACCGCGCCGTCAGGCAGAGCGAGCCCGAAGGCGAGCTCCGCCCGGCGGCACAGGCGTTCCTCACGGGCCCGGTCACCAGGAGGGAGGGATCCGCACCGGTGCGCCACACGGGCATGGGTGGCCTCATGCACGATGGAGGCGGCAATTTCGGGAAGCGAAACCTGCGGATTCACCGTGAAGGTGAGCTCCACCAGACACTCCCGGGACACCGGGAAGAAGGCCCCTCGGCAGGCGAAACGCTCCACCACGAACCCGGCGAGGTCGGTGCGGAGGCGCCGGTAACACCGGGGTGCATAGGCGGCAACCAGATCGAGCGCCGCCGCCAGACGCCGGGCGACTTGCTCCGTCTGAATGTCGGGACGGGTGTTGACGATGCGTACGGGTAGGCCGTGAATCTCGCGCTGCTCGGTCTGTGGCATTTCCCCACCCTGCTGAACCGCGAGATCACCCGCCCGTCAGTCGCACGGACCTCGGCGATGGCTTGCGGTGTCGGCCTGACGAACCCGCCGCAGCTGCGGAGGCCGAAAGGGGACCCGCCTCGGCATGCCTGATCTTACACCGACCAGGCCGGTGGGGCGAGATGTGCGAGACGGAATGGGAACCGACCTCCTCAATCGGTCGCCGCCAACCGGGAGAACCGGCGACTCGAGCCGGGAAAGTCGACGCCCATGGCAAAACCGAAGAGCAGCCCCATTGCCGCCGCCACCAACCAAAGGGTGACCGTTGGCGCGACGAACCCGCCCACCGGCGATTCGGAACGAATGGTGGTGCACAGGATCCCCGCCAGCACCGCGGCAATCGCCATCCATTGATAGATGCGGAGCCCCCCGATCACCTTGGTCTGCGGTTCGGCGCGATAGGACTCCTCCACGAATCGAGCGATACCGCCCAGGATGAGGTACACCCCGAGCTCCAATCCCGCCGACGCGCCGAGCAGTCTGAGCCGCAGCAGCACCGTGCCGATAAGCAGGTTCCCCATGATGGAATAGAGCGGCGTCGGGTGCAGCGGGACGTCCGCCAGGCTTGCGATCTGGATCACCCGCGAACGCGGATGGCGATACCGGATGCCGACGGTGTCGGGGGCGGGCCCGCCATGGCAGCAACCCTGCACCAGACAGCGCAGCCGACCGATGAGCTGGATCCAGGGGGCCGTCACCGCGAACGCCGCGAGGAGTGGCAACGTCGGCATGCCGAACAGCGGTGCGGTGAGACACCCGACGACTGCGCCCGCAACGCCACCGTACCATCCGAACGGCCGGAGCAGTTTGGGCGAGCCCTCCAGCAGCTGCGCCGACAATCCCGATCCCAGCGTGAGCAGGAATCCGACCCAGGCGATTGCTGCGACCACGCGCGGCCCGGTGAGCATGCCCGCCATGATGGTCCCGATGAATGCCGCGGCCGCCGGGTAGATCCCGTGGTTGATGAACCGCACCGGACCGATCCGCCATTCGTGCCAGGAGTTGGCGAGCCGTTCGGCGCCCCGGCGCGCCAGTTCCCAGGTCGTGCGATAGTGCCAGAGCGGAAAGAAGATCGCCACTGCGGCGATCACCTCGACGACGGTATGCATCGCGGTGGTCAGACAGCCGATTACGATCACTGCCGTCCAGCCGACGCCGATCCAGCGCCAGGCGGCGTGGCCGGTCACCCGGGCATTGGCGATCCATCCCTGCGCCGCAAACAGGGACCAGAGAACGTGGAATGCCGGAAACGCGGCGACGCCGGTCGAATGCGCCTGCTCGAAGGCCAGCAGCCGCCCCCACACGCCGACCGGCTCGAACGGGCGGTTCGACGCCACCACCGGCACCGTGAGCCAGATCAGCATCACGATGCCCGTGGCCAGCAGGCCGCTGATCGCAAAGTGGCGGAGGTCGCGGCGACGGCGGATCAGCAGCGGTGTCAGCGGCACGAACAGGTAGGCACTCAGATAGCCGAGCTCGGTGGCCTGCGCCACGGGCCAGTGGCGCTCGAACGGCAATTCGAGGTGAAAGGCGTCCGGCGCGGGGCCCAGCGCCTGGACCGCCAGCCACGCGACGAGCCACGGCAGGAGCACCCAGATGATCACCGCCGCGCGGTCGGTCAGGCTGGCCGGCTCGTCGCTCGCCGGCGGGAATGCCAGCAGTGGCGGTTCGAGCGCCGCGGCGCCGAATCGTCGCAGCAGATCGTGGCGCTCATACCCATACCAGAGCGCGGCGGCACCCAGCGCCGCGACCGGAGCCACCACCCAGAGCCCGGCCGCCGACCCGGCGGCGATCGCAACGCCGGTGACGGCCAGGCTGAAGCCGATGTAGATCGGGTTGCGGATCCAGCGGAACACCCCGGAGCGCACGAACCGCGATGGGGGGAAGGCGTTCATCGGAAGCCCGTGACCCTGGAGTACGAGCTGGATCATCCCGGCGAGCGACAGCCCCACTCCGGCGGCCGCGACGATCGCACCACCCCAGATCGAATGCACCGGTGCGAGGGGAACGTTGGGAGCCAGCGCGCGTGCCCAGATCGCGAGCCCGACCGGGACGAGCACGACGAACCACACGGCGTAGAGGACGCGGGCGAGTGTCCCGGCGATCGTCACCATGTCACCACCTCGTGCACCGTCCAGCCGCTGTCGAGTGGACGTTCATCCTGATACAGCGCGGAGCGGGAGACCATCTTGTGCTCGCGCAGCGTTCCGAGCGAGCCGGCCACACGCGATGCAATACCGGGAAGCAGCGCGCCGACCGCCGGGAGCACGAGCTGGTTGCGGATGTCACGCGAATCGTGGAGCTGCAGGTGCCGCCCCTCCGGCAGGCGAATCGTCCCATCCTCGGCT
Organism: uncultured Gemmatimonadales bacterium; assembly: GCA_963762545.1. Classification (GTDB taxonomy): domain Bacteria; phylum Gemmatimonadota; class Gemmatimonadetes; order Gemmatimonadales; family GWC2-71-9; genus JABFSM01. Next base: position 40,348 of record CAVXLC010000001.1, on the reverse strand, counting down.
AATCCGGCGCCCTGCTGGCGCACCCCATCGAGCCAGACCCAGCGCCCCGATACGTTCCCGATCCAGTCAATCCAGACCAGCGAGTGCTCCGGTGACAGGTGCCTGCCCCACCGCAGCGTACGAAACGGCAGCTGGGTCGGCGAAACGGTCATGCCCAGCGACTCGACGTACCCCAGCCCGGCAAACCGCCGGTGGCCCCACTGAGCCTCGGCGGCGGCCAGGGGCATGCGACACGACCACCGGAATGCCCCGGCGTCGCTCCGAAGCAGGGTCTCCCGGATCGCGGGCCGCTGGCGCCGCCATTCGCCGTGCACATCGAGCGCCTCTGAGGACCAGCGAAGATTCCCGCGGTCGATCACCGGCCGCTCGACGCGCCGCACCGTGACGGCTTCCTCGGGCCTGGCGCCCGGAACGTGGAGGAGGATCGACGCGAATCGGAGACGCAGGGCCCCCCACCGAAGCCGGGCGGAGTAACAGACCACGACGACCCCGTCGGGGGTTACCAGGTCGAGGTACCACTTGTTGAGCTGGAACACCTACGATCCGGCAATGACGTCGGGGGAAACGGGGTGTGCGCGAGCTCGGTTAATCCCGGTCATTCGCAGTCCTTCAAACGCGGGTTAGGTCACTATGAAACCGCCCATATGGACGGTGCGGACCTCTCGCTGGGCTTCGGCGACGTCCATACTATTCACCTCTGGTTGTGCCGATTGTCGGACGGCGGTTCGTCAATAGTCTCCGCGGGCCGTCGCTCGCACATGGAAGATCAGGATGCGCACCAGTGGAGCAGCGTAGGAAAGGAACAGGGCGGCCGCCACGGCCAGCCGAGTTTGAGTCGGGTCGGTCAAGTGCCAGGCCAGTCCGTATACCGGCACGCCCAGCAGCGTGAGCAGGATGCACTGCACTTGCAGGCGACGAACGGTCTTCCGCCATGCCTGTGCCTGGAGTGCGCGAAGGTTCGCTGCCCGGGCCTCGCGAAGCTGCTGCGCGTGAGGCACCCGGAGCAGAGGGCGCGACGCTGATGCGGGTACTGTCGGCTCGGGATCTTCCAAGATTCCCTCCCGTGCTTTAGCGACTTCCAGGTCTGGTACGCCGCGGCGTGCTCGGCAGCGACCGAGGAGCGGCGCGACGTTTCGACCGCGACGATCGAAGTACCAGAGCGTCCTGCGAGAAGCTCGCGGACTTCGGTCCACGCGGGCCGGCGGTCGAGGTAGATGCCGATCCAGCCGCTGGGGCCGACGTACGGGGGCACGAAGAAGCGCTCCGGCCGCGACCGCACCATCAGCTCCTGGTTCTCGGGGGTGGCCATGCACCACAGCGACGGTCGCCCCTGCCCGTGGTGATTGCCCGCCGACCCGTACATGGCAAAGATCTTGTTCTTGATTCGAAACGTCGGCTCGCCCCAGGCCTCCACCTCGTGAGCTCCCGGGAGCGCTCGGCAGAGGCTCCGAACCCGTGCGAGCGGAGTGGGCGGCACCGGTGCTCTCCTGAAGGGCTGGACCGGCCAAACATACCTCCGGGCGGGCCGCCGCGTTCAGGACCAGGCGGTGAGGGACGTCACGGCGCGTCACGGGCTTCGGCCTCGGCCAGCCAGCCGCGCCGCAGCTCCGCCATGGGCACGTTCGACAGATACGGTTTGATGTCCACGATCGGCGATCCGTCGAGCATGTCCACGCCGCCGACGTGGAGTCGCCGGCCTTCTCGACGCAGCAGACGGACGACCGTCAGCCCGATGGGGTTCGGGCGCTGCGGCGATCGGGTCGCGAAGACCCCGTGCGCCCGGGAGTCGGAAGGCGGACGAACGGTGAGAGGGCCGGGGCCCGCGCGATCGAAGATCCAGATGACATAGAGATGAGAAAAGCCCTCGATGTCGGCGAGACCGGGCTCCAGCTCCGGAAGCAGCTCGAGCACGCCTTCCGCGTCGTGCCGGGCGCCGAGTCCCTTGGGAATCTCGGACGTCTCGGCATACGGGCTGTGAATCGTTCCAATTGGCCGGAGCGTGATCATGGCCCCCTCGAAGTCACCAGGTCCACCGAACCGCCTGCGCCTTTTCCGGGCCGCGGGAGCACTACGGCTGATATGCCGCGACCGCCCGGAGGACCCTCGCGGTAAGCCACAACCCGGCGGCCAGGAGGGCCGCGCAGAGCAAGAAGAGCGAGCCGCTCACCAGGACAAGAAAGAGATAGTCGGCCTTGCGCGCATCGGCAGGGACGGCCTCGTGCCGCTCCAGCAGGGCCAGGTTGCGAAGATTAGCCTTCCAGGCGGCGTCGAAGACGTCGCCGATCAGCGGCACCGCGCCGAGCAGCGCATCAAGCGCGATATTGAAGGCGATCCGGACGAGCGTGAACCGCGAGGCCCCGCGGCGCACCGCCTCCACCAGAATACTGGCGGCCAGGATCGCTCCCGCTGCGTCGCCGAACCCTGGCACCAGGCCGAGGATCGGATCCAACCCCACCCGCAGGTGGGTCCCGGGAATCCGGATGCCCTCGTCCAGCCAATAGGCGAAGCGATGGAGGTGCTCGAGCCGGTTGTCTCGTGCGATGGCGACCGTCCTATGGCGGGCCGGCTCCCCCCACCGTCCGGCTTACGATCGTGATGGGCGACGGGTACGCCATCGGCCCCAAGGGGGTGTCGATGGATGGAACCGCGCGCAGGGCGATCCTGGCCGGGTTGGCGCGGAGACCGGCCAATCCCGCGGCGAGATTCACCAGGCTCTCCGCCGGCCCGTTGAAGAATTGGCGGAGGTTCAGCTCCATGTGGAGCGGAATGACGACCGGTTGGCCCGGAGGGAGCGCATAACTCGAATCGAGGACACCATTGATCGTCTCCTTGTCGTCGAGGTAGAGCGACCAGGCGAGACGAACCATGGTCGCCGTGGCCTGGTTGACCGCCGGATTCTCCGCCCGGACGTCGACCCGGAACGCGAGGGGGAGATCATCACGCGCGAGCGCCAGCGCGATGCGGCCGATCTCGACCGCGGTGAGATCCTGATAGGACGCGATCCGAGCGAGTGGCACCCCGGCCAATCGCCCATCCTGAACGCCTGCCAGGGCGAATGCCACCTGGCGGAGTGCCGCGATTTGCTGGAGAGTGGCGCAGGCGGACAAGGCGGCCAACAGTAGAATGGCCAATGCCTGTCGCCGGGGTGCTGCCATCATGGCGGCCTCCCGGAAGATGGCCGGTCACGCATTGGCGGACCGAACGACGCGTATCGTCACCGAGAGCTGCCCGACATGGCGCATGGCATGCTCCGCCCCATGCACGAGGCAGCCGATGACCGTGGACGGGAGCTGCGCCCGCCCCACGCCGCGGAAGTCGCCGAGTGCCGCAACATCGATCGTTCGGAGCTCCGCCACGGCCGCGTCAACCCGGGTGGAGAGTGCATCCAGCACCCGCACGACATCCCCGGCGGGCAGCTCCCCGCCCTCCAATCGCAGTGCGGCAAACTGTTCCGCGGAGAGCGCGTCGCCCCGCGCGTAGGTGAAAAGGCGATCGATGACTCCCGTAATATGTCGCACGTGAAACGCCGCCGATGCCACACCGGCCGGCCGGGCGTTCCACTCGGCTTCCGTCGCAGTGGCGACGAGCTCGCCGACGCTTTCGCGGACCTGGAGCAGCATGTGGGCGACGGGTTGCAGGACGGCTGGGACGCCATCGATGGGACCGCGCTGCCACCACTCGGTGTTCGCCATATGTCGTCGGTGTCCACGGCCGGCCTTGCGCGCGGCCGGCAGCAAGCGTGTATGAGGCCACCCACCGCACCGTCTAGCCGGGCGGTGGTTCCAGCCGGTCGGCCTCGCGGTTCGTGGCCAGGAGCCGTTCAGTGAAATCCAGCCGCTCTTCCAACTCACCCACGCGGTTCTGCATGGCGTCGAATGCCTGACGCAACTCGCCGATCTCGTTATCCGGAGCAGGAGGTGTTCGAACCGACGCCCGCAACTTCATCACCACGATCTGGGCGAGGGCAACCGAGAATACGATGACCGCGACACCGATGGCCCATCCAGGTATGAAACCCATGTCGTAAGGCTCGCTTCCAGCCCTCGGAGGGCGGACCAGCTATCGACGATACAGGGTGAGCGACCCGGTGGGCTGGCCGGGCGCAGACCATTGTCCGGCAAGCGTATTTGCGTCTACGACCTGTCCCGAATAGGTCGCCGTGCTGCCGGAGTCGAAGGTGCAGGTCAGCACGAAGTCACGGCCCGAATACGAGCCGGCCACGATGATCAGGTGAGTCGCGCCATTGGGGCCCGCCTCGCGCGACTGGCCATTCCCGGTGACCGCGGCGCCGCTCGTGGTGAGCGACAGGGAAATACCGCCGCCGCTCGGGAGTGGTCCCGTCCACCAATCGCCAACCAGCGAAGCATCCGGCCCCGACGGCGAACCGCAGGCTGTTGCCTGGATCAAGATGATTGCAACGAGCGGAAGGACAAGGCGCGTGATGAGGCCCGCGAGTGCGACCGAAAACCGACGGGGCCCGACATTGGGAGAGTCCACGGCTGCCTCCTGCCGAACGGAAGCTAGGCCGCCGCTCTTGCGTGTCAACCTATCAGGCGACGCGCCTCCACTTCAGCGTCCGAACGACGGGCGTGCCATCCACCGCGCTGGTCGGCAGGTGGAGCATCAGCTCGTCACCCGTCACCACCAGGTGACGGGTAACCACGACCCCGACATTCTCCACCGCCAGTGCGCCGTCGAGCGTCTGCGTGACCAGCCCGGTGGCCTCATCGACCGTGTACCGACCGAAGTAGGCATCGTAGCCGTTCACGGCGCGGCTGTTGTTATGTCCCGACGAGGACGGCTCGCGCGCGGTCGGGTCTGAAGCACGCCGGTCCCGCCTCATGAACTGGGCACTGAAGCGTCCACCCGAGTCGTATACGAGAAGGCCCGTCGGGTCCGCGCCAAGGCTCGGATCCGGATGCAGGTCACCGGATTCCGTCCGGTCTTCGCGAACGTACAGCTCCCACGACCCGATCAGGGCCTTCGCAAGCGAATGATCACGTGCCAATGGTGCTCCGATCGTGGTGTCCGCCGAACTCTCCGTGCGGCTCTCGGGCGTGGTGGCTGCCCGCCGAATGCCGACCCGCCCTGCGCCGCGAAACATACCAGGGCGGCGGGCCGCCCGGGCTCGGGACCCCGGCAGCAGCCACAGTACGTCAGAGACCAAACTGTCTCAGGTGGTGATCGATGTGCTTGTATGCCCATCGGTGCCAGTCCTTGCGGGTCATGGGTCCAACCATGAAATGGGCAACCGCGAGACGGTCGGCGGGCGCGGTAGCCAACTTGGTCACACCGTCGATGACCCGAAGGCGGTCCCGCTCGAATTCGCCGGGGCGGGTACCCTCGCGGCGAGGATCCACGCCGGGCCGGGTCTTGGCCCCTTTCGGCCAAGGCATCGGCGAATACAGCATCACCCATTTGAGGATCGGTCTGGGCTTCCCCGACGCGGGCGGCCCCGGGGGGATCCGAATCCCGAGGACGGATTCGCCGGCGTCGCCCAGGTGGCAGAGCATCTCGCCCGGGGTCAACGTTCCCCAGCGACGCTGGTTGTCCGGAGTCAGGCGCCGAAGCCGGCCGATGAGGCGAGTGCGGGTTTCCTCTTGAGCAATCGTATGCACGATATCCGGCTTCTGAAGGGGGAGCCCTGCCCCAGCCTAAAACATACTTCGGCGGTGGCCTTCTGTTGCAACGGCTCGACGGATGGTGCTCATTGCGACACGCGACGGGCGCGAGTACATCATCCGTGGACCACGCGAGTGTTACCCCCGCGGTGTCCGTCCAGGTCCGTTGAGGGCCCGGTCGCGGCATGAACGCCAGAGAGGTTGGTCCGCCCGTGCCAGAGCCAGCCTTGCCCGCCGAGCCAAGCGCCATCCCCCCAGGGCTCGAAGGCCTGTCGTCGATCGAGGCGGACCACCGGTTCGCTGAGGTCGGACCGAACCGATGGGTGAAGCGGGACCGCCTGGCGCGGGTGCGCGAAGTCATCGGACTCCTGCTCGATCCGATGGCGGTCATGCTGGTCATCGCGGCCGTCGTTTACTACCTGCTGGGCGAAACGCGGGACGCGGTCGTCCTCACGCTCGCCCTGATCCCGGTGCTTGGCGTCGACGTCGTTCTCGAGGCGCGTTCCCGGGCCGCGCTGGACAAGCTGGCCCGCGCGGCCGCGCCCTTTGCCGACGTGGTCCGAGACGGGCACCTCGGGTCCGTGCCGCTCGAACGAGTCGTCCCGGGCGACCTGCTGGTGTTGCGCGAGGGGCAGGTCATCGCGGCGGACGGCGTGGTCCGGTGGACGGCGAACGTCGCGGTGGACGAATCGTCCCTGACCGGCGAATCCGAGCCCCAGTCGAAGCGCGAGTGGGCAGCCGATCCGGGCCAGGCACCGCCCGAAGCCCGGTTCTTCGCCGGGTCCCAGGTCCTCTCGGGCCACGGGTTCGGCCTCGTCACCACGACCGGGCGGGCGACACAATACGGAGGCATCGCGGCCCTCGTGGCCCGGACGGCGTCCTCGGCCAGTCCGCTCCAGCGACAGGCCGCCGCGCTGGTCCGGCGCCTCGGCATTGTCGCCGTGGCGGTGGCCGTGGCGCTGTTCGCGCTCAGCCTCGGACGGGGTGAGCCGTGGACCCGCGCGTTGCTCGGGGCCGTCAGCCTGGCGATGGCCGCCATCCCCGAAGAGTTCCCGATCGTGCTCACCCTGTTCCTGTCGGTGGGTGCCTGGCGGCTGGCGTCGCGCGGCATGCTCGTCCGCCGGCTCGCGAGCGTGGAGACGCTCGGATCGACCACCGTGATCTGCACGGACAAGACGGGCACGCTGACCCGCGGTGAGTTCCAGATGACCCAGCACCTGGTGCTGGAGCCCGGGCTGTCGGAACCCGACTTCCTGGAGGCCGCGGTGCTGGCGTGCGAACGCCATCCGACCGACGCGATGGAACGGGCGATCGGCGCCTACGCGGCCGCCCGCGGGGTCACATCCGCCCGATCTCGAGGCCGCCTGGACGCTCGTTCGAGACTACGACTTCGATCCGGTCGGCAAGCACATGTCGCATGTCTGGCGCGCGCTGAACACCGACGACCGCTACTCGGTCGCGGCGAAGGGCGCCGTCGAAGGCATCCTCGCGCACTGCCGGATCGAGGCGGACGCGCGCCGCGCGGTGCTCGAGGCGAACACCCGGCTCGCCGCGCAGGGCCTCCGCGTGCTCGCGCTCGCGGCCAGACGCACTGAACCGGCTCGGCGAGGGCCGGGACGAGGACGAGCGCGAGCTCACGCTGTATGGCCTGTTGGGATTTCCAGGACCCTCTCCGGCCCGAGGTGCCGGCGGCGGTCGCCGAGTGTCAGCACGCCGGCATCCGCATCGCCATGATCACCGGCGACCACGCGTTGACCGCGCACGCCGTGGCCGAGGCCGCCGGCATCCTGCACGACGACGACCTGATCGTCACCGGAGACGAGCTGGCCGCGCTCGGCGAAGCCGAGCGCACGGCGCGGATCCGCCAGGCCGCCATCTTCGCGCGGATCAGCCCCGAGCAGAAGTTCCTGATCGTCGACGGTCTGAAGAGCGCCGGCGCCATCGTCGCGATGACCGGCGACGGCGTCAACGACGCGCCCGCCCTGCACCGGGCCGACATCGGCATCGCCATGGGCCGGCGGGGCACCGACGTGGCCCGCGCCACGGCGGATCTCGTGCTGCTCGACGACAACTTCGCGTCGATCGTGGAAACCGTTCGCCAGGGCCGTCACATCTTCCAGAATATTCAGCGCGCGTTTCTCTACCTGATCGCCTTTCACATTCCCATCGTCGCGCTGGCGATCTGCGCGCCGCTGATCGGCGTACCGCTCGTGCTCCTGCCGATCCACCTCGTCTGGCTGGAGCTCATCGTCCATCCGGTATCGGCCATCGTGTTCCAGGCGGAGCCGGCGGCCGCGGACATCATGAGCCGCCCGCCACGAAATCCCGCCGCCCCGCTGCTGCCACGCGTGGCGGTGATTCGCTCGGCGCTCTCCGGCGGCGATCCTGGCCGCGGCGAGCTTCGCGATGTACTGGTGGCAATGGCCCCTGCTCGGAGAGCCGCAGGCGCGCGCCCTGGCGCTCATCGTGCTGCTCGCCGGCTATCAGATCCTCATGTTTGCCGAGCGCCTGGCGCTGCCGGCCCTCGCGGTCGAGCGGATTCCGCGGACGCTGGTGTTCTGGGGCGTCTGGTGCGCGCAGCGCGCTCAGCCTGCTCGTGATCCTGTACGTCCCGGCGGCGGCCCGGATGTTCAGGGTCGAGCAACCTCCGGGCGGAGACGCAGCCGTGGCCATCGTCGCTGGAGTGCTGGCGGTGGCGTGGCGGTTGGTCGACTCGAAGAATTCCGCCGGAGCGGGTTAGGCGGGCGGACCGGATGCCGACGTCTGCCCCGCGTACATGAGATGCGGGAACCCGTGAAACTCGACCTCTTTGGTGACCACGAGCCCTACCCGTTCCGCGACTCGCCGGGAGGGGCCGTTGACCGGCCGGATGAGCGAGATCACCTCCGGGTAACCCCAACGCGACGCGGCTATGGACCGCACGGCGAGACCCGCCTCGGTCGCATAGCCGCGGCCCCAAAAGGAACGCGCCAACAGCCACCCCAATTCCGGATGGCGCTGGCCCTCGACTTCCTGCCAGGCGAGCCCCACCTGGCCGATCGGCTCCCTGGTGGCGCGCTCAACCGCCAGCCACAGACCATGGCCGTCCCGGCGATAGCGCTCGAGCTGCCGGTCCAGCCACACCTGGGCGTCGGCCCGGGCGAACTGCCGTTCGTAGTAGAAGCTGACCTCCGGATGGGCGAGCATGTCCGCCACGAAGTCGAGGTCGGAGGGCTCCAATTCACGGAGGAACAACCGGGAGGTCTGAAGAAATGCCGGCGAGGGCGGCAAGCCCCTGCTCCCAGGCTTGCTTATTGGCATCCCGTTCCTCGGCGGTTTCGAAGTTCTCCATGCGAACGATCAACTCCGTCCCTCTCTCCGCATCCACACACCGTACGGTCGCTCTTGTTTCCTTGGTGGGAAAGCTCTTGAAACGGGTAATCCATTTCAGCTCTTCATTCGGTCGGACCTCGGTGTACGTAAGGGTAAAGCTCCAGTCCTGGCCGCCCTCCACGTACACAGCGGTGGCCTTCCCGCCGACCCGCGCATCCACCGTAATCTGCTGAACGCCCCATATCTTCTTGAGTACCGTGGAATCCGTCAGGGCACGAAAGAGCCGTTCCCGGGAGACCGGATATGCCCTGGAGACCTCGAAAGCCATCCTGCCTTCAGTCGGATGCATGCTGAGAAGCTGCAGGGCCGCGGCGCGCCTGGCAAGCCATTCCCGATGCATCCACCGCTATCGCTTGTCCACGCTCCGCAGAAACTCCCGCACGTCCCTCACGTTCGCATCGCGCGCATCCCACGATGTCACATGGCCGGCGTCTTTGTAGCGGACGAACCTGGCGCCCGGAATCAGCCTCGCGTGCGCCTCGACCGTCTTCGGGCCGACCTCGTCGAACTCGCCGGTCGTGGAGAGTACCGGGACCTTGATCTTGGGAAGGTCCCCGCGGGCGTCGTAGTTCTTCAGTGTGCCGGTGACGACGTATTCGTACGCTCCCTGCATGTAGTTGTACTGCTCGTTGCCAAACCCTGCCATGGTCGAATCGAGATCCGCCTTCACCGGGCGCCGCCACACGAACTTCGCATAGAATTCGTCCGTCGCGGCCTTGAAGCCCGGCGCATCGGGGCTCCCTCCCTGCTTCCAGGCGGCGATCGCGCGCTGCGATGAATCGGTCATCTGTTTCGTCCATGCCTCGGTCTCGCGCGCATAGGCGCGCCAGTCGAATACCGACCCGCCGAAGACGATGCCCGCCACGTGCTCGGGGTGCGCCTTGTAGTACTCGAGCGCGAGGACCGTCCCCCACGAATGGCCGTTGACGAACCACCTCTCGATGTCGAGCGCGCGTCGCAGGGAGTCGAGCTCCTCGACGAAGCGCGGAATGTTCATGATCGTCGTGTCGGTCAACCGATCCGACTTCCCCGCGCCGAGCTGGTCGTAGCGGATGACGGGCCGATCGTCACCGATATCCTCGAAGGGCTTGAGGTAATAGCTCCCCGCCCCCGGGCCACCGTGCAGGAGAACCATCGGCGTCCCCTTCCCGGTGCCGGACACCCTGTACCAGATGCGGCCGCCGCGAACCGGAAGCATCCCTTCGCCGGGCCCGAGCACGGCGGTAGCCGCGGGGGGAGTGGCCGCCGGCGTGGCGCCGGGCTTGGGCTCCTCCTTGCCGCAGGCGGCGAGGAACATTGTCACGATGCCGAACGCCGGAGCGACCCGCAGCGTCAGGCCCAGCGATCTGGGAAGCCTGGGTGCGCTGGCAAAGCGCCTCATAAGTAGCGCCCGAGCGCCATGGTGACGGCCGTCACGGTGAGCAGCCCTGCCACAATCCTGTTTGCGGCGGCGGCGCGGGCCCGCAGCGCCTGCGCCGTGGCCATTTGGGACTCCCGCTCTGGGGGGGACGCAGCGGTGGCAGCCTGGGAAAGCGCGGCGGCCCGAAGCATGGACGGTCGCACGACCGTCAGACCTCCCGCCAGGGCCAACACGGCGGACACGGCTCCGAGGCCGTAGGCCATGCCCGCTGAGGATCGCATGTAGCCGCTCGAGAAGCCGTCGGACACACGCCAATACAGCCAGAAGCCGGCGAGCACGGTAAGAATCGCCACCCATGGCAGCACGTCCAGGAATCGGCGCCGCATCAGCCCGGCGGCGACCTTGGCTCCATCCGGCCCGGCATCGCGCACCGCCGGGAGCAGGAACAGCGCATTGAAGAAGAGCGTGCCGGCCCAGAAGATGCCGAGAACAATGTGGATTAGGCGCGCGGTCAGCAGCGGCAGGTCCATGCGGTCACCCCGTCTGGTGGAGAGGTCAAAGACATCGCGGCCTGGCGCATCCGTCGTGCGCCGGAGCGGACCGCCTGTGGCGGGCGTGCCACCCGGCTCGAACGGGCTTGCCCCGATGATACCGCCGAGGACCAGGGCCGTCATGAAGCCATATCCCATCGCAGAGCGACCACATTGGCACCGCAGATCACATGGCGTGTCGGGAAGCATACCGGAACCCGTGTGGCAGTACCCACGACCGCCGAGTCCCCCATGGCAGTTCGGTATTCACAAACGCCACGGCTCCCCTCGCCGTCGGCGACGCGCCAATCCTCATCTCACGCCTCCAGCCCCTCGGACGCCTCCGGCGACATATTCTGAAAGGCGGGGTGGCAAGTGAATGACCAGTGCGAATGGAGCACCTTCCAGGCATCACCCCGGTGCTGATACACGGTCGTTGAATTCCAGCGACTCCCCACCGACTCGGCACCTTCGGCGTCCCGGATGTAATTCACCAGGTTGTAGGTCAGCAGCGCCATTGTGCCGTCAACTACCACATGCGAGTTGAGCATCTCGTAGCGGGCGATGTGGACCTGTCCGACCCATGGACGGTAGTAATCCACCATTGCTTGATGTCCGTCGATGCGCGTAGCCGTCACCGGGTCGAAGTAGGTGATGTCAGCCGCATACAGTGTCAGAAAGCCACTGGGATCGCCGTTGCCCCAGCGGTCGAGAGCATCGCGCTCGAGCATGAGGATCTGATCAGAGCTGGTTCGAACGTCGGTTACATTGATCATGCGATCCTCCGATGTAGCAGCGGCTACGGTGGCCGCGCATTCTCGGGGTGAGCCGCAGCGGCCTTCTGCTTCGCCAGGGTGGCTCTGAAAGCCTGCCCTCTTTCAGCCCGGTACTTCCTGGTGCTCTCCCGGTCGATGAAAAGGCCACCTTCCCGTCCGGTATGGAGATCCCCGTTGCCGAGAATGTTCGGGCACCGCTCCCGCCCGAGGAGGTGTTACTTGTCGGCTCCCCCCCTCGTGGAGATGCCGAATGGCAGGTACGCCGGACACCAGCCGACGAAACTCGTCACGACAAACACTCCTGCGATGACAAGGAGCACGATTGCCAGGGTGCCGCTGATCCGGCCCGTGAAGTAGAGGCCGGCAACGACAAGGGCCAGCACGACTCGGATGACGCGATCGGCGCTACCCATGTTCTTGGCCATAGGTGCCTCCCTTGAAAGGTTGGGAATTACCGCCCCAACACCTGCTTCGCAATCCGGTCGGCGAGCACGATGACTCCGAGCCGGGCCGGTTACCTCACGGGCGCCAATGAGCACCGGTGCCACCCAACGGCCTGCGCTTCATCCGCGGGGGGCCTGCGGCGGCCCCCGACGACTTGCCCAAACATACCCCGACAGCGGGCCACCGCGTTTCGGACCCCGGTAGCAGCAAGCGCAGGGGAGGTAGCGCACGCGCGATGGCCGGCATTGGCCGGGGGGGGGGGGCACCGCTCAGTCGTACTGTTTAGGGACGCTTCGGGACGCCCGCCAATGATATCTGGGTCCGAGCCGCCACGACGAGGCGCTGGAGGCGCCTGGACCAGAACTGCGGGTTGATACAGATGAATCTCGATGGCCGACCCCCGAGCGGCCCGATCCGCGTGCTTGACAATCAATAAGCCGTTGCTTATATATCATACATGCAGAGCACGGCCGTGGTCGAAGACAGGATCTTCCAGGCGCTGGCGGACCCCAGCCGCCGGGCGATCTTCGAGTCGCTCACCCGTGGCGAAGCGGCGGTGAAGGACCTGACGGCCCGCTTCGACATCTCCCAGCCGGCGGTCTCGCAGCACCTCGCCACGTTGAAAGGCGCTGGCCTGGTGAACCGCCGCCGCGACGGACGACATGTCTACTACCGGGTGGAGCCGCGCGGGATGAAGCCGCTCATCGATTGGATCGCGCACTACCGCGCCTTTTCGATGAAGCACGTCGATCGCCTTGAACAACTGCTGGAGAAAATGGACCGATGACTCCTACCGACAAGACCGCACCATCGCAAACCGAGACCATTGCGTTCGAATTCGATTTGCATCATGTACCGGAGAAGGTGTGGCGCGCGCTCACCGACCCCGTACTGCTCGCGGAGTGGCTCCTGCCCGTCCTCGATCTCGAGCTCGAGCCGGGGGCCGCGTTTACGTTCAAGACGCAGCCGTACCCCGGGTGGGACGGCACCGTGAAGTGCCGGTTCCTGGAGATCGAAGCCCAGAGGAAGCTCAGCTATACGTGGGTCGTCGGCGACATGGCCTTGGACACCGTCGTGACCTTCACGCTCACGCCCTCGGCGGCGGGCACCCGCCTGTCCCTCGTGCAGTCGGGCTTCAAGCCGGGTCAGAAGCAGAACTTCGGTGGCGCGCGCTATGGCTGGAAGATGATGGGGGGGAAGCTCGTCGACCTGCTCGGGAGGATCCCATGAGCAAGTGGATTCGGCAGACCCACCGCCGGCTGTCCATTGCCTTTACGGTGGGCGTCATCGTCTACATCGTCGCCATGCGACAAAGGGAGCCTGCTGCCTGGCTGGGCCTCCTGGCGCTGGTTCCGCTCGTCTTGCTCTTGGTCAGCGGTCTGTACTTGTTCGGGCTGCCGTATGCCACCAAGTGGCGTAGCGGGCGACGGGCATCCCTGCAAGTTGGAGATTGAACCATGGCGCCAAAACCAAAGGCAGGCTCGACCAGGAAACCCGCTTCCCGGCTCATCGACCAGCGGGTCCGTGACCCGGGGGATTGGCGCGAGGAGACCCTGGGCCGCATGCGGGCGCTGATCCTGGAAGCCGATCCCGAGATGATCGAGGAGCAGAAATGGAGGAAGCCGTCAAATGCGATGGCGGGGGTCCCGGTCTGGTCGCACCACGGGATCGTCTGCACCGGGGAGACTTACAAGACGGTCGTGAAGCTCACGTTCGCCCAGGGGGCCAGCATCCCAGACCCATGGCGCCTCTTCAATTCCAGCTTGAAAGGCAACACGCGAAGGGCGATCGACATCCACCAAGGGGAGAAGGTCAACGCGCGCGCGTTCAAGGCGCTCGTGAAGGCCGCGGTGGCCCAGAATGGCCCGCGGGTGAAGAAACGGTAGGTTGCCCCCTTGCTTCCAAGCTGTGTACTTTGCGACACAAAGGCCATTGTGCAAGGTGGGAACCTGCGCCCGTGGGAGCAGGCCAAGTGCACGGGAGCGCGTTATGAACAAGTGGCTGAGACGCATCCGCGGCGCAATCGGGATGGGCATGACCTGGGCAGCAGCATGGTTCGGCGCGGGCCTGATCCTCCTGCTCGTCGTCGGTGTCGGCGCCGCCGACGTCCCGTTCCCCCTCTTCTTTGGCCTGCTCGGCTTTCTGGCCGGCGCCACGTTCTCGGCGGTTCTCGGGATTGTCGAGGGCCGGCGCAGGTTTGATCAGCTGTCGCTGTCGCGCTTTGCAGGGTGGGGGACCCTTGGGGGTCTTCTGCTGTCCGGGATTCTTGTCTTGGCCGCGGGTCTTGGAGGGCAGTTCTTGGTGTTGGGCCCGGTGTTCGCACTGGCGGGTGCGGGCTCCGCTGCTGGTACGCTGGCACTAGCCAGAAGGGCCGAGAAGCGAGAATTGCTCGACGCCAATGCCGAGACGGCCCAGCCCGGGCTTACCGAAGATGAGGCGCGGGGGCTGCCCGGGAACAGCGGCTGATCTCTCCACGTGGCTCCAGTCTGCGGTCTTGGAAGACGAGCCTCTCGCGGTTGTGGGTTGGCGGCCCGAGCGATGCCTAACGGCCTGCGCTTCTGCTACGTGGGGCGCGGGCAGGGTGTCCTGGCCCACCCTACCAAGACCTTACACTGGCCCGCCGGCGAAGCCAGCGCGGCCCCGCCAGCAGCAAGGGCTGGTTAGGTGGCGTGCGGTGACTCGCCGCGATGTCCTCGCACCTCGTAACGAAGCTCCACCATGCCGTTCCTGTAGGCTGTGACCTCCGCCAGATGGAGGGCGATGTCTCTGTCGAGCTTCTCGAAGAATGCGATCCCATCACCAATCAAGATCGGCAGGATCGAATAGCGAACTTCGTCGGCGAGCCCGAGACGAAGGCATTCGGCGGAGACCACACCGCCTCCGACAAACCAGATGGTACGGAACCTGGGCCGGAGGCGCCCGTTCACGAACTGCGCGAGATCGCCTGAGTGGAATGCGACGGTATCCCGGGTCCGTGGTAGCTGGCGACTGGTGAGGACGAAGGTGGGTTTGTCGCCGTACGGCCACCCCAACCCTTGGGCTTCAAAACGGAGCGCGGTCTCATAGGTTCGCGATCCCATGACGTAGCAATCGATCGTCTTGAGGAACGCCTCGACGACTCCTGGGTCCATGGTGCCCCCGCCTGCGAACTCGTCTGAGGTCTCGAGCCAGTCGACGCGCCCGTCCTTTCGAGCGATGAAGCCGTCGAGGCTCGCCGCCATGTGGATCGTCACGTGGGAATCAGGGTTTGCCATCGTTTTGTCCCGACGTCGAGTGCGACGGCTGGCGGCATTGGTCGGAGCCGCCTCCGCCTGAGTCCACGTAACGGCCTGCGCTTCTGCTGCGGGGGCCTGCGGCGGCGCCCACCGTCCAGCCCAAACATACCCCGGCGGCGAGCCACCGCGTTCAGGATCCCGGTAGCAGGAAGCGCTGGTTAGGCAGCTCACAGGGCCGGGAGCAATCCCATGGGCTGCCGCGCAGTCCCCTGCCGAGCGACGCAAATTTGACGCGAAGCCTGATGCACTTTATATTGTCAAGTACTTCACATAGAGGAGCCATGTCGCTCTTCGACCTCCTCTTCATCCTCCTGTTCCTCGGGATGGTTGGGAGCCTTCTGTTCGCGATGGCGGCGGCCATCACCGGGCACCGCTCTGTCGCTTGGAAGCTCCTGAAGCGCCTAGCCAGCGTGGCCCTGGCTTACATGGCGATCGTTCTTGGAGTGGCCATCGTGTCTTCAGGCCGGGTGCTTGTTCTCGGCGAGGACAAGTGCTCCGATGACTGGTGCATTGCGGTAAGTGCTGTGGGGCAGGGCTCCGATGCAGCTGAGGGCACAGTCGACGTCACCTTCCGGCTCTCCAACCGCGCCCGTCGCGTCAGCCAACGCGAACGCGGCGTCGTGGTCTACCTGCGCGATGCCAATGGGCGTCACTACATTGGGGAAAGCGGGCCCTCCGATCCGCCGTTTGATGTGCGTTTGAATCCGCAGGATAGCGTGCTCACCCATCGACGCTTCGTTCTGCCTCGAGGCGCATCGGCGCGCGACATCGTGATCACGCACGGAGGGATCCCATTCCCAGGCTGCTGCATTATCGGCGAGGCAACCGGGTTACTGCATCCGGCGGCGGTGCGGGTCCCCTAGCCGCATCGAGAGCGGCCTAACGCATCGCGCTTCTGCGGCGGCGCGCCACTGGATTCTAACACCGACGGCCAGGACCTGGCCGCGCCGTCGGCAGCAAGCCCTGGCTATAGGCTGCGCATTACGCGAAGGCATCAGCGCGGGGGTCCCAGAAATCTCCGTGCAACCCGAGCCCCTCGAAGATCCGCCGCATCTCATCCGGGGCCGGGCGCCTGGAGACGGGCTCGAGTCGTGTCCCGTACCAAATCACAGCCAACTGCCACAGTTGATCCAGGCGAACCGCCGGCCGTGGGGCGATCCCTCGCGCCCTGCACCATGCATGGATGAGTTCTTCCGACCGGAAGAAGAGCATGTTCTGTCAGGTGAAGACGAGGTCGTCCCACCATTTGGCGGCGGGGACCAGGCAATGAAAGAGCCAGGTTGACGGTTCCGGGCCTCGCTCAGTCACCACCAGCTCTAGCGGCTCCAAACTCTGGTCGCAGCGCGAGTGGACAACGCCAGGCCGGTGGAGCGCGGCGGGAATTCCCAACGCATCCCAAGCGCAATTGGCGAAGTAGTTGACACCATCGACGGTCACCCGATGTTGCGTGGGGACGCCTGAAAAGGGTGGGGCCATGCGGATCGTCGCCCCGTCAGGCTCCAAGAACAAGACGCGGGCCGCGCGCAGGCGCGTGAAGGCCGCGCTAACCGCGGCGGGAGCCGCATCGAGAAGTGTGGCGAGCGTGGCGACCGACGGAGGAGTCCCCGTGGCGGCGGTCGCGCGGTAGATGGTGACCTTCACCAAAGTGTCGAAGTCCATGGCCTCGTCAGGGATCGTGAAAGCAGCCTAACGGCCTGCGCTTCTGCTGCCGGGTGCGTGGCGGCGCGGCGCGGTCCGTCGATCCAATCATCTTACCTCGCGCCGCGCCGACACGCTCACACCCGGCCAGCAGCAAGCGCTAGTCAGACCGCCGCTTCTGGATCGAACCCAGCGATACCCTGAGCCCGTTGCATCCAATCGCGTGCCAGATCCGTGCTGATGGACTTCGACGGATCGCTTACGCTCCGCAGCACCGGCGCCCCACCGACACCTGGAGCATGTCACCGCGCCTCTTCAAGCGCGATTCGCGCTGCATCCGTCACGGGCGTTCTATGCTCGAATCCGATCCTATCATTGCGAATCCCCGCAGCTGCGGGGACGGCGAACTCAGTGCTCGGCTTCGCTGCGCGCTGCCGGGGCGATGACGGCGCTACATCTTCGGCCACATCATCGAGAAGATCCACCCGGTGGCCAGGGCGTACAGCAGTGAGTCCAAGGCGGTCCTGAAGGTCGTGGACCACTTGCGATCGTACCAGATCGACATCGGGACCGCACCCATCGCGTAGATGAGGAACGTGATGACGGCGACATGGTGGAACACCGCGTGCGTGTCGTCACCGGGAGGCACGATCGTTCCGACGACGCACGCCATGCTCGCCGAGACCACTACGGCGAAGAGGAACCACAGCCCCATCATCTTCCCGATGTTCCACGGTCCGGACGGAACGACGGTCATGATCAGCACCGGACCAGCATCGCGCTTGGCGTCGTATTCCGGCGACTTCATGTCTGCGCCCGACCCGGGATGCGGCACCATATAGTCGTTCGGCGGAATGTTGAACGGGCGGAGTGCCTTCATCACGCCGTCCTCGTCGGGAAGCTTGATGTAGTCGCGCTTGTGCCACGGCGTCATGTGAATGATCAATGTGAGCATGAAGACGGCGACGGCGGAGACGACGATGGGCAGCAGCAACGACATGAATGGGGTCATGGGAGCCTCGGGTCGTGTTGTTGGGGACCGAGCATTCTAACGCCGCAAGGAGGATACGCTGAGTAGGAGGGCCGATCGCCTGGCGGTCTAACGCATCGCGCTTCTGCGGCGGGGCGCGGCGGCGCCGCCATGTAAGCTAATCATCCGGAATGGCGGCAAAATGCATCAACGCCGACCGATGGGTGCTGAGGCCGACTGCCCTGGTCATTGGCCGGCAGGCGGTTGCCAAAGTTCCACCTTGTTTCCTTCTGGATCGATGACCCAGGCAAACTTCCCGTACTCGGAATCGTCGATCTTCTCGAGAACGTTGCAGCCCTCTTCGCGTAAGACTTTAACCAGGACGTGGAGATCCTCCACCCGGTAATTGACCATGAAAGTTGCAGTGCTGGGCGCAAACTGGTCACCTTGCGCCGAACCAATGGACCAGACGGTTGTTCCGGCAACCGGCTTACCTTCACCGTCGGTCCAGGTGAACGCCGTGCCACCCCATTCTTGGACGTCGATTCCGAGGTGCCGCTTGTACCAAGCCTGTAGTGCCGGAGCGTCTTTGGCTTTGAAGAAGATGCCGCCAATGCCAGTGACTCGCTTCATGGAACCTCCGAGGTCGGGTGGTGCTGAGGGAGCGTGTGTTGTCCGCGGCCTGGCGGAGCGCGCTTCTGCTGCCTGGCGTGGCGGCCCCGCCTCGTAACCTAATCGTCCGCCGGCCAGCCGCCGCGGACCGGCAGCAGCAAGCGCTGGTTAGGCTGCCGTCAGCAGCTTGACCTCCGCGCGGAGGAACAACGGGCAATCTTCATCGCGGCTTCACGAGATTTTATGAGAGAATGGGCTATGCTCGAACGTCGATTTCACTGGGGGCACCATGAACGGAGCCCATGTCCATCTGATTGTGACCCATCTGCCGGTCCTGGGGGTCGCATTCGGGACCTTTCTGCTCGGGTTGGGCCTGTTCCGCAAGAATCGCGTGATCCAACAGACCGCCCTAGGCGTCCTGGTGTTTGCTGGGTTGACGGCGGGTGTCGCGTACCTGACTGGAGAGGGGGCGGAAGAGGCGATCGAAGGAACCATCGGAGCGGGGCAAGCACTCCTTGACCGTCACGAAGGCGCGGCACTGGTCGGGCTCGTGGCTACCGGGATCGCCGGCGCGCTGGCACTCGTCGTACTGGCAAGTGGCCGGAAAGGGCGGCCGCTCGCCAAGGGACTGGCGGTTCTCAATCTCGTCATCGCCCTGGCTGCCAGCGGAACTCTGGCGTGGGTTGCAAACCTCGGAGGCCAACTTGGGCACCCCGAGATTCGAAGCGGCCAATCCGCACCACAAGACGCGAAAAACGAGGCGGACGAATCTCCTTAGCGGCGGTGCAGCCCGACGGAGCGCGCTTCTGCTGCGGGGCGCGGCGGCCCCGCCATGCAACCCAGTTCTTCGGCGGTTGGTCCCCGCGGACCGGCAGCAGCAAGCGCTGGTTAGGTGACTGCGTTATCGCGCAAGAAACTCCACCAGGGAGGCGACGAGGAACAAGGGCACCACCAGCGCGTAGATCCGGAGTACGTCGCGGACCCCCTCCGCGGGGAGTCCGAGCCAGCGTGCCGAGCCGGGATACCCGAAGCGACTCGTCGGGCGGAGGAAGGCGAGGCCGAGACGGACACCGGCCCCGCCGGCGAGCGAGTACGGGAGCAGCTGCAGCAACATGACGCTGAGGTAGTACATCGCGATCACACCACCGCTCCCGACACACAACGCGTTCATGATCCTTCATAGGGCCGGTTCCAGTGAGGTACTCACGATGTAAGCACCTCCGATGGCCCAGGCAATAGCGCTTCAGAGGACGGCATAACGGATCGCGCTTCTGCTGCGGGGGCCTGCGACGGTCGCAATCAAGAGAGACTCCTTCCCCGTCAGGCGGCCGCCGCACCCCGCCAGCTTCAAGCCGCAGGTCAGGCGCTCGTCGCCGGGTGCCACTGCGTCTCTGAACGCGGAATCAGATCTCCGCGAAGAAGGCTGCGATGTCACGCGCAAGGCGCTCAGGCTCCTCTGCCGCAGCGAAGTGCCCGCCGCTCGGCATCGAGGTCCACCGACGAACGTCGTAAAGCCGCTCCACCCATTCCCGCGGCAGGCTGTCCCTCCGACACAAAATTGTTGTCGAAAGTTGGCAAACCCCACGGGTACCTGCACGCGAGCGCCGGGTTGAATATCCGCCGGATGCCACCGGTTATCGAAATAGTCGCGCATCGAAGGGGTGATCGTCTCTGTGACCCAGTAGAGCGTGAGCATCGTGAGGAGAAACTCCCGCGAAAAGCGAACCTCGAGGTCGCCGTCGGAGTCGCTCCACGCACGCCACTTGTCGAGAATCCAGGCCGCGAGGCCGGCAGGCGAGTCGTTCAACGCATAGCCGAGTGTCTGGGGTCTCGTCGACTGGATGGCGGAATAGCCGCGCTCGACCTCGTCCCATTGGCGCATCTGGGCAACATATGCGCTTTCGGCTTCGGTCAACGAGCGCGTCCCCTCACCTGTCGACGGCCAGAGATCGGCTTCCATCGTGGTCAGATGGATGCCGATCATGGGCGCCCGATTCTCGATGGCCATCAACGTGGTAACACCCGAACCGAAATCTCCGCCCCCGGCCCCATATCGCTCATAGCCGAGTCCGTGCATGAGCTCATGCCACAGCCGTGCAACGGTGCGGTAGTTCGACTGTGTCGGCCGTTCCGAGAAGCCGTATCCCGGTAACGAGGGAATGACGAGATCGAAGGCCGGACCGTCGATACCGTTGGCCTTCGGGTCGGTCAAAAGGGGCACAAGCGGCAGGAGTTCGAGAAACGAGCTGGGCCATCCATGGGTCAGGATCAAAGGGATGCCGTTTCCCTCCCGTGCCCGTTCGTGTACGAAGTGAACGTGGATGTCACCGAGTTCAGCACGAAAATGCTTGAACGTGTTCAGCTGGCGCTCCTGCGCCCGCCAGTCGAAGCCGTTGGCCCAGTAGCCAAGGAGGCGCGTCAGGTACTCGAGGTCGGTCCCCTGCGCCCAGGCCGGGCCCGGCGCCTGAGTAGGCCAGCGCGTGTTACGGATGCGCGTTCGCAGCTCGGATAGAACCTTATCCGGAACGCGGATCGTAAAGGGTTCGATGTGCATCGGCTTGTTTTGCACGCTCATGAATTCAATTGTGCCCGTGTTGCGGTGACGTGGACGCTGCCCTGGACATGACCTGTTGTAGACCGACCGCCCAACGGATCGCGCTTCTGCTGCGGGGCGCGGCGGCCCCGCCATGGAAGCTAATCATGCAGCGTGCGGCCGCCGCGGACCGCAAGCGGCAAGCGCTGGTCAGGCGGCTGAAGAGCAGCTGTCTTGAGCGTTGCAACGACCTCACGGTCGTGAGGCGAGGCCGGATGGAGCTACTTGGACCGGACCGTGATGGGAACTCGCGTCGCGACCCAGTGACCGCGTCCGACCACCATCGGCAGGACGACGATCGAAGCGGTGCCGGGACCGATTGCCTGTAGACCCCAGTCGGTGATTTCAACGACCCCCCCCGTTGTCTCGAGGAGGAAGACAGGCAGGAAGCCCGCGACAACCTGTCCGCTCGCCGCGCGTCCCTCGGGGAGTAGCACCTTAAACAAACTCAGCCGTTCGCCTACCCGGAGTTCCAGTTGCCCAGTCCGCACGAGAATCGTATCGACGAGGGGCGCGTCCAAATGGACTTTGGTCAGAGTCGGCCCCATTTCCACGCTGCGCGGCAATCCAGTCGGGGCCGGCCCCTCAAGGGCTCTATTCCCCGCGCAGGCCACACTGAGAAGGGAGCTGATTGCGAACAGCACCGGAATGGAATGGCGGTGGTGTCTCATGGAGGAAGCCCTGGACTCGAAAGGACTGGCAACATGACCGTAAACGAGGACGCATAGGGCCTCATCAGGAGGGGATTCGCCGAGGCCTGCATTTATCAGGCCTGCAAGGGTTGGCGAGACCGCCTAACGGCCCGCGCTTCTGCTGCGGGGCGCGGCGGCCCCGCCAGGTAAGCTACTCATCCGGCGGCCGGCCGCCGCGAACCCGCAGCAGCAAGCGCTGGTTAGGCAGCATTGGCATTGCGCCGGGCTGAGCGCATTGCACTCCGGTTTCCCAATGGTCTAACCAGTGAAGGGCCGCATCCTCGTCTGATCCATCTCGTACATCTCGCGGCGTCCCTATCGCAGGTGTTCCATGTAGTACAGCGTCGAGAACGCCACCACAAGCGCAACAGCTGGCACGATGAGGCGCCTCACTACTCGCCTTGGCTGCCGCCAATCGGCGGTGGCCAGGAACGTCAGACCCGTTGGCAAGAGCAGGCCGATAGTAAGCTGAAAGAGATGAGCCGCCGTACCCTCGTCGCCCTCCGGCGACCGGTTGAACCTGCCAAGCACGGTAAGAAGGGTCGCGCTGCCGACCAAGAGCATTGCGAACAGGGAAAGGCCAAGCACGATGTGGCTGCTGATTCGGTTGATCTTTTGTGGGCTCATGACGTCATTCCCCCTGCGATCAACCCGCGGAGCCTGTGTCTGCGCGAAGGATCCATCGCGCTTCTGCTGGGGGGCGCGGCGGCCTCGCCATGTAAGCTACCCATTCGGCGGCCGGCCGCCGCGCACCGCCAGCAGGAAGCGCTGGTTAGGCAGCACGGGGTCACTACTGCGGCGGAGCACCAGACTTCACCTGGCGTTGGTACTCTGCTTCGTCATAGTGCCCCTTCGACTCCGCGATCAGTCCACCGGTACTCAGCGTCCATTCCTCATATCCGGTAATTCGAACGAACTTGCCCGTGCCGCCCGGGCCCGAGTTCGTCCCCGTCCAGGTCCAGCGGAAGACTGCGTGGCCGCCCTCCTGGCTTATCTGATCCATCTTCACAACCATGTCGGGAAACGCGGTCATGAAGGCTTGGGCCGTCGCGGCGATCGCCGAGCGGCCCACGGAGGGAGCGCCTGCGTTGACCGTCAAGGAGCCGTTATCGGAATAAAACGATGCTAAGCGGGCTGGATTCTGGCTGCTCCAGGCTGCCGCATAGCGAGTTCCGAGGTCGGTTAGCTGAGCTTGGTTCATTGATCCATTCCTCGAGGCGCAAGCAGACCAGCTGAGAAGGGCACCAGCCACCAGCGTCGGTGCGCTCAATAGTCGTCGTAGCGGGCGCTGCGTGACCATGAGCCTCCTCGGATCCTGCATCGTCTCGCGTAAGCGAGCGGAGGATGGTGTCCTCCGTACAAGCTAGCTCCATGGTACCCATTGGACAGAGGCCTTCGGCCTAACGGAGCGCGCTTCGGCTGCGGGGATCTGCCGCCCCGCCGTGGCCAACGGCTCAAAGGTACTCGCGGCAGGTCCCGTCAGCAGCAAGCGCTGGTTAGGTGGCGCATAGGGTCACGGCGGCCGATGCGCGGTGGTACACAGAGAGTCCGCCACCTGAGCCTCCTTGAGCGCGAGGCGGAGCGATTCGGGGAGATGGCGACCGGCCAGCTCCCGGACCCCGGCGGGACCCGCCACGATGAAGCTCCGAAGAGCCAGTGGGGAGGCTTCCTGCTCGTCCTCCAACCACAGCGCAGCCGGCACGGCTCCCCACTTGTGATCAAAGGGACCCGACGAGATGCCGACCAGTAACGCGTCCGTCTTGCCGGAGTCGGCGCAGGCGAGCGCGGATAGTCGCGCCACGAAGCGGGGCTCGAGCTCGCCGAGCGCACGCTGCGCCGCGTCAGCGCGCTGGCCGTTGAGGCTCCGCCAACGTTCCGACAGCGAGTAATAGTTTCCCAGCCCTTCGAGCCATATGTCTAGGAGGGCCGTGCGAAGTGGGGAGTCCGCCAACCACGGGTGTGTCGGCAACCAGGCCTTCTGGAGCAAGTGGGTGAACTCGTGCCGAAAGAGGCGGTCCATCAGCGCGGCATTCTGCGGTTGAGCCGCGACCCCATAGTTGGCCGTGAGCTCGGCCAGGTCGAACCCGATGGTGGTGGGATCGTGGGTGAAGGCATCGCCGCCGCCCCGGTTGCCAAGGACGAGCAGCACCCGGCTGGGTGGAGAGACCGGGTGAAATGGCGCTGCGAGGGCGGGGATCTCGCGCTGCCAGGATTCGATCCGCGACTGGATGAGGGCGGCCCAGGTCTGTTCGTCGACCGTTCGGCGTTTGTGGAGCCGCGCCACGGAGTCGTACTCGGCTGGCGAGAGGCGCTTCCGGAGCATCGCCAGCCATTGGTCCGTGGCGTCACCCTTATCCGTTGAACCCGAGACCACCTGCAGCGTGGTAGCCACCGGCCCGGCATGGGGAACGGTCGTGAGGAACGCGAGCGTGGCCAGTGCGGGGAGGCTGGGGAGATGGATGAGAGTTCTTAGGATCATGCGTCGTTGAACGATGGACATGGGACAGGGGTTGGAATGTGCCGCGCCAGCTAACGACCTGCGCTTCTGCTGCGGGGGCCTGCCGCCCCCGCCAGAACAACCAACCCAAAGGTACTCGCGGCAGGCCCCGCCAGCAGCAGGCGCTGGTTAGGCGGTTGGCGGCGCGGACTGCCCGAGAGCATGCGCCACGCGTGCGAGCCGCAGCTGCGCGTCAGTGGCAACCTCACGAACTATCGAGGACCCACCGGGTGTGGCTCCTGCCATCAGACTCATGGGATCGATCAAGCGCACCACAGACTGCTTGGCTCCGGCCGCTTCTACGGTCACGTTGCAGGGGAGGAGCAAGCCCATCTCGGGGTCCGCGCTCAGAGCCCGATAAGCCAATGGCGGGTTGCACGCCCCGAGGATGACATAGGGACGAAAATCTTGGCCAAGCTTTTCCTTGAAGGCTGCGCGTATGTCAATTTCAGTGAGCACACCGAACCCCTCCGCTTTGAGAGCTTCACGGGTTCGGCGCAATGCAGTATCAAATGGGACGTTGAGTTCCACGACCGTACCCAGCGAAGCCGGCATACCATCCCCCGAGGTGCTCGATGCGAAACCTGGTCCGGAAGCAGTACTAGTTGCCAATCCACCCAATGGAGCGCGCTTCGGCTGCGGGGGCCTGCGGCGGCCCCCGCCGTCCAGCCCAAACATACCTCGGCGGCGGGCCGCCGCGTTCAGGACCCCGGCAGCAGCAAGGGCCGGTTAGGGAGCGCCTCGTGTATTACATTGTCGGACATGAAATCCTCTGCCCTAACCATACGACTTGACCCGGAGCTCGAGCGCGAACTCGACCGGGTGGCCGCGGCCACCGGGCGCAGTGGGAGTGACCTAGTCCGTGACGCCCTCCGGCGCCAGCTGGCGTTGAGCCAGTTCGAACAACTGCGGCGCCGGCTCGTCCCCTTCGCCGAGGCCCGGGGCTACTTGACCGACGAGGACGTCTTCCGCGACGTGTCGTGAGGGTTTTTCTCGACACCAACGTCCTCCTGAGTGCCCTCACCGCGCGAGGTCTCTCCGCTGAGGTCCTGCAGGTCGTGCTGGCCGAGCACGAACTCGTGCTCGGGGAACGGGTCCTGGCTGAGCTCCGCCGCGTCCTGAAGCACAAGATGAAGGTGCCCGACAAAGTGATTCGGGAGACGGAGGCCTTCCTCCGGCGCCAAGGCGAGGTCGTGGAGGGTCCAGCGCGACCGGCCATCAAAGTCCGCGACGCGGCGGACGCCCATATTCTGGCCGAAGCGATCGCTGGCGGTGCGGCGGTGTTGGTCACGGGCGACCGTGACCTGCTCGGTATGGCGGCCAAGGCTCCCCACCCGATCCTCACGCCGCGCGGATTCTGGACCCTGCTCCGAGCAGTCGCGCGCGGAGCCCGTCAGCGGCAACGGCGTGTTAGGCAGCCAGCGCTAGACCGTGGCCAGCGGGGCTCGACGAGGCGGCGCAGCTGGGCATCGGTCATTTGAGCCGCCCGCCTATCGCCCTTGTCTCCCCCACTCGAACGGCCTTTGCATCCCTGCAACATAGATGTCCGCCCTCAGCTGTTTCCCACAATATCGACCGAGATCTCCACCGCCGGCGTCGTTCCTCTATTCTCAAGCCAGTGTGTGGTGTTCCTATCTTCGGGCCACCCGACTCCGGGCCCATACTCCTTGGCCACTCCGTTTCGATGGTCAGTGATCGTCCCTTGCAGTATATAGACCATGCCCGGCCTGTCTTTATGGTCGTGAATCGGGCCGATGACGCCTCCTGGATCGATGGTGAACATACGCATTCGAAGTTGGCGCCCTGCCATGCCCTCGATTTCAGGGCCAAGGTCGAGCGCCGCTAACAGGTTCACCGTGACACCTTTCGTCTCAGGTGCCGCCTGTTCCTTTCTCATCGCGGTCTCCTTCTGTGCGTTCTGGCCGCCTAACGACCTGCATTTCAGCTGCAAAGCGGCCTCGTGGGCGCCGCTCCATAAGATATAGCCCGGCCGCTTTGACAGCTGCAAATGTGTGTCAGGCGGCGCCGTGCCCGTGATGATCGCGGCGTATTGCTCGAATGGTGAGAACGGCGCTAGCGATGAAAGCAACAATTCCGCCGGCGATGCCGCCCGCCAGAGCACCAAACGTAATACCGCCGAAGACACGCCATGCGACCGTAGCATTCGGATTCGGCACACACTCACGCCAACGATGCGCAGGCTCGTGAACCTATCGGCGACGCCGGCCGAGACCCGCGCGTCCAAGGAAGCGAGCGGCGTCGCGAGGTCGCTAATAGTGCCGCCTCGTATGGTTGTTCCGCTCCTTGCGGAGGCTCGCCAGGCGGGCGAAAGTTCGTTCCGGCCGATGTCGGTCAGGTAGTCGTCAGGATCCACGTCTCCCGGATGTGGCGGGCGTCGAGTGGTTTGAGCCTCCGTTCGATCGCGAATCCTTGCATCTCGAAGAATCGCTCGGCGTTTCCCCAGCTCGCAAACTTCTGCTCTTCGACGCGATGCTCAGCGACGAACCTCTCGACATCGGGATCGAGAGCCGTTGGTCGCTCGCCGTCACGAACGTAGCAGTCGGCCGTGATCCATCGGCTCCCGGTCCGCTCTTGTAAGATGCCCCGAATGCTAGTGGCGAGCCGCTCCTTCTCACTCGCATCGAGGTACATCAGCAGCCCCTCGTTCACGATGGCCACGGGTCCGGCCGGCATGTGGCGCACCGCACCGGCCAGCGCTCCCGGCGCCAGAGCGTCAAGCGGCTCGAGACGAAGGGTGCCATGTAGCGGTGGATGATCGAGCCGAGCGACCAGATCGGCCTTGACCGCCAGCAGCTCGGGAAGGTCGCTATCGAGGTAGTGAATCCCCGGCGACTGCGCCATCGCGAGGCCCCGAAACGAGAGTCCCGCCCCAATCTCGACGATGTTCCGATGCCCGACAATCTCCAGGGCTTGATCGATGCTCCGGTATCGGTGTTCGAAATGGCCGAGTCGATGCTCGCTCAGGTTGGCGACAGTGGCCTCGGCTTCCCGAACTATGGCTTCGCCAAAGAGGAGAATTGCGGCTTCCCTGGCGAAGGGGATCGTGGTGGTCGCTCTCGTGAGGGCGAGCCATTTGGCCGATTGGCCAATCGACGAGTAGTCACGGTTGGTCATGAGCTGTCACAATTGGGGGTAAACGTCGACGCGGGGACGCAGATTAGGCGGGCATGGTGGGCGGCGCGAAGGAGGGCGCCGACGGCGGGCGTAGCTCAATGAGCTCGTGGGCCTAAAGTAACCGCGGGCTAGCGACGGAGGAAGTCCGGACGGCCGGTTTATTTCACGGCGTGACCTGAGCGAGAGCAAGACCGTGCCTTGCCGCTCGTTGCCCGGGAAGCCCCAGAGGTGGCGTAGGGCGAGCGCTGGCCCGCGTTACGTCAGCCCGTTGTCGGGGAGGGCCGCACCGTGCTCGCCACCGGCCAGCCGGTGTAGCGGGCGTGGCGCGCGATCAGACAGGCGAGGAGTTTGCGCGGCCCCCACGTCGGGTGGGCCTGGCGAGTGCGGATCAGCAGAGCGCCCAAGGCGGCATCGAGCGCCGTCGGACTGCGATCCGGTCGGCCGGACTCATCGGCCAGCGCCGGGAGGCCGCCCCGCTCGAACCGGTGCCACCACTTGTAGCCCGTTTTCCGGCTGATCCCGAACCGAGCGCAGAGCTCCGACGGGTGCCAGTGGCCCCGGGCCCACGCCTCCACGAAGTCCTGCCGCTGCGACATAGGGGTCTCCACTCTCCACGGCATCGGGCACCTCCTCAGGTACCCAATGACTTACCCCAGTGTTACCGATGTCCTCGGTCTAAGTGTTACCTATGTCCCCGGCCGCTCAGTCGGAGACTCTGGACGGCGCCCGGCTAGCCCAACTCATAAGTCAAGGTTAGAGGATGCTCAGTCCCGTGCCCAACGGAAGACGTGCCCTCACCGCTCAGGCCCCGAAGTTCTCCCGTGCCCGAGCCAGGGATGACGACATAGACCTCCTTGGCAACGCCGTTCTCGAAGACTCCGGTGCGCTGAAGCACGAAGCTGCCCGCTTTTCCTGCAACATGTCCGATGACCCGCTCGAGGCCGACGAACGTGGCCGAGCCGTCGCTACGATACATCATCAAGTAGTCGACATACCCCTCGCCAGTAATATCGCCGGCAAACGTCTTGGTGACGGCAGCCCGAGTCAACTTTGGTAGGTCCTGGCCATCGCTATAGGGCTTCTCGTCCCAACTCTTGATGGTGAACCGGGAGTTCGCAACCTTCTTCATGCTTCTACCTCGGCCAGGTGATCGGACACAAGGGGTGAAACTGCTATGGTGTGCCTGAGTAACGCGAGCAGTGGCGCTGCCTAACGAATCGCGCTTCTGCTGCGGGGCGCGGCGGCCCCGCCAAGTAAGCTACTTATTCGGCGGCCGGCCGCCGCGGACCGCCAGCAGCAAGCGCTTGTTAGGCTGGCTTCCGTGAGAAATCATCTTCGGATCGTTCGAAGGGCAACAGACAGGGCTCGCGCGAACGCCCCGGTTCGCCGCCGCCGTGGATTTCGTAGTACATGTTGATTCCGTTGATTGGCGCGTAGCCGGTCACTGGCTCCTGCTGCGCCGACGCGTCAGTCGCCACGAGCGTCATCAGGAGGAAGGCTGTTGTCCGCATGCTGGTGTAATTCCGTGTCATCTAAACACTCCCTGCAAACTCACCCACTACGGGAAGCTTTGGTCCCCTCCCGAAGCTAGCGATGTACGCGCACACGGGTTCGGGGTCTGTTGCGGTCTTGGCGGCGCTTGCCGTGCCAGTCATGGCGACTAGCAGGTTCGCAGGGTGCTTGCCTTGGGCACTTGTCTTACGCTCGCGGCCGGCCACACGCTTCTTTGGTGGATGGATTGGCTGCGTCATTGTGTCTCTGTGCTTGATCCCAGGCTGAGGAGAAGCTCGTCGAGTTGGTCGAGCGTCTCGGGCAGCGCGCCCGTCGATCCGGAGTCAAGCGCTTCTTTCGAGGGATAGAGATCGTGCACGACCAACAACGTCTTGCCGGCGTTTTCCTCGAAGGTCACCGTGGTGATGGTCTTGCCGTTGTCTCCTTCCTCATTGGTCCAAACGAGGCGTGAGTCCGGTGTCACTTCGAGGTACGTGCCGAAGAACTCCATCGTCGAATCTTCGTGGCGAAACACCAAACGATACTGCCCCCCAACGCGAACATCCATTTCGCAGGAAAGCAGCGTCAGCCCATACGACTTTGGTACCCACCACCTCCTGAATAGTTGTGCCTTGGTCCACGCCTCGAACACGAGGCGCGCAGGACCGTTTACGGTTCGTGTGACGACGAGTTCGCGCTCGGACTTCCGTTCCACCGTCGTGTGGTTCTTCGTGGGGGTGGCCTCACTTTCTCTTCTTTCGTCCATCGACTCTCTCCTTCCGTGTTAGTTCCTCGACAACGTTGTCCAACTCGTCGAAGCGTGCGCTCCAGAGCTGGCGGTACCTCTCGATCCATGCCGCCTCTTCTTGCAGTCCGCGGAGGCCGAGCCTACAGGTCCGCACGCGCCCGACCTTCTCCGTGGTGACGAGCCCCGCTTGCTCCAAGACGCCTACATGTTTCCTCATGCCCGTAAGGGTCATGTGGAACCTCTCGGCAAGGGCTGTGATCGAAGCGTCCGCACGCCCGAGTTGCTCCAGAACGCCGCGTCGGGTGGCGTCCGAGAGCGCGCCGAACGAGGCATCGAAGTGGGTTTGGCTATACTGCACCATATGGTTCAGTATAACAGCATGGGTGACGGCATGCAATGGGGGGCTGAGCGCCCGCTGCGTTGCCACTACGAACAATCCGGCGCGCCCCATGCCCGCAGTTTGCCCCGAAAACTCCCCTGTCGTACCTCTATCCATTCTGAGCCCCCGGTCCCAACCGCACGGCGCGCGTTGAAATAGAATCGGCCTGCAATGAGGCGCTGGAGGGGGTCGTATTCGTCGATCAGGATCTCACCGCTCCCGGCCGGAGCGGAGTATTGGAGGAGGGCAGGATCACCCGGAATGTAGAGCACGGCCCGTTGCGCTTCTTGAACCTCATCTGGCCGGATCCCGAATCGGCCGACGCCGGTGATTCCGCCGAGGTGGAGCGAAATACTCGGAGTCGGCCAAATCCCGGCGCCATGAACCTCGACCACGAACAAGGTGGGGGTGATCTGGAAGCCGATGCACGACGACGCGTCGACGTTGCCAACAAATGGGGTGCTGGCTACCAGGGCCGTCAGATGCGCGCCCGGCTCCGGCAGGGGCCCGAGTAGATCGGGTTCCTGGCAGGCAAGGAGGAATCCCAGAACGAGAATCACTCGTCGAGGCTTCATGGGCCGCCCCCAGAGGAACTCAGACGCAACCTAACGGATCGCGCTTCTACTGCGGGTCCAGCAGCAAGCGCTGGTTAGACTGCCCTTTCCGAAGTAGCACGAATATGCTATATTGGCTGACGTTGAAAGCCTGACCTGAGGAGGCCCAATGGTGCGCGAAGTCAGACTCCGGCAAGTCGGCGGATCGGTGGGGGCTACTCTGCCTAAGGATATGGCCGACCGACTCAACCTTGAGGTCGGGGACACGGTCCTGGCCGTGGAAACGGACCAAGGCATCCTGCTCAGTCCGTATAACCCAACCACGGACAAGGCCTTGGCCCTGGCCTCCAAAGCCGCGAAGAAGTACCGCAACGCTCTCCGGGAGCTTTCCAAGTAGCCGTGGCCGAGCCCCGGTGGGTCGAGCGGCTGGTCGTGGATGCCATACATCTGGATCAGATCCGTGAGCACGGGGGATTGGCCGGACTGCGGGACGAGAATGCCCTCGAGGCTGCTCTCGCTCGGTCACGCCAGAAATGGAACTATGAGCCGAACACCGACGTACCGGCCTTGGCCGCGGCTTATGGATTCGGCCTGAGCCGCAGCCACCCCTACCGCGACGGGAACAAACGAGTGTCGTTCGTGGTGATGGTGGTCTTTCTCGAGCTCAATGGCTGGACGTTCGAGGCGGAAGAAATCGAAGTGGTTCGCGCGATGGTGGCTCTCGCGGCCGGCAGCCTGACGCAGAACACCCTGGCGGAATGGCTGCAGCAGCACTCCACCAAGCCGGGCAAACGGTAGGGCAGTCTAACGACTCTGCGCTTCTGCGGCGGGGCCAGCCAAGGCCGCCGCAGTCCCCAAACCTATCTGATGCGGCGGCCTCGGGGCTTCTGGCCCCGTCCGCAGCAAGCGCGGTTAGGCGGTGCCGTCCCCGCGTGGCTTCTGATCGACGAAGACGACGAGAACGAACGTGGCAAGCGGCCCTAGGATCACGGACAGGAGAAACCACACAAGCCTGCTGTGGCCCTTGGACTGCGCGAGCCCAGCGTTCAGGAGCGCCAAGGTGCCCCAACCGACGGCGTATCCGCGGTCGACATCAATCATGTTGGGTTCTCCAGTCGCGGGAAGATCGGTTTGGCAACCACCTAACGGAGCGCGCTTTTGCTGCGGCGCGCGGCGGCCCCGCCAAGTAAGCTAATCATCCGGCGGCCGGCCGCCGCGTTCAGGCCCCCGGCAGCAGCAAGCGCTGGTTAGGTGGCGCGCGCCAACATCATGACCTTGGATCGGAGCTCTGAGGCTCAAAACGTCATGGTCACCATGAATCCAGGGGAGTCGAGACGTGGTGCCACGCGGATGCGATTGCCATCCATCGAAACCGCCCGCCACCGCTCGGATCGAATCAGTGCGCCGATCACGCTCCCGATCAAGAGCCCGGCTGGCGCCCCAACGAGGACTCCGACCTCGGTTGCCGGGTCGCAGTCGAAAATGCAGAAGTCCATTGTCGAACCGACGACCCCTCCGAGTAAGGCGCCGCCGAGCAGGCCAATGCCGGCGCCCCGCAACGTATTGCTCCTGGTGCCGTCCCTATAGGATAGGCGCGCAATGGACGTCGTGGGGATGGCGAACGCCTCTTCGTTGGATCGCATTCGGATGTGTATGGTGTCCGCATCCAACGCTTCCAGTTGCCCCGAGTAGGTCCATTCATAGGGCCATGGCGTGCCAGGCGTTGGGCACCGGACGATCGAATCGCGCGCCATCTCACATCGAGAAACGACGCGCAGCTGCCGGCCTTTCACAAGCGCGTCCCGAGTCTGCGACGACGCCAGACTCGGCGCGAGAAGCAGTAGCAATAGGATGGTCGAGAACCGGCGAGACATAGAGGCCTCCGAGTGAAGTGTGCGAACAACCTCGCTCCGGAGGGTCAAGTATCCATCAAGTCCCAGAGTGCGCCGCAGGGGGTGTGATGTGACTTGCAGCGCCACCTAACGGAGCGCGCTTTTGCTGCGGCGCGCTGTTGGATTCTAACATCGACCGCCTGAACTCGACCGCGCCGCCAGCAGCAAGCGCTGGTTAGGCGGTCGGAGTCGCCATGCCAGAGCTGTCCGTTACAAGGGTCACCTGATCGCCAACACGGATCGTGCCGCGTCGTACCACCGCAGCGTACACGCCTGCATTGTTCTGGTTGAGACGCACGACTGTCTTCATTACCCGTGCATCTTGTTCTCCGCTCTCAGGATCGAGGTTGATCATCATGCAGCGCAGATCGCGCATGGTAACCCGTACGGCTGGCCGTGGATCGCTGTCACCGAACATCAACGTCCCCCCGACCCACTCATCCTCGAGAAAAGGTTCACTGGCCTGCGTCTCAACTACGATGTTGGCTCGGAACCGTCGCCGATCGAGCTCGAGTCCGGCCTGGCGGCCGATGCCTGCAATTGTCGCCAGGCTGATTACTGAGATTGCCGCCTCGTCGAAGATCCCATGATTGAGTGTCA
Source organism: uncultured Gemmatimonadales bacterium (assembly GCA_963762545.1). GTDB lineage: Bacteria > Gemmatimonadota > Gemmatimonadetes > Gemmatimonadales > GWC2-71-9 > JABFSM01. The sequence goes on along the minus strand of CAVXLC010000001.1, from coordinate 7,169 downwards.
TGAGGTCGACACCACTCCCGTAACGACCGGCGAGTTCGGCCTTCAGCTCCGGACTTCGTAGCTCAACGCACGCTCCGGCCGGTGTGCGTACGTGCGTCGGAAGTGGCTCCCCAGCGTTCTCGTCGATTCCAACAGGCTGATAGAGAACGAGGTGCGGGAGGCGGCTGGCAGTTAGCCACGGCATGCCGCTGTCGTCTCTCAGTCGCCGAAAGGCGAATCGCCGGTCACCCTCGAGACCATACCACCCAAGGAAGGCCGACTCTGTCGCGTTCCCCGCCATGGACTTGACAGGATACCGCACGAGTTCGCGAACATGCCCAACTTGAATCATGGTGGTGTCATTTCGCATTCCCGCGGCCGGCCACCGCGGACCGGCAGCAGCAAGCGCTGGTTAGGCGGCGCTGTCTGCAGGGCACACCCCGTAGTCGTGCCCTTTGGCGCAAGAGCACAGCACACCGTGCACCGGCCTTGCTCATGGTGCCTGGCGCTCACCGAACCAGTAGCAAAGGCCATCAGGTGCAGCGACGTAGAAGACCTTCCAGGCGCCATCTCCCCGCTGCTCCACCTTGAAGTCGGGCCGCTGCTGCTGAAGCCCATTGGCCTGGAATTCTGCGAACAACAGTTCGAGGGCAATGACATGGAAAGCACAGCCGTCCTGGCTGGGATCTCCTCCGTTTTCCGCGAGACCGACCTGGACGCGGTCGCGGGCCAGCACGGCCGATCTATGCGGGGTATCGCTCTGCGAGACCACGCTGAAGCCGAGCACGGATTCGTAAAACGGGAGGGCCACAGTGAGGTCGCGTACCGGGAGGTTCCGGGAATCGCCTTTGTAGCCGTACGCCTTCTCAAGCGTTGCCTTCACTCTTGCCTGCCTTCCTCAGTTCACTCGCGCAGCTGATCCAGGACCCCTCATCCACTTCAGCCGTCTAACGGAGCGCGCTTCTGCTGCGGGGCCGCTACGCGCGGCCCCGCCAGCAGCAAGCGCGTGTTAGGCGGCAGGACCATGGCTCGTGGGAGTGATAGTCTTCGCCATGCCGCCCTGGCCGAGCTCCCGCTCGATGCGGTAGCGGTCACTGAGCGCGGCGGAGAGCCGCTCGGTCGGCGTGCTCATCGCTTCCGCCCCGTCCTGCCCTTCAACTCCTTGAGCACGTTCGTCACGAGGACCAGTTGGTCGTGTCCCGCCCGCGCCGACACGTCGGCGAGGCTCTGGATCATCAGGAAGCGCTGATCTCCCGGCGCAACACTGAAACGTGACGCCGACGCCGAGCCGCGGATGTCGGCGGGGAGCGTGAAGAGCTTCGCCCGTTCACGCACCGAGAAACCGGGTTGGACAGCGATGGTGGCCGCCGTGAGCTCGTTGGCGCTGGTGATGTAGAACAGCTCGCGTCCACTGTGCGACCAGACCGGATCGTTGCCACCCGCGAGCGACACCAGCCACTTGCCGTCGTTCACATTCGGGAACGGCCGCACGTACACCTCGGCGTGCCCGGTCTCGTTCGACGCATAGGCAAGCCACTTGCCATCGGGGGAGAGCGCCGGAGCTCGCTCCGTCACATCCTTCGCCGTCACGAGTGGCACGGTAACGGTGTCGCCGATGCGCTTCGCAAGAATGTCGCCCGTGCCGGGAGTCGCGGAACTCGTCCGCATGATCACCCATTTGCCATCGGGTGACACGAAGCCATCGGCAAGATTCCTGTCGAGCGCGGCCAAGGGGGCAGTTTCCCCGATGCCGTCGGCGCGTTTGGTGACGAGGCCGTACGGCATCTTGTCCTCGGAGAGGAAGGAGACGCTCTTGCCATCCGGGAGCCAGCGCGGCCGGTACTGGCGCACGCCACCGAAGGTGAGCTTGGTCTTGCCTCCGTCAACCTGCTTGATCCAGACCTCATCGGACCCGTTCACTCCGAGGCTCGCGGCGATCTGTCGTCCGTCCGGAGAGAGCGACACCGCGTCGAAATTGGCGCGCCAGAGCGAGTCCACCTGGGTGACCGTGCCGTCCCGCGCCACCCACACGAGGGTCGCGTTGGACGCTTCTGCGCTTCCCGCCACGTAGGCGATGAGCGTGCCGTCGCTGGTGGCGGCGAAGGTGCCCGCGCCGAGGGCGTCCACGCGGACGTCGGTGGCCACCGGGATCTCGGCGCCGCTCAATCGCTGCTTGCCCTGGTCGAATGGCGCTGCCGTGAGCGTGCCGTTCGCGTGCACGATCAGCAGGTGACCGGCGACGTAGCGGGCGGCCACGCCAGGGGCGAGCACGTGGTGCCGTCCGCTCCTGAGGTCGAGCACGGCGATGGCGTACGCGGCCATGTTGGCGGACGGCTGGTGGGCAACCGTGAAGAGGACACCGCGGCCGTTCGGGAGCACGTCGGGGTCGAGGTGGATGGTCTCCCCGGCTGCCAGGTCAATCGTCGAGATCACCTTGGGCGGGCCCCCGGCCGCGGGAAACCGGGCGAGCGCGAGGCGGCTCCGTGCCACGATGTCGCCGTCGGGGGTGAACGCGATGGGAGATCGGTCAACGCCGGTGTCTGCGACCGTCCGCGGGGTCCCTCCCTCGAGATCCACCACCCGGAGGGAACCCGAGATGATATCCACGTATCCGACGTGGCGGCCATCAGGGGCGAACCGAGGATAGCTGGCGTACCTCGTCGAGGGGATCGCCGTGGCCAGCAGCTGGTCCGTCGCGCGAAGCCAGAGTCCGTCGCTGTTCACATCCGATGCGCGGGTGCTCGGTTTGGTGGCGACGAATACCATCTGTGATCCATCCGGGGACAAGGCGAGATTGCCGGCGCGGAAGGTGATGAGCGAGAGGGAGTCCGGCAGCGCCATGGCCACCCGCAGAACGCGTCTCGCATCTTCACCAGGCCGCGTCCCGAGGGCCCATGCGGCGGCGAGTACGGCGACCGCCGCGATTGCCGTCGCGACGATGGCGATACGGTTCCAACTGCCTGTGGCGTGAGCATGCCCGGCGCCATGCGTCTCCGCGATCGCATACGCGCGATCCTGCAAGGCGTCCGACATCGCGGCCGCGCTCGCGAAGCGATCCGCCGGCAGCTTCTGCAATGCCGTGAGGACCGCGGCGTTCACGTTTGCCGGCACGGTGCTGCGCCGCACGCTCGGCGCCTCCACCGCGCCGGTGAGCACGCGCGCCACGATCGCCTGCGCCGTCGGTCCCGTGAACGGTGGCTCGCCCACGAGCATCTCGTACAGCACGCAACCGAGGGCGTAGACATCGGCGCGCGCGTCGAGCGTGCGCTCGCCCATCGCCTGCTCGGGGGACATGTAGTGCGGCGTGCCGAGCGACATGCCCGTCTCGGTCATGCGTGTAGCGCCGGTCGTCGCGGCGGCGAGCGCGATGCCGAAGTCGGCCACTTGCGCGTGTCCGCCGTGGAGCAGGATGTTCTCCGGCTTGATGTCGCGGTGGATCACTCCACGCTGGTGGGCATACTCCAGCGCGTCCGCCACCTCCCGGGCGATCCGCACCGCGTCGTCGATCGGGAGCTGCTGCTCCCGGGTGAGTCGGTCCCGGAGACTCTCTCCCTCCACGAACGGCATGACGTAGAACACCAGGCCGTCCGCCTCGCCCGAGTCGAAGAGGCCCAGGATGTGCGGATGCTGGAGGTTGGCGGTGGTCTTGATTTCCTTGAGGAACCGCTCCGCCCCGATGATCGCACTCAGTTCCGGCCGGAGCACCTTGAGCGCCACCTTCCGGTCGTGCCGGAGGTCCTGGGCCAGATAGACGGTGGCCATGCCGCCCTGGCCCAGCTCCCGCTCGATCCGGTAGCGGACCGCGAGGGCCGTGTTCAGACGTTCGATGGCGGTCATTGGGTCCTACAATATGCAGCCGATGCGGGCTATCCGCGAATCCGACGCCTCGAGCCTGTCACCCCGAGGGAAGGTTGTCACCCTGAGGGAAGGTTGTCACCCTGAGCGAAGCGAAGGGGCTGGTCTCAACGGTGAGATCGGCCCACGCGCCGGGCTCCGCGTGACTTTGCGCATCGGCACAACTTGGTTCTCGGAGTATGAACGAGTGCACGCGAGTGCCAAAGCAACTGCACCGGCAGCAGAGAGCCGTCCGGAGAATACGCGCATTGGAGCACGTTCGTACACGAGGATGGCCGCCTAACGGATCGCGCTTCTGCTGCGGGGATCTGCCGCCCCCGCCGTAGTTACCAACCCAAAGGTACTCACGGCAGGCCCTGCCAGTAGCAAGCGCTAGTTAGGCGCCCCACGGAAGCGCAGGCCGTTCTGCGAGCAGGAGCTGGAGTCCGAGATTAGCGCAGCGTTTGCAGCCTCCTTCGTAACGCTCGGATTGTCCGGACATTGGAGTAGGGCCTGAGAGAATCAGGACATTGATTCGCGGTGGATCACGGTGAAGACCGACCGGGCGCGCAGCGAGGTGGGGCTCGAGTTCATGCCGATGGAGGAGGGCTGCGGGAGACCTTCCGCTGGTATCAGAGCCAGCAGCGGTCGGCGGGGGACTATGCCTGGGAGGATGGGGTGCGGGCGTCAGACGCCGTCACGCTGAATCAGCGCGGCGTCGCGCCGGTGAGCCGGCGCAGCTCCCCGAACCAGTTCTGCAGGATCAGATAACGCGATGGCGGCGCCGCGCCCGCGGTCGCTGCCGACGCGACGTCGGGCACCGCGACGACGAACCGCCGTCCATCGGGGTGGAGGTCCCAGTTTGCCGGGCCGGCTGCATCCATCGCGACCACCAGCTCCGGCGCGTGCACCACAACCGTCGGCGTCCGGTCGATCCGGACCCGGAACAGGCTGTCGAGCGGGTTGCCGCCGCGCCAGAAGTACACGAACCGGCCGTCCGGGGACCAGCGCGCTGCCTGTCCCAGGCCGCGGGAGAGGTTCCACTTCCCCTGCGGCACCGGGAAGTCCCGCATCCAGACCTGGTCGCCGCCGGTCTCATTCGAAGTGAAGGCGACCAGCTTGCGGTCGGGCGAGAGCCTCGGTTGCTTCTCGGCGAAGGGCGACTGGAGATAGGGAACCGGTCCCTTCCCGGAGTCCGCCGAGACCGTCAACACATCCTCGGCCCGCCCCGGAACGATCGCGTCGAAGAGCAGCGTCTGGTCGTCGACCCACTGCTGGGCCCCGATTTCCGGGGAAATCATGGTCGTCAGCCGCCGTTCCGGGCCGCTGTTGTCGGCCGGCTTGATGAAGAGGTCCTCACCCGATGGATCGCCCACCCGCTTGTCGAAGAGGATGCGCTTGCCGTCGGGCGACCAGACCGGCTGGTCGTTGTCTCCGTCGTACGTGAGCTGGGTGTAGATACCGGTCACCAGATCGAGGGTGTAGATGTCGGTCGCGCCGTTGCGCCCGTCGGCCGTGACCTCCATGGCGAGCGACCGGCCATCGCGGGAAAACCGGGGGGACGTCCGCCGGCCGGGAGGAATCCGCACGGTGTCGGTGCCCTTGCCGGGATCCACGATCAGCAGACGAGTCGCCCCCACCAGGGTCTGGCTGCCCGCCGCATCGTACTGGACCAGCACGCCGTTGGCCGACACGGAGAATCCCCGCGAGATAGCCGTCCCTCCCACCCGCTCCAGCACCCGCACCGGCGCACCCTCCACTCGGCGCCGTGCGAGATCGAACGACACGGCGAAGACTCCGCCATCCTGCCCGCCATAGAGGATATGTCCGGTGGGCACATATATCGCCGTACGCCCACCAGGAATCAGGATGACGGAAGTGTCCCCCTTGAAATCGTACAGCGCGACTCCGCCCGCACCCCGCGCGTTGTGCAGAACCCCGCTGCCGTCGGGCAGCAGGAAGGGCAAAAAGCCGCCAGCCTTGGGAAGCGGCACCGGGTCTCCGCCCGTGGCGGCGATGCGGAAGTTGCCGGTGGCGGTTCCGAAGACAATCAGGTCGTTGGTGCCCCAGTGGGGGAAGTAGGGATCCAGCTTGCCTCCCGGCACCAGCGTCACGGCGCCGCCGCCGGCCACCGAGATCTTCACCAGCGAGCGGTCGCTATTTTTCCGGAAGACGATCCACTGGTTGTCGGGCGAGAAGGCCGGGTGGTAACCCGACTCGGTACCGGCCAGCTTGCGGAACTCCGGGTCACCGTCGAGGTGGCGCAGGTAGATCGCCTGCTCGTTGCCGACGCGGCCGGCAACGGCGAGCATGGTTCCATCGGGTGAGATCACCACGTCAGAGGACGCTGCCGGCGTGATCGTGCCGAGCGCCAGGTCGAATCTCCGGATCGGCGGCTCCGGCGGCTTGGGCCGTAGCCATCCGGCAGCCGCCACAATCGTGAGCCCGGCGGCCAGGGCCAGCGCGAGCCAGGTCGCTCGGCGCCCGCCGCGCGGGGCAGCCGCCACACGGGTGGTGCCCGCGCCGGGAGCGGCGGCGGTGGCGTAGCTGAACCCCTGCGCCGCGAGGGCGTCGCCGAACGCCTTGGCGCTCTCGAACCGGTCGGCGGGGAGTTTCTCCAGCGCCCGCGCCAGCGCGTCCGACACGTTGGGCGGCACCGATCGCCGGAGCGAGGTGGCCGGTTGCACCGGCTCGGTGATGATCTTCATGATGATCTGCTGCGTCGAGGGGCCGACGTGCGGCGGGTGGCCGGTCAGCATCTCGTACAACACCGCCGCGAGCGAGTACACATCGGCGCGCGGGGTCAGGTCCTTCTCGGCGGTGGCCTGCTCGGGGCTCATGTAATGCGGGGTGCCGAGCGAGAGCCCAGTCTCTGTCATGCGCCCGCCCGCCGCCGCGCTCACCGCGAGCGCGATGCCAAAGTCCATCACCATGGCGCGCCCGTCGTGCAGCAGCAGATTCTCGGGCTTGATGTCGCGGTGGATCACCCCGTGCCGGTGGGCGTAGTCGAGGGCGTCGGCCACCTCCCGCGCGATCCGCACCGCCTCCTCGACCCCGAACTGGGTTTCCCGGTTGAGCTTGTCGCGGATGGTCTCGCCCTGGATGTAGGGCATGACGTAGAAGAGGAACCCGTCCACGGTGCCGCTGTCGAACAGCGGCAGGATGTGGGGGTGCTGGAGGCTCGCCGTGGTCTTGATCTCGATAACGAACCGCTCGGCGCCGAGCACGGCGGCGAGCTCCGGCTTGAGCACCTTGACCGCGACTCTGCGGTCGTGCCTGAGGTCGTCGGCGAGGTACACGGTGGCCATGCCGCCGGCACCGAGCTCGCGCTCGATCCGGTAGCGGCCCGCGAGGGC